>NZ_NIUY01000009.1 GCF_002205795.1 Chryseobacterium sp. VAUSW3 | reverse complement strand
TCCGATCTCATGGTGTGTTTTCCCTCTTCTTTTTTCCGGCGGTAATATGCCTTGAGTTCAGGATCATATTTTATTGCAGTGAGTGCGGCCATATGCAGTAGCGATTTCATCTTTTTATCCGCCAGATGGCTGACCCTGGTTTTCCCCTTGACGCTCGTTCCGGAGGTGTGTTCGAAGGGTACCACTCCCGAATAACAGGCAAATTTCCGTCCGTTTGTAAATGCTGTAAATCCTTTCGTGACCATCAAAAGATAGACTGAAGTGATCTCACCAATTCCCGGAATGCTTTTTAAAAGCTGCTGTTGTTTGTAAAGAATTTCATCTTCGCGGATCAGGGTTTTAATTCTGTCATCAAGCGCTGCAAGCTGCTTTTTGAGCTGTGTCACCGTTTGTCGGTTGATGGCTTTTACGCTGGTGAAAACTTTTTTGTTCAGGTACATTTCCTTTTCCATGGTTCTTTCGAACGACTTAATGGCGGCAATGGTTTTTTCGCGTTCGGCAAACACGATTTTGAGTTGCTGCAGGCTCAGTTCCGGAAGCGTAGAAAGTGCAATTTTATCAGTGTTTCGCCTGGCGTAATTTGCAATCTCTTTGGCGTCTACTTTGTCGCTTTTGCCGCGCGTAATTCCGAGAGAGCGTTTGATTTCCAGCGCAGGAACCTGAGCGTAATCAAGTTTGTTTTCGCTTAAAACCAAGGCGAGCAACGAGGAATAGATGCCGGTATTCTCGAAAACGAAAAGGGTCTCATTCATATGGCAGCCAGC
Source organism: Chryseobacterium sp. VAUSW3 (assembly GCF_002205795.1). GTDB lineage: Bacteria > Bacteroidota > Bacteroidia > Flavobacteriales > Weeksellaceae > Kaistella > Kaistella yananensis. Next base: position 356 of record NZ_NIUY01000009.1, on the reverse strand, counting down.
TTTTTTCAATGTTTTTAAAAACTTATCCACCGATTTTTGCGTATTCAGTATCTGGCCCTGTTCGGGCTGTGGGTTCGGGGTAATCATGCAGTAATCAAGCGTTAATTTTGCTACATCGATTCCGATGAAATTTGTGTAATTTTTCATAATTTAGTGGTGTTAAATTAATGTTGAATTGCTTTAAAATCTTTATTAGATCTGGGTAATCTGGTATTCTATCTAAAGCTTTTTCAACCTTTTAAAACAAGGCAGAGGACTGATATGTTAGATGAGGCTTTTAATCTCTAAGGGTATTGTTAGTTCACCTCTGTCTTGTTTATTTTAAAGCTATTAATTTTATGGATGTAAAGTAAAGA
>NZ_NIUY01000008.1 GCF_002205795.1 Chryseobacterium sp. VAUSW3 | reverse complement strand
AAATTTTTCCCTCAGTTATTCAGCGAGTTGTGTTTTTAGTATTAAATTAGTGTTAATAAAATTTGGAATGGATTGAAAAGTGCTTATCTTTGCAGTCCCAAATCGAGAGAAAGAGGGAGCGAAGTAGAAGATTAAGAGATTGAATGAGCGGGCAGGAAGCTAAAAATAAAGTTTCAAAAAAAATCGCTTCAAAAATTTGGTCTTTAAGAAATAAGTTTATACTTTTGCAATCCCAAATCGAGAGAAACTGGGAGCGGAGTAGAGATTTAGGCTGATTGATTTACGAGAGGATAAAGCTTACGAAAAAGAAGTTTTAAATTTTTCTCAAAAACATTTGGTCAATTCAAAAATAGTTTATACTTTTGCACTCGCAATTCGAAACAAACGACAGAAAGAGTTTCCGGATATAAGCGAAAAGAAAAGAGATCATTGACATACAAATAACAACCAAAAAAGTAAGGAAAAACTAAAGCGTCAATTATTTTTGAGTGAGTCAGACAAACATACAATGGAGAGTTTGATCCTGGCTCAGGATGAACGCTAGCGGGAGGCCTAACACATGCAAGCCGAGCGGTAGAAGTCCTTCGGGACTTTGAGAGCGGCGTACGGGTGCGTAACACGTGTGCAACCTACCTTTATCTGGGGGATAGCCTTTCGAAAGGAAGATTAATACCCCATAATATATTGAATGGCATCATTTAATATTGAAAACTCCGGTGGATAGAGATGGGCACGCGCAAGATTAGATAGTTGGTGAGGTAACGGCTCACCAAGTCAATGATCTTTAGGGGTCCTGAGAGGGAGATCCCCCACACTGGTACTGAGACACGGACCAGACTCCTACGGGAGGCAGCAGTGAGGAATATTGGACAATGGGTGAAAGCCTGATCCAGCCATCCCGCGTGAAGGATGACGGTCCTATGGATTGTAAACTTCTTTTGTACAGGGATAAACCTACTCTCGTGAGGGTAGCTGAAGGTACTGTACGAATAAGCACCGGCTAACTCCGTGCCAGCAGCCGCGGTAATACGGAGGGTGCAAGCGTTATCCGGATTTATTGGGTTTAAAGGGTCCGTAGGCGGACCCGTAAGTCAGTGGTGAAATCTCATAGCTTAACTATGAAACTGCCATTGATACTGCGGGTCTTGAGTAAATTTGAAGTGGCTGGAATAAGTAGTGTAGCGGTGAAATGCATAGATATTACTTAGAACACCAATTGCGAAGGCAGGTCACTAAGATTTAACTGACGCTGATGGACGAAAGCGTGGGTAGCGAACAGGATTAGATACCCTGGTAGTCCACGCCGTAAACGATGCTAACTCGTTTTTGGATTTTCGGATTCAGAGACCAAGCGAAAGTGATAAGTTAGCCACCTGGGGAGTACGTTCGCAAGAATGAAACTCAAAGGAATTGACGGGGGCCCGCACAAGCGGTGGATTATGTGGTTTAATTCGATGATACGCGAGGAACCTTACCAAGACTTAAATGGGAATTGACAGATTTAGAAATAGATCCTCCTTCGGGCAATTTTCAAGGTGCTGCATGGTTGTCGTCAGCTCGTGCCGTGAGGTGTTAGGTTAAGTCCTGCAACGAGCGCAACCCCTGTCACTAGTTGCTAACATTCAGTTGAGGACTCTAGTGAGACTGCCTACGCAAGTAGAGAGGAAGGTGGGGATGACGTCAAATCATCACGGCCCTTACGTCTTGGGCCACACACGTAATACAATGGCCGGTACAGAGGGCAGCTACACAGCGATGTGATGCAAATCTCGAAAGCCGGTCTCAGTTCGGATTGGAGTCTGCAACTCGACTCTATGAAGCTGGAATCGCTAGTAATCGCGCATCAGCCATGGCGCGGTGAATACGTTCCCGGGCCTTGTACACACCGCCCGTCAAGCCATGGAAGTTTGGGGTACCTGAAGTCGGTGACCGTAAAAGGAGCTGCCTAGGGTAAAACAAGTAACTAGGGCTAAGTCGTAACAAGGTAGCCGTACCGGAAGGTGCGGCTGGAACATCTCATTTTAGAGCGTCTTTAAGACGATAAACAAACAAGATACTTAAAGTATCACAAGCACTTACTCAAAAGATGCTTTAGTTTTTTTACTTTGGTTGGTATTTAAAAATACACCCACTAGAAATTAGTATTAGGGAGGAGAGATAATTAACAATTATTAATTAAATAATTATTAATTAGAGAGAGTCTCGTAGCTCAGCTGGTTAGAGCGCTACACTGATAATGTAGAGGTCGGCAGTTCGAGCCTGCCCGAGACTACTAATTAAACAGATTGGGAGATGCCAGAACCAAGAACCAAGACGGTTTAAGTCTTGAATCTAGGCTCTCGGTTCTCAAAGTCTACTAGAGGGGGAATTAGCTCAGCTGGCTAGAGCGCCTGCCTTGCACGCAGGAGGTCAAGGGTTCGACTCCCTTATTCTCCACAGTATTAGTGAACTGATTTAAAAGTTACGGATAGAGCCAAAAACAATATCTGTTCATCAGGGGACTAATAAGACATAAGATCATTGACATTAACGGTAAGAACATCACAAAGAGAAAACCGAGCACTTACGGGTGCGAAGTTTACAAAATAAGAAGGCAGCACGGTTGTGTTGCCGGATAAAACTAAACTAATTTAATTATTAGGAAAGAAATCGTTAAGGGCGTATGGCGGATGCCTAGGCTTTCAGAGGCGACGAAGGACGTGGTAAGCTGCGAAAAGCTGCGGGGATCGGCACACACGAATTGATCCGCAGATGTCCGAATGGGGCAACCCGGCTGGTTGAAGACCAGTCATCCCGATTTATCGGGAAGCAAACCCGGAGAACTGAAACATCTAAGTACCCGGAGGAAAAGAAATCGAAGAGATTCCGTAAGTAGTGGCGAGCGAAAGCGGATTAGCCCAAAAGTCTTTATATGTTTAATAGAATGTTCTGGAAAGAACAGCCATAGAGGGTGATAGCCCCGTACATGAAAGGCATATTTAGATGATAAATGAGTAGGGCGGGACACGTGAAATCCTGTCTGAATATGGGGGGACCATCCTCCAAGGCTAAATACTCCTGAAAGACCGATAGTGAACAAGTACTGTGAAGGAAAGGTGAAAAGCACTTCGAATAGAAGGGTGAAAGAGAACCTGAAACCGTACGCCTACAAGCGGTCGGAGCCCACAAGTTGGGTGACGGCGTGCCTTTTGCATAATGAGCCTACGAGTTAATTTTACTAGCGAGCTTAAGCACTTTAGGTGCGGAGGCGGAGCGAAAGCGAGTCTGAATAGGGCGCATAGTTAGTAGGATTAGACGCGAAACCTTGTGATCTACCCATGGGCAGGTTGAAGCTTTGGTAACACAAAGTGGAGGACCGAACCGGTTGACGTTGAAAAGTCTTCGGATGACTTGTGGGTAGGGGTGAAAGGCCAATCAAACTGGGAGATAGCTCGTACTCCCCGAAATGCATTTAGGTGCAGCGTCGATGTTAAGTTTATTAGAGGTAGAGCTACTGATTGGATGCGGGGGAGTCAAATCCTACCAATTCCTGACAAACTCCGAATGCTAATAAATGTTCGTCGGCAGTGAGGGCATGGGTGCTAAGGTCCATGTCCGAAAGGGAAAGAACCCGGACCAACAGCTAAGGTCCCCAAATCTATACTAAGTTGAAACAACGCGGTTGAACTGCATTGACAGCTAGGATGTTGGCTTGGAAGCAGCCATTCATTTAAAGAGTGCGTAACAGCTCACTAGTCGAGCGGTTCGGCATGGATAATAATCGGGCATAAGTATAGTACCGAAGCTATGGATTTATAACTTTTGAGTTATATCTGGTAGGGGAGCATTCTATTTGCGCCGAAGCAGTATCGTGAGGTATTGTGGAGCGGATAGAAAAGAAAATGTAGGCATAAGTAACGATAAAGCGGGCGAGAAACCCGCTCACCGAAAGACTAAGGTTTCCTCAGCCATGCTAATCAGCTGAGGGTTAGTCGGGACCTAACGCGAACCCGAAAGGGGAAGTGGATGGACAATGGGTTAATATTCCCATACTTGCTCACACTAAAAAGGGGACGGATTTACGTACTTGCTGGAGACTGACGGAATAGTCAAGGCCTAGCCTTCGGGCGAAGCTGCTGCAGGGAAATAGATTCCAAGAAAAGCCGAAGTGAAGCAACCCGTACCAAAACCGACACAGGTAGTCGAGGAGAGAATCCTAAGGTGCTAGAGTGAATCATGGTTAAGGAACTAGGCAAAATAGTCTCGTAACTTCGGAAGAAGAGACGCCATCAGCAATGGTGGCCGCAGTGAAGAGGCCCAGGCGACTGTTTATCAAAAACACAGGACTCTGCTAAATCGAAAGATGCTGTATAGGGTCTGACACCTGCCCGGTGCTGGAAGGTTAAGGAAGGTTGTTAGCGTAAGCGAAGCAATTAACTGAAGCCCCAGTAAACGGCGGCCGTAACTATAACGGTCCTAAGGTAGCGAAATTCCTTGTCGGGTAAGTTCCGACCTGCACGAATGGTGTAACGATCTGGGCACTGTCTCAACCATGAGCTCTGTGAAATTGTAGTATCGGTGAAGATGCCGATTACCCGCAATGGGACGAAAAGACCCTGTGAACCTTTACTATAACTTCGTATTGACTTTGAATAAACAATGTGTAGGATAGGTGGGAGACTTTGAAGCGGGCACGCCAGTGTCTGTGGAGTCAACGTTGAAATACCACCCTTTGTTTATTTGGAGCCTAACTTGAGAGATCAAGGACATTGCGTGGTGGGTAGTTTGACTGGGGTGGTCGCCTCCAAAAGAGTAACGGAGGCTTTCAAAGGTACCCTCAGCACGCTTGGTAACCGTGCGTAGAGTGTAATGGCATAAGGGTGCTTGACTGTGAGACCTACAAGTCGATCAGGTGCGAAAGCAGGACATAGTGATCCGGTGGTTCCGTATGGAAGGGCCATCGCTCATAGGATAAAAGGTACTCCGGGGATAACAGGCTAGTCTCCCCCAAGAGCTCACATCGACGGGGAGGTTCGGCACCTCGATGTCGGCTCGTCACATCCTGGGGCTGGAGAAGGTCCCAAGGGTTGGGCTGTTCGCCCATTAAAGTGGCACGCGAGCTGGGTTCAGAACGTCGTGAGACAGTTCGGTCTCTATCTATTGCGGGCGTTAGATGTTTGAGAGGGCTTGAATCTAGTACGAGAGGACCGATTTGAACAAACCTCTGGTGTATCAGTTGTACCGCCAGGTGCACCGCTGAGTAGCTACGTTTGGTAAGGATAAGCACTGAAAGCATATAAGTGCGAAACCTGCCTCAAGATGAGACATCTTTTAAGGGTCGTTGGAGATGACAACGTTGATAGGCTACAGGTGTAAAGTCAGTAATGGCATAGCCGAGTAGTACTAATTACCCGTAGATTTATAGCCTAATAAGGCGCGCTCCGTAAGTGCATCAAAGGTTTACTCTTTGTGAAAGTTTTTATCGATAAAAATAGAACCAAGATATCAGAACCAAGAACCAAGATTATAGTCTTGCATCTTGAGTCTCGGATCTTGACTCTAAATAACATATTTAGGGTGGTTTTAGCAGAGGGGCTCACCTGTTCCCATTCCGAACACAGAAGTTAAGCCCTCTAGCGCCGATGGTACTGCGAAAGCGGGAGAGTAGGTCGCCGCCAGTTTTTTTAATCCTCATTCATGTATTTGATTGAGGATTTTTT
>NZ_NIUY01000007.1 GCF_002205795.1 Chryseobacterium sp. VAUSW3 | reverse complement strand
TCGTTCCATTTAGCCCGCACTTCGCCAATACTTTTTCCGTTAGCCGTAATTGTAAAAACATACCGCATTAAGATGAAATCACTAATAAAAATTGCTTTACTTTTTCTATTTTCTGTAAATTGTTCTGCTCAAGATATATCTGAAAAACCAAATTTAATTGGAAATTGGATTTGGACAGATTATTGGCAAAATAGCAGTGATTTTATATTGAGTTATGATAATTATGTTTCAATGTCAATAAATGGAGAATTCATAGATGGAAAAAATTTTATTGTTCGTGGTGGAATAAATAACGGACAAAAAGCTGAACTAAAATATTCTATTAATTACGAAAAAAATCCAATTGAAATTGATTTCATAGCAATAAAAGATAACGAAGAAAAAGGTAGAATATTAGGAGCAATTAAACAGATAAACGAAAATGAATTTCTGATGACAATGAGTTTTGATGGCAAAAGAGATTTGAATTTTACCGATGAAAATGCTGAAAAAATTATGTCAATTAAAAGAAAAAAATAAAACAACTACGGCTAACATTGTATTGGCAAAATGCGGGGAGAAGTAACAAGTTGAACTACTCTACATTTTTAGCCGCCAATATTTTCCAATTCCACATTTTTGATTAACTTAGTTCCATTGAAAAAATATTGGCTACGATTGGTCTGAACTTGAACTTTTGTTCAAATTAAGCCCGCACTTCGCCAATACTTTTTCCGTTAGCTGCAATAATCTCAAAAATCGTGTATTAAATGAAGGTCAAAATATTTTCAATATTAGTAGTACTATCTTTCTTTTACGGCTGTGGTTTTGGAAAAAATGATTGGACAATTGAAAAATTATATGTCCAAAAAATTGAAGGAAGCCCAAAGGTTATTTATAATTTTAGTGCGTGGGGCGGATTGGACTCAAATCCAAGAGGGTTTATTATTTTGGATTCTACTGAAACCTTTAAAGTTAAAGTTGAAAATATACTTCCAATTTATCAAATATCAGAAATTCCAAATAAAAAGAACATTGAAGGCATTACACACGACTGTTATGGAACATGTGGAGAACCTTATTATAAAAGTAGTATTATTCTTAAACCAATGAAAATTAATATTACAAACGAAAATGGAATTGATTTAACTACACGAATTTATCAGTATAAAGGATATTCAGAAAGTTCAAATGGCGGAAGGTATCAATTTGAAAAATTTGTAGAAACAAGAGATAGTTTGTATTTCTATAATTTGAATGATATTGAAAGTATGGAAAAATACCATTTAGATGAACTAAAAATAAAAAAAGGAGAAATTTATTTAAATTCAAATGAAAAAAACGAAATCATAAGAATTTTTGCGAATAATGTTCAATTAAACCCAATCACTAAATCGATTGAAAAAATTTCTGATTATTCATTAACCCCTAAATATCCTATTAAAGATCAAGATTTATCTGAACGCGGAATTTTTAGAGAAGCCAAAATCCCCAAATAATACTGCAGCTAACAGTGTATTGGCAAAATGCGGGGGAAAGTGCAAAATTGAAAAGCAGAAAAAATAATCCGCTCATGCTTTTCAATTCTGCTTTTTTTTTGTAAGTTAGCAGTATTGAAAAAGCATTCGCTACGTTTGGTCTTCCTTGAACTTTTAGTTCTTCGAAAGCCCGCACTTCGCCAATACTTTTTCCGTTAACTACAATTTCATAACAACCGCACGACCAATATGAAATTATTTTTTGGATTATTTTTTACTATCACTTCTAATCTTTTATTTGCTCAAAAAGATGATTTATACTTATGGAAAAAACATGATTTTTATAAAGGTTTGGATACAATAAATACTTTTTCAAAAAATTATCCAACCAAATTAATCGAAGGATCTGGAATAATTAGAAATAAAAGAAATAAAGTTATTGGTTCAATAGGATTTGGAACTGAAATTACAAGAAATGTAGATTTAAAACTTGTTCGATTATTTAATTCCGAGAATCATTTTTATAAGAAAAACGGAAAAACGCCTGCAAAAACAATTAACTATTCAACTTACGTATATTTTGATAATTTGGAAACTCCAGATTTCGCAAAAATAATACGAGAAGAAACCCTTCAAGAAAAAGTAGTTTATTCTGAAACAATATTTTTTGACTTACATAAAATAGATTTTAATGCAAAAAATCTAACTCAAGATGAAATTCGATTAAGAAACTTATTAAACGATATAAAAAATTAAGAAACTGCAGTTAACATCGGCTTGGCGAAATGCGGGGTTAAGTGCTTTATTGTACTTCTCGCCTATTTTATTCGCAAAAGCTGTTTGCTTTTGTTTTTTTATTAAATTTACCAAAAGGCTCACAGCTTTGGCTACGTCTTGGACTGAATTGAACTTTCGCTCAATTCAAGCCCGCACTTCGCCAAGCCACGGCCCGTTATCTGCAATTTTATGAAAATCAGGCTGTTAAATATTATCATTCTATTTCTAATGTTGGTTACAATATTTGGCTGTAAAAAATCAAATTCAGAAGAAAATAGAGAACTGAATCAGATTATTTTTGCAATTGTACAAAGAGAAAATAAATTCAATACTTCAGCAATTTATATTAATGATTCTTTAAAACAATTGAAAGTATACATTCCATCAAAAGAAGAAATTGAACAGAAAATTCCCCCACCTCCTCCTGGAAAAACTACAAGTATTTTGAGGTTATTAGATTTTCGGAAAAATTATACATCAGAAGATTCAATTTTAGTTTTGAAACAAAATAATTACGCATTAAAAAAAATAAAAATTGACAATGAAATTAATTCCGATTTGAAAATTTCCAATCCAAAAAATAAAAATGAAAGAAATTTATCATTTTCTACACCGATATATTTTACAGGTAATTTCGTTTATATAGAAGTTGGTTATTATGACTATGGCTTTAGCCGCGGAACAGCATATCTACTAAAAAAAGAAAATGGAAAATGGAAAATTTGGGATGAAGAAGCTTTATGGATAACCTAAAAAAACTGCAGATAACATTGTATTTGCAAAAGGCGGGGTTGAAACCAAGTAGAAAGATTTGTTGCATTTAGTCGCAACTTGCTTTTCATATTACTTTTTTTTGTAATTTGGTAATCTGCAAAAGCAATTTGCTTCGTTCGGTCGAAATTGAACTTGCAGTTAAATTTAGCCCGCCCTTCGCAAATACTTTTTCCGTTGTGTGCAATTTTACAAAAGTGCCGTCCAAAAATGAGAATTAGAATCCTTTATATTGCTAATATTTTGCTATTATTTACTTCTTGCAAAAAAAAGGAAAATAAAGATATTCTGGAATCTGATATAAAATATGTTTATACAAAACCTTCATATCTAGGAGAAAGAAAAAAATATAAAATCGGTAATTATAAAATTGATTATTCAGACAAAGGATTTATCAAAATAAGTTATTCTGAAACTGATAATTTCGGGAAACCTAACACAGTTTTACTGAATAAAAATAACAGATATTATAACTATTTCGACTTATCACAAAAAGATAGTTTATCAAAAAAATCATATTTGTATTTTTCTAAAAACACTTCTGATTCCTACAGATTTATTGAAAAAATATCAACGTCGAATTTAGAACCTCCCCCACCTTATTTCGATGAATTTAACAGACCTTTTGAATATTTCGACGATAGTATTATATTTAAAAAAATCGACAACTTAAATTTGATGTATATTAAGGATAATAATTTAGGAAGAATAAGTTCGTCTGAATATTATTACGATGATGACTTTAGAATTAAAAAAATTGTTGAAAGATTTGGAAAAACTACAATAACCTACAAGTAAAAACTGCACACAACATAGTATTTGCAAAAGGCGGGGTTGAAGTTATAATAGAACTATGAGTTGCATTTAGTCGCAATTTGCTTTTCATATTACTTTTTTTTGTAATTTGGTAATCTGAAAAAGCAATTTGCTTCGGTCGGTCGAAATTGAACTTTTCGTTCCATTTAGCCCGCCCTTCGCAAATACTTTTTCCGTTGTGCGCAATATTACCGCCGCGACTTTCAAACAAAATTTATGAGATTTTTTTAACTCTGAACTGCTCTTTTTGCTGGCTGAATTCTGAATTTGAATCTACCTTTGGAAAAATAACCGCACTGAGGATTGCCGCTTAAAAAACCGCACTGACTTTTCTAAAACTACTGATCTGACTCCCCTACTTTGCACTTAGCGTCCTGGATTAAACTTCAGAAAACTATTTCTGCTAAAACAAAAATGCAAAACTGCACGAATTCACTATCTTTTTTAACTGTCTGACTGACTATTAAAAGCACTAAAACTCCCTTGAAATTAACAAATACTGCGCACAACACGGTATTTCTATTAGCGGGATTGAAGTTTACATCATAAAGATTTTCGCGAGTTGTTCTTTTTGTTATATTTACAAAAACTAATTATAATAATCCCCGCCAACAGAAATACCCAACCGTTATCTGCAATAATCCACAAAATCTCGCTACAACTGAATGGACTGGACTTTCAATTCAATTTTATTTGACGAAATAGATGTTAATAAGGTTTATCAAAAAGATCTGAAAAATAATGATATTAGTTGGCCTAATCAGAATTTCGGAAATTCGGAATATGCAATTTTGTGGCATTTAAAAACAACGGATAAAATAGTAAATCAAATTCCAAAATCTGATAATTTAAAATTCTTACAATTGAATTGGGCAAATATTACAGATTTTAGCCTTATTGCTGATAAATTTACTAAACTGAAAAGACTTGAATTGCAATGCTGTATCAAATTACTTAATGATGATTTCATAGATGGTTTGAGCGAAAATTTAGAGCATTTGCATATTCTTACCTCAAAAAAATTCATATTTGAACAAAATCTCTTGAAACTTAAAAATTTAAGAATATTGTGTTTAAATGATTGTGGCCCAATTGAAAATTTAGATTTTTTGAAATTATTTCCGAAACTCGAAGATTTTAGATTTGTAAATACAAATATTTTGGATGGAAATCTAAAACCAATTCTTGAACACCCAACAATTAAAAGTGTCGGTTTTTTAAATAAAAGACATTTTAATATCAAAGACCTTGAAATGCAAAAACTCCTTGGAGAAAAAACAAATAAATAAAATATTACTGCAGATAACATAGTATTGGCAAAATGCGGGAGGAAGTGCAAAATTGAAAAGTAGATTTTCTATTCCGCTCATGCTTTTCAATTCTGCAATTTTTTGTAAGTTAGCAGTATTGAAAAAGCATTCGCTACGTTTAGTCTTTCTTGAACATTTTGTTCTTCGAAAGCCCGCACTTCGCCAATACTTTTTCCGTTATGTGCCATATTAGGACGACACAACAATGACAGAATTAATTCCGACAATAAACGAAATTGTTAAGTATGGACTCCAGCCAAACTTGACAGTAACCGACAAAGAAAAATTGTTGGAACGACATCTCGTGAAAATTTACGACATGTATTTTCACATTGAATACAAATTTGATGAAACAAAGTTCCCAGACTTTGACAAATCACAACTTCCGGACATCAGACAAAATGTTGCAAGTAATTTCAATGAATTTGGATTCTACAAAACAATCCTTGACATCAACGACATTGACAATATAAAAGATAATGCAATTGGAGACGCAATAGACGACCTTTCTGATATTATCACGGACCTTTTAGAAATTAAATGGAGAATTGAAAACAACAGTTTGGCTGACGGACTTTGGTATTTCCAACTCATTTTTTACGGACATACTCAACAACACATTCTCGATTTGCTGAACTTTATGAAGCAAAAGAATGGATAGAAATACGGCACATAACACGGGTTTTGCGTTAGTGGGCTGACAGTGCGAATAGAAACATTTGAGCAATTAATAAACTTTGGTGCTGGCAGACAGTTTACGGTTTCAAAAGCCCACCAACGCAAAGCCCGAAACCGTTAGCTGCAATGGTATTAAAACCCCGTCAATAAATGAAAATCCCAACAATTCATGGAATAATAGAACGAAGAATGCTTATAAATTTTGTAGCAGATTCGGAATTTGTTCAAAAAATTTTACCTGAACCATTTCGTCCAAAACTTTATGAGGGAAAAGCAATCGTTGGAATATGTTTAATTCGATTAAAAGACATAAAACCAAAAGGATTTCCAAATTTTATCGGAGTTAATTCAGAAAATGGAGCACATAGAATTGCAGTTGAATGGAATGAAAACGGAGAATTGAAAGAAGGTGTCTATATTCCAAGACGAGATACGAATTTAAAGCTGAATTCATTAATTGGAGGAAGAATTTTCCCTGGAAAACATTATTTCGCAAAATTTAATGTTCAAGAAGAAAATAATAATTATCATTTAGATTTTACGAGTTCTGATAATACAACTATAGAAATTGACGCAAAATTATCAGATAAGTTTGATGAAAATTCAATATTTAAAACAATAGAAAACGTTTCAAATTTTTTTGAAAATGGTTCCGTGGGATATTCTCCAAATGGGAAAAACTATGAAGGATTAAAACTAGAAACATATAATTGGGAAGTGAAACCATTGCAAGTTTCTAATGTAAAATCAAGTTTTTTTGAAGATGAAAATATTTTTCCAAAAGGAAGCATAAAATTCGACAATGCAATTTTAATGGAAAATATTGAACACGAGTGGAAGTCATTGAAAACAATAAAAAACCACTGCAGCTAACATATTCTATGACAAAAAGCAAACAAAAAGTGATAAA
>NZ_NIUY01000006.1 GCF_002205795.1 Chryseobacterium sp. VAUSW3 | reverse complement strand
CCATGCTGGTTCTAAACAATATTAAATGCAAAATGGTGTACAGAATTTTTGCCGTTATTGCTCGAGAAACAAGCTTTGTGAACCTGCATAAATTTGCAGCATAAGTTTATCACTTTTTGTTTGCTTTTTGTCATAGAATATGTTAGCCGCAGTTATTATTTTTTTCTTGAATCAATCAGCTCTCTTAATTCAATTATTTCTGATAAGTTTTCAATATTACTCTCGTCCAATTTTTTCCAATCGATCCAATCAATTCGTTTTGTAACATCATATTCACCTAATAAACTATCTAAAAGAATGTATATAGCATTTTGCATTTCAGCAGTTTCATCATAATTTCTAATATTCAATTCTATACCTAATTGATTTTCTTGGATTGAATATCTAAAAAACAAATCATCGTAACCGATTTTGTAATTACCATACTGAATTTCCAAATCATCGCTTTCAATTCTCTGTCTGAATGCAGTAAAATTCCAATTTTTTATTTTTGGTTTTTTTGAAATTAATAATTCAACGGCTGGAAAACTTTTCTCTATTCCATCTGCGGAAATTGAAAATTCACGAGTTCCATTTTTATGAATTGGAGCAAGTTCAAAAACTAAATTTTCATCAATTTTTTGAATTTCTGAACTTATATCGTCATAAATTGTTTCCCTTACTTTTAAATTGTCAGCATTATCAAAAATGTATTTTTCTTTGCTTAAAAACCATTTCCAAAATTTATCTTCAGGAGTTTTTTCATTATTCTGACACGAAAATAAATTTGAAAAGATCATAAATGAAAATATTATTAATTTGTAGGGATTTAGTTTATTCACGTCGTTTTGATATAATTGCGGCTAACGTTTTTCGGCTTGGCGATGTGGCGGATTTTTAGCACAAAAGTTCAATAGAATTACTGTTTTTGAACCTTGTACAAATGTTCCATAGAAGCACTTCAGCCGCCATATTGCCAAACCGATGTTACCAGCAGCTTTTCTTTTGTTAGTATTCAGCTCTAATGTTTCCATTTTTCATCCAATGTTCGTAAATGTCTTTGTTTCGCCCAGTCAATAGTTGTCGAGCTATGTTATTACATTTTTTGTTTGCGTAAAGTCCTTCATAAATTCCTACTACAAGCAAATTGTCTATGTTTTCATCGTTTCTGTCTCCTAGTAAGTTGAAAAATTGAAAACATTTTATTGTAAAATCTGTCGTCTCATTGTTTGTTACAATGTCATCAAAGAGTTTTAAGCTAAGCTCTCCATATACCGTATAAAGTAAATCGTCATTCAAATGGTCTGCAACTTTGCTAAACTCAGGAATGTTGTCATAAAGTTCTTTTACCAATGGGTCTTTATAGGTTTCAAGCTCTCCAGTCGTTTTGTCCAACGTAACTATTTGTCCGTAACAATGGCAATTAGTCAAAGTCGTTCCGTCGATTTTAGCATTTTTAAATTCAGCACTTTCAAGGGAACAGTTTTCAAAGATTGTGTTTGTCAGGTTGCAGTTTGAGAAGTCGCAACATTTTAAGTTACAGTTGGCAAACTTTGAATTTGTGAAGTCTGTTTCTGAAAAGTCAACGGAAAAGCAACAATTATCAAATGTCGTGTCAGCAAGTATTTGTCCAGCCAATTTCTCGCCCTTGTCAAAGTCAAGGTTTAGAAAATAACGATGTCCCGCTTTATACTTTTCTATGATGTTTTGTATGTCAGTTGTTGTCGTCATAAAGTTGCTGGTAACGGTTTAGGTATTTCTGCAGGCGGGGCTAAAGAAGCCAAAACTTTCTATAAACACCACACTGAACAAAAAACTTTTTCCGCTGACTAAATTACAAAAAAACCGGAAGCGGTAAAGTTTTTTGTGACTAAAGTGGATCAATCCTTCAATTAAGCATTCAACCCCGCTTGCAGAAATACCATGTTGTGCGCAGTATTTTCGGTTCGACGACTTAATTCAACCCGTTGAATTCAGTCAGAGAAGTGAAAATCAAGCACGACAATTGTTTTCACGACCCAAAGCGAAAATAAAATTCAGATTTTTAGTCAGTTTTTAGATCCGGACAGATTTTATTCACGCCGTTAAGTGCAAGGTTGGAAAAAGTCAGCGTCAAAATTTTTTTTTCGGTATTTTTTTCACGCATATTGCTGTCGGCGCCGGATTTGTAAAAGTCAGCGCAATTTTTAAAAATTCAGACTGATTTTCATTGATACTTTTCAAAATTCAGCAGAGTGAAAGTCAGGTCAGAATTTGAATTTTCAAACCGGAATTTCTATTGAAGACGGCTTTTCGATATTGCGCACAACGTTGAAGCATTGGCGATGTGGCGGTATTCTGTGTTCCGTCTGCCAGGTGCCGCTGCTGGTTAAAGATACAAAAGCTCATTGTTTATTCTGTTGCTCGGCGTTTTTCGTCTGCCGAAACCGAAGCCGATAAGCGAACAAAAAGCTGAGAATATGTTCTTCGCCCCGCCATATTGCCAATGCACTTGTTGTGTGTAGCCCTATTTCTCGTCCTTAGGTTTTACGTATGTTCCAATTGTCGTCGCCCTGCTCTGAAATTGTCCGCTGCTTTGATAAACATACTTTATTTGTCCTGTAAAAGTTTCTTTTGGCATTTTTGAATAAATGAGGTTCGTCGTCATGATATGCAATTGATTATAGCTGTTGTCGTCGGCGATGTAATTTTCTTTCAATTTCAAAATGGTTGAAACGTATTTCAGGTTTTCATTCTTTACAGTGTCATAAACCCGAATGTCTGGAGTTAAGTATTGACCTAAGCTGTCCGTGATTACTTTCTCCAATTCTTTGCTCTCTGCGGCATTGTATGATGCCTCACTGTAGTTTGTTTTTGCCATTGTCGTTGATGGCATAACAGACATTAATAATGCTATCAGTCCATAAGAAATAATTACAGGCAAAGCTAATTTAGCAACGTTGGGTTTTGATTGTTCAAGAGCAGGGTCGTAATGCACAAGTCTTGTTCCTGCAACTCTGTCGCCAATACGTCGGCTTGTGTTTGCCATAGCAACGATGACTTCTACAATCCAAAGAACGCAAAAGATGTCTCTGACAAAACATTGTAATGGAGATGCTACTTGCCCCGTTTTGTTGTCAACTACTTGCAGTTTTAAAATTCGCTTGGCAATGCTACGTCCGTTGATAATGTCTTTACAGAAATACAAGGCAAAACCGATTAAACCAATATACTTCATCGGTCCTTCCATGAAATTAAAGTCAGTCTGTTCGTGAGAAACTTTGAAAGCGTCTGAAAATCCAGAAATCATTGTTGGAAGAAAAAATATCATCGCAATGATTGTCATGAAAACGTGGTCTAAAAGCATTGCACCAAGTCTTGTACCTACGCTAATTGGTCTGTTGTCGTTTGAAATCATAATGCAGTTGTCTATGTTTTTTGATTGTTAGGGTGTGTCACGAAGGGTTACACACAACGGAAAAAGTATTTGCGAAGGGCGGGCTAAATTTAACTGAAAGTTCAATTTCGACCGAACGAAGCAAATTGCTTTTTCAGATTGTTAAATTACAAAAAAATACAATGTGAAAAGCAAGTTGCGACTAAATGCAACAGGTAGTTCTATTAAATCTTAAACCCCGCCTTTTGCAAATACGATGTTAGCTGCAGTAAAAATTTGGATTAATATAATTCACTTTCGTATGTTAATTTGAAGTTTTCTATTTCTGATAAGAACTTCATTTTATTTTTTACATTATCGTTAAAAGCGAAAATGTTGAATCCTAAATCTTCAAGATTTACCAAGCACCAATCTTTATTTTCTGGAAAAAGATAAAGACTTGAATCGAATCCAGTTTCTTGTAATTCTGTTAAAAATTCGTCAATAGTAATTTTGAATAATTTATCTTCAATTCCATATCTATAATAATCTTCCCAATAAAGTAAAAGATCATTCTTGTCACTTATCTCGTTAAGGAGTGTTGATAAGTTTTCTATTATTTTTCTTTCAAGGATTCTTATTGCTCGCGAATTCCATGGCAATTTATTATCATTTTTGTATTCATGATAAGGAATATTAAACATTTTGAAGAGCTCTTTTGTATCAATTTCTTTAAAACCATTTTCAGAATATCCGTAAATCTGTGGAAAACTGCGCCAAATCTTAGCATTATTATTTATTTCTTCAACGGTCACAGGATTTGAAATTAATTGTTCGAAAGGGAAGTCCTTTATAACTCCAACTTTCCAGGTAATTCCGATATAATGGTCAAATTTTGGAAGGAAATTTGAAATTCTTAATGAATTTGACTTAATATTGGAATAGTCAATAGCAGATTCAATCCAATCAATTAATTCTGTAGATTCGGTTTTCAGCATGATTTTGATTTTATTGCAGCTAACGGAAAAAGTATTGGCGAAGTGCGGGATTTCGAAGAACTAAAAGTTCAAGGAAGACCAATCGTAGCCAATATTTTTTCAATGGAACTAAGTTAAACAAAAATGTGGAATTGGAAAATATTGGCGGTTAAATATTGCAAATAGTTCAACTTAGACTGTAACCCCGCATTTTGCCAATACAATGTTATGTGAAGGCGTTTTTTAGAATTTTTTCTATTTCATTTGGTTTATTTACTGTCATAAAATGTCCGCCATTTTTGATTACAAAATCAACTTCGACATTTTTTATTGGAATTATTTTGTCTTTATTTCCATGAATATGAACGTAATTCAAAGCTTTTTGCTCATTTTTCCAATTTGCAATTTCGTTAATCGCCCATTTTAAGAAATTTGGGTTAGTGTCTTCTAAAATTTGACCAAGAAGTTTTTTGTCTTCATCTGATTTTACACCAAAAAACCAATTCGTCAAGAAATTTTGTTGCTTTAAAATTGTGGCTGGAATTAACTTGTTAATTTTCAATTTTCCTGCGATTCTGTAGAGTAGTGGAAGTTCACTTTTAGTTTTTGCAGAAGCAATTAAAATTACTTTTTCCGTTTTGATTATTTTCGCGATTTCTACAGCAACAATTCCTCCAAATGAAAGTCCAATTATAGTTGGATTTTCAACATTTATTTTTTGTGAAATTCGTTTGCAGTATTCAGTTAATGGTTCATTTTTTAGTGGTTCAATCCATTCAATAAACTCTGGATTCAATTTTCCAAAATCGATTTTGTCAAATACTCTTTTATCAATTCCTAAACCACTGAAAATATAAATTTTGTTCACTTAATTTCTTTTGGATAACTGCTCGTAAACGCTTTCACATAACGGAAAAAGTATTTGCGAAGGGCGGGCTAAATTTAACTGCAAGTTCAATTTCGACCAACCGCAGCGAATGCTTTTTTTCGTGGAACTAAACTACAAAAAATATGTGGAACGAAAAAGCAGGCGCGACTAAATGCAACTGATAGTTCTATTAAATATTCAACCCCGCCTTTTGCAAATACTATGTTAGCAGAAGTTATAATTGCCAGTCCACAAAAACTATATCTTCTTTTAGAAATAATTCATCAAGTTGTTTCCAGTTTGGTTCAAGAATCATAAATCGATTATTTGTTAATTCACGAAACTTAGAACCTTGATAAAAATAGTCAAAATCAAAAAGTGAATTTGTGTTGAAATTATCATGTGAGAGATTTAGTTTTGAAACATAAAAATCAATTTTATGACCTTTAATTTGTGTTGTAAATTTAGGTAATTCTAAAATACCAAAATTATAATCAAGTTTTAAATGAATTGTTTTTGTTAAACCATAATCATTGATTTTTGTCGAAATTCCATTATTAAAAATATCTTTGAAATCTTCTAAATTATTTATTTTATCAGCTTGAAATTTTTCGATTGGCACACAAAAAAATACACTTTGCGGTGAATTTTCTTTCGCTTCTGATATTGCAATCAATCCTTTTAAATGATTTGATGAATTAGTTAAGATTCGCATAAGTAAACAAATTTTTGACAAGATTTTAGTTGATTTTCAGACAATTTACTTTCAAACTTAAATTGATGTCCAGATTCTTCAATGCTTGCGAATGGAGCAAGAATATAATCAAATCCAAAAGTATGTTCGGAAGTTTGATTAGTGTCTTTTAAAGATTTCCAATTATAAATCACATCATTTCTGGTCTTAATCAAATGTCCTCTTAGCTTGACAAAATCAATAGCAGGAATATTAAATTGAATTACAGCCCCATTATTTGAAAATCTATTCTGTGCCCAAATTGCAGCTAAAGCAACTGAAGATCCAGTATAAAATCCTTTACCTAGTTCACCTTTTCCAATTTCAATGTCAAGTTCAGATGGTGGACCAACTATTTTTTTTGCATTTTGTTTATTGGTTCCGTGAAATGAAATGTGATCCATATTTGTTAATTTAATTTCTGCTAACGGATTGGGGCTTTGCGAGGTGCGGGCTACTGCCACCGAGATTTCAAGAGGTGACCGAACGCTAGCAAAAACCATTTTCGTTTTTTCAAATTTACAAAAAATAAAAAAAGAAATGGTTTTTTGCGGGTATTTTCTTGAATTTCCCTGAGATTTCCTTCAACCCCGCATCTTGCAAAACCCATGTTATGCGTAGTGCTTTTATTCTGCTGGTTTTGTATAAGTTACAATGTCAATTCCAATTCCATTTGGGTCTTTAATTGCAAAATGTCTGTCGCCCCAAAGTTCGTCTCGGATTTCAAACTCCATTGAAACACCTTTGTCTTTCAGCCTTTTATAAATTTCGTCCACATTTTCAACTTCTATAGTCAAATAAACACCTTTTCCGGTAAATGCTGATTGGAAAATAGGTTTTTGACTTGGATGGTTCGGTTGCAAAAAACTGATTTCTGACGAATTGTTTGGTGTATGCAAAAGAATATAAAATTCATTTTCAAAACTCACTCCAAAGTCCAACACTTCTGTGTAGAATTTTTTGGTTTCACTTAATTTTTCTGTAATAATCCCTGCGTTAAGTTTCATTTTGTTTGTGGTTTGTGCATTTGAAATTCCAAAAAGCAAAACAAATGCGGTTAGTAATATCGTTTTCATTATAATCGATTTTGTTTTACAAATTTAGTTTGAGATTAACCGCTGGAATTGTAAAAATCGGACAAACTAACGGAACGCTTCGGAAGGAGTTACTCCATAAAATGTTTTGAAGTTTTTAATAAAGTGTGCTTGGTCAAAAAAACCAACGTCAAAATAGAGTTTATTATTTTTCAAACTCTGTTGGGAAGGTTTTGCATTTAAAATGTATTGAAAGCGAATAACATTACTAAAAGATTTTGCTGTTGTTCCAATATAGTAATCAAAAATTCTTCGTAATTGTCTAGGACTTAAACCTGTATCCAAATCTTTTTCTGTATCTAAGAAACCTTTTTTTTGAAAAATTAGAATTAGTGAGTTCAAAAAACGTTGGTCTAATTCTATGTTTTGATTATGAATAACCTCTAACAATTTTTTGTTCAATTTTTTTGAAATATCTTCAAATGAAGTTCTTGGTTTTATTTCGGAACATATCCAATTATAAATTTCGGGATTTATATTTTTCAATTCCTGTGAGTGATTACTCAATTTTTTAGCGTTTATTCCGAATAATATTGGAAAAGCAGTTGGCAGAAAACGAATGCCGATATAATTAAACTCTTTTCCTATGTTGAATTCAGTAAATTTTCTACAAAATCCCATAACAAAACTCTCCTCGGGTTGTTTATTGTCAAAAAAAATATCAATACAACCATCAGAAACAACACAATAATTGAAATCTTCTGATAATTTTCTTTTGGTTTTCAGTTGCCAAAAACAGTAAACAAAATTTTGGATTTCGTTTTTTGGATAAATTTCTTGATAAGTTATTTCTCCGTCATTTTTAGAAACTGTCGGTTGAATTGGTTTGTAGTATTTTCTTATTGTTTCCAATTTTCTACGGGAGTTTTGATAGCATTACGCATAACGGTTGGGTATTTCTGTTGGCGGGGATTATTATAATTAGTTTTTGTAAATATAACAAAAAGAACAACTCGCGAAAATCTTTATGATGTAAACTTCAATCCCGCTAACAGAAATACCGTGTTGTGCGCAGTATTTTTTAATTTCAAGGGAGTTTTAGTGCTTTTAAAAGTCAGTCAGACAGTTAAAAAGATATTGAATTCATGCAGTTTTGCACGTTTGTTTTTAGCAGAAATAGTTTTCTGAAGTTTAATCCAGGACGCTAAGTGCAAAGTAGGGGAGTCAGATCAGTAGTTTTGGAAAAGTCAGTGCGGTTTTTTAAGCGGCAATCCTCAGTGCGGTTATTTTTCGAAAGGTAGATTCAGATTCAGAATTCAGCCAGCAAAAAGTCAGTTCAGAGTTAGAAAAATCTCATAAATTTTGTTTGAAAGTCGCGGCGGTAATATTGCGCACAACGTTTCGGGGCTTTGCGATGGTGGGGCAATCGAAGCACCAATCTTCATTTTTTGCACAAAAGTTCAATCGAAGAAATACCGTTGAACTTTGCAGTTTCGCCCCACTATTGCAAAACCCTTCTTTACTTTACATCCATAAAATTAATAGCTTTAAAATAAACAA
>NZ_NIUY01000005.1 GCF_002205795.1 Chryseobacterium sp. VAUSW3 | reverse complement strand
TTCTCTTACGTTGTTGGTAAACATAACTTTTTTTTTAAAAAATTTGCTCTTCTAAATACTATTCAAAAGAAAAAAAGAAAAAAAAGAAAGTGCTCTACCCTTCTGTAGGAAAAATGCTATGCAATATTTTTTTGCAAAAAAGATTGCCGTATCATTTTTCACGGCCATCTTTTTTGCAAAAAACCCGGCAGGGCAAGATATTGTCAGGGCATTTTTCCGATGATATACCTTTACTTTCTTTTTTTTTATTTTTTCTTATCCGGGTTTATCGATTGTTGCAGTAGGAGTTTTGTTTATTATAAAACTCAGGGAATTCGAAGCGATATTTTACTAAATCCCTTCAGCGGAGGGAAAGACAGCGGTATGCCGATGCGAGTGCTCGCAGCAGCGGCATACCGCTGTGCGCGGTAACGATAGTGAATAAACTGCCACTACACTTTTCCGCTGAAACAAAGCAGTTTATTGACTAACGGTACGGGACAAATTGTTGTAGCGAGTCTTCGATCTGGGAGTTTTTCGGGTTTTCGATTAGGGAATTATTTGCTTTTATAACCGACTTTCAAGGAAAGGAAAAGCGATGGAAAAGGCAGCTGTATGACGGTGTGCCGGAGCCGAAATAAAATAGACAAATCCCGGTATACCGGCATACTGCTGTGCGCGGTGACGGAAGCGTATAGACGGCTTTAACGGAACGGCCGGGCACGTCCGTGAAGTGGAAGCCGGCTATGTGCTGGAGGACCATGGGAAAGCTTCGGCAACTCCCTTTCGATGAACAATTACTGAAGGGGCTGGAAAGACAGCGGTATGGAGGGCAATAAAAAAAATGCGTGATGGTGCTGGAAGGGGGCAAAGGGAAAGTGATGGCAGGCGCATTTTTTTGTTGCCCGGAATACTGCTGTGCGCGGTGCCGAAGTGCATAGCCTGTTGCCTTTCCTGTCTTTTTAGAACCTGAATTCGCTACAGGCTATGGACTGCAGGCACATGGCTATTTTAGAACCGTACTTGCCGGGTAGCGCAGTGGATTGGGAAAATAGTCTTCTAAATTATAACTGACCTGGCGGCGGGAAGGCGGTGGCTTGTGTGGGCTTCGCCCAGACAAAAGGAAAGCATTTTACATAATTTCCAATTATAGGCACTATGGTGCTGGTTTGCACGTAATGAAGCACTTCGGCAGGCTCAGCACAGGCGTGCGGAATGGAGGGCAACGTTGTAGCGGCTGGCCTGTGCGTATAATTGTCATTATGTTACTTGCTGTGGCAGCGGGGATATTTTGGAGGCTCATTATTTTTGCACAATATCTCCCATAAAAAAACGGACCGAAGCCCGCTTTGTTTAAAATTTCATTTTCTGAATCCTTACCGCATTTAGTATGGCAAGCAATGCTACGCCCACATCTGCAAAGACTGCTTCCCACATCGTGGCTAACCCCCCTGCTCCTAATACCAACACCACTGCTTTTACTCCAAAGGCCAACGCGATGTTCTGCCAAACAATTTTTTTTGTTTGCTTGCCAATATTAATGGCCATTGGGATTTTTGAAGGTTTGTCGTCCTGAATTACCACATCAGCGGTTTCAATGGTGGCATCACTCCCAAGGCCACCCATCGCTATGCCAACATCACTTAAAGCTACAACCGGCGCATCGTTGACTCCGTCGCCAACAAATGCAACCGTTTCATTCCGTGCTTTTATTTCTTTGACTTTATTCACTTTATCTTCCGGCAATAAATCGCCAAAAGCATTAGGTATGCCCAGTTTTCCTGCGACAGCTTTGACCACCGTTGCTTTATCACCGCTCAACATGGTAACTTTTACTCCTAAACTTTGAAGTTTCTGTACAGTTTCGGCAGCGTCTTCTTTGATGCTATCCGCAATGGTAAGGTATCCCGCAAATTTGCCTTCATAAGCAATGGCAATCAATGTTTCTACAATATCGTTTGGATTTACATCATATTGGACATTGAATTTATCCATCAGTTTAAAGTTTCCTACAAGCAACTCTTTTCCCTGATATGATCCTTTCAAGCCATGTCCTGCTATTTCCTCTACATTGTCGAGAATAACAGTATGGTCGGGTTCACCCAGGTGTTCATGAATTGCAGTTGCCACCGGATGGGTGGATGAATTTTCGATTACATTCACTAATTTCAGAATTAACTCCCGGTCGAATTGCGGTTTCAGATTTACGGTCTGTACTTTGAAAACACCTTCAGTCATGGTTCCGGTTTTATCCATTACCACATTTTTCACCTCTGCTAACGCATCCAAAAAGTTACTACCCTTAAATAAAATTCCATTTCTGCTTGCGGCACCAATTCCACCAAAGTATCCGAGTGGAATACTAATCACTAATGCACATGGACAGGATATTACCAGGAATATAAGGGCGCGGTATAACCAGTCCCGGAAAATATATTCATCCACAAAAAAATACGGTGCCAGACAAATTGCCACGGCGAGAAACACCACAATTGGGGTATAGATGCGTGCAAATTTCCTGATGAACAATTCAGTGGGTGCTTTCTGGGCCGTAGCATTCTGTACCAATTCCAGAATCTTTGAAAGTTTCGAATCACTGTAAAGGGTATTGACCTTTACCTGCGCAACAGTATTCAGGTTAATCATCCCTGCAAGGACGGCATCATTTTTCTGTTTTGTATCCGGTTTGCTTTCGCCAGTAAGTGCTGAAGTATTGAACGACGCACTGTCTGAAATCAAAATTCCATCCAGAGCTAGTTTTTCTCCCGGTTTCAACTGGATGACCGATTCTAGTGCGACGTCTGCAGCTTTTACCGTTTGTGGGCGATTATCTACTAAGATGGTCACTTCATCAGGACGCTGATCTAACAATTCAGCGATATTACCTTTTGCCCGCTGAACGGCCAAAGTTTGGAATACTTCCCCCACGGAGTAAAACAGCATCACTGCCACCCCTTCCGGATATTCGCCAATGGCGAAAGCCCCAATAGTGGCGATGGACATGAGGAAAAACTCCGAAAACACATCTCCTTTCCGGATACTTTCAAACGCTTCTTTAAGAACCGGCAAACCTACCGGAAGATATGCTGCTGCATACCAGCCAATCCGTACCCAATCCTTGAACCAGGATTGAGGGATCAAATAATCCATCGCTAATCCCACCATCAAAATCACGAAGGAAATAATTGCAGGCAGAAACAGCTGAAACGTTGATTTCCCCTGTGCTGAATGGTCGTGACCATCATCCTCCGTATGTTCATCATCCTCGCTCAGTTTCTTAGACCCTGACGGCGATTTTTTTGCGGAACGATATGCTTTGTCAGTGATACTGCAACAGCTATCCTCGATCAGAACTTTAGCGCCTGCATCTTTGTATATCTTGCCTTCCTGCGGCGTGCAGCACAATTGATTGCCATTTTCGTCGTAGGTATGTATATGTAATTTATTATTTGACATAAGTTATATTTAATAATGTATTGTAGTTTTTATTTTGACGTACTATTTCTTAATGTCCATGACCTTCCTCTCCCTTATTATTCATTTTAGCCAAGATAAAGAAGGCATTTTTAACTACTATTTGGGCATTGTCAGGAATTGGTTTTAAAGGGGTGATTTGAGTATAACCTAAATCGGTAACTCCCTTAGCCACTGGAATTTTTTCAAATCGTACTTCCTTTTCCTCAGATTCTTTTTTATTGCTTTTTTCTCCTGACTCCGGTACATTTCCCCGATCTTCTTCGTTTTTATCATCTTGCATAATAAAGATATAATCCTGTCCCTTATCATTAACTATGGCGTCCGTAGGAACCGAGGCTGCAGTTTGGTTATCCAGACTGATAACGGCGGTTACATTCATGCCATCAATGAGACCCACGCGGTCCCCTATGACCTGTGCGTGAACAGGAACCGTTTTGCTTTCTCCTTCAAAGGCTGTACCAATTGAAGTTATTTTTGCATCATACTCTTTACCTGGACTGTTGGTAAGTGTAAAATGAATGGTTTGTCCCGGCTGTACTTTACCCAAGTCTTTTTCATATACATAGATATCTAAATGCAGGGCTGAGTTGCTTACAATTTCGGCAATTGGCGAAGCCATGTCTACATTACTCCCGATTTGCGCAATCACTTTACTTACCGTTCCGCTGATGGGCGCGCGCACCGCAAGGGACGAACTGTAACCCTGAGCTGCACCGATGCTGCCTAGCTGTTTCTGCAGTCCGGAGCGCTGGCTTCGTAATGTTGCAAGATCTGTCTGTGCCTGCTGAAATTTCTTTAACGGTGCGGCATTTCCTTTATAAAGCTGCTGGGCACGCGTTACCTCCAGCTCTGCCATCCTGATTTGGCCATTCACCTGCTGCAGCTGCTGCTGCATCACGATTAAATCGGGATTTGATATCGTTGCTATAACTTTTCCCCGCGACACATAACTTCCAGGCTGGACATACAATGAGCGCACTATACCGCTGTATGAGGGCGTGACAAATGCCTTATTCTGATTCGGCACGGTTAGCATACCGCTCACCTTGATGGTATTGGAAAGCTCCTTACTTTCGATACTGCCCATCTGGATGCCTACAGTTTTTATCTGTTCTTCGGTGAAATGTGCCACATTAGGATCTTCGTGCTCATCGGGCTTCTCTACTGCAGTTGCTTCTTTGGTTTCAGTGACTTCTGATTCTTTTTTGCATCCTGTCAACAAGACAGAGACCGCAAAAATTAGGGTGATATATTTTTTCATGTTATATTCTCTTTTGGATCCTTAATTTTTAATATAGTAGTTATATTGTATTACTGCCATGTTGTATTCGTTCAGTGCAATCAAATAGTTTTTTCTAATGTCTATAGCTTGGGTGAAAAACTGGTGCATTTCAGAAAACCCTATTTCCCCAGCTTTGTAACTCAGCATTGCCGCATCAAAAATTTGGTCTGCCTGTTGTAAACCTATGCCTTCATAATATTTAAGCATTTCAGCAGCTTTCAGAATTTCAGTATAGCTGGAGCGGGTTTGTGCCGCGAACTGATTTTCCTGATAGCGCAGCTGAGATTGTTGAATTTCGACCTCGGCTTCTGCAGACTGCAATTTGGCTTTGTAAGCAGTCTTTCCAAAAATGGGAAATTCTACAGCTACTGAAAAGCCTGTTATGGGATCCTTCATTCCGTATAATCTCTGGGAAAATATTCTTCCCGAAAAGTCAGGTTTGTTCTGCATTTTCTGAACCTCTATATTCGCCCTTGCTATTTCTATATTCTGCTGCTGCAGAGCCAATGAGGGATGAAAACTGTCTGATGGTAAATCTTCCAAATCCAATTTCTGCAAGTTTGTGTCTTCCGGCAAGTATAGCACCTGACTATTAAGAAACAGACTGAGTTGTTGCTGCTGTGCCGAAATATTCTGTTCGTTTTGCTGTCTCTGAGCCTGGAGCTCTTTCATCCGTGCCTCCGCAGCAATGTTTTCGAGACCAGCAGCTTCGCCGGTTTTGAAACGAAGATTTGCTGCTTTGTACATGGACGTATAATACTCATCAAGTTTTTGGTAGAGCTTACCAACATCCTGAAGGTACCACAACTGATAAAAAGCAGTATTTACTTCCCTTTTTATCACTGCGTCCAACATGCTTTTATTCAGCTGGTGAAATTTCAACTGCTCCTCAAAATACTTTCTTTTCGCCTTATATAAGCCCGGCCACTGGACGGATTGCTGGATTCCAATTTTAAAATCGCCATCCGGATCACTTGGTCTCATATCGTCGTTTTCTACGAAGATGCCGGTCTTAGGAATTTCACGTGCCGTTCTGGTTTCCAGTAAAGCTTTATTTACCTGGGCTGCGTTTACAGAGTACTGTAGATTATTCTCCAACGCTATTTTCACTGCATCCTTTGGTGAAATTCTTTCCTGCGCAGTAAGTGCACCTGCGGAAGAGCACAGTAAAATTACCAGCGCTACAAACGACGTGTTTTTACTATTTCTCAATTTGTTTTTGATTTGATTCTTAGAATTAAATATGATATACAGTAGGGGTAAGACAAATAAGGTAAGGAAGGTTGCTGTTACTAAGCCGCCAATTACCACGGTTGCTAATGGTCTCTGTACTTCTGCACCGCTACCATTTGAAAAGGCCATGGGAAAGAATCCGAATGAAGCTACCGCTGCAGTCATCAGGACTGGACGTAACCGTATACTGGTCCCCTGAATCACCCTTCGCAGGATATTAGTAACCCCAGATTTCTGAAGATCCTTGAAGGTGCTTACCAGCACAATACCATTCAGTACGGCTACACCAAACAGCGCGATAAATCCTACTCCTGCTGAAATGCTGAAGGGCATGTCCCTTATCATCAGTGCAAAGACCCCTCCAATAGCACTCATTGGTATTGCAGTAAAAATAAGCATGCTGTCTTTGAAGTTACGGAAGGTGAAGTACAGTAAAAGAAAAATAAGAGCTAAGGCTACAGGAACTGCTATTTGCAATCGTGAAGAAGCCTGTTTCAAATTTTCGAACGTTCCGCCATACGTATAGTAATAGCCAGCGGGCAAGATATTTGCGTCGTTCAGTTTTTTCTGAATTTCGGTTACTACACTTTCGACATCTCTATCCTTTACATTGAAACCTACGACGATGCGGCGCTTTCCATCTTCCCGACTTATCTGTGCCGGACCGTCTTTATATTCCACTTTTGCGATCTGTGAAAGCGGAATCTGGACTCCGTTTGCGGTTGGAATAAAGAGGCTGCTGACGTCCTCAATAGAGCTTCTGCTCGCACTGTCCAGACGCGCGACCAGATTGAATTTCTTTTCATCTTCAAACACTACTCCTGCTGTTTCACCAGCAAACGCAGTACTTACTGTGTGATTAATATCCTCAATATTGAGACCGTAGGAGGCGAGGCGGGCTCTGTCGTAGGTAATGGTAATTTGGGGCAATCCCACGGTCTGCTCAATTTGTGGCTCGGTGGCACCTTCCACTGTCTGCACTATTTTGGCAACTTCCGGTGCCAGTTTCGCAAGGGTGTCAATGTTCTCGCCAAATATTTTAACCGCTACGTCTTGGCGCACCCCGGTCATTAGCTCGTTGAAGCGCATTTGTATCGGTTGGGAAACTTCGAAGAACACTCCGGGAATCATTTCAAGTTTCTCCATCATCTCAGCGCTCAAATCCTCATAAGATTTACCACTATCCTTCCACTCCTTTTTGGGCTTTAAGGTAACGATCAGGTCAGTTGCTTCGGGTGGCATTGGGTCTGTAGGGACTTCGGCACTACCAGTTTTACCCACCACTGTGCTCACTTCCGGAAAAGATCTCAGAATACGGCTTGCCTGCATTGAAGTTTCAATGCTTTGAGAAAGAGAAGTACCCTGTGGTAATATACAGTGCACCGCAAAATCGCCCTCCTGTAGTTGTGGGATAAATTCACCTCCCATTCTTGAAAATAAAAACAGCGAAACAGCCAGTAATGCAATTGCTCCACCCACTACTGCATATTTAAACGCAATCGCCTTTTGCAGCAGTGGGATATAGACGCTATTGATCCCGGACATCATCCTGTCCGCGAAAGTCTTTTTTGCACTGATATTTTTAGATAGAAATAAGGCAGACATCATTGGTATATAAGTAAGGGAGAGAATTAACGCTCCTATAATTGCAAAAGACACTGTTTCTGCCATTGGGCGGAACATTTTACCTTCAATCCCCTGAAGTGAAAGAATAGGGAGATATACAATGAGGATAATTATCTGACCAAATGCCGCTGAACTCATCATCTTTTTTGCACTTGACTGCACAGCGTGATCCATCGTATGTTGAGATAACTTCTGGGAACGGTGATGGACTGCCAAGAAGTGCAGGGTAGCTTCAACAATAATTACGGCACCATCTACAATAAGCCCAAAGTCAATTGCCCCTAGACTCATCAAATTTGCACTAACGCCAAAGACGTTCATCATGCCGAGTGCAAAAAGTAGTGACAGCGGTATTGCCGAAGCAACAATAAGCCCTGCCCGTAAATTCCCGAGAAACAGAACCAAAACAAGAACGACAATCAGTGCTCCTTCGACCAAATTTGTTTCTACGGTGCGTATAGCACGATCCACTAAACTTGTTCGATCCAGAA
Organism: Chryseobacterium sp. VAUSW3; assembly: GCF_002205795.1. Lineage (GTDB taxonomy): Bacteria > Bacteroidota > Bacteroidia > Flavobacteriales > Weeksellaceae > Kaistella > Kaistella yananensis. The sequence continues at coordinate 29,540 of NZ_NIUY01000005.1, read as the reverse complement.
AAGGCTCCACGATAATATCAGGCGGCAGTGATTTTTGTATAGTGACCATCTTTTCTTTGACCCGGTTTACCACATCCGCTGAATTTTCTCCTTTCAGCATCATAACAATACCACCTACCGCTTCTTTATCGCCATTATAAGTTAAGGCTCCATATCTTACAGCACTGCCGATTCGGGTTTCTGCAACATCTTTTATAAGTACCGGAATGCCATTAACAGTTTTAATAACGGTATTGGAAATATCATCTAAAGAGGAAATAAGTCCGATTCCACGGATGAAATAAGCGTTGGGTTTTTTATCGATGTAAGCACCACCTGTATTTTCGTTATTTTTCTCAAGGGTGGTGAAAATATCTGCAATGGTCACATTCATTGCTTTAAGTCTGTACGGATTGATTGCCACCTCGTACTGCTTAAGCTTACCGCCGAAACTATTAATTTCAGCTACACCAGGTGTACCGTAGAGTTGGCGGGCCACAACCCAATCCTGCATTGTTCGAAGATCGGTAGCGGAGTATTTGTCTTCTGACCCTTTTTTAGGGTGAATAACATATTGATAAATTTCTCCTAAGCCTGTGGATACCGGAGACATTTCTGGCGTACCGATACCTTGTGGAATGTTTTCCTCGGCCTCTTTCAGTTTTTCAGTAATCAGTTGACGGGCAAAGTAAATATCCACGCTTTCATCAAAGACTACAGTAACCACGGACAATCCAAATCGTGAAATAGACCTCATTTCGGTAATTCCCGGTATGTTGGCGAGGCTCTGTTCAATTGGATAGGTGACCAACTGTTCTGTTTCCTGTGCGGCTAATGTGGGTGTACTGGTAATGATCTGAACCTGATTATTTGTAATATCCGGTACGGCATCCAGCGGGAGTTTAGTAGCACTATACACGCCCCAGATGATTAGTGCGAAAGTCATGAGCCCAATTATGAGCTTATTCTTTACACTAAACTGTATAATTTTATATAGCATTTGTAAAAATTAAGGTTAATTGAAGGATAAAGCATGTTCCGTATTGTTCACGGAAATGCACGACTATTTAATAGTCGTATAATCCTACGAAATAAATCCGAAGGAAAAGTATTAACCTATTTTGGGGGGTTGCCAGACACCGGCATTGAAAAGGAGACTGTAACCGTATCCTGATTCAGTAATATCTGCTTTTACTAAAAGAAAAATTTTTTCAGGAAGTAAGTTTTTAATTTGCGAAACAGCCATTGACATACCGCAACAGTTGCACACGCAGAAGGGCGTACAAAGGTCCGTATGTTCATCCTGACTTTGCTCCAAATGAACATCCTCTGCCACACACACCTTGTCGCCGAAACCACTCGCTGCATCGCTGCAAGGTACTACGGTAAGTGCCATAAAGAATAAGGATAAAAGAAAGGCAAAAATTTTCACGGGGCTAATTTAATAAAAATATATTTACTTCAATTTATGTCTTAGCTCATATTACTGCAATGATTCCTCAGGTTGTAGGCTGGTATTGTTTGCCTCATGAGAATCTGTGTTTCCGGCGGTCGTTATACGCTGTAAAAAAGAGTGCAACCGGTCTTTATTTGGCAGCTGCACTCTTTAAAATTGACACAATAAAAACTCCTTTAATAGTTCAGTGTAATCCCTGCACCCCAGCTCATATCGCTGTCGTAGTGGGTTGAGATTCCGATATTTTTTGTGACGATATATTTAAGACCTGCCATATATTCTTTGTCGGTATTGACCATGAATGCCCCGCGCAAACGCGCAGTCAACGGAATGTCTTCACGTTTCAGCTGGAACCTTACAATTCCGTCTGTAAATATTTCTGCCTGCAGGTCCACCAACATCGGGAGTTTATACATGATACCAGCGCTGAAAGTTTTTCTTTCATCTTTAGTAGATGCCTGTCCAAAAAGGTTTTTTTCGATATTATTCCTGTCAATCTTTCTATAATGGTAGTTAAATCCGATAAATGGTTTCAGCCACTGCATACGGTCCACATACCTGCCGAGTTGCGTTTCCACCTCGTAGCCGTGATGGGGATTGTAACCTAAACGCCATTCTGTTCCCAATTCCCAGCGGGCATTTGAAATTCTCGCCATCCCGTCGTTACCATTGGTGGCGAAATCGTTTTCGGCCATCAGGTGCCACATGTTACTTTCGCGCTGAAGCTTTTTGTAAGCTGAAGCTTTATCGGGCAGCAAAGGATTCTGATAATCACCAACAGCAAAAACACGGTTCATCCCCGCCATCATGTGATAGAGGATGTGACAGTGGAAAAACCAGTCCCCGTCAGTTTTAGCTTCAAATTCGATGACATTAGTTTCCATCGGCATAATATCCAACACATTTTTGAGGGGTGCCTGAACACCATTTTTGTTGAGTACCCGAAAATCAAAACCGTGCAGGTGCATCGGGTGACGCATCATTGAGTTATTGAAAAGGGTAATGCGGAGAATTTCCCCTTTCTTCACCAATATTTTGTCCGATTCTGCCAGGACTCTATCGTCCATGCTCCAAACGTAGCGGTTCATGTTTCCCGTAAGGGTAAACTTGAGCTCGCGCACGGGACTGTCTTTCGGGAGTGAAGTGTCATAAGGCGACTTCATCATTCCGTAATTCAATGTGGTAATCCCTGACGCAGGCATCTGGTGCTTTGAATGATCCATTTGCGCATCGTTGTTGTCCATCTTGTCCATCGGCATTGCTGCATTATTTTCAGCACTAATTTCAGGATACATCACCTGATTCATATCCATCGTCTGATAACTCATCTTCATGCCCATATCTTTCATGTCACCGTTCATCTTCATCATGTCGTTCATCATCTTCATCCCTTCAAAGTATTTGAGTTTGGGTAATGGATCATGGGATTTCGTAGCTCCTTCTCCAATATAAACAGATGCTGATTTCGTTCGGTCTTCGGGGGTAACGAGGAGTTCATAGGAGGTGTTTTCTTCCGGAATTTCAACTACAATATCCACAGTTTCAGAAACAGCAAGGATTAGACGGTCTACCTCCACGGGTTCAATATCCAGTCCGTCACTGGCCACTACTTTAATTTTTCCGCCCGCATAATTAAGCCAGAAATAGGAGGAAGCACCGCCGTTGGCTATTTGCAGCCGTACTTTGTCACCGGCTTTGTATCCTGCCAGCTGGCTTTCGGTTTTCCCGTTAACCAGAAATGCGTCATAGTAAACGTCGCTCACATCCATGGCCAGCATGCGCTTCCACTCATTGGTAAGCTTGGTTTTGAAATGTCCCTGTTTTATGGCTTCAGAATAGCTCTGCGTAGCGCCCTTCTTGATTGCGAACCAGTCGTTCGCATTGCGGAGCATCCGCTGAACATTATTGGGGTTCAGGTTTGTCCACTCGCTCAGGATAAGCTGCTCCGTGGGCAAATCATCAATCCCCGGTCGGAAAGTAGGATCTTCGGGACGTTTTTTCAGAATCATCATCCCATACATTCCAATCTGCTCCTGCAGACCAGTATGTGAGTGATACCAGTGGGTTCCGTTTTGGATGATCGGAAACGAATACGTGTAGGTTGAATGTGGTGGAATGGGTTTCTGGGTAAGCCAGGGAACCCCATCTTCTTTATTTGGAAGATGAAGACCGTGCCAGTGCAGAGAAGTTTCTTCGTCCATTAAATTATGGACAATAACTTCCGCCGTATCGCCCTCATAAAACTCCAGCTTTGGCATCGGAATCTGCCCGTTTACGGCAATGGCGCGTTTCTGTTTGCCCGCGAAATTTACCAGGGTGTCTTTAACATAAAGATGGTAGGTCACTTTGCGTCCGCCTTTTAGGTGCTTTTCGGGCATCGGCATGACCATTTTGTGTTCACTAAGTATCTGCATGTTTCCATGTGCAGAATGATCTTCCTTCTTTCCTTTTTGAGGGACCAGATTCATACCGCACTTGGGACACTTTCCGGGTTTGTCCGAAATCACCTCGGGATGCATCGGACAGGTGTAACCTTTTTGCGCTGCTTCATGCTGATGCGGATCTGAAGTTTGATGTTCGGGGGTTTTGCCGGTACCCTGATGCCGGCCGCTTTCCTTTTGAGGAACCAGATTCATACCGCACTTGGGACACTTTCCGGGTTTGTCCGAAACCACCTCGGGGTGCATCGGACAAGTGTACATCTTTTGCGCTGCTTCATGCTGATTATGATCTGAAGTTTGATGTTGTGGGGTCTTAACGGCGGCTGGATCTTTCGGTGTTGGTTTAGCCTTTGGCAGGACCGTTTTTTTAACTTCCGTTACCGTCTTTGTTTTTGCAGCGGTAATTTCAGATTTCTTAGCCGTAGTTTTTTTAACTGCTGTAACTTTTTTAGGAGCAGCTGCGGGTTTGGCTGCCGGTTTTTTTTCGGTGATGGTTTTCTTCACCAAGGTCATACCGCAAATGGGGCAGTTACCGGGTGCTGATTTCACCACCTGCGGATGCATCGGGCAGGTGTACACGGTTTTGGTGCTTTGTGAATAACTGTTTATGGACATTGCCATAAATAGAAAGAGCGAAAATATATATTTCATCTTGTGATTATTTAATTTTTAACAAACTTGCATTAAGTGCGACCACGATGGTGCTTACACTCATCAGCACTGCGCCCATGGCGGGACTCAGGACAAATGTGGGATACAGAACACCTGCAGCAAGTGGAATAGCCACGACGTTGTAGCCCACTGCCCATACGAGATTCTGGATCATCTTGTTGTAGGTTTTCTTTCCAAAATCTATCATTTTCACCACGTCTCGAGGGTCACTGTTGACCAGAATAATATCTGCGGTTTCGGCAGCAACATCAGTTCCGCTGCCAACTGCAATGCCTACATCTGCTGCTGCCAAAGCCGGTGCATCATTTACGCCGTCACCTGTCATGGCAACGATTTCTCCTTTATCCTGAAATTCTTTTACTTTTTCCTGTTTGTGGTGCGGAAGTACATTTGCCAAATATCCGTCCATTCCTAACTGCTTTGACACCGCCGCCGCTACCTTTTCGTTATCACCTGTAAGCAGGAATGATTTAATGTTCATGCTTCGAAGTTGGTCAATAGCTTCTTTTGCGCCTTCGCGAATGGTATCTGCTAAAGAAACAATACCCACGGGCACGTCATCAATCAAAATAAAGTTCACTGTTTCTGCATCCTGGTTGATTTCTTCCGGAATGGCAGGTACCTGTTTATTGTTTTGAACAAAATAATTAGGACCAGCCGCGACAACCGATTTACCGTTTACGATTCCTGTCACTCCAATTCCCTGCATGTAGCGGAAATTGTCTGACTTCCATAGCTCGAGTTTTTTCTCGGAAAGGGTCTGCATGATTCCTTTTGCAATGTGATGTTCGGAGTTCTGCTGCACTGCTGCTGCATACTGGAGTAAATCGTTTTCCGAATAGTGTTCCGTTAGAGGAATGATTTTCTGCACAGTGTGGGAGCCTTTCGTAAGGGTGCCGGTTTTATCGAAAATAATGGTCGATAATTTTCTGGTGGTTTCAAAAGCCGTGCGGTTTCTGATGAGTAAACCATTTGTCGCTGAAAGTGTAGTGGAAATGGCCACCACCAGAGGTATTGCCACTCCTAAAGCATGAGGGCAGGCCGTTACCATTACCGTTACCATCCGTTCCAGAGCAAAAGCCAAATCTCCCATGGTGATGTACCAGTAAGCGAAAGTTCCTACTCCCACCACAATTGCTACTATAGTAAGCCATTTGGCTACTTTATCCGCCAGATTCTGAGTGTTCGACTTTGCTGCCTGCGCATCCTGAACCAAATTAATGACCTTATTGAGGTACGAATCCTTTCCAACCCCTGTTGCTTTTATCTTTAAAGCTCCGTCTCCATTGATAGACCCTGCGATAACCTTTCCACCGGACTCTTTTCTTACAGGAACACTTTCTCCGGTCAGCATGCTTTCATTTAAATAGGAACTGCCCTCGACAATCAGACCGTCAGCGGCGACTTTTTCGCCCGGTCTTATGATTACGGTATCTCCGTTTTTCAGCTGTTCCAGTTTTATTTTAACCGGACTTCCGTTATGCTCGACGGTTACGTCATTTGGTAGCAATTCCACTAAGGATTGTAACGCTTTTGAAGCTGCCATCTGTGAACGCATTTCGAGCCAATGACCCAGAAGCATGATGACAATTAGGGTGGCGAGCTCCCAAAAGAAATCCATGCCCGGCAGCCCGAATACGACGGCAACGGAATAGACATAAGCTACGGTAATCGCCAAAGCAACGAGCGTCATCATCCCAATAGCTCCGGCTTTCACTTCGCCCAAAAACCCTTTGAAAAAAGGCATTCCACCGTAGAAATAAATAATACTTCCCAAAACCAACAGCACGTATTTATCGCCTTGAAAAGCTATGGTGAAACCAAGCCACTGCTGAATCATGTGGGAAAGCAGCAGCACCGGGACAGAAAGTACCAGTGTAATCCAGAATCTTTTTAGAAAATCCGAAGTATGATGACCTGCATGTTTGTCAAATCCCGCCGCTGAACTATCAGATTCTGAGTGATGATCATGATTCTGATGATGATGGCTGCGTTCGTCTTTTTCAGGTCGGGCGGTTCCTCCCAAGGGAATTAAGTTCATTCCGCAAAGTGGACATTTCCCCGGTTCGTCCTTCAATATCTGGGGATGCATGGGACAGGTGTATTTTGTCATAATTTAATTTTTTGCGTTAAATTCTGCTATTTGAGATTACTTCCGGGTTTGAAGTTCCTTAATTTTCGCCCTCATGACGGCAATTTCCTCCTCCTGTGCTTTGATAATTTCCTCGCCCAACTTTCTCACTTCCGGATCGACCAGATTACTTTCTTCGACCATAAGAATAGCCCCTGCATGGTGTGGAATCATGGACTTTAGGAACTGGACATCTCCCACGGCTGTCTGCTGCCGAATGCCAGACCAAAACAGCACCATCGCCAACACACCGACACCCATCAGTACCTTGTTGAGTTTTTTATTGGGATACATCTTTGCCATTAACAGCAGTTCGATGATCAACATAGGAGAAGCCATTAGTCAGGCCATATAAAACTGATTGATATTGGGAATCACATTGGATAACCGATCAACCATCGCATACATTAATATAAACATGGATACGAAGGAAATGAGAAGCATCCAAAACAACTTTTTGTATGCCCCGCTGTGATCCATTTGTTCACTTTCTTTTTTTGAATCCATATTCTGTGTAGAATGAGTTTTCCCCGAGGCACTATGGTCCGGAGAAACTTTGTGGCTGTGCGTTGATTTGTCCATTAAAATGGTTTTTGTTATTTAGTTAAACGTAAGGACTTTTAGCAACATTTCTTGTCCTGCTGAACTGGGGGACAAGGCACTGTTCCGTAACTGCAATACACACAGCAGTCGCCCTGTTTTGGTTTTAAAACGATCCTGCATTTTTCGCATTCGTAGAAATACTGGCAAGAATCTGTAGGCATTGTTTCCTCCTTCCTGTGTCCGCAATTGGGGCAGGTGATTATTGACTGTAATTTGACTGTATTCATCTGTTTAATAATTTATTATGGTTTTTCAGGACCAAGGGTTTCCAATTGATATTCTTTTTTGTCAGTTACTACATATCCGGTAGCGTTTATGGCGTTTTCGATTTCATCAATGTTTGTTTTTGAATCATCAAATTTCACAACTGCATTTTTGTTTTCGTACGAAGAATCTGAACTTATAATTCCCGTCAGTTTATTTACTTCGCTATTGACATGTTCACCACAGCTTGCGCAGGTCATACCACTAATTGTAAATTCTATTTTACGGATATTAGATTGATCTACTATTATAATTTGCTTTTCTGTTTTTGGATAGAAAACAGCTGAATAGTAGGGGAAGGCAAGCATAACGACTGCAAATAGGGTAACAATCCCTAAAAACATTTTCGACTGCGTGAATGGTATTTTTTCATCTTTCTCGCAGCTACAGTCTAATTGTTTTTTGGGTTTTAGTTTAAGATACCAGGCAAAACCAAGAACGAAAACTGTTAACGCGATTAAATAAGGCCGTAAAGGTTCGAGCCAGGAAAAAGTCGCAGCAATTCCGCTTGTTCCTGCTATTAAAACCAATACTGGTGTAATACAACACAATGAAGCGGTAACTGCTGTCAAAAGTCCTGCTCCGATTAATTTTCTGTCTGTTTTCATATTGTTTTAAGTTTCTACTTGATATTTAAAGATCTAAATTAATGCTAATTTCAAAAATAGATTTATTTTGTTTGACAATGGTTTTTCTTATAAATTATTTAAAATATATTGAACTCTTTCTGCAGGAGGCAAAACCGGAACAAAAACGATAGGGAAACCGAGATTGGTATAAGTTTCTATTATTAACATATGAATTACTTTTTGATCGTCTTCATTTTCCGTTCTCGCGTAGTCTTTGGTAAAAGGCAATCGGTCTAAAATAAAGATTTTTTTGTAGGAAACCCGGTTGACGGCATTAAGTAACTTTTCATCATAATCCAAGTTTAAAAATTGATAATAAGCCATTGCGTCCGGGATAGCCCTGTCCAAAAAAACCATATCCTCCTTATTGAGCGATCCTTCTTGGGCAATCTGCATATCTAACACGCCCAATTGAAATTTCTTCTTATTGCTTCTAATTTCTTTAACGGAATTTCCTTCATTATGCATGGTATCAATGTAATGCCTTGCGTGTTCTATTGTCGTATGGTAACCTTGCTTCTGAAGCAAATCAATGGTCGTTGTTTTTCCGGTACTGGGTCCGCCGGTAATCACATACCAGTTGGTCTCTTCTGAATGCTTGATTTTACTGGCCCTTATATGATTCATATCTCCAAATTATAATTCTTCAATATCATAAAGTTGCGGTATTTGGGAATCCCAGCCGTAGGTTTCTTTTATGCCCAGCTGCAGCGCTTCTGCGCCTTCCTTCTCCCCATGTACGATGAAAATTCTTTCCGGAATATTTGTTATTCCATTCATCCAGCCAAGGAGTTCATTGTGGTCTGCATGTGAAGACAGTCCTTCAATTTCCGCTACTTCCATATTGAACGGCACCCATTTTCCGTACACTTTTAATTCTTTCTCACCCTCCAATAATTTTCTTCCACGGGTTCCTTCGGCCTGATAGCCCACAAAAAGCAGGGTATTATCATAGTTTTATGCCTGGGTTTCAAGGTAGTTGATTTTAATTTGGTCGTTAGGATGTAGATAAAAAGAGTGGCAATCATTAAAATCACCACCCGTTTTAAATTACGCTGCCATTTTCCGGCATTCTTCGGCGCATTTTCTACAAGCTTCTGCACATTCACGGCAATGATCCATTCCATGTTGTGCATGTTTTTCACATTCTGCAGCACATGCTTCACAGATGTCGGCACAAATGCGGCAAATTTCTTTTGCTTTGTCGCTGCCGAGGCTCATTAACTGTGCTGAGGCATAGCAGATCGCTGCGCATTCCATGTCTAACTGAATGCATCTCGCCATCATTTTTACATCTTCTTCCTCAGTGCATGATGAAGCACAGTGATTACATATTGCAGCACATTTTAAACATGCTTCAATACAACTTTGGTACGTGTGATAACCTGTCATAATTGTTGGTTTTTATGTTAATAAATAGGTTGGTTTTTTCAATAAATATGCAGTTCCTGCGCTGATCCTGTCGCAATCATAAGTGCGTTTGATCAGGCAAGCTATTGCTGGCTACTTTGATTTTTTTTAAAAAATTTATTTGCTTCTTTCACTTAGTTTTCAGCGGAGCATTTCTACCGTTATCGTTCACATCGTACTAACATTATACTTGCCCGCGCAGTTCATACTTTTCAACAGCAACAGGAGCCACCAGACTTTTTTAAATTCTCATCTACGGAAGCGCCGGCAATACTATAACCTACTTTCGCCAAGGCTTGCGTTAACTGCGCTGTATTAATCGATTTCTCTGCTTCAATAACTGCGCGTGGTGGATGCAGACTCGCTTTTACATTCTGTACGCCATCAATTTCTTTCAACGCTTTTTCGACATTTTTAACGCAGCCTTCGCAGGACATTCCTGTTATTTCAATTTGTTGTTTCATTTTGTTTGATTTTATTCTTTTATATATTGTTACTTTCCGACTATCCGTTTTACAATACGTTCTGTGAGCCTTACTTGGCCAAACTCGTGTTGCAATAAAATAGTTTTTTGAAAGCGAGCTGGTTGTAATTACTACTGTAAAAGTACAAGTTTCTTAAACGGATGTTCTGCATAATTTTCGTTAGTTTCTGTATAATTTCGCTTTGAAAAAAAGGCCAAGTAACATCAAAACTATACCTGAAGTTTATCGAGAGTTGCGCAAACGTCCCTGTGATTGCCGTTTCTATTTCGCAACTATTTCCTATTTATAATTTCATACGCCTAAGTTCTAAGGTTAACTAATTTCATCATAGGGTCTCCGATTGGCTAGTTCAGCATTTTTATACTCAGTCATGCTCTCTCCGGTAACTTCTTTAAACTGTCTCGAAAGATGGTTTACGCTGCTGTAATCCAGGAGATGCCCTATCTCTGAAAAGGTGTACTGCCTGAGCTGAATAAGTTGTTTTACTTTCTCTATTTTTAAATTAATAAAATACTTTTCCACTGTTGTATTTTCAAGGTGCGAGAACAGCTTGCTCAATGATTTATATTCATGGTTGAACTCTGCGCTTAAAGTTTGAGATAGGTTTACTGTGGAATCAAGAGGGAGCTCTTCTATTTTACGAAGTAAAAAATGTTTAATTTTTTCGACGAGGACTTCCTCTGAACTATGGATTATTTCAAATTTGTTGGTGTGGAGGACGCTTTCAATTTTCTCCATAATTTCATTATGATTACCGGCCGTCTCGTCGATTACCAATACTCCAAGTTCAATTGACGAAACGTTAACCTCCAGTTCTTCAAGCTCTTGCTTAAGCACTTTGAGGCAACGGCTGCAAACCATATTTTTAATATTTAATTTCATCACGTTGTTATTAATTTGTTGATTCTACAGCATGGTATTTTCCGATCCTTTTTTATTTTAAACGGCCATTTCTGATACTCTAAAGACCAAAGTCGAGCGTAATTTCTGATGTTCTGCGTTACTTACTATATTCGTTGTCACGAAAAAAATCTAACAGTTCTTTTTTTTTATCTGCTGATAATCTGGCGTTTCCGTGCATCATGCGGTAAGATTTTAAAGGCATTTCGTCTTTCTCAATCTGGCTGATGATGCTTTTTATTTTTGCTTTTTTACGTCTTTTTGAATAGTTATTGAACTCATCCAAATTGAGTTCTTCTTTGCCTTTTTTAATATGCCGGGCCATGAACCACGCGCCCGGCTGTAATACCGAATACCAGGGATAACGGGTATTATTTGAATGACAGTCATAGCAGGAAACTTTAAGGATTGCAGCCACGTTGGCGGGCACCTTTTCGGTTTTTTCAAAACTTTGACCTGCCGGCACGGTGGAGACATTACGCTCCACCGGTATGAACTGAATGGCTAAAACAACCGCCACTACTATCACCGACAGCCAACCTATGATATTCAATTTTCTCATATTACATGGTGCTCATATCGTGACCCGCCATGGGATCAACCCCTTTCTTGAAAATGTATTCACTGTTCAGTAGGTATGCTCCGGAGACCACTACTTCGTCTCCCGCCTTAATTCCTGATGTGATTTCTATTCTGTCTTCATATTCGAGACCCGTTTCCACCATTCTGTTGACGAAGGTGTTCTTCGCGGTTTTCACCCACACCGTGGAAGATTTGCCATCCCTGATTACCGCATCCACAGGCATTGAAAGACCATCACGGGATTTGTTTTCCACAAGAACATATACCGGCATACCGGGTTTCAGCATGTTTCCTTTGTTGGGCACGGAAATGCGAACCAGATTTATCCTGCTGGAGGCGCTTATTTCAGGGTTTGTAAAATCAATCTTACCATCAATCTTCAAATTATCCAGATCGGGAATATATACGGTGACCTTGCTGTCTTTCTGAAGGAGAGCCATTTGAGAGGAATAAACCTGCGCCTCCGCCCACAGCGATGAAAGGTCTGCCAGATTCACGATGGTGCCGCCTTCCGCAAGATAATCACCTTCAGCAATGCTCAGATCGGTGATGTAGCCGGCTGCATTGCTGAACACGGTAGTGGTTGGCGTGGCTTTTCCTGATCTTTCCAACTGTTTGATCTGGCTTTCGGACATTCCCCATAAATAAAGCTTGTTGCGGGAACTTTGGAGCAACTGATCAAAATCAATGGAAGTATTGCCGACAAACAGTTTGCGTCTTTCTAATGCCAGCAAATATTCCTGCTTTGCATTATTGAGTTCTTCACTGTAAATATCGACCAACGGCGCCCCCTTCGGAACAAAATCGCCAATGTTTTTATAATACAACCGTTCAACTCTGCCCATTACTCTGGAACTTACTGCCTGCATTTGGTACTGATTAAAATTGAGTGTTCCAGTCAGGGTAAGTTTGTCGGCCATAGACCCATCAGATAGCGCGACTGTTTTGATATTCCCAAGTTTAACCTGCTCGTCATTCAAAACAATTTCGTTAGGATCCGCATTCTTTTTCTTCTCCACAGGCACCAAATCCATGTGACAAATGGGGCATTTTCCGGGTTTATCGGAGACTACCTGCGGGTGCATGGAACAGGTGTAGTAGATATCGTGGCCGGCATGCGGATCTTCCTCCTTTTTACAGGAGTAAAGAAAAACCAGCAAGGCCAGCATTAAAATATTAAATTTCATCTTATCAATTTTTATCTGTTAATTTTTATGAAACTTTCGCTGTCCATCAGGTACTGTGCATTTTCGGCAACTCCATCTTCAGGAAGCAAACCACTGACGATCTGAATTTTATCGCCTACCACCGCGCCGGTAACAACTTTATGGGCAATAAAACCGCCTTCTACTTTTTTGAACGCGATTTTATCAATCCCTAAAGAAACCACCGCTGATTTCGGCAGCCAGTCTGCCATTCTGTTGTGGCTCATAATCTCCGCTTTAACCTGACTTCCGACAGGAATTTTTGCGGTGGAATTATCAAAATAGACGCGCGCCGTTACGGTTTTGCTGCCCTGCCTGAAAAAGGGTTCAATAAAACCGATGGTTCCTTTGAAGCGATTTTCAGGATTGGCTTCCGGGATGATCATGACTGACTGTCCTTTGCTGACCAGTGCAATGTCTTCAGAGAAAATATTGATCAGGGCCCAGGTTCTGTTGGGATTGTAGACACTGAAAATATTCTGTCCTTTCTGGAGATACATTCCCTCTTTTAGGGGTAGTTCAGCGGTGGCTGCCGTATTTGAAGCCATTGCGGGTGCAGATTGTGGTGATGACCCCATGCTTCCGGCCGATCCTGCCTGCTGAATGTGTCCGCTGTAATTGCTGAAAACCGGAACTGTTAGATCAGGTTTCCCTCGCTGGATGACTTTCTGTATCTGTGAAGCCGGCATTCCCAAAAGAAGGAGTTTCTGGCGTGAAGCATCGATCATTGTTTTGTTTGAGCGGTCATTTTTAATAACGAAGAGCAGGTTTTGCTGTGCGGTTAAAAGTTCCGGGCTGTATATATCTAAAATACGCTGCCCTTTCGACACTTTCTGGTATTTATACCGCACATAGAGTTTCTCGATACGGCCCGCAACGCGTGAGGAAATACTGCCAATCTGTCGAGTATCGTATTCTACCGTCCCTAAAGCATCAACCGTGGTGGGTATGTTTTCTCTTTTTACTTTTATTACGGGCTGTTCCGACACTACAAATTCATTGGTTGGTTTCAGCAGATCGTCGAGTTTAATCCCCTCTTCCTTTTTTTCAGGGGCATCTTTCAGGACCAAATCCATCCCACATTTGGGACACTGACCGGGTTTGTCTGAGATCACTTCCGGGTGCATCGGACAGGTATAAGTATGCATTGCAGCTTCTGCCGAGTGCTTATCTTCCCAGAACTTAACTTTGTCACACGCCGTCAAACCAAATAAAAGCATAGTGAATATTATAATTTTTCTCATCTTCTTTCTATTAAGCGGTCAATTTCAGTTTGCGTCTGCAGTGCTTTGGTAAGGATCTCGAAATATTCCAGTTGGGCCATATTCAGCTGTTCCCATGCGTCATATAACATGAAGAGTTCTTCCGTATTCTGCTCATAGCCCAACTGCATGGATTTGTAGTTGTTTTTTAAGGCCGGAATAATGGTGTCTTCATAGAGTTTCAGCTGATTTTTATTCAGGTCCAGTTCATTGCGCATTCCGTAGGCCATTCCGCTGTATTCGTTCACCATCATTTCTTTCTGTGCCTGCAAGGCTTCTTCTTTCAGTTTCAGGCTTTCAATATTGGCTTTATTCATGCCTGAAGCCCAGGATACGAAAGGCAGTTTTGCCATCAGCATCAGAGAAAACTGCATGGGCTGGCCACCAAAACCAAACATGTTTTCGAACTTTACGCCAAATTCCGGCTTTAGATTCTGCTTTTCCAGATCCTGTTTGAGTTTGGCAATATTGATTTCCCGGTCGATGCCGCGGAGATCACTTCTGTTCTGATAAAATAGATCCTGACCAAAAGTCTCGAGAGAATAATCATTCAGGTTGTATTCCGGTTCAATCTCCAGTGGCGCGAGCGGGTCTCTTCCCATGAGGGCATTCAACCGGATCCGGTTGACGCGGAGGTCATTCTCGTACATGAGCTGCATGTTTTTGGAGCTTCCGAGGGCAGCTTTTGCTTTGTAATAGGCCGATATTTTACCGAGTCCGTTTTTGTACCGGATTTCGGCGTTTCTGATCATGAAATCCAGCATCTTTTCGTTTTCCTTTACGACCTTCAGCTTTTTATCCAAGACGATTGAACTGTAATACAGTTTTTTCGCATCCTGAAAGTTTTCATTGAGGGCGGCAAAAAGTTTTTCCTTTTCTACGGAAGACATCGCCTTCATCAGCTTTTCGTTGGCATCAAGTTTTTGTTTATTGGGAAACATCTGCTCCACAGATACAGCTACTGAGCCCATACCGAGCATATCGCCGTCGCGCTGCCAGAGTTTTGGATTATAGGGCGTCATGAAGAAACCGGCTCCAACGGTTGGGGGCATCCAGCTTCTTGCGCCTTTGGCCGCAGCGTCCATTGACCGGACTTCCGCATTATACATTTTAACCACCGGATGGTTGGCTGCGATACTGTCCATTACAGCGGGCAACGGCATCCGCTGAGCATCAATATTGGTGTAAAGCAAGGCCAGTGCTCCTGTTATTATTAATTTTTTCATTTTGTAATCATTTAAGTATTAATGGGAAGCGTCGAGCACGTCAATTTTACCCAACTTGTTCAGTTCCCATTCCTTCTGCATATAAAAGATAATAGGCGTTACCAAAAGAATGTGAATGGCCGAAGTGAAAACGCCACCGACCATCGGTAATACAATGGGTTTCATCATATCACTTCCCACACCGTGGCTCCACAGGATGGGGACTAGGCCGAAGAGGGTCACACAAACCGTCATAATCTTCGGTCTTAATCTTTTTGCTGCTCCATTGATGACGTACTCCCGAAGTTCTTCATTGGTAATGGTCTCCCGTGAGTTGCCATTCTTCGTGGTAAGCTGAATCATGGCATCGTTCAGGTAGATAACCATCACGATTCCGGTTTCTACCGCAAGTCCGAACAACGCAATAAAACCAACTGCTACGGCTACGGAAAGGTTCACCCCCCAAATCGAAATCATAAAGACACCCCCGATTAGGGCAAAAGGAATACTGATGAGATTAAAGAAAGCTTCGCGGTAAGAATTGAACGCAAAATACATCGAAAGGAAAATCACTATTAATACGAGGGGCATAATCATTTTTAAAGTCTGCTCGCCCCGAATCAGGTTTTCGTACTGACCGCTCCATTCCACGAAATAACCTTTTGGCATTTTGTTCACCATGTTATTGAGTTTTGCCTGGGCTTCTTTTACGGTACTGCCTAAATCCCGGTCGCGTACGTTGAATAGAACAGTTCCACGCAACATTGCATTTTCAGAATTGATCATTGGTGGTCCTTCTGTAAGACGGATGTCGGCTACTGCACTTAGCGGAATGGAACCAAATTCCATCGTCTGCATGGGCAATCTTCTCAGAGATTCCAAATTATTTCTGAAATCCTGGCCGTATCTGGCATTTACCGAAAAGCGCTGTCGGCCTTCCACTGTGGTGGTGAGTTTCATTCCGCCGAGCGCACTTTCCACGACGGCATTTACATCATCCACACTTAGGCCGTATCTTCCTATTTCTTCGCGTTTCACTTCAATATCCACATATTTTCCGCCGGTAATGGGTTCTACGTACATGTCTTTTATTCCTTCAATACCGGTGAGTTCCTTTTTTATTTTTTCGGAAAGGACCGCGATACTGTCCAGGTTCTGTCCGTACACTTTTACGCCCACATCCGTTCTAATCCCTGTTGAAAGCATATTGATCCGGTTGGAAATCGGCATGGTCCAGCCATTGGTTACGCCGGGAATCTGCAGTTTGGCATTCAATTCATTAATAAGATCGTCTTTTGTAAGGCCGTCGCGCCATTCGTCCTGAGGTTTCAACAGAATGATGGTTTCAATCATTGAAATGGGTGAATTATCTGTCGCCGTGTTTGCTCTTCCGGCTTTTCCGAGGACATGATCCACTTCCGGAACTCCTTTAATGATTTTATCCTGCACCTGAAGTAATCTTTTGGCTTCAGAGTTCGAAATATCAGGCAAAGTGACCGGCATAAAGAGTAGTGAGCCTTCATCTAAGGGCGGCATAAACTCACGGCCGAGGTTCATAATTAAAGGGATGCTGATAAGAAGGGCAAGAATATTAATGCCAAGCGTTGTTTTTTTCCATTCCATGCACCAGCGAATGATGGGTTCGTAAACCCGTTCCAAGCCCCGATTTATTGGGTTTTTCTTATCGTCTTTAAACTTTCCCTTCATAAAAAAGGAGATAAGTACCGGCGCAAGGGTAAGTACCAAGATCGCATCAACGATCAGGATAAAAGTTTTGGTGTACGCCAACGGGTGAAAAAGTTTACCTTCCTGACCTGTCAACATAAATACGGGGAGAAAGGAAACCACGATAATCACCGTAGAGAAAAAGACCCCTCTGGATACCTGTAAGGATGATTTTTCGATAATCTTCATCCGAATATCTTCGGGAATTTTAACGTAACTGTCTTTCTCCTTATCTTTCTTTCTGAATATATTTTTAAACCAGTTGGTTTTCATTGTTATGGGTTTTTATTTTGTTGATGGTTCTGCCAATCGGAGAGATTTTTATACGCATTTTCAGACATGATAATTCCGTTATCTACAATCACCCCGATTGCCAGTGCAATTCCGGTAAGCGACATAATATTTGATGAAAGTCCGAACGCATTGAGCAGAATAAAGCTGATGGCAATGGTGACCGGAATCTGAATAATGATACTGAATGCACTTCGCCAGTGGAACAGGAACAGAATCACAATGATAGCGACCACGATGATCTCTTCGATCAGCTTGGTTTTGATATTGTCTATTGCCCCTTCAATCAGCGTACTGCGGTCGTAAGATGTTTTGAAGGTAACGCCTTCGGGGAGACCTTTTTCCACGTCCTTCATTTTCTCTTTCACATCGTTGATGACCTTATCCGCATTTTCGCCATACCGCGCCACCACGATACCGCCTACCACTTCTCCTTCCCCATCCGCGTCGAAAATACCCAGGCGGAGATCACCACCCATCTGTACAGAGCCAATATCTTTCACACGCACAGGAATACCGTTGTAATTTCCCAAAGCA
This sequence comes from Chryseobacterium sp. VAUSW3, assembly GCF_002205795.1. Lineage (GTDB taxonomy): Bacteria > Bacteroidota > Bacteroidia > Flavobacteriales > Weeksellaceae > Kaistella > Kaistella yananensis. The sequence goes on along the minus strand of NZ_NIUY01000005.1, from coordinate 11,763 downwards.
ATTTCCTCGATATCGGCTACGTTCTTTATGTACCCCAGTCCGCGAATGATGTATGCCATATCAGCCATCTCAAATTTACGTCCGCCCACATCATTATTGTTGGCTTTGACTTTGTTCATGACATCCATCAGAGAGACGTTATAGTACTGCAGTTTTACAGGATCTACAATGAGTTGGTACTGTTTTTCGAAGCCGCCAAAGGAGGCTACTTCCGCCACGCCGGGAACCGTCTGAAGCGCAAACTTTACATACCAGTCCTGAAGGGCACGCTGGTCTCCCAAATCCATTTTGGGTGCATCGAAATGATACCAGAAGACGTGACCTACACCGGTGCCATCGGGTCCGAGCGTAGGGGTAACATCCTGCGGGAGTAATCGCTGCGCATAATTGAGGCGTTCCATTACCCGGGTTCTGGCCCAATAAATATCCACATTATCATCGAAAATAACATACACGAAACTCATCCCAAACATAGAGGAAGCCCGGATATTTTTGATTTTCGGAATGCCCTGAAGGTTGCTGACCAGTGGAAAAGTCACCTGATCTTCAATAATCTGGGGACTTCTGCCCATCCACTCCGTAAAAACAATGACCTGGTTCTCACTCAGATCCGGAATTGCATCGATGGGATTGTCCCTTACCGCAAAAATACCCCAGATAAAAAGGCCGGTTGCAATGAGCAAAACGAAGTATCTGTTGCGGAGGGACAGTTTGATTAAATTTTGAATCATGGTTCAGTATGTTTTTACTTAATCTCTTCCTGAACCTCGCCACATGAAATCATTTCTTTGCCATAATAAGGATTCTTCACCTCACGTGCATCGCTAAGCCAAAAAGTCCCTTTGTTATCATTGAACATTGGACAGAAGATTTTGTACACCGGTTTTGGAGTTCCGAAATCCTTCAACAGGTCGTAAAAATCTGCACTCATTATATCCAGATGTTCGCGCTGATGATCAATATTTCCGGCATTATCTGCAATGTGCTCGGCGTGTTCACTGATGCTTGCTTCGAGTTCAGCAAATTCTTTTTTCTGTTCAGCAGAAAAACCGTTTTTGTCTATTTTGGGAAAAGAAGCGAGGATCCCTTTGGCCGCACTCACCGCTTCTTTATCATCATCACCCGACAACGCAAATGTAAGATGGGTGTAATGGGAATAGAGTTCTGTAAGATTTGCGGAAGATTTTTTTGCGTCGATCACGGTTACCTTTCCATCCATAGGCATATCGCCCATCGCTGAACTGTCAGACATCATGTTCATATCATGCTGCATGGATGTTTCAGTGGTTTTTTTCTGTTCTTTATTCTCTTTGCAGGAAGTGAGTGCAAGTGTGCCGATTGCCAAAAGGCTGAATACTAGTGTTTTCATTATTTTATAAGTTTAAAGATTATTTTTATTTATTAAAAAAGGCTTCGTAGTTCGCCTTGTTTTCAAAGTACACGACATTGTCATTTTTATCGGAAATCGCAATAATTGCGGTTGCTTTATCGATGAGTTGATGAGATATCGGATCGTACGCCATGCGCGCATTTTCTTCCTGCGGGATTCTGAGTTTGCAGTTTTCGCAGCAACCGTAGTAGGTTTTGCCGTCATGCTTTACTTCGAGCTGCTTTTTGCCCATGTAGGCGTTGTTTACCATACAGACCTGGTCGTGGGGAACAATGTCGCCGGTCTTGAACTGTGCATTGGTAATTTGGGTAGTTTCTGCTTTTGAATTGGTGCAGGAAACGAGGAACACTGCTACAAAAGCCAGTATTCCTAAAAGAATATTCTTCATTAAATTTTAGATTATAGGTTAATTTTGAGTCTCAGTGTTTAGAAACTGATTACGGGTATCCTGATCTTCAAATTGTCCTTGCTCCAAAAGGAAAATCTTTTATGAAAGATTTACTTTTAAAGGAAAAGTTGATGTTCAAAGGAATATACAGCGCTGATAAGTCATCAGGGATAAAGCGTCAACAACACTTCACGACAAGACACAATTCGGGCTGTAAAAGAAGGTATTAACCTATTTTTGGCGGTTGCCAAATGGTATGGAATCCACCTGAGTAATGGGGATTCTGATAAAAGAAATTAGAATTTTTGTCATCGTAACCGGACGCTTCGTTTTTAGAATCCTCTAAAAATTTGCTATCCGCTAAAACAGTGTATTGAGCAGTGCTGCAAAGGTTACCGCTGCAATTTCCTGAGCATCCATCGGTTTGGCAATTGTGTGATTTTGGGTGACAGCATTCGTCTTTGCAATTGCCACTGTCGCAAGATGGCTGGATAGTCGCGAATGACTGTTTGATGAAAGTTTCAGCATGCGCCTCTGATTTAAAAACCTGCTTATCCTTTTTGCTGCAAGCTAAGGAAATCCCCGGCGCCAGAAATAACGCGAGTGTAAAGGAAAGGAATAGTATTTTTAAATTAACGTGCATTATAAAGTAAAACAGTACAAATGTAGGAAATTATTTTTGAAGTTCTATTTTCTTCGTGTTTATTACCATAGTATGTCATTCCACAAATCCCAGAGATTAACCGTTTAGAAATTGGTAAGGGTGTATCATTAGAAAAGGTCTTTTTGCGAGTTTAAGCCAGTGTTTTTTCCAGTTTTTCTTTCCATTTTTGCCAGTCGGGGAATATTTTTGCCTGGAGGTCGTAAAAATCTTTGGTGTGGTTGCGAATGACCAAATGGCAAAGCTCATGGACCATTACATATTCTATACAGACTTTTGGTGCTTTTACCAATTCGGTGTTAAGTGTGATTTTTCCATTGCGTGTACAACTGCCCCATCTTTTTTCCATCCATTTTATTACCATGTCTGGTAGGAGTAAGGACGTAAGCAAACTTTAGCAAAAGAAAAATTTTATTTTTTAAATGAAAAATTTACCTATTAATTTTATAAAGTAGAATGCAGAATAAAGAAACGGCTATTTTAGTTTGCGTCGGAAGTGGTCGAAGTAATATGTTTTTTTTCAAGAAAAAATAAAAAAAAGTTTTTTGCCCAAAAGTGGTTACTGCCCTTACTGCCACAAAATAAGGAAAAGCGATGCTTTTGACACCGCTTTTTTGAAAGGTAAATTTTATGGCTGATTTCAAAGAAAATGATTACTAATTTGGAAACCTGTACGGTAACTTTCCGACCTCGGAATTATCGGTTTCATTATGTTCTTTCTTGCGTGCTCTTCTGTCTACTTCATCAACATCGAGAACATTTACAACATAGACGTAGCTTTTATTTCGTACTATTCTCGTAAACCCGTGTTTTTTTAATGCTTTGCCCAATTTATTTACAGTACCATCGGTAACATTAATATTCGCTACAGTAGCCAGCCGAACTGCAATTTGAGAAGCGTTAAGAAAGGCATTTGCAGTTTCCCTTGTAGCCGGTTCAAACCAAGTAAGTAACAGTTCTTCTTCGGGACTCATTAACTGGTACTGCTCGTTGTTCGCGTTAATGTCTTTGATTTCTTCCTGGTTGAACCAATGGCGGAAGCCTTCTTTAAAAAGTTTTAACGCCTGGGCGTAGCACAGGTTAATATCTACTTCGTGTTGGTATTCTATGTTTTCCAGTTCGAAGCAAAGAAAACGACGGGAGCCGGTGGTGTCGTTCAGGAACTGTGCAGTGTTCACGCTGCCGGCGAAACTGGCACGGCGTGGCATATTTTCATTGTTGTGGCCGTAAGCTTTTCGCATTCTTATATGGGTTTTGGTGATGAGTTCTTTCAGGGAGCCGATTTCTGTCCGGTTCAGGTTTTCGAGTTCGTCCAGGTTGATCAGCATGCATTCTGCTAAGTGGATTAAAGTGTCTTTGTTGTTTGGGTTGACGGTTCCGGAGAAGATGTACTGTTTGAGTTCCCGGGGCATCAGTTTTTCTATCCAGGTGGTTTTTCCGAGACCCTGTTTACCGGAAAATACAATTACGGTCTGGTTGATTTGCTTTTCGTCTAGAACACAGGCGACCATTGCGACAAACCACTTTTTGAAACATTCTTTCCAGAGATCAGGTTTTGTAGTGGTAATCGTTAAGGCCAATTCTTCGATGTAGTCTTTATCGCCCGTATATTCCGGCAAATTTTCGAAGTAGTCTTTGAATGGATCGTACATTTCGCAGAAGTCGGAATGCAACAGGTTACGGAGGGAGTTGATGCTGCAGCGGACTTTTGCTTTCTGGATTTCGCGAAGGATTGAGTTTTCTTTGAAGTCGGTGATGTATTTCCAGATTTTACCGTTTACCCGTTTGTATTCCAGTTTTCCCAGAACTTCGTTGTAGCGGAATTTATATCGGTTGTTGAGGAAGTTTTCGAGCTTGTCGATTTGGGCGGGTTCTTCTTCTTCATCTAAGGTCATTGTTCCATCGTGGCTTGTTGTCACGGATGATTCACCTGAATTATTCTTTACGCTCGCAGATTGTGCGGATTTGGCGGAATTTTTATTTGGTTGAAATTGGTCTGTACCATGGTCGGAAGTATTGGAATACGCACTTTTTACTGATGTCATTACTTCCTGCGTGTTGTAATCATAATCAGCCAGGATATAGCCCAAGGCTAAGGATTCGGGAACTCCTTTTCTGTTCAGGTTGTTGGCGAGGGTGAAAACAAAATAATTGCGGCTGCCTTCTACAAATTGGTATTTCTTTTCGGTGAACTGGATGCAGTGGGCGTACAAAGCATCGTAATTGATGGGTGCTGGGTGCTGGGTGCTGGGTGTCTTTGTGCGTTGCTCGGAATGACAGTTTGCATTGGAGGTGGCTTCGCGAGCCTCAGCCACCAGTTCTGGTTCGGCGGTCGAAAACACTTTGGCGTTTTCGTTTAGGTAGAGATCCGGATCGTAGGAAAAGAAGCAAAGCCGGGTAATGTCTTTGCCGGATTTGTCGATTTCGAGCTGGAGAAGGTTTTCGAAATATTCCTGCAGTTTCACAAATATTTCTTTATGTTGGTTTTTCTCGGTGCTGACTTTAACAAATATTTTAAGACCGTTTCCTGATGGACTTGTGAAGGCTGCAAATACAAATTCGTTATTGTGAAGTTGTTCTTTGGATGTAGTGAGTTTTTCTTTGGTGATCTTGTCGATGTCCAGAACTACTAAAGCATTATAAGCAGTGAGAAATTCCATTTTTCTGCCGCCGTTGAATGTTGCACTGGGTGTAAATGCCGGAAGGGATTTTTTGGCGCGTTCTGCGGCTTCTTTTTTGTCCTCGGCAAGGGATTTTCGGAGGTAAGTGATGGCGTTGCGGTAGGTTCCGGTTTTAATATCGTCGAGGATTTTCAGGATGTCTTTTTGTTCGATGACTTCATTGAAGTTTTTGAATATGGTAGATTTCATTTGGGGAGATTTTAGATTGTGGATTTTAGATTTTAGATTGAGATTCTTCGCTTCGCTCAGAATGACAGATTCAAGGTTTAAATCTTCTGTTTACTCTTTTGTCTTGAAACAAAAGAATCAAAAGTTCAAGACTGGATTTATTTGCTAAAATTTTCGAAGGGTTTCCTAAAATTCCCAGAACTCGCGCGATTGTGGCTGGTTTCTTCGGTTGAAGATTTTAGCGCGCTCAAACAATGGAAATTTTTTAACGGAAACCCTTCAAAATTTTTTAACGCAAATAACTCCTAGGTCATTTTTTCAGTGCCGGATTATTGCTATTTTTTAGCGAAGGCGGAATTGCGGTAGTCCTGGATGAATTTTTCTACGTCGGAGAGTTTGTAGTAGATTTTGTTGCCGACCTGGGAAAAGGTGATCTTTCCTTCGTCGCGCCAGGATTGTGCAGTGCGGAGAGATACATCAAGCATTTCCATGAACTGTTTGTTGTTCAGATAGGTTTCTGTTTTGGCAGATCTGGAGGAATTCAACTTTTGATTGATTTCTTCGATTTTTGAAAGGAGCTCGTTGAACTGGTCTTTGGTAAGGATGATTGCTTCCATAATTTTTATTGGGTTTAAGATTATGAAGCAAAATTGCAAGATAGAATGAAGTCCCCAGGTCCCCATTTGGTCCCCGGGGACCAAGTTTTTTATATGAGTGTATTCAAATCTATTCTTTTACCGTTGTTTGGGCGTTTTTCTTCTTTGGAAGGTTTCAGAATTGTTTTTACAGTTTGGGGACTTATTGGATTTCCGTCTTTATCGACGAAGTTATTCACGATTAAATCAGCAATCTGATTGGCATTTGCATCAAAATAAGGGTTGCCGTCTGCCGTTTTCTGAGTCATCAACTGAAAGAAAATATCAGTGAACTGATTGATGTTGAGCGAAATACGAATTTTAGGATTAAGGGTCCCCGGGGACTTTTCAAAAGTCCCCTCTCTTTCCAGGTCCTGTTTCAGTTTTTTCATGGCATAGATCTGCTGAATTTCTTTTTCACATTGCTCATCATAAGCCAGGGTATTGATGTTCACGGTTTCAATGCAGGATTGCTGGTATTCAAACTTTTCTTTGGTGAGCAGCATGATCCGTTCTGCATCACACCCAAGGTCTGCAAGGTCTTTTTTGAGTTCATGGAAAGAAAAATACCGGTCTTCGCTCTCGGCGTTAATGTATTTTTTGGCAGGTTTTACTCTGATTGTTTTTGATTGTTCGTCCAGAATTCTGTTTCTTTTCGTTTCAATGCTGATCATGAATTTTGTGTGACGGTTCTGGTTGCGAACGCCATTAAAAAGATCGTCGTTAAGGGAAAGCAGTTTTTCGAATTTGTTTAGCCATTGCACAGGATCTTTCACCAACTGGCAGTGGTGGCAGATAAACGCAGGAATCTGGGAGTGGGTGATGCTGAAAGACCGGTTGATGAGCTGCTGACAATATTCATCCAGAGTCTGTTTGGGTGTTTTTTCAATATCGAATTCGGGGTTAAAGTCATCCATGATTTTTACGGACGAAAATTGCACGAAGGGTGCGGTTTCTTTCAGCAGATACTTTTCCGACATAGCAGATTTGTGTTTTTAAAATAATAATACCGTAAAGGGAGGGGGAAGTTCTAATCAAAGCATCGGGAAACAAAACTGGCGCAACAAAAGGCAAAGCTTAGGTGCAGATTCTGTTCTTTTCATCATCAAGCTAATTTATGAAATTGGGTGCAAAAAAAAGCACCTTCTTTTGAAAAGAAAGTGCAAAAGTTTTCAACAATTATGTTTAATTGATGTATTTGTCCACTGCGTCGTCGAGTTCCTGAGAAATGATCTTTGCGTAGATCTGGGTGGTTCCTATACTGGTGTGGTCCAGAAGTTTAGATACATGCTCGATTCGCATTCCGTTGTTCAGTGCGTTGGTCGCAAAGGTGTGGCGCGCCAGGTGGAAGGAAAGTGAGAAAGGCAATTTCATCTGCTTGCCGATCGCCCTCAGATGAAAGCCGCACAATGAGCTGCAGCGTTTAAGTTCCTCGTATGCGTACAGTTCATTGGTGTGGTATGGTGAACCGTTATCCAGCATTGGAAATACAAAATGCGAAGGATTAATTTCGGCCGGTTTATACTTGTTTAAAATCTCCAAAGCCAACTGACCAAACTTGAAGCTGTGCATGCGTCCGGTCTTTCTGATTTTCTTGCTAATCCGTTGGTTTTCCAGGTCGATATGTTCCCAGGCAATTTCAATTACATCACTAAGGCGTAGTCCACCGGCATAGACACTGAAAAGAAACATGTCTTTAATAACCTGAGCTTTGCCGTCGGGATTGGCTTTAAGGTCTGTGAAATTCTGCAGCTGTGTTTTGCTGAGAAACATTCTTTTGCCCGGATCTTTTTTGATTTTGATCTTATCGAATGGGTACAGGTGTGAGTACACCAAATCCTCGCGAATGGCTTCCTTGAAAAAGATGGCAAGGATAAGCAGTGAATACTTTACCGTCGTGTTAGTGTTTCCAAGTTTGTTGCTGCAGTAGTTCATGTAATCCTTCAGAAAGGCTACGGTCATATCATCGAAATTCACGTCTCTGCTGCCGTTATATTCTTCAAACTTCCTCAGCTGTGCTTTGTATGCTTTAAGGGTTTGGATGGATACGGAGTTTTTCATTTTCTCCAGTCTGTCATCAGCAAAGGCAAAGAAATTCATTGATCGCTTTCCGTTGATGGCTTCTTTTAATCTTCTGGCTGAAACGGTTTTGGATTTTCGTTCCAGGTCTGCTACTTCGCCGGAAGCATCCGCCACTTTCTGAGCCAGAAGCGCATTCATCCGGGCCGAACCTTTAAAACTTTTTCTTACTACCTGGTCAATGGGATTCCACTGCGCAGGAAGGAATTTATAACCCGTAGAAATGAACTTTGTTTTACGGTCTTTGATCACGCGGATGTACAAAGGAGCAGCACCGGTTTTGTCTGCTTGCTGGGTTCTGAGGATTAATTTAACTGTAGCCATACTGTTGCGGATTTGGATTTGTTATACTACATTTGAAAAGGAATGCAAACCGATGAAAGGCGGGAAAATTGCAACGAAGTATCTGAGTGCAAGCCTATACAAAGATACAACATTTGGTACAACAAATTGGACTTTTCCTTACTTTTTTTTGCGTTTTGTTGCACTGATAAAAAACTAAAACCGTTTATTAATAGGCATTTGGGAGCATAAAATACAAATCGGGGGGATTGTGAGGATAACACGGTATTTCTGTTAGCGGGATTGAAGTTTACATCATAAAGATTTTCGCGAGTTGTTCTTTTTGTTATATTTACAAAAACTAATTATAATAATCCCCGCCAACAGAAATACCCAACCGTTGTGCGCAATATTACCGCCGCGACTTTCAAACAAAATTTATGAGATTTTTTTAACTCTGAACTGACTTTTTTGCTGGCTGAATTCTGAATCTGAATTTACCGTTGGAAAAATAACCGCACTGACTTTTCCAAAACTACTGGTCTGACTTTCTTGCTTTACGTTCAGCGTTCTGAATTAAACTTCGGAAAACTATTTCTGCTAAAACAAACGTGCAAAACTGCATGAATTCACTATCTTTTTAACTGTCTGACTGACTTTTAAAAGCGCTAAAACTCCCTTGAAATTAAAAAATACTGCGCACAACACGGTATTTCTATTAGCGGGGTTGAAGTTTACATCATAAAGATTTTCGCGAGTTGTTCTTTTTGTTATATTTACAAAAACTAATTATAATAAGCCCCGCCCACAGAAATACCCAACCGTTGGCAGCAATTCAAAAACCATGTTAAACTAAAAACATATGAAGAAAAATAACTATCTCATAGTCTTGATTACTTTACTTGTATTTTCTTGTAAAAAAGAATCTGAAAAAATATCAAGTAAACTTGAAAATAATGCTAGAATTTATTTATCAACCGAATTAACAAAAGAAAAGGATTTTGAAAAAATTGATTCTCTAAGAATATTGAAAGTTGACTCTTTGACAGAAAAACAACAAGCTAATTTTTATTATGGATATCTAGACGGAAGGTTTCAACGGCATTCTGATTTAGCAAAACTAAATTCAGATCAAGCAAAACTACAAATGGAATTGTCAGGTTTAGCAGGAAGTCGCGACAATACTGTGGCAAAGATGCATTTAGAGGATTCTAACAAAAGTCTAGATTCTGCAACATATTATGAAAACAAAATGAATAAAATCTTTCAAAATCGGAATAAATACGACAGTATAAAACCTAAGTTTTTGGGCGGCAACTTCTTACTACAAGTAACAAATAAAAACAAAACAGTAAAAAGAGATTCTATATATTTAACTTTTGATTTGAATGGAAACATTATTGACAATAATGAAATGCTTAAAATTTCTAATCAAACCTTTAAATAGAAACTGCTGCCAACATAGTATTTCTATTAGCGGGGTTGAAGTTTACATTATAAAGATTTTCGCTAGTTGTTCTTTTTGTTATATTTACAAAAACCGGTTATAATAATCCCCGCCAACAGAAATACCCAACCGTTAGCTGAAACCGTAAACCAATATTGCGTTGAATCAAATATCTAAAATAATTGGAGTTTATTTGGGAATAATTTTAATCAATTTCTTCTTGTTAATTGGTGTTTTAAAAACTACCGATTACTCTGGAGGAGAAATTGGAATGTTACCAATTGCATATATTTTAAGCGCTGGAATTTCGGCTGGAATTTCTCTAATTTTAATTCTGCTTTTAAAATTCACAAAACAGCTAAATTTTTTAAGAGCTATAATTTTATACTTTGTTGTTAATCTTATTGTAGACATTTATTATGGATTAGATCCTAGAAATGGAAAAGGATTTTATAAAAATGTAGACAATCTAATTATTTTAACAATGATATTGACGTTTATTATTGTTATAATATCGTATTATTTTATTAAAAATCAAAAATTAAAAAATAACGGCATCAGCTAACAGTAGTTTTGCAAAATGCGGGGTTAAAGTCTAAGTTGAACTATTTTAGATATTTATCCGCAAATTGGCTTTTCATCTTGATTTTTTTACTAATTTAACAATCTGAAAAAGCCATTTGCTACGTTTGTGAATCCTTGAACTTTTCGTTCTTCGAATTCCCGCACTTCGCAAAGCCTTTTTCGTTATGCTCAATAATACAAGACAATGACCATCGACTATAAAATTGACGAAAATGACTTCTTGACGCATCAACTTTTTGTTGCTTCGAAGTCCGATAGAATAAAAAAGAAAAGGCTAAGGAATAAGGTAATTCTACCTTTAATTTATGTTGCCTTTGGACTTCTATTTTTGTTTGAAGACAAGCATTCAATGTCAACCATATTTTTCATTATCGGAGTACTTTGGTTTTTCATTTACCCACTTTGGGAAAGACGACATTATACAAAGCATTACCAAGGATTCATTAAAGAGAACTATAAGGACAGACTTGGAAGAACTGCAACTTTGGAGTTTAGCAATGACTATATTTTGGCAAAAGACAACGGCAGTGAAAGCAAAGTTCTGACCACAGAAGTTGAAGAGATATTTGAAATTCCTACAACGATATTTGTTAGACTGAAGGGCGGACAATCCTTCATTTTACCCAAAGACAAAATATCCAACATTGACAATGTAACTACAAGGCTGAAAGAACTTGCAGACTATCTGAAAATCAAGTATGAACGGGACGATAATTGGAAATGGAAATAATTACTGGGCATAACACGGGTTTTGCGTCAGGCGGGCTGACGTTCAAACTTGGAGCTTTGTGCTTCTAATAAACCTTAGTAATAAATTGAAGTTTTGTGCTCTGAAACCCGCCCGAACGCAAAGCCCGAACCCGTTAGCTGTAATTGCAAAAACAAGATTCCGTATTAAATGAAAGAAAATAAGATTGTATTTACAATAATTTTTGCATTTATAATTTTTTTAATTGTAATGTATAACAACCAAAAATCCAAAGCACTAACCAAAAATAGAAAATACACAATCGTAAAAATTCTTGACGCCCAAGTACATGGGAAAAATAATACGAAATACACTTTTGAATTAAATGGAAATTTAATGAATAGTTACTCAAAACTATTGTGGAGAAATGAGCGTGATTCAGTAATTGGAAAAAATATTATACTTGAATATGATAGTACAAACTACAAAAATTCTAAAATATTGTTGGGTTATAAAATTCCTGACACAGTGAAAATTCCAATAAACGGCTGGAATGAAATTCCAGAATATTTGATTAAGGTTGATTAATTGCAACTACAGCTAACATATTCTATGACAAAAAGCAAACAAAAATTGATAAAATTATGCTGCAAATTTATGCAGGTTCACAAAGCTTGTTACTCGCGCAATAACGGCAAAAATTCTGTACACCATTTTGCATTTAATATCGTTTAGAACCAGCATGGTGTGTTTTCCCTC
>NZ_NIUY01000004.1 GCF_002205795.1 Chryseobacterium sp. VAUSW3 | reverse complement strand
ATTTTATGGATGTAAAGTAAAGATAGTATTGGCAAAAGGCGGGGTTGAATATATAAAATGAAGACCCGATTCATTCAGTCGCAACTTGCTTTTCATATTGTATTTTTTTGTAATTTAACAATCTGAAAAAGCAATTTGCTTCGTTCGGTCGAAATTGAAGTTTCAGTTAAATTTAGCCCGCCCTTCGCAAATACTTTTTCCGTTATCTGCAAGCTTATGACAAACATTACCGAACAATTTGAGTACAATAATTTTACATATAAAATAGATTATTCTGCTCAAGAAAATTTACCCGAAATAGTTCATAAATATAACCTTCCTGTTTCAATTTTTAAATTTTACTCAATATCTAAATATAATATTGAAGCATTATCACAAAATTATTTATATGCATCACATCCAATAGAATTAAATGATATTCTAGACAGTAGTCCAATTTTACTTTATTCTTCACGACCAATTTCATTTGAGATATACGAGAAATTTTATAAAGACATTTTCAATTCAAGAAAAGAATTAGAAGATTTTTATATTGAAGATGTTGAATCTAATCAGTGTAAGAAAATCATTAACCATATGTATAATATGTCCTTTAATTTGTTGGGTATAATTTCACTAACAGAAAGAGACAACAATACATTGATGTGGCCTCATTATACTCAAGAAAAAGGATTCCAAATCAAATTCAATGTAAAAAATCTACTTCAAAGTATCAAAGATAAACTTAATGATGATGACGGAGAACTATTTGGATTTCATCCTATTAACTATACGAATGAACTTAAACCAATTGATGTTTCAAGTTTTCGTTCTTTTCATATTCCAACAGCTTATGCGTCAAATATAAAACTTAATGATTGGCAATATGAAAAAGAATGGAGAATAATAGCGAGTAAAAAAAACATGGGAATTCCCTACTCAAAATCTGGACTAAATACAATACCTGATCACAAAGGAATTGATGGACAAAGACAAATAAAATATAATTTAGATGATATTGAAGAAATTTCTGTAGGACATAATTTCATTACAGCAAGAGATTTTGAAATAGAATGGATTATAGATGACAAAGAATTTATTATAACTGTTAAAAGGAACAACGATGAGCAATATAATGCTATTTGTGAATTCTTAGATATTATTTCACAGAAATATAGTGGTAAATTCTACTTCTCCGGTGCAAAATATGAGTTAAATGCTACAAATGAACCTTATCTAATCAGAACTAAAGAAAAAATGAACATTGAAAAGATAGAAAAAGCAAAGTATAAATTAATTAGAACTTTCGAAATTATAAGATTTTTGAATTAAGCCTGCAGATAACATTGTATTGGCAAAATGCGGGAGGAAGTCTTAGTTGAACTTTTTGTAATTCTTAGCCGCCGCTATTTTTCCATTTCGTAGTTTTTATGTAAGTTTACTTCATGGAAAAAATATCGGCTACGTTTGGTCTTCCTTGAACTTTTAGTTCTTCGAAAGCCCGCCCTTCGCAAATACTTTTTCCGTTGTGCGTCACCCTATGACCAACCGTGTGCAACAATGAACCGACAAGCAAAAAATGAAAAACCGAATATTAAATACTGACAATTCTAAAACGACAATCCTCATTCGACTAATGGTTGGTGCGGTATTTCTTTCCGAAGGAATTCAGAAATTTTTATTTGCTGACACACTTGGAGCAGGACGATTTGAAAAAATTGGCTTGCCTTCGCCTGAATTTCTAGGCAGTTTTGTTGGCGGTTTTGAAATTGTTTGTGGACTACTTATTCTTGTCGGACTTTTTACAAGACTGGCAAGTATTCCACTTATCATTATTATGTTAGTAGCCATTGTAACAACCAAATCGGAAGTTTTAGCCGAAAAAGGTTTTTGGGAAATGATGCACGGAAGTAGAACAGATTGGTCAATGCTTTTGGGAAGTATATTTTTACTAATTAAAGGCGGTGGTTTTTGGTCGGCTGACAAAATTTTGAAGAAGAATGGAGAGTAAAGCAGATTTAAAAGATATTGCCAAACTCTTTCTAAAACTGGGCATTATTGGTTTTGGTGGACCTGCTGCACATATTGCAATGATGCAAGACGAAGTGGTTACAAAAAGAAAGTGGTTAACAGAACAACATTTTCTTGACTTGATTGGTGCAACCAACTTAATACCTGGACCTAACAGCACCGAAATGGCAATTCATATCGGACACGAAAAAGGCGGTTGGAAAGGCTTAATAATTGCAGGTCTTTGTTTCATTTTACCAGCCGTTTTTATAACTGGCATTTTTGCTTATCTCTACAAACAATACGGACAAGTTCCAGAAGTGCAACCCTTTATTTACGGAATAAAACCAGCCATTATTGCTATTATTTTAGGAGCAATTTTTCCATTGGCAAAAAAATCCCTAAAATCAACTGAACTAATAGTTATTGGGTTACTTGTTTTGCTTGGTTCACTATTCAGCATCAACGAAATTTATTTGATGTTTGGAGCAGGATTTATGGCTTTAATGTTGGCTTACGTGCGAAACAATAAGCAAAACAATATCAACAGTTTTCTACCATTAACCTTTTTTCAAATAACAAACACTACAATCCTTTCTGCAACCAACGCCAATCTATTTTGGATTTTCCTAAAAATTGGTGCAATACTTTACGGAAGCGGTTATGTTTTATTTGCATTTCTCGACACGGAATTGGTTTCAACAGGACTTTTAACAAGACAACAATTAATTGATGCCATTGCGGTTGGACAATTCACACCCGGACCTGTTTTTTCTTCGGTTACTTTTATTGGTTATCAAATCAACGGATTGACAGGTGCAATCGTTTCGACAATCGCTATATTTTTGCCATCGTTTGTTTTTGTTGCATTGCTCAACCCAATCGTGAAGAAGATGCGAAATTCAAAACTATTTTCAGCATTTTTAGACGCTGTAAATGTTGCATCAGTCGCAATAATTGTAGCCGTTTGTTTTGAAATGGGCAAGGACACCATTACCGATTGGCGGACAATTTTAATTGCAGTTTTAAGTATTTCAATCGCATTTGGATACAAGAAATTAAATAGTGCATTTGTAGTTTTAGGCGGTTCGTTAATCGGTTATTTATTAACACTTATATGACAATAAACACGACAGAAAAGAAGGGCGAACCCACAACAGCAGTTTGGCAAAATGGCGGGTTTAGTGCTAAATCAACGGTAGTTCTTCGATTGAACTTTTGTGCAAAACTGAACATTTGAGCTTCGATTTCCGCCACTTCGCCAAGCTGCAAACCGTTATGCGTAATGTTTTCAAAACTCACGTCAAAAGAAAAAAACTATGAAAAAAACACTATTTCTATTATTTTGTATTCTATCTGCAAATCATATTTTTGCTCAAAAAAATTTTATCGATCAACCTTTTATAGAAACTAGTGCTAAACTTGATTCTCTTGTTGTACCTGACAAAATTTATACTTCCATAAATCTGAATGAAGCTGATTCAAAAAATAAAAAATCGGTTGAAGAACAGGAAAGATTATTAGAATCAACATTAAAAAAGCTAAATATCAATACCGAAAAAGATCTGTCACTACTAGACTTTTCAAGTAATTTCAAGCAATATTTTATGAAAGGACAAAACGTAATTAAAGCTAAAATGTACTCACTTTTAGTAAGTGATGCTGTAACTGCTGGAAAAGTTTTAGCTGAACTTGAAAATGTAGGTATTTCTAATGTTAATATAGAACGAACAGAATATTCAAAAGCCGAAGAATTATTACTTGAATTAAAATCAAAAGCAGTTTTGAAATCTAAATTAACAGCAGAAAAATTAGCTAAACCTTTGAATCAAAAAATTGGTAAGGCAATCTATATTTCTGATGTTAATTCAATATCAAATGCTCTCCAAGGCCAAGCTCCTGGAGTTAAAATTCGTGGAATGTCAAGTATTTATGGATCAAAATCTGAAAGTCCAATTTATACTGAATTTCAAAAAGTAAAGTTCGAAGTAGAAGTTAATATAAAATATATATTAGAATAAGCAACACTACGCATAACATTGTATTGGCAAAATGCGGGGTGAAGTAAAAAATTGAACTACTCTACTTTTTTATCCGCCGCTGCTTTTCATATTGTTTTTTTCCTTAATTTAGACAATCCGAAAAAAGCATCGGCTACGTTTAGTCTAAATTGAACTTTTCGTCCAATTTAGCCCGCACTTCGCCAATACTTTTCCCGTTGTGTACAATTAAATTAAAAAAGAGGTGAATTTAGAAGAAATAGTTAGGGCAACCTATGAAGAGGTTAAAAATACAGATGACAAAGGACGATTGGCATCTTATATTCCTGAGTTGGTTAACGTTGATTCGGAAAGTTTTGGAGTATTTATATCAACAATTGACCACACTAATTTTGGTATTGGCAATTTTAACGAAAAATTTTCGATTCAGAGTATTGCAAAAGTACTTTCACTAAGCTTAGCATATAGTATTCTTGGCGAGAAAATTTGGACAAGACTTGGAGTAGAACCTTCAGGAACAGCATTTAATTCTCTAGTTCAACTTGAAGCAGATAAAGGCATACCTCGAAATCCTTTTATAAATGCTGGAGCAATTGTTATTTCAGATATTCTACTTAGCAATCTGAAAAACCCAAAAGAAGAATTTTTATCTTTTATTAGAAACATTTCCAATAATTCAGAATTAAACTATTCACGCAAAATAGCTGCTTCAGAAAAAAGTGTAGGATTTCGAAATGTGGCATTATGTAATTTCATTAAATCCTTTGGAAATATTGAAAATGAACCCTCAGATGTTCTTGACTTCTATTTTGATCTTTGCTCTCTTGAAATGAATTGCAAAGAGCTTTCAGAATTATTTTTGTTTTTAGCAAACAATGGCTGTAACACATTTGCTAACAATTCGATACTTACCAAAAGCCAATGCAAAAGAATAAATGCACTAATGCAAACTTGTGGCTTATATGACGAATCTGGAGAATTTGCCTTTAAAGTTGGACTTCCTGGAAAGAGTGGTGTTGGAGGAGGGATTGTTGCAATCCATCCAAATCATTATGCGATTGCAGTTTGGAGTCCGAAATTGAATGAAAAAGGAAATTCATATAAAGGGATAAAATTTCTTGAAGAGTTTACAACAAAATCTCAGTTATCGATATTTTGAGATGAAATAGCCATGATTGGAACAAATCACCAACCGAAGATGATATTATAACCAATCTGGCGTATTCCATGTGACCCATAAAAATAAATAATAACACATGAAAACTGTACACAACAGCCGCTTTGCAAAAGCGGGGGTTTTGTGCTTCTATGAAAGTGAAGTCCTAAATTCAAGCTTAGTGCATCTAATAACGTTCAGTGCTAAAAATCCCCACCTTCGCAAAACGGCAAAACGTTAGCTGCAATTATTCCAAATGCATATTCCTGAAATAGGGTGACAAAAAATTCATTAAATATTGTCAAACTATGGAACAACAAAAATTCATTAGGTGTCAAAAATATACCTATCAAAAATTACCTTTTCAGATTAAACTTCAAATTGTTCAAAAGGTAACCAACGGACAGATTTCTATCAATCATGCTGCTAAAACGTATGGAATATCCAGATCAACAATTGATTATTGGGTGAAAAAATTAGCTACCTTTAATCAAAAATCTATTGGCATGAGTCAAGATCAGGAAATTAAAAAACTAAAAGAGAAATCCAGGAACTGGAGTTTTTGAAAGACTTTCAGCAGGATCTTATCCTTGATTTTGAGGAAATCATAGTCAAGGAACTCTCAAAAAAGCATTTACCCAAAGACTTGATAAAAGAACTCGAGAAAAAGAAGAAAAACCGTGTAAAAAACGATGGCTAGCCGAAGTCTTTGGGATATCACGACAAGGCTATTATAAGCGGATGAAGCATCTGGAAACACAGGCTCATCAGTATGAATTAATTCTCTCCGAAGTTCGCAAAATACGCAAACTTAAGCCCAAATATGAAACATTAAAAGTCTTTAAAGAGCTTTCTTTTTTCTTTCATCAGCAAGGAATAAAAATAGGGAGAGACGCTTCTTTAAGCTGTTAAAATGGAATGGAATGCTTGTGAAAAAATCTAAGAATTTTATCACAACAACCAACTCTAAGCATAGTTCTTATGAAAATGCTGTTGCAGAGCGGATGAACAGAACTCTAAAGTACGAATACGGATTAAAAGAAACCCTACCCGATTTGAAAACTGCTCAGAAAATGACCCAGCAAGCTGTAAACCTCTACAACAACCATCGATTGCACTTTTCACTCAATTTTCAAACCCCTGCAAAAGTGCACCTCAAAGAAAATGTAAAATATAAATCCTACAAACGAAAAAAATGCTAATTTTAACAAACCAAAATAACTGAAAAAATGTGTCAACTATTTCAGGATAATACAGGACATCGTAAACGTGAGTAATAATTTCAAAACACAATATCACGAATGAAAAAATAAGATTTAGAATGACTGACAAAATGAAAGCAGTAATTTGCACAAGATACGGACCGCCTGAAGTTCTTCAAATTCAGGATGTTAATAAGCCGACAGCGAAAGAAAACGAATTACTTATCAAAATAATTGCTTCTGCAGTAAATTCAGGAGATGTTAGGGTAAGAAGTCTTGATGTCAAGGGGTTTATGAAAGTGATTATGCGATTAGTTTTAGGTGTTTCAAAGCCGAGAAAGCCTATTTTAGGGACTGTTTTTTCAGGTGTTGTTGAAAGTATTGGTGACAAAGTTTCCAAATTCAAAGTTGGGGACAGGGTATTCGGTATGACAGGCTTTAAATTTGGGACTTATGCAGAATACATTGCCGTCAATCAAAAAAGCAATGTAATTGAAATGCCCAACAATGCCACTTTCGAAGATGCGGCAACTATCATTTTTGGCGGACAAACAGCAATCCACTTTTTGGATAAAGCAAAGATAGCCCAACGACCAAACGCAAAAATTTTGATTATTGGGGCTACGGGTTCTGTAGGGGCAGCAGCAATCCAAATAGCAAAACATTACAAGGCTGACATAACCGCTGTTTGTAGTTCTGAAGGACAGAACCTTGTTCGTGAATTGGGAGTTACGAACATTGTCCAATACGACAAAGAAGACTTTACCAAACAAAAAGACAAATTTGATATAATCTTTGACGCTGTTGGTAAAACCACTAAAAAGGAATGTAGAAATCTCTTGAACGAAAGCGGTGTTTATAACAGTGTCAGTTCAGGATATGCCTCGGAAACCATACAACAACTTCAACTATTAAAAGAACTATTTGAAAAAGGAGAGTTAAATGCAGTAATTGACAAAACCTTTCATATGGACGAGATAATAGACGCACATAGATATGTTGACACAGGACGAAAAAAGGGTAATGTAGTGCTAAAAATTAACGAATGACAAGAACACCAGCCACCAACACGGGTTTTGCGTCAGGCGGGGTGACGTGCAAACTTGGAGCTTTGTGCTTCTATTTAAGTTAGTGCTGGTTGATAGTTTTGTGCTCCGAAACCCGCCCGAACGCAAAGCCCGAAAACGTTGTGCGTCAGCTTAAAACGACAGCCTACAAAATATTAACAGACAAAAAACAGAAAATATGAAATTCATTTATTACAACTTTCTTTTTATACTTGTAGCATTGACAAGTTGCTCAAACGCATCAAAACCGAACGACCCTATTCCAAAGCACGAAACTTTTAAAATTCAATCTAAACAAGTTGGAGAAAAAAGAGTAATCAACGTTTGGACACCTGAAAATTATAAAACAAGTAAAGGCTCTTTGCCAGTAATGTATATGGCAGATGGAGGAATAAAAGAAGACTTTCCTCACATTGCAAACACTTTGGCTAAACTGATTAAAGAAAATAAAATAAAACCTTTGATACTTGTCGGAATTGAAAATACTCAACGAAGAAGAGATTTGACGGGCTTTACAGAAGTAGCAAAAGACAAAGAAATTGCACCAGTTGTTGGTGGTTCAGACAAGTTTAGAGCCTTTATCAAAGACGAACTTTTCCCTGAAATTAACAAACGATACAGAACAACGACTGAAAAAAGTATCATTGGAGAATCTGCATCAGGACTTTTTGTAATGGAAACATTTTTCCTGACACCCGAAATGTTTGACAATTATATCGCTTTTGACCCTTCACTTTGGTGGAACAATCATTATTTAGTAAGGACAGCAAAAGAACATTTAGCAAATTTCCCCATAACAGAAAAACGGATTTGGTTTGCAGGTTCAAATGCAGAAGACATTTCGCCTTACACAAAAGAATTAGCTAAAATCTTGAAAACTGAAAATCGAAATAATATAAAATGGAAATTTTCTGACGAACCAAAAGAGAAGCACACAACAATTTTTAGAGCAACAAAAGAAAAAGCAATTATTTGGACACTAAACAAAACTGAATAAAAAAACCGAACGCATCCTGGGATCTGTTGCTCTGGTTATTATGACTGCCGCGGCGGGCACTTTAATCTACCTTCAATTTACAGACCGCTGAGGAATTGCGGCAGTGCGTGGAAAAACAAAAGTCTTTTAAGATATTTTAACCTTTTATCCTTCCGTGAAATTTCCCTGAAAACCCTAACTTTGTGGAAAGTAAAAAATAAATGGAAAGTAAGAAACAGTTTTTTCTCGAATGCTATGAGTTAGGAATTATTAAATTCGGCCGTTTTACCCTTAAAAGCGGAATCGAAAGTCCGTTTTATGTGGATTTAAGACCATTGGCGTCGGACCCAAAAATTTTGAAACGGCTGGCGAACTATCTGCTCGATATGCTTCCACTCGATAATTTCGATCTCATCTGTGGGGTTCCTTACGCTGCACTTCCTATGGCAACTGCAATGTCGCTGGAAAGCTATCTTCCTCTCATCATTAAAAGAAAGGAGGCCAAAGATTACGGCACCAAAAAAATGATTGAAGGCATTTATACGAAAGGACAAAACTGTCTTCTTGTCGAAGATGTAATCACCAGCGGAAAATCTCTTCTGGAAACGATTCCCGAGATTGAGGACGAAGGTATTACGGTTTCTGATATTGTAGTGGTTCTTGACCGTGAACAGGGCGGAAAAGAAATGCTTGAAGGTAAAGGCTACCGAGTACATACCCTGTTCACCATTTCGGAAGTCTGCAAAATGCTTAAAGAAGAAGGCCATTTAACAGACGACGAAGTTTTAAGAATCGACGATTTTCTTAAAGGAAACATAGTGAAATTTGAAGAGAAAAAACGCGCATCTTACGAAACAAAACTCGCAAACGCTGAACATTCTGTTGCGAAAAAGCTTCTGGAAATTTCGCTTGAAAAAAAATCAAACCTCATCGTTTCTGCCGACGTTATTACCACGCAAGAATTGCTGGACCTTGCTGAAAAAGTCGGTCCACACATCGTGGCTCTTAAAACACATATCGATATTATTACCGATTTCGATCCGGATACCACGATTCTTCCGCTGAAAGATCTGGCGACCAAATATAATTTCATGCTGATGGAAGACCGCAAATTTGCAGATATCGGCAATACCCAGGAACTGCAGTTTTCGTATGGAATCTACAAGATTTCGAACTGGGCAGATTTTGTGACTTCCCATGTGATCGGAGGTTACGAAGCGCTGGACTGTTTCCTGAATGTAGGCGTTGTAGCGATTGTGGGTATGTCTTCCAAAGGAACTTTAACCAATAAAAATTATCAGGAAGAAGCTTTAAAAATCGCACAGTCGCACCCGAACGTTATTGGCGGTGTTTCCCAAAAACAGCTTCCTGATGAACTTCTTCTTTTCACGCCGGGTGTGAATATGGGCGACTCAGGCGACGGTAAAGGCCAGCAATACCAAACGCCTGAATATGTTTTCAAAAACCTGCAGACTGATTTTATGATTGTAGGCCGTGGCATCTATAAAGCTGAAGATACTGAAAAAGCTGCACTCAATTACAAAATTGCCGGCTGGAACGCCTATCTGGAGAGTCTGTAAAAGGTAAAGCATTAAATGGCTAATATAATTCTGCTCTTTCTTTGTCTCTTCCTCGGTGTTTTTCTGAGGAAGACCAAACTCTTTCCGGAAGACGGGCATCTGGCACTGAATTCTTTTGTGATCAATATTTCGCTTTCGGCGCTGTCGCTCTATTATATTCCGAAACTACTCTTAAGTTTTGAGGTTATTTTTCCCGTGGCAATCGCCTGGCTCAATATCTTTCTGTCACTGGTATTCTTCAGTATTCTTTCTAAAAAGTTCAAATGGTCTAAATCCCTCACCGGTGCGCTGATTATGTGCGCCGGTTTCGGAAATACTTCTTTTGTGGGGATTCCGGTTATTCAGTCGCTTTTCGGGGAAAACGGCCTGAAAACGGTGATGCTCGTCGATCAGCCGGGTTCTTTCGTGGCGCTTTCCACCGTAGGAATCGCTGTGGCTAATTATTATTCGGGCACGAGGAATTCTGTTGCTGAAATCATTAACAAAATCATCAGATTCCCACCATTTATTGCCTTTTCAGTGGCCCTTATTCTGAATCTTTTCAGCATTACAGTTCCGTCAGATTTAGATGAAGTTTTCGGAAAACTTGGCGCTACAACGGTTCCCTTAGCTTTGGTTTCTGTTGGAAGTCAGCTGAAATGGCAACATCCCGGTCAATATTCGAAGCCTTTATTGTGGGGACTTCTATTTAAGTTAATTCTGTTTCCGGCGTTTATTTTCGTGCTGTATTTTATGATATTGAACCAGCGTGGTGAAACGGTGGAAATTGCTTTTCTGGAAGCCGCCATGGCGCCGATGATCACTGCTGCCATTATCGCATCAACCCATAAACTGGAGCCCAAACTTTGTAATCTGATGGTAGGTGTGGGCATTCCGCTTTCTTTTATAACACTGGCAGTATGGTATTTGGTGCTGCAGTATTATTTGTAATTTTAAACAGCCGTTTCTTACCTTAGATCAATTGGTCGCTGGTTTTCAGGCTGTATCTTTGTAAATCTTAAATCTAAAACAAATGAAAGTAAATATCTGGAGCGACATCCGCTGTCCGTTCTGTTATGTAGGAAAAAAGAAATTTGAAAAAGCTTTATCACTGTTTCCACATGCTGATAAGATTGAAGTTACGTGGCACAGTTTCCAGCTGGATCCCAGTTTAGAGACTCAGCCCGAGGTGAATCCTTACGATTATTTCTCGAAAATAAAAGGCATCCCTGTAAGCCAGGCAAAAGCAATGCACGAACATGCAAAAAACGCCGGAAAAGAAGCAGGCATCGATTTTAATTTTGATCATTCGAAGGTCGCCAATTCTTTCAGAGGACATCTTTTGATTCAGTTGGCAAAGAAGAAAAATTTGGCTGACGCTATGGAAGAAGCCCTTTTCGAAGCACAGTTTATTTCAGGAAAAAACATCGATGATGAAGCTGTACTTCTTGAAACTGGAAAATCTGTAGATCTTACTGAAGAAGAAGTTAAAAACGCTTTAGTATCCGATGAAATGGCACATGCTGTAGCACAGGATGGGTTAATGGCCAGACAGTTGGGCATCAACGCGGTGCCGTTTTTTGTCTTCAATGATAAATATGGTATCTCTGGAGCTCAGCAGCCTGAACATTTTCTGGAAGTGCTCACCAAATCTTTTGAAGAGTTTTCTGCCGGTGACAAAGGCTTGCAAATCATCAGCCAGGGAGAAAGCTGCGATACCGACGGAAACTGCGATTAAGTATTTCTTATCTTAGATCAATGCCCAACAATCTTATCAATGTTATTTTTGCACTATAATTAAAACAAAAAAGTATTATGAAAAAGTTACTCTCTATCCTTACGGTATTTATGTTCACCGTATCGACATTTGCTCAGTTGAATCTGAAAAGCGATGCAGCCCACTCCAGAATCCAGTTTACTGTGACTCACCTTGGGATTAACGACATTACAGGAAACTTCGATAAGGCAAATTTAACCATTAAAGCAGACGAAAAGAATTTCGTGAATTCTAAACTTACCTTCTCTGCAGATGTAAACTCCATCAACACGCACATTGAAGCCAGAGACAATCACCTGAAAAGTGCAGATTTCTTTGATGCAGCAAAATTCCCAACAATGGATTTTACCAGTACGTCCTTAACCAAAACAAAAAAGGATCAGTACACGCTTAAAGGCAACCTGACCATGCACGGCGTTACAAAACCGGTTACCTTAACTTTGATTTACAAAGGTTCTACGGTTAACGCAATGAACAAAAAGACAACCTACGGCTACCAGGTTCTGGGAACACTCAACAGATCTGAGTTCAACGTAGGTCCTAATTTCCCTGCACCCATGATCAGCGATTCGGTAAGCATTAAAGGAGATTTTGAACTAACAGCTGAATAATTTTAGTTTGTGTTTTTAGTAGTTGGAAACGGAAGTTTGGGAAACCAGATTTCCGTTTTTTTTTATTTGAGAGCCCGGAATCTTTTGATGGAAGTTGGGCTGAAAGTATATTTTGCCGTTACAGTTTTGGGGGCATTTACATCCAATTCATACCAAGGTGAAAGTTCCGGATGGGCAGTATTTTTAAGAATGTGAATATCCTGCGCCGGCATGAAACTTTCCGCCAGAAGATAAAGCCTTTTTCCGGCTTTGTTGGCGGCAATTCCCATAATCACTACCGCATGTCCGGGACTTCCGGGCCGGATGATGAAATCGCCTGTTTTAATATCTGCATTGTCCGTAACAGAAACTGATTCCCTGTCGAGTGAAATAGTCCCTGCATACCGGAAAATGATGTTGAGATAATCCCGGAAAGCCGGATAAGATTCATCAGCAACACCCGAATCGTAAAAACTTACTTTTCTCTTAAATTCTCTTGTGCGGATTCCCTTTTTATAATCTTTCCAAGCAAAAAACTGCCCGCTGGTAAATTCGAAACCAATTTCATCAAAGCGTTTCTGAGACCACAGATATTCAGCATACAGCCTCATCCACGCGTCTGCACACTGCTGCAGGTCTTTGTCGCCAACATCAATTTTCAGAAGCGCCACATGCCGGTCCTGCGTTTTCACCGGAACCATTCTGTAATCGCGCACCGGAAAACCGGGAGGATGCAGCGGAAAATTCACCAGATATTCACCGAAACTTCGGGGTTGCTCTTTCATCCAGAAATATCCTTTGGGAGGAGTGAATCGCGTGATGATTTTAGATTTTTTAAGATCGACAAGCAAAGGCTCGGTCGTTTCCGTCACCTGAGAGAACACAGGCTGAACACACATAATTCCCAGAAGAAACGTAATATGGTATAATTTTCGCAAATGCTGAACTTTAATCAAAATTAATTATTATTTGTAAATAAATTATAATTAAATCGGTTTACAAAAAACATCATTATATTTGAGGGTTACATTAAAATGAATAGAATTTTCTGCGGCTTTTTACTGATTTTGAATTATGTTGCGGTTTCGGCGCAGCAGGACAGCATTTACATCGAAGCTGAAATTAAAGCAAACCAAAGACAAATAACTGTAAATCAGGATATTGTTTATACTAATATTTCGTCTACTGATGCAGATACCATCAAACTCCTCAATTGGACTGCCGCCTACAAAACCTTTACTACTCCACTCGCCAAAAGAAAACTGGAAGACCGCAAAAGTGATCTTTACTTTGCCAAAAGTCATGAATTAGGAAGCGTACAAGATCTGGAAATCAAAATTGAAGATAAAACTGTGGCAAGCCCTTCCACAGATGACGAAAACATTTTTATTCCGCTTTCTAAAAGTCTGAAACCTGGCGAACAGGTTAAGATATCCCTTCAATATTTTATAAACCTGCCTTTACAGAAATTTACAGGTTACGGAAGCGACGGTAAAAAATGGATGCTGAAATATTTCTTCATTGTTCCGGACCGATTTGCTGATGATTCGTCGCAGGAAAGATATTATATCGATATTGAAGAAAACCAAAGTCCGGGCATTTACTGGAAGGTAAATCTGAACATTCCGCCCAATTATTATTCCCAGAGTAACCTCAAAGAAATTCAGCCCAATTATTTTGAAGGAAGCCTGAACCGCGATCCTGAATTTCTGATTTCTGAAAACAATTTTTCAAAGATTATTACCAGGATTGATGGTGAAAAAACAGAAATTGATTTCGGTTACCATCTGGATGAAGCCGAAAAACAAAATCTGGAATTTTACCTGCCGCTACAGCTTAATTTCATTAAAAATAAAACCGGATTTCTGCCGGAAAAAATTTTCATTTCAGAAAAATTTCGGGACAGTGAAGATTTCACCGGAATTGATGACCTTAAATTCTGGAAATTCAAATACCAGCTTTTCAGTGATGCTGAAAAAACTGATTTGAATTATTTCAGCATTCTCTCCAAAAAAATTGTCGAGCAGGCCACAATTTTCGATAAAAGAAAAGACCACTGGCTTGCTAACGGTTTGAAAACTTATCTCGAAATACAGTATATCGACCGCTATTATCCAGAGAAAAAACTGCTGGGAGAACTGCCGGAAAATCTAAAAGTTTTCGGTCTGAAACCACTGAAACTTTTGTATGCATCCGACCTGAAACTTAAGGAACGTTATGGGCTCACGTATCAGTACATCATGACGCAAAATCTGGATCAGCCGATCGGAGAATCTTTCGAAAAGTTGAGTAATTTCAACGCCAACGCCATCAGTCATTTCGAAACAGGAAGCTTGTTTTCTTTTATTGCTGAGAAAATGGGTACTGAAAAATTCGATGATTTTACCAGTGAATATTTATCAAAAAATTCGCGCAGCCACGCCGACCAGAAAGATTTCATGGATCAATTGAGCCTGGCATCCGGTTATTCCTCGGATTTCTTCAATCCCTTTATCCAAAAGAAAAACCGGGTAAACTTTAACATGAAAAGATATACCAAGTCGGGTGATGAATTTCAGGTAAAGATTGCGAAAAACACCGAACTTCCTATTCCTTTCAAAATCGAAACGCAAACTGCCGGCGGAGAGGTGAAAGAATTCTGGTTTGATACAGACGATTCCAAGGCCAAAAAAATTTATAATATCCCACAATCTGATGCTGAAAAAATCGTGGTGAACAGTGAATATATTTTTCCGGAAAACAATTTCCGCGACAATTATCTTTATACCAAAGGACTTTTTGCCAATACCAAGAAAATAAGATTCAAGTTTTTTAAAGACATTCCCAATCCGGAATATAATGAGATTTACCTGAATCCTAGATTAAACTTCAATGCTTATGATAAAGTGCTGGTTGGGCTTAATTTCAGGAACACTTCATTTTTTGAGCGTAAATTCACGTATTCATTCACTCCATTTTACAGTTCAGGGACAGGGAAACTTACCGGTTCAGGCGGTGTAGCCTACTCTTTTCAACCTGCCAACAGTTTCTACAGAAATCTCGATTTGGGTGTTTCAGCTTCACACTTTCATTATGATTATGATTTAACGTACCGAAAAGTTTCTGCTTTTGCGAGTTTTAATTTCACTAAAAACCCGCGAACTGATATTGGCAGAAGTTTAGGATTATCTTATAATTTTTTCGAAAAGGAGCTGAATCCGCTTATGGAAGACACCGAATATGCCAAATACAACCTCTGGAATCTGGGTTATGGCTATGCAGACCGAAGCATTATTCATGAAAAATCCTTCAGTACCAACCTGCAGTGGATGGAAGATTTCCAGAAGATTTCCGCAGAAGCATTTTACCGCTGGGAATATGCGCAGGATAAAAAGGTAAGTTTCAGATTTTTTGGCGGCTATTTCATCACCAATAAAACAAAGAACAATCTTTTTGATTACGGGATTTCAAGGGTTTCAAATTATGCATTTTCGTATGGGCTCTTAGGACAAAGTGCGACTTCAGGATTGTTTTCGCAACAATTTATTTTGGCTGAAGGCGGTTTCAAGTCTCATGTTGCGAAATCGGCTAACCAATGGATTACCTCGGTTAATATCGATTCTCATGTGTGGAAATGGTTTAACGTATATGCTGATGCCGGTGTGTATAAAAATCGGTTGATGAATCCACAGTTCATCTGGGATTCAGGTGTTAAAGTGAAGGTAATTCCTGATTTTCTGGAGGTTTACTTCCCAATCCAGAGTTCACTGGGATTTGAGCCTTCTTTTAAAGATTACGGAAGCAGAATCCGTTTTACACTGGTATTGAATTTCAACGCGATCACGAATTACTTCAGGAGAGGATGGTTTTGATGGTGATGGATGTTGGGTGATGAGAGTGCGAGGTTGGGAGGTCAATAATAAAAAATAAAAAAGCCGCTGAACAGCGGCTTTCCATATTTAAAGAAGTAATATTAGTTTTTGATTACTTTTCTGCTCACTTTAGCAGAACCGTTATCAACAGTAACAATATAATTTCCTTTTGCCATTGAAGAGGTATTTATTGCCTGTCCGTTATCTACTCTGTTAGAGCTTACCAAACGTCCGTCTGCTGAATAAATGTTCACCGTAGCTTTTCCTGGAAGGATTAAACGAAGTTCGTTACCAACTACTGTGTTCATTTTAACTGACTTGTCGAATGCAGAAACATCTGTAACTGCAAGAAGTCCCTGTACCAATTGTACATCATCAACGTAAGAAGAACCACCACCATAAGATCTGAAAGCTACATCTATACTTGCAGCTGAAGGATGAGAAGTAAATACTACTGTATGCTGAGTCCATGCAGTTGGAGCGATTGGTAAATATCCGTTGTTTGATCTTAATGGGTCATCATTAGCCGTTGCAGAATTATAAACCGGAGTTCCAGTTGTATCTTTCATAACACTCCACAATCTGAAAATATTATTTTGAGTAGTACCTTCTGGTCTAGCAGTAGACGCTTTGTACCAAAATGTAAGTGTATACTGAGTACTTCCCGCAATTGCAACATTTTGATAAAAACCTGTAGTAGCAGAAGGAAGTTCGTAAGCCGCTAATTTTAAACCGCTATGTGGATTAGTAGTTAAAATTGCAGGAGCAGTATAACCACTTCCGGTACCAGCTGCCCAGGAAGTTAAGTCGCTTTCAAAACCAGGGTTTTGCACTAAATTCGTTTGGGCAAACATGATTGTTGTAGCCGAAACTAAACCTAAAATTGTAAAGATTTTTTTCATTGTAATTGATTTTAATTATATTCTTTTTAAAGGACTGTAAATTTACAAAAAAAATACTTCTCAGAAGAGAAGTATTCAATGTTTAACAATTATTTAAAACTGTTATTTTTTGATGATTTTCTGAGAAACCGCTTGTCCGTTTACAGTTCCGGTTACTATATACATTCCTTTTGCCAAAGAAGCTACATCTAAAGCAGTATTTTCGTTTACAGAAGCAGATTTTACCACCTGTCCGTTCATAGACACAATCTGTACATCGGCCTTTGCTGCAAATAGAATATTGTTAGAAACAACAGTGTTTTTAACCAGGTTAGCTTTGGTTGCGTTTACATCACCAACAGCCATAGTAACAAGGTCATATTTTACGGTGAATGTTGGAATTCTTAACTGTGTATTAGAAGATCCTCCTGTATGAGCATTTTTAATCGCTAAAGTAGTTGCCGCTTCGATTCCAGTAATCGTTAAAGTAGTTCCACTCCATGTAGCGGGAACAAATGCGCCACCGTCAACACTATAAGTAACAGCTGGTGCGTAAGCTGCTGAAAAAGCATTCACAACAAGCTCGGTGATTTTCGCACCATTTTTTGGTGTAATAGTCATGATATTACCTTCTCCTGTTGCTCTAACAGAATACATTCTGATACCATCTGCAGGATAAAAAGCGGTATTATTAGCTCCATTTGCTGCAAATGAATAGTCCAAATTGGCATCTATCGGATATACAGTTTCTGTAATATCACTCACTGTACTTGTTCCAAACTGCTCAGCTGCAACTTCTGTAACTGAAAATGTTTGTGCATTTACCGTTGCAGCAAAAACAACTGCCGCAACTAAAGAATAAAATTTCTTCATTTTTTAAAAAATTTAATAATTAATAATTTAGACTGCGAAACTACGACCTTTTTTGCACATATCATAACAACTGAGTTAAATTAATGTTAATTATGCAACTGCAATTTTAGAGACTGTTTTTCGTTATTTTTACAAAAACTTTTTAAGACAAGCTTTGGCTAAAAAATTATTTCTTTCCATTTTGGTTTTTGCTGCATTACAGATTACTGATGCTCAGATTTTCACGTGGAAAAACCCCAATCTTCCAAAAGATTCTACCAAAAAAGATTCGGTAATTGCCGCAAAAATTGACAGAGATTTTTTTACCAAAGACACTTTAGATTTCATTCGAACTCAGAATAAAATTATTATTGACGAGGGAGTATTGGTTAAAAACACCCGTTCGCAAATTTTGGGAGACCTGAACTCGAAAGGCTCCATCATCCGGGGAATTACTTTTGGTAACAATCAGGGACAGAGCGTTCAAAGCTCCATGGATCTCCAGATTTCCGGCAAACTGTCGAAAGATGTTTCTGTTCTGGCTTCTATTTCCGATCATAATCTTCCCATTCAGGCCGACGGTTACACGCAGACTTTGGAAGAATTCGACAAAATCTATATGCAGCTCAATATTAAGGACCGCTCTATTCTCCGCGCCGGGCATCTGGATTTGCTGGATGAAGCGACTTATTTCGGTCGTTTCCAGCGGCGCAGTATGGGATTGCAGTTTGAAACCGGTTTCGGAAACGAAAATAAAACCTTTGTAGATGTTTCGGCAGGCGTTGCCCGAAGTGAATTCCACCGCATCCGTTTTCAGGGTGTGGAAGGAAATCAGGGACCTTACCGGTTGACAGGCAAAAACGGTGAGCAGTTCATTACCATCATTTCAGGTTCGGAGCAGGTTTACATCGACGGGATTTTAATGAAACGCGGCGAAAATCAGGATTACGTCATAAATTACAACACCGGAGAAATTACGTTCACTAGTTTCAGACCCATTTTTAAACAGAATTTTATTACCATTTCCTACAATTATACGAACAGAAATTACACCAGATTTCTGGTGACTGGCGGCATCCAACATGAAAGGGAAAAATCAAAGTTCGGTTTCAACTGGTTTATGGAAAACGACAATAAAAATGCGCCACTTTCCCTGAACTTAAGTAAAGAAGACGAACAGATCCTGGCCAATGCGGGCAACAATACGGATTTGATGTATGCGCCGTCGGGAACGGTTTCGGAGTATGATGTTAACAAAATTCTGTACCAGCTCATTCAAAGTCCGAACGGGAATTATTACGAATTTTCAACTGATCAAAATCAAACGTTATATCAGGTTGCCTTTACTTATTTCGGACAAAACCTGGGTGATTACCGAATTAAACAAACAACCAACAACGGACGCGTTTTCGAATATGTAGGAGCGAATATGGGCGAATACCGGGCCGTAAGAAAACTTCCGTCGCCACAGAAAACCCAGGTTTTTTCTGCCAATTCTGAGTTTTTACTGAACAATGGTAAGATTGGGGCTGATGTTTCGATGAGTAATTTCGATGTGAATCTGTTTTCCTCGAAAGATTCCGATCAAAATATCGGGTATGCAGGACGAATTTTCGGGAACAAAACATTTACAAAAAACAACTGGAAAGGAACGCCAAGTTTCGAGTACCAACATATCAATTCGCAATTCCATATTCTGGACCGAATCAATGACGTGGAGTTTTCGCGTGATTTTAATCTGGCGCAGGAATTCAACCAGATAACGCAGAACCGTTTTATTTTTAACTTTTTAAATGAATGGAAAAACACCTCTTTCCTGAATTATAAACTTAATTATCTGGACGAAAAAAATTCTTATACAGGAATTAAAAATGATGTGGATTTCGGCTGGATTAAAGGAAAATTCAACACCAAAGGCAATTTCTCCTATCTCGATACGAAAGCCACTTTTCAGGACACTAAATTCGTAAGAAGCGGAGTGATTTCTGAATATTCCACTAAAAAAGGCAGCTGGGCTATGGGCGGAAGTATGGAACATAACGTGAAAAACTTCAACGAAACCAATCAGCTGGATGTAACGAGTTTCAGCTGGAAGGAAATTTTCATTCAGAAAAAAATCAGTGATTCTTCACGAACGAAATTACTTACGCGGATGTATTTCCGAGATAATGATTCGGTGCGAAACAATTCCCTCGAAAATATGAACCATATTTTGGGAATCATGGCAGAAAGTCAAATTATTAAAACGGAAAAAACCAGTTTGAATGCGTTGATTCATTACCGAAAATTTTACTATCAGAATCAGGATGTTGCAGCAAATCTTAATCAGGATTTTGTAGTAGGAAATATTCTTTACAACCAGCAGCTATTCCGTAACGGAATGCGTTTGCAGGCTTTTTATGAACTCGGAAACGGGCAGGAAGCGCAGCGGGAATTTCAATACATAAAGGTGACCGACGGGCAGGGCGTTTACAAATGGACCGATTATAACGCTGACGGAATTCAGCAGCTTGACGAATTTGAAATCGCCGAATATGCCGATCTGGCGCAGTATATCAGGGTTTATACCAATACGGTAAATTATATGCCGTCGAATAAAAACAAAATGCAGCTGGCGTTATTTGTGAATCCTTCCGTGGTTTTCAATTCTGAAAATCAGTTTCTTAAACGCTGGAACTTCAATATTTCACTCAATTCCCAAAACTCATTTTATAAAAGAGAAAAAGTACTGGTTCTGAATCCTTTTGAAAAAAACGCAGACCAAATCCTTAAAAACCAGAATTTCCTGGCCTCAGCGCAATTCAATCCGACCGAAAAATCCGGCTGGAACGGGAATTACCGATTCGTTGCGAATGATAATTTGGTAAATGCCAATTTCAGCAATGAGGAACGCAGCCAGGATTCGCATTTTTTAAATATTGGCTATTGGTTCAGCAAAGATTTCCGTGTTGATTGGGAAAACTCGGCGCATCATATTGAAAACGCGTCACAATTGTTCAATTCCAGAGATTATATTCTAAATAATTTCGAAACAAAACCGAAAGCGACTTATAAATTCACGGAAGCAGTTCAGGCAGAACTTTCTTCAGCTTTACGACAGAAAAAAAGAATGGATGGCGAAGAGTTTTTAAAAACGTTTGATCTCACCGGAAGTCTGCAGTGGGAACGCAGAAAAACTTCGGTGCGCGGCAGTTTTTCATTCATTAGTAACGACTTTTCCGGAAACAATTTTTCGATTGTCGGCAACCAAATGCTCGATGGTTTGAAGCCTGGGAAAAATCAGGTTTGGTCGGTATTTTTACAGCAATCCATCAATTCATTCATCCAACTGAATATGAACTACGAAGGCAGAAATTCGGGAGAAAGAACGATACATATAGGATCGGTGCAGGTGAAGGCAAGTTTTTAAAGATGATGGATGTTTTAAAAAATTGTGCATTGGATGATCAACCCGATCTTCTATTCCTGCTATTTAATCTTCATACATCACATATTTCGTTCTGATTTTCCGAAAATCTTCGAGTCCTTTTTTCCATGAATCTTTGATTTCTACGGCAGATTTCCCGGCAACGATTTGCTTTCGAAGTTCGTCGGTTCCGGCCAATTTATCGAAGAAAAGGTTTTTCAGGAAGAAATCCTGCGCAGGATTTTTGTAATTACTGTAAGCTTTCAAAAGCCAGTCAATATTCAGTGCGCGAAAATCTTCAGGATAATCGGAAAGGTTTTCACCAAAGCATAATTTACCGTTTAGGAAAGGATCTTTAGCGCCAAAATTAGGGCGTGGCATAAACTGATAAGGCAAATTTTTGGTCCAGGGACTTCCGTAAATCTGAAACGGCAAACCGGTTCCGCGACCTACGGAAACCTGTGTTCCTTCGAAGAAACATAAACTTGGATACAGGTTTATTGCCTTGTCATTCGGCAGATTTGGTGAGGGTTTGTCCAGAACTCCGTAGCGCTGCTTTTTATGATAATTCAGCATCGGAATTAAAGTATATTTTGCCTGAACACCATTTTTTAGCCATTTTTCACCGTTTACCATTTTTCCATATTCACCGATCGTAAGTCCATATACAACCGGGACATTATGCATACCTACAAAACTTTTCCATTGGTCTTTCAGAACTGGACCGTCGATATAACCATCGTGCGGATTGGGTCGGTCAAGTACAATTACTTCTACTCCATTTTCAGCGCCTGCCTCCATAACGTATGTTAGAGTTGAAATATAGGTGTAAAATCTTACGCCCACATCCTGAATATCAAAAAGAACAATATTGATTCCTTTCAGCTGCTCCGGTTTTGGTTTTTTATTGTCGCCATACAAAGAAATTATTGGGATTCCTGTTTTTGTATCCACTCCGTTTTTAACATGTTCACCAGCATCGGCATCCCCGCGGAACCCATGTTCAGGTGCAAAAATCGTTTTGATACTGATGCCGTTTTTCACTAAAAAATCGACTAAAAAGGTGCGGTCTTTCAACAATCCTGTCTGGTTCGTAACGATTGCCACAGTTTTATTCTGAAGGAGCGGCAGGTAAAGTTCCGGCCGGTCGGCACCAGTTTTAAAACAGTTTTGATCGGTATTCTGCGCAAAATTCATCTGGCAGAAACCAAAATAAATTAGCACAATCAGAAGTAAATCTTTAATTTTGGCGCTTAAACTCATCGGCTTGAAATTTCCATTATATTTTTCTAAAAAAATTGCTTTTTCCAAAGATAACAAAAATAATCTCTCACGGATTATTGTGTTTATCGGCAGGCTTTCCGTAGCATTGGGAGTTATCGTTTCGCTGATCACGGTGTCTACCGGAATTGGTTCCAAAACAGCCATAAAAGAAAGAATGGCCGATTTCTCCGGACATATTTCGATAAAGTCTAAGCAATCCAACAATTCTTATAACTCTTCGATACTGAGCACTGAAGGGCTTCAGATCGATAAAATAAAACAACTTGAAGATGTGGCGAGCACCCAGAAATATGTTTCTGTGAGCGGCATTTTGCGTAACGAACATAATTTTGCGGGAATTATTTTCAAAGGCGTCGGTAAAGATTTTGATGCCGAAAGGTTCAGGAAATTTATTATTGCCGGTACAACTCCAGACATTACGGAAAAAGGTTTTAACAGCGGCATATGCATTTCACAGAAAATCGCCAATGACCTGCATCTTAAAGTAAAAGACAGTATTGTGGCCGTTTTTTCGAAGGAAAACCAGAGTCCGCTTTACCGGAAATTTGAAGTGGTAGGCATTTATAAAACCGACATTAAGATGATTGATGACCTCTTTATCATCGGCGGAATCAACCATGCCCGCAAGATTCAGGGAATGGAAAAGAATGAAGTCGGCGGTATCGATGTTTTTCTGAAAAACATCAATTACATCGACGAAGACGCACCTAAAATCGACAAGCTCGCAGGCTATAAAAACTACATTGTAAAAGCTACTGATGAATACCCGCAGATTATGGATTTCATTGCGATTTTTGATACCAATATCGCGCTGATCATCATTATTATGCTGGTGGTCGTTATCATTAATATTGTAATGGTCCTTTTAATTCTGATTATTGAAAGAACCAACTCCATCGGAATGCTGAAAACCCTGGGCGCGACCAACGCACAAATCCAGACCATTTTTATTAATTACACCCTCATGATTATGATTCCGGGACTGGTGATCGGGAATATTATAGGAATAGGATTTCTCTTGATTCAGAAGTATTTCGGTGTGATCAAACTTAATCCTGAGAATTATTATTTGAGCACGGTTCCCGTAGATCTTAATATTCTTCATATCCTGGCAATATCGGTAGGAATTCTTCTGGTATCGGCAATCTCGCTTATTTTACCGAGTTATCTCATCAGCAAGATTTCGCCGGTAAAATCTTTAAAATACAGTTAATTATAATTTAAACAGATATGAAATATTCAAAAAACATTCTCGAAACCATCGGAAATACGCCGCTTGTAAAACTGAACAAAGTTTTGGGCGAAGATTTTCCGGCATTGGTTTTGGCGAAAGTTGAAACATTTAACCCCGGAAACTCGGTGAAGGACCGAATGGCGGTAAAAATGATTGAAGATGCTGAAAAAGACGGCAGACTGAAACCGGGCGGAACCATCATCGAAGGAACTTCCGGCAACACCGGAATGGGACTTGCCCTTGCAGCCATTGTGAAAGGTTATAAATGCATTTTCGTTACCAATTCGAAACAGTCTAAAGAAAAATGTGATATCCTGAGAGCCGTGGGTGCTGAAGTAATTGTTTGTCCTACTGACGTAAAACCGACGGATCCCCGCTCCTATTATTCCGTTTCCAAAAGACTGGCTACGGAAACCGAAAACGGCTGGTATGTAAACCAATATGATAATCTATCGAACCGCCAGGCGCATTACGAACAAACCGCTCCGGAAATCTGGGAACAGACTGAAGGAAAGCTCACACACTTTGTTGCAGGGGCCGGAACGGGAGGCACAGTAACGGGCTGTGGGACATTCTTTAAAGAGAAAAATGCAGACATCAAAGTGATCGGCGTAGATACTTACGGGTCTATTTTGAAAGAGTTTCACGAAACCGGAGAAATTCATTACGACCATGCCTACACTTATGTAACTGAAGGAATTGGCGAAGATATTATCCCCGAAAACTACGACATGACCGTGATTGATCATTTCGAGAAAGTAACCGATAAAGACGGTGCAATCTATGCGAGAAAACTTGCAAAAGAAGAAGGTATTTTCTGCGGATACTCTGCCGGAAGTGCGATCGCTGCTCTGGTTCAGATGAAAGATCAATTCACAAAAGATGATGTTATTGTGGTTCTTTTACACGACCACGGTTCGCGTTATGTTGGGAAAATCTACAATGACGAGTGGATGCAGGAAATGGGCTGGTTATAAAACTACAGCACAAGTAC
The DNA here is from genome assembly GCF_002205795.1 of Chryseobacterium sp. VAUSW3. Taxonomy (GTDB): domain Bacteria; phylum Bacteroidota; class Bacteroidia; order Flavobacteriales; family Weeksellaceae; genus Kaistella; species Kaistella yananensis. Next base: position 150,964 of record NZ_NIUY01000004.1, on the reverse strand, counting down.
AAAAAGAGCAAACAGTGTTTTGCTCTTTTTTTTTGTGATCAATTGCTATTCTTTTTTCGGAAGATTACTTTTCTAAAATTTGGCTCAGTTTTTCGGTAAGATTTTTTCGTGAAAATTTTTCGATGTTTTTTATGTGTGATGAACTGCTTCCAGATTTCCAGTTTTGGTATTGGTTCAAAATAAATTCTTTTAAAGAAGCTGCATCCTGATACGAAAAATGTTTACCGGCGTGGGTTTCAAAAAGAATTCTCTTTACATCGCTGTCTTGCGGACCAAAAGAGAGAATTGGTTTTCCGGTGGCTAAATACTCAAAAATCTTTCCGGGGATAATTCCTTTCGAACTGTCATCCGGGAAATTGGTAATCAGAAGCAAATCCGAATCCTGCATTTCCGCATTTGCTTTGGAATGAGAAAGATAACCCAAATTACTGAGTGAGTTTTTCAGTGCAGAATTTTCGATTTCAGATAAAATTTTATCATCTACTCTTCCTACAAATTTCAGTTCGAAATCGTTTTCAAAATCAGGATTTTCAGCAATGATATCATTTAAAACTTTCCATAGAACTTCGGGATTCCGGAGCTGTTCAAGAACGCCGATGTAACTTATTGTAAATTTTTTTGACTCAATTTTTGCCTCAATTTTTGCTTCTCTGTCAAATCCGTTCGTAATACAAACTGCATTCGCACCTTTTTTTCTGAAATTTTCAGCATCGGTATAACTTGTAGCTAAAGTAATATCCGCAGTTTTGAAAACCTGTTCCTCAAGGTCGCGGTGCTTTTTGTCTGAAGATCTTGTGAGTTTTAAATGTTTGTAATAGGAAATTTCGGTCCAGGGATCACGGAAATCTGCAATCCATTTCAGATGCGGGAATTCCTTCTTCAGTTCCAAGCCAATGAGATGGACAGAATGTGGCGGACCTGTGGTTACAAATGCATCGAAATGATTCTCTTTCAAATATTTCCTCAGATAATTTGCTGAAGGTTTTACCCAAAAAACGCGTGCATCGGGAATAAAAAAATTTCCGCGCACCCATATCGAGAGTTTCGATTTCCAAGATTGGTTTTTGCCAACATCAAACTGGCCGGCTTTGAATTTTTTGTTGTCTTTCCCGAAAATTTCTGCGAGCTGATAAGGTTCCCAGATTTTGGTTCTGATGATTTCCAGATCTTTTGACACCTCTTTTGCCAAAGTTTCATCTATGATGGGATAACTTGGATTTTCCGGAATAAAAACAGTGGGTTTCCAGCCGAAATCGGGCAAATATTTTACGAATTTCAACCACCGCTGAACGCCAGGTCCGCCCGCCGGCGGCCAGTAATAGGTGATGATTAAGAGTTTTTTGTTATTCATTATATATTGCCGCAAAAGAGGCAAAAGTTTTAATGCGATTCAGCTGTTCAGAAGACAGCAAAATCTGATATTTTTTGTTATGAATTAATAGTTAGTCCAGCTGATCAAAATATTTATTAATGAAAGTTTCCTGGCCAAGGTGGTACAAATTCTTAACATTAAAATTAACCAAAATTCCTTTTGGGACTTTTAATAAATTCATATAATTAAGAACCTGAGATTTATGAATATCTAAAATTTGCTTTACGGATTTAATTTCTAAGACAATTAAATCTTCCATTAAAAAGTCACATTTAAAATCACAATTCAAGTTTTCATCATTATAAATTACCGGAATTAAAAACTCAGATTCAAACTGAATATTTCTTAATTGAAACTCTTTTTCTAAAGCTTTGTGATATACAATTTCAGCCAATCCCGAACCCAAAATTTTGTGAACTTCAATACAGGCGCCGCTGATTCTGTACGTAAGATCTGTAATGTACTTCTGGGTAATCATAAAACTTTTTTAAGCTTTGTATTACTGAGGACTGCGCAATTTACTTTTGCCTCTTTTGCGGTAAAGCATATATATTCCCGCTAAACTCAGGATTAAGAAAAGTCCGAATGTGATCATCGAAATTACTTTTCCGGTTTGAATAACCGCAGGTTCAAAGATCATTTTAACGGTATGATTTCCGGCTGGAACATGAACAGCTCTCAATAAATAATTCGCCTTGATGTAAGGAACTTCCTGATCATCAATGAACATTTTCCAGCCTTTTGGATAGTAGATTTCTGAGAATACGGCTAACTGTGGTGTTTTCGACTGTGTTTTGAATTCCAGTTCATTGGGCTGATATTTTGTAAGATTCAGAACCGCTGCAGCATCTGGCTGCACTGGTTTCCCGTCAAAATATCTTCTATCTTCATTCGAAATCACGGCAATTTTCCTGGTATCAACTTCACCAATCTGTTTTATTTCCTCGTTCGGAGAATTTACAAATTTGAGGTCTGAAACAAACCATGCATTGCCGTTTGCCTGAGGATTTACCACAGCTTCAGGATTATCAGGATTTCCGAAGATCATGTATTTGGTGTTCAGCATATTGAGAATTCTCGGAACCCGGGCTGTATCGGTACGGCTGAAATATTCGTTGATCAAATCATCGTAACGGCGAAGTTTCACGGCATGATAACCACCGACAGAGGATTTAAAATAAGAAGTATTGGTCTCGCTGAAAGTCCCCAAAACCTGGTTGTAAATGCGGTAATGCGTTTTGTCTTTTTCAGAAATCAGTTCTAAAGTTTTATTTACGCTGGCGTTGGCAAGCAGAGTCTGCAGATTCCGGTTTTCACCTACTTTCTGCATCAGTAACTCTGAGTTTTCAGTCTGAAAAGGATTTTCGGTAAACGTTTTATCGATGAAGTTATCGTTGTTCAGATATCTTTTATTTACACTCCACAAATCAAAAAGACTTACCAAACCAATAATAACAATAGCGATATTCTGGCTGAGTTTTTTCTTCAGGCCCAAATATAAAACTGCTGTGGTAATACCCACATACAAAATAGCTTTAATGGCATCAATCCTGAACATTTTGAAACGTTCATCAACCAAGAAATCAAGCAGGAATGGCGGAAGATAGGCTTTTTCATTATCGGTATGAAAACCTAGAAGTGATTTACCGAAAATCAAGAGTATAACAGTAATTCCGAGAACGGCAGCACTTACGTAAGTCAGAATTTTCTTTTTGTACTCTTCACTAAGTATATTCTCTGAACTGGTTTCAGTATCAACATTAGAATTGAAAAATCTGTAGAGTCCGACAATCGCAATTAAAGGAAAGAGCAATTCGACCACGACCAAAATAGAACTTGGTGCCCTGAACTTATTATAGAAAGGAACGAAATCAATAAACAGATCGGATACCATCATGAAATTGCTTCCCCACGCTAAGAAAACGGTGAGGATTGAAGCTCCCAAAATCCAGTACCGGTATTTCTTCCAGGCAAAGAAGAAACCGAGAATCGCAAGAAAAACGACTATGGCTCCCTGATAGGCCGGCCCGGAAGTTCCGGGTTGCTCACCCCAATAAGTCAGCGAACCGAAACCTCTCGAAATACGGTCCATTTCTTCCTGCGAAGACACGTTTTCCTGAACCAACTCCTGAACACGGTTCATCATTCTTTCGGAACCTTCTTCTGTGCTGGAACCGCCCATTAATCGTGGAATAAAGAGGTTCAGGGTTTCGAGTTTGCCGTAGCTCCACATCAGCATGCTCTCTTTGTCCATCCCCGATTTTCCGGAAGCGTGTAAATCGTTGTCTAAAATCTGCTTCCCACGAACAGTTTCGGTGACGTATTCGGAATTAGCCATTAACCGCTGAGAGTTCATTCCAACACCAAGCAAAAAAGCGAACGCTAAAATCGAGGAAGCGATCCCGAAATGCTTCCATTCGGTTTTCCCCTGAATCGCACGCACGAGTTCTGAAATAAACAGAAATCCAAGCGCAATAAAAAGGTAGTAGGTCATCTGCGGGTGATTTGCAGCAATCTGAAGCCCCATAAACAAAGCGGTTACAATGAAACCGACAATGTATTTTTTACGGATGTAAACCAGAAGAATCCCTGCAAGCAGCGGCGCAAAATACGCTACGGTATGTATTTTTCCGTTGTGTCCGGCTGCAAGTGCAATGTAAAAATAAGTTGAAAGTCCGAAAAAAGTTGCTCCTAAAAATGCGTACTTCCAGTTTCTTACAGCAACCATTCCAAGGAGGAAAAATCCTGAAAAGAGCAGAAAGATATAGTTAGCAGGTTTAGGCAGAAAGTTAAGTAAATCATCAACTTTTTTAATGATATCGCCCCGGAACTGTGCTCCCATCTGGTACGTGGGCATCCCACCGAACATGGAGTCGCTCCAATAGGTTTCTTCCCCGTTTTGGGCGCGGTAATCCAATAGTTCCTTGGCGCCGCCTTTGTACTGTACAATATCGTGTTGAAAAAGCTGTTTGCCCGTGAGAACAGGGTTTGCATAAACCAAAGCCAGGATGATAAAAACAATAATGCTTCCTGCGATGAATATGAGTTTTCTGTTTTTTGCCATAGTGAATATCATCAATAAAAACCCTTTCAAAACTACTAATTTCAAAAGGGCTGCGTTTATTTTTCTTTGTCTTTATTTTCTTTTACTTCTTCGTAATCAACCGTTTCTGCATCCCAGTTAATTTTGGAGTCCAAATTTTTCTTGGTTTTTCGGGACTGTGTTTCGTTTCTGTTTTCTGGTCTTGGGAATTTATAAAAATTGCTGAAAAACATTCTTTTTAAAATATTCCAAAGGAAAAAAATGATGATGGTTGCGAGAATTAATTCTAAAATATACTTCATTGTTTATCGCGATTAAGAAATGAACAATTTGCCGCCGATTACTTCGCCGGATTTACCTCTACCGTCGAATTAGAAACGCTTTTCATGGTTTGCGACTGTTTGCCATCGGAAAGTGTTTCAGACTGCGTCGTTTTCACAGAAATTGTTTGGTTTTTTATCCAGCCGGTATTCTGATCAAGTGTAATGATTCCGTTCTGAGAAAGTTCAGAACTCATGCTTCGGGTAATTCCTTCCTGGGTTTTCTTATCAGATTTTTTGGGAATTCCGCCTCCTACGGCAATTACGGCTACTCCATCGCCCACACTTTTCAGCATGTACGTGGTGGTGAGTTTAATTTTCCCGTCGGGTGTTGCATTTTCACTTTGGGACCATTTGTCGCCGATTTTTACGCCTTTTGCCGGAAGCAAAAGCAGGTTTTTGGTAAACTGTTCTTTCAGGACTTTTTCGTTAAAACTTTCTTTAAAACTGTTTACAAAAGCCGTTTTCTGCTTAGCATCTTTAATCGCAGCTCCTGCGGAAGCAGCAATTTTACTATAAACCGGATCGAAACCTGTAATCGAAATCACTTTACCGTCTTCACCCATCTTCATATTAAGTTTGTTTCCAACAAGGGCTTTATTCACTTTCCACATCATTTTCAGCTGTTCATCTGCCGGTTCCGCAAGTTTGGTATCAACAGCCACGGTTTTTCCGTTTGCCGACTGGGCATTTCTTTTACCGATTAGGTTGATGGTGATATCGTAAATTCCGTTTTCGAACTTATTTACCGTAAATGACATTTCATCGGTACTTTCGCTGGTTCCGCTTTGGGTTTTACCATCCGGCGCGGTCATGGTCTGCACATCTTTCTGATAGGTTTTCAGTGGATAGGTTTTGCCAATTTCCAGCTTAAAAGACTGTGTGTACAGTCCCATAGAATCTTTAATTGCCGCAGCTGCTGCTGCCGTTTTTTCAATCTTTACTGAGTCCTCTACAGGAACTTCAACCGTAACAGTTTTACCGGTTTCGGGATCGACTTTGGTAATGGTTTTGGTTTCTTTTTTACAGGAAACAAGGGCTATAGAAAGAAGCGCAAGGGCTGTAATTTTCTTCATTAAATATTTTTATAAGGTTTTGAATTCCGGAAAAACAGTTTTTCACGTATTGAAGGCAAATTTAAGGTAATTATTTTTGATGATTTCAATCCTTCCTCATATTTTTCTGAATTACCTCCGGCTTATGAATAACCAAAACGTGCAGGAAGAAAGAAGTCGGACTAATGCCCGACTTACAAGTTTTCAGCCCGAATTATTCTTCTGAGATTAATTTAAGTTTCTTCAGACCCGAACCGTAGGATTTGTCCATCTGTGAGTCCATAAAAAGCTTCATCAGGTTCATCGGGTAATCGAGTTCACAATCCATTGACCAAGTGACTTTTGTAGAATTTCCTTCCGGACTCAAAACCAAATCTGAGGTCGCTTCGCTTTCAAAAGGTTTTTCGAAAAGCATTTTGGTAGACTGTTTCTGATTCGGGACCAAAGCGGTAACGATGTGGCAGCCTTTTCCCGCATCATCATTACCTTCCCAGCAATACTGGTCGCCAACTTCACCGGAATTTCCGGAGTAAGTCACTTTTACATTCGGGTCCAGGTCCATAAACGGATTCCACTGGTTGAAAGCCTTCATCGAACTCATGTTTTGCCATACTTTATCGGCCGGTGCATTGATGACGGCAGAAGTTTCGAAATGGTACTTCTTACCCATCAGCAGCATGATAACGATAAGTGCAGCAACTACGCCCACCAGGATTTTTAAAAAAGTTTTCATGACGGTTTATTTTAGTTTTAATGTTTAAACAAATATAAAATATAAATTTCAGTAAATTTACACCTTCGTATGACATTGCTTTGACCTTACTTTAAGTTTCCGTTCACAAATCTTACACTATGCAAAATCCATTATTAGAAAATTTCAATACCAAACACCGTTCAGCACCTTTCAACGAAATAAAGGAAGAGCATTTTCTGCCCGCTTTTCAGGAGCTGATTAAAATTTCCGAAAAAGAGATCGATGATATTGTTGAAAATAAGGAAGAACCAAGTTTTGAAAATGTTATCGAAGCGTTGGCCTACTCGGGCGAAAAACTTGATGTGGTTTCCAGCATCTTCTTTAATCTGAATTCAGCTGAAACGAATTACGAAATACAGAAAATCGCGCAGGAAGTTTCGCCACTTTTAACAGAATTTTCAGCAAAAATCTCGCAAAACGAAAAACTCTTCAGCAAGATTAAAAAAGTTTACGAAGAACAGCAAAAATATCAACTGAACGAAGAACAACAGATGCTTCTAAGCGAAACTTACAAAGGTTTTGTGCGAAGCGGCGCTCTGCTGAATGAAACCGATAAAGAAAAATTTAAGGAAATCAGCATCGAGCTATCTAAAAAATCGCTTCAGTTTGGGCAGAATGTACTGGCTGAAACCAATAATTATTTTAAACATATCACCGACGAAAAAGACCTGGCCGGAATTCCGGAAGCGATCCTTCAGCAATACCAGGAAGATGCGAAAGAGCGCAATCTGGAAGGTTTTGTGGTGACGCTGCAGTACCCGAGTTATATTCCCTTTATGACGTATGCGGAAAACCGCGAACTGAGAAAAGAACTGGCATTGGCGAACGGAAAAAAATCATTCAGCAATAATGAGTTTGATAACCAGAATCTCATTAAAGAGATCATCACCCTCAAGCAGGAAAAAGCGCAGTTACTGGGCTATAAAAACTATGCGGAATACGTTCTGGAAGAAAGAATGGCAAAATCTCCGGATCAGGTAACTTCTTTTTTAAATGAACTTCTGGAGAAAGCCAAACCTTACGCAGAAAAAGAAATCGAAGAACTTAAAACACTTGCAAAAGCAGACGGAATTGAAGAAATGCAGAGTTACGATCATGCTTTTTATGCAGAAAAACTCCGCAAACAGAAATTTGATATCGATGATGAAGAATTGAAACCTTATTTCCATCTCGAAAAAGTTCAGGAAGCCGTTTTCGGTTTGGCTAAAAAACTTTTCGGACTTGATTTTGTGGAATCCACCGAGATCCAGAAATACCACGAAGAAGTAAAAACGTACGAAATTTTTGAAAACGGCGTATTTAAAGCACTTCTATATGTGGATTATTTCCCAAGAAAAGGCAAACGTGCCGGCGCGTGGATGACGAGTTTTAAAAATCAGTTCCGGAAAAACGGAGAAAATTCCAGACCGCATATTTCTGTAGTCTGCAATTTCTCGAAACCCACTTCAGACACGCCAAGCCTGCTCACTTTTCAGGAAGTAACCACGCTTTTCCACGAATTTGGTCACGCGCTTCATGGGGTTCTGGCAGATACCACGTATCCAAACCTTTCAGGAACTTCGGTAAAATGGGATTTTGTAGAGCTTCCGTCGCAGTTTCTGGAGAATTTCTGTTATGAACCGGAATTCCTCAAAACTTTCGCCAAACATTATAAAACCGGTGAAGTTTTGCCGGATGAGAAAATCCAGAAAATTTCGGATTCCAAAAATTTCATGGAAGGTTACCAGACTTTAAGGCAGCTTGGTTTCGGGCTTCTGGATATGGCTTACCACAGCAATGCCGACAAGGTTGGCGACATTAAAACCTTTGAAACCGAAGAAACAAAGGCCACTAACCTTTATCCATCAAATCCGGAAACGGCAATGAGCACAAGCTTTTCGCATATTTTCCAGGGCGGATATTCTGCGGGTTACTATTCCTATAAATGGGCCGAAGTCTTGGATGCGGATGCTTTTCAATATTTCAAAGAAAACGGAATTTTCAATCCGGAAATCGCCGCAAAGTATAAAGTCTTGCTATCCTCAGGAGGCACAAAAGATCCGATGGAACTTTATAAAAACTTCCGAGGAAGCGAACCAAAAGTTGAAAGCCTACTGAAAAGAGCTTTTGGATCATAAGAACAAATAGATTTGTAAAAAAACACGTGAAATTTTCACGTGTTTTTTGGTCTTTGCAGAAGCATCTTAAAGTTTTTTGATTAACTCATTATTTCACTAATCTGCAACTTTAAAAAGTTTTAAAGAAGTATAGGAAACAGGCAGAACGCCTAAATTTACCGGAAGAACACCGCCTGTGTTGAGGGCGAACGTAAGTGTATCACCAGCATCTAACTGAACAAGAGAATGGAGGCTCGTGGACGTTACCGGTACTGTAGCAACCGGAAAAGGACCCACTTCTACCCTCACGCCATTGAACGGTTTAGTTTGCCAAACGGCGGTATTTTTATATAAAACTAAACTTTTACCGGAAAGAACGGTAAGATCAACCCCACTTAACTGAACTTCAAAATTCACATCGTATATTCCGGATATAGGAGCAGTATACACTCCATCGGTAAACAATGCCGAATCTCCAATCCTAGTGTCATTTCCAGAAAGACTGATAGGATAAGTGCTGCCACCAAGGTTAATATTAAGCAATGACCAGCTGCCATTGCGGTGCGCAGAATACGCAGAAGAACCTGCACCGGTGGAACCCAGCAAATTACTTACCGCAATTTCCTTTAAAACAAAATCTCCGGATGCAGATTTGTCTATTAACAATACGGCTTGGTCATTGGATGCAGAAGTAACTGTTTCAACTGTTCTAACCTTTAGATTGCCATTCACATCTAAAGTAGCCTGCGGATTTGTTGTATTGATTCCAACATTACCTGACTGTGCGTAAATAATTGATGATACACACAACATTAAAATAGGGCATAGTAATTTGTTCATACTTGTGTATTTTATGTTAATCAATAAAAAACACATCAAATACCATTCCTATCGACACACAAAAGGCTGATTTTTTATTAAATAATCAATAAAAATCAATTATGATTAACTACGCACGCAGCACACAAGAAAAAGAAATTCTATTTTGAAAGCAAACGACCACGTTCCCTTGCAAGTACCGGAATCGATATAACCCCCATCACAATCATGATGACGAGCTGCATGGTGTGGGAGATAAATGCATAAGACAGCCCTACTTCGCCACCTTCTTCTGGGTTTTTACCCATTGAAAGAAAGAGTGCCATAATCCCCAGTTTCAGCGCGAAGTGAAAAGCACCGATTCCGCCGGATGCCGGAACCATCATTCCTAAAGTCCCTACAACAATGATAAAAAAGCCATCTGCAAAAGTAAAATCCGAAGTTTCCGGAAGCGCAAAACATACGAGATATGCTGCCAGGTAGTAAGAAATCCAGATGGCAAGGGATAAAAGAATGAATTTCCCTTTCTGCTGCATTTTAAAAATCGACATCAAACCTTGAAAAATTCCGGTGGCAAAGTTTAAAATTTTCTGATACAGCAAAAATTTCTCAAGTCTTTTTCTTAGGCTGAAAAATAAAATACAGGCAAGAATCACCAGCCCTAAAAAGATATAAAGTCCGTTTCCAGATTCCGGTTCCGCAGTTTTGCTTTTTTCCTGAGTGACATACCGGTAAAAGGAAAGAATTGCATCATATTTAAAAATCAGGGTCAGCAGCAGAAATCCTCCCATACATACAAGATCCACTACCCGTTCGAGAATAATGGTACCGAAAGATTTGTCTACAGGAACTTTTTCAACTCCGAAAAGGGCGGTAGAACGGGCAAGCTCTCCGCTTCTGGGAATGGTAAGGTTCATCAAATATCCGAAAGAAATCGTCCACAATGCGTTAGAATTCGAAATTTTATAACCCATCGGTTCCAAAAGCAGATTCCAACGGACCGCCCGAAACCAATAAGCCAGAAGCCCGAAGAATGCCGCGGCTAAAACCCAGAAGTAATTAGCTTTTGCAAAGTAACCTGCAATTTTTTTGAATTCCATTCCTTTCAGTGCGAACCACATAAAAAGTCCTGCAATAGCAAGAGAAACAGAAACTGTAATGAGTGTTTTTAGAGGATTTGGGGTTTTATTTTCTTCCAAAGGGGGGAAATTTAAGTGCGGATTCAGAAATTAAGTAAGGAGATTGGTCTTTTCATCAGGGAAAATAATCTTGGGCTGGAAAGTCTGCGCTTCTTCTGGCGTCATTTGGGCATAAGAAATAATAATGATGATATCATCTTTCTGTACGCGCCTAGCTGCCGGACCATTGAGGCATATTTCGCCGGATTTTCTTTTTCCTTTTATGGCATAGGTATCGAAACGTTCACCATTGTTTACATTTACGATATACACCCTTTCCCCCACCACAATTCCGGAGGCCTCCAGGAGGTCTTCATCAATCGTGATGCTGCCGATATAATTAAGGTCTGATTCGGTAACCCGGACTCTGTGGATTTTAGATTTAAATACTTCAATTAACATGGCGCAAATTTAATTATTTTAATCAAAACGAGTGAGAATTTTAATCTTTTAATTCTAATATTCTCTAGGTAAAACCCACTTCAGAAGCCTGGGAATATCATCACTATCAATAATTTAACACTTACAGAGCATCTGTTGCACCAAAAAATCCAATGCAAATTCAATAATTCATAATTATGAATAATAAAAAACTGAAATCAGAAAACGTAGGATTCTAAAGGTTTTGGCATGATTTTATAAGCTGCAAATGCTTATTAATTGAAAAAATCCTGATTTATAAGTTTATGTTAAATTATACTCTTTTCTCAAGTTTTGATTAATTATATATAAAAAATTTGCACAATTTGAAAATTGTTTTATATTTGCTTTAACAATAAAACTAACCTTAATAATATTATTATGAACAAGTCTGAATTAATCGACGCAATCGCAAAAGATGCGAACATTACAAAAGTTGCTGCAAAAGCTGCTTTAGAATCTTTCATTTCTAACGTAACTTCTACTTTGAAGAAAAAAGACGGTAAAGTTTCTTTAGTTGGTTTCGGTACGTTCTCTGTAGCTGAAAGAGCTGCAAGACAAGGTATTAACCCTGCGACCAAAAAACCAATTAAAATTGCTGCTAAAAAAGTTGCTAAATTTAAAGCTGGTGCAGATTTAGCAGGAGCTGTAATGGGCGCTAAGAAAAAATAATTACTTAGCTGACAGTAAAAATTAAACCCCATCTTTCGGTGGGGTTTTTTGGTGCATAGCCAATAAATTTTCAGGGAGCAAGGCGACTGATCTTCCAATCGAAATCTTCCTGAAGCTCGTAAATTATCCTGTCGTGAAGACGGTTTGGCCTACCCTGCCAAAATTCAATCTCGTAAGGTTTAGCAAGATAACCTCCCCAGTTTGCCGGGCGCGGAACTTCCTTATCTTCATACGCCGTCTCCAGATCCTTCAGTTTCTCTTCCAGAAAATTACGGTCGGGAATAATCTGGCTCTGCGGCGAAACCACAGCACCTAACTGACTGCCTTTCGGGCGGGACTGGAAGTAACCGTCGCTTAAATTCTCCGCCAGCCTTTGCAAATTTGCTTTGATAATAATCTGTCTTTCCAGATGCGGCCAGAAGAAGTGAAGACAGGCCTGGTGACGCTGCTCTATCGCTCTGCCTTTTCTGCTTTCGTAATTGGTATAAAACACAAAACCTTCCCATGTATACGATTTCAGCAACACCATTCTGGTGCGTGGGCAGCCGTCATTTTCTACCGTAGAAACCGACATCGCATTGGCCTCAGAAACATCCGGATGCTCCTGTGCCTCAAGGTACCAGTCTCGGAACTGCTCCATAGGATTTCCTTTAATTTGATTTTCAAGAAGTTGAGATTTTTCGTAAACTTTTCTTTTGTCGTGAAGATTTTCCATTAAATTTTTTATTACATTTGATAAGAGGTTTTTGTAGAACCACCAATTTCAGATGAATTACTCGTACAAAGGTAAAATATTAATTTCCACTCCGGATATTTCCGGCGATATCTTTTCGCGCTCGGTTGTACTTATTGTAGATCATAATGAAGAAGGCGCTTTTGGATTAATTCTCAATAAAAAAAATAAAAATATGAGTGAACGTCTGCATACGATTTTTGGTTTTGCAGTAGATGTTTACGAAGGCGGACCCGTAGAAAATGACAAAATTTTCTTCATCTGCAAAGGAAAAAAGGTAACTGAGAATTTTTCGGAAATCAGTGAGGAGTTTTACCTGACCGAAGACATCGAAAATATCGTTACCGGAATTGTTGAAGATGAAATTTCCGTAGATGAAATCAAAGTATTCTCCGGTTATTCCGGTTGGGCGTCGCAACAGCTGGAAAGTGAGGTAAGGCGTAAAATGTGGACAGTGGTAGAAGTTTACAATTTAGACTATACGCTGCCTAACGACGAAAGTTTATGGAAAAACATCATGCAGAACCTGGGTGGCGAGTTTCTGATATGGGCCAATGCTCCGGAGGATGTTTCAATGAATTAAGCCGGCTTGTCTTTCAACAAAAAACTTTAACAAAACTTTAGCGCAGACCCAAATAATTTCCGTATTTTTATTACGTTATTGCTTTAACATAAAAACTAAAACCCGGTCAATGACTTTCTTTCAAGGTTGTTTATCGGGTTTGTCAATTTCAGGCGAAATCGCTTTTCCACTTGCTGATTATTTCGGCAAATCTCATGTTTCCGAAAGTTTTGTTTCTGATTTTTGAGACGCTGAAAATTCCTTTTTCATCGGAAATCATTAAAATTTCCTCTGCCTTCTGAGATTCAAACGCGATCATTTCCGATTCCTGAATCTCTGCCAAACGGTGTTTGTGTACAAAGGTTACAAAATTCTCCATTAAAGGTGAAATATAGGCACCTTCGGTCTGTTTCGGGATGCGGATGATGTTGTCATTCAGGAAAAGCAAATTCCCGGAAATGCTTCTGGCGATCCGTTTGTTGGGATTCAGCAGGATAACCTCATCCAGATCATTTTCCTTTGCGTAAATCTCAGCATAAATATTTTCAGGGCAGTGAACCCGGATGTTGCTCAGAAGATTGGTATTTACATTAATCTCTTTAATCAGATCCAGTTCTATTCCGCTCTGCAACGCCAACACATCTTCGACTTTTTTAACTTCGAAATAGAAGGAAACTTCGGCTTTCCCGAGCGACTGTTCGGTTCGGTTGCGGTACATCAAGAGCATTATTATTGCCTCGCTTACGCCTTTATCGATAACATTTTCTTTAAAAAGGTTCTGGAAAAACTCCAGAGTATAAGTAAGCGGGATATTCATGCGCATTTTACGCATAGAAGCCATGAGGAAAAAATAACACTCTTCGGCCATGATCAGCTTCGAGCTTCGCACAAAAAAGGAAACCTTTACTGCATCACCGTAAAGAAATGCACGGTTTTGAGGCTGAAAATTATCGGAACTAAAGACAGTTTCTAACAAAATAAGGGTAGATTTTTATTAAAAAAATAATGAACGAAAATTCGTCCATCAAGTTTATCGGTTCAAAAAAATTAAGATGCGCCCAATTTTATTTTTAGATTTTCGAGGAGATTTTCCCAGTAGAGCTTGTTTTCGTCCTCGTCTCCCGGATCACAAAAATCTGTGATATTAAGCGAAAGATCTTCCGTAATATCATCAATTACAATACTCATTTCGAAGAAATTTTTGGTTCCTTCGTCTTCTTCCCAACGAAAACGCACAAAACTTTCAGGTTTGTAGCGGATAAGCGTAGCTTTTTCTGCCGGCCCACTGTTCCAGCTGAAGAAAAAGTCGTCGCCTTTTTCCACAACCTCATCAGCAAACCACTCGGAAAGCCCCTCTGCACTTGCCAAATATTCATATAAAATCTCCGACTGACAGTGCATTGGAAATTCGTATTGCACTTTCGTTTTCGCCATATCGTTCCCTATTTTTTATTGTGCCGCAATATATAAATTAATTTCTTAAGTATGCAAAATATTTAGTCGAATATGCGAAATATCATGAGCCCGAAATGCCGGATTTTCTTCCATCGGAATTCCCGCTTTCACTACTCGCTTTTTCTACCTTGTTACGACGGCTTTAATGCACAACAAGGTAGAAAAGAGCTCATACAAAACTGTTCAATCGAGGCTGAAATTTCAGAGCGTTTCTATTTCGGGGATTTTCATTCTTCATCAAGAACCTGAAGAATAATTTCGCAGCCTTCCTTTATTTCCTCCAGCGATAGGGTAAGCGGCGGCGAAATGCGTAGATATTCGTTTCGGTAAAGCTGCCAGAAAACGACCAAACCTTTTTCCATGCAGCGTTTTGCAACATTCAAAGTATATTCCGGTGAGCCAAGATTTACGGCGAGCATTAATCCGCGGCCGTTGATATTTTTAATTTTAGGATGAACCAATAATTTACGGAAAAGTTTTTCTTTTTCGTCCACTTCATTCATCAGTCCGCTGTCGAGAACTTCTTTCAGCGTGGCAAAGCTTGATGCCGCAATGAGTGGATTACCGCCAAATGTGGTGATATGCCCAAGTTTTGGCGAATGCGATAAAGTTTCCATGATTTCTCTGGAACTCATAAAAGCGCCAACAGGAACGCCGCCGCCCATTCCTTTGCCCATTACCAGAATATCGGGAACGATCCCGTAATGTTCGAAAGCGAAAAGTTTCCCGGTTCTTCCGAATCCTGGCTGAATTTCATCCAGAATCAGCAAAGCGCCCACTTCTTCGCAACGGGCTTTGAGTTTTTTCAGATAATCATTTTCCGGAACCAGAAATCCTGCCGCTCCCTGAATGGTTTCCATAATCACGCAGGCTGTTTTTTCGGTTATTCTTTCGAGGTCTTTTTCGTCATTAAATCCGATGAAAGTCACCATCGGAAGCAACGGACGGAATTCACGTTTATGATATTCGTTTCCCGAAACCGACAAAGCGCCGTGGGTATTTCCGTGGTAAGAATTTTTGAAAGAGACGATTTCTTCTCTTCCGGTGTATCTTTTCGCAAGTTTCAGGCTGCCGTCGATGGCTTCGGCACCTGAATTGACGAGATAAGTAACTTCCAAAGGATTGGGAGTGGCTTCTGCAAGCAGCTGGCAAAGTTTTACAGGCATTTCCTGGGCATATTCGCCATAAACCATCACGTGCAGGTATTTTTCTGCCTGCGCTTTAATGGCTTCTACGATTTTTGGGTGAGAATGTCCTAAAGTATTGGCGGAAACTCCTGCGACAAAATCGAGGTATTTTCTGCCTTCTTTGCCGTAAATGTAACTTCCTTCGGCTTTTTCCACTTCAAATCCTGCTGCGAATTGTGTGGTTTGTGCCTGATATTTAAAGAAATCTGATTGCATATTGTATCGGTTTTATATTTTAAAAACATAGCGTTCCTACGGAACGCACCGCTGTTATGTAATTTCATCTCTACACACATCGCGTTCCTACGGAACGCCTCCTATTCATATAAATTTTTCAACACTCATCGCTTTCCTTCAGAACGATGCAAACTATTTCACGCTTATCTTCGCCCGCAATATGCGCCCCGGCCTGAGTGGAGCTCTTTTTGTGAGGAGGAACGACGAACAAAAAAGCGGGAACGGAGGACGGATCAAGGCGCCCAAATAAAAACTATTTCCTTACACGTTTAGGTTTCTTCGCCTCCTCTTTTGCCTTGGCATCATCAATGGCTTTCTGTGCCTGGTTATAGAGGGTATCGGCTGGCTCGTACTTTATTTCTTCGTACTCTGGTGTATCAAGGAAAATGTCTTGCCATTTGCGGAGACGGTCTTTGGTATTCCAGTTAAAGTCCGGGAAAAACCGTTTTTCCCTCGCAATTTTACTCATCGGATAGACATCGGTATTTGCTCCGACATTACAGGAAATAATCTGCACTTTGTTTTCCTCAAACTCCGCTTCTATTGTGCCACAGGTAGAAAGCGCAACTCCTATCCTTTCGGTTTCTTTGGTTTTTTCGTTAGTATCATCGGCATAGGTAATGGCCTGTGCATTACCGATGACTTTTGCGAGACTGATTTGGTTTTCTTTGTAATAAACGGTCATCAGCTTGCCTTTGATCTGGTTGAATTCATCCTTCAAGTTTAATGAATCTGCTTTGCTGATGGCGAACGCATTGCCTACCACTTTCAAAGAATCGATGTATTCGTTTTCGGTGTCGAAATAGGCTTCAATTTTATCGCCAGTGACCTGCTTTTCACCACTCCACGCAATCGGTTTTCCGAAGACATGCATAATTCCGTCGGTTTCGTTGAAACTTAAAGAATCTGCTCTAACCTGAATGTTTGACTTGTACATTCTGGCTTTCCGGTAGGCCCTGAGGAAGCTTTTTTTCTTCAAAGGATCGTTTGCGTCCAGCTTTTGGTAAGCCAGGATCCGCTGCGCAGAAAAATACATGGAATCTTTTTCCAGAATTTTCACGGCATAAGGCCTGTCGGTCATCATCGCCGAATCCTTTTTTTCGTAGATCTCGCCGTAACCGCCTTTCATATAACGGTTTTCGGCCGGATCGCGAAGTGTTACGTTTCCTTTGGCTGTTCCGAATCCTGTGATTTGGTTAAAATACATATCGTCGCCGGTAAGCACTTTGCCATTATAATGAATCCTGGAGTTTTTCTTCAGATAAACTTCCTTTGAATTCATGTTATAGGAACCTTTTTCAGTATAAATGAGGTTTGATGGATTGTTTTTGTTGGTAATCGTCGTGGGACCGAAAAAATCTGCTGTGTTGGTCACCTGATTTTGTTTGATGTTGGTTCCTTCAACGGTATAATCCGGATTGTTGATCTTTACATTTCCTGTAAAATCAATCATTTTGGTAGCCAGATCGTAGGTTGCAGACTTAGTGTACATCACATTGGTTGCATCCGAAATGGTTCCGCCGGTATTGAAATACGCTTTGTTCGAAATCCTGTCGTAGTACAAAGTCTCTGTTTTGATCGTTTGTCTTGGGTCTGTAAGGACAACATTCTTTCTGGCGATTCCTTTCTGGGAATTTCCGTCGTACTCCATTTCTCCTGCGGTAATTACAGATCCGTCAGCATTTTGAAGCTTTACGTTTCCGGTAGCTTTGATGAAATTCTGTTCCTCATAAAAAATCACTTCATCTGCAGTGAGCAGCGAGCCCTGATGCTCAAACTGCACATTGCCTGAAAAATAAGGATTACCGTTGTACCTGCCGGGATTTTTCTGAAAAAAATCTGAATGGATGAGGCGCACTTTATCTCCCGGAGTTGCATTTTGAGCGGTCCCAAAATATGGATCTTTCACCAAAGGTTCCTGAGGTCTGGTGACAATCTGTGCAGAAAACTGAACACAGATCAAAAGAAATAAAACGAAAAGGTTTTTCATTAATTTTTTTTGGTACCGTAAAAATAGAGCGAATGAGAATCAATATTTACACCAAATGCGTTTTCAATTGCTTCTTTAATCCCCTGAATTCTAGGGTCGCAGAACTCGATAATCTCTTCGATTTCTTTGTCTGAATCTTTTTTATAAATAACCAGGTGATCGTGCTGTTTATCGAAATAAGATTTTTCGTAAGAAGATGACGTGAGGGTTTTCTCGCCAAACTGGTGTTTGCGGATCAGGCCTGCATCCAAAAAAATTTCGATGGTATTGTAAATGGTTGCTTTTGATACATGGTATTTCTTCTGCATCATCAGAAGATAAAGGTCATCTACATTGAAATGATGCTCCATGGAGTAAATTTCCTCTAAAATGGTGTAGCGTTCCGGGGTATTACGGAAACCTTTTTCAAGAAGATACTGTCTTAGCACTTCTTTTATGGTTGTTATATTAAGATCTTTCTGTTTCGGGTCCATCAAAAAAAATTATGTACAAATTTAGCGATTTCATTCTAAATGAAAGCGGAGGGTTTTCCGGAAATAAATCCTGTAGGAATATTAAATCTTTAAGAATTATAGTGTCTAAATTCCACCTGCTGCAGTTTCTTTGTCACCACTTTCTGGTCAAGAAGCGGCGCAGATTCTACCACCACATTATGCGCGGAAACACCCCACGCCTTGAAATCGTCGCTGCCGATGTATTTTACAAAATTGTAAATATTGAGCGTCATTTTTTCTTTTACCGTAAGTAATGTATCATTGATATAGGTATTATCGATGATGATATACTTAAGATCCGGCGGAATATTATATGCCCGCAGAGAAGGATGGCTGCTTCTTGAAGGAATACTTCCTTCTTCCATCATGTCTGCTAAAACCTGATCAAAGTAATCGTTAATCCGTCTGTCAATTTTAAAGCCGAGGAGGAAATTGATTCGGTAAATGGTTCCGGGCATAATTTCGTCGATGGTATATTTAAAAGTAAACGGATCCTCTTGGTTTACAATATTCAGAATAAAATAATGATCGGCTCTTTTCGGCTGTTTCCGGAGGATCGAATAAATAATCTTAGACTCAATTTCATCATCTTTTTTTGCACGACTCAAAAACGCAAGATTGGTGGCGTATTTGGGGATGGTTTCATCCAGTTTCAGGTCTTTAATTATCGGTACATATTGATCCAGTTTCACAAATTTGATAAATTTGGCTTTGATGAGTCTTCCATTGTACCATGCATACATGCATACAGCGATAAAACCGCCCAAAACGATGGTAAGCCAACCGCCATCAAAGAATTTAATTACGTTGGCATAGAAAAATCCTAATTCTATAAAAAGATACAGTACCAGAAAACCGAAAGCAAAAAACTTATTCACCCTGCTTCTGCTGAGCCAGTAAAAAAGCAGTGTTGTGGTCATGAGCATGGTGACGGTGATGGTTAAACCGTAGGCTGCTTCCATCAGTTCTGAATGCTGAAAATAAATCACAACGATAAAACAGAGCACCATTAAACCCCAGTTGATTCGTGGAATATACATCTGTCCTTTGATTCCTGAAGGATAATCGATTTGCTGATTAGGCCAGAAAGAGATCGACATGGCTTCTGAAAACATGGTGAAAGATCCTGTGATCACCGATTGACTCGCAATAATTGCTGCAGCTGTTGCCAGAATAACCCCCGGCAGAATTGCCCACACCGGCATTATTCCGAACATTGGGTTGATGCCCTGTGCGACCAAATGATGATTATCGAGAAGCCAGGCGCCCTGTCCGAGATAATTTAAAATCAGCATTATTTTAACGAAGACCCAACTGACCCGGATATTCTGTTTTCCGCAATGTCCCAGATCCGAATACAGTGCTTCTGCGCCTGTTGTACAAAG
The DNA here is from genome assembly GCF_002205795.1 of Chryseobacterium sp. VAUSW3. Lineage (GTDB taxonomy): Bacteria > Bacteroidota > Bacteroidia > Flavobacteriales > Weeksellaceae > Kaistella > Kaistella yananensis. The sequence continues at coordinate 131,192 of NZ_NIUY01000004.1, read as the reverse complement.
AAAAACTGCACCCATGATCACAATCGCGCTGGGCGAATGGGTGATTAAATTATAAGCATAGTAAGGACTGAAAGATTTTAAAATTTCAACATGATCAAAGATATGCAGCGAGCCGAAAACACCGAGCGTTAGAAACCAAACCACCATCACCGGCCCGAAAAATTTACCTATGGAGGAGGTTCCGAACTGCTGAATAAAAAATACAATGGCCAAAATAATCAGCGTGATCGCTACTACGGGAGTTTCGGGATTGAAAATCTGCAATCCTTCAACAGCGGACATTACCGTGAGCGATGGGGTGATAACACTGTCTGCAACCAGCGTTGCGCCCCCTACAATCGCTACAAGATAGAGCCATTTTTTCTTGAGTCTTTTTACAAGAGAATAAAGGGAAAGGATTCCACCTTCGCCTTTGTTGTCCGCGCGCAGGGCGATGATTACGTACTTCAATGTAGTCTGCAGGGTGAGTGTCCAGATGATACATGAAAGCGCGCCTTCAATATATTCATCAAACGGCAGGTTACCACCCTCTTTTCTTGCGTTCACAATCGCCTTCATTACGTATAGAGGGGAAGTTCCTATATCTCCGAAAACAATTCCGAGGGAAACCAGCACCCCCATTGCGGTAAGTTTTTTCGTATCGAAATGATGCCCACCGATTACTACGTCTGACATTTTAATAAATATTTAATGCGCAAATTTAGATTAAAAACCTATTCGGAAATTATTTTTTAACGAATATCTGAAGTACAGCACAAAAAAAACTCCCTTTCGGGAGTATAAATTTATGCTTTGATGTACATTGCATTTTTAATTTCTTCTTTCACTTTCTCAAGTTTCGGGAACCATTCAGCAAACAGGGCTGCAGAATAAGGTGCCGGTGCATCCGGAGTAGTAATTCTTTTGATTGGAGCATCCAGATAATCAAACGCTTTCTGCTGAATCATGTAAGTGATTTCTGAAGATACAGAACCAAATGGCCAGGCTTCTTCTAAGATAACCAATCGGTTTGTCTTTTTTACTGAAGCGATAATGGTATCGAAATCCAGCGGACGAACCGTTCTAAGGTCGATTACTTCAACAGAAATCCCTTCTTTTTCCAAATCTTCAGCGGCCTGCATGGCAAGTTTCATAATTTTACCGAAAGAAACCAAAGTCACATCTTTTCCTTCTTTCTTGATATCGGCTTTACCGATTGGGAGGTAATATTCTTCTTCAGGAATTTCCATTTTGTCGCCATACATCTGCTCAGATTCCATGAAAATCACAGGATCATTATCCTGAATTGCACTTTTCAGCAATCCTTTTGCATCGTAAGGATTAGAAGGAACAATTACTTTAAGTCCCGGTATATTGGCAAACCAGCTTTCAAGCGCCTGCGAGTGTGTTGCACCCAACTGACCTGCGGATGCTGTAGGACCGCGGAAAACGATTGGGCAATTCCACTGTCCGCCGCTCATCTGGCGAATCTTTGCTGCGTTGTTGATGATCTGGTCGATTCCTACGAGGGAAAAATTGAAAGTCATGTATTCCACAATCGGTCTGTTGCCATTCATTGCAGAACCTACTGCAATCCCTGTAAAACCAAGCTCTGCAATGGGTGTATCAATTACCCGTTTCGGACCGAATTCATCGAGCATGCCTTTCGATGCTTTATAAGCACCGTTGTATTCTGCAACTTCTTCACCCATTAAATAGATTGATTCGTCCTTACGCATTTCTTCGCTCATTGCCTGTGCAATCACTTCACGAAAAGTATATTCCTTCATATTCATTGAAAAATTAGATTACAAAAGTAAAGATTTTTTCCCAAACCTTCAGATGATAAACGACATAAAAAAAGCAATCCTTACGAATTGCTTTTTTAAATTATTTTGAAATTGTTATTTCAGTTTATGCCAGGTTTGGTTTCTTCCTATTAAAGAAAAACCGATGTAACCTCTTACGTTCAGTTTATCGCCGCTTCTTGTAATGGTACACTTGTAAGTTTTGCCAGTTTTAGGATCTGTAATGGTTCCGCCGGTAAATTCGTTTCCTTCTTTTTTAAGACCGCGCACCACTTCCATTCCTAAAATAGGTTTGTTTTTTCTGTCATCTTTACAGTCTACACAATTTGCGTTAGCAGGTTTTATTAAGAGCTGGGTTACTTTCCCGTAATATTTACCGTCGGATTTTTTGAAGATTTCTACGATTGATTTCTCCTGTCCTGTTTCATCATCAATGGTTTTCCATTTGCCTTCGATTTGGGCATAAGAGAGTGTTGCGAAAAACAGTGCAACAAAAGCGAACATTATTTTTTTCATTTTATAAAATATTTAAATTTTTAGTTTGATAAATGTAATTAAAAAAAGTTAAACACCAAATCTTTAATTATTCGGAACATACTATTATAAGTAAAAACAGAAATTATTAAAACTAAACAAATGTTTAATATTAATTGAGTTTACGGTTGATCACCCTGTTCATATAATCCTGATACCAGGCTTTGGCTTTCAGTTCGCCCAACTTAATTTCAGGTGTATTTATTTTTCCCAGAAGATTGTTTTCGTAACCCAAATCATTAAGCTTATAAATTCCGGTAAAGTTTTTACCATCGAAAAGGTAGATGAAATCTCCAATAATGAACTGCTCCACTCCACTCGAGTTAACAATCAAGTGATCTTCTTTTTTATCGGAAACCAAGCTTCTGCCCCAACTTCTTATTTTCTTATTATAGCCCATTAAATCGGCTAAAGTTGGGTAAATATCCATCTGCTGGGTGGGCGTTGAGATTTCGCCTTTCAGATTATATTTCGGGTTCGGTGAGTAAAAAAGAATCGGAACAGCAAAACGGTTCATCGCTTTTTCATATTCAGGATATGCAATCTGGTTGGTATGATCGGCCACCATCACAAAAATCGTATTCTGATACCAGGGCATTTTTTTGGCAGTTTCGAAAAACTGTTTCAGCGCATAATCGGTGTAACCTACAGGTTCATGAATTTCAAGCGGGCCTTTTTTGAATTTTCCGGCGTATTTTTCCGGAACCTTGAAAGGGTGATGAGATGATACCGAAAACATCGTCGCCATAAAAGGTGATTTCTTTGTATTTAGTGTCTTCGCGAAATACTGGAAAAACGGTTCGTCCCATATTCCCCATATCCCATCGAAATCTGCATCATTATTATACTCAGTTTTGCCGTAATAGTGTTTGAAACCTAAAATATTCCCAAATCCCATAAAGCCCATCGACCCATTCGGTGCGCCGTGAAAAAAAGAAGTATCGTAACCCATATCATTCGCTACCGAAACGACAGACTGTATCTTTTGGTTAGAATAAGGCGAACTGGTAAATGCATCTTTCAAAGTTGGAATTCCCGCTAAAATCGAGCTCATTCCATGGATAGACTGCCTTCCGTTGGCGAAAGCATTGGTCGCAATTAAACTCTGCGTAGCAAGACTGTCGAAAAACGGCGTATAAGAAACAAAATCTTTAATCTTCGTATTTTTATTAAACGCGCCGGAATATTCTTTACTGAAACTTTCGAGAATAAAAATCACAACATTGGGTTTCGGCTCAACACCTTCTCTTTTGTATAATTTGTAGGGCTGTATGTTTTGTGCGATAAATTTTTCATCCACAAAATGCACTTCACGGAAGTTGTTGGTGTTCATGGTTCTGAAAAAGGAGAACACACTGTTCAGCACCACATTGGCCTGAAGCGGATTTTTCACGTGGCGGTTCGCATCCACAAGATTAATCGGCCGCGTTGAATGTTTGAAATCTCCTCGGATTCCACCCACCACAAGGGCTGCCACCACACCTAAACTTACGACTGAGGAAACAAAATAAACCCCTTTTTTTTCAGGCTTACTTTCTGAAATTTTTACTTTTTTATAGAGAAAAATCCAGAGTATCATTAAAATGATAAACCATAAAATCACAAACGGATGCTCAACCACAGAAACCAAAAACACCTTGGCAATATTCTTTTCATTCTGAGCCACGTGCATGGCGGCCATTGTAAGTCTTGCCTGAGAGAATTTATAGTACACAAAATCACCGAAATTCATTCCATACGCAATTCCGTTGGTCACGAAATACAGGTAAAACTGAAATTTCTGGTAATATTTTTTGGTATTGATGACCAAAGGCAGCAAACTCAGCAGAATAAAAAGCGAATTCACATAAAGAATTGCTGTGGTATCAAACGCGGTTCCGTGATAAGCGATTGTGAAATAATCTGAAGCCGAATCGATGCGGATTAAATTTTTATTAAAGAACCAAAACAATAACCTTGCAACCTGATAAAAAACAAAAGCCAGAAAAATCCTGTAAAAAAGCACGCCGATTTCCTGCAATCTAAATTCCTTCATTCTAATTTTAAAAAACAATGCTGCAAATTTACATTAAATTCATATTTCGTTAGGATTAAGTTTATTTGGCTCGCCGGGCGGCAAAATTTTAATAAAAACCTTACTTTTGCTCTTATGAATTTTATCAAAAACAATTTGGCAAATGCATTTACGCTGGCGAATTTATTTTCGGGCAGTATTGGCGTCATCCATTTGCTGGCGGGCAATTACCAGATTACTGCCTTCTGCATCATTCTTTCTCTGGTTCTGGATTTCTTCGATGGATTTATTGCCCGCGCCCTGAAATCGAACTCCAATCTCGGCGCACAACTCGATTCGCTTGCCGATATGGTGAGTTTTGGCCTGCTTCCCGGACTTATCATCTATAAAGCTTTAGAGCCTTTCGGAAACCAGTTTTTGGGAACCAATTTACCGTTTGAAATAAAATATCTTGCCCTTTTCATCACTTTATTTTCATGTTTAAGGCTGGCAATTTTTAATCTTGATGACGAACAGACGTATTATTTTAAAGGTTTAAACACACCATCAAATACAATTCTGATTTTCGGATTATACTTTGCTTTTTTAGAGTCCGGAAATTTTTCATTTCTGTTCGAAAATTCACTCCTTCTGATTCTTTTCACGGTGGTTTCTTCATGGCTTCTTGTTTCGCCCATTAAAATGATCGCGATGAAGTTCAAATCCATGAAACTGGAAGATAATTACCCAAAAATTGCTCTGTTAATCGGCTCGGTTCTGATTCTTATTATTTTTAAAACAGTCGGAATTCCTTTGGTCATCCTCTATTATATGTTGATTTCGCTGGTTTTTCAGAAACAACTGCGTTAAACTCAGAAGAACGAAATCTTCTGCCCACCTTATCTTATTTAAAATAATATCATGAATTTAAAACTTTATAAACCGCTTTGTGTCTTCGATCTGGAAACGACGGGAACCAACGTTGCAAAAGACCGCATTGTTGAAATCAGTATCCTGAAAGTAAATCCTGACGCTTCCCGCGAAAGCAGAACCTGGCTTGTAAATCCGGAAATGTATATCCCGAAAGAATCTACAGCGGTACACGGAATCAGCGACGAAGACGTGAAAAACTCACCCAAATTCAGTGAAATTGCGCCAAAAGTAATGGAAATGATTTCCGGAACCGATTTAGGCGGCTTCAACTCGAACCGGTTTGATGTTCCGCTTCTGGCAGAAGAACTTTTAAGAGCGGGTATCGATTTCGATTTGAATAAATTCAAACTTGTTGATGCACAGACCATTTTCCACAAAATGGAACCCCGAAATTTAACTGCAGCATACAAATTCTACTGTAAAAAAGACCTCGAAAACGCGCATTCTGCGGAAGCTGATGTGTTGGCGACATTTGAAGTTCTCGACGCGCAAGTGGGTTATTACGAAGATTTACCGAACGAAATCGCGGCATTAAGTGAATTTTCCTCGCATCATAAATTTGCAGATTTGGCCGGATTTATTGCTTTCGATGAAGATGGAAAAGAAGTTTTCAGTTTCGGGAAATATAAAGGACAAAGGGTGAAAGATGTATTCCAAAAAGATCTGGGCTATTACGGCTGGATTCAGAATGCGGATTTTCCTCTGTATACAAAAAAAGTCCTAACGGGAATTCAGCTTCGTTCTAAATTCTAAACATGATTAGAGACTTTAAATTCATCAATAAAAATTAAAGCGAATGAAAATCATCTGCATCGGCCGCAATTATGCCGAACACGCCAAAGAACTCGGAAATGAAATCCCTGAAAATCCTGTAATCTTCATGAAACCCGACACGGCAATCCTAAAGAAAGGTTCGGATTTTTATATTCCCGAATTTTCTGATGATGTGCATTATGAACTGGAAGTCGTGCTGAAAATCTCGAAAGGCGGAAAATACATCCAGGAACACAAAGCTTCGAATTATTTCGAAGAAATAGGGTTGGGAATTGATTTCACGGCGCGGGATTTACAAAGCCAGCTGAAAGCAAAAGGACTTCCCTGGGAACTTGCCAAAGGTTTCGACGGAAGCGCTGTAGTTTCAGAATTTTATAAAAAGAGCAGTTTCGATATGAAGAACCTGAATTTTTCTTTACTTAAAAACAAAGATAAGGTTCAGGACGGCAACACTTCATTGATGATTTTCTCTCCGGAAAAAATTATCGCTTTCGTATCACAATACTTCACTCTAAAAACCGGAGATCTTATTTTTACCGGTACGCCGCAGGGAGTTGGAAAAGTGGCAGAAAACGACATTCTGCAGGCTTTTCTTGAAGAACAGAAAGTATTAGATCTTAGAATTCAGTAAATTACTTGACCGTTTGCAGAAACTTTTGTAACTTTAAGGAACAAAAATTAAGATCATGATTAACATCGTATTACCTGTAGATTTTTCAGACGCAACCGACAGACTTATTGATGGTGCCGTAAAATTCGCTAAAGAAACAAAAGGAAAAATCTGTCTTATTCATGTAGCGCCGGCGGATATTGGTTTCGCTATAGGCGACATGGGCTTCCAGTATTTCCCTGAGGTGGAGCAAAATGAAATTAAAGATGAGTTGTTGCGGCTGAATGTAATTGAACAGCGCATTATCGCACAGGATGTGGATTGCGAACATCTTTTGAAACAAGGTGTGGCCGGAGATATTATTCTGGAATATGCCAAATCAAAAAACGCTGATTACATTGTAATGGGTTCGCACGGAAGAAGCGGAATTTATGATGTATTTGTGGGCAGTTTAACCAAGGAACTTACAAGACGCTCGACGATTCCAGTGCTTGTAATTCCGATCCATTAATAATTGAAAGTAACGAAATTATAAATCCCGAAATTATAAAATTTCGGGATTTTATTATGAAGATAAGTATCAATTATTTTAGTCTTTTTTGTGGATCTTCGGATCGTAATAAGGATGATGCCCTTCAGTTGGTGAAAAATATTCTTTGTCTTTGTCGCCACCTAAAGTTACCAGCAGTACATAACACCAATAGGTAAATAAAGCTGATGCTACCAGAAACAGAATCCAGTTAAGAACATTACCTGCTGCATCAAACAAACCGAAAGACCACTTGAATACATCGCTTAAGAAGAGAAAGAAAGACGTCATTATTTTCCTTTTTTAAATTAACTTTGCACAAAATTAATAAAAATGTTTCGATTACTTTCAAAAGAAAGCAATATTTTTTCAATACCATTTTACATCGGCGTACTACTTTTAATTGTAATCGGCTTCAACTTTCTCGACCTCAATACTTTAGATTTTTTTTCCGCGGTAATTACTTTTGCAGGCGTAGCCATGGGCTATTTCTGTTTTAACACGATTGCCCTGAATTACCAGACGCATTTGCCCTTATTTTTATATACCGCATTTATTTTTGCACTGTATCCCGGTGATCTCGATATAGGAATCGCGGTTTCTCTTTTTACCAATTCTATCATTCTGATTCTGCTGACTAATGTGGACATGAGCGTCCGCAAAAATTCTTATCCCCTCGTAGGGGCAATATTGGCGCTGAATTTCATTTTTCTGCCGACCACCTGGCCGATGTCGATCTTTCTGATTTTGCATATTATAGGAACTTCAGACCGTATTGGTTTGCATATTTTCAGGCTTTTTTATGGCATTTTTCTGGTGGGAATCTCTTATCTTGGGATTGCCTATTTTCTGGGAATGAATTCCTGGAATCCGGCTTATTTTCCGTTCGGAGATTTCAAACCTTCCGAAAATATCGAAGGTTTGCTGTGGCTGCTTCCTGTAGTTTTGATGTTGCTTCATGCGGTGATGGATCATTTCAGGAACTTTAACAAGAAAAGCCCGACAAGCAAATTCAAATATACATTTCTGCTGATTTTTTCGCTGTCGCAGTTGATTACAATTATGCTGTATATGGGGAAACATTACGAGTACCTGCTCTTGCTTGCTTTTCCGGCATCCATTATTTTAAGCAGAATGCTGAAATTTTTACCCAAATACTGGATGCAGGAAACCGGATTGTGGCTGATTATTTTCAGTCTCATCCTTTTCAAACTCCAGGGTTATTATAACTTTAATATTTAATTACAATGATTCAAATTGACGATAAATTAATTTCTGAGGATATTTTTTCTGAAGAATTTGTATGTAATCTCAGCAAATGCAAAGGCGCATGCTGTGTTGCAGGAGATGTAGGCGCTCCTCTGGAGAAATACGAAACCGAGATTCTCGACAGGATTTTTCCGCAGGTAAAACCTTATTTAAGGCCTGAAGGGATAAAAGCTTTGGAAGAACAGGGAACCTGGACCATCGATCCGAACGATGGCGATTTTGTAACTCCCATGGTAAACGGCGAAGAATGTGCATATGTAATTTTCGACGAAAAAGGAATTACCAAATGCGGAATCGAAAAAGCTTATGAAGACGGTGCTGTAGATTGGCATAAACCCATTTCATGTCACCTCTACCCGATACGTGTGACCGAATATTCTACTTTTACGGCCATGAACTATCATGAATGGGAAATCTGTAACCCTGCCTGCGAACTGGGAAAAGAACTGAAAGTTCCGGTGTATAAATTCCTGAAAACACCACTGATCAGAAAATACGGCGAAGAATTTTACGACACGCTTTGCGATGCGGCCGAAGAGTGGAACCGCGAGTTCAATTCATAGAAAAATTATATCTTTAAATAAAAAATGTCGGAGCATTTTGAACTTTTAGATGTTTATAAAGCCATTATTTCGATCGTTGCCGGGCTGATTCTGGGTTTCGAACGGGAAATGAAAGACAAATCCGCGGGGTTGAAAACCATCACCGTCATTTGTCTGGGTTCTACTCTTTTCTCGATTATTTCCTATAAACTTGCCGGCGATGGCGACCCCACGAGAATCGCCTCTTATATTGTGAGCGGAATTGGCTTTCTGGGTGCCGGAGTCATTTTTAAAGAAGGCTTCACGATTTACGGACTCACTACCGCCGGTGTAATTTGGATTGCAGCTGCCATTGGAATGTCGATTGGCTTTGGTGAGGTTTATATTGCATTTACTTTTCTTATTTCCGCCATTATTATCATTAATTCTGCAGAATATATCACCAGGTATTTTTTGCCGCAGCATCACAGCAAACTCCTGAGACTGCAGCTTTCTGCTGAAAACTTCTCACATAAGGAAGGAATTCTCAGGGAAATTAAAAACATCACCAAAGATGTTTCAGAAATTTCGCTCGAGAAAAAAAACAACAGCATTCTTATTACACTCGATATTCACATCAAAAATAAAGATATCCAGAAGCTGGAAACTTATCTTCTCAGCAACAGTGATCTGGAATATTTCAGCTACTGATTTTGAATAAGAATTCCACAAAAAAAATCCGTTCTGCATTTACAGAACGGATTTTCTATTTATTGAAGTGAAATTACTTTTTCAGTTCTTCTAAAAACTCATCGTGAGAGATTTTAGTGGCTTTTTTAGTTGCTTTCTCCAGGATTACATCTTTCAGTTTAGCCATTCCAACTTCTGCGGAAATCTGACGAACCTGCTCTTGATCTTTCAGCATTTCAACAGCATATTTCTGAATTTCTTCATCAGATAAATGGTGGATTCCGTAGATTGCCAACTGGTTTTTCACCAACTGCTCCGCTTGAGAAAGGATATCAGCATACTCCAGTTTAATCTCGTTATCGTTCATCAGTTTACCTTCAAGAATCTGGTATTTTAACTGATTTCTTTCCGCTTCTAGAACTTCTTTTGCATGCTCTTCAGACTTGATATTTTCGTTGCTGAACATTAAGAATTTGATAAGGAAATTTTCAGGAAGTTTTACTTCTTCTTTTTCGTTGATCTGCTCCAGAACTTTGTTCACGAAATGTACATCTGCATTTTGCTGGAAATACTCATCCAACTCGCTCTTTACTTTTGCTTTAAGCTCCTCTTCAGATTTAATGTTTCCTTCACCATATACTTTATCGAATAAATCCTGATCAAGTTTTGCCAAATTCAAACCATAGAAATCTTTAACTTTCACCTCTAACTGATAGTGGTGAAGGTGCTCAACTTCTGCTTTACTGAAACCTAATTCTGTAGCCAAAGTTTCGTTGTTCAGTAAATCTTCTTTAGAAACTTTTACGGTTTCATCCATTTTCAAAGCTTTAACAAGGTTGAAAGCTTCTTTTTTCTCTGCATTAATTACAACAGATTTTGGAGCGTGGTTATGCTCTCCTTCTGCATTTTCTTCAACAACCTGGTTAATTTCCAGCGCTACGTGAGAATCATCAGCAATTGCATCCTGTGGAACCTGAGTTGCGAAACGCTTCTGCATGTTTTCGATGCTTTGCCCGATTTCTTTATCAGAAGCTTCTACCTGATAGTGTGGCGCTTCATATTTACTTAAGTCGATGGTGAAATCTGGCTCGTAACCAACTTCAAAAGCAACAGAAAGCTGCTCTGCATTAAGGTTAAGGTCATCTACAGGCTGTGGTACAGGCTGGCCAACCAATCTAAGTTTGTTCTCGTTTACATAGTTATTCAGTGCATCAGAAACCTGCTTGTTGATTTCTTCAAAAGCGATACCAGCTTCATACTGCTTTCTTACCATGCTCAATGGCACTTTTCCTTTTCTGAATCCAGGAACCTGTGCGTTTTTAGCATAATTGATCAGTTGTTTTTCAACTTTATCTTTGTAGTCTGATTTATCTATCGTAACTGTAAGTAACGCGCTTACTTCATCGTGGTTTGTCGCTGTAACGTTCATTGTTATGTTTTGAAAATTTAGGTTGCAAAAATAGTAATAATTTTTTAGATTTTAACATTCATATAATACTAAAGAACGTTAAAAATCAATTACTCATGCCAAAAACAGCAACCGCGTCTGTTTCACCGCCTTCCGCTGTTCCGAATGCAGAGCCGGATTGCTCTTCGCTTACCGAAAGTGCATCGTGAATTAACTGGAGTTCGAGTTTGGGATTTGGCGCGTTTAGCGTCTTTATCACATTCCATTTTGTAAGGAGTCCGAGTTTATTTCCGTCGGTTCTTGTGGAGGATTCGTCGTCTTCCCGTGTTAACTCAATCTGCGAACCCTGAAAATCGAATATCAGGAAATGTTCGTCTTTAGCAGATTTTATGCTTTCGGTTTCATCTTCGTTACCGTTTTTAAAAATGGCTTCAACAGTATAGGTTTTTCCGTCTTCCAACTTTATGACAGGATTTGTTGCAGCATTTACCGTATAATTATAGGTTTTTACGATTCCTGTAACATCATCCTTAACGTTTAGAATGATATTCGAAATATCTTCCTGCGAAAGTACATCTTCATCTTCATCGGCTCTGCTGCAGGCGATGGAAACCAAAGAAAAGAAAACGATGAGTAAATATTTTATATTTTTTAATGTTTGCATGCTGTAATTTTTAGAAGTTGTATTTTACATTGAAAATGATGTTTCTGCCCATTTCATAAGAGAAAAAACGCATCCTGTTCAGGTAATCCCTGTAGTTTTTATCGAAAAGATTCGTCACATTCAAACCGGCAGAAAAATGCTTATTTAATCTGAAGCCAGTCTGTATGCTCCACAAAGCATAAGCTGGCGGCGGTGTAGATAAATCGAGGGTTTTCTCTACTTCTTCCCCATTTTCATATACGTTTATGGTAGGATTAAAAAGCGGATATTCCTTTTGCTGCAGGAAGGTTTGGTGTTCGATTTTGAAATTGAAGTTTTTCCATTCCGGTTTTGAAAACTCAATACTGTTTGCAAAGTTCGGCGGCAGCATGAGGATTAATGGCTGATTATTTGTTTGATCTTTACCGTTTACGTACGCAAATCTTCCTCTATAGGTGAAATCATTATTGATTTTCAGCTGCGCATCGAAATCAACTCCGAACATTCTCGCATCAATCTGTTCATAACTCCAAACCGGAAAAACGCCGCGGATGGTGTTCTGAATTCCCGTCGGAATTTGGTTGATAAAGTTTTTGGTAAGAAACAAATAAGGATTCACTGAAAGCTGCAGACCTCCCAAAACATTAAATTTAGAATCGATGTTAAGATTGAACTGGTTGCCTTCTTCATTTTTCAGGCGCATGTTCCCAAGTTCGAGAACCGCGGCAGAATGATGGAGTCCGTCCGCAAAAAGTTCAGCAATATTGGGTGTTCTTGCCACTTTCGCGTAGTTGAATTTGAGACTGAAATTTTCTGAGGGATTTAAATCTATACCCGCGTTAAAAGACAGATTTCTGTACGTTAAAACCGGCTTTGTAAAAACCCTGTTTCCATCGTTTTCTACATAAAATTCTGCAAAATCTCCAGCGTAAAGGTTATTCCAGTCATTTTCATCGTACCATTTTTTTACCTTATACTTTGTGTGGTCATAACGCAAACCGCCTTCAACATTCAGTTTTGGATTAATTCTGTATTTGAGGACAGAATACATTCCACCCGAATATTTCGAATAATTTGGAACCAGTCTTCTGGCCATTGTTTGTGGCGTGGAGTAATTGTACTGGTAACTCACATCGATTCCAGTTTCCAGATTCCAGTTTTTTCTTTCAATTAAGTTGGTAATATTCAGATTATTGGTGAAAAGTTCCAGATCGAGCGACGGAATTTCTGAAAGTTCGCCTCTTCTTAAATCATACTCTTTGCGGTGATTGTACTGAAAACTGTAATCAACAGAAAATTTCCCCAAATCTTTAAATCTTTTGTAAGCCGAAATTTTAGCCAAATGATGCTGGATCTGCTGTTTCGGATTGTCGATCGAGTAAGAAAAATCCCTCGTGTAAATGGGAAGGTCAGAATTTAATACCTTATAAAAATCCTCAAGATTACCAATATGGGAACCTCGGAAAATACCGATTTCCTGACCCGTCATGCTGTAATCCGCCGATATTCCCTGAAGGAAACTGTTGTTTTGCACCGTAAAACCAAAAGAATTAAAATTCATCCCCGTGTTCATCAACAGATAATTGGGAGTTTCCAGGTCGCCAAGTTTTTTGTAGCCTCCGTTAGCTTTCACGGCCCAACCATTTTCCCAGGTTTTTACCACATTCAGGTCAACACCGATTCGGCGTCCGTTGGAAATCCCGGAGACATTCGCAGACCCTTTCAGCGTATCAATTTTTTTGAAGATTTCAGGAACCAGCAAAACAACACCGCCGATTGCATCACTGCCATATTTCAGCGCAGATGCACCTTTTATGACATCGATATGTTCGAAATGGGTAATGTCCACATTCGGTGCATGCTCGACGCCCCATTCCTGTTCGGCCATCTTCACCCCGTTATTGATGATTGAAATCCGGCTTCCGTAAAGTCCATGAATAATAGGTTTTGCGATATTATTTCCGGTTTTCAGAGCGCTGACTCCAGAAATTCCCGATAAAACATTCCCCAGATTTTCGGTGGAATTTCTTTCGATTTCTTTTTTATCTAATGTCCTGATAATTAAAGGAGTCGACTTTTTATGCGCGGCGTGAATGGCCACCGTTTCGATATCTGATATATGATGTTCAAGATTAAGGGTGATTTCCAGATTATCATTTACAGTGATCTGATCAGTATAGGCCTCACAATCGGGATGGGTTGCGGTAATGGCATACTTCCCTTTTTTCACGGAACTGAAACTGAAAAACCCGTTATGGTCCGAAGTTTCGGTATAATTTCCTATTTTGATAACGGCGTTTTTGAGCGGAACTTTATCATGAAAATCGATAATTTTGCCCTGAATTTTAAATGTTTGCTGTGCGCTGATGAAGGTTAATCCAAAAAAGATCAACAGGATATTGAAAGTAAATTTCATTTAAATGTAAATTTCAAATTAATCAAATACGAAAACTTTAAAGATTTAGTCAAAAACCTTTAACAATACATTTCACTGGAAATGTGTAATTTAAATGAAATTTGATGGAGGACCGCGAAGTTGGAAGTAACGGTTTTCAAGTTTAGAAAACCGCTGTGCATAGGCGAAAATTTCTTTCTGAAAATCATCGGGCTGCACAAATTTGAACTGAAAATCCTCCGGAACCAGAGAATGACCGTCGTGAAGCAGATGACAGGACAAGCAGTCGGTAAATTCCTGTGACAAATGACCTTGCGAATAAGTTTTTTCTGTTTTCTTAAAATTAAATTCCTTGAAAACTTCACCACTGCTGTGATTGTGAATATTCTGTGAGAACAAAGCCACGAAAAGATAAACCGCTGTAAAAATTACGGCTGCCAATCGCTGATATGTTTTATTTCTCAACATTCCGCAAAATTAATCAATATTTGCAGATTAAAAAATTAAACCTGAGGTTCACCGCCCATTTGGGTGATGATATTAATTTTAAATGATATTCCAAAGCTGTTAAATGTTAGGCCAATATTTGAGAGAGATTTTGTAAATTTGTGCTGAAAATTTTAATATATGGAAGAAAGTGCAGTAAAAAAGATAGCGGTTTTCACCTCAGGTGGTGATGCCCCGGGGATGAACGCCGCATTGAGAGCGGTAGTACGAACTGCAAGTCATTTTAAAATAGAATGTTATGGTGTAAGAGAAGGCTACAATGGTCTTATTAATGATGATTTTACTAAAATGGGACCACGGTCGGTGAAAAACATCATCGGAGCCGGAGGCACCATTCTGAGATCTGCAAGATCGTTGGAATTCAAAACCAAAGAAGGGCGGAAAAAAGCTTACGATAACTTGGTAAAACGCGGAATCGACGGTTTAGTATGCATCGGCGGTGACGGTACTTTTACCGGCGCAAAAATTTTCAACGAAGAATTCGGAGTCAAGGTTATCGGTATTCCGGGAACCATCGACAACGATATTTTCGGAACGGACAATACCATTGGCTACGATACCGCTCTGAATACCGCGATGGAAGCCATCGACAAAATCCGGGATACAGCAACCTCCCACAACCGGGTATTTTTTGTAGAAGTAATGGGACGCGACGCGGGATTTATTGCTTTGAACAGCGGGATTGCTACCGGAGCAGTTGATATTCTGATTCCTGAACGAAAAGACAGCATCGATGATCTTTTCGAAACATTTGAAAAAGCAGAAAAAGCCGGAAAAACTTCAAGTATTGTAGTCGTTGCCGAAGGTGAAAAACTGGGCAGCATCTACGATCTGGCAAAAGCTACAAAAGCAGGATTCCCGGATTATGATATCCGTGTAGCAATTCTGGGGCATATCCAGAGAGGTGGCTCACCAAGCTGTGCCGACCGGGTTTTAGCAAGCCGCCTGGGATATGGCGCGGTAATAGGTTTAATGGCAGGAAAAACCAACAAGATGGCAGGAATGCAGTCCAATAACCTGGTGTATACCCCTTTTGAAGAAGCCATTAAAAAACATAACGAGATTGATCAAAATTTACTGAAGCTTTCAGAAATACTGGCGATTTAGAGGGAAAACCTTTCTTTAAAATAATAAACGTTAAATAAATTTATAAACAAAATATTATGTCAACAATCAAAGTAGGAATCAACGGATTCGGCAGAATTGGGCGTCTTGTGTTCCGAGCAATGACCGAAAGAGAAAACATCGAAGTTGTAGGAATCAACGACCTTATCAATGCAGAATACATGGCTTATATGCTGAAGTATGATTCTGTACACGGCGAGTTTAAAGGGACTGTTTCTGTAGAAGGAAACGACCTTATCGTAAACGGTAAAAAAATTAGAGTTACCGCCGAGAAAGACCCTAACAACCTGAAATGGAACGAAGTAGGTGCAGAATATATCGTAGAATCTACAGGATTGTTCCTTTCTAAAGAATCTGCGCAGGCTCACATCAATGCAGGTGCAAAAAAAGTAATCCTTTCTGCTCCTTCAAAAGATGATACGCCGATGTTTGTGATGGGAGTAAATCACAAAGAATTAACAGACGATATCAAAATTTTCTCTAACGCTTCATGTACCACCAACTGTCTGGCTCCATTAGCAAAAGTAATTCACGATAATTTCGGAATTGTAGAAGGCTTAATGACAACCGTTCACGCAACTACAGCTACTCAGAAAACCGTTGACGGACCATCAATGAAAGACTGGAGAGGAGGCCGTTCTGCTTTGAACAACATTATTCCTTCTTCTACAGGTGCTGCAAAAGCAGTAGGAAAAGTAATTCCTTCACTAAATGGTAAACTTACAGGAATGTCTTTCAGAGTTCCTACCGCCGACGTTTCTGTTGTGGATTTAACAGTAAGATTAGAAAAACCAACTTCTTACGAAGAAATCTGTGCAGCAATGAAAGCCGCTTCTGAAGGCGAACTGAAAGGAATTTTAGGTTACACTGAAGACGCAGTGGTTTCTCAGGATTTCGTAGGAGAAAAAAGAACTTCTGTATTCGATAAAGACGCCGGAATTATGCTTTCACCAACTTTCGTGAAATTAGTTTCATGGTACGATAATGAAATGGGATATTCTAACAAATTGGTAGATATGCTGGTTCATTCCGCTTCTTTGTAAGAACTGAACAAACAATCCAAAACAATAAAAACCTCTCAGCTTTGAGAGGTTTTTTATGTTTTTCGGTTAATATCCGTGAAGATTAATGTCTTCCGTTCTTATAAGTTCTACCCGTTTGCCCATCTTTTTCTGGATCACCCGGAAATGCTGCAGTTCGTCGTCCGTCAGCAGAGTAATTGCAGTTCCGGACTCCAACGCACGGCCGGTTCTGCCGATACGGTGCACATAATCCAACGGTGAACGTGGTAGCTCGTAATTGATGACATATTCTAAAGACTCAATATGAATTCCACGCCCAATAAGATCTGTAGCGACAAGGATTTGAGTTTCGCCTTCTTTAAAATCTCTTAAATTTCCGGATCTCGAACCCTGGGATTTTTTACCGTGAACAGCGGTTGCAGGAATTTTATTTTTCTTGAGTTTTTCTGCCAGATTGTCGGCACTTCTTGTGGACGAAGTAAAAACTAAAGCCTGCCTGATATTTTTTTCTTTTAGTAAATATCTTAAAAACGGACCTTTTCTTTCTTCAGCAACATGATAAACAAGTTGCGTAATCTTATCGAGATCAACTTCTTCGGCTTTAATTTCTACGAGGACCGGATTGATGGTCAGACGTTTTTTGATTTCTTCGACTTTATCGTTGAGCGTTGCGGAAAATAAAACCGTCTGTTTTTTGGAAGGCATCATGGCGAAGAGCTTATTCATTTCCTCTTCAAATCCTAACTGGAACATTTTATCGGCTTCATCAATAACGAGGTGACTGATTTTAGAAATACTCAATGCTTTATGCTCAATTAAATCAAGCAATCTTCCCGGTGTTGCCACCAAAACCTCTACGCCGAACATTCCTTTCATTTGCGGATTGATTGAAACCCCGCCGAAAACTGCCATGGTACGGATTTCCCGCCTCAGATTTTCGGTAAAAGCCCTGAAAACCTCATCAATCTGAATCACCAGTTCCCGTGTCGGCGCTAAAACCAAAATCTGAATATTTCTGTCTTTTTTCACTTCTTCGTCCTGAAGTTTTTCCAGAATTGGCATTACAAAACAGGCCGTTTTACCCGATCCTGTTTGGGCAATTCCCATCAGGTCTTTCCCCGATAAGATCACCGGAACGGTTTGCTCCTGGATTGGAAAAGGTTTCAGAAAACCAAGTTTTCTTACCGATTTTATAATATTGTGTGACAAGCCTAAAGATTCAAAAGACATATAATTTTAGTTTAATTTGCAAAGATAACCTATTCAAAACAGCATTTCTGCTTTTAGCATTTTACTTTACTAGAGTATCAATAATTTGTAACTTTAATGGCTTGAAGATTGCAATCCTGTAATTTAATTTTTTGAACCGAAATTGTAAAAACACGAATTAATGAAGGCTGAACCCCGATTTCACAACGCTCCGCATTTCAAAAATTTTTGGGAAAAAGGCAATGGAAAAGAACTTTTGGATTGGGCAGATGTTACACCCGATCTCGGTAATTTTGAAAAATATGCGTCACTTTATCATGAGGTGGATGATTTGAGTGATGATCTGGTGAAAGAAACCTACCTGAAACTTCCTTATCCGGAAGCCAGTGCCCTGATTAAGAAATATTCAACCTCAAAGATCTCCGAAAACGCTGATGAGCCGGAAAGTTTAAAAAGATTTTTTCTCCAGATGCAGGAGGTCCCAAACTGGTTTGATGAAGATTTAGCCAACAACGGTGCAAGACTCTGCATGAGAAGCGGAACCAACGCACTGATTATTCTTCGCGATTTTGTCCTCATGGGCGGCTATGATTATGCTTATCTCAACAAACCCTTAATTTTTACGGGAGCACTTAAAAAAGGCGCCGTAAAACGTCTGAAAGATACGCTCGAATTCTGGGTTCATGTAACCCGGGAAGATGCTCTGAAAGTCAATTCTGAAGCCTACCAGCTCATTATAAGAACAAGACTCATGCATTCTTACGCAAGACTGAAAATTAAAGAAAAAGGAAAAGACTGGGATTACGAAATTTGGGGCGAACCGATCAACTTCTGGGACATGATTGCGACTTATACGGGCTTCAGCCTCGTCTTGATGCAGGGACTTAAGAAACTCGGCGTTAAGATTTCGGAAAAAGAAGAAGGAGGTGTTTTTCATCTCTGGAAATATATTGGTTATCTTCTCGGGATTCCCACGGAATACCTTCCGGAAAACAGGCAGCAGGCCGTGGAACAGCTCTATTTATGGAGCACCCTTCAGGATCAAGGCGACGAAGATTCTGTACAGCTTGCTCAGGCACTTCTGGCAGAAAACCTGGAAAGCACCATTTACAAATATCCTTTTCAGCGCAAACTTCTGCTGAATCTTCACCAGAGCATGAACTGGTTTCTGCTCGACAGGGAAATTAACGAAAGGCTGCAGATTCCAAAGGTGGCGGTGACTGCGGTTTTTCCTAAATTCATCATTAAAGCCAATCAGATTGCACAGCAGATTTATAATCTTGACGATCCCAGGAAAAACAGAAAACTGGTTGAAATTGGCCATAAAGACCAGATGAAAGTCCTGGAAGACTATATCAAACACACTCCAAAAGATTTTCAGTATTAAAAAAAACGGTCCGCAAATCTGCGAACCGTTTCTCTCTTTTATCTTAAGATGATTATTTCACCATCATTTTGGTAACAGCAACTCCTTTGTCGGATTTCAGCTGAATTAAATACATTCCTGATTTCAATCCGCTGATGGAAATAGCTTCATCACCGTTATCTTTCGTTACTTTCAGTGTTTTTACCAAAGCGCCGGTTAAGTCATAAATGGCCACTGTTCCGTTTTTCGCGTTGGTATATCTCAGGTTTGCTGTTCCGTTCGTTACCGGATTCTGAGTCAAGGTTAAAGAAACTTCATTTTTAACAGATCCGGCTTCATCCGTTGCCAAAGCAGAGGCATTTCCGAAAATCCTGAAACCTCCCGGCTCAATCGTAATCGGTGCCGTGGTACTTGAAACAGAAACTGAAGTATTGTCCATTAAATTCACCCAACTTCCGGTATAAGGAAAATCCGGAACGACGTTTTGCGGCGTTAAAGTAAAGTTGGCAAGGATCACTACATTTTTCAGCGCACTGGCTGCAGCGTTATTCCAGATATAAATCCGCGGCATAAGATTACCGGATTCTACCGTGAAAGTTTTTGTATTGAAAACTTCGTTGGCAAGTCTGAGTTCCAAAATTTTCGCCCAGGTATCGTAAACCGATTTTCTTGCAGCATCTGTATCATAACCCAAACCAAAAGCGGTGGGTTTCGGGCTTAGTTTACAGTCGCCGGGAATCGCATCGGATTCAGTGTTTACGGTAACGCCGTCTTCACAGGTATAGATGCTTTTATCAAAACCTAATTCAGCGAACTGCCAGATCATTTTCGGTCCCGGAACAGTTAAGAACACGGCACCATAAGCTTTCTGTCTTTCCAGCGCATTGTTAAGGTCTCTGGTGCTGTAACCCGCGGTAGAAGCGCCGAAATTGATGTTTTTGTACATGATTCTTTCTTCATCATGACTTTCGCCATAACTCATCGCTCTTCTCTCGGAGAAACCGTGGGCTTCAAAATCTACCCTGCTGAAATTGCTGCTTGCGGCAAATCCCATGGTATTCTGGTTATAAGCGTTCGTATGTTTATCCCACATCATCACTCCTTTTCCCTCTGCTATGCGGTAATTTGCCCATTGCGCTTCTTCAGAATCCGTTCCTAAATGTTCAAAAATAATATAGGAAGTAGGATCATAGCTCCACTGTTTGTCAGCATATCCTCTTAAAATATTCACCCTGTCCTGTTGGTAAGCGTTGGTACACGCATCATCACCTGCAGTACAGTTTTGCGTAAATCCTTTCGTTAAATCCCAACGGAATCCGTCAACTTTGTATTCTTTAATCCAATGTTCAATAACACGGTCTACATAATATTTGGTTTCAGCTTTTGAGTGGTTAAAGTCATTAAATACGCTGTAAGAATGTTTTGCTACCTGGTTGAAATAAGGATTATCCGCAGCAGGATCACCAAAACCGTCGCCATCAGGATCTACCATCCACATTCTTTCGATAGGGCTACGTCCGGTCGCATGATTCAATGCAATATCAAGAATAACTGCTATACCGTTCTGGTGGCATAGATCGATAAATTCTTTGAATTTTTCCGGAGTTCCGTACGCTTTGTCAAGGGCATAATGGAAACCGGTATTATAACCCCAGGAATTGTTCCCGTCGAATTCCATCACCGGCATCAGTTCCACTGCGTTAATTTTCAGGGATTTTAAATATGCAATTTTATCAATCAGAGACTGCCATGTTTTCTGAGTAGTGAAATCCCTTACCAGAAGTTCATATACAATTAAATTCTCTTTTGCAGGTTTATTGAAATTGTTTACGACCCACGGATAAGCCGGTTTTGCAGTCTGAATTACAGAAACTTCAAAACTTTGTCCGGCAGGATAAGCTGGTAAATCAGGATAAACCATCGCGTTCTGATTGATATACGGATCATCGTAAGGCGACAGCACCAAAGGTGAATAAGGATCCGCAACCTTAATTCCGTCGGCAGTTCTGTACTGGAACGTATAAATCTGCTGCGGTGTAAGACCGGTAATTTCAATCCAGTAAAGATTAGAATTGGTCGTATCTCTTTTCATGAGATAATTCGCACTCACCGTCCAGTTATTGAAACTTCCGATGACGTGGACATAAGCTTTGCCGGGAGCATAAAGCGCAAGACCAACTTTGGTGGGGTCTGCAGGATCATAACTGATTCCCTGTTTCATATACGCGGGAATTGGTGCCGTTTGCACCGGAAGCGCCAGCGAAACTGTAAAAGTTTTTGCAACAGAACTCGCGTCAACTGGATTGGTAGCGGTAACTTCCATTGTTGCATCCTGGGTAACAGTGTACGGAAAATTCAGTGTGGTAGATGGCGCAGCGCTGGTATAAACCACAGCACCATTAGCTTTTACCTGGTAATTCGCAGCCAGAGAAGAAGTTCCGGTGATATTAATCACGGTACCGGAATTTACAACATTGGTACTTCCCGGTTGCGGATTGGTAAGGTTAAACTGAAACTTTCCTACATTCAGCACGATATCCTGGGACTGAACCGACCCATCTACCGTTTTTACCAGAAAACCGATTTTTGAAAGTGGATTGGTACGGTTTCCATAAAAAGATTTCACGGTATTCATCGTGAAAGTATAAGTTCCTGTTGTTCCCGAACTCGAAACATACGTGAGTTTATTGGCAGGATTAGAGGCCGACCAGGTTCCGTTCGTCGGCGCATCAGCATTTACATTGTTCGAATCGTAAGACCACGCCCATAAGTAAAGCGCATGCGAAGTTCCTACGCCGAAATTGGCTTCATTTACCGTAAAAGTTACGGTAATCGCATCGGTTTCATCAAAAGTTGCCGGATTTACCGAATACGAAACAACTTGCTGTGCGACAGCAAAATACGGTAAAAGTAGGGCTAAAATGAGGGTGTAAAAATATTTCATTGTTGATAAAATTTTAGGATGTAAAAGTAGTGAAAGTTATGACAAAACAAGCATTTAAACATTAATATTCCAAAGCAGTTTAATACTGCTTTTCATCATCTAAATAAGTACGTACGCTGCTGCACTTACTGGCTGCCGTTCATCTTTCTGTAATCGATCAGATTCTTGGTTTCAGCGATTTTAGCAGGATTCTCCAGAACAAAATTTTTACCAGCCAACAGTTCGGTAAGCAACGTGCGCATCTGTTCGGCAGCGACCTCGGGAAGGTGAGATTTTTTCGCAGCTTCAATCACCTGCTGTTTGCCGTTTTGCTGAACTTTTGCGAGATCATCTTTGCTGAAAAGATTAAAGAACTGCTCTTCAATATTGTAATATTTGTAATCGGTTTCGGTAGAAATAATCTCTGGTGCAGGAAAATCCACAAGTTTCACGGTACGCTTCTGTTCATCGATCTGCCATTTGAATTTCTCGAAATCGTAACCTACCAGAACTTTAGCCTGAACAATGACCAGCGCTTTCTTTTTCGACGGTATAAAGTTGAAAATCTTCGAACTTTCTTCGTAATTGTAAATTTCATTAAAATGTCCCTCCGCAGAAACGATTTTGAAAACCTTTCGCATGCTTTCGGCAACCGTATGCGAACTTTCTTTTACTACAGCGGGATCGGCAGTTAATTTTTTAGAAGCCAGAAAAGCGATCACACCGCCAAGAATCAGTCCGAGAACCAACATCACCAAAGTCATCACTGAATTTACCGATTCGGCCTGCGTTAACTGATAAAGAAAAAAACCTAGAAAAATCAGCAGTAAAATCCCGACTGACCAAAGTATAATCCTGAATTTATTTGAAGCCATGCTGTGCGTTTTATTGTAAAGTTAGTAAATACATACTTTTAAACATCAAAAGCAGTGCTACATTTGCCTGGGAAAGTTTATTTTTTTCCGGAGACAGGAGGTGGCAAAATCAGTTCCTCCAGTTTCCCCTTCACTTCGAGCTTTTTGTAATAGTAATTACGCGCCATCATTTTAAGCATCAAATCTTTATCCACGAGATTCCAGAATTGTTCTTCGTGAACTTTTTTGGGTTTCCGGATTTCATGAAAAGTGGTTTTCCAACTGTCAGGATTGTGGTCAAATTCGATGATTCCGCAGTGTTCAGGAATCAAATCTGCATCAATCATTCCCATGGGCAAAAGGAAACTGAAGTGGTTGCAGATATAATCTCCACAAGAAATTTTATCGTGTTTCAGAAACTTTTCCTTTGTCTTGGCATTCTTGTAATGTTTTTTGAAATCATTTTTGAAATCGGCTTTCGAGAATTTAATTTCAAACTCATGACTGAAACCTTCGGAACTTACGACCATAATATCCGCTTCCCAATCGGAATGAAAATGATTGGTCAGCACCAAATCTTTCTCGAAATCATAAAATTGGGAAATGAAATTATAGGTAAGCTCTTCTATTTTAATCATCAAACTAAAGAATTAAGACACCAAAAGGCTGCACCCGCGAATATCCGAATGATCGATCCTTCCCAAAACCTGAAATTTGCCATTGCGAAGAAACGAAGTTGATGAAGCCATCTCAAAATCGTTTATGATTTTGCCTAAATCCTGGGTCGCAATAAAACTGCAGGAATGGATATTCGCCAGATCGATGATGTTGATAGCACCGGTTCGGCCCGCGTCAAGGTAAGAAAACGGATCTTCGGTGTTGCGGATTAAAATGCGAATCCATTTCGGACTTTCGTAGATATTTTCTCCCAGCGAATAAGCCTGCGACAATAATTCCGTCATCGAATACTCAGAATAAATCTTTTCGGTTCCGAAACCGTTCTGCAAAATCCGGAGCAGTTCGTCTTTCGTCATTTCCTCTTTACGGCCTTTCATTCCGCCCGTTTCAATAACGGTTAAATTCTCCGAGTTTATATGTTTAAGTAGTTCCGCATCACAAAAATCCAGATAATCGAGCAACGCGAAAGAAACTCCGAACAGAATAACTTTCTTGTTCTCGGTTGAAAGCTGCTTCAGCAAATCAAAAAGTTCCTGATGATTATACAGAAAGTAGCCGTTTTCCGGTTTAGCCGATTTCTTCATGAGAAAATCGACCATATAAATTAAGGAAGAATGCGGATTTTCAGAATAATTGGGCAGTAAACCCAGGAAAATATAGTCTTCCGGTTTACCGATAAACTGCGCGAAACTTTGGTAAATACTTTGTTCGTAAAGCCCAAAATCAGCAATAAAATGCCTGGAACGCGTCATTTGAGTCGTCCCGGAACTTTGAAAATAGTTTTCAGTCTTTGAATTTTTATCTAAAACCAAATGATTTTTGAACATCTCAATCGGCAGAAACGGAATTTTTTCCACGGCATCAATTTCCGCGGGATTAATGTTCAGATAATCGACAAATTTCCGGTAAACCTCCACGTTTTCATATTGATAACGGAAAGTTTCCAGACATTTTTTCTCAAAATCAGCTTCGGTTTGTATGTTGAAAACAGATGACATTAACTTAAACTTTGGTTATACTATCAAACGTTTTCAGTTCAAAATCCTCCTGAAACTCACCATAGGTAAAATACGAAATCCAGTCACCGAGGTTGATGTATTTTGCCGTCTTTTCATCAGATTTCAAATCCAGTATCATCGGTAAATGCCGGTGACCGTAGATGAAATAATCAATTTTTTCGGTTCTCAGTTTTTCTTTGGAGTAGATGATGAGAAACTCCTTGTCTTCTCCCATAAACTGCTTGTCTTCTTCCCCGGAAATCATTTTGTTTTTGGTAGAAAAATAAATCGCCACCTTCATCGCGATATCCGGATGAAGCCATTTGAATCCCCACTGCGCAAAAGGATTCGTGAACAGTTTCTTCATTCTCTTATAGCCTTTATCTCCCGGACCCAAACCGTCACCATGAGCAAGCAGGAAATTTTTTCCGTTAATCTCGAAGTACTGTTTTTCAAAAAAAACTTTGCAGCCAATTTCTTCTTCAAAGTAATTTTTCATCCAAAGATCGTGGTTACCGACGAACATATAAAGCTCAATCCCTGAATCTTTGAGTTCAGCCAGTTTGCCCAAAACCCGCACATAGCCTTTCGGGATTACGTGATTCCACTCGTGCCAGAAATCGAAAAGATCGCCCATGAGAAAAAGAACCTGTGCATCGGCTTTAATTTCATCGAGCCAGCGGATGAATTTTTCTTCCCGGATCTTGCTTTCTTTGGCTGTTGGCGCGCCGAAATGCTGATCGGATGCGAAATAAACTTTTTTATTGGGCTGTAAACTGATTTTCATACTTTTGATAATAGATCGAAATTTACCTTTTTAAGCTTGGTCTTCTGCAAACCATTCTCCATAGGAGTTTTCGGTTTCGTGAAGTTTGAGGTAAGCCAAAGTGACATCGCCCGAAAGTTTGTTCTTAATTTTTTCTGCAATATCGTAGAGCATATTCTCGCAGGTCGGCTGATAGTCGCAGAAAATTACTTTATGGCCTTTCTGTTGCAGATCTGAGCCCAGTTCTTGATGAGGAGAAGTACCGTTCACCAAAACTGCGTGATCCCAAACATCGATGATTTCAGATTTTACAATCTTCTTGATGTCGCCAAAATCCACAACCATTCCGTTTTTAGGATTTTCCAGATCGTTGATCGGCGTTCCTTTTACAGTAACAAAAAGCTTATAGGAATGTCCGTGCATATTTTTGCATTTACCGTCGTAATTGTAAAGGACATGTGCGGTTTCGAAGGTGAAAATTTTGGTAATTCTAATCATTTTGCAAAGATAAGATTTTGAGGTGATAATGTGATGATTTGGGATTTGATGATTTGTACAGGCAAGATTAAAGTCTAAAAAATCCTCCCACAAAAATGTGGGAGGATGAATTAACAATTACAAATTAAACGATAGTATCTTAATGGAACTGTGCTGTTTCGGTAGAATCTTTCATCGCAACTACAGAAGAATTTCCTGCTGTAATCACGGTTTGCAGTGCATCGAAATAGGAAGTTCCCACAAAATTCTGGTGTTTAACCGCACGGAAACCTTCTTTCTGCAACGCGAATTCTCTTTCCTGAAGTTCGCTGTAACCGGCCATTCCGCGTTTTTTGTATGCCAAAGCCAGCTCAAACATTGAAGTATTCAAGGCGTGGAAACCAGCAAGCGTAATGAACTGATATTTATACCCCATTTTCGCAAGTTCTTCGCGGAAGGTTTCCATTTCAGCAACAGAAAGTTTCGCAGCCCAGTTGAAAGATGGAGAACAGTTATAAGCTAACATTTTTCCCGGGAATTTGGCGTGGATTCCTTCGGCAAATCTTCTCGCATATTCCAAATCAGGATTCGACGTTTCCATCCAGATCAGATCCGCATAAGGTGCGTAAGAAAGACCTCTGTCAATACCCTGCTCTACACCGTTTTTCACTTCAAAAAAACCTTCCGTCGTTCTTTTCCCGGTTACAAATTTCTGGTCGCGTTCATCGATATCCGATGTCAGCAAATCAGCCGCATCAGCATCAGTTCTGGCTACCACAATCGTCGGAACTCCGCAAACATCTGCGGCCAAACGCGCAGCAATAAGCTTGTTGACAGCTTCCTGCGTTGGCACAAGAACTTT
The DNA here is from genome assembly GCF_002205795.1 of Chryseobacterium sp. VAUSW3. GTDB lineage: Bacteria > Bacteroidota > Bacteroidia > Flavobacteriales > Weeksellaceae > Kaistella > Kaistella yananensis. The sequence continues at coordinate 104,319 of NZ_NIUY01000004.1, read as the reverse complement.
TCCGCCTAAATGCCCACACTTTTTAGCTGAAGACAGCTGGTCTTCAAAATGAACTCCTGCCGCACCGGCTTCAATCATCTGCTTCATCAGTTCGTAGGCATTTAAATTTCCACCAAAACCTGCTTCAGCATCGGCAACGATTGGAACCAAATATTCCTTTCTGTCCTCTTCTGCCACACCATTTACAGACTGAATCTGATCGGCCCTCAACAAAGCATTATTAATTCTTTTCACTACACTTGGGACAGAATTCGCAGGATAAAGACTTTGGTCAGGATACATTTCTCCGGAAAGGTTCGCGTCTGCGGCTACCTGCCAACCCGAAAGATAAATGGATTCCAACCCAGCGTCCACTTCCTGAACGGCCTGATTTCCTGTTAGCGCGCCCAATCCGGCTACAAAATCCTGATTGTTGAGTTTTTCCCATAATTTTTCAGACATCATTTTTGCGATGGTGTAATCGAGTTGGTAAGAACCTCTCAGTTTTAATACTTCTTCTGCGGAATATGGTCTTTCAACACCTTTCCATCTTGGGTTTTCGAGCCAGTCCTGTTCAAGCTGGCGAATTTGTTCCTGGTTTTTCATTGTATTTTGGATTTGATTATTATTGGATTTAAATAAAATTATAAGCTTTTAGGGTTAAAAATTCTTCAAAATCGTCATTAAGGACCAGATCATCGAAAATCTCGGTGGCTAAAGCGAATTTTCCGTTTTTGTAACGCTCTTCACCCACATAATTCTTAATATTTTGAAGTTCTTCTTCCTGCCATTTCAACACCATGTCTTTGGTTAACGTTCTGCCGTCATCAAGTTTTGCCTCATTTTTCAGCCACTGCCAAACCTGAGTACGCGAAATTTCTGCGGTCGCCGCATCTTCCATTAGGTTGTAAAGCGCCGCTGCACCCACACCCATCAGCCAGGATTCAATATAAAGAATTCCGACATTGATGTTTTTTCTTACGCCATTTTCAGTGATTGTCCCTTTTGGAATTTCGAGCAAGTCGCTTTCTGAAATCTGGTATTCTTCGAATTTTTTGTGAATCTGGTTTTTTTCAGGCATCAGGTCATCGAAGATTTTCTTCGCAACAGGAACCAGTCCCGGATGCGCAACCCAGGTTCCATCGTGCCCATTTCTCACCTCTCTTTCCTTGTCTGCACGAACTTTCGCATAGGCTATCTCATTCTGCTCTTCGTTATTTTTTACGGGAATCTGTGCTGCCATTCCACCCATCGCGTGAACATTTCTTTTGTGGCAAACCTGAATTACCCGTTTCGAATAAGCACTCATAAAAGGTGAAGTCATGGTCACCTGATCTCTGTCGGGAACGAGAAATTCGGGCAGATTCCTGAATTTTTTGATGTAAGAGAAAATATAATCCCATCTGCCACAGTTCAGTCCGGAACTGTGCTCTTTCAGTTCATACAGAATCTCATCGAGCTGAAAAGCCGCTGTAATGGTTTCAATAAGAACGGTTGCTTTAATGGTTCCCTGTGGAATCTTGAGGTAATCCTGAGAAAATTTAAAAACTTCATTCCACCATCGGGCTTCTTTGTAATGTTCGAGTTTTGGAAGATAAAAATAAGGTCCGCTACCGTTTTCAATCAGTTTCTTGGCATTTCTGAAAAAGTAGATTCCAAAATCAATTAAAGAACCCGAAGCTTTTTCTCCGTCAATTTCTATATTTTTTTCTTCAAGATGCAGACCTCTTGGACGAACCAACAGAACTGCAGTGTGGTCATTGAGTTGATAGGTTTTGCCGGCTTCATTTTCAAAACTGATGGCGCGGTTTACAGCATCAGAAAGATTTATCTGTCCTTCCATGCAGTTTTCCCAGGTCGGCGAGTTGCTGTCCTCAAAATCTGCCATGAAAGTTGAAGCGCCTGAATTTAGGGCATTGATGATCATTTTACGTTCCACCGGACCGGTAATTTCCACTCTTCTGTCGAGCAAATCTTCAGGAAGCGCGCTGCATACCCAATCCGTTTTTCTGATTTCTTTGGTTTCAGGTAAAAAAACGGGAAGCTGATGATGATCGAACTCAACCTGTTTCATTGTTCTGGCAGCAAGGAGCTTTTTTCTTTCTTCATAGAATCTTACATGAAGTTCGGAAAGAAACTCAATCATTTCCGAAGTGAAAATATCGTGATGAAGTCTGTCTGCCAGAATTTTAAATGTTGTTGCCGTCTCCATATCAATTAATATTTTGTGATTTTGATTCAACAAATCTAAATAAAATTTTTCACCTGCAGCGAACGTTCGCTATTTTTTAAAATAAATAATTATGCGAACAACAGTTCTTTTTTAATTAACTTTGTATCCATCGTATTTTCTAAAACTATTTAGAAAGATTATAAATTTAAAACGCAACCATGACGCACGACGGCGAATTCATAAAAACCGTTTTTGGACTGAAAATGAAACAGTTCCGGCAGAAAAGAAATATTTCTTTGCAGGAACTTTCAAATCAAACCGGATTATCAAAATCGTATCTCAATGAGATCGAAAACGGAAAAAAATATCCGAAACACGACAAAATTGCCCAGCTTGCCACCGCACTGAACTGCAGCTATAACGATTTGGTGTCCACAAAACTGGATAAAAGCCTGTCACCGATTGTGGAAATCATACAGTCGGATTTTTTCAAGGAAATCCCGCTGGATCTTTTCGGAATCAACAAAAACAACCTCATCAGCATTATCAGCGACGCACCGAAAAAAGTGACGGCTTTTGTTAACACACTCATCGAAATTTCCAAGAACTATAACCTGAGCAAAGAGCGGTTTTACTTTGCGGTGGTGAGAAGTTTTCAGGAACTTTATGATAATTATTTCCCTGAAATCGAGGAAAAAGCCGCTGCCTATTCTATCGAAAATCAAATTCCACATAAACCAAACTCCAGTGATCTGGAAAAAATTCTGACGGAAAAACTTCAGTACGAAATCAGAAATCTGGATTTTGAAAAATATGGCGCAACCGGAAAACTGCGGTCTCTTTTTATCCCTGAAAAGAAACTGCTGTTACTGAATGAACTCTTAGACGAAGACCAGAAAACCTTCATTTTTGCCAAAGAAATCGGCTACAACGTCTTAAATCTCAACCCCAGACCCAACACGTATTCCTGGCTTGATTTTACCAGTTTCGAGGAACTGCTCAGCAATTATTACGCATCGTATTTCGCAGGCTGTCTGCTGATACACAAAGGAATTTTAACGGAAAAAATTTCAGCTTTTTTTAAATCCCATGAATGGGAACCACAGAATTTTGAGAATCTTATCGAGGAATTTACAAATTCTCCGGAAACTTTTTATTACCGGATGACCAACATTCTGCCTCAGGAGCACGGAATTAAAGATCTTTTCTATCTGTGTTTTACGAAGAAGAAAAATTCAGATAAGCTTGAAATTTTAAAGGAACTTCACCTGAACCAGCAGCAGGCACCACATGCCAACGCGACCAACGAACATTACTGCAGAAGATGGATTGCCGTGAAAAACCTGATGAATCTGAAAGAAAACGAAACCGTAACCGATGCTCAGATTTCCCATTATAAAGACAGCGGACTTACTTATCTGGTCCTGTCAACGTCGCAGAAAAATCCGTTCTCTGATGGAACAAACAGGAGTTACTGCCTCGGAATTTTACTGAATTCAAACTCTTTAAAGAAGATAAATTTTGCGAAAAGCGACCGGATTAAAACTGTGAATGTAGGCGTAACCTGCGAATTCTGCAGCATCCCGAACTGCGAAGTTAGGCAGGCACCGCCGCTCCGTCTGGAAAAAGAACTTTTCAATGAAAACATGAAGAAAGCCATCCAGATGATTAAAAAAGAGATGATGTAGATCGTGGTAAAGTAAAATTTGTAACTTTAAAATACCTAAACAATACATGTGATTTTAAATTTACTTTTCCCCAACCGCTGTCTGGAATGTAGCCGAATCATCGGTTCCGGTGAATTGGTTTGTGGGATCTGCATCGGTCAGGTTCTTTTTACCCATCACGATTTTTCCCGGGAAAACCTTTTAAAAGAGCGTTGCTCCTTACTTTTTCCTGTGGAAAATGCATTTGCGCTGATGCAGTTTGAGGAAGAAAGTGTAAGCCGCAAAATTGTTCACCAACTTAAATACGGAAGTCGCGAAAAGACAGGAAAAATACTGGCGGAATGGACTGCTGAAAGAATAAAATTTCCCGAGGACAAACCTGATCTTCTGGTTTCCGTGCCGTTACATCCGAAAAAACTGAAGGAAAGAGGTTACAACCAGCTTCATCTTTTTACCGAAACCCTCTCAAAAAAGCTGGATATTCCTTTTGACCATCAGGTAATCAAAAGAAATTTTTACCGCAAAGCCCAAGCTCAGAAAGACAAATCGCATCGTACAGAAACCGAAAATCTTTTTTCACTTACGCAGGAAATTTCAGACAGTCATGTGTTACTGATCGATGATGTTTTCACCACAGGAAATACGATGAGTTCTGTTGCGTGGGAAATCCTGAAAGCAGGAAACAATAAAGTTTCGGTTCTCGTAATGGCGGTGGACTAAGTCCGAGTTGAATTAAATATTATCGCTGGAGTTTTTCGCCATAACTTAAATCGCCGGCATCGCCAAGGCCTGGAGTAATATAACCTTTAGAAGTCAGCTGCTCATCAATAACTCCCACCCAGATATGTGCATCTGGATATTCATTTTTGATGGTTTCTACGCCCTGATTCGAAGCAATGGCTGCCACGATATGAAGTTGAGAAGGTTTTCCGTGATTCAATAAATCTTTAATCGCTTCAATTAGACTTGCTCCTGTAGCCAACATCGGATCGGCAACAATTAATGGTCTTCCGTCCACATTCGGACAGGTTAGATAATCCTGTTTGATAGAAAAATAATCGTTGGCATCGTGCTTTCGGTAAGCGGCAACGAAACCGCAGTCTGCTTTATCAAGATAATTCAGAATTCCCTGGAACAGCGGTACACCAGCTCTTAAAATGGTTGTAATTACGGGCTGCACCGCAACTTCTTTTACTTTTAGTTTATCCAGAGGCGTGGTAATTTCTATTTCTTTCTGCTCCAGACTTTTGCTGATTTCAAAAGCTGCAATTTCGCCAATGCGCTCCATATTTCTACGGAATCTCATTCGGTCATTTTGCACTTCAACATTTCGGAGTTCATTGATCCAGGTATTGACAAGGGAGAATTGATCGGATAAAACAGTAACCATAGTGCTAATTTATGCTGTAAAGTTCGGGAAAATATAATGTATTAAAAAGCCCTTCAGAAAAATTCTGAAAGGCCTAAGTTTTTTTTACTTTTGACGGAAATAGATTTCAATAGGAACACCGGTAAAACCAAACTCTTTTCGAAGCTGATTTTCGGTAAATCTCTTATAACTTTCTTTTACGTATTGTGGTAAATTACAGAAAAATACAAACTGTGGACTTGGCGTAGGGAGCTGTACACAGTATTTAATCTTCACGTATTTTCCTTTAATCGCCGGTGGCGGCGTATGTTCGAAAATCGGAAGCATCACTTCATTTAGTTTTGAAGTTTTAATTTTCTTCGCGCGGTTTTCGTAAACTTCCATGGCTACTTCCACAGCTTTCAGGATTCGCTGTTTTGTAAGTGCGGAAATAAACAAAATCGGAATATCTGTAAACTGACCAATCCGTTCTTTAATCTGGTTTTCGAAATCGCGGGTACTGTTGGTGCTTTTATCTTCCACCAAATCCCATTTATTCACCAGAATTACAATTCCTTTTCTGTTTTTCTGAGCCAATCCGAAGATATTCATATCCTGAGACTCCCATCCTAAAGTAGCATCCACCATGATGATCACCACATCTGAATATTCGATAGAACGGATAGACCGCATCACGGAATAAAATTCCAGATCTTCTTTCACTTTGGCTTTACGGCGCATTCCCGCGGTGTCTACAAGGACAAACTCATGTCCGAATTTGTTATATAAAGTTTCGATAGAATCTCTTGTGGTTCCTGCGATGTCGGTCACGATATTTCTTTCAACATCCAACAAAGCGTTAGTCAAGGTTGATTTTCCCACGTTCGGTCTTCCCGCAATGGTAATTTTTGGCAGACCTTCGAAAGGATCTTTGTATTCGGTTGTTGGAAATTCTTTAACAATATCATCCAGCAACTCGCCGGTTCCGGAACCTGTGGCAGAAGATAAAGTATAGTATTTTTCGATTCCTAACTGATAAAATTCGGTAGCCGCAAGTTCTTCAGTGGCAGAATCTACTTTGTTTACCGTTACATACACCGGCTTGTTGGAGCGACGCAGCATTTCGAAAATCTCCTGATCTGTGTCCGTTAAACCTTCTTCTACATTCAGCATGAAAATTATGGAAGTAGCTTCATCAACTGCCAGCTGAACCTGTTTGGAGATTTCTTCCTGAAAGATATCTTCGTTATTTACTTCGTAACCACCGGTATCAATCACGGTGAATTCTACTCCGTTCCAGTCAGATTTACCGTAATGGCGGTCTCTGGTAACTCCGGAAGTAGAATCTACGATAGCTTCTCTTCTTTCTAAAAATCGGTTAAAAAGGGTTGATTTTCCTACGTTGGGGCGCCCAACGATCGCAACGATATTGCTCATTAAATTTTGTTTAATAATGTAATTATTAATGGGTTACTCGAACTTTTCGAGCCCAAAAATTTTTGCAAAGATAGTTTTTTTAAATTTAGGATTACAGAAGGAATCTACTAAAACTTGATAGCCCCGATGGAAACGGCATCCTTTTTTGGTGATAGAGCGGAAGCGAAATCACCAAAAAAGATATAGTGGACAGCGGGTGAAGCCTTGAAGAGAGAACTAAACCTTGTTGCTCCCCATAAAAAAAAGCCATTTCACTGAGAAAATGGCTTTTTATGTTTAATGAATTTCTGAACTAAACTCTCTCGATTTCTGCGCCGAGTGCTTTCAGTCTTCCGTCGATATTTTCGTACCCACGGTCGATCTGCTCGATGTTGTGGATGGTTGAATTTCCTTCTGCAGAAAGTGCTGCGATCAGCAGGGCGTTGCCGGCTCTGATATCAGGGGAAATCATCGTTGTGCCCCGAAGTGGAGATTCGTGATTTAAACCTACCACCGTTGCCCTGTGCGGATCACACAGAATAATCTGCGCGCCCATATCGATGAGTTTATCAACAAAGAACAGGCGGGATTCAAACATTTTCTGGTGAACCAGAACGGTTCCTTTTGCCTGTGTAGCTACAACCAGAATGATGGACAGCAAATCAGGTGTAAAGCCCGGCCACGGTGCATCAGAAACTGTTAAAATAGAACCGTCGATAAATTTCTGTATTTTGTAATTTTCCTGTGCCGGGATAAAGATATCGTCTCCACGTTTCTCCAGCTGGATTCCTAATTTCCTGAAGGTATTCGGAATTACGCCGAGTTCATCCCAGTGTACATTTTTAATGGTGATTTCAGATTTTGTCATTGCGGCAAGACCTATCCAGGAACCGATTTCAACCATATCAGGCAGCATGGTGTGTTCTGTTCCGTGAAGCGTATCAACTCCCTCAATGATGAGTAAATTTGAACCAATTCCGGAGATATTGGCGCCCATCCTGTTAAGCATTTTACAGAGCTGCTGCAGATAAGGTTCGCAGGCCGCGTTGTAAATACTGGTCTTCCCTTTCGCCAGCACGGCAGCCATCACGATATTTGCTGTTCCGGTAACCGAAGCTTCTTCCAAGAGGATAAATTTCCCGTGAAGTTCTTTAGCTTTTAAGGAGTAGAGATATTCTTTTTCATCGTAATGAAATTCCGCACCCAGTTCTACAAATCCCTGGAAATGCGTATCAAGACGTCTTCTTCCGATTTTATCACCGCCCGGAGTCGGCATATAAGCTTCGCCAAATCTTGCTAACATGGGGCCGAGAAGCATAATGGAACCTCTGAGTTTGGAACCATCTTTCTTAAAATCATTTGATTTAATATAATCAAAATTTACAGCATCTGATTTAAAAGTGTAATCACCATGAGCGTTTTTCGTAATCTTTACGCCAAAATCGCCCAGGATTTCAATCAGTCGGTTAACATCATGAATATCGGGAATGTTTTTTACCCTTACTTCTTCGTCGGTAAGTAAAACCGCACATAAAATCTGAAGCGCTTCATTTTTCGCTCCCTGTGGAGTGATTTCACCATGCAGCCTTTTCCCGCCTTTTATTTTAAATGATCCGCTCATCTTTTACTTCCGGTTTTTATTGTTGTGAAAATTTCTTCTTTTGTTCTGGCTGTTCTGTGCCTGGTTTTGGTTGGTTCTCCCGTTATTTTTGTTGGTTCTTCCGCTTGCGTAGTAAATCTTGCTTTTCTCCAGCGAGTCCAGACCGGTAAGATCAAGACGGTTTTCTGATAGATCCTTCAGATGCCTAAAAATTACTTCATCCTGCACATGTTCTTTATTATAAACATTGTAAGATTTTTTCATATTGTTTGCAATGACCTGAATGAGGGCGTCTTTTTCGTCGCCTGCTTCCAGTTCAATGGCTTTTTCGATCAGCTGAAGAATACTTTTGCCGTAAAATTTAAAATCTCCCTGAAGTTTGGGATATTCCATTTTCTTGGGTTTTTCATTAAGTTCTTCCACCGTGGGGAAAGGATAAGGGGAATCTACATCCAGATCGTAATTGGAAAGAATAAAAAGATGGTCCCAAAGCTTATGTTTATAATTCTCTTCGTCGCGAAGTTGGGGATTTCTCTGCCCCATAAAATCTACTATTGCTACGGCCATTTCGTTCCGCTCTTCTTTTGTAGCCAGTTCTTTGCAGCGCTCAACAAGCTGCTGTATAATTCTGCCGTATTCGGGCATGTGCAGCTGTGGTCTGTTGGTATTGTATTCCATGGGTGCAAATATAAGAATTAGTTTATGGTTTTTTGCTGACGGGGCAGCGTAATTTTAGACCTTTTTCAAGCCTGAATTTTTAAGGAGAATCAACACTTCTGCGATGTTATTTTTCGATAAACCGACCCTGTTCTTCCGCCGTTGGCAAAGCACATTGCTGAACTGAAAAACGCTTTCTGTTGGCGGCAACCCGGTCATAAAAAAAATCGGTCACCGGCCTGGGCAATGCATTCAGATATCCGAGAAGAACATATTTTCCGCCGAGAATTTTTGCAATCTTAAAAACTGCATGTGATTTTGTTTCGTAAAAAGCGTTGGGCTTCCAGAGATATAAAGTATTAAGCTGCTGGTTATCTAAATTTCTTTCATTTAAAAATTTTTGCCCAAACTCCGACTGCAGGGCAGAAAAGAGGAACTGTTTCCGGTGGTCGTTTTTCAGAATCCACTGGACCCAGTAGTTGCACATGCCGCAATCGCCATCGTAAAAAACATAATATTTGGAAGAATCTGTCATTTTTTTGCAGTTTCAGCCGGCAGATCATTCATAACGCGAATTTCTTTTTCCAACGATTTCAAATATTGGATCACCTCCTGCTTTTGTGCTTCAGTGTATTTGGCTTCCGGATGGGCTAAAATATAAGAATCAAGAGGCATTTCGCCTTTTTCAATCATGTCTACGGCTTCAAAAAGTTTATGTGCCTGACGTTTGGGTTCATAAGTCGCAAAGGTAGAGAAATTAAGTTCTTTTCTCCCTTCATCAATATGATCTTTAAGAAACCACGCAATAGGCTGTACATTGGAATACCATGGATATTTCGATTCGTTGCTGTGACAGTCGTAGCAACCGTTTCTGATGAGTGTCGCAGTGGCTTCCGGCGTGTTTTTAATCTTTAATAAATCCATGCCCGGTGTGGGTGCTGGATTATTTTTATCAATCGGAAAAAACTGAATGAGCACCAGCGCTACTAAGAGAATGACCAGTATTTTTTTCATAGCTTTTTATTTTTATTTAGTGAATTTACTCATTTATTTTCAAACTTTAATGAGAATATAAAAACATCAGAGATTCCTTTTATGAAGAGATTCATTCTAATAGATTTTATAAATCGAAACTTACTTTTTTAATTGATAAAAACATGGTATCTTTGCACCATAGAAATTTAAAAACAATATAATATGTCATTAGTAGGAAAAAAATTCCCAAACATCGAGATTGATGCAATGAGTGAAATGGGTGATGATTTAAGAATTAACATCTTTGAAGAGGCTACAAAAAACGAGCAGAAAGTATTATTGTTCTGGTACCCGAAAGACTTTACTTTCGTTTGCCCGACTGAACTTCACGCTTTTCAGGAAGCTTTGGGTGAATTCGAAAAAAGAAACACAAAAGTAATCGGTGCTTCATGTGACACCAACGAAGTACACTTTGCGTGGTTAAATACCGCAAAAGAAAACGGAGGAATCGAGGGCGTAACCTACCCGATCCTTGCAGATACCCACAGACAGCTTGCCAACATCCTTGGAATCGTAGATCAGGATTTCGAATACGATGCAGAAGGAAACGAAATCTTCACAGGTTCTAACGTTACTTACAGAGCAACTTACCTGATCGATGAAACAGGAAAAATCTTCCACGAAGCGGTAAACGATATGCCTCTGGGAAGAAACGTAAAAGAATTCTTAAGACTGATCGATGCTTACACCCACGTTCAGAAACACGGTGAAGTTTGCCCTGCTAACTGGGAAGAAGGTAAAGATGCAATGCAGGCTAACAGAGCTTCAACCGCGGAATACCTTGCAAATCACCAAAACTAATTAAAAAACAGCTGAAATGTACACAGAATTAACAGAAGACGCTTTGCAGCAGATTGTTGCAAATAATGAAAAAGTAGTGGTACAGTACGGTGCAACATGGTGCGGAAACTGCAGAATCATGAAGCCGAAGTTCAAGAAGCTTGCCGCCGAAAACGAAGATATTCCGTTCTATTATGTAGACGCAGAAAAACTTCCGGAAAGTAGAAAACTGGCGAAAGTTGACAATCTGCCGACCTTTGCAATCTTTAAGAACGGAGAACTTGTAAACCAGGTTCAGACCAACCAGGCAGAAAGCCTTATTAATCTTTTTAAAGAATTAAATTAATGAAACTACCTATAATCAGACAGTTTTATCAGACCCAAAGTGCTGAAAATCTCGAAAAAACTTTGGAAGTTTTGGAGGCATTTACAGAATTCCGCGGAACAACCGAAGAAGACTTAAATGTTGCGGGAGAATTAATTACCAATATTTGCGGAGCGCTCGAAGTTCACAGCAGCGTAAATAACGGAATGACGGAAAGAGATGCACTGAATGGTTTTGCCCAGAAAGTACTGGGTTCCATCGATAAATAAGCAAAGTCTTATACAGAAAAATGGCGGGAAATTTTCCCGCCATTTTTCTTTTATAGCTGTTAATCGTTACGTTTGCCTTTCCCTTTCTTGAATTTTTTATTGTTCTTGTCAGACTTGTCACTGAATTTTCTGTACTCTTTGGTGTTTTTCCTGTCGTCATCATATCTCCAGTCCTCATTACGGTTGTTATTCCAGTTAGCGTTTCTTTTTTTTACCTGACCGGGCGCATAATCTTTAGCATTTCCACCGTAGATTTTCTTAGCCTGTCCCGGAGGCAGATTCCGGTTATTACGCGGATAATATCCTGTATTGTCACCTCTTCTGGTAATGATTCCCGGTCTGCCGTATACATCACCTGTTCTTACAACCCTGCCGTTCTGGTAAACGTTTCCGTTACGATCCCGGTACACATCGCCCTGTCTGTAAACGGTACCGTCCGGAGTTCTGTAAACACCACCGTTGGGATAATTGTTTGGATAATTGTTTCCGTAAACATCATTAGCAGCACCACAGGAGGCTAAAGTAAAAGCAAGCCCTGCCGCTGCTATTATTTTAAATAGATTTTTCATTTTTTATGAGATTTAATTTAAGATAACATCTCAATACTAATGCCAAACTTTAAAATTTATTGTGCACACAGAAAAAATCATGCTAAATTCCTACCACAGAACTCCGTCTTTCGAGGAGAACCACGTCGCGCCATACACCGTTCATCTGCGCCAGACGCTCGCGTCTGCCCACTGTTCTGAATCCAAATCTTTCATGAATAATAATACTAGGCTGATTTTCCGGGAAAATGCTGGCCTGCAGCATCCAGAATTCCTCTTCTTCACTGGCGAGAATCAGTTTGTAAAGCATCATAGAGCCTAAACCTTTACCCTGGGCAGAGTTCCGGAGGTAGATACTCACTTCTGCCACGCCTTTGTAACAGTCGCGCGCGCTGATCGGCTGCAGCGCTGCCCAACCCATCACCTCATCATTGACATCTTCCAGAACGAACCGGCAGCTCTTGAAGTATTTATCGTCCCAAGCTTCCCACGAAGGTGCATGCTGATCGAACGTGGCATTTCCACCCGCGATTCCTTCCTCAAATATGGCAATGACAGCAGCGCCATCCTCAGGCTGCATGCTTCGTATTTCGTAACTCATCCCTCAATTTTTTTCTCGTGATTAGCGGGAATAAAATTAAATAAAAAACCGGAACTGATGCTCCGGTTTAAAGATATTACGCTACCTGTTGATTGAATTTTATTCAAGTTCCCTCTTCAGGAATCTGGCGGTGAGGCTCTTGCGGGATTTCGCGACTTCCTCCGGTGTTCCTTTGGCGATAATTTCACCGCCTTTGTTACCGCCTTCCATACCGACATCGATAATGTGGTCAGCAAGCTTGATGACATCCAGATTATGCTCAATTATTACAAAAGAGTTTCCTAAATCCACGAGTTTATTGATGGCTTCCATAAGCACTTTTACATCTTCAAAATGGAGTCCGGTGGTCGGTTCATCCAGGATATAAAGGGTATTTCCGGTCTGTCTTTTCGCCAGCTCCGTCGCCAGTTTAATCCGCTGCGCTTCCCCGCCCGAAAGCGTGGTCGACTGCTGCCCGAGGGTAATATAACCCAACCCTACATCCTGCAAAGTTTTCACTTTGGCGTAGATTTTCGGCAGGGGCTGAAAGAACTCCGTAGCTTCATCAATCGTCATATCCAGCACATCGGAGATCGATTTACCTTTATAACGCACTTCCAGTGTTTCGCGGTTGAAACGTTTTCCGTTGCAGGTCTCGCAGTGTACATACACATCTGGAAGGAAATTCATTTCAATCACCTTCAGACCTCCGCCTTGGCAGGTCTCGCACCGGCCGCCTTTTACGTTAAAGGAGAAGCGTCCGGGTTTATAGCCGCGGATTTTCGACTCCGGATGTTCAGCGAAGAGGTTCCTGATGTCGGTAAACATGCCGGTATAGGTAGCGGGGTTCGAGCGTGGCGTTCGACCGATTGGGGCCTGGTCCACATCCACGATCTTGTCGATATGCTCGATTCCTTCAATCTTTTTATAGGGTAATGGCTCCTGTACCGCCCTGTAGAAGTGACGGTTAAGGATCGGGTACAGCGTCCCGTTGATGAGGGACGACTTTCCACTGCCTGAAATACCGGTGACAACCACGAGTTTCCCCAGCGGGATTTCAAGCGTGACGTTTTTCAGGTTATTGCCCGTGGCACCTTTCAGGACAATGGATTTTCCGTTGCCTTCGCGGCGGGTTTCAGGGATTTCAATCTTCCGCTTACCGGTCATATAATCCGCCGTTACGGTATCTGCTTTCAGCAGGTCCTTCGGATTCCCCTGCCAGAGAATTTCTCCGCCAAACTTCCCTGCACGTGGCCCAATATCCAGTACCTCATCGGCTTCCAGAATCATGTCTTTATCGTGTTCAACTACAATTACCGAATTACCGATATCGCGCAGATTTTTAAGCGAATTGATGAGTCTTTCATTATCCCGCTGGTGGAGTCCGATCGAAGGTTCATCCAGGATATAAAGCACATTTACCAGTTGGGAACCAATCTGCGTTGCCAGACGGATTCTCTGTGATTCACCGCCGGACAGGGTGCGCGAACTCCTGCTCAGACTCAGGTAATCCAGCCCCACATCGAGGAGGAACTGAAGGCGGGTCTTGATCTCTTTGAGAATCTCGTGGGCAATGACTTTATTCTTTTCACTGAATTTGTCTTCAACTTCATTCAGCCAGTCCATTAAATCAAGCAGTGAAAGGCTGTTGATTTCAGCGATGTTTTTACCGTCGATCTTAAAACTTAAGCTTGAAGGCTGAAGCCGGGTACCTTTACACTCTGGGCAGACTTCTTCAGTCGTGAAATGTCTTTCGAGAAGAATAGCATCGTAGCTTTCCTTGTCTTCGATCATTTCGTTGATCAGGGGAACCAGACCATCGAAGTTCACTTTTATCTTCTTGGTGATTCCTGCGTATTTGAGGTCTTTACTGAACTCCTTATGGCAGCCGTGGTAGATATAATCCAGGGCTTCGGCAGGAATATCGTTAAAGGGAGTCGCCAGCCCGAGTCCGAAGATCTCGAGGATATTTTTAATCTGGCCAAGAATCCATTTGTTTGATTTAATATCCTCTAATGGAAGCAGACCACCCTGATTGATGGAAAGCTTAGGATTTTCAACAAAGTAATCCGTATTGACTTTTTTTACAGTCCCAAGGCCTTTACAGTAAGGGCAGCTGCCTTTGGGGGAGTTGAATGAGAAGGTATTCGGTTCTGGGAGGGCAAGAGAATGCCCGCTCTCCGAATCCATTAAGTTTTTGGAGAAATATTCGATATCTGTGCTGCCAAGAATCTGAATCCCAATTGTTCCCTCGCCCATCTGCATGGCGGTACGCAGGGATTTTTCCATCCTGTTTTCGGAAGCGTTTTCACCGATGATCCACCGGTCGATCACAATGTCGATATCGTGGGTCTTATAGCGGTCGAGTTTCAGGTCGGCTTCAATATCCACCAGTTCACCGTCGATCCTTGCCTGGCCGTAGCCTTTTTTGGACATCTGGATGAAGAGCTCATGGTAATGACCTTTACGGGAACGTACCACGGGTGCCAGTAGCATGAGTTTCTCGCCGCTGTAGTTTTCCTTGATAACCTCAATGATCTGCTCTTCGGAATAGCTGACGAGTTTTTTACCTGAAGTAAGGGAATACGCGTCGGAAACCCGGGCAAAAAGCAACCGGAGAAAGTCGTATAATTCGGTCACGGTACCTACCGTGGAGCGCGGGTTTTTATTGGTGGTTTTCTGCTCAATGGCGATTACAGGAGAGAGACCGTCGATTTTATCGACATCGGGTCTTTCGAGGCCACCGAGGAACTGCCGTGCGTAGGCAGAAAAAGTTTCGATATACCTCCGCTGACCTTCAGCAAAGATAGTATCAAAGGCAAGGGAAGATTTTCCGCTGCCGGAAAGTCCGGTAATCACCACGAGTTCATTGCGCGGGATTTTGACGGAAATATTTTTAAGGTTGTGTTCACGGGCACCGTAAACTTCAATATATTCTTTGGAATCTTTCATTTTTAAGCTCCCGGTATCTGGATATTTAGGATTTGCAAAAATACGGAATTTTTAGCGCATACTCAACTGAGACTTACAATTGTAAATAAAATAAACGCGGAATTTCCCTCCGTATTTTCTAAAGGCACAGTCCAAAAACCATGCTGAATAATTGGCATGCTCCTAAGCAACGTCATCCTGAAGAACTGTTTCCCATCAACGAGATTAAATATTTCCGTGCACCGCGTGTCTCCACAAAAGAACTCTGCGGTATGAAGGTTCAGCTGATTTAATTTCAAGCTGCTTTGCGGAAGAAATTCGGGATCTGATCAGGCGTGAGCCCCAACTACTCGGATACCTTTTTGCAGTTCTTTCATTTTAGCGAGTTGCTGTACATCCAATCCGCCATATTTGCTTTTCCATTTATAAAAAGTAGGCTGACTGTTACCGTGTTGCCGGGAAATCTCATTCACTGTTTTTCCTTGAATTTGTTCAGATAAAACCTTAATGATCTGAACTTCTCACTAAAGACGTAAATAATACTTCTACCCTTTTATTATAACTTTACAGCCGAAAACACCGCATATAATAACATCTATTTAATACAAGAAGAACCAAGGAATTAAATAGCTTATTGTGAGGAGTTTTTTTTAGAATCAGTAAAATTGATGAGGATTCTTCAACAAAAATTACGGAAATTAGTAATAATAAAGAATTGTAAATCTGCGGAACCACCCATTAGCAGACATTTTACAGAGACAAAAAAAATAAACCAACACATGAAAATAGTAAAAAATAGTAAAAAAAACATGTGTTTTTAATCATATTCAATTACCATAACTTACTGATTATCAGTGTTGGTTTATTCAGTGGAGGATATCGGGATCGAACCGACCACCTTTAGACTGCCAGTCTAACGCTCTAGCCAGATGAGCTAATCCCCCGTTTTCTGCAATTTTAGATTATAAATTCTAAATTTTAGATTTGCAATAATACAAATTTTTATCATAAATCGTAAGGGTTAGTGGATTTTTTATTGGGAAAAGTGGGTTAAGGTTAAGGTTGAGAAAACTTCTTTTCGGCGACGAGAGAAAATACATGTGGCACCTTACTCCCAAACTGAGGAATCCGGTACTTCCCTTTCTCAAATTCTTCGTTATGTCGGAAGCAGGCATAAGGTGACCAGTTGTACTCGAGGAAGCATTTAATTTCCAGACTGTGGGCAATAAGGCTGGTGAGAACTTCTGAAGTGTCGTGGTTCCACATCACGTAATCCTGCACGAGAGGGGCCGACGGGTCGGCATAGGTACCTTCGTAAGTTTCTATAATGGGTTTTTCGTTGAAATACGAGTATTTGATGTGCGTGAAATCGTCATCATACATCCACACCACGGGATGAAACTCCACGAACACCAGTTTGCCGCCGGGTTTCAGGAAGTGGGCAATCACCGCCGCCCATTGGTCGAGATCGGGAAGCCATCCGATGATTCCGTAACTGGTGTAAACGATGTCGAATTCGCCTTCCAACACGTTCGGAAGTTCATATACATCGGAAACAATAAATTCGGTATCGGTACCGCACTGCGTGGCGAGATCTTTGGCAGTTTCAATGGCTTTGTCGGAAAGATCGATGCCCGTAACTTTCGCGCCCAGTCGGGAAAGCGAAATGGAATCCTGCCCGAAATGACACTGAAGATGAAGAATCTTTTTGCCGCGGAGGTCGCCAAGAAGATCCACTTCGATGGAGTTAAGGGAGCTGCGGCCTTTGAGAAACTCGTCCACGAAGTAGAAGTCGGATTTGAGGTGAGGTTCTACTTTGGCGTTCCACGATTTGCGGTTGATTTCGAGGTAGTTCATGGTGAGGTTGAGGTTTAAATTATCATCCCGACGAAGGAGGGATCTTCAAGCTTTTAAAGTTAAGCGTTATTTATTTCCAGATTAAAAACAAGCAAAGCATCGAGCTACCACATTGTTAAGATTGTGATAAATAGTTAACGAAACACGAAATAGTACAGCAAAACCCACATGGAAATAAAAACCAGCCCGGGATACAGCACCGCGCGGAATTTCATGATATCCCTTTTCCAGAAAAACAGATAGACCAGATATGCAATATAAACTACCGTAAGCAACGCAGGAAGAATCAGGTAAACCATCGTAAATTATTTATGGATCGTGAGATAAATATAGGTTTTTCTGCGGAATAATCTGTTGATTTTCCGTAAAATTTATTGATCCTATAAATGCTTCCTGGCCGGATTCGGGGCTGATCACCAGAGTTTAGGCGTTTACTTTACCCCAAGAAAATCAGAAATAGAGCTGGTTTCCTGTTCTCCGGTGAGAAGGTTTTTTATGGTAACATTCCCCGCTTCGATTTCCTGATCGCCGAAGAACACCAGATTCGGGATTCCTTTCTTTTCGGCATAGGTAAACTGTTTTTTCAGTTTTGCAGCTTCGGGATAAAGTTCAGCTGCTGTACCGTTTCCGCGGAGCTGCGCAATGATTTTTAAAGCCGCAACGGACTCTTTTTCTCCGTAATTGGCAAAAAGATATTTCACCGAACTTTCTGCACTGTCGATAAACATTCCGAGTTCTTCCATCACGAGGTAAATCCTGTCGAGGCCGAAAGAAATTCCGATTCCGGGAATGTTTTTTACACCGAAAACTTCCGTAAGGTTATCATACCTTCCGCCGCCACCGATGGATCCCATGGCCACACCGTTTGCCTTGACTTCGAAGATCGCTCCGGTGTAATAGTCGAGACCTCTGGCCAAGGTGATATCGAACTTCAGGTTTTCTGAAGAAATGCCCAAATCCAGACATTTTGTAAGCACGAATTCCAGTTCATTTACGCCGGCAGTTCCTGTTTCAATTCCGGCAAATTTTTCTTTGAGCTGAAGAACATTTTGCAATGCATCTTCATTTTCGGTAAAAAGAAAATCGAGTTTATCAATAGAATCCTGCGAAATATTTTTTTCCAGAAGTTCCTTTACGACACCTTCCTTACCGATTTTATCCAACTTGTCCAAAGCAACGGTAAAGTCGATCAGCTGATCAGAAATTCCCGCATATTCGGCTAATCCCGAAAGTATTTTCCGGTTGTTGAGATGAATGGTTACGGGGATTTTAAGTTCAGAAAATGATTTTAAATAAAGCTGCACAAGCTCTACTTCCTGCCAAAGGCTTTCGCTGCCCACCACATCGGCGTCACACTGGTAAAACTCTCTGAACCGGCCTTTCTGCGGTCGGTCGGCTCTCCAAACCGGCTGAATCTGGTATCTTTTGAAGGGAAAAACCAGATGCCCGTGATTCATCGCTACAAATCTTGCAAAAGGTACGGTAAGGTCGTAACGGAGGGCTTTTTCAGAGATCTGCGAAATGAGTTTCTGGGAATTCTTCGCCTGCCAGTCTTCTTCTTTTGTTTTTGAAGCATAGTCGCCTGAATTCAGGATTTTAAAAATCAAACGGTCGCCTTCTTCCCCATATTTACCGGTTAATGTGGAAAGATTTTCAAAACTTGGAGTCTCTAATGGTTGGAATCCAAAGAGTTCAAAGTTCCTTTGTAAAGTATTGATTATCAACCTTCTGTTGATAATTTCCTTTGCGGTAAAATCGCGCGTTCCTTTTGCTAAACTTGGCTTCATGCTGTTTTGTAATACGTAAAGATTAATAAGCAATTTCGAATTGCTTTTCGGTCGCAAAAATAAGGATTTGCAAAGGATTTTTCATCACAAAAGCCGAAGAATACCATCAACGGCTTTAATAAAATATATAGGAATTTGTGTTTTTGTGGAGCTAAAGCAAAATAAAACAAGATTATTACCCTAGACCGATTCTAAAATCTCAATAATTTCTTCGCCGTAGTTTTCGATCTTGTGCTTGCCAAAACCTTTGATATCGAGCAGTTCCTCTTTCTTTACCGGTTTGTATTTGGCGATGGAAAGCAGCTCTTTATTGGTGGCAATAAAATACACCGGGAGATTTTGGTCTTTGGCTTTTTCGGTACGCCAGAGTTTCAGCGAATCGAGGATTTTAATTTCGTCAGCATTCAGTTCGGCATCATTTTCTGCCGAATATTTGGGCGTTTTGGAATCATTGACGGTCATTTTCAGTTCTTCATAATAGAGAATCACCGACCAGTAACCTTCATCGTCTTTCACAAAGGCTGATTCGAATTTCAGGACATTATTTTCCCTCAGAAAACGGTCGAGTACCTTTTGGTCGTGCTCAATGAAATCATCAGACAGGCGGACTTTTAAAACTTTAACTTTCATGACATTGTGTTTTTTGAGATTAAAAAAGCTTCCTCAAAGTTAATCCGGAAAACCAGGTCCTCTGAGGAAGCGCAAATTTATTTACCGCCCAGCAGTACGAGTTCTTCCACACGGATTTCGGTGATATAATGTTTTATTCCTTCTTTGTCGTCCCAGCTTCTGTACACGATTTTGCCTTCTACCGCGATTTCCTTTCCTTTTTCTACATATTTTTCGACGATATCTACTGTTTTTCCGAAAAACACCAAATTGTGCCATTGGGTTTCTTCCACTTTTTCGCCGAGTGCGTTGGTGTAAAAATCGCTGGTTGCGAGACTTACTTTACCAATTCTTCCGTTTTCGAATTTTACAAATTCAACGTCTTTTCCTGTTCTACCAATTAAGGTAACTCTGTTTCTTAGTGACATGGCTTTAAAATTTTATAATTAAACATCAGAAACGGGTCTCACTGATTTTTCCCCGAATCTCTGATGCAAAGATTCAACGGGCCTCAAAATATAGCCGGTAAAGAATTGCTTATTACCGTTTACAGTCGTTTGCAACGGATATATTATTGATTTTCAAATAAATAAAAATAACAATAGTAGCTGACTCTTGCGTCAACATTGAGATATTAACCTCTCCGCTTACCAGCTGCAGCATTTAAGGCTGTAGGGATGAACTTTTAATACATTTAAATTTCAAAAACATTATATTTGTCAACTTCTGTAATTAAACCAGTAACAAAATGATCCTGATTGTTGACGATGCTCCGGAGAATATAATTTCCCTTAAAAAAGTACTTGAAGTAAACGGCTTCGAGGTAGACACCGCTTCATCAGGGGAAGAAGCACTGAAAAAAATCCTTAAAAAATCCTATGTCCTTATCATATTGGATGTACAGATGCCTGAGATGGACGGCTTTGAAGTAGCAGAAGCCATTTCCGGTTACAGCAAGGCCAAAGAAACGGCCATAATCTTTCTTTCCGCTGCCAGCGCCAATGTGAACCTCATCACCCGCGGATACTCCTCCGGAGGTTTGGATTATATCAGCAAACCGGTTGACATGAATATTCTGTTGCTGAAAGTGAAAACCTTTTACCGCATCTACGAACAGAGCCGCGCCCTGAACGAAATGCAGACCAAACTTCTGGAAGAAATTGAGTTCCGCAAAGAAGCCGAAAGAAAAAAAGACGAGTTCATCAGTATTGCCAGCCACGAACTGAAAACGCCCATGACGAGTATCAAAGGATATATTCAGCTGCTTGAGCGGAGCCTCAACAAAGAAGATCTGGAAACTACCAGAATCCGCCTGCACAAAGTACAGAATCAGGTTGAAAAACTGAACCTGCTTGTTGCAGACCTGCTCGATATCTCTAAAATTGAAAGCGGCAAACTCAAATTCAATAAAAAATACTTCAGTTTCGATAAGATTCTAGATCATATTGTGGAGATCATGCAGCAGGCCAATCCCAAAGTGAAGTTCATTAAAAAAGGAGGTATCGATACTGAAATTTTTGGTGACGAAATGCGGATTGAGCAGGTCATCATTAATTTTATGACCAACGCGATTAAATATGCACCCGACAGCGACGAAGTTCACCTCACAGCAGAACGACGTGGAGATGAAATTTATTTCTCGGTAAGAGATTTTGGCATTGGAATGGCAAAGGAACACCAACAGCAGATTTTCGGTAAATTTTACCGCGTGGAGGAAACTTCCGAACGCTTCCAGGGGCTGGGCATCGGCCTCTATATCTGTCTTGAAATCATCGAAAGACATCAAGGCAAAATTGGCGTCAACAGTGAGCCAGGCAAAGGTTCTGAATTTTATTTTACAATCCCCGTACATCCCGAAAAGGATGCGAACTCATAATTAAAGTGTATGAATTTTAAAAACAACCTTCTTTACGGACTCGGCTTGTCGATGCTGCTTTTGCTCATAAGCTCCACGGCCTCTTTTATCAGTATTAAAAACCTGATCGAGAGTTCGAAAATGGTGCGCGAAAGCAACGAAACCATAAAAAATCTGGGCAACGTTTTCTCTCTTGTTAAAGATGCCGAGACCGGCCAGCGCGGGTATCTTCTTTCCGGCGACGAAGCTTTTCTCACACCTTATAATAATGCCAAGGCTAAAATTGCGCAGGCAATTACAGAGCTCAAAAGCGAAATTACCCCATCCTTAGTACAGGCCCAGAATCTTGAACACCTAAGGGTAAATATCGAATCCAGACTGGTGATTCTGGACCAGAATCTGGAACATAAACGTAAAGCGAATCTGGAAGTAACAGCAGAACAACTGCTGTCGGGTAAAAAACACATGGACGCGATCCGCGCCACGGTAGGTGCCATGCAGACTGAAGAAGAAAGGCTTCTGCAGGAACGTACCGATACCATGAATACATTTGCTGCATACACCCCTTTCCTCATCATTGCTTCCGCACTGCTCGCCATTCTCATTACGCTGGTATTCTTCCGTAAAGTGCTTCAGGATTTCAATGAGAAAAACAAACTGACCAACGAACTCGAAGAAAAAAATAAAGAGACCGTAAACCGTCTGATCGCAATCGAGAAAGTAACCGCACAGATCTCGAACGGTGATTACGATATTCTTTCAGACGACAACGCGCAGCATAGTCTTGGGAACGTGGCCCACCCGCTGAACCGTATGGCCAAATCGCTTCAGACCTCCTTCAACTCACTGGAGGAAAAAGAATGGCTGAGCACCTCGATAGCCCAACTGAATGACCGCATGATGGGCGAAAAAACCATCAGTGTGCTTGCAGCAGAAATTTTAAACCACATCACTGATAAAACCAAAAGCCACGTGGCAGCTCTCTACATACAGCAGGAAGACAACCGCCTTCATCTCGAAGGAAGCTATGCCCTCGCCGAGCGGGACACCAGAAGAACTCTGCAGATCGGCGAAGGAATTGCCGGACAGGCATTCCAGTCCAGACAGCAGCTTGTTGTTGAAGATATCCCGGACCGCGAAACCACCATCAGTTTTGCGACCGGAAATACCAGACCCCGCAACATTGTGGCCGTACCGATTACAAGATATAACATTCCTTTAGGTGTACTGGAACTGGGCAGCACCCAGGAATATACTCCGCTGCAGCTCGAATTTCTTTCCTCTGTTGCCGGAAATATCGGTCTTGCATTCTACAGCGCGCAGAGCCGTGTAAAACTTCAGGAACTTTTGGAAGAAACCCAAGCACAGTCCGAAGAATTGCAGTCCCAGCACTCCGAACTCGAAAACATCAACGCAGAACTCGAAGCCCAGTCTCAGAAACTTCTGGCTTCGGAGGAAGAACTGCGCGTGCAGCAGGAAGAACTTCTGCAGAGCAACCAGGAGCTTGAAGAACGTACAAGCCTCCTCGAAGAAAAGAACGCGCTGATCGAAGAACGGAATATCGATATTCAGCAGAAATCCAGAGAGCTGGAACAGAGCACCAAATACAAATCGGAATTCCTCGCCAACATGTCGCACGAACTCCGCACCCCGCTGAACTCCATTTTACTGCTTTCGAAACTGATGTCGGAAAGTGAGGATCTTGATGAACAGTATGTAGAATATGCAGAAGTAATGCAGAGTTCGGGTCAGGGCTTGCTCACACTGATCGATGAAATCCTGGATCTTTCAAAAATTGAATCCGGAAAAATGACGCTCGAATTCAATGATGTTCCTTTAATGGAAATTACGAAAGACATGCGGATGCTTTTCAGCCCGATTGCGAAGGATAAAAACCTGGATCTCAACATCGAAACCGATACCGACGCTGCGCAAATGCTGCGAACAGATAAACTCCGCCTCGAACAAATCCTTAAAAATCTGCTTTCCAACGCGATTAAGTTCACTTCTGAAGGAAGCATCACGCTGAAGGTTTCAGCGGATCCATCGAAGGATAAAGTCATCTTTAAAGTCATCGACACCGGAATTGGCATTGCTAAAGATAAGATGAGGCTTGTTTTTGAGGCTTTCCAGCAGGCGGACGGATCAACACAGCGTAAATATGGCGGTACCGGACTGGGACTCTCCATCAGCCGCGAACTGGCAAGGCTTCTTGGCGGAGAAATTACCCTGGAGAGTACCGAAGGCAAAGGCAGTGAATTTGCCCTTATCGTTCCTGTAGACTCAGAAAAAGTACAGGACACCGAGCCGGAAACACCAAAAGAAACCGCAGTTTACATCCCGGAAACGAAACTACAGCCCGAACGTTATATCTCCGACAGGATTCCTGAATCCATCGATGACGACCGGGAAAATATTCAGGCGGGCGATAAAATTATTCTCATTATTGAAGACGATACGGCTTTTGCCAAGATTCTCGTAGATTTTTCGCGCACCAGAAATTATAAAGTATTGGTTGCCGTTCGCGGAGATGAAGGCATTGAAATGGCCCAGCATTTTAAACCGCTCGCCATACTTCTCGATATTCAGTTGCCAATAATGGATGGCTGGCAAGTCATGGAAGCCCTGAAATCCAATCCTGAAACCAAACCTATTCCGGTACATATTATGTCTTCAATGAAGTTCCGCCAGGAAAGTTTACTCCGTGGCGCGGTAGATTTCATCAACAAACCCTTTGCCCTGGAACAGATGCAGGAGATTTTCAAAAAACTCGAAAACGTACTGACCAAGGGCCCGAAAAAAGTGCTGATTGTAGAAGAAAACGAGCAACATGCCAAAGCGCTCAGCTACTTTTTAAGTGCCAATAACATCAATACCGATATCGCCAATAATGTATCGGACAGTATCGACGCGCTTCAGAACCGTGAAATCGACTGTGTGATTCTCGATATGGGCGTACCGGATAAAACTGCTTACGAAACCCTGGAGACCATAAAGCAGAACAAAGGTCTGGAGCAACTTCCGATTATCGTATTTACAGGAAAAAACCTTTCACAGGGTGAAGAAAAAAGGATTAAAAAATATGCAGATTCCATTGTTGTGAAAACAGCATATTCTTACCAGCGTATTTTAGATGAAGCGGGTCTTTTCCTACACCTGGTAGAAGAAAAAACGAAAAAGAACAAGCAACAGATGGGAGGCTTCGAAAATTTAGGCGAACTCCGCAACATCCTCAAAGACAAAACCGTACTGATTGCAGATGATGATGTAAGGAATATCTTTTCACTTACCAAAGCCCTGGAACTGCACGGCATGAAAGTGATTCCTGCGATGGATGGCAAAGAAGCACTGAATACATTGAAAAAAGATCCATCAATCGACGTGGTGCTGATGGACATGATGATGCCCGAGATGGATGGATACGAAAGTATCCGCGAAATCCGCACCATGACTGAGTTTAAAAACCTGCCGGTGTTGGCGGTAACCTCAAAAGCGATGATGGGAGACCGCGAGAAATGCATCGCAGTAGGCGCATCAGATTATATTTCGAAACCTGTAGATATCGATCAGCTGATTTCCCTTCTCCGGGTTTGGCTGTACGATAAAATTTAAAAATTCCTTATTATAATGAATACCGAAAAGGAAATACTTATCATCGACGACGACAGCCGAAATATCTTCGCGCTCACCGCAGTACTCAAAGCTAAAAAGTACCAATGTCTTTCCGCGTTAAGTGCAGTGAAAGGACTGGAACTTCTGGAGGAAAACAAAAATATCGGGGCTGTACTCATGGACATGATGATGCCTGAAATGGACGGTTATGAAGCCATCGGTAAGATGAAAAGTGATACGGCGCTGCAGCATATTCCCGTAATCGCCATTACCGCTCAGGCCATGACGGGGGACCGGGAAAAATGCCTGGAGGCAGGTGCCGACGGCTATATCAGCAAACCCGTAAATGTAGAAGAACTGCTTGTATTACTGAATAAACTAATTGACTGAAGTGTTGAAATCAACAGAACATAGCGATGAACTCATAGAAATTCTGCTTTCGGATGTGCTGGAAGTGTATGGCTACGATTTTACAGGCTATTCCAGAGCTTCCTTGAAACGAAGGATTCTGAGACTTTATGAAATGGATAAATTCGTGAGTTTTGCCGAATACCGGTACAAAATAAGAACCGAACCCGGCTATTTCAAACGTTTTCTTGAGGAAATCACGATTAATGTAACGGAAATGTTCCGCGACCCGTCTTTTTATAAAACCTTGAGAACCGAAATCCTGCCCAGACTCGGCACCTATCCGTTTATCCGAATTTGGGTCGCAGGCTGCAGTACGGGAGAAGAAGCGTATTCTGTAGCGATTTTCTTAAAAGAACTCAATCTGCTGCACAAATCTCTCATTTATGCAACAGACATCAACAGTGAGGTGCTGGCAACGGCAGGCCAGGCGATGATTCCGCTCAATAAAATAAAACTCTACACCGAAAATTACATCGCAGCAGGCGGAAGCGAACACTTTATTGATTATTATACAGCAAATTATTCTCTGGGGAAACTGAAAGATGAACTGAAATCAAAGATTATTTTTTCGACCCACAACCTCGTGACCGATAATTCCTTCAATGAGTTTCAGCTGATCCTCTGCAGAAATGTCCTCATCTATTTCGACCGCCCCCTGCAGAATAAAGTTTTTGAACTCTTCAACAACAGTCTGGAAAAATTCGGCTACTTGGCTTTAGGCACCAAAGAAACACTCGAGTTCTCCATCGTTGCCAAAAACTTTGAACGGTTGAAAGGTGAAAAAATCTGGCGCAAAATCCATGAATTATGAAACACTGTGAAGCATTGCTTATTGGCGGATCAGCCGGCAGCCTGGAGGTCATCCTGAAATTGCTTCCGGGACTGAACCCTGCACTTCGTTTCCCCATCATTCTGGTGTTGCACCGCAAACCCGGAAAAGACGATATTTTAACGAATCTGCTGGCTGCAAAAACCGAAATGAAGGTGAAAGAAGTGGAAGAAAAAGAAGTGATGCTGCCCGCAACCCTTTACATTGCGCCACCCAATTACCATCTGCTCATTGAAAATGACCACACTTTTTCTCTGGATGCCTCCGAAAAAGTAAACTTTTCACGGCCCTCGATTGATGTCACGTTCGAAAGTGCTGCGGAAGTATTTAAAGAAAACCTTGTTTGTCTTTTGCTTTCGGGAGCTAACAGTGATGGAACCGCAGGACTGAAAATTGTGAAGGAATTTGGAGGCATGGCCCTTGTGCAGGACCCGGCGACAGCGGTGGTAAGCTTTATGCCCGAAGCTGCCCTGGCCAATGTGGACGTAGATGCTGTGCTGAAATCCAACGAAATGTCGGAATATATTAATAACTTACCTTAATGACTGAATATCCTATGAATAAAAAAGTATTTATTTTTGATGACAATATTGAAATTCTGGAGCTTTGCACAGAAATTCTCGAAGATCTTGGCCTGGAAGTGAAAACTTCGCCCACCACCAACAGTGTAGAAGAACAGGTCAGCAATTATATGCCCGACCTGATTTTCATGGACAATTGGCTGCCGGATATCAGCGGAATTGAAGCCACAAAGTTGATCAAAGCCAACGAAACACTGAAACACATTCCCGTGATCTATTTTTCAGCGAACAGCAACATCAGCGCACTGGCCAGTGAAGCCGGCGCAGACGAATTTCTTGCCAAGCCTTTCGATATCGATCTCTTCGAAAAAACAGTGAAGAAATATACCGGAGATTAAGTTGAAATTGAAATGAAGATGTAGTTTTCAATTTTAACTTTCACAAATAATCGTCATTTCGAATATCTATGCAAGCGAAGAATTTATGGAACAAAATTTCCATAACTTTTCCGGATCAATTGCAAGATTATAATGATGAAAAAAGAACCCAATTCCTTAAACGGTTTTATATTTAAAAAACATACGCCGGAAGAAATCTCTCACTTCGACCGGGTTTTTGATGTCTTCAAAGATCTTCTCACCCACACTTCCGGCGATATTGAAGAAGCTTTTGAATGGCTTGAAATGCTCGATAAGGAATATGACATCTTTACCAATGAATATACGCTGGCCGATTTCGAAGAAGACCTGAAAAAACGTGGCTATATCAAAGAAGAAAAAGAACCTGAAGAAGGAAACACCGGAACAGGAAAGGGCAAAAACGTTTTAACACCCAAGCTTGAAAAAGCTTTGCGCGAATTTGCCCTAGATCAGATTTTCGGTAAACTGAAAAAAACCGGCATCGGTAATCACCGTACCTCCAAAATCGGGGTTGGCGATGAACGTGATGGAGAAACCCGCAACTTTCAGTACGGCGACGATCTGAACACGGTAAACATGACCGAAAGCCTTAAAAATGCCCAGATCAACAATGGCATCGCCGACCTCAGGCTTACTGAAGATGATTTGGTGGTAGAGGAAACCCGTCACAAAGCCCAGATGAGTACTGTACTCATGATCGACATCAGCCATTCGATGATTCTCTACGGTGAAGACCGCATCACGCCCGCCAAAAAAGTAGCCATGGCATTGGTAGAACTCATCAAACGTAAATACCCAAAAGATTCGATTGATATCATAGTGTTTGGCAACGAAGCCTGGCCGATAAAAATAAAAGACCTTCCTTATTTAAACGTCGGCCCGTACCACACCAATACAGTTGCCGGACTTGAGCTGGCGATGGATATTCTGCGAAGAAAACGAAATACAAACAAACAGATCTTCATGATTACCGACGGCAAACCCAGCTGCATTAAACTGCCAACCGGCGAACTGTATACGAACAGTTTTGGCCTCGATGAGATGATTGTTTCCCAATGTCTGACTAAAGCAGCACAGGCCAGAAGACTGAAAATACCCATCACCACCTTTATGATCGCCCAGGATCCTTATCTCCGGAAATTTGTGGAGGCGTTTACCGCACAAAATAAAGGAAAAGCATTTCTTACCGGACTTTCTAATTTGGGAGAAATGATTTTTGAGGATTACGAAAGAAACAGAATCAGAAGACTTTGAGAGGATGGATACTGGATGCTGGATGACCGAAGTTCAGAAACATAAAAATTAGAAAGCTCTCATTACAATAATTATTACTTAACCGAAATGAAAAACGATATTACATTTAAAGAATTAAAAAATTCCGGCTATACCCATAAAACCATCAGTCAGGAAATCCAGGCAAACCTTATCGCGAAGATTAAAGCCAAAGAACCTGTATTTGAAGGGCTTTGGGGATATGAAGGCACCGTAATTCCGCAATTGAAGAAAGCCCTGCTCGCAGGTCACCACATTAATTTGCTTGGTTTGCGCGGGCAGGCAAAAACCCGTATTGCCAGAAGCATGGTGAGCCTTCTGGACGAATATATGCCGATTGTAAAAGGCTCTGAAATTAACGACAGTCCGTTTCAGCCTATCTCAAAAATGGCCCGCGACCTTATTGCCGAAATGGGCGATGAAACTCCTGTTTCCTGGGTTCACCGCAGCGACCGCTTCTTCGAAAAACTCGCCACGCCGGATGTAAACGTGGCAGATTTGATTGGTGATATCGATCCGATTAAGGCTGCGACGCTAAAATTACCTTATTCTGATGAACGGGTGCTGCATTACGGCATGATTCCAAGGGCGAACCGCTGCATCTTTGTTTTGAATGAATTACCGGATTTGCAGGCAAGAATTCAGGTTTCCCTTTTCAACATTCTACAGGAAGGTGATGTACAAATTCGCGGTTTCCAGCTCAGGATGCCACTTGACATACAGTTTCTGTTTACAGCCAATCCCGAAGATTACACAAACCGAGGCAGTATTGTAACTCCGCTCAAAGACAGAATCGGTTCTCAGATTTTCACGCATTACCCCAAAACCATCGCGCTGGCGCGGCAGATTACCGAGCAGGAAGCTCTGGTTTCCGCCGAAGATAAAGCACAGATTATGGTGCCCGGGTTGGCAAAAGACCTTTTGGAAGAAGTCGCCTTCGCAGCTCGTGAAAGCGAATATGTGGATGCGAAAAGTGGCGTAAGTGCACGGCTCACAATTTCTGCGATGGAAAATCTTATGGCTGCCGCAAAACTCCGCCTCATTGAATCGGATGTAGACAGAACCACTGTAAGACTTCTGGATTTCATGTCTATCATTCCTTCGATCACCGGAAAAATTGAACTGGTTTACGAAGGCGAACAGGAAGGCGCGGACCACGTCGCGAAACTGCTGATCGATCAGGCGGTAATGGTTCAGTTTGAACAGCTGTTCCCGCGCATCCCGAAACTGGAAAAAGAAGGCATTAAAACTCCGTACACGGATTTGATCCAGTGGTTCAACCAAAATACAGTAGAACTAAATTACACCGATACTGATGAAGAGTTTTATAACAAACTTGAAACCATAAAACCACTAACTGAATTTGTTAAGGAGTACGCCGATCAACTTGGCCACGAGGACCAGAACTTCAGTAAAGAACTGATTCTATGGGCACTTACCGTGAGTAAAAAACTGGACCGGCTTGAAAACCATCATAACTTTACTTTCGATTCAGCGGGAATTGGGAAATATTATAAAAATTAATTGATAAGAACTGAAGAACGTGATCAGGGATTTTCCGAAAGGTAATCCCTGATTTTATTTTTAGGAATTATATCCAGTAATTTTTTAACATCGATAATGCGGTGCTCGTCAATAATACTTTTCACTGCTTTTTCAGCATCAGGGTAGTTAACCAGACGCTCTAGAAGGCCATAAATATTGACCATCTTCTTATGCGTATTTTCCGCATCGCCACCAAACCAGGAGCCATTGAAATGATGACTCACATAATTTTTCGGCAGATCCTGAGAAAAATAAACGGACGGATAAAGCGTAACGCCATGTTTGAGATGCTGAACCGTATCGCTGAACCGGTCGGCACCGTAATTCTTCTCGAGCATTTCTGAAAAGATATCGGTGTTGATGCGCTCCTTGAAACCCTTCTGCCTGTCGTACCATTCTACAAAATCCTTTGCGAGCTGATGCTTTGGCTCGGCCATCCAAAATGCAGAATACGGAACACCTTTAACCTCGAAACCGCATACTGCCTTTTCGTTCAGGAATTCCTCGAGCGGGAGTTTCAGTTCCATATCCGTATCCATATAAATTCCACCATGTTCGTACATGACTTTGGATCGCACATAATCGGAAACAAATGCCCATTTGCCCTGCTCAAAAGCTTCTTTCACATAATTATTGTCTTGAAGCGGGGAATTGCTTTCGTTCCATTCTATAATTTCAAAATCAGGATGAATGCGCTTCCAGGAAGCAATGCAGTGTTCGGCCAGTTCATGTTTCGGCTGTCCGCCAAACCAGCAGTAGTGGATTTTTTTTGGAATCATAGAGATTTTGAATTTTAGTTTATAAATTTTAGATTCATTTTACTTAAGAGTTTCAGCAAAGACTACACCTAAATTTTATGAAGATGGAAATGAACAGTGATTACGAATTAAATACTACATTTATTCATTGAAAAAATCAACATCATGACACACGTGATTACCGTCTTTTTAGCTTTTTTTTATCTCAACATGAATGCACAGCCAACCGATTCCCGCTACCAGCCAAAGAAATATGTCGAACTCACGAACCCAGAATGGGTGAAAAATGCTACAGTCTATGAACTTAATATCCGTCAGTTTTCACCCGAAGGAAGCTTTAATGCAGTGGAAAAACAACTGCCACGGCTTAAAAAAATGGGTATTGACATTATCTGGCTGATGCCGGTACAGCCGATTGGCATCGTGAACAGAAAGGGAAGTCTGGGCAGTTACTATTCGGTAAAGGATTACCTGAAAGTAAATCCCGAATTTGGAACTGAAGCTGATTTCAGAAACCTTGTAAAGGAAATCCATGCCCAGGGAATGTACGTAATCCTGGATTGGGTGGCGAACCACAGCAGTTGGGATAACGCGCTGGCAACCGAACATCCCGAATGGTACAGCCGGGGAAGAAACCGAAAATTTCAGTCCACACCATGGCGCGATTACGATGACATCATCGATTTTGATTACAGCCAGCCGGGTTTAAGAAAATACATGACCGACGCCCTGAAATTCTGGGTAAAAGAATATGATATCGATGGCTACCGATGCGATGTGGCGAGTTTTGTTCCCATTGATTTCTGGGAAAATGCCCGTGCAGAACTCGAAACCATAAAACCGGTATTTATGCTGGCGGAAGCAGAAGACAAGGAACTTCACCGCAAAGCTTTCGATGCCACCTACAACTGGACGCTCTGGAATATCCTGCACCAGATCGCCATTAACAACAAAAGTGTAAAAACGCTGGGCGAAGCCTATATTGCAGAACATGTTTCCATTTTCCCGAAGGAGGGAATTAGAATGAATTTCATTGACAATCACGACAAAAATTCGTGGGAGGGAAACCAGTACAGCAATTTCGGACCGGCATTGAAATCCGCGATTGTGTTCACTGCGCTCATGGACGGGATGCCGCTCGTGTACAGCGGTCAGGAAGCGGGTCTGGACCGCTCTCTGAAGTTTTTCGACCGCGACCCTATAGAGTGGAAAAAACACGAAAACGAAGTGCTCTACACTACCCTTTTTAACCTGAAGCATCAAAATCAGGCGCTCTGGAACGGAATGCATGGCGGCGAAATGGTGAGAATTATGAACGATAAAATGGATCAGGTTATTTCTTTTGTGCGCGAGAAAAATGGTGACAAAGTAGTAGCCTTTATGAATTTGAGCAAAGACCCAGTGCAAGTGAATCTTGACACCCATTTTGATCAGGGAATGTACACCAATCTTTTCACCGGAAAACCGCAGGAAATAAAAGCTAACACCATTTTTTCGCTGGCACCGTGGGAATATGTGGTGCTGCACAACACGAAATAAACACATTTACCGTAGATCGGGAATTAAAATTATTCATGAAATATTTCATATGTATCTCAGGTCGGGTTGCGATTTCGTAGCTTAGCCGATTCAAATTTTACGTAAGCAATATGTCCACAGAAAAAAATACCGGTGAAAAAACCAGACTTCATATCCGCAACAAAAACCGCGACCTCTATGATCTGCAAGCGCTGAAGACTGCCGTTCCCGAACTTTCAAAACACATCAAACCCAATAAATACGGAAATGATTCCGTAGATTTTGCCAATCCCGAAGCAGTAAAGCTGCTGAATAAAGCCCTGCTGAACCATTACTACGGCATTAAAAACTGGGATTTCCCTTCAGAAAATCTTTGTCCACCAATTCCGGGCAGAGCAGATTACCTGCATTATATGGCAGATTTACTGAGCCAAAGCAATTTTGGGAGGATTCCGTCCGGAGAGAAAATTACGGCGCTGGATGTGGGCGTGGGTGCCAGCTGCATTTACCCGATCATTGGAGTCACTGAATACGGGTGGAGCTTCATCGGTTCCGATATCGACCCAAAATCGGTAGAAGCGGCAAAAAATATTGCAGCCTCGAACGAGTCATTAAAAGACCATATCGAAATCCGCCTTCAGGAAAATCCAGAACTGTTTTTCAAGGGCGTGCTCAAGGCTGATGAAAAAATTGATTTCACACTGTGCAATCCACCTTTTCATTCTTCTGCGGAGGAAGCTGAAAAAGGAACCCAAAGAAAGGTTCGGAATCTTACCGGCAAAAAGACTGCAGCGGCTGAACTCAATTTTGCGGGCATCAGCAACGAACTGATTTATCCCGGTGGCGAGATTGCCTTTATCCGCAACATGATCGCAGAAAGCAAGGATTTTAGCAAAAACTGCTATTGGTTTTCGACTTTGGTTTCGAAGGAATCGAACCTGAAAAAAATTTATAAACTTCTGGAAGAAGCCGATATTTTCCACCTGAAAACAATTCCATTAGGCACAGGCAACAAATCCAGCCGCATCATTGCATGGACGTTCCTGAACAAAAAGGAACAGCAGGACTGGCGCGAGAAGCATTGGGCAGATACAAAAGAAAAGAACCAGTAAAGTTCAGTTCAAAAAAAACCTCTTTTAAATGATTTAAAAGAGGTTTTTTTACCTGTAAATTAATCTACCATGGCCTCGCCGGCTTTTCTGTAGACAAAATTTCCGTAGATATGTCTTCTTGCAAAACGGCTTGGCGAATCAGCGTTCACCATTTTGATATAAGTATTTCTTGGAACGCCAATGTATTCGAACATTTTACCGTTCAGGTGCTGAATTTTCAGGATCTGCTTTTCATATTCAAAATCCTGAATGTTTGATTTGGAAGTAGTTTCGATGTATTCCTCTCTGTATTTTTCCTGTGTTTCCGGGTTGATGCTCACGAGAAAGTGGTATGCTTCAATCACCGATTTGCTTTTCTCTTCAGCCTCGAGTTTTCCTGCTTCATCATTCACAAATTTATCAGGATGCGCGTCTTTCATCGTGTTTCTGTAAATGGTTTTTAACTCTTTTAAAGTCGCGGTTTTGTCAACGCCAAGCAGTTTTCGGTGTTCGCCAATTCTTTTCATATCTGAATTTTTATCGATTTATAATTAACAAGAATGGCTACCGGAATGCTTTACATTTAACGACAGGTTCTTATCTGAATTTCGGGGTGCAAAATTAGGCTTTTAAAATTTAATGAAAAACTTAGGAAACTGATAGTGTGGAATAAGATTAAAAATCTTCCGCAAGCAAAATATTATCTTTGCTGAAATTTCTGAACAGATGTCGAACCCATGCTTTAAAAAACACCGGTCATAATGGAACATCCAACACAATGCTGGACGGTTTGTACAGAATGCGCCGGGCAAGGCAAAAAAAAGCAGCGCATCCGAAAAAGTGTAAGAATCCGGTACGAAAAAGCCCTGGAAGAATATGAAAAATCCGATGGAGCAATTCCCGAGCCTGTGCGTCCGCACGCCCATCTTTATCCCTGTGCTACCTGTTCCGGAACGGGACTGATTCCTGCGGAAGATTTTCCTGTTCCCGATTATGAAAAATTTCCTCATGTTGCGGTCATTGGCGGCGGAATTGGCGGAACTGCGCTTGCGGTTGCGTGTCTGCACCGCGGTATCCCTTTTACGCTTTATGAACGTGACCAGAGTTTCGGTGCGCGGTCTCAGGGATACGGTCTTACGCTTCAACAGGCCAGCAAGGCAATTCAAGGGTTCGGAATACAGAAACTGGAAAAAGGTGTGATATCTACACGACATTTGGTCCACACACCGGAGGGAAAAACAGTCGGCGAATGGGGAATGCGAAAATGGCTGGAAGGCAGCAACAAACCTTCTGCCAGGAAAACCAATGTACATATTGCCAGACAGGCGCTGCGTTCATCATTGATGGAACAGCTTGGCAACACAAATTCCATTAAATGGGGATACCAGCTGACCGGTTTTGAGGAAAATAAAGAGAACGGCATGAACCTCAGTTTTCTCGTCAACGGCGAAACGGTTGTGGAAAAAGCTGATCTCATTGTAGGGGCCGACGGAATCCGGAGCACCGTCCGGAGTCTTTTGATTGGAGATAAAATTTCTCCGCTGCGCTATCTGGACTGCATTGTTATTCTGGGCATCTGTCCGCTGAGGGCGGTTGGCCTTCCCCACCATTCTTTGCTGGATTCGGCGACGGTGTTTCAAACCGCCAACGGAAATGAAAGAATTTACATCATGCCTTATGATGCCGAATCGGTCATGTGGCAGCTGAGTTTTCCCATTCCTGAAGATGAAGCCAAAATCCTGAGTACAAAAGGCGCCAAAGCTCTTAAAGAAGAAGCCATGCGCAGAACACCCTGGCACAGTCCGGTTCCGAAAATTTTAGCAGCTACGGAAGAGAGATTCATTTCCGGCTATCCCGTTTACGACCGGGATTTACTCAGTTCCGAATCATTGGTGCGTGCAGGATCTGTTACTTTAATTGGTGATGCCGCGCATCCGATGAGTCCGTTTAAAGGTCAGGGTGCCAACCAGGCACTTCTGGATGCTCTGTCGCTGGCGCGTGAAATCTATAAAAAGTGCAGTACGGGAATCAACTGGCGGGAAAATGGGCTTCGGGAATATCTATTAAATCCCTTTGAAGCTGAAATGTTGGAACGCAGTGCGGTAAAAGTCAAAGATTCAGCTGCAGCGGCTGAGTTTCTGCACTCCGAAATTGCGCTGTATGAAGGCGACGAACCGCGGGGAAAAGTCCTGAAACGAAAAGAGCGCTGAATTTTCCACAGATTTGCAATCGGGCTGAAAATCCCCCTCTAAATCCGGCCCTAAAATTTCCTTCAAAAATCCTATCTTTGCCTCTTAAAATTTTTTAGAAGATGAATCCCTTTATTGAAGAACTGAAATGGCGCGGCCTGTATGCCGACATGATGCCCGGAACCGATGAACAACTGAATAAAGAAATGACTACGGCGTATATAGGCTTCGATCCTACGGCGGATTCTCTGCATATCGGAAGTCTGATTCCGATTAAAGTTCTGGCCCATTTTCAGCAGCACGGTCACAAACCTATCGCGTTGGTGGGTGGCGCCACGGGAATGATCGGCGATCCCTCCGGAAAATCTACTGAACGTAATGCGCTGGATGAAGAAACCCTGAACCATTATGTTTCGTGTCTGAAAACGCAGCTTTCAAAATTCTTAAATTTTGATGGAACTGAAAGCAACAGCGCAGAACTTGTGAACAATTACGACTGGATGAAGGAATTCTCTTTCCTTCAGTTCATCCGCGATATCGGCAAAAACATCACTGTAAACTACATGATGGCCAAAGAATCGGTGAAGAAAAGAATCACCGGTGAAGGCGGCGCAGAAGGAATGAGTTTCACTGAATTTACCTATCAGCTTTTACAGGGTTACGACTTCCTGCACCTGTATAAAGAGAAAAATGTAAAACTTCAGATGGGCGGTTCAGATCAGTGGGGAAATATCACCACCGGAACTGAACTGATCCGCAGAAAAGCAAAAGGTGAAGCATTTGCGCTGACTGTTCCTTTGATCACAAAAGCGGACGGATCCAAGTTTGGAAAATCTGAAAGTGGTGAAAATTACTGGCTCGATCCAAAAAGAACGTCGCCTTACAAGTTTTACCAGTTCTGGGTGAATTCCACCGACGCCGATGCTGAAAGATTCGTTAAGTTCTATACTTTTTTAAGCAAGGAAGAAATTGAAAATCTTATCGCAGAACATCAGGCCGCACCGCACGAAAGAAAACTTCAGAAAAAACTGGCTGAAGAAGTGACAATTTGGGTTCACAACCGCGAAGAATATGAAAAAGCAGTGAAGGCTTCGGAAATTCTTTTCGGAAGATCCACGGCTGAAGATTTGGTGAATCTGGATGAAGCGACTTTCTTGGAGGTTTTTGAAGGCGTTCCGCAAAAGGAAATCGCCAAAAGTGAAGTGGTTGGCAGCAATGTGATCGATTTAATTTCTGAAAAATCAGGCTTTCTGAAGTCAAAAGGAGAAGCCAGAAGAGAATTGTCCGGCAACGCAATTTCCATCAACAAAGACAAAGTAAACGACACTTTCGAAGTTGCGGAAAAAGATTTAATCGACGGAAAGTTTCTGCTTTTGCAGAAAGGCAAGAAAAATTACTTTATCGTGAAAGCGGTATAAAGCACAAATCCGGAAGAATCTTCCGGATTTTTTATTATTGATATAGCATTTATCTAAGGGTGCGCTGTTTTGCAGTGATTTGTTCTTTTTTAAATTCGTACTTTTACGCCTAAATTTTTTTTTAATGGTTATTATCATCTTTATTGCAGTCCTTTGGTACTCAGGACTTTTTTTTCAGACTTTTTTCCTGCACCGGTATGCTGCGCACCAGTCTTTTAAAATGTCGCGCTTCGGCGAAAAACTTTGTTATGTTCTTACCTGGCTCACCCAGGGATCGAATTATCTCTCCGCGTACGGATATGGCGTAATGCACCGCATGCACCACGCGTATGCCGACACCGAAAAAGATCCGCACTCCCCAAAATACGACCACAACCTTTTCACGATGATGTGGCGCACGAAATCGATTTACCAGCAGATCAACCAGCAGAAGGTAAAAATAGAGGAAAAATTTACGAAGAACGTTCCTCAGTGGGAAGGTTTTGATAGGTTTGCAAGCTCTTGGGGTTCCAGGCTTGCCTGGGCAGTTGCCTATACCGCATTTTTCTATTTCTTTGCAACGGCGTGGTGGCAGTGGATTCTGCTGCCGGTTGCGTACATGATGGCACCAATTCACGGCGTGATCATCAACTGGTTCGGACATATTTACGGCTACGTGAATTTTAAAGTTTCAGATACCTCTAAAAACCTGTTCCATTTCGACTGGCTGATGATGGGCGAAGGCTATCACAACAACCACCACAAGCACGGCGGAAGAGCAAATTTCGGTGGGGTAAGATGGCACGAAATCGATGTGACTTATCTGATTATGGTTTTACTGGATAAAATGAAACTGATCAGATTAAAACCTGTTGCTGTGGTAAAAAGAGAAATCTAAAGCCCAGCTTTACAAATATTGAACCGGATTTTATATCCGGTTTTTTTTGTGTTAATCTGAAAATGACTGATGAAAACAAAGGTCTTAAAATTCTGCCTCTTTTATTTTCCTATGTTTTATAATTTAGTTTTGATGTAAAATATTATGGACTGAAAGTAGAAGATAATCTTAAAATCACACTTCATTTATACACAAGAGAAGCTGAGATTCGCAAATATTTTCAGACCATCTTTAAGACAGATTTTTACATGGGTTCTACTTAAAATTTTGCCCGATACAAATGTAAAACAGGTGAATATATATTTAAAATTAATTAAAGTAAATTTTAGAATTTGATTATAAATAATTATTAATCAAATGTTAAAGCATCTTTTAATTAAAGTTTAACTTAATATGAAACATTTTCTATGATATTACAGAATATTATCTTATTCGGAGGATGAAAAATCGTTCTTACAGCAGCGATGGGAGCACATGTCAGAGCCAGATTAATAGTCCGCTCCGCCGCCGCAGAATTTGGAGAGCGCAGAAAGCCTGACGTGAAGCCAAAAGAAAAACCAACCCTTGTTGCTCCTGAAAAAATAGAATATCTTTGTTCTATGGATTTATCTTATCTGGTTCGCGAACCACAAAATATTACACCCGAAACGCCACTTTTAATTTTACTTCACGGATACGGAAGCAATGAACAGGATTTATTTTCTTTCGTCCCTACCCTGCCGGAAGATTGGCTCGTGGTGAGTTTCCGTGCACCGCTTGATTCACAGTACGAAGGTTACTCGTGGTACGACATCGACCTTATGAATACCGAAAACCGAATTGATGTTCCGCAAGCCAAAGCATCGCTCGACGGACTGC
Source organism: Chryseobacterium sp. VAUSW3 (assembly GCF_002205795.1). Lineage (GTDB taxonomy): Bacteria > Bacteroidota > Bacteroidia > Flavobacteriales > Weeksellaceae > Kaistella > Kaistella yananensis. The sequence goes on along the minus strand of NZ_NIUY01000004.1, from coordinate 65,585 downwards.
TGCAGAACATCATGAAGATTACCAATCATTACGGACTTACCGAAAATGAAACCCACCTCTGTGGCTTCTCCCAGGGTGGCATTCTTGCGTACGCCTTAGCGCTGCAAAACCCACTGCTGTTTTCGAAGGTGGCATGCATGAGCGCCTATCCGGAAGAAAAACTGATGGAGCACATGGTGAAAGATAAAAAGCAACTACAGCACCTTCGGTTTTTCATTTCCCACGGAACTGATGATGCAGTGATTCCATTGGAGTGGGGCCGTAAAGCGGCGGATCTCCTCTATGATTTAAGCTGTTATTTTACCTTCCGTGAATATATGAACGGGCACGGTGTGAACCAGAAAAATTATATGGATTTGATGGAATTCTTCAGAAAATAAACCATGAAATATTTTGTTTTCATCCTTCTGAATTTTGGAATTCTGAATGCGCAGGTAAAACTTGTCGTTACCACACCGGAAAACACGCCGGAAGATGCCAGAATTTTCATGGCTTCTTCACTTAACGGATGGAATCCTCAGGACCCGGCATTCGAACTGAAGAAAAGCAAAAACGGAACCTATGAAATTGAAATACCTGAACAGGCCGGAAAAGCAGAATATAAATTCACTTCAGGAAGCTGGGAAACCGCGGAAGGAAATAAAGAAGGAAAAGGAATTGAAAACAGAACTTTCACATTTACGGGAACACCGCAAACACTTGAAAACACCATACTTTCCTGGGCTGAACCTGAGCAGAAAAAGCATACCGCATCAAAAAACGTAAAAATCCTTAGTGAAAACTTCCCCGTTCCGCAACTCGGTACAACAAGGAAAATCTGGATCTATCTTCCTGAAGATTACGATGCCTCGAAGAAGAAATACCCTGTGATTTATATGCAAGACGGGCAAAACCTGTTCGATCAACTGACTTCCTTTTCAGGTGAATGGCAGGTAGATGAAACCATGGATGAGTTCTTCCTCGAAGGTAAAAAACAGGCCATTATTGTAGGCATCGACAATGGCGGTAGCGAAAGACTGAATGAATATTCGCCCTGGAAAAATGCAAAATACGGCGGCGGAAAAGGCGATCTGTACGCTGATTTTCTGGCACAAACCCTGAAACCTTATATCGATAAAAACTACAGAACGGCTTCTTCAGCAAAGAACACCGGATTAATCGGCTCTTCGATGGGCGGGTTGATTTCCTTCTACACAGGCCTGAAATATCCTGAGAAATTTGGGAAACTGGGCGTGTTCAGTCCGAGCTTCTGGTTTGCGAAGGAAGATTTGACTCTTTATCTAAATGAGTATTCAAAATCTTTAAAAAAGACCAAAATCTATCTTCTGGCGGGCAGAAAAGAGTCAGATGAAATGGTCACCGACATTGAAAAAGCAGTTCCGTTACTGATGAGCAAAGGAATTCGCAGGAAAAACATCAAAACGAAATTTGATGATTACGGAACCCATTCTGAAAATTACTGGGCAAAAGAGTTTCCGGAAGCTTACATTTGGCTATTTTCACTAAAATAAATACGCCATAAATTCCAAAACACTCACTACTTATGAAGTTGAGCGTTTCCAATTCTAAAAGATAGAAATCATATGCTTAACATCATATCACTGATGATTTCTAAATATTGTGTGTAAAATAGTAAATTAACGAAATTTAACGTTTATTCTCTTTTGTACCAGGGTTTTTAATTATATTTGCACTCCTTTAAAAACAAAAAACAGATAAATGAAGAAAATTTACTTCCTGCTTGGATGTACTGCATCCGTTATGGCAACCGCTCAGGTTGGTATCAATACTAGTGCACCCTCTACAACATTTGACGTTAGAAAATCCACTGTAAACACTGTTCCCGAAGGTGTACTTATCACTAGAATGTCTGGTGATGAACTGAAAGCAAAAGATGCCTTATATGGCAGCAGCCAACACTCAACACTGATTTATGCTACGGCAGTTCCGGGATCAGCGAGTACCAAGACTTCAAACATCAAAGCTCCGGGATTTTACTATTATGATAATGGTACTGGGAAATGGGAGGCTGTGATTAAGGAAGCTGTGACTCCAAAATTTTTCTACATGCCTTCAGTCCTTGTCAACACCACTACCTTGGGTGTAAAAACAATGGATCTCCATGCAGTTTATACCAGTCAGTTTACCAATCCACCGGTAAAAAGCACAGGTTCTGCAGGATCAATTCCCACTCTTGCAAAAGATAAACTGGAGTATTATATTACATATTATGACACTGCGTTGCTAAGAAATGTAACCATCGATGCCAATGGACTGATGAGTTATGAGGTATATGGCAATGCCAGCGACGCGAGTTTCATGAATATCGTATTTGTTGTAAGATAAGACAAGTGATGAAAAAAAATAAATTACTGTTACTGACAGGCATTCTGCTTGGCTGTAGTCTGAACAACGCACAGTTTACTATTACCAACAACTTCAGAACCAATGATTCCAGCGGGCTGAAATTGGGCGACAATGCCACGCTTACGGCAGCTTCCGGCGTAGATCCAAACGGTGAAGGCTGGTTACGGCTTACAAATGCTGCTACATATCAAAAAGGTTATATGTATATCCTGCAATCTTTTCCTACTGATTTGGGGGTCCTTGCGGATTTTGAGTACAAAGCATGGCGGTCCAGCAACGACGGATACAACGGAGCTGACGGATTTTCCGTATTCCTTTTCAATGGAAATGTAACCGAAGCTGAGTTTAAACTAGGCGGATTCGGCGGTTCACTGGGTTATGCTACCTACAACAATCCTGCAGGAACAACAGGCTTGAGTGGCGGTTATATCGGCGTTGGTTTTGATGAATATGGAAACTTTGCACGCGCAAATGAAAACAGAAATGGCGGAACGAATGTTGAAGTTCCCAACTCAGTCGTTTTAAGAGGTCCTACCTCTGCGACTTATAACCTGTCTAACCCTTATTTTGCTCATACAGCGCTCGGAGACCGAACAGGAACACTGGCTCAAATCAGAAACCGAAACGAAATCGATTATAACACTATTACACCCACCCGCCCTACCGACAATCAATTCTACCGCAGATTCCAGCTGGAAGTTAAAAGAGTTGGCGCCGATTATCAGGTAAACGTGAAGTGGAGAAAACAAGGGGAAACAACTTTCACCGAAATTATTACGCATACAATCAACAGCGCAACATATCCTATTCCGCCGACTTTAAAGGTGGGTTTCGCAGGTTCCACCGGCGGTGGTTACAACTTTCACGAAATCCGCAATATTTTGCTTACAACTCCTGGAAATATCCGCGTGGACAGCCGTTCTGATATGGCGATCTTATGTAATGACAAGAAAACACGGGTTACTCTAAATATTGAAGTGACAAATGATACACCCATTGCACTCAGCAATATTAATTTCAGCAATGAAATACAGAATTCCGCAGGAACACTGCTCAATACTTCGCAGTTTAAGATTACATCATTATCAACCACTGGATTTTCCGCGAGTAATCTACCCACCACATCATTCCCAACCAATAGAGTAAGCGGCAAAGTTGGCTTGCCGGCAAACCGGTCAGGAATTGTGACCATCACGGGAGAATATTATCCGAAAGCACTTAAAAACAATGAGAGTTTTAAAAGTGTAACTATTGTCGACACCTCGGAAGTTACCGACACTGACAATTCAAACAATTCAGCAACCTCAGTTATTGCGGTTAGAAAATGTAATTTTATTACTAACCCTTCACTCCCGAGCTATAATAAATAGAAAAAACCTGCTGACAGTAACGAACGCACCTCATAGAAGTGCGTTCGTTTTATTTTAATCGAAGTTGTTCGGATGAATCTGCCGTATATCTTCTACCGTTCCCAATACTTTATCTTTCAAAGAATTCTGATAATGCTCTAATTTTCCAGAAACATTCTCATCTGAAGTTCCGATGATTTTAGCGGCTAAAATGCCGGCATTGGTCGCGCCATTCAGTGCTACGGTAGCTACAGGAATTCCCGACGGCATCTGCAAAATAGAAAGTACAGAATCCCAACCGTCTATTGAATTGGAAGATAAAATAGGAACGCCAATCACAGGTAAAGTGGTACAACTAGCCACCATTCCCGGTAAATGGGCTGCGCCACCAGCTCCGGCGACGATGACTTTCAGGCCACGGGATTTTGCCGTTTTTGCGTAATCAAACATCCTTTCCGGAGTTCTGTGTGCTGAAACTATCGTTAATTCATAGGGAATTTCGAGTGATTTTAGAAAATCCGCTGCCTGTTGCATAACGGGCAAATCGCTTTGGCTGCCCATGATAATTCCGATCATTTTTTACTTTTTTTGAAGTTTTAAAGATAAGAATTTTATAATAACAATTCTTCCTCCGACCCGTAAAAGCAGCAAAAAAGCGTACTTTTGCACTGTGAAATTTCCCAAAGACCCCAAACTCATTATTGCTATTTTAACCGTTGCCATCGTTTGGGGAACCACTTTTCTCGGCATCCGTATTGCGGTGGAAACTATTCCGCCCTGGTTTGTTGCGGGAATCCGACAGGTCATCGCGGCCGGATTATTATTTATCATTCTGCTGTTTTCAAAACAACTTCGATGGATCGGGTGGAAAAATCTAAGAATTCAAATCATTTTTTCCGTACTGATGCTGATTGTAGCCAACGGAATGACGACCGTTGCAGAAGAGCATCTTTCGAGCAGTTTGGCTTCTTTAATCAGCGCCACTTCTCCGCTTCTTGTATTTCTGGGAAGCATATTTTTTGGTCTTCAGAAATTTACATACCGTTCTTTACTGGGAATATTAATGGGCTTCAGCGGGATTCTTCTGATTTTTAAAGATGGTATTCAGGATTTACTGAATCCGGATTACCGCATGGGCGTCATCTTTATTTTTATTGCCATCTGCGGTTGGGCTTTGGGATCAATTCTAACCAAAAAAATGAAACTTCAGCATCAGAATATTTCGTTGAACCTCTTTTATCAGTTTGCTTTTGCGGGAATAGCGCAGATTGCATTGGCTTTTATGCTGTCTGATAAAATTGAGGTGAATTCCTGGTCGTTCAAAAGCATCGCAGCAACCGTTTATCTTGCGGTTTTTGGCTCTGTAGCGGCTTATTTTGCGTTTCACTTTGCTTTAAAGAAGATTTCGCCAACCCAGGTTTCCCTGCTTTCTTATGTAAATACAGTGATTGCAATATTTTTGGGATGGCTGATTCTGGATGAAGAAATTTCGGCAGCATTTATTACCGCCACTGCGCTTATTATCTGCGGCGTTTTTATCACCAATTACCAGAAGGGAATGTTCCGGAGGAGAAAACAAAGCATTGATTAACCCTGGATATATTCTTTCAGCTGTTTAATGACTTCTTTCTGATCAATTACTTTTTCGCGGATGACATCGGTATCGAAATAATACCGTTCATTTTACCCTCTTCCATCACCGGCAGATAGCGCACATTGTGATCGGCCATCAGTTGCATACAGTGATTCAGGGTGTCGAGCGGTTTAATTTCAGGAAGATTTACCGACATTACTTCCTTCACCTTTGTTTCTGAAGAATGCCGGTTTTTAAGAATAACATTGCGGGAATAATCTCTTTCGGTAAAAATACCATGATAAGTGTCGGCATCGTTTACCACCACTGCACCAACATTTCTGTCAGCCATGAGCTGTAACGCTTCCAGAACGGTCTGTTCCGGATTCACGCTGACGAACGAATTCCCCTTGCGGGCCAAAACTGTTGCTATATTACTCATAATCAAATATTTTGTATTAAAGTTATTACAAAATATTTAATTAAAAAATACAATTTTAAACGAAACGCTTAATGCCCGGAAACGACCTTCACAAGTGATTTTACGTGAATGAGTTTTTCTAAAAGTTCTTTTCGTGAGTTTGCCAGAATATTAATGTGACCCATTTTCCTTCCGGGTTTGGTTGCTGTTTTTCCGTAAAGATGAACGTAGGTTTTGGGTAATTTCAGTACTTCATCCAATCCTTCATACTTTACTTTTCCCGAGAAATTTTCTTCACCTACCAGATTCAGCATTCCTGAAAATCCGAAAGCATCGGTATCCGCGAGCGGAAGATTTTTTAAAACGCGGTAAAGCTGTTCGAACTGTGAATTTGAGTTTCCTTCCTGCGTCTGATGGCCCGAATTGTGCAGTCTCGGCGCGGTTTCATTTACCCAAACCTCATCTTTCTTATCGAGGAAAAGTTCAATGGCAAAAAGTCCCGGAGAATTAGCCGCCTTGATGAATTTCTTCACGATTTGCTGAATTTGTTGCTCTACATGTTCTGAAATATGCGCCGGACAGATATTAAAATCCAGAAGATTAAGTTTGGGATCCGCCACCATTTCAGTGACCGGAAAAGTTTTGGTTTCACCGTTTTCGTTGATGGCAACAATTACAGAAAGTTCTTTTTCGATATCAACCAGACTTTCCAAAACCGAAGGCACGTTCCACAATTTTTTCAGATCTTCATCGGTTCTGATGACCTGTACGCCTTTACCGTCGTAACCACCGGCATTCATTTTCTGCACGAAAGGCAGCGGAAAATTCGCTTCGGATGTATTCTGGATAATCTGAAATTCCGGACTTGGAATATCGTGTTTTAGATAAAATTCTTTCTGGAGAATTTTTTGCTGGATAATCTGAATGATTTCGGGACTTGGAATTACCTTAATACCACATTCGCGGAGTTCGTAAAGCGCATCAACATTCACATGCTCGATCTCGATGGACACTACATCCTTCCCTTTCCCGAAATTGAACACCGTATCGAAATCATCGAAATTTCCCTCGGTAAAGTTAGATATTGCATGGCAGGGCGCATCTTTGGCAGGATCGAGGGTAAACCATTCGTCATCATATTTTAATGCTTCCTGAATAAGCATCCGGCCCAACTGTCCGCCACCGAGAATTCCGATTTTCATATTTTCACTTTTTTCTTTATTGATTTATATTCCTTCCCGTGAGGTGGGGAGTTCACAAAATTACGAAAAGCAATTCTTAGGGCATAAAAATGGCTTAATTATTTAATTGAAAAGTATGCAGAATAATACTTTTTAGTTTTACTTTGTATGAAATAAACTATGGAAATATTTCTCGCTATTTTGTCGGTATTGCTTATTATTCTGAGCATTCTTCCGTTTTTCAGGAGCCAGCACTGGGTTTTCCGTGTCCCGGAATTCATGAAGATTCAGATTCTTGTACTGCAGGGAATCTCATTTTCATCGTCAATTATTTTTGCTGAAAAAAACTTTTGGATGTGGCTCTTAAATGCCGCGCAGTTTATCTTGATTCTCTATCACCTTTATATTTTAATCCGCTACACCAAATTTTACAAAAAGAAAGAAGTAAAAAAGGATTCTACTGCTTCGGCGACGGTTAAAGTCATTTCGGTGAATGTTTATCAGTTCAATAAAAATTTCCAAAAACTGCATCAACTTATAGCGAAATACAGTCCCGACATTTTCATCACGATGGAAAGCAACGCTGATTGGGAACAGGCCAACCGCAAACTTGAAAAAAACTATCCTTACACAGAAAAGGTAACCCTGGAAAACACCTATGGAATGCATCTTTATTCTAAAATTCCGTTTGTAGAATCTACTGTACATTTTTTTGTAGCAGATGATGTTCCAAGCATCGAAGCACGGTTTCAGACCGCTGACGGACATGATTTTGTGGTTTTTGCCGTACATCCACCGCCGCCAAGTCCTACGGAAGAAACCACTTCGAAAGAGCGCGACGGTGATTTGCTGTGTGTGGCTAAAAAAATTAAAGAAAACCAGATTCCGTCTTTGGTAATCGGCGATTTCAACACGGTAGCGTGGTCGGTAACTTCCATTCTTTTCCGTAAAACCAGTGAACTGATTGATGCGCGTGTAGGAAGAGGGATTTTAGCAACATTCCATGCGAAATACTGGTTTTTCCGGGTTCCGCTGGATTTGCTTTTCCACTCACCAGAAATTTTTGTCGAGAAACTCGAAACTTTGGAACACATCGGTTCCGACCACTTCCCTATTCTCTGCCAATTTCACATTAATCTTTACGACACCAAACAGGAAGAGGAAGTAAAAACCCTGAAACCTGCAGATGAAATAGTTGTGGAAGAACTGATTGAGGAAGGCATAAAAGAAGAATCAGATAACCGCGAAGAGATCGCAAAAGAATAAGCTTATTCTAAATTTTATCGATTTTAAGATATTTGAGTTTGATGAAATTCTTCTGCTCAATTTCACCAGACTTTTCCAGAACCAATGAATATTTTTCCCTCATTTCCTGAGGCAGAAGATCATTTACTTTGAAAATATCATCAACATCAACGCCGTGTTTATCGTCAACATGGCTTACCGCACCTGGGAATCCCATCGTTTTATAAAATTCGGTCTGCTTTGATCTTTTGATGACCTCCGACATTTTTTTGCCCACCATCAAATGCTGTTCATGAAATTCCTCGAAAAAACCGGCTTTATAGCCGCCAAGATTGATGAAAAATAAATGATTTTCCGATTTCTCACTGCCTTTTTCCACAATTTTAATTTCGTAGCCATCGACAAATTTCACTTCCTGATAAGCATCAAGATGAAGATCGCTGCCCGCTTCCGGCCAGAACTCTTTAATAGCAGGCGCTAAATCTTTAAGCTTTTTAGCGATGCCAAAAAACACATCATGCTGCTCAATCGTTCTGCCATGGACTGAAGCGCCGAGAAGGATATAAAACAATTTCATCTTTTAAGCTTCGTAAAATTCCAGCGGCAAAGCATCGGGATCCTGGGTGAAAAAAAATTTCCGGTCTGTAAATTCATCCACGCGGATTTCCTCACATACCAAACCTTTTTTCATGAGTTCATCGCGCTTTTCCTCCACATTCTTCACAGAAAAAGCTAAATGACGCAACCCGCAGCTTTCGGGGCGTGAAGGTCTTGGCTGTGGATTGGGAAATGAAAAAAGTTCAATCACATAATGCTCACCAATTCCCAGATCGAGTTTGTAGGAATCCCGCTCTGCACGGTAAACTTCGCGTAAAATCTGAAGCCCTAAAATTTCGGTATAAAATTCTTTCGAGACCTGATAATCGGAACAGATGATGGCGATATGGTGAATTTTCATATTAAAGATTTATTTAAAACTGAGATTTTTCAGGATGGCCTCCGACTTCAGTTCGGTTTCGCGCCATTCTTTTTCGGGTGAACTCTCAGATGTAATTCCACCACCAACATAAACTAAAGCTGCATTCCTAAAGAATTCGGCGCAGCGAAGATTTACAAAATACTGAACATTTTCTTCGGTTTCGACTTTAATATAACCGGCATAGAAATTTCTTGGATGCGGTTCAAAATTTTCGATTGTATTTCTGCACATTTCCTTTGGAATTCCACATACCGCAGGCGTAGGATGAAGTTCTGAAATAATCTTTTCGAGATTTTCCTCTTCTATTTTCGCGTTGAAATCTGTACGCAGATGTTTGATGTTTCCGGAAATATGGTCGTAAGTGTCGCTTTTATGAACTTCAGAAGCATAATTTTTCAGCGTATTAGAGATAAAAACTGTTACCGGTTTTTGTTCTTCAATTTCCTTATCTGTCCACTTTTCGTCCACAGGTATCGTTCCGGCAAGACTCATGGTTTGAAACTCCGACGTTCTTTTATCAAATTTTCCTAATAATTCTGAAAAAGCGCCCAGCCAGCATTTTCCGTCTTTAATAAAAAAATACACAAAAGCGTTTTTGTAGGCTTCGCAAAGATTAAGAAATGTTTGGGAAAGACTGAGTTTTGAACCGTTGAATTCTACCAGTTTTCTTCTGGAAATTACCAGTTTGGAAAGTTGATTTTCTTTAATGAAGTCCATTACATTCAATAACGTCTTCTGATACTCTTCCGATGTTTCCTCTTTAAAATCAAGGAGTTCCATTTTCAATTCATCATTAAAGACTTCATGATTTAAAAAATAATTTACTGATATTGCTTTGATATTTCCTTTAAAATCTAATTTTTCTGACTGATCGAATGACAGAAAAGACACTGCCTCAGAAGCCGAAGTTTCGCCGATAGTGTAAATAATTTCGGAAAAAGGAAATCTAAAGAAAATCATTTTTATCTGGGACGTGGAATGATATTATTGGTCATGGTAGTGTGATTGATCAGGTTACCATGTTCGTCGCGGATATCGATTTCGGAGACATGCATGGTGTTTCCTTTGCGGATAAATCTCGCAGTTCCGGTGACCATTCCGTCTTTTTTGCTGCGTAAATGATTGGAATTGATATTGGTTCCCACAGGCACCACTTTCTCCGTATCTACGTGCAAAACAGAAAGACAGGAGCCAAGCGTTTCGGCCAGAACACAGTTTGCACCGCCGTGAAGAATGCCGAAAGGCTGATGAACTCTTGGCGTTACGGGCATAGTGGCAGTAAGGGTATCATCGGTTACATCAGTGAAAATAATTCCCAGTGTTTTACCTAAATTATCGCCGCCCCAATTGTTGAGCCTGTGCAGAATTCCGTTCTTTTTATCTTCGGTCATTATTTTGCTATTTAATAAATTTTTGGATTCCATTTTTCAGGATATTTGGGTGTAATTTTTTTGTAATAATCTTCCATTTCCTGCATAATATCTTCGAAAGAGCGGGTTTCGAGATCTTTCACCGAAATTTCATAGCCCAAATGAATCTGTTTCGTTCTGAAATCGCCTGCTGCCACAATAATCGGAACTTTTGCCGCCATCGCCATGTGATAAAAGCCTTTGCGCCATTTCGGCACCCAGCTTCTTGTTCCTTCCGGGGTAATCACCAGACTGAAATCTTCTTTTTTGAACTGATCAACCACAAATTTCACGAGGTCGTTTTTCTGGGAACGGTCGATCCCAATTCCGCCCAGCGCTTTTACCACTCCGCCGTACCAGGCTTTTGTGTGCTGATCTTTGATAATGATTTTCAACGGTTTATCGAGTGCCCAATAGGCAAGATTGCCAAGAAGATATTCCTGATTGGAAGTATGTGGTGCAACGACAAGAATACAACGGTTAAGATTATTTACATCGCCTTCGAGAACAATTTTCCAGCCGATAAGTTTCAGGATGAGTTTTCCGATGAGTTTTTTCATATCAATTGATTCCGGGAAAGGAATTTAATTTTACTGTTTCTTATTAAACAAAAAAGTATAACCAAAGGTATTGGTTATACTTTACAAATATATTGAATTAAAATTCTTACTAAAATAAACTGCTAACGAAATCAATGATTCTCATTGCGATTTCTAAAACGAACTGTACCATGATTGAGGTTTTTGAGTGTGATTACTAACTTGATTAAATTCGCGTTACGAAATTAGTATTTTTTTTAATGAAAATACCAATCCGGATGTTAAATTTTGGTTAAACCTGAAATGAACAAGCGAAAAGCGGATTTTTCTGTGGAGCAGATCCTCCGCCTTTGCTCATCCACTCTCATTATTTGGTTTTAATGGATATTTCTTTCTTTCCGTCTTTAATGGAGATGTCAACATTTTCCATTTTGCCCATATTTGTTTTCATGGAATCGATGATTTTATCGGCCTCTGCTTTCGGCATTTTGGTCCCATTGATAATGACGCTGTCTTTATCTGAGGAACTGTACTGAATGGTAGATCCGTTTATTTTGATCTTATTTTTCTCGATTACTACGCCATGCGCATCGTCGTCATCGTCTTCCACTCCGTCGCCATCCAGATCACCATCCAGATTCAGTGCATTTTCTTTCACTTTGAAAACCTTGGTGCTCATCGGAACTACCAGTTCATAGTTTACATTGTAATCGCGGAAGCGGTCCTGGTAAGGGTATTTTACAAAATTCGGCAGCAAGATTTTGTTATCCTGAATTTCTACCGCTACATTCAGCTGGATCGGAATATTATAGCCCTTCCCTTCTTTTTTTATGATTAAATATGGCGCCGTAGCAGTTGCGCTTCTTGTTACATCAACATAAGGATAATCTTCTTCGTAAACCATCTGCTTGTCTGAAAAAATATCGTCATCGTAAGCGGTGAAGTTCTGCGGAATCGTGATTTGCTTCACGTCAATATACAGACTGTCGGAAGTGGTGTTGATGGCCACATTCTCGGTATCTTCTTTATGACCTTTGTAAATCATGTCCTTTTTAGCCATGTTAATTCCGAAATAAGTTCCGAAAGCGATAAGAATCAGCAATAACGCACCGAGTACATATCCTACATTTCTGAGCTGTGTTTTAGGAGAAATGAGTTTAATGGAAAGTAAACTGAAGAGAATTGCCGGGATAAGTGTCCCGATCAGCATCATGGCATACAGCACATTGCTCATTCCGCCATCTTCGAAAAGGAAGTTGAATTCACGCATCGGTGAGAGCTCCATACTTCCGAAAAGTCCGAAGATAAAGAATGCTCCAATGATGCAACCTAATGCCATCAATCCGAAGATTCCGCCTAGAATGTAACGGATTACATTCCAGATTCCGCTTCCCGCATTGTTGATGTAAGGTTTGTTTTCTTGATAAATCTCTCCGACTCTCTGTGTAGATTCATTGGCAAACTGAACCAGTTTGTTGGATTCGTTTTTCAGATTGTCGAAGTTCATGGGCTTTCCCTTCATTTTCAGGAAATCTGTTGCGGTTTCTGCTTTTGGCAAAACGATCCACAGAATTACATAAATCAAAATAATCAGTGAAGTTGAAATTGCTGCCGTGAAAACTCCAAGGATTGCGATTCCTAACCAAATGGCGCGCATGGCGCTTACATCCATCCCAACGTAATGTGCTAAACCTGCGCACACGCCTGCGATTTTCTGTTTTTCAGGATCGCGGAAGAGCTGTTTCTGGCCGGTGAACGTTCCTGTAGTTTTGTGGTCTCTTCTTGAAGATTTGTCAGAAAAGTAAGCCTCTTCCTGTTCTTCGATCTGCTCCGGCTTACCGATTTGTGAAATTACTTTCTCCACATCGGTATCGTTGATGACTTCACGTTTTCCTAAAGTGTCCTTAAAGATTTCAACCATCCGGATTTCGATGTCGTGCATTACCTCATCAGCTTCGTTTGCATCCAAAGAGCTTCTGAGCGCCGCAAGATAATCGCTGAGTTTAATATATGCGTGTTCCTCGATGGTGAAGGAGAAACCTGCAAGTCCTATTGAGAGTGTCTTGTTCATAGTTTTAAGAATTTGGGAGGAACGAGCTTTCAGGTGCGTCCGTAGGGTTATTGTTTTTAGTAATTTGGTTTACAGAGTCGGTTAGTTCTTTCCAGGTATTCAGCAGTTCGGCAAGGAATAACTTACCTTTTTCAGTTATCTGGTAGTATTTTCTTGGCGGCCCGCCGGTAGATTCTTCCCATCGGTAAGCGAGAAATTCGCCGTTTTTGAGTCTTGTGAGTAGCGGGTAGAGCGTCCCTTCCACCACATCCAGTTTTCCTTTTTTAAGTTCATCAATCAAATCGGAAACGTACATTTCTTTTCTGTCGATCAAACTCAAAATACAGAATTCCAGAATTCCTTTTCGCATTTGCGCTTTGGTGTTTTCTGTGTTCATATTATTTTAGGTTATTAATTGGTTCAAATTCGGAAAGGATTTTTCATCCTATCAATCTTACAATGCAAAGATATATAATTAATTTAGTATTATGCAATACAAAGTAGTAAAAAATTTAAAATTTTTTAAAAATTCTTTCTTGATGTATTTTTGAAAACCTTTAAAAACTAATATAATAAGCACTTTGAAACGATTTCACCATTTAGATTAAACAAAAAAAATCCGCCTCATTAATGAGGCGGATCTATTTATTTAGTAAATAAACATTTAAATATTACTTTTTAATGGCTTTGATTGATTTTACTGAACCATCTTCCATGTGTAATGTCACGATATAAAGACCGGTTTTCAGATCTGAAAGGTTAAGATGAGCCGCCGCCTTCATTGTTTTCACCTGTCTTCCGGCAACATCGCTAACTGAAACAGATTTCACTCCCTTGACATCAGAAATATTTAAAACATCATGGAATGGATTAGGATATACAGAAACCTTGGCTTTATCAACATTAGATGTTCCCTGAGTCGCTGAATTCACCTGAATCGTATAATCTTCAACCTGTCCAAAGCTGGAGCCCGTGGTAACACATGCATTGGCAAAATTACTCAGGTTAGGTTCTGTATTTGGGCCCGTACTACCGTAATAAGCAGATTTAACCCTCATTCTTGTCTGTCCTAATTTTGCATCTTCAGGAACTACGATAGATCCTACTGCCGGAGTTCCATTTACTCCATCCGAGCCCAATACAAATTTAAAGGTTTCAGGAGTTGTAAAATATTTTTCACCAGCATCATCAAAATCGCCGTCCTGATTCCAGTCGATAAATACAGCAAAGAAATGTCTGAATGTAGTCCCGTCTGTATTCGCATTCATTGAAATAGGATAAGTCGTATTTGTCAACACCGTCCCTATTTTATCCAGGAAGAATTCGTGGGCAGGGCTTCCGCCTACCGTTGCAGAAGTTGTATTGTTAATCCCTGCAAAAGTTACGTTCGTTGTAGGCTCCACTGTAGAATATGTTAGTGGTCCGCAATACTGAACTGTGGTAGTGGTGAAACTGATCTCTGTACATCCTGCAGCGTCGCCAACAGTGTTATACGGTACTACCTTTAAGTAATACATGGTGTTAGCCTGTAATGCTGGTTTGTATGTGGTACCAGTAACGACAATTCCGTTTGCAATGTCGGTTCCTCCAGGGGTCGTACCAATATATACTTTATATCCCGCTGCGTACTGAACAGTATTCCACGTAATAGTTCCGTTTGCCGGGAAATCTGTTGATCCGGAAACTGGCAGACTAACACTTGCACAAATTGGAGCTGATGGCGGATTCAGTAATGATAGCGTGTAATCTTCAACCTGCCCATTTCCTAAATTAGCACATGGGTTTAGTAAAGCGTCGATCAGTGCAGTTGTAGAACTGTTGAAATTGTATTTGATTCGCATTCTCTTATTACCCAAACTTACCCCATTCGGTACTGCAATATTTCCTGCCAAATTTACTGTTGCACCTGTTCCTCCAACCAATGGTGGTGTGGTAAAGTACTGTTCACCGCCATCATTAAAATCTCCGTCGTTATTCCAGTCGATAAACACGGTCATCCCAAACCTGTTTGTTCCCAGACCTGTCGCTGCTACTGTAAGTTGGTTAGGAATACCAGCATATACAGGTAGAACAATCGCTGTAAAATCTTCGTGTGCAGGTGCTCCTGTGGCAGCCGATGACGTATTGGTTACACCGTTAAGAGAAACAGAAGAAATAGGATACGTAACTGCTGATGCAGTAATTGGACCGCAATAACCGATATCATTATTTGTTGTAAACGATATTTCAGTACATCCCGCAGCGCTTCCGTTCAGGTTCTTAGGAGTAACTTTTGCATAATACGTAGTGTTGGTTGCCAAAGTAAGGTTGGTTGTAGTACCTCCAACTGTAACATTTACAAGATCTGATCCTCCCGGAGTCGTTCCTACCGTCACATCATAACTTACTGCGGTTGGTACTGCATCCCATGCCAAAGATAGATTTCCTGCTGATATGGTAGATCCGTTTGCAGGATAATTGATTGTAGTACATGCAGGAACAGTAGTAACAACTTCCTGATTAACTGTAATATCGTCTACATAAATATTTCCGGAAGTAGATCCGCTTCTTACAAACCAAGCACCTACTCCGTAAACCTGCCCCGGCTGAATGATACCGGCAGGGATTGTACCGCTTAAAGTAGCGCAAGTTGTGGTTGCGGCAGAAGTTAAAGTAACCGGAGTTCCGAAAGTATTTACCGACCACTGATTTGTCGCCGTGTTCAGAACAAAATAGGCTAAGCTTAAGGTACCCGTAACCGTTGATGCCTTTTTATAACCTACGCTTACGTCAATTTTTTGTCCATTTCCGGTTTGTCCTATTTCGCTCAGATCGATCATATAACCTGTTTGTGTTGCCGATGAGCTGATCGCGAGTTGCCCCCCGTTTGTTCCGTTACATGCAGCTGCAGTGGTTCGGCTTCCGCCACCAAACTGTTTGTAAATGGTCGTATTGTAACCCGGATCTTCAAAATTGCCTACATAGGCGTACTGTGCATTTGCACCAAATCCCAATGCCAAAAAGCATGAAAGTAAAAATTTCTTCATAATATTTAATTGTTAATGGACACCAAATTTAAAAATTAATTTCAACTAAAAGCCAAAATCTTTTGTAAATTTAAAACAAAACCCCAA
This sequence comes from Chryseobacterium sp. VAUSW3, assembly GCF_002205795.1. Taxonomy (GTDB): domain Bacteria; phylum Bacteroidota; class Bacteroidia; order Flavobacteriales; family Weeksellaceae; genus Kaistella; species Kaistella yananensis. Next base: position 49,359 of record NZ_NIUY01000004.1, on the reverse strand, counting down.
TAAGGTTGTCAATTCCAAAAAAAACCTTCAATGAATAGATTTTTAACTGAATCTAATAAGAATCACTCCCCATATGCTGCAGCAGTCTTCTGTTTTCTGCCGTAAGCTTTTCCATTTTCTGAAGGAGATGGTGGATCACTTCCACACCGGGGAGATTTACATCAAGATCATAATGCCAGTTCGCAAACCTTTCGAACAATTCAAGTTCATCATAAAGCAGATATTTTACTTCATTTTCGGTCACGGTCTTTAGCAGCCCCGCTTCTTCAAGAGAATCAAAAAAAGTAATTTCTATATTATAAATCTTTACGAGTTCTTCCCGTGATATTCTCTCGCTCATCGCTGTAAATCTTTTAGTTGTTGGAATAAATCTTTTTCTTTCTCTGATAGATTTGTAGGAATTTTTACGTGGTAAGTAACCACCAGATCTCCATACTCTCCTTCTTTTTTATACACCGGAAAACCTTTTCCTTTCAATCGCGCTTTTGTACCGTTCTGTGTTCCGGGTTTTACTTTAAGGTTTACACTGCCATCCAAAGTTTTCACGATCACTTCGCCACCCAAAACAGCCGTATAAAGATCAACAATCACCTCCGCACTCAGTTGGTCGCCATTTCTTTTAAAATGAGGGTCTTCTGCAATATTGAAGGTAATATACAGGTCTCCGTTCGGGCCGCCGTTATAACCGGGGCTTCCGTGGCCTTTCAGTTTAATTTTCTGTCCGTCGGCAATTCCGGCCGGAATCGTAATCCGTACTTTCTTACCATTAATCTCAAAAGTTTGCTGATGAGTGGTAGCCGCGTCGCGGAGATGAAGATTCAGTTCTGCAGAAATGTCCTGACCGCGAAATTTTCCGGATGTACTTCCCCGCGCACTTCTGCCAAAACCGCTACCTGCGCCTCCACCAAACATGCTTTGGAAAAAATCTGAAAAATCCTCACCTTCGCCGAAATCTGCACCTGAAAATCCACCATAACTCGCACTCTGTTTCGAATGCTGTTGTTGCTGTCTGGCCTTTTCATATTCTTCGCCATATTTCCAGTGTTCACCGTATTTGTCATATTTTTCGCGGTTTTCCGGGTGGCTCAGTACTTCATTGGCTTCATTGATTTCCTTGAATTTCCTTTCAGCTTCCTTATCGCCGGGATTCACGTCGGGGTGGTATTTTCTGGCAAGTTTGCGGTAAGCTTTTTTAATATCTTCGGCCGACGCGTTTTTATCGATTCCCAAAATCTTATAATAATCTATATAAGCCATAGTATCATTGATTTATTCAAATTTAGGAAATTTTGCTGCAATCTTAATTTAAAGAACTGTTAAACTTTAAAGTGAATGTTTTATTTTAGCTCAAAAATCATCTCATTGTTTTTCAAAGGCTTGCCATTATTTTTCCTGATTTTTTATGTACCTGTTTTCTCACAGGTGCAGGATTCTGCAATGCTTATTTCTGAAGTTCAGCTTGATGTCTACCGTAAACCGGCGAAACTCATCACGGCTACCAAATCGGTATCTGTAGCGAATCCAAATTTTCTTTTACAGAACGCACCCGGCCGCCTTTTGGAATCATTAAATCTCTTGCCGGGAAGTAAAATGGAAGAACGATCCCCCGGCAGCTACCGTTTTTCGATTCGGGGAAGCACGCTGAGGTCTCCGTTCGGGGTAAGAAATGTGAAAATTTATCTTGATGATTTCTCCCTCACAGACGCTGCGGGAAATACGTATCTGAATATTCTGGATCCGGAAATCCTTCAATCAATTGAAATTTACAAAGGTCCTGAAAGTGGAGATTTCGGAGCGGTAACAGGCGGAACAGCTTTGCTTCAGACAAAAAATTCAGAAGAAAAAAGTTTTGGCATTTCAGCCGGAAGCTTCAGTCATTATAAAGGAAAAATTCGATTCGCTGAGCAGTTTAAAAATCATTTTCTGCAAGTCTATACCAGTTACGAAACCACAGATTCTTACCGTGACCACGCTGCATTGCAAAGAAAATTCATGTTTCTGAACGACCGGTATCGCTATGGCCAAAACAACCAGTTCCACGTGCTGCTCCTGCTCTCCAAGCTTCATTACGAAACTCCCGGTGGATTAACACTTGCCCAAATGCAGGAAAATCCCAGGCAGGCCAGGCCAAAAACTGCCACACTTCCGGGAGCCGCGGAACAGCAGGCCGGTATTTATAACAAAATGATTTTCGCCGGACTGTCTAATCTTATCAATTTTACTGAAAATTTCAGTCATTTTATTGTGGTACACGGAAATTATAATGATTTCCGGAACCCTTTTATCACCAATTTCGAAAAAAGATTTGAAAACAATTTTACCGTTCGTACCCATTTAAATTTCGCTGAAAAATCGCTGAATTCCGTTTATGAAACACGTCTGGGTTTCGAAGGTGCGGCCGCAAAAGCAATCATCAGAAATTTCGATAACAGGCTTGGAGTTCCGACGAATCCGCAGAATTTTGATAATATATCTGCCAACAGCGGTTTTGTTTTCCTTTCCCAAAAAGCTGTCTTCGGAGAAAAACTGACGATCGACCTTGCCGGAAGCCTAAACTTAATGAAGTACCGTTGGGAAAGCATTTTTCCGGAACAAACATCAGGCAACAGAAAATTTAAAAATGAATTTCTGCCGAATTTAGGGATTTCATATCTGTTGGGAAATAGTTTTTCTGCCCGCGGAAAAATTGGCAAGGGAAATTCTGCTCCCACAACCGAAGAACTCCGCTCTTCAGCGCAGGAAATCAACCGCAGTCTGAATCCGGAATTTGGGTGGAATAAAGAAATCGGCATCAGAAAACAGTGGGGAAATTTACTGTTTACTGAACTGAGTTTTTTCGATTTCAGGCTTAAAGACGCGATTGTAAGGAGGGAAAACGACAACGGTCAGGAATATTTTGTGAATGCCGGAGAAACGGTTCAAAAAGGAATTGAATTTGTTGCAGAAAGCCGAAAAATTCACATCAACAACAAATTACTGAACAGCATAAAGTTCTATCTCGCAGGTAATCTTTATGATTTCAGCTTTAAAAATTACATCAAAAACAGCGCTGATTTTTCAGGTAATCAACTCACCGGCGTTCCCTCCACCTCTTTGCAAAATCTGATGAATATTGAACTGTTGCACGGTTTAAAAATAGATATCGCACATTTTTACACCTCGAAAATTCCACTGAACGATGCCAATTCTGTCTTTGCAGAACCCTCTTTTATAGGCAATATTTCTGCCAGCTATCTTTTGAAATCAAGAACTTTCAATGGAAGTTTATGCATGAGCATTCAGAATATTTATAACACGCCGTACAGTTTGGGCTATGACACGAACGCTTTTGGCAACCGGTTTTATAACCCTGCGGCGGGCAGAAATTATCTGCTTGGCATAAATTTAACGCTAAACTCACCGCTATGAAAAAACTTATTTACACCATGCTGATCACATTATTTGCCAGCTGTACCAAAGAAAAACCAAACTCACAACCTGCACAGAATAATTCGGCAGATGTTCCGGTAACTGGTTCTTTAAAATCCGTTCGAGAACCCATAAAACAGACGAAAGAAAATATCTTGAAAAACATCAACGCCGAAATTATATCTTCTTTAAAATCAAACGATTACACACGTTTTTCGCAGTTCATACATCCACATAAAGGCATACGTTTTTCGATGTACGCGTATGTGCAGCCTGAAAAAGACAAACATTTTTCCCGGGAAGATTTCAACAGATATATTTCAATGCCTACGAAATTTACCTGGGGAGAAAAAGACGGAACAGGCGATCTGCTTGTGGTTTCGCTGCAAAATTATTTACAACAGTGGGTTTTTAAAAGAGATTTCACGCAAGCTCAATTTTATTTGAATGAATTTAAGGGAAAAGGAAATATACTCAATAACTTGTTAAAGATTTATCCTAACGCTGATTTCACTGAAAATTACATTCCCGGATCTGAGAAATACAGCGGCATGGACTGGAATTCTCTGCGTTTTGTTTTTGAGGAACTTCAGGGCAAATATTACCTTATAGCCCTCATTAATGATGAATGGACTGTTTAATTTCCCGAGAAAAGAAATTTACCAATATCTTTGATTAAATTTTAAAACATGAAAGACGTTCTAAAGAACTACTCGGGAATTATTCTGCTTCTGACAGGAATTACTGCAGGCAGTTTTATCGGCATTTTTTTTCCGGCTGCGGTCATTTACCTGAAACCTCTGGGTGATATTTTCCTGAATTTACTTTTTGTGAGCGTGGTACCGCTGGTATTTTTTGCAGTTTCCAATTCTATCGCATCGTTAGAGCAACAGTCGAAATTCGGGAAAATAATTTTTTCTATGATTTTTACATTTCTGCTTTTCATCATTATTGCTGCTCTGTTTACCATTGCGGCAGTTTATTTTTTTCCGACAGAAGCTTTACCTTCCACTTCTGGTGAAACAATCGATACCGGAGCCGAAACTTCGTGGGGCGACCGGATTGTAAGCTTTTTTACCGTGGGTGAATTCACCGAACTTTTTTCCCGAAAAAACATGCTGGCTTTGTTAATATTTGCTTTTCTTACGGGAACTGCGGTGAGAAAAACAGGTGGTTCTGGGGCACCGTTCCGGCAATTTCTTGCTTCAGGCTACGAGGTAATGAAAGAGCTGCTACTCATCGTCATGAAAGCCGCTCCAATTGGTTTGGGTGCGTATTTCGCATATCAGGTTGCGACCGTCGGGCCTCAGCTTTTCGGATTTTATGCGAAGCCGCTCGGACTTTATTACATTGCCGGAACGGTTTACTTTCTCCTGTTTTTTACAGTTTACGCTTTCATGGCGAAAGGGAAAGATGGCGTTCAGAAATTCTGGAAAAACAATATTTATCCGAGTTTAACGGCCATTTCAACCTGCAGCAGTTTCGCCACAATGCCTGCCAATTTACAGGCCGCCGCAAAAATCGGTGTGCCGGATGCAGTTGCCAATATTGTGATTCCCATCGGAAGTACGCTGCACAAAAACGGTTCCTCCATGTCGTCGATCATTAAAATTTATGTAGCGTTTTTAATTATCGGCGAAAATTTCTTCGATCCGATGAATCTGCTTCTCGCAATTGGAATCACGATTTTTGTAAGTATTGTAGCCGGCGGAATCCCGAACGGAGGTTATATTGGCGAAATGCTCATGATTTCGGTATACCAGCTTCCGGTTGAGGCGATTCCCGCGGTAATGATTATCGGAACATTGGTAGATCCCTTAGCAACTGTGCTAAATTCAACCGGAGACACCGTCGCAGCTATGTTTGCGACAAAAATTTCTGGTGAAAAATTTGAGGAACCAAAGGAGTTTTCTTTATAAATTTGAAAATTCAACCGTCTCCGAATATAAATTTTGAAGATTTGAAAAATATGTGCATATTTGAGATGCTGTAAGCAAACCTACAAACCCAATTCCTTACAGCACAATTTATGACGAAATTTTCCACTTTTGCCCTGCTTGTAAGCTTCGCTCTATTTACAGGTTGTGATTTCATTAAAAACACTTTCACTTACAAAGACAAAACTGAAAATTTTGTTGAAGCCCTAATGGATAAGAATTACGACGAGTGTATCAATCTGATGGCAACGGATCACGAGACGGCAAAAAAGACAAACCGGGATTCACTGAAATCTGGTTTAGATCAATTCAGGGCAGTGATAGGCAGCAATTTTGGAGATGGAAATTTTGAATATACGTTCATGAATGCCGAAAAGAAACGCTCTACCGTAGCCGCCGAAAATACACCACCCAATACCACACTGGCTCACATTGAATTTTCAAATGGAAAAAATATTGGCGTCTTTCAGATTTTATTCGATGACACCTCCAATAAAATTATTAACATTCATACCCTTGATGTAAAAGCAGAGAAACCCAATATGTTGCTGTTCTGGCTTTTCGGAATTCTGCCATTAACTGTTTTATTATTCAATATTTATGTCATCAGAAAAATAAAGAAAAGCAATTTAAAGAGAAAATGGATAAAATATCTTGCTGTTATCGTTTTGAATGTACCGGCTATTTCTTATGCTGCTGTTGACGGACTTTCCTATAAGCTTCTAAATTTTCAAATCTTGTTCGGCGTTGGATTTTCACTTATGGGTTATCTGGGTTCGGTGTGGACTTTCGGAATTCCGTTAGGTGGAATTTACTGGTTATGGAAGCTGAATCAACAGAAAAGTTTACGCATTACTACCAAACGCACTCCTCAGAATGTATCAGATTCACACGAAAGTACACCTGAAATAGAAAATCTTTAATTTCATTTTAAAATCATCCACAAATGAAAACCACGCCAGAGCACAACGCAAAAATCGCGAATATGATCTTCGCATCGGTGTACCCCCATTATGTAACGAAAGTGGAAAATAAGAACCGAACAAAAGCCGAACTTCATCAGGTTATCGAATGGCTGACGGGATACAACGAAGAAAAAATTCAGGAACTTATTGAAGAAAAAGCGACTTTCCAAGAGTTTTTCAACCTTGCAAAACTAAATCCCAACGCCCATCTGATAACGGGTATGATTTGCGGTTACAGAATCGAAGACCTCGAAAATCCTGTTACACGTCAGGCAAGATATCTTGATAAACTGGTTGATGAACTTGCAAAAGGCAGGAAAATGGAGAAAATTCTCCGTAAAGAATAAGTATTTATAAATTTAAAAGCTGCTCCTTTTGGAACAGCTTTTTTTATAAAATTTTATCGGTAATCGTAATATCGTGCTCCGACCGACACTGGATTTTCCGTTTCAATCCGACTCAATCCAAAACCTTGATAATGTAGATTCACCGAGGATTCAAGTTGTTTTCGGTGAAGTTTTTCGTAGGTTTCAAAATTGATGGAAGTTCTGTTTTTTAAGTTTTCAAAAATATTCCATTTTTCAACTACATTTCTCCAGGACTGCCCCACTTTACCTGCAAAAACCTTCGCTTTCGAACCACTTCCGTACGCTAAAAAACCGATTTTCTGACCCTCCAAATCTTCATGATTATCATAACTCACCTGCATCGCCGAAAGCAACGCCATGAAAACAGAGGCAGTATACATATTGCCCACTTCGGATGATGCACGCTGCGAAGGCTCTATTTTTCGTTTGATGAAGCTTAAATATTCTTCGGATTTCGCAACAGCTTTCTGCTCGTCGGGAGTTCCGTACGGAAGATTGTTCTCGAGGCTGAAAAGTTCGGTAAAAACTCTTTTCCCGTGAAACGCATAGGGTAAATGGAAAATTAGGTAACGCCAGTTTTCATAAGGTTTTTCGAGTCCTGTTTGCTCTTTGTAATGTTCGTAAGCTTCGCGAATTCTGTCCTGATAACACTGGTTGGAATATTGCCCATCAAAAACCGGTTCGTCAGTAAAAATTTCAATTTTATCGGGCATGGATGTTGCGGCAGATTTCAGATCAGATTTCAACGCTGCCCTTCTTGGTTTAAAGAAATCGAAAACACTTTCTGTGGCTACACCGTACACATTTTCAATTTCCAAAAGTCGAGGATTATTGGACAAAAGAACTGCAACCGCGCCTCCACCCTGGGTATATTCGCCCGAGCTTTCCAGCTCATATTTTGCATAATCTGATGCGATTACCACAGCTTTTTTACCAGGATTTGCACGGCAGAAATCCAGGCAGTTCTGCAAAGCGTCCACAGCGCCTACACAAGCGAACGTCATATCAACCACATCACAGTTTTTGAAACATCTTGCTCCGAAGTCCTTTTCCAGAACTGCTTCCACCATTTGCATCGCATAGGTTGCGGTAGGTTTTGCTGCATCCAGGGCACTTTCGGTACCGAGATAAATGCGGGAAATTTCTTTTGGATTGAGGTTGTAATCTTTAATCAGTTTCAGTAAAGCTTCCGCAGCAAAAGTTGCTGCATCTTCATGCACATCCGGAAAAGCCATTTTGTGTAAGCCCAAACCTTTCTCGAGTTTCGCGGGCTCAATGTTTCTTTTTTCTGCTAAATCTTTAATTTCTAAATAAAGGGAAGGAACGTGGAAGCTTGCCGCTTCAATACCATAAATCATACTGCTTAATTTTATACAAATCTCCGAAAATTATCTTCCATCAGAAAATAAAAAATGCCGGAACTGCTGCTCCGGCAAAAATTTTAACACTATAAATAAGTTTATTTGTAAGCTTCAATCGTTTTATTAATCAAATCGATCTGCTGATTGATGGTCGGGCTGGCAGGATTTGCCTTCAACACAGCCATTTTTTTAGCCAGACCTTCTTTCAGAATCTGAACAATCATCATTTTTGCCTGCGGATTATTACCGAGCTGGCCTTTTACCTGAGTTAATATTTTGGTAACATTTTCAGTCGCTTTCAGGTTATCGGAACTCATGATCCAGTTATAGCCATCTTCGGCAGCGGCTCCCAATTCAGGATTCTGAAATTTCAAAAACGGATAAAAAGCTGCCGTAGAAGCAATCGCAGGCATTTGCTTTTCAATTTTGTTTTTCACAATAATGGGTAAAAGTTCTGCAATTAAATCTTCACTTGCTCCATCAAGATCAATGCTGCTGGCCAAAGTCGCGACTTTTGAAGGATCAACCGCTGCAATCCCGGAAAGTGAACTGCCCTTTACCGCATTGGAAACTGCATTCATGCCCTTTTCAAAAACTGGGAGATATTTTTTGTCTTTTGTTTTTGCCAGTGCTGAGATCGCTGCTGCCTGAACCAAAGTTTTCGGATCTTCGGAAGCCATTTTTTCCACTGTTGCCAACGCTGCTTTTGCCTGATCAGGTTTTGATAAATCTAATCCACTCAACGCTTTCATTCTGATTCTGAAATTGGAATCTTTCAAAGCTGCCACCAAAATTTTCAGTGCCGCAGGATTGGCGCCTTTATTCTCTGCAGCATGCTCTACCGCTTTGTAACGGCTCAAAAATTCCTTGGAATTCGAATACTGTGCAAAATACTGCTCCGATGTTTTCTCGCCAGTAAATTCTCCCAGTAGTACGCCATCAGCATTCAGATTGATGAAATCGGGGTTTTTGGAAACCGGGAAGGTGAAAACATTTTTATCTTTCGCAGAAACCCAAACATTTTTTCTGGCAGGTTTTCCGTTTTCGTAGATATCAAGTGCCAACGGAAACTGGAAATTACCGCCCAACTGGTCCTGACTCACTGTAATTTTCACTTCTTTTTTCACCGGTTCAAAGGTTGTGGTGTAAGAAACTTTCGGGTGTCCGCTGTTGAAGTACCACTGATTGAAGAACCAGTTCAGGTCTTTACCCGAAACTTTTTCGAGCGACAGACGGAACTGATGCGCTTCGCCAGTGCCGTATTCATTGGTTTTCAGATAATCGTGCATTCCGGCCCAAAACGCTTCGTCACCAAGATAATTTCTCAACATGTGAAGAATAGAGCCGCCTTTATTGTATGAAACCGCATCGAACATATCTTCTTTGTGATGGTAATTAAACCTTACCAAATCTTTGGTAACATTGGAAGGATCGCGGAAATAACCTTCAGCAGCCTTCATCAACGTATAATCTGCGAAATCTTTTCCATATTTATATTCGTTCCAAAGATATTCGGAATAGTTGGCGAAAGATTCGTTTACGGTAAGGTTGCTCCAGCTTTCGGTGGTTACCAGATCGCCAAACCAGTGGTGAAACAGTTCGTGCGAGATTACATCTTCCCAGCGGTTTTCGTCGATCAGGTCGCCAGGTTTTTGCTGGGCAGATTCCTGGTGAAGAACTGCAGTGGTATTTTCCATCGCACCGGAAACATAGTCTCTGGCGGTAATCTGCGCATATTTGGACCACGGATAATCGTAATTCAGTTTTTTAGAAAAGAATTCCAACATTTCCGGCGTGTTTCCGAAAATCTGTTTCGCGTACGCTTCATATTCTTTTTCAACATAATAATCTACCGGAATATTTCTCCATTTATCTTTCACCACGGCATAATCTCCCACTCCCATGAAGAACAAATAGGGTGCGTGTTTCTTATCCATCACCCAGTGATCGGTACGCAGTCCGTTGCCTTCCTTAACCGACGATTTCATTAATCCGTTGGATAAAGTGACATATTTATCGGGCACGGTCATATAAATTTCCTGAGTGGTTTTCTGGTTGGGTTTGTCGATGGTGGGGAACCATGCGGAGCTAGCCTCTGTTTCGCCCTGCGTCCAGATTTGGGTAGGTTTATCAGCGTCTTTTCCCTGTGCGTTAACAAAATAAAGACCTTTCGCGTCTGTAATTGCTGCGCTACCTTTGTCTTTCACTTCGTTGGGACGTGCTGTATATTTAATGTAAACCGTATAATCCTGGTTTCGGGTATAGGTTTTATCTAAAGTGATTCTTAGCATATCGTCTTTGTACGCGTACTTCAATGGAGTTTTGGCTCCGTTTTTATCCAAAGCAACCTCGTGGATAAGCATCGCTTTTGCATCCAGAATCAGGGAATCCGAAGGATAGAAATGCGGACTGGCAGTTAACCATTCTTCCCCATTCATCTGCTCTTTGGCATAATCGAAATTTACTTTGAGTTTGGTATGCTTAAGTTCTGTAGACTTAGTGTGGGTTTGTCGATATTCGGTTCTGCCCGAAGTTTCGGTTTGTGCAAAAATGGCGTTGGAACTGAATAACGTACCAAGAAACAAAGCTGCGATAAATATTTTCTTCATAATATTTTGAAAGATTTTTTCGGTGTAAAATTTAAAAATGATAGGTCACATTTTCTGAATGAAAGTTACAAAAAAAGTGAAGCCTGCTGCTCCACTTTAAACTTTGAATAATTCTTAAACCGCAACCGGCGCCTTAATTCCGGGATACGGTTCGTAATTTTCAAGTGTGAAGTCTTCAAAACCGAAATCAAAAATATCTTTGATCTCCGGATTAAGTTTCATTGTTGGTAAAGCTTTTGGAGTTCTTGAAAGCTGTTTTTTCACCTGCTCGAAATGATTGTTGTAAATATGTACATCGCCGAAAGTATGTACATAATCGCCCACTTCTAAATCACAAACCTGCGCAACCATCATCAAGAGCAATGCATAACTTGCAATATTAAACGGAACTCCCAGGAAGACGTCGGCACTTCTCTGGTACAGCTGAAGCGACAGTTTTCCATCGGCAACATAAAACTGAAACATCGCATGACAAGGCGCTAACGCCATATTGGGAATTTCAGCCACATTCCAGGCAGATACAATTAGTCTTCTGGAATCCGGATTTTTTTTAATCTGATCGATGACCTCCGAAATCTGATCGACAATTTTTCCGTCTGCGCCGGCCCAGCTCCTCCACTGTGCTCCATACACAGGTCCAAGATCACCGTTTTCATCGGCCCATTCGTTCCAGATCGATACACCGTTATCGGTAAGATATTTAATATTGGTATCGCCATTCAGAAACCACAGCAGCTCGTAAATTATTGATTTTAAATGGACTTTTTTGGTGGTCACGAGCGGAAAACCTTCAGATAAGTTGTACCGCAGCTGATATCCGAAAACACTTCGGGTGCCGGTGCCGGTTCTGTCGGTTTTATCGGTTCCGTTATCTAGAATATGCTGGAGAAGATCGTGATAGTTTTGCATTTTTAGGAGAAAATTTAAGCAATATGTATGTTTCAAAAATACGCAAATTTTCACCAAAGATTGATGATGCTTTGCTTTAAATTATTCAGAATAAATTCGTCTCCTTTGCTTTTTCCCTGCATTGCTTTAGCCAGAGGGCTTTCGGTAGAAATTACAAAAAGCTTCTTTTCGTGAAACCTGATTTCTCCCAAAGAAACCGCAATATAAAAAAAGCCTTTTTCAGTTTCAAGCAGCGAACCCAAACCAATAACCGAATGTTGGTTGGTGTTGATTAATTTTAAAGAATTCAGTGCTTTTAAATTTTCATTAAGCTGAACCTGAAGGTTATTAATTTCCTGCTGCACCATCTCGCGTGAGGTTTCATACTTATCGCCCATAGAACTTTTGGTTTCGTTGTTGGCGGCGCGGGTTTCGGAAATCAGATGTTCTAAATAATCAGTTTTCTCTGATAATTTCCCGCGGATGATTTGAAGGATCTCGGATTTATTCATGATTATCTTAATTTTAGCTAAAGCCTTACCACTGAATTTAAAAAAACGGGCTAACGCCCGTTTTCATTCATCATTACTATGAACTGATGATTATTTTTCGAATACGGCGTAACCGCCAGCGTTCAGCACAAAACCTTTGTCCTGTGAAAAATCTCTTGTTTTCTTTTCGAAAATATCTTTGTAAACGCCCGCCACTTTGTCATCGGTAATCTGGAATGTTACTGCTTCTTTAGACATGTTCAGCACGGTTAAAACCTCATCTTTTCCGTTTTTTCTGAGGTAAGCCATTACTTTATCATCTGCAGAAGTGCGCAGGGCAATAGTTTTTGCTTCCGGATCGCCACCGCGTAAAGCAGGATTGCTCGACTTTAGATTCAACAATGTTTTATAAAAATCGTGAAGTTCATACGTTCCGTTCCATGGAATTGGATCTTTGGTAAAAAACTCCAGTCTCTTGCTTTTTAAAGGAAGTTCCTGACCGTTGTAGATCAAGGGAACACCGTTCCATGTAACTGAAAATACCGCTAGAGGTTTTGCAAGTAGACCATATTTTTCATACTCGGTTCCGTTCCAGGTGTTTTCGTCGTGGTTGGAAGTAAACCAGGCGCGCATGGAATTGTCGCCAATTGCGGTATATCTTCCGAGTAGATTTTTTAAATCGCCGAAAGAAGCCTTGTCTTCGTTATAATCTTTGGTTTTGTGCATCCAGTTCCAGATGTAACTTGCATCAAACACTTTACCGTAATCTGGATTATCGAGTTCATCGAATTCGCCTAACCAGAATAACGGTTTCACTTTCTCAACCTCAGGTCTTGCCTGCTGCCAGAAATCCACTTCTACCCAGGCTGCCAAATCGCAACGGAACCCGTCGATATTGGTTTCACGCACCCAAAATTTCATGGCTTCGATCATGGCCAATCTCATCTGCGGATTGCTGTAATCGAGTTCGATGATATCATCCATTCCGGAAGCAAGCTGGAAATCGTTTGTTTTTGGATCTTTTAAATAAAACTCAGGGTTTGTTTTGGTCCATACATGATCCCAGCCGGTGTGGTTGGCTACCCAGTCGATGATGACTTTGAAACCCATTTTGTGCGCTTCGTTTACCATGTGCTTGAAATCCTCCATCGTGCCGAATTCCGGATTGATCGCCGTATAATCCTGTGCTGCATACTGGCTTCCTAAAGGTCCTTTTTTATTTTTCTGAGCAATTGGAGTGATAGGCATAAACCAAAGCGTTTTTACTCCCATTTCTTTCAGTCGCGGCATTTCTTTTTCGAATGCGCGGAAGGTGCCCTCTTCGGTATATTGTCTTATATTAACTTCGTAAATATTTGTGGTGTGTTTCCATTCGCTGGGCAACTCGTTCATTGTTGTAGATTTTTGTGTGGTACAGGATGCGATTCCCAGTCCTATGATTGCTAAAAGTATGAGTTTTTTCATGCTGATGATTTGCTAGCAAATATACTGGTTTTTTTATTAAATTCGGGTTGCGGAAGTAATCTTTTGAAGGAACTGAATGTTAAAAGTCATTAAAAAACCCCGGGAATTCCGGGGTTGTATTTTTAAACTTCATCAGTATCATCTTCTTCAAAGAAATCATCATCGAAGTCATCTTCTTCATCATCGAAATCTTCGTCTTCGTCGGCAAAGTCACCGGTATTAAAATCGTCGCCAAAGTTTTCGAAATCATCTACAAGAGGTATTGCTGAATTTTTCTGTGCTTTCTTTCCAGATTTGCTTGGTGCTTTCAGCGGCATGTTTCCGAAACGGAAAACAGTGATGGGATAATTTACGGCAGGCTTCTCGTCGATAATTTCGATCAGCTCGCAGAAGAACTCCCAAAGATCCATAAAACCGTACTGGAAATGTACTTTGTCTCCTACTTTTTCGAAGGCTTCGCTGATATATACATCCGACATTATTTCGCCGTCACCGTCGTCACTCATGTCTTCCAGCGGCACCGCTTTAACCACCATTCCCTCTTCATCAAGAATATTGAAAAGCGACAAATCCTCTCCCATGAGGGTAAATGCGCTCTTGATTCCCAAATGCAGATTCCAGAGATTCTGTTTATCCTTGATCTCAACATCGCGGAAGATATCATCTTTGGTATCTAAAATAATACGGATTTTATAAACCATTTTTAGTTTAAATTTAGATAGATTTTAGAATTAATTTACGGGTACAAATATAAAACAATTGCATTTTGACAAAAAAGAAATCGCAGCGTTTTTATTAAAAAAGTTTTGCTTACATTTTGCGTTTTCTAATTGCTTTTTTCCAGTAAAAAAGTAAACCGTGTACCTTCCAAATATACACTTTCTACGGAGATATTTTCGCCATGTGCATCCAGTATATGCTTTACGATCGCAAGGCCCAGCCCCGAACCTCCGTCGTTGCGGTTTCTACTGGTTTCTACACGGTAAAATCTTTCGAAAATACGTGGCAAAACTTCGGGCTTAATTCCCATTCCGTTGTCCTCTACTGTTACCAGGACTTTGTTTTTAAGAATGGTGGTTTTAATGGTAATCTGCGCCTTGTCGCGGTTGGCGTAATGAATGGCATTTGAAATTAAATTGATAAGAACCTGAGAAATTTTCTGCTTGTCGGCATTCACAAAAATCTGTGGCGACACGGTCTGCAGCTGTACTCTGGCGTCTTTTCGTACCGCTTCCAGGTCAAGAAGATCGATGATTTCGCGTATAACACTGTTAATATCGAAACTGGAAATATTGAGCTTGATTTCGCCGGATTCGTATTGGTTGATCATGTCCAGATCCTTTACAATATTAAGGAGTCTCTCGACAGATTTATCGATTCTTTCCAGATATTTGTCCCGGATGGCCAGATTTTCTACGCCGCCATCCATAAGTGTTTCCACATAACCCTGAATGGAAAAAAGCGGTGTTTTGAGCTCGTGGGATACATTCCCGATATATTCTTTCCGGTAGGTTTCCATCTCTTTCATGGTTCCCATTTCGGTGGCATTTTTCTGGCTGAATTCGGAAACCCGTTCACCGAGTTCGCGCAGATTCATCTCATTGGCGGTATCGGGATTAATTCCTTCGGGAAGTATGGTCGAAATTTCTTTTACCTGCCGTTTGCCGTAAACATTAAAGAGGTAATCCAGAATCACATAATTCAGCACAAAAATAAGCACCACACAGGCAAATAGCGTAAGGTAAAAATTATTCTGGTTCTGAAAAGCTACACTATTAGAATATTCGAAGAGCAGCGCTACCAGAGACATCGCCACGGTTAAAAATACAGAAGCGACCAAAGTAAGCCGGTGAAACCTCATGTTACAAATTTACACAACTAATTTGTAACCGATACCTTTCAATGTCTGAATCGTACCGATGCCGAGTTTTTCGCGCAGTCTTCGGATATGTACGTCGATGGTTCTTTCGCCCACAATGACATCGTTTCCCCAGACTTTTTCGAGGATTTCTTCGCGTTTGAAAACTTTGTTGGTGTTGGAAGCCAGCAGGTAAAGCAGATCGAATTCTTTTTTCGGGAGCAGAAACTGCTGTCCGCCTTTAGAAACCCGGAAGTTGTCTTTATCAATCATTAAATCTCCCACCGTAATATTCTTTGTAGTATCCGAAACCTGCGAGGTTAGCTGCAGTAAGGCATTTACCTTAGAAATAAGGATTTTCGGCTTGATGATCTTCACGATATAATCGTTGGCACCTGCCTGAAAACCTGCGAGCTGCGAAAATTCTTCACTTCTTGCCGACAGAAACACGATAAGGGTTTTCTGGAGTTCTTTAATCTTTCGTAAATCCTGGCAGGTCTCGATACCGTCTTTTTCGGGCATCATCACATCCAGTAGAATAAGATCCGGGATAATCTGTTTGGCTTTTTCAATCCCTTCATTGCCATTGCTGGCGGTATAAACTTCGTAGCCTTCTTTTTCGAGATTGTAGGATAAAATTTCTAAAATATCCTGTTCATCATCAATCAAAAGAATTTTTTTCTGATTCATCTTTACTATTTAACCTTTCAAAGTTAATCAATTTTGAAAACAGGTGTTCACTTAACGGTAATATTCACAATAAGTTAATATTTGCGGTAGTATGTTCAGAATTTCTTAAAACAAACTTAAGACTTTAGCAACACCAAAAGGGTGAGTTCTTTATTCCTTTGCAGCGAGAGAAAATCTAATTAAAAAATGAAAATGAGAAAACTGAATATTGCGGTTTTGTTCCTAACCTCTTCAGCCACGCTGTTTTACGCACAGGAAGTAAAGAAGGATACGTTACAAAAGGAACAAAATGTTGAAGGCGTCGTTATAAAGGCATCCAGCAATAAAATTTCGGAGACCGCGATTTTGGGCGACCAGAAGAAAGCGATTATCCAGAAACAGTCTATGGGTGCAGAAGAAATTTCGAGAAAAGGAATTTCGAATGTACAACAGGGTTTGGTAAAAGTTACCGGAATCACAACCGTTGAAGGTCGCGGCCTGTTTGTAAGAGGTCTGGAGGAACGCTATAACACTTTATTGATTAACGGCCTGGGATCACCATCAAACAACCCGTTTCAGAAAATTATTGCACTGAAACAATTTCCGACGGATGTAGTTGGAAAACTGAATATCTACAAAACATTCAATTCCAACTTATATGCAGATTTTGCGGGCGCAACTTTCGATATTGAAACTCTAACGATCGACAAAGCGTTCTCTAAAATAGAATTCGGGTTCGGGTACAATACACAAACCACATTCAAAAACTTCAAGATTAATCCTAATGCCAACACGATGAACGGTTATTTCGGATTAAATTCCAGAGACCGACAGCTTCCGAATGAGGTGAAGGGTTATGTTCCGACCAATTACAATTTCACCCAACAGGAATCGGTAAATTCATTTAAAGACGGCTGGAACGCAGATAACATAAAAGCTTTACCAAATACAAGCATCGGATTTACCACTGCGCAGAAATTTAAATCTGGTGAAAATGGTGAAATGGGACTTCTGCTCTCCCTGAACCAGGGCAGTAAGTATGAATATACCGAGGGAGAGAAAAACCAGTTCATCTCTCTGCAGACCGAAGGTAAAATGAATAACGACCTGAACCGGAAAGAATATTCGTATGAGCTGGAATCTTCAGCACTTGTAGGCCTCAGCTACAAAAACCGGGGTTTAAATGTTGCATTGAATACTATATTTTTACAGAATTCTGCCAACGTAATTACCGATTTCCTGGGTTATAAAGACCAAAAGGAACAGGATGCAGGAAGACGTTTTTTCCGTGTAGACCAAATGGATTTATCTAAATTCCTGGATGTTCAGTTGCTCGCAAGCCAGAAAATTGGCGACCGCCATCTTTTCAAAGCAGGCGGAAGTTGGGTGAAAAACAATTTTCAGCAGCCGGACCGCAAGATTTCTGAAGGATTCATCACCGGAAGACCCAACGAAGTGGAAATGACTTTTGGTGGGAACAACCTCATCCGACAGTATCTTGATGTGAATGGGAACAATTATCTTTCGGGATTTGCAGAATACTCGGTTTTTCTTGGTGATAAAGGGGAAAAGAAAAATTATCCGTGGCAATTGGCTGTCGGATATAACGGATTCTTCGATCACCGCAGCAACTCATACCGCTTTATTGCATCGAATATCGATAATGTAGACCTAAGAACTGTAGTAGTTGACATTGATAATCCACAGCAGACTTACAATAATTATATCATGAACGGTGCGTTCCATTTCAAGGAAGAAACCAATGAAAATGATTACCGCTCTAATCTTTATCAATTTGTAAACGCCGGATATCTGAACTTAAATTATAAACCAAACGATACCTGGGATATTTTAGTAGGAGGGCGTGTTGAAAATAACATCAACATTACCCGATATAAAGAACAGGGAGATTCGGAGTTCAATAATCTGAGCAGAAACCAGTACTTTATTTTACCGTCGTTCTCGGTTAAAAAGTCGCTCAATAGTAAATCCAACATTCGTTTTGCAGCCAGTAAAACCATTACAAGACCAATTCTTATTGAGTATATGCCGATTACCTACATTAATCCGGATAACGAAAACATCATTGGTAACAAAGATCTTAAGAACAGCGAAAACTATAATCTTGATTTGAAGTATGAGATCTTCCCAACCAATAAGGAACTTTTTTCGGTGAATCTTTTTGCTAAAAAAATCGACAATGCCATCGAACGAGGTTACACCGCATCCGGAAATTCCAACGGTGTGGCGATTACATTTTTCAATGCTGAAAACGCAGTTTTAGCAGGCGCAGAAGTGGAAGGTATCATGAATCTGTCCAGAATTTCAGAATCTCTGAACAAATGGAGTTTAGGCGCAAATGCCACCTTCATGTACTCCAAAGTTGACCGAAGCGCAGAACAGCTCGAGCAGGAAAAGCCCGTCAACTTTTCGGAATCTTTAAAGGATAGAAAACTTCAGGGTGCCGCACCTTGGGCCGTGAATGCGGATTTGAAATATGAATATAAAAACGGGCAAAACCTGCCACAAACAATGTCGCTGGTTTACAATGTCTCCGGGTCAAAAATATTTACAGTAGGAACTTCGGGCTTGGATCACATTTACGAAAGACCATTTCACCAACTGGATTTTGTGTACAACACCCAGATTACCAAAAACTGGAATCTGAAATTTGGAGTACTGAATTTACTCAACAGCACCTACAAACTCGAACTCGGAGAAGACGGATACATTCCTTTGGATGTAAGAACCGTTACTCATACCGATTTTAAACGCGGAACAACTTTCAACTTCACCGCAGGATATACCTTCTAAAATAATCATTAATATAAAACTTAAAAGTAATATGAAAAAGAACATTTTAAATCTACTGTCGCTTGCAGCCGTATTTGCAGTAACATCTTGTACAGTAGAAATCAGAGAAGAGGCCGATATCAACGGTGGTGGAACCGGAACCGGAACAACTACCGGAGCGGTGCTCAGCGGAACAGGAACTTTAACAGGAACCCTGAAACAGAATACCGTGGTAAAAAAAGGAACATATGCTCTTGAAGGTATTGTAAAAGTCCCTGAAGGAGTTTCCCTAACCATTGAACCCGGCGCAACTTTTACCGCAAAAACTTCTGTAGGAAGCAGTCTTGTTGTTCTACAGGGAGGCAAAATCTATGCTGAAGGAACCGCTTCAGAACCCATCGTATTTACATCCGACAACAAGAAACCGGGCGACTGGGGCGGCGTTACCATCTATGGAAATGCCCCGATCAAAGCTATTAACGGCGCATCAAAAGCACT
This sequence comes from Chryseobacterium sp. VAUSW3, assembly GCF_002205795.1. Lineage (GTDB taxonomy): Bacteria > Bacteroidota > Bacteroidia > Flavobacteriales > Weeksellaceae > Kaistella > Kaistella yananensis. Next base: position 30,050 of record NZ_NIUY01000004.1, on the reverse strand, counting down.
TTCTGAGGACGGAAACAATGTATATTATGGTGGCGACAATCCCAACGATAACTCCGGAAGTTTAAAATATGTGAGAGTAGAATACGGCGGCAAAAAAATCGGCGACGGAACTTCTGAAACCAATTCCATGACTTTCTATTCCGTTGGAGCGGGAACAGTTCTTGAAAATCTGGTTGCCTACATGGGAACCGATGACGGTTACGAATTCTTCGGCGGAACCGTGAGCGGAAAAAATCTTGTGGCGTATGGCAATTACGATGATTCTTTCGACTGGCAGGATGCATGGAGCGGACAGAACAACAGCAACTGGTTCGCTTACCAGACAAGCATCGGAAATTTCGGGATGGAAATTGAAGCGTCTGGAAACGCAGACAATACCGCGCCAAAAGTAAACGGACTCACGTTAATTAGAGCTGCAGGAACAAAACCTGAAACTGCAGGATCCATTGAAGTTTCGGCAATTCAGTTCAAGAAACACGGCAACGGAATCTTCAGCAATGTATTTATCGACGGCTACAAAGATACAGACGGTAAGAAAGCATATGCGGTTCTGATTCAGGATGCCGCTACAGAAACTGAGCAGGTTAACAAAAACAAAATAAGTGTTTCTCCTGTAAACCACACCGGTTCAGATAATCAGAACATTTGGGGTTATGCTTACACGCCAAACGGAGCAAAAACTTTCACCAGCGATGCGACAGTAAAAAAAGTTAATCTCACTTCCGGAAACTGGGCAACAGTGAATGGAGTTGATCTTTTATCAGCTTTAAAATAATTATTTCTTCATCAGTAATTCATATCAAATTATAAAACCACCGAAATTCGGTGGTTTTTATTTTTTTAGCATTTTTGAAGTTACTCTTCAGCATCTTCTTCATCTTCGTACTGCTCCAGATAATACGCGAATGTAAAATCATCAAACTCATCTTCTGCATCTTCAAGCGTTACAAGCAAATCTTCGAAAATTTCGAGCTGGTCAACACTCATATTTACAAATTCGATATGAAGCGGAAGCTCCACAAAGCCGGTCAGCGAATCGTAAAGCGCGTCTAAATTATCTCCGAAAAACTCCGGAAGCGTCAGTTTTTCTTTCAGTTGCGCATAAAAATCATCGTAATCGCCGATGTCTGTAAAATCGATAAATACAGTGTTCATAGTTGTTGGTTTGTCAGTTGTTAGTTATTGGTTATTGATTTATACTAAACTTTTTACCTGGCTCTTCACTACTATTGTTTTTGGAAGCTTTTGTAATGATCGTGAGTCAACCAGACATCACCGTTTTTGGTGAAGACAATTCGGTCGGCATTTCTGCGTCCGCAGTTGTAATTTACATCGGCCTCAAAATATTGCGCTCCTGTCGGTAAAGTCTTTTCACGGTTGCTGAATTTATCGCCACCAATCGCACGACCAGGCAAAACATCGCATAAATTTCCCTTTGATGCTACCCAGCCCTGGCTTCGGGCTTCACCTTTGGTTATGTAATAATCCGGGAGTTTTCTGTTGGCTTTCACATAATCAATGACGAGGTTTTCTTCGGTAAGATTATCAATGTCTCCAGATTGAGTTGAAGAATTTCTTTCCTGATTATCATTAAAACTTTCGTTTCTGGTTTGCTGTTTCACAACAACGTTTTCCTGGTTTTCAGGCTGTGGTTTTTTTTCGATTTTATAATTCTCGAAAAGATACATTACCAAAAACGCGCTCAGCATTCCGATGATAAAAAATAAGACAAGCTTAAAGTTCTGTCTGTTCATATTTTAATTTTAGATTAAGTTCAATATTCTTCTTTAAACTTGAATCATTTCTCTTGATTCTTTTTCCCTTGGCTCTTTTTACTTTTTACCTGGCTTTTTTATCTCCATTCTTCTGGAATATCGCAAACCGGGATTGGCTGCATTTTGTGCTGTGCAGCTTTATTCATTCTGCTGAAAATTTTATACACTTCCAAATCTCTTCCCGAGTAATCCGCTTCTGTTTTTGTTCCCCATTCTTTCTGAATTTTTTCCAACTCCGGATAAGTTGCGCCAATCTGCTGCTCATCAGTTCTTTCCACATCCCAAAGTCCGTCGGTTGGAATTGCGTTCTGAATGGATTCTACCAGATTCAGCGATTTCGCCAGTGCGTAAACCTCGGTTTTATAAAGATCGGCAATCGGCGAAACATCTACTCCACCGTCGCCATATTTGGTGTAAAAACCAATCCCAAAATCCTCAACTTTATTACCGGTTCCGCAAACTAAAAGTGAATTGATTTGTCCGTAATAATAAAGCGTCAACATTCGCAAACGACTTCTTGTATTGGCAAATGCGAGTTTTTCGGAAGGAAATTCGTCATCTTTTACATCGAAAGTTTTGTATAATTCCTCAAAAGCGGGAGTCAAATTCACGCTCATCGCTTTTGCGTTTGGAAATCTTTTGGTGATGTCGTTCATGTGTTCCCAAGCTCGATTCACCTGATCTTCATTCTGGCGAATCGGCATTTCGAGCATCAGCAAATTGAGTCCCGTCATTGCGCAAAGTGTAGAGACCACTCCAGAATCTACTCCACCCGAAACTCCGATGACGTAACCTTTCACGCCTGCTTTCGTGGCGTAATCTTTTAGCCACGAAACGATTTTATCTATTATTTTTTCTGTTTGCATAAGAATTGTTTAAATTGTTCAAAGTTCAAAAACAGTTCAAATTACCGTTGAAAATCTTCTTTTCTTAACTCATACCAAAAGCATTCTTCATGATCTAAAGGATCAATGAAAGTTCCTTTCTCTGTAAAACCCATTTTTCGAAGAACGTGATTGGAACCATCATTATCAATCGTTGCAGAAGCATAAATTACCTCGACATCTAAAATATTGAAACCGTAATTCAAAGAAGCTCTCGCCGATTCTGAAGCGTAACCTTTTCCCCAAGATTCGGGAAGAAAACGATAGCCTAATTCATACACATTTTTGAAGCCGTTGATTTCTTCGGTCAAAAATTTCAAGCCGCTCCAACCAATTAAGAGATTTGATGATTTTTCTACAACCGCCCATCTTCCGATTCCGTTTTCGCGGTACTGTTTTCTAATTTTTTCAATAATTTCGCTGGATTCTTCAACTTTAGTTACAGTATTTCTTCCGAGAAACCTCATCACTTCGGGATTACTGTCGAGCAAAAACATTCTTTCAGCATCTTCGGGAACCAATTCCCTCAAAATAAGCCTTTCTGTTTCGACGAAGATTTTTACCATTATTTTTCCTTATTTTTGTACCTCAAAATCTGCTGTAAAAATAGAAATAAATTTTTCTACAAGGAGCGGCGAAGCCGCGAAATGTTAGTAGATATTTTAATCCAAAAAAAAGGAAGCGGCGAAGCCGCGATATGTTGGTTCAAATGAAAAAAATATTTTTTTTATTCTTTGTTGTTTCCCTTCTTCTCTTACAAAATTGCAAGAAGGAAAACCAAATTCCATGGAAAATAGAAATTAAAAATCCTGCCCAAAACGTGGAAGTGACCGATATTTCAAAGGAATTTTACGACACAAATGTACCTCTTGAAGAATTCAAACAGAAATATCCCTGGTTTCAGGGCAGTGTTTCAGATGAAGATTACAGCACAAGACGCGCCGATACGGCTGAAGTTAAGATTTATAAAGAAGCTATTTCTAAGATCGACATCGCAAAACTCAACAGCGATTTAACGGATTTGTTTTCTCACATCAAATACTATTTCCCAGAATTTAAAACACCCCAAGTCTATCTTTTTTCCTCTGTTTTGAGCGGAATTATGGAACCAATTTTTTACAGAGATGACGTGAATATGCTTTTCATCGACATTACCGGATTTATGGGCGAAAACAATCCCAATTATAAAGGTTTGGAGCAGTATTTCCAGACTTCGATGAATCCGCAGAATATCGTTCCTAAAGTTTCTGAAGTTTTTGCAAATTATTTTGTGCAGCCGAATCTTAATCACCAGAAATTTATTGATGAACTCATTTATAACGGTAAAATCATGACGCTTCAGGATGCTTTTTTACCGGATTTCCCCGATTATCTGAAAATGCATTATTCCCAGAAACAGTACGAATGGGCCAAACAAAACGAAGTGAATATCTGGAATTATTTCGTGGAAAACAACCTGATTTTCAGTGACGATCTCCGGCTAAAAGAGCGCTTCATCAATCCGGGGCCGTTTTCAAAATTCTATACTGAAATCGATAACGAATCTTCCCCAAGAGTCGGAATTTTCACCGGATGGCAAATCACCAGAAAATTCTTTCAGCAAAATCCTGAAACCAAACTTACCGATTTCCTGAAAATGAACGCTCAGGATATTTTCAACCAAAGCAATTATAAACCTAAATATTAAAAGAGTTCGCTTCACCGCGACTCCGTAACCCAATAAATCATGAGAAAAACCCAGATTACCATAGACGTAGAACTCGACGAAAACCACATTCCCGAAACCATGACATGGAACGCACAGGATGGCGGAATCGAAGCCCAGGAAACCAAAGCCACTATGATCTCCGTATGGGATGATAAAGCGATGGAAGCCCTGAGAATTGATCTTTGGACGAAAGATATGCCTGTAGACCAAATGAAAATGTTCCTTCACCAAATCCTCGTGTCATTGGCTAATACTTATGAACGTGCGACCGGCGAAGAAGATGTTGCAAAATGGATGGAGGAAATGGCCGAAGAATTCGCAGCCAAATCGGCAATAAGAATGTAAATAAGCAATAAGCGGTATGCGATAAGCTTTAAGCTTTTTTGCATGCAGCTTATATTTTTTTTAATCATATTTAAGTTTTAAAGCAGTAAAAGCCTATTGCTTAAAGCTTAAAGCCTAAAGCAATAAAAAATCATGAATTTCAATACCAAAGTAATCCACGGTGGTCAACACCATGAATCCGCAACAGGATCGGTGAATGTACCCGTTTTTTTAACCTCAACTTTTGCGCAGAAATCTCCGGGAATTCATTCCGGTTACGAATATTCCAGAGCGGCAAATCCTACCAGACAAGCATTGGAAGATAGTTTGGCTAGCATTGAAAACGGCGCGCGAGGTTTAGCTTTCGGTTCCGGTTTGGCGGCAATCGATTGTGTTCTTAAATTATTAAATCCGGGCGATGAAGTAATTGCGGTTGACGATCTTTACGGCGGAACTTACCGAATGTTCACCCGCCTTTTCGAAAAATATCAACTGAAATTTACCTTCGTGAATTTTGACGATGTTTCGAAAATTTCAGATTTAATTAGCGATCAAACGAAATTAATCTGGATTGAAACTCCAACAAATCCATTGATGAAATTGGTTGACATCAAAGCAGTAACCGATTTAGCAAAAGGAAAAGATATTTTGGTTGCGGTGGATAATACGTTTGCGACGCCATATTTGCAACGACCAATTGATTTAGGTGCTGATATCGTGATGCATTCCGCGACAAAATATCTTGGCGGACACTCCGATGTGATTGCAGGAGCACTGATTGCTAAAACTGCTGAACTTGGCGAAAAATTACATTTTATACAATTTGCAAGTGGTGGAATTCTAGGTCCACACGATTCTTACTTGGTTCTTCGTGGAATTAAAACCCTGGCATTACGAGTACAGAGACATTCGGAAAACGGACTGGCTGTAGCAAAATATCTGGAATCTCATCCTGCCGTGGACAAAGTGATTTATCCAGGTTTGGAATCTCATCCTCAACACGATTTGGCAAAAAAACAGATGAAGGATTTCGGTGGAATGGTTTCGTTCACCTTTAAATCTGGAAAAAAAGAAGATGCCATCAAGTTTTTAGAAAAAGTAAAAGTGTTCACGTTGGCAGAATCTCTAGGCGGTGTAGAATCTTTGGCAAATCATCCTGCGTTGATGACTCACGCATCGATTCCGGCAGAAAAACGTGCAGAATTAGGCATTACCGACGATTTGGTAAGACTAAGTGTAGGTATTGAAGATGAAGCCGATTTAATTGCCGATTTGGAAAAAGCTTTTTCTTAACATTAATATTTTTTAACCACAAAGTCACTAAAGTTGTTTTTTGAAAAGATGAATTAATTCTTTTTAAAGCGCAGAAAGTTGAACTTATTTTTACTTTAAAAAGTTAAATAAAACGGCTTTCATGTAATTAAGATTTTGTGACTTTTGTGGTTTTTTTATCATTCACTAATGACAGAATTTCAAAAATACATTCAACGATATTTAGACCTTATTCCAACTGAAAATTGGCTGGAAGAAATGAAAAAAACCGGTGAAAAAACCGTTTCACTTTATTCATTTTTAGCTGAAGATCAATCAAATTTTGCATACACAGAAGGAAAATGGACGCTGAAAGAACTTTTGCAACATTTAATTGATGCGGAAAGAATTTTCGCTTACCGCGCACTTCGTTTTGCCAGAAAAGACCGAACCGAACTTGCGGGTTGGGATGAAGAAACCTACGCAAAACATTATTTTTCTACTGAGAGATCGTTGCAAAGTCTTATCGATGAATTTGAAACCGTGAGAAAATCTTCAAGTCTTTTTTTTGAAAATTTAAATGTAATTCAGCTTTCGGAAACAGGAATCGCGAACGGAAATGAAATTTCGGTAGAAACGATAGGGAAATTAATAGTAGGTCATACGATTCACCATTTGAATATTATTGAGGAAAGGTATTTATCAAAATTTTAATATTTTTATAAGTTTGGCTAAAGCCAAATTAATCCGCAAATTAAGGTCGGCTAAAGTCCACCGCTATTTAAACTTTTTCAATTAGAAACTGAAGGTTCGGTTGAAATTGTAATCATTTTTTTTTCGATTATATGATTTGCAAAATTCAATTGGAACGGGCTTTAGCGCGTTTATTTTTTAAAATGAGCATTAGTTTTAGCCGAAACTTATTTTTAAAAAATTACAAAACATGAACTGCCCCTGTTGCTCCGGAAAACTTTACGAAAATTGCTGTAAACCCTTTCACTCGGGAGAACAGCAAGCTCCCACTGCGGAAGCTTTGATGCGTTCGAGATTTTCGGCTTTTGCAATTCCGAATGGTGAATATTTAATGGAAACAACACTCCCTACAAAAAGAAAATTCCATAACAAAAAGGATTTGCAGGAATGGGGAGAAAGCAATGAATGGACGAAATTGGAAACCTTGAAATCAACTTTAAACCAAGTAGAATTCAAAGCTTACTATAATGATGAAAATGGGAAACCGCAAATTCATCATGAACATTCGCTTTTTGAAAATGTGAACGGAAGATGGTATTATGTTTCTGGAAAATTTATAGATTAATTTATGGTTTCCTTTTCGCCTGCTTCTTTTTCTGTCGTAGGACATAGAGATAAAGACTTTCCACTTTCGATCTGGCCCAATCAGTTTTTCTAAGGAATTTTAGCGAGGAATTGATACTCGGATTATCGGTAAAACATTTGATATTAATTTGTTTTCCTAACTCTTCAAAACCTCCGTAATATTCGACCAATTCTTCTAAAATTGCATCTAAACGTTTTCCGTGTAAAGGATCTTTATGTTCCATAATGCCCGTAAAAGTAAACATTACAATTTATATATGCGGTAAAAAGTAAAAAATCACTATTTTTTGTCCTTACATTTGAGACGGGAAATCGCTACAGATTACATTTCATCATTAATTTTTTCTGAACATGAAAATTCTGCATACAGCCGACTGGCATTTGGGTAAACGGCTGGACCGTTTTTCGAGACTCGAAGAACAGATTCTGGTCATGAATGAAATCGTAGAAATTGCCGACGCACAAAATGTTGATCTTGTTCTGGTTGCCGGCGATCTTTTCGATAATTTCAATCCAAGTGTTGAAGCCACCGAACTTTTTTACAAAACTTTGAAACGTCTATCGCTGAACGGGAAACGCCCGGTCATCGCAATTTCCGGCAATCACGATTCGCCAAACCTGATTGATGCACCCGATCCGCTGGCCCGAGAATGTGGCATTGTCTTAATAGGTCATCCCAAAGCAGCGGTAAATCCTTTTGAACTCGATGGGTTTAAAATTACGTGTTCGGTTCCGGGTTTTATAGAAATAAAGCTCAAAAATCAGGAATTTCCGGTAAGGATTCTTCATACTCCTTATGCAAACGAAATCCGCCTGAAAGAATATTTCGGTGAAAATAAAGAAGAAGATCTTAATCAGGTATTGGCAGAAAACTGGCAGCGTTTGGCTGATGAATTCTGTGATAAAGCAGGTGTAAACCTTATGACGGCGCATCTTTACATGAACAGAAAAGGAACACCGCTTCTGGACGAACCTGAAGGTGAAAAACCTATTAAAATCGGGAATGCTGATCTTATTTTTTCAGATAGCATTCCACCTCAGATTCAGTACACGGCTTTGGGACATCTGCATGGTTTCAGAAATATCGGGACGGCTGAAAAACCCGTTGTGTACTCCTCTTCCCCACTTTGCTACAGTTTCAGTGAAGCCGGACAGACCAAATTTGTTTCTATTATCGAGGCACAGCCGAATCAGCATGTTTCTTTTGAAAAAATTGCCTTACAACAAGGGAAATCTTTGGTAAGAAAAACCTTCAACAATATAGAACACGCTGTTGAATGGCTCAAAGAAAATCAAAATACTTTGGTGGAACTCACTCTGGAAAGCGAAACTTTTTTGAAAGCGGAGGACCGCAAAAAAATTTATCAGGCTCACCCCGGAATTGTCCATTTAATTCCTAAAATGAAAAATGAAGAATTCAGTGAAAGTCAGTTGAGAACCATCAATTTAAATCAGGATATCCAGGCGCTTTTTAAAGATTATTTCAAAACTAAAAACAACGGCCAGGCACCGAACGATGATCTCATCGAGCTGTTTAACGAAATTAAAAACCTTTAAATTATGATTCCAGTTCAGCTCACCCTTGAAGGTTTGTACTCTTATCAGGAGCGGCAGTCCATTGATTTTTCCCATCTTACGGAAGCCGGACTTTTCGGTATTTTCGGGGCTGTCGGTTCCGGGAAATCTTCCATTTTAGAAGCCATCTCTTTTGCATTGTACGGCGAAACCGAACGCCTCAATAAGCAGGATAAAAGGGCGTACAATATGATGAATCTGAAAGCGAATAAGTCCTTTATTCAGTTCGATTTCATCAATCACGAAAATAAAAATTTCCGCGTTCAAAGGGAATTCAGACGGAATTCTAAAAAATTTGACGATGTAAAACCCGTCCAAGCAACGTTTTACGAAAAACACAACGAAAACTGGATTCCTTTGGAGCATTCGGATTGCGAAAAAATTATTGGACTGAGTTATGCGAACTTTAAACGCACCATCATTATTCCTCAGGGACAGTTTAAAGAGTTTCTCGAATTGGGTGCAACAGAACGCACGAATATGATGAAGGAAATTTTCAGTCTTCAGCAATATGATCTGCAGAATAATGCCTCAATTTTAAACAATAAAAACACTGCAGCGCTCAATCAATTGGAAGGTCAGCTAAAAGGTTTTGAAGATATTAATGAAGAAAACATCTCAATACAAAGAGAATTACTTCAAACAGAAAAGCAGAAATTCGAAAACATTAATATTGAATTTAAAAAAGCAGAAGATCATTTCCGGCAACTAAAAAATCTGAAAACCGATTTCCAACTGCTCAATTCGAAGAAAGAAAACTTCGCAAAACTTCTTATCGAAAAAGAAAAAATTGATGCACTGGAAGCAAAAACGGATTTGTATGATAAAATTTCTTGCGCGTTTAACCCATTAATTTCAGAGAAAGAAAAACTTCAAACGGAATTACACCATCTTCAAAAAGAGCAGACTTCAAATGCAGAACTTTTAAAAGAAACCTTATCAAAAGTTGATCAAAATAAGAAGGAATTTGAAACTGTTTTGCCGAAATATGAAACATTAAGTGATTCCAAAATTCAGGAAAATGACTTGAATCTGATTTTTCAGATGCTCACGTATTCAACTGACATTAAATCTCTAAAAGAGCGCACAGAAAACGGCTTTGCGAAAGTAAAGGAAGTCGAAAATTTTCAAAAAACAATCAAAGAAAAAATCTCCGGATTACATGCTCAGCTGGAAAATCTGAGACCCAAAAAACTCGACACCAACTTGCTGCTGAACGTTGGGAACTGGTTTTCTGAACAAAGAAACTTAAGCGATTCTTTTCAGAAACAAACCAGTAAAATCACTGAAATTAAGGCCGGACTTCTGAAAATTGAAGAAGAATTACAGCCTTTCAACATCGATCCGGAAAACTTTCCTCAAGAGTTTCGGTTGAAAATGGATCGGCTTGAAAGTGATAAAACCAAAAGTTTAGCAAAGAAAAGCCAGCTCGAAGTTCAGCAGCAGTTGGCCCATTTTGTGGACGAACTTCATGACGGAAAATCCTGTCCGCTTTGCGGCTCACTGCAGCATCCGCATATTGTGGAAATTGATGATGTTACCGCTGAAATGAATTTATTAAATGAGCATTTGGCGCAAATTGATTTCCAGCAAAAAGAGATTCAGTCTCAAATTTCAGTAGTCGAAAAAATTCTGGAAAGAAAGAAATTACAGCAATCTCAGCTAAATACTGAGGAGGAAAATTCAAAAGATATAAAAATACAGATTGAAAACCATCAAAATCTATTCATCTGGAAAGAATTTAATCCTCAAAATGAAACAGAATTCTTGAGTAAAAAATCTGAATCTTTTGCAATCGAAAAACAGATCGACGACCTTCAGAAACAGATTTCAGCAGAACAGGAAAACCTTGAAAAATCTCAGAAACAGTTGGACAAATTCAATGAAGCACTTCAGGATTTTAAACTGAAAGAACACGAAGTTGAAACCAAAATCACGACCAATGAAGCGAATCTGAAGGTTTTACGCTGGAATGATTACCGTGAAAAAAGTGTGAGCGAAGTCGGAAAATTACATTCCGATTTATCAAAAACTAATCTCGAAACTGAGCAGAATTACCAAAATTTAAAGAAACAGGAACAGGAACTTGCGGTAAAACTTTCTGCTGAAGAAACGACTAAAAAAGAACTCGAAAAAAGGAGTTTATCTTTAAATGAAGAGATTTCAAAAAACAACAACCAGATTAACAAGGCTTTAACCGAAAACAAATTTGCGTATCTTCATGAAATTGAACCTGTTTTAGCGCAAAAAATTGATGTAGCAGCAGCAAAAAATCAAATCCAAAAATTCAGGATTGAGTTCGAAACGCTAAAAAACGGAATCTCTGAGCTCGAAACCAAACTCGAAGGATTTAATTTTGATGAAAACCGTTTCACAGAAGCCGAAACGCAGTTCAAAACCCTTGAAAGCGAAAAAACAAACGCCAACAATGCGGTTATAAAAATCAGTTCAGAGATTGACAGGTTAGTCATGGAGTTCAGTAAAAAAGAGAATTTACTGAAAGAATTTTCGAAACTTCAGAAGCGCGCTGAAAACCTAAAAATTATGACGAATCTTTTTAAAGGTGCGGGTTTTGTGCAGTATGTATCTTCCATTTATCTCCGTCAGCTCTGCGACCAGGCGAACATCCGTTTTCACCGCATGACGCGCAACCAGCTGAGTCTTCAGCTGAATGAAAACAACGATTTTGAAATCATCGATTATCTCAACGAAGGCCGCTCCCGAAGTGTAAAAACTTTATCCGGCGGACAGGCATTTCAGGTATCACTCAGCCTTGCTTTGGCACTTGCAGAAAGCGTTCAGACCAATGCGAGAGCAGATAAGAATTTCTTTTTCATCGATGAGGGTTTCGGAACCCAGGATCTGGAGTCTGTAAATGTGGTTTTCGAAACCTTAACCAGTCTGCAAAAGGAAAACAGAATTGTCGGAATTATTTCGCATGTGGAAGAACTGAAAGAGAAAATCCCGGTCTCCTTGAACATCCGTAAAGACGAGGAAAGAGGCAGTTTGATTGAGGTGATGTAAACCTTCGCACCGTTTAATTGAAATCTGAAAACAATATTTTAAATTTACGCCCACAAATATTTCTTATGCAAAACCTCATCGACACCCTGAAATCCGGCGGAACCATCCTTTATCCCACCGATACCATTTGGGGAATTGGCTGCGACGCGACGAATCCTGAAGCAATCAATAAAATCTTTGAAATCAAAAAACGGGAAAAATCAAAATCGATGATTATCCTGGTGGAATCGGAGAAAAGACTGCAGGATTTGGTGGAAGTTCCGGCACTGGCCTGGGAAATCATGGATCTGTCCGAAAAACCCGTGACTTTGATTTATGACAATCCTAAAGGTTTGCCAAAGGAAATCCTTGCGGAAGACGGCAGCATCGGAATCCGTCTGGTAAAAGACGATTATCTCAAAAAACTCATCGGAAAACTGAATAAACCACTGGTTTCAACCTCAGCCAACTTTAGCGGCGACAAATCACCCATGCAGTTCTCAGATATTTCCAAGGAAATCATCAGTTCTGTCGATGCAGTAGCTGAAGAAAACCACGACAAAATCTCACAATATTCAGGATCTTCGGTCATAAGAATGTGGAAGGATGGCCGTGTGAAAGTCCTCCGCGAATAATTATTTCTTCTTTTTATAAAGTTTTTCGTAAAGCGAAATCCACTCTTGTGGTGACATTTTTTGCAACAGTTCTGCAATTAATTCAAAAGGAATATCTTCAGGATTTTTGAAGCGGATGCACGATTTTCCCATATCCAGTTTCCGTTTGGAATGTTTCGGAAATTCATTCACAAACCAATCTAAAAGTTCTGGATTTGCATAAATTCCCATGTGATATAAGGCAATAAAATTTTTCTGCGATGCCAAATTGATGAAAGGAAGCGGCGTGTTTGGTGTGCAGTGATAACCGTCCGGATACGTTTCCAAAGGGACGCTCCACCCGATCATTCCGTAAGTTAAACTTTCCTGAAAACCTTTGGGAAGATGTTCGGAAATAGTTTTATACAACGTTGTAAATGCTTCTTTTCTTTCATCTGGTACATTTACAAGATATTCTTCAATTGAGGCTGCCGGAATTTGCATGGCTTTAATTTTTTACTAAAATACACAATCGAATCTTAAAATAAAAAATCCGGAAAAATTATTTCCGGATTTCTTTTTATTTTTTCAGATACTCATCAAAGTAATCGGTTACTTTCTGCATCAGGTGAACCCTGTCTTTGCCCATCACATTATGCGCATGGCCCGGATAAACAAAGTAATCAAGCTGAACACCGTTGTCAACTGCAGCTTTGAGAAACTTCATCGAATGCTGCAAAACAACAACATCATCCTGCGCGCCGTGAATCATCAGGAGTTTACCTTTCAGATTCTGCACTTTATCCAGGAGATTAGAATTTTTATATCCTTCCGCGTTGGTTTGTGGCGTATCCATATATCTTTCGGTATACATAATTTCATACATGCTCCAATCGATTACCGGCCCGCCAGCTACGCCAACTTTGAAAACTTCCGGATGTTTAAGCATGAAACTTGTCGTCATAAAACCGCCGAAACTCCAGCCGTGAATTCCCAATCTGTCGCCATCAACATAAGGAAGCGATTTCAGGTAATCTACGCCTTTAAGCTGGTCATTCATTTCAGTTTCGCCCAAATTTCTGAAAACTGCCTGTTCGAATTTCAGACCTCGGTTAGATGATCCTCTGCCGTCCATCGTGAAAACGATATAGCCGTTTTGCGCCATATATTCGTACCAAAGATTACCGGAAGCAGGAAAACTGTTCGTTACAAGCTGAAGGTGCGGCCCGTTATACAGGTAAACAATTGTCGGGTATTTCTTAGTGGCATCAAAATCTGTCGGAAGAATAATTTTTCCGAAAAGAGGCGTTCCGTCATCAGCCTTTAGCGTTACATTTTTAATTTCAGGCCTTTTATAATTTTTCAAAGGATTTTCTGAAGTCAGAATGTTTTTCGATTTTAAAGTCGCTGTGTTCAAAAGATTTATAGAGCGCGGCGTAGTTGCATTGCTGTAAATATCGTAAAGCTGTGTTCCGTCTTTGCTTAAAATCCCCGTATGCATGCCGGGAGCAGCAGATAATTTCTGGGTTTTGAAATTATTCCAGTTAATTCTGTAAAGATGTCTTTCCATCGGAGATTCCTGGGTGGAAGCGTAATAAATTTCCTTCTTTTTTTCATTAAAGCCTAAGATATCCGTCACCAGCCAGTCGCCTTTGGTGATCTGAGCGATCAGACCTTTTTCAAGACTGTAATGAAAAAGATGGTTGTAACCCGTGCGCTGACTTTGCCAGATGAAATCGGTGTTGGAGTTCGGGAAAAATAATAAAGGATGCTGAGGCTCTACATATTTATCCGAAGTTTCTTCGAATAACGTTTTCACAAAATTGCCAGAAACCGCATCGTACTGGTTCATTTTCAGATGATTCTGATCGCGGTTTAACACGCCTACAAAAATATACTTTGAATCGGGACTCCAGGTCACTGCGGTAAGATACTGCTCTTTATCTCCTTCAATATTTAGGAAGGTTTTTTTCTGGGAATTAATGTCATACACGCCCAAAGTCACCTGATGCGAGGTGTTTCCTGCCATTGGATATTTAATGTTGACATTTTTTGCAGGGGTCGAAGCCCAGTCGATGATCGGGTAATCGGTCACCATACTTTCATCCATTCTGTAAAATGCAATTTTATTATTATTCGGGGCAGCGAAAATTCCGCCATCAATACCAAATTCGCTTCGGTGTACGGCCTGTCCGTTTACAATGGCTGCATTTTCATCATCAGTAATGGCTACAGTTTTGCCGTTTCTGTTAACGAAAAGATTGTTCTTTACGGTATAAACGATGGTTTTGTTATCGCCGAGAACCTTTACATTTTCTGCGCCTTCATTCAGTGCAGTCCATTCTGTGATTTTCCAGTCCGAACCGGTTTTTTCAAGCCGGAAATACCTCCCTTCTCTGGTAAAATATCCTTTATCTTTTCCTGTAAACTTTACCTGCGGAAAAGATTTGAGTTTTTTATCTGCAGCAAGATTTTTATTGAGCTGATATAATGAAACTAACGTATCGGCTTTCATGCTCTGTACTTCAGTAATCAGATAAGCATTTTTGGTTCCCTGGATATAAGATTTCGCATCATCACTCCACGAAAACTGCGGAATACTTTTAATTGCCAGATTGCTGCGCAGTCCGTTCACTGCTTCAGCCATGGTATATTTTTGGTTCTGGGCAAACACTAAGCTCCCGAAACCAAGCACTAATAAAGGTAATTTTGAAAATTTCATTTCTTAAATTTAATGTGCTAAAAATAAGAAATAAAAACGAATCTGTTAAGGAATGTTAATTTGTGCGCTAGTAAATGATTCCGGCAAAAGGATCGCTTTCACTTTTTTGCCTGTTCCATCGGTACTGATGGGTCCAGTATGCGGCTTTTACCGATAAGATTCCCAAACCTGCACCGAACAGCACATCGGAAATGTAATGTTTGTTGTTTGCCATGCGCATCACACCGATTCCGCTGGCGAATGCATAAGAAACGTAAGGAACCCACTGATGATTTTCACCATACTCAATGGCAAGCATGGTAGCGCCCGCAAATGCGTTTGCGGTATGACCCGACGGAAAGGAAAATGCAGTGCCGTCCGGGCGCGTTCTTTTCAGGGTGGTTTTTAGGACATAAACCAAACCGAGGTTTACGAACTGGGATTTCATTAAAATCGCCGTACGGTTTTTCCAGTCGGTTAGGGGTTTCATGCCTGCCCATTCAAATCCGTATACTGCAAAAAAAGGCGCAAACTGGGCATAATCATCAAGATGATTGGTAAATCCGAAAAGATGCTCGTTACGTTCTTCTACCACCTCATTTTTCAGGGATTCCCTGCCGTTTCCATCGAAAATAATTCCGGAGGTCATCAGCGCAACCGGAACAATGGTTTTTTTCAAATTAAAACTCAAAGGACGGTTTTCTATCCCTAAGCTGTCTTTTTGCTGAGCATAATTCAGGATAAAAACGTTAAAGAAAAGAACAAACGAAAGCCAGCGGTTCATATGTAAAGTTTACTCAAAAATACTGAAAAGAAAACCTTACTGCGTTAAATAATATTAAATTTTCTTACAAATATGTTTTATTGGATAATTTTATAGTGTAAATAACCGCCTCATAAGATCAGTGATCTTTCTTATCTTACATCAATGTAGGAGATTGGTGCTGAAGGTATCTTTGCAGTATCAAAATTAAATAACAACCAAAAAATAAAATATTATGTCAACAAAATGGAATTTAGACCCGTCGCACAGTGAAATTACTTTCAAAGTAAGACACATGATGATTTCTAACGTAAAAGGTGAATTTAAAAACTTTAACGTAGATCTGGAAAGTGAAGACGAAAACTTCAAAAATGTAAAAGCAAGCGCAAGTATTGATACTTCATCCATCAGTACTAACAATACCGACCGAGACAATCACCTGAAATCAGCAGAATTTTTCAATGCGGAGGCTCATCCCCAAATTACCTTTGAAACCGATTCTTTAAATGATGAGGTTACCGGAAATCTTACGATTAACGGTGTTACAAAACCGGTGAAACTGGATGTTGATTTTGGTGGAATTAACGTAGATCCGTGGGGGCAGACCAAAGCTGGTTTCTCTTTCGAAGGAAAAATTAATAGAAGCGACTTTGGTCTTAACTGGAACGCAGCGCTGGAAGCAGGAGGTGTAATGGTTTCTGACGAAGTGAAAATTGCAGGTGAACTGCAGTTCGTAAAAGCATAAAAGTAATTCATAGTTTATTTTTTTTAGGGTTCACCAAAGTTTTATGCTTCGGTGAACTCTTTTCATTTTTAAATAATTATCAGGATGAACCTTAACGATTTAGAAAATATTTCTCAGCAGTTTAATAGCACTGAAAAAATGCCGGTTCTGTTTCTCGGGCATGGCTCGCCCATGAATGCGATTGAAGAAAACAAGTTTGTGCAGGGTTTCCGGAATATTTCACGCGAAATCCCAAAACCAAATGCCATTCTGTGTATTTCAGCGCACTGGTTTACCAACGGGACTTTTGTTACCGCAATGCAAAACCCGCAAACCATTCACGATTTCTATGGTTTCCCGAAAGAACTTTTCGAGGTGCAGTATCCTGCTCCGGGAAATCCTGAACTGGCTAAGGAAACCGCAGAACTCCTGCTTCCCGAAATCGTGGAAGAAGACCACAGCTGGGGCCTCGACCATGGTGCGTGGAGCGTTATTAAACATTTATACCCCAACGCAGAAATCCCTGTAATCCAGTTGAGTATTGATTACACCAAACCACCACAATATCATTTTGATTTGGCAAAAAAACTACAGAAATTAAGAGAAAAAGGAATTCTGATCATCGGAAGCGGAAATATCGTGCATAACTTAAGAATGATCGACTGGAAAAACATTAATACCGTTGGCGCAGGCTGGGATTGGGCTGTTGAGGCAAGAGAAAAAACCAACAACTGGCTTCTTGACGGTAATTTTCAGAATCTTATTGATTATCAAAAACAAGGAATTGCACTGCAAACCGCGGTACCAAGTCCGGATCATTACCTGCCGCTTATTTATTCTTTAGGTTTGAAAGAAAAATCCGAAAACCTCTCGCTGTTCAACGACGAACTTATCGGCGGAAGCCTGAGCATGACCAGCGTGCGGATTGGTTAAGAGGAATGTCAAAGGAATGTCAAACTAAGGTGTAAGTATACTTAATGACTATAAAAAAAGATTCAGAAATATTCCTGAATCTTTTTTTTGAATACTGAATTTTAATAAAACCGCCAGTAATTTGCATCGTAAGTCTTGGTGAAAGTACGCATACATTTCGAGGTATAAACTTTAAGGCTTACTGATCTGATGCCCTTCTCTTTCGAATAAGCAAACTGCGCAGCGCTCTCGGCAGATATTTTCTTTTCGCCATTGTCATATTCCGCTGTCCATTCATACTTCAAATGAGTTTCTGCTTTTGAGGGAACAAAAGAGACAGTTCCGTCGCTTATTTTCACTTCCTTAAAACCTTCCGTTCCAATATCGCACGCAGGGGAATTATAAATTTCAGCTGAAGGCTTGGGAACCACATCGATCACTTTGCTGCACTGCACCTTTCCGCGTGAACTAAGCATATCCATAGACAGAATAAACTGTCCTGCCCCATGAGCGTTTACTTTAATAATGCTCTGTTTTACATCACCCTGAAGGGTAACATTCCGTGCAAAAGTGCTCCAGTGATGGCAGTCAGTACATTGTCCCGCATTATTTTTTAGCGTATAAGTTTCCGTTTCCCCCACAGTTATTGAAGAATTACCTTCAATATAACACTGCGCAAAACCATAAGTGAAACTCAAAAAATTGAGTAAGAGTAGAATTTTTTTCATGTTGTTTGAGATATTTTATTTTTTAAACCTGAATAACGCCTAAATTGAATTTCTCCGTAATCGGCGCATGGTTGGCAGCTTCAATCCCCATGGAGATCCAGGTGCGCGTGTCGACCGGATTAATAATAGCGTCGGTCCAAAGTCTTGCAGCGGCGTACGTAGGTTCGGTCTGTTTCTGATATCTTTTCGAAATTGTATCGAGGATTTCCTTATGTTCTTCTTCGCTGATCTCCTTTCCCTGTTTCTTTAAAGTAGATTCCTGAATTTGGTCCAAAACTTTTGCAGCCTGGCTTCCACCCATCACCGCAAGTTCGCTCCATGGCCATGCAACAATCAGTCTTGGATCGTAGGCTTTTCCGCACATCGCATAATTTCCTGCTCCGTAGGAATTGCCGGTAATTACAGTGAATTTCGGTACCACAGAGTTGGCTACGGCATTCACCATTTTCGCTCCGTCTTTAATGATTCCGCCGTGTTCTGATTTGGATCCTACCATAAATCCGGTAACATCCTGAAGGAAAATTAACGGAATTTTTCTTTGGTTGCAGTTGGCAATAAATCTTGTCGCTTTGTCAGCAGAGTCTGAATAAATCACGCCACCAAACTGCATTTCACCTTTTCCGCTTTTCACCAGTTTTCTTTGATTGGCGACAATCCCAACGCTCCAGCCATCGATTCTTGCTGTGGCGCAGATAATGGTTTTGCCATAATCCGGTTTGTATTCCTCATATTCGGAATTATCGACAAGGCATTTAATAATATTGTAAGTATCGTACTGATCGGCTCTGGACGCCGGCATATGTCCGAAAATATTGCTGATATCTTCTTTCGGGGGGAAACTTTCAATGCGGTCGAAGCCTGCTTTCTCATAGCTGCCTATGGTTTTCATGATATTCTTAATGCGGTCCAGTGCGTCTTGATCGTCTTTGGCTTTATAATCGGTAACTCCGGAGATCTCGCAGTGCGTGGTTGCACCTCCCAAAGTTTCATTGTCGATGTTTTCACCGATGGCGGCTTTTACAAGATAACTTCCTGCCAAAAATATAGAGCCTGTTTTATCTACAATCATGGCTTCATCGCTCATAATCGGGAGATAGGCACCGCCGGCAACACAGCTTCCCATGACAGCCGAAATCTGTACGATCCCCATGGAACTCATTTTCGCATTATTACGGAAAATTCTTCCGAAATGTTCTTTATCTGGAAAAATTTCGTCCTGCATCGGCAGATAAACACCTGCGGAATCTACAAGATAAATTATGGGTAATTTATTTTCCATTGAAATTTCCTGGGCCCGAAGATTCTTTTTCGCAGTGATCGGAAACCAGGCACCCGCTTTTACCGAAGCATCGTTTGCCACGATAATACACTGTTTTCCTGATACATACCCCATCACGACAACAACACCTGCGCTTGGGCAGCCGCCCTCTTCTTCGTACATACCATAACCGGCAAATCCACCGATTTCTATGGATTCTGAATTTTTATCAAGAAGATATTCAATTCTTTCACGGGCAGTTAATTTTCCTTCGTCGCGCTGCTTTTGCAAACGTTTTTCGCCCCCGCCTTTTTTTATCTCTGCAAATAACCTGTTGATTTCTGCAAGTTTTAATTTATTTTGATCTTCTCTTTTATTAAATTCGATATCCATCCGTGAAAAAAATTTTTCTAAAGATAAGATTTTTAATTGTAATTCCTTTATTGATAATGCTTTGCAGTAAATATTTGAATCACAGAAAATTAATTATCATATTTTAACATTTAATAACCTTTGTTTGGAAAATATTTTCGCAGATTTCCCGTTACAGATTTACAAAACCTAAATAGTTTCATGAATTTTTTGAATTCAGTTCCTAATTTATTTTTTTAATAGTTTATTATTTGAAGGCCCCAAAAGTTCAACAGACTTTTGGGGTTTTTGCTCCTTAATTTATTGCTATCAAATTCAATATTTTAACTAAAATTTTAAAAGAGATTTGTAGATTTGCATGAATTGAAAAAATAATGGCAGTGTTAAAAAATTCCGCGCTTTTCAGGTTGCATCTTATCGTTTTTTTATGGGGTTTCACTGCAATTTTGGGAAAGCTCATTCATGTAAATGCACAGATCCTGGTTTTTTACCGAATGCTTTTTGCTGCGTTTTTTCTTTTTGTCTTCATCCGTTTCTTCAAGCGTGACAGTTTAAAAATCTCCCGGACACTTTTGATACAGCTTTCAATTATTGGTGGATTCATGGCTTTTCACTGGCTTTTTTTCTTTCATTCGATAAAAGTTTCTAATGTTTCAATTGCGCTGAGCTGCCTTTCGCTATCTACTCTTTTTGCGGCGGTTTTAGAACCCATTATTTTCAAACGGAAAATCGATATTTCCGAAGTCATCATGGGAATTGTGATCGTAATCTGTATGGGAATGATTTTCAAAACCGAATTCCATTACAAAGAAGGGATTTTCTTTGGTATCCTCACTGCCCTCTTTGGAACAATCTTTTCAGTTTTCAATGGTAAAATCTATGGAAAAACGAGTTCAGGAAATATCATCTTCTACGAAATTTTTGCAGGATTCCTTATTTTAAGTTTCTTTTATCTCGTTACGGGACAAATTACACAGCTTAATGAAATAAGTTACCGCGATTTATCGTTAATCATACTATTGGCAAGTGTTTTCACCGCTTTCCCGATGTTGGAATCGATAAAACTGATGAAATACATCTCTCCGTTCACTTTAATACTCACTGTTAATTTAGAACCTGTTTATGGGATTATTCTTGCTTTTTTTATCTTTGGTGATTCAGAGCAGATGAGTCCGGTATTTTATATCGCATCATTTATTATGATTTTAGCCATTATTGCCAATGGAGTAATTAAAGCCAGAAAAACAGCAAACACACAAAAAGTTGAAATTTGATGAAAAAAATATTCTTTGGACTCTTTATTTTTTCAGGAATTTTTTCTGATGCGCAGATCATCAGGAAATACTCCAACGAATTTCTTAATATTGGTGCCGGAGCCCGCGGACTTGCGATGGGCGGTGCGGTAATTTCGAACCAGAACGATGTGTATTCGCCTATGTGGAACCCGGCAGGTTTAATTGATATTGACCGTGACTGGCAGGGTGCTGCTATGCACGCCGAATATTTCGAGTCGATTGCAAAATACGATTATATTGCTTTTGCGAAGCCTTTGGATAATAACGGTGGTGTTTTCGCCATTTCAGTTGTTCGCCTTGGAGTTGATAATATTCTGAACACCACTCAAATGATCGATTCAGAAGGAAATATTGATTACGATAAGATCAGCAGTTTCTCACAGTCTGATTACGCGGCACTCCTTTCCTATGCATTCCGACCTGGCAGTCACCGGCTTTCAGTTGGTGTAAATGCAAAAATGGTTTACCGAAATGTGGGGAAATTTGCAAGCGGTTATGGGTTCGGTTTCGATCTGGGCGTACTTTATAACGCTGACAATGGCATAAATTACGGCGCCATGCTGCGGGATGCTACTACTACAGTTAATTTTTGGACGGTGAACCAGGATGAACTTTCGGCAGTGGTTAATGGCGAGGAATTCAATCCTGCACCGAAAGATAAAATGGAAATCACGATGCCGAAACTGAATTTGGGAATCAGCAAGAATTTTGAGATCAACCGTGATCTGGAACTGCAGCCCGAAGCAGGTTTAAATATCGATTTTACTAAAACAGCAGCGGTAATTTCCACAGATTTTGCGAGCATCACACCTTATGCGGGCGCGGAACTGAAATTTCAGGATATGATTTTTGTACGCGTGGGCGTCAACAGATTTCAGACTGTAACTGATATTGAAAATCTGAAGCGAAAAGTTTCTTTTCAGCCAAGCGCAGGAATCGGGATTAAATATCAGGGACTCACCCTTGATTACGCCATTACCAATTCCGGGATTGGCGGCTCTAATTTTTACTCCAACTTTTTCTCCTTAAAACTCGATATGGGAGATTTCCGAAACTAATTCCACTTTCCTATGAAAAAAATCTACATCCTCGTCCTTTCTGTATTTTATACACTCGGTTTTTCTCAACAGCTCGATGCTGAATTGTACGAAATCAATTACCAAAGTGGCTTAGATGCCCGGAATTTATTTAAATATAACGATCAAATTCTTTTCGCCGGTGCCAAAAACGATATGTCGCCAGGGTATTGGAATATGAATTACGAACTTTGGTCTTACAATTTCACCACAAAAAAAACAACGCTTCTGAAAGAGCTTGTGCCTTATGCGAGCTCACCTTTCGGGCGCGATCCCCAATTTCTTTTATTTAAAGGAAAAACCTACTTCCTCGCAGAAATAAACTCCAAATATGAACTTTGGGAAACTAATGGAACTACGGACGGTACCCGGAAGGTTTTCGGATTTCCCGATAATTATGTCATGCAAATGACTTCAAATACGGAAAAAATCATCATTACCGGAAATAAAACAGTTTATATTTCTGATGGTTCAACGGCAGGAACTCAACTACTTATGCCGACGGCAGGTGAACTAGAGAAAAAACCGTTTCCTTACCAGTCTTATTTTGTGTTTGCCGCAAAAGATGCATCGTATAAAAATGAACTTTGGATGACCGACGGCGGTACTTCGGGCACCTTTAAAATAAAATCTTTAGATACCAATGACCAGCTGACCGTACATGTAGATCTGGACTGTTATATTTTAAATGGTCAACTGTTTTTCTACGGCCAGGACTCAAGTGGAACTAGAAATGGTTTGTGGGCCCTGGATAATGCCACAAAAAAAGCAAAGTTTATTTTTAAGACCAATGGAGTGAATTCCGGCAAGGTTCTGAACAATAAGCTTATTTTCTTTGGTAACACCTCAACTGACGGTAATAATCTTTTTGCCACCGATGGAACTGCCGAAAACACGAAGGCTTTAAACGCTACCATGCATTTTGCAAGCTCGGTTAATGAAGGGACAGGTTTGCAGATTTTGGGAGATTCGGTTTACTTTTTCGCGAATATAAACGAACGGAACAGGCTGTGGAAAACAGACGGTACCATGGCGGGAACGGTTTCGACAAATATCATAATCCCGGATTATTCTCGCCCGAATTTTCTGAAATATTTTCCGGAAAATAAACTTCTGCTCCTTGAAAATGCCTCCCATAACTTATTTTATCTGCTTGATGAAAATCTAAATGTAACCGCCCTCAACGAAACACGACTGCACGATGCGGTTGAAAAGGACAACAAACTGATCTTTAATCTGTACACCAAAAAATTTGGTCTGGAGTTATCTCAGTTCGATCCGGCTACTGCAGAAATTTTACTTTTTAAAGACAGTCAGCATGAAATAGGAAGTTTCCCGTCGAACCTGCAGACCACGGCACAAAACTCTCTCATTTTCACCGCTAATGATGGTGAGTTTGGAAACCAGTTTTACAGCATTACCACTAAAGGTGACATCCCAAAAGTCATTAAGCAAAGTCCGAGCTGGAACAGCGTGCCAACGGGCGATCTTTTTAAAGTAGGCACATATTATTACGTAAAACCTTCGGAATATACGAGCGCTTTGGCAAAAACAAACGGTGAGGAAACGCAGACGCAGTTTTTATCGCTTCCTCAAACTTTTGATAGTTCTGCTTCTTTTGGAAATCTCAATGATGAAGCGCTCATCGTGACGACCTACAGCTCCAATCCGGAAAGAAACATTCGCGTCTGGAAAAACAATGTAGAGAGTAATACCGTAGAACTCATCAAAGAAATCCCGACTGGTTCCACAGTTCAAAACGCCAAAAGTATTTCGTACAAAGGCAATGTATATTTCACGGTGTATACGGCAGATTACCAAACACAGATCTGGAAAACCGACGGCACCGCGACCGGAACAAAAATCGCTTTCGACATTCCGGATAATGATTACTACAGCAATGTTCCACGACTTTTACAAGTCTTTGACAATCATCTATTAGTGGCTAAAAACACGAAACTCTGGGCCTTTAATGGAGATACCGAGCAGATAAAAGAAATTCCTTTCCCCACAAATGACTGGGGATACGGCGACTGGAATGTTGCCGACAATACGTTAATCGATGATGGGAAATTATATATTTTGTCTCAGCTCGGTTATGGAAGTGTTTTCAGATTTAATGATCTGCAGTCGGAGCCCACCAATCTGCTCAGTGCTAACTTTTTTGGGACCCAGACTTCCTTTAAAAAATGTGGAAATCAGATTTATGTCGGAAACGGAACATATGACGATAAGCTGCGCGTGCTTTGGAGCATTAATACCGCGACCTCTTCGGCTAAAGAAATCATCAACTATAATGCTAACGCTTCGATTTCGAATTTAACATGTGCGAAAAATTATCTATATTTTCTCCGGGAAAACAACACACAGCTTTGGCGGACAAACGGAACCGCTGAAAGCATAATTTCTCTGCCGATCAACGTTTTAAATGACGAACAGATCGCTTTTGATGATCAAATTTTAAAATTACATTCTTATGATGACTATATTTATTTTGTGGCAAAAACCAAAAGTTCAGGCACAGAACTTTATATTGTGAAAACCGAATTACCAGTTTATCTCAGTACAGGAAATGCAGCGACGGGAGGCGAAAAGATCAAATTAATCTTATACCCAAATCCAGCAACATCATTTATTAATATCAAAGAAAACCAAACCCCGCAAATCGAGACATACAAAATATTTGACACAACGGGAAAACAAATCCTGAGTGGAAAATACGCCGGTCAGCATCAATCCATCGATATTTCGCGATTGCTCACAGGAAATTACATTATCGAAATCACAACTAAGAACGGAAGCCGATTTTCTCAAAAATTTATTAAAAAATAAACATTCGTCAGTTTAAGTCAAACATAAATTATCATGAAAAAAATCCTGCACTTATCATTTTTCATTCTATTTGCTGCGGCTTACAGTCAGAATATTTCCAATTACGAATATGTTTCTATAGCGGCCAAAACGGGGAATTTCGAATCCGGCAAATACGGTTTGAATGGGATTTTAAACTCAAAACTGAAGGCCGGAAAATACGAGATCGTCAGTGAAAGCAGTGAATCCTGGCCTGATGCTGCTAAAAAGAATCCATGTGGTGTGCTGAAAGCAGAAATTGAGGATACCAGCACTTTCCTTAAAAACAAAGTTCAGGTAAACTTTAAAGATTGCAGCGGAAAAACTTTGGCTTCATTTGAGGGAAAATCGAACATTAAAGAATACGAGCCCGGATTTAAAGATGCTTTAAATATGGCATTAAAAAATTTACCCGCTTCAAATCCTGTAAAATTGGCTGTTATTACCGAAAATCCAAAACATACCGTAGCAGCCGAAGCCGACCCTGTGAAATCAACAGCAACCCAAACCCAAAACAACACGATAAAAACTGAAAATAAAGCAGAAATCTTCAGCAACGGAAAAATGATGCTGAACCGGATTTTTATTTCCGACAGTCAGTTTATTTTAGCCAACCCTAATAATTCGACTCCATACGCCATTTTTAAAGAATCTACTAAAAAAGAGGTGTACAGAGTTCAGCTTCAGGACGGAACCCAAACTTTAGGATACCTCGAACACGGAAATATCGTGATTGAATTGCCCAATGCTGACGGAAGTTACAGGAAAGAAATTTTTGAAGAGACTGTTATTATGGCGTATTAAAATACTCCCAAACCAATCTGCCACGGCTTTTACCCAAAATTTCCTCCAAAGTTTCCCTGGAAGATTCTTTTACTCTTTTTACTGATTTCAGTTTTGAAAGCAGAAGTTCGATGGCTTTTTCCCCAATTCCCGGAATTTCTTCAAGCTCAGATTTGATGGTTGAATTTTTCCGTCTTGTGCGATGATGTTTTACCCCAAAACGGTGAGATTCGTCCCGGACACGCTGTAAAATCTTAAGCGTTTCCGATTTTTTGTCCAGGTAAAGAGGAATGGAATCTTCCGGAAAATAAATTTCTTCCAGCCGTTTCGCAATGCCGATGATGGTAATTTTTCCATACAGGCCAAGAAGTTTCAGGCTTTTCACGGCAGACGAAAGCTGGCCTTTTCCTCCATCGATCAAAATCAACTGAGGTAACGGTTCATTTTCATCCAAAAGTCGTTTATACCGGCGGTAGATCACTTCTTCCATGGTTTTAAAATCATCAGGACCCACTACGGTTTTAGGGTGAAAAATCCGATAATCTGCTTTACTCGGTTTTCCGTTTTTAAATACAACGCACGCCGAAACCGGATTGCTTCCCTGGATATTCGAGTTATCAAAACCTTCAATATGTCGTGGTTCAGTAGGCATCCGCAGCAGTTTCTGCATTTCTGCCATGATTCGGTTGGTATGTCTTTCGGGATCTACAATCTGTACCTGTTTTAATTTTTCGATGCGGTATTCTTTGGCATTTTTTTCTGAAAGTTCCACAATTCTCTTTTTGTCGCCCACTTTTGGAACAATGAGTTTTACATTCGGAATCTGCAGCGTAAGATGGAACGGGATCAAAATTTCCTTGGAATCTGAGTTGAATTTCTGCCGGATTTCGATCATGGCTTCTTCAAGAATATCTTCATCGCTTTCTTCGAGAATTTTTTTAATCTCCGTCGTAAAACTCTGGATGATATTTCCGTTCTGAATTTTAAAGTAATTCACATAAGCCGCAGTTTCATCACTCGTCATCCCGAAAACATCGACATCATCAATATTGGGGTTAACTACGGTATGTTTATGCTGATAATTTTCGAGAAGATCAATTTTTTCCTTGATGATATGGGCATTTTCGAATTCAAGATTCTCAGCATACTTTGTCATTTGCTTTACCAGATACTCTTTCGCCTGACGGAAATCTCCCTTGATAATTCCCCGTATTGCATCAATTTTCTGATCGTAATTTTCTTTTGTTTCGAGCATTTCACAAGGACCTTCGCAGTTCTTGATGTGATATTCCAGGCAAACCTTATATTTTCCTTCTGCAATTTTTGCCGGGGCTAGATTCAGATTACAGGTGCGGATTTTGTAAATATGTTTAATGGTATCGAGTAAAACTTTTGCAGGACGAACTTTCGCATAAGGTCCGAAATATTCTGAACCGTCTTTAATCATGGTTCGGGTTAAAAAAATACGCGGAAAATTTTCGTTCTTGATGCAGATCCAGGGATAAGACTTATCATCTTTCAGCATCACGTTGTAAAACGGCTGGTGTTCTTTGATAAGATTGTTTTCTAGGAGCAGCGCATCATATTCACTCGGAACGATGGTGGTTTCTAGCCGGTGAATCTTACCAACCATGATTCTGGTTCTGTATCCTGAAAGATTTTTATTGAAGTAAGAAAGCACCCGTTTCTTCAGGTGTTTTGCTTTTCCGACATAGAGCAACTGTCCGTGTTTATCGTAGTAACGGTAAACTCCGGGTTCGGAAGGTAAAGTTTTCAGCTGAAGTTCAAGGTCAGGATTCATGTAACAAAAATAGGGAATTGATTTTTATTCGGGCGGTTTTTTCGCTCTTCCATTTCCCCTTTTCTGTAGGTCTTTTCTTTATAAAAAAGCGCTCTGTTCAGTCCTCGACGCATATTTCCACAATCCCGTAAAAAACTGTATTTTTAAAGAAAAATTTACCGATGATTTACGGCGTTGACCACTTTACCATTTCCGATGTAATGGAAATCTTAGCAAATCCCAATAATGCAAAACTTAATAAGGAATCAAAAGACAAAATTTTAAGATCTCAGAAAAACGTTCACCAAATTGTTGAATCAGACCGTACGGTTTATGGAATAAATACTGGTTTCGGACCACTTTGCGATGTGAAAATTTCAGAAGAAGAAACGGCGCAACTTCAGTACAATCTCATTATTTCTCACGCAGTGGGTGTTGGTAAACCAATTGCCAAAGAGTTGTCCAAAATGATGATGATTGCCAAAATCCACGCACTGTCGAAAGGATTTTCGGGAGTTTCGCTGGAAGTTATTGAAAGAATGATTCTGATGCTGGAAAAAGACATCATCCCTGCCGTTCCGGAACAGGGATCTGTAGGTGCATCCGGAGATTTGGCCCCTCTGGCACATTTGGTTCTGCCGCTTTTAGGTCTTGGAAAAGTATGGGAAAATGATTCCATAGTAGAAACAGCCAAAGTACTGAACAAACATGGATTAGAACCACTGATTTTAGGCCCGAAAGAAGGTTTGGGACTAATTAACGGTACTCAGTTTATTCTAGCTCATGCCATTTTAGGTCTTCACAAGTTTGAATATCTTTTAAATCTTGCCGACTTAACTGCTGCCCTCTCTTTGGAGGCATACCGCGGCTCTTCCAGTCCATTCAAAAAAGAACTTCACGATATCCGTCCATTTGATGGCAGTAGAAAAGTAGCTGGCAGAATGTTGACGTTTCTGGAAGGATCCGAAAACCTAAAGGAACACGAGTTTTGTGACCGCGTGCAGGATCCGTATTCAATGCGCTGTGTTCCACAGGTTCACGGGGCGAGCAGAAATGCCTATGAGCATCTTAAAAACTTAGCCGAAACAGAACTTAATTCGGTAACCGATAACCCGATTGTTTTAAGTGAAGAAGAATCCATTTCTGGCGGAAATTTCCACGGACAGCTGTTGGCATTACCTTTAGACTATGCTACTTTAGCAGCTGCAGAACTTGGCAATATATCGGACAGAAGAAGTTATCTTTTATTGGAAGGGAAATATGGTCTGCCAAAATTACTGGTTGAAAGTTCAGGATTAAATTCCGGATTTATGATACCTCAATATACATCGGCTGCCTTGGTAACCGAAAACAAAACACTGTGTTTTCCTGCTTCCGCAGATTCAATCCCAACAAGTTTAGGACAGGAAGATCATGTTTCGATGGGAAGTATTTCCGGAAGAAAATTCAATCAGGTTTTGGGGAATTTAGAAAATATTTTAGCGGTAGAACTTATGTTTGGCGCTCAAGGATTAGAGTTCCGAAGACCAGCAAAATGCTCGAATTATGTTGAAAATGCTTATAATCTCATTCGTACAAAAGTTGAAAAATTAGAAGATGACAGATTAATTGGTAAAGATATGTGGGCCATAGTGCAATTAATTCGTGAGAGAAAATTTGACGTAAATTAATAAAATATGAGAAAAAATATAATAGTAGCCGTTTTCTGCTGTTTAGTTTTATGGTAAATGCTCATCTAGTAAAAACACGAAGGTATCCGAACTGTTAGATTCGATGGGCAGCACATAACCGATGAAAACATCATATGAATATATGATAGAACAATATAAAAAGAACTAGGCCGATTTTCCAACTAAATATTGGGATAAAGCATCAAAATATGTCAATTATAATGAACTTATAGAAAAATTGATGCCCGTCTATACCAAACATTTTACTGAGCAGGAAATAGAAAGTCTCATAACATTTTATCGTAGTACAACAGGTGAGAAAATGGTTGATAAAAACCCCATTAATTCTACAAGAAAGCATGGAAATCGGTAAAATGTGGGCAGTTGAACTAACTCAAAAACTTGAAAAAGAAATCTCGTTTGCTACCAAAAAGGTATATCCATCGCCTCCTCCTCCGATGCCTTCTAAATAGTTAACTTACTATTAAAGATCAGATTATAATAAAAAGCTTCCACGAATTTATTGTTGGAAGTTTTTTTGTAATAAAAATTACACGATACTTTTTTTTGATTTAAAATTTCCTTTAAGTAAGTTTAACTGCATTTTCCTTTAGTAAGTTGTATAAACACAAAAAATCCTCAATCAAATACATGCATGAGGATTAAAAAAACAGGCGGCGACCTACT
>NZ_NIUY01000003.1 GCF_002205795.1 Chryseobacterium sp. VAUSW3 | reverse complement strand
TTAATACTAAAAACACAACTCGCTGAATAACTGAGGGAAAAATTTTGAAGAAGGTTTCCTTCATGGAAACATACGTAATTAATACCGTTGACCTATCCAATATATTAAAGTATGATTAAAACAAAAATTCCCACCAATCGCGGGAATTCTATCTTAATCGATGTTCTAAAAATTTATACTCTTCACTTTTTTGAATAAAAAATATCCTAAAATCACTCCAATGGTGTCTGCCACTAAATCCAAAGCCTCCATAGATCTGCCCCAACCCATCTCATCCTGGAGGATCTCTGTAAGTATGGAATAACTTAACATAATCTGGAAGAAATACAAAAACCTGACTTTTGGAAATGCTGCCACGAAACAAAATCCCAACATCCCAAAGATGGCTAAATGCAACACCTTATCAATTCCATCGAACATAAAGGAGTATTCCATATTTTCGACGCCCGGACGGAGAAGCATAAAAGTAAGAAATGCCCAATAAATGGGCAAAATCTTACTGAATATTTTCGAAATTCTATCCAAGAGATTCTTGGTATTGTTCGGCCGTAATAAGTTCCGACAAATCTGCACCTTCCCCAATTTCCACTTTAATAATCCACCCTTTACCATAAGGATCGGTATTAAGAAGTTCCGGCTGGTCTTCCAGATCGGAATTGAATTCGGTTACTTTCCCGCTCACAGGCAAGAAAAGATCAGAAACCGTCTTCACCGCTTCTACACTACCGAAAACATCTCCCGCAGAAAGTTCATCATCTACAGAATCTACATCTACAAAAACAATATCACCCAATTCTCCCTGAGCGAAATCTGTAATTCCAATTGTTGCAATGTCTCCATCAATTCTAACCCATTCGTGGTCCTTTGTGTACTTTAATTCTGAAGGTGTGTTCATTTTTTTAAATTTTATTTTTCAAAATTACTCAAAAATATCATAATCTCAAATGTTTCAAAGAATTTATTAGACCGTTGCTGTGGTTTCAGCACTGGTCTGTCAGGTAAATGTGTTTGCCCGAAAAGCATCTTTACTTCTTTTCCTATCTTTGTTCCTTTAAAGCACAACAGCGAACCGCCGGTTTGGTATACGTTCCTGTTTCAAACAACTAAATTTTAGTCATGATTTTATCCGAAAAATTAGAAACTGCTCAGAAATCTTTCAAAAAATGGCGACAAGTACCCTTTTCTGAAAAACAGCAATATTTATTTAAACTCGCAGACCTTCTCGAGAAAAATGCAGAAAAATTCGGCAAGAATATTACCCTGGAGATGAACAAACCCCTTTCCCAGTCCATCGCCGAAATTGAAAAATGCGCGCTGATGGCCAGGTATTACGGAAATGCGGAAAATATCCTGAAACCGGAAAAAATAAAGACCGAATATAGAGTTTCAGAAATACATTATGCACCTCTGGGCGTTATATTAGGTGTAATGCCCTGGAATTTCCCGTTCTGGCAGGTTCTGAGATTTGCGGTACCAGCAATTCTTGCAGGAAATACCGTGGTACTGAAGCACGCATCGATCTGTTTCGGAAGCGGCAGAATGATTGAAAAACTATTTTCCGATGCAGGTTTCCCCGAAGGAGTGTTCCAGAATCTGGAAATCGGGCATGCTGAAGTGAAGTCTGTTTTAGAAAACCCTATTATTAAAGGCGTAAGTTTAACCGGTAGTGAAAAAGCAGGCGCTGAGATCGCTTCCACCGCCGGGAAAAACATCAAAAAATCGCTTCTCGAACTGGGCGGAAGCGATGCATTCATCGTTTTGGATGATTCAGATTTTAATGAAGCGGCGAAAAGCGGCGCCAAGGCAAGACTTCAGAATTGTGGACAAGCCTGCAATGCTGCGAAGCGTTTCATTATTCAAAAAAGTGCAGAAGAAGAATTTTTGCCTCTGTTCATTAATGAATACCAAAAATTTGTACCTGACGATCCATTGAAAAAAGAAACCAACCTCAGCGGAATGGCAAGGCCCGATCTGGCAGATGAGCTGGAAAAGCAATACGAAAAAGCCCTCAAAAACGGCGCTGAAATTATTCTGCCGCTCAAAAGAGTTTCCGACAAGGTATTCGAACCGGGTCTCATCAGGGTAGAAAAAGGCAATCCAATTCTTGAAGAAGAACTTTTTGGTCCATTGGGAATGGTGATGATTGCCCAAAATGACCAGGAAGCGCTGGAGCTGGCGAATAATATTCCGTTCGGGCTTGCCAATTCGGTATGGACAAAGGATGAAAAGAGACAGTTGTTCTTCATTGAAAATCTGGAATCGGGAACTGTAACCATTAATAAGGAAACAAGCTCTGATCCCCGACTGCCCTTTGGCGGTGCAAAATCTTCGGGCTATGGCACCGAACTTTCGATGATTGCTTTAAAGGAATTTGTAATAGCGAAAACCGTTGTAGGAAATTAAAATTTACAGAAGAAAAACAAACGCCGGAAAATTTCCGGCGTTCTTTATTAAGATTCACTTTCAGCTACATCGCGTTTCAGCTGAGCTCTGTACAGTGTAGAATAATATCCGTTTTTATCGAGCAATTCGAGGTGCTTGCCTTCTTCTACAATTCTTCCCTTTTCCATGACGATAATTTTATCTGCTTTTTCAATTGTGGAAAGCCGGTGCGCGATAATAATAGAAGTCCGGTTTTTGGTGATTTTTTCTGTCGCACGCTGAATGAGTTTTTCGCTTTGGTGATCGATGGAAGAAGTGGCTTCATCTAAAATCAGAATTTTAGGATCCGAAAGGTAAGCGCGCAGGAATGACAGCAGCTGCCGCTGTCCCAAAGAAATTGAAGAACCTCTTTCGCGCACCACGTAATCGTAACCACCGGGCAGGCTTTCGATAAACTCATCCACTTCAATATCTTTTGCCACGGCTTTAATTTTTTCTAAAGTGATGCTTTCGTCACCGAAGGTCAGGTTTTCGAAAATCGTTCCGTGAAAAAGGAAAACATCCTGAAGTACCACCCCGATATGGCTTCTTAAATTATAAAGTTCGTAATCTTTCAGCGCTACATCATCAAGCAGAATTTTACCCGAATTAATGTCGTAAAGTCTCGTGATCAGGCTTATAATCGTAGATTTTCCGGCACCTGTTGCTCCCACAATTGCAACAGTTTCGCCCGGATTCACTTTAAAACTGATGCCTTTTAAAACTTCCTGATTTTCATCGTAGGAAAAATATACGTCTTTAAATTCTATTTTCCCGTCGAAATGATCTTTCATCACCGTTCCCTCATTCGGAAGTGCAAAATCTTCATCCATCACACCCAACACCCTTTCTGCACCTACAATTCCTCTCTGAATATTGTTGAACCGGTCTGCAATCTGCCTTAACGGACGGATCAGCATCGAGATGTACTGGATAAATGCAATAACAACACCCGCAGAAATCGTGATATATCCGCCGTAGAAGAGAATGAATCCTATAAATAAGGAAGAAATAAGTTCGACAACCGGAAAAAAGAGTGAGAAAATAAATACCGTTCTGAGCAATGCTGCCTTCAACGTAATATTGATCTGATCGAATTTTTTGAATTCGGCTTCCTGGCGGTTGAATACCTGAATGAGTGACATTCCCTGCAGTCGCTCCTGAACAAATGAGTTCTGGTTGGCTGTCCAGGTTCTTTCATCGCCGAAAGCTTTTCTCAGTTTTTTCTGGAAAAATCTCGTGATAACCACCATTAAAGGAAGAATGGCCAGAGAAATGTAGCTCAAATGCACATCTACCTGAAACATCATAATCAGCACGAAAACAATCCGCAGAATATCTCCGAAAACCATCAGGAAACCATCGGTGTACACTGTTGAAATCGTTTCGACATCGCCCACAGCTCTTGTCACCAGCTGGCCGATTGCGGTTTTGTCGAAAAAAGAGGTACGGAAATAAATAAGTTTATGATACAGTCTTTCACGGATATCGCGGATGACATTCTGAGAGATAAAGTTTGAAAAATAAACCAGAAAAAAATTTAGGATGGTTTCACCGAAAACCAACGCCACCAGGATATAGATATGCTTCATCATGAGTCCTTCGTCCTGAAGTTTAATGATGTCGTTATCTACAATCTGCATCGTAAGGTAAGGGCGGTAGGTTGAAATTACCGATAAAACGATGGAAATAATCAGCGTGACGATAAACCACGACCGGAATTTCATTCCAATCTTAAAAAGCCTTTTAATTATATCCCAGGTTGACTGTTTCTTCATTTCTGTCTTAAAATCGTTGCAAAAATAGGTAAAATTTGCCAGCTGCTCCGGTAGTTTCTGAATGATGCTGTAAATCGCGCTAATGAAAAAAAAATTATTTCATATCACGTGATTATTCTTCAATTTCCGATTGTTCCCAGTTATAACCTACATCCACCAGAAATAAACCTTGTGGAGGAGCGGAAGTTCCGGCAGCATTACGGTTTTTATCTTCAATGATTTTACGTAAGTCGGTGGGCTGAATTTTTCCGTTGCCAATTTCCACCATAGTTCCTACAATTGCGCGAACCATATTCCTTAAAAAACGGTCGGCAGAAATGGTGAACTTCAGTTCGGCACCGTTCTGCTCCCAAAATGCCTTGTAGATTTTGCAGTTATTGGTTTTATTGTCGGCATGAAGTTTTGCGAAACTTGTAAAATCTTCATATTCAAAAAGGATTTTACAGGCTCCATTCATTCTCTCAAGGTCCAGAGTGCGTTTCCACATTTGCCAGGATGCATCCTGGGTAAACGGATTTTTCTCCAAAGCAATGTTATACTCATACGTGCGGAACGTGGCATCAAAACGGGCATGAAAATCATCCTTTACGCGAAAGATTCTTCTAACTGCAATATCATTGGGAAGAAAACTGTTCAGTTTATACGGAAGATTTTCGTCCAGATTCTGTACAGTATTGAAATGGGCGAAGATTTTTTTTGCGTGAACGCCGGTGTCGGTTCTCCCCGCTCCTGTGGTTTTTATTTCCTCGCGAAGAATGGTTGATAAAGCTCTTTCCAGTTCTTCCTGAACCGTAATTTCGTTAGGCTGTATCTGGTAACCGAAATAATTTTTGCCGTGGTATGAAAATTCTATGAAATAGCGCAAATCTTTAAATATTTATCTGCAAAAATAAGTTTTTAAAACCGTCAGTTCCTAATTATTCCTGTAATATTAAAACCGTAGGAATAAACGATGGATAGAACAAAATTCATCAAACCAATGAGAAGAATCAAAATTCCTTTTTTATAAAAACCCCTCATCAGAAAACCAAATGTCGCTCCGTACAGATAAAGGAAAAACATCAAAAATACCGTCAGAAAAAACTCCGATGCAAATTCAACATCTTTTCCTGTGACCAAAGCTGCGATAAATCCAACAAAATGCATCACAATCCACATGATGTTCAATTGTGCGGCGAGATAAGTATTGACAAGAAAGTGCTCCCAAAAATTATATTTTCTCCGGATAAAAAATAAATTCGTGACCACTGTAGCAAATGGAATCATCAGGAAAATAAACAAACTGAAATAATGCTCGAAAAAATTATGACTTTGATGAATAACCGATTCCGGATGAAAATGTTGCAAAAATTGCACTTTACACCAATCGAAAAATTTCACCAAAAATGTGCTTAAAGCCGTCATCACCATCACAAAACCAATCGGACTGAAATATCGGATTCGTTTTCCCTCCAAAAAATTTTCAACCAAAACTCCCGGTTTTTTAAACAACGTCTTCAGGGTAAAGAAAAAACCTGCATCCACATGAAATACAGAATGAGGAATATCATGCAGAAAATAATGCGCATTAATGCGGTGTTCGTGGGAATTTTGACCACAATTCGGGCAGAAATTTCCCTCAAAAATTTGTTCGCAGTTTTTACATTCCTTCTTTCTCATACCATCAAATGTAAAAATAATCGCAGAATAAACTTTAGATTTTAATATAATTTAATCAACTTTGTTTATATGAAAAAAATCCTTCTCCTTTCCGACACGCATTCTTATATGGACGAAAGAATTCTTGAATATGCCAAAAATGCCGACGAAATTTGGCATTGCGGCGATTTCGGAAACCTGCAAGTAATTGAAGCGCTCGAAAAGATAAAACCCCTGCGCGGCGTGTACGGCAATATAGACGGAACGGAAATCCGTAAGATTTTCCCGGAAGTTTTAAGATTTACCTGTGAAGAAGTGGAAGTGCTGATGATTCACATCGGCGGCTATCCCGGGAAATACACTCCCCTTGCAAAAAAAGAAATCGAAAAACAGACTCCCAAACTCTTTATATCAGGACATTCCCATATTCTGAAAGCCATGTTCGATCAGA
Organism: Chryseobacterium sp. VAUSW3; assembly: GCF_002205795.1. Lineage (GTDB taxonomy): Bacteria > Bacteroidota > Bacteroidia > Flavobacteriales > Weeksellaceae > Kaistella > Kaistella yananensis. The sequence continues at coordinate 296,545 of NZ_NIUY01000003.1, read as the reverse complement.
AAAACCATCTGCTGCATCTCAATCCCGGCGCGATGGGAAAAGTTGGTTGGCACCAAATGCGGACAATGATGCGCTTCGAAATCCATAAAGACAAGATTGAAAACCTGGAAATCATAGAACTCGGTAAAAAATAATTTCTTTGAAATACATTTCACCGTTTAAAAATCTTTAAAATTCTTAACTTAGAGGATAAATTCTTATGCAGGATTTTATTCCGCGAATGGGTCGCCGGTTTTAATCCGAAACATTTTATCGTAGACGAGTGGGGATTATTTAATCAGCCGGGAATTCCTCAGGATTACATGCAGCGTGATGAAGAACTTGATTTTTTGGATGATGATAAAGACGAAATCGATTTCGGCTACAATGATTCTGACACAGCAAAAATTTTACGATTTACTTTTCAGGCCATCGTAAATCCGGTGTATCAAACCATCAGCTACTGAAATTTTCGGCACAAATATTTTGTCGATATCACTCCACGTCATCACGTTATTGAAAATCTCCAGAGCCGGAACCACCACATCTGCGCGGTCTTCACGAATTGCATATCGGCTCATTCTTTCTGCAACGGTGAGGCCCTTCATTTCTTTGTAGCATTTTTTAAGATAGGCTGCCGACATCGGTTTTCCGTCTTTGGTCTTGCTCATCGAAAATATTTTGTTGATATTTCCTCCCGAACCAATAGCCACCACCGGTTTTTTACTGTTGATGTTTTTGCGGATTTCTTCTTTCATTTCTTTCCAGTGTTCGTCATTCACCAGATTATTGAGCAACCGGATCGTTCCGATATTGAAGGAATGTTCATATTTCATCTCGCCGTTTTCGTAGAATGTAAGTTCCGTAGAACCACCACCGACATCGATATAAAGATATGCAGAACCTTTGTCTAAGCCTTCGGCAACATGATTTTCGTAGATTAAGGTAGCTTCTTCGTCACCGGAAATAATTTCAATATCAATTCCCGAAGTTTTCTTCACCGCATCAATGATTTCTGCTCCGTTTTTAGCATCCCGCATAGCACTTGTAGCACAGGCACGGTAATGTTCCACCTTATAAATCTTCATCAGATCGCTGAACACTTTCATCGAACTGATGACCATTCCTTCACGTTCCGCACCTATTTTGCCTTGTGTAAAAACATCAATACCCAAACGCAGCGGAATCCGGAGCAGATTAAGCTTCATGAATTCCGGCTTGCCTTTTTTGGGCTCGGTTACTTCGTTGATTAAAAGGCGGGCCGCATTACTCCCGATATCGATGGCTGCAATTCTCATCATTAATTCATTTAGAACATCATTAATTCTTTAAAGGAAGGAGGCATCAAAAGAAAACGGCAACAGATCACGGATCGATTTGGTTTTGAAAATTTCGCCGTCCAGCGAGGCAAAATAAATTTCAATACCTTCTTTCTGCTTTGCTTCATACTCCAAAATCGACTGTCTGCACGCGCCACAGGGAGGAATCGGCGTAGATGAAACTGCTTCTTTCGGCGCACCGATCACAAAAAGCTTCTTCATTTTCACATTCGGAAAATTGGCAGCAGCCCAGAAAATGGTGGTCCGTTCTGCGCAGAGTCCCGACGGATAGGCTGCGTTTTCCTGGTTGCTTCCCGTGATAATCTCGCCATTCTCCAGTAAAATCGCACAACCAACGTGAAAATGAGAATATTCGGCGTAGGCATTTTCGCGGATTTTCTTCGCTGCATCAAAGAGTTTTTTTTCCGTCGCATCAAGACTTTCATAATTGCTGATGGCTTCGAAACTGATTTTAAATTCTTTTTCCATTTAAAAAAATTGGGGAGTAAAGATAACTTTTATTTTTGAATTAAATATTCAAAGCCGCTCATTTATTGGGGTGCATGGATTTACAGGTACTGCGCAGCAAGGCTTATTTTTAGGGAAATTTTAACGAGGCAAAGGTTTCTTTTGTTCTATAACAGCATGACCGATCACGAAAAACGTCATATCGAGAATGCCTTTTCTTTTGAGCTCGGGAAAGTTCAGCTGGTGCCGATCCGCCAAAGAATGGTAGATATGCTGCTTGAAGTTGATGAAGACCTAGCTAAAAAAGTCGCTGATCATCTCGGTTTGGTTCCAAAAAAATTACCACAGCCCATTACAGGCAGTATTCCTGCAGACGGAAATCCGGATGATCACCATTCTTTAAAAGTGAAGCTGCCGATTACTCAGGCGTTGCTGCAGCTTATAAACACTGCAAACCCATTGGTGCCGACGAAAATGGTGCAGAGCTTTTTAAGAAAGCAATCCCTCACCTTAAAGATGCGGAAGACGGCGTCATTACCAACGGTGATCTGGACGAATTTACCGGGGCTATTATGCTGCACCGTTTCTGGGACAGGGAGATGAATCCACTGCCTGCATAAGAACATCATTAGATAATGAAGAGAGGTTTCTTTGCAGAAGCCTCTTTTAATTTGTCTATGTCGATGATTGCAAATCAATGAAGTTCGTGAGACGCAGACTGAAGCTGATTCCTTAACTTTGAACTTTTAAAAATTTAAATTATTTTATGCTTTATACTCCAATACGATTCAGGAATTTAGAAATTAAAAACCGTTGGGTCATGTCGCCGATGTGTATGTACTCATGCGAAAACGGTGTTGCCAACGACTTTCATCTTTTGCATTACGGCAGCCGCGCTCAGGGTGGCACAGGTCTGATTATTGTGGAAGCCACCGGTGTGGTGCCCGAAGGCCGCATTACCAATCGGTGTATGGGCATCTGGAATGAGGAACAGGCGGAGGCGCTTTCGAAAATTGTGAAAATTGTGCATGAAAACTCAGAAAGCAAAATCGGAATCCAGCTTGCGCATGCCGGAAGAAAGGCCTCTACATGGAACGGAAAACAGATTTCGCTGGAAGAAGGCTGGGAAACGGTTGCGCCCTCTCCTGTTCCTTATGAAGAAAGTGAAAGAATTCCCCATGAATTAACGGTGGAGGAAATTAAAGATTTAGTACAGCGTTTTAAGGAAGCTGCAGTCCGGGCCATCCATGCAGATTTTGATCTCATTGAGATTCATGCTGCACACGGCTATTTAATCCATCAGTTTCTTTCCCCTTTATCGAATACCAGAACTGATGAATATGGCGGAAGTTTCGAAAACAGAATCCGATTTTTACTCGAAATTGTTGAAGCGGTGAATGAAGTTCTTGATGATGACCATCCTCTATTCGTAAGAATTTCAGGAACTGAATATGCTACCGATGGGTGGGACATTAAAGACAGCGTAGCATTAGCCAAAATCCTTAGGGAAAATAATGTAGATTTAATCGACGTTTCCAGTGGTGGAAATATACATGGCGTAAAGATTTCCCTGTTTGATGGCTACCAGGTTCCCTTAGCGGCAACTGTTAAGAAAGATGCAGGAATCGCAACCGGCGCTGTGGGCCTTATAAAAACAGCAAAACAGGCGGAGGAAATCCTTCAGAATGAACAGGCAGACTTAATTTTTGTCGCGCGAGAAATTCTAAGAAATCCTTATCTGCCGGTCCGGGGCTCGTTTAAGAATAAAGACAATTGCTTTTTCCCGCCACAATACGAAAGAGCGAGACCTTAACACCAATAAAAACAATAGAAAAGCCAACTCTCGCAGTTGGCTTTTTAGGTTATTTATGTTTCAGTTTTACTTGATTAATTTTCGAAAACTGCTTTTAATAAAAAGACTTCCGAAATAAAAAACGGACAGAATTAAGAATACAATTCCGAACATAAGAAAAAACTCACTAAGCCTTAATAGTACACCTGGTACTGTAGGATCTCCGTCCATAACAACACCGACTGTCGTCACAATCAATGAAATGCCTAATATGTTTAGGATTTTCTTTTTCATCGCTTCTTAATTTTTATCGGATAACGGCAAACTGATATTTTTATTACTCCTTTTTTAATTTAAGAATACTCAAATTTTCTGATGACTTCCAAAGTACGGTCGATTTCCTTTTCCTTAATGGCGTCGGAAATAAACCAGGTTTCGTATCCGCTTGGCGGCAGATAAATTCCGTTGGCTAAAAGCTGATGGAAGAAATTGTTAAAGAGCGAATGATTGGCATTCGCCGCTTCCTCAAAATTAGAAACCGCATTGATATGGAAAAAGATGCTCATCATGGAGCCTTTCCGGTTAATCCGGTGCTCAATATTTTTAGAATTCAGGATTTTGCCAATCTCGAAATCCAGGGTTTCTGTGGTTTTATTGATGTTCTTATAGAAATTTCCATCTTTTCTGATGAGTTCAAGCGTGGTAAGTCCGGCACGCATCGCGAGTGGATTCCCGCTCAAAGTTCCGGCCTGATATACCGCGCCTTTCGGAGCAAGGTGATTCATAATTTCGTTTCGTCCGGCAAAGGCACCCACTGGCAGTCCACCGCCGATTACTTTTCCGTAAGTCACCAGGTCGGCTTTCACGTTATATACTTCCTGAGCACCGCCAAAACCTAAACGGAAGCCGGTCATCACTTCATCGAAAATCAGCAAAGCGCCGTTTTCGTCACAGAGTTTTCTTAAATTCTGCAGGAAATTATTTTCAGGCAATACGCAGCCCATGTTTCCGGCAACCGGTTCCACAATGATGGCGGCAATTTCACCCTGATTGTGTCGGAACAGATCTTTAACCTGTTCAATATCATTATATCTGGCGAGCAAAGTATCCTTTGCAGTTCCCGCTGTGACACCCGGAGAATTCGGGTTTCCGAAAGTTGCAGCGCCGCTTCCTGCTTTAATTAAAAAAGAATCGGAATGTCCGTGATAACAGCCTTCAAATTTGATGAATTTATCTCTCCCTGTAAAACCTCTCGCCAGTCTGATAGCACTCATACAGGCTTCTGTACCCGAAGAAACCATTCTGATCTGGTCGATATTTGGAACATTTTCTACAATTAATTTAGCGATCTCGGTTTCCAGTTCGGAAGGAGTTCCGTAGGAAAAACCTTTTTCTGCCTGCTTCTTGATGGCTTCCAGCACTTCCGGATGCGTGTGCCCGAGGATGGCCGGCCCCCAAGAATTGATGTAGTCGATATAAACATTGTCATCAGCGTCGGTCATGTACGCGCCTTTCGCCGATTTCATAAAAATGGGAACGCCGCCTACAGATTTGAACGCACGCACGGGCGAATTCACGCCGCCGGGAATATGCTTGTACGCTTCATCGAATAAAGCTGAACTTCTTTGGTATAACATTTTTTTGTTTGGTGTTAATTAGCTTCTGGGTTTTTTCTCCTGAAGGTAGATGAGTTGTCCGGCTTTTGGCTGTTCGCCGTACGCCATTCTGTTTTTTGAGTAGAGTTTGCTGAGTTTAATGCCGAATTTCTGTGAAACATCATGCATAGATTCGCCTACCTTTGCTTTGTAGCTGGCCACATTTCCGCTGGAAGATTTGGATTCCAAGAAAAGAACATCGTTTTTGCGCAGCTGGGTACCGTCTAATTCGTTCCATTTCATAAGTTTACTTTCAGGGATCCCGAATTTCTTTGACACAAGGCTTAAATCGGCATCTTCAGGAATAATCACGAATTTCTTGCCGCCGTTCGGATGGTTCTTTACCAGAATTGAGGTGAGGACTTCTGCCCTTGTTTTAATTTTTTCTACCTTCTCCTGCTGTTTTGCATAAGAAGTCTGTTCGTACGGAACTTTTACAGTCACTGGTTTGGAGGAAGCTTTACTCTGATCGAGCTGCGCCATGAAGATTTTATCATCACGCAGTCCCGGATACAGTTTCAGAACCGTGTACAGAACTTCTTTTGAATTGGTATTGTCGAATTCGTAAAGTCTGTTTTTTTCAATCTTGTCGATTAAGATGTAAGCGTAGCGCGGATTGGTGGCATATCCGGCTTTTTTCAGTCCATGTGCCCAGGCTTTGTAATCCTTCATATCGAGTTTGAAGAGATTTACGTAATATTTTCGGTAAGCTAGGAATTTTGAATGGTCTTCGTAGGATTCTTTAGGATCGTCGTACACCCGGAAGCATTCATTAGGTGCATCGTCGGTGTGTTTCATCGTTTTCCCCGTCCAGTCTTCCTTACATTTGATGCCGAAGTGGTTTTTACCGATCTGTGCGAGGCGGCTCTGTCCGCCACCGGTTTCCAGGAGTCCCTGAGCTAAAGTAATAGAGGCAGGAATCTTGTATTTTTCCATTTCCTCAACAGCATACGCCGCAAATTTCTGAATGTACTGCTCATCATTTTTCCAGGTCTGTGCATGGAATTTTGATACAATGATCAATGCAAAAGCAAAAAATATTCTCTTCATAAACTGTTGTTTGGTCAACTTTTCATCAGTTTGATTAAAGGCCTGTTCTGTTCTTCCAGCATCCGGTTTGCTCCGGGAATGCCCTGAAGTCCGCCGGTATGAAAAGCCAGAATTCTGGTGTTTTCCGGAAAGAAACCATCTTCTATCAGTCTGAAAATATTTCTCATCATCTTTCCGGTGTATAGTGGCTCCAACTGAATTCCGTAATATTCTAAAAAATTATTGATAAAACGGACATTTTCATCAGTTATTTTGCCGTAACTCCCATCGTGCGCTTCAATAAGTTTAAAATTTTTTCTTTCTGATAACTTAAAAACCTCATCCTCCAGCGTTGGATCGTTTACTGCTTTGAACCCTAAAACCTGCTGGTGTTCTTCAGCAAATTTCGAGATCCCGGCAACGGTTCCGCCAGTACCCACTGCGGTGCAAAGATAATCAAAACTTTTTGTTCCTTCATTCAGCATGTGCTGTATGCCTTTCACGGCGAGGATGTTGGTTCCGCCCTCGGGAATAATGGAAGCGTCAGGAAATTCTTTATGAAGATTCTCGGTTAAAGATTCCCTATTTCTGTATTCCGCGCGGGTAACAAAACGGAACGCCATCCCGTTGCTGTGCGCGAATGCTAAAGTCGGATTATCCTGCCACCGGTCCTGCAGTTCATCGCCGCGAATGATGCCCAACGTTTTGATGCCCTGGTCCTTTCCCAGTGCTGAAACCGCAGCAATATGGTTAGAAAATGCGCCGCCAAAGGTAATGATGAAAGGTTTTTTTGGCTCCTGCTGCTGATAACGGTGGATGTTGTAAAAAAGTTTCCAGAATTTATTGCCGGAAATTTCGGCGTGAATAAGGTCTTCTCTTTTGATGAAGAGTTTTATATTTTTCTCCAGAGGAATTTCGGTGATGGGGATTGAAATTTCAGGAATGGTCATGCTGCAAATTTCGGGAAAGATTTTGGAACGGGAATCTTTTGTGTTCTGTTTTATCTCGCGGATTTCGCTGATGATGAATATCTGGGCGCTTGATGTGGGAAGTTGGATGTGGGATATGAAAGATAAGATATTTTTTAAACTGTATTTTGTATTATTACCATGCCGCGCCCCGGATTGAACGGCCTGTCTGAGCTCTCCCGGTGACGCAGGAGCAGGGAAGCGAGTAGTGAAAGCCGGAAAAGGCGCCCAAAAGAAATTAACCTCCTATATATTTCCAGAAACTCCAGAGTTTGCGGGTTTTCAGATAATCATGATCATCTTCCATGGCAAAGGCTTCGCGCTCGAAAGAAATGTACTTATAAGCCAGGAAACTGTCTTTCAGCCGGAAGTACCAGAAATAATATTCGATGACGTACCACAGATAAAAGAAGATGATGAGCAACTCCAGCTGCTGTCGCAGATGTATTTTTTCGTGATTGATGAGCGTTTTATCGTAGCGGTCTTCGTGCCTGCGCAACAGAATCACAGGAAAAAGTGTGATCGCAGAAATTTTCGTATTTTTGAGGAGTGACCGGCAGACCATTATCATCTGACAAAGATAAAATTTTCTGCCCTATTGATTTAACCCATGAGCGAAAACACCATCAAAGAACATGAAGACTTTTATTATAATGAACAGGGTTATAAGGTTTTTACAGAGAAATACCACCTCAAGCGCGGCTATTGCTGCAAAAGTGGCTGTAAACACTGCCCGTACGGTTATGATAAAAAGACCGACCGTTTTATAAAACCGATTAAAAAAAATAAATAAATAATTTGCGATGAAATCAACGATTAGCGAAAACCAAAAAATAAATCTTAAAAGAATGAGCAAAAAATATATTTTTCTTCTTTTGGCTTCGGCCACGTTGGGACTTACCTCCTGCAGTCCTTTCAACGTGAGATCTGATTATGCAGAAACTGCAAACTTTAACGAGTATAAAACGTATAAATTAAGAATTGACGACCTGAAACTGAACGATATCGATAAAGACCGCGTACTGAACGAAGTCTCCCGACAGTTACAGACCAAAGGCCTGAGCGTAAGTGATAATCCCGATTTAATTGTAAATGTAAAAGCCAATCACAAGAAAATTCAGGATGTACAGAGTTCAAGACCGTACGGCATGTATGGCTGGGGCGGACCTTTCGGTTGGGGTGTAGGCATGAACAGAACCTGGACATCCAATTACAATCAGGGCGCACTGATCCTGGATCTGATTGATGCCAGAACCCAGAAACTGGTTTGGCAGGGAATCGGCAGCGGAATTTCCGTAGATTCACCGAAGGCAAAACAGAAACAGATTCCGGAAATCGTTGCAGAAATTATGGCGAACTATCCGCCACAGAAAGGGAAATAACACAAATTCTTTATACACAGAAAACTGCTTTAGGGCAGTTTTTTTATGAACGAAAGTCATTGAGTAAGTGGAAACGGTTACCGTGGGTTTAAACTGAAAAATTTTTCCCGCAGATTTAAGGGATTGAACTGACGAATCGACAATTAATATTCAGACAGCAGATTGTATAATAAAAAAAGTTTCGCGCGCCTGCGGCGCGCGAAACTTTTCACTTTTCATAATTTTTATTCCTTAGTCTTAAAATCTATTCTCCCAAAACCTCAGTAATAGGATTACCGATATTTCCGCTTGGGTTTTCGATTTTTAAAATCTGAGCCAAAGTTGGTGCAATATCCGTCATGTGATAAGCTTTGGCGCTCGCTCCTTTTTTAATTCCTTTCCCCATAAAAATCAGCGGAATATGAGCGTCGTAAGAATTCCATACACTGTGAGTGGTTCCTTTCTTGGCATAGTTTGGCAACATTCCATCGTGCGAAATAATCTGGATGTCACCGCTTCGCTGCCAGTTGTATCCATTGATGATTCTTGATTTAATGGGTTCGGGGATAGCTGAAGAGCCAACCTTAGCCAAATCTACAGCATACAGCACACGGGAATCTTTATTCAGATAAGACAGCAGTTGTTGCTTAATTGCATCAGCATCCAGATTGTTCTCACGGATGAGTTTGTGATTCAGATAAACCTGGTAATTATCGATTGCCCAGATCAGTTTTTCCTGACTGAATTTAACTTTAAGTTCTTCTTCAAGATTTTTCTGAAGTCCTTCATCAAAAAGTCCGGTAAGCATTTTGTTCGCCTGCATATATCCTAAAGCATTGGCCGCGCCGTGATCTGCAGAAAGGAACACGAGGTAATTGTCTTTGCCCACTTTTTTATCGAGCATATTAAAAAACTGTTCCAGGTCTTTATCAAGTTTTAAATAGGTGTCCTGAACTTCAATAGAATTCGGGCCGAAAGAATGTCCGACATAATCGGTAGAGGCAATATTAATAGCAAGAAAATCCGTTTCTGTATTACGGCCCATCTGGTAACCGTCGAGTGCAGCCTCAGCAACTTTTAGCGTCAATGAATTTCCGAACGGTGTAGTTCTGATGATTCCTTTCTTTGCAGCATAATCTGCTGCCAGGTTATTGTAAGGAAAGGTCGGGTTTTTTGCACTTCCCAAAAGCTGTTCCCACGGAACATCGTCAGCCGTACTTTCGGTGTATTGGGCGATGGGCAGTGAAGTAGTCCAGCCGTTGGCTACCAGTTTTTCTCCCCAATTCTGCGCATTGAAGTTCTTCAGCCATTGCGGCAACTCGTTCATATAATAGGAACTGGTTACAAAATTCCCTGTACCTTCATCAAACCAGAAAGCTCCGGTAGGATTATGTCCGGCTGGCAGAATGGAAGCCCGGTCTTTGAGCGATACTCCCACCACTTTCGACCGGAAATTGGTAGCCATTCCGAGCTGATCCGTAATCGTCGTGCTCCAGAGATTGTGCGGCGAGTGCGCCCCGATTTTTTCTGAACTGGCACTGATTCCCTTTACCGATGCATCGGTCGTGCAATATACGTTTTTGCCGGTTTCGCGGTCTGTCCAGTCGTTACCGGCAATCCCATGGATAGAGGGAACCGAGCCTGTGTAAATAGAAGTGTGACCCAGTGCGGTTACCGTAGGAACATAATCGATCATCACATTACTGAGGCTATACCCCTGGTGTAGGAGCCGCCTGAAGCCGCCGCTTCCATATTTGCTTTCGTAGCGGTAGAGGAAATCCCACCGCATCTGGTCTACCACAATTCCTACCACCAGTTTGGGTTTGGGTGTGGTGGATGATTGATTTCTCTGTGCCTTCATGCTGAAAACAGACAGGAACACGAAAAACAGAATTTTAATTTTTCCGGACATTTTATCAAAGTTTTTATCACTGCAAATTTAAAGGAAATTACAAAGGGTTAACCCAAATTTTTAAAAATTCATGCTTTGTTAATACTTCTTTGTTTAAATTTGAAAAAAATAGGATTAATGAAAAGACGGGAATTATTGAAAGGCGGCTCGCTTGCGTTAGGCGGACTGCTTTTGACACCTTTTTCAGCCAAAGCCAATATCTTCAAGGAAGAATTTGGGGGCAAAAAGGCAAAGAATATTATCTTTATGGTGAGCGACGGGATGAGCTCTGGCACGCTGCACATGGCCGATTTATACAGCCGACGTAAACTGGGAAGACCTTCGCACTGGATTTCTCTTTATGAAGAAAATCTTGTACAGAGAGGAGTGATGGATATGGCTTCTGCCAGCTCTATCGTTACCGATTCGGCTGCAGCCAGTTCCTCATGGGGAGGCGGCCACCGGGTAAACAACGGCAGCCTGAATATCGGTGCGAACGGGGAAGAACACCTGCCTATTCTGCAGAAATTTAAAAAAGCAGGAAAAAAAGTGGGGTTAGTGACCACTGTTCCCGTTACCCACGCGACACCGGCAGGGTTTTCGGTATATACCAAAAGCCGTAATTCCCAGGAAGAAATCGCCGCCATATATTCGGAACTGGGGTTTGATGTGATCATGGGCGGCGGACACAAATACTTTGATGCGGCACAGCGGAAAGACAAAAAGGACATGTACGCTGTTTTCAGGAACAAAGGGTATTCGGTAGCGCGGAATAAAACTGAAATGAATGCCGCACCGCAAAACAAACCGCTTATTGCAACCTTTGATGAAGACGGCCTACCCTATACTGCCGACCGGAACAGCAGCAGTTTTATGAAAAACAATATTCCGACTTTAGCGGAAATGACCTCCAGAGCGATCAGCCAGATGAAAGACCACAAAAACGGGTTCGTGATGCAGGTGGAAGCCGGAAAAGTGGACTGGGCTGCGCATGGAAACGATATTTCTGCACTTCTTTATGACCAGCTGGCTTTTGACGACGCCGTGAAAACAGCGATGGACTTTGCCAAGAAGGACGGCAACACCCTGGTGGTTCTCACTTCCGATCACGGAAACGCCAACCCGGGACTTATCTACGGCAAAAACGTGAACAGCAATTTCGACAGAATCCAGCAGTTTTCACAAACCAACGAATGGATTCTTCAGGGAATTAATGCCACCGACAGCATCAGCACCATTAAAAACAGAATTGCACAGGCGAATGCCGGAATTTCGATTACGGAAGACCAGGCAAAAGAAATCCAATCTTATTACGCCAAAGCAAAAATGGAAGACGGCGTGTACAACCCTCGACATCTGCCTTTCAAACTGCTGTCGCAAATCCAGCAGGAGCATACTTCCGTGGGCTGGATCAGCATGGACCATTCGGCCGACTATACCGAGCTTGCCATGTTTGGGCCGGGAAGCGAAAAGATGAAGTCTTTTATGAAAAACACCGATATGCACACCTTCCTTCTGAAAGCCGCAGAAGTTGAAAATAAATTTTAAGGGTTACATACATAGAAAAACAAAACGCTCCGGAATCCGGGGCGTTTTGTTTGTTTATGACTGTTAAAGTACGGTTGAGTTTTTTTAGTTCGATTTAATTTTTCCTGAATTAAAAAACACTCTACATATTTTCGTTCCGGTTTTTGGTAAAGATTACACATCACAGAAATCCTGAAAAACGAAAACCTTTTATAAAACCTTTGCTACATACATAAAAACGCTAACATTTTACATTTAGCGTTTTGCTTTATTTATCTGCTACGAAGTTACAACCTTTATAGAGCGGGGATCACTCTCTTGGCCACATACTTTCTTTTTCGTTGGCATTTAGAATGTATGGAACATCTTCTATTTTTTGCCACCCCTCCTCTGGTAATATTAATGAATCTGATAATCTATAATTTGTGAGTATCTTAGAATAATCAGGTTCTTTAGAATTTATCTTTACAACAAATTTTTTACCAATATCTGATTTTGTGGTATTATAAAGACCGTCTGTAGTATTACCTTTGTATATATTTCCTTTCCAAATAAATGTATAATTTATACTTCTTCCTCCCTTAAAATAACTAAAATCTTTTAAAATTGCCCCTGAATAGATTGTATTTTTATCTAGCTTTGGATGAATGAAATTTTTAATATAATAGCCTCTTATTATAACAATTAAGACAAACAATATTATTAAATACGTTGCAATTTTTTCCTTGTTTTCATTAAACAGTTCAATGATGGTTTTATTTTTTTGCGGCATCTTGTAATTGATTTGATACTGTTTGTGACATTATTTCAGACTGAGCCTCCTCGCTGCCGCACGAAATGAAATTCGACGAAGTCAATCCTTTCGTGTGGTCACATTAAAAATCAAACGTTCTAAATACTTCAATATCATCTAAAAGTCCTTTTTCATCAGCATAATCTCTTGCACTGCTGTAAATATATTCTTCTGCTTTATAAACCAAACCAGCTTCCACAGGGTTTTGGTGCACGTAATCTATTTTTTGTTTAATTACCTTGTTGCTCCACAGTTCGATCGGTTTATTATCATGTCACCAAAACTGATAATGGGTTACGTTTGAACTTTTTGCTGCTTCTTTTCGAAAGAAATCCAATAGAAACTCTTTCCTGCTTTCTCTCGGATTTTCTCCAATGGCTTTAACAATAGCTCTACTGGTAAACCTTTTCAAATCACCAATCAGCAATTCTGGCTTTTGTCCTTTTATACTCCTGAAAACCAAGTGAACATGGCTGGACATGATACACCAGGCATGGATTTCCAACCCTTTTTCTTTTTGACAAAATCTTAGACTATCCAAAAATAAATCTTTATACTCATTCCGTGTAAACACATCAAGCCATCCCACCGCAGCAAAACTGATAAAATATAAACCTTCAGGGTTTAGAAATTTGTAATTTCTGCTCATATTAAATCATTCTTTAATAAAGATAAAAATAATTTAATGAACTAAAAAAATGGCTTTATTGCAATGGCCACACGAAAGGATTGACTTCGTCGAATTTCATTTCGTGCGGACGCGGGGGATAAATTTTAAATCTTAAAAAAAGAAATATGCTTCAATAGTAGAGATTTACAAGGTTTTTACTTCATCAATTCATCAAATAGTCTTTTATAATTTTTAATTGCAATGAAAATTTTAATTAAAAAAAACGCTGAAAAATTTGCTGGTTTAAAAATTACGAGTTAGGTTTGCATCACAAAACAAAGAAAATGTACAATTCAATTATTATTTCTTCAAATATTATTTCGGGTGTGATTTCACATTCCGGGGAGGAATAATTTTGATGTAATCGAAAGATATATTTGAAAGCCTCCCGAGAAATCAGGAGGCTTTTTTTATGAAATTAAAACAAGAAAATGAATTTATATACCAACAATATTATTATCAGCATTATTATCAACTCGCCACCGTGAGAGATGCTGCTGTATGCCAAACTGTAAGCCTTTCTCATTTCGGGAAAGGCTTTTTTTTATTCCTAAAAATCAATTATCAACTCAATAAAAAAGTAAAAAACAATGTATTTCAACAACGAAACAGTCCTTTATCTGGACGGAAAATTTGTAAAAGCCACCGAATCTACAACCGATCTGTATGGTCAAACCCTTCATTATGGTTATGGTGCTTTTGAAGGCATCCGTTCTTACGAAACAGAACACGGAACCAAGGTTTTTAAAGCCGAAGAACATTACGAACGTTTAAAAAAATCCTGCGAACTGGTGAAAATTCCTTTGGATTATACAGTTCAAGAATTAGTTGAAGCCACCTACGAATTGCTGGAAAAAAACAATTTAAAGAATGCCTACATCCGACCGCTGGTATATTGCGCCCCAAATATGAGTTTGACAAAACCTACGAGCGTTTCGCTGATGATCGCTGTGTGGGATTGGGGAGCTTATTTAGGTGAAAAATTATTGCGCTTAACGGTTTCTTCCTATTGTCGTCCGCATCCAAAATCCATCCATATCGAAGCAAAAATCTGCGGTCATTATGTCAATTCTATCTTGGCAACTACCGAAGCAAAAGATAAAGGTTTTGATGAAGCCTTGCTGTTGGATAGCGATGGTTTTTTAGCTGAAGGTCCGGGAGCGAATTTATTTTTTGAAAAAGAGGGAAAATTATTCACGCCTCAATTGGGAAATATCCTTCCGGGAATCACCAGATCTACGGTTTTGGAATTAGCCGAACAATTAGGATTGGAGGTACAACAAGGAAATTTTACTAAAGAAGATTTATTACAAGCCGACAGCGCATTTTACTGCGGAACAGCTGCCGAAGTGGTGGGAATAGCATCAGTAGATGATTATCAATTTCCTCTGGAGTGGAAAAAATCCCTGGGCTACCAACTGCAGACCGCCTATGCTCAAAAAGTGAGAAACACCGTAAACACCTTAAATACAGAAACGGTATGAAAGCACTCAACACATATAGTAAAACCTTCACCCAAAATCCAGGACAGCCAGCTTCCAAGGCTATGCTCTACGGAATAGGGCTTACAGATGCCGATATGGAAAAAGCGCAGGTCGGAATTGTAAGCACGGGGTACGAAGGAAATACGTGCAATATGCACTTGAACGGTTTAGCCAAAACCGTAAAAAAAGGAGTTCAGGAAGCCGGTTTGGTTGGACTGATCTTTCATACCATCGGGGTGAGTGACGGAATGGCCAATGGAACCGACGGGATGCGCTATTCCCTTGTTTCCCGCGATGTAATTGCTGATTCCATCGAAACGGTGGTCAATGCACAGTATTATGATGCTGTTGCGGCAGTGGTGGGTTGTGACAAAAACATGCCGGGTTCTGTCATCGCTTTGGGCCGTTTGAACCGTCCGGGACTGATGGTGTATGGAGGCAGTATTCACTCAGGAAATTATAAAGATAAAAAACTGAATATTGTCTCGGCTTTTGAAGCTTTGGGAGCAAAAATAAACAACAGTATTTCGGAGGAAGACTATAACGGAACCATCCGCTGCGCATGTCCCGGGGCGGGTGCCTGTGGCGGAATGTATACGGCCAACACCCTTGCTTCCGCGATTGAAACTTTGGGGATGAGCCTGCCTTACAGTTCGTCTAATCCTGCGGTAGATGAGGTAAAACACAGGGAGTGTCTGGAGACAGGTGCAGCACTCCGTGTGTTGCTGGAAAAGGACATTAAGCCATCAGATATTATGACCCCAAAAGCATTTGAAAATGCCCTTACCATGGTAGTGGTTTTGGGCGGTTCTACCAATGCGGTACTGCATTTAATCGCAATGGCAGATTCGGTTGGGTTGGAATTAAGCATTGATGATTTTCAGAAAATGAGCGATAAACTGCCGGTTTTGGGCGACTTAAAACCCAGCGGAAAATACCTGATGGAAGATCTGCACCAGGTAGGCGGCACCCCTGCCGTGATGAAATACCTGTTGGAAAAAGGCCTGCTTCATGGTGACTGTTTAACCGTTACCGGAAAAACAATTGCTGAAAACTTAGAAAACATTCCGGGATTAAGTCCAGGGCAAGAGGTATTCAGAACACTGGATCAGCCTGTAAAATCAACCGGACATTTACAGATTCTTTACGGGAACCTTGCCACCGAAGGAAGTGTTGCGAAAATCAGCGGTAAAGAAGGTGATTTTTTTGAAGGCAAAGCCAAAGTTTTCGACGATGAACAAAGCACCAATACGGCCATCGAAAACGGTGAAATACAGAAAGGTGATGTGGTGGTTATCCGTTACTGTGGGCCAAAAGGCGGACCCGGAATGCCGGAAATGCTGAAACCAACTTCAGCTTTGATGGGCGCCGGTCTGGGAAATGATGTGGCCCTCATTACCGATGGGCGGTTTTCAGGAGGAACGCATGGATTTGTGGTCGGACACATTTGCCCGGAAGCTATTGAAGGAGGAAACATTGCTTTGGTTCAAAATGGTGATGTGATCACCATTGATGTGAAGAACAGGCTGGTTAATCTGAAGGTAAGTGAGGCGGAACTGCAACACCGAAAATCAGAATGGACAGCCCCACCGCTCAAAGTGAAACGGGGCGTGCTGTACAAATATGCAAAATCTGTGTCCAGTGCTTCTACTGGCTGTGTAACCGATAAATAAAAACAATGGAAACAACAATATTATCAAAAAAAGACCAGAATAAATCTGTGCAAAAACAAAAAATGAACGGTTCTGAAGCGGTGATACAAAGTTTGAAAGCAGAAGGGGTAAACACTGTTTTCGGGTACCCGGGCGGCGCTATTATGCCGGTTTACGACGCACTTTTTCACCATGCGCAGGAAGTGAAGCACATCCTTACCCGCCACGAACAGGGGGCGATTCACGCAGCACAGGGTTTTGCCAGAACTTCGGGAAAAACAGGAGTCGTATTCGCCACTTCCGGCCCGGGCGCCACTAATTTAATCACCGGATTGGCAGATGCTTTAATAGATTCCACTCCTTTGGTCTGTATTACGGGGCAGGTGGCCTCGCATCTTTTGGGGACCGACGCTTTTCAGGAAACAGATGTCATGGGAATTTCAATGCCCGTGACAAAATGGAATTGCCAGGTAACGAAAGCAGAAGATATTGCTCCGGTCCTAGCCAAAGCTTTTTACATCGCAGGTTCCGGGCGACCCGGTCCGGTACTGGTGGATATTACCAAAGATGCCCAGTTTGAGTCAGTGGATTTTCTGTACAGAAAGTGCTCCGCCGTCAGAAGTTACCAACCGGAAGTAAAACTAAATTTAGAACAGGTACAGACCGCGGCAGCGGTATTGAACAAAGCGAAAAAACCTCTGATGATTATCGGACAGGGAATTATGCTTGCCAATGCGGAAGAAGAACTGTTGACATTTGCTGAAAAAACGGGAATTCCGGTCGCCTCTACCCTACTGGGTTTAGGAGCGTTTCCAGGTCATCATCCTCTGTTTGTGGGAATGGTAGGAATGCACGGCAATTACGCACCGAACGTAAAAACCAATGAATGCGATGTCTTGCTGGCAGTCGGTATGCGTTTCGACGACCGGGTAACGGGTGATGTTTCGCGATATGCAAAACAGGCAAAAGTGATCCACATCGACATTGATGCTGCCGAAATCAATAAAATCATCAAAGCAGATATCGGGGTCTTAGCCGACGCTAAAGATGCCCTGACCATATTAACTGAGTTGGCCGAGCAACAAAGTCATCAGAATTGGCTGGATGAATTTCATCATGCAAAACAAAATGAACTGGATGTATTGTCTGAAAACAGAAAAAAAGAATTTTCAGATGAGCTTAGAATGGATTTGGTGATTGATTTACTTTCCGGGAAAACCAACGGCAATGCAGTGATCGTCACCGATGTAGGGCAACATCAAATGATGGCGGCGCAGTTCTATCAATACAATCAAACCAAAAGCAATGTTACCTCCGGCGGATTGGGTACGATGGGATTTGCGCTTCCTGCAGCGATCGGAGCAAAAATGGCAAATCCTGAAAAGCAGGTTGTTGCCATCATTGGCGATGGTGGTTTCCAAATGACTTTACAGGAACTGGGAACCATTATGCAGAACAGTACCGGCGTGAAAATCATCATCTTAAACAATGGTTATTTAGGAATGGTGAGGCAATGGCAGCAAATGTTCTTTGAAAAAAGATATTCATTTACCGACATTCAAAGTCCGGATTTTGTTGCACTCGCGGCTTCGTACAACATCAGAGGAGAAAAAGTAGAAAAACAGGAAGATTTGAACGACGCACTGGACCGACTTTTAAACACAGAAAACGCCTTTCTGCTGGAGGTGAAAGTAGCCAGAGAAGACAATGTGTTCCCGATGGTGCCCACCGGCGCCTCTGTATCTGAAATCCGATTACAATAATTTAAAAAAATGGACAAAATGGAAACCCCAGATCAAACTTTTACCGTATTCATATTTACGGAAAACACCATCGGCATGCTCAACCGTATTACCATCATCTTTACAAGACGCCATTTAAACATCGACAGCATCACGGCTTCGGAAACTGAAGTAAAAAACGTCCACCGCTACACTATCGTTCTGAGAACTACAAGAGAAAAAATTGATAAAGTGGTGGGTCAGACAGACAAATTAATCGATGTGTTGAAAGTCTTTGTGCACACGGATGAGCAAGTGGTACATCAGGAGATTGCGCTGTATAAAATAAAAACAACCGGATTTAAGTCAAACGATGTAGAGCAGGTAGTACGGCAAAACAGCGCGAAGATTCTTACGGTAGATCCCGATTTCATCATCATTGAAAAAACAGGACATAAAGCCGAAAACCAGGTATTATTTGAAAAACTGAAACCATTTGGTATTCTGGAATTTGCCTGCTCCGGCCGGGTGGC
The DNA here is from genome assembly GCF_002205795.1 of Chryseobacterium sp. VAUSW3. Classification (GTDB taxonomy): domain Bacteria; phylum Bacteroidota; class Bacteroidia; order Flavobacteriales; family Weeksellaceae; genus Kaistella; species Kaistella yananensis. Next base: position 277,703 of record NZ_NIUY01000003.1, on the reverse strand, counting down.
CGTAACCAAACCGATGAAAGACTTAAGCACTTATTTAAAAGAATTAGAACTGAATTAAAAAAATCAATAATTAATGGCACAATTAAATTTTGGCGGCGTGACGGAAAATGTCGTAACCCGGGAAGAGTTTTCCCCTGAAAAAGCGAGAGAAATATTAAAAAACGAAACGGTAGCGGTCATCGGTTACGGAGTGCAGGGTCCGGGACAGGCCCTGAATCTGAAAGACAATGGAGTAAAAGTAATTGTCGGGCAAAGAAAAGGAACCAGGAGTTGGGAGAAAGCGCTAGCAGACGGGTGGGTGGAAGATGAAACCCTTTTCGATGTGGAAACCGCATGCGAAAAAGGAACGCTCCTTATGAATTTACTGTCGGATGCCGGGCAGATCCAGGCATGGGAAACCATGAAAAAACATTTGACCCCAGGGAAAGCGCTGTATTTTTCGCACGGATTTGGTGTTACTTTTCACGAAAAAACAGGCATCGTGCCGCCTAAAGAGGTTGATGTTTTTCTAGTGGCACCGAAAGGTTCGGGAACATCGCTGAGAACCTTATTTTTAAAAGGGCAAGGGTTAAACTCCAGTTATGCCGTTTTTCAGGATGCAACCGGAAAAGCTGAAGAAAAAGCGCTGGCATTAGGCATTGCCATCGGTTCGGGTTATCTGTTTGAAACCACTTTTCAAAAAGAAGTATACAGCGATCTGACTGGCGAACGGGGCGTTCTGATGGGGGCGATCGCAGGTGTTTTTGAGGCCCAGTACCAAGTGCTCCGCGAACGCGGACATTCGCCAAGTGAAGCCTTCAATGAAACCGTGGAAGAGCTTACCCAAAGTCTGATGCCTTTGGTGGCGGAAAACGGAATGGACTGGATGTTTGCCAATTGCAGTACGACCGCACAACGCGGAGCACTGGACTGGAAAGGAAGATTCAGAGAAGCCACCACTCCTGTCTTTAATGAATTATATGACCATGTGCTGTCCGGAAAAGAAGCCGCAATTGTGATCGAAGCCAACAGCAAGCCGGATTACAGAGAAAAACTCAACGAAGAACTCCAAGAGATCCATCAAAGCGAACTTTGGCAAACCGGCATGCAAGTCCGAAAATTAAGACCTCAAACCACATGATCAGTTTAGAAAATATAAGAGCAGCGGCCGAAAACCTTAAAGGAGTGTCGGTTCATACGCCTCTTATGAAAAACGAAAACCTGAGCGAGCGGTTTGCCGCTCAGGTTTACTTAAAACGGGAAGATTTACAGCCGGTACGCTCCTATAAACTACGCGGTGCCTATCATAAAATAAGCAGCCTTAGTGAAAACGACGCAAAATCCGGGGTGGTATGTGCAAGTGCCGGAAATCACGCCCAGGGTGTTGCTTTCGCGTGTAGAAAACTGAATATAAACGCGGTTATCTATATGCCTGTTACCACGCCGGCACAAAAAATAAAACAGGTAAAGCTCTTCGGCAAAGAACATATCGAGGTGGTACTGAAAGGCGATACTTTTGATGATGCCTACAATGAAGCACTTCAATACAGTCAGACAAAAAATGCAGTTTTCGTTCATCCGTTTGACGATGAATCCGTCATTTCCGGACAGGGAACGGTAGGTTTGGAAATTCTGGAAGACACCAAAGAGCCTATTGATTTTCTATTTTTTCCGGTGGGTGGTGGTGGCCTGGCTGCGGGAGTGGCGACGGTCTTTAAACAGTTAAGTCCGGAAACCAAACTCATAGGGGTGGAACCGGAAGGTGCTGCATCAATGAAAACATCACTGGAAAATGGTAAAAACACGGCATTAACCGATATCGATAAATTTGTAGACGGAGCTGCCGTAAAAAGAGTCGGTGATAAAACATTTGAAATCTGTCAGAACCTTTTAGATGAAGTCATCGCGGTTCCGGAAGGGAAAGTCTGCTCTACGATTCTGCGTCTGTATAACGAAGAAGCCATTGTTGTAGAACCTGCGGGAGCGTTAAGCATTGCTGCGCTGGATCTGTACAGAACGCAGCTCGAAGGTAAAAATGTGGTGTGTATTGTGAGTGGCAGCAACAACGACATCACAAGAATGGAAGAAATAAAAGAGCGATCTCTGATGTTTGAAGGTTTAAAACATTACTTTATCATTAAATTTCCGCAACGGCCTGGTGCGTTAAGAGAATTTGTAAATGATATACTGGGAGCACATGATGATATTACTTATTTCCAGTTCACCAAAAAGAATAACCGGGAAGACGGGCCTGCAGTGGTGGGAATTGAACTGAAATCCCATTCAGATTTAGGTACCCTGGAGGAAAAAATGAAAAACAAAAAGATCAGCTATCAGCACCTGAATGAACAGAAGGAGCTGTTTACCCATTTAATTTTGTAGCGTTTGAAGTGAAGAGATCGTCCGGGCAGTTGGGCAAATCTTACCGGTCAAGTGCGGGTTGCTTTTCAAAGTCATTTTTCTTGGAAGTGCTCTCTGCATTGGGGGAATTTTTTATTAATTTTTTAAATCTTCGACTCATACTTCATTTGTGAAATATCCATGAAAAAGCTATCTATGAACTACTCATGAACTATCCATGAAGTATCCATGAAGCATCCATGAAGCATCTATAGAGATGACCAATTTGTGACCTGTCCTCAACTAACTACAAATATTATAGAACATCCTGAAAACGCTATATAACAGTACTTTTTACATCTGAAGGAGTGACTCTCTTGTATGTACCGGAAGTGCAAAATTTAAGTTAAGATATAGAAAATATTGGCTTTTTTGACGCCAAATCTGTCTGAAAACCAAAGAATTTCGGTTAAAAAAGACTCTTTTGGGAAGTTTTAGGGCGTGATTTTCCCAATTTTTATGCTGAAATTTTTGTGCTTGGGACATTTCGAGTCGGTTTTGGAGGATTTTTAATTCCCTTCGTACATTTTTTAATTTCATTACTACGGAATTTTTGTTTCATACTAATGAATTTTTTTTTCATACGTACGAAAATATTTTTTGTCCTTACGTTTTCAGGCTGTTTTCAGTATAAAAAAAGAAAAAACCTTCCCAAAAACGGAAGGTTTTAACTATATATGAAAAGTAGGATTAGAATTTCAGATCTCCGTTTACTTCTCTTACCGCCTTGGCAGCTGTTTCGAATTTTTCTTTTTCAGCGTCTGTAAGCGCGATTTCCACGATTTTTTCAACACCGTTAGCACCGATAATCGCCGGAACGCCTAAACAGATATCGCTTTGCCCGTACTCTCCGTCGAGCATCAGGGAACATGGAATCATTTTTTTGTGGTCGCAAAGGATCGACTGTACCATTACGGAAACCGCCGCTCCCGGTGCATACCATGCAGAGGTTCCTAACAGTTTGGTTAATGTCGCTCCTCCTACTTTGGTTTCCTCTTCCACATAAGCCTGTTTTTCAGCATCCAGGAATTCAGTTACAGGAACGCCGTTTCTTGTTGCTTTGCTCATCAGCGGTAGCATTCCAGTGTCGCTGTGCGCCGCGATCACCATCCCGTCAACATCTGAAATCGGGCATTCCAGAGCTTCTGCCAGTCTGTATTTGAAACGTGCTGAATCCAGGGCTCCACCCATTCCGATAATTTTGTTTTTCGGAAGTCCTGAAGTTTTGTGAACCAGATACGCCATGGTATCCATTGGGTTGGAAACGACGATAATGATAACATCCGGAGAATGTTTTACCAGATTGGCAGTCACTTCTTTTACGATTCCTGCGTTGATTCCGATGAGTTCTTCTCTGGTCATACCCGGTTTTCTTGGGATTCCGGAGGTGATTACGGCTACTTTCGAGCCTGCAGTTTTGCTGTAATCGCCGGTGGTACCGGTAATTTTGGTATCAAAACCATTCAGTGACGCGGTCTGCATCAGATCCATTGCCTTTCCTTCGGCAAAACCTTCTTTAATATCAACCAAAACTACTTCGGCTGCAAAATTTTTCATCGCAATGTATTCTGCGCAGCTTGCGCCCACTGCTCCTGCACCTACAACGGTAACTTTCATATCTACTTATTTATTTGTTTTTAATGGTGATATGGAACCTTGCGGTTTCCATATCTTTTTATTTATTGTTTTTTAATGGTGATATGGATCCTTACGGCTGCATATCATTTAATTTTTAAAAGTTTCTTTTCTGAAGTCAAATTTACAAAATATTGAAGTTGCAGACAAAAATGAGCGTGTAAAGTTTTGTCAAAAATCATCATCCCCCAATATTCTAATCACGATCTCTTACAGAACGTTTTCTGTTACGTGCCGGAGTAAGCGGAATCTGATGACTTCCGACAGAGCAGACTGTTGCCGGTCATCTTTTTTATGAATCGCTCTATTCAGTTTTTCTTACCATGAATCAATTATTTTTGGATAAATTCTTGCATACCTTTGTGTAAACTTTCCGAAAAATCATTATGAGTTTTACAGAACATCTTCACCAGGGATACCGCAACAGAAAATTTGATATCGACAAAAGGAAGACCGAAGATTTTATCGACCGGTTTTTCCGGTTTATCTTTTTCCTCGAATACCATCGCTGTTCGGAAATCCCACAGATTGAAGAGCGTCTTGAAGGTTTTAAGACTGAATTCAAAGAAATTCTTTCGAGTGTCATGAAAGGCCAGGAAGCCGTAGAAAGCGATGTTTTTTTCGCGAAATTTCCTAAAATCTACCGCACGCTCGAAGACGATGCACGGTATATCTGCGAAAACGATCCGGCCGCAAAGAATATGGAAGAGGTTATGTTCTCCTATCCCGGTTTTTTTGCCATTGCGGTGTACCGTTTTTCGCACGAACTTTTTAAAAATAATGTTCCGCTGATTCCCCGAATCTGGACCGAATTTGCGCACAGCAAAACCGGAATCGATATTCATCCCGGAGCAGAAATCGGCAAAAATTTCTTCATCGACCACGGAACCGGAATTGTGATCGGAGAAACAACGGTGATCGGAAAGAATGTGAAACTTTACCAGGGCGTCACGTTGGGCGCGCTATCGGTGACTAAAGACTTGGCCAATGAAAAACGGCACCCGACCATTGAAGATAACGTGGTAATATATGCCAACGCCACCATTTTGGGTGGTGAAACCGTAATCGGAGCACACGCACTCATCGGTGGTAACGTATGGATTACTGAAAGTGTCGCGCCGAACTCTGTCGTATTTCACAGGGGATTGGTGACGGTGAAAAATAAACTGCCGGTGAATGAACCGATAAATTTTGTTATTTAAATATAGGGTGATGGGTGATCGATGATGGGACGGTTTTTGAAGAACTAAGAGGAGATGCAAAGTTTACCACAGAGAACACAGCGTTCTATTTAGAGGACACAGAGATTAATCATAACCTTTTGGGGTCTTTTGAACAAATAAGATTAAATTTTGTGGTAGGTATTGTTTTTTTACCACAGTGTTCACAAAGATTTCACAAGGGGGCACACTGAAGTGCATTGAAATTTAAAGGCAAAATCTGCCGGCAATTGAAATAACTTAAAAACAGAATATATGAAACTGAACAATGTTTTGGAAGCCATCGGGAATACTCCCACGGTAAGAATCAATAAACTTTTCGATAAGAACGTAGAAGTATGGATGAAACTCGAAAAACAGAATCCAGGTGGCAGCATTAAGGACAGAATTGCCCTCTCGATGATTGAAAAAGCTGAACGGGAAGGCAAAATCAACAAAGACACACTGATTGTAGAGCCTACTTCGGGCAATACGGGCGTAGGATTGGCGATGGTTTGTGCCGTGAAAGGCTACAAACTCGTGCTGGTGATGCCAGAAAGCATGAGTGTGGAGCGCCGCAAACTGATGTCGGCGTACGGCGCACAGTTTGTGCTTACCCAAAAAGAATTGGGAACGTCGGGTGCCGTAAAAAAAGCGCAAGAAATGGCAGAGGAACTCGACAATGTCTGGATTCCGCAGCAGTTTGAAAACGAAGCAAATCCCGATATTCACCAAAAAACTACCGCCCAGGAAATCCTTGCCGATTTTCCCGAAGGTTTCGATTACCTCATCACCGGCGTGGGAACAGGCGGACATATCACCGGTGTTACCCGAGTGTTGAAGCATAAATTCCCCAACCTGAAAAGCTTTGCCGTAGAACCACATGACTCACCTGTAATTTCAGGTGGAAAGCCGGGACCACACCCGCTGCAGGGCATTGGTGCCGGATTTATTCCCGGAGTTTTAAATACCGGTCTTCTGGACGGCTCTATTCAGGTGGAAAAAGAAGAAGCCTATGAATTCAGCAGAAGACTCGCACGTGAGGAAGGAATACTTGCAGGAATCTCCACCGGGGCATCGCTCGCCGCCATCAACAGAAAACTTTCGGAAATTCCCGACGGTTCGAAAATCCTCACCTTCAATTATGATACCGGAGAACGTTACTGGTCTACAGAAGGGCTTTTCGGAGAAAATGTTTTCGAATCTTAACGGACGCTAAATTTCCCGCAGATTCCTGATTTTTTTCAATATGATCATATTCAAAAGTTTAAATCAGTGAGATCTGCTCAATCTGCGAGAAAGAAAATTTCCCATAGTAAAATTAAAATCCTGCGGCATTGCAGGATTTTTTTATGAATATATTTTTTGGCATTTGGGGCAAACGTAAGTCTTGCGTTTTACTTTTCCCATCTCATCAATAATGAGCTCTGTTTTGTCTTTCGGACAGGACTTTTTTCCATAGATCAGCGTTTTTTCTTTTACCTGATCTGTTTTCAGCAGATCGAGAAATTCGTAGGCGTAATTCACCACCGTTTCGATCAGGTATACCAATTTTTTCTCAGGGATGTTTTTCACGGGACTGTCGGGATGAATTTTCGCACGGTAAAGCGCTTCAATCCTGATGATGTTACCAACGCCGGTAAACAGCTCCTGGTCCAGCAGCGCATCACCGATCATCTGGTCGGCATAATGTTGCTGAAGTGTGCTCAGGACGAACTCTCCGTCGAACTCCTCTTTTAAAATATCGGTTTTAAAATTAAAATAATCGGTTGGTTTTCCCTCGTACAATTTGGGATGGGCGACATAAAAATTAATTTCCGAATGAGGAAAATGAAGCGAAAAGCTGGCATTCACCTTTTTTCTTTTATTCACAAGCATGCTTCCGAAAAGCCCAAGATGCACACCAACAAAGAAATCCTTAAACACGAAAAGCAGATTTTTCCCGTAGGCATCAATGTCAAAAATTTTAATGTGGTCGATGGCAGATTTATCCATTTCGCTGTAGCCGGAAGCTTCAGAAACGGTTTTTCCTTTGAAACGCTGGAGTCTGTTTTTTAAATGTAAGATGGAAGGTCCTTCTGGCATGTTATTTCTGTTGGTTTAAAAACTGCCGGGTGGCGACAGACTGGTTATAGATTTTCTGACGGATTTTCTGCATTCGTCCTACCGGCTGCAATTCTTCCGGGTTTTCAAAAGGATTGAATGAGAGGTTTTCGTAACTGATGGTTTCGTAATCTGAAATATTCTGTTTCGGTAATCTAATTTCCCCTACCGTAATGAACTCCGAATGTTTTTCCTTCCAATCTTTCAGCAGATTATTTACCGGCGTTTTCTTTTCATCAACCGCCAGCTGAACCTGAAAATCGAGTAAAAGTTCATTATTCAGAAAATAGTTCCTTAGGGTTTTTGCCTGGTCAATGTCTTCGCCTTTCTGAACTTTCTTATTTTGTGACGGTTTGAGACGGATTTTCACCATTCGTTCTCCGAGCCGGAAACAGCCAACAGAATGAAAATCGTACGAGGAAATCCACTGTTTTTCAATATCCAGCACCTTCATGACGTTGTTGAGGATGGGCAGGATTTCTTTATCAAAAAAGAGACTCAGCCCGGCTCTGATAAGTCCCGGAATCTTTAAAAATGAAAGAGAAAACGGCGTTCCCCGCGAAATTATAAACCGGTTGGCTTTGATGTGAAGTTTTAAAAACTTCGAAACCGAATTTGTCACAAAAACCGGAAGATTTACCAAAGGAAATTTGGCGCTTACGGGAATGTTTTTATTGTAGATTTTAACGGCACATCCATACAGCGGATATTCGCCGCTGCCTTCTGAAACAAAGGCATTCGGATGCGAATAACGGATAATGACGCCTAAATTGTGGCCCTTTAAAAATTCAGAAAAATCAGCCGCCTCATTGACGACGGGAATAAAATCTCCGCGCACAAAACCAAAAGATTTGGCATGAGCATTACGGGTAGAAATTCTCTTTTCATTGAGTTTATGGGAAACCGAGACGGCTTTTTCGATGAGTTCAACATCCTCATTCAGGAGCTTTTCTTCTTCGGCGGTAAGGTGATCATATTTTGGCGAATAGGTAAGGCACATCTTGATAGATTTTTCTATACAGAGGAACATCAAATATGAAACCACGAATTTACACCGAAAGGCTCAGCAGGAACTGATAAGCTTTTTCTGCCCCGGAAATACAGTCCTGATGCCTTTCAACCGTGATCTCCTGATCTAAAACCTGTTTAAAATTCTTCCAGTAAGAACCAGTATTTTCGCCATAACACCGAAAATAACTGAAAGACAAATCTTGAAAATCCGGATGCTTTGAAAGCTGTTTTGCGATGACATTTCCACCTAAAGTGGAACCTTCCATCACGTATAAAATCCCGAACGCTTCGGCTTCATTTTTTATTTCCACAGGCGTAAGGGTTGCTGATTCTTCAATATTCAGCACATCCATATCCTTTTTAATCGAAGCCAGTTTTCTTCTTTTTTCAAGATCGAGTTGCTGTGCATTCTTAGGAGTTACCGCAGAAAAAACCGCATCTTCAAACTGCAGAAGGAAAAGGTAATTGTAGCGGATGAGATTTCTGTAATCAACGACTGAAAAACGACCGTCGAAAATCCTTTGGGAATTGAAATGTGCCTCCACACGGTCGTGCAGGATTTTGGTATTTGCTTTTAAAATTTCAGAAATCATTAAGGTTTTTTAAAGGTCAAAATAAAGGTCGTTCCTTCATTTTCTTTACTTTCATAGGTAATATTCCCGCCCAGACGTTTCATAATTCGATATGCAATGGAAAGACCTACGCCATTCCCTTCAAAGGATTTGGCATTGTCCATCCGGTTGAAGATCTTGAACATATGGGCCTGTGCTGATTCGGGAATTCCGATTCCGTTATCTTTTACTGTGTAAATTACATAGTCGCCTTCCACTTTCCCATTGATTTCCACTTTTGGATTCTCACTTTTGGAAGAATATTTCACGGCATTGCCAATGATGTTCAGGAATACCTGGGTAAGCATGGTTTCGTCTCCCATTACATTAGGCAGGTCGCCCACGATAATTTCGGCATTTTGGTTAAGTGTTAGCTTCATATCGCAAGAGACTTTATTGACAATAGCGGTTGCAGACAGCTCCTGAACTGTGATTTCGGATGATTTAGCACGGCTAAGGCTCAGTACGTCACGCATCATGTTTTCCATACCCAGGATTTCCTTTAAAATACTGGCGATTCTTTTGCGGACTTCAGGATTATCGTGATGGGATTTCTCGAGGAGCTGGGCATTGAGTTTAATCACGGTTAAAGGCGTGCCCAAATCATGGGAAATGGTGTATGAAAAACTGTCGAGTTCCTCATTAAGATTGCGGAGTTCTTCATTTAATTCCTGCACCCTTCTGAACTGGGTGTAGGTTGTTTCCAGAATGGTTGCCACCACTTTTTTAGCGGCGAAAATATCTTTGTTTTTCCAGGGCTGTGCTTTTCCTTTGATTTCTTCGATATAGGTTTCAAAAGATTTCCGCGGGGAAATTACAATCAGTTCCTCACCGTCAACGATTCTGGCTTCGGTTTTTTTCGCCGGATTGCCTGCCCACAGGATCTGCCCGTCGATTTCTTTGCGGAACCAGATGAGCAGCTCATTCCGCTTGTCGTCGGTAAACCCGAACATCACGCCTGCTGCATTCTCTATCCTACCCAGATTTCCCTGCTGGGAATTACTGAAATGATTGGTGGCGTAAAAATTCTTCAGGGGATTTTCTCTTGCGTACTGTACTATTTTGAGGATGTTTTCATCGGAAGGTACCTGCCCTGAAGTTCTGATATGATGACCTACAATAATCGCCAGCCCATCGGCTTCCGGATATTCCTGCATTTCCGCAACGTTACTGAAGAGGGAATTCTCAAGGTTATCATAAGCCATGAGTTTTGCCTTCAGGGCTACAATTTTACGGTCGAGCTCTATACTGTCGGCAAGCAGCTGTTTCGATTTATAGGAGGTGTAGGCGTTTGCCGCGATTACGGTAAAAACTTCGGCACGGATGCGGTTGACCAAATCGATATGTTTGGGTTCAATATTCTGGCAGGTCACCATTCCCCACAGTTTATTATTGACGACAATGGAAGTACTGAAACTGGAGGCTACACCGGTATTTTTAAGGTACTGCCCATGAACCGGCGACATTGCCCTCACGGAGGAATAGGTTAAATCCACCGCCGCATCTGTACTGCTGATGATGGGAACCGGTTCGGAGTACACATTGCTGAAAATACGTTTGCGCTTTTTAAGATACAGTGCCCTTGCCTGTCTTGGGATATCATTTTCAGGATAATGCAGGTGGAGGAAACTTTCGACCTTGCTTTTTACTTTTTCGGCAATTACTTTGCCGCTGCCGTCTTCCAGAAAACGGTACAGCATGATTCTGTCGTATTCTACCGCTTCGTATACCGAATTGAGCAACTCATTCCAGATATCTTTGGAATCGGTTGCATTATGAATATTTTCGTATTTTTTGGTGACAAAGTTTTTTTGATTAAAGTGTTCAATAATCTGCTCGAACTCCAAAAATACATTTTCTAAATACCTGTAAATGGTTAAGTGAAAAAGTTTTCCTTTAATTTCTATTCTGTCGAGAAAAACATCTGTTTCTCTCATGGTTTTAAAATCAAGGTTGGTAACAACAACCGAATCCAGCAAAGCGCGGAAGGCCTGGGGATTGTCACTTATTTTTTTACCAAAAGAGCCTTTATCCATAGGAAAAAGCTCTGAAATATTCTGTGAGAAAAATTTCACTGTTTGCGAATCAGCATCCAGCCCGATAAGGTATCCAAAATCCTGGATATGACCCGAAATATGTATTTTTTCCTCGTGGCAATCCACAAAATTCATAGGCAGAAATAATGAAAGTAATAAACAAATATACTACTTTTATTTAACATAATAATTTACTTTTCTTCTTCGAAATAAAGTCGGTAATATTTGCCTTTTTCATCCTGGCCCGTCTCAATCATCTTGCGGTCGCCGTGAACATAGATATGAAAGTTCTTATCGAGCTTTATGACGCTTTTGAAGCCCCGGCTCTGTTTTTTAACGGCCGCTTCGCTAATCGCAAAATCTTCCGAGATGGAAACCTGCATTTCCTGTTCGTAATCGGATTTGAAATTTCCGAAACTTTCAATCACATTGGGATCTTCCAGCACTTCTCTGGTAAATTCATCGTAATCGAAAGTCTCCTTTTCCTTGAAAAAAGTGATCGATTTATTCAGAAAATCTGCCTGATCGGCTTTGGTGGTTTCAAATTCCTGAGGCAGCTGTTTGGTGATGTATTCTTTATACACCGTAAGGGTTTCCTGGGTCTGGAAATATTCATCATCGCGCTGTTTTACTTTCAAGAAATCCTCGAACCAGTAGTACATATCACCATTTTTGTTGTTATCTACCACCGAAACGGCATAGCCTGTTTCTTTACTGCTGTTGTAGATCAGCGCGCCTTTATCGAGTTTGGAAAGCCCGATGCCGTAATCTTTTTCAATTTCAAAAGCTTCATTCTGAGGGAAAATTTTCAGGAAAGGATTTTTATTTTCGGTTTTGAAAATCCCGATTGAATCAATTTTGTTTCCGTCGGCATTTTCTTCGCCTTCAAAATAAACGATGAAGAGTTCGCCACTCTGCACACGCGGATTTTCGGCCACTTCGTAAAGATGCTGCGCAATATTTTCAGCTTCGTAAACAAATTTGTCTCTGTCGTCGAAAATTTCAGAAACCGAGCTGTACACCGGATTATTGACCAGATAGGTATCGCTATAGAAACTAAATTGTTCTTCGGATTTAAAGGCTTTCAGAAAGAAATCTTCCAGCAGCTCCTTCATTTCATCTTCAAGCTGAAGCTCCTCCTGCGAAAGAATTAGTGATTCCTGATTGATTCTGTTTCCTACTTTATGAACGATAATTTTTGAGAGCATTTTTAAGTTTTAAATGAGATTGCAAAGATAATTTTAAAGACTGCGGCTGCAAACTTTTTACGGTTTTGTGTGAGGCTTTTTTAAACAGTAGCAATCATTTTCCTCACCATTTCATTTGACTGACCATAACTCACGATTTGTACGTCCAAATCTGTGTTTTTAAACTTCTGAACTGATTTTTTGATGGCATCCAGAATCCATTCGGTCTTGTTTCCGAAAACACCCCCGCCTACGAGTGTAAGCAAAAGCCTGTTAGAACCACCGTTCTCTAAATTGATTAGTGCGGCATAAAAGGTGGCTTCATAAGTGGCTTCTAAAATAATTTTTGCGAAGCTTTCCCACTGCTGTTCCGGGAATCCGGATACATATCCGATGGGAAGCGCAGAACAGTATACCTGACTGACAATCTGATCCTTATTGGCTGTAGTTACTTCGGCATTCCACTGTATTCCCACTTTCAGTTTACCTTTTAGGATTTCTCTTTCATCCTCATCCATTGCGGTAATGTGGGCATTAATTCTTTCCAAACCCTGCGCGGTGGGATAACAGTAACCGTTTCTCATGCTCCATAGCCTGAATTTTTCGTTGTTGAAAAAATCTTCAAACAGGGAAAGGCAATTAATCTGGTGGTATTCCGTCTGGCCAACCTGTCCGTTCAGCGGCACAAAATAATTTCTGTACACTGTTCCAGCGCCACAGGCAATGGCGCATGCAGGGCCCTGGGTGGCATCATTTTCGTAAATACCAACGCCCTTTTCGGGAGTAACAGTGGGATGAACCATTTCCAAAAGGTTAAACTGAGATGCAGCCTGAAAAACCGCTCCGTTATTTTCAGGAGCACAATGCAACATGCCGACATTTCCAACTGTTTCCGACAGGGAAATTTTTCCTTTAAAATCTCGGAGATTGATTTTACGCTGTAAATCCCTGAGAGAAGGAAGCTCCAGTGTGCCAAAGCGGTAAGATTTTCCGTTCGCTTTAGAGATCAGCTTCTCCCCTTCAATTTCAATATGCGTCCGTACATTTTCAGGAGAAACCTCCTCAAAGCCCATCAGTTTTTCAAACCAGGTCATTCTTTAAATTTTTATAAAAATAATGAATAATTTTTGACGTTTGCTATTTGAATCAGGTTCATCATGCAATAATGGACATAAAATCCCCGAATCTATGACCCGGGGATTATTATTATCATCAAAGGATTGCTTGGCCGCCTTTGGTGGCTCGCCATAACGTATTTTGTTATTTGTGATTATTTAACTTCTTCGAAGTCTGCATCCTGAACATCATCTGCACCAGAATTAGCTCCGGCATTTCCCTGAGAAGGATCTGCACCTGGCTGCCCTTGCTGGCCTGCTGCGTACATTTCTTCGGAAGCGGCCATCCAAGCAGCGTCTAGAGCTTCAGTTTTGGTTTTTACAGAATCTAAATCTTTAGCTTCGAAAGCGGTTTTCAATTCAGCAACTGCAGTTTCGATGGCTGTTTTCTTGTCCGCAGACAATTTATCGCCAAATTCTTTCAATTGTTTTTCGGTTTGGAAAATCAATCCGTCAGCTTTATTGAATACTTCAACTTCTTCTTTTTTCTTAGCATCTGCTGCAGAGTTTTCTTCTGCTTCACGCTTCATTCTTTGGATTTCATCGTCAGAAAGTCCTGAACTTGCCTGAATTTTAATAGACTGCTCTTTTCCTGTTCCTTTATCTTTAGCTGAAACAGAAAGAATTCCGTTCGCATCGATATCGAAAGTCACCTCGATTTGTGGAACTCCTCTTGGCGCTGGTGGAATATCTGTTAAATCAAATCTTCCGATTTCTTTGTTATCGTTGAACATTGGTCTTTCTCCCTGTCCTACTCTGATGCTTACAGCCGGCTGATTGTCAGACGCGGTAGAGAATACTTCAGATTTTTTAGTTGGGATGGTAGTGTTGGCTTCAATTAGTTTAGTGAAAACAGAACCCATGGTTTCAATACCCAAAGAAAGTGGAGTAACGTCTAATAAAAGAACATCTTTCACATCTCCAGTTAAAACTCCACCTTGGATTGCTGCACCAATTGCTACAACCTCATCCGGGTTTACTCCTTTTGAAGGTTTTTTACCGAAGAATTTCTCAACTTCCTCTTGGATAATCGGGATTCTTGTAGAACCTCCTACCAAGATTACCTCATCGATATCTGAAATGGTAAGACCTGCATCGGCCAAAGCTTTTTTGCAAGGCTCCATTGATCTTCTAACCAAATCTGCTGACAATTGCTCGAACTTCGCTTTTGTTAAGGTTTTCACCAAGTGTTTTGGTCCTGTAGCGGTAGCAGTAATATACGGAAGGTTGATTTCTGTTTGGGTTGAAGATGACAACTCGATTTTTGCTTTTTCCGCAGCTTCCTTCAACCTCTGCAACGCAATTGCGTCAGATTTTAAATCTACCCCTTCTTCAGCTTTAAATTCATCTGCCATCCAGTTGATGATTACATCATCAAAATCATCACCACCAAGATGGGTATCTCCATTGGTTGATAATACTTCGAAAACTCCGTCACCAAGATCAAGGATAGAAACGTCGAAAGTACCACCACCTAAATCGTAAACTGCGATTTTTTGGTCTTTATGATTTTTATCTAAACCATAAGCTAAAGCTGCAGCGGTAGGCTCATTGATAATTCTTTCAACGGTTAAACCAGCGATTTCACCAGCTTCTTTAGTAGCCTGTCTTTGCGCATCGTTAAAGTATGCAGGAACGGTGATAACCGCTCTGGTTACTTCCTGTCCCAAATAATCTTCCGCAGTTTTCTTCATTTTCTGAAGAATCATTGCAGAAATTTCTTGTGGGGTATATTCTCTGTCGTCGATTTTTACTTTTACAGTATCATTTGGTCCGCTTACCACTTGGTAAGGAACTCTAGAAACTTCTTTAGCATCATCTTTAAAGTGGGTACCGATAAATCTTTTGATCGAATATACGGTTTTGGTAGGGTTGGTTACTGCTTGTCTTTTTGCAGGATCTCCTACTTTTCTTTCACCATCTTCGGTGAAGGCAACAATTGAAGGCGTGGTTCTTTTACCTTCAGCATTAGGAATTACAACAGGGTCTTTACCCTCCATAACAGCAACACAAGAGTTGGTTGTTCCTAAATCGATTCCAATTATTTTACTCATAGTATGTATATTTTTGTTTTTAAATTTTATTTGCAGTGGTTTTCTCCAATTTTGTACCAAGGAAAAAAGTGTGACAAATTGACATTTATTTCATAAAAATTGGTAGTCATCAGCTGACAATTAAAGCAGCAAAGCTCAGCGGTTAATATAACAGTTAATCTCATCTGGATTTATGATTACTGTGATAAAGCTATGGTGATTCGGATCATAAAAAAACTCCTCACAAGGATGATAACTGTAAGGAGTTTTTTTACGGAAAAGTAAAATTTGAAAGGACTTATTTCTTCAAAGTCAAAATATACTCAACCATTTTCTTTGCATTTTCTTTGCTCATCCCTGCGTGCGGGGTCATAGGAATTTCACCCCAGTTCCCTTTTCCGCCTTCGATGATCTTGGTGGCCAACATCTCCATATCCGCATCAGTATATTTATCTGCAATCTCCTGGTAAGACGGTCCCACCAATCGGGCATCAGTTTTATGGCAGGTAAGGCAATCCATTCCTTCGATAAGCGCCAGGCCTTCATGTTTTCCGGCAGCTGCAGAGTCTACCACCTTCAGTGTGGGTTCTTCCAGCATTACATTACTTTCTTTCGCGGAATCAATCGGCTTTTTACTGCAGGAAGCAGCCATAACAAGTACACAAATCACTACATATTTCTTCATATTGCTAAATTTTTAACAAAATTATTTTTTATTCTTTAAACATCTCCTACAAATTTGACGATAAAAGTCATATAAACCGTATGACTTGGATCATACTCGCATGAGGGCAAATGTTTCTACTTTTGAGTAAACAAAAAACAATTAAATTATGTACACACTTAAAACAATGGCACTTTCAGTGCTCACTTTGGCACTTTTCTCCTGCGGAGGGGATAAAAAAACAGATTCAATTCCTACAGCAACCACCACCGAAACTACAGCTACTACTACAGAAGCTCCTGCTGCATCCGGAACCAATGAGTACGATCCTAAAAGAGGTTTAGGACCACACGAAAACGTAGATGTAAGCAAATTTGACCCTGCAATGGCGGCTGCCGGCAAAAAAATCGCTGAGGTGAAGTGTACTTCATGTCACAAACCAACAGAAGAAAAATTGGTAGGACCAGGCTGGAAAGGCGTTACCCAAAGACAAACTCCTGAATGGATCATGAACTTTATCAGCAACCCGGATCCAATGATCGATGTAGACCCTGAATTACAGAAACAACTTGAGCTTTGTTTGGTGAGAATGCCAAATCAGGGACTTGCTGATAACGAGGCAAGAGAACTCCTGGAATATATGCGCGAGATTGACGGTGCAAAATAATTTCTGAGAAGAAAAATTTTAATCAAATATATATGAAAAGTCTTAAATTATTGGGGCTCTCTGCCATTGTTGCCATAACAGCGCTGACAGGTTGCAAACCAAAAGGTACTGAGACCGCCGTAAGTGGCGACGCTGCACAAAAAGTTTACGTTGCTCCCGGCAAGTACGATGAGTTTTACAACTTCGTGAGCGGTGGTTTCAACGGGCAGGTAAACGTATATGGCTTGCCAAGCGGAAGATTGTTAAAGGTACTTCCTGTTTTTTCTGTAAATCCTGAAAACGGATACGGATACAGTGAAGAAACCAAACCAATGCTCGAAACTTCTCACGGTTTTATTCCATGGGATGACCAGCACCACCTTTCCCTTTCACAGACTAATGCGGAAGTGGACGGAAGATGGCTTTTTGCTAACGCAAACAATACTCCGCGCGTGGCAAGAATTGATTTAAAAACATTCAAAACTGTTGAAATTCTGGAGTTGCCAAACTCTGCAGGGAATCACTCTTCACCATTCCTTACGGAAAATACAGAGTATGTAGTTGCAGGAACCCGTTTTGCAGTTCCTACAGATGATGCCAACGGCGACGTTCCGATTGATTCATTCAAAGAAAACTTCAAAGGAGTACTTTCATTTATCGGAATCGATCAGCAAACCGGCGGTATGGATCTTTCTTTCCAGATTGAAGCTCCAGGGATCAACTTTGACCTTTCACATGCCGGTAAGAAAAAATCGGGCGACTGGTTCTTCTTCTCCTGCTACAACTCAGAGAAAGCAAATACTTTACTTGAGGTAAATGCTTCGCAGAACGACAAAGACTTCATTATGGCAGTGAACTGGAAAAAAGCTGCTGAACTGGTGAAAGCCGGAAAAGGAAGAAAAGTAACCACAGAATATGCGCACAATAAATGGGATGAGAGTACCCACAGCGCAACTTCTACTATGAAAAAAGAAGTGGTTGTACTTTCTGTTGAAGATATGAAAGATGCCATGTTTATGATTCCTTGCCCTAAATCTCCACACGGATGTGATGTTGACCCAACTGGTGAATACATTATTGGTTCCGGTAAATTAGCTGCACTTATTCCAGTATTCAGTTTCGACAAAATGATTAAAGCGATTGCTGACAAAAATTTTGCAGGAGAATACGATGGCGTACAGGTGATTAAATATGAAGCTGCTTTACACGGTGAAGTTCAGAAACCAGGCTTAGGCCCACTCCACACAGAGTTCGACGGAAAAGGAAATGCCTACACTTCGATGTTCGTTTCTTCTGAAGTTGTGAAATGGAATATAAAAGACCTTAAGGTTCTTGACAGACAACCAACTTTCTACTCTGTAGGACACTTAATGATCCCAGGCGGTGATTCCGGGAAACCTTTCGGGAAATACCTTGTAGCGTACAACAAAATTACCAAAGACCGTTATTTACCTACAGGTCCGGAACTGGCACAGTCTGCACAGCTCTACGACATCAGTGGCGATAAAATGAAACTGCTGCTGGATTATCCAACATTTGGTGAACCGCACTACGCACAGGCATTACCGGGCGACATGCTTTCTAAAAATCAGGTGAAATTCTTTAAAATTGCCGATAATAAGCACCCTTATGTAACCAAAGGAGAAGCGGAAAGTAAAGTCGTAAGAGAAGGAAATAAAGTACATGTTTACATGACCTCTATCCGCTCTCACTTTGCTCCGGATAATATTGAAGGCATCAGGGTTGGGGATGAAGTTTACTTCCATGTAACCAATCTTGAGCAGGACTGGGATGTACCTCACGGTTTCGCCATCAAAGGAAACGAGAATGCCGAACTGCTGATTATGCCGGGAGAAACCTGCACCCTGAAATGGGTTCCGAAAAAACCGGGCATGTACCCAATGTATTGTACCGACTTCTGTAGTGCACTGCACCAGGAAATGCAGGGATATGTAAGAGTATCACCCGCCGGAAGCAACACGCCGCTTATCTATTCACTGAATAATAAGAAGGATAATGCCCAGGGGCCTGTAAAAGAAGGGGAAACAAAATAAATTCAGAAATAAGGGGCAGATATTTCTGCCCTTTTTTAATTTTAAAAATAATGAAAACTCAATCCTTAAATAATTTAACAAGAGTTTTACTGGTAGTGTGCGGGATTGCACTTGTGGTTTCTATTTTTGTACCCCTATGGTCCATATATCTTGAAGCACCGCAATATCCTGAAGGTTTAGCCATGTATCTCTGGGCAAATAAAATTACCGGAGAATATGAGATCATCAACGGACTGAACCACTATATCGGCATGAAAACCATTCATCCCGAAGATTTCTGGGAGTTCAAAATACTTCCCTATGCACTTTCCTTCTTTGCAATCTTGTGCTTCCTTGCGGCATGGCTGAACAAAAAAACCTGGCTTTATATTACTGCGGTTCTGTTTATGTTCTTCGGTATAGCATTTATGGTCGATTTCTGGCTTTGGGAATACGATTACGGCCATAATCTGGATCCGAACGCAGCAATTGTAGTTCCGGGGATGTCTTATCAGCCACCATTAATCGGATTTAAGCAGTTACTGAACTTCGGTGCTTACTCTTACCCCAACATCGGCGGAGGAATTATGTTTGGCGTAGCACTAATTTTGGCTATCTTAGCATTTATAGAGTTCAGAAAAACCAAAAACCCCAAACGTAATTAGTTCAGAAAGAAACTATAAAATTTAATTCAAAACACTATGAACTTCTCAAAACCTCTTATTCTTGCCGCATCAGTCTTGGCCATTATGTCCTGCCAGAAAAGCGGTCCGCAAGACTTCAACCTTGGTAAAGACCAGTGCGATAACTGCCGGATGACCATTACTGATCTGAAATATGCCACCCAGCTTATTACCGAGAAAGGGCGGGCCTATAAATTTGATGACATCATGTGTATGAACATGTACGAAAGTTCAAACCCTGATAAGGCAACCAACGCCAAGACCTATGTTATCGATTTCCCTTCCGGTAAATTCCTGGAAAAACCAAGAGCTACCCTTATCAAAGGCGGCAGCATAAAATCGCCAATGGGTGGAAATACGCAGGCTTATCAGGACAAGGCTGCTGCACAGAAGGCTGCCGCAAGCCTGGGAGCAAGTCTAATTAAATAAGGAATTCATGTTCAGATTAATGTTTCTTTTTTTTCCTGTACTCATATTTTCGAATATTCTGAAAGTGGGAAAAAACGAACAGTTTAAAACCATTAAACAAGCTGTCGCCGCATCAAAAAGTGGCGACAGTATTTTAGTGGAAAGCGGGGTTTACAAAGAAGGCAACCTCAGCATTACGCATCCTTTATCACTTATCGGTATCGGCAGGCCGGTTCTGGATGGGGAAATGAAGTATGAAATCCTCTCTTTCCGCGCGAACAATATCTTGCTGAAAGGCTTCCGAATCATCAATTCCGGTGAAGACGAAATTAAAAACATCGGCGCAGTGAGGCTTTACAACAGCCATTACTCAACCATTGAAAATAATATTTTCGAAAACAACTATTTCGGCATCTATATACAACGCGGTTACCGCTGCATGATCCGCAATAATAATATCACATCTACGCGGGCCACTTCACAGGAAGGAATTGGTGACGGAATCCACGCCTGGGTAAGCGAGGAAATCTGGATCAAAAACAATTATATTGAGGGTCACAAAGACGGCATTTACCTCGAAAAAGTTATTAAATCATACATTTACCGCAACTACTCTAAAAAAAATCTAAGGTATGGCCTGCACTTTATGTCATCGAATGATGATGTATATGTGGGCAATACCTTCGATAACAATAACGCAGGTGTGGCGGTAATGTACAGCAACAATGTGGGAATGGTGGGTAATAATTTCATCAACAACTGGGGCGACGCGAACTACGGCCTGCTGTTGAAAGACATCAGTTTCAGTAAAATAAAACATAACCGATTCCAGAACAATACAACGGCCATCTTTCTCGATGGCGCCACGAAAATCGACCTTTTCAAAAATGATTTTGAGGACAACGGCTGGGCAATGAAAATCAATTCCAACTGTATGGAAAACCGGGTGATGAACAATAACTTTATCAACAACACCTTTGATGTATCCACGAGCGGAACTATGGCCATGAATGATTTTAAAAAGAATTTCTGGGACAAATATGAAGGTTATGACATGGATAAAGACAAAGTGGGCGACGTGCCTTTTCATCCTTTGAGTTTATATGCCGTGCTGGTAGAGAATAATCCATCGATTATGTTACTTTTTAAAACCTTTTTTGTGGATCTGCTCGATAAAACTGAAAAAATAATTCCCAGTCTTACGCCTGAAAATTTTGTGGACGAGCAGCCGCTGATGAAGAAAGTCGAAATATAAAATGAAATACGAAGTTTGAAGTCCGCAGTTTGAAGTCGGAAGTTTGGAGCTTCCCACTTCCCTCCAAATATAGAATTATGATAGAAGTAAAAAATTTAACCAAGAAATTCGGCAAATTCACCGCTCTGGATGACCTGAATCTGAGTTTTACGAACAGTAAATCCATTGCGCTCATCGGCCCGAACGGCTGCGGGAAAACTACATTGATTAAATCGATTTTAGGACTCAACGTCATCGAGACCGGTGATATTCTGGTGGACGGAAAAAGTGTGAAGGACGATTATCTTTACCGCAAAGACATCGGCTATATGCCACAGATCGGCCGCTATCCGGAAAACATGAGCATCGGACAAACCATCAGAATGATTAAGGATACGCGGAAAATATCCGAAACCCATCTCGATACCGAACTTCTGGAAAACTTCGAACTGGAAAAAATGTACGACAAGAAAATGGGTACGCTTTCCGGAGGTACGACACAGAAAGTGAGCGCCGTACTGGCATTTATGTTCGATCCGAAAGTCATTATCCTGGATGAACCTACAGCCGGACTGGATCCTTTGGCTTCCGAAATCCTGAAAAATAAAATCATCAAAGAAAAAAACAGAGGCAAACTCATAATCATCACCTCGCATCTTCTGAGTGAGCTGGATGATATTGTGAGCGAAATTGTTTTTATGAATGAAGGCAAAATTATCGTTCAGCAATCGGTAACCGACCTGATGACCGAAAGAAAATCAGAAAAAATATCAGAATCCATCATCAGCATCCTAAAAGAAATGAAAAAATGAACAAGATCGCACGCTTTATACTTTTTGATATTTTAAAAAATAAGATTGTAATTTTCTATACCATTTTACTTTTCATTATTTCCTGGTCGGTTCTCGGCCTCGAAAGCAATTATACCAAAGCTACACTGAGTTTGCTGAATGTGGTACTTTTGGTAGTTCCTTTGGTCAGCATTATTTTTTCGACCATTTATGTTTACAACAGCAGCCAGTTTATCGAACTGCTCCTGAGCCAGCCGGTGCCGCGGGTAAAGGTTTGGTTTAATATTTTTTTGGGACTTTCCACGGCTTTGGTTCTGGCATTTCTGCTGGGATGCGGCATTCCGATTCTGCTCTATTCGTCGATTGAAACAGGATTTTCGCTTATTATCATCGGTATTTTACTCTCGGTGATTTTTACTTCATTTGCGATGCTTTCCGCCATTATCAGCCGCGACCGAGCGAAGGGAATCGGAATCTCGATTTTCATCTGGATGTTTTTCAGCATTATTTATGACGGAATCCTGCTCGTTCTGATGTTCCAGTTCGCCGATTATCCTATTGAAGGAATCATGGCCACACTTGCAGGTCTCAATCCGGTGGGGCTTTCGCGAATTTTCGTTTTGCTTCAGCTGGATATTTCAGCGATGCTGGGTTACTCGGGAGCTGTTTTTCAAAAAGTTTTCGGATCAGGCGGCGGCATGGGAATCTCGATGCTGATTCTGATGATCTGGGCAACGGTTCCATTTGTACTTTCTTTGATAAAATTCAATAAAAAAGACCTTTAATTATTTATTAAATACCGCTTTTTCGTTTTGGTGACAAATATCACAATTACAGACACTTGCATATGACCACAGTCATACCCCGCAGTTCATTTTTGTTCGTACTTTTAATAAAAATTAAGCAATGAAAAAATCGATTATCATTTTAGGCCTGGTGGGTTTTGCCCTGGTGTCGTGTAAGAAGAATGAAACCACCACGACAGATTCTGCTGCAACGACCGAAGCCGTAGGACAGGGACAGGAAGCTGTTCTGGACGATGATTCCAACCCAACAGTGGTACAGTTGGCGGCAAAAAATCCGGATTTATCAACTCTGGTGACCGCAGTGAAAGCCGCAAACCTCACAACATCTCTCAGCAACGCAGGTCCATTTACAGTATTCGCTCCACTGAATTCTGCTTTCGACAAACTTCCGGCAGGCACTGTTGACGGTCTTTTGAAACCAGATCAGGCTGATGCATTATCTGATGTTCTTGGATATCATACGTATGTTGGGGTGATTAAAGAAGAAAATATGACCGACGGACAAAGTTTAGGAATGGTAAACGGAAAAAATATTACGATAACGATAGTAGACGGGAAGCCTGTAATCAACGGAAAAGCAAAAATTGTAGCCACAGTTCCTGCTTCTAACGGTATTGTGTATGCGATTGACGAAGTACTGCTGCCCGAAAAGTAAATTCTGAGTTTGTTAAATTTAATTGTAGAAATGGCTCTCAAAAATATTTTGAAAGCCATTTTTTATTAATAAAAGTATCTGTTTTTAATGCTGCTTTTTCGTCTTTAAGTTTACAAAGATGAGGAGCAGCGCAATAAAAATAAGTAAAGAAATGTACAGCAGGAAATGGTTTGCATAAGGAATCGAAATATATTTTATCGAAAAAATGCCCATCAGTCCCAGAAGAAATTCATTAAGGAAAATACCCAAAAGAAAAAGTTTAAGACCCAACAGCAGCGGTTTGGAAATGGTGAAGAAATTGGTTGCCAGAATCTCGTTCACCAAAAATGTTGCAATACACATCAGCAGCACCAAATGCAGATAAGCGATCACTACATTACGGAATCCGAAAGCAAACTGGTTTACTGCAGGAATATTGGAGCCCAACTGCAGCGCAATTTTCACTGCAAATGCAAATCCCACAAAAAGAAGTACAAACCTGTGCATCGGCGACCATTTCACCACCAGATTCGTCCAACTTTTTTTTACAAAATCATAAATCATTACGGCCCCTGCAGTTTGGCCCAGCGTCGCTATAACAATCAGAGTAAACACGGCAGCCGGCAGCTTCATCCATAAAACCGAAAGCCCTACGCCGATGAAACAGCCAAGAAACATCAGCCAGAACAGCAATTTATTTTTCTTTTCAGAAATAGGCGATCCGGCTTCTTTCATCGAATAGAGCAAGAGGCCGATGCAGGAAAATATAAAGAATCCGTTATACTGAAAATGCAGAAAGTAATATTCTGAGGCCAGGTAAAGATCCTGGTTTATATTTTTAGAACTCATCATGTAGGCCAGGTTGAAAACGCCTGCCGACGAAATCACCGCAAAAAACAATCCTGCAAGGAACCAGATTTTTGAAGCATCCTGAATTTTCATGGAATCTCTGATGAAGAAATAACAGAATACAAAACTGGTAAGCAACGCTGCTGTAGAAGCTGCAATCGACGCCCAGAAATAACCGCCGTAGATGAACGTACCGAGCATTGCAAAAGATGCGGCAAGGTTAATAACGATTAAATATTCATACTTTCTGAGCTTAACCAAAGGATTCACTTTACTTATATAGTGCATGATCAATACATACAGCACGTTGGTAATCCACCCATAAAAAGCGAAGTGCGAATGGGCTTCCTGCAGATGTTTCTGATCCAGGAAGGGTAATGAATAAAGGATTTTATAACGCATGATGACACCCAAAAGCGCCACCAGAAAAAAATTGAAGACGGAAAATTTAAGCCAGAACGTGCGCTGCATCAATAATAAATTTTATGGTTAATGAGTTGTATTTTATCTTCTCGTTCCATTTTTTTAACCGTTCGGATTACCGTTTCAATCGCCAGTCCGGTAGAGTTAGCCATTTCTTTTCGGGTCACATCTATAATGGTCTTTTCGCCGGGTTCAATACCCATGGTTCTTTTGTGGATTTTAAGAAAATTGATGATCCTTTCATGTGGGCACTGGTGTACGATCGATTTTAATCTTAAGGTTTTTTCATATGCTTTTTTGGCAATTTCCTTAGTAAACTCATAGTGAACCTCAGGATTATCTAGCATGAATTTTTTAAAAAGACTCTGATTAAAACTGAAAACCTCAGCACTTTCGCTTGCAATTACTGCATTCGCGGGATATCGTTCTGCAAGCAGAAACGGCGGTTCACCGAGAAACTGGTGGTCATTCACTTTATTGATCAGGAACTCTTTCCCGTCAGAATCGGTATTGTAAATCTTTACTTCACCTTCAGTCAGATAATAAAGATTGATTGCGATTTGATCCTCCCGGAAAAGGGTGTCCCTTTTTTTAAGATAAATGACAGGAACCTTGTTTTTTAACAAAATTTCTCGTGTAAACATAGGCAAAGTTTGTCTCAAATTTAACGAAAATTTATCATTCTGCCTACGGTAAGACCGGTAAAAGTGAGCGAAAATTACCTATTTTTGAGGAAAATACAGTAAGTTTTATGGCGAATCAGTTTAATCCGAGAGATGTTACCTGGCTTTCATTCAATGAGCGCGTTTTGCAGGAAGCGATGGACGGAAACGTTCCGCTTCACCTGCGCATCCGTTTTCTGGGCATCTTTTCAAACAATCTTGATGAGTTTTTCCGCGTGCGTGTTGCTGGTTTAAAGCGCGCTATGGATTTTAAAGATAAATTCATTACAGAATCCTTCTATCAAGCCCCAACAAAAATCCTGCAGCAGATTAACGAAATTGTAATCCACCAGCAGCAGAATTTCGATAAAACCTGGAAAAAAATCCAGATTGAAATGGCGGAACAGAAAATTTTCATCCGCAGCGCAAAAAACCTTTCCCCGGCGCAGGAACGTTTCGTAAAGGAGTATTTTGATGAGATGGTTGAAAGTAACGTGATTCCCATTTTACTTCATGAAAATGTGCCTATGCCCTATCTCCGCGACAAATCACTGTATCTGGGCGTGGCAATGAGAAAGAAAGAATTTCAGTACGAAAGCAAATTTGCCATTATTGAAATTCCTTCCCGGGCGGTGGGACGCTTTGTGCTGCTGCCGTCCGAGGATAAAGCGGAGAAAAACGTCATGCTTCTGGAAGATGTAATTATTTATAACCTTCCGCATATTTTCTCCTATTTCGGGTATACTGATTTTGAAGCGCACTGCTTTAAAGTAACCAAAGATGCGGAATTCGATTTAGATAACGATATCAAAACCACGCTTGCAGAAAAAATTGAGAAAGGCATTAAATCGCGAAGAAAAGGAAAGCCTACGCGGTTTGTTTTCGATAAGGATATGGATAAAGCCCTGCTCGAATTTCTGATCCGTAAACTTCATTTAAGCAAAAAAGACAGTATAATTCCTGGCGGCAAAATACACAACTTCCGGCATTTTATGGACTTTCCCGATGTTTTTAAAATGTACCGGAAACCAGAGGAACGCAATTCTTTTGACCACGCGATGTTTATCGGACAAAGAGTTACGGATGTGATTCAGAAAACCGATGTTCTGCTCACCTTTCCGTATCACCGGTATACGCCGGTCATTGATTTACTCCGCGAATCGGCGATGGATCCCGAAGTAAAATCGATACAGATCACGGCCTACCGATTGGCAAGCCAGTCGAAAATCGTGAATGCCCTCATCAACGCAGTAAGAAATGGCAAGGAAGTTACGGTGATGCTGGAACTTCGCGCAAGATTCGACGAAGAAAGCAATCTGGAATGGAAAGAAATCCTGGAGCAGGAAGGGGTAAAGGTACTCTTCGGAATTCCGAATAAAAAAGTTCACGCAAAACTCTGCATCATCAAGAAAAGATCGCACAACAAAACCGTTCAGTATGGCTTTGTAAGCACAGGAAACTTCAACGAAAAAACGGCAAAAATATACGGCGACCATCTCCTGATGACTTCGGACCGCGGAATTATGGCCGACATCAACAAAGTTTTCAATGTATTGAGAAAACCTAAAGAAGACATTCTGCCCGCCCTGAAATCCTGTAAAAATCTACTGCTCTGTCCTCAGTTCATGCGCGAAAAAATAATGCAGCATATCGACAAAGAGATTGAAGAAGCAAAGGCAAACCGTCATGCAGAAATGATTATTAAAGTGAATTCTTTAAGCGACCGCGCCCTGATTCAGAAGATTTACGAGGCAGCAAATGCCGGAGTTATCTGTAGGCTGATCGTTCGTGGGATTTACTGTGCTGTGAACCAGAAACAGTTTAAGAAAAAAATTCAGGCCATCAGCATTGTGGATGAATATCTGGAACACGCCAGAGTCATGTATTTTTACAGCAAAGGAAACGAAGATATTTATATTTCTTCGGCCGACTGGATGACGCGGAACCTGGATTACCGAATTGAAGCGGCGGCTAAAGTCACCCAGAAAAATTTAAAGAAAGAAATTAAAGACATGCTCGATATTCAGCTCAGCGATAACGTAAAAGCCAGAATTCTGGATAAAAAACTGCGCAACGAGTATGTAAAAACCGGCACAAAAGAAATCCGCTCTCAGGTGGAAACCTATCATTACCTCAAGAGTTTATCGGCCAAATCCTAACACCACCTTCTCATTCTTGTAGGTACAGGATTAAAAATGTACCTTTGCTCTGCTTTTGGAAAAGGGAATCACGTGAAATCCGTGAACTGTCCCCGCAACTGTAAATCACATAAAAAAAATTGTTTCAATACAAAACCACTGGAAACGGGAAGGTGAAACAATGTGAAAGTCAGGAGACCTTGCCTAAAGTTTAACAACAAAAACGCTTTCGGAGGAAAAGCCTGAAATATGAATAAAAAATATCTTTTCTCAGCAATACTGCTTTGCAGCTCTATACTTTTACTGGCACAGGAGCACGCCATAGATACTGTTTTTGTATTTGACAATCAATTGGATAACTCGAGAAAAGTTCAGAAAATATCAAAACTCAAGGAAGAAGATTTACTCAAAAACACCACGAATCTTTCCGAGGTTCTCCGTTTTCAATCGCCCGTTAATATTAAAGAAAACGGCCGGGGAATGGTTTCTTCGCCCTCTTTCCGTGGAACAACCGCACAGCAAACTGCTTTCATCTGGAATGGGATTAATGTGAATTCCCCTTTTTTAGGTCAGGGCGACATCAATAATCTGAATCTCCTCGGGTACGATCAGTTAGAAATAAAATCTGGTGGCGGAAGCGTGATTTACGGAAGTGCGGCAATCGGCGGAACAATTCACCTAAACAATGAACTGACTTTTAACAAAGGTTTCCGCCAGTCTCTTTTTATGGAATATGGCTCTTATGAGACAGTTAACACCTTTCTGAAATCATCTTATAGCGATGAAATCCTAAGTGTGAAATTTAGCGGCAATTATTCAGAAAGCAAGAATTATTACGAAGTTCCGGAGAAAAATTATCAAAACATCAACGGACAATACCAAAATAAAAATTTCAATCTCGGTGTTGCTTATAAAATCGGTTCGGGAAATACCCTTGCCTGGCAGACCCAGCACTTTAGCGGTTCACAGCATTATCCCACTACAGAATTTGGTTCCAGATCCAAATATCTTTCCGATAGCTTCCGAAGCACGCTGAGCTGGAATTTTAAATCAAAAAAAATTCAGAACATTTTACGACTGGCTTATCTGGAAGATGAATTTCAGTATTTCAGTATGATAGAAAAGCCTAAAAGCAGCGGCGGAACAAGCGAAGTTTCTTTGCTGAAAAACGATTTCAACTATTCCATTAATGACGATTTTGCCCTGAATATCATTACCGATTATCAGCTCAATAAAGGCAAAGGTTACCAATCCGGAATTACGGATGTCGTAAGAAATGCCGGTGCTTTTGCCGCATTATTGCGATGGAGTCCTCACCAAAAATATTATTTCGAGGCGGGAATAAAGAAAGATATCGTTGAAAATCTGGAAACTCCCATTTTATTTTCATTATCCGGCCGCCACGCCGTAAACCATTGGTATTCATTAATTTTCAATTTATCTAAAAACTTCAGATATCCTTCTTTTAATGATTTATACTGGCAACCGGGCGGAAACCCAGATTTGAAATCGGAAGTTGCACATCAGGTTGAACTCGGCAATAATTTCAAATACAGAAATCTCTCCTTAAGTCTGTCTCCCTATTATCTGCGAATAAAAAATATGATCCAATGGGTTCCGGGTTCCCTCGGATACTGGGTTCCGGTCAACACTTCAGAAGTTGAATCTTTTGGCCTCGAGTCTCAGCTTGAATTAAAGAAAACCTTTGGTCAACATTCTGCAAAGATGAGTGTAGGATATGTGTTCACCCACGCGATCAATAAAGAAACCGGGAATTTCATGACGTACGTACCAAAACATAAAGTTTTCGGCAATGCAAGTTACCGCTATCGTTCTGCCGAATTATATGCACAGGCAATGTTTACCGGCCTCACTTACACCACCACTGATGAAGAAAGATCTTCTGCCATCCCATCCTATTTTGTAATGAATACCGGAATGAACTTCCGTGTTCTGAAAAACCAGCAGCTGGGAATTAAAATCAACAATCTCTGGGATCAGGTATATGAAACTTCAGCATATTATCCGATGCCTAAAAGAAATTACAGCATTCAGTTACTGATTAACTTTTAAATAAATATAAAAAAATGAAATTATCAAAAATTTTAGCTTCGGCTTTTGCCTTTACGTTATTGTTCAACATTTCCTGCCGAAATGAAGATCCTGTCGTGGAAGTTCCGAAAGGCGCTTATGGAAAGGGGATTCTAATTGCAAATGAAGGAGGATTCTCAACCCCTACTGCATCGGTAACGTTTTTGCCGAACGATCTTTCAGCTCAGGAAGACAATATTTACGGCAAAAACAACAATAACGAAAACTTAGGAAATGTATTCCAAAGCATCGGCTTTAAAAATGATAATGCGTTTTTGGTAATGAATGTTCCAAACAAAATTGAAGTCGTAAACCGATATACTTTCAAAAAAACCGCTACGATTTCTGCCAATCTTGAGCAACCCCGTTACATTGCTTTCACAGGAAATTACACCTACGTGACCAATAATAACTTTTATGATGTCATGAAACTGAATATTTACGACGCCGGCAACAGCTTTGTGAAAAGCATTAATTTCGACCGTTATGCCGAAAAAGTAGTTGCTTCCGATGGCTTTGTATATGTACAAACCGATGGAATTACCTATGACAGCAACTACAACGAATTGCCAACCGGACATACCATCACTAGAATTAACCCTTCAAATAACCAGGTGGATAAAACCATCACGCTAACCGACAATGGCGCAATTCGTGACATGATTGCTGACGAAAACACGGTATATGTTTTATCATCAGATAACAACCAGACCTACCTTTACAAAATAGCGGCAAAAACGGCAACCGTGGAACAAATTGCTTTACCCGGAATTACGAATGCGGCAAAACTTGCGATAGAAAACAATAAAATCTATTTTGTGACAGCGGCGAAACAGCTGTATTCAATGAACGGAAACACCGTAGTTCCTATGTTCGGTTTTGAAACCAGAAACATTTATGGATTTAATGTAATCGACGGAAAAGTATATATTGCAGATCCTTCTTTCTCAGCCAACAGTATTACCAGAGTTTATAACACTTCCGGAACGTTACTCAAAACCCTTACTACCGGGATCGGGACCAATGGTTTCTACAAAAACTAATTTTTTTTCAAAACGGTGTCAAGGTCTTTACTTTGACACCGCTTTTTTTTAAGCAGGTTTTAATCCTAAAATCTGCGCCTCTTTGATGACGAAATTTCGGGCTTCAACTTTATCGTTGGCAATTTCGCCTTCCAGAATCGCTTCTTTTACTTTTTCCTTCAAAATCCCGATTTCTCTTCCGGGTTTCAGGTTGAAAAGTTCCATAATTTCCTCTCCGGAAATCGGCGGCTGAAAATTCCTGACCTGATCTTTCTCCTCTACTTCTTTAATTTTCTGGGCAACATATTCAAAATTTTTCTTGAATTTCTGCTGTTTTGAAGAATTTTTAGTGGTAATATCGGCCTTGCACAGCGTAAAAAGATCTTCCAGATCCTCACCGGAATCAAAAAGCAGTCTCCGCAGCGCCGAATCTGAAGTTCCGTCATCGATTAAAGAAATAGGACGCGACGAAAGCTTCACGAGTTTCTGCACATACTTCATGTCGCTTCCCAAAGGCAGTTTCAGCCGGTGGAAAAGACTTTTCACCATTTTAGACCCCAGAAATTCATGTCCGTAAAAAGTCCAGCCAATGCCTTCCACAAATTTTTTGGTCGGCGCTTTTCCGATGTCGTGAAGAAGGGCGGCCCAGCGCAGCCAAAGGTTTTGGGTGTTTTTGGAAATATTGTCGACCACTTCCAGGGTGTGCCAGAAATTGTCTTTATGAGTCTGCCCTTCCACTTCTTCAATGCCGCGTAAGGCAGTAAGTTCCGGCATCACCAAAGGCAAAATACCGGTTTCTTCCATTAGTTTTAAACCAACAGAAGGTTTTTCCGAAAGCATTATTTTATTGAATTCAACCATAATCCTTTCCATGGAAACGATTTTGATTCTTTCGGCTTCTTTTTTTATGGCGTGAAGTGAATTTTCTTCGATTTTAAAATTCAGTGTAGATGCAAACCGAATGGCGCGCATCATCCGCAAAGGATCATCCGAATAGGTTTGGCTGGGCTCCAGAGGCGTTCTAATGACTTTATTTTCAATATCAGAAATTCCGTTGAAAGGATCAATCAATTCTCCGAAGTTTGCTTTATTAAGAGAAATGGCGAGCGCGTTGATGGTAAAATCGCGGCGTTTTTGGTCGTCTTCCAGCGTGCCGGTTTCTACGGAAGGCTTTCGGGAATCTTCGGCATAACTTTCTTTCCGTGCCCCTACGAATTCCAGATCCAAACCATCATGTTTGAACATTGCCGTTCCGTAATTTTTGAAGACTGAAACTTTTAATTTTGGGTTGATTGCCTGGGCTACTGCTTTCGCCAGATCCATCCCGTTACTTTCGGTAACGAAATCGATATCTGTTGGCACTTTCCTTTTCATCAGAAGATCGCGGACGTATCCGCCGACAATAAAAACTGTCTGGTGCTTACTTTCTGCGACTTCAGAAATAATTTTAAATAATTTGAAATTTTGATTTTGAGTAAGATTAATCAGCATAGCAGGAATTCCGGACCCGGAAAATTTTTGCAAAGATAGCAAAATAGCAAAACCTGCATTTCTGCAGATTTATTTTATTGTATCTTATTATTTTCATCGAGAAGCCAGTCATCGATTTCGTCTTCAAGGTAAGAAGTCTGGAGTTTGATGGCTTCCAGAAAATCATCTGGAATATTTGAAACGTCTGTATTCTCCAGATTCCATAACTCGTCGCTCATTGATTCATATTCTGAGTAAATTCTTTTGAAACGCGGGCTTTTCTGCTCTAATTCCTCTATTTTTTTCTTTTGAGGATTGAATTTTCTGTAGGGTCTGGAAGGATTCATGGAAATGTTTATTTTTTAGTTTTAAACTGTAAAATATCAATCAAATAAGTATATTCAGATAAAATAAACATTCCAATACTGTTTGAAAATGAAAAATTTATCAGATTGTCAGTCGCTTTTCAGAAATTAAAATTAGTCATAAAATTGAAACAAAAAAATATTTTAACAAGAATTTCTTATTGTTTAACATATAGTTATAAATTTGCAGACACGCTTTTTTTATGAAAGAACTTTTACTGAAACAGAAACAGGTTGTGTTTTTCATTATTGCCGGTGGTTTGAGCGCAGTGATGGAAATTGGTTCTTTTAAAATCTTCAGTATTTATATTCCTTTGGTCTTTGCTGATGAATACAATTACCACGGAATTTATTTCCCGCTGAGTAATATTTTCTCTACTGCATGTGGAATTATTACAAACTATTTTTTAAGTATTTGGTTTGTTTTTGTTCGTGGGAAACACTCCAAAAAAAGAGAATTTGCTTACTTTATGGGTGTTTCTTTTCTATCAACAATTTTAAGTTTAACATTTTTCCAGATTTTCTTCAGCTTTATCTTCATCGATCACCTTGATCTGGGATTCTTTGTAGTCAGCCAGGAAATGTTGAGTAAAATTTCGGCTATTCTTTTGGTTTCAGTTTTAAATTATACCGTTAAGAAAAATTTTATTTTTAATGGCTAGAAAAAGTTTAAGTTTGATGTTCTAACTGTAGATTACTGAAAACCGATTTCTCCAATGAAGAAAATCCTTAATTATGTCTGGCGTGGCTGGATGATTGTGCTGGGTGCCGTGCTCACCATCAGTTTAGGAATTCCTGTACTACTGCTTTCGATCCGCAAAGAGCATTATAAATATGCATACAAATTCATCAGGATTTGGTGCTACGGAATGTTTTACGGAATGGGATTCCGGTACGATCTTAAAAAACTGACCGACAAAAAAATCGATAGAAACACGCAATATGTTTTTATCTCGAATCATACTTCGATTATGGATGTAATGCTGCCGTGTATTCTGATGCCTCATCATCCGCTGTGCTACGTCGGCAAGAAAGAACTCGTAAAAATCCCGATTTTCGGCATTATTTATAAAAGAATCTGTGTCATGGTAGACCGCAGTTCGGCCAAGAGCCGGGCAGATGTATACCGCCGCTGCGCTGAAAGAATGGAGGAAGGCGACAGTATCGTGATTTTTCCTGAAGGCGGGGTTCCCGATGATACCTCCGTCATTCTCGACAGTTTTAAAGACGGTGCGTTTACTTTAGCTTCCAAACATCAGTCTCCGCTCCTTGTGTTTACGTTTGTGGGACTGAAGGAAATGTTTCCCTTTGATGCTTCCAAAGGATATCCAGGTAAGGTAAAAGTTTATCTCGCCGATATTATGAGCCCGCACCATTCAGCAAACGAGCTGAAAACAGCAGCACATGCCCAAATAAAAAAGATTTTGGAAAACTCATATTGAGAAAATAAATAGTTATATTTGTTTTAAAGAATCATAATAAATGTCGACAAACTATTCTAAAAAAACCAATTGGGGACAGTTCGTGCCGTTGGTAACCGTGTTTTTCTTCTGGGGATTTGTTGCTGCGAGCAACGATATTTTGATCCCGGTCTTCAAAAAAGCCTTTAATTTATCACAAAGCCAAAGCCAGTTGGTATCCGTAGCATTTTATGTTGCCTATACCGTTGGTTCTTTGATTTACATGTTTATATCCAAAGCGATAAAGCAGGATGTGGTAAACAAAATTGGTTATAAAAATGGTTTAATTGTAGGACTTTTGATCTCTGCTGCGGGGACACTTCTGTTTTATCCTGCCGCAAATATGGGCTCTTTTGCGCTGATGATTTCAGGATTGTTTATTGTTGGTTTGGGCTTTTCGCTTCAGCAAATTGTGGCCAATCCTCTAGCAATTGAAGTAGGACCCACAGAAACCGGCTCGCAGCGTTTAACGATGGCGGGAGGAATTAATAACTTCGGAACTACGATTGGTCCACTGATCGTTTCTTTTGCAATTTTCGGTTCTGCATCAGCTGCAAATACCGAAGCGAGTATTGAATCGGTGAAAGTTCCGTATCTGATTTTAGGTGCAGCATTTGTTCTGGTTGCGATCCTTTTAAAATTCTCTTCATTACCTAAAGTTACCCCCACCATTACAGAAGATACGGAAGACGCAGTTCCAGGTGAACACCGAACTTCTGCACTTAAATATCCACAACTTGTTTTAGGGATGATAGCGATTTTCGTTTATGTAGGCGTAGAAGTTTCTACCGCGAGTAATTTACCTGCTTATATGGAAAAATCACTCGGATTTTCAACCAAAGATATTGCTCCTTACGTTTCCTTGTATTGGGCTTCATTAATGATCGGCCGTTGGACCGGTGCTGTGGATGCATTTGACATTACTGCCGGATTTAAAAAAATTCTTAGGTTTTTGGCACCTTACTTAGCTTTTGGAGTATTTTTAGCAGTAAATGCTATCGCCAAACATGATCTTTCCCATTTTTATGTTTACAGTCTTATTATTTTGGTTATGATTGCGTGTGATATTCTGAGTAAAGGAAATCCGGCAAGAATGCTTCTGATTTTCTCTTCAATGGGAATTATCGCCATTGCGATCGGAATGATGACTTCAGGAATGACTTCCGTTTATGCCTTCACCAGTGTTGGATTATTTTGCTCTACCCTTTGGCCTTGTATTTTTGCACTGGCGATTAATGGTTTAGGAAAACATACCAACCAAGGTTCGGGATATCTTATCATGATGATTATGGGAGGTGGAATTATCTCCTGGATCCAAGGCATGCTTGCGGATATGACGAACATTCACTTCAGTTATATCGTGGGAATTTTATGTTTTGCTTATCTGGTATTTTATGCGGTTCGCGTAACTAAAATCCTGAAGGCACAGGGAATCGAACTTGATCATCTGAAAAGTGAAAGTGGCCATTAAAAAGAACTATATTAAAAGAAAAAGATTTTGGGCAGGTAGTTTACTTGCCCAATTTCTTTTATTTTTCATCTTCTCAAAAACTGAAATTACTGTTCGTTTCTTTGAACGGTTTTTTGAGTGGCAAAAATCCCTTCATCAGAAAATATTTGCACACAGCCCTTTTTCAGTGGGAGATGTGGCGTATATTTTACTGGCCATTATTTTCAATTTCTTTCTGATTAAAATTTTAAATAAAAAAACCCGGAACGCTTACCTTTTCAAATCTGTCATACTGCTGAATATTCTGTATTTTATTTATCAGCTGTTTTGGGGAATGCTTTATTTTCAGGAACCCATTATCCATAAACTTCCAAAAGAGGAAATTACTCTGGAAGAAACCAAAGATTTAACCGTAAAATATCTTAAATACTGTAAACAACTTAGATCATTGGTGAAGGAAGATAAGGACGGGGTTTTTAAGGTAGAAGATCTGGAATCAATAAAGCAAGAAATCCTGAAGCAACAGAGGCGTCTTCCCGGCTTTCCTGATCCAAAAAGCAGCAACAATATCAATTCTCTAAAACCCAGTCTGTTTACAGGCATTATGAGCTATACAGGCATATTGGGATATTATAATCCTTTTACTGCAGAAGCGCAGTATAATGCAGCATTACCAGCCACTTACCTGCCTTTCACCTTTGCACATGAAAGTGCCCATCAGTTAGGTTATGCCCGTGAACAGGAGGCAAATTTCATTGGATACCTTATCGGGAAAAATTCGGAGAATAAGGAATTAAAATACAGCACTTACTATTTTGTATTAAAATCGCTCCTCAACAGTTTAGCAGAAAAAAATCCAGATTTTGTAAAACAGATTATCGGTGAATATTCTCCAGAGATGAAAAGAGACCGGGCTGCTGAAAAAAGATTCGTGAAAGAGCATGAAGGTATTGTGGAAAATTTCTTTGGATTTACGAACGATCTTTTCCTGAAAAGCAACCAGCAGGAAGGCAGTGTTACGTACTCTTATTTTGTTGATTTAATGGTACGTTACGAAAGATACTCCGGTGTTAAATAGCAAAAAAAGAATCGCATCTTGCGATACGATTCTAAAAACACAAATGATGAAAAAAAATTTATGCCTTTCTAAAGACTTGCATCCTCATTAAGACGGCGTAAAATTACTACTTATCTTTTAACTGACCAAATTTAATCTATAAAACTGCTAAAAATCAGAAAAAAACATAACCGATAGACAGCACACTAAGATAAATCTCATTTATATAGAAAGCATTAATATATTTCTGACAGAAAATAAAAAAAGCCCAACCTAAGTTGAGCTTTTTTGTAGCGAAGACGGGAATTGAACCCGTGACCTCAGGGTTATGAATCCTGCGCTCTAACCAACTGAGCTACCTCGCCGCTAAAGTGGTGCAAAGATAAAAATATTTTGCAACCCAGCAAAAAATTAATTCAATTTTAAATAAGATATTACATCTGCGGCATGATCCGGTTTGGCAATAATGGTGTTGTTTGCATCCAGAACGAAATAAGTAGGCGTTGCACGCACATTATAGGTATCGGCATAACTGCTGTACCAGCCTTTCAGTTCAGAATCGTTAATCCAGGGTAAGTTATTCACTTTGTTATCGTAAGCTGCTTTTTCACTGTCCAGAGAAAAGGCAATAACTTCTATTTTCTGGGCTTTCATGGCGTTATACTTCTCGATAAGTTTCGGAAGTTCTGCTTCGCAATGAGAGCAGGTTGAGGCCCAAAAAACGATTACTTTTTTATCTGCTTTCACTGCTGCGAGCGATTTCGCTGATGTTTTCGTAGGTTTATTGAATACATAATCAGGAAACTTAGCTCCAATTTCAGTATTCTTATTGATTGCGATGGTTCCGGCAAGGCGGTCATTAATCGTACATTTCAGGTTTGTAGCTTCTGTAAGATATTTATTTTTCAGATCCTTCATCTCATAAACATCAAAAATCTCGATCAGCTCTGACAATACCGTTTGTCCACGCGGCGTTTCTGTGTTCACCGCCTTAAGAAGCTTATCAACATCTGCTGATACATTTGTACTTGGACCCACATTCAGGTAGGCCAACAGTACAGGTCTCATTAATGATGAAGTTTCAAGCATTTCATTGGATTTTATCAGGAAATCAATGATCTCATCATGCGTAACAGGTTTTTTAGCAGGATTTTTTTCTACGAATTTTGCGTAGTTAGTGTTGTAATAATTGATGAACGGGAACCTGCTGATATCCTGCGCATCCACAGAAAGACGCGATATTTCAGTATCCAGTGCTTTTCTGAATTGGGTATCTGCCTTGTAATAATCTTTTATCTGAACCAATGCGGGCAGAATATATTCTTTCTTTTGCTGCACATCCTGAATATTATTCATCAGGAAATTGCTTTCATCAAGATAATCAATGTTTGAAATCTTGCCGTTCGCAGTATCAAACTTCATTTTTACGTCCTTATTTTCCGAAATAAAATTAACCGACATGTTTCCTTCCGGAAAATACAGCTTCATCATTCCCGAATACGGCTTTGTAACAGCAATTTGCCAACCGTTACCCTTTCTCATCTCTTTGGTTGTAAGGATGTCTTTTGAACCGTTTAATGAGTACAGATAAACTTCTTTAGGATTAAAGCCTGCGGGTACATCAATATTAATTTTGAACTGGGCAGACAGGGAGTTTGCTAAAAGTAAGGCTGAGATTGCAACAATTTTTTTCATAAGGTAAATATAAAAAAACCCACCGTAATTCGATGGGTTTATAAAGCTTTAAATTAATTTATACAATTTTTTTTCTTGTTTTATAATGGTAATAGCACATAAATAATATGGCAGCCGCCGCCAATACATATACATACATGTCAATTGGTGACGCAGGAGTTCCGGGACCTACACCACCACCACCACCAGGTGGAGAAGGAGCAGGCGGTAAAGGTTCAGCTTTGTAAAATACCGTTCCTATCAGGAGACAAAAGAATAGTAGAGATTTATTGAGAAATTTCATAATTTGTGTTTTATATTATCTTACAATTTTGGAACTAATTTTTTCACCCTTCTCTGAAACTGCTGTAACAATATAAGCACTGTTCGCTTTCGCAAGATTCAAAACATAATCTTTGTCTGCCAACACTTTTTTCTCGGCAAGAATTAACTTTCCACTCATGTCATACACTTGGATATCGGCTGTTTTCCAATTTGGATCAAAATGAACCACAAAATTGTCGATCAACTGGTGATAAACTACTTTAGTACGTGACGGTTTCGCAGTTCCATCTGTTCCTAATACACCACTAGGCTTTCCGTAGAACAGGCTGTATCGGTCTGAAGTAACTGGGATCACCTGATTCTGCAAAATCTCCATCGCTTGACCGTCGGGAGATTTATAATAAAATCCTGTACCTGTAGATAATTGATGAACTCCATTTTCAATTACTTCAGTATTCTCTCTAATTTCAAATTTCAGTGACTTGATGCCGCTGTTATATAAAGCTAAAGGGACCGCTTTTCCTAAAAAATCGTTTTCATTGGCTTCATTAATATATAACCAGTAAGCATTAATATAGTTCATATCATAACCGCCATTCACTGCATCTTCTTCAAATGTACCAATGATGTTTTGGTTTCCTAAAACAGACTGCGCAGTTTGCTCCGCAGTATGACCTGTAATTGCAGAAGGGTAAACCGCGTAATATGTCCTTGCAAGTTCTGTACCTTCCTCACTTAGTGCAATAACGCCAAGTTGTTTTACCGTACCATTAGCATCAGCACCTTTCCCGGCATTTACAGAATATCCTGTAGTGTTATTTCTGGGTGTAGATTTAAATCTTCTTAAATTATCAAAACTTAAAGTTTTATCGGAACCTACCTCAGCATTATTATTTCTGAGCTTTACCACAAACGTTTGCATGGGTTTAATTATGAGGCCAACATCACCCACAGGAACAGGTGCACCTGATGTAAAATTCACATATTTGGCGCCGGTTGAGAATGTTCCGGATGGAAGGGAAACTACAGTTCCCGGATCGTAGCGAATACCCTGGATGGATGAAATACTATTGTTATCAGTTACTGCACCATTTTCTGTAATCCCTATAAACCCTAAATCTAAATTAGTAAGATACGGGTTTCCAAACTGATAAATATTTCGGCCAAAAGTAGCAACAGACCATGGATTAGCAGGAGCTGCAGGATAATCCCAATCATCCTGAAGGTATGAATTGTAACGTTCGTTATATGAATTTAGAGCGTTACCCGTTGCACCAAAATTAACGCCATTCGCGGCATTAGTTAACTTTTCCGTTACCCCGTTACTGAAAGGGATTCCTTTAAGGGTATAAACAGTACCTGCTGGAGTTGGTGCGTTTGCAGGCATTGATGCTGGCGGATTACCAGAATCAAACCCGTTGGAACCAAGCATGTAATAAGTGGTACTTTTCGGAGTTAAAGAAGAAATATTCAGGTTATCTGAAACAGCTGTCAAATTATTCCAGGTAAGGACTTCGTTTTTTGAATATCTGACATTTGAAAATGTTTTCCCTAATGTGCCGATACCTGTACCTGAAAGTGTATTGATTGTTTTATTATAAAAAGGAAGAGCAATTTGCTGGTAAGTACCGTGTTTACCCGTGCGGTATTCCTTATCTACTATCGCAGAGATATTGCCCTGTGCAATTCCGTTGATGTAGAGTTGGCCATAAGTAGAAGCTGCGTAGTTCGCAGGATCATTTAGTCGCAGGATAATGTTACCTCCGTCGGTTTTATTGCCTGTTCCGGCATTGTCTAATGTTTTCAAAACATCAGTGGCAGCGCCTTCAATCATGACATTGCCCTTCACATCTAAAATACCGCTTCCTTTAGTCTGTAAACCGCCTCCGTTATAAACAAGCGCGTTTTCACCGACATAAAATATACCCGAATTGTCCACATGGACCATGACCTGGGCGGTACTTTGTAAACTTAACGCCAGGAGCGCTACAGTAAATAGATTTCTTTTCATTTTATGTGTGTTTGTGTTTTTTAAATAACTAAGTATTCACAAACAAAGATATTAATTAATTTTTTAATATAAAATAAATAGTAGAAAATCTTAAAACTTAATATTTGCTTTGGTAAGCACTATCTCATCCTGAGCTTCAATATCGAACATAAAATCTTCCAGTACTTTTTCTGTGGCACCCCTCAAACCCCGGGCTCCCAAGCCTTTTTCCATGGTTTCCTCTACAATTGCCTCAATAGCCTCATCTGTGAATTTAAGATTTACACCATCCATCTTGAACAACTCTATAAATTGGTTGATGATCGAATTTTTTGGTTCTTTCATAATTCTTACCATCGTCTCTTTTGTGAGTTTATCCAGATAAGTCACTATTGGGAATCGCCCCAAAAGCTCCGGAATAAGACCAAATTTACGTAAATCAATCGCATTAATCTGACTTAAAATGTAATCCTCATCTTCAGCTTTATTGAGTTTTTCAGCACTGAAGCCTATGGCCTGCTTATTCAGGCGTCTCTCGATAATTTCTTTAATTCCGTCGAAAGCTCCACCGGCAATAAAGAGAATGTTTTGAGTATTTACCTGAATGTATTTCTGATCAGGATGCTTTCTACCGCCTTGTGGTGGCACGTTTACAATACTTCCTTCCAGAAGTTTCAGCAATCCCTGCTGAACACCTTCTCCGGAAACATCTCTTGTGATGCTTGGATTATCAGATTTTCTGGCGATTTTGTCGATTTCATCAATAAAAACGATACCTTTTTCTGCTTTTTCCACATCATAATCGGCAACCATCAGAAGACGAGACAGGATACTTTCCACATCTTCACCAACGTAACCTGCTTCAGTAAGAATCGTAGCATCTACGATACAGAACGGCACATTGAGTTCTTTGGCGATTGTTTTTGCCAATAGTGTTTTACCGGTACCCGTTTCACCAATCATGATGATATTGGATTTTTCGATTTCTACTTCCCGGTTTTCATCCTTGGCGTGTAAAAGTCTTTTATAATGATTGTAAACCGCGATTGAAAGCTGTTTTTTGGCTTGGTCCTGCCCTATAACATACTGATCAAGGAACGATTTTATTTCCTTGGGTTTCTGTAAATCCGAAATACTTTCCGCGGCGGAAAAACCGGAGGACGGGGTATTCTCCATAATGATAGCATGCGCCTGCTCGATACAGTTTTCGCAGATAAAGCCTTCGTTTCCGGAAATCAAGATCTGTACTTCGTTCCGTTTTTTTCCACAGAATGAACACTGGTTGGAATTCATATATTTTTTATAACTTTTTTAGTGAGAATATTATTCAAAAAATTTGTCAAAGCTTTTTCGACTTTGACAAAATTTTGGTTTTTATGAGTTTATGATTTCATTCTGAATTTCTTTGTATTCAGAATCCGATAATTTCAATCGGGAATTTTTAAAATTCATATCATCCATTTTATTGATCGGAATGAGATGAATGTGGGCATGAGGAACCTCTAATCCCACTACTGCAACGGCAATCCTTTGGGAAGGGTAAGTCTTTTTCAGTTTTTCTGCAACGGTTTGTGCAAAACTCCAGAGATTTTTGAAATCCTCGCTCTCGAGATCGAAAATAAGATCTACTTCTTTCTTAGGAACCACCAACGTATGACCTTTAACCAAGGGCATTGCATCCAGAAAAGCGAGATGATTTTCATCTTCTGCGATTTTGTACGCAGCGATTTCGCCTTCGATGATTTTTGTGAATATGGAACTCATGATTTTGGGTTTGATGCTGCTCTTTAATCTAAGAAAACAACGGTTTGTAATGCCGCAAATTTACAACATAAATAAAAAACCGGTGAATAAACCTTTAAATTTCCCCAAACAATTTTTTGCCTTTTGTATATTTCTACAAAGAAATTTCCAAAACTTCGAAAGAAAGTTTGTTTCCGTTTGGCAAGACAATGTCTGCAGTTTCACCGACAACTTTCCCTAAAAGACCTTTCGCAATCGGCGTGTTAATGGATATTTTTCCCGCTTTAAGATCACTTTCGTTATCCGGCACCAAAGTGAATTTCTGCTCTCCTTTTGTCGCATTATTTTTCAGTCTTACGGTGGTTAAAATTGAAACTTTCGAAGTATCAAGCTGCGATTCATCAATTACTTTCGAATTAATAATTAAATCCTTCAGTTTAGAAATTTTCATCTCCAACATTCCCTGTGCTTCTTTTGCAGCATCGTACTCTGCGTTTTCCGAGAGGTCGCCTTTATCTCTAGCCTCAGCAATCTGCTGGGTAATTTTTGGTCTTTCAATAGTTTCCAACTGTTCCAGTTCCACTTTCATTTTGTCCAAACCTTCTTTGGTAACATAACTTGCCATAATTTCTTTTAATTTGCGTTAGTATAAAAAAATAATCCGACATTTGCCGGACAATGATTTCTGTTTGTATTCGTTTTACAAATATATAAATTTTATTTTTAAATGAAAAGAATTATTTCTACAATCATTTTACCAATTATACTCATTTTCAGCGCCTTAAACATCAGCTCATGCAATGAACGTGAAGAAACCGTAAATTGCTTTCCCGACGTTCCAGTAAATGTTATTTTAAACATTAATTTGCCCGCATATTATAATTTACAAAATGTAAACGGCTGGATTTATGTAAACCAGCAGGAAGCCGGAACACGTGGTCTCATCGTAGTGCGTACCACAAACGGATTTAAAGTTTACGACCGTAATGCACCGCACATCTGCCCCGACACCAATACAACACTGAGTGTAGAAAACAACATTAAAATCGTGTGTCCAAAAGATGGTGCCGAATGGATTCTGATTACCGGAGAACCTATAAAAAATGCGCAGATTGCGCCAAAAACTTACCGGTATAATTTCGATTCAGCTACCGGAATCTTAACTATTTTCAACTAAATTTAATGCATGAAAGCTGTCATTCAAAGAGTTTCTGAAGCCTCCGTAAAAGTTGAAGGTAAAATTGTCGGCGACATTTCGAACGGTTTGCTGCTCCTGATCGGAATTGATGAACTTGATGAAAAAAGTGATGCCGATTGGCTCGTACAGAAAATCCTGAATCTTAGGATTTTCGGCGATGAGGAAGGAAAACTGAATCTTTCCGTCACAGACATTGCAGGCGAAATACTTTGCATCAGCCAGTTTACCTTAATCGCAGATTATAAAAAAGGAAACAGACCTTCGTTTATAAAAGCTGCCAAACCAGAAAAAGCAGTCCCATTATTCGAATATTTTAAAACTGCGGTTGCCCAATCTGGTTTAAAAACAGAAAGTGGAATTTTCGGAGCCGATATGAAAGTTTCTTTGCTTAACGATGGTCCCGTTACAATCGTGATGGATTCTAAAACGAAAATTTAAACAATACCTTCTTCTATTCTTTAAAAAAATATTTTGCTTTCAAATTTTATATAAATTTGAAAAAAATCATCATTTTTTTTATGAATAAAATTTTAATCCTTCTTTTCACATCGGCACTTTTTTCCTGCACAAAAAAAGAACCGCATCTTAACACTACAAAATCAGACAGTACCAAAATCATTGAGTCGATTAATGTTGTTAGAATGAAAATAAACGACAGCATCCGGCTGAAAAACAACCAAAATATTTTTGCAGATCTGAGCGGAACGCATGTACTAAAATTCAGTTCTGATGAAAGCCCCGCAATTAACGGAAAAGTAAATTTCGAAAAGACAGGCCGGGATTTATATTCAATTTCAGGCAGCGGGAAATCCGGACAAAACACTGTAAAAATGGAAGGCATCATCAACCGTGTTTCAGCCAAACATCTTAACTTTGAAGGGAGAATCATTCAGAACATCAACGGAAAAACCTATACCAGAACCAAGAAAACCACTTTTCTGGACGAAGGAAAAGGCAACTACTGGCGGCTTCAGGACAAAATTAATGGTTCCGGATTTGTTGAGTACATTGATATCCATTTTTAAGAAACCTCAAAAAATTAAATTATGCTGAATTACGAAATCTCGGGCACAGGCAAAGAAAAACTGGTTTTACTGCACGGTTTCATGGAAAATCTGATGATTTGGACAGACATGGAACCTTATCTTGCTAAAGATTTCACTTTAATAAAAGTTGATCTTCCCGGGCACGGCCTTTCTAAAGTGCACAATGAAATCCACACGAT
Organism: Chryseobacterium sp. VAUSW3; assembly: GCF_002205795.1. Classification (GTDB taxonomy): domain Bacteria; phylum Bacteroidota; class Bacteroidia; order Flavobacteriales; family Weeksellaceae; genus Kaistella; species Kaistella yananensis. The sequence goes on along the minus strand of NZ_NIUY01000003.1, from coordinate 233,393 downwards.
GGAATTCATGGCTGAGGAAATAAGAAATTTAACTGATCATCTGCAACTCGGAAATTTTCATCTTTTGGGACATTCCATGGGCGGTTATGCATCCTTGGCTTTTGCGGAGAAATATCCGGAGGTTCTCAAAAGTTTGACCTTATTCTTCTCGACCTATTTTGCTGATGATGAAGAAAAGAAAGAACAGCGCAGGAAAAGCCACCGAATCATTCGGGAAGCTTACCCAAACTACGTAAAAGCAGGCGTTCCGAACTTATTTAATGCGAATGAAAAAGATATTCTTGAAGGCAAAATTGAACTGGCTAAAGAAATAGCACTTTCAACTAAAACAGACGGCGTTCTTGCAGCCGTGAAAGGAATGACCGAACGGTTGGACAGAAAATCGGTTCTGGAAAACTTTTCAGGAAAAACTCTAATCATTGCCGGAAAACACGACCAGGCTGTAAATGTGGAGAAAACGCTTAAAAACCTGCCTGACAAAACCAACATTAAATCTTACCTGCTCGATTGCGGACATAACGGACATTGGGAAAAACCGGCAGTTTGCGCAGCAATCATCAATACCGAACTGCTACACAATCTACCCAAAAATTTAATCTTTTAAAATCCTATAACCATGGAAATTCTCTCAAAGATTTTAATCGCAATTGTGGCACTGGAACACCTTTACATCATGTACATGGAGATGTTTGCATGGGAGACTTTAGGAAAAAAATCATTTAAAGGCGCATTAAAAGACGAACTCTTCACACCAACGAAAGGCTTGGCAGCAAATCAGGGTCTCTACAACGGATTTTTGGCTGCCGGACTCATTTGGTCTTTATTAATTAACGACTCCAACTGGTCGACGTATGTGGCCCAATTTTTTCTGTCATGTGTAACCGTTGCAGGATTATATGGCGCTTTTACTGCTTCGAGAAAAATATTTTTTGTACAGGCTCTGCCGGCGATTTTAGCGCTTCTTGTCCTCTTCTTTAAATAATTTAAAGAGAGCTTTAGAAATCTTCTTCAGCAATTTTTTCTTTAAAATCTTCAATCGTTTCTTCGATGGATTTCCTGTATTTTCCGCCGGCTGCATTGATGTGACCACCTCCGTTGAAATATTTACGGGAAAACTGATTCACATCTACATCTTCTTTGGAACGGAAGGATATTTTAATGAAATCCTCATACAAATCTTCCATGAAGAAAGCGGAAACCTGCGTTCCCATGATGCTTAATCCATAATTCACAAAACCTTCGGTATCTCCCTTCTGGAAGCCAAACTCTTTCAGCTCGTCACGTTTCAGCCATAAGATCGCGACTTTACCTTCCTTCACCACTTCTACCCTGCCTAAAACCAAAGCAAGAAGATGCAGTCTCGAAACCGTATTGGTATCCCAGGTATTTGAGGTAATCATTGCCGGATCAGCTCCTTTTTCAATTAAATTAGCGACAATTCTGTGGGTGGTTGCGCTGGTCGAACGGAAACGGAAACCGCCTGTGTCCGTCATAATTCCAGTATAAAGACATTCGGCGATATCTTTATTTACTAAATCGGTTTCATTCAGCGAATCGATAAAGTGATAAATCATCTGGGAAGTCGCGGGAATATTAACATCCGAATACACAAAATCGAAATCTTCAGGCTGCTGGTGATGATCGATCAAAATCTTCTTTGCTCTGGCTTTTTCAATCCAAGGGCCTACGAGATTTCCACTTCTGTGAGACGCGTTAAAATCGAGAATAAAGATTACATCTGCGTTATAAATAGCTTCACCAGCCTGTTTTCTTTTATAATCTGCAATGATGATTTTCTTTGCATCGGGCATCCATTTCAGGAATTTCGGGAAATCATTGGGAACAATTACATCAGCCTCCAAACCTTTCTGGCTTAAGAAATGTTTCAGCCCCAAACTCGAACCGATTGCATCCCCATCCGGATTATAATGCGTAATAATTACAATTTTGTTATTAGGTATTAAGAGTTTCTGTATCGATGAAATTTCTGAGGGCGTAAACATATTGGATCTGAATTTTTTAAGACTTCAAATATAAGTTTTTATCATTAAGCGTACACAAGCCTCTGGGAAAGAAGTTAGGTACATTCACTGAAAATAATTTAAATATGTTTGCAGAAAGTAAAAACTTTCATATATTTGCAGTCTGAAAAATAAGATATAGTTTTTACTAAAAAATATTAGCAATGAGCAAGAGAACATTCCAGCCATCAGAAAGAAAAAAAAGAAACAAGCACGGTTTCAGAGAAAGAATGTCAACTCCTAACGGAAGAAGAGTTTTGGCAGCTAGAAGAGCAAAAGGCAGAAAGAGTTTAAGTATTAGCTCGGCGAGAGCTAAGAGATAATCTCAGAAATTATCATATACAAATATGCTTGAAAAGTAAATTTTCAGGCATTTTTTGTTGTTAAAATTTGCCAAAATTAAGTACAAACACAAACTTTTTCTTTATTTTTGGCAAGGTTATTTGCAACATCAATAATCCCGGAATTATCGGGTAAGATTCAACAACAATCAGATAAAGTATGCCACATTCCTCTCACGAAGGCCAGGATGTAATCCGCCTGAAAAGTGCTAAAATTGCCCAGAAAAATTTTACGGTCCTGAACGACGTAAACCTTCATATCAAAAAAGGCAGATTCTGCTATCTTATCGGAAAAACAGGTTCCGGAAAAAGTTCTTTGCTGAAGACACTTTACGGACATATTCCACTTTCCGGTGGAGAAGGTAATGTTGCAGGATTCGATCTTGCCAAACTTCGCATGTCTGATGTACCGAACCTGCGCAGAAAACTGGGAATCGTCTTCCAGGATTTTCAGTTGCTGACCGACAGAACCGTAGAGAAAAACCTGCGTTTTGTCTTGGAAGCTACGGGTTGGAATGACAAAACTAAAATCGACGACCGGATAAATGAAGTTTTGGGAAGTGTAGGCATGAAATCGAAAAAACACAAAATGCCGCACGAACTTTCAGGGGGTGAACAGCAACGTATTGCGATTGCGAGAGCCCTGCTAAACCACCCAGAACTCATCCTTGCCGATGAACCTACTGGAAACCTAGACCCGGAGACTTCGAACGAAATTATGACTTTACTGAAGCAGGTGGCGTTCGAAAATAATTCGGCTGTAGTGATGGCAACGCATGATTACCATATGATTCAGAATTTCCCGGGTGAAGCAATCCGTTGTGAAGATGGCAAAGTAACCGTTTTGAATACTACTGAACTTTTTGAATAATAAAATTTTTATACGAAATATAAAAAATCCTGCAAATTCATTGCAGGATTTTTCGTTTTATAAAGCCATGAGTTTTGCACATAAAAAAACGGGATATAGCCCGTTTCTATTGATTTATTTCAATTTTTTATTATCCTTTAAACTGACCCATCGCGATAAATTTATCCTGTCTTTGGGTTTCAAGTTCTTTACCGGTAAATGAAGAGAAAGCCTTGATGTTATGCAAAATCGAACTCTTTAAGTGCTCATAAGCAACCTGCGGATCGTAATGTGCACCTCCAAGCGGCTCCTCGATAATTCCGTCTATAAATTTTTCTCTCAGTGCATCCTGAGGAGTTAATTTCAGTGCGTTGGCTGCGTCTTCTTTATGATCCCAGTTTCTCCACAGAATTGAGGAACAGCTTTCAGGAGCAATTACGGTGTACCAAGTATTTTCTAACATATACACTTTATTGCCAACCCCAATTCCCAACGCGCCGCCACTCGCTCCTTCGCCAATAATGTAAACGAAAATCGGGGTTTTAAGCATGGTCATTTCAAAAATATTTCTTGCAATTGCTTCTCCCTGTCCACGTTCTTCAGCTTCCAATCCTGGATAAGCTCCGGGAGTATCAACTAATGAAATCACAGGAATTTTAAATTTCTCTGCCAGTTTCATCAGTCTCAAAGCTTTTCTGTAACCTTCGGGATTACTCATTCCGAAACGGCGGAGCTGTCTTTCTTTCGTGGTTCTCCCTTTTTGGGTTCCGATGATCATCACCCTTTGTCCGTCAATTGTTGCCAATCCACCGACCATTGCGGGATCATCGGCAAAATTACGGTCACCGTGAAGTTCCAGAAAACTGTCTTTATCGGTAATTCCTTTGATAAAATCTAAGGTATATGGGCGATCCGGATGGCGGGACAACTGAACTCTCTGCCATGGGGTAAGGTTGCCGTAAATTTCTTTCTTCTTTTCTACAATTTTATCTTCAATTTGCGAGCAGGCAAGTTTCACATCTACTCCGCTCTCTTCACCTACCAATGAACAGGTTTGGTACTGATCCATCAGCTCTTTTATGGGAAGTTCAAAATTTAAATACTCCATTTCTTTAGTTAAGAATTAATCTTTCAAATTTAGGAAAAATAATAGAAAATCAGCTGATATTATTCACTGCATTTTTTATCCTGCCCACACTTTCTTCTTTGCCAAGCACCTGAAGAATATCCGGAACATCAGGACCTTTCAACTCCCCGACTAAAGCTAAACGCAGTGGCATCATCACTTTACCCATTCCTAATCCTCTGGTTTCAGCGAAATCGTGAATAATGTGTCTTAAATTCTCAGCTTCGAAGATTTCAGTTCCGTGCAATGCTTCCGCAAAATCATTCAGCAGGGATGAGGTTTGCTCGTTCCAGGCCTTTTTTACCGCTTTTTCGTCGTATGATGAAGGGGCTTCGAAGAAAAATTTACCGTCGGTATAAATATCTTTGATGAAGGTGGCTCTTTCCTTCATTAAAGAAATTATTTTAAGCAACTGGTCATCATCTAAATGACTAAGATTGATATCTTCAACTTTTTTAAATAATACGAGCGCTTCCTGATCGGAAGTCAACTTCAAATATTCGTGATTAAACCATTCTGCTTTTTCTTTACTGAAGCGTGCTCCGGCTTTATGAACTTTATGAAGATCGAATTCCTTTGTCATTTCCTCCAAAGAAAGAATTTCTCTGTCGTTGGCCGGACTCCAGCCCAGGAGCGCAACCATGTTGATGAATGCTTCGGGGAGATAACCTTCTTCTCTGTAGCCTTTAGAGACCACTCCGGTTTCGGGATCTCTAAAATTCAGAGGAAATACCGGGAAACCAAATTTATCACCATCTCTTTTGCTGAGTTTTCCTTTTCCTTCAGGTTTCAGAATTAAAGAAAGGTGCGCAAATTGAGGTCTTTCCCAACCCATTGCTTCATACAACAAATAGTGTAAACCAAGAGACGGCAGCCATTCTTCACCGCGAATAACGTGTGTAATTTCCATTTCGTGGTCATCAATGATGTTGGCAAAATGGTAAGTAGGCATTCCGTCGTTTTTTACCAAAACTTTATCATCCAGTGTATTGGTATTTACCGAAGATTTTCCGCGGATGATGTCTTCCAGATTCAAGATTCTGTCGATAGGCATTTTGAACCGTACCACGTATGGAACATTTTCTGCCAACAAACGTTCTACCTCATCTTTAGAAAGTGTAAGTGAGTTTTTCAGCCGGTTTCTTGTGATATAATTATAGGCGAAAACTTCGCCGTTTTCTTCGTATTCTTTACGAATTTCATCGAGTTCTTCAGGCGTATCAAAAGCCAGGTATGCGTAATCTGTTTTCAGGATTTCTGCCAGATGCTTATCATAGATGTCGCGTCTTTCCGACTGGCGGTAAGGAGCAAATTTACCTCCGTGCTTGGGGCTTTCATCGGGAATAATTCCGCACCACTCCAGGGCCTCCATAATATAATCTTCAGCACCTTCCACGTACCTTGCGGTGTCGGTATCTTCAATTCTTAAAACGAATTCGCCGCCCTGGTTTTTCGCGAAAAGGTAATCGTATAAAGCTGTTCTAACCCCGCCTAAATGTAAAGGTCCTGTAGGACTTGGTGCAAACCGCACACGTACTTTGCTCATTGTTGCTAAAAATTTAAGCTGCAAATTTAAGTAAAAATTGAGTTTATACAGGATTTGAGATATTTTATTTAGTTTTGCATCTTAAACATTTTTTAAAATGCTGGAAATTGGCGACAGACCTTGGGGAAAATATTATGTTTTGGCAGATGAAGCTGCCTATAAACTGAAGAGAATTGAAGTGAATCCTGGCCAACGACTATCATATCAATATCATCATCACAGACAGGAATTCTGGACTATTGTGCAGGGTGAAGCCGTGGTAATTCTTGATGAAGTTGAGCATACTGTAAAATATGGCGAAAGCATTTTCATTCCGCAGGGTGCAAAACATAGAATCGAAAACAGAACTAATGAACTTTTGATTTTTGTAGAAGTGCAGACCGGAACTTACTTCGGGGAAGATGATATTGTGCGGATTCAGGACGATTACGAAAGAAGGTAAAAATTGTGAAAAATTATGAGGTTTTGGAGTTTAAGAAAGAGATATAAGCAGCTTAAACGGGATATAAAGTTTAAAAAGTCTGCAAGATTTCTTAATACTTCGTTGAGAGATCTTTCCTTTTTCGAGAACCATTCCTTCAATTTCAGAGAAGAACCTGAACCGGAAGTAAGTATTATTATACCCGTTCATAACCAACTTCTTTACACCTTAAACTGTCTTTGTGCCATATCTGAATGTAACGACAATGTTTCTAAAGAAATCATTTTGGTAAATGACTGCAGTACGGATAATACCCAAAATGTCATCTCACAGATAAAAGGAATATTGCTCATTAATAACACCGAAAATTTAGGTTTTCTAAAAAGTGCAAATACCGCAATAAGACAGGCAAAAGGTTCTTATATTTATTTGCTCAACAACGACACAAAGGTTCAAAACAACTACCTAACTTCACTTTTATCTGTCTTTCAAACCCAGTCGAATGTTGGAGCTGTAGGCTCTAAAATCATTTTCGGGAACAATAGTTTGCAGGAGGCAGGCTGTCTCGTTTTCAAAAACAAAGTGATTGTAAACCGTGGAGCTACCCAGTCAATCGATGCTCCGCAATTTAACTTCCTGCGAACAGTAGACTATGTTTCAGGATGCAGTTTGCTATTTAAAAGACAAGATTCTAAGGGTAATCTGAATCTTTTCGATGAAGTTTATGCACCTGCTTATTATGAAGAAAACGATCTTTGCATGCGGCTGAAACATCGTCAGGGTCTGGATACTTACTATCAACCTCAGTCAGAAGTGATTCATTATGAAACCGTAAGTTATAAAAAACACCATTCGAACAAGCACAATTTGATAAAAAAAAATTCGGTTATTTTCTATGAAAAATGGCAGAATTTTCTTGAAAACATTTGGAAAGAAGGCGATGATTTTTATAGAATAAATGACGATGCCCAATATGACAAATGTATTTTGGTGGCCGAAGAGTATATGCCGAAATTCGACCAGGATTCAGGCTCTAACAGGTTTACTGAGATTATAAAAATTCTGGTAAATAACAATCACAAAATATACTTGCTGATAAAGAATGAATTTTCTGCTGATGATACTGATTACATAAAGAAATTTCAAGATTTGGGTGTTGAGGTTATAAGAGAATACTTAACCCCTGAACGGAAAATAATCCGGAAAGCAAAACAGCTTCAGCAAATAAAAAACTCCGTAGATTATATCTGGATTTTCCGACCGGAAGGCTACGAGTATTATAATGAGTTTATTAAACCAATCGGTTTCCGTGCGAAGATAATTTACGATATGGTGGATCTTCATTATCTCAGATTTTCAAGAGAGAAGGCGTATTTCTTGAAAAACAAAGCCACGTTAAAGAGGGAAAAAGAAGTTTGCGAATTAGAACGGAAAGCATTTCTACGCGCAGACGCCATCGTAGCAATAAGCGATCATGAGAAAGAAATTCTCGCGATAGAAAAAATAAGTACTGAAAAAATATTTATTGTAAGTAATATCCATTCATTAAAAAAGAATCTGAGGCAGAAATCTTTTCATGACAGAGAAGGCCTTATCTTTATTGGCGGTTTTCTTCACAAACCTAATGTAGATTCTGTGCTGTATCTGCATGACGAGATCATGCCGTTGGTATGGAAACAAAACCCGGATATTAAAGTGTATATCGTAGGCGGAAATGCCCCAGAAGAAATCACGACATTAGATTCCGAAAGATTCAGAATTTTAGGTTATCAAAAAGAAATTGACAATCTCTTTACAAGCGCAAAAGCGATGGTTGCACCGCTGAGATACGGAGCCGGAGTGAAAGGAAAAATCGGCCAGGCACTGGAGTATCAACTGCCCGTAATATCAACTAAAATTGGTGTGGAGGGAATGAAGTTAACACCGAATATCCATGCCCTTGTTGCAGAAATTTCTGATCCTGAAGCTTTTGCCAACTACATCTTAGATATTTATTCCAATGAAAAAAAATGGATTGAACTCTACGAAGGCAGTAAAGATGGATTGCAGTATTTTTCAACCGAAAATCAGGAAAAAAATATCAAAAACCTGCTGAAATATCTTAATAATTGAAAAAACATTACTCAGCCTGCTATTACTCACTTAGCATTCTGAAAATCCACTCGCTGAAACTGTACTTTTTTACTATGTGCTCCGGCAATTCTTGATAAGGTCTTTTCAGGAACTCTAGAATTGCAGCGTTGTTGTCGTTTTCAATAACGAAAATATTGTCTGGATGGTAGAAATCATACTTTTTAACCATCAGATTATCGGTAATAATTTTTTTTCTGTAATACAAGCCCTCGAAAAATCTGAAAGACAAACCAACCTGTCTCGGATCCACGAAATCTACAAGAACATCAGATTTTTTTACGAACTCTATGTTTTCTGCAAAGGAAATTCTCTTTGTGATATACTGGATATGAGGATTTTTATCGTCGTTCTTGTCAAATTCCTGTAAATAAAAATCGAGTTTAAAATCATTAATAACTGCAAACTCTACAAAATTATTAATCTTAGACCGTCTGATTTCCCAATCTAAACCTACGAAATAAAAAACTGGCGGTATATTCTGCACGGGAGTCTGAGCAGCTTTGTAATTATCAAAATCAAAGTAAAAATTTGTAGTTTTTTTCACATTGCTGAAACCCGGTACCGTCTCAAAACAAAAGAACGTATTGAAGAAAGAAAAATAATTTTTCACTTCCGGGAACTTTTCAATTCCATCCCACTGGTAACCGATATATTTTGTGGTTTTATCCTTTAACTTTTCTATAAAAGAAGTAGGAAATGAATCTGGTCGGATTACGAAAATATAATCAAACATTTCATCCAATTCAGCTGTAATTCTTGAATATTCCGTTTCCTCAAATTGAGCGATAAGTTTCTTTTTATAACTTTTATCTTTTAAAAAAGTCTTCCTTATAAAATTGACCACTCGTTCAGATCCACGGTATTTATAAGCCGGAATTTTATTAATAATTAAGGATGCCTGAAATCCCAACTTTTCTAAGTTTCTGATGAAAAGTTCGGGAAAATCCGAATAATCGGGCATTACCAGGAGAATTTTTTTCGGTCGCATCTATTAAGCTATTTTAGTAAATAGGTGATTTGAAATAATTTGAATCGCTTTCTGAGACTGTTCACCGGATTTCTGACATAATATTTTTTTATCTGGTCAAATGATTTAATCGTGAGTTTGTTCATCGCTCTGTAATAAACTTCATTTTTGTGAGATAAATAAGTTTGTGAGGGTAAATCTGAATACGTTTTAGCCAATGATTTTTCAAGTCTGCTGATCACTTCATCGCTTAATTTTTCACGTTCACGGATGGCAAAATCCAGAAAAAGTTTCTTAAGGTAAACGTTATACCATTTTGCAATATCAACGTTTCGCTTTTTAATGTATTTTTCATGCACTTCTTCCAGCACCGAAATATACGATTCCAAATTTCTGTCGCTTAATTTACTTGTAATCGAATTTTCGTTATCCGTTCTGTAAAAATAGGTTTCGTGGTTCACGAACTTTACATTTTTTGCTACAAGCATCGTTTCAAAAAACCACAATTCATCTTCGTGAAGAATTCCGTTCTTAAAGCGGAGATTATTTTTATCGATGAATTCTTTACTGTACAAACGATTCTGCGCAACAGGGGTTAATGCAGATTCCATCGCTTTTGTTAAAACCTCAAAATGATTATTGCCATAAGTGATATCGCCTTCTTTCGGAGGATATAAATGTGAAATTTTCGATATAACTTCACGATCAATTTTTGACGTCACCGTAATTCCGGTTACGATATCGTTGTTGTCCACAGACGAAACCAATGTGCTGATTGCATCAGAACTTAAAATATCATCTGAATCCAAAAAAAACAGAAAATCTCCGTTTGAAATTTCAATTCCCCTGTTTCTTGTTGCTGAAAGTCCGGCATTTTCCTGTGTAACTACCTGGAAACGCCGATCCTTGGTTTCAAAAGATTTAATAATTTCAAGCGTATGATCACTGCTTCCATCATTGATTAAAATGCATTCCCAATTTTGATATTCCTGCTTAAGGACGGAATCGACACATGCTTCAACATATTTTTCAACATTGTAGCACGGAACGACGATCGATACCAGTGGTGCAGAAATCATTATTTATGAGTTAATCGCGCGTATAAGTTTGGGAAATAGTAATATAATCTTAAATAGAAGTAGTATTCAATTCCGATATCTGTTGGAGAATATTTTAAAAATGAATTAAATGCCCTACGGATTTCCTCTTTTTCAGATTTCATTTCATCTTCTTTCGTATTTCTGGTAATTCTTTTCAGAACCATCAGAAGTTTCCTGACGATATTTTTAACGATTTTGTTTCGATCCCCAACCTTTGCAGAATTTCTCCAAAATTCAAAAACCTCCATAATTGCTAAAAAAAATTGGTAAGCGGTCGCCGGGGAGAGGTTATGTGAAAGACTGTCTTCCCGCTGTATGTAATGGTATAACTTTTCATTGGATTTTACCACTTTTACTGCTTTATTGAAAATCTTGAAAAGTGTAGAATAATCCTCGAAACATTTTAGATTTTCAGGAAAGCATACGTTTTTTAAAAGGTCTGCTTTAAACAGTTTACCCCATGGATGACTCTGGATTTCCTGATCCTCCAGCAACAATACTAAAGCTCTGTTGCCATCAAATATTTTCTCGTCCGAAATTGGTTTACTGCATAACACATTTCCATTTTCATCCTCGTAAGAAGCTTCTACGATAGAAATATCGGCATTTTCACCGACAAGTAAACTGTATAATTCCGAACAATAATTCAATTCAGCCCAATCATCGGAATCCACAAAGCAAATATAATCTCCTGTGGCTGCTTTTACACCAGTGTTTCGAGCTTTTGATACTCCCGAATTTTGCTGTTTTAAAACTAAGATCCTTTCATCATTACTTTGAAATTTATTATAAATCAGCGATGTCTCATCTGTCGAGCCATCATCGATAATAATGATTTCAAGATTAGCATAAGATTGTTGAACTACCGACTCTAAACACTTTTCCAACGTTTTTTCGGCATTGAAACAAGGTATAATTATACTTATCAATGGATCATTATTCATATGAATTGCAATAGGATGTGATGTGTTAATTACTTCGGGTAAGTTTCACAATAAGTATGAAAAGCTTTTATTAATAAGTAGTTTTGCCGTCTGTATAATAACGCAATTTAATTGAAATTATTAAGTTGGACAAATTTTTGAGATCGTGGTTTTTTATAGTAAATTTGAATCAAAACCTTCCACTTACTTCATCTTGAGGGTTTAAATTATAACTGTAGCAAAATGAATATCGTATATTTAGTTTTTGGCAATAATCTGGAGCATTATCAGCAAATATATTTCTCGATCTTTACAGCCATGGCTCGAAAAAAAGAAAATGACAGAATTGTTGTCATCGCAGAGGATCCTTCGTTGTTTAATTTTTTTGAAGAAAGCGTAGAAATAATAGAGATAAACAAAGAAATTATTAAACGGTGGGAAGGCCAATATCAGTTTTTTTGGCGGGTAAAGATTAAAGCGCTACAGTTAATCGCCGAAAAATATCCTTCCGAATCTGTTCTTTATTTGGATGGCGATACTTTTTTTTACCAGGATCTCGATACCGTTAGGGAAGGCATGAACAATGGACAAAATTTTATGCATCTTGAGGAAGGTAAGCTGTCTTCACTATCATCAAAAACCGAAAAACTGATGTGGAAACAAATGCAGGGGAAAGAGTACAATCATATCAAAATTGATAAAAATTCCACTATGTGGAATGCCGGATTAATTGGAATCTCTAAACAACACTTAGATTCTCTGCAGATTGTATTAGATGTAAATGATGCAATGTGCGCCGATGACGTCACCCGAAGGCTTATAGAACAGTTTGCGTTCTCTCTGGGATTGGGAAAAAATGCTGAACTTAAACCTGCGAATCATATTGTTGGGCATTATTGGGGCAATAAAAAGCATTGGAACATTATTATTTGTAATTTCCTGAAAGAATCTTTCATGAAAAAACACGATCTGCTGCAAATCATAGAAAACTTAAAAGAGATGGACCTTACTCAGAATCCTGTTTGGGTAAAGGAATCCAATACGGAAAAAAGACTAACTAAGTTCTTAAATAAATTTTATCAAAACAAGAAAACTACTTATATCAAAAAGTAGCGGCTATTATAGATCTCTTAGTGTTCGGTAAGTTTCGTTTACGTATAAACTTTGCAGGTAACTAATTCTTAATCCGTCTACTCCATCAAGAATTCCTAATTTCAGGAAATAGGTTTTCACAAATTTGAAGATCACTTTTATATAATGCACGGCAATTAAATATTTTTTTCCTGTTTCAGCGAGTTCTTCTCCCTTCAGACGCCCGTAATAAAGCATCTTACTCTTGAACGACGTATAGTTTTCAAAAGAATAATGCAGAAGTTTGTTCTTTAAAACCCCTGTTGTTCCTTTAACACCAAGTGTTTCGTGCACTTTTTTGTGCTTTACATAAGATGCTTTTGACTTCTTAAACAAACGGAAATTCTTATCATTTTGCGTACCCGAAAAATTTATTTTTTTCTTCCCCACAAAAAAAATTCTGTAGATGTAATAAGCGTCCTTTGCATCCGGACGACTGATAGTTTCTCGAATCTCTTTTTCCAGCTCAGGTGTAATCCGTTCATCTGCGTCAAGAAAAAGAACCCAGTCATTTTTTGCTGCATCCAGTGCAATATTCCTTTGCTTAGTGAAGTCTTCAAATCTATGTTGAATAATTTTCACTTTGGGATTCCGGGAAGCAATTTCAACAGTGTTATCAGAACTGAAAGAATCGACAACAATAATTTCCTCACAAAAATCAAAACATTCAAGAACTTCCTGAATGTTTTTTTCTTCATTAAAAGTGATAATTAAACCGCTGATATGTTCTGTAAAACTCAACCTTTAAGATTTCTTAAATTCCAAAACTGTTTTTTCGATAATCGATACGCAATCCAAAATCTCTTCTTCAGTTATTACCAAAGGCGGTGCCAAACGGATGATGTTTCCATGAGTTGGTTTGGCCAAAAGACCGTTATCACGCAGCGAAAGACAAAGATTCCAAGCGGTTTTGCTTTCCGGAGTATCGTTGATGAGAATCGCATTTAAAAGACCTTTCCCGCGAACACCTTTGATAAGATCAGTCTTTTCGATTAATTTCTGAATTTCATTTCGGAAAAGCTGCCCGAGTTTTTCGGCTCTTTCTGAAAGGTTTTCTTCTTCCACAACATCCAAAGCAGCTACTGCAACCGCACAGGCAATCGGATTTCCTCCGAAAGTTGATCCATGCTGCCCCGGTTTAATTACATTCATAATTTCATCATTGGCCAAAACTGCAGATACCGGATACATTCCACCGGAAAGCGCTTTACCTAAAATCAGAATATCAGGCTGAACATCCTCATGGTGACATGCGATGAGTTTTCCGGTTCTGGCAATCCCTGTCTGTACTTCATCGGCAATAAAAAGAACATTATACTTTTCACAAAGTTCCGAAGCTCCTTTTAAAAAGCCTTCATCCGGTACATAAACCCCAGCTTCACCCTGGATGGGCTCAACCAAAAACGCAGCGATATGGGCTGAATCATTTTTTAAAGTTTCTTCTAAAGCTCCAAGATCATTGTATGGAATTTTTATAAATCCAGGTGTAAATGGCCCGTAATTTCTGTTGGCATCGGGATCGTTGGAAAAAGAAACAATTGTGGTTGTTCTTCCGTGGAAATTATTTTCGCAAACAACAATTTTTGCTGTATTTTCTGCAATTCCCTTTACTTCGTAGCTCCACTTTCGGGCGAGTTTTACCGCGGTTTCTACGGCTTCAGCACCGGAGTTCATTGGTAAAACTTTATCAAACCCGAAAAGGTCGGTAATTTTTTTCTCGTACTCGCCTAAGTTGGCATTATAAAATGCACGGGACGTTAAGGCCAACTTCTGCGCCTGATTTACCAAAGCATCAACAATTTTCGGATGCGAATGTCCTTGGTTTACAGCAGAATATGCTGAAAGAAAATCATAATATTTTTTACCTTCTACATCCCATACAAATACACCTTTTCCTTTCTCTAAAACCACCGGAAGTGGGTGATAATTGTGGGCGCCGTATTTTTCTTCGAGTTCTATAAAGTAAGAGGATGTTTTGTTTACTGTATGCATGCTGATGTGGTTTTAAGTGAACACAAAAATACGCATTTATTTTTATCTGTTGAAGCGTTTGCAGCTAAACTAAGAGCAACAAAATCAGGTCTTAATTAAGAAAAGCATGGAAAAAAATCCCTTAATCATTCCAAAAAAAAACCGGCAATTTACTGCCGGTTGATATTCACTTCTAATAAAGATTTTAGTAATTAAATTTCTGATCCATCACAAAATCTTCCATGAATTTTGTGGTGTAATTTCCGGCAAGATAGTTTTCATCTTCCATCAACTGTCTATGGAAAGGAATTGTAGTTTTTACGCCTTCTATATAAAACTCTTCTAAGGCACGCTTCATCTTTGCGATGGCCTCATCGCGTGTTTGCGCTGTAGTGATTAACTTTGCGATCATCGAATCGTAATTAGAAGGAATTGTATAACCTGAGTACACATGCGTATCAACACGAATTCCATGACCGCCTGGAATATTCAGCTCGGTAATTTTTCCCGGAGAAGGACGGAAATCGTTAAAGGGATCTTCTGCATTAATTCTACATTCAATTGAGTGAAGTTTCGGATAATAATTGATCCCTGAGATTGGTGCTCCTGAGGCTAAAAGAATCTGCTCCCGGATAAGATCGTAATCCACCACCTGCTCTGTAATAGGATGCTCTACCTGAATTCGGGTATTCATCTCCATAAAATAGAATTTGCGATCCTTGTCCACCAAAAACTCAATAGTTCCCACACCTTCGTACTTGATATATTCCGCAGCTTTTACTGCAGCTTTACCCATTTCTTCACGAAGTTCATCGGTCATAAACGGAGAAGGAGTTTCTTCAGTTAACTTCTGATTTCTTCTTTGTACAGAACAGTCTCTCTCTGAAAGGTGACAGGCTTTTCCGTATTGGTCACCGGCAATTTGAATTTCGATATGTCGTGGTTCAACAATGAGTTTCTCCATGTACATTCCACCATTTCCGAATGCCGCAGTAGCTTCCTGAACTGCAGAATCCCAATGTTCCTGCAAATCTTCAGCTTTCCAAACCGCTCTCATTCCTTTTCCTCCACCTCCGGCGGTAGCCTTAATCATCACAGGGTAACCGATTTCGGCAGCAAGTTTTGCAGCGGTTTCATAACCGTCGATTAAGCCTTCAGAACCGGGTACACATGGAACTCCTGCTTCTTTCATGGTAGCTTTAGCGTTTGCTTTGTCTCCCATTCTGTCGATCTGTTCGGGAGTTGCACCAATAAATTTAATGCCGTTTTCCTGACAGATTCTGGAGAAATTAGAATTTTCTGACAAAAATCCGTATCCCGGGTGTATCGCATCGGCATTGGTAATTTCTGCTGCCGCAATGATATTTGAAATTTTAAGGTAAGAATCTTTGCTCATCGGAGGGCCGATGCAAACTGCTTCATCAGCAAACCTAACGTGCAGGCTGTCTTTATCCGCAGTAGAATAAACTGCCACAGTTTTGATTCCCATTTCTTTGCAGGTACGCAAAATACGCATTGCAATTTCGCCTCTGTTGGCAATTAATATTTTTTTGAACATCGTACTGGAAATTTTAAATTTTGAATTTTGAATTTTAAATTATTTTTAAATGAGCTCCATTTAAAATCTATAATCTATAATTTAAAATTTCTTAAGAAGGATCAACTAAGAATAAAGGCTGGTCATATTCAACAGGCGAAGCATCATCTACCAAAATCTTCACGATTTTTCCTGAAACCTCAGATTCAATCTGGTTGAATAATTTCATGGCTTCGATTACGCAGACAACTTTACCGTTAGAAACCTCGTCGCCAACATTTACGAAAACATCTTTATCCGGTGATGGTTTTCTGTAGAAGGTACCGATCATTGGGGATTTAATGGTTACAAATTTACTATCATCCGAAACAGCGTCAGCAGCTGGTGTGCTCGCAGCAGGTGCAGATGCTTGTGCAGCAGCAGGTGCAGCTTGCTGTGGTGCAGTATGGTAAACAGCCGGTTGCTGCATATAGCTTACCTCGCTTCCTCCGAGTGGAGTCTTAATCGTGATTTCGAAATCTTTTGTTTTGTATTTTACTTCAGAAACTTCTGCTTTAGACACAAATTTGATCAGATTTTGTATGTCTTTAATGTCCATTATATTTTATATTTGTTTGTTATGCCAAAGATACTAAAAAACAGCAAAAAACAACAAAAAACCACTCAAAATTGAAAAAATTGAGTGGTTTTAGTATAAAATTGAAGTTTTTTAAGATTTTTTGTCTTAATTTTCTTCTGTAGTTTCTACTGTTTTTTCCATTACTACCTTACCTCTGTAGTACATTTTTCCTTCAAACCAATGCGCTCTGTGGTAAAGGTGCATTTCTCCTGAAGTTGCATCTTTTGCCAATTGAGGAACACTTGCTTTGTAGTGTGTTCTTCTCTTATCTCTTCTTGTTGACGATTGTCTTCTCTTTGGATGTGCCATTTCTTATAATTTTGTTTGATGAGCGATGAGTAGTTGATTGCTCACTTCTCATCATTTTAAACTATTTAATTTTTATCTTTTAACTTTTTCAAAGCTTCCCAACGGGGATCGCTTTCCGGTTCTTCATCTACTTCGTCTTTCGGACTGAATTTTTCGAGAATTTCCAAATCTTCATCAGAAACATTCGGCGAAATTTTCTTCATCGGTATTGCAAGCATTACTACTTCGTAGATTAACTGCGCCACATTGAATGCGTGATCGGTCATCGGAATGGTAATCACATCTTCTTCGCTGTCATCATATCCTGCACCGAATTTTACCAGAACAGCTAATTCATTTTCTATCGGATGGTCGAAATTTTCGTTGGTGATATCACAAACTAAATTTACCATTCCGGAAGTTTTGATATTTACCTCTAAAAATGTGGTATGCTTATCCATTAAAACATCAGCCACGATTTTAGGTTCTGTAAATTCCTGTTCAGTATCGAAAAGTTGAAAGAACGTTTTATCTATCTCAAATTGGAATTCGTGTTTGCCGTTTTTTTGACCCGAAAACACGATGTCGTAGTTTCTTAACCTGTCCATAAAATGAGTGTGCAAAAATATGCAAATTTTTTAATATTACAAATAATTTTCAAAACAATTATTTAAGAAAAACAATTTTAAAAACTTTAACTGTGTTTTTCCTGTGGCAAATCCTCGTCTACGCCATTTGCTGCAGCATTTTTACGTGGCTGCATACGGTTGGTCATTAGATCATTATACTCTTTTCGGTTTTTAAAAATCTTTATCGCAGTGAAAATTGCTTCGGTAAAACTCGTTTCATCGGCAATATTCTGCCCTGCAATATCATAGGCTACGCCGTGATCCGGAGATGTTCGGATGAAGGGCAATCCGGCGGTATAATTCACTCCCTCTTCATAAGCCAATGTTTTAAAGGGCGCCAGACCCTGGTCGTGATACATCGCTAAAACTGCATCGAAATTTTTGTACTTCACGGGTTGAAAAAAACTGTCGGCCGGAAATGGTCCGAACGTTAAAACCCCGTTATCGAAAAGCTCTTTAATGGCAGGTGAAATAATTTCAATTTCTTCCTTACCAATTACACCACCGTCGCCGGAATGTGGATTTAAGCCTAACACTGCAATTTTAGGCCGCGGAATCTGGAAATCTTCAATAAGACACTGATTCAGCATTTTAATCTGCTTCTTTATTTTTTCTTTTGAAATGCTTTCGGCAACCTGAGCAATCGGGATGTGGTGGGTAGATACTGCTACCTTCAGATCATCGGTCACTAAAAACATCAATCCTTTTTTACCAAATTTTTCTTCAAGATAACCGGTGTGTCCTGCATGCGCAAAACCATGTTTCATCATTTCATCTTTATTGATGGGCGCAGTGACTAAAACATCTATTTCACCTTTCATTAATGCTTCTGTTGCCGCCTGCAGCGAATCAATTGCCATTTTGGTCGATTCTTCCGTAGGTTTTCCTAAGTCTACATTTACATTTTCTTTGGTAAGATTCACCATATTAATCTTATCGCCCACCGCCTGAGTGGCCTCGGTGATATAATTAAAATTGTGCTGAAGCTTAAAAATGTTTTTCTGATAAGTAAACAGTTTCCCGGAACCAAAAATGATGGGCGTAAAAAATTCGGTAATCGCTTTGTCTTTCAGTGATTTCATAATAATTTCCGGGCCTATCCCGTTGAAATCCCCGATTGAAATTCCTACCCTTACTTTATGGTGTTTAGCACTCATTTTTAATTTATCTTTGAAGATTAATAGAATTTCACAAATTTAGCAATTTAGAAATAACTATTCTGTACTTATTTGAAACTAAATTTTTCTTTACCCAAAAAAAAACGATCTTATGTTCACAGGAATCATCGAAGCTACCGCAACACTTGAAAAAATTGAACACAGCGGAGAGAATATTAATTTTACACTCACCTGTCCCTTTACTCAGGAATTAAAGATTGACCAAAGTTTGGCGCATAATGGCTGCTGCCTTACCGTGGTAGAAATCAACGATAGAAGTTACACCGTTACTGCCATTGCCGAAACCCTGGAAAAAACCAATCTCGGAAAATGGATTGTAGGAACAGAAGTGAATTTGGAACGCTGTTTGAAGTGGGATGGAAGACTGGATGGCCACATTGTTCAGGGTCATGTAGATAAAACCGGAACCGTTGAAAAAATTGAAGACAAAGACGGAAGTTTTTTTATCACCATTCAGTACGACGAAACCGATGATTATGTTACCGTTCCCCAGGGATCTATTACGGTGAACGGCATCAGTTTAACAGTTGCTTCCAGCGATTCGGGCAGGTTTTCGGTGGCCATTATTCCTTACACATGGGAATTCACCAATATGAAAAATCTAAAGCCCGGAGATGTGGTAAATCTGGAATTCGACATTATAGGAAAATATGTAACGAAACTGATGAAAAAAAATGCCCTTCTCTAAATATAAAGGTTATAGCTTAAGAAATAAAGTTTTCTGGGGATTTCTCCTGATCTGTTTACTCAGTATCGCGAGTTCCTCTACTCTTTCCTATTTTATTTTACGCAACAATGCAGTAGCACAAAGCCGTACGGATCTTCAGAAAAAATCTGAAGCCCTGATGTCGGCACTCGATTATTCAGTAAGCCATACGCAGGTTGAAACCAACGATTTACCAAAGATTTTAGCCAATGACATTTTCGAAATTGCCGACATCAATAACCAGGATATCATCATTTATGACTTATCAGGTAAATTTTTGATTTCCAATAAGGACATTAATCTTATCGCGCAGAAAGAAATTCCGCTCGAAGTAATAAACCGCGTACTTAAAAGCGATACCAGAATAGATTTTCAGACGTACGATAAAAAAATCGGGGCCAATGTTTCTTCTTCATATATGATATTGAAGAATAATATGCTGGAGCCTATCGGTATTGTATTTTTTCCTTTTTATCATAACGACGGTGCTTACTTCAGTGTTTTCAACAAATATGTAAATTACATTATTATTGTCAATCTTTTCATCATCGCCATCTCCGTTTGGCTCAGCTGGATTATCTCGAATAACCTTACGCGCGCCGTTACAAAGTTTTCAGACAAAATCAACCAGATTACGCTGTTTGAAGACGATCCAAAACCCATTAAATATTATCATAACGACGAACTGAACCAGCTGGTGAAAGCTTACAACAAAATGATTCTCCAGATTCAGGAACAGAAACAGCGCCTCAGTTTTAAGGAAAAAGAAGAAGCCTGGCGCGAAATGGCAAAGCAGGTAGCACACGAAGTTAAAAACCCGCTTACCCCGATGAAACTCACCATACAAAACTTCGAAAGAAAATTTGATCCGGCAGATCCCGATATCCGAGACAAAGTAAAACATTTAAGCCGCACATTGGTAGACCAGATTGATCTGGTGGCAACCGTTGCAAGTGCTTTTTCTCAGTTTGCACAACTTCCTGAAAAAAACAACGAAATATTCGACCTGAATAAAGAAATTAAGAACATCATTAATGTTTTCAGCGACGAAAAAATTTATTTCCATTCCAACAGAGATATTATTATGGTTGAAATGGACAAAATTTATCTCTCCAGAATCATTACCAATTTGGTGGCAAATGCCCGCCAGGCGAAACACGACGACCGCGACAATATCATTAATCTTGACGTGGAACAGCGCCAAAAAAGAGTTATTATTACCGTGGATGATAACGGAACAGGAATTCCCGAGGATCTTTACGACAGGATTTTCGAGCCTAATTTCACTTCAAAAACAAGTGGGACAGGTCTCGGTTTAACCATGGTAAGAAAAATGGTAGAAGATTACAAAGGCCAGATTTCAGTAAAATCTGAGGTCGGTAAAGGTTCTACATTTACCATTTCTTTGCCTACAAATATGTAGATTTTCTTATTTAATGAAACCTTTTCACTTCCAAAAATTCACTGTTAATCAATCAGCAAAAGTCTTCCGTGTAGGAACTGACGGAGTCTTGCTTGGCGCCTGGTCAACGGTTGAAAAGGCTGAAAACATTTTAGAAATAGGCACGGGCACAGGATTAATTGCTTTAATGATCGCGCAGCGAAATCCAAAAGCCTTTATAACTGCCATCGACCTTAATGAAGAAGCCGTAACTCTCGCCTCAGAAAATTTCAGGAATTCGCCATACCGCGACCGATTAAAAGCTATTTTGCAGGATTTCAAGCAAATCAAAACGGAGGAGAAATTTGATTTAATCGTTTCGAATCCACCGTATTTCGAAGAAAATTCTTCAGAAAAAGATATTCTGGCCCGGCAACAGACAGAACTTTCTTTTGTTGATTTAATCCGAAACGCCTCAAAAAGTCTTTCCAGAAAAGGAATTTTATCGGTCATTATCCCGTTTAATTCCGGAAATGATTTTGAAAGAATTTGTAGAGAACACAACCTCTTCCCAACAAAAAAGATTACCATTTTTGGAATAAAAACTGCTACTCCCAAAAGACTGATTCTGGAGTTTGGATTAAACGCCGGAAAAGTAATCGAAACCGAATTCGTCATCGAAAAATCACCAAGAAAATACAGTGATAGCTACCTCGAGCTGACCAAAGATTTTCACGTCTTCAGAAAATAAGCCAATTATTTTGGAGCATTCAGCGTAACTACAATATCTTTATTGATGTTTTTAACCGACGAATATTTAGCGTCGCACACTGAAGTGGTAATGGTATAATTTCCTTTATCAATGAGTAAAAAATTCTGATTGTGGGCCGGTACATCAAGATTATAAAACTTTCTTCCGCTGATTTTTACGATGAGATTGCATTTCGATTTGTTTATGATCTGTATGTATGCATTTTTGCTTGTAGGATCAGTATTGAACATGTGGGTTAACAACTCAGCCGTTCGTTTATTTTTTTCACTAACGCCACCGCTTCTTGCTACATCTTTTTTAATCTCCGTTTTTAATTTACTTGTACTTATGGGCTTAACGCTAGGTTTAGCAACATTTGCTCTTTCAGCCGGTTCTTTATCACCGTTGATTACTGCAAGAAGTTTACGTTTGAATTCCGGAGTTTTAGGATGAGTAGGGTTATACTTAATAAAATTAGCAATCACCTGCGGATCTGTGCTTTTCTCTACCTGTGCAGCAGTGTATTTAGACTGCGCCGTAGAAAAAAACGGAATAAAAAAAACGAGAATATATAGATATCTTTTCATTAATACGATGATTTATAGAAGTTTAAATTTTACTAATAACGAAGAATTGTTCTTTTTAGTTTGCATGAAATTTATTATCTTTGCAACGCTTAAAATTAAAGCTAAACTAATCAATTTTTAATATAAAAAATAAATTTTATGTATACACCCGTTGCTGCAGACGTAGCCAAATTAAGAAACATTACAGGAGCAGGAATGATGGACTGCAAAAAAGCCTTGGTTGAAGCTGAAGGAGATTTCGATAAAGCGATTGAAATTCTTAGAAAAAAAGGCCAGAAAGTTGCTGCAAACAGAGCCGACAGAGAATCTACGGAAGGTGCTGTTATCGCTAAAGTAAATGCAGACAATACTGCGGGAGTAATTATCGCGTTAAACTGCGAAACAGACTTCGTTGCAAAAAATGACGATTTCGTAAAGTTGGCTCACGTGCTTGCTGAACTTGCATTAGGAAAAACAAAAGAAGAATTTTTAGCTTCAGATTTTCAGGGAACTACTGTTGCTGAAAAACTAATCGAGCAAACTGGTGTTATCGGCGAAAAAATTGAGATCGGTTCTTTCGAAACAATCGAAGGTCCATTCTTGGGAGCGTACATCCACGCAGGAAACAAAATTGCTGCCATCACTTCACTTTCTGCTGATGTTGACGGGGCCTCTGAAGCTGCAAAAGCTGTATCAATGCAGGTTGCTGCAATGAACCCAATTGCACTTGATGAAACGATGGTTTCTCAGGAAGTTATCGACAGAGAGCTTGATATCGAAAGAGAAATCTTAACGAAAGAAGGTAAACCTGCAAACATCATCGATAATATCCTTAAAGGAAAAATGCAGAAATTCTACAAAGACAACACTTTGGTTCACCAGGCTTTCATTAAAGACAGCGGTGTTTCTGTAGCTGATTACGTAAAATCTGTAAACGGAGATTTAAAAGTGGTAGGTTTTGTAAGAGTAAGTCTTGCATAATTACTGTTTTTATTCATATAAAATCTCTTCTACAATTAATGGAAGAGATTTTTTTTTGCCAATTATGAAGTAATTTTGTCACCCGGAAAAACACATGTCCAGAGCCAGAATTTTCAGCACTTTTACCCTGCTTTTCATCTTATTCAATATTTCTGCAAACGCACAGCAATATATAAGTGTAGATACCTCTACCTATACCGCAGAACAACTTGTACGCGATGTTTTTATCGGTTCTCAGAACGCCGGTTGCATTATCGTATCCAACGTTTCCACTTCAGGCTGGCAGAATTTTGGCGGCACCGAGGCAAGCTATGGATATTTCGAAAAAGGCTCACTGCCGTTTGACATCAGCAAAGGAATTATACTGAGTACGGGAGCGGTGCGTAATGCGCCCGGTCCTAATAATGTACTCTTGGATGACCAAGACGATCAGTGGCCGGGCGATCCGGACTTGGCAGCTGCACTGCAGGAAAGCGTATGGAATTACCTGAATGCGACTTCTGTTGAATTCGATTTTGTAGCAAATAATACTTCAGGAATAAGTTTCGAATATCTTTTTCTTTCAGAAGAATACCAGAGAAACAACTGTACCTACTCCGACGGATTTGCATTTCTTATTAAAAAAGCCGGCACCACAGATCCATATACCAATATCGCTCTCGTTCCGGGAACTCAGGATCCCGTGACTTCGCTTTCGATAAATACTGCCCCAAACTGCCCCAGAAATACGGGATATTTTGGAAGTTTCAACGGAACCAACGTTCCTACTGCCTTTGATGGTCAAACCAAAGTTCTTACGGCAAAAACCGATATTATTCCCGGTGTAAAATATCACATCAAACTGGTTATTGCCGACCATTTGGCAGGTTCCGACCGAACAGGCCGTTACGATTCAGCGGTATTTCTGAAAGCCGGGAGTTTTGTGGGCAAAAAAGATTTGGGCCCAGATCTTTTAATCTCCACGAATAATCCCGTTTGCGAAGGAAGTTCAAAAGTTTTAGATGCCACCACGCCAGGCGCCACATCTTACCAGTGGTTTAAAGATGGAACACTCGTTGCGGGAGCAACACAACCACAGCTCAGTATCCCCGGCGTAACTGCGAGTAACGGGAATTACGGAGTTGAAGTAAATGTTGGCGGTTGTATTCTGACAGGTTCTGTACAAATAGAAATTCAGGAAAAACCTTCCCTGAATTTAGGAACATATTCTCTGTGTGATGATAATTTATCAGGAAGCGTTCCGGTAGATTTCTCGAATCTGGATTCACAGATTATTTCAAATTTCAATTCAGGATATCAGACAAAATATTACCTCGAAAAATCCGCTTCACAAAGCGGAACTCCGGGAACAGAACTACAGAACGGCTTGCTCCTCACCGCCGACACACCCATTTACATTCGAATTGAAAGCGCTTTTGGCTGTAACCCGGAATATGGTGAAATCATTCTTAAAATTGGCAACAAAACACCCTTGATCACTAATTCTTTTTCTGATGATGTATGCGACAACGACCGTGATGGAAACATCAGTATTGATCTGAAAAATTATCAAACACGGTTTACATCTTCATCGCAGGCGAATGTAACATTTTACAATTCTCCGCAAGATGCTAGAAACAAAGTGAATCCCATTCCAGAAAATCAAATAATCAGTAATTCCAAAGTTTTTGGAATCAGAATCGAGAGTTTATCGGCCTGCCCGAATGTAGCGACATTAAGCCTAAACTTTAAATCACCCAAAAAATCGGATGATTTAGAGGACAAAGTGATATGCAGCAATGCCACAACGAGTTTAGACGCAGGTCCCGGCTTCGATTCTTATACATGGAGCACCGGCGAAATTACCCAAGAAATAAATAATGTTGGTATAGGACAATATTGGGTTGATTTAGGCTCTAACGGATGTATTTACAGGCAAAACGTGAAAGTTTCCGCCGCAACTCTACCCCAGATTACGAACATCGATGTTTCCGGAAATACGGCAACAGTCTTTGTAAGCGGTGGACTTCAACCTTACGAATATTCCTTAGACAATATCACTTTTCAGAATTCTAATGTATTTACACATATTCCGCGTGGACTGCAAAAAATATATGTTCGGGATGCAAAAAAATGCCAAACCGTAGAAAAGGAATTTCTGATCATTAATTTGATTAACGTTATTACGCCAAATGGCGACGGAATCAATGATGTGCTTGATTATTCGGATCTGAGGATTAAAGACAACGTTAGCCTACAGATTTTCGACCGGTTCGGCACCCTGGTTTTCACCTCGAAAGAACATCAGTTTATCTGGGACGGAAAACTCAGCGGCAGAACTTTACCCACCGCTAATTATTGGTATTTGCTGAACTGGACGGAACCGGACACACAAATTCCGATATCCTACAAAGGCTGGATTTTACTTAAAAACAGAAATTAAATTTACCTGGAAATGGTATCAAACTGCCGGAAACCATTAAGAAAATCTTTTAAATTCATCCGTTTTTTACCTTCAAGCTGTAATTCTTCCGGATAATAAATTCCGTTTTTAGCAAAAATTTTAAAAGAATGTTTGTCAATTTCTATACTTCCCGGAGTTTTTCCGTGCGGCAGCACCTCAAATTTACCTTTATAGATTTTCAGGATTTTTTCGTCCCCGCCAATTTTCAAAGTCGTAAACGCACAAGGATAAGGCGACATTCCGCGGATGAAATTATGAACTGTTTCTGCGTCTTTTGTCCAGTCGATTCTGGTATCTTCTTTAAAAATTTTAAAAGCATTTTTCGGATGCTCTACATCAGGCTGCGGTTTTTCCTCGATTGAATTTTCTGCCAAACCGTCTAAAGTTTCCACCACAAGTTTTGCGCCCATTTCCATTAAACGGTCGTGAAGTTCGCCCGCATTTTCTTCTGGTGAAATTTCGATTTCCTGCTGAAGAAGAATGTTACCCTCATCAATTCTTTCATTGATAAAAAAAGTGGTTGCGCCGGTTTTCTTTTCCCCGTTAATTACGGCATAATTAATCGGAGCCGCGCCACGGTAATCCGGCAGAAGCGATGCGTGAAGGTTGAAAGTTCCTAATTTTGGCATTTCGAATAAGACTTTAGGCATCATTCTGAAGGCTACTACTACAAAAACGTCAGCTTTCAAATCTTTTATACTCTTTAAAAATTCCGGATTTCTTAATTTCTCAGGCTGAAAAACCGGCAGATGATTTTCTACGGCGAAAGTTTTCACGGGTGATTCATGAATTTTTTGTCCGCGTCCGCTTGCTTTATCGGCAACGGTTACCACCCCGACAATTTTGTGTTGAGATTGGTGAATAGCCTGAAGCGAGGTTTTTGCAAACTCTGGAGTTCCGAAAAATATGACTTTTAATGATTTCATTTTTTATTTAAAGTTTTAGGCAAAATTATGCTTACTCATTCAATGCGTAAGTCCGGAAATTCAGCATTTTTACTTTTCCGGAATCTAGCAGATAGATAAGATTTTCAAGAATATTTTCCTTTTCGTAGTAATTTAATCTAATGGCAACCTCTTCTATGCTGGAGGGTTTCTGTTGAAGGATTTCGATGATTTCGTGGGAGATATCTCTTCCGAAAACGCCTTCTTTCTGTTTCTCACATACTGTACAGTTACCGCAGTTTTTAACATTCTTCTCACCGAAATAAGACAGAATAAGTTTCATTTTACAGAAATCGGTATCCTGTACAAAAAACTTCATTTCTTCCCACTTCTGAAGTTTATTTTTCTGAATCTGCTCAAAAAGATTCCAGTATTTTCCTTTAATGGCACGATCGTCACGGTGTTTAAGGAATTTGATGCTCGCCAGTGCACCATCGATATATTCCAGATAATTTTTCTGCTGCAGTTCCTTAATCCGCTCTCTTATAAGATGCGGGTCAACATTCATCCTATTACTGAGGGTAAATTCGCTGAAGAGGATTTTGTGGGTCGTAAGTCCGGAATAATTCCGAAGCAGAAGTTCTATAAAATATGCATCCTTTTTTGCCAGCAGATCGAGCTCTTCAGGATTAATTTTTAATTCCAGAGAAGAAAGCGAACGGTTATTGTTGAAAAAAACAATTTCCTGGTTGTGAAGAAAATTCAGTACATTTTTAATTTTCGCCATGGAAGTTTTGGTAAAATTCTGAATTTTCTGAACATGTAGTTGAAATACATTTTCCGGCAAATCATTTTCAGCAATCTGAAAACTGGAATAGAGATAAGAAACGATATTGTAAAACTCCTGTTTGGTGGGTGTTTGGTTCCGTAAGATCTGATCAAAATTTGCAAGTTCCTGCTCATTCCAGAACAGAAACGTTGAAGACGGCTGCCCGTCGCGACCTGCCCGGCCGATTTCCTGATAATAATTTTCCAAAGACTGCGGCGGAGAAAAATGCACGACAAACCGTACATTATCCTTATCGATTCCCATCCCGAAAGCATTGGTGGAAATTAAAACATGTTGCTGACTTTTCAGCCAGAAATTCTGTTTTGCATTTTTTTCTTTTGCGGGCAATCCTGCGTGGAAAAAATCAACATTCTGGATTTTGTTGCTTTGCAGAAACTTTACCAACTCTTCAGATTCTTTTCTTGTCCTTACATAAACGATTCCCGACGAGTTGTTATATTTCAGCAGGTTGAAAATTCTTTGATATTTATCTGAAATTTTGTCTGAAATGATTTTGATATTGGTTCGGCGGAAACTTTTTTTGAAAACTTCGGGATTCTTTAGATTGAGTTTGACCTGAATTTCCTGAAGAACCTTCGGGGTTGCCGTTGCTGTTAGCGCCAGGCATGGAATTTCTTTAAAATGGTCCCGAAAATCTTTGATGTGCTGATAACTTGGGCGGAAATCCTGTCCCCACTCCGAAATACAGTGTGCTTCATCTACCGCAATAAATGAAATCTGAATTTCTTCGAGGTTTTGCAGAAAAGTCCTGTTTGTAAGTCTTTCCGGAGACACATAAAGTAGTTTGGTAAGTCCTCCCTTGCATCGGTTAAAGATGGTTTCAGCATCGAATTCATCCAGTTCTGAAGACAGGTATTCGGCTTCAATCCCGTTATTTTTAAGCTGATAAACCTGGTCTTTCATTAGAGCCAAAAGCGGGGAAATTACAATGCACGTACCTTCTAAAATGAGTGCCGGAAGCTGATAACAGAGTGATTTACCACCACCGGTAGGAAGCAAAGCCAATGAATCTTTGCCAGAAATTACGGTATCAATGATCTCTTCCTGAGAATCTCGGAATGTGCTGTAACCCCAAAAATTTTTTAAGGTCTCGAACTTTAGCCAGTGAAAATCTTGGGAAGAAATCATGGAGTAAAATTACAGAAACAAAATTCATAAAACAAAAAAAGCCACGCAATGCGTGGCTTTAATATGATAATTACTGAGAATTATTTAGCTTCGAAGTACACTCTTCTGTTTGCTCTGTTTTTCCATTCAGGGCATTTTGTCGCTGGGTCGCACTCCGGATATTTCAGGTCTTTTTCACCTCTACCGATCGCTTCAAGTTTACCCGCTTCTACTCCATTCTGGATGAGATAGTTTTTAACAGAATTCGCTCTTCTTTCTGAAAGCTTCTGGTTGTAAGCATCTGAAGCTCTTGTATCTGTACCTCCGATCACATTGTAAGAACCGGATGAAGAGTTGATATAGTTTACAGCGTTATTAAGAATTGGTGTATTTGAAGGAAGAATTCTATCAGAATCCAAATCAAATTCGATACCTTCTAAAGTTCTTGTGTTATCTGTAACTGTTCCGCCTGTAGGACAACCGTTGTTTTCCACAGGGCCTGGCACGGTAACACATTTGTCATAAAGATCGATTACTCCATCTAAATCTGTATCCAGTGCTACCCCTGCTCCATCAACTCTTGCACCTGCAGGAGTATCAAGCTGTCTATCCCAATCATCACATACGCCGTCGTTATCAGCATCTCCTTTCTTACATACTTCAACATCCTGGTTTCTGTCTGCCAAAACATCAAGTTTGTAGTAGATTTCCTGTAACGGATCGTGCCACATCAGGTGAGATTGGTGTTTTCCCAATTTTAGAGACAAACCAAGGGTGGCATTAAAGAAGTTATCGGAAACCTGATCTTCACGCTGATTGATCGGGCTGTATTGTCCACCGCCTCCATCGAATTCATCGTCTCCGGTTACAAAGTACATTACACGTCCTTCGATATCAATTTTTCTGTTGACTTTATATTTCAACCCTGCACCTGCCTGACCGAACATCGAGCTCAGCTTGAAGGGCTTAATCTCGGTCATTAATCTTTGTCCGGCAGCATCTTCAAGATAAGCTCTGTACGCTAAAGTACCTATACCAGCATAACCGTGCAATGCCCATCTGTAAGGTGATTTGTTATCAACTCTTCTCAATAAGTTTGAAAAATTGATATCTCCCAATAATGAGATTGCGTCGTATTGTGTTCTCGCACCTACATCCTGGTATGGATTTCCTGTTCCTGATGCGTTATCTGTTTTGGTATTGAACCATCCCTGTCGGGTTTCACCCCTGTCGTACTGCAAATTTAAACCAAAAGCATGGGTAATTGCTTTATCGATACTTAAATATGCAGAATATCCAAATACGTTCTTACCGTTTCCGTTTTTAATTGAAGTTAGGTCGGCAGACTGTACCAGCGGAACGCCGGCTCCAGCAGAAATTGACCAGTCATTAAATCTCTTAGATTCCTGAGTAAAAGGAGAAACATTTGCAGACCCTGAACTAAAAGTATTAGGATAACCTTCAGTAGAAACCGCAACTGAGTCTTGTGCGTAGATAGCAGCAGGTAATACTAGTGCTAAAGCAAAGCTTGTTAAATTTAGTTTCATAATTTATTTATTTGTAATGTGATGTTTATTATTGTCCTGTGCTGTTACCAGTATTTACATTTACAGCGGCACCAGAAGGACAGCCATTATTCTCAACAGGTCCGGGAACGGTTACACACTGATCGTACAAGTCGATAACCCCGTCTAAATCCATATCCAGTGCTACACCTGCACCATCCACTCTCGCGCCGGCAGGAGTATCAAGCTGTCTGTCCCAATCATCGCAAACTCCATCATTATCATTGTCGCCTTTCTCACAAACAATAAATTCATCTGGAGTGTTCTCTAGAGTAGTTGTTCTGCTATAAGCTTCATGTAAAGGATCGTGCCATGCCAGGTGGGTATCGTGTTTACCCAATTTAAAGGATAACCCGAGATTTACAGTAAGAAGGTCATCGCTGTAAGAATCATTAATCAGGTTATAGTTGATTCTTGGCGAATTAGTATCTCTTCGATCTCCACCACCATCGAATTCCTCGTCACCACTCATGATATACATGGTTCTAAGTTCCAAATCAATCAACTTTGATGCTTTGTACTTAAGTCCCAGACCACCTTGGTAGAAAAACGAATTAATGGCGAATTTTTGGTCTACAGCAAGCGGAAAAGTTCGTGGATTATAATTAGAAATATCCTGATCCAGGAGTAAAGTTTCATAACCCTGAATTCCTACACCCGCGTACCCATGAAGGGCCCACCGGAAAGCTGAGTTGTTATCAACTCTTCGAAGAAGGTTAGAAAAATTAATATCACCAAGTAGAGAAACCTGTTGATATTTGGTCCATGCATCGGCGACTCCTGCTTTAATACCTTCAGCACCAGGCAATTGTCCCCGCTGGTTGGATTCTCCCATTTGATATTGTAAACCAAGACCAAAGGTGTGTGTAATCTGTTTGTCCAAACTTACGTATGCGTTCCAGCCCCAGTTAATTTCATCACCATAGAAAGATGTTAAATCAGCTTTTGCCATCAATGCTGCACCCCCACCAACCGAGATTGCCCAATCATTGAATTTCCTCGATGAATTATTGAAGTTGTAAACATTGGCAGAACCGTTGGAAAACGTGTTTGGATATTTCTGATTATCCGCTATAGAAGTGCCATCTTGGGCATAGAAAGCAATAGGCAGAAAAAATGCTAAAAATAAACCTAATTTCATATTTATGTTTTTAATGTTTTCTGATGCTTAACAACAATTTTTTAGAAAATTCCCGTTCTTTAACATGTTTTTCGTGAGGAATTTTTAATCTGCTGCAATTAAAATTCAAGTTCCCATAAAAGACAATATCTATATCAATAACCCTGTCTATATACCCTTTCGTTATCAATGAATCTTCTGTTCTACCCATTTCAAACTCTATTTTTTTTATTGAATTCAGCAGTTCTATGGGAGAAAATTGTGTTTTTATACGCAATGCAATATTACAAAAAATATTATTACTAACAAATTCTACAGGTTTTGTGCGCAACATTTCACTGCGACCAACAACATTACCAAGTTCATTTTCTATTTTGCTGATTGCAGTCTCTATATTTCGTTCCGGAAAATCTAAATTGCTTCCAAGTAACAAAGTAACCAATTGCTGCGACATATCCTGAAATATATAAAGATTATGAAAAGTTTTTTTAAAAATGTCTTAGCAAATATAGTAGCAATTATGCTGATTGGCGGACTTTTTTTTATGTTTTTGGTGATGCTGGTTGCCGTATCTGCTTTTAGCGGTAACAAAAAATCTGCCATAAAAGACAATTCTGTACTTACTTTGGACTTTAAAACAAATATTATCGACAGTCCTGCCGAAGACAACAAAGATATTTTCGATTTCAGTGAGAAAGAAAATAATGTGATGTTGTATGATATTGTAGAGGCAATAAGAAAAGCAAAAACCGATGATAAGATCAAGGGAATAAGCATTGAAACCGACGGACTGCGTGCGGGCATGACGCAGTTGGATGCCGTACGTGCTGCATTAGAAGACTTCAAAAAAACCGGTAAGTTTGTGTATGCATATGGCAATAATGTATCCCAACCTGCATATTATTTAGGTTCTGTAGCGGAGCAATATTTCCTAAATCCTGCAGGCGGCATCGAACTTAAAGGTCTAAGCACAGAGGTACTTTACATGAAAAGTTTTACCGACAAATTCGGAATCGGGACAGAAATCATTCGTCACGGAAAATATAAATCTGCCGTTGAACCTTTTATGAGAGACGATATGTCGCCGGAAAACAGAGAGCAGATTTCTACGATGCTGAATGATTTATGGTCTCACAATTCAAATAAAATTGCTGCATCCAGAAAAATGGATGTAAACCAGTTCAAAACTGTGGTTGACAGCCTTTACGGCATCATTCCGGATTTGAGCCTGCAGTATAAACTTGCCGACCGGTTGATTCAGAAAACCGAATATGATGACCTTATAAGAGATAAACTTAAGATAAAAGAAAGAGATAAACTTAACAAAATTTCGTTCAGCAAATACATCAGTTCCTATGAAGAAGAAAACTTTAAAAAAGACGACCAGATTGCTGTTTTATACGCTTCAGGAGCTATTTACAACGGAGAAGGCTTCGATGCAGTATACGCTGATAACTTCGTAAAGGAAATCAAAAAAATAACTGACAACGATAAAATCAAAGCTGTGGTTTTCAGAATAAACAGCCCCGGCGGAAGCGCAAATGCTTCTGATGAGATCCTTTTTGAACTTCAGCAACTGAAAAAGAAAAAACCATTAGTCGTATCTTTTGGTGATTATGCAGCCTCAGGTGGATATTATATTGCAATGGCGGCAGATAAAATTTATTCTGAACCCAACACCCTTACCGGTTCAATCGGGGTATTCGGAATTATTCCCTATTTCAAAGAACTTGCTAATAAAAACGGACTGAATTCACAGGTCGTTACTACCAATGCCAACTCCAATATGTATTCGACATTCAACGGAGTTACGCCTGGCGGAGTTTCAATTCTCACTAAAAGCGTAGAGCAAACGTATAAGCGTTTTGTGCACTTTGTTACTCAAAACAGAAAAAAATCTTTTGAACAAATTGATGAAATCGGTGGTGGTAGAGTCTGGAGCGGCACACGAGCGAAACAAATCGGACTTGTTGACGAATTGGGCTCATTAAATGACGCTATCAATTTTGCAGCACAAAAAGCTAAAATGAAAAAGTACAATGTTGCAGCATATCCTAAAAAAGTTTCAAAATTCGAACAGCTGTTTAAAGATATAGAAGAGGAACAAATCTCCAACAGGTTTATTAAAAATAAAATTGGAGAAGAGAATTTTAAAATATTTGAGCAGATCACCAATCCACAAATGCAGAGCAGTGTGATGATGCAGATGCCTTACGGAATTAAATTCTAAACATTAAATAAAAATCCCGGACTGAAGATTCAGTCCGGGATTTTTCTATTTTTTAGCGATTAAGCTCTTCTTGTTGCCATACCGTAAATCCAGAGAACCAATAAAGCTCCGAGAACGGCTAGGAACATACTCTTAATGTCGAATTCATCAACAGTACCCCATCCTAACATACTGCCGATCCATCCTCCAACGAATGCACCTACGATACCTAAAATAATTGTCATCAGCCAACCCATTCCTTGATTTCCTGGCATAATGAATTTAGCGATTGCACCTGCGATAAGACCAAAAATGATCCAAGTTAAAATACCCATAGTTTTAAAATTTTAATGTTAATATTTAGTATTTGGTTTTCTAAAATTAAGAAAAAGTAATTAAAACTATGTAATAATTGTTAATTACGTTTTCTGAAAAATGAATCTACAAATTCCGTTCCATTAAATAATTGCAGGTCCGTCATTTTTTCGCCAACACCAATATATTTCACAGGAATTTGGAACTGATCAGAAATTCCAATGACTACACCACCTTTCGCAGTTCCGTCTAATTTAGTGATCGCCAATGCATTAACTTCGGTAGCGGCAGTAAACTGTTTTGCCTGCTCGAAGGCATTTTGCCCTGTTGATCCATCTAAAACCAAAAGCACTTCATGCGGTGCATCGGGTAGAACCTTCTGCATTACCCTTTTTATTTTGGTAAGCTCGTTCATTAAATTCACCTTGTTATGAAGTCTTCCGGCAGTATCAATGATGACTACATCGGCATTATTAGCAACAGCACTTTGTACGGTATCAAAAGCCACAGAAGCCGGATCGGAACCCATTCCTTGTTTAATTATGGGTACGCCTACTCTTTCGCTCCAAATCACCAATTGATCCACTGCAGCAGCACGAAAAGTATCTGCAGCGCCTAAAACTACTTTTTTGCCTTCGGATTTAAACTGATGGGCCAGCTTTCCGATGGTTGTGGTTTTGCCTACACCGTTTACACCAACAACCATAATCACATAAGGTTTTTTGGTTTCATCGATATTTCCTGATCCTGCATGGGGATTTTCCAAAAGCAATCCGGAGATTTCTTCTCGGAGAATAGCATCAAGTTCATCTGTGCTCACAAATTTATCACGAGCAACTCGGTCTTCAATTCTTTGGATAATTTTTATTGTTGTAGAAGCACCAACGTCGGAAGCGATCAGCACTTCTTCAAGATCATCCAACACTTCGTCATCAACTTTCGATTTTCCTACAACCGCTTTGGAAATTTTTTCGAAAAATCCCTGATTCGATTTCTCGAGCCCTTTGTCTAAAGTTTCCTTTTCTTCTTTTTTAAATATATTTTTGAACCAACTCATTTTTCAGTATCAGTTTTATGTTGCTTATGGTCTTCTGTTTTAGCGATAGCAAATATAACAAAAAAACTACCCAATTATTTTTGGATAGTTTTATATCATAAAAGCTGTAGAGAATTATTTTTTCAAATAACCTTCAACCTCGTCAGCATTCATCACTTTTTCTTCGAAAACGTAAGCACCTGATTTAGGAGACTTCACCATTTTCACTACTTTGGTCATTTTTTTAGACCCTGCACCACCCTGTAGGGATGCTACTACTTTCTTTGCCATTTTTTATTCGTTTAAAAAATTACTTGATTTCCTTGTGAAGGGTATATTTTTTAAGAACAGGATTGAATTTTTTCAACTCCAATCTTTCTGTAGTGTTCTTTTTGTTTTTGGTCGTAATGTATCTTGACATTCCTGCGACACCGGTTTCTTTGTGCTCTGTGCACTCAAGAATCACCTGAACTCTGTTACCTTTTTTAGCCATTACTTATCTTTTTTTATAAATCCGTTTCTTGCTGCTCTTTCAATCGCTTCTTCGATACCAATCTTGTTGATAACTCTCAATCCGTGTGCAGAAACTTTTAAAGTTACAGATTTTTCTTGCTCCGGAAGGTAAAATTTCTTCTCCAATAAGTTAATTTCAAAACGACGCTTCGTTTTGTTATTAGCGTGAGAAACATTGTTTCCAACCATGGCACGCTTTCCTGTTATTTGGCAAATTCTTGACATATCTCGATGTTCTTTTTTACTACTAAATATTTGAGAGTGCAAAATAACAAAGAATTTTCCACTTAGACAAATATTTATGAATTAATTATTTATATTTTTTTTTAATCTTTCCTGATGCTTTATATGTTCACACTTCATGAAAGACTGCACTCCTTTTATTCAGACAATATTTACTTCTCTTTCCAACCCGATACCGAATTTATCTTTCACTGATTCAATAATCATGGTTGAGAAATCATAAATCTCCTTGCCTGTTGCATTGCCTGTTTTGTTAACAATAACCAATGCCTGAAGTTCATGCGATGCCACATTACCAAC
Source organism: Chryseobacterium sp. VAUSW3 (assembly GCF_002205795.1). Classification (GTDB taxonomy): domain Bacteria; phylum Bacteroidota; class Bacteroidia; order Flavobacteriales; family Weeksellaceae; genus Kaistella; species Kaistella yananensis. The sequence continues at coordinate 197,642 of NZ_NIUY01000003.1, read as the reverse complement.
TTGTTTTCCCTTCCAGCCGCACTGCTCTATAAGCCAGCCTGCTGGTATTTTTACCATTTCTCCGTTTGGATAGTTCGGCATTTGCGGATAACTGTTCTGCACTTCTGTAAATTGCTGCAGCGGAATGGTCGGGTTCTTAAAAAAACTGCCGGCATTTCCCAAAATCTGCGGATCTGGAAGTTTGCTTTGGCGGATACTGATTACTGCCCGCGAGACATCCTGAATCGTAGGATTTTCAATGCCAAGCTTATCGAGTTCGTTTTTTATAGCACCATATTCGGTCTTGATCTGATGATTTTTTGTAGAAAGTTTAAAGGTGACTTCCAGAATTACGCATTTTCCCCTTACTTCCCCCTTGAAAATTGAGTCACGGTAACCGAAACCGCATTCTTCTTTATTAAATTCTTCAATCTCTAAAGTTTGAATATTCAGCACTTTACACTTTACAAAAGTATCTTTAATTTCTGTTCCGTACGCCCCAATGTTCTGCATTGGCGAAGTCCCAACATTTCCAGGAATTAGTGAAAGATTTTCTAAACCTCCATAATTTTCAGACAGACAGAACTGCACAAACTCATGCCAGTTTTCGCCGGCTTTCGCAGTGACTAAAACTTCATTTTCATTCAAAAACTCTTCAGAAATTCCTTTTAAATTGAGTTTTATTACCAAGCCGCCAAAGTCTTCAGTGAACAATATATTACTTCCTCCTCCTAAAAAGAGAATTTCAAAGTGATTGATTTTAGCAAATTCGATGGCATATTTTAAGTCATCAACATCTTTAACTTCCGCGAAATATTTCGCAGAAACATCAACTCCGAAAGTGTTGAGATTTTTTAAAGAGTATTTTTCCTGAATTTTCATTGCGTTACAAACGTTAACTTTTAATTTAGGCTAAAGCCAAAAGGTTTCAGAATCAGAAAACGGGCTAAAGCCCGTTCCCAGTTTTCTACAGATTGAATTCGAGTTTATACTTCTGAAGTGCGTCGTTCAGCAATTCCACACTTCTGCGCAAATCTTCTTCTTTTAAAACATACGCAATACGGACCTGTTTTTTTCCGAGTTCAGGATTGCTGTAGAAACCGCTCATTGGGGCAACCATTACCGTTTCGCCGTTGTGTGAATAATGCTCAAGAAGCCATTGTGCAAAAACATCGGTATCCTCCACCGGAAGTTCGGCAACGCAGTAAAATGCACCTTTAGGTTTCGGGCAGATTACGCCTGGAATCCCGTTAAGTAAATCAACCAGTAAATTTCTTCGGTGCGTATATTCTTCGCGTACTTTTCGGATGTATGCTTCATCGTCGTGGTGTGCGGCGGCCGCAGCAATTTGTCCCAGCAAAACCGGACTTAATCTTGCCTGTGCAAAAAGCATTGCAGCATCATGAATTTTTTTAGAACGTGTAATCATGCAGCCAATTCTGGCTCCGCACATACTGTACCTTTTGGATTCCGAATCTACGATGATGCAGTTTTCGGCAAGTTCGGGGAAATCGAACATCGAAACCTGGTGTTTTCCGTCGTAAACATATTCGCGATAAACCTCATCAGAAATTACAACTATATCATGTTTCAGAGCAATTTCCGCAAGTTTCTGAAGCTCTTCTCTTGTATAAAGATAACCGGAAGGGTTTCCCGGGTTACAGATAAGGATTGCACGTGTTTTATCTGTGATTTTCTTCTCGAATTCCTCAATCGGCGGCAGGGCAAAACCGGTATCAATTGTTGAAGGAATGGCCACAACTTTTACGTTGATCGCGTTTGTAAAACCATTATAATTTGCGTAATACGGCTCAGGAATAATCACTTCATCACCATCATCACAAAGCGTTGAAATTGCAAAATTCAGCGCTTCAGACCCTCCGTTGGTTACAATAAAATTATCTGTCGTTAGATCTGTAAAACCCAAAGAGTGGTAATAGTCCTTCAGTGCGGTTCTGTAATCCAGATTTCCTTCAGACAGGGCATATTCCAGCACTTTCAAATCGATGTTTTTCACAGCATCCAGCGCTTTTTGAGGAGTTTCAATATCGGGCTGACCAATATTCAGATGATAAACTTTTATCCCTTTCTGTTTGGCTTGCAGCGCATACGGAACAAGCTTTCTAACGGGTGACGCAGGCATATTTTCTGCTCTGTGAGAAATTTTCGGCATTATGTTGAATTTTTACAAAAATAAGGATTTTTTTCGGGAGCAATCAAGGGTAGTTTCTCTCGCCAAAGATCATCCGGCTCTTCGCTGCAATCTTTTTGCCTGTGCAAAAAGGATTTCCGCTGCGATCCGGGCTAAAAGTTCTGCCATTTTCCTTTCGATAAGACATAAAAAAACCGCAGAAAATTTCTGCGGTTTCACTTGAATAATAGTTTATTTAATAAATCCTTTGTTTTTCAACAATGGCTTAATGTCCGGCGTTCTGCCAGTGAAATCTTTATACGCTTGATTTAAATCCACTGAGTTTCCAACCGATAGAATATATTTCCTGAAACGGTCTCCATTGGCTCTTGTCATACCGCCGTTGGTCGTAATCCAGTCCCAGGCATCCGCATTCAGCACGTCACTCCACATGTAAGCGTAATAACCGGCCGAATAACCGCCGCCCCAAATGTGTGCAAAATAAGGCGTGTGATATCTTGGCGGAACTTCTTTCAGATTGAAACCATATTTCGCCAAAACCTCTTTTTCGAATTCTAAAGCAGGCTTAAACTGCGATTCATCCGTCACCGAATGCCAGTTCATATCCAGCGTAGCTGCAGAAACCAGTTCTGTTGTAGAATATCCCTGGTTAAATGATGCTGCGTTTTTGATTTTATCAACCAAAGTCTGTGGCATTGGCTGTTTTGTTTGGTAATGAAGTGCATAATTCTTCAGGATGGAAGGTTCCAATGCAAAAAACTCATTGATTTGCGACGGGAATTCGACAAAATCCCTTGGCGTATTGGTTCCGGAAACCGAAACATATTTCTGGTTTGCAAAAAGGCCGTGCAGCGTATGCCCAAATTCATGGAACATTGTGGACACATCATCGTAAGAAATTAAAGATGGTTTTCCCTCAGCAGGTTTTTGATAGTTGAATACATTCACAATCACAGGTTTCTGACCAAGCAGATGCGACTGTTCAACGAAGTTGCTCATCCAGGCACCGCCGTTTTTGTTGCTTCTTGTATAAAAATCAAGATAATAAAGTGCCATGGATTTTCCGTCGTTATCGAAAACCTCATAAGCCACTACATCCGGATGATAAACCGGCAGATCTTTTCTTTCTTTAAAAGTGATTCCGTAGAATTTTTCAGCGGCATAGAACACCCCTTTCTCCAGAACAGTTGTTACTTCGAAATAAGGTTTTATGGCATTTTCGTCTAAATCATATTTTGCTTTTCTCACTTGTTCAGAATAGAAATTCCAGTCCCAAGGCTCTACAGTGAAGCCTCCTTTATGTTTGTCGATTAAAGCCTGAATCTCGCTGCTTTCTCTTTTGGCAGTTTCTACAGCTGGTTTTGCGAGTTGAGCTAAAAGATTCATAGCATTTTCTGGAGTTTTCGCCATTTGATCCTGAAGTTTCCATTCTGCGAAAGATTTTTTACCGGAAAGATGTGCTTTTTCCATTCTCAGTTTGGCCTGTCTTTCGAGGATGCTTCTGGTGTCATCAGCATTACCTTTTTCAGCTCTGTACCAGGATGCTTTAAAGAGTTTTTCTCTGGTAGCTCTGTTTTTCAGATTCTGCAAAAGTGGCTGCTGGGTTGTATTTAAAAGCGTTAATAGATATTTACCTTGGTGACCTGCCGCTTTCGCATCTGCTGCAGCTGCGGCAATTTCGTCAGCGGAAAGTCCGTCTAATTCCTTCACATCCGAAATCAACACGGCTCCGTTCTTTCTTGCATCCAAAAGTTTGCTGGTAAACTGGGTTGAAAGTGTCGCCAGTTCTTCATTGATTTTTTTTACTTTCTCCTTGTTTTCGGCAGAAAGATTGGCTCCTGCGATCTCGAAATTTGTTTTGTACAACTCAAGAACTCTTTTTTCCTCAGCGCCTAAATTCTCTGTGCTGATGGCTTTAATTCTTGAATATAGCTTTTCATTCAGATAAATTTTATCGCTTAACCCCGAAAAAACCGGCGCATATTCTTCTTCAAGTTTCTGTAAAGCAGGATTTGTGTTGGAACCGGTGAGGTTATAAAAAATAATCTGCGCTCTCTTCAGGATTTCGCCGCTGTTTTCGAGTGCAACAATGGTATTGGCAAAGGTTGGAGCACTTGGATTATTCGCAATGTTTTCGATTTCAGCAAGCTGAACCTTCATTCCGTAATCAAATGCAGGTTTAAAATGCTCATCTTTAATCTTATCAAATTCAGGCGCCTGATATTGCAGCGCACTTTTCTTCATAAAAGGATTGGAAGCTAAACTTGCATCGGGAACAGGAATTTCTGTAGTTGTGGAATCTGTAGTTTTCATCGTAGAACAGGCAGTATTAATTGCCAGAGAGGAAATTAATAATACGGATGTAATATTTTTCATTTTAGAACTGTTAATTGAAGTAAAGATATTAAATTTAAGCAAATTAAAAACCAAACCATATGAAAACACTTATTACCACAGTGGCAGTTTGTGGATCTCTCCTGTCATGTTCAATGAAATCCGACATTATTTTTCCCTTGAACCTGACTCAAAAAGAAGGCAAAGGAATCATTAAAACATCGCAGTTTGAAATGAATATCAACGAAATAAAAGTAGCGCAGTCGATTTCCGCCGAAGTTGTGAAATCCGATACCGAAAAAGTGGTTATTACCGCTCCTTCCGATATTATGGATGATATTTTGGTTGATAATGTAGACGGGAAACTCTTCATCCATTTCAAACCAAACATGAATATTTCGGCAAAAAATGTGGCTGCAAAGATTTTCGTGAAAGATTTTACGCGTCTTGAAGCCACTTCCTCAGCTAAAATTACAGTTGAAGATAAATTTACACAGGACAAAACCGATGTAAAAGTTTCGAGTTCGGGAAGCATTACCGGAAATCTGGAAGCGAATGACCTTTCGGTAGATGTATCGAGCTCGGGGAGTTTTTCTGGAGAAATCTGGACGGTAAATCTGGAGGCAGAAGCGACTTCTTCCGGCCACATGAAATTTTCAGGTAAAGCTAAAAACGCTGAGCTGAGAGCTTCTTCTTCCGGCAGTTTAAAAGCCCGCGATCTTAATGCTTCTTCTGCACAAATTCAGGCGTCCAGCAGCGGAAGCGTAAGTCTTTCCGTGAGTACGGAATTGGATGCAGCTGCAAGTTCTTCGGGTGATATTTCGGTGTACCGCACGGGAAATCTTACTATTAAAAATCAGAAGAAAAGCAGTGGTGGAAGTATTTCGATCCATTAACTTTACATAACTCTGCTCACCTTAAAAACAATGTATGCTTACCCAAGTCCATCCCAAAATACCGATGCGAAACAAGAAAATTACCCGTGAATTCTATATCAATTCGTTGGGTTTTGAGGAAATTGGAACCGTAGATTTTGAGGGGTATTTAATGATTAAAAGAGATCAAATCGAGCTGCATTTTTTTCTGCTCGAAACCATCAGTCCGCTGGAAAACTATGGCCAAATTTACATTCGGACAGATGATATTGAAGGATTATACGAAGATTTCATCCGAAAACAAATCGAAATTCATCCAAACGGTAAGTTGCAACGAAAACCTTGGGGACAAAAGGAGTTTTCCATCCTCGATCCGGATGGAAATCTGCTGACTTTCGGACAGTTTTCAGATTAATTCATAAAAAAATCAGTCTCCAAAAAGACTGATTTCTTTTTATTTTTTTTCGAAAAATTTCACCAACCCCCTGAAGCGCCACCGCCACCGAAGCTTCCGCCACCGCCAAAACCTCCAAATCCACCTCCGGAACCACCTCCAAATCCGCCGCCTCCAAAACCTCCCCCACCAAAGCTTCCTGGGAATGGGAAAAATCCGCCCGGATAGGTTCGCCGCCCGCGCCGCGAAAGAATCACATCGTCATCGTCATCATGATTTCCTCCCCCGCCTCTGTTCCTGAACAGGATACTTAGAATCATCATCACAAAAAATGCGATGAAAATGATTTTCACAATACTAATTTCTCCTTCTTCCGGGGTTTCCTTTATGATAGGTTTGAATTTACCTTCAACTACTTCCATCAAAGCGGTCGTTCCACGGTTGATTCCCTCATACCAAAGTCCCTGTTTGAAGTTTGGAGTTACGATATAATCAAGAATCTGCCCTGCCACAGAGGCAGTGAGATATCTCTCAACACCCCTGCCCTGCTGAATGGCAAATTTCCTGTCTTCTGTCGCTATCAGAAATACGATACCGTTGTCCTGTTCCTTTTCCCCGATTCCCCACTTTTCACCATACATGGTCGCGAGATAATTGATGTCCTCGCCTTTTGTGGTGGGAATAATAATCACTGCGATTTCGGTAGAAGTGGAGTCGTAAAATTTAATAAGTTTCTGGTTAAGCTGCTCCCTTTCGGTTGCATTCAGCAAGCCTACTTCATCTGTCACAGGAAATATTTTCGCTGGTTTTGCAGGGACTAACTGGGCAAGAACAAAGATGTTCAGCCCCAGAAAAAGAACAGAAAGAAATTTATTTAGAGAACGTAATCTCATTCGACAGTTCATTGTGATTTTCTCCCGAAACCGGGAAATGTTTTTTGAGTTCGAAACCGGTTTTAAGGATGGCATTCCTTAAACCGTCGTGGTAATTTCCTTTGGCAAATTCCGCTGTAATTTGATCGTGCAGTTGGTCCCAGAAATTCTGATGAACTTTCTGATGAATGCCGGCATCGCCAATAATGGTGAGGTAATGCTGCTCGAAATTTACATGAAAAAGCACCGCGTTTTTTTCCGCAGTTTTATCCTTGCAAAGGGTTTTGAAGACTTCAAAAGCAATCTCCGCATTGTTTCCTTCAGAATTGGAATCAATATGCACACGGATTTCGCCGGTAGAATGATCTTCTGCTGACTGAATGGCTTCCACAAGGGAAGCCATCTGTTCATCTGTAAGGAAATTGCTCATTAATTGGTGAATACTTCAGGTGCTTTTTCGGCTCCTGCTGCAGCTTTGAAATAAGGCTTTTCTTTAAAATTGGTAAAGTTGGCCAAAATATTATTCGGGAAAGTCTTGATCGAAGTATTATAGTCCTGAGCCGCTTCGTTATAATAAACGGTTTCGCTTCGGATGCTGTTTTCAATCGCGGTGTATTCCCTCTGGAAATTCATATACTGCTGATCCGCTTTTAAATTGGGATACTGCTCTACTACGGCCATCAACCTGCTCAACGCTCCACTTAATTCACCCTGTGCTGCCTGGAATCTTGCCATGTCGGCCTCAGTCATATTCGTTGGGTCTACCGTGATAGAAGTTGCTTTTGATCGTGCTTCAATCACTTTCGTTAAGGTTTCCTGCTCGAATTGCGAATAGGATTTCACTGTTCTTTCAAGATTTGGGATAAGGTTCGCACGCTTTTGGTACACCGTTTCCACGTTAGACCATTTTGTATTCACAGTCTGTTCCTTAATCGTGAAACTGTTATAACCGTTTTTGCCCCAGAAAAATAAAATTGCGGCAATAACGAGAAGAGCAATACCGATGGTTCCGGCGCTCATACAACCTCTGTTTCTCATAGTTTAATATTTTTAATGTTTAATGATAGGTACCCAAATATACAAATTATATGCTAAATTTGTGAAAATTTAAGAAAAATGATCACAATTGTAGTGGCGATGGGTTTAAAGAATGAGATTGGTGCTGACAATCAATTGTTATGGCATTTGCCGAAGGATTTAAAACATTTTAAGGACATTACTTCAGGACACCCGATTATTATGGGCCGAAAGACTTATGAAAGTATTGGCAAACCGTTGCCAAACCGTACCAATATTGTGGTTTCAAGAAAAAAAGACTGGTTCGAGGAAGGCATCCTGATTGTAGGGAGTATAAAGGAAGCGATAAAATTCGCAAAAAAGCTTGATGAAAACATCTTCATTATCGGAGGCGGCAATATTTACGAACAGACCATTGATCTGGCCGACAGACTGGAAGTAACCCAGGTGCAAGCAGAACTGGAAGCTGATGTGTTCTTCCCGAAAATTAATCCGAAAATCTGGCAGAAAACTTCAGAAACCTGCCATGAAAAAGATGAAAAAAACAGCTACGATTTCTGTTTCCAGACTTTCGAGAAAAAGTCTAAAGTCTAACTTCTGAAGTTAACATCAAATTTCTATCTTTGCACTCATAAATTTTAACAATGAACAAATACATAAAATTCGTTATCGCAGGTTTAATGATTGCCGCTGGAATTTATCTCATGATGAACCGTAACATTGGTTGGGGAATCGTAGTCGTACTCCTTTCTTCTATTCCGGTGCTTTTGTTCTTCAAAAATGAATTCATCCTGGCTGCATTCTGGTATCTGAGAAAGCAGAATATGGAGAAAGCGACCAAATGGCTTTCTAAAATCACCAATTTCGAATCCCAGCTTCACCGTTCTCAGTACGGATATTTCCATTATTTACAAGGACTTACTTTGGCGCAGGATCATCCTCAAAAAGTAGAACCTTTAATGAAAAAAGCGTTGGAATATGGCCTGAACATGAAACACGACCGTGCCATGGCAACGCTGAACATTGCTGCAGGTGCGATGCAGAAAGGCAGAAGACAGGAAGCTACAAAACTGCTCGAAGAAGCAAAAAGATTAGATTCTGCAGGAATGATGACCGAACAGATCAAGATGCTGAAAGATCAGCTGAAAATGCCGACGATGCAGAAACACATGCACAATCCGAACATGAGACAGCGTGGGAAATTCTATTAAAATGCTCTCACTGTAAATCATAAAATCCTGAAAATTTTCAGGATTTTTTTTTGGAAAAATATTTGTAACGATTAATGGGATATGATGCCCAGCTAATCAACCCTACAGAAATTTTACATTTCCGAATTCTGTTCCACACCATAAAATTTAGGCATCTGCCAATGGTATTTCACGGCCAGTGTACGTATTGCAACTATAAGCAAAATGGTGGAAATCTGCACAAAAGCATAAGATAACCGGCTGTAATTTACCAAAATAAGAAAAACACTTCCGCCTACAATACAAGCCGTGGCATATATTTCTTTCCTGAAAATAAGCGGTATCCTGTTGAGTAAAATATCACGGATAATACCGCCAAAACAGCCGGTAATAGTGCCCAAAGTAAGACAGATCAATGGATGAAGATCTGCATTCAAACCCTTCTGAATTCCAATAATGGTAAAAAGTCCCAGCCCGAAACTGTCGAAAATAAACAGCGTCACCTGGAATTTGTTCTCTATTGATTTAAAAATCATCGAAAAAATACAGGTAATAAAAATTACCGTACACATGATCAGGTCATGCATCCAGAAGACGGGAACATCAAGCAGTAAATCGCGCACCGTTCCGCCACCAACAGAGGTAATGAACGCAATAATTAAAACTCCAAAAGGATCAAGCCGTTTCTGCATTGCAGCGAAACTTCCCGACATGGCAAAAGCTACCGTGCCGAGTAATTCTATGGCGAGATTAAGATTTTCGTGAACCTGCAAAATATTATTTTTTTATTGGAACCCGCACTGTATCCGGAACCAAAAGCTTATAATCACCACCGAAGGTAATAATTTCTCGTACAATACTGCTGCTGATAAATGATTTTCCCGCTGAAGTTAAAAGAAAAATTGTTTCAATCTTATTTTCTTTAGTAAGTTCCCGGTTTGTTTGGGCAATGGCTTTTTCAAACTCAAAATCTGCGGGATTTCTTAGTCCGCGGAGAATAAAGTTCACATTTTTGCTGTGGCAATAATCGATAGTGAGACCTTCAAAATGATCCACCTCCACATTCGGGAATTTTTCAAATGTTTTCTTGATGAATTCTACGCGTTGTTCCAGCGAGAACATATATTTTTTCTGTGAATTCTGGCCAATCGCAATAATGATCTTATCGAAAAGCGGGGCAGCTCTTTCCACAATATCGTAATGACCAAGCGTAATCGGGTCAAACGAACCCGGAAAAACAGCTACTTTCATAGTTTTTCAGTTTAATTTTTTTGCAAAGCTTTTTGTACCTCATTTCCGCATAAATCTTTAATGGATATTCCATAGATTTTTGCCTGCTGCGGCAGGATTGAAGCCGGTGAAAATCCGGGATTGGTATTCATTTCCAACATGTACGGAATTCCGTTCATAATGATGAATTCGCTTCGGGAGAAACCGCTCATGCCTAAAGAATTATAGGCTTTTTTAGCAATTTCCTCCACTTTTTTGCGGGTTTCTTCATCAATTCTTGCCGGCGTAATTTCTTCGGAAGCGCCTTCGTATTTGGCTTCGTAATCGAAAAACTCTTTATGGGGAACAATTTCTGTAATTCCCAGAACAATGGTTTCCCCATTGAAATCTACAACGCCCACCGAAACCTCCATACCGTTCAGGAAACTTTCTATTAAAATTTCGTCGTCCTCCGCAAAGGCAAAATCTACTGCTTTAGCAAAATCTTCTTTTACTTTTACTTTAGAAATACCAAGGGAAGAACCGCTTTGATTGGGCTTTACAAACAGTGGAAGGTTCAGCTCTGCGATAATTTCATCAGCATTATATGAGTCTCCTTTTCTCAGATAAACACTTTTGGCAGAAGGGATTCCGTATTTTGAAAGCACCGCGAGGGTATCTTTTTTATTGAAAGTTAAGGCACTTTGGTAAAAACCGCAGCCGGTATATTTTTGTCCGATAGTGTCCCAATAAGCCTGCAGTTCACCATTTTCGCCCGGTTTCCCATGAATGATATTGAAACATACATCAAATTTCACTTTGTAATCACTTTCAAGGGTGACCGAAAAATCTGCTTTATTGATGGGCAGATTCTGGTCTCTGTCGTCTACGAAATACCATTCGTCTTTCAGGATTACGACTTTATATACGTTGTATAAATCACGGTCCAGGGAATCGTAAATAAGCTGTCCGCTTTTCAGGGAAACCTTGTACTCATCGGAATATCCACCCATTACTACGGCTACATTTTTCTTTTTCATGCCTTTTAATCTAATCTAGCAAATTTAAACAAAATGTTTAAAATTAGCGTGGTAGCGCCTAATTATTATCCTTAAGATCCTCAAAAATAAAACATCGTCATTTCATGAAAAATTAGTGAAACCTGACTTTTCTTTACTCCGAAAAATCCCTATTTTTGCAGCCTATGAAAAGATGGTATCTCTACCCTTTTTCCCTTGGTTATCATTTCGTAACAAGCATCAGAAACGTAATGTATGATTGGGGAATTTCTAAATCGACGAAATTTAAAACTCCGATCATCAATGTCGGAAATCTTTCTGTGGGCGGAAGCGGAAAATCTCCTATGGTAATGTATCTGGCAGAATTGCTCTCCAAAAATTACAGAACCGGAGTCCTGTCCCGCGGTTACGGAAGACTGACCAAAGGCTACGGCATTACCAATTACGACAGCAATTATAAAACAGTGGGAGACGAGGCGATGCAGTTGTTCGAACGTTTCAAAAACCGTTTTGTCATAGGGGTTTCGGAAGAAAGGGTGCCCGGTGCTAAAAAGATGATTGACGATATGGATCTAGATGTTCTGATTCTGGATGACGCATACCAGCACCGTAAAATAAAAGCGGGATTCAACATTCTGATGACCGATTATAACGATCCATATTTTAAAGATTTTGTACTTCCTGCAGGCGACTTACGCGAAAGCCGAAGTGGTGCAGCTCGCGCACAGATCATCATGGTCTCTAAATGTCCGGAGGATTTAACGGAAGAGAACAAGCAGTATTATATTTCGAGAATCAAACCGCAGCATTACCAGAAAGTATTTTTTTCGAGCATTGGCTACGACGAGAATGTTTACAGCAGAGATAAAATGCTGCCCGATAATAATCTGAGTTATTACGACATCCTGCTGATTACAGGAATTGCCAATCCAAAGCCTTTAATCAACCACCTGGCGAAATTCTCTCAACGGGTGAAACATCTCAAATTCAAAGACCATCATAATTTCACCGATCAGGACATTAAAAACATTGTCGCAGAATACAAAAAACTTGGCGAATATAAAATCATCCTTACCACCGAGAAAGATTACGTAAGGCTGAAAACTTTTGATTATCTGCGTGATCTGGTTTATTACTGGCCAATCAACGTAAATATCGATAAAAGAGAAGACTTCAATAACACCGTACTCAGCTATGTGGAGAAAAACCGGTAAAATTTATCACTTTTAATTATTCAGCTTATTCAAGTCAGGAAATTGATTAGGGATTTAAGATTCTGCAGATACAAAAAACTAAACCCCAAAAACTGAGGAATTTGAATTTAATCTGAAATCAGTACCTGAAGCCCAAACATAACTAAAAACTTCAACCGATGATTCAGCGACAGAATTTGCAAAAGTTCAACCGTCGGATCATCAGTTTTTTTTTTATGCTCTTTTCCGAAAAGCAAATTTCTTAATTTTGCTTCATGCTACCCCAACGCAAAATCATTCATGTCGATATGGACGCGTTCTACGCCTCCGTAGAACAGCACGACAATCCGGAGCTCCGCGGAAAACCCATTGCGGTGGGTGGCGGCCAGTATGGCGTGGTGGCAGCTGCAAGTTATGAAGCCCGGAAATTCGGAGTCCGTTCTGCAATGCCGGGGAGAATGGCGCTCGAGAAATGTCCGCAACTTATCGTCGTAAAGCCAAGATTTCAGCGGTACAAAGAAATTTCGCAGCAAATCCGGACCATATTTTATGAATACACCGATCTGGTGGAACCGCTGTCGCTGGACGAAGCGTATCTGGATGTTACTGAAAATAAAAAAGGAATAGAATCGGCCAACGACATCGCCAGAGAAATCAGACAAAGGATTTTTGAGGAAACCGGTCTCACGGCTTCGGCAGGAATTTCGGTGAATAAATTTCTGGCAAAAGTCGCTTCAGATTACAACAAACCCAACGGGCAGAAAACCATTCATCCCACCCAAATTCTGAAGTTTATGGAAGAACTTCCCATAGAGAAATTCTACGGAATCGGAAAAGTAACCGCCAACAGAATGCACGAAATGCACATCTTCAAAGGTGCAGACCTTAAGAAAAAATCTCTGGAAGAACTTATCCGCCTTTTCGGAAAATCCGGAAACTATTACTACAATGTGGTGCGCGGCATTCATAAAAGTGAGGTAAAACCGCACCGTATCCAGAAAAGTGTCGCGGTGGAAGAAACTTTTTGGGAGAATCTGCTCGATGAAGATTCGGTTTTTAAACAGCTTCAGCTCATCAGTGAAGAACTGGAAATCCGGCTAGCGAAAAAAGAGATCAAAGGAAAATCTTTAACGCTGAAAATCAAGTACAAAGATTTTACCCAATACACCCGCAGTAAAACCCAGGAAGTATATTTTGACGGTGCGACGGATTTCTTTGAAACCGCACAGAAACTCTGGGAGCTTCGCCCTTTCGACAAACCGGTACGCTTGCTCGGCCTTTCACTTTCTAACCTCAACACCCAGGAAAAAAAACAGATTTCCGTTCAGCTCAAAATCCCTTTCGAAGAATTTGAGTGAACGGAAATCTGGATATTTAAATGACTTAAATTACGAGCAGCAGCTGTCGCCGGCGCTGTCTTTAATTCCGAATTTCTCCAGAATATTCCCAAGCAAACACCAGTTGGTAAAAGCCGACTGAAAAAGGTTAATGCCTACAAATCCGGTAAGGAAAAACCAATTCTGGTGTACAAAATTCCCCAAAAGCAGGCTTACTAAAATCATGGTGCCGGCTACGGCGTGAATCGTTCTTGTTTTCATAATTGTTCTGTTTTTATTATTAAATAATCTGTTCTACTGCTACGGCAGCCAGGTGAATCCTGGACTCGAACTCCTGTTGTGTATTGAATTTACGGATGCGTTCAGTAATCTTTTCAAGCACTTCGTCATCTGCAAATACGGTAAACAATAAAGATTCGGTTTCTGCGCCTGAAGAGGCAAACCAGTTTTCGGAAGAAGATACCGAACCGTTGGACTTAAATCCGCGGACTTCGCCGTAAGAAAATGCCTGAACTCCTGAATGCAGCAAAATATCTTTTACTTTTTTCTCGAATTCCTTTACTGCAATAATATGAATGAGTTTCATTGTTTTGAAATTTAAAAGGACACGGCCGGCACAAAATCCGGCCGTGTCCTGAGATTAGTGATGAGTTATACTTAAATTATTCAGGTAAATTAAGATTTAGGTTGTGATTAAATTCTTCTTCATCAGACACATTTGCTGCATGTATTTTCTCCCATTTCTTCTTTTCGGTCATGTAATAGATCAATGGAACTACAATCAGCGTAAGCACTGTAGAAACGATCGCTCCGAACACCAGAGAGATCGCAAGCCCCTGGAAGATAGGATCAAATAGAATAATCACAGCTCCGATAACGACTGCTCCAGTTGTCAGTAAAATTGGGGTTGTACGCACCGCACCGGCTTCAATAATGGCCTGCTTCATAGGAATTCCTTCGTTCAGACGGATTTCGATAAAGTCGATGAGAAGAACAGAATTTCTTACCATAACTCCTGCCAACGCAATCATCCCGATAAATGAAGTCGCGGTAAAGAATGCGCCCAATAACCAGTGACCCAACACGATTCCCACCAAAGAAAGCGGAATTGCGGCCATCATCACCAACGGTGTTTTGAAATTCTGGAACCAGCCCACAATCAGCATATAAATAATGATAATTACTACAGCAAAAGCAACTCCCAGATCACGGAAGACTTCGAGCGTAATCTGCCATTCTCCATCCCATTTCACCGTATAGTCGCTTTCATCTTTTGGCTGCTCCATATACAGTTCGTTGATTTTATAACCGGCCGGAAGCTTAATGTTTTTAAGTTTTTCTTCCATTCCAAGAATCGCATACGCCGGACTTTCCAGTGCTCCTGCCATGTCAGCAAGAACATATACTACTCTTTTCTGGTCTTTGCGGTAGATGCTTTTTTCCAAAGGACCTCTTTCCACTTTTGCCACGTCGCTTACCGGCATCATATTTCCTGCAGCACCTTTCACTTTCAGCGCAGTGATATCCTGTATGTTTGATTTTTCACTGTTATCCAGTTTCATCACCATATTTACAGGCTGGCTGCTTTTTTCATCATAAAGTGTAGAAACCGGATATTCTCCTAAAAGATAATTCAGATTTCCAACAAGTTGCTGCGGCGCGATGCCGTTCAGCATGCTTTTTTCTTTATCAGGAATGATTTTGAATTCACCCTGTGGCGCCTCCACCATCCAGTCAACATCTACAACATCTTCTGTATTAATAAGGATTTTCTGAACCTCATCTGCGATTCTGATCTGTTCCTGATAATCCGGTCCGTACACTTCTGCAACAATGGTAGAAAGTACCGGCGGCCCTGGCGGAACCTCAACAATCTTGATGTTGGCTCCATATTTTTTCGCAATCTTTTGGATTTCCGGACGGATGGTTTTAGCAACATCATGACTCTGTTTTGAGCGTTCGCCTTTGTTAAGTAAATTAACCTGGATATCCGCAGTATTGCTCGCACCCCGCAAATCATAATGACGAACAAGTCCGTTGAAGGTAATCGGTGATGAAGCTCCAACATAATTCTGGTAATTCACCACTTCCGGAACGGTTCTCAGATACTGTGAAACCTCTTTGGCCACCACTGATGTTTTCTCAAGCGTAGTCCCTTCAGGCATATCAATCACCACCTGGATTTCATTTTTATTGTCGAACGGAAGCATTTTTACCGCTACCCATTTGGTAAAGAAGGCGAGCATAGAAATCAGCAGCAAAACTCCGGTAATTCCCAACATTACCCATCTTCTTTTTGAACTGTCCAGGAACGGCTGCTCAATTTTTTTGTACCATTTATAGATGAAACCGGTTTCCAATCCCTGTTCTTCCTGATGTTCTTTTTCATCTTTCACTTTAAGCAGATGATAACCCAGATATGGAGTTACCGTCAATGCAACGAAAAGTGAAAGCAACATGGCAATCGACGCTCCAATCGGCATCGGCGACATATAAGGACCCATCATTCCGGATACAAAGGCCATCGGTAAAATTGCAGCGATTACCGTAAAGGTCGCCAGGATGGTTGGGTTTCCAACTTCATTAATCGCATAAATTGCAGCCTGTTTAAACGGCAGTTTCTTCATGTGGAAATGCCTGTGCATATTTTCGGCAATGATGATACTGTCATCCACTACAATTCCCACCACAAAAACAAGGGCAAAAAGCGTAATTCTATTCAGCGTGTATCCCAACATATAGTAGCTGAAAAGCGTAAGGGCAAACGTAAGCGGTACTGAAAGGAATACGACCAAACCACCACGCCAACCCATCGCCAGCATTACAAGAATGGTTACTGCAACAATCGCCACACCTAAGTGAAGCAAAAGTTCGGATACTTTATGCGAAGCCGTTTCACCATAGTTTCTGGTGACTTCCACGTGAACATCATTGGGGATTAAAGTTTTCTTTAAAGATTCCACTTTCTCCAGAAGCTGCTCCGAAATTTTCATCGCATCCGCCCCTTTCACTTTTGAAACAGAAAGCGTAACTGCAGGATATTCTGAAGGATTTTTTGTTCCTTTTTCAGTTCCTTTCCCGAAGCCCATGCTTACGTAATTGGCAGGCGAAGCAGGTCCGTCCGTCACGGTTGCGATCTGTTTCAGATACACCGGCATTGATTGCGAAGTTCCGACCACCAGATTTTCAACATCTTCCTGAGAAGTGAGGAACTGGCCGGTTTTCAGCAAATATTCAGTATCGTTGCTCACAAAACTTCCGCTCTGTGCGCTGCCGTTGTTGGCCTGAATCATCTGCATTACCGTCAGCGGATCTACAGCACTTTCAGCCATTTTTTCACGGTCGAGGATGATTTTCAGCTGTCGTGGGCGGCCTCCGATCACGTTGGTTTGAGAAACATCTTTTTCTTTTTTGATTTCGGAAGCCAGTTCTTCAGTAATCTGTCTCAACTCAAAATCATTGTATTTTTCGCTCCACAACGTGAGTCCCAACATCGGAACATCATCGATGGAACGGGTTTTCACCATGGGTTCCGAAATACCCGGAGGAAAAATATTTTTATTCTTCATGAGCTCGTCATACAGCTTCACATAAGAACGTTCGGTATCTTCACCTACATAAAACTGAACGATGATCATAGCACGGCCGTTCATCGCCATGGCATGCACATGCTCTACTCCTTTAATATTGGAGATAATTTTCTCTAAAGGTTTAACCACGCGGCTTTCCACTTCTTTGGGACTGGCGCCGGCATATCCCACCATTACATCGGCCATCGGCACAATGATCTGCGGTTCTTCTTCTCTTGGTATTAATGTAGAACTGTACACCCCGATAATCATCAATGCAATCATTAACAGAATGGTTAATTTTGAATTGATAAAAAACTCGGCTATACGTCCTGCGATTCCTTTTTCCATAATATAATCAGGTAATTAGTTAGTGTGCTGATAAGATCATTAAATGCTGATAACAAATCAGCAGATCATGCGATCATCAGATCATCACATTATTTTGTGGTTACTTTTGCACCGTTAAACAGTTTTCCGTTGGCGGAAACGATATAAGGTTCTTTGGCGGAAAGGCCTGAAAGAATTTCCACCTGATCGCCCATCACTTTCCCAGTTTTCACCCAGCGGAGAAGCGCGGTATTGCTTGAGCTTACGGTGTAGATTCCGGTGAGCTGTCCGTTTTCAACCAGTGCTGATTTCGGTACGGTTACGGATTCCTGAAAGTCCTGATTGACGCTTCCGCTTCTTTTGAACGGAAACTGCACATTCACATACATTCCCGGCAGATATTCCTTGCTTTGGGGAACACTGATTTTCACAACGTACTGTCCGCCGGTATTTGTTGCTGAAAGACTTACTTCCGAGACCTGACCTGCAACTTCCTTATTGGTAGATTTCATCAGAACTTTTACCGGCATACCCGGTTTGATTAAGGTGATGTGCTGCTCAGAAACCAGAACCTGTGCAAGTAAGTTCCCGGAACTTTCAATCGTAAGGATCGGCATTCCCGGATTGGCAAGATCGCCCTGACTCGCATATTTTGCGGTCACGACTCCGGAAATCGGAGCACTGATGTTGGTGTAACGATACTGTGAATTCACTTCGCTTTTCATCATTCTCGCGCCATCCAATGTAGCTTTCGCCATTTCGTAACGGGCACGCATATCATCAAGCTCTTTTTGGGAAGCACTTTGTGAGTTATACAAATTCTGGAAACGCTGATAATCCTTCGAAGCACTGTTAAAAGCCGCCTGCGCCTGTGCAATCTGGGCATTCGCCTGTCCGCCTTTCGCCTGAATATCAGTATTATTGATGCTTACAAGGGACTGACCTGCACTTACGAAATCTCCCACATCCGCTCTGAGCATTGTAATATAGCCCATCATTCTGGTCGATACATTGACGGAGTTTTTTGCCACAAGTGTCCCACTTGCATTAACGTATCCCAATGCGTCGGTTGTTCCCGTGCTGCTAAGGGTTACCTGAACCGGCTTGGTGTTGTCGGCAATTGCTGCGGGATCGGAGGAACAGCTTGCAAGAAGGGCTGAACCAAGCAGTAATGAAAGATAAATATGTTTTTTCATAAGAGATTATTTTCTGAGTTTAGTTTTTTTGAGAAATCGATGATAACGGTAACATTAAAGATTGATCTGTAAAATCTGCGATATTTTACTTCAAAAATTTATAATATTCCAAAGCAGTATTGTATTCCAGAACAGACTGATGATATTCGAGTTCTTTTTTAGACATCAGCGTTTCTGCATTCAGAACATCGGAAGCTTTCTCAAGCCCCTGCTCATATCGGTTCTTGCGGATTCGGTACGCTTCTGCAGTTTGCTCCCACGCCTGTTTGCTGAGTTTCACTTTGTGGTCGGCATCGGTTACTTGGCGGTAAGCTTTGGTGAGTTCAAGGGTGCTCTGTTTTTGGTACTGTGCAACTTCTGTTTCAGATTTCGCCATATCGGCTTTGTATTTAGCGATTTCACTTTTGGCTTTCATGCCGTCGAAAATATTCCAGGAAAGTTCAACTCCTACCAAATAACCTTTGGCATTGAACTGATAGGGTTTATTATCATAAAGTTCAAAACTTCCGAATGCGTTCAACCTGGGCAAAAATTTAGCTTCTGAAGATTTCACCAAATAATCATAGGATTCCAGGGATTTACGGAAAGCCTGAAGGTCTTTTCGCTCCTTACTCAATACAGGATCCGGTGTAAGAAGATCTTCCTGATATTCGAGGGTTTCGGAAGGTTTCATCACTTTATTTTCCGGAGATTCATCCAGCAGATAGAAAAGATAATCGGAGGCGTTCTGCACATTCGAATTTGCAAAACGGATCTGGCTGTCGATTTCTGCAACGCGCACGTTCATATCCAGTACATCAGATTTCTGAATCATTCCGTTTTTAAAATAATTGTCGATGACTTTTTTATTGGCCAGAACGGTGGCTCTTGCGCCTTCCAACACTTCCACGTTTTTATATGCCATCTGGAGCTGCATATAAGCTTTGTTCAGTTCAAATTTCAGATATTCGCGGGTGCGCTCCTGTTTCAGTTTCAGCACTTCCACCTTTACTTCACCGGCTTTCTTCATGTACACCGCATCTTTATTGTAAATGGGCTGCTGCACTTCGAGCTTGGTGGCGAAGTTGAAAATATTCTTGGGATTGTTGAGGTTGGCGGGATTAAAATCCTCCATCGTCACCCGTTCCTGATTGAGTTTGGAACCAAAGGCCATCAGCGGATTGTTGGTAGAGATCCCCGTATAGCTGGCTTTTATGTTAGGCAAATGCATCGCGCGGGACATTAGCAGATCGGCCTCAGCAGAATGTACTTCTGCAGACGCAATTTTAAGCTGAAGGTTGTTACGCTCTATTTTCTCTTCCAGATCCTGCCTGGAAACCTGCACTGTTTCCTGAGCCCAAAGGACTGTACTCGAGAACATTGCAAATGCGGCAATCAATAGTTTTCTCATGTTCCGTATAATTTTGTGCAAATGTACCTGCTATACGGAGCAGAGAACGTAACCTGAGTTACATACAAAAAAACACGGCCGACTGGCCGTGTGTACTGTTTTCTATTTTAAATTTCTTAAAAATCCTTCAGCAGCTTGATCTGGTTACGGTACAGCAGCACTTTACCGTCGTTCTCCAGTTTTTTAAGAAGGCGGCTGATCACGACGCGGGAGCTGGCCAAATCGTTGGCAATCTCTTCATGAGAAACATTAAGTACGGTTTTTCCGGTGATCTTTGATTTTTCTCTGAGATAATTGGTGAGGCGTACATCAAGACCGTTGAAAACTACCATGTCCAGCGCTCTCAGCATCTCGTAAAAGCGGTTTTGCATGGTGCGCATCACGAAACTTTTCCAGCTGGGATATTTATGCATCCAGGAGTCCATGTACTCTACCGGAATCATCCACATTTCCACATCGTCTTCTGCTACGGCCATAATTTCACTTTTGGCTTCCTGCATGCAGCAGGTGAACGACATGGCACAGCCTTGATTTGCATTCAGGTAATACATTAGGAGTTCACGCCCGTCGGGCTGCATCATGGATACTTTTAAGGTTCCCTGAAGTACAATCGGCATGAAAAGCAAACGCTGCCCAATACTGATGATTACTTCACCTTCTTTGGCTGTTTTCTTTTTACCGACGGCAAGGATCTCCTCCATCAGTTCTGGCTCGAAAAGGTCTTTAATTGATTCAGTGATTTCCATCTTACAAAATTACGGAAATAAAGTTCTTTCTCACAGCCATCATTCAAACCTTAAGTAACACAGGTTACCAATCCGGCATTTCAGATTCACTAATTTTGCACTACAGTATTTAGGACTTAATATGATGACTATGAATCAACAGAACTTCTGGAACCAGCGTTACGCCGATGAACACTATGCTTACGGAACGTTACCCAATGATTATTTAAAGGAAAAATCTGCGGATCTACGTCCCGGAAAAATTCTGCTTCCTGCGGAAGGCGAAGGCCGGAATGCCGTATTTATGGCAAAATTAGGTTGGGAAGTCGAAGCCTTTGACCAAAGTACAGCGGGGAAAAACAAGGCGCTTCTTCTTGCAGAACATAGTGATGTTAAGATCAGTTATACCATTTCAGATGTTGAAAACATACGATATCCCGAAAACAGTTTTGATGCTTTGGCGCTCATCTTTGCGCACTTTCCGGGAGAAGACAGAAGAATTGAGCACCGGAAGCTGAGCAGATTTCTGAAACCCGGTGGACATCTTGTTATCGAAGGGTTTTCAAAGAAACAAGCCACTTTTCAGCAACTCAACCCAAAATCAGGCGATCCGCGCGACGTTGGGATGCTGTATGACCTCGAAGAACTGAAAAAAGATTTCAATGATTTTGAATTCATCGAAGCAACAGAAGAGAAAGTAGTTCTTGCTGAAGGAGAATTTCATCAGGGTGAAGCCTCGGTGATCCGGATTTTCGCCGTTAAAAAATAAGGTATCCGTTTTGATGCCTTAACAAAAACACGTAACAACAATTTAAAATTAAAATATATGTTCTTTAAACACATTTATGATACAAGTTTAGCACAGGGCAGCTATTTAATCGGCTGTCAGGCAAAAGGTGAAGCGATTGTAATCGACGCGAAGCGTGATGTGGATACCTATCTGGAGATCGCTAAAGAAAATAACCTTACCATTACCCATATTACCGAAACGCATATTCACGCCGATTTCCTTTCGGGTTCCCACGAACTGGCAGAAATTACCGGAGCACAACTGTATCTTTCCGATGAGGGCGGCGCGGACTGGCAATACGAATTTCCCCATGAAAGTTTGAAACACGGCGATAAAATTAAAGTCGGAAACCTGACCTTGGAAGTTATCCATACACCCGGTCACACGCCGGAAAGCATCAGTTTCCTGCTCACCGACCATCCTGCAACAGATGAACCCGTGATGATTTTCACAGGAGACTTTGTTTTTGTAGGCGATATCGGGCGTCCCGACCTGCTCGAAAAGGCAGCCGGAATTACCGGAACTCAGGAAAAAGGAGCTCACGAAATGTACCGTTCTGTACAGGATTTTTCAAAACTGCCGCCTCATATTCAGGTATGGCCGGGACATGGTGCCGGTTCAGCCTGTGGTAAAGCTTTGGGCTCCGTTCCAAGTTCCACCGTAGGGTACGAGAAAATCAGAAACTGGGCATTCCAATTCGAAAGTGATAAAGAAGGTTTTGTGCAATACCTGCTGGAAGGTCAGCCGGAACCACCGAAATATTTTGCCATGATGAAAAAGCTCAACAAAGTGGAACGCCTTTTACTGACCGAGGTTCCCAAACATCCGAAACTTTCCGAAACAGAGTTTCTCCAAAAATATAATGAAGGGATAAAAGTAATCGATACCCGCAATAAAGTGGAGTTCGCCAAAGGATTTATTCCCGGAAGCATCAACATCCAGAACAACAAAACGCTGAGTACTTGGGCGGGCTGGTTGCTGAATTATGATGAAGATTTCGTGATCGTAGCTCCCGAAGAAGAAATGGATGAAATTACCAGAAAACTCATGCGCATCGGTCTCGACCGGATTGCCGGATTTATTTCCGAAGTCAATTTATCGGGGATTAAACTCGAGCAAGCCGACGTTATCAATATCGAGGAATTTAAAACCTATCTTGGCAAGGAAGAGGTGCAGATCGTCGATGTAAGAGGGAAAACCGAATATGAAGATGGACATATTGAAGGCGCGGAAAATGTTTTTGTAGGAACGCTTCCTCAAAACCTTGATAAAATAAGCAAAGACAAGCAGGTGATCATTCACTGCCAGAGCGGCGACCGTTCGGCAATTGCATATTCGCTCTTAAAGAAATACGGATTTAATCACGTAAAAAACTATTCCGGTGGGATGAAGGAATGGCGCGAAAAAGGAAATCCCGTAACATCTTAAAAACCAAAATGATTCAGAATATCACAAAAAACTGGAATATCTTCCGAATTCTCCGTCTCGCACTCGGCCTTTTCCTGATGACAGAAGCCATCAGAACCGGCGTATGGTTCATGACGATATTTGCCGCGGCAATCATGGCCCTGCTGAACATCGGCTGCTGTGCCGGCGGGAACTGTTCGGTTCCGGACCGTAAATCATCCGGCTCAGATACGGATGAAGTACAATTCGAAGAAGTAAAATCAAAATAAAGTAAAAGACATGTCAAAATTTCACGAACTTATCAGTCAGGACAAACCTGTTTTGGTAGACTTTTTTGCAGAATGGTGCGGCCCGTGCAAAATGCAGGCTCCCATTCTGGAAGACCTTAAAAAACGGGTGAACGACCAGGCGACCATCATTAAAATCGATGTCGATAAAAACCAGGGCGTTGCAGCAAAATACGGAATCAGAAGTGTTCCTACGCTGATGATCTTCAAAAACGGCGAAATAAAATGGAAACAGTCCGGTGTATTTCCTGCCGAAGAACTCGAACGTTTAATCAAAGAAAATATTTAAAGATGTACAAAAACATCATCATCGCTCTTTTCGCTCTGGTCATGATCAGCTGCAGCAAAGCCCAGAACACCGCAAGCACAACATCACTTTCTGCGACCGAGTTTTCAGAAAAACTAAAAAAAACTCCTAATGCCCAAGTGGTGGATGTAAGAACCCTTAACGAATATAAAAAAGGGCATATTCAGAATGCGGTAAACATCGACTGGAATGCTGACGATTTCGCAGAGAAAGCCGCCACCCTCGATCCGGCAAAACCTGTTTTCGTCTACTGCCTCAGTGGACCTCGAAGTGCTGCGGCAGCTGAAAAACTTAGAGAAATGGGTTACACAGAAATCTATGAGATGAACAGAGGAATGATGGAATGGCGCAGCAAAAATCTGCCAGAATTGAAATCCGCAGCTGCTACTGAAGGCATGAGCCTGCAGCAGTATAATGAGGAGCTGAAAAGCGACCGCCTCGTTCTTGTCGATTTTTATGCAGACTGGTGCGCGCCGTGTAAAAAGATGGAACCTTACCTCAGCAAAATCGCTGCAGAAATGCCCGAAAAAGTAAAAATTGTAAGAGTGAATGCCGACGACAATACGGAACTGTGCAAAGCGATGAACGTTTCTGCGCTGCCGGTTCTTAAATTATATAAAAACAACGAAATCATTTGGGAGAGCCTGGGCTTTGTAGAAGAAGCCGAAGTGCGAAAACAGCTCCTGAAATAACATATCAACACTACTTTAAAATGGAGAAAATTAAAATATGGTTCAGGAAAAACTGGAGTACTGCAATTCTTTTTGCCTTCTTCGTCCTGCTGCTGCTAAGTCCCGACGCGAAAGCCTGGTTCATGCGCCAGATTATTTCTACAGGAATTATGAATTCCAGCGTGGAAAAGAAAACTGAAAAGGAGACCGAAGCCGGCGATACTAACACCATTACTGAAAATTTCACCGTAGCAGACCAGTCCGGTAACACCATCAGTACTGCAGACCTGAAAGGAAAAGTCGTGTTCATGAATTTCTGGGCCTCATGGTGCCCGCCCTGTCGGGCTGAATTTCCTTCGATCCAGAAGTTTTACGATAAATACAAAAACAATCCGGGCGTCGTTTTCCTTACCGTGAATCTGGATGACCAGGTTTCATTGGGTGAAAACTACCTTAAAAAGGAAAATTACACCCTTCCGCTCCTCGTTCCGGCAGGGAACATTCCTACGGCTTATTTCAACGGGTCACTTCCGACAACAGTCGTACTCGACAAAACCGGAAAAATCCGCCTTCACCACGCCGGGATGGCGGATTACAGCAAAGCTTCTTTTTTTGAAGAGATTGATGGGCTTTTAAATGAATAATAATCCAAAAATCGGTCTCTTATAAATTAATCTGATTGACATATTTTAATATTTTAACAAAAAAACACAACCATGAACAAGGTAACCATTTTTGCAGTTGGAGCTTTTATAGTCACGGCTTTAAGCTGCCAGAAAGAGCAGACCAACGTCACTGAAAACACAACAACTGAAATACCGGCGGGGAAAAGTGAAGCGATTCCGGACGGGGAAATTCTGAAAAATTATGCAGCAGAAGCCCAGCAGCTCCTCGGCTCGCAGCTGAAACAGAAGATTGCGGAAGGCGGACCCGAAAATGCCCTGCAATTCTGCAACATCAACGCGATACCGCTGACTGACAGTATTTCTAAAAAATATAGCGTCAGCATTAAAAGAGTGTCGGATAAATACCGGAATCCCGACAATGCCGCAAATCCAGCTG
This sequence comes from Chryseobacterium sp. VAUSW3, assembly GCF_002205795.1. Taxonomy (GTDB): domain Bacteria; phylum Bacteroidota; class Bacteroidia; order Flavobacteriales; family Weeksellaceae; genus Kaistella; species Kaistella yananensis. Next base: position 172,337 of record NZ_NIUY01000003.1, on the reverse strand, counting down.
AACTTGCGGTTATTACCACGTACAAAGCCATGCTTGCCGCGGGTAAAATGCCTGAAGGCCTGCTAAAAGACAATCATTATTATGCCCCGATCGTCACGAACGCCATGTGTCTTCAATGCCACGGAACACCCGGAAAAGAGCTGGCGGAGAAGACCCATCTGAAAATTAAATCCCTTTACCCACAAGACAAAGCCACCGGTTATGGCGTGGATGAACTGAGAGGAATTTTCAGCATCGCGATAAATCCGTAACCTCATCCAAAACGACTGACTATGAAGTAAACGGCGCAGGATTTCGTTGGGCTGCAGTTTATACTTTTCGCCGGGTATGTGTAGGAATGGCTGCAGCGGGTAAAAATGCCGGCTGCACTTACCGTTACGGGATGGTTTTCGGCTATGGTAGTTGCTATCGCCGCTGCTGCTCTTCTGTCTGAAATCCACTTACGTGGAAAAGCAGCTCATGAAGAAATATCCCACCTATGCGGACTACCGCAGGAGGACCGGAAGATTTTTCCCAAAATTATTTTAAGTTCAATCGCTGATTTTTTAGGCAGAACATTCCTTAGAATCTGATAAGGAATGCGATATGAATCCGGCGGCGTACCCGTCATCGGCAGACCGTTCTGCTGCCATTTCACCAGACCGCCCATCACGGATGATACGTCCGCAAAACCCCTTTCAGCAAGAAACTGAACCGCTGTTCTGCTGCGCAGGCCGTTGTTACAGATGAGTAATGTTTTCCTGCTTTTATCCAAAGTCGGAAGTTCCTCATCGAATTCACTGAAAGGGATATTCTTCAGATTTGGAAAAACTCCGCGATAGGTATTGAATTCAAACCGCTCGCGGATATCGAGGAGCAGAAAATCTTCTCCTAAAGAAGCAAGGTGGGAGGGACAGATGGTATTCATTTCTTTTTTTACAAAGTTCGCTTAAATCCCTGAGGTTTCCTGTTACCTGGGTTACATAAAGGAAAATAAAAGACTGCCTGAGTTTTATTTTTTGTTTTGAAGTTTGGCAACCAGCTTCAGCAGGGCATCCCGGTTTTTGGCCTCGTGGTAAAAGCGCGGCAGTTTTTCAAGAAGGGTAAAGTGAGTACGGTCTTTGTGTTCGCGCAACGTGGCAGAAATATAAGCTTCCAGATAATCCAGATGTTCGCGGTTAAATGCGACGAACTCTTCACTTTTGAAGGGTGCCGTGTACCACAGTTCCGCGTCGAAATATGCATTTGCTGCCACCTTCAGATGTCCACGCATGCCCAGCACTTCTATCGCTGTACCGGTGATTTTCGAATAGCCACAGTGCAGACAGTTGATTCGGGCCTCTTTCTTTTCGTGGTCTGCAGTGACCGTTGCCTTTTTGCCGCAACCCGGACATACCACATCGACGTGATCCTGGAAATGGCTGAGGCGGTGGTTCTGGTCCTGGAAACGTTGGGTCATGGGAAATAGTTTGCCTGTAAATTTATTAATGTTTTTTGAAATTGAAATTAAGCCAACTGCGCTATGATATGACGCTCAATCAAGGGCTGCGCATGCGTATCTTTCCGGGGAGTGCTTGGTTCTTTTTACCAAAGTATTCGATGGCTATGGGATTTCTTACTGATGCCTTATATCTTAGGGAGACTTTCCTTACCCTTTAAGGAGACCAACCTTTGGTACAGTGCAACTACGGCTCAACCTCCGGGATGTGTTTTCAGTAAAGCGTTACAGGAGTTTTAAATGGTGATATTCTAGCGTTTTTACAGACTTCAGTTGATCTTATTGAAAACCAAGGCCGTTGTACAGTAACTGAGTTTTAAAGGTAAGGAAAAATGTGGAAAAAGAAGTTAGTGGAATTAATAAAAACTCCACCTCTTCGGGTACAGCAGGCATAGTGTGAAGATTCTATTAATTCGCGTATTTCATGAGAATTCTTCTGTACTCCCCGGCAATTTCGTTACGAAAACTTTCCGGGGAAATCACAGTGACCCTTTCGCCGTAAGAGAGTATTTCCTGTTTGAAATCGTAGGTCGGACAGAGTTTCAGCCGGATGCGGAGTTCGTTTTCATCATCTGTTACAATCTCCTGAGAATGATGCAGCGGCAGGGATTTGATATACTGACCCTGATGGGCATCGAAACTTAATATGATATCTTCCGGCGCATGACCGTTGCCGGAAATAATGCCGAAAAGATTACTGTATTCTTCTGCCACACTATATTTCTTACGCTTAAAGGTCGTGTTTTTGATTTCCAGTTCGGTCATCCTGTCAAGACCGTAAGCTTTTATTTTTAGCTCATGATCAGCTGAAGTCGTAGCCTCTCTGCTGAATTCCTTTGCCAGGAGATACCAGCGGTAACGAAACTCTTTAAGTGCGTAAGGCTCGAGCACAACGGTCTTTTGGTACTCCATGGAAACTGACAACCTCAGAATTTTCAATCATCTTTTGAGTGATGCTCCCGTATTACTTTGTCAAAGTTCTTTACATGCGCATCAACCTTTAACAAAGTTTATTTTGAGAATGGATGGAGGTTCTTATTCGAACTTTGTCAAAGTAATAGTCATGCTGTTTAAAACTTTGACAAAGTAATGAAGATTTTCTTCGGGAGTTGTTGCGGAGTTGTTGCCGCAAGCTTGCCAAAAGAAGGGTGTTTTGGCAACAGTTCCGCAAGGAGTCCCGAACAAGTCTGCAACAAAACCCCTCAATCCTGAAAAAAGAAACCGGCTGAACAGTTATCAGCCGGTTTTGTAAAATCAAAAAATGTACTGACTTACCCAAAGCCAAAGCGTGATGAAAGCGGAGCAACACTCTTCCCAATCACTCCGCTTTTCCGTGATTATTATTTCTTAATCACTTTGCCTGAAGCCATCACATTTCCGGAAGTATTTTTCACTTGATAAAGGTAAACGCCGGGTTTGAGTGCTGCCGGGTTCAGCACATTGGTTCCTTTCACCAAAGCGTGGCTGCCCACCATTTTGCCTGTCATATCGTAGAAATGTACGGTGGCTTTATCCTGTGAAGTAACGGTAAGTATCTCCCTGAACGGATTTGGATATACGGAGATGTTCTTTTTCAGCGGATCTGCAGTTGCGAGCGCACCAAGATTCATCACCGCGAAAGGAGAAAAACTGGTGATTCCTGTTCCGGTGATGGTGTAAGGATTGCTGCCGCTCACCGCACCGGAGTTTTCGGCCGTCCAGACACCGTTTACATAATGTCCGACGGTGGCATTGTTCGGGTTAAAGGTTCCGTTCTGTTGGGAAGCATTCCAGCCTAAGGAAATGGTGGCATTGCTTCCGCCTGGCGTACCTTCCGAGATGTCCCAGGTTGCATTCACCGCACCGCCTGGCGCGTTCGCAATTCCTTCAGAGACTTTCACTGAAAAAGTATCAGAAGTTCCGGAGTTCGCCAGCGTAAGGGGATTGTAATTGTTCGCTGTTCCAACCGGAAGGTTTACCGTTCCTCGACCGGCATTTACATTTTCAACATTCACGGTGCCGGTACCGTTAGTGACTATGTAATTATTGGTGTTACCGCCGGTGATGGCGGAAGATGTTCCCTTGAGATTCACAGCATTGTTATTCAGCGTAATTCTTGAATTTAAATCTAAGTCCCCTGCAAGGTTTAAACTGCCGGAAACAATATGAAGTGGCGCATTGAGCGCAAGATTTCTTGCTGATGCTGCAGATGAAATTTCAACATCCGAACCAGCAGGAACCAGAGTGTCTTCAGAAGAAAGCGGCACCACCCCAGTATTCCAGTTGCCGGGAGCGTTCCACGAATTGCCGGCTGACCTGTTGAAGGTATAGTCACCCTGAAACTGGTACAGTTTCATCGCATTTCCCAGTCCTGCAAAAAAATACAGATTCCCGTTTAATTCATGAAAGCCAAAAGGATTGGAGCCGATGTTATTAGTTCCCTGCATCAGCGTAATGATATCAAAGGTTTTTACGGTCTGAACGCCGTCGGTGCGGTGCGGTTCCGCGAAATCATTATTTCCGGACATATTGGCGGTTCCACCAGCATACCAGGCTGTACCTTTGTAATCGACGAGATTTCCTGCATTATAGGCACCTGTAGAAACAATTGAGTAACCGTTTTCCTGATAATTGGTCCGGAAGATGGTTTTCTGGCTCATATTAAAACAGTAAAAATTCTGATTGGTTTTGGAAAACATGGAGCCCGAGCTCGTTCCCGCATCTATGGCGTCAGCAGGCGAAATCTGCACGGTGCCGCCGAGCGTCCCATCGGTACGGTATAGCGTATGCCGGGTGTTGTCGGAAGCGTTATGCAAAGTTGAAAATAAGAGATAATCATCCGTTGATGTGAGATTAAAAGTTGTGAGACTGTACACATTATTGGTAAGCGGGGATGTATTGGTAAAAATTTTTGTTCCGGAAGGCGTACCGTCGGAGGACCATAACTCTACCCCATTGGTTTCATCAAAACCCATAAAATAGAGTTTGTTTTTAAACGCCGCCATGCGCATAGTAGCTACAATAAAAATATTCGGAACATCAATCAGTTCTACGCTTCCCGTATTGCCGCTGATTTTCCACAATTTAAAATCGGAAGCAAAATAAACGTCATTATTCAGTCTTGTCAGTGCATTACCGGATTTATCAGCAATCATTGAGGTACCAGCAGCAGTGCCGTCCGTTTTCCATATTTTTCTGCCATTACTACCTGTATATCCGTAAAAGTACATTTCATTACCACTGAGGGAGCGGTTTACTGCTTCATATTGGTCAGTGGTGATGGATATGCCTTCAGTAGTCGCTCCCCGTTCATCGAACCGTTTCAGCAATACAGTTCCTGCGTCTGTACCATCCGACTTCCACAGTTCATCATACTGAACATAGGGACTCCAACTTTTATATACATAGACGTGAATATAAAAGTGATCCTTTGCAGGAATTATGGCCTTTATTGCAGCACTTAGAACACCGGAATGCCCTAAATTTTTAATCACCTTTGTTCCCGCGTCGGTTCCGTCGGTTACTGCTATAGCGACACTGGGCGATACTGTTACCCCGTAGTAGTGCTTGCCGTTCCAGCGGTTGTTTTGCCATATAAAGTGCTCGTTATCGGTAGGTCTTAAACCCGTTGCAGATACGTCTTTCACAACTGTAAGCTGGGCGCTGCCTGTAATGCCCAGCATCATTAAACTGAAAAGTAGAATTTTTTTCATGTCTGAATATTTTAAAAGGTAAAAAACCCAGCGGATTTCAGGGTCCGCCCGGGTAGGAATACATCAAAATTTATTTCACCGGAATATCGGTAAAGGTGCCGTACACTGAGGTAACGGTTCCGCTCGTCCAGGTCGCGTTAAAGGTGCCGGAAGCTTTGCCGTTTGCATTGGCGGTGATGACCACTTCGCCGGTTGCGGGAGTGGCTGTATTTCCGTTAAAATAAAACGCATTGGTGGCATTCACGGGATAGGTCGCAGGGGAAAGTCCGGAAAGGTTGAACTCAAACACCGTTCCCGAAGTTGCCGTGGCACCCGTAAAGGCAAAAATAGATTTGTACTGCGTACGCACTTCCGAAGATCCTGCGGTTTTCAGAGGTGCCGTGGTGGAGTTCTCACGCCAGCTAAATCCTGCGGAGGCAGGCGGTGTGGTGCTTTCCGGCTCACTGTCTCTTTCGCATCCCGTCATCAGTAAGGTGACTAAAAACAGGGAGAAAAACACGTAATGTAACTTTTTCATAAGAGGAATTTTTAAAATGATTTCACTGACACAAGATACCGGTTCACAGCTTCAAAACTAAATGACCTTCCCGGTTTTACTGTTTAACGTCCATTCTCGAAACGAGCAGGCGGTCGCCGTTCGGGGTTTCGCTGAAGAAGTACGTGTAATCACCAATCTGCAATCGGTTATGCTTAGGGTACAGGTAGTATTTCTTCTTCTCTAGGTCGCCCAGCGTTCTGAATTCCGAAGATTTGCCGGTAGCCAGGTCGAGCTTGCCATATTCAATGCTGTAGAAAGGAGAATAGGATTTGGTTGTCGTAGTTGTGGAAGTTCCTGAAAAGAAATTACTGAAGGTGCTTACATCCGTATCCACATCAATGGCTTTTACAATTTCCATCACCCAGTTTACTGACTTGCCGTCCTTACTTTCGATCAGATAACCGATGGCAGGAAAATTATCTGCCGTCATGGGTGAATTGTTAAAGAATCCTTTTTTGTTTTTCTGATCCAGCTGCACCGTATAATTTCTTACAAGATTGCCCTCCGGTGAAAAGTGAAGCAGATACATTCCTTTGTAAATCCGGTCGTAGCTGTCGCCGCTTCTGCTGGTGGAAACTCCGGCCAGTGCGCCCAGCATTTTACCGCCCGGCAACCCGATTCCTTTTCCTTCGGGCTTGTAATCCTGAACACTCAGCATCATGGAGCCATCTTTAAGAATCTGGAAGTTGTTGGTCACAAATTTCTTACCGTCAAACTCCAGGGCTTTCTTCATATCGGGTCCGGCTACAGCTTTGCTGTTCAGTTCTGCCATTGGCGTGGCTCTGATCACCGACAGCTGCTGCCCGGAAATCTTGGCGATAATGAAGTCATCATATTTTTTTTCATCCAAGGCATTGTCCAGCGACTGTTGAGACGGTGCCATATCGTCTTTTCCGGAAACCATGTTGGCCATTTTCCCGAGGCCGCCCAGCATACCGCCGGTGGACTTGGCCGCCGCCTGCTCATTATCATCCATACTGGATGGAGATACAGTGGCTCCTAAGATTTCATCGGCATACTTGCCCTCTTTTTTAATGCCCATACCGTACAAAATCACCTCATTTCCTTTTGCATAAGCATTGAGGATGCGGTATCCCGCAGAAGGCGCCGTGAAATTGAACTGCTCTTTAACATTTCCTTCCGGAGAAATCCGGAGATAAGTCAGCTGATTTGGATTTCCTGCGCTGCCTTTGCCGTAGATTTTGGTAGGTGCCAGAACCACGATCCAGTCCCGTGGGAAATCATCGTTCGAAACATCGCGGCTGTTTTCATCGAGCAGCGGTTTGGAGAATATAGGTTTTACAGGGCTTGGCGTGGCAACAGACGCTATTTTTCTGGACTCACCCGTATTCGAAATCTTCACCAGGTCCAGGCTCTGCATGGCCGCACCTTTGGTATAAGGATAAGCCAGGGCGTAAATCGTGCTGTCCCGTTCTACCTCGTACGCGCCGCTAAAAAGGTACTCTTCACCGTTTTCACTGGTGAGTTTCTGGCGGTCGAGCAGCTTCACTCTCTTCACGTAATCCCCGGCAAGCCAGTTGTATTTCGCCTTGATTTCACGCTTTTTGAACATCATTTTTCCTGTGAGGTTGGTGCTTACAGAAGCTGCCGTCGTGGTATATTCATCGCCTTTAAAGTTGAAGAATTTCCATTTTTTCTTTACTTTCTCTACGTCCCATTCGTCTTTCATGGTGTTGGTAAGGTTGGCATCTTTGTCGAACGTATAGGCTTCCACCTTCACTTTTCTACGGCTCGAGGGCAGAAAGTACACCATCTCGAAACCGCCGTTTTCCTTGGCTTCTACACCACCCAGATAGCCTTTCTTGGCTTTGCGGGAAATTTCGTAATCTTTTTCAAGAACATTGAAAGTCGTTTGTTGCGCAGTCGCAAACGAACCTGCCAGAACAAACGATGCAAACAGAAGAGATTTTTTTTTCATCATTTGGGTTTTTTGTTGCAGTAAAGGTAGAGCAAAAGCCACACGGCGATCTACCCGGCAGTGGGTATTTTGAGGACGGTAAGTGAGAATTTTTTAAGCTCAGTCGGCCAGCAGGTCGAGATCAGCTACGGCCTGTATGAGCTTGGGAACGGAATGGGTTTCCGTTTTTCGGTAGATGTTTTTGCGGTGGGTTTCTACCGTGCTTTCGCTGATGAAAAGAGCGGTGGAAATCTCCTTATTGGTACACCCGTCGATCATCAGTTTCACGATCTGCTTTTCGCGCAGCGTGAGTTTTATTTCCGGATAAACGATGACTTTGCTCTTAAACTGCTTCAGCGCAGTCTCTGCCTCGGTGCTGAGGTGCATATATCCTAAATGTACATCCTCCAGCGCTTTCACCAGATCCTGGCGGCTTACTTTTTTAGAAAGATAACCGTCAATCTTTACTTTTTCTGTCAGTTCATAAACCGTCTTCGGGTCGCAGTTCATCGAGAGGATAATGATTTTGATAGCCGGGAAATCCCGCTTAAGGATTTTGGCACATTCAAATCCGTTGATCGTGGGCATCATTAAATCCATCAGGATGAGATCGGGATGTATTTCCTCTGCCCTCAGTTCGTGAAGAAAATCAAAGGCATCGGTATAGGTTTTCAGGATTGAGATATTTTTCTCCAGACCGAGAAGCATTTCAATCCCGTCGATAATGATCTGATGGTCATCAATAATAACGACTTTCATAACGCCTCTCCTTTAAACGGTTGGAATCTGGATGAATATTCGGGTGCCCTCGCCCGCCGCACTGTCTATACGCACCTGCCCTTTCAGCAGTTCAATGCGTGCGTTCATATTCTGAAGTCCGAGGCCGTCTCTCTTGTCCATCACTTTCGCAGGGTCAAAGCCTTTGCCGTTGTCTGCAATTTCTGTGGTGATTCTTTGATCGGTCTGGATGACGGAGATGTCAATTTTATCAGCACCGGAATGTTTAATGGTATTGTTGATGCATTCCTGAATGATGCGGTAGAGCGTAACCTGGATATTCTGGTCAAGATCGTTGTTGAGCCCCTCAATCTGAAGGTTCACGGTAAGTTTGGGCGATGAGATTTTCTCAATGAGATACCTTAAGGCATTGGTAAGCGAATTTTTAATGAGCATGTTAGGCATCATCTGATGAGAAAGGGTACGGACATCGTTGATGGCGTCTGCCAGGATACCCGAAGTCCTGTGAATGATCGTATTAAAATTCTCCGGATCATTTTTATAGTCATTCAGCACGCTCACATTCATGTTGGCCGCCGTTAAAAGCTGCCCAACACCGTCGTGAAGGTGGCTGGCCATTCTTTTGCGCTCATTGTCTTCCGCGGTAATGACCGCCCGGGTGGCCAGATCCTGCTGGTGCAGAATGGCTTTCTGAAGTTCGGCTTTCTGGCGGTGCTGGCGGTTGCGGTAGAACACTGCGCCCAGCAGCAGTACGCCTACCAGCGAGAGCAGGGCCACGTTTCTTTTCAGGATTTTGGATTTCTGCTGAAGGATTTCACTGTCTTTCTTCAGGGTCTGGTATTTCTTTTCAAGTTCAGCCGTGCTGCTGCTTACTCCCACATTTACGAGCTCATTATCGAGCGCGATGTATTTCTCAAAATAATACTCTGCGCTGTCCGGCTTTGCCAGGTGATGATACACATTCGTAAGCAGTTTGTAGGTGGAAAGCTGGTTTTCCTTTGAATTTTCTTTTTCGAATAGCGGCAGGATTTTTAAAAGCATGCGCTTTCCCTCCGGATATTTTCCCTGTACAATGAGATGCTGCGCGACGTCGATACTGTTGCTTTCCTGATCGATTTTGGAATTGAATTCTTCACGAACTTCCTGAGACACCTGCAGGTTTACGGCGGCCAGGGAATCTTTTCGCTGAAGGGTATACAGGTTGCCCAGGTTTCTGTTGGCGAACGAAAAACCCTGTTTGTTGCCGACTTTATTACAGATCTCCGAACTTTTCTGATACTGCAGTTCTGCCTCCGTATATTTTTTCTGCATCTGGAATGCTTTTCCAAGGTTCAGGTAATTTTCGCAGAGTTTGTTCTCGATTTCCACGCTTCTTTCCTGAGACTCAAAATATTTTACGGCTTCACCGATATATTTCACCGCATTAGGATTGTCTTTCAGATCCACAAACAGAAGCCCGATATTCGCCTTTGTAATGTTCGCATTTCTGGCATCACCCTTTGCTTCAAAATATTTAAGGGCTTCCAGATACATTTTCATCGCTTTGGTGTACTGAAAGCTGCTTTGGTACACGGAAGCAAGGTTATTATTAAGTTTGGCAATCCCCGCAGCATTCTTATGCTTTTTCCGGATCTGATAGGATTTCAGATAATGCTGTTCGGATTTCTTAAAATCATTATTCCGGAAATGAACCGCTCCCAGATCGCTGTGAACCTGGGCAAGTAATACGGAATCCTGAAGTTTTTCGGTGGCTGCAATGGCTTTTTTACCGTAGCTGAGCGCAGAATCCACAGAAACACTGGCGTAATACCAGGTGAGATCGGCATACACCGATGCGCGTTTCTTATCGTCTGGATTTTTGGTGAGTTCCGATTTTAGGTTGCTGATGACCTCAGAAAGATTCTGTGCCTGTAGAACAGGGAACGCAAATAAAAACACGAATAATAACGCACGGAAGCCAACGACTTTGGTCAGCCGCAATTCATATAATCTACGGCACCCAGAGGGTTTTCGGTGAGTTGAACAGGACGTGGGGAGAGCTGTTTTCATATTTCAGTGGTTCTTTCCGGCCTTCTTTTTCCGGCATGATGATTCAGGACAAAGATGTACAAACTGGTGTAAGGTAAAAATACGCTTTTGAGCGTATATTAAAACAGAATGCTTTAAAGATTATGCGCTTCGTGCTATTTTTTCCTCGTGTCTGCGGTTTGAAGCTGAAATAAGTGCTGTATCCGTCAATCACTGCTGGAACTGAAGACTGTCATCTCCCACCTTAATTTTTCTGATTTTACTGATGTTCTTTCTTTTTCCCGACTCTTCATCTATCGTATACCCGGTCTGTTTTACAGTGATGCTGTGCGCCTTATTGCTATAAGCAAAGTCGGTATTAAATTCATAGTACCCTTTGTGGTTCCTGTTTCGGTTGCCCCGGTTGTTTTCTTCGGTAATCAGGCTCAGCATCAGTTCACCTTCCCGGTAGAATTTGGTGCCCACCGAATTGATTCCCATTCCTTCGTACGGATCATCCACCTTTAAAAGCTCGTAGCCGTCGCCTAAGTTGATCATTGATAAGGTATATGACTTTTCGCCAAAGGAGCCGTGTGTCGCAAAATTGCGTTTGAACTTCTGAATATAAATGCTGTCATTCTCTATGGTGTAAGAAAAATATCCAAGACTAACTCCGCACATGTGGCAGCTGTTGGCATTCACAAATTCTCCATCTTCATTGGAAACCATTGGCGATGTTCGGAAAACTGTATAATATACATTCTCATTTCCACGCTTGACGGTCATTGTGGTGTCAATAAAAGAATATAAAACGCTGTTCTCCCCAAGCTGCCCGTTAAATTCATGTACATCGCCGGGCGTGGCCAACCATTTTACTGCCTTTTGAGTGGCCTGGTATTCACCGTCCAGCAAATCATTGAGTATTTCAGCAGGGGTAGTGGATGCTGGATAATTCCCCGGTGATATGGCATACAGGCTGTTCGCAAAAAGCAATAACAGCAGCAGCAGTCCGGAACTGTTTGGTTTTTTATAATAATTCCGGAAATCCACCACTATTGCCAGGTGACGCTTAGCAGTTTTTAGAAATGTATTCATGAAAATGATGTTGATGATGTATTTTTCATAATTGGAAAGGCCCCCTGTTCTGCTTCCTGACTTTGCTGTAAATCATCAGGGCTGTTCCCGACAGCAAAAACCGGAACATCCAAGTAAACCCTGTGTAACCATATACCCCATCATGCTGATCCTTGCTGCCCACCATCACCCAATCCGGGATGTTTTTACTTCTTTTTTCTTTTGGCACGTATCGAATATACGGCGTTGCTGCTTTTAATTGTTCTACAGTCGGCAACGGTTCGTGCTGGGAATAAAACAGGGAATAATTGTGTTCTAAACTGTCCGGTACGCCGTCCCGCATGTAGCTCAGCATCAATTTAATACTCACCGTACTTTTCCAGGGATTGGGTATTACTTCCGCCCACTTTACCGATGATTTCACCACCACACTTGCTTTTGCATAAGCATCATCACGCAGGTAGGAGCGCACGCCCAGCAGGCCGGAGATGATGCCGAGTATAATGAATATGATGCCAATAAATTTTATAGCGTTACTCAACAATATTGATTAATTTTTGCACTGTTATATCACTGTTTCTTCTCTATCTACCTGAAGTGTTGACTAATGGCATAATACAAACCGAAACCCGTTGCCAGCACCCCTACTACAATGCTGCCTTTAAATCCTAATACCTCAGCCACCCACATCAGCATTTCCTGCCTGCCAGCCTGCGTGCTCGACAGTGCGATGGGCGTGCCTTGTTCCATATCGTAAGCAAATGCAACCAGTAAAGTTGAAAAAATGAGGATGGCAATTGCGTAAAGCCAGCGTTTTAGTTTTTTCATCTTGACAATATTTGCCAGGAAATTATGTTTCGTTATCTGGAATCCAACCGACTTTTAACTTCCAAGGGAAGATCAAAAACGCCATTGGATATTTTCACCAGGTTTTTAGTGTCCATGCTGCCATCCTCTTTCTGCAATACACCGGTAAATGAGAACCTGCCTTTGATCCTTGAAGCGGTAATTTCATCAATAGAAACTGAGCCTCCTTTTACCTTACTGGCATCGCTCCACCAGAACAGAAAATTTTTATTTTCACCATATTCTGCCCTGACCATGAAATCTGATACAACATCTTCCGGTAAAATTTTATATTCTCCTTTCGTAATGGTTTTGCTGCTGTCAGCGGGGGTTATATTCAATACCACAATATTGGCAGTGAGAATATCTGAAGTGGTCTGTGCAAGAATACCGACCGAACCGTCCTCTTTAATGGTAAACGCCTGAATTTTTCCCTGGTCAAACTGCATGGACTTACCGTTGACATTCATCTGTAAATGTGCGGTCGCCGTGTTTGCAGGTGCGGGGTTTTGGGCAGTAACGACAGTAGGAAAAAACATTCCAGTAAGGAAGGTAATCGCTGAGATTAAAAAACAGAGCATGTGCTTTCGGTAATTGGTGATTGTTTTCATCCTTTGTTTATTTGTTTATTTATATTATTTTACTCCTTTTCCACCGCATTCTGTGCAGATATTTGGGAATAGAATATCACCATATCTTGTGGTCGTGGTGTAGTGGCCATTCAGGTATCGGTCTACGCTGAAATTTTTTGATGAATTGGTTATACTTACCCTTGAATATCCTGCAACCTCTTTTCCATTACAGCGGGTACAGGTCGTGGCGGTATGCGCATCATTTGTCTGTTGCATTGCGGCTTTCGTACGGTCTGCGGCTGGATTCACTATTTTTGTAATGCTGCCATTTTCGATTGATACTGTTTCTTCGGTGGCCGGATAATGATAATTTCGCTTTCTAGGAACGCAGTCTGCGTCTGCCTTCCCTTTAAAGGTTACGCCTTCACGGAACGCAGTTTGCGCAAAGGCTGAAAATCCCATCATGAAAAACATAATTAATTAAAATTTGGTTTTTTTAAGTCAGTTTATAATAACCATAATGTTTGATACGAAAAGAATTGCGCTTTGTCTTTATGGAAAGCCTGAGTGTATTTTTTGTTTTGAAGCGGTAAAATCATCATTCTCACTGCCCTACAGTACAAAGTTGTATAATTATTTCCGCGCAGTACATACGCTGAACAGCGTATTTATGTTGAATTAATCTGCTTACAGCCAGTTATTTTTACGCGCCAGCTCCATCATCTCGCTCTTCGACGAAAGATGAAGCTTCTTATACACATTGTTCACATGGGTACGCACTGTATTGGGACTGATGAAGAGCCGTGCGGCGATATCGGAATAGCGGTGCCCTTTCACCATCAGTTTCAGGACATCCATTTCCCGGTCGGATAGCAGCTGGCTTTCGGAGGGGGTGATGTTGGGCCGGTTTTCTTCACATAAAAGACGCATCGCACTTCGCGCAATGGCCGGACTCATGGGGATATTGTCGTAATTCAGCACACTTTCCAGAGCTTCCACAATATTCACGGCCTTGTCTTCCTTCAGCAGATAGCCGTTGGCACCCGCCTTTATGGCCTCGAAAATACGGTCTGTATCTTCGTAGATGGTGAGCACAATAAACTTGAGCTCAGGATATTTAACTTTTGAAATTGAAATAGCCGAGATCCCGTCCAAGAAAGGCATCTCCAGATCCATGAGTACGATTTGCGGATGTTGAGCGGGTGCAAGTTCTTTCAGTTTTTCCAGATAATCAGCACCGTTATCTGCCTCCAGCACGAGTTCCACTTCCGCGTAAGGCAAAAGCTTTTCCTTGAGGGTTTTCCGGTTAAGGAAGCTGTCGTCAACGATTGCGAGTCTCATGTTTTTGATGTAAAATTAGTTAAATGACTTCCGGCTTTCTATACGCGGTTGGGCGTATTTCTTCCAGAACCAGAATGCTCCCCTTACCTTCCTCTGATGACAGTGTTGCAGTAAAGCCGATATTTGCGGCTCTGGCCTTTATATTTCCAAGCCCATAGCCTTCATGATGATCATCCGCAATAAATCCCTTTCCGTTATCCCGCAAACTGATTCTTACCGTATCCCTGGAAATCATATAAAGTTCGGCCTCGGTGGCACCGGAATGTTTCATGACATTCTGCAGGCCTTCCTGCAGGATTCTGAAAAGGTTTATGGTGATTTCTGATGGCAGAATCCGGTTGTCCCTTATGTCTTCCTCAAAACGGATGGTTATGCCGCTGTTTCTGAAGCTTTTCAGCGCGTACTGCTTTACATGATCATAAAAATCTTCTACGGTGATGGTGTCATTGTTCAGCACCCAGAGGGTTTGCCGCAGCAGACCCAGAATACTTTCGGCATGTTCGCGGAGGTCCTCCAGTGCTCCCTTCCCCGCTTTCTCCTCCACCGCAAGATAGTCGATCTTTGAAATCAGGCTGGTGGCATAGGCGCCTATATTGTCATGAAGGTCCCGCGAAATGGCGATGCGCTGATCGCGAAGCCGGTTGTCTTCCTCAGCTTTGGAAACTGCGTACTGCATTTCCAGCTGTTTCGAGATCATATTACTTCGCACCGCGATCACCGCATAAATCAGCGGAAAATAAATGGGCATCCCGATAAGATCCAGGTAAGGTTGCGGCACCTGATAAAAGTAGGTAGCAACAATTATAATCACAAGAAAAGAAAAAACGCAGAAAAGAAGAAGATTGATGAATTCGTGCGACCATTGGATTTTGATCTTTTTGAGCATAGCCAGGGGATCGGCAGGTTGAATATGCAGACGCTTGAGATAGCGTTTTGAAAAGTAAAAATAGATCAGCGGGATGCTCATTACCAGTATGTTTAGGATATTGTACGAAAGATTCTGGGCCGCGTTCACTTCCCGGAAAACCCGCATTTTATCTCCCTGATCCATCTGAACATGATAAATTCCGTACAGAATGGCCAAAAAAGGAATAATAAAATGAATCCAGGGTCTTTTGATTTCTCCGCCATTGTTCAGCAACACATAAAAATAAATGGCCGGACCAAAAAGTAACGGAATAAACGCCTGCAGAAAGAGAAAATCAAAATACGCCACATCCTGAGTGTAAAACAGGGCCAGATTGGCCATGCAGTTTACTGCCACGATCATAAAAATTGCAGAGAACGAAAGCCTGACACCCAGTCTTTCCTTCGTGTTGAGGAGCGTGGGAACAATCAGCAGGATGAGGATGAATATGACGGTGAGGTTCAGCAACAGTACCCAGGGATCACGGTAATCGATGTTCATGCATAAAATTTTAAGTCCTTATCAAAAATAGCAAATTATTGCTTTTATCGGTGAGATTACTTTATGCTAATATATTTCCCGGAATCAGGTGATATTCACGTTGCCTCAGATTACACCACACGTTAAAAAATCCGATATCTCTTACCTCAGATCTGCCCCAAAATAACTGCCGGCAGATATATGGTTCCACCAAATTTTTAACTTTGCCTAAAATACGTCCTTTTGGAATCTTGCGCGAACGGGTGGAAGAACTGGAGGATGCAACAGGTTCATTTCTGTAAACTTTAAAAATTCCTGAGCGTTTCTTATCATACATCAATTCGGGGGCAGTTTTCAAAGGCTACTTTTGCACTCGAATTAAACAACTAATTATTTATACAATGAAAAAATTATCAATTTTGGCCCTTTCAGCAGTTCTGCTTGCCGTATCATGTAAAGAATCAAAAACCGACAGCGTTACCACTGCAACTGAGCAGGCTGTAGCTGAACAAACCGGCGAAACTTTTACCGTAAATACCGACAGCACTACTGTAAAATGGACTGCTTATCATAAAGGCGGATTGAACCCAAGATTCGGAACGACCAAAACCACAGGAACATTTTCTGTAGAAAACGGAAACCTGGTATCCGGAAGCCTCACTTCAGATCTTAACACTTTAACTACTGACCCGGCTGCGGTAGATCCTGCAATGAGCGACGGAAAAACTTCTGCTGACCTTGATGCCCACCTGAAAAGTGCAGATTTCTTTGATACTGCAAAATACCCAAGCGTGAAATTCGACATCACTAAAGTGGAAGACCTTGCAGCAGGAACTCAAAGCAAAGTTGCAGGTGCCAACAAAACAGTAAGCGGAAACCTTACTATTAAAGACAAAACCGTAAACGTAAGCTTCCCTGCGAAAGTAGAAGTTACTGAAAACGGACTGACAATGGTTTCAAACTTCACCATCAACAGACAGGACTGGGGATTGGCTTACGGAACTGAAGGAGATCCTAAAGACTGGATGATCTCTCAGGAAGTTGACCTTGAACTTAACGTAGTTGCAGGTAAATAATATCCTGTCATCAAATATCATAAAGACCGCTTTTTGCGGTCTTTTTTTTGTGGCGGCAAAAACAGTGGATTCCACATTCAGCAGATATTAAGGTAAATTAACAGACTATTTTTTTAATTTTTGGTAAAACATTTGATTACTGAAACGGATAATTTATTCTTTAGTAAGAAAAAAGTCAGTAACTCTAAAAACCTCTACCCAATGGAAAAAGTATCCTTAAAAAAAGTAGCAGCCATGATGAAAAATCTTGATTTTTGCATGATGGTGACCAAAGACGGGCGCAACACGCTTCATTCCCGCCCCATGAGCAACAACGGGAAAGTTGAATACGACGGAGATTCGTGGTTTTTCTCTTACCGTGATTCCAACAAAGTAAAACAGATCGAAAATAATCCGATGATTTCACTGATTTTCCAGACGGATGATATGACTTTTGTTGACTGCTACGGCATGGCAACCATCACTGAAAACCGCAAAATGCTTGAAGAAAAATGGGTGAAAGGGTTGGAAATGTGGTTTCCCGACGGCATTGAAACCGAAGGAATCTGCCTGATTAAAGTTTCGGCACACAGGATCCAGTTCTGGGGCAAAAACGGCGACGGCGAATACAGAGCAGAATAAATCTGGTTAACACCGGTAATTAAAGACTTATCCAAATAAAAATGCACAGCCCCGAACTGTGCATTTTTTTTCAATTTGGCTTAAAGAAGTTCGAAACCTCCATGCAGCACAGTACCATGTACATAACTTGCCGAAGCAGAACTCAGGAACAGTAATCCCTGTGCTACTTCGCGCGGTTCATCCAACCTGCCTTCGCGGCTCATGGTCGGGATAATGTTTGCTTCAGTAAGGTTAAGGCCATAGCTGTTTATACAGATGATAAAAAGCGCAGGTCCCGGTTCTAACATTGAACTACACAAGAAAATCTTCAGAAGAAAAATAAATCTGAATAAGAGGTCCTGAATATTGGGATGATTTTTGCTCATGCGTCGTATTAAACTTTAACGATGAATGCAACAATAATTCAATTTTTCCACTGGTATTCGGAGGGAGACTGTAAATTATATGACGAAGCTGCTAAGGCGGCTGATTATTTAAAGGAACTCGGGATTTCTGCGGTGTGGTTTCCACCTGCATATAAGGCTAATGGCGGCGGTTATTCTGTTGGTTACGATCCTTATGACCTTTATGATTTAGGCGAATTTGACCAGAAAGGTACCATCCCTACAAAATACGGTACTAAAGAACAATATGTGAACGCTTGCAAAACTTTACAAGAAAGCGGCATTTCTGTAATTGCCGATATCGTTTTGAATCATAAAGCCGGCGGCGACGAAAAAGAAAAGTTCCATGCCGTAAAAGTAAATCCCGAAAACCGACAAGAAAACATTTCAGAACCTTTCGAAATTGAAAGTTATACAAAATTCACTTTTCCGAATCGTGAAAAGAAATATTCAGACTTCGAATGGAATTTCACCTGCTTTTCTGGCGTAGATTATGCGGAAGGTCAGGAAGACGGAATTTACCAAATCATCCACGATTTCGGCGATGGCTGGGAAGAAATGATCGATACCGAAAAAGGGAATTATGATTATCTGATGTACAACGATATCGACCACAGAAACCCATTCGTTCGGGAAGAACTCGACAAATGGGGCAAATGGTATCACGACCAGATTCATTTCGATGGAGTTCGTTTAGACGCGGTGAAACATCAATCTCCGGTCTTTTACAAAGAATGGCTTTACAAACTTCGGGAAAATACTGCTAAAAATATTTTCGCCGTCGGTGAGTATTGGGCTCCTGGCGAAGTGAATCTTTTGCAAGATTATATAAATGCCACCGAAGGTTGCATGAGTTTGTTCGATTCTTCTCTTCAACAAAATTTTCACATTGCTTCGAAAGAAGGTGCAGATTATGATTTAAGAAAAATATTTGATGAAACCTTGACTTTACTGAATCCCGCATTTTCTGTAACCGTGGTCGATAATCACGATACACAACCGCTACAAGCTTTGGAAGCTCCTGTTGAAAAATGGTTCAAACCATTGGCTTATGCCCTTATTCTTCTTCGAGAAAACGGATATCCTTGTGTGTTTTATCCGGATTTATTCGGAGCGCACTATACCGATAAAGACAAGGAAGGAAACGATCAGGAAATATTTCTGGACAAAGTAGAAAAAATAGAAGAACTGTTGAAAGCGCGACAACAATTCGCTTACGGAGCGCAAAAAGATTATTTTGAAGACGCGAACTGTCTTGCCTGGACCCGGGAAGGTGACGACGAACACGCTGGTTGCGCAGTAGTTTTAAGTAATAAAGATGCTTACGAAAAACCAATGGAAATGGGTGAAAAATATTCAGGGAAGCAATTTTATGATTTTATGGGATGGTTTCCCGAAAAAGTAACCATTGACGAAAACGGATGGGGAAATTTTCCGGTTCCGGCAGGAAATGTCTCGGTTTGGGTTCCTGAATAGGTGAAAAAATTCAGATGAAAAAAATTATTATCGAAGGCAAAAACATTAATAACATCGAGACCTTCTACGAGGAAGTAAACCGAGTGTTTATGTCACAAGAAAACTGGAAAATTGCGCAGAGCTTAGATGCTTTCAATGATCTATTATACGGATCTTTCGGTGAGATTAAAGGAAAAGAAAAAATCCAGCTGATTTGGAAAGATATCGAAGAAAACCAGAAATCACTGGGCTTTCAAACTACCTTGGAGTTTTATCAAAACAAATTGAAATCTCCAGAAATTTTTAACCGTAAATTTGTTCTAAGCAAAATAGATGAACTGCATCATGGTGTAGGACTTACTTTCTTCGAAATTATCTTGGAAATCATTTCCGATCACGACAATATTACAGTAATTAATAATTAAAAATTAATCGAAAAAATTTGCCGCCTTTGCATTATTTTTACTGAAATTTTTTTGAAATGTTGCAAAATTTGGCCTTCTATCTTACGTTAGTCATTATCATTGTGCTTCTAATCATGCTTGGGCAAAAGATAAAAGTAGCGTACCCTGTTCTTTTGGTTTTAGCGGGATTGGGAATTAGTTTTATTCCAGGTACTCCAATTGTAGAGATCGAGCCAGAACTCATCTTCTTTATTTTCTTACCGCCCTTGCTTTATGAAGCCGCATGGAATTCTTCTTGGAAAGAACTTTGGAGATGGCGAAGAATTGTCTTTAGTTTTGCGTTTGTAGTTGTTTTTTTTACTGCAGTTGTGGTAGCTTTTGCTGCAAACTATCTTATTCCTGGATTTTCTTTGGCATTAGGTTTTTTGTTAGGCGGAATCGTATCTCCACCAGATGCAGTGAGTGCAGGAGCTATTTTAAAATTTGTAAAAATCCCGAAAAGATTCCAATCTATTTTAGAAGGAGAAAGTTTGTTGAATGATGCATCGTCCCTCATTATTTTTCGGTTTGCATTAATTGCTGTGGCAACAGGACAATTCATATGGCATCAAGCTATTATCGATTTCGTTTGGATGTGTGTAGGCGGAGCAGGAATTGGGATTTTAATTGCTTTTCTCTTTATGAAAATGCATAAAATACTACCGACTGA
The DNA here is from genome assembly GCF_002205795.1 of Chryseobacterium sp. VAUSW3. Lineage (GTDB taxonomy): Bacteria > Bacteroidota > Bacteroidia > Flavobacteriales > Weeksellaceae > Kaistella > Kaistella yananensis. The sequence continues at coordinate 152,099 of NZ_NIUY01000003.1, read as the reverse complement.
CGCCAATATGGATACCATTTTCACCCTTGCAGCTCCGTTTATCATGTATCTCGCTGCGGAAGAATTTCATGCTTCCGGCGTACTGTCGGTCGTAAGCGGTGGATTATTTTTATCAGTTCGCCGACATCACTTTCTTAGTGGCGCATCGCGGCTTCACAGCATAAATGTTTGGCAAAGTTTCAGTTTTTTACTCAACGGAATGGTATTTATGCTGATTGGGCTAGATCTTCCGCTAATTGTTTCGGGGCTTGGCGACACCAGCATCTATCAAGCAACGATGTATGGGGTGATAATCACCGTAGTTCTTATTATCATTAGAATGTTCGCCAGTTATGGAGCGGTTGTTTTCACGTTAATTATGCGAAATTTCATCAATGTTGCAGATGCCGAATCTCCCGGTTGGAAAGTCCCAATCGTTCTCGGTTGGACCGGAATGCGCGGGGTGGTTTCGTTGGCAGCAGCACTTTCAATACCTGTGACTTTGGCAGACGGAAGCCCTTTTCCTCACCGTAACCTCATCCTTTTCATCACTTTTGTTGTGATTTTACTTACTTTAGTTTTGCAAGGTTTAACGCTTCCTCTTTTACTGAAAAAAGTCAAATTAAAAGATAAAGATTTCATTAAATCCGAAAAAGAAATCGACTATGAAATTCGAAGCGAATTAGCAAAAATTGCCGTCGAAAAAATTAAAAAAGAGTATCCCGAAAAGTTGGAACAATTCCCAGCGCTCAAAGAGCAATTTCAAAGCTGGGAAAACAGAATTAACAGTTCCGAAATCATCATTAATTACCCCGAATACCAACAGATTTTTGCTGATATTTTGGAGCATCAAAGAATGTGGCTCATCAATAAAAACCGAGAAGAACTTCTTCTCGATGAAGAAATTGTTCGAAAACATTTAAGATTGATTGATCTTCAGGAAGAGAGACTAAGTCTCGGGAAATAAATTTTCTCCCAACGTTTTATTCATAATAGTTAAAACTTTAAGAAGAAATTATGACAACTCCATTTTTCTATTTTATAAATTTGAAGTCTTAAAAAATCTATATGAATACATCCTCTGTAAAAGCCTTCGGAACCGAAGCAAAAGATAAAGATTTGCAACTGATGCAAATTGAAAGAAGAGAAGTAACACCTACAGATATTGAAATCGATATCTTGTACTGCGGAGTTTGCCATAGCGACCTCCATACGGCAAGAAACGACTGGGGCGGAACCAAATATCCTTCTGTTCCGGGACACGAGATCATTGGCCGAATTACAAAAGTAGGTTCTGCGGTAACTAAATTCAAAGTAGGCGATTTAGCCGGTGTTGGCTGCCTGGTAGATTCTTGCCGAGAATGTGAGAGCTGCAAACAAAACCTGGAGCAATATTGTCTCAATGGCTCTACAGGAACTTACAACGGAAAAGATCCATTTTTGGGTGGTCATACTTTTGGAGGTTACTCCGAAAAAGTTGTTGTTGATGAGGCTTTTGGGCTACATATCCCGGAAAATTTAGATTTAAAGGCTGTTGCACCACTACTTTGCGCTGGCGTTACTACGTGGTCTCCTCTGAAACATTGGGACGTGAAGGAAGGGAGTAAAGTTGCAGTAGTAGGATTAGGCGGTTTGGGACACATGGCGATTAAACTTGCCAAAGGTTTAGGCGCCAATGTTACTTTATTTTCCAGAAGCCCCGACAAAATTCAGGATGCCCTGGATTTGGGCGCCGATGCTGTAGTAATTTCAACGTATGAAAATGAAATGAAGGCCGTAAAAGGAAAGTTTGATTTAATTATTGATACTGTTCCTTACGACCACGATATTAATCCGTATATCAGCACCTTAAATATCAGTGGAACTCTCGTATTGGTAGGTTACATCGGAAAAATGGAAGATGCACTTTTCACTCCACCCATGATTGGTGGAAGAAGATCTGTAGCAGGTTCTGTGATCGGAGGAATCAAAGAAACCCAAGAAATGCTCGATTTCTGTGGCGAGAAAAATATCCTTCCGGAAATAGAAATGATCAATATGCAAAACATCAACGAAGCTTACGAAAGAATGCTGAAAAGCGATGTGCGCTATCGTTTTGTGATTGATATGCAATCTCTGAAAAAATAATTTTTTAGCTAAAAAAAATGAAATATCCGGTTGATTGCTCAGCCGGATATTTTTATATAAAGTCTATTTCAAAACCTTTTTTGCCGTTTTCGGTGAACCGTCAATAGTTTGGGAAACTTTTAATCCTAAAATTTCAGCAACCATCGGATAAAGATTCACATTCCGAAACTTTCCGATTTTTTTTCCTTCTTTAAAAGCCGGACCGAATGCAGCGAAAGTCGCCCTCATTTCCGGAACTTTAAATGGATTGTAACCATGCTTTCCAGGTGTTTTTTTAGATCCGGATTCCAAGAAAACCTTCGGAGCATTAGGAACTAAAAGAATCTGCCCAATCCTTCCGAAACGGTCATCAGAAGTACGATAATGCAATTTTTTAGGAAATTTATCGGTAAGATAGACTTGGTAATCTCTGGTTTTATTTTTCTTTAATTCACGATAAACTTGCTTTACTTCAGCTTCATTTTTCACCATAACACGAAGTAAAGTTTGAGCATTGAAATAGGTGAAACGGTTCTTATTCAAAAGTAGTTCAGGAATTTCCAGGGGATTTTCCAAATCGACATCAATCATCCCGTGGTCCGATACAAAAATGAAATTTACATTCGGAAGCTGCAATTCATTTACTTTCTGAATTAATTTCCCTACAGCATCATCTACAAACTCAACTGCTTGGCGCAATTCGGGAGATTCTGTACCATAAAGATGTCCTTTTTTATCCACTTCAGGGAAATAAAAAGTGATCAGATGTGGCCTCTTATCTTCCGGAAGTTTCAGCCAGTTGAGGACAATATTGATTTTTTCATCTGCCGTAAATTTTTCATGATATTGGTAATAATAGGTTGGCCGAGTTCCTCCCGCATCACTGTTGGAAGCTACCCAAAACAACGAAGCAGCAAGTGTTCCCTGCTTCTCGGCGAGACTCCAAAGTGGAATTCCGCCAAGCCAGGAACCGTCGGAAATCTTTGACTGCATGCTCATTCCGAAAAGATCATTCCTTTTTTTATCATAGAAATAATTATCAACAAAACCGGTATGCGAAGGGAAAAGTCCGGTGATCATCGTATAATGATTCGGCCCCGTAATCGAAGGATAAGAAGGAATCATCGCTTTTGCGGAAACACCTTTTTCGGCAAGTTTCAGTATGTTTTTCGCATGGTATTTTTTTGCATAATCATATCTGAAACCATCCGCAGAAATTAAAATCACATAAGGTTTTGTAAGAGAAGCGTCTGTATTTTTTCGGTTCGGAACCACGACTTGCGCAGTATCGGTTTGAGAAAACCCTAAAACAGACAGTACGATAAACAATACTAAAAATAATCGTTTCATAACTTAATTTATCGTGCAAATTTAATTGAAATTGTGATGAGTTAAGGTCAAGTTCAGCTAATATGGGTTAGAAAAAAATTAAGAAAAATTTTAGCTTCAGCAAGCTTGAGGTGCATTTTACGTAAATATAGTTAACATTTATTAACTATATTTCAGAAATTATTAATAAAATATTACATTTGTAAAGAACTCTATATTTTGCCATGAAAAAACTTCTACTCCTTCTCCTTGCCTTCATATCCATAGCTACCTCAGCACAGCTCGACCGCGAACACTGGTTTGCGCCAATGGTGGACCGTGTTGGTAACGGATCGCAATTCCAATCGATATATATGTCAACCAATGAAACTACTCCATTTAAGGTTGATGTTTACAATAATAATGTTGTTATCGGTTCCGTTATGATAAGCAAAAATAATCCTGCAAAATTCAATGTAACGAGAAGCATGATTATAACCACTTTCCAGAGCGATCTTTTCAGGCCGGTCACTAAGGGAATCTATCTTAAAGGAGACAAACCTTTCTTTGCAAGTCTAAGATTTTCTATTATGAACCATGGTGAAATTTTAACCTCAAAAGGAACCGCGGGGATAGGAACGGAATTCCGCGCAGTAATGGCACCAATTACCGTAAACAACAGCATTCTGAATTTTATGACGAGTGTGATGGCTACCGAAGACAATACCACGGTAACCGTTACCGAATTTAATCCCAATGTTGGATTTTCGGATAATGTTCCGCGTAGTCAGATTAATTTCATACTAAATAAGGGACAATCTTATATTATTGATGGAAGGGGAAATAACTTCCAGAATTATACTGGATTTATCGGTGCAAAAATTGTCGCCAATAAACCGGTCTCCATAACAAACGGTAACTTTAACGGGCAGTATGCGGGGAGTCATTCGACTTCTTCAGACATTCTGATGGATCAGGGAGTTCCTGTAGAGAAACTTGGTCAGGAATTCGTTTTGATGAAGGGAAATGGGACAACCGTTTCAAATATGGAGAAAGCCATTATTGTGGCTACCGAAGATAACACTCAAATCTACGTTAACGGCTCAGTCACTCCCGTTGCCACTCTTAATACCGGGCAGTTCTATACCACCGACAACAGCGCATACATTAACCAAGGATTTAACCATTATAACATGCACATTAAATCCACCAAGAACATATATGTTTACCAGTTACTGGCTGGCGATAGCGGCAGTTCTATGGTTGCGACGGGTGGATTCAATTATATCCCGCCTTTAAGCTGTTATTTACCAAAAAAAATTGATGAGATTGGCAGAATTGATGAGAACGAATATTCTTCCAACGGAGTTTCCTATAGTGCCACTGTACCTACTAAACTTAATATTATCACCGAAAGAGGTGCAACAGTGGACGTTAAGCGGAATGGCACATCTATAGTACTCAGCGCGCTGAACGGCCCCTTTAACGTCGTAGGTAATGCAAATTGGGTAACCTATTCTATTCCGGGTGTTTATGGCAATATCGCAGTTTTTTCTTCAAAAGCTGTTACTGCCGGAATTTCCGCGGGAAACGATGCCGTAGGTTACGGCGGATATTTCGCTGGATTCTCTTTTATTCCGGCGATTACCAAAACCGAAGGCGACTGTTTGCCGGGAGTAAAACTTGAGGTGACTGAAGGTTTCGATTCTTACGAATGGCTGATTAAAAATCCCGACGGAACGTACAGTCCGGCACCAGGAACCAACAATACTTTTACATACATTCCACCGCAGGCCGGAATTTACGCGGTAAAAGTAAAACAGGGATCGTGTGCGGAAATTCAGACTCAGGATTTTAAATTCTATAACTGTACCACCTTTACCAACTACGATTACAACAGCTGCGGAAATGAGATTATTACGCCTGCTTTTGCGCTTAGCAGCCAGGCTGTGAATCCTTCAACTGTTCAAATCGTTACGCCACCAACAAAAGGTACCCTAACGATTGCAGCTGACGGAAAAGTGATTTATACTGCCAATCCGGGCGTAAGCGGAATTGATACCTTTAAATTTTCCTTCTGTGGAATCGGACCTATTCCGGACTGCGAAACGGTACAGATCACCATTAAAATGATCGAGAAATACGACAGGATTCTTGAAGAATGCTCAATCAACGGCATCGCTACCTATAATCTATCCCTGGCGCCGGTTTCTCCTGACACTGATATTACCAAGACTTATTTTACCACCCAGAACGGTGCTGAAAATGACATCGCAGGTGACCGCATTCTTAATTTCACTGCTTATCCCTCAGCGAATACCTCAGTATATGTCCGCATTAAAAACAGTATTGGCTGCGTTGCCGTGGCAAAAATTGATCTTCGCGCAAAACTGGCCCCCGAGGTAAAGGAAAATCTCTACACCAAACTCCACTGCGACGAAGATGTTGACGGAAAGATTGACGGAATTTATAAAGTAGACCTGGCTACCATTACACCTGTTGTTTTGGTTCAGGCTTCCAACTTTGTGGTAAAATACTATTCGGATGCCGGCTTAAGCAACAACATTACCGGGGTTTACAGCTTTACAGGAGATACTTCGATCTGGATTAAAGTTGATGCGCCCAACGGATGCCCGTCTGTAACTAAAGAAATTCAGTTAAAGACCGGTGCCAAAAGTACATTGATCACCTCATCGGTAACCAAAGACGTCTGCGATCTTAATCTGGACAATTCGGAAGCGGTGAATCTTGCGGACTACCTCAGTTTCTTTACTGGAGCTGGCGGAACCGCAGTAACTTACTTCAACACCATTGCTGATGCACAGAACAATCAGAATCCTGTTACGGCCAACCAGACCATTACCGCTGACCGCAGTTTTTTTTACCGTATTACGGTGCCCAGTTCATGTGCAAACATTGGAACACTGAATCTGAAACTTTCTGCGGGAACACCTTCCACAACACTTCCGGCAACGGTAAATGTATGTCAGGGAGCAACAACTACTTTAAATGTCGGAACCGGATATACCGCCATTTCCTGGAGTACGGGTGCTACTACTACGACGATAAACGCAGGTGCTGGTACGTATTGGGTAGATCTTACCAATGCGTCCGGATGTGTGTACAGACAGACTGTAACGGTTGTCGATTCTCCAAAACCTCAATGGAATATCACAGCTTATAACGCCACAAACTGTGATGATAATTTCGACGGCATCATTAATGTGAGATTCTCCAACATTACCCCGCTGATCGTACAGAACTCCGCGCTCTTTACCGTGGAATATTCACTTTTCTCAGACTTTAGAACACTTTTGCCTAATGACTGGACTTATGCTGCAGACACCACAGTATTTGTAAGAGCGTATTCAACGGTTTGTCCCGCTGAAGTAAAGCAGATTGATTTAAAAATCGGGAATACACTTCCGCTCCTTACTCCTGCCACCACAGTAACAGTGTGCGACAGTGACGTGAACGGCACGGAAAACATCAACCTGGCAACCTACAGAAACCTTTTCACCACAGATGCTGCGGCAACCGTAAGATATTTCGCAACGCTGGCAAACGCTGAAGCAAACACTCCGACAATAAGTGCTGCACAGGCACTTACCGGAAACAAAACTTTTTATTATCGATTCAGTAAAGCAGGGTTCTGCGATGTGATCGGGACTTTAAATCTGGAACTGAAAGCTGCGACACCCACTGCATTGCTGGATTCCTATACGGTTTGTCAGGGAAGTTCGATCACCCTTAATGCAGAATCAAGCTATACCGCCTGGCTCTGGAGAAAAGGAACAACGACAGTTTCTACCACACAGACTGCTGTCTTAACTGCAGGAGTTTACACGGTATCATTTACAAATGCTTCAGGCTGTGTTTTCACGAAAACCATTACGGTCACTGATTCGCCTAAACCTCAATGGAATATCACAGCTTACAATGCAGTGAACTGTGATGATAATTTTGACGGTATCATTAATGTGAAATTCGCTACCATAACCCCATTGATTATACAGAACGCTGCGCTCTTTACCGTGGAATACTCACTTTTCTCAGACTTTAGGACACTTTTGCCTAATGACTGGACTTATTCTGCAGACGCCACAGTATTTGTAAGAGCCTATTCAACAGTTTGTCCCGCTGAAGTAAAACAGATTGATTTCAAAGTCGGAAATTCTTTGCCGCTTCTGCACGCGAGTGCTGCGGTAAAAGTGTGCGATGATGATTCCGACGCTGTTAAATCAGTTAATTTGGCGAATTATCTTAAGGAGTTCACCGCAGATTCGGGAGTAACAGCCTCTTATTATTTGACTTTAGCTGATGCACAAAATAACGTAAATGGAATTTCGAATCAGGTAAGTATTTCCGGTACTGCAACTTATTATCTGAGATTCCATAAAAATAATTTCTGTGATGTGATTGGGCAATTGACGGTAAATGTTCAGATTCCAAAGAAATCTACAGAACTAGCAGATAAGGAAATCTGTCCGGGAACTACGACGGTATTGGATGCCGGTCCTGGATTCGACGCCTACCTCTGGAGCAATGGAGCTACCACATCATCGGTAACAGTACCGGTGGGTAATTATTGGGTAGATCTTACGCATAATGGCTGCACGTACAGGCAAACAGTTTCGGTAACCGCGGTTTCACTTCCGGAAATCACAAGCGTACAAATCCAGGGAAGTACAGTAACCGTAACCGTCACAGGGGGTAACCCGCCTTATCAATATGCCATTGACGGTGGAACCTACCAATCATCAAATATATTTACGAATGTAAGAGGCGGCGACCATATCATTTCCGTAATTTCTGCTGATAACTGTTCACCGGTTACCGCAACCATTAACGTAATTGAGCTTTACAATGCCATTACACCGAATGGAGACGGAATTAATGATGTGCTGAATTATTCGGCACTTCTCCAGAAAGAAGAGCCGTTCCTACAGATTTTCGACCGTTACGGAAAGCTGGTGTTTACTGGTGATCAAAACAACCGATTTACTTGGGACGGACGAATCGTCGGAAAAGGTGTAGGCACAGGAACTTTCTGGTACGTAATGAGCTGGAAAGAACCGGGATTCACTGCGGTTACCGAATATAGCGGTTGGGTTCTTGTAAAAAACAGAGAATAACTGCTCTCCCACTATAATCAAAAAGCCTGAATCCGATGAATTCAGGCTTTTTTTTTCTAAGTAAATTATTAATCAACCAAATCGGTTAATTTCATGACTGTTTTTTCGGTTTCAGCCTTGAGGTCTTCAATATTGCTGTTGTTGTAGATGACAAAATCTGCTTTTTTCACTTTATCTTTTTCGGGCATCTGTTTATCCATCACCGCTTCAACTTCGCGGTAAGTTTTGTCGTCGCGGTCCATTACACGTTTGATTCTGATATTATCATCTGCCGTAACAAGAAGAGATTTATAGCAGCTTTCATGAAGCTTCAGTTCAAATAAAAGAGCGGTTTCTTTAAAGAGAAATTCAGCGCTTTGACTGGCAACCCAGTTTTCGAAATCCAGCCTCACGGCAGGATGAATTAGTCCGTTCAGCTGCTTTAGCAGTTCTTCATTATTGAAAACGAGATCTGCCACATATTTCCTGTTATATCTGCCCGATTCATCGTAAGCATTTTCGCCCAGAAGTTTGCTGATGTCATTTTTCAGATTTTCGTTATCATTCACGATTTCTTTAGCCCTCACATCCGAATAATACACCGGAAATCCCAGTTCCTCAATAAATTCGGCAACTGTAGTTTTGCCCGAACCGATTCCGCCGGTGAGACCGATAATTTTTTTGTTGTGATTAAAATATTCTTCTTCCATGCTGTTTTCAGGTTAATAGCCAAAAACTTCGTTCATGGAGAAAGTTTCATCCAGACGAACACCTTTTTCAGTCATCTTCAGGCTGGCTAGTTCGTTGTGGGCATCGTGTTCGAAAAACAACAGATATTCATTATCAACACACTGTTTCAGGAATTTTGCTTTTTCTTCCATCGTCAGCAGCGGTCGCGTATCGTAACCCATGACATAAACCTGGGGGATATGACCAACGGTAGGGATAAGATCTGCCGCGAAAACAATCGTTTTTTCCTGATACTGAATCACGGGAAGCATCTGTTTTTCGGTGTGTCCGTCTACAAAAATCACATCCATTTTCAGATCTGGTGCGAAACCGTAATTCCCGCTATTCGGTGTAGGCAGAAAATTGAGTTGTCCGCTTTCCTGCATTGGCAAAATATTTTCTTTTAAGAAACTTGCTTTCTCGCGCGGATTGGGTTCTGTAGCCCACTGCCAGTGATTTTCGTTGGTCCAGAAATGTGCATTTTTGAAAGCAGGACGATAGCCGGTTTTATCATCATTCCACTCTATCGCGCCCCCGCAATGGTCAAAATGAAGATGCGTAAGAAAAACATCGGTAATATCATCGCGCACGAAACCGTATTTCTGCAGGTTTTTATCCAGAGAATCATCGCCCCAAAGTGAATAATGTCCGAAGAATTTTTCGTCCTGCTTATTGCCGAGGCCGCAGTCGATGAGAATGAGTTTTTTACCGTCCTCCACTAAAAGGGAGCGGGTTCCTAGTTCTATTAAATTTCTTTCGTCGGCCGGATTGGTCTTTTCCCACAGGGTTTTCGGAACGACTCCAAACATAGCGCCGCCGTCTAATTTAAATTTCCCACATTGTATTGGATATAGCTTCATATATTTTGTTTTTGATTTTCCGTTTCTAATTTAGCAATTTATTTTATTTCAACGGACTTGGCGGCTCTCCTTTTCGCTTATTTTTAACACAAAGAACTTCGTTATAGGTTTCTCATTTTCTCAGCAATACGCTGCGAATTTCCGTCCGAAGATTCCTCTAATTCTTTAATGATATTTCTGAAATCACTTTCATTTCTGTTCTGACTTAATTTATTAACAATGAATATTTCCGTAGGAAAAATATGGATTCCGAAAGCGCCTTTCATTTCATTTTTCACATATTCATCTTCCATATTTTCAACCAGCATTGGGCATTTCTGGTCTTTTTCATATTTAAAAGTCAGCTTTCGTAGATGTTCATAAAGTTCATCATCATTCATCAATTTCACCTTTCCACGTACCTGAACCGCCTCGTAATTCCAAGTTGAAACATTTTTGTGATCATACCAAGATGACGAAATATAAGAATGCGCGCCAAGAAAATCGCACAAAACTTCGTCGCCATCTTTCAGAACTTTTGCCTGAAAATTGGCTTTTGAAATATGAGTTTCCAGATAAAAATTCCCTTCATTTTCATTCGCCAAAAACATGGAATGCGTCGCGGCTAATTTTTCTTTATCTGAAATTAAAAGTGCAAAACCGTTTTCACTAATGATTTTTTTCATCAGTTCTTGGTCTTCGCTTTTATAAAGTTTAGGAATGTACATACGGTTAAAAAAGCTGATCCGGTCTTTTCGGTATGGAAATATTCAAATGTTTATAGGCTTTCTCCGTCACTTCCCGTCCTCTCGGCGTTCTGATAATGAAACCTTCCTGAATGAGAAATGGTTCATAAACCTCCTCCAAGGTCTCCGGATTTTCGCCAATCGAAGTAGCCAAAGCGGAAATTCCCACTGGTTTTCCACGGAAATTTTCGATCATCACGCGCATAATTTTATTGTCCATATCATCCAATCCGAATTCATCAACATTTAATGAATTTAATGCGAATTTGGTAATTTCAATTTCGATTTCACCATTGCCTTTTATTTCCGCAAAATCCCGAACTCTTCTTAGCAGAGCGTTTGCAATTCTCGGTGTTCCACGGCTTCTTCGGGCTATTTCCAATGCAGCATCTTCATAAATCGGAACGCCAAGAACTCGCGCACTTCTTTCGATGATCATTCCTAAAAGTTCAACGGTGTAGTATTCCAACCGCGATTGGATTCCGAATCTTGCCAACATCGGTTTGGTGAGCATACCGGAACGAGTGGTTGCGCCAACCAAGGTAAAGGGATTTAAGCCAATTTGTACGGAACGCGCATTGGGACCGCTCTCCAGCATGATATCGATTTTAAAATCTTCCATCGCGGAATACAGATATTCTTCCACAATCGGCGACAATCGGTGGATTTCATCAATGAAAAGGACATCGTTTTCTTCAAGATTGGTTAAAAGTCCGGCCAAACTTCCGGGTTTATCCAAAACCGGCCCCGAAGTTATTTTACAGCCCACTCCCAATTCATTCGCAATAATATGTGCCAAAGTCGTTTTTCCCAATCCCGGCGGACCATGCAAAAGCACATGATCCAGCGAGCCGCCTCGATTTTTGGCCGCCGCCACGAAAACTTCTAGATTGTCCAATGTTTTTCGTTGTCCGGCAAAATCCTGAAAACTCTGGGGACGGATTTTTTCTTCTTGTAACAATTCTTCGTCGGAAAAATTTTCTTGATCTGGGTGAAGAAAATCTGGCATTTTTTTGTTTTAAATTTTAAGAATCAAAGATAATTCATTTTAATTATCTAAACACAAGACCCTAAATAAATCCATCATACATAAGGCTTAGTTTATCCATTGATAAAAAACTTTGCTGGCATAATGTTTAAATGTTAAATTTACCAATATGAAAATTACTGGACCTTTCAAACAAATCGTTACGCTTGCCAATCTGCCTTTGCGGGGGAAATTGGCAGATGAACAACTCGAAATCATCGAAAATGGAGGAATTCTCTCCGAAAACGGAAAGATCGTTGATGTTGGAAATTTTAATGGTTTAAAAACAGCATATCCAACCGCTCAAATTGAAAATATCACAGGGTCGCAAGTTGCTCTTCCTGCTTTCACCGATGCACATACGCACATTTGTTTCGGTGGAAACCGCGCCAATGATTTTGCGATGCGAAATGCCGGAAAAACCTATTTGGAAATTGCCGAAAGTGGCGGCGGAATCTGGAGTTCCGTGCAACATACGCGAGCAGCTTCGGAGGATGAATTGCTGAAAACCACTTTAGAAAGAATTAATTTTTTAATTTCTCTGGGAATTACCACGATCGAGATAAAATCCGGTTACGGTTTGGATGTGGAAAACGAGCTAAAAATGCTCCGCGTGATCAAGAAAGCGCAAAATTTTACCAAAGCAACTTTAGTTCCGACTTGCCTTTCCGCCCACTTGAAACCACGAGATTTCGAAGGTGATAATGTGGAATATCTTCAATATATTTTAAATGAAATTTTACCGCAAGTAAAAGAAGAAAAGCTTGCGAACCGCGTAGATATTTTTATTGAAAAATCTGCATTTCAACCGGAAGAAAGCCAAGATTTCCTTATGAAAGCCAAAGAAATGGGCTTTGAAATTACCGTTCACGCTGATCAGTTTACACCCGGAAGTTCGAGGATTGCTGTGGAAGTTGGCGCAAAATCGGCCGACCATTTGGAAGCTACAGCGGATGAAGACATCGATTTTATCGCCTCCTCGGAAACCGTTGCGATTGCACTTCCCGGAGCAAGTTTAGGTTTGGGAGAAAGATTTTCACCGGCAAGAAAAATTTTAGACAAAAATGGCATTTTAGCCATCGCATCCGACTGGAATCCGGGTTCCGCGCCTATGGGAAATCTTATTACCCAAGCTTCAATTTTGGCCACTTTCGAGAAACTTTCCACAGCAGAAGTTTTGGCGGGAATTACGTTCCGTTCGGCTTTTGCGCTCGGTTTGGAAGATCGCGGGAAACTGGAAAAAGGCAAAAAAGCAGATTTTGTAACCTTCAAAACCGATAATTTTCAAAACGTTTTGTACCAACAAGGAAGTTTGAAAGCAGAACGCGTTTTTATTGACGGAGAAAAAATTTAATAAAAATAATTATCTTAACGCCTCAAAAATAATACAATGAGCAACTTAGAAATGTGGGAAGTTTTCATCCAAACAAAACCCGGACTTTCCCACAAACACGCAGGTACAGTACAGGCGGCTACTTCCGAAATGGCTTTACAGAACGCACGCGACGTATATACCAGAAGAATGGAAGGAACCTCGATTTGGGTAGTTCCGAGCAAATATATGGTAACATCCGAGGGCATAGACAAGGAAGCATTTTTCGATCCGGCAGACGATAAATTATACCGCCATCCCACTTTTTACGAAATCCCGAATGACGTAAAAAACATGTAAATTCTTAGAAACAAGATTCAAGAACAAACAATGAAAACTCTTAAATCTTGGCTCTTAAATCTCAAATAAAAATGAATCCACTCTTTAATTATCTTTTAAAACTTGCCGATGACACGCTGATTTTCGGGCAACGATTGGGCGAACTCTGCGGACAAGGACCTTATCTGGAAGAAGATATCGCACTCACCAATATCGCACTCGATTATCTTGGGCAAAGTAACAATCTGTATCAATATGCTGCAAAGGTTCAGGATTTGGGAAAAACAGTAGACGATCTTGCTTTCCTGCGTTTGGAAAAAGAATATTTAAACTGCCAGCTTTCGGAAATACCAAACGGTGATTATGCACAGACAATTTTGAAAGTATATTTCTTCTCCGTTTATCAGAAAATTCTGTATACCATTTTACAGGTGAGTGAAGATGCCCAGTTGGCTGCGATTGCAGAAAAATCCCTGAAAGAAGTAAAATACCATTACACGCACACTTCAACATGGATTAAAATGTTTGCCGGCGGGACAGAAGAAAGCAAGACACTGCTGAAAAATGCAGTAGAAAACCTTTGGGAATATACCGCCGGAATGTTTGCAGAAACCGAAGGCGAAAAGGATCTTAGCCAACTCGGAATCGCGCCAAATGCACAGGATCTCTATGAAAACTGGAAATTTTTGGTTGCAGAGGATTTCAGAAATTTCGGTATTGAAATTCCGGAAAACGAATTCATGCAGAAAGGTTCCAGAACCGGCTATCACACAGAATATTTTGGTTATATTCTTTGCGAATTACAATATATGCAGCGAACGTATCCGAATTGTGTTTGGTAATCTTTCATCAAAAGTAAATAATGTACAACCTTCTCGACATACTGGCTGAAATCCCCGATCCCGAAATCCCCGTGATCAACATCGTGGAGCTCGGAATTGTGCGCGATGCAAAAATGATTTCCGAAAATGAAGCGAAAATCGTGATTACACCGACTTATTCTGCTTGTCCGGCGATGTTTAATATTGAAGAAGACATCATTAAACTTTTCAAAGAAAAAGGAATTAATGCAAAAGTCATCACCAAAATTTCCCCAATATGGACGACCGACTGGATCACCGATGAAGCGCGGGAAAAACTCCGCATTTACGGGATTACACCTCCGGAAAAAGGCGCTCACGAAGATCACCTCAACATTCCGAAAAAATGTCCGAGATGCGGTTCAGAAAACACCAGACAGATCAGCCGCTTCGGCTCTACACTCTGCAAAGCCAGCTATCAGTGCAACGACTGCCTGGAACCTTTCGACTATTTTAAATGCCACTGATTTAATTTACTGCATAGTTTTAATTCTTCCGGACTTAAAAAATATTGGTAAATTGGAGCCATATAAACTCAAAAATATGTACACTCATCTCGAAATAGAAACCCATCTTGAAGGCAAACTTCAGATCGCTTACCTCAACCAGCCTGAAACGTATAACAGTTTAAACAAAACTTTACTGAAAGAGCTCCGGACATTTGTTCATGACTCCTCGAAAAACCCAGAAGTGCGCTGTATCGCAATCTCAGGCCGCGGGAAAGCGTTCTGTTCCGGACAGAACCTAAAAGATGCGCTTTCTTACGGTGATGAAGGTGAAGAAAGAGTGATTCAGAGAATTGTGATCGATTATTACAACCCTTTGGTAAAGGAAATTTCCAAATGCAGAAAACCGGTTGTTTCTTTGGTAAACGGTCCGGCGGTAGGCGCCGGCGCGATGTTGGCTTTGATTTGTGATATTACTTTGGCAACAGAATCCGCCTATTTTTCTCAGGCTTTCGTGAACATCGGTTTAATTCCGGATACCGGCGGAACGTATTGGTTACCGAAACTTTTAGGCCGTCAGCAGGCAAATTATCTGGCCTTCACCGGAAAGAAAATTGCCGCTCCGGAAGCAAAAAATATGGGTTTGATTGCCGATGTTTTTGAAGACGCCAATTTCACCGACCAGTCACTGGAAGTTCTTAAAACGCTTTCTTATTTACCTACAAAAGCCATTTCGCTTACGAAAAAAGCATTTAATGAATCTTACGACAACAACCTGAGTCAACAGCTCGATCTGGAAGGAATCCTTCAGCAAGAAGCTGCGGAAACGGAAGATTTCCGCGAAGGTGTTGCAGCGTTTCTGGAAAAAAGAAAACCAAATTATCAAGGGAAATAGATAAAAAATGCAAGAACCAAGAAGCGAAAGCCAGAATCCTGCAATCTCAAATTTCAAACCTCAGATCTCAAAAGTAGGAATTATCGGTTCCGGAACCATGGGAATCGGCATTGCGCAGGTTGCGGCAACTTGTGGCTGTGAGGTTTTTTTGTATGATGCAAATGCTGCTCAAACAGAAAAATCATTAACAAACCTTAAAAAAGTCCTGGACAAATTGGTTGAAAAACAAAAAATATCTTCAGAAAAAAGCGAAGAAATTTTCAACAAAATAAAACCATGTACTGAACTTTCAGACTTTAAAAATTGCGATTTGGTCATTGAAGCCATCATTGAAAACAAAGAAATCAAAACCAATGTTTTTCAAAATTTAGAAAAAATTGTTTCGGAAAACTGCGTGATTTCGAGCAATACTTCTTCGATTTCGATCACTTCCCTATCATCAGAATTAAAAAATCCGGAAAGGTTTATAGGAATTCATTTTTTCAATCCTGCGCCGCTCATGCCTTTGGTGGAAGTTATTCCTGGACTTTTAACGGAGAAAACTTTAGCGAGAAAAATGTATTCTTTAATGGAAAATTGGGGCAAAACTCCGGTTATTGCGAAAGATGTTCCCGGATTTATTGTGAACCGAATTGCCCGACCTTTTTATGGTGAAGCATTAAGAATTGCCGAAGAACAAATCGCCACTCCTGAACAAATCGACGATGCAATGCGGACTTTGGGAAACTTCAAAATGGGACCTTTTGAATTGATGGATTTAATTGGAATTGATGTGAATTTTGCGGTAACAAAAACGGTATATCAGGATTATTTTTACGATCCAAAATACAAACCGAGTTTGCTTCAGCAGAGAATGAGCGAGGCGAAATTTTTGGGCAGAAAAACCGGAAAAGGATTTTATGATTATGCGGAAAATGCGGAAAAACCTGCTCTAGAAAAAGACGACGAATTGTACCAAACCATTTTCAACAGGATTATTTCCATGCTCATCAACGAAGCTGTAGAAGCAAAAAGACTCGAAATTGCCAATGATGAAGATTTGGAATTAGCGATGCAAAAAGGTGTGAATTATCCAAAAGGTTTACTTGCTTGGGGAAATGAAATTGGCTACGAAAAAGTTTCAAAAACGCTTCAAAATCTTTACGAAACTTATCAGGAAGAACGTTACCGACAAAGTCCGCTCCTGAAGAAAATGTAACTGATAAAAATTAAAATTTATGAATCCAAAAATACTTCCGGCGCTTATTTCTGTTGTTGTTTCTTTCATCGTTCTTACTGTTCTCAGTTTTTTCATGACAAAATTTTTATTGAATTCTAACCAGGATTTTATGACATTTTTCGAGGAAAAATGGTTAGTGACGCTGGCTATTGTGGTCGTTTTTGTAGGCTACAAACACTTTTTCAGCAACAGAAAATAATTTCATTAAACTTTTATTTATAAATGACCCCACTCGAAACCGCTCAATATATGCTCAATCAAGACCATTTCTCCCAATGGATGGGAATAAAACTGATTGAGGTCCGCGAAAAATATTGCTTAATAGAAATGCCGGTAAAACAGGAAATGATCAACGGATTGAAAACCGTTCACGGCGGTATTACTTTTTCCTTCGCCGATTCAGCACTGGCTTTTTCAAGCAACAATACCAACGAAGCTTCGGTCGCATTGAATTGCACCATTAATTTCACCAAAGCCGTGAAAATGGGCGATATTTTGAGAGCAGATAGCGTCTTAATTTCCGATACTCGAAAAACCGGAATTTACGATATCAAAATCACCAATCAAAAACAGGAATTGGTCGCTGCTTTTCGCGGAACGGTGTATAAAATTGATAAAAAAGTGACGGATTTGTAAATTCAATTCTTATAAAAATATTTCACAATTCCCATTTTGGGAATTTTTTTTGTTATATTTGTATCAAATTATTTGGTTTTGAGAGTGATAGCAAAAAAAATTCTTCGTGAATTTTGGGAAAAACACAATGATTGTGAGCAGCAACTAAAATCGTGGTTTAAGGAAGCAAGCGTTGCAGAGTGGAAAAATGCTCACGATATCAAAAGTGAATATCCAAGTGCAAGTATTTTAAATGATCAAAGAATCGTCTTTAATATTAAAGGAAATCATTATCGCCTCATTGTGAAACTCAATTACGATTATCAAATGATTTGGATTCGATTTATTGGTACTCACGCCGAATATGATAAAATTGACGCCAACGAAATTAAAAAAAATGGAAATTAAACCAATCAAAACTGAACAAGATTATTCCGATGCATTAATGAGATTGGAAGAAATTTTTGATGCAAAAAAAGGAACAAAAGAAGGCGATGAATTAGAAGTTTTAGGAATTCTCATTGAAAAATATGAAGATGAAAACTTTCCGATTGATTTGCCAGATCCTATTGAAGCAATAAAATTCCGGATGGAACAAATGGATTATTCCCAAAATGATTTGGCAAAAGTTATCGGTTTGAAAAGCCGGGCCAGTGAAATTTTAAATAAGAAAAGAAAACTTTCTTTGGAAATGATCAGAAACCTGCATTCCATCATGAAAATTCCCACAGAAGTGCTCATTCAGGCCTATTAAATTTTAGAAATTAATTTTCAAAACTCAACTTCAAAAAACAATTTTTGAAGTTTTTTTTATTTCGATGTAACATATTTCCGAACTTCGTTGTCTTACCTATAAACTAAACTATGACTCACGCAATCTTTAAAGAAACGGTATTCTGTCTCAAGGATGAGATGTATCGTTTTGCAAAAAGATTTGTGATGAGCAGTGACGAAGCCGAAGATATTGTACAGGATTTAATGATAAAATTCTGGCAAAAAAAAGAAGAATTGCCCACATTCGGAAACCTGAAATCATACGCGATGAAATCGGTGAAAAACGAATGTCTGAACCGGCTAAAGCACCACGATGTGAAAATGGGTTTTGCAGATTTTCAATTTCACCGGAGCGAGCTTTACCAAATCGAAACCAATAATTTGAAAGATCAAATTCTAGGCTTCATCAGGCAACTGCCGGAGAAACAAAAAGCCGTGATTCACCTGAAAGATGTTGAAGAATATGAAATCTCGGAAATCGCAAAAATGTTGGAAATGGAAGAAAACGCAGTAAGAATAAATTTAATGCGTGCCCGACAAAAAATTAAAGAACAAATCACCAAACTGATGAATTATGAAAACCGACAAATCACAGGATAAATACAACGAAATCTTCCAAGAGCTCAGGGAAGAAAAGATGAACTGGGATTTCGAAGATTTCTTGGCGGAAGCTGAAAAAGAAAAAAACCTTACCACTAAAATTTCAGAAAAGAAAAGCGCGTCTTTCCCGAAGTTTTATTGGATGGCAGCGAGTGTAGTACTGCTTGTTTCCATGGGAGTTTTCTATAAAATTTCCGACCAAAGTAAGATGGATGAACAAGATCAATTGGTAAAAAATGAAATCTTAAAACAAAAAAATGATTTCGGTAAAGGCAACGAGATTGTCGCGATCAATAGCTCGAAAGATTCTCTGAAAACAGCTGCTGATAGTTTGGTTACCGACTCAGTATCCATCAACGATGGTGATGATGTAATAGAAAAAATTCTTCCGAAAAGAGGAAGGATAAAAAGACAGACGCGGCCGCAGTTTGTCGATAATTCCACACCAGAAAAATCTGCAAGGGGCAAAACTGCCCAAAATCCCGAGTACAAATCCAACTACGTGATTATCAACGGGCAAAAAATAGAAAACGAACAGGAAGCCATCGATCTAACGAAATATTCGTTCCGAATTCTTTCTGAAAATGTATCTAAAACAGTAGCTTCGACTGAAGCAGTGAACAGCTTTATTACAGATTACTAAAATTTAAAATCATGAAAAAATTACTCTTAATATTCGCCCTTACTTTCTCGTATTTTATCCAAATAAATGCCCAGAAAGACAAATTAGATCAGCTTTTTGATAAATACCAGGAATCCGAAGGGGTTACCTCCATCAAAATTGCAAAACCGATGTTCAACATGCTCAACAAGCTGAATATTAACGATTCCGAACTCGAGCAAATAAAACCTTTGCTCAGCAAAATTAATGGTTTACGAATCCTTATTGTAGAAAAACCGACCGTAGCAAACAATACGGGAAGCCAAAACAAACTCAATTTAGGGAATTTTCAAAGTCTTCAATCCGACATTCACAATTCCATTAAAAACATGAAATATGAGGAATTGATGACTGTGAACAGCAAAGACAATAAAATTAAATTCCTTTCTTCTGATGCAACCAACGGAATTTTAGACAATTTGCTTTTAAATATCAGCTCTGAAGGGAATACCGTTTTAATGATGCTCGATGGGAAAATTTCTATGGATGATGTGAACAAGCTGATCAACGAGACGCAAATATATGCAACGGGTGGATCGGATGGCAATAACTCTTCAACTTCATCCGGCTCGGCAAGAGAAGAAGTACGTAAAGTTGCCAGTTTCAGCGGCATTCAGGTTTCATCAGGAATCAATGTTTCCTTCACTCAGGATTCTAAACAAAAAGTAGTGGTAGATTCCGACAGACCGGAATTGGTAAAGACCGAAGTTGTAGGTGATATTTTGAAAATTTATGTCGATAACAACAATAACCGAAATCTGAAATTCAAAAAACTGAGTGTGACTGTCTCTGCTCCGGAACTGAGCAAAATCGCGGTAAATTCAGGCGCAAATTTTAACACCCTGAATACCGTAAAAAGCAATTATTTTCAGATTGCCACAACTTCGGGAGCAAATCTGAAAGCCGATCTGGAAACCACGGGAAAAGTAGAACTCTCCACAACTTCAGGTTCAAACGTAAGACTAAATGTAAATGCAGACGAGCTCGAAATGAGTGCGACCAGCGGTTCTTCGGCAACATTATACGGAAAAATAAAAGAAACAACTTTCGATGTTTCCAGCGCGGCTACAGTGAACGCACAGGATCTGGAAACACAGAAATCACAAATCAACGCTTCATCAGCAGCAAATATAAAGGTGAACGCAACTGAAAACATTAACGTTACCGGAACCTCGGGTGCGAGTGTAAGATACCGCAGCAATAATAATGTAAAGCGTAATGCATCACTCACTGGCGGAGCGTCAATGAAACCTTTGTAAAAACTTTCACCATGAAAAATTTGATCCTTATTCCTTTAGCTTTATTACTGCTGAGTCTGCAATCCTGCATCGTATCGAGGACACCAAAAATGGGCTTTTTCGATAATCCTCATTACGACTACGGCGGTGCAAAATTTACCAGTGTTAATGTACCCATGTTTCTCGCTAAACCTATCGTGAAAAAAGCTTTGAAAGAAGATGGCGAAAGCGAAGAACTCATCAACCTCATCAAAAAAGTTTCAGATGTGAAGGTGATGACCGTGGAAAATGGCAACAAGGAAATGTTGGGTGATTTTGCCAAATACCTTACTTCCAATAATTTTGAAGAATGGATGACTGTAAAAAAGGCCAATGAAACCATTAATTTCCAAGCAAAACACAGCGGCGATGTGATTAAAAAACTCCTCATCACCGTGCATTCCGGAAAAGAACTGGTTTTTGTAGATGTCACAGGAAAATTCACCCCCGACGACATCTCACGAATCATCAATTATTCTGAGAAAAATGATGTAAAAAAAATGACTTTGAAATAAAAATTAGAAATGACAGCAACGCTATTGCTGTTATTTTTTTTGAAGATAACATTGCGTGATCGCTTTTTTTAATACGAAAGAAAAACTCAATTTCGATTTTCCAAAAAAAAACCATAATTTTGCAAGAAAGTAAAGATGTCTATTCACAACAAAATCGTAGAAACTGCCATCACTTTCGATGACGTTCTACTTATCCCTTCTTACTCAGAAGTTCTGCCTAATCAGGTTTCCCTTAAATCAAGACTTTCCGATAAAATTACGCTCAATGCACCGATCGTTTCCGCTGCGATGGATACAGTTACCGAAGCCGAAATGGCCATTGCAATGGCGAGAGTTGGAGGTATTGGTTTCATCCACAAAAACATGCCCATTACCGAACAGGCCGAGCAAGTTTACCGCGTAAAACGTTCGGAAAACGGAATGATTTCCGATCCGGTGACTTTATCCAAAGATCATACTTTAGCTCAGGCAAAAGAAATGATGGCTAATTTCAAAATTTCCGGACTGCCCGTGGTTGATGCTGATAACAAACTTATCGGAATCATCACCAACAGAGATGTAAAATACCAGGAAAACCTCGATGCAAAGGTGGAAGAACTGATGACCAAAGAACAACTCATCACTTCCGACAAAGAAACCAATCTCGAACAAGCTAAAGCGATTCTTCTTCAAAACCGAGTGGAAAAACTTCCAATTGTGGACAAAGAATTCAAATTGGTGGGTTTAATCACCATTAAAGATATCGACAATCAATTGGAATATCCCAATGCCAATAAAGACCAAAACGGTCGCCTCATCGTTGGAGCAGGCGTTGGTGTTGGCGAAGATACGATGGATCGCGTTGCTGCATTGGTAAAAGCCGGTGTCGACATTATCGCAGTTGATTCTGCTCATGGCCATTCGAAAGGAGTTTTAGATAAAATTAAAGAAATCCGTACGGCTTTCCCAGATCTGGATATTGTAGGTGGTAATATCGTGACTGCAGACGCTGCAAAAGACCTCATCGAAGCTGGCGCAAATGTGCTGAAAGTAGGTGTTGGTCCTGGCTCAATCTGTACTACAAGAGTTGTTGCGGGAGTTGGTGTTCCTCAACTTTCTGCTATTTATAATGTTTTTGAATATGCTAAGACAAAAAATGTAGCCGTAATCGCAGATGGTGGAATCAAACTTTCCGGAGATATCGTGAAAGCTCTGGCTTCCGGTGCAAATGCTGTGATGCTCGGTTCACTTCTTGCGGGTACTGATGAAGCTCCAGGTGAGGAAATTATTTTCCAGGGAAGAAAATTCAAATCATATCAAGGAATGGGTTCACTCTCGGCAATGAGACGTGGTGGAAAAGAAAGATATTTCCAAAGTGAAGCCAAAAAATTCGTTCCAGAAGGGATTGAAGGGCGAGTTCCTCACAAGGGAAAATTAGAAGAAGTTGTTTTCCAATTGACCGGCGGAATCCGCGCTGGTATGGGCTATTGCGGGACAAAAGACATCGACACTTTACAGAAAGACGGCAAGATGGTGATGATCACGGGAAGCGGACTGAAAGAATCTCATCCTCATGATGTTATTATTACTCAAGAAGCTCCGAATTATTCGCTTTAGGAACATTAAAAACATACAAAAGGCGGCCACAGAATCCTGTGGCCGCCTTTTTAATAAATGATTTAAAAATTACTTTTTAATAAATTTCAGTTCGGTAGTGGTAGAATCTGATGAAATAACCTTCAGAATATAAAGTCCAGATTTCAAACTACTTAAATTAAGTTTGGTGGTAAAATCTAAAGATTTCACAAGTTGTCCTCCAGAATTGAAGATCTGAAGCGAACTTGCATTCGAAACACCAGTAATAGTCATAAAATCCGAAACCGGATTCGGAAACATCTGTATTTTCCCTTTTTTTACTGCTGTTGCTCCGAGTATAGAAGTATGTACATCTCCACTAATTGTTGAGTTGGTATCAGTAAGATTTCCACCACAGGCGCCTTCAGTGATGGCAACATTTTCAACCCACGTTCCTACAGTATTACTGGGCGGGTTCAGTGCACTGCTGTTGCCTGTGGAGTTGTAATAAAGCAGATAAGGGTTCACGAAATCTCCGTTACCACTATCGGCTAGAAATTCCCACCGGTTCTGCGTAGTATTCCACTCTATTTTAAATTCGCAGGTACCCAACCCTCCACATTCCTGATCACCGTTTACGGGAGTAGTGATGTAGATCTTTTTATTATTGGTACTGACTCCTGTTTGGGTAAAGATAAAATCCTGATTTTCAAACAGATTATGACACCCATTGAAGTTAATGGTACTCTGAGCGAAGAAAAATGTACCCGCTGCTACTGTTAAAAAGCTAAAAATCTTCTTCATAGCTTATGGTCTTGACGGATAAATACCCTGAGTAGCAATAATGCATTTCAAAGAAAGGTAAGGTTGCATGTTGTTATGTGGTTGGCTTCCACCAGCTACTCCCACCATCTGCTGATTCATGGTAACATCCAGATTTGTACCCGTGCTGTATTCTTTATCCAGCGCTTTTGTATTCGCAGGTACAGCTCCAGTTGGTAAATTTGCATTTCCTTCATCACTGGTTGCTCTTACAATATGGCTGTGCGTAGGCATTTCAGTCGTAATTAATGTATGCGTTTCCGCTCCGCCAATTTGTCCCTGTGTTTTGGGAGAAAGGCCATTACCTGTTCCCGCATGAACAATAACCCTTCCACGCATATCCGGTAAAGCAAAAGTAGTTTGTCCGTTTCCGCCATACATAGTTCCAAGAAGGGAGAATAAAGCCGTGTTCTGGCTGATTGATAACAACTGTCCATTGCACTCCGCCCAACCTTGAGGAGCAAAATTAAATGCAACAAATGCAATCTGTCCTAAAAATGGCTCAGCTTGTGCTTTAATATTAATGGCGGAAGATACCAGCAATAACGTAAGTAAAGTTTTTTTCATGATTCTTTTTTTAATAGTTTAATATGGGTATTATTGATGAAAAATCATTTTGATGTGATTTTTAACAAAGTTAAAATAAATAATCCTATTTCATATTAATCTAATCATAATTTTTCGTACTGAGCTTTACATATTACATTTAAATTATTTTCATAAATTAGGTCACATGAAATACTTCAAAACGATCTCTTTATTTCTCACCCAATTACTGTTGTTTAACTGCAACGGATTGCGTACAAATTCCGGCTCCTATTCCGCTCCTTCAGTTTCTCCTGAATCCAGTGAGAAAAAAGAATTCGCAGACCTGATGGAAAAAGACCAAATCGATAAAAACAAGAAAACCGCCGAAGTGCTTACTTATCTTCTTAATGATACAGATCCTGCAGATCCCTACACGGTTGCGGTCATCGACAACCTGTCCGGGTGCAATATCATCGTAAGGCTGGTAGCGGTAAAGGGAAATGAAATTTACAATCTGCCGGTTCCGAAAAACAGCAAAAATCATTTTAAAATAGCCAAAGGATCTTATACGATGCGATCTAATGTATGCGAATCCAAATATTATTCTCAAAAATTGATTAATGAGCCGCTTATTCTGAAACTTTCTGCCCCCTGATTTTGCTAAATGAACCAAGAAAAATTAGTTCAGAAGATTAAAATGATAAAACTCATAAGGCATAATTTCCAGAAATGATTTAATTAGGATAAATTTGTCCTATTAAAAAACAACAAAAAGAATATTATAAATGAAACAGATTTTCACAACCTTTGCAGTGGCCCTTTTAACCCTTCAGGCGTGCAAACAGAACCCGACAGATTCATCGGCAAAGTCTTCCGAGAACACCATGGAAATTAAAGTAAGCGGAGAAACTGAAACCCAGCAGAAAGTAAATCCACCTACAGTTCCGGCACCCGTTGGCGACAGAGCTGCAAAAAAAGTAATTGTTCATCTGGAAGCAACTGAAGAAGAAGGCGAACTGGCCGATGGCGTTACCTACAAATTCTGGACTTTCAACAGTACAGTTCCCGGAACTTTCATCAGAATCCGCGTTGGTGACGAAGTAGAACTTCACCTGAAAAACGCAAGTAACAGCGTAATGCCTCATAATATCGACCTTCATGCTGTGAACGGTCCTGGTGGCGGTGCAGAAGCTACAAATGTGGCCCCTGGAAAAACCGCAATTTTTAATTTCAAAGCCCTTAATCCTGGACTGTATGTTTATCACTGTGCTGCTGCACCCGTTCCGATGCACATTGCCAACGGGATGTATGGTTTGATTTTAGTGGAACCTGCAGGCGGATTGCCAAAAGTTGACCGCGAATATTACATCATGCAGAGTGAATTCTATACCAAAGGAAAAACTGATGAAAAAGGTCTTCAGGACTTCGATCAGGACAAAGGTGTTGACGAAAACCCAACGTATGTAGTCTTCAACGGTAAGAAAAATGCACTGATGGGCGACAAAATGCTTGAAGCTAAAGTAGGTGAAACCGTAAGACTTTATGTAGGAAACGCAGGACCAAACCTTGCTTCATCTTTCCACGTAATCGGCGAAATTTTCGACAGAGTGTATGTTGAAGGTGGCTCTAAAATCAACGAAAACGTTCAAACCACATTAATTCCAGCTGGTGGAGCGGTAATCGTAGAGTTTAAAGTAGAAGAACCCGGCGAATATGTACTTGTAGACCACTCCATCTTCCGAGCATTCAATAAAGGTGCAATTGGAAAACTGAAAGTTACCGGAGAGAAAAATCCACAGGTTTACAATAAGGTTCAGTAATTATAAATCATCAATAAAAAAGAAACTGCTATGTACGCAATTTTAAAAACAGTCCTCTACTTCAGCGGTTTCTTTTTTATTTTACAAAGCTGCACAGAAACGGCTGCAGAAAACACCTCCAAAGAAGTAATCACACAAACAAAGGAAGTAAAAATAAATCCTGATGTGAAGATGGTTACCATAAAAGGAGGAAAATACCAGCCTTTTTATGGAAGCGACAGTGCTCTGGTAGAAGTTCAGGATTTTTTACTGGATGAAAGACCCGTTACCAACCAGGAATTTCTGGATTTTGTAAAGAAAAACCCCAAGTGGAAACGCAGCAATGTAAAAGCCATTTTTGCTGACGAAACTTACCTCAGAGACTGGCAGAATGACGAAACATTACCAAAAAATGCTGACCCTGATGCGCCCGTAACTTTTGTTTCCTGGTTTGCAGCGAAAGCTTATGCAAAAAGTGCCGGCAAACGCCTGCCTACCATGGATGAATGGGAATATGTCGCCATGGCCGACGAAGAAACTGCCAACGCCAGAAACAAACCGAATTATTCTGCACACCTCATCAATCTTTATAACGAAAAATTCAGGGAGCGGAACAAAGTAAAAATTTCAAAACCCAATTACTGGCGTGTCTACAACATGTTCGATCTGGTTTGGGAATGGACGGATGATTTTAATTCAATCATGACTACCAGTGATTCGAGAACCGGGGAGTACGATGACAAGGGACTTTTCTGCGCATCTGCTGCAACAAGTGCCACCGACGTGCTAAATTACGCTTCATTCATGCGCTATGCATTCCGATCGAGTTTAAAAGCGAATTATACCGTTGAAAACCTCGGGTTCAGATGCGCCAAAAACCTTCAATAACATGAAAAATATATTGCTCTTCCTTTTTTCGGTACTTACCATTTTATCGTGCAAAGAAAATACGGAACAAACTGCTCAGAATAAAGAAAATGCGAACAGTTCTATCTTTTTGCTCGATTCAAAATGGCAGAATCAGGATGCCGAGGAACTTCAGTTAAAAGATTTGAAAGGAAAGAATCTCGTCATGGTCATGATTTTCACCAGCTGCAGAACGGCGTGCCCTATTCTTGTTGGCGATATGAAGAAAATTCATGCTAAAATTGAAAAAAACAAACTGAAGGACACTTCACTGGTTCTTATTTCCATAGATCCGACGAACGATACACCAGAAGTACTGAAAAAATTCGCAGCAGAAAGAAATATGGATTCCGAACCGTGGATTTTCCTGAAAAGTGATGAAGAATCTACCCGCGAGTTTGCGAATGTACTTGCGGTGAAATACAAGAAAATTTCTCCAATCGAGTTTTCACACTCCAATATCATCAGTGTTTTCAACCGAAACGGCGAACTGGTAAGCCAGGAAGAAGGCTCCGGAATCAATTCGGACGCGGTCGCAAAAACCGTGAACGAACTTAAGTAATTTTTGAATGCGACTGTAATTGCATTCATTTTTCTTTGAGCCAGAAATACAGAACTATTTAACGCAATGCAGGGCTTTCATCACATCAATGTCCCGGCGTTCATTCTGCTTATCCAATTGATCGGCCTTTTCAAGCTCGATGCAAGCTTCTGGAATTCTGTTCAATTTAATATAAGCAAGAGATCGCCCATAGCTTGAATCTAAATTTTCTCCGCCAAATTTCACCATCATATCAATCGCATCTAAA
Source organism: Chryseobacterium sp. VAUSW3 (assembly GCF_002205795.1). GTDB lineage: Bacteria > Bacteroidota > Bacteroidia > Flavobacteriales > Weeksellaceae > Kaistella > Kaistella yananensis. Next base: position 124,320 of record NZ_NIUY01000003.1, on the reverse strand, counting down.
GCCGCCAGAAATTCGCCATTTTCATAATACGTACTGGAAATCATATTGTAAATCTGTGGATTTTCGGGTTCTGTAATCGTCATCTTCCGGAAATTGATGATTGCTTCCTCAAACTTTCCTTGCTTCCTCAAAACATTTCCCATGCGTAAATAAAGGCCTGCATACACGGGGTTTTTCTCCTGGGCTTTCCGGTAATAGGCAATCGCATCTTCTGAGTTTCCCAGGTGAAATTCGCAGTCGCCCAAAATGGTATAAGTTTCCCAGGTTTTTTCTCCTTTTTCTAATAATTTAAGGTAATTTTCTTTTGTAGTAACAAAATCTCCTTTGCTCAACGCGGATAATCCCTGCCGCTTGAATTCTTTTTTAGATTGCCCGAAACACCAAGAAATTGTAAGCAATACAAATAAGACATTAAATGCTTTTCTCATTGATTTTTATTTGTAATACTATAAAATTATTTACCGAGATTGTCTTTAAAATCATCAATTCTCCAATTGGTTCCTGCATTTCCTTTTTCGATTTTTTCTTTGGAATATAAACGGAAATCGTTTTCTGTTTTTTCTAAAAGATAATCATAAGGACCCACTGACGAAATTAATTTCACCAAAACCGGAGAAATCTCCAGACAGATAAAAAGTCCCATGATGAAAGCTGCTGCGATGCCGATAATGGGAGTATTTTTTCCTAGCTCATCAAGCGCCTGCAGTCTTGCCGCAAACCCGTTGAATTTATCTTCGAAAGTTTCGGTTTTGTTTCTCTCCGTTTCTATATTGGTATAAACTTTAGAAATTTCTTTGTCTAAATATTCCAATCTTGGTGCGATCTGTTTTTGATAATTTTCCAAATCCTGGCGGCGCTGTTCTTTCAATTCAGATTTCCTTTTGGCATTGCTTCCGAAGCCCACTTTTCCTGATGTTAAGCCGCTTTGTTTCCCTAAAATTTCTTTTTCGAGCTCCACTGCGGCAGAGTCATATGATTTCTGATACGATTCAATTTTAGCAGAAATCTGTTTCTTTTCCGTTTCAAATGGTCCTGACTGCTGAAGGATTCGGCTGTTCATCTCCGCCTGAAGCTGCGTTTTATTTCTTTGGATGATGGTATTCAGCTGCTTATTGACTTCTTTTTCGAAAATCTTCAGTTCTAAAGGTTTAGAAATGATAATTCCTAAGAATGTGGCGAGAATTAGCCTCGGAAGTGCCATTAAAATCTGATTCCACCAGGTTCCTGTTTTTTTGATAGAGGACACAATATATCGGTCTAAGTTAAAAATCATCAGTCCCCATAAAAGGGCAAAAGCAATAGAAATCCAGATATCATCAAACACTGTAAACATGGCATAGCCCGCAGATAGTGTGGCAAAAATTGCCGTAAAGAGAACAATTCCGCCAATGCCTGCAAATTTATTCCATTCGCTGGGCGTTTTTCTTAAGATATGAATATTTCCGCCAGAACAGACGAGCAGAAACTTTTGAAACCAATTCATTTTGTGGTTTACAGGACTTATATTTTGAGGTGCTTTTTGCATTGATTTAAAGTAAATGTTGTTATAATTTTATACAATTGGTCTTTGAAAACGAAGCATTGTTACAAATAGTATTAGGTTTTGCCAAGTAAAAATTATTAGATATACACAAAACAATATTACTGATTATCAATTATTTAATAGTTATTAAGTAACAAAACGTCTGTAAGCAACCCATTAATTTCTCTTGAATTTGGCGATGATGCGCGCGGTTTAATACTGTCTTATGTTGAAGGATCTGGCGCTAATACAGCGGTTGCAGGAATATTTATAATGGATCCGGCTGATAAAAGGGTTAAATTAAAGCTGGCAGATGGCACGTGGCAAAATTTATCGGGCGCAGCACAAGTTACCAATTCAATTCTTAGTGCACCCAGCACTATTCAGGAAAATGCGACAGAACAGGTGATCATTGGTTCAACTTCAATAACTCCGGTCCAGGTTCCAGGTATTCTTGTGCATTCGGATCCCAACACAGCGATAATTTTACCAAAAGTACCTTCTCCACATCTAAATATTAAGAATCCGTCAGCTGGAATGATTGAATATGATTCCGGTGAGAAAATGCTGGCATTATTCAATGATACACAATGGGCATTTTGCAAGCCTTAGAAAATAATTTCTGCGAACACACTTCTCTTTCAACAGCTGTTGAAGAAATTTTTTTGCCAATAGAAAATACCGGTAGAAAATCATAAAACCGACTTTTATAATCTTAACCACGATTAAATTTAATACAATAATTTTCTAGTATTTGATTAACATAATATTTCAAATTAATGCATATATTTATCGCGGAAAAAATACGCGGAGTTTGAAAGGCCTTTTAACCCCTTAAATGCATGCAAAAACTTCCGAAAAAGTTACTGATCAATTTAAAACTTACAATGACCCAAAATTCTACCTATTCTTACCGAAAGTTATACCAGAAACTTATACAACTCACCTTATTTTTATTCACTATTTTTATTTTCGCTCAATCTGCACCACCTCCGGTAGAAGGCGATTACCGCTCAAAGATTACCGGTAACTGGACTGAAGTCTCTACCTGGGAAATATACACATGTACAGGTGGAGTTTGCGTATGGATTCCCGCCACTACGGTACCTGGCGTTGGCACAACAGCTACGGCGCAGGGCAATTATAATGTATTTATTACGCAGGGTACTGAAGTAACGGTGAATACAAGCCAAACTTATTATTTCGGGAATTTGTATATACTGGCAAATAATCCGGTTTTGAATGTATTTTCTTCTGTTTCCTCAGGACCCGATGTGGGAAGAATAAATTTAGAAAATGGCCCAATTGAATTTAAATTATTGGGCGATAATCAGAATATCTACATTTTTGGTGGTGTTTTCTACTTCAAAACACTTAGCGCTTCACTTGGGTTAAGGAGCGGAAACTCTATTGTCATCACAGATTACAACGCTCTGGGTACCGAAAGTGGTTTGGGATCCAATGGTCTGCAGCAATTGGGTATAACCTGTACCGGCGACCAGAAGATTAAATTTTATAACAGCGATGGCACCTTAGTAGAAACAGAGTATGGCGTTTGCGCTTCAAGTTCACCCTACAACTTTGTACAGCTAAACAATTTTGGAGGAAGTTTGGCTGCTCAACTGCAACTTTATCCCCTGAAAGTTTGTGTAGGCGATACCAAAACTCCTGTTAATCTTACAGCCCACTATACCGGACTTATTCCTCCCGGGAAAAATGTTACTTACGAATTAAAACTGGAGAGCGCACCTGCCGGGTACAATTTCCCCACCCTTAGCGGAACTTTTATAAGTCCGGGAGATGCGGCAAGCATTCCTGATCCCTCATTGGGACCTTTTGCGCTTGCTGGCGTTTATACTTATTCGCTTACAGTATCTTATCCTTTTGATGACACTTCTACTTCGCATCTGATATCTTCTACCAGGTCAGTTACGCTGGAGGTAAGCCCTGCAGGCTCTATCAATTGTGCTTGTTATAAAGATCCCGTGATTGATACTGTAAATAAGTACCCAACAAAACTAGGCATTACCGCATTGGGAAGCGCAGGAGCAACATCAGGTACGCCAACCGATTTCTGGCCCGAAAAAGTACAGGGGGGACATATCGCTCTGGAGTCCCGACACAAAGGATTCGTTATCAACAGAGTTGAAAATACAGGGGCAATCCTAATCCCGGTGGAAGGAATGTTGATCTTTGACATGAGCGATGGGCAACCGAAAATTTACACCGTGAAATCAGGTGATACCACACCGGCCTGGCATACCTTCACTACCCCAACCTGCCCACCTTTTTAATTTTTAATAAGACATGAAAACATTTTTCACCCTATCAGCATTTTTATTTTCTACCATAGTTTTCGCACAGGTAATTATTAACCCTGGAACTAAAACAGAGGTTACCAATTCATCAGTTTCAGTAGAATTCGGATCACAAGAGCGAGGTATTATTCTACCGTATGTGGAAGAATCCGAAGCTTTAAACGCTGTTCCGGGAACTTTAATCATGGATTACAAGGATCGCATTATGAAACTGAAACTGGGTAACGGAGCTTGGCAAAACCTAACAGGAAATGCCAATAAAACCAACGGATTTGTCAATACACTTTTAGCATTTCAAGAAAATCCCAACACAAAATCGATCATAGGGCCAACGACGGTTCCACAGGCACAGGTTCCGGGGATTCTTATCCTTTCAGATCCTAATAAAGCAATGATTTTACCTAAGGTAGCGTCGCCGCATTTAAACATTAAAAATCCTGCAGCAGGAATGATGGTTTACGATTCCGAAAACAAAATACTGGCAGTTTTCAACGGTACACAATGGTCTTTTTGGCAACCTTAGATCGGCACTGAAATGATAAAAAATCTCTTTCAAAATTTTTGAAGGAGATTTTTTTATTTCAAACGGTCCGGATTCTGTTTCAGGAAACTTTCCCAACCGGAATAACTTTTCTCAGAAACCGCATTTCCCGAGTTGAAGTGATGACATACCGCCACCGCCAGTCCATCGGAAGCATCAAGATATTTGGTCGGAAATTCTTTTAAATTCAGGAGATTCTGCAGCATACCTGCAACCTGTTCTTTACTCGCATTTCCGTTTCCGGTGATGGCCATTTTTATTTTCTTCGGCGAATATTCGGTGATCGGAATGTCACGGTGCAGCGATGCGGCGATTGCAACCCCCTGCGCGCGGCCAAGCTTCAGCATACTTTGTACATTTTTCCCGAAAAAGGGAGCTTCCAGAGCCACCTCATCAGGATGAAACTCGTCGATCAGCGCTAAAGTTTTATCGAAAATAACCTTGAGTTTGGTTTCGTGATTCGGATATTTTTTAAGAATAAGTTCGTGAATGGAAATCATTTCCATCTTTCCTTTCACCACAGAAATCAGCCCGAAACCCATAATGGTTGTTCCCGGATCAATTCCTAAAATAATTTTTTCGCTTTGCATTGCCGCAAATTTACACAAATCATCGCAACTTAAAAGCGATTTAATTTCTTCCGCATGGTTGATGAAAAATGTTTAATTTTAATAAAAATATACAAAATGAACCGAAAAGAATTTCTCGCTACCACATTCGCAGCAGGCTTAGGATTGGCTTTTGTGCCGAGTCTGGTAAACTGCAGTTCATCAAAAATTGTAAGTCAACAGTTGTTCGAACCCTTGAAGTTAAGTGCAGGAAACCTCGCAAAAGTTGTTGGCAATGTGAGCAGATATACCAATAAAGGCGGAACGGTGGGCATTTTTGAAACCAAAGACGGATTTGTGGTGATCGATTCTCAGTTTCCGGATTCCATCCAACCTGTTTTAGACGGAATTTCTGGTAAAGGAAAACCAGTACTTTACCTCTGCAACACCCATCATCACGGCGATCATACTTCAGGAAATATTGCTTTTAAAGATCCAAACACCAAAATAATTGCCCATAAAAGAGTACCTGAACTTCAGCGCCTGGCGGCAGAAAAAAGCAACAAACTCGCCGAGCAGCGTTACGCCAGCATTCTTTTCGAAGACCGTTACAAAATTGATTTAGGAAACCAGAAAATCACCGGTTACCATTTCGGGAACGGACATACTTTCGGAGACGTTATGTATCATTTTGAAAATGACAATGTTGTACATATGGGCGATCTGATGTTTACCAACATGATTCCTGTTTACCGAACAGCGGATGGTTCAGATTCACGGAACTGGATTAAAATTCTCGAAAAAGCGCAGGCGACATTTGATAATGATACGGTTTTTATTTTCGGCCACGGCAATAAACCGGAATTTACAACAGGCAACAAATCGAATTTAAAAGAAATGGCAAATTTTCTGGAAGCTTCCAATGAGTTTGTTTACGGCAATATGCTGGCCGGAATATCAACAGAGAAGATTCTTGAAAAACATCAGTTCATTCCCGGCTTTGAAAACAGAAAAACGCCTGAAAGATTCGCAGGATTTCTGGATGAACTAAGAAAAACACTTAGCTGATTATTTTAGTTCTGAAACGGCATTTTCAACGGCATCGACGATTCTTTTAACATCTTTATGAGGGTTAAAAATCACATTTTTTCCTTTCGATTCATCTGCAATATTCGATAAAATCACCACCGAAGTTTTGGTTTTCGGATAATAAATATTGAGCGACGGCGAACCTTTCACATATCCGGAATGAAAATAAGACTCTAATTTTCCTTCATCCATCATGATTCCGTACCCGTAGCCTACTTTCCCCAAAATTGGATGAGCGGTTTCTGAGGATTTAGTTTTTAATTTTTCGAGCGTTGCTGGTTTAAGGATTTTTCCGCCGAAAAGTGCGGCATTCCACCGGTGCAGATCTGAAGCCGTTGATAAAATGCCGCCGGCTGCGACAGATATTTCTTTTGAAGCTAACCTTTTTGGCATATTTGCAATTTTTTCAAATCGTACAGCATTTCCCAGATGCGCGCCAGCCAAATGGTTGCCTTCAAATAAATTTGCCGTGGAAGCATGCATCATTCCTATCCTTTCAAAAAGTTCTTTTGCATAGTGATCGAAAGTTTTTTCTGAAACCCTGGCTACAATTTCTCCCAAAAACCGATATCCTTTGTTGGAATAGTTAAAACTTTCTCCGGGTTTCGACTGAAGTCCGCTCCCAAAATCGCTGATTCCCGAAGTGTGGTTCAGCAACTGATGAACCGTAATATTTTCAAACTGTTTATTCTGAAATTCGGGCAAAAATTCAGAAACCCGGTCACCGGTATTTAGCTTTCCTTCATCTTCCAGCATTAAGATCATCACGGCTGTAAACTGCTTGCTAACCGAACCAATCGCAAAAACCGAATTGCTGTCAAGTTTAGCTTTCGTTTTAAAATCCTCAAACCCATTTTGTTTTTCATAAAGTTTTTCACCGTTTCGAATTACAGAAATACTGCCGTTAAATTTCGTCTTCGAAAACACAGAATCGATTTGCTGCGCCAGTAATTTTTTTTGGAAAGCGGTAATGGTGCTGTCAATAATGATATTCCGCTCCTGGGCGGCGGTGGCAGCAACTTTTACCGCATCAGATTTGCAGGAAAATAAAATTAAAAATAAAACGAGAAGACTACCGGGATAAATTTTTGATGACATATTTGAAGTTTGAGTTACAGAATTCTATGGAAAGCAAAAACCGTGTCAAGCATTAACTTTTAACACGGCTTTTAAATTTATAAGCAGTTAAAATTACATATTCCTCCTGTACATCCCGCCGACTTCAAACAGAGCGTTCGTAATCTGACCTAAAGAGCAGTATTTTACCGCTTCCATCATCAGTTCAAAAAGATTCTCCTGATTAATGGCGCCGTGCTGCAGTTGTTTTAGAGCATTTTCAGTGTTTGCGGCATTTGCGTTCTGATAATTTTCCAGATTTTTGATCTGCAGTTGCTTCTCTTCTTCTGTTGAACGGATTACTTCACCCGGTAAAACCGTTGGTGAACCATCTTTGCCAAGGAAGGTATTCACCCCGATAATTGGATATTCGCCGGTATGTTTCAGCCATTCGTAATGCATGGATTCTTCCTGAATTTTGGATCGCTGGTACATGGTTTCCATAGCGCCCAAAACGCCTCCACGTTCGGTAATTCTGTCGAATTCAGCATAAACTGCTTCCTCCACTAAATCAGTAAGTTCCTCAATAATGAAAGAACCTTGTAAGGGATTTTCATTTTTCGCCAACCCGAGTTCCTTGTTGATGATCAACTGAATTGCCATCGCTCTTCTCACCGATTCTTCGGTTGGTGTGGTGATCGCTTCATCGTAAGCATTGGTGTGCAGCGAGTTGCAGTTGTCATAAATCGCATACAATGCCTGCAAAGTAGTTCTGATGTCATTAAAATCGATTTCCTGCGCGTGAAGCGAACGCCCGGAAGTTTGTATATGGTATTTCAACATCTGGCTTCTTTCGTTGGCGTTGTATTTTTCGCGCATTGCTTTTGCCCAAATTCTACGTGCAACACGGCCGATTACCGCATATTCCGGATCGATCCCGTTTGAGAAGAAAAAGGATAAATTTGGAGCAAAATCGTTGATATCCATTCCGCGACTCAAGTAATACTCAACATAAGTAAAGCCGTTTGCAAGCGTAAATGCCAACTGCGATATCGGATTAGCACCCGCTTCAGCAATGTGATAACCGGAAATCGAAACCGAATAAAAATTCCTCACTTTTTCTTTAATGAAATATTCCTGAACGTCGCCCATCAATCTCAAGGCAAATTCAGTAGAGAAAATACAAGTATTTTGCGCCTGATCTTCCTTCAAAATATCCGCCTGAACTGTTCCACGAACTGTTGCGATGGTTTCGGCTTTAATTTTAGCATAGGTTTCTGCATCTAAAATTTCGTCGCCGGTAAGTCCTAATAATTTCAAACCTAAACCATTATTAGAAGGCGGAAGTTCGCCGCTGTAAACGGGTCTTTTCAGACCTTTATCATCAAATTTTTCTTTTAATCTCGCTTCAACTTTGTCCCAAAGATTATTTTCGTTAATGTATTTTTCGCAATTCTGATCGATGGCTGCATTCATAAAAAACGCGAGCAGCATTGGCGCGGGACCATTAATTGTCATCGAAACAGAAGTCATGGCGTTCACCAAATCGAAGCCCGAATACAGTTTTTTCGCATCATCCAGAGTAGCGATCGAAACTCCGGCATTCCCGATTTTTCCATAAATATCTGGCGGAAAAGCAGGATCCTGACCGTAAAGCGTCACCGAATCGAACGCGGTAGAAAGTCTTTTGGCATCCATTTCTGCGGAAACGTAATGAAATCTTCGGTTGGTTCTTTCGGGTCCTCCTTCTCCGGCAAACATTCGCGTAGGATCTTCACCGGTTCTTTTGAACGGATAAATTCCGGCGGTGAAAGGAAATGCTCCGGGAACATTTTCCTGCCCTTTCCAACGAATTAAATCGCCCCAATCCTGGAATTTCGGCAAAGCAATTTTCGGAACCTTAAGTCCTGAAAGCGATTCTGATTTTGTTTGCACCTTAATTTCTTTACCGCGAACGAAGTACGAATAAGTATCCGCCTGCAGTTCTTCTTTGAAATGATGCCAGCCGTGCAGAAAAGCAGCATTTTCTTCAGTAAGCTCTTTTTTTGTTTTCAGGAAAACCTTTTCCAGTTTGTCACGCGTATGCTGATCGTCCTCAATAAGCACCCTGGAACCATCAAGGAGGTACATTTTCCTGGCAATAAGCACCTGATTTTCTACCTCTTTATCGTAATTTCTGTTGGTTTCTACAATTTCAGAGAGATAACGCACTCTTTTTGGAGGAATAATGGTAGTGTCATCGGACACATTTTGCTCTACATAGCCGCTTAAATTAAGGCTCTCAAACTTTTCATTTACTTTTTTAATCAGTTCGTTAAAAAGTTCCGTAGTTCCCCAATCGTTGAATTGGCTGGCTTTTGTAGAATATACAGGCATTTCTTCCAAAGGCTTCTCGAACAGCAGATGATTTCTCTGAAACTGTTTTTTCACTGCTTGCAGTGCATCCAAAGCTCCGCGTTTGTCGGATTTATTTAACGCAACTAAATCTGCATAATCAAGCATGTCAATTTTCTCCAATTGGGTTGAAGCACCATATTCCGGGGTCATCACATACATGGAAACATCAGCAATATCGGTAATTTCTGAACCAGATTGCCCAATTCCGGAAGTTTCGAGAACGATGACATCAGGTTTTGCTATTTTTAAAATATTTAATGCGGAATGAATGTGCGGCGACACGGAAACGTTGTTCTCCCTAGTTGCCATAGACCGCATATAAACGCGCGAATCATTAATCGAATTCATGCGAATTCTATCTCCCAGAAGTGCACCTCCGGTTTTCTTTTTGGAAGGATCGATGGAAATGATGGCGATTTTTTTCTCCGGATTGGAACGTAAAAATCTTCTCACCAATTCGTCGGTTAAGGAGGATTTTCCTGCGCCACCGGTTCCGGTAATCCCAATAATCGGAATGGTCGAATCCTTTGCTCTCTCGTCGATTTCTTTTACTAAATCCGGTTTCGTTTCGGAGAAATTTTCTACTGCGGAAATGACTTCAGCAATTGATTTTGAATCTTCAAATTTAATTTTATCTAAATCTTGAACGGTAATGTTTTCACCAGTCGGGAAATCGGATTTTTGCACCAAATCATCGATCATTCCTTGCAAACCGAGTTCCCGGCCGTCATCAGGAGAATAAATTCTGGTCACGCCATAATCCATCAAATCTTTGATTTCTTCAGGCAAAATAACGCCGCCTCCGCCACCAAAAATCTTGATGTGAGAAGCGTTTTTTTCTTTTAATAGATCATAAATATATTTAAAGTATTCGTTGTGACCACCTTGATAAGAAGTTAAGGCGATTGCGTTGGCGTCTTCCTGAACCGCGCAGTTTACAACTTCTTCAGCGGACTTATCGTGGCCGAGGTGAATGACTTCTACACCAGTTCCCTGAATAACGCGACGCATGATATTGATGGCAGCATCGTGTCCGTCGAACAGTGCGGCGGCGGTAACGATACGGATTTTGTTTTTTGGAGAATATTTTTGGGTTTCCATAATTGAATGTTCGAAGATTCCAAATATAATCAATTCTTAAAAACTTAAAAGGCGCTTATATATTTTTGATTGCTAACGAATTAAATAAAACACCGATCGAATGAGAATCTCTTTTTTTCAGAAGCAATGCGAAATCCTGTATACATTACCAAAATTCATCGCATAGCATATAAATAAGTTGGTTTCAAATTTTTAATCTTTATTTTTGCGGAAATATTATTTTTATGCAGCGCGCGATTATCTATTTTTTAGCCGGAACCTTCGTGAGTTTTCTTCTGAATTATTTTCTTCTGGGAAGTCAAGGTTGGGCGCTGGATCTTTATTATGGTTTTGCATTCGGGGCTGCGTGGGGAATGGCGTATTTTCTGGATGACGAAAAATTCACCTTGTCTCAGAAGCTTGGAATCTCGTTTGTTGGAATGGCGCTTTTAGTAGTGATCGGTACTACTCTCTTCGATTTGGAAAAAGCGGTGCCTTCGGTGATAAAATTCTCAATGGTTTTTGTCGCGTATTATGTTTTTGCGAGTTTCAAAAGTTCGAAATCTTTAAGAAAATAAAATATTCAGTCCTATCCTAATTTTTTTTAGAAATTTCCTTCTGGATCAGTTTTTATGACCATTATCTCATCATAAAGCGAATAATTACCATAATTACGTGCAAAAGTAAACGCAAGCCGAAAACTCTTATCAGCCTCTTCAACAACGTCTGAACCTGCAATAATATGAGGAAAATCGTTATAATATTTTTTCCAGATTGTATTTCCCCTGGTATCAGTCAGGAAGTAGGTTCCAGATTTACCTTCTTTCCCTATAAAGAATAAATTACCTGAAGTAGTTTCGACTACGGAATAAAACATATTATACATTTGTGCCGGACTATAAATTGTTTTTGCCCATAACTCCTGTCCTTGTTTATCAATTTCGATAATTTTCTGAGAACTGCTTAGTAGATAATTCCCGTTCTTTCTTTTAATCAGTTGATGACCAAGGTTCGTTTCACTATTGTGAAATGTTTTTTCAAAAATCGTAAAACCATCTGTATCGGTCTTTCGAACATAGAAAGCCTGTCTCGACATATTCGAATTAGAATTTAGACCTGAAACATCAAGATCACCATATACAAGGAGCTGATTATCCTGTAAATCAACATCTATAAATCTTAGATACATTGATTTGCTACCAGTTTCTGTAAATGTTGATCCGTATTGCTTTTCCCAAATATATGCACCGTCCTTATCTAATTTTGTAATCATACCTTTTTCGTGGGTTTCATTGGTAATATCGGCCAATGTTCCTACTACATAAATATTATCTTCCGCATCAACGGTAAAAGAATTGATCGTAGAATCTCCATAACCATTATCATAGGTAGTAATTCTTTTTTTCCATCTTAATACACCGTCAAGATTTAATTTTGCCACGTAATAGCTGGCAGTCAGGATTATTTCACCATTAATCTCTTTCATCTTAAAGGTTGGTGGCGAACTTTCGCATGGGATATCATAACCTTTCCTCCAAATTAGATTTCCATTGTAATCGATTTTAGTTAAATATACCGAGTAACCTCCAAAGGTCCCTTCATAACCACCTATAAGATAATTTCCATCTGATAATTTTAAAATGTTAACTGCAGCACCATACGTCTGATCCGATACTGGAAAATTATAATATTTAACAAAAGTCAAGTAATATTTTTTAGTTTGAAACGTAAATGGTTTAGCGGTGATATTTTTATGAGAATCAGTTGCTATAATTTTTCCGCTGTAATTTTTCAGTTCCTCTAAATTTTGGAACTTATAGCTTTTAGAATCAGAATTTTGCAAAACGGTTCGTCCCTCTAATTCAACACTATATTTCACTTCGTCATTTTCAGGGTCAATGGCTGAATCCCATCTTATGTATGCAGAATTATGCGAAATACTATCTATCTCAAATTTTACTATTGATGGGGGTTCATTAATTTCCACTTTTGGCGTTTGTATTTCTTCTCTTTCGGAACATGAAACTACAACCCATATAAATAAGAACATATAAAAATACTTCATAACTTTTTCCGCTAGTTAACCAAATATATGAATTATTACCGAAGATGCCTAAAAAATAAACTCTCTGGCGTACATAAATTCCGATTATTTTAAAAGCGATTATCTGCATGAAATTAGATGATTCTAGCACAGTCTTTTTAAGTTCTTTATTTAATAAAACCATCATTTTCAAAACGTTAGAATATTCTTTCCTAAAATATTTTCAGTTCCAAAAAAAATCTTTACCTTTGCACACCCTATTTAGGGAAAATTATGTTTAATCGTTAAACGAAAAAGTGTGAATACATTAAGTTACAAAACCGTTTCAGCTAACAAAGCTACCGCTAATAAAGAATGGGTTGTGGTAGACGCTGAAGGACAACCGTTAGGAAGACTAGCTTCTAAAGTTGCAAAGATTTTGAGAGGAAAGCACAAAACGAATTTTACGCCTCACGCAGACTGTGGAGATAACGTAATCGTTTTGAATGCTGGGAAAGTAACCCTTTCCGGGAACAAGTGGGCTGACAAGACTTACATTTGGCATACTGGATATCCAGGTGGTCAGAAGTCGATGACTGCTCTTGAACTTCAGAAAAAAGATTCTTTAAAAGTATTGGAAAAATCTGTAAAAGGTATGCTTCCAAAAAACAGATTGGGATCTCAGTTATTCAGCAACCTTTATTTATATGAAGGAACTGAACACAAACATGAAGCTCAACAGCCAAAAGTTATTAATATTAACGAATTCAAATAATTAATATGTCAATAGTTCATAAAATCGGAAGAAGAAAAACTTCAGTTGCAAGAGTTTATGTGAAACCAGGTTCTGGAGTGATCACGATTAACAAAAAGGATTCTAAAGACTATTTCGGTACTGATGTATTGGTTTACAAAATCAACCAGCCATTTTTGTTGACAGAGACTGTAGGTCAGTACGACGTAACAGTGAATGTTTTCGGAGGTGGAATTACAGGTCAGGCAGAAGCAATCAGACTGGGAATTTCCAGAGCAATGTGCGAAGTAAACGAAGAGTTCAGAGGATTATTGAAACCTCACGGATTGCTTACAAGAGATGCAAGAATGGTGGAGAGAAAGAAACCAGGTCAGAAGAAAGCAAGAAAGAGATTCCAGTTCTCAAAACGTTAATCAAAAAGATTCGAGAAACGAGAAACGAGATTCGAGACTTTCAAAAATCTTTGTTCTTGGCTCTTGGTTCTATTATCTAATCAAAAAATGCCCCGTTTAGTTTAGCACCCAAACTCTTCTCCCATCTAAAGAAAAGTTGATTGCGAAAAAGCGGAACGTAAACTAAAAACAAAAAAGCGACATGGCAAAAGCAAATGTTAAAGACCTTTTAGAGGCAGGTGTACACTTCGGTCACATGACCAGAAAGTGGAATCCAAATATGGCTCCATACATTTTCATGGAGAAAAACGGTATTCACATTGTAGACTTACATAAAACAGCAGTAAAATTAGACGAGGCGTGCAACGCTTTGGAAAAAATTACTTCTGCAGGCAAAAAAGTTCTTTTCGTAGCTACAAAGAAACAAGCGAAAGAAGTGGTGGCAAAACACGCTGCTGATCTTAATATGCCTTATATTACAGAAAGATGGCCTGGTGGGATGTTAACAAACTTTGTTACCATCCGTAAAGCTGTTAAGAAAATGAACCACATCGATAAAATGAAGAAAGATGGTACTTTCGAAACTTTATCTAAAAAAGAAAGACTTCAGGTTGACCGTCAGCGTGCTAACCTTGAGAAAAACTTAGGCTCAATTTCCGATATGGTGCGTCTTCCGTCAGCAATTTTCGTTGTTGATATCATGAGAGAGCACATCGCAGTAACCGAAGCTAAAAAATTGGGTATTCCTGTTTTCGGTATCGTAGATACCAACTCAGATCCAAGAAAAGTAGACTTCGTAATTCCTGGAAACGATGATGCTTCTAAATCTATCGATATGATCTTGAGCGTAGTTTCATCATCTATCAAAGACGGATTGTCTCAAAGAAAAGCTGATAAAGAAAAATCTAAAGAAGAAGGAGAAAAAGTATCTGCTGATGCAGATGCAGATTTCGATACTGCTGCTGAATAAGATTTAATCTTCAATACAAGAAAAGCTCAGATTAATTTCTGAGCTTTTTTTATGTTTAAACGAAAATAATTTTAATAACTAAAATTGAATCGAAAATAGTTACTTAATTCTAAATTTAAGATAAGTAATGGTTTTTCCTTTTGCTGAAAATAACCCCTCGTAATAGGTTTTTATTTCTCTTAAAAGTGGCGTTCCCGGCTCGTATTCCGGCGCTCCGTAGATGTCATGATGGGCAGAAATAATCTCGTGGCCTTGCCCCTGCAGCAACCCAAGTGTATATCCGTGCAAAAATTCTGAATCGGTTTTCAGATGAACGATACCATCCTTTTTCAGAATTTTTTTATAACGCTCCAGAAAATCCGGGTGGGTCATTCTGTGCTTTGTTCTTCGGTATTTTATTTGTGGATCGGGAAAGGTAATCCAGATTTCATCCACTTCGTCGTGATCGAAAAAACAGTCTACCAGTTCAATTTGTGTTCTCAGGAAAGCCACGTTGTTTAGTTTTTTTTCCACCGCTTCTTTGGCTCCAAACCAAAATCTGGCTCCTTTAATATCGATGCCAATAAAGTTTTTATCGGGGAAGGATTTTGCTAAACCTACGGAGTACTCCCCTTTTCCGCAACCCAGTTCCAGTACGATAGGGTTATGGTTTTTAAAGACTTCGGATCTCCATTTTCCTTTTAAAGGATATTTATTGAGTGCCTCTTCTCTGGTTGGCTGAAATACGTTCGGAAGTGTTTTGTTTTCGGCAAATCTTGCCAGTTTATTTTTACCCATTTTCTACATTCAAAAACGTGCAAAAATAAATAAAATTGTTCAAGGCTTATTTTTTTTCCTGAACTTTAACTTATTTATAACTACTGGTTTCCTAATGCAACCATCACCGCTTTCTGAACGGTTTTCTGCGATGCATACTGGGCACCACAAACAAGGCTTGTGAAAAGATAATCGCCTTTGGCAACCACAATGGTATTATCGCTTTGCGAAGGTATTGCGAGCCTGTATTTGGTGTTACCAATACCTTCGATTCGCATGATAATATTACACTTCGATTTGTTTTCGATGAGTACGATGCTTTCTTTACTGTTCGGATCGTTATCAAAGAGAGAATTCAGGATTTTTACGGTATTGTTTTTATGTTCAATAGGATTTACCGACATCAGCATCTCGAATTCCGCCTCTTCCGGATTTACGTAACCGGATGATGCGCCGCCCGCAGATGTTGACGGGGCTGAAACACCGGCATTGCCGTAAACTTTGGTTACATAGTTACCTGGTTTCTTTGCGCTCTCTTCGCGGTATTTTGCAATTTGCTTCTGGCGGATGCTTTCGTTCATCTCGTCGAAACTTATTCGTGTGGAGGGTTTTCTACGCAAAAGTGCGAGCTTTTCCTGAAAATCCTTCACCCTTTGGTCTGATGGGTGTGCTGTTTTAATATATTCATTCAGCAGTTTTACGAGCCGGGGTTTCAGTACAGATCGTTTGGGGTCATCGGGATGCGCTATGCGCAGATAAGAATCGATCTCGTAAATATTGTTACTGCGGAGGATGTTGGTGTAATCTTTCCCCTTACGCTGGGCAGAGAGATTACAAAGTGACAACAACATTAAAAAACAAAATAAATTTTTAACAAACGACATTCAGTAAAATTTATGAGTTAACATAAGGCAAGGACACTAAAACGGCAATAAAATACCATCATCCTTAAACGCGCCGCCAAATATAAAACTTTTAATTTAACATAAAAAATTAAAAATCACGAAAAATCACTTTGCAGCCTCCATTAAGTGCGAATTCCGCAATCGGCGCTGGTAAATTGGCAGATATTTTTCAATGTAAAGTGATACCGCTTCGTAGTTATTGTGCTGCACGTAAGGCAGGATATTATCTGAAGTATAAACGAACTGCAGGAAGTTATCGATATAATTCGCGGGTATTTTCAGGTTGGTAAAATATTCAGTTCCGAAATAATTCCTTATTCCGGCCACAGCTCCATTCATTGTTTCGTATTGCTGGGCTCTTTCCTTCTTTTTCCGGTCACCGGAAAGAATGTCGTAGATACTTTCCAGGCTGAATGTAAGACCGCCGCCCGCAAAACCAGCTACGGGAAGTTGGGGTGGCGTACCATCCCCTTTCGGAGCCGGCAGGCCAATCATTTTCTGCAGGGCCATATTTTTTTCACCGTTTTTCAGGGAGCTTACGTCTTTCCGCAGGTTTCCTGTAGGCTTAAATTTACTGATTACCACCTCCTGAATGTCGTAATACGCAATCTTCAGTTCCACGAAATTACTTACATTCTGAAGGTCTTCAGCGGTAACGGTGACGTCTTTTCGGTCGGTAACAATAGAAGTAAACCTGATGACATCGCCAGGTTTTGCCGGAATCCTGAAAGCCCCGAAATAATCGGTATAAACCGTACTTTGAGAAGTGAGGTTTGTTACATACACCTGATTCAGGTAATACACCGACTTATCTCTGATGATAATTTCTCCGGAAAAAAACTGGGCCTGAACTTTAAAAATCAACAGTAAAGTGGCGAGCAAAAAAGACTTCTTCATATACACGGCAAAAATAAATGAAATATCACATAACGCACCGTGATAAGATGGTATTTTACGGTTAAAGTTAGGTTAAATGGAAGATAAAACTGTTAAAAAATCCCAAAGGATCAACGGCGTAAACCGCACTGAGGATGTTTTAAATGCACAAAAAAATCCCCGGTGGTATTCCGGGGATTAATTTCTATAAAAGATGAAAATTATTTTTTGATAAATTTCACTTGGTTTATCTGTCCGTTATTATCTACGGAAATCATATAAACTCCTTTCTCTAACTGAGACACCTGTACTTTACCATTGGTAACTTTACCTTTAGATACAGCCTGACCAGCCATGTTGTAAATGGTATAAGAAGCTTTATCAGAAACTTTAGTAACATTTAGCAAATCGATTGCAGGGTTTGGATATACCTGAACAGCACTTGCTTTTACATTATCATTTACGCCCAAAGTAGGTGAAATCATTACTGCATAATCTTCTACTTCCCCGTAAGTATAACTACCGCAAGGAGTCATTTGAGGAGTACTGAATTTTAAAGCAACCCTCATTCCTACCGGTTTATCTCCGGAATATGCATCTGCAGGAACCGAGAAAGTATCGGTAACAGGAGTTGTTTTATCACCTGAAGTAGACATTACAAATTCATCATCATCAAAAGTTCCGCTTCTGTCGAAGTCGATCCAAACCGTCACCGCTTCGTTGTAGATTGTTCCAGTCCAGGCTTTGGTAACAGAAATAGTGTTGTTATTTGTTCCTTTTGCCAAACGTACCAATCTTGCAGGATCAGAAGAATAATTGGTGTAAGTTGAAGCACCTGATGAGCTGTCCACACCAGCTGCACCTTCAGCGGTAATCTTTACATTAGAGATATACTCATCACTTGAGTTGGTTGATGTGAGTGTACAGTACTGAAGATTTAATGTTGTGAAGTTAGTTACCGCAGTATACGTGCCTGTTGTACCTGAACATACAGAAGCAACCTGAACATTATAAACTGTACCTTCATCTAAATTCGTGATGGTGTAAGTGTTGGCCGATACCGGAACTTCAGTCCAAGTAGCATCAGCAGCTTTTTTGTATCTCACGATATAGGTTGCACTTGCGATAGGATCCCATGCAACAACTGCAGAAGCGGTTGTAACACCAGTGACATTAAGTCCTGCAGGAGCAGTACCGTCGCACGCAACAATTGCAGAAACTGTAACCGGCGCAATAGCGTAGAATACGTTTCCGATTGCTGAGATTCTAACTTTCAGCGCAGTATTTGTTGGAAAAGATGCGAAACTGAAATCTTCACTTCCGTCATTTGGTGTAGAAGCAGCAAGCTCCGTCCAGGTTGCACCATTATCCGATGTATAATCAATCTTAACATTAGCAACGTTGAAAGGCGCAGCGTTTGTTCCAACAACATCCCATGTCAATGGTCCCGGAGCATTGTTATATACTTTAGTAGAAGTAATTTTAAACGGTCCGTTTGCGTGTACGGTCACTTTCTGTAAAGCAGACTGTGTTTGCTTCTGAGTAACATCTGCATTATTATCGCGTACGGTAACGCGGAAGTTGGTTGTTCTAGCTACGGTAGAAACCGCTTCCCAATCAGCATTGTTTTTAAGATTTCCTGCTAAAACGGTAGAAAACTTAGGGAAATAACGCGTAGGACTGGCCGTAGGAGTCCAGGATCTAAAAGTAGGTCCGTTGGTTAAAGTTCCAAGGTTGGCAATGGTAGTCGAAGTACTTGCATTGTCAACTTGCTCCCAAGTATAGGTTAATGGATCACCTTCCGCATCGGTAGCCTGCGCTGTCAAAACAAAAGCGGTACTTTTCGGGATGGTAACATCTGCCATCGCAGTAATTACTGGTGGATTGTTGTTCACTGGAGTTTCAATATCACAAGTTTTTGCGATAAGGTTGTTCTGCACCTGAATGATTGAGTTAACGTGGAAATAAGCATCAGAATGCTGCTGAACATTCTGGCTGGTAATTCCCGCATAACCCATGATGGTAGAACCTGAACCTGGTTCAACATTCTGTCCTGTACCTTCTAAACCATGAGAAAAAGTATGGTTTGCCCCAAGCTGATGACCAATTTCGTGAGCTACATAATCGATATCGAAGTTGTCTCCCATTGGGATCCCGTCTGCCGGAGAAGTAATTCCCGAGCCTTTACCGTTTCCTGTTGGTACACCAGAAGTATTTAATGGTGGACTTATACAAACACAACCGATACAACCAGCATTACCACCACCACCAGAAGCACCAAACATGTGTCCGATATCGTAGTTAGCTTCACCAGCTACTGCTGTAATTGCTTTCTGAGCAGAAAGGTTCCAGCTAGAAAGCGTAGTTGAATATGGATCGGTAGCAGGATCCGGATAAATCAATCCCGGGAAATCCTGAAGAATCAGGTGAAGACCAAAATCCATTTCAAAAATACCGTTACATCTTGTCAATGTTGCGTTAATTGCAGTCATTGCACCTGCAACACCTCCAAAATACTGGGTATATTCACCGTTTGTGGTCATCGCCAGACGCATGGTTCTGTATTTTTTATCAGAAGCCTTACTAAAATCTGTTGGATTATTGGTAAAAGACTTTCCGGACATATACATTTTGTCCATTTGTGCCTTGGTCAAAGGAGCTTCACTTGTAGAACAAACAAAAGCTTTATCTTCTTCAGTTTTATTGGTTTTTGGGTGAACACCGTATACTGTTTTTGAAGTATTCTGAGGCTCAATGAATTCATACTTGCCGTTTCTCACGATCATCGACTGGAAATCATTCGGCGCTACACTGAATCTTACAATCGCATTAGGATCATCAATCCCTACTCCAACATACGACCCTAACTGGTATCGGTCTGCAATAGATTTTACTACTACAGGAGAGCTGTAGACTGCAAATCTCTCAATTTTACCGTTAAGTGTTGGGAGTTTAATTTCTACGGGTACAGCGTTGCTGCCGGTTTCCTGCGCATTGGCAAGTTTCGATCTCATTGCATTAAGATCCAGGGAATAATAACTCTTGACGTTTGACGCCGTACGAATTTTCTCACCTTGCATCGACGTGGGGCTCCATTGGGCAAATGCAGCCGTTGTCATCAATCCGCAAAGTAAAGAAGTAAAAATTCTCTTCATAGATTAATATTTTTTTATTGAATTAATCCCAAAAGTAATTTTTTTTTCCAGACCGTCAAAATAATAATGATATAATTTTATTTAGTTCACAAAACATTTGCGAATTATTCCATAAATTAATTATATAATTCGGATAAAATATGCGAAATTAGTAATAAAAATATAATCGATAAAACAATTTTAAGAAATTTGACGCTGAAACCTGGCTGAAAATTTACAGGTAAATTATTCAACGCATAATATCATAATCAACTTAGAAAAGGTAGGCAATATTCCACGCGAAACCTACATTGAATTTTGCTGAGCTTTTGCCAAAGCCGGGAACAATCATCGGCTTGATGTCGTCCTGTGTTGTTGAGAACAGTAAATATCTCGGCTGGATATTCACATCGATATAAAACGGAGATTCAAAAAGCTGAACTCTTCCACCAACCGCAGCTTCCAGCCAGTAAGAACTTTGCGAAGAGGCAGGGAATGCTACAGTAGTGTCGCTCCCCCCGTAGCCACGAACCGGAACCGCTTTATATTCCTGACTATAAAATGAACCCGCAGCTTTGGCACCGGCATAAAAGCCGTTCAGCTCATTCTCTTTGTCTTTTGCCAGCATATAAAAAGCACCTAGCTTGAGAAACGGACCGTTGGCAGTAGCATCGTAGCCGTTTTTCCGGTAAATATTTTTTTCATAACCTGCTTCGGCGACCGCATGAATGTTTTTCGAAACCCTTGAAGAAACAAAACCCTGAAAAAGCTGTCGGTCAGCAAACACTCCGATTCCCGCATTCAACACATCAATTCCGACCATGAAATTGGGTTCATATTTCCATTTAGTTTGCAGAGTGTCCGGCGCTTTCTGAGCAAAAGCAGCAAAAAACAGAAGACTAAAAAAGAAGGAAAAAATGAGTCTTGGATTCATCGGAAATTTGGGTTTGGTTTTGTTCGATATCGATTACGGGATCCGGAACCTCCAGAATTGCGCTTGCATTTTCATACACTTTTTTGATTCCGCAGGCTGGCGAAACATACTCGGATTTTGTGGTATAATTAATTTTTACCTCTGAAGTAACAGCGGTTTTTGATAAACCAACATATATTTTGGTGAACGGCGCGTCATCAACCCGCAACGGAATAAGTACAGAGTCGGTCTTTGTTTTGGCAGCAATTACAGGAATCTGACCGTTTCCGTAATCCACGTTCACAAAAAGAGAATCCATTGTTTTGAGTTTTCCTGTGGCCTTCGTCTTAAATTTCAGTTTCATTCTGGGAGTTGCTTCTCCACTGATACAGATATCATCATCACTTCCGCAGGAGAAAAGCGAAAATAAAAATACGCTAACGAGAAAAATTTTCAGGAACTTCATGACTCAAATGTAATTAAATCTTTACCAGAAGCGCAATATTCTCCACATGATGCGTCTGCGGGAACATATCTACCGGGAGAATCTTCACCAATCGGTAATGCTCTTTCATCAATGCCATATCTCTTGCCTGCGTCGCCGAATTACAGCTTACATACACAATTTTCTCAGGCGATAGTTTCAGGATTTGTTCTACCACTTTCTGGTGCATTCCATCTCGCGGAGGATCCGTAATCAGGACATCAGCTTTCGGATGATTTGCAAGGAATTCATCATTGAAAATGTCTTTCATGTCACCACAATAAAACGTGCAATTTGATAAGCCATTAAGTTCTGCATGTTCTTTCGCTGCATTGATCGCTTCCTGAACCGATTCGATACCAATAACTTGTTTGGCATTTCTGGCAACGTACTGCGCAATGGTTCCGGTTCCGGTATATAAATCGTAAACTATCTCATTACCTTTCAGATCTGCAAACTCCAGCGTTTTTCTGTACAGTTCCAGAGCCTGCTTATAATTGGTCTGGAAGAAAGATTTCGGACCGATTTTAAACTGAAGACCATCCATTTCCTCCATTAAAAATCCGTCTCCGGAATAGGTGACCACATGCTGATCGTAAATGGAATCGTTCTGTTTTGAATTGATGCAGTACACTAAAGTTTTGATCTGCGGGAATTCTTTCAGCAGAAAATCGAATAATTTTTCGCGGTGCTCTTTCTCATCACGGAAAAGCTGGAATAAAACCATCCATTCGCCTTTTGAGTTTTGACGCAACATTAAAGTCCGTAAAAAACCGGTCTGTTCTTTCACATCGAAAAACTCAAGTCCGTTGGCTACAGCATACTGTTTTACGGCAAGTCGGATGAAATTGGAAGGATCTTCCTGAAGCCAGCATTCCTTAAGGTCGAGAATTTTGCTCCACATCCCCGGAATATGAAAGCCCAGCGCATCGCGGTTACCGAAATTCTCTTCCGAACTGATTTCGTATTGGGTAAGCCAACGCGCATTGGAAAAGGAAAATTCCATTTTATTACGGTAAAAATACTGTTCCTCACTTCCCAAAATCGGCAACGTTTCGAAATCCTCAAAACCGCCAATTCTTTTGATATGGTTAAAGACTTCGTCCTGTTTGAAATCCAGCTGTTTTTCGTAAGCAAGATTCTGCCATTTGCAGCCGCCGCAAACCCCGAAGTGAATACATTTCGGCTCCACTCTGAAAGGTGATCTTTCCACAATTTCGGCAACATCCGCTTCAAAATATTTTGATTTCGATTTTTTTACACGTGCATTTACCACATCACCGGGAACTGCGCCGGAAACCAAAACAGTTTTGCCTTCTTCAGTTCTGCCTACTGCAACACCTTTCGCACCTGCTGAAACCAGTTTTATATTTTCTAAAACGATATTTTTACTTTTCCTTTTCATCTACAATTATAATGAGCACAAAAGTAAGGTTTTGAAAATAAAAAAAAGGCGATAAATCGCTGGGAGGAATTTGAATTTCACTAAATTATTTTTTACTAAAATGCAGAATAAACAAAATTTAGTATAAAGTCAAATAATAATTTATAAAGAAATGCGCTAAAGCTCTTTGTTATTACATCAAACTTATAGTTATGCGGAATAAGATTGACGATTCCTTAAGTAAAAATATCCTACAAAAGCTGCAAAAAGTAGAAATCCCAATGTCCATAAAAATCTCGAAGGATTTTGATTTTTAAAAACATCAATAATAAGAACAAAAGCAACAATAAAATTGCACAACACCGCAACATATGATAATATTTTTCCCATCTGAAGTGAGATACCAAACGATGTAAGATCAAAACTTACTGAAAAAACAGTAAATATGATCCCGAAAAGGACCAACCAGTAAAGTATGCTTGGAGAAATAAGTAAATCGTTTTTCATGATTTAATTTTAAACGAATATAAAAAAATCCTGCCCAAATAAAATGAGCAGGAAATATTTCAATTTCTGATGGAAATTACTTTGTTGGAGCAACTTCTGGCTGTGGCGACATTAAATCGTTCTGTAGAGTTGCTTCAGGCTGCACGGTTGGCGCTTTAAGACCGGTAAGTTTATCCAAAACGGTGATCAATTCCGGATCTCCTAAGTTGTAGAAGAAGCGGCTTGCCATTTTTCCGTCTTTATCGATAACGACGAAAGAAGGAAGTTTGAAACCGTAAATTCCCAAATCTTTTGCAATCTGCGAGGTCAGTCCGCCCTCACCGTAAACATTGTTTCCGGGAATGCCTTTCATCATGGCATTGCTGGTTTTGGTGAACTGCTCTTTAGTATCATCTAAATTCACGAAAGTGAAATCCATTTTAGATTTATAGAAATTTACAACTTCTTTCAGAACAGGGACTGTACCTTCAGAAATGTACGGATTCCAAGATGCATAGAACATTACGAGGTTTGGTTTTCCTTTTACATCGGCCAGTTTAAAGGCGCTTCCGTCCTGTTTGATGAGTTTAGAATCCGGTGCAGCTTCACCAGCTTTCGGGCCGGCGATTACAAACTGAATTCGTTGCATATCTTTTTTAATGCCTGCATCTTTAATGTTTTCATTAATGATTTTATTAATTTTAGCAGTATTTTCATCCGTCATACCCGGCGTAATATCACCACTTGAAAGTACGAATGCCAGAAGATAATCTTTGGTCAGCTGAGAAAGGTCTTTTTTGGTATCTAGAAATTTTGCAAATAATTCAGAAGATAATTGGTTTCCTGCTGTTGCTTGCTTGCTTGCAAAAGCCTGAAATTCCGGGCTTAGTTTACCCAAAAGATAATTTCTGTAAATCGGTTGGTTTTTCAGAAGTCTGTCGCTGTCTGCATTAAGCTTAGCTTCAGCATCTTTGAAATTTTTTGACGCTTTGTATGCTGGGTTTTGCGTAGCCTGCGGATGGTTAACTTCGTACTGGCTCATTAATCCTAAGACACTCGCATTCAGTTCGTCTTTTTTATATTCTACCACTTCATTATCTGCTGAAGTTTTCTTGGCAGCAGCATCAATGCTGTTCCCGATATCGGTACGGATTTTTTCAGCAGCTTTCAGGAAATCGGCTTCATTTTTCATTACAAGTTCGCCTACATTGATTTTCCCTGCATAACCCTGAATAAATTTAGTTACCTCTAAAAGGAAATCGTTATTATTTTTGGCATCACCGGTAATGGTAAACTGATTGGGGAAGTTGGCTGCCTGGCCTGAAATATTAAGTTCCTGACCTCCTTTAAGATAAATCATCGCTGTTTTTCCGGCGTAAGACATAATGTACATGCCGTTTTTAGGTGCTTCGAAGCTTCCGGAAAAACTCCCTTTACTGTCTACACCCAAATTCAGCAGCGGAAGTGTTGCCACACCGGAGGCTTCTATAAACTCGATTCTTTCGAGCGGTGACCCGCCGGCAAAATTACCTTTTACCTCTACTTTTTTTGAACAGGACATTGCTACGAAAGCGAACATCAATAATAAAAAATATCTACTCATGTTTTTTTGATTGTATATAAATTTTTCGATTTTTAACTTCAAACGGTGTAAACTTAATTTGCGCAAAAATAAGTTATATAAAGACTTGTAGAAAATTTTAATCATATAATTGGCAAAGTTTAACAAAGAAAAAACCGCTTTCGGCAGTGAAAGCGGCATTTTCGTAATAATTTTCTGTTTTATCCTCTGTCGATATTGGCAGAAATGTATTCTCTGTTCATTCTGGCGATCACTTCAAGAGAAATTCCTTTCGGACACTCCACCTCGCATGCGCCGGTATTCGAGCAGTTTCCGAAACCTTCTTCATCCATGGCCTTCACCATATTCAGCACTCTTCTTTTAGCTTCTACACGACCTTGCGGAAGTAATGCGTATTGTGAAACTTTCGCTCCAACGAATAACATCGCGGATCCGTTTTTACACGTTGCAACACAGGCGCCACACCCGATACACGCTGCAGCATCCATCGCTTTGTCAGCATCTTCTTTAGGAACCGGAATCGCGTTTGCATCCAAGGTGTTTCCTGAAGTATTTACGGAAACAAATCCTCCCGCTGCCATCACTCTGTCGAAAGCGCTTCTGTCTACCACCAAATCTTTAATTACCGGAAAAGCAGCACTTCTCCATGGCTCGATGTGGATGGTTTCGCCGTCTTTAAACATTCTCATGTGAAGCTGGCAAGTGGTGATTCCTGTATCCGGACCGTGAGATCGCCCATTGATGTACAGCGAGCACATTCCGCAGATTCCTTCGCGGCAGTCGTGATCGAAAGCTACTGGTTCTTTTCCTTCGTTTACAAGATTCTCATTGAGCATATCGAGCATTTCGAGGAAAGAAGAATCCGTAGATACATCAGAAATTTTATAGGTTTCGAACTGTCCTTTTGATTTATTGTTTTTCTGTCTCCAAATTTTCAGAGTCAGGTTTAATCCTTTTTTTGCACTCATTTCTATATTAATTTTTTGGAGATTATTTATAACTTCTTGTTTTAACTTCGATGTTCTCGTACACCAGTTCTTCTTTGTGCAATACTTCTTGGTTAATGTCTGCCCCCTGATATTCCCAGGCTGCTACAAATTTGAAGTTTTGGTCATCTCTCTCCGCCTCACCTTCCGGTGTTGCATGATCCCAACGGAAATGTCCACCGCAGGATTCTTCCCTCTTCAACGCATCAATTGCCATCAGCTGTCCTAATTCAAGGAAATCTGCCACTCTCAGCGCTTTCTCGAGTTCCATATTCATTTCATCATTCGAGCCTGGTACTTTTACATTCTTCCAGAAATCGTTTCGTACTTCCTCAATTTCCTTAATCGCTTCCTGTAGACCTTCAGGAGTTCTTCCCATTCCCACCTTATTCCACATAATGTGTCCTAATTTTTTGTGGAAGTAATCTACAGAATGGGTACCTTTATTATTGATGAAGAAATTGATTTTATCTTTCACCTCTTTCTCTGCCGCTTCAAAAGCTGCAGAATCTGTAGGAATTGAACCTGTTCTGATGTCTGCCGAAAGATAATCTGCAATGGTGTATGGAAGAACGAAATAACCGTCTGCCAGACCCTGCATCAGCGCAGAAGCACCCAATCTGTTTGCTCCGTGATCAGAGAAATTGGCTTCACCCAACACGAAACATCCCGGAATGGTCGACTGCAGGTTATAATCAACCCAAACACCACCCATGGTATAGTGAACTGCCGGATAAATCTTCATTGGAGTCACATAAGGATTCTCGCCTGTGATTTTTTCGTACATCACAAAAAGGTTTCCGTATTTTTCTTCAACCCAAGCTTTTCCTAAATCATAGATCTGCTGATCGGTAGGATTGTGAATATTTTTCTCGAGTGCTGCCTCTTTACCTTTTTTGGTAATTTCTGTAGAGAAATCCAGGTAAACGCCTTCTTTCGTATCATTATTTTCAATTCCGTAACCTGCGTCGCATCTTTCTTTCGCTGCTCTGGATGCCACGTCACGAGGTACAAGGTTACCGAAAGCAGGATATCTTCTTTCCAGATAATAATCTCTGTCTCCTTCTTTAATGTTTTCCGGTCTTAATCTTCCTTCTCTAATCGCTTCTGCATCTTCAATTTTCTTAGGAACCCAGATTCTTCCTGAGTTTCTTAAGGATTCCGACATCAAAGTTAATTTAGACTGCTGTGTTCCGTGAACAGGAATACAGGTCGGGTGAATCTGTACATAACAAGGATTTGCGAAATAAGCTCCTTTTTTATGAATTTTCCAGGCTGCGGAAACATTGGATCCCATCGCGTTGGTCGAAAGGAAATAAACATTACCGTAACCACCTGAAGCAATAACTACAGCATGTGCAGAATGTCTTTCGATTTCTCCCGTTACCAGGTTTCTTGCGATAATACCTCTTGCTTTTCCGTCAACAATTACAAGATCAAGCATTTCATGACGGTTGTACATCTTGATTCTGCCTTTACCAATTTGGCGGCTCATCGCAGAATAAGCTCCTAAAAGTAGTTGCTGACCGGTTTGGCCTTTTGCGTAAAAAGTTCTTTTTACCTGAACTCCACCGAACGAACGGTTATCCAGCTGGCCACCGTACTCTCTTCCGAAGGGTACGCCTTGCGCAACACACTGGTCAATGATATTTGCAGAAACTTCTGCTAGTCTGTAAACATTTGCTTCTCTTGCACGGTAATCTCCACCTTTAATCGTGTCGTAAAACAATCTGTAAGTTGAATCTCCGTCACCCTGATAGTTTTTAGCTGCATTGATACCACCCTGCGCAGCAATGGAGTGCGCTCTTCTTGGTGAATCCTGGTAGCAGAATGCTTTTACGTTATACCCCTGCTCTGCCAGAGTTGCAGCGGCAGAACCGCCTGCCAAACCTGTACCTACAACGATAATATCAATTTTATCGCGGTTGTTTGGGGCAACAAGGTTCATGTGATTTTTATGGTTAGTCCACTTCTCGGCTAACGGGCCGTGTGGAATTTTTGAATCTAATTTGCTCATTTTTAGAAATTTTAAATTTTAAATTTTAGATTTTGAATGATTCAAAACTTAAAATTAAGACTGCGTTAAAAAGTGATACAGTGCAATGATGATAAATCCTGCAGGAATCAAAATGGAATACCATGTTCCAAGCGCTTTGATTACCGGCGTATATTTGGGATGCCTTGCTCCGACCGACTGAAAAGACGACTGGAAACCGTGGGCCAAGTGAAGACCCAACAATACAAAAGCGATGATGTAGAAAATTACCCTCCACGCATCAGCAAACTTCGCATGAAGTTCGTGCCAGAATCTTTCGTTATCTGGTGTATTCGCTTCAACATATTTGAAGTTGATCTCGTGCCACCAGAAATCGTACATGTGCAGTCCCAAAAATGCCAACACTACCAATCCGGAGATAATCATGTTTCTGGACATCCATGTAGAGTTTGCTGAGCCGTTGTTCATTGCGTACTTTACTGGTCTTGCGCTTCTGTTCTTAAGTTCAAGAACAAAACCCATCACAAAGTGAAAAATGACTGCAAACCCCAGAATTGGCTGCATAAGGAACTGAATGAGCGGGTTGTAACCCATAAATTCGGAAGCCGAATTGAACGCACTTGGACTGAATACTGAAATTAAATTCACCGAAAGGTGCATGATAAGGAATAGGAGCAAAAACATTGCAGACAATGCCATTGCGTACTTTCTACCGATAGTAGAACTGGTTAATCCTGCCATAATATTGTTTAAATTGAATTTTCACAAAGTTAAAAAAATGTTAAGCTATAGAAAAGTGAGAAATGTCAGAAAATTTCAGTTTGTAATCTTTCTAAATAAGAAATGTGAAAACTGTTCTATTTCAAGTGATATTCTTTGCCGCTGATCACTATTTTTTCAACATCATCAGAAATGATTTCTGTTTTAAATTTACGGATTCTCCTCGATGTTAAATAAGGTTCAATAACAAATTTTTCAACCTTTCCCAAATTAGTATTTGCCCTCATCAGAAACCGAACCTCATCCTTCGTTTTTACAGAAATAATTCTTTCTTTATAGTAGTGATGTACCAAAACCTCGTTTATTTGTGACGCTCTGTAATTCAACAAAAACCTCAACGCAACAAAAAGGATGATGAAATAAGAAATTTTAAGCACATTTTTCAAACTGAATGTAATCACTGCAAACCTTAAAAACCCAATAATCACAAAACCCACTGCCATTTCGAGCAGAGTCATTGGAATCATTCTGTAAAACGCAAGATCGAGATTGGCAAAGAAATGTATCAGTTGTAAAGCGCGGGTTACCACAGCATCATAAAGAAAATTCAGCCAGCCAATTTGTACCGAAAATTCAATGAGTACCGTCATTAATAATGAAAAAATAATCAGAATTTCCGAAAACGGAATGACGATCAGATTCGCGACAATGGAAATAATAGAATACTGATGGAAATAAAAAACCACCAGCGGCAGTGTAACGATTTGCGCAGCAATACTTATCGAAACCACATTCACCATAAGATTCTGAAATTTATTTTTGGGTTTGGGAAGGTATTTCAGAATCGGTTGATTTAGCCAGAAAATACCGAAAACTGCAACAAAACTCAGCTGAAAACCCACATCAAAAAACTGATTGGTATCTGCAATTAAAATCCCGAAAGCGGCAACCGCCATCGCGTGAAGAAGGTCGGGTTTCCGCTGCAGCACAACAGAAATATAATAAGCGGAAATCATGATACAGCTGCGCACCACCGAATTTCCGTAATCGATAAATATTGCAAAAGCCCAGATCAGACTAAGCGACATAATTATTTTGTAATTCCTGAACCTGGGCGGAAATATTGGATTTAAAACCAGCAGAATCAGCCAGAAAATAATAGCCATATGCGATCCCGAGATGGCCAAAACATGCATCAGACCAGATTTTGTAAAATCTTCCACCGTTTCTGCATCCATCTCGGTACGGTCGGCAAGGATAATTCCTTTGGTAAATTCTCGCGTTCGTTTGCTTAAATTCGCGCTGTCGATTTTACTTAAAGTTGAAAGTCTTTTCTGCCGGATTTTTTCAGAAAAACTTAAATCATTTCGTAAACCGCGCTGAAAAGAATTCGGCAGATAGGCCTGAAAATAAATATCCTTCCGCGAAAGATATTTACCGTAATCAAACTGAAAATCACTGTAAGGTTTCTGGAACCGGTTAATGTAGGCTTCCGCCTTGTAGTAATGAAGAAAATTAAGCTCAGTTTCAGATTTTGGGACGGAAAGCACACTCAGAAAAGGTTGTTTTCCTTTCCAGGCTGAGATTTCGTAACGCCTGTTTTTCTCGTTTGAATTGAGTTTTTTGGTGATTTTAAAAACGATAACTTCCTTGCTTTTCAGCTCAGGAAGAAGAGGTTTCTTTGAATTGAGAAAATGCGCAAAAATTCCCAATGAAAAGAAAAGAATGAATAGAGAAACATGCCTGAACTGGTGAAAATAAAAATCTTTAACCAGATACAAAATCATCAGCAGAAAACTGAAAACCAACAACATATAAATATATTTGATCTCCAGTGAAACAAAATCCTGCAGAAGAATCCCAAGAATAAAACAAATGCAGAGAATAAGCAGCGGCTGTTTGTGCAAAGTAGTTTTTAGAGATAAAAGTATCGAACTTTATCTGTAAAAACTACCGTAAAATCACCCATTTATAATAATTTCAGCGGCGTGGTCGCTGGCGCCCTTCCCGCCTAACTTTTGGCGTAGGAATTCGAAATTATCAAGCATCTTTTGTCTGGTTTCCCCTACCAAAATGGCGTTCAGTTCCTTTACCAGATTTTCGGTGTTAAGGTCATTCTGGATCAGTTCGGTTACAATTTCTTCATCCATGATTAAATTCACCAGCGAGATGTATTTGATGTTTTTCACCACTCTCTTTCCTATTTCATAAGAAATCCGGCTGCTTCGGTAACATACTACTTCAGGAATATTTAGCAATGCAGTTTCCAAAGTCGCCGTTCCGGAAGTCACCAGTGCGGCTTTCGAACTCCGTAGTAAATCATAGGTTTTATTGGAAACAAAATGTACATTCTCGTCCACATACCTTTCATAAAAAGATTTAGGCAAACTCGGAGCGCCGGCGATGACAAACTGATAATCCTTAAAAAACGGACGGACCGAAAGCATAATTTCCAGCATTTTAGCGACTTCCTGCTCTCGGGAACCCGGTAAAAGCGCAATGATGTCTTTACTGTTTAGGCCGTTTTCTTTTTTGAATTTTTCTGAATCAATAGGCTTCAGATCCGAAATCGCATCGAGTAAAGGATGACCCACAAAGTGCGCATCAACTTCATGTTTCCGGTAAAAATCTTTCTCGAAGGGAAGAATCACCAGCATTTCATCCACGTAATTCTTTATTTTCTCAACACGGCCTTCCTTCCACGCCCAAAGCTGTGGCGAAATATAATAGATAATTTTTATGCCTAAACTTTTTGCAAACGCTGCAATACGAAGGTTAAATCCCGGATAATCGACCAAAATCAGCACATCAGGACGATAAGCTTTAATATCCTCCTTACAGAATTTAATATTCTTCAGAATGGTTTTCAGGTTTTTTGCCACTTCCAGAAAACCCATGAAAGCAAGTTCTTTATAATGTTTCACCGGCTGAATTCCCGCCACATCAGCCATCAGATCGCCTCCCCAAAACCGGAATTCTGCGGCCGGATCTTTCTTTTTCAGAGATTTCATCAGGTTGGAGGCGTGCAGGTCACCGGAAGCTTCGCCTGCGATAATGTAATATTTCAAAGTGCTGGGTTTAAATTTTATGGAGTCTTTTAAAATAACTGAGTGCGTTTCTATGACTTATTTTCTCTTTCAACTCATCAGAAAACAGATCCGAAATTCTGCTGTTGATGGTTGAATACGCCGTTGAATCGCCAAATTCGGGAAAGAAAAACGGATATCTGTCCTGCTCAGGATGGGATTTATCATCAAAAAAATCGGCTCCAAAACAAAGATGGTCTTCTGCTCCAAGTTTTATGGCATGTTCGATATGACGGTAAATTTCATTGTGATTTTCGGGGTTGATAAAGTATTTCACAAAATTCAGTCCGATTAAACCGCTGCGGTTTATAATTTCTGTTACAAGTTCATCGGGAAGATTCCTGTTATGATCAAAAACCGCCCGCAAATTCGAGTGGCTTGCCAAAACCGGGATATCTAAATTATTTTGATCAATAAAATTTAAGATTCCGTACGCCAGTTGATCGCTGGTGTGGGATAAATCTATGGCGATTTTGCGGCCATCCAAATATTCAATCAAACGCTTACCGTCATTTTTAAGTCCGGCTTGCGTAAAATTTCCGCCTCCAAAACGGTTCTCAAGATGATGCGTTAATCCTACATACATGATTTTCGCCTGAGAAATCAACCAATCAAGATTTTTAAATGCATCTTCCATCGGCTGATCTTCTTCGCAAAGTCCGGAGGCGTTTTCCACCGCTGCAATAATTCCTAAACCTTCCTGAAGTTCGGCCTTTTCAGGATAAAATTCATAAATACCAGGAAGATTCAGTAGACCGCGGTAACGCTTAAGTTGTTCTCTAACCTCATCAACACTTCCTTTCCCTGTCGCGGAATAAAAAGCCATGACCTGCATTTTCACATGTCCTGTAAAAAGTTTATCTACTGAACAGCGTACATCTCCAGTGGGAGAAGAATTGGGCTGCAGAAGATAAGCAGTAAGATCACAGTGAAGATCAAGGTTTACTTCCATGGTGATTTAATTTTGTTCGCGAAAATTAACGTAATTTTGTGTCAAAGATAAAATAAAAATGTCGGAAGAATTTGAAATCAAAAATAAAGTTGCAGACAGTGGTTTGGTAAATTTCGACCTTTCAGAACTGGTTCCGAAAGGCACACGAAAAGGGATCGATCTGAAAGATTTTCTTTGGGAAGGAATGATTCTTCGGGAAAAGGATTTCAGAGATAAAGTCGCCGCAATAAATCCGGAAGATTACCGGGAATGCTATGTTTACATTTATAATTCTGCGGATGCAATTGTGCCGCTTTGGGCCTATTTCCTATTGACCGCGAAAATTACCGACGATGCTAAAAAAATAGTTTTCGGTAACCGCGAGGATCTGGAAGTGTTGCTGATGCATAACGCAGTGCAGACTTACGATTTTACAAAACTTACGGACAAAAGAGTGTTGGTAAAAGGGTGCTCTGATGTAAATATCCCTGAAAACGCTTACATAGAACTTGTCGAACAGCTGAAACCCCTCGTAAAGTCACTGATGTTTGGCGAAGCCTGCAGCAATGTTCCTATTTTTAAAAATTAAACTTTAACAGTATTTTATTATTGTAAATATTCCTTATCGGAATAGATTTTGGTAACTTTGAGAATCTTCATTCAAGAAAACCAAAAAAAATAAAATATGAACTTAATCGAATTAATTACCGGAAACGCCGGAAATCAGGTAGCTTCTCAGGCCGAAAACAAATTCGGCATCAGTAAAAATCAAATTATTGCACTTCTGGCGGTAGCCGCACCACTGGTTATTTCTTATCTAAGAAAAAAATCTCAGGAAGACCCCAATGAAGCGGAAGCATTAAACAACGCACTGGACAAAGACCATGACGGAAGTATTTTAGATAATCCTGCCCAGGTTGAATCCAGAGTTCAGGAAGGAGGCTCGATCCTCGACCATATTTTTGGCGGCCAGAAAGCTCAGGTTGAGAACCAACTTTCGCAAAACACTGGAATTTCCATGGATAAAATCGGGCCTGTTCTTGCCATGCTTGCACCGTTGATCATGGGATACATCGGCAAAGAAAAACAGTCGAGTGGGGTAAATTCCGGCGGCGGTCTTGGAGATTTATTGGGCGGTATTTTAGGCGGTGCGCAAAACCAGGCACAAGCAGAACCATCAAACCCTTTGAATGATATTTTGGGCAGCGTTCTTGGTGGCGGTTCGCAGCAGTCTTCGGGAAATCCATTGAATGATATTTTAGGCAGTGTTCTTGGCGGCGGCCAACAACAGCAACAACAGCAAGGTGGCTTAGGCGGACTTCTGGGAAGTATTTTAGGGGGTAAATAAACCTGAATTCAAATTAAAAAACCGAAGATTATTCTTCGGTTTTTTTTGTTTTCGCAGCTTTGGGTTTAGCTTCTTTTGTCTCTGCTTTTTCAGCTTTTGGTTTTGCTGTAGCTTTTGGTTTAGTTTCAGTGGACACTTCTGCATTTTCAGATTTCTCTGTAGGATATCCCACTTCTTTTCTTACTTTAACTTTTGAATCTTTCTTCTCATCTTCATTCAAAACCTTTACCGGAATATTTTTAACGGATTTCGATTTTCGCGGCCTTTTTTTACCATAACTTCCTGCAGTCACTTTTCCGCGTCTTGATTTCTGATCTCCTTTTCCCATAATTAATACTGTTTTTTTGTTATTGATTTACACAAAGTTAAATAAAAAACACAATCATTGAAGCCTAAATTTTCATAAATTTTGCACTTTATTGCGTTTTGATTTTCGCCAGCTCCAGGGAGCAATCGGATCTTTATCCCTCCAAAGGCCAACTTTCTTTTTTCTTGCCGCTGTTTCCAAATCTGCATAGTTTTCACTTTTCGAATAGCGTTTATAATGCCACGCCAACCCATTGCGCACCAGTTCTTTGTTTAGGTTTTGGTTGTTATAAAAAATTTCACCAATCCATCTGCCGTTGCGGTCTTTCTTACCATTCCCGATGACTACAACCGTCTTCCCGAAACAAAAATCTGAGGCAAACTGTTTTGCTCTATTGCCAAATGGCTGGTTTTTCTCCGGCGCGTCAACATGTTCAAGCCTTACAACAATTTCCTTTTTTTCATGGAGAACAACAAACGTGTCACCGTCTTTTACACCAACAACTTTCGCCGTAATTTTCTGTGAAAAAACAAATGCATAACACAATACAATACATAATAAAACCAGTAACCTCTTCTTCATTTACAAAAATATATTGCAAAGCTACCTAAAAAATATCATCGTTTAAATGGCCGGATTGCCGACTATGATATGCTGGTGACAACTAAAAAAACTTTTCGTTCGAGAGGTTGAACCGTAGTTTTACCGTACCAAAGGCTAGTCAAAGTAATGTTTAAGTAATGTAAGAGTAATATTTAAAGAAGATAAAACTTATGTCTTGCTTAAACGGGAGAAAAACAATCTGAAAGACTCTTTCAACCCTTCGTTTAACAAAGATTTTCTCAATCAAAAATCATATCTTTGCACCTATTGAAATTGGACGTTCTGAGACTGCTGCTTTAATGCATTCCCGGCGTTCCTTACAATGATTAAACAACCAGAAACGACAAACTGAATATATGTTTAGAACACACACCAACGGAGAATTATCGCTTAAAAATCTTAATGAAGAAGTAACCCTTTCCGGCTGGGTTCAGACCATCCGCGACAAAGGATTTATGATCTGGATCGATTTACGCGACCGCTACGGAATCACACAGCTGGTTTTCGACCAAGACCGTTCATCTGCAGAACTTATGGACGAAGCTAAAAAATTGGGTCGCGAATTCGTAATTCAGGTGACCGGAAAAGTGATTGAACGTGTTTCTAAAAACCCAAATATCCCAACCGGAGAAATTGAAATTTTAGTTGAAAATCTAACAATTTTAAATGAATCTCAACTTCCGCCCTTCACCATTGAAGACGAAACCGACGGTGGCGAAGAACTGAGAATGAAATACAGATATTTGGACATCCGCAGAAATCCAGTGAAAGACAAATTGATTTTCCGCCATAAAATGGCACAAAAAGTAAGAAATTACCTTTCTGATCAGAATTTTATCGAAGTTGAAACTCCGGTTCTCATTAAATCGACTCCGGAAGGAGCGAGAGATTTCGTGGTTCCAAGTAGAATGAATCCGGGCCAGTTTTATGCACTTCCGCAGTCGCCGCAAACGTTCAAGCAATTGTTAATGATTGGCGGAATGGACCGATATTTCCAAATTGTTAAATGTTTCCGTGACGAAGATTTGCGTGCAGACCGACAACCGGAATTCACCCAAATCGATTGCGAAATGGCATTTGTAGAACAGGAAGATGTCCTGGAAATTTTTGAAGGAATGACCGCTACTTTATTGAAAGATATCACCGGTAACGATTTCGGAAAATTCCCGAGAATGACTTTCGCAGACGCCATGAAAAAATACGGAAACGACAAACCTGACATCCGTTTCGGAATGGAATTCGTGGAAGTAAATGAATTGGTAAAAGGAAAAGATTTCAAAATTTTTGATGACGCCGAATTGGTTGTTGGAATCAACGTTGAAGGTTGTGCAGATTATACCAGAAAACAAATTGATGAATTAATCGACTGGGTAAAACGCCCACAAATTGGTGCTTCCGGAATGGTTTGGATTAAATTCCAAAATGATGGCGTTGTCACTTCTTCAGTAAATAAATTTTACAATGAAGAAGATTTAAAGAAAATCACAGAAAAATTCGGAGCAAAAGCAGGAGATTTAATCTTCCTCATGTCCGGAAACGAAACTAAAGTAAGAACCCAACTTTCTGCTTTGAGAATGGAATTGGGGAACCGTCTGGGTTTAAGAAAAGGAAAGGAATTTGCGCCACTTTGGGTCATCGATTTCCCACTTTTGGAATGGGACGAAGAATCCGGAAGATACCATGCAATGCACCATCCGTTCACGTCACCAAAACCGGAAGATTTCGAACTCATTCATACTGAACCCGGAAAAGTTCGCGCCAATGCTTATGATTTGGTCTTGAACGGAAATGAAATCGGAGGCGGTTCTGTAAGAATTTTCGATAAAGATTTGCAGAGCAGAATGTTCGATTTGTTAGGATTCACCAAAGAAGAAGCAGAAGCACAATTTGGATTTTTGATGAACGCCTTCAAATTTGGAGCACCACCTCATGCTGGTTTGGCTTTTGGATTCGACAGATTGGTTGCGATTTTGGACGGAAATGAAGTGATCCGAGATTACATCGCATTCCCTAAGAACAATTCCGGAAGAGACGTGATGATCGATGCACCGAGTCCGATTGCGGATTTGCAGTTGGAAGAATTGGCATTAAAAGTTGATACTAAGGAATAACTGTTTAACCGGAAAGTTTTATTGTTATTCGTTATATTTTTGAAAGCAGAAAACTTTTCCATCAAATCCAAGCGAACGTTTAATGCGAATTTATTAGCTCTTTCCTTGCTAAAATTTTGAAAATTTAAAAGTATTGTGGTTTAAAGAATTTCTAAAAATACAGAAGCAATCTCAATATTGGGATTGCTTCGTCATTTTTAAGAAAAATCAACGCAGTGACAACATATTATGGCAACTTCGCCACGAGACTTTCCGGTAAAATTTTAAGAATATTGTAAATCGCTTTCCATTTAAAATTAGGAACATTGACAAAAGAGTTTCCAACATTCACAATTTTTCCGGCAACATAATCCGGTTCCATCATTAGAGATTCGTTCAATTGTAAACCTTCATTAATTTTACTTCGGATGTAACCCAACACAAAAACATTTACCTTAATTTTTCTTGAAGAAAGTTCTTGCCGAAGTCCTGCAAGATAAGTGGTAAAGGCCGATTTTGTGCTTCCATAAACAAAATTGCTCTTCCGACCGCGAACTCCTGAAAGAGAGGACAAACCGATAATTCTTTCCAAATTTTCGTTGGTTTTATCCATCGCGATGATATTCAAAATGGAAACCGCACCTGAATAATTGGTGTGCATCATCTGTAAAGTCTTATCAAAATCCTGAAAAGCATCCTCATTTTGAACCAAAAACCCCGCTGAATATAATACAACATTTGGTTTGAAAGGCAATTCACTATAAAACTTTTGATGGGAAGCGAAATCCACCGCATCAAAATACAGCAAATCCATTTGATCAGCATTCAGATGATTTTCTTTGATGAATTTCTCCATCGATTCTAAATTTCTCGAAGCCATCATCACACGGAAATTTTTCTGCAAATACAGTTTCGCACATTCTTTCGCCACGTCGGAATTGGCTCCTAAAATCAAAACACTTTTTTCTGAATTCATTTGAAATCTCAAGAGAATTTTATTGTTTCATCCTCAATCTTTCCTTAATCTTTTGAATATTTTCTTTCGCAGAATCTTCTAGAATTAAACTTGCACTCATCAAAATTCTTTTTGGCATTAATTGATCAAAATCTTCGGATCCTTCCCACGAAACTTTCTTGATTAAAGCCAAAGCATCCGCGCTTCTTTCGGATAATTTCTTCATAAAAGCTTCAATTTTCGCATCCATTTCTTGAATACTTTCAGAAACGGAATGATAAACATCGTGCTTTTCACACCAATCGGCGCTTCGGAAATCGGCATCAATCGACATCGCTGAATAGGCAGATTTTCCGACTTTTCTTTCCACAAATGGGCCAATTACAAACGGTCCAATTCCCAAGTTCAATTCTGTTAAAGCCATAGCGGAATCTTTCGTGGCAAAACAGTAATCTGCTGCGCAGGCAATTCCTACACCGCCGCCGGTGGTTTTTCCCTGAACGCGCACGATGACTAATTTTCCGCAAGACCGCATCGCATTCAGAACTTTTGCAAAGCCACCAAAAAATATTTTTGAATTTTCCAAATCGTCAATTTCGAGCAACTCATCGAAACTAGCGCCTGCACAAAATGCTTTTTCTCCTGCAGATTTTAAAAGTATGGCTTTAACCTCAGGTTTGGCGCCTTCATCAAGAATAGTCTGAGCCAGTTTTTCCAAGACTTCTCCGGGTAAAGAGTTGCTTTTTTCGGTTCCGAAAGTGATTTCGGAGATTTGATTTTTGATTTCTGTATTTACGAATCCGTTGTTCATGAATTTTTATTTAGGGCAATTAAATATTTGTCGATATAAAGTTCTTTTTCCTTACTCTTATACTGCTGAATATATCTGGGATGTTCCAAAACCGTGATATTACCGAACAGTTTTTCCCGATCGTTGATCTTCTTTAAAAAAGTGGCATTCTTCACCCCAAGCACAAAAACCTCCGAAACGTCGAGTCCAAGGCTGATATGCTTCTTTAATGAATCTATCATGAAATCTTCCACCTTGCTGAAAAGCTCTTTGTCATCATAATAATTGGCATTCAGATAAACTCCGTTTTTGGTTTGTCTGGTGATCGCCAACGGAAATGGCGAATTGATATAAAATTTACTGTAAAACTTTTCTACGCCTCCCAAAGCTTCGATCATATCATAAATGAAAACTGAAGAAACTTCGTGAGTTCGTGCAGACTCCATTATAATCCCGCAGGCGCTTTCCAATCTTTTGGTATCGGTAAACGGAACGCCTGTAACTCCGGCGCCGTGGCGGCTTGGGTTGATTCCTATGATGAATTTTCGTTCTTTATGATCATTGTAAAACTTCTTGTAAAAAGCTGTCATAACACTGAAGGTTTCGGGATTGTCGAGAAACGGGTTCATTACCTGAAAGCCTGTCGGAAGCTTTCCGGTATATTTTAAGTTGCTGTTGAATTCTACGACTTGTTCTCCGAAGGTCACTCTGTTATAATGTTAAATCAGTAAATTAAACCAGATTAAACTGCTCAAAATGGTGCGTAAAATGTTTCCGGTGGAACAGTTCCATCATTTCTTTGTTCAGCATTCCGAACCTAGGATGGTAATGCTCGGCTTGCGGGTTCTCGCGGTAATAGATCAGGAATTCTTTTAAAGTTTCCAGGAGCTTTTCTTTTGCTTCCGTAAGATTCTTAAATCGTAACTGCGGTTCTTCTCCTTCTTTAAGGAGCGGATATTGTGCACCCGGCCTGATTTTCTGGTCCGTATAAATCCAGTCCTGAAGCAGCTCGAGTTTGTCGGCAGGGATTTCAGGAAAGTCAGAAGGCTCCAAAGAACCGAAACCATTTCGCAAAACCTCTTCCACATGTTCCACCATCAATTGAGGCGTCATCAAACCAAATTTTCTTTCTGAATTTTCGGTGAGATTATTTAATATTTTCTGAATTTCTTTTGTTTTTAAATCAACGAAAGGAGATTTTTTTGCCACCAAAGTCAAAATTGTCGCAACACAAACAATTTCATCGCGCTGATTGACAACTTCAACCAGCCATTTCACCACGCCACTCGGAATATTTCTTCCTTTTGCCCCTTTGTTGATTTTTTCTTTGGCCGTTAAATAAACCGTAATCGTGTCTCCTGCATAAACCGGTTTGAAGAAACTTGCATTTTCCAATCCGTAATTGGCGATAACAGGACCTTTTTTTCCGGAAACAAACAAACCAGCTGCTGCAGAAAGGATAAAGTATCCATGTGCCACGGTTTTATCGAAGATTGTTCCATTGAGAGAAGTTGCGTCGGTATGCGCATAAAAATGATCCCAAGAAACATTAGAAAAGTTCACGATATCTGCCTCTGTTACTGTTCTTCCCGCTGTTTCCAAAGAATCTCCAATCTCTACTTCTTCAAAATATTTTCTGAAAGGATGTCTATCTGAAAATTTCTGCGTTGCACCTTGTTGATAAATTTTAGTAATCGCCGTCAAAATATCGGGCGAACCTTGAATAGCTGTTTTTTGCAAGAAAAAATGCAACCCGTTCAAACCGCCCATTTCTTCGCCACCTCCGGCTCTTCCTGGCCCACCGTGCATTAAAGTTGGAAGCGGAGAACCATGACCTGTGGATTCTTTGGCATTATCTCGATTTAAGACAAAAATTCTTCCGTGGGTTGTCGCCATTTTCCAGGAAGTTTCTGCGACAAATTTCTCGTCGTGAGAAACGATGGAACCAACCAAACTTCCTTTTCCTCGTTTTGCCAAAGCAGCAGCTTCTTCCGCATCTTTGTAAGGCATCAATGTGGAAACCGGACCGAATGCTTCGACTTCGTGCGAACTATTTTTATCAAAAGGTTTGTCGTTCAAGAATAGTTTTGGGGACATAAATGCACCGTTTTCGTAATCCGCATCAACTAAATCGTGTTTTCCGTCGTAGATGAGTTCGGTTTCGGCTTTTAATAAATCTATTTTTCTTTGAACTTCATCAAACTGAATTTTTCCCACCAAAGAACCCATTCTAGTTTCTCGATTGAGAGGATTTCCGATTTTCGTTTGGTCTAAAGCCTTTGACAAAGCATTTTGAACATCACCTATTAAATTTTCAGGAACGATAATTCTTCGGATTGCCGTACATTTTTGTCCGGCTTTTGTTGTGATTTCATTGCGAACTTCTTTGATGAAAAGATCAAATTCGGGAGTTCCGGGTTTTGCATCCAAACCGAGAATAGAACAGTTCAAAGAATCGGCTTCCATATTGAAACGAACCGCGTTTTTGGCAACGGAAGGAAGTGATTTTAATTTTCGTCCCGTATTTGCAGAACCTGTGAACAAAACGCTGTCACCATCCTGAACGAAATCCAAAATATTTCCGGGTTCGCCGCAAACCAACTGTATGGCGCCTTCCGGAAGTAAACCACTTTCAATCATATCCTGAAAAACGGCGTTGGTAAGATAAGAACCATATGGCGAAGGTTTTACAATGCTTGGAACTCCTGCCAACAAAGAAGTTGACAATTTTTCCATCATTCCCCAAACCGGAAAGTTGTAGGCGTTGATTTGTACGGAAACACCTTCGCTTGGCGTAAGAATGTGAGTTCCAAGGAAAGTTCCGTTTGCGGAAATTTTCTGCGTGTCGCCATCCACCCAAAATGGGGTATTCGGTAACATTCTTTTTGCTAAACCTGAGTACGTGAAAAAAGTTCCGAAACCACCCTCAATATCTACCCAAGAATCTGCGTGAGTTGCTCCGGTTTTATAGGAAAGATCGTAATATTTCTTTTTTCTTTCTAATAAATACAAAGCTACTTTTTTCAACATTTCACCGCGATCATAGAAAGTCATGGAGGAAAGATTTTTGTACCCGACGGTTCGTCCGTAATGAAGGGCTTCTTCGAAATTAATCCCTTGTGTATCGGAAATGGCGACCAATTCTCCGTTTACGGCGTTGTGTAGGGAAATTCCGTTTCCGGTGCCTTCAATCCATTGTCCGGCTATATAGTTTTTGAGTTTCATGCTAAAGTTTTAAAATACCTGAAAAATTTAAAGGTGTTAAGATACTGAAATTTTCAAATTTTTGGTTTCATAATTCTTCGG
This sequence comes from Chryseobacterium sp. VAUSW3, assembly GCF_002205795.1. Lineage (GTDB taxonomy): Bacteria > Bacteroidota > Bacteroidia > Flavobacteriales > Weeksellaceae > Kaistella > Kaistella yananensis. The sequence goes on along the minus strand of NZ_NIUY01000003.1, from coordinate 81,992 downwards.
AAGCTTTTCATTAGTTTTATATTTCACTGTATACTTAACACTCAGTTGCTAGAGATTAACATTTTCATAATTTTATCATCATTTTTTTATGAATTTGGCTAAAAAAATCAATAAAAATTATTGCGCAGCCATTTCTCACACTTGCGGAGTCATTTCTCACATTTACGGAGCCATTACTACTGGCTGCGGAACCATTTCAAAAGGTTGCGGGATTATTTCTTAGAGTTGCACACGGAAAACTGAGATGTGCGCCAAAAAAAATCCCTTCCAAAAAAAATTGAAAGGGATGGTATAAAGGTTTGCAAGAATTATCTTGCGCTTAAATCTACGTAATCGCGTTTTTGAGCTCCTTGGTAAACCTGTCTTGGTCTTCCGATAGGGTCGTTGTGCAAACGCATTTCTTTCCATTGAGATATCCAGCCTGGAAGTCTTCCCAGTGCGAACATTACGGTAAACATTTCAGTTGGAATGCCTAATGCTCTGTAGATGATTCCTGAATAGAAATCCACGTTTGGATATAATTTTCTGCTTACGAAATATTCGTCTTCAAGTGCTACTCTTTCCAACTGCATTGCAATATCCAATGCTTTATCTTCAATTCCTAAAGAGTTCAGGATATCGTCTGCCGCTTTCTTAATGATTCTTGCTCTTGGATCGAAGTTTTTGTAAACTCGGTGTCCGAATCCCATCAAACGGAAATTATCGTCTTTATTTTTAGCTTTTTCCACGTATTTTGCTACATCGCCTCCATCTTTCTCAATCATTTCAAGCATTTCGATTACGGCCTGGTTTGCACCGCCGTGAAGTGGTCCCCAAAGTGCAGAAATACCTGCAGAAACTGATGCGAATAATCCGGTGTGTGCTGAACCAACCATTCTTACAGTTGATGTAGAACAGTTTTGCTCGTGATCTGCATGGAGGATCAATAATTTATCTAAAGCTCCTACAACAACCGGATCGAGTTCAAATTCGATATTCGGACGACGGAAACACATTTTGTAGAAGTTTTCTACATAATTTAAGCTATTATCTCCGTGGTTGATTGGTAAACCTAATTTTTTTCTGTAAGTCCAAGCACAAAGGTGAGAGAATTTAGCAAGAAGCATTTCCGCAGCGTGATCCATCTCTTCTTTTGAGTTTACGTTAACCGCTTTAGGATTAAATGCAGTAAGTGCTGACGTAAGGGAAGACAAAACACCCATAGGATGCGCAGATCTTGGGAATACGTCAAGAATTTTCTTCATTTCATCGGCTACGAAGTTGTAATTTTTGATTCCACCTTCGAATTTAGCGAACTGATCCTTATTTGGAAGTTCACCATGAAGCAACAAATACATTACTTCGGTAAAATTAGATTTTTCGGCAATCTGCTCAATCGGATATCCTCTGTAATACAACTCCCCGTTGTCACCATCAAGGTAAGTGATGTCGCTTAAGGTAGCGCCTGTATTTTTGTATCCTAAATCTAATGTAATTAAACCGGTTTGGTCTCTAAGCTTTGAAATATCGATACCTCGGTCTCCGATTGTGCTTTCTACGATAGGATATTCAAAAGAATTCCCGTCATAGTTCAATACTACTTTATTATCTGGCATTATGTAATTTTTTACTAATTTATGAATACTGATAGAAAATGGCAAATGAAATTCACCGTTTTCAATCAATTTTTTCTATTATCGTTTTATTTTGAATGCATCTAATCCCGGGAACACTGCCGTTTCTCCCAAAGCCTCTTCAATTCTTAAAAGTTGGTTATATTTCGCCATTCTGTCGGAACGTGATGCGGAACCTGTTTTTATCTGCCCGCAGTTCATTGCAACGGCTAAATCAGCGATGGTAGAATCTTCGGTTTCGCCGGAACGGTGAGACATTACCGATGTATAACGGTTGTGTTGTGCCATCTGCACGGCAGCCATTGTTTCAGAAAGGGAGCCAATCTGATTAACTTTTACAAGTATTGAATTTGCAATACCTTCGTTCACCCCTCTTGAAAGTCTTTCAACATTGGTTACAAATAAATCGTCGCCTACCAGCTGAACGCGGTCTCCGATTTTTTCGGTAAGCATTTTCCACCCTGCCCAGTCGTCTTCGTGCATACCGTCTTCAATTGAAATGATCGGATATTTAGCAGCCAATTCTGCCAAATAAGAAACCTGCTCACTGCTGCTGAATACCGCTGAATCAGGAGTTTGAAATTTTCTGTAATCGTAGTTTCCGTCTTTATAAAATTCTGAAGCTGCGCAATCTAACGCGATCATCACATCGTCGCCTGGTTTGTAACCTGCCTTTTCAATGGCTTGAAGCAAAGTATCCAAAGCATCTTCAGTTCCTGTAAAGGTTGGTGCAAAACCTCCTTCATCACCTACTGCAGTGGAAAGTCCACGTGAATGAAGGATTGATTTAAGGTTGTGGAAGATTTCAGTTCCTTTTCTCAAAGCGTGAGAGAAAGAATCTGCTTTTACCGGCATCACCATAAATTCCTGGAATGCAATAGGCGCATCGGAGTGCGAACCACCATTGATGACGTTCATCATCGGAACAGGAAGTGTATTGGCATTAACACCACCCACATATTTGTAAAGTGGAAGACGAAGTTCGGTTGCGGCTGCTTTTGCGGCTGCTAATGAAACACCAAGAATGGCGTTAGCTCCTAAATTGCCTTTGTTTTTAGTCCCATCCAGCTCAATCATAATCTGGTCGATGAAATTCTGGTCATAAACCGGAAGTCCTACCAATTCGGGAGCAATAACCTCTCTTACATTTTCTACAGCTTTCAGGACACCTTTTCCCATGTAATCTGTACCGCCATCGCGTAATTCTACGGCTTCGTGCTCACCTGTTGATGCTCCTGAAGGAACCGCAGCACGGCCCATTGCACCGTTTTCTGTAAAAACGTCTACTTCTATTGTAGGATTTCCGCGGGAATCCAAAATCTGTCTTGCTTCAATGTAGGAAATGTAACTCATCTTATGATTTTTTAACTTTATTTTTGGTTTACAAATTTAACGAAAATAGAACTATTTTAAGAGTTTAAACACATGATTTTAATATGGTATGCGTTAAACTTTCGTTAATGGTAACGATTTTTTAATTTTTTGAAAAGTAATCGTAAATTTGATCTACCTAAAAAACAAGATTATTATGAAAAAGAGTGTTTTTATTGCGTCCGCAGTTATACTTTTTACCATTGTGGGCTGCAAGAAATCAACAGAGGGCAATAAAAGTATTATTGTGGAAGATTCTGCTGTAACGAGCAAAACTGAAGAACCGGTAAAAACTGACAGTGGGGCGGTAGTAAGCGAGAGCGAAAGCGGTGTGAAAAAAGGTGAATATACCGATCGCTATGTGGCTGAAGACGGGTCTTCAGCTTTGGTGACTTTTAAAAATTCGGATAAGGAAAATACGATTAGCGTACGGAGTAATAACAAAACGATTTCGGCGCCGAGAAAAGCAGGCGCGGGACCGGGAGTTTATGGAAATTTCGATTTTGAAATTGTGTCACGAAACGACAGCGTTATTATCACGCAAGGTAATAATATCATCGGTCTGAAAAAGGCAAGAGGACAATAGTTAAGACTTAATAAAATTATAAACTTTCGTAAAATAAAAAGCCGCTCAAGTCAATTGAACGGCTTTTTTTATGTAAAATCTGTGAGTATTACTCAGCAGCTTTTTCTTCTGTAGAGTCTGCAGCTTCTGCAGTTGGTTCTTCAGTTTTAGCATCAGCTTTTGCCGGAGCTTCCTTTACTTCAGCAGCAACTGCTTCAGCTTTAGGAGCGGCAGATCTTCTGCTTCTTCTTGTTGTTTTCTTTTCTTCAGCGTTCGGGTTGTAAAGTTCGTTGAAATCTACAAGCTCGATCATTGCAGTATCTGCAGCATCGCCTGGTCTGAATCCAGTTTTGATGATTCTGGTGTAACCACCGTTTCTTTCTGCAATTTTAGGAGCAACAGTTCTGAATAATTCAGTAACTGCTTCTTTGCTTTGCAGGTAAGAGAAAACTGTTCTTCTGTTGTGAGTTGTATCTTCTTTTGCTTTTGTTAAGATAGGTTCAACAAAAACTCTCAAAGCTTTCGCCTTAGCAACAGTTGTGTTGATTCTTTTATGCTCAATAAGAGAACAAGCCATATTAGAAAGTAATGCACTTCTGTGTGAAGCGGTTCTTCCTAAGTGATTGAATTTTTTACCGTGTCTCATTGTTTTTTATTTATCAGCGTCTAATTTATATTTAGCAACGTCGAAACCGAAGTTAAGACCTTTTGCATGCACTAATTCTTCTAATTCTGTTAAAGATTTTTTACCGAAATTTCTGAATTTCATCAAATCAGACTTAGTATAAGAAACCAGTTCTCCTAAAGTTTCCACTTCAGCAGCTTTCAAGCAGTTTAATGCTCTTACAGAAAGATCCATATCTGTTAATTTAGATTTAAGGAGCTGTCTTGTATGTAAAGTTTCTTCGTCGTATTGGATCGATGCTTTCACGGCTTCAGTTTCCAGGGTGATTCTCTCATCAGAGAACAACATGAAGTGATAAATTAATATCTTAGAAGCTTCTGTTAATGCATTTTGTGGGCTGATGGATCCATCAGTCTCAATATCCAAAACAAGTTTTTCGTAGTCTGTTTTTTGCTCTACACGATAGTTTTCAACACTATACTGCACTTTTTTGATAGGAGTAAAGATGGAGTCGATTGCAATGGTTCCGATAGGAGCGTTGCTGGATTTGTTTTGTTCTGAGGGAACATAACCTCTTCCTTTTTCGATATTGAAAGTGATTTCAAATTTCACATCTTTATTGAGAGTACAGATTACCAATTCCGGATTTAAAACATCAAATCCCTGAATTGATTTTCCTAAATCTCCTGCTGTTACAGTAGTTTGACCGGAAACTTTTGCTGTAACTGTTTCTGCAGTTGCAGATTCGGATTTAGCTTTAAGTCTTAATTGTTTCAGGTTCAGAATGATTTCTGTTACGTCTTCAATTACACCGGGAATTGTTGAAAATTCGTGCTCTACGCCTTCTATTTTAATAGATGAGATAGCATATCCTTCTAGAGAAGAAAGTAATACTCTCCTCAAAGCATTACCGATGGTAAGTCCGAAGCCTGGTTCTAATGGTCTGAATTCAAATTGACCTTTGAAATCATCAGAGTTAAGCAGGATTACTTTATCGGGTTTAATAAATGTTAAAATTGCCATATAATTTGGGGTTGAGCAAAAATTTGAAAAAAATTATTTAGAGTAAAGTTCGACGATCAACTGTTCTTTGATATCTTCCGGGATTTGGATTCTCTCCGGAGCTGATACGAAAGTACCTTGTTTTGTTTCGTCGTTGAACTGTAACCACTCATAGTTTGCTTTAGAAGCCAATGCATCAGTAATTACTTCCAGAGATTTAGATTTTTCTCTCACTGCAACTACATCACCAGCTTTAAGCAAATAAGAAGGAATGTTTACCAATTCTCCGTTTACAGTAATGTGTCTGTGAGATACCAATTGTCTTGCTCCTGCTCTTGTTTTTGCAAAACCAAGTCTGTAAACAACGTTATCTAATCTAGATTCACATAACTGCAACAGTACTTCACCTGTTACGCCTTTTGCTCTTTGCGCTTTTTCGTATAGGTTCGCAAATTGTCTTTCTAAAATACCGTAAGTATATTTAGCTTTTTGCTTTTCCATTAACTGGACAGCATATTCAGATTTTTTTGCTCCTCTTCTTTTGTTAACACCGTGTTGTCCCGGTGGTTGGTTTTTTCTTTTCTCGAAGTTCTTATCGTCTCCGTAGATTGCAGCACCAAATTTTCTTGCAATCTTAGTTTTAGGTCCAATATATCTTGCCATAATGGTAATTTCTAAAAATTATACTCTTCTTCTTTTCGGTGGTCTACATCCGTTGTGTGGCATTGGAGTCACATCTACGATTTCACTAACTTCAATTCCTGAATTGTGAATGGTTCTGATAGCAGATTCTCTACCTGCACCAGGACCTTTTACAAACACCTTTACTCTTCTAAGACCTGCATCGTGTGCAACTTGTGAGCAATTTTCAGCAGCCATTTGAGCTGCGAAAGGAGTATTCTTTTTAGAACCTCTGAATCCCATTTTTCCGGCAGATGCCCAAGAGATTACTTCTCCGTTTTTATTTGTCAAAGAAATGATGATATTGTTGAATGATGCCTGAATGTGTGCTTCGCCGATCGCTTCAACTTTTACTTTTCTTTTTTTAACAACTTTAGTCTGTTTTGCCATAATTCTTACCGATTATTTACTTGCTTTTTTCTTGTTAGCAACAGTTTTTCTCTTTCCTTTTCGGGTTCTAGAATTGTTTTTAGTTCTTTGGCCTCTTAAAGGTAATCCCAGTCTGTGACGTATTCCTCGTTGGCAACCAATATCCATCAATCGCTTGATGTTTAATTGAGTTTCAGAACGCAATTCACCTTCTACTTTAATGTTTTCAGTGATGTAGTTTCTGATCAATGCCAATTCATCGTCATTCCATTCGCTGACTTTCTTGTCTTCGCTGATGCCGGCTGCTTTCAGGATTTCGGATGAAGTGCTTCTTCCGATTCCGTAGATGTAAGTTAAGCCGATAACGCCTCTTTTGTTTTTTGGTAAATCAATACCGGAAATTCTCGCCATAATTTAATTTTAGCCTTGTCTTTGTTTAAATTTTGGGTTTTTCTTGTTGATTACAAACAGAACGCCTTTTCTGCGAACGATTTTGCAATCAGCACTTCTTTTTTTGATAGATGCTCTAACTTTCATTTGTTTTGGTTTAATTTTCCAACGGTTAGATGAACTCCAAGTGATTCCACCCCCTTTTGTTTAAATATTTAAATGACCAATAAAACCGAATGATTTTATTTAGTTTTCTTGTTATAATAATTTCCAGATTACTCTGTAATTAGTATCTAAATGTGATTCTTCCTTTCGATAAATCGTAAGGAGAAAGTTCTAACTTTACCTTATCACCAGGTAAAAGTTTAATGTAGTGCATACGCATTTTACCTGAGATATGAGCGATTAAGACATGCCCATTCTCAAGTTCAACGCGGAACTGCGCATTGGAAAGTGCTTCCGTAATAACGCCGTCTTGTTCTATATGTTTCTGTTTTGCCATTTATTAATTACAGGTTTGTTGTTCTGGATAATTTCGACTGCATCAACCCATCATAATGGTGGTTCAGCAAATACGTGTTGATCTGTTGAACTGTATCGAGGATTACCCCAACCATGATTAAAAGCGATGTACCCCCGAAAAACAGGGCAAATCTATCCGTCTGAACAAACGCTCCATGCACAATTGCAGGAAGGATTGCAAAGATAGCTAAAAATATTGAGCCGGGCAAAGTAATTTTTGAGAGAATATCATCCAGATAATCAGCGGTATCTTTACCGGGTCTTACCTTAGGAATCAGTCCACCGTTTCTCTTCAGATCATCTGCCATTTGATTCACCGGAATGGTAATCGCTGTGTAGAAGAATGAGAAGATAATAATTAACAGTGCAAACAATACATTATACTGCCAGCTGAATACATTTTTAAATCCTGCCAGGAAAGTGTTGGACTCATCAACTTTAGTTAAAAGTCCCGGAACAAACATTAAAGCCTGTGCAAAAATGATCGGCATTACTCCCGAAGCATTTACTTTAAGTGGAATCCACTGTCTTGCACCTTGCATTAAATTTCTGTTTGATCCGCCTCTTGCCTGCGCACGGCTTACATACTGAATAGGAATTTTTCTTACAGCTACTGAAAGGATGATTGCTAAAAGCACCACCAACATCCAGAATAAGACTTCAATTAAAATCATAATAGTCCCTAAACCGCCTTTACCGGTTTGTGTAGCAACCTCCTGAATAAATGCTCCCGGAAGATCTGCCAAGATCCCTACCATAATTAAGATTGAAATACCGTTTCCGATACCTTTATCTGTAATTTTTTCTCCTAACCACATTGCGAATACAGATCCTGCCACCAAAATTACGATACTTGGCAACCAGAACATAACCGATTCGGGATGCACGTAATATGCCGAACCGAACTGTGCGTGCGGTAAGAACATCTGCGTAATTGAAGTAAGGTAAGACGGTGCCTGTACCAAACAAACTGCAATCGTTAACCATCTTGTAATTTGGTTCAGTGTATTTCTGCCGCTTTCACCATCTTTCTGTAATTTCTGAAGGTAAGGAATTGCCATACCCATCAGCTGAACGATAATGGAAGCAGAAATATAAGGCATAATACCGAGTGCCATGATCGACGCCCGGCTGAATGCACCTCCCGTAAACGAAGAAAGCAACCCAAGAAGACCTGCTCCCTGCTTGTTGCCACCCTGGTTTTGGTAATGTTCCAAAAGATTCCCCACCTCGGCCATGTTAATGGCAGGTAGGGAAATATAAGATGCGAATCTATACACGAGGATCAACCCAAGGGTAAAAAGTATCTTCTCCCTAAGTTCCTTAAGACTCCAAATGTTTTTTAGTGTTTGTATAAATTCTTTCATTCGTGTAGATTAAAGAGTAATTGCTTTACCTCCTGCTTTAGCGATAGCTTCTTCAGCAGATTTTGTGAATTTGTGTGCAGAAATTGAAACTCCTGATTTCAATTCGCCTCTACCCATAATTTTCACGATTTCGCTCTTTTTAGCCAATCCGTTTTCTACTAAGATGTCTTTAGTAATTTCGGTGATGTTTTTCGCATCAGCCAAAAGTTGGATGGTATCAAGATTGATCGCTCTGTACTCTTTTCTGTTTACGTTATTGAAACCGAATTTAGGAAGTCTTCTTTGTAAAGGCATCTGTCCACCTTCGAATCCGATTTTCTGAGAATATCCGGCTCTGGCTTTCTGACCTTTGTGTCCTTTTGCTGAAGTACCACCTTTTCCGCTTCCCTGTCCTCTACCAAGTCTTTTTGAATTGTGAGTTGAACCCGATGCCGGTCTGATATTATTTAAATTCATTATTTTAAAATTAAAGGTTAAGGTTAAGGCAGAGGTTGAGCATTAACTCAACCTAATCCTTATCCTAAAAATTATTTTTGAACTTCTACTAAATGACTTACCGCAGCTACCATACCTAAGATAGATGGTGTAGCTTCGTGTTCAACAACTTGGTGAAGTTTTTTCAATCCTAATGCTTCAAGCGTTCTTTTTTGGGTTTTTGTTCTACCAATAGCGCTTTTTACTTGTTTTACCTGAATTTTTGCCATTGCTTTTATATTAACCGTTAAACACTTTACTTAATGAAACACCTCTAAGTTTTGCGATGTCCTCTGGTCTTCTGATATCCAACAATGCTTTGAAAGTAGCTTTCACCACGTTGTGCGGGTTAGATGAACCTTTAGATTTTGAAAGGATATCGTGTACACCTGCAGACTCCAATACCGCTCTTACCGCACCACCGGCGATAAGCCCTGTACCGTGAGAAGCTGGTCTTAAGAAGATATCAGCTCCACCGTATCTCGCAGAAGTCTGGTGAGGGATTGTGTGGTTGATTACCGGAACTTTCACTAAGTTTTTCTTTGCATCTTCTACAGCTTTAGCAATAGCGGAAGCAACTTCCTTAGATTTTCCTAAACCGAAACCTACGGTTCCTGCCTCGTCTCCTACAACTACAATTGCAGAAAATCCGAAAGCACGACCACCTTTGGTAACTTTGGTTACTCTGTTTACAGCAACGAGACGATCTTTAAGTTCTAATCCTCCCGGTTTTACTTTTTCTATATTATCTAGTCCTAACATATTTCCGAAATTTAATGATTAGAATTTTAGTCCGCCTTCTCTCGCACCGTCAGCAAGAGCTTTCACTCTACCGTGGTAAACGAATCCGTTTCTGTCGAACACTATATTTTCAATACCTGCAGCTTTAGCTTTTTCAGCGATTGCTTTACCTACTTCTGCAGAGATTTCTACTTTATTACCTTTTGCGTTAAGGCTTCTTGAAGAAGCTGATGCTAAAGTTTTACCTTGTTTATCGTCGATTAATTGCGCGTAAATTTCTTTATTGCTTTTGTAAACAGATAATCTTGGTAATTCTGAAGAACCGGAAATTTTCCCTCTTACTCTTCTTTTAATTCTATTTCTTTTTTCTAATTTGCTTAGTGCCATTTTCTTAAGTTTTAAAATTAAGCAGATTTACCAGCTTTACGTCTAACAATTTCTCCTACGAATCTAACTCCTTTTCCTTTGTATGGTTCAGGTTTTCTGAAAGATCTGATCTTTGCAGCAACCATCCCAAGAAGTTGTTTGTCGTGTGAAGACAAAGTAATAATAGGGTTTTTACCTTTTTCAGATAAAGTATCTAACGTAATTTCTTTTGGAAGGTCCATCACGATAGCGTGGGAGAATCCTAAAGCCATATCCAGTCTGTTACCTTGGTGTGATGCTCTGTAACCTACCCCTACAAGCTCCAATTGCTTAGTGAAGCCTTCAGATGTTCCAACGACCATATTGTGAATTAACGCTCTGTAAAGACCGTGTAATGCTTTATGTTGTTTTGAGTCGGACGGTCTTTCTAAAGTAAGTATTCCGTCTTCTTGTTTTAGAGTGATTCCTTCACTGATTTGCTGTGTAAGTTCGCCTTTCGGTCCTTTCACAGTTACTAAACCGTCTTTTTCGGTTATGGTAACATTAGCTGGAATTTCTATAATTGATTTACCAATTCTTGACATTTTCCTTTGATTAAAAATTAATAAACATAGCAGATTACCTCTCCACCTACTTTTTCTTGTCTAGCTTTTTTATCTGTCATTACTCCTTTAGAAGTTGAGATAATAGCAATACCCAAACCGTTCAATACTCTTGGAAGTTCTTCAGAACCTTTGTACTGTCTTAAACCTGGTCTTGAAGCTCTTTGAATGCTTTTGATTGCAGGTTTGTTGGTTTGTTTGTCGTACTTCAAAGCGATTTTGATATTTCCTTGAACAGCGCTATCTTCGAACTTGTAGTTCAGGATATAACCCTGGTCAAATAAAATTTTTGTAATCTCCTTTTTGATTTTCGATGCAGGAATATCCACCACTTTGTGGCCTGCGCTTTGTGCGTTCCTTACTCTGGTTAGGAAATCTGAAATTGGATCTGTTACCATTTTTCTATTTTAAATTATTGGTTTATGATAGTTAGTTTTGATTGAGATTCAAGAACCTAGACACAAGATTTAAGACTTACATCCTGGCTCTTGCTTCTTGGCTCTTGATTCTAACAATCAACTTTACTATCTCGATTGTTCTAAATTGTTACCAACTTGCTTTTTTCACTCCCGGGATCAAACCTGCGTTTGCCATTTCGCGGAAAGTTACTCTAGAAATACCGAAAGTTCTCATGTAACCTCTTGGTCTTCCTGTTAATTTACATCTGTTGTGTAATCTTACTGGTGAAGCGTCTTTCGGCAATTTTTGTAATGCTTCGTAATCTCCGGCTTCTTTCAAAGCTTTTCTTTTCTCGGCATATTTTGCTACTGTAGCTTCTCTTTTGCGCTCACGCGCTTTCATTGATTCTTTAGCCATCTTTTAGTTCTTTTTGAAAGGTAAACCGAAGTGAGTTAATAATGCTTTTGCTTCTTTGTCAGTTTTCGCGGTAGTAACGAAAGTAATGTCCATCCCTTGGATTTTTTTTACTTTGTCAATTACGATTTCAGGGAAAATGATTTGTTCAGTGATTCCCAAGTTGTAATTTCCTCTACCATCAAAACCATCAGCTTTAATACCAGAGAAATCTCTGATTCGTGGTAAAGCTGAAGAAGTAAGACGATCTAAGAACTCATACATTTGGTTAGCTCTTAAAGTTACTCTTGCTCCTACTGGCATTCCTTTTCTTAGTTTGAAAGCTGCCTCATCTTTCTTAGAGATTGTACCAACTGCTTTTTGGCCGGTGATTGCGGTAAGTTCTTCAACTGCATAATCCACAATTTTTTTATCGGCTGTAGCAGCTCCTAAACCTTGCGAAATAACGATTTTTTCTAATTTAGGTACCTGCATTACAGATTTGTACCCAAATTCTTCCATCATCGCAGGAACAATTTTCTCTTTATAATTTTGTTTTGGTCTTGCTATATATTGCATCGTCTTTTTAATTATAAGGTTTCACCGGTTGTTTTGGCAACTCTTACTTTCTTATCACCTTCCACTTTTACTCCAGTTTTGGTAGCTTTACCATTTTTGTCGATAAGTGCTACGTTTGAAATATGGATAGATGCTTCTTTTTCTACAATTCCGCCTTGTGGGTTTGCTGCTGAAGGTTTAGTATGTTTTTTAACGATATTTAAACCTGCAACGATCACTCTAGCGTCTTTGCCTTCTTTTCTGATCACTTCAATAACTTCACCTTTTTTACCTTTGATTTCTTTTCTTCCGGTAGTGATGATTACGTTATCTCCTCTTTTGATTTTTAACTTTGTCATTTTCTGTAAATTTTAAAATTAAAGTACTTCAGGAGCTAATGAAATGACTTTCATATATTCTTTATCTCTTAGTTCACGAGCAACGGGTCCGAATACACGGGTTCCTCTCATTTCTCCAGCTGCGTTAAGAAGAACACAAGCGTTATCGTCGAATTTGATGTATGACCCATCTTTTCTTCTTACTGCTTTTTTAGTTCTTACAACTACTGCTTTAGAAACGGTTCCTTTTTTAGCGTTTCCTTGTGGTGTAGAATCTTTGATAGTCACTACGATTTTATCACCAACTGAAGCATATCTTCTTCTGGTTCCTCCCAGAACTCTGATCACTAGTACTTCTTTTGCACCTGTGTTATCAGCAACTTTTAATCTTGATTCGGTTTGTAACATTACTTAGCTTTTTCAATGATTCGTACTAATCTCCATCTTTTACTTTTACTTAAAGGTCTTGTTTCAGTAATTAATACTGTATCGCCTTCAGTACACTCGTTGTTTTCGTCGTGAGCGGTATATTTTTTCGTTTTTAGAACGAATTTACCGTACATCGGGTGCTTTACTCTGGTAGTTTCACTTACAACAATGGTTTTTTCCATTTTATTGCTGGAAACAATTCCGATTCTTTCTTTTCTTAAATTTCTATCCATGATAAAATGAAATTCTTATTGTTGTTTTAGTGTTAATTCAGTTTCTAGACGAGCGATAGTTTTTCTCAGGTCTTTGATTTGAATTGGATTTTCAATCGGGCTGATTGCGTGTGCCAATTTCAATTTGTTGAAATCTGCTTTAGCTTCAGCTAATTTGTTCTGGATATCTCCTGCGCTTAGATTTTTGATGTCAGCTTTTTTCATAATAATTTAAGATTATTGAGGTTGAACAAAATCGTTAGCGACTACAAATTTGGTAACTACCGGTAATTTTTGTGCGGCAAGTCTTAGTGCTTCTTTCGCTACATCGTAAGGAACACCACCTACTTCGAACATAATTTTTCCTGGTTTTACTACAGATACCCAATATTCTACGGCACCTTTACCTTTACCCATACGTACTTCGGCTGGCTTCTTGGTGATAGGTTTATCCGGGAAGATTTTGATCCATAGTTGACCTTCTCTTTTCATATATCTTGTAGCAGCGATACGAGCTGCTTCAATTTGTCTTGCAGTGATCCAAGCTCCTTCAGTTGCTTTGATACCGAAAGTTCCGTAAGCAAGTTGATTCCCTCTTTGGGCAATCCCCTTCATTTTCATCTTGTGAACTTTACGGAATTTGGTTCTTTTTGGTTGTAACATAATTTCTTAAATTTTAGATTTTAGATTTTAGCTTTTAAAAAAGTAACGGTCATTTAAAACTGTCCTCTAAAATTTTATTAATTATTTTCTTTCTCTTGGTCTTCTGTCTCCTCTATCGCCTCTATCGTTTCTCTCACCTCTTCCTCCAGATGCTTTCTTTTGTTGGCCTACTAATGGGGATAAGTCTCTTTTTCCGTAAACTTCTCCTTTCATAATCCAAACTTTCACACCTAGTTTTCCGTACTGAGTCAATGCTTCACCGATATGATAATCGATATCTGCACGGAAAGTTGACAATGGGATTCTTCCTTCTTTGAAAGATTCGCTTCTTGCCATCTCAGCTCCGTTCAATCTTCCAGAAATCTGAACTTTGATTCCTTCCGCTCCCATTCTCATGGTGCTTTGAATTGCCATTTTCACGGCTCTTCTGTAAGAAATACGGTTTTCGATTTGTTTTGCGATGCTGTCAGCAACCAATACAGCGTCCAGTTCAGGTCTTTTGATTTCGAAGATATTGATTTGGATATCCTTATCGGTGATCTTTTTCAATTCTTCTTTTAATTTATCAACTTCCTGTCCTCCTTTACCGATGATTAATCCCGGTCTAGCGGTAGTGATGGTTACTGTTACTAATTTTAGGGTTCTTTCAATATAAATTTTTGAAATACCACCTTTAGATAATCTAGCTTCAAGGTATCTTCTGATTTTGTAATCTTCAGCGATTCTGTCGCCATAGTTTTTACCACCAAACCAGTTCGAATCCCATCCTCTGATGATACCTAATCTGTTACCAATTGGATTTGTCTTCTGTCCCATACCTTGATTATTTATTGTCTTTAGTACCTAAAATTAGTGTAATGTGGTTCGATCTTTTTCTGATTCTGTGTCCTCTACCTTGTGGTGCAGGTCTCAGTCTCTTCAATTGTCTAGCACTATCAACCATAATTTCTTTTACGATTAAGTTTGCTTCTTCGATATCCGCTCCTTCATTTTTAGCTTGCCAGTTTGCCATTGCAGAAAGAAGAACTTTCTCCAATTTGTTGGAAGCTTCTTTTTTAGAAAACTTAAGGATAGCTAAAGCTTTATCTACTTCTACTCCTCTGATGATATCAGCAACTAATCTCATCTTTCTTGGAGAAGATGGGCAATCATTATGTAACGCTTTTGCTACATCTTGGTTTGCTATTTTACGTGCTAATGCACTTTCTCTTTTTCTTGATCCCATGATTATCTACCTCCTTTATTTTTGTTACCACCGTGACCTCTGAAAGATCTTGTCGGAGAAAATTCGCCTAACTTGTGACCAACCATGTTTTCGGTTACATAAACTGGGATAAAAGATTTCCCGTTGTGTACTGCGATGGTTTGTCCTACGAAGTCCGGAGAGATCATTGACGCTCGAGACCAAGTTTTAATTACTGTCTTTTTATTAGACTCTATGTTTGCCTGAACCTTCTTATCTAAAGTATGATGAATGAAAGGTCCTTTCTTAAGTGATCTTGCCATAATTATTTTCTTTTAGATACGATAAATCGGTTAGACGCTTTGTTTTTCTTTCTAGTTTTGTAACCTTTAGCCGGTTTACCGTTTCTAGATCTTGGGTGACCTCCTGAAGAACGTCCTTCACCACCTCCCATTGGGTGATCAACTGGGTTCATTACTACTGGTCTTGTTCTAGGTCTTCGTCCCAACCATCTGCTTCTACCTGCTTTACCAGATACGGTAAGTTGGTGGTCGCCATTAGAAACAGATCCGATCATAGCCATACACTCAGTAAGAACCATTCTGGATTCTCCTGAAGGTAATTTTACGATTGCATATTTACCGTCTCTTGAAGTTAATTGCGCTGAAGATCCTGCACTTCTTGCCATTACCGCACCTTGACCAGGTTTTAGTTCGATACAAGATACCACAGTACCTAAAGGAATATTCTTCAACTTCATTGCATTACCTACGTTAGGTTCTGCAGCCTCCGCAGCCATTACTTTCTGGTCTACTTTGATACCGTTTGGAGCGATGATGTATCTCTTCTCTCCGTCTGCGTACTCAACTAGCGCGATGAAAGCCGTTCTGTTCGGATCGTACTCTACAGTTTTTACCGTTCCTTCAACATCAAACTTGTTTCTTTTGAAGTCGATAATTCTGTACTTTTGTTTGTGTCCACCTCCGGTGTAACGCATGGTCATTTTACCAGTATTGTTACGACCACCTGACTTTTTAATACCAACGGTTAGAGACTTCTCTGGTTTATTGGTAGTAATTTCCTCAAAGTTGTTTACAACTCTGAATCTCTGTCCCGGGGTGATAGGTTTTAATTTTCTAACAGACATTACTATTGTTTATAATTAATTAATTCGTTGCAAAAATATCAATTACTTCACCTTCTGCAAGGGAAACAACTGCTTTCTTCATTTTGTTGGTTTTCCCAACCTGTAATCCTTTTTTGGTGTATTTCGATGAAACTTTAGGAGCGTAAATCATTGTTCTTACGTCTGCTACTTTTACACCATAAGCATCTTCTACAGCTTTTTTGATCTGGATTTTATTCGCTTTTGTATTCACAAAAAAAGAATAAGCTCCTCTCAAATCGGTAAGATAGTTTGCTTTTTCTGAAATGATTGGTTTAATAATAATAGACATGATTTATTTTCTTAAGTTTTCCTGAAATTTCTCGATAGCACCTTCTAAAAATACAATCTCTCCAGCATTTACTAAATCATAAGAACTGATCTCGTTATAAGTCAATACTTTAGTTTTAGGTAAGTTTCTTGATGACAGATATACATTTTTGTTAGCTTCCGGTAAAATGTAAAGAGATTTTTTACCTTCAAATCCTAATGCATTGTTCAGTGTGATAAATTCTTTAGTTTTTGGAGCTTCAAAGTTGAAAGCTTCTAAAACTTTAATAGAATTGTCTCTCATTTTCTGAGAAAGCACAGATTTTTTCGCTAATCTTTTCAAAGCTTTGTTCAATTTGAATCTGTAGTCTCTTGGTTTTGGACCGAAAACTCTACCTCCACCTCTGAATGTAGGAGATTTGATATCCCCGTATCTTGCAGATCCAGATCCTTTTTGCTTTTTAAGCTTTTTAGTAGAAGCTGTAATTTCGCTTCTTTCTTTTGATTTATGTGTCCCTTGTCTTTGTGCAGCAAGGTATTGTTTCACTTCTAAGTAAACCGCGTGCTGATTTGGCTCAATTCCGAAGATTGCCTCGTCTAACTGAACTGTTCTTCCGGTTTCTTTTCCTGATGTATTGAATACTACTAGTTCCATTTTCTGATAATTACATAAGAATTTTTTGCTCCCGGAACAGCACCTTTTACTACTAAAAGATTTTGTTCTTCATCTACTCTTAACACTTGAAGGTTTTGTACAGTAACTTGCTTACCTCCCATTCTACCTGCCATACGCATTCCTTTGAATACTCTTGACGGGTCGGATCCTGCACCGATAGAACCAGGAGCTCTTAATCTGTTGTGCTGTCCGTGAGTCGCTTGCATTACCCCACCGAAGTTGTGTCTTTTAACAACCCCTTGGAAACCTTTACCTTTTGAAGTTCCTGTAACGTCAACAAATTCGCCTTCTGCGAACAAATCAACTTTCACTTCATCTCCAACGCTTAATTTGTCTACGAATTCATTATAGAATTCCACCAATTTAGCTTTTGGAGCAGAACCAGCCTTCTTGAAGTGGCCGGCTAACGCTTTACCAACGTTCTTTTCACTCTTGTCATCGAAACCAAGTTGAGCAGCTTTGTACCCATCTTTTTCTACGGTTCTGACCTGTAAAACCGAGCAAGGACCAGCTTGAATAACTGTACATGGCATGTTTTTGCCATTTTCGTCAAACAAGGAAGTCATCCCGATTTTTTTACCAATAATACCTGACATTATTTATATATTATATTAAGTTCACGTTTGTCAATCGAGGTTTAGGTGATTTCTATTTCTGAAATAGGCATACTTCTTCCCTAAATTGAGTGTGCAAATGTATGAAGTTTTTTTGAATTGACAAACAGTGAGTTAAAAATATTTTGCGAAAAATGCAAAAAATTTCAGCGCCTGCTGAAGTTCTGAAGTCATTGATTATGAAAGCAAAAGGATTTCGCTTAAATTGGGTGGAAAATGTCTTTTTCTAGGTCCGGAAGCGTTTATTTATTCGAGCCCAGTTCCTGCCCATATATAATTTAAAATCAATGCAATCAAAAACGCAGAGTTCCAGCTGCAGCTGTTGCCCATTCGGAAAAACGGTCAAAGAAATTTTTGTTTTGTTCGTTATCCATTTTAATTGATTTTTATTTCGATGATAAAAAAAGAAATACTATGCTAAATTTCTATGGAAGTTATTCAGAAAGAGAACATTACAAAAGATTCCCTCTTTGTTCGACACGGACGTTAAATATTTAATTACTAATCAGGATAACTAATTTTAAGACTTAATTCCAAAGGGTTATTATATTTTCTGATTCGATATCGCTCTGCGGTTTCGTAGGCGCGGAATTTTTGCTCATTGTCGATCTTTGTTCCGTCTTCGGTGATCAGCGGACTTTTTTTATAATCAATTTCCCGCGTAATGAGGGTTTGCAAGGGTGATTTATAATGCTGAAGGAGCATCTTCTCATATTGTGCGTAAGAAATTTCAACCGGTTTTATGAACTGATTGTTATACCACAGGTCGACGACGGACGTTTCTTTTATCAATTGAGAACGGATGAGTTTAAAGCTGAAATTATTGCCGTCATCGCTCAATTCAGCGATCAATCCCGGAAGTCCGGAGAATTTGTGAGGACCTTCCTGCAAGGGAATTTCAGCAGCAAACCAAGCTTCCCAATTTCTGCCGCTCCACGTCGTTGTTGCCTTCTGTAGTTTCAGGTTGCCTAACCTTTTGGTTTCCTGATGTATTTTCCAGTTCTGAGACGGTTGGTCTTTCATTAAAAAACTGTCAAATCCTTTAAATGTGATGGTAGAAACTTTGCCACCTTTTCTGTCCCTGGACAAAAGGTCCGTCATCTTTCCTTCGAACCCAAAAGGTTGATTGGCTTTTTGAAGCGAATCTGCAATAAAATACTTACGTTCGTAGAAATAGGATTTATCGGAGTTTACATCCAGATGAAAGTAGGCTTTTTTTGTCAGCGTATCTTCAGCACTTAATTTATATTGATAATCGTAAATAAAGCGGTGGGTTTGGGCATAGAAACCAACAGAAATGAGCATAAAGGCAGCGTACAGATTCTTCATTCATTATATTTGTGATGTAAATCTATAAAAAAATTCCCTTTTCTTGCGAAAAGGGAATTTCTATCATAGCATAGTAGCTTCTGGCTGAAGGCTAATAGCGCTTGGCTAAAAGCAAGCCGCCAAAATCACACTTTAATTTCTACGTCAACTCCTGAAGGAAGCTCTAATTTCATTAGGGCATCTACAGTTTTAGAAGAAGAAGAATAGATGTCCATCAATCTCTTGTGAGCTGAAAGCTGGAACTGCTCTCTTGCCTTCTTGTTTACGTGCGGAGATCTCAACACGGTGAAGATTCTCTTGTTAGTTGGCAATGGAATTGGTCCGTTTACAACAGCACCAGTCGCTTTTACCGTTCTCACGATTTTCTCAGCAGATTTGTCTACCAAATTGTAATCGTAAGATTTTAATTTTATTCTGATTCTTTGTGACATTTTAATCTAAATTTTAATATTAACCTCTTGCTTTAGCGATTACGTCTTCGGCAACGTTTGTAGGTGCTGCTTCGTATTTTTCAAATTCCATAGAAGAAGTTGCTCTACCTGAAGATAGGGTTCTAAGTGAGGTTACGTATCCGAACATTTCAGAAAGTGGAACGAATGCTTTAATTACTTTCGCGTTATTTCTGTCGTCCATACCGTTTACAGTACCTCTTCTTCTGTTCAAATCTCCTACGATGTCTCCCATATATTCTTCCGGAGTTACAACCTCCAGTTTCATAATTGGTTCCATGATCACAGGCTTAGCTTTCTTACCAGCTTCTTTGAAGCCCATCTTAGCAGCAAGTTCGAAGGAAAGTTGGTCAGAATCCACTGGGTGGAAAGACCCGTCTTTCAATACTACTTTGATACCATCGATTTCGAATCCAGCAAGTGGACCGTTTTTCATCGCTTCTTTGAAACCTTTTTCTACTGCAGGTACGAATTCTTTTGGAATGTTACCCCCTTTGATTTCATTTACGAATTCAAGACCAGCTTTGTTATCTTCTGCAGGACCAATTTCAAATACAATATCTGCAAATTTACCTCTACCACCAGATTGTTTTTTATAAACTTCTCTATGGTTAGCAACCATGGTAAGGTTTTCTTTGTATTCTACTTGAGGTTGACCTTGGTTTACTTCAACTTTGAACTCTCTTCTCATACGGTCAACAATAATGTCGAGGTGCAGCTCACCCATACCGGAAATGATTGTTTGTCCAGAAGCTTCGTCAGTTTTCACTGTGAAAGTAGGATCTTCTTCTGCTAATTTAGCAAGAGCGTTACCCATTTTATCTTGGTCAGCTTTAGTTTTTGGTTCAACAGCGATACCGATTACTGGATCAGGGAAAACCATAGATTCTAGAACGATTGGGTTCTTTTCGTCTGATAATGTATCTCCAGTTTTGATATCTTTAAAACCTACAGCAGCACCAATATCTCCAGCTTCAATAACTTCTACTGGATTTTGCTTGTTAGCGTGCATTTGGTAGATTCTAGAAATTCTTTCTTTGTTACCAGATCTTGTGTTCAATACATAAGATCCCGCATCTAGTTTCCCGGAATACGCTCTAAAGAATGCTAATCTTCCTACGAAAGGATCAGTTGCAATTTTAAATGCTAATGCGGAGAATGGTTCGTTTACGTCTGGTTTTCTAGTAATTTCAGCGTCTGTTCTTGGATCAGTTCCTTTGATATCGTCTTTATCCATTGGAGAAGGAAGATATTTACAAACTGCATCAAGCATGAACTGAACTCCTTTATTTTTGAATGAAGAGCCACAAGTCATCGGGATGATAGACAAATCGATGGTTGCTTTTCTTAATGCTTCGTTGATTTCTTCTTCAGAGATAGAATCTGGATCTTCGAAGAATTTCTCCATCAAAGTTTCGTCGTAATCAGCTACTGCTTCTACTAGTTTTTCTCTGTAAAGCAAAACATCCTCTTTCATATCATCAGGAATTGGAACTACTTCGAAAGTAGCACCTTGTCCTGCTTCATCCCAAACGATTGCTCTGTTTTTGATAAGGTCTACAACCCCTTTGAAATCTTCTTCAGCACCGATTGGTAAAACGATTGGAACTGCGTTAGATCCTAACATCTCTTTAACCTGGTTTACCACGTTAAGGAAGTCAGCACCTTGTCTGTCCATTTTGTTTACGAATCCCATACGTGCAACTTTGTAGTTGTCCGCAAGTCTCCAGTTGGTTTCAGATTGTGGTTCAACGCCGTCTACTGCAGAGAAAAGGAATACCAAACCATCTAGTACACGAAGAGAACGGTTTACCTCTACGGTAAAGTCAACGTGTCCCGGTGTATCGATAATATTAAAGTGGTATCCTTTAGTTTCAGGAAGAGTTTTTCCCTGATCGGTTGGGAAGTTCCAAGTACAGGTAGTTGCTGCAGAAGTAATAGTAATACCTCTTTCAGCTTCTTGTTCCATCCAGTCCATTGTAGAAGCACCTTCGTGAACCTCTCCGATTTTGTGGGTTTTACCTGTGTAAAACAAAATTCTTTCTGTTGTGGTGGTTTTACCTGCATCAATGTGAGCAGCAATACCGATATTTCTTGTAAATTTAAGATCTCTTGCCATTTCAGATTAGAATTTAAAGTGTGAAAATGCTTTGTTAGCTTCAGCCATTCTGTGCGTATCAGTTTTTTTCTTGAACGCAGCACCTTCTTCTTTTGCAGCAGCGATAACTTCAGCAGCTAATTTCTGAGCCATTGATTTATCGTTTCTTGCTTTCGAATATTTGATTAACCATTTCATTGCCATAGAAATTTTTCTATCTGCTCTGATTGGCATAGGAATTTGGAAGTTTGCACCACCGATTCTTCTTGAACGTACTTCTACGTGAGGCATTACGTTGGTTAAAGCATCTTTCCAGATTTCCAAAGAAGTTTTTTCATTATCTCCTTTTTTGCTTTCTACGATATCTAAAGCATCATAGAAAATTTTGAATGCGATAGATTTTTTACCGTCTAACATCAAATTGTTTACAAATCTCGTTACCAGCTGATCATTAAATTTAGGATCCGGTAACAACGGTCTTTTTTTCGCTTTCGTCTTTCTCATTGTTTCGTTTCTTTAAAAATTAATGATTACTTTTTCTTACCTTTTGCTGGTGCTGCAGCTGCCTGACCTGGTTTTGGTCTCTTAGCTCCGTACTTAGATCTTCTCTGAGTTCTTCCGTTTACTCCTGCGGTATCCAAAGCTCCACGAACAATGTGATAACGTACTCCCGGTAGGTCTTTCACCCTTCCTCCGCGTACCAATACTATCGAGTGCTCTTGAAGATTGTGTCCTTCGCCCGGGATATAAGCGTTGACTTCTTTACCGTTAGAAAGTCTTACCCTTGCAACTTTTCTAAGTGCAGAGTTAGGTTTCTTCGGGGTGGTAGTATATACTCTTGTACATACACCTCGTCTTTGTGGACAGGAATCAAGTGCAGCCGATTTACTCTTCTTGGTAAGTGCGACTCTTCCTTTTCTAACTAATTGTTGAATAGTAGGCATTTAATTGCTTTTTATTTTAGGGTGCAAAAGTAAGTAATATTTTTTAATCCGCAATAGGTTATCACTAAATATCTTACATAATTAATATTGCACAGGCTATATATAATGTTGTGACGCTCAATATGCTTCGATTATAATTAAATTAAACTCCTAGCGATCAAATCGAAGTCTAAGTTGCGAGGTATATAAAACCTGTGTTTTATCCTTAATTGTGTCATACTTCAACCATTTGATCTGCGGATTTACAGTGCCTCCGATAGACTGCTTCCACTCTCCTTTCTGTTTGTTAGTATGTTGATAGGTAAAAGATCTGTTGAGCACAGGAATATGATATACCGTAACATTCTTTATCTCTTTTTCATCATCAAAAAGATATTTTCTATTCTTAAACTCTGGCATCTGAAGTTCGATTATTCTTTTATTCTTAAGATAATTTTCCGGACTTTTCAGACTGTAAGCCGTTAAAAATATCAGAAAAAAAACGGCAGCCCTGAAAATAAATTTATCTGACTGTAAATCTTTGAAGTAAATAATCAGAAAAGAAAACGCGATACAAAAATTGGCTGCAGCAAGCATTCTTACATTCAGTTCCTCAATCTGCTGATAAAATCCAGAGATAAACATGGTAACCGTATAGATTCCGGCAATAATCCACAGCAGATAATGAAATTCCATCTGCAGGTTATCTTTTTTACGCTTCACCAACTTTACAAAATACCGCAGCAGCAATAAGTCGATTAACATAAGCCCCACTTGAAAAGCAATACTTATGATACTGTTAGAAGCCGGTTTAATTCCTATGAAAGGATCTATCACATTCACCATCGCCAGGATATTGCGCAAAACATAAACCGGATAAATCTGTGCAGGTGCTCCGCGCAGATGTTCCCCGGTGAAACTTCCGTACATTAAATAATTAAAAGCGAGGTACGCCAAAATTCCGGCGCCCGAAAACACCAAAACTTTTAAAACATCCTTTTGGAACTCGAAAAGCCGTCTTCTAAAAAGCATCCAAAGCCAAAAAATTCCAGTGCCCAAATAAATATAGATTCCAGAATAACGAACCGTAAATAATAAGATCAGGATTGCAGAAGCACAAAATACGAAATGTGTTGAACTGATTTTTTCCTGAAATCGCTCATGAAAAAGATAAAACAGAAAATAAAGCAGAAAAAGAAAAGGCCCTTCAGAAATCACCAAATTAAAGGCGAAAAAAAAGGTTTTAGCTGCAAAAAGCAAAACCGTTTCCCGGAAATAAAATTTCTTTACATCGGAAAATACCAGAATAATGATCACCATCGAAATATTCAGCATTTTGCCTGCCCAGAAATAATCCTGAAAAACGAAATGAAAAATCTTTATTAGAAACGGAAATCCCAACGGGAAAAGGTTGGTTTTCAATTCCGGTAAATCTGAAGCGATTCCAAAATAAGACAAACTGTCGGCCCCAATTCCGCCAGTGGGCAGAAAAAAAGACTGAAAAAAATAGATGACTATTACTGCAACAGCCAAAAACACATACTTTCTCATAACAGCGTAATCATTCTTTGCCGCAAATATGCAAATTTTTAATATCGTATCCCGCGTGTTTTAAGTTTTAATATATATTTGTAAACCAAAAAACACAGCATCTTTGAAGAAATTTCTATTTTTTTTATTCTTGTCGCAGCTATGTTTTTCGCAGAAGTGGAGCATTTCATTTGCGGAAAGAACAGCGCTCATCAATATTTACAACAGCACTTCCGGTGATCAGTGGAGCCAGAAATGGGATATGGATAAAGACCCCAAAAACTGGTATGGAGTACAAATTAAAAACGGAAATGTAACCGAAATTAACCTTCGCGGCAATGCTTTGAAAGGAAATTTCCCCACCATTTCAGGTTTTTCTAAATTACAGAAACTGGATTTGAGCTCCAATCAGCTTTCCGGAGAAATTTCTCCGTCGGTGGCTTCACTGAGCAATCTTGTCCGTCTCGACATCAGCAACAACCGTTTAACAGGCGATCCTACCTCGCAAATTCTTCCGCTTTCGAATTTGTCAGAACTTTCTCTCGGTAATAATCAGTTCACTTTTGTTGATATTGATGCTTTTCTGCAGAATTTCAGCGGAATTAAAGTTTTGGATTTATCGCGCACGGGCCTTACATCAATTCCACAGAAAATTTCATCATTGGCTCATCTTGAATCGCTCAATTTAAGCAACAATACACTGACTCAAAATTTCAGTAATTTATCTCCGCTTGTTCAACTCACCGATCTTAATCTTTCAGGAAACCAACTCACAAAAATCCCATCAGAAATAGGATCACTAAATTCTTTACGCACCCTCGAGGTAAGCAATAATAAGTTTTCCGCAAATTACGCATCAGCTTTACCAAATCTTAAAAACCTGGAATGGCTTTCTCTTCAAAACAATCAAATAACAGAATTTCCGGCCGAATTATCGCAACTGAAAAATTTGGTTCATCTAAATATGTCCGGCAATAAAATCTCCGGCGGTTTCGAAAGCCTTTTGATTTTAAAGAATCTGGAGCAGATTTATCTCGACAACAATTTAATTTCAGGCAATTTCCCTACCACCTTGCTTCAACTGGAAAAACTGCAGATGCTCTCTCTTACCGGTAATAAACTTTCGGGTGAAATCCCTGAAAACATTCCGCCGCTTACGTTTCTGGAAAACAATAGATATTCAAGACAGAACATCAAAAATTTTATTCTGAGAGAAAAAAAACTGGCAGATTTTACGTATTCGCCCCAAAGATACGATGAACCAAAAACCGTTTACGCCTCACTGGGAACTCCGGTAGCTATTTCTCAATCCATATCCGGAGATGATTATGCTTTTGCATGGTTTAAGGATTTAGACAAAAAAACACCAGTGACCACAGAAACCTTCCATATCAATAATGTAGAAGACGAAGATTTCAGCACTTACACCTGCGAAGCCTATGTTTTTGAAGAACTGCCGAAAGAACTGATGGAAATATCATTTTTTCGTGAGCCTGTAATTTTAGCTAGAGAATTGGGAACTGAAGAAATCAACCGCAATTTAAGTGTATATCCAAATCCGACAAAAGATTTCATCAACATCAAAACCAATAAAATAAATATTGAAAAAATATTTATTTTCGATTTGAGCGGTAAGCTACTCTTCACCTCGTCCGAACGAAGGATTAACGTGAGTAATTTGCCGGCGTCAACCTATATTCTTTCTGTTAAAACTCCTGATTCGGTAAAATCGTTTAAGTTTATAAAACTTTAAATTCTTACTCATAGCTAAACTCAATCGCTGATATTTTGTAAGACATAAAGGGTTTCGTAACTTTGTTAAAAGTAAAAAAATTATGAAAAACGCTACGATCATTGGGCTGCAGGAAAAAGACTGCAAAGCCATCGCCGAAAAATTAAACGAATTGCTTGCCAACTATTCTGTATTCTATCAAAATACGCGTGGCGCACACTGGAACATTAAAGGAAATGATTTCTTTACACTTCATCCAAAATTCGAGGAACTTTACAATAACTTAGTTCTTAAAATTGATGAAATTGCGGAAAGAATCCTTACACTTGGTGCAGTGCCTAACCATAATTATTCCGACTATCTAAAACTTTCAACAATTAAAGAAAGTATTGAAGTATCTGATGGTACCAAATGTGTAGAAAACATTTTGGCTTCTTTTAAAACTGTCATCGATCTTCAGCGCGAAATTCTGGACATGACAGAAAAAGCTGGGGATGAAGGTACAAACTCGCAGATGAGCGACTACATCACCGAACAGGAAAAAGAAGTTTGGATGTACAATTCGTACCTCGGTAAATAAATAAGCAACAAATCTTGTTTAAAAATCGTCTGTTTTAGGGCGATTTTTTTGTTTTGAATCTTTACATTTGTTAAAGATAATTTCCCAAATATGAGCGAAGTTCGTTTAAAATCAATCCTCGACAACGATTTTTATAAAATCACAATGCAGAACGCGGTAGTAAAACTCTTTCCGAGTGAAAAAGTTAAATACAGCTTCATCAACCGCGGAAAACACCATTTCCCCAAAGGTTTTGATGAGGAACTGCGCAAATCGGTCAATGCCATGGCAGAAATGAAACTCACCAAAGAAGAGAAAGAATATCTGCGGAACACCTGTCCATATCTCGATTTGCCTTATCTCGATTTTCTGGCAGGCTACCAGTACGATCCTTCCGAAGTGCAGATCGTACAGACAGAAAACGATTTGGAGGTTATCGTTGTAGGCGAATGGTACCGAACCATTTTGTGGGAAGTTCCTTTGCTGGCTGTAATTTCTGAACTTCATTATGTAATGAACGGCATAGAAAGGGATTCCGACGAAACCGTAATTCGCAACACCCTTGAAAAAGCCAAAGAACTCGATAATCTGGGAGTTAACTTCGCTGAATTTGGCACCCGCCGCCGGCATTCTTATCAGGTTCATGACTTGGTTGTAGATGCCTTAACACAAAATAAATCCTCAAAATTTACGGGATCTTCCAATGTACATTTTGCAATGAAATACGGTGTAAAACCCATTGGCACACACGCCCACGAGTGGTTTATGTTCCACGCTGCAGAATATGGTTTTAAAATGGCGAACGCTCTGTCGCTGGAACATTGGGTGGATGTTTACCGGGGCGACCTCGGTGTAGCGCTTTCCGATACCTACACCACAGAAGTTTTCTTCCAGCAGTTTGATAAGAAATTTGCAAAACTTTTCGACGGTGTGCGGCACGACAGCGGCGATCCTATTGAATTTGCCGAAAAAACAATTGCCCATTACGAGCAGAACGGAATTAATCCATTATTTAAATACATCATTTTTTCTGATGGGCTGAATCTGGAAAAAGTAGCAGAAATTACCCACGCCTGCAGAGGAAAAATTGGTATTTCTTTCGGAATCGGAACCAATCTTACCAACGATGTAGGCGTAAAACCGATGAACATTGTAATGAAACTTATAGCGGCGCAATCGGTGAACGGAGACTGGATTCCGACAGTAAAACTCTCAGATGAACACGGAAAATATACCGGTGATCCCAAAATGATCGAGCTTGCAAAGGAATTTTTGAGAATTAAAGATTAAATCCACAAACTGAAAAAAAACAACCGGCATCATGAAAAACCTTCTCTTGTTATCAGTGATTTCTCTCTACCTTTTTTCCTGTGCTGTTAAGCCAAAAGAAAAAGAAGCAAAACCAATTCTGAATGAAATGTCTTCCAATTTTGATCAGAAACTTGGCGATTCACTGGGTGCAGACGAAAGAGGAATGAAAAACTATATGCTCGTGATCCTGAAAACCGGACCAAACGATGCAAAAATCACTGATAAAACAGAAAGAGCCGAACTTTTTAAAGGACATTTCTCTAATATGACAGCAATGGAGAAAGCCGGAAAACTAAAAATGGCTGGTCCGTTTGCGACAAAAAACTCACTTGGATACCGTGGGATTTTTCTTTTGGATGTAAAAACCGAAGATGAAGCAAATAAATTGTTACAGAATGATCCAACGATTAAATCCGGTGTTTTTGACGTAGAAATTTTGCCTTGGTACGGCTCGGCAGCAATTCCCATGCATCTGAAATATCATCAAAAGATTTCCAAAGAAACTCCATAAACCTTTCACTTTTTAAGAAAATCTCTATTTTCTTCCTATTTTTGAAATATGGAAATCACTTCTTTATTTATAGGAATTGTCATCGGAGCAATTTCTGGCAGCATCGTACTATATTTCATTCTGAAATCCCGAAATGTTCCGCGCGAAATGTTCGACGAGCTTAACGGGAATTTCATCCGTTCAAATGCTGATTTACAAAACACACAACTGAAAATCAGTGAATTGACTAATTTATACCAAAACGAAAAAGAAGTAAATTTTCATCAAGCTAATCTTTTAAATGATCTTAAAAATGAAATCGCCAGTATTTCTGCAGTGCATCATGCTTTGCAAAATCAGTTTCAGGAGCTTCGCAAAGTAAACGCAAAACAGCATTCACAAATTGAAATTTTAACGGGTGAAAATCAAAAAATATTTGGGCGAAATGCAGAGCTTTCAGCAATCAATAACAGCTTACAGCAAGCCCTGAACAAGCAGAAAGCCGAAATCGAACAGATCCAGGAAACGGCTAAAAACGAATTTAAAAATCTTGCCAACGAAATCTTGGAAGAAAAATCCAAAAAATTTACCGAATCCAACAGGGAAAACCTCGATCTGCTGCTGAAACCGCTGGGCGAGAATCTCGAGACTTTTAAAAAGCGAGTAAACGAAGTCTATGAAAATGAAGCGCGCGAAAGATTTTCATTGAATAACACCATCAAATTGATGATGGAACAAACCACCAAAGTGAGTCAGGAAGCAAACAATCTCGCAACAGCCCTGAAAGGCCAAACGAAAACCCAGGGCGACTGGGGTGAAATGATTCTTGAAAGAATTCTGGAAGATTCGGGCTTAACAAAAGACCGCGAATATTTCTCGCAATATCATATAAAAAATGAACACGGAGAAAATCAAAGACCGGATTTTGTTTTAAAACTTCCAGGAAATCAGATTATTATCATTGATTCAAAAGTTTCTCTAAACGCTTATGAAAGAATGGTTTCTGCTGAAAATGAGGAAGAAAGGAAACAGAATCTTGCGCTTCATATCGCTGCGCTTAAAAAACACATCGACACGCTTTCACACAAAAAATATGATGATTTAAAGGATTCCCTGGATTTTACGATCATGTTTATTCCTGTGGAACCTGCCTTCCTCACAGCGGTTCAGTATGATACCCAACTTTGGAACTATGCTTATCACAAACATATTATTCTACTGAGTCCGACCAATCTTATTGCATACCTGAAACTGATTTCCGATGTATGGAAACGGGCAGATCAAAATGCAAATGCCCTTGAAATCGCTGAACGGGGCGGAAAACTTTACGATAAATTCGTAAGTTTTGTTGAAAATCTCGAAAAAGTGGGCAAAAATATAGATTTAGCAAAAAGTTCTTACACCGATGCCTTCAAACAGTTAGCCAGCGGAAAAGACAACCTTGTTACACAAACGCAGAAATTAAAATTGCTCGGCGCCAAAAACAGAAAAAACCTTTCATCAAGCTTGGTTGAAAATGCTGAAAATCAAATAGAATTCGGTGAATAGAAATTATTAAATTTGCAGCATGTTAATTGAAAGCCTTCACAACGAAAAAATAAAAAACCTCACCCGATTAATAACCGACAACCGTTTCAGAAAAAAATCCGGAACTTTTGTGGTTGAAGGGCAGCAGGAAAATACAATGGCCATAAATTTTGGCTTTGATGTGCAGGAATATTTTATCTGCGAAAGCATTTACCGGGAAGACTTTCCAAAAGGCAAAATCAATTTGGTTTCTGAAAAAGTTTACGATAAAATCGCGTATCGCGGTAGTTCAGAAGGAATTATCGGCATTTATAAATCCAAATATCCTAAATTGAATACATTTGTTCCTAAAGAAAATTCCTCTGTCATTATCGTTGAAAGCATTGAAAAGCCGGGAAATTTAGGTGCAATATTAAGAAGCTGTGAGGCTTTCGGGATTGAAGCGCTAATCATCACCGATCCAAAGGTTGATTTTTACAATCCAAATGTTATAAGATCCAGTGTTGGCTGTCTTTTCGGAATGAAAGTATTTCAATCAGCAAATGAAGAGCTTTTTGAATTTCTACAGGAAAACGGCTTTAATATTTTCACCACTTTAATGGATGAAAGTGCCGAGTATATTTATCATCAGAATTTTAAAGGAAAGAGTGCGTTGCTTTTTGGTACCGAACATTCCGGACTTAGCGATTTTTGGATTGGAAAAGGAAAAAACACCCTGATCCCTATGGCCGGCAGTATAGACTCTTTAAATTTAAGCAACGCCGTGGCAATAAGTTGTTATGAAATTCTACGACAAAAGCTAAATTAAAAGCATAAAAAAACCGCTTCTCTGAGAGAAACGGTTATTTTGTACTTGTGGAGTTAAATTATTTAACTTCAGCAGCAGCATCAGTAGCAGCTTCACCAGCAGCTTTAGCAGCATCACCAGCAGCTTCAACAGTAGCAGCACCAGCTTCAGCAGTAACAGCAGCAGCAGAATCAACAACAGCAGCAGCAGAATCAACTACAGCAGCAGCAGAGTCAACAGTTGCAACAGCAGCAGAATCAGTTGCGTTAGCAGTTTCTACAGTTTCAGTTTTTTTACAAGCTACAAGAGCTAAAGCAGCGATACCAGCTACGAATAATGACTTTTTCATAATAAATTAAATTTAATTGTTTTGTTTACTAATTTGTTTGTGTTCTCATTTATCATTTTGAACAGGACAAAGGTATGGTGAGAATTAAATTTGTGTTAGAAAATTAATTGTAATATATTTGTAAAATTGTTTTACAAAAAAAGATATTTGATAATCAATTCATTACGTAATTTTTAGCAATTGAGCGATTTAGATTTATTACACTTTGAACAACTGAAATCTGAGGTTCAGTCTCAGTATTTAAAAGATCACAGCCCTTCATTTGATGAAATTTCAAAATGGAAGGGAATTGATATCATCTATTTTCAGGAAGACCTACGAAAAAAGGCTAAAGGAAATATCAGCGAAAAGTCTTTTTACACCTACTTTAAAAATTCCCCTGTCACGAAACTCCCACGCATTGATATGCTAAATATTCTCTCTGTTTATGCGGGTTACGTGTCATGGTATGACTTTAAAAAGAACCATCTTTTTGCAGATGAAATCCTTAAAGATTACGAAGAATTACAGGAATCTGAAATTGAAGAACTCGAAAAAGAAGTTGAAAACACACAGATCCTAGAACCGAATCCTGAAAAAGAAGAAATCCCTCAAATTTCAATACCAAAAGAGACAAATTTAGCGGAAGAAAAATCTATTTTACAAAAGAAAGATATTGATAATCAACCAATTGAAATAAAAAAGGAAGAATTGTCGACGTATGATATTTCAGAAAATAAATCTACATTTTCTCTTGTAAAAAAATACATCTGGCTTGGTATTTCCGCAATTTTAGCAATTCTGGCAGGGCTTTTAGGTTTTAAAGATGAAATTTTCAGTAAAAAATATTATTACAGTTTTATTGATGCCGACAGAAATTCAAAAATTAACGCCGAACTACAGGTACAGATTCTTAAGGAAAACGAAACCCCCATCCTTTATGTAGCAAAGCCTAATGAGCCATTTGTGTACACAACTAAATCCAAATCGCTTACCATGGTGGTTTCTTCACCTTTTTACAGAACCGATACCATCCAGAGAAATCTGGAAACAGCTCCCGAAGCCGAAAATATTGAGCTGAAACCTAACGATTACGCGATTATGCTTTTCTATTATTCGAAATCACTGAAAGATTTAAAGAAGAAAAGAGTAAGCTTAAACTATCTCATCAGCGATCATGCGTTAATTTATCAGGTTTTCGACAACCAGTTTTATGGTGTAGAAACGATGGATAAGCAGCGCTATATCAATTTGGTGACCTTACCCTCTACGTCACTGGAAAAACTTGAAGTAATTGATACACAGACTGATAACTCAGGAAAAATAGTAATGATTAAATTTAAAATCGACAACGATGAAGAAAATAATTAAAACAGTTCCTCTGCTTCTGGCATTGGTTTTTATCGTTTTTTCGTGTAAGAAAGAAGTTACCGAACTTTCGGACCTGGAAAAGATTAGAAACAATAAAAACACGGTTTCCTATCCCGTGACAAAGATGGACAGCGCGCAGGCAATCTCATTTATTACCAAGCAGAAAATCCAGGAATTGCTCGATCTTTCAACGCTTTACACTTCCGGAAACCGCGATACAGAAATCGATTCTGTAATTTATTCGCAAATGAAAAGCTACTTTTCCGAAGACGACTCCACCAAACTTCAGCCTTTACTCAAGCAGCTCGACAGCTTCAAGGTAAAAACAGCAAAAGTTGGAAACATTACCGTGTCAAAGGAAATAATCGGCACCGATACTCTGGATTTTGCAAAATTTGATGTTGAATATTTTGATCACAAAAATAAATCGATAGGCACTTTTGAAAAAACCGCACAGTATATGCTGAAACTTTTTCCTGTAAAATTCAAAAAAGAATTTAGATTTTACTTTGTTGATTTTGATGCCGCTCCTAAAAAAGACAGCAGTTCGGTGGGAGTCACCAAATAATCTAACGGAATATCGTTTTCCCTAAGATCATCAATTTCTTCATCCGGCCCGAAAAAACTTAAGCCAATCTTCAGGGTCTCAGCATTTACGGTTTCAAAAAAACCATCATAATATCCTTTGCCGTATCCTACTCTATTGCCCTGCTGATCGCAGTACAGCAAAGGGGTGAGTACATAGTCAAAATCGCGCTCACCAGAATCTTCGTTTGATTCGGGCTCCGAAATTCCCCAGGAATTTTTAAGCAAAGGAGTTTCCGCCGTAATTTCCACCGAAATTAATTTTTTACGGTAAATTTTTGGAACAAAAACGCGGATATCTCTTTTAAAAAATTCATTCAAAAACAACTGTGTATCAACTTCTCCTTTTTCCGGAATCGAAAGAAAACAGTGAACTTTCTGATTTTCGCTGAGCTTAAAATTATCAGTAAAATTTCTAAAAATTTTTTCTGATAACGACAAAACCTGTTCTTTCGAAAAGCTTTCCCGTTTTTTCAGATATTTTTCTCTGAGATCACTCTTTTTCATCTTAAATTTCTTTTACCGAAATAATCTTTACCGGACAGGCTTTCGCAGCCTTTTCACAAGGATCAAAGGCTTCGTAATTGGGAGTTTTCAAGGTGTAAAAACCTTTTCTATCTTCCGTTTTCAACAAAACAGATTTGCCGTCTTTCTTCGACATCCGGAAATACTCGGGAGCAAATTCTGCACAGTAATTACAGCCGATGCATTTTTCGCGCTGCAGTGTAATAATCACCATCAGTTATTCTCAACGATTTTATACAGTTTGTCGGAAGGCCTTATTCTGAAATCTGTTTTAAAAGTAATGATATCAGATTTTGAAGCTTTTAAATCACCCGGCTTCTGATCAACCCGCATCGCTTCAAGAACCATTTCCTGAGAACCGGTCGTAGGTCCCTGAATCAGAACTCTGTCGCCTACATTTACATCATAAGCTTCAATTAAAAACTCTGCAATATTGGATTTTGCGTAGAAAGTTTTCCCTTTTCCGACATAAACTTTTTTCTGAGTTGCATTTGAACCGGAAGTGTCAGACCATTCTCCCAACTTTTGACCCAAATAATAACCATCCCAGAATCCCCTGTTGTAAACGGTTTCCAGCTGTTTCATCCATTCCTCAACTTTTTGCTGACTGAAAGTTCCATCAGCAATCGCATCAATTGCTTCTCGGTAACATTTAGTAACCGTTGCTACGTATTCAGGCGCCCGTCCACGGCCTTCAATTTTTAAAACTTTTACGCCTGCGCCCACGATCTGATCAAGAAAACCAATGGTACACAAATCTTTTGGCGACATCATGTATTCATTGTCCAGCTCAATTTCGAAGCCGGACTCCTGATCGATGACGGTATATTTTTTACGGCAATTCTGTTTACATGCACCTCTGTTTGCTGAAGAATTGTGAGAATGTAAACTCAAATAACATTTCCCGGAAACCGCCATACATAAAGCTCCGTGACCGAAAATTTCAATTTCAACCAAATTTCCGGAAGGTCCGCGCACATCATCTTTAATGATCTGATCGCAGATTTTTTTGATTTGGGTAATCGATAGCTCACGACTCATCACCATCGTATCAGCAAAAAGTGCATAAAATTTTACCGTTTCGATGTTGGTGATATTGATTTGGGTGGAAATATGAACTTCCATCCCGATTTGCCTCGCATAAGAAATTACGGCCTGGTCCATCGCAATTACCGCGGTTAGATTGGCGGCTTTTGCCTTATCTAGAAGCGTTTTGATGATTGACAGGTCGTGATCGTAAACGATGGTATTTAAAGTAAGATAAGTTCTCACCCCTTTTTCAGCACATCTTCTGGAGATTTCAGGCAAATCATCGATCGTAAAATTCATGGAAGCTCGTGCCCGCATATTAAGCTGCTCAACTCCGAAATAAATGGAATCTGCACCGTTATCCAAAGCCGCCTGCATGGCAGTGAAGTCGCCCGCAGGTGACATCAGTTCTATTTTTCCGCTTTTTGTCATGATGCTAAAATTTTATAAAGCTTATCGGATAAACGAACTCTGAACGGAACCGAAAAAGTAATCTGGTCGCCGGCTTTGGCTGTTTCACATGGATTTCCGTTGGCGAAGATTTGTGTCAATGTAATTTCCTGCTCGCCGGTTGTCGGCCCGGAAATCAAAACTTTATCACCTGCTGAAAGCTCACCATTTTCCAGTAAGAACTGGGCAATTTTCGATTGCGTGAAATAATGTTCGGCTTTGCCAAGTAAAGATTTTTTCACAGCAATTTTCTGGCGGATATTTTTGTTTTCAGTTTTTGCCAAAGGTTTATTTGGTAAATCACCGGAATTTTTAAATTTCAGCGCCGGAGATTTTCCTTTTCTGAAAATTTTGTTGCCTACATTAACTCCTTTTCTAATGTTAATCTGTTCTTCTAAAGGCAAATGGATAATATGCTGACATTCTTCTGAACAGCAGTTTTCCATGGCAGCTTTACATTCATCGCACTGAATAAAAAGTAAATGACAGCCATCATTCGCGCAGTTTGTATGATTGTCGCAAGGTTTTCCGCACTGGTGACACTGCGAAACAATATCGTCGGTAATCCGCTCGCCCAAACGGTGATCGAACACAAAATTTTTACCGATAAACTTGCTTTCCAGATTTTCTTCCTTGATTTGGCGCGTATATTCAATGATTCCTCCTTCGAGCTGAAACACGTTTTTGAAACCCTGATGTTTGAAGTAAGCGCTGGCTTTTTCGCAACGAATTCCGCCTGTACAGTACATCAAAAGATTTTTGTCTTCCTTGAAATCCTGTAACTTTTCATTAATAATCGGCAAACTCTCTCTGAAAGTCTCCACATCGGGGGTAATTGCTCCTTTGAAATGCCCGACTTCACTTTCGTAATGATTTCTGAAATCCACAACAATCGTATTGGGATCTTCGAGTAAAGTATTAAATTCTTTTGCCTTTAAGTGGATTCCTTTATTGGTGACATCGAAAGTTTCATCATTTAAACCGTCGGCAACAATTTTATTTCGGACTTTAATCGTAAGTTTTAAGAAAGAGTGATCATCATGCTCCACCGCTTCATTCAAGCGAATTCCTTTCATGAAATCGTACACATCCAGTGTTTCGCGGAAAGCTTCCAGATTTTCTTCAGGAATACTCATCTGGGCATTGATTCCTTCGTGGGCGACATAAATACGGCCAAGCGCATCGAGGGCGTTCCAGGCTATAAATAATTCGTCGCGAAATTTTTTGGGATCTGAGATTTTGGCGTACGCATAGAAAGACAAAGTAAGGCGCTGCTTACCGGCTTCATTAATTAACTGAGCTCTTTCTTCTGCGCTTAAAGTGTTATACAGTTGCATGCTATAAACGGTTTAAGTGAGAAAATTTTTGCAAAGATAAGCAATTTGAGCTACGCTAAAAATCGTGTCGGGTTAATATTCGGTGTAAATATGTTTCAGAATATTTTTGTCTTCTTCGGTAAATGTAACTTTTCTACGAGCCATTGCCAGTTCGGCAACTTCGTAGGCTTTTTCAAGTTTGAATTTTTCATCACCTTTCATTCCGCCCCAGGAGAAACTTTCGATAAGATTTGGTGGAAAACCACTTTTAAAAATATTGGCCGCAACTCCAACTACGGTTCCTGTGTTAAACTGTGTATTAATCGCAGTTTTAGAATGATCGCCCATGATTAATCCCGCAAACTGTAAACCTGTGTTTGCGAATCTTTTGGTTCTGTAATTCCAGAGTTTTACTTCAGCGTAATTGTTTTTAAGGTTTGATGAATTGGTATCCGCACCCAAATTACACCATTCGCCGATAACAGAATTACCCACGAAACCATCGTGACCTTTATTCGTGTAACCGAAAATCACTATATTATTCACTTCGCCCCCTACTTTACAATGAGGGCCGATGGTTGTAGCACCATAAACTTTCGCCCCTAAATTAAATTTGGAATCATCGCAAAGCGCGATTGGGCCACGAAGATTACAACCTTCCATCACTTCTGCATTTTTGCCGATGTAGATTTTGCCTGTTTTTGTATTTAAAGTTGAAAATTCCACCGATGCGCCTTCTTCGATAAATAAATCCTGAGCTTCACCAAGAAATCCGTTGGTGTTAGAAAGTTCAGCGGAAGTTCTTCCTTTGGTAAGCAAATCAAAATCGAAATTAATGGCCTTTTCGTTGTAAGAAAACAAATCTGTAGGCTGTTTAAAGAAAAGTACACCTTCGTGAATATCAGTCATTTTCTCGATCTGATTAAGGGAGAAATTCTTCATATTGATTCTGGCGACGAGCAGCTCGTTTTCATAAACCAAAGCTTCACCCAATTTCAATCTTTTAATTTGCTGCAAAACACTTTCGTCCGGCAGAAAATTGGGAACAATAAACAGACTTTCAATATCTTCCGGTTTCCTGTATTTTTCCTGCAGATAATCTTCTGTAAGGAATGAGACCTGGTTTATCTCTAATAATTTCTGCCATCTTTCGGAAAAAGTAAGGATTCCGCAGCGCATTTCGGCGACAGGTCTTGTAAAAGTGAGGGGTAAAAAATCTTCCCAAAACTGGGCATCAGAAAAAACGATTTGCATATTTCAAGTGCTTAAATTTCTATATTTTCAAAATTACAATAAAAAAAGTCTTTCAGAAACCTGAAAGACTTTAATATTTTCTTAGTCCGCAATAAATTATTTTGCGAATTTTTTGTATTTGCTCATGAATTTGTCAACTCTACCAGCAGTGTCAACCAATTTCACTTTACCAGTGTAAAAAGGGTGAGAAGTTGAAGAGATCTCCATTTTTACCAATGGATAAGTTTCTCCTTCATATTCAATAGTATCTTTGGTATCTGCAGTAGATTTGCAAAGAAACATCTCATCGTTACTCATATCTTTGAAAACAACAAGTCTATAGTTTTCCGGGTGGATTCCGTTTTTCATAATAAAAATTTTAATAAATTAAAGTTTTGCTTCAGAAGTAGTAATGGATATTCCTCTGCTAATTTTTAGACCGCAAAAGTACAATTAATTTTTTAATGTACAAACACTCAATATGATAATTTTAAAATTTTTCCGTTCGACTATTTTAATTAAATTTGAAACTTATATCTATTCAACCTCTTCAATGAACAAATTAAAACTTATATTGGCTTTATCGTTTTGGTTTCTGTTAACGGCAGTGTCCTGCAACAGAGACGAAATCAGCTTTGATGCACCATCTCAGCTTCTTCGTTTTTCGGCAGATACCGTTTTTCTTGATACCGTCTATAATCAGGTGCGATCCGAAACCTATGCCGTTAAAATCTACAACGACGAAGATAAAGATGTGATGATTCCCAAAATTTCTCTGCAAAACGGTTCGTCTTCACTCTATAGAATCAATGTTGATGGCAAAGCCGGGACCGATTTTACCAACATTCCTTTAAGAAAGAAAGACAGTCTTTATATTTTTGTAGAAATTGCGCCGGTTGCCAACGCACCGGAAGCGATTGCCGAAGAACGTATACAGTTTCAAACTCCAGCTGGAAGCCAGCATGTAACACTGTTTTCCGTAGTTCAGGATGCTGAATTTTTTATCCAGACAGACACCAATCCGAACATTTTAAGCAACAATACAAACTGGACGAACGAAAAAGCCAAAATAATCTTTGGAGATTTAACACTGGAAGAAGGCAAAACCTTAGATATACAGAAGGGAACCAAGATTT
The DNA here is from genome assembly GCF_002205795.1 of Chryseobacterium sp. VAUSW3. Lineage (GTDB taxonomy): Bacteria > Bacteroidota > Bacteroidia > Flavobacteriales > Weeksellaceae > Kaistella > Kaistella yananensis. Next base: position 43,696 of record NZ_NIUY01000003.1, on the reverse strand, counting down.
ATTTCCATAAAAACAGTGGTTTGAAGGTTTCTAAAAATGCAAAACTCAATGTTTTTGGCGAATTAAATCACGAGGTTATTTTCCGGGGCGACAGAAACGACCCAAGGTACGACACGATCCCGAAAAACTGGAACGGAATTAAATTCGACACAGGTTCTACGCTAACCATGAACTATGCAAAAGTTTTTGGCGGAACAAGAGGGCTGGAAATGAATGAAACGGAGGCAACAATCAACAACACCATCATTCACACCTTTCAGGAATTCGGAATTTTTGCGGTAAAATCGAACCTCAACGCTTCAAATTTAGTGATGAACAACTGTGGTGAGGCGGCTTTAGGAATATTTAAAGGCGGAACTTATACGCTAACCCAAGCAACTTTAGCGAATTACTGGGATTTCAATTCGGCACTTCCAGGACTTGGGATTTACGCTACTAATGAATACCAGAACGGAACTGCTCTGGAAAACGGTCCATTATCTTTAAAAGTGAATAATTCAATTATTTATGGTTCTGCTGAAAACATGGTTGAATTAAAACCAATTTCCGGACAGACTTTTACGACAGAATTTAACTATTCGCTGCTGAAATATGGTACAAAAGCAACTTACGCAACAGCTAATTCCATCAAAAATCAGGATCCGAAATTTGTAAATTATTTCACGCAGAAAATGAATTTAAGGGTGCAAGAAGATTCGCCTGCAAAAGGAAAAGGAAGCTCAAGTTATGTATCTGGCTCAACTCTAAAAGATATTGTGGGTGTTACCAGAACCAATCCGCCAACCATTGGCTCTTATCAATAAATTATGGAGATTACCAAACTGCAGCAGGAAGTTGATGAATGGATAAAAACCGTGGGCGTACGTTATTTCAACGAACTCACAAACATGGCCATGCTTACCGAAGAAGTGGGCGAAGTTGCCAGAATTATCGCCAGAAGATACGGTGAACAGAGTGAAAAAGAAAGCGACAAAACCAAAGATCTCGGTGAAGAGCTGGCTGATGTTTTATTCGTAACACTATGTTTGGCCAACCAAACCGGAACCAATCTTCAGGAAGCTTTCGACAGAAAAATGAAACTGAAAACAGAAAGAGATCAGAAAAGGCACCTAAATAATGAGAAACTAAAATAATCTTTAATCCGTACAATGTTTTTAGAACACTCGCAATTAAAAGAAAATACAACCATAGAAATCAGCGGTTCGAAAAGCATTTCGAATCGTTTGTTGATTTTGCATCAGCTCTTTGAAAATATTCTTATCGAAAATCTTTCAAATTCTCAGGATACGCAGCTTCTACAAGCCGCTTTGCAAAGCGATTCAGAAATTATCGACATTCATCATGCTGGCACTGCGATGAGATTTCTTACTTCTTATTATGCCATCCAGGAAGGCAAAACCGTAATTTTAACCGGTTCTGAGAGGATGAAACAGCGTCCGATAAAATTTCTGGTCGATGCATTGCAGGATTTGGGCGCAGAAATTTCTTATCTTGAAAACGAAGGATTCCCACCATTGAAGATTACGGGAAAGAAGATTATAAGAAGCACAGTGCGGATTCCTGCTAATATTTCGAGCCAGTTTATTACTTCATTAATGCTCATCGGCGCAAAACTGGAGAACGGTCTGCAAATTAAATTGGAAGGTACAGTTACCTCAAAACCCTACCTCGAAATGACGCTGAAAATCCTTAGAACGGTAGGAATAAGCAATTATTGGGAAGGAAATGTCATTAAAATTCTGCCCAACATTCACACCGAAAAGCAATCGCAAAGTATTCCGTTCGTTGTTGAAAGCGACTGGAGCTCTGCCTCATATTATTATTCTCTCGCAGCGATTTCGCGAAAAACGATAAACTTAAAATGGTTTAAACCATATTCCCTTCAGGGCGATTCGGTAATTAAAGAAATTTACTGGAAATTTTTCGGTGTAAATACCATTTCCGAAGGCGCAGAATCCAGAATTTCTCTGCTTCCGGAGCATTATTTTCAGTTTCCGGAAAAAATTGTTTTAAACATGAATGATTGTCCAGACATTGCCCAAACCCTTTGTGTTACTGCAACAGCATTGAAAATCCCGTTTGAAATCACCGGCCTGGAAACTTTAAAAATAAAAGAAACCGACAGACTTCTGGCACTGAAAAAAGAACTTTTCAAAATCGGCTGTATTGCAGAAATTACCGATGACCGTATTGTTTCGCATAAATTTTTTGAGCCTAATGAAAATATTTCGATAGCAACATACAACGATCACCGAATGGCCATGAGTTTTGCTCCGTTTTGCCTTATAAAAAATTTAACCATCGAGAATCCTGAAGTTGTTGAAAAATCCTACCCAAGTTTTTGGCAGGATTTCGCTCAAATAACCGAAAAAACTAACTAAAACAATGACCATAATTATTACAGGAACTTCTACAGGAATTGGTTTCGCTTTGGCTGAATTTTTCGGAAAGAAAGGCCACCGAGTTTTCGGACTGAGCAGAAAAAATGTGGAATCCCAATATTTCAAGACGATTCCGACCGATATTACCGATAATCTGCAGGTTCAGCATGCCGTTTCAGAAATTGTAAAGACGGAAAAAAAGATTGATGTCCTTATTAACAATGCCGGTATGGGCATGGTTGGCGCGGTGGAAGATTCTACGAAAGAAGATATTCTAAAGTTATTTAATTTGAATCTGGTAGGCGCTGTACAAATGATGAGCGCAGTTTTACCCACGATGCGCGAGCAGAAATCAGGCAAAATCATCAACATCTCGAGTATTGGCAGCGAAATGGGATTGCCGTTCCGTGGGTTTTACTCCGCTTCAAAATCAGCATTAGATAAAGTGACCGAAGCGATTCGTTATGAAGTTTCTCCCTGGAACATCAATGTATGTACGCTTCATTTAGGCGACATCAAAACAAAAATCGCGGAAAACCGAGTGAAAACAAAAGTTTCTGAACCTTACCAAAAGACTTTTGAAAAAATATATTCCATCATGAATGCTCATGTAGATGACGGCACCGAACCTTTAGAAGTTGCTGAGTACATTGATAAACTTCTCACAAAAAAATCCTGGAAAGCCCATTATTATTTCGGGAAATTCGGACAAAAAATCGGCGTTCCTCTCAAATGGATTTTACCGCAGAATTTCTATGAAAACTTGATGAGGAAGTATAATCAGATGGATTAAGTGTGTCCAGTAAATATTCACCTACTAAAAAACATTAAAATGAAAGTATTTTTCAGTTTTATCGTCACAGTCTTAACCTTCTTTTCTTTAGAGGCACAACAACTCAGTCTAGGAGGGAATTCATGGGTAGCCAATTTCAAAAAAGCCTCTGATGAAGTAAATAACCTGGAAGAAAAACTTAAATATTCCGAAATCAAGGGAACTCCTTATTACAATCCTGATTTCGAATCGGCAAAATTTGATGATACTCCTACGGTTGCACCTATCAGATACAATACTTTTTTAGATGTTGTTGAAATCCTTATAGACAATAACACTTATGAGATTCCAAGAGAAGCTACCCCTAAAAAATTCACCTTTACAAAAACAAACGAGAGATTAATTGTTCTGGACACTCATGATGAATATGCAGGTTACTTTTTCGAAATTGCTGACGGGAAATACAAAATACTAAAAAAAATTAAAACTAAATTTTACGGAGCAGTTCCCTCTAAAACCCATTTTGCTGCGGGTACGGTTTCACGCTTCGAATCTCAACGGCCATTGTATTTTATCAAAGCAGAATCTAGTGAGGTAATAACTCTTAAAAACACAAAAGATCTTCTGACCTATTTTCCTGAGAAAAAAGATGAACTAAACAACTTCCTTAAAACCAATAAAATCAAGTTAACTGAAGAGTCGGATCTTGTAAAACTAGCTCAGTTTATTAATAATTAACGTACAGTTTCCGTTAATCCTGTCGTGCAATTTCTATGAAAATACGCTATGGAAATGTATTGGATTAATTTATTACATAAAATAAAACATCATTATGCAAAAATCTATTCTATTTATCTTACTTATTTTCAGCGGCATTGCTGTTTATGGTCAGCATTCATATAAGATATATACCGGTCCGCTTTTATCGGTCAGTAGAGATTCCGATAAGCCACAACACAATATAGTTGGCACGCCCTATTTCAATGTCAATTTTATGTCGGCGATTATAGGAAACACCAACGAAAAAGCACCGATAAGGTACGATGCACATTTGGACCGAATTGAAATTTTATTTGACGATAAGGTGTATGAGGTCCCTAGGAATGAAGACATTCCTGTTTTCAAATTCGAAATGATTAATACACCTATAGTTTATGTAAAAGAAACTAATGGCTATTACTTCAGATTAGTTGACGGAAAAAATCAGCTTTTAAAGAAAGAAAAAATAAAACTTAAGGAAATTAAAAGTTCAATTGAACCAAATTCTTTAATAAAGGAGGGATACATTAAATTTGAAAAACAAAATCCGCTCTATTTCATTAAAGCAGATGAAAAACTTTTACAGGTACCTAAGAATGCAAAAGATTTTGTAAGTATGTATCCAGACCGTAGAGCAGAGTTAGAAAGGTTTATTAAGGAAAACAATATTAAAATAAAACAGGAGGAATCACTGATCAAACTTGTTCAATTCATGAACAGATAATAAAAAAAGGACTTTACATGTCCTTTTAAAATAATTCTCCAGCAATTTTTTTAATATTATCACTTTTCCCCATCGAATAAAAGTGAAGCACAGGAACGCCAAAATCAATCAGTTCTCTGCACTGCTGTATTGCCCACTCAATGCCAATCTGTTTTACCGCTGTGTTGTCTTTAGCTTTTTCTACGGCAGAAATGAGTTCTTCCGGCAAATCAATTTTAAAGACTTTAGGAAGCATCTGCAGATGGGCTTTGGTGGCGATTGGTTTTATTCCCGGAATTATGGGAACATTAATCCCCATATCACGGGCCTGCTTCACAAAATCAATAAACTTTTTATTGTCGAAAAACATTTGCGTCACCACATAATCTGCACCTGCATCAACTTTTTCTTTTAGCCATTTCAGGTCGTAGTTCATGGAAGGAGCTTCAATGTGTTTTTCGGGATAACCGGCGACACCGATGCAGAATTTATTGTTTTCATCGCAGGCTTTCTCGTCATGAAGATATTTACCTCTGCCCAAATCGTTGATTTGATGAACCAAATCCACCGCATTTCTGTGGCCACCCACGGCAGGTTCAAAATATTGCTGCCCTTTCATCGCATCACCCCGCAACGCCATTACGTTTTCAATTCCAAGATACATACAGTCTACCAAAAGATATTCGGTCTCTTCCATCGTAAAACCTCCGCACAAAACGTGAGGCACTGTATCTACATTATATTTATGCTGTATGGCAGCACAAATCCCCAGAGTTCCCGGACGCATTCTGGTGATTTTACGCTCCATTAAGCCGTTACCTTTATCGAGATAAATGTATTCTTCGCGCGAAGTTGTGACATCAATAAACGGAGGTTTAAATTCCATCAGCGGATCGATGTTTTTGTAAAGATCTTCAATACCGATGCCTTTTTGTGGCGGTACCACTTCGAGTGAAAAAAGGGTTTTACCTTTTGCGTTTTTTATATGATCTGTAATTTTCATTCTTAAATATATTTTTTAAGCAAGATTAGGACTCAACCATTTTCTGGCAAATTCTATTTCGATATTTTTTCTGGATGCAAAATCTGCTAACTGATCTTCCGCAATTTTGCCGACACCGAAATATTTGGATTTCGGATGCGCAAAATAATATCCCGAAACTGCTGCAGTTGGGAACATGGCCAAACTTTCGGTAAGTTCTACGCCAATGTTTTCTTTAACCTTTAATAGATCCCAAATGGTAAGTTTTTCCAGGTGATCGGGACATGCAGGATAACCAGGCGCAGGCCGAATTCCGGAGTATTTTTCTGCAATCAAATCCTCATTCTGCAGGATTTCGTTTTGAGCATAACCCCAAATCCGGGTACGCACTTTATGGTGCAGAAATTCTGCGAAAGCCTCCGCAAGTCTGTCGGCTAAAGCTTTTACAATAATCGCCGTATAATCGTCGCCCTGGTCGTAATATTTCTGAGCGAGTTCTTCAGTACCGAAACCTGTGGTTACACAGAACGCTCCTACGTAATCCTGGATGCCGGAAGATTTTGGAGCGATAAAATCACTGAGTGCCAGATATTCTTTTCCATCAGATTTTTTGTGCTGCTGTCTAAGGGTGCGGAATGCAAATTCCTGCTGGTCATTTTGCAGAATAATATCATCGCTTTCGTTTGAATTGGCGGGGAAAATTCCAAAAATCCCTTTCGCGGTGAATAGTTTTTCATCCAGAATCATTTTCAGGATTTTCTGTGCATCATTAAAAAGTTCAGTAGCATGTTCGCCCACAACCTCATCAGTTAAAATCTGCGGATATTTTCCGTAAAGTTCCCAGCTTCTGAAAAAAGGAGTCCAGTCTAGGAAATCAAGCAATTCATTCAGATCCTGATTTTCGATGATTTGAATACCTAAATTGTTTGGCTTTACAGGAATTTCATTTTCCCAATCGATTTTATAGTTCTGTTTTCTGGCTTCTTCAATTGGAACATATTCTTTTTCTATCTGCCGGTTCAGGAATTTCTCTCTAAAGTCTTCATAATCGGCTTTAAGATCAGCTTTAAACTGTTCTCTGTTTTGATCCAAAAGTTGTGAAACCACGCCCACCGCTCTGGAAGCATCATTCACATGAACAACCGGCTGCGAATATTTAGGAAAAATCTTTACGGCGGTATGCGCTTTGGAAGTGGTTGCACCGCCAATCATCAACGGGAATTCCAGATTTTTGCGCTGAAGTTCATCCGCAACATGAACCATTTCGTCCAGACTTGGAGTGATGAGGCCGCTTAAACCAATGACATCCACTTTATGATCAATGGCAGCCTGGATGATTTTTTCAGCCGGAACCATGACGCCCAAATCCACGATTTCGTAATTATTGCAGCCTAAAACCACACTTACAATATTTTTTCCGATGTCATGAACATCACCTTTTACTGTAGCCATAAGGATTTTTCCGTTGGCTTTCTGGGTGTGGTCTTTTTGCGCTTCGATGAAAGGTTGCAGATATGCCACCGCTTTTTTCATTACACGCGCCGATTTCACTACTTGCGGGAGAAACATTTTTCCGCTTCCGAAAAGATCTCCAACAACGCTCATTCCGGCCATCAGGTTCACCTCAATCACATCCAGCGGTCGCCGGGTTTGCGTTCTGGCCTCTTCTACATCTTCAATAATAAACCGGTCGATTCCTTTGACTAAAGCATGCGTAATTCGCTCCTGAAGAGGATTTTTACGCCATTCCAAGTCTTCAACGGTTTCTTTTTTGGTTGATTTATGTTTTTCAGAATAATCTAAAAGACGTTCTGTAGCATCATCCCGGCGATCGAGCATTACATCTTCTACCAATTCGAGCAACTCTTTGGGAATTTCATCGTAAACTTCAAGCATCGATGGATTAACGATTCCCATGTTCATTCCGGCCTTAATCGCGTGATATAGAAACACCGAATGCATGGCTTCACGCACATTATCGTTGCCCCGGAAAGAAAACGACACGTTGGAGACGCCACCGCTTACAGAAACATGTGGTAGATTTTCGCGCACCCATTTTGTTGCTTCTATAAAATCAATCGCATTTCTACGGTGTTCCTCCATTCCGGTTGCAACGGGGAAAATATTAAGATCGAAAATGATATCTTCCGGTGGAAAGCCTACAATTTCGGTAAGAATTTTATAGCTGCGTTTACAAATTTCGATTCTGCGATCGTAATTATCAGCCTGTCCTTCTTCATCGAAAGCCATTACAATAACCGCGGCGCCGTAACGCTTTATTTTTCTTGCGTGGTCGATAAATTCCTGTTCGCCTTCTTTAAGACTGATGGAATTCACCACACATTTGCCCTGAACGACCTGTAAGCCGGCTTCAAGAATTTCCCATTTAGAGGAGTCTATCATGATTGGAATTCGGGCAATATCTGGTTCTGAAGCAATCAGGTTAAGGAATTTTACCATACAATATTTTCCGTCAAGAAGTCCGTCATCAAAATTAACATCGAGAATCTGTGCGCCACCTTCTACCTGATGTCTCGCAATATCGAGCGCTTCACTGAACTTCTCTTCTTTAATGAGCCGGAGAAATTTTTTAGATCCGGCCACGTTGGTTCTTTCGCCAACATTAATGAAGTTGGATTCTGGTGTTATAATTAAAGGCTCCAGACCGGAAAGTTTTAAATATTTCATAAATTGAATTTGAAAATTAAAAAATAAGATTTGGAAACTTTTATCTCAAAACATTAATTCTCCGGGGTTCATAACTTTTCACCAACTCAGCGATTGCTTTGATGTGAGGCGGCGTGGTTCCACAACAACCACCGATGATATTCACAAGTCCTTTTTCTGCATATTCACGGATTTGGGATGCCATAAATTCGGGGGATTCGTCGTACTGCCCGAAGGCATTAGGAAGGCCCGCATTCGGATAAGCAGAAATATAGTAATCTGAATTGTTTGCAAGCGTCTCCAGATAAGGCGTAAGCTGTTGCGCACCTAACGCACAGTTGAATCCTACACTCAATAAATTAAGGTGCGAAACAGAAATCAGGAATGCCTCTGCGGTTTGTCCGCTCAAGGTTCGGCCGGATGCATCGGTAATTGTACCCGAAACCATGATAGGAATCTCAATTTTGCGTTCTTCCTGAATTTCATCGATTGCAAAAAGGGCGGCTTTAGCATTTAATGTATCGAAAATAGTTTCTACCAGAAGAATATCTGCTCCACCATCCAAAAGCGCCTCAGCTTGTTGCCTGTACGCAACCCGTAACTCTTCAAAAGTAATGGCGCGAAAACCAGGATCATTAACCTCTGGGCTTAGACTGGCAGTTTTGTTAGTTGGACCGATTGATCCTGCAACAAAACGTGGCTTTTCAGGATTTGCTGTAGAAAATTCATCACAGACTTTTCTGGCTATTTTAGCAGATTGAAAATTAAGCTCGTAAACCAAATCTTCCATATGATAATCGGCCATGGCAATGGTGGTTCCTGAAAAAGTATTGGTTTCTATGATATCGGCGCCAGCTTCGAGATATTTTCGGTGAACTTCCTCAATCGCCTGTGGCTGGGTTAAAGACAGCAAATCGTTATTTCCCTTTAATGGATATTCCCAATTTGTAAATCTTTCGCCCCGGTAATCTTCTTCGCTGAATTTGTAGCGCTGAAGCATCGTCCCCATCGCCCCGTCGAGGACAAGTATTCTTTCGCTTAAAGCTTTATATAATTTATCTGAATTTTTCATTTTTTTGATTTCTCTGAATTTTTATTTAAAAACTTTCCCCGCAGCCCGTCTTGAGCGGAAATCCTTTTGTGAGGAGGAATGACGAATAAAAGATTGGCTACTTCATTATGTTTGGGAGCGGAAGGCGGATTAAGTTGCCCAAAAACATTAATCCAATGCCTGTTTCAAATCATTGATAATGTCATCGACATGCTCCAAACCAACCGAACACCTCACCAAACCGGCAGTAATTCCCACCTCGTTTCTTTCTTCCTCCGAAAGTTTAGAATGCGTTGTGGAAGCGGGATGCGTAACAATTGTTCTGGTGTCACCAAGATTTGCAGACAAGGAACACATCTTAATGCGGTTAAGAAAATTTCTGCCGCCTTCGATGCCGCCTTTTACTTCAAAAGCGACGATGTTACCGCCCATTTTCATCTGTTTTATGGCAGTTTCGTAGTTGGGATGGGATTTCAGGAAGGGATTTTTTACGAATTCAACTTTTGGGTGATTTTCAAGAAACTCAGCAACTTTCAAAGCATTTTCGCAATGTTTTTCAACCCGTACCGCAAGCGTTTCAAGGCTTTTACTTAAAACCCACGCGTTGAAAGGAGACATGGCAGGTCCTGTATTTCTGGCGAAAAGATAAATTTCTCTGATGAGATCTCCTTTCCCAACTGTAACGCCTCCTAAAACCCTGCCCTGCCCGTCAATCAGTTTTGTCGCCGAATGAACCACCAGATGGGCACCAAATTTTATCGGCTGCTGCAGATAAGGAGTGGCAAAACAGTTATCTACCACAAAAATAAGATTGTGTTTTTCGGCAATTTTTCCGAAAAATTCTAGATCGAGAACTTCGATCGCCGGATTTGTAGGTGTTTCGAGGTATAAAATCTTTGTGTTTGGCTGAATAAGCTGTTCAACATTTGCTGCATCTTCGGCTTTGAAGTAGGTTGTATTGATGTTCCATTTCGGAAAATATTTTGTAAATAAAGTATGTGTAGAACCAAAAACCGATTGGCAGCTAACGATATGGTCGCCCGAACTCAGCAGTGCAGCAAAAGTGGAATAAATTGCTGCCATGCCTGTACCAAATGCATATCCCGCTTCAGCACCTTCGAGACTCACCATTTTTTCGGTAAACTCGTTGACATTGGGATTAGAAAAACGGCTGTATAAATTTTTGGATTTTTCTTCGGCGAAGCTTGCTCGCATATCTTCAGCATCCTCAAATACGAAACTTGAAGTGAGATACAAAGGTGTAGAATGTTCGTCAAAGTGAGAACGCTGTGCCTGAATGCGGATGGCGTTGGTTTCAAAATTATCTGACATATGATTGTGGTTGAATTAAATATTATTTATTTTCCGAAAGTCTTAAAATATCACCGAAAACGCCTCGTGCAGTGACTTTCGCGCCTGCTCCTGCGCCCATGATGACTATTGGATTTTCGCCGTAACTTTCGGTATAGATTTCAAATATTGAATCTGAACCTTTGAGCTGACCCAAAGCAGAATCTGCAGGAACTGAAATCAGTTTTACGTCCAGCTCACCTTTTTCCTGTTGTAAATCACCGTGCAGATCGCCGGTAAATCTCAGCACATGGTTTTTCTGCTGCGAATTTTTCACCTCATCAAAAACTTCATCAAGCTCACTTAAACGCGCTATAAAATCATCTTTAGTGAGATTTCTAAAATTTTCCGGAACCAGATTTTCAATTTTAATATCACCGAATTCGTTGATTAAATCCAGTTCGCGCGCAAGAATAAGCAGTTTTCTGGCAACATCACTTCCGGATAAATCTTCGCGTGGATCCGGCTCAGTAAATCCCTTTTCCACCGCTTCTTTCAGAATTGTTGAAAACTTCTCGTCGCGCACGGAAAAATTGTTGAAAATATAGCTCAGCGATCCTGAAAAAACGCCTTTGATGCGGGTAATGTTCTCTCCGGACAAATGCAGCAGCTTAATCGTATCAATGAGCGGCAATCCTGCGCCTACATTGGTTTCGTAAAGGTATTTTTTGTTTTTCTTGTTAAGAATATGACGGAAATTCCGGTACTCGGAAATGGGTAGTGTATTGAAGATTTTGTTGGATGACACCAAATCGAATCCGTTTTCTGCAAGAACCGGATAATTTTTTACGAACTCTTTACTTGCGGTATTATCCACCACAATAAGATTTTCCAGCTGATTCTGCTGAGAAAAAGCAATAAGTTCTTCTACTTTTGACGGCCGTTCTGCCACCAGAATTTCTTCGTTCCAGTTTTCGCTGAATCCTGAACGGTTAAGCGCAATTTTTTTGGAATTGGCAACGGCAACAATCTTCAAATCGATTTTTTTTCTGTTCCGGATTTCTTCAGAACTTTCTAAAACCTGGTCTATCAAAGTACTTCCAACATTTCCGTGTCCAATGATTGCGAGGTGAACAGTTTTTGGTCTCGCAAAGATTTCAGCTTCAATGATATTCTTCGCTTTTTCGTCCTGAGAAGAAGTCACTACAATATTGACTCTGTTTTCTGCGGCCACCTGATTAAGAATCAACGGAAAGATATTGTTACGACCAAGTTCAGACATTATTTTATTGAAATCTTTAGAAACAAAACCAATGACCGAGACATTACTTATGCTGTAAATAAGGCTCACTTTTCCGGATTTTCTTTCCTGCTCAAACTCATTAATCAAACAGTTTACTGCTTTTTCTGCATCTGCCTCGCTCACCAGGACTGAAATCCCATTTTCGATCGCCTGTTGCGAGATAACGCCTACACTTATTCTGGCATAGGTAAGGGCTTTAAAGATTCTTCCGTCAATTCCGATTTCTCCCAGAAAATTTTTGCCTTCAAACTTAATGATGGCTCTATTTTTAATGAGTTTTACCTCTGTTTTATTTTTCATTAAATACTTTTTTTAAAATGTTTGTAAGTTGTTCATATTCCATAAGGAACGCGTCATGACCGTGAATGGAATTTATCCCGTGATAAAAGACATTTGGCCTTTTTGAAATTAAAAACTGATAAGCTTCCTTCATTTCTCGTGCGGGGAAAAACAAGTCTGAATCTACCGCCACAAGATGGATATCTGCAGAAATAAGATGCAGCTGGTCTCGATCAGCCCGGATACTCATCAATAACTGATTCATCAGTTTATATGCCTGTAAACTAAATCTTTCGGCCAGTTTTTTTCCATGAAAATTAAGCCAGTCTTCGGATTTTCGGAGTTCCTTATCAATGACACATTCATTTTTGAAACGGGAATTGAGTGATTCTGGCGTGCGGTAACAAAGCATCGCGTGAGCACGTGCTTTTTGCAATGGTTCTTCTTGCTGCTCCAAAAGAAATTTCTGCACCAAACATTGCGAATAAAGCCAGTCTGAAGTTCGAAAATCGCAGGCAACAGGAATGAAGTTTTCGGTAAGTCCGGGGTTTACTGCCAGCATTTCCCAACCGATGCCGCCCCCCAGTGAACCTCCGATGATGGTGTGAAGTTTTTCAATTTTTAAATACTTTAAACATTCAAGAAAAATTTTGGCGACATCTGATGTGATAAAATCCTGATAATTTTTTATAATATTTCCGTCATAACCATTTCCGGGAATATTAAAACACAGAACGGTAAATCGGTCGGTATCTATAATTTTTTCTTTACCAATAAGATCCTTCCACCATCCTTTTTCACCTGAAACGTTAGAATTTCCTGTTAGCGCATGATTCACGAGAATTACCGGCGCAGAAAATAATTCAGGCCCGAAAATTTGATACGACAAACTAATATCAAGAATTTTTCCTGAATGTAATTTAAACTGATAAAGAGTGATAAAGTTTAGCTGGTTTTCCAATTTTTAAAAAAATTAAAAATTGAAAATGCTACCGAAGAATGGTAAAAAAATTTGTGTTATCTGCATCGCCTAAGCGAATAGAATGTAGCACCTTCTCCGTTTCCGAAGGGTTGCCAAGGTTTCTCTGAGTCTAGTCTCTCCACCTTTCTTGATAACATTTTCAATATGTAAATGAACAAAATCTGTTGCAAAAGTAGTTATTTTTTCTAAAATATCCCTAAAAACCGAAAAGATTTTTATTTCATAATTTCGCACCTGAAATTTGAATTATGACAGCTGAAAGACAAAGAATGCTCGACGACCAATGGAAAAAATGGGGGCCTTATGTGAGCAACAGACAATGGGGAACGGTTCGTGAAGATTACAGCCACAACGGAAATGCGTGGGGACACACCACTTATAATGATGCCATCAGCAGGGCTTATCGCTGGAATGAGGATGGTATTGCTGGGATTTGTGATGACAAGCAATTGCTTTGCTTCGCATTTTCTTTCTGGAACCGAAAAGATAAAATGATCAAAGAAAGATTTTTCGGTTTAAGTAACTACGAAGGAAACCACGGCGAAGACATAAAAGAAATATTTTACTATCTCGACAATACACCTACACATTCTTACATGAAGATGGTGTACAAATACCCGATCCAGCGCTTTCCTTACGAAGAACTGATTGCAGAGAACGCCAGACGCTCCAAAACAGAACCCGAATATGAACTGGTTGATACCGGAATTTTCGACGATAATAATTATTTTGATCTCTTTATCGAATATGCAAAAATCGCTCATGATGATTTTGCCATACGTGTAACAGCCGTAAACAGAAGCAGGAATAAAGCACCGCTCGTCATTCTTCCAACGTTGTGGTACAGGAATAACTGGAGTTGGGGATACGGAACTTATGAACCATCACTAAAATCTTCGTCAAAAGGAACTATCGACATTTGCCACGATTCAATCCCTCAGAAAAAGTTTTATTCAAGAAATTCAGATACTGAATCATTGTTCTGTAATAATGAAACGAATCCGGCAAAAATAAATGCTCATCCTTCCGATCATAAATTTTTTAAAGACGGAATTAATGATTTTATAGTTCATCAGACAGAAAACACCTTAAATCCAGATCAAACAGGTACAAAAGCAAGCTTCTATATCACTACAGAACTTGAGGCCGGCGAAAGTAAGACTTTCGATTTCAGGCTGAGCCCACATGACATGGAGAACGCCTTCTTTGATTTCGACGAAATTTTTAGTCTTAGAAGACAGGAAGCCGAAGAATTTTATGCTGAACTGCAGTGTGACATTTCTGATGGAGACGAAAAAAACATTCAGCGGCAGGCTTTTGCCGGACTTTTATGGAATAAACAGTTCTATTATTACAACGTTGCGAAATGGCTGAAAGGTGATCCAAAATATGAAGCTCCAAGAAATTTCGATCATTATGTCCGCAATAAAGAATGGAAGCACATGCAGAACAAAGACATCATTTCCATGCCTGATAAGTGGGAATATCCCTGGTTTGCAACTTGGGATTTGGCTTTTCACTGCGTTCCGTTTGCGTTACTCGACCCGGAGTTTGCCAAATACCAGCTGACACTTCTCACGAAAGAATGGTATATCCACCCGAACGGGCAACTTCCGGCGTATGAATGGGATTTCAGCGACGTCAACCCACCGGTTCATGCCTGGTCTACCTTCAGGGTTTATAAGATTGATGAAAAAATGAATGGCAAACCCGATATTCCGTTTCTTGAGAGTGTTTTCCAGAAACTCCTGCTTAATTTTACGTGGTGGGTAAACAGGAAAGACAAAAAGGGAAACAATGTATTTGGTGGAGGCTTCCTCGGGCTTGATAACATTGGTGCATTCGACCGAAATATGCAGTTTAAAAACGGAGATCATCTGGAGCAGGCCGACGGCACCAGCTGGATGGCGATGTTTGCGCTCAATATGATGCGGATTTCCATGGAATTGGCACTTTATAACCCGGTATACGAGGATATGGCCATCAAATTTTTTGAACACTATCTATACATTGCAGAAGCGATGGAGAATATCGGTGGAGCCAAAGGCGGTCTCTGGAACGAAGAAGATGGCTTTTTCTACGATGTTTTACAGTTAAATGACGGTGATTCCATCTCCCTGAAATTAAGGAGTATTGTGGGGCTAATTCCAATGTTTGCTGTTGAAGTCATCGAACATGATACTTTGGAAAAACTTCCGAATTTCACAAAAAGAATGGACTGGATTCTTAAAAACAAACCGGAACTTGCCAATCTAGTTTCTCACTGGGAAGTGGAAGGCAAAGGCGGCAAGCATCTGATGAGCATCCTCAGAAAAACCAGACTCACAAGAGTGCTGGCGAGAATGGTTGATGAAAAAGAATTTTTATCCGATTACGGAATCAGATCGATGTCGAAAATTTATGAAGAAGAACCGTTTAGATTTACTGTTGATGGGCAAAATTTTACCGTAAAATATACACCTGCAGAAAGCGACAGCCGCATGTTTGGCGGCAACAGCAACTGGCGTGGCCCCATTTGGTTCCCTATCAACTTTCTGATTGTTGAGAGTCTGCAGAGATTTCATTATTACTATGGCGAAAGTTTACAGATTGAATTTCCTGCGAACAGCGGAGAAATGAGGAATCTGGAGTTTGTGTCTGATAATCTCAGCCAGCGTTTATGCTCTATTTTCCGTAAAAATGAAAGCGGAGAACGTGCTTTTAATGGCGGAAATTATTTACTGAACCATGATGAACATTTCAAAAATTACATTATGTTTAATGAATATTTTAACGGAGATACCGGAATGGGAATCGGCGCATCACACCAAACAGGTTGGACTGCAACGGTTGCTAAACTTATTAAACCCAGGATTTCGTAAAAAAAAACCAGACTTAAAATAAAACTCCGTATGTATCATTTTACATACGGAGTTTTTTATGCTTTATCGTTGTTGACATAAACTTCATAAGAAACGGTGACATTCGGCTCAAATGTTTTCGAAACCGAACAGTACTTTTCAAATGACAGTTCTGCAGCCTTCAGCGCTTTTTTCGGATCAATAACTCCCTGAAGGAAAAATTTCACAAGTATGCTTTTAAAAGGTTTTGCTTCATCAACCTGAATTCTCTCTCCCTCTACTTCTGCAGAAAAGCCTTCAATCACCTGACGCTGTTTTTTCAGGATCGATACGATATCAATACCACTGCATCCTGCAACAGCCATTAGAACGGTTTCCATTGGAGAAACTCCTTTCGCATCGGGTTGAGAGGTATTGTCGAGTATAATCTTATTTCCTGCCGCGTTGGTGCATTCAAATAAGTAATCATCGTTAATTCTGTTGAGTGTAATTTTCATTTATAAAATTTTTTTGAAATTAAAGTTTTTTTGGGGTGTTATGGACTTAAAAAATTAGAATCATTTTATTTTTACTAAATTTAGATATCCAAAATTACAAAAAATGAATTACGAAAATCATAAATCCGGAAACGGCGGCGTTATTACTTTAAAAAATGACTCCGAAGAAGTCGGAAGACTCACCTATACGATCTTCCCTGAAGAAAACAAACTTATTATTTCATTCGTATTGGTTCATCCTCAATTTGAAGGACGCGGAATGGGGAAATTTCTTGTTGAACATGCAATAGCGTTCGCCAGGGAAAATAACTGGAAAATCTACCCGCACTGTTCTTACGCACGAAGCGTAATGAACCGAATGAATGATGTAGGAGACATTTTATTACAACGCTAAAAACAAAAACTCAAAGAAAATCTTTGAGTTTTTTTATTGTATAATTAGATACTTTCCAGAAGTTCATCTGTTATTTCCATATTGTGGAATACATTCTGTACGTCATCATCTTCTTCAAACCGGTCGAGCATCTTCATATTGGCTTTAAACTGCTCCTGATTTACTTCTTTGGTGTTATTCGCAATTCTTTGCAATTCTGCACTCTTTACTTCAATCCCAAGACCATCAAGTTTATGTGAAAGCGTACCAAAATCTTCGAACGCTGTAGTAATCATTACTTCTTCATCGTCGCTTTCTACATCTTCGGCTCCTCCATCAATCATTTCCATTTCGAAATCATCCCAATCCATTTTAATTGAAGATTTATCAATGGAAAAAATTCCCTTACGGTCAAAGATAAAAGCTAATTCTCCGTTCTTTCCCAAGTTACCATCAAACTTGTTGAAAATTGCTCTTACATTAGCTACAGTTCTTGTAGGATTATTTGTGGTACATTCAACAAAAAACGCAACTCCGCCCTGCCCGTATCCTTCATACGTTACTTCCTCGTAATTTTCCGCATCCGCACCACTGGCTTTTTTTATAGCACGTTCCACGTTATCCTTCGGCATATTTGCACCTTTTGCGTTCTGAATGCACCTGCGAAGTGCAGGATTCGTATCCGCGTCCGGTCCTCCGGCTTTCACCGCGAGCGCGATATCTTTACCTATTTTTGAAAATGTTTTAGCCATCTTATCCCAACGGGCCATTTTAGATGCCTTTCTGTATTCGAATGCTCTTCCCATACTTTAGTTTTTTTAATCAATAAACGCTCTTCTTGCGAAGAGCGTTTATAAAATATTAGTTATAAGAAATTATTTCTTTTTAACGGTTTTCTTTTTTACCACTGGTAAATCAGATTTTTGCATTGCTTCCCAAGCATCAGAGTCAGCTGCAATAACTACAACTTTACGGTCTGCCATTCTTTCTTCATTAGAAGCGTTTTCAGCAACCTGAGCTTTTTGCTCGCCTACACCGATTGATTTAAGTTGGTTATCGTTAACTCCTCTTGCTTCAAGTGCTCCAACTACAGCTGCAGCTCTTTTTCTAGATAGTGTTAAGTTGTAAGCTTCTGAACCTTTCTTGTCAGTTTGACCTTCTACAATAAATTTACCACCATTAGAAGATTTCACGATTTCTGCAGCTTGATCAAGCTTAGCGTTAGATTCAGGTCTGATAGTTGCTTTGTCGAAATCAAATAGAATACCTTGTAATGCACCTGTAGCCTCTTCAGCGTACGCAGATTGTGGTTTAGGACAACCGTTGTATTGAGCAAGACCTGGAACTGTAGGACAAGCATCATCTTTATCTAATACTCCGTCGCCATCAGTATCTGGCCAAGGACATCCGTTATTTTCAGCTGGACCTGCAACTTCTGGACAAGCATCATCTTTATCAACAACACCGTCTCCGTCAGTATCTGGCCAAGGACAACCATTGTTTTCAACTGGACCAGCTACATCTGGACATTGGTCATCTTTATCTGGAACTCCATCTCCATCAGTATCAGGACAACCCTGGAATTCAGCTAAACCTGGAGTATCTGGACATAAATCATCTTTATCTAAGATACCATCTTTATCTCTGTCTGTATTTCCGAATCTGAACAATAAAGATGCAGAAGCTTGCCAAAAGTTAGCAACATCAGATTTATCAACAGGAGTTGATACATAATCACCCTGAATTCCAAGACCGAAGTTTTTAGTTATCCAGAAATTAGATCCTAAACCTGTAGCAACAGTGAAGTGATCTTTTCTTCTCTGCGTTGAAGGTGTGTTATCCGAAAAACCTAAATATGTTTGTCCGTTAACATCAGTTAATGGGAAATTAACACCCGAATAATCATGTCTTAAATAGTTCGCACCTACTCTTAAGTAAGGATCAAACCAAGAATCTTCATTCCAAAGTCCGTTAAACTTGAACTGAAGACCTAAACCTGTCATAAGGAAGAATTCTTTCCCCATTCCGATTCTCTTATTGTCAACATTCCCTACAGAAGTTTGCCAATCAAGAACTAAATACTTGTTTAAGTTTCTTGCAACAGTTAATTTTGAAAGCGGAGGTGTAATCGTAAAGTTGTCGATATTATACAACTCGCCACCATCTCCACCGCCAAAAGCACGTGGGAAAAAGTCTCCCACTTGTCCTCCAGCTGCAACATGATTTACTCCGTGAGCACCAACACCGATAAGCCACGGGTTGCTGGTCGTTTGAGCGAAAACAGTAGAGGCAACAGTAAGTGCCAATGCTGAAATTCCTAATTTTAGATTTTTCATAGAATTAAATGATTAAATAATTGATAATGCAAAATAAATATAATTTTTCCTTATAAACAAAGAATTTAAGAGAATTTTTAACTTTTCTTTAATAGTCGGTCGAGATTTCGTTTGTTTTCTCTATCTTTTATACTTTCCCGTTTATCAAAGAGTTTTTTACCTCTTCCGAGTGCAATAAGAATTTTAGCTTTCCCTTTTTCGTTAATATATAACTTAAGAGGGATTATTGTATTGCCAACATCTTTCAGCTTTTTTGCGAACTTTTGCAACTCTCTTTTATGCAGAAGCAATTTCCGTTCCCTTTTTGTTTTATGGTTATAAAATGTTCCCAATTTATACTCATCAATCATCATATTAATGATGTACAGTTCACCATCAATAAACTGGCAAAACGCTTCCGTGATACTTGCTTTTGAAGATCTCAAAGATTTTATCTCTGTCCCTGTAAGCACCATACCAGCTTCAATTTCCTCTAAAATTTCATATTCAAACCTGGCTCGTTTATTGAAAATATTAACTGTTTTTTCAATCTTCATTTCTCTGGAAAATATACTGAATTAATAATCTGTTAATTTTAAGAATTTTTAACGAAATTTTACATAACAACAGAAGAAAACGGAATCAACAATTGCTGGAAAATAGAAATGAAGCACAAAACCCAATTTCTTTTCGTAATTTTGCAGCAAATTTACAAAACTATATGTTAACAGTATCTAATTTATCTTTACAATTCGGGAAAAGAGTGCTTTTCGATGACGTAAACATCATGTTTACCAAAGGAAACTGCTACGGAATTATCGGTGCTAATGGTGCCGGAAAGTCCACTTTTCTTAAAATACTAACCGGACAACAAGACCCTACAACAGGAAGCGTATCTTTGGAGCCAGGCAAAAGAATGTCGGTTTTAGAGCAGGATCACTTTGCATACGATAATTTCACGGTTTTAGAAACCGTATTACGAGGAAATAAAAAGCTTTTCGAGATAAAGGAAGAAATGGATGCTTTATATGCTAAAGAAGATTTTTCTGATGCGGATGGGATTAAAGCCGGCGAATTGGGTGTACTTTATGACGAAATGGGAGGCTGGAATTCAGAATCTGATGCGATGACGATGTTATCGAATGTAGGAATTAAAGATGATATGCATTACCAGCTGATGAGTGAGCTCGAAAATCAGAATAAAGTAAAAGTACTTTTGGCTCAGGCGCTATTCGGGAATCCTGATGTTTTAATTTTGGATGAACCTACCAACGATCTTGATATCGATACGATTTCATGGCTTGAAGATTTCCTTTCAACTTACGAAAACACCGTAATCGTTGTTTCGCACGACCGTCACTTTTTAGATGCGGTTTGTACCAATATTGCGGATTTAGATTATTCGAAATTGAATCTTTATACTGGGAATTACTCGTTCTGGTACCAAGCGTCTCAGCTAGCCACAAGACAGCGTCAACAAGCTAACAAAAAGGCAGAGGAAAAGAAAAAAGAACTTCAGGACTTTATTGCAAGATTCTCTTCTAACGTTGCAAAAGCCAAACAGGCCACTGCAAGAAAAAAAATGATCGATAAACTTAATATTGATGACATTAAGCCGTCGTCAAGAAGATATCCGGCGATTATATTCGATACCGAACGAGAAGCGGGCGACCAGATTTTAGAAGTGAAGGACCTTGAAAAAACCAAAGACGGTGAGCTTTTATTCTCAAATATTGATCTTAACCTTAAAAAAGGAGATAAAATAGCGGTACTTTCTAAAAACAGTTTAGCAATTACTGAATTTTTCGAGATATTAGGTGGCAACAGCAGCCCAGACAAAGGAACTTTTAACTGGGGAATTACAACCACACAGTCGTATATGCCGCTCGATAATACCGCCTTCTTCCAGGAAGACATTAACTTAGTAGATTGGCTGAGACAATTTACTAAAAATGATGAAGAGCGACACGAAGAATTTATGAGAGGCTTCTTAGGAAAAATGCTTTTCTCCGGAGACGAAGCTTTAAAATCCTGTAAAGTACTTTCCGGAGGTGAAAAAATGCGTTGTATGTTTTCGCGAATGATGCTACAGAAAGCAAATGTACTTTTGCTTGATGAGCCTACAAACCACCTGGATTTGGAGAGTATTACCACGTTAAACAACTCTTTAACCAATTTCAAGGGAACAATTTTACTTGCTTCACATGACCACGAAATGCTTGAAACTGTCTGTAACAGAATCATTGAGTTAACTCCAAAAGGCATTATCGACAGAGAAATGTCTTACGACGAATATTTAGCCGACAAAAAAGTGAAAGAACTCCGCCAGCAAATGTATTCCTAATCACTAAGAATTTAAATTTCAAATGATAAAAAAACCGTTCAGTAAACTGGGCGGTTTTTCATTTGTTCCTTCATCACGCTACCATCTTTTTTCGTATTTTTGTGAGATTATGAGTCAAAAGTGGATATACAAACCAGAACCCGATGAAGATATTGTTGATAGCATAAGCTCCTCACTTGGCTTTGGCACCTTTGAGTCTAAAATCCTCGTGCTGAGAGGAATCGACAATTATCAGAAAGCAAGAGAATTCTTCAAACCCAATCTCAGCGATATTCATAATCCGTTTTTAATGAAAGACATGCAGATTGCGGTAGACCGTATTGCGACTGCTATAGAAAACGGCGAAAAAATTCTGGTGTATGGAGATTATGATGTAGATGGCACAACTGCTGTGGCTCTCATGTATCTCTACCTGAGCAAAATCGTTGACAAAAAGTATCTCGATTATTATATCCCCGACCGAAATTCAGAAGGATACGGAATCTCTACCGAAGGTATTGATTTCGCCAAAGAGAACGGATTTTCACTAATCATCGCTCTGGATTGCGGGATTAAAGCCATTGATAAAATTCAATATGCCAAAAACCTTGGCGTAGATTTTATCATTTGTGATCACCATTTACCAGGCGACGAAATTCCACAGGCGGTAGCTGTTCTCGATCCCAAAAGGAAAGACTGCAGGTATCCTTTCAAAGAACTTTCAGGTTGTGGCGTAGGTTTTAAACTTTGTCAGGGTCTGAATACCATCTATAAAATTCCCGAAGCCGAACTTTTCGAACTCACGGACTTACTGGCCATATCAATAGCAGCAGACATTGTTTCCATGACCGGAGAAAACCGGGTTTTGGCAAAACAAGGACTTAAAGTTCTTCGAAAATCCAGAAATTTAGGTTTAAGGATGTTGATTCCCGAAGATAAACTGGCCACTTTTGAAATCTCGAATATCGTTTTCGAAATCGCACCTAAAATAAACGCTGCCGGCAGAATCTCCCACGGGAAAGCTGCTGTCGAACTGATGGTTTCCGATAATCTGAAACAGGCTCAACAGATCGTCAACGATATTATTACACTCAACGATTCACGCCGCGAGATGGATATGAGCAGTACAACTGAAGCACTTCTGCAGGTGGAAGAAACTGGCCAGGTACAAAATTTCACGACCATTGTTTACGGATCCAATTGGAACAAAGGTGTAATCGGAATTGTTGCCTCACGCCTTATCGAATCCTATTACAAACCAACATTGGTATTTACCGATGGAAATAATGGGGAAATGGTAGCTTCTGCCCGCTCAGTTGCCGATTTCGACGTACACGACGCATTGGAAAGCTGCTCAGAATTTTTCCTGAAATTTGGCGGACATCCAGCTGCTGCAGGACTTTCTATGGAAAAAGATAAGTTTGATCTCTTCCGCGAAAAATTTGAAAAAATAGTTGCCGAAAAAATTCAGGAACACCAGAAAGAACCAAGTATAAAGATTGATTCTGATGTAGACATCGACGATCTGAACAAGGATTTTTTTAATTTCCACAGGAAACTGGCACCATTTGGGCCACATAATATGAAGCCGGTTTTGGTTCTGAAAAACCAGAAAGTTGCGGGTTATGTAAAAACAATGGGAAAAGACGCAAGCCACATAAAATTCTACATCCGACAGGAATCTACAGGAAGAAATATTGAATGCGTAGGCTTTAAATTAGGGAAATATGCAGATAATTTCCGGGAAAAATCTTTTGATATCGCCTTTACCGCAGAAGAAAATCACTGGAAAGGAAATGTAACCTATTACCTGAATATCCGTGACGTAAAATTTAATTAAGAACAGACGGAATCACAGCATTTTATGCCTTTCGAAAGCTTTGTTGCGGTCGAATATATAACGGTAGGTTGCGAGTTTTCTCGTAACTTCTGTTTCCAGATTCTCGGCAATACGAATCATTTTAGGATTAAAGTCGCCAATCCACTGCATTTCGTAATCTTCAAAATCTGTCGTTTTTCTGAAATGTTTTGTTCCTTCCCAAATCATATAACCATCGATCCCTTTTCGCTGCCATTCGGGAACAATACCAAAAACCAACCCGACCATCTTTCTATTTGTTTTGAATTTTTTTACCAAAAGAAACTTCAGTTTCTGCCATAACCCAAACTTTCCATCGAGATATTTAAACCATTGGTTTAGATCCGGGATATTCATCCACATCGCGATAGGTTTTTCATTTTCGTAAACAAACCAGGAAATATGCTCGTTGATGACTGGCTTCAATGTTGAAAAAAGCTTCAGCGTGTGGGCTTTTGTAATTTCTTTTCCTTCCCCATGATTTGCCCAGGCTTTATTGTAAACTTCAGTAAAATCTGCAGCGTATTTCTCCAGATCCTTTATCTTCATTCTTCTGGCTGAAATTGCCGGATTCTTTGAAATCCGTTCATGCATGCGGAGAAAATTTTCATTAACACCGTCATGAACTTTTCTGCCAAAACACAACTGATTGAAATAAACTTTAAACCCGTAATTCTCAAAAAGTCCTTTGTAATATGGAGCGTTATAATTCATTGCGTAAAGCGGCTCAGAAAAACCTTCAATCAGCAACCCCCAGAATTTATCGCGTTCACCGAAGTTTATCGGTCCGTCCATCGCTTCCATTCCTTTTTCCTGAAGACGCTTTTTTGCAAAATCGAATATAAAATTTGCGGTGGTCTGGTCGTTGATGCAGTCGAAAAATCCAATCCCACCTGTCGGTTGGGCCTGGCGGTACTTTTTATTGATGAAGACTGCAATTTTTCCTACCGTTTCATTTTTATCATTCAGAAATATAAATCTTTCACATTCGCCAGATCTGAAAAATTTATTTTTTTTAGGATCAAAAACCGCTTCAATATCCTGATCAAGCGGTCGGATATAATTTTTGTCATTAACAAAAAGCAACGATGGAAAATTCAGGAATAATTTTATATGATGATCTGAAACGACTTGTACTGCCTTCATTTCTCAAAAATAAGAATAATTTCTGTTGGTACTGAGGATTGATTTTGATTTTTTAATTAATTTTATGCAAACATATCCCCGTGAAAAAAACGCTTGTTGTTTTTGCACATCCTCATTTTGAATACTCCCACGCCAATGCGGAGCTTATAAAAGCATACGGCGATTTTCCTGAAGTTGATTTCAAAGACCTTTATGAAGAGTATCCGGATTTTCACATTGCCAGCTTTCGTGAGAGAAAAAGAATCCGGGATTATGAGCGGCTGGTTTTTCATTTCCCTCTAATTTGGTTTTCCTCTCCGCCTCTTCTAAAACTTTGGATTGACGAAGTTTTTGATTTGAAATGGTTGTCCGAAGACCAAAATCCCTTAAAGAATAAAGACGCTGTTATCATTGTGACCATGGGAGGCAAAGAAGAAAATTATTCTGAAAACGGACTTTACGGAACTACCATTTCTGATTTGATGAAATTTCTTACGCTTTCACTAAAAGTGAATTCCATTGAGGTAAAAGAAATTCTTGCAATTCACAATGCGGATGATCTCACCAAAGCTGAACTCACAAAATTTACCGATAAAATTAAGCACATCTTACAGATCCCATGAGCGATAATTCACTTGCAATGACCAGCCTAATATTTTTGGGTGCCGCGATTATCATGGTTCCTCTGGTTCGCAAGCTGGGATTAAGTTCCGTGATTGGATTTATTTTGGGTGGAATTTTAATCGGACCTTTTGGATTAAAGTTGACGGGAAATGATTCTGATGACATCATGCATGCCACAGAATTCGGTGTAATTATGCTTCTTTTCTTGGTTGGTTTGGAATTTGAGCCGAAAAAATTCTGGAAAATCCGGAAGAAAATCCTGGGAATGGGGTTAAGCCAAATGCTTATTACCATTGTCGTTTTATTTGCCTGTTTTTATTATGCAGAATGGCATACAGACCATGCATTAGTTACAGCGGTGTGTTTTGCACTGTCTTCTACAGCGATTGTTTTGCAAACATTAAAAGAAAAAAATATCTTCCGGACCGATGCCGGGGAAGCTTCTTTTTCGATTCTTCTTTTTCAGGATATGTCGGTTATTCCGATTTTGGCACTTTTGCCAATTTTAGCAAAAAGACCTGAAGAAAACGATCATCAAATCCTGTTGCAGTATCTTCCGGATTGGCTGCAGCCATTTTCGATAATTTTAGGTGTTTTAGTTCTCATCTTTCTCGGGCGCTTCGTTTTTGTTCCTTTTCTAAGATATGTTTCACGGTCGGGAATGAATGAACTTCTTACCGCATCATCATTATTTTTAGTCATCGGTGTATCAGAATTAATGGCTTCCGTGGGCTTAAGTCCGGCTTTGGGCGCATTTCTGGCGGGTGTAATGCTGGCAACAAGCGAATTCCGTCATGAACTGGAGAGTCAGATTGATCCTTTTAAAGGTCTTTTGCTGGCTGTATTTTTTGTTAGTGTTGGCGCCACAATCAACTTTTTTGTGATTATGCAGGACCCGATGTTTATTTTTACAACTACAATTGTGGTGCTGGCAGTAAAATTTGCGGTACTTTTCGGGGTTGGGAAGTTTTTCGGATTGAAAACTGATCAGAATTTACTGGTTGCATTTGCACTTTCCCAAATCGGGGAATTTTCTTTCGTACTGGTGAATTATGCAACAAAATTATATCTTTTAAATCCTGAACTTAATGCACAGCTGATGGCAATAACAGCAATCACGATGTGTGTTACACCAGTACTTCTTATCATTAACGAAAAATATTTCGAACCAAAATTTTTAAATATTCAAAACGATGCTTTTGAAAATACAGAACCCATCAAACAACAGAAAATAATTATTGTAGGTTTTGGCCACTTCGGCAGTACTGTAGGCCGACTCTTAAGAGTAAACGGAATACAGTCTACGGTGTTGGACAATGATCCGCAACGGGTGAATTTATTGAAATCGAATCATTTTAAAGTGTATTTTGGCGACGCAACCAAACCTGGAATCTTGCGTTCCGCAGGTGCAGAAACTGCAGATTTACTAATCCTGTGCCTGGATGATCCGGAAAAAAATAAATTCATCCTTGAATATGCGCGCAAAAAATATCCACAGCTGAAAATCTTTGTACGTGCAAAAAACCGTCTCGATGCTTATGATTTTTATAATAACGGAGTCGATAATATTTACAGAGAAACCCTAGGAACTGCAGTTGATATGGCAGTTGACATCCTGAAAGCAACAGGCATGCGTTCGTATGCCGCAAGAAGGCTTGGGAAAAGATTTATGTTGATCGACAAAGCGATGGTGAGGAAACTTGCAAAAGAACAGCTTAAAGATAAAATTACTTTCACCATGAAAGAATCGCTTGAGCGTGAAGCAGAACTTCTTGCTGAAGACAGCCATTCCTTTGACGAATCCCAGTGGAATAATAACGAAGAAATCTAAATCAGTACGCTGGGCAATCCTGTAAACTGATATTCGTTAGATTAAGAATCTTGCCATCCATTGTCACTTTTACCTGTGGAAAGATTCCGTAAACACAGTCGCTTACCATATCCTTAAAATCTCCATTACTGGCTTCAATGGATACACCATTGCCGGAAAGCGTATAATTATTCTCGTTAAAATCAAATCGGGTCAGGTCATAATTTTTTCCGTCGATATTGATTATTCCTTTATTTGAGTTCTGATCGAAATAAAATAATGTTATCCCATTTTGAGTAAAAACCGATCTTCCCTGTTCCGGAGAAATATGCTGAGGAGTAATTTCGAACGCCGGTGAATAATCTGGGTTTTTTATAACTGCCGTTTTCGAACTGTCAGTTGCGGAAAGTTCTACATTTTGTGTAATATTCTGTGTACTGACTTTATCGTTTTCTTTAACGCAGGAAAACAAAACCGCAAAAGTAATGAAGTGAAGCGTGTTTTTCATAGCTGGAATTAATGATTTTCCAGAAGCAAGAACTATTCCTTCAAATAATTTTATTTGTAATTTCCTAAAATCATTTTCCGAAACTCAAAATCGCGAGTTCGTAACCTTTAAGCCCGAAACCGCTCAAAACGCCATCTGTATTGGCTGCGGTAACAGATTTCTGGCGGAATTCTTCCCTTTTATATATGTTACTGATGTGAACTTCAATTTTCGGTTTAGAAATATTTTTGAGACAATCTGCAATTGCATAAGAATAATGGGTAAAAGCACCGGGATTAATTACAAGCGCACCAAAATCATCTTCCTGTATACGATTGATAATTTCACCTTCAACATTCGACTGGTAATAAGTAATTTGATGATCCGGAAATTTATGCTGAAGGTTACTCAGCTCATCTTCCATAGAAGTTGTTCCGTAAATCTCAGGCTCGCGCGTCCCGAGCAAATTAAGATTGGGACCGTTGACAATAAGTATTTTCATAAAATTAAAAACTCCTCAAATATAGCCATAAAAAAACTTCCGAAAAACTAATTTCGGAAGTTAAGTAGCCCGTAGGGGAATCGAACCCCTCTTACCAGAATGAAAATCTGAGGTCCTAACCGATAGACGAACGGGCCAGACTCTTTATTTAATTAAGCTAGTTTATTAACGTGCTTAGTTAATTTGCTTTTTAAGTTTGCAGCTTTGTTTTTGTGAATGATATTTTTCTTCACCAATTTATCTAACAAAGAGATTACTAAAGGCAACTGCTCTGTTGCAACTTTTTTGTCTTCTTCATTTCTCAGACCTTTCATAGCTGTTCTCGCAGTTTTATGATAGTATCTGTTTCTTAATCTTTTCTTTTCGCTTTGTCTGATTCTTTTCAGAGCTGAGTTATGATTTGCCATATCGTTTCCTAAATGTGGGTGCAAAGATATAAAATATTTTTATTACACCAAATAGTTTTTAATTTTTTTTAAAAAAATTTTCAATCTTTTGTAGCCTATAGGGGAATCGAACCCCTGTTGCAAGAATGAAAATCTTGAGTCCTTACCACTAGACGAATAGGCCTTTGTTTGAGGACTGCAAAAATATTAATTAAGTTTTAAACCTGCAATACCAAACCCATGTTTATTTTGAAACTTTTTGAATTACTGAATCATCAATACCTTTCAACTCAATGGCTTTCTGTGCTTTAACAGCTTCCTCCAGACTCGAAAATTTTCCGTAGGTATAATAAAATTTACCGTTTTCTTTTACCCGGTTCACATCCTTCAGTGTATTCAGCACTTTTGAATTGGAGCTGAGCTTCTGTGAAGTTACAGCAATTTCCAGAGTATAATACCCAATTCCCAGCTTCTGGTTCGGCACAAATGAGATTGAAGTTGCATTCTTGAAGCCAGCATCTCGCGCAGTTTTCAGGTTATTGTCTCTTACTGATGCTAAATTGGTGGTGCCATAATAATATTTGTACATGCCATTCTCTTTAATCGGAAGGATATAGTTCAAGCCTTTAAGCGCAGGATCCGTACTGTTATATTTTGATGGGGATGACATCAGTAAAATTCTGAAATCATTTTTAAGCGGTTTTTCTTCAGGCACAGGCTCGGGTTTAGGAGCCGCGGTGGCATTTCTGTCAAATGTTTTTTTATAATCGATAATCGCATCGTATATACTTCCTGCAATTTCGTTTTGTCCTTTTTCGGAAGCCAGATACATGGCATCATCATAATTACTGATAAAGCCGGTCTCAATTAATACAGACGGCATGGCATTAAGCCTCAAAACGTGTAAATTCTGTTGCTTTACCCCTCTTGAAAATCTTTTGTTCTTTTTTACGAAATTGCCTTCTACAAAACTCCCGAAAAGCAGACTGCTTTCCAAATACTTGCTTTGCTGAATTTTCAACGCAATTAAGGATTCTGGTGATTTGGGATCATAAGACGCAAACATTTCACGATCTTTCTCGTCCAGATAAATTACGTCGTTCTCAGCTTTTGCCACCTCAAGATTGGTTTTATTCTGGTCCGGTCCCTGTACAAAAGTTTCAGTGCCATAAGGGCTTGTTTTCGTGCTGGCATTGCAGTGAACAGAGATAAAAAGATCTGCTTTACTTCGGTTTGCCAATGTAGTACGTTCGGTAAGCGATGGATATTCGTCGATTTTACGGGTATAAATTATTTTGAAGTCTTTATTTTTCTCCAACATTCGCCCTACCTTCAGTACAACGGAGAGGGTTACATCTTTTTCCCGTAAAGTGCCAACTTCACTATAATAGCGGTTTGCACCATGATCCGAACCGCCATGTCCCGCATCAAGAACTACGGTGAATTTTTTTTGCGCTCCGATAACTGAAAAAAGAAGAAGAAAAAAGAGGTGAAAATATTTTTTAAAAGAAAAACTATAGTTAATCATCATTACATTTTAAAAATTATGCTAATTTTGACCACAAATTACAGAAAATATCGCTTTGGCCAAAACGAGCTCCAAAAATATATTACATATTCTAATTATCCTAATTTTTAACAGTTTTTTAGCACATACAGATGCTCAAATTCTGCCTGAAAATAAGATAGTTAATGATACTATTCCTAAAGTCGACACCATAATTATTGCACAGGAACAGCTTGAGGCAGTGGTGGAAACCAAGGCCGACAATATCCGAAATGATATACCAAAAAAAATGACTTACCTGAACAAAAAAGCTCAGGTAAAATATCAGGATATGCAGATTGATGCAGATTATATTTCGATCGACTGGAATAAATCGATGATTTTCGCAAGGGGTGAGCTCGATTCTTTAGGAAGAATAAAAAATCCGGCGGTTGCAGTACAGGGAGGCAAAAAATATGAATACGACGAGTTTTCTTACAACATCAAAACCCGTCAGGCCATAGCTTTCAATGCAAGAACTGAAGAAAGTGAAGGGGTAATTATTGCTGAAAAAACCAAGAAATATAATGATTCCGTTTTCTTTATGCGTCGCGGGAAATATACAACCGACGAATATTTCATTAAGAAAAAAGACACCATTGCCGATTATTATCTGCTTGCGCCAAACATCAAATTAATAAAAGGGAAAGACAAATCACAAGTAATTACGGGACCTATACAGATGTATATCGAGCAGGTTCCTACTCCGCTGATCATGCCTTTTGCGATACTTCCTTTTTCAGATAAACGGAGCGCAGGAATCCTGATTCCGAGTTTTGGTGAGAGAGAAGATGTCGGA
The DNA here is from genome assembly GCF_002205795.1 of Chryseobacterium sp. VAUSW3. Taxonomy (GTDB): domain Bacteria; phylum Bacteroidota; class Bacteroidia; order Flavobacteriales; family Weeksellaceae; genus Kaistella; species Kaistella yananensis. The sequence goes on along the minus strand of NZ_NIUY01000003.1, from coordinate 13,042 downwards.
TTTTTCCTGAATTCTCTTGGATATTATCAACCTATCGGAGATCATTTTGATTTGAAAATTCTTGCAGACATTTATACTAAAGGCAGCTGGAATCTCCGGCCGGAAATGAATTACAAGAAAAATTACCGCTACTCCGGGAACTTTTCTGCAGATGTGGGGAACACTGTACGGGGAATTAAAGGTTTATCAGATTATTCCAAAAGCCGTACGTACAGGATTGCGTGGCGACATCAGCAGGACAGCAAAGCGAATCCTTTCCTTACTTTTTCTGCTTCTGTAGATGTGGTAAGTAATAAATTTTATAATAATACCGTAAATAATAATTACGCGTTCAACCAAAATAACCTTAATGCTCAGCAAAACTCCAGTGTAAGTGTTGTAAAAAGGTTTCTTACGCTTCCGATTACGATTACCGGAACGTCATCTTATTCCCAGAATTTCTCTACAGGTTTGGCAGATTTAAAACTACCGGTTTTGAATGTAGCGATTAATCAGTTTTATTTATTTAAACCTAAAACCGGAGTAAGACAGGGCCTTTTAGAAAACATCACCGTAAATACTGGTCTGAATTTTAATAACTATGTACAAACCAATGAAGGCGAACTTTTCACCCAAACGATGTGGGACAAAATGCAGACCGGACTGAAAAACAATATTACACTAGGCACTAATACAACAATTGCCAAGTATTTTACATTCTCACTTTCAGCCAATATTGACAATGCCTTAACGACAAAAACGCTTACAAGAAGTTACAACCCTATCACCAACCGTGTTGATGACATTCTGAATAAAAAAATCGCTGGATATTCTTCCTTTTCTACCGGAGCAAGTTTACAGACTGTACTGTACGGGATGCTGAACTTTAAAAAAGAATCTTCAATCCAGGCAATACGTCACATGATGACTCCACAAATTGGCTTCAGTTACTCTCCGGATTTTTCGGCAGCCAGTTTCGGGTACTATAAAACCTACGCCAATGATCGGGGCGAAATGACACCCTATTCCATTTTCGACCGCGGAATCATCGGTTCTCCAAATTCAGGTCTGGTTCAGGCGCTGAGTTTTTCAGTGAATAATAATTTAGAGATGAAAGTACGGTCTAAAAAAGATTCTACAGGCATCAAAAAAATAAAAATCTTCGAAAGTTTAAATTTCAACACGAATTATAACTTCGCGGCGCCAACCCACAAATGGTCAATCTTCAGTTTCAGCGGGCAGACCACAATATTTGAAAAGCTAAACCTGAATACAGGATTGAATCTGGAGCCTTACCAAATTATTTTTGCGCCAGGTGAAGACACCGGAATCCGGACCGAAAATTTTGGGCATTTCAGTGTTCAGGGTTTCAACGCGCAACTTTCATATCCTTTGAGCAGCGAAATTTTCGATAAAAAAGACAAAGAAGACCTGTCTAAAAAGTACAGTAAAAAAGGAGAAATCCGCAACGAAGATTATTACTTTGATGATGATAACTATGCACGTTTCACCCAACCGTGGACTTTAAACATCAATGCCCAGTACAGCTACACCAGAAGCCTGACGCGTTTTGGGAACAAAATGGCATCTATCGGATTAGATGGGAGTATAAAACTTACACCGTTCTGGAACATTACCGGAAACCTGTATTACGACGTTATTACAAAAGAAATTGCCAATACACAGCTTGGTTTTTCGCGCGACCAGCGTAGTTTTACGATTAATTTTAACTGGATACCTTATGGCCAGTACAAAGTCTACGATTTCTTTATCGGAATCAAAGCGAATATTCTGCGCGACGCCCTGAAATATAAAGACCGTAGTTTTACACAGCCAAATGCACCGTTTTAAATTTTAAAGAATTAAACATTAGTTTTATATTTGCCAATATTATCATTATGAAAAAAATAATTTCTACTTCTGATGCGCCTGCAGCAATTGGTCCTTATTCACAGGCTAATTTTGCCAACGGAATTTTATACATCTCCGGCCAGATTCCCCTGAATCCCCAAACTGGAAAGCTTGAAGAAGGCATCGAAAAAGAGACCCATCAAGTCATGAAAAATCTTGAAGCAATTTTGAAGGAAGCAGGAATGACTTTTAAAAACGTGGTGAAAGCAACGATTTTTCTAAAAAATATGGATGATTTCGCAGTAATGAATGATATTTACGCATCATATCTGGATCCTGAGAGTTTTCCGGCAAGAGAAACCGTACAGGTTTCCTGTCTGCCCAAAAATGTAGATATTGAAATTTCAATGATTGCACATCAGTTTTAAATGAATTTCATTAGGAATACGATTGCGGTTTTAGTAGGTCTCGCTGTTGCAGCACTCATCATTTCATTGGGAGTGAGACTTAATTCATCATGGATTACCTATGATGAATATTCGCCGTTCGGGAATTGGGAACAGCTTCTGAAAGCGATGGAAAACAAACCGTATTTCTTCGTCGCGTTGCTTATTTCTTCGGGCATTGCAGCTACTGTGGGTGGTGTTGTTACTGCAATCATCGTGAAATATGCCAAAGTTGCCTACGCAATTTTAATTGGGTTTATTTTACTCTTTATCGCGATGCTCGACATTATTATTTTCCCGTATCATCCTACTTTTTATAAGATTTTAATATTCCTGACATTCTTCCCCTTTTCATGGATTGGAGGAAAAATTACAGAAGTGATTTACGAACGGAAAAAGAAAAGATTAAAGAAAATTCAGCATAAAAAAAACGCAGCTCAATAAAAGCTGCGTTTTCGGTTTTTAAAATGGTTTAAGGCATTTTAAAACCTCTTGTTGTTATTCTTCCGTATTCGTCCACATATTTTACCTGAACGTTTCCGTTGTAACCCTGAAGGATTTTTTCCACATCTTTCTGCGAGTTTACAGGTTTTCCATTTACTTCAATAACGATATAATTATCAACTACGCCAATTTTCGACATTTCGCTGCCTGCCACAACGTTTTTAGCAATTACTCCGCTGTTCAGCCCATAATCTGTCTTAAACCGTTCGCTTAAAGGTTCGAAATCAGCACCAATTTTTTCGGTTACTGTAAGATCAGCTTTGCTTCTGAATGAAGTTCCACCCTTTTCGTCTCTCAAAGTTACATTTACAGTATTGGTTCTGCCGTTTCTTAAATACGTAACGGCTACTTTGTCGCCTGGTCTTTTGCTTCCGACAGCGAAAGAAAGATCATAATAGTTAGAGACAAGTGTTTCATCGACTTTGGTAATGATATCTCCAGGTCTTAATCCCGCAGCTTCAGCACCGCCTTTATCTACAACTTCGATGAGATATACCCCATCTCCGGATTTAATATTGGTTTTGTTTTGCTGGTTATAAATAGAAACCTGACGTGTATCTGATAAATCGAGTGATTTCACGCCAAGGAAACCGCGTTGCACTAATCCGAATTTCTTGATATCTTCAACCACTTTTCGGGCAAGATTCGATGGAACTGCGAAACCGTAACCTTCATAATAGCCGGTTTTCGAAGAAATTGCAGAGTTAATTCCGATCAGTTCACCATTAGGATTCACCAATGCTCCTCCTGAGTTTCCTGGATTAATTGCCGCATCGGTCTGAATAAAACTTTCAATCGGTGTTCTGGATTGCTGGCTCAGCAAATCGATACTTCTGCCTTTAGCCGAAACTATTCCGGCGGTTACTGTTGAATTTAATCCCATCGGGTTGCCGACAGCCAAAACCCACTGGCCTACTTCCACATTGTCGGAATTGGCAAAATTCAGGTAAGGCAATCCTTTTTCTTCAATTTTTAAAAGTGCAATATCTGTAGTGGGATCGGTCCCTACCAAATTAGCTACATAAGATTTTTTATTGGAAAGCACCACCTCCAGCTTACTGGCTCCCGCGATAACGTGGTTATTTGAAATAATGTAACCATCCGGCGAAATAATGACTCCGGAACCCATTCCTGAAGGCATATCTTTGGGAGCCTGCTGCTGTTTTGGCTGTCCGCCAAATGGATTTCCAAAAAACAGATCGAACATATCCTGCTCGCTTCTGTTCGAAGTTCTGTTGGAGTAGTTCTTAATACTTACTACGGCCGGCACCGTCATTTTAGATGCTTTCACGAAATCATCACCAACGCCGGTCATGTTAAATGATGCATATTTGGCATCCGTATTTTTGGGTGCGAAATACGAAAACTCAGCGTCTTCGTTATGCACATTAAAATAATTAATAGCTCCGAAAGTCGTAGCTCCGGAGATTACACCCACGAATGCGTAGGGAATTAGTTTTTTTAAGGTATCCTTCATCTTCATAAATTATATTGTATGATCTTAAAATATTTGTTGCTTCAAATTTAGCACTTAATAAGTATTAATGGGAAGTGATATGTTTCAGTTTTAACTAAAAATTAACAAGAATTATAAGATTTTAATTATATTTTCATATTGGATTCAACATCTGTATAAAAGTTAAATTAATTCCCAATTCACGGGCTTCAAAAAATCTTTTACGACAGTAAATTCTTATATTCTCAAATCCTTCAAAAATTTCCTCAACTCAAAACGTTTGTTTAAATTTGGGACAATCACTTTATTATGAGACTAAACATCAATAACGAAACTTCAAAACTGAGATCAGTAGTTCTTGGGATGCCCAATTCGATGGGTCCTGCTCACTCTTTGGAAGACAGTTACGACGCAAAATCGTACCATTCTATACAGCATGGAATTTATCCTAATGAAAAAGACATCATTTATGAGATGACCGAGTTCGAGAAAATCCTCATCAAACACGGTGTAGAAGTTTACCACCCTCACCTTATTGAAAACTACAATCAGGTTTTCGCGCGTGATGTGGCTTTCGTTATTGAAGATAAAATGATTATCTCGAACATCATCCAGGACCGATATGATGAGCAGGATGCGTACAGAAAAATTTTTGCGCGCGTAGGCTGGAAGAAAATCATCAATCTTCCGGATTCGGCACATATCGAAGGCGGCGATGTAATTGTGTGGAATGATTTCCTTTTTATAGGCACTTGTTTTTCAGAAGATTACAGGAATTTCAAGACCGCAAGAACCAACGAATACGCTATTGAAATCCTGAAAGAATATTTTCCTAAAAAAAGAATCATCGATCTGGAACTGAAGAAAAACGATACCGATCCCTATCAGGGAATTCTACATCTGGACTGTACTTTCAATCCCGTAGGAAAGGATAAATGCATTATTTACAAAGATGGTTTTGTTGATGAAAGTGATTACAGACTTTTAATCGACATTTTCGGGGAAGAAAACTGCTTCCATGTAACGCAGCAGGAAATGTTCGAAATGAATCCTAATATTTTTTCGATTTCTGAAGAAATTGTAGTTTCAGATTCTTCGTTTACACGACTGAACAATCACCTCCGGAATGAATGGGGAATTACAGTTGAGGAAATTCCGTACCGGGAAATATCAAAAATGGGTGGTTTACTCCGCTGCTCTACTTTGCCGCTGGTGCGTGATTAAGAAAAAGCAGAAGTTAAGAACTAAGCATTTTAAGTTTTTTAATTTCTTCCTCGCTTGCGAAAGTATCATATTTAAGAATTGCAGAAGAGTGAAAACTCGTTGCGCCGGTAAATTCTTTGAGCTGCTGAACATTTTCGGAGCGAACGCCGCCAACGATTAAAATTTCGATCTGATTACCGTATTTTGAAATGAGTTCTTTCAGATTCTCTTTCCCTTTCATAGCATCAGGTTTTCCGCCTGAGGTTAAAACGGTTTTAAAACCCAGGCTAATCAAGGTCTGAATGGATTTATCTAAATCCGCAGTCCGGTCGAACGCACGGTGGAACGTGCATGGTCTGTCTCCTGCAAGTGCAATTAACGCTGTATTTTTTTCTTCATCAATTTCATTATTCACATCCAAAACACCAAACACAAAACCATCTGCTCCGGCTTCGCGGAAACTGATGATACTGCTTTTCATTTCTGTAAATTCGGCTTCCGAATAAAAAAACGAACCGCCTTTTGGCCGAATCATCACGTAAATTGGCGTTGCATAATTTGATTTCAGATACCGGAATTCGTACAAATTGGGTGTTGTACCGCCAAGGTCGATATTATCGCAAAATTCGATTCGGTCTGCCACGGATTTAAGGGCAGTTTCGGCAGAGGTTATTTCAAAACAGGCAATTTCTAACATGATTTCTTTATTGTCTATAAATTTAAGTATTTTTGTTCAACCACAGATTAATACTAATAAAAACAATATTTCATGCAAACAGCCAGCACGGTTCTGATGGTGGAACCTATCGCATTCAGTTACAACGCCCAAACCGCCGAAAACAATTATTTTCAGGTCGAACAAAAAGATGCTGACATCCAGACAAAAGCTCTTGATGAATTCAACAGTTTTGTAGATAAATTAAAGAGCAAAGGCATCAACGTTATCACCGTTAAAGATACTTTGGATCCACATACTCCGGATTCTATCTTTCCGAATAACTGGGTAAGTTTTCACAGCGACGGGAAAGTAGTTCTATATCCGATGTTTGCACCAAACCGAAGAGTTGAGCGCAGAACTGATATCCTGGAAACTCTGAAAGACAAAGGTTTCGAAATAACAGAAATTGATGATTTATCTCATTTTGAAGATCAGGAAAAATTTCTGGAAGGAACCGGAAGCATGATTTTCGATCACGAACACAAAATAGCTTACGGTTCGGTTTCACTGAGGTTAGATGAGGAACTTTTCCGCCAGTTTTGCCAGAAATTCGGTTTCAGGCCTGTTGTATTTCATTCTTACCAAAATGCCGGCGACCAAAGACTTCCTATTTACCACACCAACGTAATGATGTGTGTTGCCGACAAATTTGTAGTGATTTGTCTGGATTGTATTGATGATGAACTGGAGCGTGAAAAAGTGCAGGAAGTCATTAAATCGACCGGAAAAGAAATCATAGAAATCTCGGAAGACCAATTGCAGCAGTTTGCCGGAAACATGCTTCAGGTACAGAATGAAGCCGGGGATAAATTTTTGGTGATGAGCGAGACTGCCTATAAATCTCTAACTCCCGCACAAATTCAAAATATCGAAAAATATTCCGAAATCATTTACTCAGATTTGAATACAATTGAAACCAACGGCGGCGGAAGTGCAAGATGCATGTTGGCTGAAGTGTTTTTGCCGAAGAATATTTAATAGGAAATTCATAAAAAAAACCAATAATCCCCGAAAAATTTCGGGGATTATTTTTAAAAATTTAATTAAGTATAGAAAAAATTATTTGGTTCTCGATTTTATTTCATCGGAAGCACTTTCGATGTTTCTCACCTTTTTCACCTTTTGATTTCCGAAGCTGTATACGATACTTGCGCCAACACTTTGTCTGTACATGTTGTTCTGTACGTAATTGTAATTGCCGTTTTCCTGATAATCCTCCACTTCTACAATGTTTGTTTTCAAAATATCGTTTACATTTACGGTAAAGGTCCAGTCGTTCCATATTTTTTTGAGACTCAAATCCAGACTTGAAAGGTTTTTAAGCATTCCCAGTTCAATCTGCTGTTTGTCTACATAAAAGAAATTCACGCCGGCAAACCAGGTTTTCTTTTGGTCCAAACGGATATTGTTATTGGTTTGCACCACAAAACTTGTAGAGCTGGTATTATTCGTGTACAGCGGGAAAATATCGCCAGTGGTAGGATCTACACTTAAACTGCCATTATTTTTGTTATGCTGCACCCCGATGTTGAAATTGGTCGTCCATGCCTGTTTGAAAAAAGACTTCTGAATCCCAAACATCGCAGACATTTCCTGTTTGTCGCCGAAATTGGTTCTGATATAACGCAGCTGATTCTGTGTGCCCACGCTTCCGTCCGCATGAACCGGAATTCCCTGTAAAGGAACCTGCGTGATAATATCTTTCTCCAAAGAGTGATTCAAAATCAGGAAATATGAATTTTTGAACATATAGGTAAGTTCCTGATTATAGCTTGAAGACGCTTTTACAAAAGGGTTGTTCTGCACATAATTATTCTCGGTAAGAATATTTTTAACCGGATTGATTTCCCAGAAACTCGGCCTTATCATTCTGCTAGAAAATGCATACGAAATATTGTTTTTTTCGTTAATCGCATAGTTCAGACTGAGATAAGGAAGAACATTGCTGTAATTTCTTTCAATGTTTCGCAAATTCACATCCTGTGCGTTATCCGAAGTCCCGGTACTTTTCGTCATTTCGTAACGGGTTCCGATTTTTCCGGAAAATTTATCCGAGAATTTCTTCTCAACCGTAACGTAAAGCCCGTAAATATTTTCGTCATACAGAAAATGGTTCGGCGTGCTCAAAGGATTATCTATTTTAATGCCTTCTGCGTTATATACTTCTGCCAAACTGCCATCTGCATTGAAGATCGAAGTTACACTCTGGGTGTCGTTATCGGTTTTTGTTTTATTATAATTTCCGCCGACGGAAACCGTCAAATCATTTTTTAATTTCTGGATATAATCTGCCATTCCTGAAAAATTATTGATAATCTGCGGTAGGCTCTGGGAAACATAACGCGATCTGTACAAATCAATCCCATCGGCTGTAGATTCATAGGTATTATTATCTGTACTCTGGAATCTTTTAAAATTCAAATAAGCGGCATTCAGATTTAATTTACTTCCCAGACTGTCCGTTTTCAGTTCATAATTTAAGTTTACACTGTTATTGTAAGAACGGGCGTCTTCTTTATTTCTAGATCTGCTGTATTTTGTTTCCCACACATTTCCCTGCTTCAGCGTTCTGATGGTATTAAAAAGATTAACGGTTGAATTATAACTTTTATTTGCCCAGGTATTCCAGGACAAAGCCATATTCGATTTTTCGGTTAACTGGTAATCAATATTCAGATAGCCGCCCAAATTTTTGTTAGGGTCAATGATATCACCAACAGATTCATTGGTTGCCTTACTGTTACCGTTTCGCAGAACATAACTTTGAGGTTGTATGTTTTCGCTGCCTGTTAAATTTGCAGAAATGCCTAATTTATCTTTTCTGTAATTTGCGGAAAAACTTGAGGAATTGCTGCTGTAAATATTTGCCGAACTCGCCATTCTGATGTTTCCGTTCAGTCCGTTGGTCATTTTCTTTTTCATCACGATATTGATGATTCCGTCCGAAGCTTCCACCTGAAATTCACTTCCTGGCATTGTAATCACTTCGATCTTCTGAATATTTTCCGCCGGCGTATTTTTAAGAAACTGCGCTAAAGACTGTGCATCCATATTGCTTTTCTTACCATCGATGTAGATGATTGCATTATTCTTTCCCGCAATTTTCAGGGTGCTTTCGTCGGTGGTTGAAATAAGAGGCGTCTGTTTAAGAATGTCAAAAGTTGTACTTCCTTTTGCAACAGGCGCATTGGAGATGTCGTACACGAAACGGTCGCTTTCTTTTTTGAAGACTTTTTTGGTCATTAAAACTTCCTGAATGTTGTGAACTTTTGCTGAATCATTCTTGACGGTTGCCTGCCCGAAAGCAATTATTCCGGAAAGAATTGAAAGTGAAATAATGAGTTTTTTCATGGTTAAAAGTTTTAAAAGAAAAAGAAGGAAGATGGGTTATTAGTTTTTGATTTGGTTATCAGTTGTGGTTGGTGATTAGTTTTTTCTTCCCTCCTTTTCTTAATTGGTTATTAGTTTTTTGTCGTATTAGTTTTGTATTGCAAAGATATATAATTAGTTTAGTATCATGCAATACAAAGTAGTAGATAAATAATTTTCCAAAATTAATTACTTGATTATCAGTAATAAAATTTTACAAGAGGATCTATCTTTATACAATTAGACAACTTGGACCAAAGAATTGTTACATTCGAAAATAAAAAAAGTGGAAAAAATTTCCACTTTGTGATTATAATGATGTATTAAAAAAGTATAAGGTGTTTAATTTTCTTCCCTGTTAAATTTGGCAAGTTTTGTATCTGCCCAAACAGTTGCGAACGGAAAAAATGCGGCAAGAAGCGCAAAAACGGTGTCTTCGTCATCCCAGTTATATATTTTTCTTGCGGGAAGCAGAAGAAGAAGATAAAGGGTGAAAAATAATCCGTGAATATTGCCTACAATAATAATATAAATCGTTGGTAAAAAGCCGTCGCGATCATACCTTATCCAGATCATTGCAGTGAAGAGAAAAAACCACGAAATCGCTTCTGCAATGCAGATTTTCTTAAACCAACTGATTACTTTTTCCTGAGGATATTTTGAGAAAAATTTTTCTATGATATTCATTATATTCATTATTTAAACCTACTATTACCTGTAGAACGCGCTTCCGTCAAGATAATCGAAAACTTCCGGCGGCAACATTGGTCGCACATTTTTTCCGTCTTTAATCATCTTTCGTATCTGTGTGGCCGAAATCTCGATAATAGGTGCCTGGATAAGGGAAATGTTTTCATGCTGAAGATATTCGTGATCTTTCTTTTCACCTTCAAAACTTCTGGGATAAACAATAATCTGATGATTTTTTACGAGTGTTTCTGAATTTTTCCATTTCGAAAGTCCTTCCAGATTGTCTTCTCCCATAATTAAAGCAAAGGAATAATCGGGATATTTTTCGTGCAAATAAGTTAGTGTATCGATTGTATAACTTGGTTTCGGAAGAGAAAACTCAACATTCGAAGCTTTCATTTTCGGATAATTTTTAATGGCGAGTTGCACCATATCGAGTCTGTTATGATCGTTCAGCAGCGATTTTTTTTCTTTGAAAGGATTCTGCGGACTTACAACAAACCAAAGTTCATCCATATCAGAATTCTCTAAAATATAGTTCGCCAAAATTAAATGACCGATGTGGATGGGATTGAAACTCCCGAAAAACAGCCCGATTTTCTTCATAAAATCAACTTGCAATTGTATTAATTCTTACTTTACTTATAAGTTGATAAAGGTAAAGAATTAATTTTTATAGCCGAAACAATTACCGCAGATACAGAGAATTTCACATACAATAAATTTTTTTTAAGATCATCAAATTGAAAAAATATAATTTCTAAAATATAATAAACTTGCGTAAATTGAGTTCAAATTCTGAAACTTCTTTTTTGAAATCCTTTTTCCACATACTTCTGATATTTTTTTGTGTTTCCTTGCAGGCGCAAGAGAAAGAATTTTGGCTGATTAATATACAGACTGACGAGAAAACTTTGGTTAAAGATTCGGTTTCCGCGGTTAAATTTCTCGATTCTCTTACCCAAAACAACTATTACTTAACTGAGCTGCGGAATGTAAAAAAAGAAGCAAACAGAACCGAAATCTATTTCGACACAGGGAAAAACTTTAATGAAGCAAACGTAAAACTAACTGAAGAGATTGCTAAAAACTTAAATCTTAAACAAGAGTTCTTTACCAAAAATCTGGATTCTCTTAAAAAAGAGATTAACGCGAGTTACCGGGCCAGAGGTTTTACATTCAATAGAGTAAAATCTAAATTTCTGGGAATGCAGCAAAATATTCCTCACATTGAAATTTCGGTAGTAAACGGTGAGCAGCGAAAAATAAACAGTTTTGTTATTAAAGGTTACGATAAAGTTCCGAAACGGTTTGTAAAGAATTTAGAAAAAGATTTTCAGGGAAAAATTTATGCTGATGAAAACCTGATCCGGATTAATCAGTCTTTACAAAATCACCCTTTCATTTCACTTGAAAAACCTGCACAAACACTTTTTACAAAAGATTCTACCCAGGTATTTCTTTTTCTGCAAAAAAGAAAGTCTAATTCTTTCGACGGAATAATTGGGTTTGGTAATGACAAGACAGAGAAATTTACTTTCAATGGAAGTTTAAATATGAACTTCCGGAACATGTTCAACAGTTTCGAAACAGTAAATATCTTTTGGCAGAGAAATCCCGACAAAGGTCAGATTTTCGATCTGAAAACCGATATTCCTTATCTTTTTAAATCGAACCTGGGACTGGATCTTAATGTTAACATTTATCGTCAGGATTCAACGTTTGCGAATGTTAAATTTATACCCAGCTTTTATCTTCATCTCAGCAACCGTCAGAAATTGGGACTCAGAGGAACTTTCGAAACTTCATCTGTTATGGATTCCTTATATATTCAGGGTAAAGATTTTGGGAAAAAAGGTATCGGAATTTGGTATGATTTTACCGAACCGTCTGAAATTGAGCTTTTTATGCATAAAACGAAGATTCGTGCCTCTGCAGATTATATTTCGACCTTATATTCGAACGATAACACCCAAATATCTCAAAATAATTTTTTCTTTTACGGGGAACGGAATTTCTATATTTCCGGTAATCATTATTTAAATCTTAGAGCTGAAACCGCACTGATAAACGCAAAAAATGAGTTGGTTGCAAACGAATTGCTTCGTTTTGGTGGCTGGAATTCTTTTCGGGGTTTCAATGAGAATGCTCTTTTTGCAGATTTTTACTATTTCGGGACTGCAGAGTATCGCTTTCTGGCAGGAAATCAGGCGTTCTTTGATGTCTTTGGGCAATATGGGGACCTGAATAACAAGAGCCTTTCTCTTAAGCCTAAACTATATAGTTTCGGGCTGGGATTCAACTTTTTTTTGCCGATAGGTTTAATGAGCTTTCAGATCTCCAACGGAAACGAATTTGGGAACCCTGTAAAATTTGGCGATACTAAAATCCACTGGGGTATTTTAAGTAAATTCTAAATACCAGATTAAATTAAATAGGTAAACCCTTAATTTTATACTAAACTATTACGTAACTCACATTACAAACCTATCGTTTCCGCTCCTTATTTGCATTGCAACTAAAACAATTAATTATATTAAGTTTATTGAAATAAAGAGCTGCGTTGAAATCCTCTTCCACTATTTTCCTGTCGGATATTCGTAAGCGATAAAGATTCTGGTAATTTCTGTACCGTTAGGAAGTTATTTAAACTGTATAACAGTCGTAAATTGAGTTGTATAAACACAAAAAATCCTCAATCAAATACATGAATGAGGATTAAAAAAACTGGCGGCGACAAACTCTCCCGCTTTCGCAGTACCATCGGCGCTAGAGGGCTTAACTTCTGTGTTCGGAATGGGAACAGGTGAGCCCCTCTGCTAAAAC
>NZ_NIUY01000002.1 GCF_002205795.1 Chryseobacterium sp. VAUSW3 | reverse complement strand
AACCTTTGCGTGAACCTTGCCCGAACTGCTTCATCATCTACTGCAGCAACCAGGAAGAACTCGAAACCGTTTACTGGACCTTTTACGCACTCTGGAAAAACGGATTCTTTCATCCTTATCTCTGCGGCAGCGTCATCGAAATGCTCAGACTCTTCGAGCTGAAGAAGCTGCTGCAGAACTTCATCCAGCCTGGCATCGAAAAAGCCATCCGAAACCCGGAAATGATCCACAAAATCAAATCCATCCACGACCTGGAACAGAAGCAAGCAGAACAGTCAAGGCTGCTCAGCCAGCTCCGCGCTACACTCATCCAGAAATACTACTACAGCATCTGAAAACAAAAAATTCCCTCCGGGGAATTTTTTTTTATTATATTAGAGATAAGAGTATTAATAATGATAAATAGAGAAGATTATATCAATTCGCAGAATTGTCATTTATGGGAGTATTTATCGAAGAAATTTGCTATTTCTTTGTCATATAGTAAAACCCCATATTATCAAATATCTATAATTAAAAAGAATTTATTCCAAAAACAAAGGGTAGTAATTTTCGTAAATGATAATGATAAATCACATTCCTCATTTACTCACGAATTATTGCATTTGAAATTGCATAATGATGGCATTGACATTTATGGAGTTTTTACTAAGGCAGTTCTTAAAAAAAGTAGATTGCAATTTCTATTTAACAACGATTTTAGAAATCAAATTTGTAATATGCTTGACCATACTTTAATGATCGATGAATATCTTAAAATGGGGTTTAATGAGTCAGACTTTTTAGCAGATAATAATGTGCCACTCATAGATGATTTTCGAATTATGGAAATGCACCGTCAGTTTGAGAACCAGAATACGATTAGAGTGGGTTATTTAAATTTTGTCGGAACATACATATCCATTAAGTGTAAAAATTTGGAATACACAGAATATGCTACATATGTCAAAACGATGCTAAGCATGAATTCAGAAATTATCGACATCATTGACGAATTTTTTATAATGTGGAACTATTGTAAAATAACACATAATAAAATCCAAATAAAAAAAGCACTTACAATTTTGGTCGATAAACTTTATATTAAAGCACAACACTATGAGATCGTGTAACATTTCTTTTAATTGATATCCTATACTTTAACGTACTATAAGCATTACATAAGTCATACTTATTTCACCCCTTTTAACAAAAGACCGAAAACGGACGCAGAAAAAATCTAAGGCACAAAAAAAGCCTGTCATGACAACAGGCCGGTTAACAAAAAAAATTCTACTTATGGGACTTAAGTGCTATTTCACAGCTTCTTCAGCTGGATCTTCCACGGATTTTCCGGGGATTTTCCCGGATTTTTCGGCATACTCCTCCGAGCTCACGGCAGTCTGACTCACCGCGCTGATGATCGTGCCGCCTAAAAGCAAATATCCTCCAATGGATATTACAGCTGCAGGGAGAACCACCGGTGCAGCCACCAGGGCACCGCCGACCGCCGACAAACCCAGTCCGATATTGCGGGCAATTCTAAACCACTTCGGAGTGGGTGAACTCATTCTGCTTGCTAAATTCATGTTTCTATTTTTCATGATCCTGATTTTTTGTTTGGTTAATTTCTAATTTGTTCATCCGTTGCTCCAGATATTCGACTTTCTTAGTGAGGATATCATAAGAAGTCCTGAATTCTGTTTTGATAATTAGAGCCATGGTCTTGACTTCCGACATATCTCTTTCCATACTCTTGAAATCGGTGTGCAGCTGCTTGATAAAGTAGGCCACAATCCCCAACAGAACACTGCTGATAAACCCGAAGAGAACGCTTAGTGTTAATTCATTAGCCATGATTTTCCGGTTTTAGAATTGAAAATTGTTCTGTATTTCAATCTGATTATCCTTGCTTTTGGCTGCCGCCAAAAGTTTGGGGTAAACTTGTCTGTAAGCATCCCGACTCTGCAGAACCTGATAATCGCCATCCTTCATGATGTAACTTAACCCGACGAGGGGACAGCCTGCGGTGTGTTCAATCCTGTTTCCAGTGTGGATATACACCGCGTCGAAAGTCGGCAGATCGTCAATTTCTATCATGCCACGATGCATGGAAGGATACGTCTGGGCATAGCTCACGTTCATCGCTCCCCAGGTATTAAGCCTAAGCTGAAATTTCCCTTCGGGAATCGCAGTCCTGCCTTTGATCTTAACCTGGCGAATCTTATCTTCCAGGAGGAAGCATTGAAAAATGCCGTCAATATAAAGATGGGAAAGGGTGCTTTCTTTTCCCTGGGCTACTCTTACTATTTTGGTTTTCATAAAATTCTGTATTTGGATTTTTGAAATGAGTGATAAAAAAAAGGCTTCCATTTTCTGGAAGCCCTTTCATGATCACATCCTAAAACACTTCCTCAATTTTGAGACAGTTACCGGTCGCGAAGGGGTAATAAACTCCGTTTACTTCCTGGAAGAATTCAATCCCGATACACTGAAGTACAGAAACGGTATTGTCCAGAGTTGGTAAACCTGGCAAATCTGCCGTAATGGTATCACCGGAATAACTTTCATTAAGCGGGATAAAAGGTGATCTGGCAACTACACTCAGCTCATTGTTCACCGCGTCGTCCGGTTCATAAGTTCCGGTTATCGGGTTATACGAAAAGTCTGCGATCACTGCCAAAGCATGGAGCAAACGGAAGTGCGAAGCACCTGCAGGAGCAGCGATCAATTCGATTGGTATGAACTCTTCTACAATGAAATCTGCAGTATTTCTTGCAGGATCATGATTCACCTGATAAGGAGCATTGAAAACACCGTTGATCGATTGGTTCTTGTTGAACTCAAACCCATTCAGATAATTTCTCTGAGTGGAGATCTCTACCTTTCGGTAACCTCTGGCTTCCGTTCCGTCCTCCAGGTTGATTTTCTTCATAATTGAAGTTAACCTGCCTGTTACCTGAGTATCGGTAAATTTCCCCATCAGCTGGGAAAGAGCGGTTCGCACCGCTTTTCCTGCAATGGCGCATCCACCGAACTCGTTCATGTTTTCCCGGGTACGCTCAAACTCCGGAGCGGTTTTAACCTGTTCTGCGGTGGGTCCGCCCACCATGCCGGCAAAAAATCCTTTTTGCCCTTTGATTTTGAAATGTCTAACGTCGCCTATGGTTCCGACGTATTTCATGAGACCTTTTTGTCTTGCCATGATATTAAATTTTGTAATTGATAATTTGAAGAAAAACACTGTTGTCTAGACAGTTATAAATTTCTTGAATTATCTTTACAAAACCAATAGTTAAAATCCAGTAAATCAACGCATTACAATGAAATTAACCCAAAATACACTACCATAAACGTCAGCAAAACTGTAAATCCGTCAGCAAAGTATTTCCAGATTCCGGGGATAATTACCGAAACGCACTGGATCGTCGAAAGAGTTCTGGATGGCGACACTTTAATCGTAAAAGAAGAATTCGGTCAGGAAAGCAAAGAAATCCGCCTTTACGGCCTTGATGCACCGGAAGTCCACATGAGCCGAAAAATGCGCGAGGATGAAGCGAAAAGCCACCTGCCTGCAGCGTTACTGCTGGAGCTCGGACTGCAGAGTTTAGATTACATGCTCCAGGTGTGCCCACCTCGAACCCGAATCACACTCCTGACCGAAATAAAACTTCAGCTCGACTTCTGGCTGCGCCAGTTGGCCTATGTCATTCTGCCCTCCGGCGAATGCCTAAATGAGCTTTTAATAGAAAATGGCTGGGCAAAAGCCAGCCATTCTTATTATTGTTCAATGCTTACTGAATATCAATCTTTAAATTTCGAGGCAAAGCAGCAACACCGCGGAAACTACCTGTCAGTAGATGTTTTCTGATTTGTTGTACTTATGTTGAACCAAATAGGGTGAAAGAGTAAGAAAATACCCTGTTAAAAGGACTTTCCAAACGGACTTGTAATAATACCGTGTTGTGCGCAGTGTTTTTTAATTTCAAGGGAGTTTTAGTGCTTTTAAAAGTCTGTTAGAAAGTTAAAAAGATAGTGAATTCGTGCAGTTTTGCATTTTTGTTTTAGCAGAAATAGTTTTCTGAAGTTTAATCCAGGACGCTAAGTGCAAAGTAGGGGAGTCAGATCAGTAGTTTTGGAAAAGTCAGTGCGGTTTTTTAAGCGCCAATTGTCAGTGCGGTTATTTTTCGAAAGGTAGATTCAGATTCAGAATTCAGCCAGCAAAAAAGTCAGTTCAGAGTTAAAAAAATCTCATAAATTTTGTTTGAAAGTCGCGGCGGTAATATTGCGCACAACGAAAAAGTATTGGCGAAGTGCGGGCTGGATTGGACGAAAAGTTCAATTCAGAACCGAGCGTAGCCGATGCTTTTTTCGGATTGTTAAATTACAAAAAAAATCAATACGGAAAAGCAATCGGCGGATAAATGCTACAAAATTTTCAACTTGCGTTTAACCCCGCATTTTGCCAATACACTGTTAGCTGCCGTTTTTCTGTTCATAAGTTATTGTGTCGTTTCCAACGATTTCCACGATTTTGAAAATTCTGAAATCTTCATCGTAGTAATATGTTCCGAAGTCTAGTTTATAATTATTTGGACTTGTAAAAAATAATTCTCTTGAATACACTCCATTATCTTCTTTCTTGAATATTTCAGTGGATTTTTTCCAATAACTAATTGGTTTAGGTTCAATTTCATTTTCTATTATTTTTTCTTGTTTTGTAAGAAAAACAAAAGAATTTTCGTCAAGGCTATCCTTCTTTTTTAGGTTGAAATAATTATAATAATTCTGTTTGACTTTCAAAAGAACGCTTTGCACTTCAAATTTGTTTATGTTTTTATTAAAACGAGAAATAATCAAATATTTTGGTTTTGAATAGTTGAAACGGAAAGGTTCTGCAAATACTTTCATTGAATCTCCATTTTCTTTTTTGACAAAATAAAAATCTTTGTCAGGGTTTAGTTCATAGATGTTTTCTTCACTTTTATTACAAGAAATTAGAATCAAAATTGTAAAAAAAGAAATGAAAATTCGATACATAGACGGCTTTTAATAAAATGGCAGCTAACGTGCCGCGTATTGGCGATGGGCGGGATTTTTAGCACTGAACTTTAATCAAAGAACAGAAGTTGAATTTTGCACTTCCGTTGATACGAAGCCGTTCAGCCCGCCTATTGCCAATACGATGTTGTACGACGTAGTTATGTTTTGGGTTTTAGTCCAGCTAAATATTTTCGTATGTCATTTTCTAATTTATCCGGGTATTTGTACTCTAATTTTTTTGACAATTCAGTTCCTATTTCTGAAACTAAATCAGTCATTGAAAATAGAGCAGTCCAATTTTCCTTTATATCGCTCCCTGAAAATGTTTGTTCTGTTTTAGCCCACATTTCCTGGTTAAGATACTTTTTGAAAAGTCGTCCATATTTATTGGTCGTTATGTTCCAATTGTGTTCACTTGCAATGTGCCATTCAATTAAAGGAATTAAATATTCTGTGCGAATAACGGTTTCCGACATAAATTTCGCATAGAATATTTCATCTCTCACAAGACACTTTGCCACGTAAGTTGTGTCCCACCAAAAATCGTTTATTAGATTTTGAAACTCTTTTTCAGACGGTTTTTTGATAATGGAAATTTGATAAGTTGGTTTCAGCATTTGCTTTGTAATACCATCTTTATCAATTAAAATTTTATAACCAATATCCCAATCTTCTGGTAATTCTTTCTCTTGCGTTTCCTTTATAAATTTTGATTTGCTGTAAAGTTTAAAATCTACTTTCACACCGTCTTCATAAAGTAGCATTTTCATTGCGTGTTTATGGTTAAAACAACTTTCGTCTTCTTCAATCATAGCAATTGGATTTCCGAATTTAAGCGTCCAGCTTTTGTCTGAAATGTAATTTGTATTATCCTCAAAAACAAATTCAATGTCTAAATCACTAAATTCGTCAACAAGTGCTAAAGGATTTACAAGTGAACTTGTCAGAAGAAGAACTCTTACATCTTCGTTTTTCTCCGACCATTCTATAATTGTTCTTAACTTTTCTTCTCTGACTTTCATTTTGTTTGGTTCGGTTTTACTATGTCGTACAACGGTTTGGCAGCTTGGCGAAGTGGCGGAAACCGAAGCACAAAACCTCAATTTTGTACAAAAGTTCAATCGAAGAACTACCGTTGAATTTAGTACAGAACCCGCCATTTTGCCAAACTGCTTGTTGTGCGTTCGCCCTTTTTACGGTCATTTTGGGTCACTTATTATATTGTATTTACGTTTTCTTCCTGTCTTCCAAACAGTTTATTTCTATGATTTAGACCCCAAGTTTTGAGCGTTTCAATAATTGGGATAACAGTTTGGGCATAAGGTTCCAATTTGTACAAAATCTTTATAGGATAATCATCAATAATTACCCGCTTAATCAGTTGATGCTCTTCAAGGTCTTTCAATTCCTTTACCAAAACCTTTGGTGAGATACACGGCATACTGCTCTGAATGTCGGTGTAGCGTTCATTTCCCGACATCATCGAAAACAAAATTGGTATTTTCCATTTTCCGCTAAATACATCCAATGCGTCACGTAGCGGTATAATCGTTTCCGCGCAATCACGGTAGAGTGGCTTCTTTTTTTGTTTTTCTACAATATCTTCCATATACAAAATGCTATCAACTTGTAAATAGCTATACAAAAGAAAGTAAAAAAAATTAGTCAGCCAAATTGCTAGGTTCTAAATTGATACGGTTTTGTATAAATTTACTATCCTACAGGTAAGTACTATCAAAAGGATAGTATTTTTAGGATACCTTTGTAGTGTCAATTAAAAATTAAAAAATGAACGATTTAGAATTATTGAAATATCCGATTGGAAGATTTGCAATGCCAACAAAAATAACTGATGAAGATGTGCAGGAATACATTAAAATTCTTGAAAATCTGCCTACCGAACTGACCAAAACGGTAGAAAATTTTGATGACGAAAAATTCAATACGCCTTATCGGGAAAATGGTTGGACGGTGCAGCAAGTGATAACCCACGTTGCAGAGGCTCATTCGATAGCTTATGTTAGGTTCAAACAAGGATTGGAAGAAAATAAAATAGTTGCAAAACTACACAACGAAAAGAAAGTATCAGATTATAGCGGCATAAAAAATACCGCTGTCCAAAAGGCTCTTCAAACCATTACTAATGTACACGATAATTGGGTTTTAGATTTGAAATCACTTTCTGAACAACAACTTAAACTTTCATTTTTTTATCCAGATGCAGGCAGACAAATGTCGCTTCCCGAATTCTTAGCAATTTTTGCGTGGCATAGCAAACATCATTTTGCCCACATAAAAAGTCTGAAAGACAGAATGGAATGGTAATCCATCCATTTACATAAAAACATAATTTAAAACATTATAAAATATCATTCAATGTCCGATTTTCAAACCACAGTACGATTAACCAAAAATGGTAATCAAACACAATTAATCCAAAACAAACAAGCTATTCCTACGCTTGGCAAAAATGAAGTTTTGATTAAAGTCAAAGCGGCATCTTTAAACTTTCGTGACCACGCAGCTTTAAGTGGCAACTATCCTGGGGTAGTCAATTCGGTTGTGCCATTGTCTGATGGTGCTGGCGAAGTGGTGGCAGTGGGAGAAGAAGTTTCTCGTGTTAGTGTTGGCTCACGAGTGTCGGCAAACTGCTGGGCAAATTGGGTGGATGGCAAAGTTTTGAAACCAGAATACTATGTTGCCAGTATCGGGTTTAATATGGATGGTTGGCTTGCGGAATACATCGTGTTACACGAAATGTCGCTGGTACAATTGCCTGATTATTTAAGTTACACAGAAGCCGCAACGTTGGCTTGTGGTGCTGTAACCGCTTGGAATGCCATTCATCAACACGGCACATTAACGGCTGGGCAAACCGTATTGGTACAAGGTGCAGGCGGTGTGTCGGTGTTTGCTTTGCAATTAGCCAAATTAAGCGGTGCAAGAGTATTGGCGATTGCCAGTCGTGATGATGATGACAAAGCCCAACTTTTACGAGAATTAGGCGCAGAAAAGGTGGTCGCTTACGGTGAAAATCCTGATTGGGACAAAGAAATATTAAAATTAACCAATGGTTTAGGTGTAGATAAAGTGGTGGAAGTGGCAGGCGAAAAAACAATTAATAAATCGGTTGCCAGTACCAAAGCAGGTGGTAATGTGGCGTTGGTAGGCTTTGCCAGCGGAATGGGAGGAGGCGTTTCGCCTTTGGAAATTATGACACGTGGCATACAACTAGGTGCTACCACGATGGGTTCTCGCAGTGATTTTGAAGCGATGTTAGCCGCAATGGCAAGCGTAAAAATGAAACCTGTTATTGATAGTGTTTTTGCCTTTGATGACTACCAAAAAGCATACGACCGCTTACAAAGTGGCAATGTGACGGGCAAAGTAGTCATTGAGATGTAAAATACCAGTTTATAAAAATGAAAAATCAAATCAAGTATTCGATATTAGAAATTGCAGCGATTTCGGATGGAACGAGTTTTAAAGAAACGTTGAACAACTCTCTGAAATTAGCCAAAGCGGCTGAGAAAAATCATTACACGAGATTTTGGTTTGCAGAGCATCACAATACAGACACGGTTGCGAGTAATGCTACATCTGTTTTGGTTGGTTATGTTGCCAACAATACGGAAACAATTAGAGTGGGTTCTGGTGGCGTTATGCTTCCTAACCATTCGCCTTTGATTGTTGCCGAACAGTTTGGAACGTTAGCACAATTGTACCCCAACCGTATCGATTTGGGTTTAGGCAGAGCCACGGGAACAGATACCCCAACTGCATTGGCTATACGTTCAGATTTTATGCAGTCAGCACGTTCATTTCCAGAAGAAATCAGTAAAATTCAACACTATTTTGATGCTCAAAACAAATCGAGTAATGTGCGAGTAGCCATTGCCGAAGGAATGGAAGTACCAATTTATATTTTAGGGTCAAGCACGGATAGTGCCCACTTGGCGGCTTCCAAAGGATTCCCTTATGCCTTCGGTAGCCATTTTGCACCTACGCATTTGCAAACTGCATTGGCTATTTATAAACAAGAGTTTCAGTCCTCTGAAGTTTTGAACCAACCTTACACCATTGCAGGTGTCAACGTGATTATTGCAGAAACCGATGCCGAAGCACAAATACTGTTTACTTCTTTAATAAAGATGTTTTACGGAATATTTACGGGTGCATCCAAACCTTTGCAACCGCCTGTAGAGATGGATTTTGGAATGCGACAAATGCTTCAACATCCAACAGTACAGCAAACGCTTAAATATTCTTTTGTAGGCAGTAAAGCAACCGTCAAAGCTGGAATACAAAGCTTTTTGGAAGATACCCAAGTTGATGAACTGATGGTTTCTACCAATGTTTTCGGGTTTGAAAACCGTGTTAAATCTGTTGAGTTGTTTGCTGAAGTAATGGTGGAAATTAATAACAGCTAAAAGGTAATGGTTAGCAAATATTTTAGATGTTTTAATGTCAAGCTTTTTGTCTTGAAAACGTACTTTTTTGTGCAGGATGTTGTTTTAGGGTGACGCACAACGGAAAAAGTATTGGCGAAGGGCGGCTACTTTGCAGACAGTTTCAAAGGAAAACCTGCCCTGAGCAAAATGCTTTTTCAGATTTCTAAATTACTGAAAAAAGAAATATGAAAAGCATTTTTGCGGATATTGTTAACTGAATTTTCAAAGACAATATGCACCCCCGTCTTTTGCCAATACACTGTTATCTGTAGGCGCTTTTTATTTCATTAAGTTTTGATTCAATTTCAGAAATCTGTTGATAATTGAATCCTGATGATTTTCCAATTTTCATTAATTCTAAATTATTTTTCAGTATTGTCAAAATTTTTTTTCCTATAATTATTTTCCAAAAACCATTTGAGTTCTCAAATTCATAATTAATTTCAGAATAGTTTACTGTATATAATTTTTCTTTGTTCAAATAATTACTTTCTACAACATTTAATTTATTTTCATTGTCGTTAAAATGTAGTGTTTTTACAAATTTATCTGTAAGAAAATCCCATAAAAATTTTAAAAATAAAACGATGAAAATAGAATAACTAATAACATATTTAGAATCAGTATTTAAGTGGATAATTTCATAAAATAAAAAAAAAATTCCTAGAGAAAGATACGTTAGATAAAATCTGCTAAGAACGTTTTTAGTATTTGCTGAAAAATGCAAATTTTTATTCATATATATTTTTTTAGGCGATTTGCAATACGCTTACAGATAACTCTCAAATATGCGAAGATTATTCCAGACTACCAAATTTTTAAACCCTTGTTGTATAGTCTTTTATATTTTTATAACTTTGAGATATACAAAATGCGAAGTGCTGAAGTTATGCAAAATGCGAACATCATTTTCGATCCTGCCGTTTTTTCTTTTTCCACCGGTACCCACCGTGGCAAAGAAATCATATGGATAAGCTTTCCATATCAACAGCACCACATAGCACTGCTAAAAGAATATACCACCCCAAAATGGTCCGCCTCACAGAAAAAATGGTACGTCACCGATAACCTATTTTACCGAAACCTCTTCGGCATACAGCCCAATATTGTGGGAAAGGAGGTCATTGCTAAAATTTCTCTCGTCAATCAGCAGGCTTTCAGGAAATATCAGGAGATGCTCATCCTCAAGGGTTTCTCTCCCAATACAATCCGAACCTATAGCGTAGAATTCGCACAACTCCTATACCTTATTAAAGATTATCCGGTCCAGAACCTCACGCGCGAAAAACTGAAATCTTATTTCCTCTACTGTACCAAAGAACTCGCCCTCTCAGAAAATCAGATTCACAGCCGAATGAACGCCGTGAAATTCTATTTCGAAAAAGTCCTTTATCAGGAGAAAATCCTCTTCGATATCCCCAGACCCAAAAAACCGATACTCTTGCCCAAAGCACTCAATGCCAAAGAAATAAAGAAACTCTTCGCCGCTGTAGACAATCCCAAGCACCAGCTCATTCTCCATCTCTGTTATGGCATGGGGCTTCGCGTCAGCGAAATCGTAAACCTCCGCATCAGTGATATCGATTCGGTCGCCAACACCGTCCTCATTCAGCGCGCCAAAGGCAAAAAAGACCGCTACGTCAATCTTCCCCAGTCCGTCCTTACAGAAATGCGAACCTATTACCGCGAGTACAGACCCACCGAATACCTCTTCGAAGGACAGTATGGCGGGCACATCACCACCCGAAGTGTGCAGCAGGTCTTCCGCAATGCCATGATCAAAGCCGGCATCACCAAAAAAGTAGGCATCCACGGACTGCGACACAGCTACGCCACCCACCTCCTCGAAGCCGGCACCGACATTTCCCTGATCCAGAAACTCCTCGGGCACAATAACATTAAAACCACCCTCATTTACACCAGTGTAACCGACACACAGTTAGGAAAAGTAGAATCGCCCCTCGACAGACTCATGTCACCCAAACCCGGTGATTCGGCCTGATGCTGCACCAGGAATTGCACAACACTTAACCACAACTCATTCCCTGCAATTATCTGAGGTTTCAGCAGAAAACATGCTGCGGTGTAGATGCTCACCAGTAGCAAGAAAAGCCTCGGTGATTTTGCGTAAAGAAATTCTGCCTTTAAACCCTCGCTGATTCCACAAATTCCGCTGATTTCCTAAACCCTGCTTTTGTCTCCTATAAGTGCAACGCTTTTGAATACTGGTGAACGACCTAGGAGATTTTTGCGTTAAAAAAAAATCCGCTTCTAGCGGATCGCCGACTCCTAATATAAAAAATTAATGAGGCAAATCTTAATTTCTTCTATCTGTTATTTTCTATTATCAATGCATAAAAACTTCCACTGTTTGAAGCGCGGCAATCATTTAACTTAAACAACAACTTTTTCTTTCCGCGCAAGTTTGGAGATTTTCTTAAAAGAAATTTAGATTTTTTAGCAAACCGACGAAGGAGTTTCGCCGATTCCATTAAAAATATAAACAAGGATGAGGCAAAAAGATCCAGTCTAGACCTTTTTGCTTACTTTTTGTGTCAAAACAATCCGCCAAAGGCGGATCGCTGATTCCACTGAAAAAAACATAAAAAAATGAAGCAAAAAGTAAGTATAACAATAAATAATGAAGCAAAAAGTAAGTACAGTAATCTCTCGCTAATTTTTCCCGATAACCCTGATAATCGGATTTAATCAGTTTAATAACGACCCAGGAGATTTTCGCGTTAAAAAAATCCGCTTCTAGCGGATCGCCGATTCAAATGAAAAAACTGCAAATGAGGCAAATTACAATTATTTCTCATCCCACCCTTCAACCAATCCGGATATAATTCCCATTGTTTCTTTATCAACCCAAACGACCTAGGGAACGAAGGCGTTAAAAAATTTTAAAGCATTTCCGTAAAAAAATTCCCACTGTTTGAGCGCGCTAAAACTATGATTGAAGAAAACTATTTGTATCGCCCGAAACCTAACGTAGTGGTTCGACGACCGCAGGGAGTCAAACCGCTTGCGGTTCGACGACCAGAGGGAGTCAATTTTGGGAATTTTAGGAAAGGATTTAAAATTTTAGCCGTAGTTTCCAGTCTTGACTTTTTTGCTTACTTTTTGTGTCAAGACAAAAAGTAAGTGCAACATTATCTGCCTTATAATTTTTTTGTGTCAAAACAATCCGCCAACGCGGATCGCGGATTCCACGGAAAGACATAAAAAATGAAGCAAAAATTAAATTAATACTTACTCCTCAGCTCCAACCACCCCCTGCAGAAACCCTTCGCCCCAAATAAACAACAAATCATGGTAACCCTTTCTGCGCCGGAAACCGAGTGGCACTTCCGCGCGGTTCTGTGCGCTTATTTCCGGCGCGGCGTGCACCTGTCTTCGGAAATCTCCGTTGTCAAGATTAATCTGAAGCTCCGTAATGCCGTCAACCGGCTGGCGGGAAGGGGAGAGGTGAAGCACGGCCTTTCCTCTCTGCCTCACCGCACTGTTCAGTTTGGGAAAATGCCCGTACTTTTTATGAAAGCGGAAATCCCGCAGTATTGCGCGGCCTTCGGGAGTACCCAATCCTCCTGCAGGGGTGCGCTGGCCCTTTTCGGCACCATCCGCAGCCTTCAGCTCCAGCATCAGTTTGTTTACCTTCCGGTACAGGTAGCGGTCATTCATGCGCCTGCATTCCTCTGCCAAGCCGGCACGCAGAAATTTTCCGGCCGATGAGGCCTTTGCAAATTCGGTGTTCTGAACCTCGTTCTTTTTCTGAGCCTCCGATTTCGGACCCCGTTTTTTACCGGCGGCCTTGCGCACAACCTGCTTCCCGTTCAGCTCGTAGAAAACATAATCGCCAAGTTTTCCGCTCACTTTAAATATCGAATTCACTTTGCCCATGCTGTTGCTTTAGAAATGTACCCATCTCAAATATATAAAAAATAGCACATATAACCGATGTTTTATGATTTTTCCCTATATTTACAAAGTTTTGGTAAACAGGTGATTATGAACGCTTGTTTTATCCTGAAACCCCTGTTTTTCACCAATTAAATTCTTCTTAAACCCCTTCCATAAGCATTTTCCCGAGGTTGAGCCGTAGTTGCCGCATACTTGCGCCGTACCTCCCTGCAGGATGCTTAAGGTCTCCTTAAGGTCTTCGTGCTGAATGCTTCAGGTCTTATTCGTATCTCCTTCGGGAATAACCCCTTTTTTCCGAAGAAGTCCTGAACCAACCCCCAACAGTACGGGTGAGAACCACAAAACTGTAATGCAGGCTTCCTGATTTATTCACCACCTGCAGCCGGTGTACAGCGCGCCTGTTAAAAAATTTATATCTTCGTGACAATTAAAAATTCCAATAATGAAACGTAACTTTTCCCTGTTATTCATCCTTGTTTCTTTAATGGCTTTCGGCCAGATCGAAGAAAAAAAACTCGATGAACTGATTCAGAATACCCTCAAAACATTTGATGTTCCCGGAATGTCCGTCGGCATTATTAAAGACGGCAAAATGGTCTATGCCAAAGGTTTTGGCGTGAATTCCCTTACCGCGAACCAAAAAATGGACGAAAACACCCTCGTGGGAATCGCTTCAAATTCTAAAGGATTTACCGGAACTGCCCTGGCCATCCTTGCTGATGAAGGTAAGCTGAATTTCGATGATAAAGTCACGAAGTTCATTCCTGAATTCCGCATGTACGATCCTTATGTGACCCAGGAGGTTACCGTTAAAGATTTAATTACCCACAGAGCCGGTTTGGGTTTGGGGCAGGGAGACCTGATGTTCTTTCCTGAAGGCGGTAATCTTACGGTGAACGACATCATCCACAACGTGCGCTATCTGAAGCCCGAGCATTCTTTCCGCAACACCATGGATTATAACAACATTATGTTCATTGTAGCGGGTGAGGTAATCAAAAGGGTTTCCGGACTTTCCTGGGCTGAATTTATCGAGCAGCGGATCCTGCAACCGGTAGGCATGAAATCGAGTTTTGGCAATTATAACCGTGCAAAAGCTGCTGGCGTAAAAAATATCATCGATGCACACGCCCCTATTGACGGTAAAGTGATTCAGGTTCCACACGACTGGAATGAGACTGCGGATGCCGCGGGAGGTATTATCAGCAACATTACCGATATGGGGATATGGGCAGATTTCCTTATGAACGGATTCACCACCAAAGACGGTAAAAAACTCGTCTCCGATAAACAGATCCAGCAGTTATGGAATGTGCAGATCGCAACACCCGTAGCCTTGAAGAATAGCTATGATTCCAATTTCGGTGGTTACGGTCTCGGCTGGTTTCTGACCGACGTTAAAGGGCATAAGCAGGTGTATCATACGGGCGGACTGATTGGTACCGTTACCCAGTTCACCCTGATTCCCGACATGAAGCTCGGCATCATTGTACTCACCAACCAGCAGAGTGGGGCAGCTTTCAGCACGGTAACCAACACCATTAGAGATGCCTACCTCGGCATTGAAGACCGCAACTGGCTGAAAACCTACGGCGACCGAATGTTAAAAATGAATGCTGATTTCGAAAAAGGGAAAAAAGAGGTGTTCGCGAAGTCTGCGGCCTTCAGTAAAGAAAAAAATCTTCAGCCAAAACCTGAACAGTTTGTCGGAACTTACACTGATGCCTGGTTCGGCGATGTAGTCATCACGCAGCAGGGAAAAATCTACGGTATCCAGGCTAAAAACTCCCCGCGACTGAAAGGCGAACTGTTGCCGTACACCAATAATACCTTCATTGCAAAATGGGATGACAGAAGTTACGATGCTGATGCCTTCGTGATCTTCACCTACGATGAAGCCGGAAAAGCCACCTCTGCAAAGATGAAACCCATCTCAGATATTACGGATTTCAGTTTCGATTTCGAAGATCTCGATTTGCAGCGCACCAAGTAATTAGAAACAGCAATAATCAATAAAAAAGTCACAGGAAATCGAAATTCTCTGTGACTTTTTAGTTAGCATTTACCACAAAAGTTACAAAAGTTTTGATCTGGTAAGATGTTGCAAAGATAAAAAAGGTGCAGTGAAAAGTTCTTCCCGATGATAAAACTCAAGCCTAAATTATCCTACATTATTGTCTTTGATAAGTGAAACACCTTTGCGTTCTTATTTAGTAATTGAGAAAAAAGATATATAACCCACTTATCGTTCATTAGCAGCACTTGAATTGTGCAAAAGTCTTTGCTAACTTTTGCGGTAAACGAAATTCTTTAAAATCAGTGGCCTTAAAATACGGCTCTAAAAGCTCAAATCTTCTTCGGTTCATAAAAAAAGAGCAACTTTTTTCTTGCGCCCTCAAAATCTGCCCACGACTCACACTCAACCTGAAAACCTGCCACCCCGCAGGTAGGGAACGCAAAAATATCCCCGCTCATCATATTGGCAAAATTAGAAATGCCGTTGTTGTGAGAGAACATTGCCACCGACTTCACCTCGTCCGTCAGTTCATAAATCACAGATTCGAAATTGTTTTCGTTGGCGTTATAAAGTTTGGGGTTGGTTTCCATCGCCACCGGATAAGTTTTATGGAAGATTTCACACGTATTCAGGGCGCGCAGTGCGGGGCTGGAGACCATCTTATCAATGGCGATGTTTTGATTCCTTAAAAAGTTCGACATCTTTACGGCGTCCTGTAAACCGCTTTCGGCAAGGGGTCTGTCAAAATCATCCGTATTTTCCGGCCAGTCGCTTTTGGCATGGCGAACAAGAATTAGTGTTTTCATATTGCGCTGTATTTTTGGGGAAATAAAATTAGTTAAAAAAAAGAGAAGTTGTGAGCTTCTCTTCCTGATTATTAAAAAATTACGGTCAGTTGAAGTTAATAATTACTTTCAGGGCCTTCTCTTTAGCGGCATTACCGAATACTTCATACGCATTGATCATATCATTGAAGTCGAAGCGGTGCGAAACCAGTTTCTCGGGCTGCAGTTTCTTGCTTTCAACATTTTTCAGGAGCATGCTGGTAGTGCTGGTGCAGACCAGGCCCATGGTAATAGTGACGTTTCTGATCCAGAGTTCCTCAATATGCAGTTCTACAGGTTTGCCGTGTACACCCACGTTGGCGAGGTGACCGCCGGGTTTCAGCAGTCGACCAGCGATTTTTGTCTGGGGTCCATTAAATACTAAAGCTTTCATCAGCAAAGTGTTTTTAGATTAAAATAATAAATAAAGTTAGGCTGATTAAGATTAAAGGTGCCGGATTTCAAATTGATAAATGTCACCTTTTTTTAAATTTTGTAAGCAACGACAAATATTTGTAAATTTGCAGACTATGGGGAAAATTATGGCGGTAGATTATGGCAAAAAACGCTGTGGCATTGCGGTGACCGATGAGCTGCAGATTATTGCCAGCGGTTTGCAGACCGTAGAAACCGTAGAACTTTTTCCGTTTCTTACCGGTTATTTTGCCCAAAACAGGGTAGAGGCAATTGTAGTAGGGCTTCCCACAGATTTGAAGGGAAACCTTTCGGAAATAGAGCAGGAAATTTCAGGCTTTATTGAGAAATTTAAACTCCAGTTTCCGGAGATTGAAGTGTACCGTTTTGATGAGCGTTTTACCTCGAAAATGGCCTCCTTCTATATCTCGCAAAGCGGCAAGGGCAAAAAGAAAAGAGAAGAAAAGGGGTTGGTTGATAAAGTAAGTGCCACCCTTATTTTACAGAATTTTTTAGAACAGAAACAAAAATGATATTACCTATACGTGCATTTGGCGATGCAGTTTTAAGGAAACACTGTCACGAGATCGACAAAGATTATCCGGGGCTTAACGAACTGATCAGTAATATGTTCGAAACCATGGAATCTGCGCATGGTATCGGGTTGGCAGCTCCGCAGATCGGTCTCGATATCCGCCTTTTTATCGCAGATCTTTCGCCACTTGCAGAGGACGAAGATTATGCCGATATCGCTGATGAACTCAAAGATTTTAAAAAAGTATTCATCAATGCCAGGATTCTTGAAGAATCCGGTGAAGAATGGAAATTCAACGAAGGCTGTCTTTCAATCCCCGATATCCGCGAAGATGTTAAACGCAAAGAAACCATCGTGATCGAATATTATGACGAAAATTTCGTTAAACATACCGACACGTTCTCCGACATGAGAGCGCGTGTTATTCAGCATGAATACGATCATATTGAAGGCATACTTTTTACAGACCATCTCAGCTCACTGAAGAAAAAACTGGTAAAAGGGAAGCTGGTAAAAATTTCTCATGGCGATGTGGCGGTAAACTACAAAATGCGGTTTCCGAAATAAAAAGAACGAACTAAAAATATAAAAAATAAGAAAAATGCAGTTAGAAAAAATAATCTCAATTTCCGGTAAGCCGGGGCTTTACAAACTGATTTCGCAGTTGAAAAACGGTTTCATTATCGAAGATGTAGTTTCTAAGAAGAAAGTGAGCATCGGCAATACTTCTCAGGTAAGTTTGCTCGATAATATCGCGATGTTCACCTTTGATAAAGAAGTTCCTTTATTTGAAGTGTTCGAAAATGTTGCCAAGAACTACGATTATAAAGAAGCCATTTCTCACAAGTCTTCGGATGCGGAACTGAGAGATTTCATGGCCCAGTCGCTGCCAGATTACGATACCGAAAGGGTATATGTTTCAGATATCAAAAAACTGGCACAGTGGTATAATATCCTGAGCAAAGCAGGATACATCACCCCTGAAAGCTTCGTAAAAGCAGAAGTTCCTGCTGAGGAAAAAACTGAAGAGCAGCCTGCGGAAGTTACTGAGAAAAAAACAGCGAAAAAAACAGCACCCAAAACTGAGAAAACTGCTGCTCCTAAAGTAAAAGCTTCTACTTCTTCTGCGAAAGGTACACCCAAAAGTACCCACAGAAAAATGGGATAAACCATAGGAAATGAAATGAAAACCTTGTCTTTACCGGCAAGGTTTTTTGCATAAATGAAGTAAATTTGTAATTCGGTACCAAACATCCACCATCCATCATCCATCATCTAGCATCCAGCATCAAATATCACCCATCACATGAATACCAAACAACAGAAACTTGAAGCCTTTTCTAAGCTCCTCGACATCATGGACGACCTTCGGGAAAAATGCCCCTGGGACCGGAAACAGACACTTCAAACCCTGAGGCATCTTACCCTGGAAGAAGTGTACGAACTTTCCGATGCTTTGCTGGAAGAAGACCTGCCCGAAATTAAAAAGGAACTGGGTGATGTACTGCTGCATCTGGTATTTTACGCAAAAATTGGATCAGAAAAGGGAAGTTTCGATATTGCCGATGTCATCAACGCGCTGAATGAAAAACTCATCTTCCGTCATCCGCATATTTATGGTGATGTGG
Organism: Chryseobacterium sp. VAUSW3; assembly: GCF_002205795.1. Classification (GTDB taxonomy): domain Bacteria; phylum Bacteroidota; class Bacteroidia; order Flavobacteriales; family Weeksellaceae; genus Kaistella; species Kaistella yananensis. The sequence continues at coordinate 920,637 of NZ_NIUY01000002.1, read as the reverse complement.
AGGTTCAGGATGAAGAGGAAGTAAAGCAGAATTGGGAAAAGCTCAAACTAAAGGAAGGCAACAAATCAGTACTTTCCGGCGTGACTAAAGGAACACCAAGTATTGTGAAAGCCTACAGAATTCAGGACAAAGTAAAAGGAATCGGGTTTGAATTTGCCAGTGCTGAAGATGCCTGGAAGAAAGTGGATGAAGAACTTACAGAATTTCACGCGGAAGCCGATCCCGACAAAAAAGAGCAGGAGCTGGGAGATGTGTTCTTTTCCTTGATCAATTATGCCAGAATTTCAGGCATCAATCCAGACTCAGCGCTGGAAAGAACCAATATCAAGTTTATTTCCCGCTTCCAGAAAATGGAGCAGCTGGCATCGGATAAAAATTTAAAACTGGAAGACCTCTCGCTGGAGGAAATGGATAAACTTTGGGAAGAAGCTAAAGTCATGATCCGATAAAGACCCATCATTATTGTGAGGGTATGTTAACATATAATTTGTTTTAGTCTTTAATTTTCGTTAGCTTTTCGCCACAAACGGACTTTTAAGGAACACTAAATTTCTGAAAGTGTAAAATAAAAGACACTTCGAGAGAAATGTCTTTTATTAAAATGATTACATATCACGTTGTGCCTCCGAATTCGGGGTGAGCAGATTTTAATTTTTCATAAATTTTGTAGATTCTGTATTCCCTTCCTTGTCCGTAAGTTTCAGAACATAAGAACCAACCGGCAGGCGCGAAAGATTGATGCTCTTTCCGGTCATTTTATCTGAAGAAACCTTTTGTCCGGCCATATTATAAACAGAATAAGAAGTAAATTCCCGTTCAGATTTTATAAACAACATGTCTTTTACAGGATTTGGGTAAATATTTACAGCCGCTCCAATTTTCACTGAATTTGTACCTAACGGACCATCTGCAGTAATTTCTACCTGTGTAAAGTTGCCCTGTAAAACGTCGCCTGTAGATTGCCAAAGTGCGGAATATAAAGTCCCGTAACCCGCCGAACTTGTAGAAGCTGCCTGAACACTTCTTGAAGAAATTCCGGTTCCGCTGTGTCGAACTTCTATCAGGAGGTTGCCACCGTTATACTGCCATGCACTTGTAAAATTAATCTTAAAACTGAAATTATTTGGATTGGAACCTACAGTTAGCGCACCTGCCGGAATCTGTAAACTTCCGGAGCGTACCTGAGTTTGTGTACCTACCACATTAGCGGCAAAATTAAGCTGTCGCTCCGCCGGTTCAACACTCTCACTCAGATAAATATCAAATGCATTCATCGTCAAATTGTTCGGTGGCCAACTGGTAGCTGTACTTGCCGGCAGCCTGAAGGAAATGGAGGTAAGGTTTTTTCCGACTAGGGAAGTAAGGAGCGTATCATCGATAATCATCTGTAACTGTCTAGCGGCATTTCCATAAGGACCGATGAATGCACTGCCCTCATTGGAATCGGGTATTACCAAAGCTGTTTGTGCCTTGGTGGTCGTATATCCGGCCATCATCATAAATCCTATGACAACGGAAGATATACGTTTGTTCAGAAGCCGCAAAGAAAGGGCTTTGGGAAGGTAATCCTGTTTTTTGAAAAGAGTAGTTTTTGTTTCCATAATTGTATATTTAGTTGATGATGAAGTTAGTAAAAAGTATGAATAATAAACCTGTCAATTAAAAAAATTAACAGCTTTTAAAAATAATATTTGCCGGGTATATCTTTATTCTGATTTAAATTTTCTGCGAATTCTCTTTTTTCTGAATCATATACTGATGATAAAGAATGGTGTCCTCCAGGTACTCCAGTTCGTCTTTACTGAAAAGTCTGTAATTCACTTTGAACGTTTTGCTTTTAGCGGTTTCAAGAGAAAATCCACCAGCACCGAAACCGTCCGTCACATCAAGTTCGAAATGGCTGTACTTCCAGTATTCAAAAAGATCATGATCGATCCAGAAATGAAAGCCCATCACCGTTCCAATACTTACGTCTTTGGTCCGCGGATAAAAATGCCCTTCACGGAAACACTGTGGCTGGGTACCTTCGCAGCAGCCACCGGCCTGGTAAAACATCAGTTCGCCAAACTCTTCAGAGAGTTGTTTTACGAGTTCCAAGGCTTTTGGAGTTACTGAAAGACGTGGGATTTTTTCCATGTTGAAACTTTTTAATTGAAATCAGAAAAAAAGACGGATTTACAATAAAAATCCGCCTATTATCATTTAGAAGAATCCTAATTTTTCTTTGCTGTAAGAAATGAGCATATTCTTGGTTTGGCGGTAATGATCGAGCATCATCTTGTGATTTTCTCTACCGATTCCCGACAGTTTGTAACCTCCGAAAGGTGCACCTGCAGGATAAGAATGGTATTGATTCACCCAAACTCTTCCTGACTGGATTGCTCTTGGTACTTGGTACAATTGGTGAGCATCTCTGGTCCAAACTCCGGCTCCTAGACCATAAATGGTATCGTTTGCGATCGCGATTGCATCTGCTTCATCCTTGAAAGTGGTTACCGCAAGTACGGGTCCGAAGATTTCTTCCTGGAAAACTCTCATTTTATTGTGGCCTTTCAGTAGGGTTGGCTGGATGTAGTAGCCGTTTTTCAATTCGCCTTCCAATACATTAGCGTCGCCACCTGTTAGCACTTTGCAACCTTCTTCTTTACCTAGGTTGATGTAGCTAAGGATTTTGTCGTACTGGATTTTCGAAGCTTGCGCACCAATCATTGTAGAGGTATCGAGTGGATTTCCTGCTTTAATGGCTTTAACACGTTCTACGACTCTTTCGATGAATTTGTCAGCAATGCTTTCCTGTACCAATAATCGGGATGGACAAGTACAGATTTCACCTTGGTTTAAGGCAAATAATGCGGCTCCTTCCAAAGCTTTGTCGAAGAAAGCATCGTCTTCATCCATCACAGATTCGAAGAAAACGTTTGGTGATTTACCTCCCAATTCCAAAGTTACCGGAATGATGTTTTCAGTAGCATATTGCATCACCAGTCTTCCTGTCGCGGTAGAACCCGTGAATGCTGCTTTTGACACTTTTTTGTTGGTAACCAGGGCATGACCTAATTCTCCACCAAAACCATTTACAATATTTACAACTCCCGGTGGAAGCAAATCGCCGATGATTTCCATCAATACTAAAATTGAGATTGGAGTACTTTCAGCCGGTTTCAGTACCACGCAGTTTCCTGCTGCCAAAGCTGGAGCAAGTTTCCAAACAGCCATCAGAATCGGGAAATTCCAAGGAATAATTTGAGCAATCACTCCTAAAGGTTCATTCACAATTAAGGAAACCGTATCATTGTCTAATTCCATTAAAGAACCTTCTTCCGCACGAATTACCCCGGCGAAATATCTGAAATGGTCAATCGCCAAAGGAATGTCGGCATTCAGGGTTTCGCGAACTGGTTTACCATTGTCCATGGTTTCTACCACTGCAATTTTTTCCAGGTTGGCTTCCATGCGATCCGCAATTTTAATGAGGATGTTGCTTCTTTCGGTAACGGAAGTTTTTCCCCAAGTTACAAAAGCCGCTTCCGCAGCATTTACTGCCATTTCCAGATCTTGTTCGTTGGAATGTGCCGCTTGGCCCATCACTGTTCCATCCAATGGGGTGATTACATCAAAATATTTTCCACTTGCCGGTGGAGTCCATTGTCCGTTAATGTAGTTGTCGTACTTTTCTTTCAGTTGTACTCTGTCGTAAACTTTTGAACTCATTGTAATATTGTTTAATTATTGTTTTTAAAATTAACATTATTCTTGCGGATGAAAAAGCCAAAATCTGTTAATTGATGTGAAATTGATAATTGGCGTCGATAGAAAATTTCAATCGAAAATATTTCTAAAGAAAAACCTCCAGAAAAAATTCTGAAGGTTGATGAATGAGGTTAATTTTAAGTTATTATTCGAAATACTGGTGGTAAGATTCCATAGAATGCTCCAGTGCTTCTGCAATTTTTTCAGCTTCCTTTTGTGTGGCCGCTTTGGCAAGCAGATTAATTTTTTTTATGTGATCGGTAAGCCAAACGTGAAGCACATCGTGAGATTTTCCGGTCATGGTGCAGCTTTTAATCAGCTGCTCATTGGCCGTTGAAAGGTCTGCTGCGAGTTTTTTGTAATCTCCGGTTTCATCGTCGTACGCATCAATGAGCTGTTCCTGTTTTTGGATGTAAGGCAGCATTTCGGTGTTGGTTTTCCATTTTTTGCCATTGTTGAGTTCCAGATTTGCACTGGTGTCGGCATGATCGTCATGGGTAGCTTCTGCCGGAGCTTCGGCTTCCGTTTCAGCTGCAACATTTTCGGTGTGATTCGTATGATCCTGATTTTCGGTAGTTTCCTGTTTCTTTTCACAGGAAATTACGATGGCCAGCCCTAAAAGTGCTGAAAGCAATGTTTTTTTCATTTTTTAAAAATTTTTATGGTTGTAAAAAGGAATAACGCAGTAATACCGACCCGAAATGCCATGGCGCCCACTGTTTTTGTTTCGTACAGACCGCCGTTACTGATGTGGATAAAGAGATAGAGATATGCTGCAATCAAAATGAAGACTGCAGTAATCAATGGAATTTTTGCCCGAAGGCTGTTTTTAAAGACTGCATAAGCAGCAACCAGATAAAGAAATCCGCACAGCCAGTTTGCCCAGACCACGACAGGAACAAAATTCCCTTCTTTTTCGCGGATGCCCAGCCAGTCGAATAAAACCGCGCTGCTCATAAAGAGGGTAACTAGACCGAAAAGAAACAGAAAAATAAGTAACAGGGTATGTTTCATGGCTTTCTAAATTTAGTGATTATATTTCAGATTACAGGGTTTTTAATTTGTTTTCCGGTAGCGCAGTACTGCCCATGTGATCACTACAAGTCCTAAAGAAACAATAAAGGCGAAATGTGGCAGCAAATCGGTGAAGCCGCTGTTTTTAAGCATAATCAGCCGGATGCCGTCAACACCATAAGTCACAGGATTGAGGTACGCGATGTATTTTGCCCAGTCGGTCATGCTTTCAACCGGCGTGAAAAGTCCGCTCATCAGCACGAAAATCATCATGAAAAAGAATACCACAAACATCGCCTGCTGCTGGGTTTCGCTGTAAACAGAAACCAGAAGCCCCACGCCAAGAATGGTGATAAGATAAACCGATACAAAAGCGTAGAGCAGAAGAAGGCTGCCTTCCATCCTGATATCATACACAAAAACCGTCACCAGTAAACCAAGGCTGAAAGCAACCATGGCCAGAATCCAGAACGGGAACAGTTTGCCGATGATGAAATCAACTTTTCGGATCGGGGAGACATTTATCTGCTCAATGGTTCCGGTTTCTTTTTCGGCTACGATGTTCAGTGCGGTAAGATATCCACCGATTAAAGTCACAAGGAAGGCCAGAATTCCCGGAACAAGAGCAAGACGGTAATTATAATGTTCATTAAACCAGAACATCGGCACGGTTTCCAGACCGGAGATTTTGCTCATACTTTTGAGTTCGGGCGACATTTTGAGTTGAATCTGCGAATTGAAATCCTGAAGAATCTGCACAAGATAACTTGCAGAAAGTCCCGCCTTTGTACCGTTGATGGCATTGATGGCGATCAGCACTTTCTGGCGGTTTTCTTTTACAATGTCTTTTTCAAAATTGTTGGGAATTTCGATGATGAGGTCGGCACGGTCTTTTTCTATTTCCTGATACGCCTGCGTGTAGTTTTCCCCATAAGCGGTCATTTTAAAATATCCTGAAGCTGTAATTTTGCGGATCAGTTCCCGCGATAAAGATGATTTGTCGTGGTCGGTCACCGCAATTTTTATGTCTTTGATTTCGTAACTCGCCGCCAACGGCAGAACCACCAGCTGTACAACAGGCATCACGAAAATTATAGCCAGAATAGCTCTGTTCCTGAAGATTTGCAGGAACTCTTTTTTGATTAATATGCGAAGGGTGCTCAACATTTTTTAAAACATTTTAAAATTACTCAAGCCGAACTTTAAACTTCCTCACGGCGATAAGGAAGAGCATCATCATCATTCCGGTAAGAACGGCGGTGTGCTTCCAGATGACTTCCAGGCCGGTGCCTTTAATCATGATATTTTTCACGATTTCATAATACCATTTGGCCGGAATCACATTCCCGATAACCTGCAGCGGTACCGGCATATTTTCTACCGGAAACATAAAGCCGCTCAGCATCAGCGTAGGCAGCATGGTGCCGACCAGCGAAATAAGCATCGCCGTTTGCTGTGTCTGGGTGAGAATGGAGATGACGATCCCAAGCAAAAGATTGGTGATGATAAAAATAATGCTGATTCCGAAAAGTAAAAACAGATTTCCTTTTATGGGTAAATCGAGACCCGTGACGCTTAAAATGAGTATGGAAATGAGTATAATAACCGAAAGGATAAAATAAGGAATCGCTTTGGCCAGAATAATCACATAAGGTTTCATGGGTGAAACCAACAGCACTTCGAGGGTGCCGGTTTCTTTTTCGCGCACAATCGCAATGGCAGTCATCAGTACACAGATGATGAGCAGGATAAAGGCCATAACGCCGGGTACAAAATTGGGCGCACCCTGAAGCTGCGGATTATAAAGCATCCGGATTTCAGGCTGTACGCCGGATGATTGAACTAAAGTTTGCTGTCCATAAAAATCAAGTATGATGTTCGACATGAAATTATAAATCTGGTTCGCCAGATTCAGGTCGGTTCCGTCGGTGATGAGTTGAAGCTGAGTTTTTTTTCCACTGCTAAGATCTTCAGAAAAACCCGCAGGAATTACCATAATCATTTTAATGCGTCCACCTTTGAATGCGTCTTCCGCTTCATGGATGGATTTCAGGTCCTGCTCGAGATCAAAATAAAGGTTGGCGTGGATTTTCGAAACCAGTTCGGTAGAAGCCTGAGATTTGTCCTGATCCAGAACACCGATCCGCGTGTTTTTCACCTCAGTACTCAGAGCGAAACCAAAGAGCAGAATCTGTACCACCGGCATCCCGAAAAGGATGAGCAGCGTCCTTTTATCACGCAGAACGTGTAAAAATTCTTTCCGGACAAAAGTTAGTAACTGTTTCACTTCATTTAATTAATTATTCCGATCGTTTTGCGCCGCGCGCCAGTTCATAAAACACTTCATCCATCGTTTGGGAGCTGAACTGTTTTTTGAGATTTGAAGGTGTATCAAGTGCTGCAATTTTTCCGTCAACCATGATCGAAACACGGTCGCAGTATTCCGCTTCATCCATATAATGTGTTGTTACGAAAACTGTTATTCCACGTTCTGAAGCTTCATAAATCAGATTCCAGAACTGGCGTCTGGTTACAGGATCCACACCGCCGGTAGGTTCATCCAGAAAAACAATCTGCGGATTGTGGAAGACAGCGACAGAAAAGGCAAGTTTCTGTTTCCAGCCTAAAGGGAGTTCAGAAACCAGTTTGTTTTTTTCTTGTTCCAGATCGAGTTTTTGCAGCAGTTCATTACATTTTGCTTTGAGTTCTTTGCGTGGAATTCCGTAGATGCCGCCGAAGAAATTAAGATTTTCGGTTACCGTGAGGTTGCCGTAAAGTGAGAATTTCTGACTCATGTATCCGATGTTTTTCTTGATTTTTTCGGTTTCTTTATAAACATCAAAATCTGCCACAGTTGCCGTCCCCGAAGTCGGGACCGAAAGTCCGCAGAACATGCGCATCGCTGTAGTTTTTCCGGCACCGTTCGCTCCCAGGAAACCGAATATTTCTCCCTTTTCCACCTCAAAACTGATATGATCCACGGCTGTGAAATCTCCGAAAACCTTGGTGATTTTTTCTGCTTTTATGGCGATATGCTTTTCTTTGGAATTCATTCTTTTGTATTTCACGATTGAAAGTTCAAATCTCATTTATAACTTTCACCTGTCTGAAAGAAGTCTTATAAAACTGTCCTCAATACTTGCTTTTACAGGTTTTATCTCAATGTCTGTAAACCCTTCGTTTTTTAGATAGTCTGTTAGAATTGCGGTGTAGAAATCTCCATTTCGGTCTACCGTCAAATGCACCGATTCTCCATAAGCATATACATTCTTTTTCTGTTTGAAATTCTCCAGTGCGCGCAATACAGCGGAAGTTCTACCTGCTTTCACTTCAAAAAGCAAATCGGGGAAACTTTCACTGATCTGCTTCGGAGTGTCAATAGAGAGGATTTTTCCATGCTGGAATAAGGCGATCCGGTCGCAAAGTGAGGCTTCATCCATATATGGTGTTGCGACTACCATGGTGATGCCCTGTTTTTTCAGACGCTGAAGCATTTCCCAGAATTCTTTCCGCGATACCGGATCCACACCCGTTGTGGGTTCATCCAGGAATAAAACCTTTGGTTTATGAATAAGCGCACAGCAGAGGGCCAGTTTCTGTTTCATTCCACCGGACAGAGCGCCGGCTTTCCGGTCTTTAAAAGGTTCAATCTGGATATAAATATCTTTGATCAGATGATAGTTTTCATTGATTGTTGTATTGAAAATACTGGCAAAGAAATTCAGGTTTTCTTCCACCGTCAAATCCTGATACAAAGAGAATTTTCCGGGCATATAACCCAGAATCCGGCGTATTTTTTTATAATCCTTCACCATGTCGAGTCCCTCAACTGTAGCGGAGCCGGAATCGGGCAGCAAAACAGTCGTCAGCATTCTGAAAATGGTGGTTTTTCCTGCACCATCTGGACCGATAAGCCCAAAAATTTCTCCCGGATTCACATCAAAACTCACATCATCCACTGCAAGAATCTTTTCATTTTTCTTGCCATAGATCTTTGTAAGGTTATTGACTTTGATGGATTTCATTTCAGCTGATTCTTTTGACTTTTTACCTGGCTCTTAAAATTTTACATCACCGTACATCCCGATTTTCAGGAGGCCGTCGTTTTTCACATGTACTTTTGCGGCGTATACAAGGTTGGCCCGCTCATTTTTAGTCTGAATGGTTTTTGGGGTGAATTCGGCTTTGGGACTGATCCAGTACACCGTTCCGGGAAGTTCTTTTGTTTTTCCGTCACTCATGTCGATGAAAACTTTAACCTGCTGACCTGTTTTTACCTGCGCCAGCTGATCGCTCGTGATAAAGATTTTTAAAATCATCAGCTCCAGATCAGCCATCTTGAAAACAGGTTTACCGATGATGGCAAATTCGCCTTCGTTCATGTATTTGGTGAGCACCATTCCTGCAATCGGACTTTCAATCGTGTTGTTTTTTAGTTGCTCATCCATTTGTTCTACTTTTTTCTGGGTAGGTTTTCTTTCGCTTAAGATGGCGCGGTTCTGAATGGATACATTTTCTTTCGCCGTCGAAATCTGCTGTTGAAGGGTACTAAGTTGAGTGCGTGCTGCCGAAATCTGTTTCTGTAAGACAAGGATCTGTCCGTTGGCGTCATCCAGCTGCTTTCGGGTGGCAGCATCTCTTGCGACGAGATTGGCGGTTCTGTCACGTTCGCGAACCGCGTTACGCAACTGTTCCTGAAGCACGGAAACATTAGCAGACTGAGCTGAGATTTGGGTCTGCAGTACCTGGATTTGTGGAACTGCGGAACCTGTTTTCTGTTCCAAAGCATCTATGCTGGCGATGACCTGTTCTTTCTGAAGTTCTATGTTTTTTGGATCAATTTCGCCTACTTTTTCATGAAGAGCGAGTTGCTGGCCTTCCTCCACCTCGAGTTTCAGAATCGTACCGGTGGCTTTGGCAGTAACGATAATTTCTTCGGCTTCAAAGGTTCCGGAAGCGTCGTATGTTGCTTCTGACTTCGAACAGCCCATTATAGTCATCAAAAACAGTAGAAGGATATATTTATTCATAACGGTAAATTTTGATGTTCATTTTCAACGCTGAAATTTTCAGTTATTAAGCTGGGCCTTTTGGTTATACTGGGTTAAGAGAAACTGAATCTCATGAGTCATTTTCTGGATTCTGGCCTGTTCTTCGGCATTTACTTCACGAAGATAGTCGCTAGTGTTGAGGACCCCGTTTTCAAGTTGCGCAAGGCTGGCTTTTTTAATGCTTTGCCTTAATGCGATGAGTTCTTCATCTTTCTGAATAAGTTTCTGTAGTTTATCCAATTCTTCATTGTTCTGGATAGTGGAAAAATTTTGGTTAAAGAGAAAGTTTTCTTTCTGAATTTCCAGATCCTGCTGCTGGGTGTTGAGTAGCGTCAGGTCATTTTTTTTGGTGTAAAATCCGGAAATGGGAAACTGCAGCCGCAGGCCGCCGATATAGAATATATCGAATTCATTGCTAAGCATATTGAAGCCCGGCTTGCCATATCCACCCTGGAAAAAAGCTCCAAGTTTGGGAAGGTTTTTAGATTCCACAAGAGACTTCTGAGTTTCCAGCATCTGTTGCTGAAGGGTGAAAAGTTTCAGTTCGGATCGGTTGTTTTCTCCGGTGAGCAGCAGTTTTTCCGGTGTTTCGAAAACTGTATTTTCACTGAAATCTTTTTTGGTAAACAGAGAAAGGGTTTCGATTAAATTTTTACGAAGTGACTGAACTTCGATCTCACGCTGTTCCAACCCAATCAATTGTGCTTTCAGCACATCAACCTGACTTCTGAAGATGATACCATATTCCAGCTGTGCACTAGCTTTCTTCAAGCCGTTTTCGATGTCGTTTTTTGTGATTTCAGTTTGCTGCAGCTGTTCCTGGCTTTGAAGAATTCCGAAATAAATCTGGTTGATTCTTTCTTCAAGTTTATCGAGCTCGACTTCGTTTTTCTGAATCTCGGTTTCTGACTGAATTTTTGCCAGTTTCTTTTGATTAGAAATCATTCCGCCATCATAAACCGTCTGTTGAATATCGGCGTAAACTTTATACTGGTCCTTGCTCAGCGGTTCCACCAAACTGTTGGGAAGTGAGAATGGCAGTTGGGTCACTTCGTTCTGGTAGGTGGCCTGGCCCACAACGCTAATCTGAGGCAGCCAGCCTTTTGAAACGTTTTCTACGGTATAATCTCGTGTCTTTTCAAGGAGTGCATTTCTTTTGATAAGCGGATAGCTATTTTTCGCAAGCTCCTGCACTTCCTCCAAAGTCGCCGTTTCCTGGGCTTTCAACTGAAAATTTAGAAGCAGCGCGACTACGATCAGGTATTTTAATGTTTTCATTTGATGGGTTTTAAATGAAAAGTCTGTTAACTGTTAAGGAACATTTTGGTCCAGAGCGGAACCAAAGTCCTACGCTCCGCAACAAATTTCTGGAATTCCTCATCGCTCAGGATGTTGAAATTTTTAAGAATAGGCTTCCCGATATAAGGGAAGGCAGTCATACTCAGGAAATTAACAATGAAGTGAAGAGGATTAAGGTCGGGTTTCTTTTCCCTGATCTGTTGGAGGAGGACTGAAGTTTTCAGAAACTGATCGACAGGAATCAGCGAAGTGATATTGGAAGGTTTTTTCTGTATTTCGCTCAGGACGAAAAGGGGAAGATTTGGATTTTTAGACAAAATCTCGAAATATTTTTCACTAACAAGATCTATTTTTTCTTCAATACTTATTTGTTCGCTGGTAATAATAGGAATGATCTTACCGAACAGGAGAACAATTTTTACTTTCATGACCTGCTCAAAAAGTTTCTCCTTACTGCGGAAATAATAATTCAGTAATGCCAGATTAATTCCGGCTTCTTCTGCAATATCTCTTGTCCGTGTTCCCGAGAACCCTTTCTCAGTAAAAACCTTTGATGCTGAAATAAGGATTTTTTCTTCGGTTGAAATGTCTTTTTCGGAATCCATGATTAAATTATTTTAGCAAAGTTAAGATTAATATTTTGATTTAATCAAATGATTAAAATATTTTTATACATAAAAAAACGCAGCTCAAAAGAACTGCGCTTTATATTTTAATGTGTGAAATTCTTACATTCCGAACTGTGTTGCGAAGAGGTCCGGGAAAATTCCTAAGGCTAACAGTGCAAAAATAATGAACACTGCAACAATGTTATAGGTTAACGGAACTCTTTCTGAAGTTTTGAAACTGCTTTCTTTCGGGAAGAACATCACCATAATGAGTCTTAAATAGTAAGCAATGGAGATCGCGGAACCCAATACTGCCACCAAAACAAGGAAAGGAGTGGTTTCTATCGCCTGTGCAAAGATGGAGAATTTTCCCATGAAACCAGCTGTTAACGGAATTCCGGCCATAGAAAGCATCGAAATAGCTGCGGCAACTGCCAATAGCGGTTCGGTATGTGCCAATCCTTTGAATGCGTTGTAAGAAGTTTCGCGTTTCAGTTTTTCAACCCAGATTAAGCACATCATTACGCCAATTGTAGCCAATGAATAGGCAAACAGATAAAAAGCAAGGTTGTAAGCAGACAGGTTGTTCAGTCCGAAGAAAATAAGGCCAAGATAACCTACATGAGAAACGGAAGAATAAGCCAGCATTCTCTTCGCATTGCTTTGGGCAAGCCCCATTACGTTGGCTAAAAACAGGGTGATGATAATGAGAACGCCAACGATGTTAATCCATTCTCCGGTGATTCCGAAAAAGCCGATCGACATTACTTTGAAGAAAGCAAAAAATGCAGAAATTTTTACAACCGACATCATAAACGCGGTAATAAGGGAAGGTGAACCCTGGTAAACATCGGGACTCCACATATGGAACGGCGCCATTGAAACTTTAAATGCCAGGGCAACCAACATTAATACTGCACCTGCATTAAACATCAGATCCTTGGAGTTTTCAAGTGAAAACTGATGAATTTTGTATAGATCGAAGCTGCCGCTGCTTCCGTAAACCAAGGCAATCCCGAATAAAAGAAATCCGGTGGCAAATGCACCCATCAGGAAATATTTAACCGAAGCTTCATTGGAGCGTAAATCTGTTTTGTTACTTCCGGCCAATACGTAAAGCGGAATAGAAAGAATCTCAACACCCAAAAATAAGGTTACCAAATTCTGGAATCCGAAAAGCACAATACCGCCACAAAGCGCAAACAGCATCAGCGCATAGAGCTCTGATTGGTGGCTGCGGTGGTTGCTGAATGAAAAACCTCCCAAAAAGAAGAGCAGAATCGTGATGACAATAGCAATCTTGGTGAAAAGAGCCGCGTTTACGGTATAGTCGAACATCGATTTGTATTGGTTAAAGAATTCCGCTTCCGGTAGAAAGCTTACATAAAATGCCACCAAAAGCCCAAGAATACTGATGTACCTTGAAAATTTTCCCTGTTCAAAAACCCCTGCAAATAATGCGACAACTGCAGTAAGGAATATGATGATTAAAACGCTCATTTAGTTTAGATTTGAGATTTGAAATTCGAGATCTGAGGTTCTTTCTCTGTCTTAAATATTAAAATTATTTTCTTAGTTCATCATCGAAGTGAAAATAAACTTCAGTGAACTGTTTACCATTTCGATAAGAGGCTGTGGGAAAAGTCCCAGCAGAATTACAAATACCGCCAAACTCGCCAGCACCGTAAATTCTACACCCGATAAGTCTTTCGCAGAAGACAAAACACTTTCATCTCCTTCACCGAACATCGCTTTTCCGTAGAATCTTAAAAGATAAACTGCGGACAGAATCATGGTAAGTCCGGCAAATACGGCTGCGAGTTTGCTATAATCGAAAACAGATTTAATCAGAATAAACTCCCCGATAAAACCATTCGTTAAAGGAAGTCCTACAGAACCAAGTAAAATTACAAGGAAAAGAACGGCAAATTTCGGTGCAACTTTAGCTAAACCACCCATTTGACGGATATCTCTTGTTTTGAATCTTTTATAAAGAATATCAGCACAGTAAAAAAGACCTACAACATTAATCCCGTGAGCGAAAGCCTGTACCATTGCTCCTTCGCCACCTTCAGTCATCAACGTACCTTTTACCGTTAAAATCGCTGATGCCATAATACCTGCTACCATTAATCCAACGTGTGATAATGATGAATAGGCGATAAGACGTTTAGCGTCATTTTGCACAATGGCAATCAGTGCGCCGTGAACAATTCCTACAATAGCAAGAACCAAAACAATTTGTCCTGAAATTCCTAAAATTGGGTCCGGTGTTATCGGTAACAGATATCTTAAAAGTCCGTACACTGCCATTTTCAGCATGATTCCCGAAAGAAGCATGGTTCCCTGAGTTGGTGAGTACGTGTACGTATCCGGCTGCCACGAATGGAACGGGAAAACAGGCAACTTCACTGCGAAGGCAAAGAAGATGAACCAGAAAATAACCGTCTGTTCAGAAGCGTTAAGGTTGGCGTTGTAAAGGTCGGTTAGTGCAAAAGACGCGGAATGTGTGTACACATAAATCAGCCCGATCAGCATAAATAATGATCCTACGAAAGTGTAAACAAAGAACCTGGTTGTGAACGCAATCTTCTTGTTTTCCTGACCCCAGATTCCGGCGATTAACCAGATTGGGATAAGGGTAACTTCCCAGAAAATATAGAACAGCAAACCGTCAAGTGCAGTGAAAACTCCGATTAACCCGAACTGCATCAACAGAATAAGTCCGTAAAAAGTATTCCTGTACCCAGGTTTCTCATTAAAGGAAGACAGAATGATGAGTGGCGTTAAAATATTGGTAAGCAGCACAAGCAGCATGCTCATCCCATCGATCCCGAAATGCAGGTTACTCTTGATAAACTGTGACCAGGGATAATTGATTTCATACTGCAGAACTCCGTCCACCGTAGGAGTGGAATTGAAATTTGCCAGCATATAAAATGAGAGAAACATTTGGGCAAATGCAAACCCCAATGCCAAATATTTACTAGTGGAGTTTTTCCACGCGAATACCACTGCAGAACCTACGAGAGGTAATAGTAACAATGTTAATAATAGATACGACATTTACTATTGTAATATAAAGTTAACAATTAAAATAATTCCGATAGCCAGAGACATGATGAGCACATAATTCTCCACGTTTCCGTTCTGGAGTCTTTTTGCTGCCCGTCCTGAATCTTCAGCGCCGCTTCCGATGAAGTCTACAAACCGGTTCAGCACGCCTTTATCGAACATATTTCCACCAACACCTAAACCTTCAATAAACCTAACGAAGGTCGCATTATTCAGCTCATCCAGGAAGAGTTTTCTGTTCGAAAGTCTTTCCCAGCCGGTATATTTTTCATCTGGCAATGCCATTTTTTTCTTGTTGACGTAAATGTTTTTTACAACGAACCAAACGGTAAAGAACATCAGAACAGTTAATGCAAGAAGGATCATTTCGGTTCCAAAATTCACTTCCGGAAGTTCAAGATCATAAACATAGATGGATTTCAGCCACTGATCAAGCTTTGCATAATTACCGTGACCGATGAAGTGGGGTAGGTTGATGAAACCGCCAACTACTGATAACACCGCCAGAACAATCAAAGGAATCGTCATGTTCGACGGACTTTCATGAACGTGATGTTTCTGCTCTTCAGTTCCTCTGAATTCTCCATGGAAGGTCAGGTAATACATTCTGAACATATAAATCGCTGTAAGCGTGGCTACCAGGAACAGGATTACCCAAAGTACCGGGTTTTTACCGTAAACATTGGTTAAGATTTCATCTTTGGAAATCATCCCTGAAAGGAACGGGAAACCTGAAATCGCAAGTGTTCCGATAAGGAAAGTAATATGTGTAACTTTAATTTTGCTTTTCAAACCACCCATAAATCGCATGTCCTGTTCGCCGCTCATTGCGTGGATTACAGAACCTGCACCTAAGAACAGCAACGCTTTGAAGAACGCATGCGTCATCAGGTGGAACATTGCGGTAGTATATGCGCCAACTCCCAGTGCAACAAACATAAATCCTAATTGCGAAACCGTAGAGTAGGCTAAAACTTTTTTAATATCATTTTGTCTGAGACCGATAAACGCTGCAACCAAAGCGGTAAGAAGCCCGATAAACAGGATTCCGTCCATGGTCGTAGGAGCAAGCGAGAAAAGGAAATTGGATCTTACCACCAAATAAATACCGGCAGTAACCATGGTTGCCGCGTGGATTAACGCAGAAACCGGTGTTGGACCAGCCATCGCATCAGGTAACCAGGTAAATAGCGGAACCTGTGCAGATTTACCCATTGCTCCGATAAATAAACTCGCTGTAATAAAGATGATTACCGGTGAATCAAGTTCAAATTTTGAGGAATTTTGAGCAACAGAAAGGAAATCTACAGCGTTGGTTTGGTAAGCGATCATTAAAATCCCGATAATCATCCCAAGGTCACCGATTCTGTTCATGATGAAGGCTTTTCTTGCCGCCGCACCATATTCTTTATTGGTATACCAGAAACCGATGAGTAAATAAGAACATAGACCGACACCTTCCCAACCGATGAAAAGGATCAAATAATTGCTGCCCATCACCAAAAGGAGCATGGAGAAGATGAACAGATTCAGGTAAGCAAAGAATTTATAAAAGCCTTTATCGTGGCTCATGTAGCCGATAGAGTAAAGATGAATCAGTGAACCGATTCCGGTAATGATCATAATCATCATTAATGACAGCTGATCGATCTGGAAGCTGAAATTAACCTGGATTCCGTTAACCCTGAACCATTCAAAAGCCCTTACAATGACCGGCTGTGAATCTGCATCAAATTTTAAAAATAAACTGACAGCAATACAGAAAGAGGCAAAAACCACGAGAGTTGCGATACTTCCTACCACCATTTTCGGCAGACTTTTTCCAAAAAGACCGTTGATCAGAAATCCGAATAAGGGTAAAAGTATAATTGCGTAAACTAAATTTTCCATCCTATATTATCCTCTTAATTTATTAAAAATACTGATGTCTACCGATTTCGTATTGCGGTAAATCATTGCGATAATTGCTAAACCGATCGCAACTTCTGCAGCAGCAACCACCATGATGAAGAACACCAGGATTTGACCGTTTCCATCGCCTTTATAGCTTGAAAATGCAGCCAGAAGCAGATTTACAGAATTCAGCATCAACTCTACACAACCCAAAATAATGATGGCGTTTTTGCGGATTAGAACCCCTAAAACTCCAAGACAGAAAAGTACAGAACTCAGTATAATAAAATACTCGAGCGGTACGGTCTGTATAAATGAATTTATTTCTCCCATAATACTATAAATCTTTTTTACCGATCAGCACTGCACCAACAATTCCTGCAAGGATAAGGATTGAAGCCAGTTCAAATGGCAATACATATTCGTTAAACAATAATCTTCCGAGGTTTTTGGTCAAGCCGATGGATGAATCTGCACCGGTTCCGAAAGTCGTCGCGTTCAGTCCTTTGAAAGCACCCAGAATTCCGATTAAAAGGATTCCTGCAGCAAAAACCCCGATGAATTTGGTGATGTTCTGCTTTTTACTTTCGTCGCCTTTATTCAGGTTAAGCATCATCAGGATATAGAGGAATAAAACCATAATCGCCCCTGCGTAAACAATCACCTGAACAATTCCTAAAAACTGAGCATTCAGTAAAACATACATTGCAGCAATCGAAAAGAACGTTACAATCAGGGAAAGAATGGAGTAGAGCGGGTTTCGGGCAAACACAAAATAGGCTGCGCTTATAATGGCAAGAAATGCCACAAAGAAAAATATAATCTGTTCCATTTATTTAACCGATTTTTTTTGTAATTCGCTCTGTCTCGCTGTAATATCAATTCTTTCATTGATTTTTTCAACAAGTTTATCTTTTCCGTACACGAAGCTTCCGCGGTTGGTTTCCACATCCACCAAACGGTCGGTAAGGTAAATCGCAGATTTCGGGCAGGCTTCTTCGCACATCCCACAGAAAATACATCGCAACATATTGATTTCGTACACCGCTGCATATTTTTCTTCACGGTACAGGTCTTTTTCCTCCCGGGTTCTTTCCGCGGCGGTCATGGTAATGGCTTCTGCCGGACATGCGACAGCACAAAGTCCGCAGGCAGTACATCTTTCACGCCCTTCTTCGTCACGTTTCAGAACGTGCAGGCCACGCCAAACTTTTGCCCTTGGCTTTTCCACCTCCGGATAGGAGTAAACTTTCCCTTTGGAACCCGCCAAAGCGTGTTTCAGGGTAATGGCCATTCCCTTCATGATTTCGGGGAGGTATATTCTTTCCATAAAAGTCATCTCTTTGTTGGAGACTACTTTTGATCTGTTGGTCAGTTTCATATTGATTTTGTTTTAGCTTGGCCTAAGCCGTGAGCATGACAACTTTTACTTTTTTAATTAGGTAAAGAAAACAATTACAGCAGCAGTAATCACAAGATTTACTAAGGCTAAAGGAATTAAACTCTTCCAGCCCAGATGCATCAACTGGTCGTATCTGAATCTCGGGATCGTCCAGCGGATCCACATAAAGATCAGGATTCCGATAATCACTTTAAAGAGCATCGCCAGGATACTTAAAATACCTGCCGTATTTTCGCCCCAGTTTTCAGATACCCAATTTATACCGGGATAGTTGAATCCTCCGAAAAACAGGGTTGCGATCAGTGCATTTGAAATGAACATATTCACATATTCCCCGAACATGTATTGCCCAAAGTTCATGGATGAATATTCTGTCATATAACCGTTTACTAGTTCAGATTCACATTCCGGCAAATCGAAAGGGTGACGGTTGGTTTCTGCCAAAGCAGCAACGAAAAAGATGATAAATGCTAAAGGCTGGTAGAAAATATTCCAGTTCATGCCGTCTGCCGGAATTAAGCCCCAGATTTTACCGGTTCCCTGTGAAGAAGTGATATAGTGAAGATCCAGACTTCCTGCCATTAAAATAATTGCAAGAAGCGAAAGACCCATCGCGAGTTCATAAGAGATCATCTGCGACGAAGCACGGATGGCGCCGATAAGCGAGTATTTATTATTGGATGCCCAACCACCGATCATCATTCCGTAAACTCCGATGGAAACCATTCCGATAAGATACAGTACGCCAACATCGATATTGGCTACCTGAATATCAAAAGAAGTTCCACCGATGTTCAGCGATTTTCCCCACGGAATTACCGCACCCGTGATCAGGGAAACGAACATGGTGATGCCAGGTCCTAAATAAAATAGGAATCTGTCGGCATTCTGGGGTACAAATCCTTCTTTAAAAAAGAGTTTTCCACCATCAGCCAAAGGCTGCAAAAGACCGAACGGTCCGGCTCTGTTCGGCCCGATTCTGTCCTGTAACGCCGCTGCCACTTTTCGCTCGCCCCAGGTAGAGTAGGCTGCTACGCCCATGGATACGGCAAAAAGAACAAGTACTAAAATGAGTTTAAAGGTAATTAATTCCATAAGTTATATCATTTGAGGTTTAAAGATTGATTTTAAATCAGTTTTAAACAGCTCATTATCAAATTAAATTATTTCGTCTTTTTCACCGATTTCTTTTGCATCGGGATTGTTCAGGAGATTAACCATATTTTTTGGCTTCTCGTAATGGTTCAGCGAGATAACCGAGTGTCTGTCGATATGTCTCGGACCTTCGATCGTCCAGTGTTTCAGGTCTTTTTTCTCGAAACGGCACTCATCACAGATCCAATCCTGTACTTCGTCGTACTGGTCTTTTCTGGCAGTAACCCTGATGATTTCTTCACCTTTCATCCAAACAACCGCTTTTCCGGCACATTTATCACATTTGCAGGTGGCGTTCATTGGTTTGGTAAACCACACTCTGCTTGCAAAACGTGCAGTTCTGTCGGTTAATGCTCCTACAGGACATACATCAATTACGTTTCCAATGAAATCACTGTCCAGAGCTTTATTTAAATTCGTTGAAATCTCTGCATGGTCACCTCTGAAGAGAATTCCGTGCTCACGGTTTTCGGTAAGCTGGTTTGCTACCAAAACGCATCGTGCACACAGGATACAGCGATTCATGTGAAGTTTAATGTTCGGACCGATATCTTCAGGCTCGAAAGTTCTTCTTTCAAATTCTGTTCTGGTTGCTTCTACACCATGCTCATAACCCAAATCCTGAAGGTGGCATTCGCCGGCCTGGTCACATACCGGGCAGTCCAGAGGGTGATTTATAAGCAGAAATTCGGTTACGGCTTTTCTTGCTTCCTGAGTTTTTTCGGAGGTAAGGTTTTTTACTTCCATACCATCCATAACACCGGTTCTGCAGCTTGCTACAAGTTTTGGCATTGGCCGTGAATCTGCATCTGAACCTTTCGATACTTCTACCAAACAGGTTCTGCATCTTCCGCCGCTGGATTCCAGAGGTTTGTAGTAACACATCGCGGGTGGTACAGATTTACCACCGATTTGTCTGGCTGCTTCAAGAATAGAAGTTCCGGGCAAAACCTCAGTGGTTTGTCCGTCGATCGTGATCTTAAATTTTTTAATTTCTTCGCTCATTATAGATGAATTCAAAAATGAATTAATTAAATTTTACGGGCATTAAAGGTATAACCAATCCCGAAATTGATCTGTCCGAAAAAGAAATCCTGGGATGCTTTATCGGGTTTATTGTTTAATGTTGTCTTAATGTCAGGCATATTGATATAGCCTAATTTTCCTTCTACTCTTGCCATCCAGTGTTTCCAGAAGACAGCGTTGATATTTGCTCTGGCATCGAGGCCGAAGCCTGCAACATGAAAACGGTCGCTTCGCTCATTGTCGAAAAGTTTTACATTACTTTTCGGAAAAAGAACACCTGCGCCTGCGCCGTAGCTCCACATCACATTTATTTTTTCTTTGCTCAAAAGCGGTTTATATTTTTCTAAACCTGCATTTACATAATTCAGTCCGTCGGTATGCTCAAACGTCAGGAATTTTGTATCAGTGAGATCAACTTCACCGTTCTGTACCATCGCCGAATATACCGGATCGGAAATATTTCCTTTAAACTTTACGGTCTGTTCCTGGTCCATCACATATTTCATATGGTCTGTACCTACAACCAGCGCCAAATTATCCTTAATGAAATATCCCAACCGGAAGTTAAACTGCGGTTTAGAAATTTGCCCCGGATCAACGTAAGCCAAGTCTAATTCGCTCGGTCTGTCGTGCGCTACCACATTTTCTAAAGTGAAATCGTAGCCGTTTCCTCTAAAGTGAATATCAGAGTTAGTAAACGCGGCTCTGTTCCAGCCCCAGAAAACGAACATCTGTCCTTTTTTCGACATCGGCTTAATACTAAAGTCGAAATCGTCAGATATTTCCTGAGTTGTATCTGTTTCCTGGGCAAAACTCAAGTTCAGTCCCAGAAAAAGGAATGCAAAAATTTTAAAGAACTTCTTCATCTTATTCTGCTTTCGCAGCTACCGGAATTGGATCCGCATAATTGGCTAAACCGTAATTTTTTGTTAATGCTTCAGGATTGTTAATATGCCATTCAAACTCATCTCGGAAATGACGGATTGCCGCGGCAACAGGCCATGCAGCCGCGTCACCCAAAGGGCAAATGGTATTTCCTTCTATTTTTCTCTGGATGTCCCACAGCAAGTCGATGTCTGCCAGGGTTCCTTCTCCGCTTTCTATTTTTTTAAGGATTTTGTACATCCACGGCGTTCCTTCACGGCATGGTGTACACTGTCCGCAACTTTCGTGGGCATAGAATCTTGCCAGCGTCATGGTGTGTTCTACGATACACTGGTCTTCATCAAGTACTTCAAATCCGCCTGATCCCATCATTGTTCCGGTTGCAAATCCGCCATCCGAGAGGGATTCATAATTCATATATCTCGGCTCACCGTTAATGGTTTTCAGCAATAAATTGGCTGGAAGAATCGGCACGGAAGAACCGCCTGGAATACAGGCTTTAAGTTTCTTCCCGTTCGGGATTCCGCCGCAGTATTCATCAGAATAAATGAATTCTTCTACGGTGATGGTCATGTCGATTTCGTAAACGCCAGGTTTGTTTATATTTCCGCAGGCAGAAATCAGTTTTGTTCCGGTAGAACGTCCTACGCCAATTTTGGCATATTCGGCTCCCGTAATGTTGATGATAGGCACTACAGCTGCAATGGTCTCTACGTTGTTTACTACGGTAGGGCTTTCCCAAAGACCTTTTACTGCCGGGAATGGCGGTTTCAGGCGTGGATTGCCTCTTTTACCTTCCAGCGATTCCAGCAGTGCAGTTTCTTCACCGCAGATATATGCACCGGCACCGCGCTGAACGTAAATCTCCAGATCGTAACCGGTTCCTAAAATATTTTTTCCTAAGAATCCGTTTTTCTTTGCTTCTTCAATGGCTTCTTCCAGAATGTCGGGAATCCAGGAATATTCACCACGGATGTAAATGTATGATGTATTTGCGCCCAACGCGAATGAAGAAACAATCATTCCTTCAATCAGAAGATGGGGCAGGAATTCCATTAAGTAACGGTCTTTAAAAGTTCCCGGTTCGGATTCGTCGGCATTTACGACCAGATATCTTGGGACACCTTCGGGTTTTGCGAGGAAACTCCATTTCATGCCTGTTGGGAATCCTGCGCCGCCACGCCCTCGTAGTCCTGAAGTTTTCACTTCTTCCACAATGGCGTCAGGGGTCATTTTCAGTGCTTTTTCAACTGCTTCGTAACCGCCCTGTTTGCGGTAAACATCGAAGTAACGGATTCCTTCTATGTGCGCGTCTTTAAGTAAAAGTTTTTTACTCATTTTCTATATGCTTATTGCAATTGGCTTTTGGCTTCTTGCCTGTAATTACTTTTTTAAATTCAATAAAAACCTTACGGTTCTGAAATCAATAGTTTAGTCGAGTGCAACGGCTCCCTGTCTGCAGAGTTCCAGGATTTCGTCAACTTTTTCCACTGTTAAATTTTCGTGATAAAATTTACCCAGCTGCATCATTGGCGCATAACCACAGGCACCGAGGCATTCTGCAGGTTTCAGGGTGAATAGTCCGTCAGCAGTGGTTTCGCCGTCTTTAATGTTCAGTTTGGTACGGATATGATCGAGAATTTTTTCACTTCCTCTGGTAAGGCAAGGGCCGGTTCGGCAAACTTCCAATACATATTTCCCCACCGGTTTCATGTTGAACATGGTGTAGAACGTTGCAACTTCGTACACTTCAATTGGTTTGATGCTGAGAATTTGGGCAACGTAATCCATCACGGGAACATCAAGCCAGCCACCAAATTCTTTCTGCGCAAGGTGAAGCACAGGAATGAGGGCAGATTTTTGCTTCCCTTCAGGATATCTTGCGATAATTTTATGTACCTGTTCTAAGGATTCAGGTTTAAAAGCAACAGTTTCGCTCATATTTTAAGATTTTAGATTTTAGATTTTAGATTTCAGATGAAATCGTTTTCTGAAAATCTTACCATTGATCTAATTTTTATGTTTGATTTTTAGATTAATTCAAAATTTATAACCTAAAATTAATAATTTTATTAAGCATCAAGCTCCCCGGCAATTACGTTCATGCTGCACATGGTAACAATCGCGTCGGAAATCATTCCGCCTTTGATCATTTCCGGATAAGCCTGATAGTAAATAAAGCATGGTCTCCTGAAGTGCAGTCGGTAAGGAGAACGGCCACCATCACTCACGAGATAGAATCCTAATTCGCCGTTTCCACCTTCTACAGCATGATAAACTTCGCCTTTCGGCACATCAGTTTCGCCCATCACGATTTTAAAGTGATAGATAAGTGCTTCCATATTATTGTAAACATCGGCTTTTTCCGGCAGATAAAATTCCGGAACATCGGCGTGGAAAGGTCCGTCCGGGAGATTTTTATAGGCTTGCTCAATGATTTTCAGACTTTCCCACACTTCCTGCTGGCGAACCATAAAACGGTCGTAAGTATCGCCGGAAGTTCCTACAGGAATGATGAAATCGAAATCGTTGTAAGAAGAATAAGGACTTGCCACACGTACATCGTAATCTACACCCGCTGCACGTAAGTTGGGACCGGTGAAACCGTAGCTTAGTGCTCTTTCGGCTGAAATAGAGCCGGCCTTGATGGTTCTGTCCATAAAAATTCTGTTTCTTTCATTCAATGCACAGAATTCACCCCAGATTTTCGGGAATTTCTTTAACCATGTCTGAAGCATTTCATGGAACTGAGGGCTGAAATCTCTTTCGAAACCTCCGATTCTTCCCATGTTTGTGGTCATTCTGGCACCACAAATCTGCTCATACATTTCGTATATTTTTTCTCTTTCCTGGAAAAGATAAGTTAAGCCTGTAATTGCACCGGCATCCATCGCGATAACCCCGTTACAGATCATGTGGTCGGCAATTCTGGCCAACTCCATCATGATGACTCTCATGTAGTCTACCCGTTTGGGAACTTCGCAGCCGATGAGTTTTTCCACCGTCATGTGCCAACCCATATTATTGATTGGGGCAGAGCAGTAGTTCATCCTGTCGGTAAGGGTAGTAATCTGTGCAAAATTTCTTCTTTCAGAAATCTTTTCAAAAGCACGGTGAATATAACCGATGGTTTGTTCTGAATGCAGAATCCTTTCGCCATCCATCGTTAGAACATTCTGAAAAATACCGTGGGTTGCCGGGTGGGTAGGCCCCAGGTTCAGCGTATATAACTGCCCGTCGATATTATCCTTTGTGTCGTTATGGCTGAGTATATTTGATAGCGCGTTGTCTTTCATAATTTTTCCGTTGATCTAAGGTTATCTTCCGAACATTTTATCGTCTTTATCTGTTCTTGTACCATCTTCGAGACGATACTCCTTCAGCATCGGGTGGTAGCCAATATCTTCCATATTAAGGATGACACGGAGATCCGGATGGCCTTTAAATTTAACTCCGTAGAATTCGAAAGTTTCTCTCTCCATCCAGTTAGCACCGGCATAGAGGTCGGTCATTGAATCTACTTCGGCATTTTCTTTTGGCATAAAGGCTTTCAGACGAATTCTGAAGTTGGTCATCATGTTATGAAGATGATAAATTACGCCGATTTCTTTTGCCGGATTTTCGGGATAATGAATTCCGCAGATATCTGTAAGGAAATTTATTTCTAAAGATGAATCTCTTAGATAGTGAATTACCTTTTTGATGTCTTCTTTTTTTATTTCTAAAGTAAGAAGATCATATGGTTCTGAATGCGAGATTACTGAATCCGGAAATTCTCTTGTAATTGCTTCTAAAACAAATTCGTTTGTCATTGCCAAATTAATTTATGCCGTAGGATTCCAGTAAGTTTTTATATTCAGGAAGATCTCTTCTGCGGATACTTTCGTTTTCGCAAAGTGCCTGTACCTGCATTACGCCTTCAATAATCTGTTCCGGTCTTGGCGGGCAGCCGGGAACATACACATCTACAGGAATAATTTTATCGATTCCCTGAAGTACAGAGTAAGTATCGAAAATGCCACCGCTGGAGGCACATGCGCCCACAGCAATCACCCATTTTGGCTCAGCCATCTGGGTATAAACCTGCTTCAGTACAGGTCCTAATTTTTTAGAAATAGTTCCGCAAACCATCAGCATATCTGCCTGTCTTGGGGAGAAGGAGTTTCTTTCCATCCCAAATCGTGAAGCGTCGTATGTCGGGTTCAGTACAGCCATAAATTCAATACCACAACATGAAGTGGCAAAAGGAAGTGGCCATAGCGAAAATTTACGTGCCATGCCTATTACACTGCTGAGTTTGGTTGCGAAAAATCCTTCGCCCTCAAAACCCTCAGGTGGTTCAGCATCCATTCTTATAATCGGTTTGTTATCTGACATTTTTGTTTCTTTTAAGATTAATTAAAATACGAAAAATGGGGTTTATTTATCCCAGTCTAAAGCTCCGCGTTTCCATACGTAAATGAAAGCGAGGAAAAATACGGAGATGAAAGTAAGCACCGCCAAAAATCCTTCTACACCAAATTCGCGCAGATTAACTGCATATGGATAGAAAAATACAATTTCGATATCGAAAAGTACAAAAAGAATTGCGGTAAGAAAGTATTTTACAGAGAAAGGAGTCCGGGCATTGCCTTCTACATCCACACCACACTCGAAGCTTTCATTTTTTTTAGTAGAACTTGCCTTCTGTCGCGGGCCTAAAAAGTGTGTTCCTAAAATACAAAGTAGTACGAAACCAAAACCAACAGCAAACTGAATGATAATGGGAAGATAGTTTTCTGGAATATTCATGCTTACATTATTTTCTCAATATGCAAATTTAATGAATAAAGATGTAAGGAAGAAATTTAACTCTAAGAATTATAATTTTATAATTAATCCCCGGTAATTTAGAATTAGTAAAAATAACTATTTCTTTCCTGTGTTTTTCATGCGCTTCAGTACGAGAAAAGCCAGATATCCGATGTATAAAAACAGGAAACTTGCGAAAAGGATATTGATGAGGCTGTTGGTGCGCTCATCAGCAACCTGAAAAAATTGATTGTAGACAATAAAACCAACAATAAGAAGCAGATAAACGGAAAGTTGTTTTTTCATTTTAAGGATTTTAAACAATAATTGTTACTGAATTTCCATTGCATAGGTTCTTCTCCGCTTGTGATTTACCGGGTTATAATCCTGCCACAGCACCTGTACGCTTTTGTTTTCTTCCAGCTCCGGATTGGTTTCAGCAAACTTAATTCCCATTTTGCTGAATCTTAAGAATATTTCTTTAAAAATAATGGCGGTAACCCCACGGCGCTGGTATTCCGGATGGATGCCGATAAGATAAAAATTCGCGCGGTCGTTTTTCTTCCCTGCCTGCAGAAAATGCCACCACCCGAAAGGCAGAAGTTTTCCTTTTGATTTCTGCAACGCTTTGGAATAAGACGGCATTGTAATCGCAAAAGCAACAAGCTGATGATTTTCATCTTCCACGCAGATCACATAATTTTTATCAATGAAAGGGAAGTATTTCTCGCGGTAAGTTTTGATCTGCTCCTCTGAAATCGGGGTGTACGTGGAGAGCGAATTATAAGTCTGATCTAAAAGCTTGAACATGGGCTCCACCAGCGGTAAAATTTCTTTTTTGTTTTTGAAGTCAATCACATTCAGTTTGTATTTCTGTGCAATCAAAGAACTGAATTTGTTAACTTTTTCCGGCAGTACGGTTGGGAAATTCATTTCAAATTCTACCCATTCTTTTTCTTTAACCAACCCAAGTTTTTCCATGTGTTTTGGGTAGTATTCGAAATTGTAAAGGCCGATCATTGTTGCAATCTTATCAAAACCCATTGTCAGCATTCCCGATTTGTCAAGATTGGTAAATCCCATGGGACCTTCAATTTTTTTTATGCCTCTTTCTTTGGCATAATTCACAGCAGTATCGATTAAAAGTTTAGATACTTCCAGGTCATCAATAAAATCGAGCCAACCGAAGCGTACTTTGCTGATGCCCAATTCTTTTTCTTCCTTATGGTTGATCATTACAGCGATTCTACCCACAATCTTTCCGTTTCGTTCCGCAAGAAACTGTTTGGCTTCTGAATACTTAAAAGCAGGATTTTCTGCGGGATTCCAGATGTTTTTTTCCTCGTTGATTAAAGGCGGTACATAATTTTTGTTATTTTTGTAAAGTTCCATAGGAAAAGTGATGAATTTTTTTAAATCCTGAACACTTTGTACTTCCTTTATTAATATTGCGGACATGCTGTTTTGTTTGAAAAAACAAAGATAAAGGATAAAAACAAATATAAAAACTTTGGCACGTTTTTTACTTTCAAATTACAGTTTGAACATTTAATAAATAAAAAGAAAAAATGACAGGTTATTATCTAATTATTGGACTCTCGATGCTTGTAAGTTGGTTGGTGTCAGCAAGATTGAAATCTAAATTCGAGCACTATTCTCAGGTTCATTTAAGAAACGGAATGTCCGGAAAAGAAGTGGCGGAAAAAATGTTGAGAGATAACGGAATACACGATGTACAGGTAATTTCAGTACCCGGACAACTTACCGACCATTATAATCCGGTAAACAAAACAGTGAATCTTTCAGAAGGAGTTTATATGCAGCGCAACGCCGCAGCAGCCGCAGTTGCAGCACACGAGTGCGGACACGCGGTACAGCATGCTGTAGGATATTCGATGCTTCAGCTTCGTTCCAAACTCGTTCCGATTGTAAGCATCAGTTCAAACCTCATGCAGTTTGTATTAATAGCGGGTATTGTGCTGATGAGTGCAACGCAAACCATAGAAAATCCGAACGGAAATACGACGGTGCTCGCGATTGGTGTTGCTATGTTCGCCGTTACCACCCTTTTCGCTTTCGTGACTTTGCCGGTGGAATATGATGCAAGTAACAGAGCAATGAAATGGTTGAAAGACACCGGAACAGTTACTTCAGAAGAATATGTTGGGGTAAAGGATTCATTAACTTGGGCAGCAAGAACTTATCTGGTTGCAGCACTCGGTTCTTTGGCACAGCTGCTGTATTGGGCATCGATGCTTATGGGCAGGAGAGATTAACCTAGTTAAACCGGAAAGAAATATTTTGCATCTCGGACAGTTGTTCCGAGATGTTTTCTTTTATGGAAGTTTTTATTTTAGCGGTGATGATACATTTCTCATCGGACAGAAAGTCCAGAATTCTTCCATCGAATTTACTGAGTAAAGTAAAGATTTGGTTTTGTTGACTGAAGCCGAAGCTTATTTCAATCTCAGACTCCAGTTCCTTTTTAACGATTTCTGCTTCCTCCAATGTAATTTTTGCAGACTCTTTATACGTTTTTACGAGACCGGAAACGCCAAGTTTTGTTCCGCCGTAATACCGAACCACAATAACTAAAACATTCGTTATTTCGTGAGCCAAAAGTTGATTGTAAATTGGCAGGCCTGCGCTTCCGGAAGGTTCGCCGTCGTCATTAGCGCGGTAATTTTCACCTTTTATGCCAAGCCGGTAGGCGTAGCAGTGATGCGTAGCTTTCGGGTGTTCTTCGCGTATTTTTTCTAAACTTTTCTTCAGTTCTGCTTCATCATCAACAGGAAAGGCAAAACCGATGAATTTGCTTCCTTTTTCTTTTAAAAGAATGTTTTCTACAGGTGATTTTATAGTATTGAAAGAAAATTCCAAGTTTAGAAGTTTTTATGAAATTCAATGATATTGTCTCTGAAATTTTTTGTTTCGAAATCTCCGTGATGAAATTCAGGTGCTTTTGTTCCGTTGGTCAACTTCAGGTTTTCATTTTTAATGATAATCGCTTCGTCCCAAATCTCTGCATCGATAAACTGTTGAAGTGTAAAACTTCCGCCTTCAACAATCACCGACTGTATTTGATTTTCATAAAGTTTTTGCATTAAATTTTCAAGAAAGTTTTCCTTTTTAATTTTGATTAATTTTATGTTACTTTCTTCTGAATCTTTTACCCCATTGAACACTAAAGTTGGCGCTTCGTTATTGTAAATATTAAAGTTTTCAGGAACCTTCAGATCAAAATCAATCAAAATTCTTACGGGATTTCTTCCTGTAATTTCCCTTGTCGTTAGCCCGGGATTATCTGTTAATGCTGTATTTGTTCCCACCAAAATTGCGTGTTCTTCACTTCTTAACTGATGAACAAACTGTTTGGTCAAACTGTTTCCGATTTGGGTAGGTTTAAAATCTTTATCCAGAAATCCGTCTCCCGACTCTGCCCATTTCAGAATGATGAATGGTCTTTTTTTCTGGTGAAACGTAAAAAATCTTTTATTCAGTTCCTGGCATTCAGTTTCTAAAACTCCGGAAATCACTTCGATTCCGGCATTTTCAATCATCATTTTTCCTTTTCCATTCACTTTTTCATGAGAATCCAGGGTGCCGATGACCACTTTTTTAAATCCGGTTTCGGTTATTTTATTCGCACACGGCGGTGTTTTTCCGAAATGAGCGCAGGGTTCCAGCGACACATAAATCGTGGCTTCTTTTAATAATGCTTTGTTTTTTACCGAATTAACTGCGTTGATTTCTGCATGGTTTTCTCCTGCCTTTTGATGAAAACCTTCACCAATTATAAGGCCGTTATGAACAATAACGCTTCCTACCAAAGGATTGGGATAAGTGTATCCCACAGCTTTTTTTGCCAGGTCAATGCAGCGTTTCATGTATATTTCGTCGGTCATCGTTGGATTTCAAGTTTTGATAACTAAAAACACCCAACAGTTGCCGGGTGTTTATTTGTAGTGGTTGTATTCATTTTCCGGGATTGGGCTGGGCAACTTTTATTTCCGGAATTTTATACTCGATCATTGTTGCCATCAAATGGTCGCGCTGTTTTGCCAGTGCTTTTGCGGCAGATTTCAGATCTCCGTACATTCTTTTTGCGTACGACATGATCAGGAAACTTTTCTGGCCTCCATTCTCCATATTTTTGAAACGGTAAATATTATATTCAATATAAGAATCGCCGTTTTCGGGAGCTTCAGAAATAAAATAATCTACGATAAACTCTTTGCCGTCCGGACTTTCGGTCACGTTAACTTTAGCGAATTTATCTTTTTTCTCCCGCTGCTGCACCGATTCAACCTTTTGTCTCACCGCAAGTTCCGTTTCGATTTCTTTATTGAAAAAAGAAAAATCCAGGAGTTGGTTGAAATTCTGCAGGTTTTCGTCTCTCGGAATGTACTGTTCCTGGAAAAGGGTTTTGGAGCGCTGTTTCGATTGGGTGATATAAAATTCGGTCCCGTCATATTCAATCGGATTCGGAAACGAAAGAATGCTCATTTCGTTTTCCTGCGCGTTGGAAAATGAGAAAGAACTGATGAAGAGTGCTAAGAATATTTTTTTAAACATTTTTTACTGGTTTTCGCCTGAAAGGATTTTGTGAAGGCTCTGTTTCATGGCTTCGAGCTGAGATTTTTTCTCATCGATTTTCTCGAAAGTATCCTTCAGTAAAGGATTGGTTCGCGAAGAATTGCTGAAAAAGCCGACATTGTTTTCCATCTTTACGATTTCTGCTTCCAGATCTGCAATCTGGTTTTTAATTTTCCGGGCTTTGTCTGTAAGCTGGTTTTCAGAAAGACCTTCTTCTTTCAGATCATATTCGTGAATTTTGTTGAGTTTCAGTTTTTCTCTCAGTGTTTTGTTGAATTCGCTGTTGATGGATAATTTTTCGCGCGGTACTTTGCCTATATTATTCCAGCTTGTTTTTATGTGTTCAATTTTTTCTACACTTCCTTCTTCATCAGAAATCGCTTTCAGTTCCTCAAGAAGCTGTTTTTTATTCTTGTAGTTTTCTTTCCAGTTGTCGTTTACTGCATTGTTTTTTTCTCTATAATTATTGAAAAAAGCGTTGCAGGCTTCACGGAATTCATCCCACACTTTATTGGTCATACTGCGCGGGACGTGGCCGATTTTCTTCCAGTCATCCTGAAGCTTTTTGAAGAGAGGCACCGCAGTTTCCCAGTCTTCAGAAAGGCTGTTGTCTTTGGCGGTCTGTATCAGTTTCAGTTTTTCCTCCAGATTGGTATGCTGCGAACTTTTCAGTCCTTTATAAAATTCGTTTTTTACGGTGTTGAAATTCCTTAAATGAAGTTTGAAATCGTTCCAATTCTGGTTGGAAACTTTTCGCGGAACACTTCCAAGCTTCAGGAATTCGCTCCTTAATTCCTCAATTTTTTTAATTGAATTTTGCCAGTAGCTGTGGTTGGGTTCTTTTTCCGGGGCAGCAAGTTTTTTTATTTGCTCGATGATTTTATTTTTCTTCTCGAGGTTGGCGTTCTGTTCTTCATCAATCTGAGCCGAAAGTTCAGATTTTCTTTCATGAATTTTATTGGAAATTTCCTTGAATTCTTCCCAGGTTTTTTCACGGAATTCTTCAGCAACCGGTTCGGCTTCTTCTTTCCAGAGTTTGTGCAGATACTGCAGTTCATTCAGTGCTTTCTGTACCGCAGGTTCGGTTTCCAGCTGTTTTGCACGCTCTATGATATGCTGGCGTTTTTCCAGATTATGGGCAAATTCCTGCTCCATATATTCTTTATTCATATCCAACATCTGATAGAATTGGTTCAGATGATGAAAATAATTGTTGTTGAGCAGTTTGAACTCGGATTTAGCGACCTGCCCGGCATTTTTCCAGGCTTCTTTTATTTCGCGGATGGCTTTAAAGAGGTTGGTTCCGGCTTCGGTATTGGAATACAGATTTTTAAGTTTTTCAATAATCTGCTGTCTTTCTTCCAGGTTTTTTGTGTGTTGTTCTTCCTGTTTTTTGCTGTACTCATTGTTTTTCTCGCGGAAAATTGTAATGAGGCCGGCAAGTCTGGAAAGATCTGGGTGCTGGAAGTGGAAATCTTCCGCCGCATTTCCTGCCGCGATGAACTCGCTTTTCTGATCTTCTGTTTCGTCTTGAATATAGTGATTTGCCTGTTCTTTCAAATGATTGAAAGTTCTGAAATGTACACCAGCATCTTCTTTATTGATGATGGCTTCCATTTCTTTAAGGATTTCGGGTAACGTTAAATGTGCAACAGATTCCAAAACTTCTTCATGATGATCTTCATGGGGTTCGCCTTCATCAGCTTTTTCAGGATCGATTTCTGAGAGTACTTTTTCGTCAGGTGCTGTTTCTGCAGATTTCTGTGTGTCTACATCGGCCTGGTGTTCCGGTTTATCCTGTAAAACTTCTTCTGTCGAAATTTCTGAATTTTTACCCGCAGGTTGTTCAGGCGATTGCTCTACAGGAGTTTCTGCCAGGGCATCTGTGTTTACTTCTGTTGTGTTTTCGGAACCATTTTCCTGGGAAACCTCTTCATGAAGTGGTTTTTTTTCATTGTTGTCAGAGACTGAATCTTCTGTGATCATAGCAAACTTGTTATTAGAATTGTGCGGCAAAACTTTATTACCGGAATTTTGACGTTAAACAGAGCACTAATTTAACTTATTTTTTTTAAAAGTTCCAAATTTCCCAGTTTTTTTCTGCCTGCTGTTCAAGCATATAGAAACCGTTCACTGTTTTGGCTCCTTTTTCAGAAGATTTTTTAATAAAACTGGTATAATTTGGATTGTAAATCAGGTCGATAACAAGGTGCTGATCGGTGATTCCATTGAAAGCAAAATCCAGGCAGTCATCCACATTCGGAAAGGTACCCACCGGAGTGCACTGGATAATAAGACGGTTTTTAGAAACCATTTCTTCCGTTACATTTGCGAAATTTAAGTCCCCGTTTCGCGAAACAGTTTGATAAGGAATGTTATTTTTTTCAAGAACATACTGTACCGCTTTTGCTGCGCCGCCATTACCTAAAACCAGCGCCGCATCCTGAAAATCTTTACGGTGAAGCAAAAGTGTTTTTTCGAATCCGAAAACATCGGTATTAAATCCTTTTTTTATCTGATCTTTAATGAAAATGCAGTTTACCGCACCTGTTTTTTCTGCCTCATCACTGAGTTCGTCCAGGTAGGGAACTATTTTTTCTTTGAAAGGAATCGTAACATTCAGTCCAACCAGGTTTTGGGTTTTAAATAAAGTTTCGATTTCCGACAGATCCTGCAGATCATATACGTCGTAAAAATGATTCTTCAGCATCAGCCGCTGAAATTTATCTTCGAAATATTTCTTGGAAAAAGAGTAGGAAATGTTCCGCCCAATGATTCCAAACTTTTTTTGCTCTTCCATGCTCCAAAAATAATGAATGCGCTTTGAAGAATTGCTATTTCAGGAATAATTTTATTTATGAGTTATATCTGTTTTTTTTAAATTCACTGTTGTTTCTTCTTCAACTATTTAAGTATTTCTAAGAATAAAATCTAAACGTTCTTCCCGTGGTAATACCGGGATGCAAAAAGGCAGGAAGAGTATTCCTGCCCTCTGATGGAAATCAGATTTCCTCTAAGTGTTTATAATCCGTCGCCGTCCAGAAGGTTTCCTAAACCGCCGAGGATGCTGCCCTGTTCTCCTTTTTTCGTGGTGCCAAACTGCAATATTCTGCTCGCAAGTCTTGCGATTGGAAGGGTCTGTATCCACACTTTTCCTGGACCGCGAAGCTGTGCAAAGAAAAGACCTTCGCCTCCGAAAATCGAGTTTTTTATACCTCCTACAAACTGAATGTCATACTGCACTTCTTTGGTGAATGCCACGATGCAGCCGGTATCGATTTTTAAGATTTCTCCGGGCTGCAGTTCTTTTTCAATGACATGTCCGCCGCTGTGAACAAAAGTCATCCCGTCGCCTTCCAGCTTTTGCATGATGAATCCTTCACCACCGAAAATGCCGGTCCCGAGTTTTTTCTGAAGTTCAATTCCTACAGAAACGCCTTTTGCGGCACACAGGAAGCTGTCTTTCTGGCAAATTACTTTACCGCCAAGTTCGGAAAGATCCAGCGGAATGATTTTACCAGAATACGGTGCCGCAAAATTAACCTGTCTTTTCTGTGATGATGTATTGGTAAAAACCGTCATGAAAAGGTTTTCGCCGGTAAGCATTCTTTTTCCGGCAGAAAACAGCTTGCCCATCAATCCTTTTTCTGTCCCGTCACCAAAGAGTGTTTCCATGGTAATTCCTTCAGTCATCATCATAAAACTTCCGGGTTCGGAGATTACGCTTTCATTGGGATCCAGTTCTATTTCTACACACTGCATTTCTTCGCCGTGAATTTTGTAGTCGATTTCGTGGTTGTTCATTTTTAAAATTATTTTTCAGTTATTAGTATTGCATAAGGGTTAATTGTTACTTTAAGCAGTCCCGGTTGAAAAAAACCGGAAGATTTTTCTTCCGGCATTTAGTTTTGAATGGAGTTCCGAAAATTACTCTACAATAAATTTGGCAGTGCTGTTTCCTGCTTTCAGGATGTAAACGCCTTTCGGCAGATTTTTTAAAGCAATCTTTCCTGAGTTTTTAAAAGGCTGCGCAATGCTCTGCACCAGTTTTCCTGTGAAATCAAAAATTTGTGCGGTTTTAATTTCAGACAGGTTTTTACCGCTTACATTTACTTCACCGTTCTTCACAGGGTTTGGATAGATGCTGATCGCATTTTTACTTGCAGAGCTTTCGTTTACACCGGCAGAGGGTGCATAACAGGTCCAGCTCATGTCATCAATTGCCACTCTGTTTGTGGTGCTTGAGTTCTGAAGTGTAATTTCTACAGGACCGGGTACGTTAATATCTGTTACTGTTGTGGTGGTAACTGTAGAACTGTATGGAACTGTTTTACCTGTATCTGTACCGTTAACAAAGATTTTTAAAGTCCCTGCTGAGCCGGAAAATTTAAGTTGAGTTGTTACTTTTAGGTTACCGATTCCGTTTGGAACTGAAAGTGCTGTAACAAAACCGTCTCTAATAGTGATGGCTCTTCCGTTAATCGTCTGGTCGGTTCTGGAGTCTTCAGATGTCCATGAAATTCCGTTGCTCGTCCAGTTATACGTAGAGTAATTGGAAGAACTTGGAGGTATGGTTTCGAAGTTTTCGTCACCGCAGTTTGCGCTTAGTGCTGTAGTGGTAGCAGTAACCGTATTACTTTGAGGCGAAACATTTCCTGCGGCATCTTTAGCTATAATATAAATAGAATAAGTGGTTAACGGATTTAAGTTAGCAATGTTCGTGGAAGTTGAACTTGTAGATCCCATAAGCTCTCCGTTTACATAAATATCATAAGATGTTACTCCTACATTGTCCGTAGCGGCTGTCCACTGTACTGCGATATTATTTGATCCGACTGAACTCACGGTTAGATTTAGCGGAGCTGTTGGCGCCTGTGTATCAGTCAACGTTGTACCGGTGGCGGTATTGCTTTGCGCTGAGGCATTGTTTGCTGCATCTACTGCGATCACGTAGAAGTTGTAGGTTGTTCCCTGGGCAAGTCCAGAAACTGTAGCTGTTGGTACATTGGAGTTGCTGTGGAAGCTTCCGTTTACAAAGATTTTATAATATGAAACACCTACATTGTCTGTTGAAGCAGTCCAGCTCAGATTAGCTGAAGCGGTGGTTGTGGAAACTACTGCTAAATTTGTAGGAGCAGAAGGTGCCTGAGTATCCAAAGTCTGGCTTCCCCAAATCAGCTGAACCCATTCCGGGTGGTCAATAAACGGATTTCTGTTTTTTTGGAAAATATAAGAAGCGTTGTTCCGCTCGATTTCTGTCGGTGAAACAGGATCCTGAGTAGACCATGCAAGCAGTACATCTCTTTCCCACGCCTGTAAACCAGGGTATGCGGAACCGCCCAGCATGTTTCCGGTAGAGAAAGATGACAACCTGCTCTCATATCTTGTCACGAAATAAAAAATCATTCGGGCGATATCACCTTTAAATTCATCAATAGGCTCAGCAACGGTTCCTCCGTAACCCGGTGAACTGCTGGGTCCTACTTTGGTCCCATTTTTCGACGTGAAAGAAGGATTGTTAACAGCCCCGAAAGGGTAGTTGCTTCGCATTCCATTCACTTTTCCGTCGGTTGGCCGTACGAAATGGATATCGCCGCGCATAGGTGCCTGCTGGTTGAAGAAACTTTGGGGAACTACATGTTCGCGGTTGTAGCAGTCGCCTTCCACACTGTAGTTGCCGCATTTTTTAATTCCGTGTCTGTACGTATAAGGATCCGTTCCGGCTGGATTCTCTGAATACATATCGAGCACGGTTCCGTCGTTTTCATAAAAGTGGTCGGAATCTGTTGTTGGATATCCGTTGTACAGACCGTCGTACCCGTTGTCTTTATGTCCGGCAGTAATAATCGCGCTGAGTTTTGTTTTCAGTGCGGCGCCGGTTAAGCCTTCGGTGCCATTGTAATATCCTGCAGGTGCCTGAGCGAGAGCAAGAGAAAACATGAAGCCAAGTAAAAGAGTGGTGAATTTTTTCATGTAAATTAAAATAAAATTGGGAGGGTAAAGTTATAAAAAAATCAAATCGGAAGAATAGATTGTTATCCACACTATTTTACGCGATTAAATAAGGATTTTTAAAAGAACTTGCTTTATGAATGAACAAAATAAAAAACCGGCAGATGCTGCCGGTTTGTAATTATTGTGATCTTTATCTGAATTTATTCTACAATAAACTTCAAAGTCTGGTCTGCAGTTTTCAGGAAATAAACACCCTTTGCTGTGCTTTTTAAAATAATTTTATTTGAATTCTTAAAAGGTTCACTGATGGTTTGCACCACCTGTCCCGAGATTGAAATAATCTGAACAGAAGAAATCTTCGCCATATTGTCTCCACTTACGGTAAGTGCGCCGTTGCGAACGGGGTTCTGGGAGATTTTCAATGTGTCTTTTTTCGCCGTATTTTCATCGGTACCCAGGGTTGAGGTCCAGATCATGGCAACATATTCCGGATGGTCGATATAAGGATTTCTGTTTTTCTGATATACATAGGCGTAGTTATTTCTTGCAATTTCTTTTGGCGAAACAGGGTCATTTTGGTGCCACAACATCAGCAGATTGATATACCACTGGTCGAAGCCACGGTTTTTGCTGCCGTCCTGTGGATTGTTTACATCGTTATAATTAAATTCCGGCAGTTGGTCTTCGTATCTTGTGATAAAATAGAGCAAACTTCTGGCAAC
Source organism: Chryseobacterium sp. VAUSW3 (assembly GCF_002205795.1). Classification (GTDB taxonomy): domain Bacteria; phylum Bacteroidota; class Bacteroidia; order Flavobacteriales; family Weeksellaceae; genus Kaistella; species Kaistella yananensis. The sequence continues at coordinate 883,415 of NZ_NIUY01000002.1, read as the reverse complement.
ATCACCTTTAAATTCATCAATCGGTTCAAATACAATTCCTGCAAAACCTGGGAAGTTGCTTACTCCACGTTTGGATCCGTTGGTTGAAGTATATGAAGCGGTTCCTACAGTCCCGAACGGATAATTGTTTCTCATGCCGTTTACTGATCCATCTGTAGGCAATACATGTAGATAATCATTCTTCATCGGCGCACCTTCATTAAAGAATCCCTGAGGGAAAACATGTTCTCGGTTGTAGCACTGCCCTTCAGCATTATAGTTTCCACACTGGTTGGTTCCCGGGGTATAGCTGTAAGCATCGGGACCTGCAGGTTTTTCGGAATAAATGTCCAGAATGGTATTGTCTTTTTCGTAAAATTTGTCCAAATCACCAACTTTGTAAGCTTCCCAAAGGCCTCCGTAACCATTGTCCTGATGACCGTTGGTTACAATTTCCTTGAGTTTTGTTTTCAGAGAATACCCGGTTAATCCCGTGGCTGCATCGTAATATCCGGCCGGAATCTGCGCGTTTCCGAAACTCACAGCGAAAAGCGTGATGAGTAAAATAGTAGAATTTTTCATGTGCTGAAGTAAAATTTAAGGAGGCAAAGGTAGAAAAAATTATAACGCTAAATCCTTATCAGGCAGTAAAATAAGACTTATTGATTTTTGAGAAAATCCAGGAAACCATGAAGCCGAAAACCGCTGCTGTAGCACCTACAATAAGATAGTTAATCAGGCGGATGCGAACCGGAAAAGCCAGTTCGGTTCCTGCGCCGGCTTTGAAGAAACCTGTGCTGATCTGGAAATAACTGATGGCCGTACCCAGAACCAATCCGCTCACAATACCGAAAAATACGATTAAGAGACCGGTGTAGAAATAGATGTTGCGCAATGATCTTAAATTCATTCCCAAAGAAATGAGTGATTTTGCCTGCTCTTTTTTGTCGAGTTGAAGAATGATGATTGCGCCTGCCAGATTGAAGGTGGTAATAAAAATAACCAGACTGAAGATGAGGTAAATAAAGAGTTTCTCTGTATTAATCATTTTCCAGAAAGCGGCATTTTCCTCAGATTTGGTTGTTACAATATATTTTCTGCCCAGTTTTTCCTTCAGCTGATCTTTTACTGCATCCGTCAACTCAGGGTTTCTGAGTTTAATTACGATTTTATATGCCGATTTTTTTGGCAGATCAAGCAGTTCTCTCGTCAGTTCAATGGGGGAGATAATGGTATTGTCGAGCTGGTCGTTACCGGGGAAAACTCCGGAGACAAAAATTTCCCTTTTGTTGAAGATGTCTTCTTCTTTGCTTATGATTCCGGTGCCGGATTTGGGCATCATCAGACTGGCAAAATCCGAACTTTCGCCTATGGGAATGGCGAGGCGATTATCGAGTTTATTTTCCAGCAATACTTCGTTGGAATATTTAAAACTAGGATAGGTGCCGTAGAAAATGTTCTTATCGATGGGGTTTACGAAGATATAGGCAGAATCTACGCCACGCAGGTTTGCGATATCCCCGTTTTCGCGGAAGTTGATATACACGCGCTCTTCAATTACTTTCGAAAAGTGTGCGATTTCCTTATTTTCACTCAGGATTTTGGTGGCTTTGTCGATCGAAGGGAGCGTTTTCCCCTCATTGCTTTTCACCGTAATATCTGCGTGAAGATTTGCAATAAGGTCTCTGTTAAGATCCTCAAGTCCCGAGAATACGGATATGATGATGAACATTGCCGTTACCGCAACCATCATAGCCAACGCAGCCAGCCAAGTAATGAATGTTACCGCTGTGCTTCCTTTTTTGGCCAGAAGATACCGTGTCGCTATGTAAAGGGGAGTGTTTCGCAAGGAAAAGAATTTAACTGAATTTTAATTAGAGTACCGGGTTGTCGCCTTCACCTTTCAGTTCGCGTTCAATTCGTTCCACATCATCCAGCGTGGTATCCAGATAAAAATTGATTTCAGGAATAATTCTTACCTGTTTCCCCATTTTCTGCCCCATGAAATTTCTGTACTGCGCTTTGTTTTCGTTAATTTCCTTCATAATCTGAGTGCGGAATTCCTGCGGGAATATGCTTAGATAGATTTTAGCGATGCTTAAATCTGCCGTTACCTTCACATCCGAAACGGTTACCAAAAAAGTCTGCTTGCTTTCCTTGGCCTGTTTGCGGAAGTATTCAGCGAAATCCTCCTGTATAATCTGGGCTACTTTTCTTTGTCTGTTACTTTCGTTCATGCCGCAAATTTACTATTTTTGTTTGAAATAAAATGGAAGAGCGAATCTGGAAATCTGAAGAATCAATGCTGGCCACTCAAACAAGAATATTATGAAAATTGAACACCTCGGTATTGCCGTAAAATCTTTAGAAACCTCCGATAATCTATTTGCCCGGCTTTTAGGAAAAGGATTTTATAAGCAGGAATCGGTGGAGCGCGAAGGTGTTACCACCTCTTTCTACGAAGTTGGCGAAAGTAAAATTGAACTTCTGGAAGCCACCAATCCAGAAAGTCCCATTGCCAAATTTCTCGATAAAAAAGGGGAAGGAATTCACCACATCGCTTTTGGAGTTGAAAATATTTATACCGAAATCGAAAGATTAAAGGAAGAAGGATTCATTTTTATTTCTGAAGAGCCCAAAGACGGAGCCGACAATAAACTGGTGGTTTTTCTTCATCCGAAGTCGACGAACGGTGTTTTGGTAGAATTATGTCAGGAAAAGCCTTAAAAACTTTTAGAATTTCAAAAAAATATTTACATTTGCACACTCGCAAAACAGAGGGTTTTGATCCTTTTGTTTTCTGGCCTTGTAACTCAGCTGGTTAGAGTAGCTGACTCATAATCAGCAAGTCCTTGGTTCGAGCCCAAGCTGGGCCACTTGAAATTCCGCAACCTGTTTGCGGAATTTTTTTTTTCGTTGAACAGAAAGTGTGTGCACAATGTCCTCTGTGTAGGAAAATGGTAGGAGCAGTAGGCGTTCAGTGTGACCACTTTTTTAACTGATTCTTTTCTTACTGGTAGCTTTTACCCATTCCTTTTTTTTACACTTGGGACAGACGAGCGATGATGCTGAAGTTTTATGTTCGGTGTAGGCGCAGAAAATACATGAGTAATGGCCGGCTGCATCAATTCTTTTCAGGGGGTTGTTCAAGGAGTCGGGCATTACAGAAAGTCCGGGTTTGATTTCTGCGTCTGAATAATAAAAGACGCTTAATTCGCCTGAAGTCTCTTCAATGGCGGCCTCCACCTGGCCAAGGTGAGAAATACCCTTCAACCTGAGTTCAGCAAAGAATTCGTCGCTTCCGAGATTTTCTTTTTTAAAGTTTTCCAGGACAAAAACACCGTCCTGAATAAGGCATACCGGTTTTCCTTCCAGCAGATTTTCGACTTTTTTAGATTTTCCCACGATGTAGGTGAGTGCCGCGTAGAGGACAATAATAATGAGAAAAACGAGTATCGTGAAGGCAAGTCCGACCTCTTTATAAAACATGGGATCGCCGGCTGCAGAACCCAGACCGAGGATCACCACCAGTTCAACGACCGACAGCTGCTTTACCCCACGTTTCCCCATGAACCGCAATCCGATGATGATAATCAGGAACATAATGAAAGTCCGGAGCGCAACTTCGGTGAGAAAAGACCAGTCTTCAGTGCCGAGAAACAGGGCGGACCAGTCGATGGTAATCATGTGATTCATTTTTTACTGTTTGTTCAGCTGAAGCCAAAATGATGCCTACCTGAGCACTGAACGGTCTGAATTGAACGAGGTGAAGCGTTTCCTCTGTTAAAGAATCATACTCAGCTGCACCCTCTTCCTTGCCTCATCCACTTCTGTCACCCTAACCTGAACGTGCTGATGAAGTTTCACCACCTCATTCACATCGGAAACAAAACCGTCTTTCAGCTGAGAGATGTGCACCAGTCCGCTTTCCTTTATCCCAAGGTCCACAAAGCAGCCGAATGCCGTGATGTTGTTTACGATGCCGGGAAGGATCATTCCGGTTTTCAAATCTTTAATGCTTTTAACGCTCGGGTCAAACTCAAAGATTTTGGCAGCTTTCCTCGGATCTAAGCCGGGTTTTTCAAGTTCTTTCAGGATATCTTTAATTCCTAAAATTCCAACAGTTTCTGTGACATATTTTTCAGGACTAATCAATGCAATTTTTTCTTTATTGGCGATGAGGTCGATAGTTTTAATTCCTAAATCTTTTGCCATTTTTTCAACAATTGGATAAGCTTCCGGATGTACCGCGGAATTGTCGAGCGGGTTTTTTCCATTGGCAATTCTAATGAAGGCTGCTGCCTGTTGATACGCCTTTTCACCTAGTCTCGGAACTTTTTTCAGTTGTTTGCGGTCTTCAAACGCGCCGTTTTCTGCACGGTAATTCAAGATGTTTTCTGCCATCTTTTCCCCGATTCCGGAGACGTAACTCAACAGGGATTTGCTTGCTGTGTTGAGATTGATTCCCACTGCGTTCACACATTTCATCACGGTAGTGTCCAGCTCATTTTTAAGTAAAGTTTGGTCCACATCGTGCTGGTATTGTCCGACGCCGATGGATTTCGCATCAATCTTTACGAGTTCAGCCAACGGATCAGAGAGTCTTCTGCCGATGGAAACCGCACCACGAACGGTTACATCATAATTCGGGAACTCATCTCTTGCGATTTTACTCGCTGAGTAAACAGACGCACCCGCTTCCGACACCACGAAAACCTGTGGCGGCGTATCGAAAGCGATTTTCTTGATAAAGAATTCGGTTTCGCGGCTTGCGGTGCCATTTCCAATCGAGATCGCCTGAATATTATAGGCATTGACCATGGAGCGGATTTTCTTCATGGCCATGCCTGTTTCATTCTGTGGGGCGTGCGGATAAATGGTTTCGTTGTGCAGCAGGTCACCTTTTTCGTCGAGACAAACTACCTTACAGCCGCTACGGTAACCCGGATCAATTGCCAGAATTCTTTTTTCTCCCAAAGGCGGAGCGAGTAAAAGCTGCCTTAGATTTTCAGAAAAGATATCAATGGCTTTAATGTCGGCTTTTTGTTTGGCTTCCTGCAAAGTTTCATTTGAAATGGCCGGTTCCAAAAGTCTTTTATAGCTGTCTTTAATGGCCAGCGCGATTTGGTCGGCACAGTCGCTGTTTGATTTAATGACGGCATTTTCGATGAGGTCGAGGGCTTCGTCTTTATCAATATTGACGCTGGTTTTCACGAAACCTTCCGCTTCGGCACGCAGCATAGCCAGAAGCCGGTGGGAGGGAATACGGTTGAGGCTTTCTTCCCAGTCGAAATACTGGGCGAATTTCTGTGCGGCTTCGTCCTCTTTCTTCGCTTTCACAACTTTTGAAATAATCACTGCTTTACGCTGGAAGAGCCTGCGCAGGTTTTTCCTTACATACATGTTTTCGTTGATCCACTCTGCCATGATGTCCCGTGCGCCCTGTAAAGCTTCTTCTTCCGTGGCAACCGAGTCATTGAGGTATTTGGAGGCGAGAAAATCCAGATTACCCGCTTTCTGGCTCATGATGATTTTAGCCAATGGTTCCAGACCTTTTTCTTTCGCGGCATCAGCTTTGGTTTTTCTGCGTTTTTTAAAAGGAAGATAAAGGTCTTCAAGTTCCTGAATATCGAAACTTGTTTCTATGCGCTGTTTTAAATCCGGGGTGAGTGCATGCTGCTCTTCAATGGATTTCAGGATGCTTTCTTTCCGTTTGATGAGTTCTTCAAACTGATTGTTGAGTTTAGCGATTTGTTCGATCTGTACCTCATCCAGATTTCCGGTGGCATCTTTCCGGTAGCGTGAAATGAAGGGAATGGTGCAGTCTTCGTTCAGCAGTTTAAGCGTTGCGCTGATGCTGTTTTCGGGGATCTGAAGGGTTTTCTGAATATAGGAAGTAGAAGTCATAGCAATTTTTGAGGTTGCTAAAATAGGGAGATTTCCCGGAATGACTCAAATATAGAGGGGTTAAAAGCGGTCCCGAATACAGGTTTTGGTTGGAGGTTTGAAACGCTAACCTCAGCATCAGCGAATACAGGCAGTTTTCAAATCAACTGTTAACGGTGATTTTATCAAAGACCTGTCGGGTAGAAGTTCGGTCGGAAATGGTGATGAGTTTCACATGTTCCGGCAGTACATTTTCCTTCAGATTCTGGATGAAGTTATTGGACTTTTCACCAAACAGACGCAAATCGATGATCACGGCATCCAAATCCGCTTTAGTACAGATGTTGAAGACGCTTTGGGTCTCGGTAGGCTTTACGACCTCGAATTTCTTCTGCTTCAGAAAGTTTGAAATTTTCGAGAGGGAATATATTTTATTGTCGAGGATGAGGATCTTGCTTTTCATAATTCATTTTCAGTAAGTTATGAAACTGCAATAAAAAATTATGCCAGACGTGGAATGTTGTGCTCATTTTTAATTCAAACGTTGTCACTGATTTAAAAAAAACGCTGTCAAAATGGTGGACTTTGACAGCGTCTGAAAAATTAAAAACTATTATTCCTATGCTGAGTATTTTCTTTATCCGGCTTATCTTATCAACTTTGCCAAAGTGATTTTCATGGTGACTAAAACTTTGGCAAAGTAAGAGGACGGTGGTATGTTTTAAGATTATTATTCCACTCCGGAATATTTTTCTTTATACCGCTTGTAGAGTTCCTTTTGCTGGTTGTTGAGGTCGATCTGGCGGCCATCGATAAATGCTTCGGTGACATTATTCGTCAGCTGGTCCAGCGCGTCGCCGTCGGAGATGAAGAGGGTGGCGCTTTTGCCTACTTCCAGACTTCCGTAATCCTTGTCGATGCCGAGGATTTTGGCAATATTCAGGGTGATGCTCTGCAATGCTTTTTCCTTATCCAATCCGTAGGCAGCGGTAGTTCCGGCGAGGAAAGGCAGGTTTCTGGAATCGGAGAAATCTTTTCTGGCGCTGTAATCCAGGCCATGAAGAATTCCTTGGTCTGCTACTTTTTTCGCGAATTCATAAGGAAGCCGCGGCGAGGTAGATTCGTTAGGCGGCAGCGAGTGCGGGTTGGTGATGATGAGCGGCATGCCACTTCTTTTGATTTCATCCAAAACACTTTCCAAACCGGAGTTTCCTAAAAGTACTGTTTTCTTTACGCTGTAATCCTGTACGAATTTGATGACTTCCAGAGCTTCATTCGCTCCTGCAACCTCTGCAAACAGGATCTTGTCTCCGCTCAATACGGGCGCAATCGCTTCGAGTTTATAATCTTTAATTCCTGTTTTGGGCTGATAGGCTTTCGCTCTCGCGAAGAGGGTTTTCAGTTCGTTCAGATTGGCGTCCCGGCGTTCCTTCATTTCCTTATTGCGCTTTTCATCTGTCGATTTCCGGTGTTCAGGCCAGGTGAGGTGCAGCACGTTATCGGTGGCAACTACGGCATCCTGCCAATTCCAGCCGTCGAGGTGCATCACAGAAGAGGTTCCTTTAAGGATTCCGTTCCCCAGAACAGGCTGGGTGAGCAGCACTCCGTTGGTACGTACGGTAGGAATCACATGGCTGTCGGTATTGAAAGCGATGAGGGTGCGCACTTCCGGAACAAATCCATTAGACTCCACAAAATCCACCGTGGCTTTGGTTGCCGAAACTTCCACCAAACCGAGAGAATTATTGACGAGGATGAAACCCGGATAGACATGTTTTCCGGTGGCGTTAATGACTTTTGCGTTTGCAGGAACCGGGGTGTTGATGCCTGTGATTTTTCCTTTGTCGAAAATAATGGAGGCGTTAGGAAGCACGGCTCCTGTCGCGGTATGTATTGTAGCGCCTGTAATCGCTATGGGTGCCGACTGCTTAGGTGCCGGAGCCGGCCGCTGTGCAGCCACCATCCCCGAAATGCAGACGGAGAATGATAATATTTTATATAAAGACTTTTTCATGTTTTGATTTTAGTTTAGTGTGAATGTGACTCATGTTCTTCACCTTGCAGCGTGTCGCAGTGGTAGAGGATGCGCTGTTTTTTCTCGGCGCTCTGGGTGTTGCCTTTTCCGGCATCTTCTGAGAAGAGCATTTTCTGGATGATTCTGTTTTTCTCGTCTTTCACCATCTGGTCTTTGCGTTGCTGCTGTGCGGCATCGAAATACAGAATTCCGTCTACAAAAGTTTTATCCACGGTAGCGTAAATACTTAAAGGATTATCCGTCCAGAGCACAAGATCAGCGTCTTTGCCGGGTTCAATACTTCCCACTCTATGGTCGATCTGAAGCATTTTCGCCGGATTTAAGGTTACCATTTTCCACGCTTCTTCCTGGGGAACATTTCCGTATTTCACTGCTTTACCCGCTTCCTGGTTGAGTCTTCTTGCCATTTCCGCGTCATCAGAATTGATTGCCACATTTACGCCCGCCTGCAGCAGAAGTGCCGCGTTGTAAGGGATGGCTTCGCGAACTTCTTCCTTATACGCCCACCAGTCGGAGAAGGTAGAGGCGTTGGCGCCGTGCTTTTTCATTTTGTCGGCTACTTTATAGCCTTCAAGAATGTGGGTGAAAGTCTGAACGCGGAAATCGAAACGGTCGGCCACATCCATCAGCATGTTGATTTCGCTCTGTACATAAGAGTGGCAGGTAATGAAGCGGTTGCTTTTCAGGATTTCGAGCATGGTCTCCAAACGGAGATCTTTACGGAAGTTTTTATTGGTGCTTTTTTCCTTTTCATATTCCAGCGCGCGGGTAAACCAGAAGTCGAAGGCCTGTTCCACACCTCCTCTCGATTGCGGGAATCGGTTCGGATTATTGCCCCAGTTGCTTTGCTTCACGTTTTCGCCCAAAGCGAATTTAATATAAGGTTTTGCTCCGGGGAACAGCATGTCTTTTGGATCTTCGCCCCATTTGAATTTCACCATCGACGACTGTCCGCCCACCGGATTGGCTGAACCGTGAAGCTGCTGTGCTGCCGTAACACCACCGGCAAGCTGGCGGTAGAAGTTTACATCATCAGGGTCTATGGCATCGCTCATGCGCACTTCTCCGGAGTTGTTGGTTCCGGCTTCGTTTACGCCGCGTGCAAGCCCGATATGCGTGTGTTCATCGATGATTCCGCTGGTGAGGTGAAGATTGCTGCCGTCGATTACTGTGGTGTTTCCAGAAGAAAGTCCGGTTCCTACCTGTACAATTTTACCTTTGGAGACTTTTACATCGGCATTTTTAATGATGCCTTTTGCACTGTTGGTCCATACGGTAGCATTTTTAATCAAATAATCCTGCTGGGTAGGAAGCGCTTCCGCACCGAACGCAGAAAACGGATACCAGATTTTCCCCGGTTCATCGTTTTTGGCTTTCTCCTCTTTCTTTTCTTCAGGTTCATAGGCTTTAACAAAACGGATGGTCAGCGGAACACTTCTGCCGTCTTTGTCTGTTGCCACGGTGGTGCGGTTTTTATAGTCGGTTAGCGGAAGCATCAACCGGTAATTCTGCACGGTATCATTGGGCAGTTTCAGTTCGAGCGCCATTTTATAATCGGCTACCGCCAGTTTTGCTTTCCCTTTTTTGTCGTTCTGAATGATTTCTGCTTCAGGCTTTGTGATTTTACCTTTGATCTTCACGTCATAGGTCTGGTTATTAAGCTGTACCTGATAATCGCCGCGTACGTCGGTATCGGGCATTCGGGTGATGATGTTCTGCTTTCCGGAAACCCAGTTTTCATAAATGACGGACTCTTTCGTAAAAAGGTCGTCAGAAACAATGATGAAATTCGCCATAGAACCTTTATTAAGATTTCCGAGCGAGCTGACCTGAAGAATCTGTGCAGGCTTTTCTGTAAGGGACTGCAGGATTTCTTCCTTGCTCAACCCTTTTTTATGCAGGTCACGGATGCGGTCCAGAAAGGCATTTTTATCTTTGAGTCTGGACATGGTGAGCGCAAAAGGCACTTTTTCTTTCGCCAGATATACGGCGTTGTACGGCGCCAGTTCCCAGTGTTTCAAATCTGCTACATCCAGATCCTCCACATTCATGAGATCCTGACTCTGGAACGGTTTAGGATATTCCAGCGGAAGGATGAAGGTTCCGTTGGTGGCTTTCATTTCTTTTGCGCGCTGGTACTCGGTTCCCGAACCTACAAACACAAACTGTGTGGCCGCTTCGTCACCGATGGCATCGGCACGCAGTACATCCCATTTTTCAGAAGTTTCTATAATGGTCGGGAGTTTACGGTAGCGGTTAAAGGCTTCGAGGTTGGTGTTCTTGTTTTCCAGATAACCGGATTTTGCGTACCAGTCGGCATCCAGATAAAGCTGGCGGAGCAGTGCCACCGATCCTACGAGGGAAGAAGGGTAGGCCTGGCGAGAACTTCCTTTGCTGAAGGAGAGCATGAGGCCGGCATCTTCCTTAATTACTTTTTCTGAGGAAAGCCCTTCGCCCAGGGTAATCAGGACCGCAGAACCGCGCACGATTCCGTCTTCATTAAAACTCAGTGCCGCTCCGAAGCCCTGCTTCAGGTAGTCCTGAAAATCCTTGCTTTGGTTGGTAAAACTGCTCACGGCACGGGTATCAGCTTTTACGGCATCATTATATGCTGCTGAGGTAGCATCGGTAGGCAGATAGGTGCTGCCGGGATTGTAATCGTTGCGTTTGGCCTTCTCTACGCCAATGTTTGCATAAGGATCGATAAATGAGGGATATACAAAAGCTCCGCGTCCATCGATCACCACCGCATTTTTCGGGATGCTAACTTTGCCGGAAGCCACTATTTTGCCTTCCTGGAATACCAGCACGGCATTATCTACTTTTCTTCTGTAATCCTGGTACAGCGTAATGTTTTTTACGGCGTACACACTGCGGTCTTTTCCTTTGGTATCATTAGGCCAGAAGCCGACCTGCGCCGAGCCTGACACTATAATCCCGACCGAAACCACCGAGAGTAATTTCTTTAACATGAAGTATAGGTTTTCTGATTATTGGTTAAACCGGTAAATTTATAAATATTTAGGATTTAAAGCTGCTTATTCATAAAAATAACCGCATTTTTTTGTGCGGTTGGGTGTTTTTTGTAAATATTTGTATTGATAAATCACTTGCCAGTAGCAGAAGTGGGTGGTTTACTGACTATTTATAATGGATGATTTTTAAAATCTTTCCGTCACGGGGATCAATATCAATCTCAAATGTTCCTCCCAATTTAGGCATTCCGCCAGAGAGAAACTTTTCCAGTGTACGTTGATGTAAACTTCCTTTAAGGGACCATACTTTATTTCCTAAAAGCTTAATCTCATAGGGTCTTTGATTCTTGATGTGAGATTTGCCATATGTTTTGAATAAAATTTCTTCAGCGATATCAACAGCGGTTTCTTCATTTTTAACAGTGCAGCCGTCGCAGTTGCTAACCTGCTGATTCAGCGCCGTATATCGGTCTGTACTGAAAAATGCTCTGTACACCGCTATTCCCATAACCATGAGTATCAAAAATATCACTGCTCTTTTCATTTTCATAGTATTGTCTTAATTGATACATTTTATTCAATCCGCTCAAAGTTAGCGTTCTTTTTTTATGAAAGAAAATACACTTTTCACAAACTCCTCATTATTTTCGTAGTAGAGCAAATGCCCGCCGTTGATTTTCGCCACGCGCTGGTTCGGGAATTTAAACAGTTTATAATGCTCCGGACCTACAGCATGATCCTGCGTTCCGGTCACTACCAAGACAGGGACTTTAATCCCGGGTGTCAGTTTGGTAAAATCCCCATAGTATTCACTGATGTTCCATACGTTATTCCGGAAGCCGTTTTCTTCCGGTCTTTTCTCATCAATTTTATTCAGCGTATCCATGTTCTGCTGGCTGTCGGTCAGGAGTTTGTACATCAGACCTTTCTCATTCAGTTTGCCCATGGCTTCACCCAATGCGGGCATGTACTGTCCGTCCTTAATTTCAATTTTGCTTCCGGTAAGTTGGTTGGCATACGAAACCTGACTCATCACCGAATCGTTGAGGTAAAGTGTACTGCTTACCAGGATTAAACCTTTCAGATGGCTGCCGTATTTCGCTGCGTAGCTGGTTGCGATAATCCCGCCGAAAGAGTGCGCCATAAAATATACCTTGGCTGCGCCCAGCTTTTTACGGATATCTTCAATATCCTCCACCATGCGGTTTACGGAATAATCATTGGTTGCTGAGGCTCCGGAACGCCCGCTGCCGCGCTGGTCGTAATACACCATTTTGAGGTGGGTTTCCAAACGGTTGCCTTTCAGGTTTTCGAAGGAATCGCTCCACATGCCGGGGCCGCCGTGCACATAAATGCAAAGGTCGCGAGTGCCCGAAACTTTGGTAAAAAGTTTGGTACCGTCGGAAGTTTCAGTGAAAAAGGGGGTAGTAGTTTCTGCTTTTTTAGAAATCGTTTGGGCTAAGAATAACTGCGCCAGTACAATCAATACTGCGGGGAGGTACTTTGTTATCATAGAAGAATGGTTATTAGTTTTAGTTTTTATACAGCGATTGGTAGCACCTCCGGTTTTTTTTGTTACAGGATCAAACAAAAAAAATAATAGAGAAAGCTTTGAGAACCGTCACTTAAAAATCAAACCACCGCCCCGCATACCTGAACATCACAAAAAGGCGATAGCCATACAGCAGAACAATGGGCAGGGCGTAATACCATTTTGTCGGCAGTTTTTGGTTGCTGTTGATTTTCGTTTTAATATCGGCAATTACGTATTCTGGAATCAGACTTAAAGTTGTTTTAATGAGCAGGAACAATAATGAGGTCATGCAGCAGACCGAGAACGGGGATGAAATCCGGAATCAGATCTATGGGACTCAGCAGATAGGCTATGGTGAGACCGGCCACGATCTTGGCTGAAAGTGGTGTGCGGGGGTCGAAGAGTGCGTGGTAAATGGGAACCGTTTCCTGCTTCAGTTTTTTTACGTTCTCTTTGAGCTTCTGCAACATGAACTTTAAAGTAACGAATTCTGTTCCATTTAATGCAACAAAAAATCAACGGATCAAATGTGTAACAAAACAATAATCTCCCTTACTGATTAAAAAACAATAACCGTGTACGAAAAACTGAGAACCCACAAGCTGAATCAATGGCTCATTATCCATCTGCGCTATCTGTTAGGCGTAGCTTTCCTGCCTTCCGGGCTTACCAAAATTGTAGGCAACAGATTTACCCAGATTTCAACAGATCACCCCATCGGGTTCTTTTTCGAAGGACTTTATCAGTCCGGCATCTATTATAATTTCATAGGAGTAGCACAGGTTCTTGCGGCTTTACTGTTGATGACCCAAAGATTCGCTACCTTAGGTGCAGTCGTCTATTACAGCCTTATTGTTAATATCTGGTTGATTACCGTCAGTCTGTCCTTTAAAGGTACCTGGGTCATTACGTCACTCATGCTTTTGGCCTGCACCGTATTGCTCGTCTGGGATTATCAGAAGCTGAAAGGGATCTTTGCCTACAACACCGCGCCAAAGATCACCCTATACCCCGATCCGGACCGCCTATGGCAGGCCGCAGGCATCATCTATTTCGTATTTATTCTCGCTATGTCTGCCTTTCCTGCTGACCGTCTGTTTCCGAAGATTAGCGCTGTAATGGTGGTGATCACCTTTGTCGTCTCCAATAGAATTGCCTATAAAAGATATAAAAAGGGGAGAAAGTTCATTGAAAACATCAATCCCACGATGCAACAAACGAAACAATAAATCCCAGGAACAGTAAGGTAAGCCCAATGATTCTGGTCACTTTTGCAAACTTCTGATAGTTCGTTTCGTTATTCCTTTTATCGTAGTGATCTACGATAACCGAAATAAAATTAGCCGCACCAAAAATAAAAGCACCGTAAATCAGCGTGCAGGCAGCACCGTGGAAGTGTATGCCCCTCCCGCGTTTTCCGGGAATATAAATATCATCATTAAACCATCCGTAGGTGCCGTATATAAGCAGTGCAGCCGCAAAGAGGATGCATTTCATTCTTTCCTCTTCTGAAATATGATTGGGGGTGTGGGTGTTTTCTTTTGAATCTTTCATCTAATGAAATAAGATTGGATGGGTTTGCCAACGTGATTATTTAAATTCCTCATCAAAATCCGAATCCCATTTGAAACCGTTAATTAGCCAGCCTTTGCTGTTTTTGTAGTAGGTAAATATTAATCTGATGGCAGTATATTCAAATTTCACCAGGTAAGTTTCCCGAAACCCTGCATCTTTAATATTTTGTTCCGAAACTTTTACAATAGATTCCGCTTTCCCGTAACGCTCGGAAATCAGATTAACAGACTGTATGGTTTGGGTCTTCAGGTTATTAATTTCATTCACCGGCAGTGGCCAATACGGACTGAGGATATTGAAGGCTTCTTCAATTTTATTATCCCGGAAATCCTGGGTAACACTTCTTGAAAGAAGCTTCGCGGCCTCTATATCTTTCAGTAAGGTATTCTGGCAGTAAAAGTCGGTTAAACCAAAGACGATCAATAAGGTGATTAAAGTCTTTCTTAGTAGAGACTTTATGTTTTTCTTCATATGCTAATATGATTTTTTAGAAGGTTCAAAGTCTGTGGTTTTACATGGTGGGCGAAAAGTCAGGAGACTTTGCTCACCGGGGACTTTGCGCAGCTGGGGGTGATTTCTATGCTTTTGACTGCTATTTACTTTTAAAAACAATTTTGTATTGTCAGAATATTTTAATTATATTTGCATACTATAATTATCATTTTTGTTATGAGTGCAGGAAGAACACAAAATACACAAAGTCAGAGTTGGGGCACACCGAAAAAGTATGTTAAAGCCGTGAAGGATTTTTTTAATGGGAATATTGCATTGGATCCATGTTCTAACAAATATTCGATAGTAAATGCTAATGTAGAATACATTCTGCCGCAAAATGATGGCTTATTTGATTCGTGGAATTTTCCTACAATCTATGTCAATCCGCCATACGGTTCGGATAAGGTACGAAAGACCACGATAAAAAATTGGTTGAAAAGATGTAGTGATGCTTCAGAAATACATGGGTCTGAAGTAATAGCATTAGTGCCGGTTGCTACTAATACTGGACATTGGAAAAACTATGTGTACCCTAAAGCATCGGCGATTTGCTTATTATACGATACAAGACTTAAATTTTTGGAAGATGGTAAAGATACTGGAAAGGGTGCGCCAATGTCTTGTTGCTTAATTTATTGGGGTGAAAGATATGATGATTTCTTTAATCATTTTTTAAAGTATGGAGCTGTTATAGATATAAGGCCTCTGAGAGATTTACCAATAGGTATTGATAATAATTTGACTTTGCAGTTTACTAATGATTAATTTTCAAAAGGAATTATTCTGAGTTTGTTTTTTCCGTCTGAATTTAAATAAGCAAATTTAACATATGAGTCTGTGTCTAGTTCTCTTAAAATTTTGAAATCGTTTGCTGTAAGTAATTCATCTACCGCATTTTTCACGTCGTCATTAAAAAGATAGTTTGATTTTGTGATTAATGATTGGTACCGATCTCCAAATTTTTCTTTAAATGATGTAAATAAAGAAACTATGATTTCATCTGGAATGTATAAATTATGATCGTTACACAATCTAACCATTGAGCGGGATTTCTCTTCCCAGTGACCTGCTTCCCCTATTACTAGTACGGAGATGAAGCTATCATCACCATTTTTATCAAATGAACCGAGCACCTTTTTGCGTACGTCTAATGATACAAAGCTAGCTTGTTTTGCTTTCTCTGGGGTTTGGGGACCTGCAAGTGCCTCGTTTACATTAATTTTCTTTATCTGATTATCTGTAACCGTTATTATCTGAAGAATTATACATTTATTTAATGGGTCTTCTATTTCTGAGAGCGATTCATTTGAGAATTTCAGATGGAAGTTATTCGAAATATCCGTCGCAAATAAAATTTGAGTTCCTGCCTCAACTTGTATTATGTGCTCTGTGGTTTCAATGTGTTCTGGGGAAATTATTTTATTAACCTTTATTTTGATGTTATTCTCTGACCCATCGTTGATGGCATTGACATGGATAAGCCATTTGTATGAGCGACAAGTTGGAGACATTACGAAACTATAACCTTCGGAAATATCAAATTGAGGATTCGCAGCATTAAATACTTTGAAGCTTTGTTTTATAGTTTGTTCAACTCCAACCTTTTTACATTCTATTATGCCAAAAAGTTGCTCAGATGTGCTTTTTAAAGGTGTTCCCTCGGTATCTAAATTGTAGAAAGAGAATTCTACTTTGTGTTTTGCTGATGTTGCTCCTTCAACCCCATCTTCAACAACTAGAAAACGAGTAAGATCGCTGTTGCTGTGTAGTAGTCCCAAAATTAGAATTTCGATGGCATCTCCCACCTTTCTGCCAATCTGATGACCTCCCTGTCCTAATCCTTGCGTAAACTTAAAAATATTTGATAATGCCATTAAAATAATTCTTTAATATCCACCTCCAGAGCATTGGCCATTTTTTGCACATTTATAAGAGTGATATTTTTTTCTGCTCTTTCAATCATCCCAATATACGTTCTATGTAAATCGGCCTTGTGCGCTAGTTCCTCCTGCGAAATATTCTTAATCTTTCGGAGTTGTCTAACTTTATTTCCAAAGTCTATAAGTATTTTTTTTGTGTCGTCCATTCTTTATGGTTGATTTGTAAAGCTAATCGTAGTATACAGAATGAGCAACAGACTATAGTTAGCATGTTTTGAATGTAATAAACATATCTCGCTACTCAAATCTGACTGCATCGAATCTTCTCTGCGCTTAGTTTTTTCAAATTGCGCCTATTTCCCCAAATTTAACAACGTCCCACTCCCGCTTCCAAGCGTAGTCGTCGGCATTACGCCGTCCCATTTCAGGACGCGCTGGTATTCCACATAAGTGGGCGTAATTTCCTGCTGCTTCAGGCTGATCGCCTTGGCATCGGCCTGCGCCCGGATCACAATAGAGGCTGAATCTCCTTTCGCCAGCTGGATTTTACGCTGTGCATCGGCCTGCGCGACACGTGCCTGTGCTTCCGCTTTAATCGCATCAGCATCGGCAGTTGCCTTGTCTTCAATCGACTGGCGGATGGCTTTCGGAGGCTGGATATTGGTTTTCAGCTGCGAAACCATAAACCATTTTCCGATTCTTTTATTCACTTCCGACAGGATTTCCGCTTCATAAGTTTCGCGGTTGTTGAAAAGGTAATCAATCGAATGCCGGTTCGCCACATCATTGATGGCCCCGATGATGGCATTGTTCAGCCACCCGTCCTGAATGGCTTCCAGTCCGCCTTTCTTGTAGGTAGACCTCAGGTTCGTAAACATATCCGAGGCCGTAGATTCCTTCACCGAATAGTTGAACGAAGGCTTGATCGGGCAGGGGAACCCGCCTTTGGCAACAATAATGGATTCCGGATATTCGATATGTCGCTGGTCGAGCGGAATTTCCTGAATTTCCTGGGTGTATTTGTTGTAGAACACCACCCCCGAAACTTCTTCGGTATCGGAAACGCCTCTCCGGTCGCCGAGTAAGTTGATGAGCAGGCCTTTGTGTCCCACGCTGATCACGTCGTAATTCATGGGCTGTATGAGTGCCGCGAGGGCTGCGAGCAGAATAAAGGTGACGGGCTTCCATTTCACGCCGTTGGGCATCTGTTTCCCGTTTTTATCGGGCGGGGAGTAGGTGAGGATATCAAGTTTTTTGGTAATGATTCCGATGGTCACCACAAGGGCGATGAGGACAAGAAGTAAAAATGTTAAGGACATAAATAATTTTTAAAATGTAAGTTTTAAAGATACTCATTTTGCCGAATCCTGCAAAAAGGCAAACCGTAACGCCTGACATCAACTGACGCTGCCGAACGTTTACCGCAAAAGGAACAAAAGGCTGACGGGTGAAAGCTGGTCAAAAGCGTGCAAAAAATTTAGGGATATTGAATCTTTATGGGTGATGGATGACTGCAACAAGCTCAAAAACGGAAGAAATTCTCAGCCGTCTCAACCGGATTTACTGAGTCTGAAAAACCCTCCAACATCGAACAGTATACGAACAGTGGATATACAGTGGATATACAATGGATATAGAAAGGATATAGAAAGGATATAGATAGGATATACAGATTATAGGTCAACTACGGCTCAACCTCAGCTAAGTCTTTGCTGTAAGTCGTTTTCAAGGATTTAATGGGCAGAAAACAGCAGTTTTGGGAATGATGATGAAAACATCAGCTGCTGTGAAATCAGGAAGTGTAAAAATAATAAATATTTGTCGGTTGTAAACATTTTTTGTTGTTAGAGCCTTTATTTTAACAGCTCTCCTAAAAGTAGCGCAATAAAAAAACGCCCTGCAGGTGCAGAGCGTTTTAGCAGTATGGGTATTTTCTAAAGACTCATGAAGAGTTTTGGATTTACCGGTGTATTGTTTTTGTGCACTTCGTAGTGAAGATGAGGTCCTGTAGAACGTCCGGAATTACCAGACTTCGCGATTACCTGATTTACTTCTACCGTTTCGTTGGCTTTCACGCTGATGGTTGAAAGGTGTCCGTATAGCGTGGCAAGACCGTTGCCGTGGGAAAGGATCACGCAGTTTCCGTATCCGCCTTTCTGGCCTGCGAAAATCACGGTGCCTCTTGCCGCAGCACGTACATCGGTGCCGTACGCCACCGCAAAATCCATCCCTTTGTGGAACTGAATCTGCTCCGGTTCAGCAGGTGGGTTATTCTTTTCGTTCTTCGCTTCCGGTGCTTTTACCAGTGTTTTTCTAATGATGTTTCCGGCGCTGTCTTTTTCCTCAGTGTACTGCGGTTCAGCGGTGGTTTCTTTTTTCGCGGGCGGTAACGATGCGAGCAGAATATTTCTTACCGGGATCGGGTTGATTCTTTTCCCGAAATTCGAGGAAATATAACCTTCGGTTGGGTTACCCAGCGGCACCTGCTGCAGTTTGTTCTGCAGATCCATCAGGTATTGGCTATAGCGGTTGGTCTGCTTGGCAAGATATACGGCATTCGAGATGCTGTCCTGCGCCAGGGTGGCAATTTTACCGTCGGTAATGTCTTTGGCAGCAAGAAATGAGTTCAGTTCTCTTACCGTATAATCTACCAGGGCGAGGTTGTTCTTCATTTCCAGGTAATCCACACTGTCTTTCTGGGTATTGATCTTTACCAGATTCACTTCATAGGATTTATCATCTTTCTCTGAGTAGAGTTTGCCAATAAACAGTGCCTGTCCAAAAATAATGAGTAAAAATGCGCCTAAAAGCACGTTTACTTTCTTTTTGTTGCTTAAAAAATTCTTCATTCTTTAGAGTTGGGGTACTTTAATTCTTAATTTTTCGGATGCAAAAATAAATAAAAATATTTAATCGCATATAAAGCTTTAGATGTCAATCTATTATTAAAGATTCTGAAGAAAATGTTAATGATTTAATAAAAAATGACCGGTTTTATTTTCGTTGCAAATCTTTTGTTTAGTTCCGCACTTTCGTATCTTTGTAAATCAACTGATCATTATGGCTAAAAAAGAAGAAACGCCTGAACAGGTGGTAGGCGTGGTAGGGAGCGGCAGTTTTGCGACTGCTATTGTGAAGATGCTTACAGAAAACTGCAAAGTGGTGCACTGGTGTGTACGTAACGAATTTGTAAAAGGAGCGATAGAGCTGCGGCACCACAACCCCAATTATCTTACCGCGGTAAGGTTTGATATTAAATCCCTGAAACTTACCACCGATATCAACGAACTGGTCTCAGCCTGTGATATTATAGTGTTGGCAACACCCTCCATTTACCTGTCGGATACCTTAGAGAAAATGACCTGCGATTACAGCGACAAAATCTTCGTTTCCGCCATCAAGGGTATCGTACCGAAAGTAAATGATGTAGTGGCCCATTATCTGCGCGATGAATTCAAGATTGGGTTCCGCAACCAGGCTGTAATTGCAGGGCCGTGTCATGCAGAAGAGGTGGCCATGGAAAGGCTTTCTTACCTTACCATTGCTACGGTAGAGGATCATAAAAAGATGCTTCACAATAAGTTCGCCTCCCATTTTATCAAAGTGAACTGCAGTTGCGATATCCTGGGGAATGAGTACAGCGCGATTCTTAAAAATATTTATGCCATCGGTGCCGGTATCGCGAGCGGACTGGGATATGGCGACAACTTCACCGCGGTTTTTGTATCCAATGCCATCCGCGAAATGGAAGTGTTTCTGGAAGGAATCCATGAGATGCCGCGTGATGTGAATGAAAGTGCCTATCTGGGCGACTTACTGGTAACTGCTTACTCGCTGTTTTCAAGAAACCGAAGTTTGGGGAACCTGATCGGGAAAGGCTATACCGTAAAATCGGCCATCCAGTCGATGAACATGATTGCTGAAGGGTATTACGCAGCAGATTCCATTTACAAAACGGCAAAAGAGAAGAAGATGAAGACGCCGATTATCGATACGATTTACGCCATCCTTTACGAAGGGAAAAACGCCGAGAAACAGTTCCGCAAACTCACGACGAAACTGAACTGACACTGATCACCAATAAACCCCGATTTTTTTATATTTCAACACTTTTTAAAAATTAATCCTTTGCTTTTAAAATAAAAGAATACCGTTATGCCAGATTCTCTTACCAAAAAAACACCCAAGCCCAAATACGATGTAATCCTTATTGGAGGTGGAATTATGAGTGCAACGCTGGCAACCCTGCTTCACGAATTCGAACCGGGGCTTAAAATTGCTATTTTCGAAAGGCTGGGGCGTTTTGCTCAGGAAAGTTCAGCTGCGTGGAACAACGCCGGTACAGGACATTCCGCCTTCTGTGAACTTAATTATACCCCCATAAAAGAAGACGGCAGTATCGATATTTCCAAAGCTGAAGAGATTGCAGAACAGTTTGAAATCTCCAAACAGTTCTGGGCTTATCTGGTAAAGAAAGAATATATCCAGAGTCCGAAACAGTTTATCACATCGTGCCCGCACATGAGTCTCGTATTTGGGCCTTCGGATGTAGAATTCCTGAAGAAACGCCATGAAGCCATAACTAAGTCGCACCTCTTTCAGGGGATGGAGTTTACTGCCAATCACGACCAGCTCCGCGAATGGATTCCTCTGGTGATGCAGAAAAGAAACAGCCACGAAATACTGGCTGCTACCAAAATGGATATGGGCACCGATGT
Source organism: Chryseobacterium sp. VAUSW3 (assembly GCF_002205795.1). GTDB lineage: Bacteria > Bacteroidota > Bacteroidia > Flavobacteriales > Weeksellaceae > Kaistella > Kaistella yananensis. The sequence goes on along the minus strand of NZ_NIUY01000002.1, from coordinate 862,338 downwards.
GAATTTCGGCACGCTTACCAGAAAGCTGGGACGTTTTCTGGCAGATGATTCCAATGTGGATGTGTTTCTTTATCATGAAGCCAAAGAACTCGAACTGCGTGATGACGGAAAATGGGCCGTAGAAGTGCGCGACAGGCTTCACCAGCACAGCCAGGAAGTAGTGGCCGATTTTGTATTTATCGGCGCCGGCGGTTATGCATTGCCGCTGCTGGAAAGTTCTGATATTCCTGAAAGTGAAGGCTACGGTGGTTTTCCGGTTTCCGGAGAATGGCTGGTGTCCCATAATCCGGAACTTGTAGAAAAACATCACGCAAAAGTGTACACCCTGGCTTCCGTAGATGCACCGCCAATGAGCGTTCCGCATCTGGACTTACGGGTAATCGACGGCAAGAAAGCCTTGCTCTTCGGGCCTTTCGCTGGCTTTTCAACGAAATTCCTAAAAGAAGGCAGTTACCTAGATCTACCGGAAAGTATTAACTTCAAAAATATCCGCTCGCTGTTTGGCGCGTGGTGGCATAACCTGCCTTTAACCCAGTACCTCGTGAGACAGGTCGCCATGACCAAAGCCCAGCGGGTACAGCATCTGAGGGAATTCATTAAGGATGCCAATGAAAAAGACTGGGAGCTGAAAGTAGCCGGACAACGCGTGCAGATCATCAAGAAAGACGAAGAACTTGGTGGAAAACTCGAGTTCGGTACTGAAGTGGTGGTGAATCATAACGGGACCATTGCATCACTTTTGGGCGCATCACCCGGTGCATCCACTGCAGCACATGCTATGATTCAGGTGCTGGAGAAATGTTTTCCCGACAAGCTGCAGAATGAATGGAGAGAGAAGCTGCTCGAAATCATTCCCACTTACGGACAGAAACTGACCGACAATCCGGAACTTACCGCGCAGGTACGCAGTTACACCAAAGAAAAACTGGAGCTTGATTATTAAGTTTAACCACTAATTTAACTGTCGTCTGCTCATCACTCATCAATTTCACCAATGCCCACCATCACCAAACCCGAAATCTGCCAGGAAATACTGGAAGCCCTTCAGACCGAAGTGCAGGAAGAGAAGCAGGTGATTGTGCACTGCTGTTATCCCGCAACTTTTTATGTTGGCAATTTAATCCGCATCTGGCAGTCGACTTTTCTGGTTGATGAGCGCTTACATCACAAGAGCCACCTTATTCATCAGGAAAACATCAGCCTCTTCCCGTACTGGACTCCCGTGCCACCTTTGAAAGATTTCTGGTTCACCCTTATCTTTTCCGGACTTCCGAAAGAATGCAGAAGCTTCGATTTAAGAGAAGAGATTCCTGAAGAAGGCGGTTTCCTGGTGAAAAACATCAAGAGAAACGCGACCGATGTGTACCGTGTAAAGATTTCGTGAAGACTAAAATTTAAAAAACCTAACGCCATATTCCATCTCCTGTGCTGAATGCCAAACCCTCGCTTATTATGAAAAAACTTACGGTAATCCTGCTGCTGATATCCACCTTCGCCTTTTCCCAATCCGAAAAGAAACAGATTGCGGAGATCAGAAAATTCCAGAAAGAACTCAACGATGGGTATACGAATAAAAAAGAGACTCCTTTGCGGGGCGATAATTACACCAAATTCACTAAACATCCGTTCTTTCCGATCGATTTAAAATACAGGATTAACGCGCAGTTTGCGAAAACAGAAAATGCTGTTCCTTTCGATCTGCCGACGTCTTCCGGAAAAACAATGCCGTACAAAGAATATGGGAAAGCAACTTTTGCACTGAACGGCGCTACTTACATTTTGAGTATTTACCAAAGTCTGGATCTGGTGAAGACGCCCGGCTATGAGGATTATCTCTTCCTGCCGTTCCGCGATGAAACCAACGGGACCGATACCTATGGCGGCGGAAAATATCTTGATTTAAGAATCCCGAAAGGGAAGGAGATCGTTATTGATTTTAACCAGTCGTACCAACCTTACTGTGCTTACAATGCCTACGATTACAGTTGCCCGATTGTTCCTGAAGAGAATTTTTTACCTGTGAAAATTGAGGCTGGGGTGAAATATGAAGATGTTTACCATCACTAAGGATTTTTCATGGCATAGAAATGGCTTTTCCATCCCATAATTAAAAAGAAAATAAACGATGGAACCTAACAAACGAAACAGACCGGCAACACTTATCATCATTGCTGTTGCCGTAATCGCACTGCTGATTATCTTCTATTTTGTACTGCTTGCCATATTCCCGGATCTTTTTCAGGCCCTGCCGACCGGCGAAGTACAGCCGGTTACGAACTAAATTTTAGCGAGAAACTCTTCAAAAACGGGTATTGCAGATACTGTACCGTCGCTCTCAATTTTGTTGAGCTTTAAGGTTTCTATGGTGTTGATAGAATTTTCATCGAAAGGTTTCTGAACCCGGACATAATTTTCTGTAAAGCCATACATCACCCCATTTTTGTTTTCGTGTTCCCAAAGAACGGGTAAGGTTTTGCCTATTTGGGTGCGGTAGAAGGCCATTTTCTTTTTCTCGGAAAGGATTCTGAGCATCTTGCTGCGCTGTTTTCTTTCAGGAATTGGTACCACGCCCTGCATTTCAGCAGCTTCCGTGTTTTCTCTCTCAGAGTAGGTGAAGACGTGCAGATAAGAGATCGGAAGTTCATTCAGGAAATTATAGGTTTCCAAAAACTTCTCTTCGGTTTCCCCCGGAAATCCTACAATTACATCGACGCCAATACACGAGTCCGGCATTACTTCTCGGATTTTTGCAATTCTGTCGGTATACAATTTGGTAAGATAACGTCGTTTCATGAGCTTCAGCAGGTCATCGCTTCCGCTCTGTAACGGAATGTGGAAGTGGGGTACAAAGCTTTTGCTTTTTGCAACCAGTTCAATGCTTTCGTCCTTTAGAAGGTTCGGCTCAATGGAAGAAATCCTTATTCTTTCAATCCCTTCCACCTTATCCAGTTCTGAAATAAGGTCAAGAAACGTATGTTCGTGTTTTTTATTCCCGAATTCACCTTTACCGTAATCGCCGATATTTACACCGGTTAAAACGATTTCCTTAATTCCTTTGCTGGCGATTTCCATAGCATTTTTCACGACATTTTCAATGGTATCGGAACGGGAGATTCCACGCGCCAAAGGAATGGTGCAGTAGGTGCATTTGTAATCGCAGCCATCCTGAACTTTAAGGAAGGCACGGGTACGGTCGCCAATCGAGTAGCTTCCGATGAAGAAATCAGCTTCATCGATTTCGCAGGAGTGAATGAGGCCGTGGCTTTCGGTTTTCTGCAAGTCATCAAGATAACTCAGGATGTTGAATTTCTCTTTGGCTCCCAAGACCAGGTCTACGCCTTCAATCGCAGAAATCTCCTCAGGTTTCAGCTGGGCGTAGCAGCCCAAAATCACCACCAATCCGTCGGGATTAGCTTTCATGGCCCGCTTTACGTGAAATTTACATTCGCGGTCTGCGTTTTCGGTCACCGAACAGGTGTTGATGACATATACACTGGCTTTCTCATCAAAGCTTACCTTTTCATAGCCTGCGCCGGTTAGCTGGCGGGCAATGGTTGAGGTTTCTGCGAAATTTAATTTGCAGCCAAGGGTGTGAAAAGCAGCGGTTTTGGGGGTTGAATGTTCCATAATATGAGGGTGCAAATTTACGATTTTTTTTTAACCCACTTCAGAAGTCGGGATACAGAAAAAACCACAAAGGCTTTGTGGTTTTAACTGAATGAAAAAATTATGAAAAATTATGAAAAAGTTACTTTAAAGTCTATTATACCTGAATGATTTTGGTATACGCCTCGGCTTCTAAACCCCATGCACACGATTTTGCTTCGTGGGACAGATAAGCGATTTTGCGGTGTTCTGTATCGAAAATCCTTACGCCTTCCAGATTAAGTTGGTCGCTTCTGTAGAGGTGAAGGCTTACCGAAGTATCGTCTTCATTGTTAATAATGGAGTGGATGCCCGCGAGTTCCTCCGTAAAAATGTCGCCTTCGCCGCCTACCGACAGGGAATTGAATTCGATGAAATTTGAGTTTTCCCGGTAGTTAACAACCCCGAGGCTGCCCTTGAGGATTTTTATTCTGCCGTCGTAGTTTCCGTGATCGTGAATCGCAGTACAGCTGTCGCTTCCCCAAACGGTAAGTACAGCAAACGGGTCATCTTCGAAAACAGGGATTCTGATAAAAATTTCTTCGCTAACTTTTCTTTCGGAAAGGTGAAAAACTGAATCAAAATCGCTGTAGGAAAACGTAAAGAGCAGATCACAGATTTCGTTAAAATTCAGCCGCTTCTTGATCCTTAGATCATCGAGAACATGGCTTAAACCGGGATCATCGAATGGAGTTTTCATCACTTAAAATTTGATACCGTAAAGTTACGTACCCAAAATCTTAAGCGCTGAAAATCAGATGTGATTTATATCAACGCTGACTTTTATCACTCGTTTAATTTTTATATTCATCGCGCACTTCCGGATCCTTTGCGTAACACACCGGAGATGAATTCTGAGGGATTTCTTCAGGTTCTTGTTTCTTCAGCATTTCACTATGATGTTTACCTGATTTGGATTTCGGGATAAAGCGGTTTTTCCAGTCGTCGTTTTTAAGGATTTTAGCCGCGTAAATAATCTGCCCGATATGATACGTATAATGTGCCAGCTGCTGGAGAACCGCATCCAACACGGTATGTTTCTCTCCGCGGATTGAAATGCTGTTGTGAATATTCCCTTCGGTGATTTGATTTAAAGCTTCCAAAAGTACCGCCCAGCCATTTTCCCAACATTTGAGCATTTCTTCTCTGGACTGTAGTTCAATGAGGAATTCCGCATCGCGGTTGCGCCAGGATTTATCGCCGTCTTCGGTAAGAAAATCTGTCCAGCGCGAAATTATGTTTTCCGAAATATGCTTTACGATTACCGCAATGGAATTGCTCTCCTGATTCGGCTGCCAAAACAGCTGTTCATCACTCAGCTGTGCAAAGGTTTCATCGCCCAGAGCTTTGTAGTAAAGAAAACGTTTGATAAATAATTCTTTCATGGGGTGTCTTTTTGAACGGCCCTGAATCAAAATTACGGAATATTTCCAAACCAAAAGCATGATGAGCTTAATCCGTACGGGAAATCTGTTTCCGTTCCCGTAATATTCAAAGAAATATGATAAGAATTATGATTAAGAAAATTTAAACCTGAATAATTTTCAGCAGCAATTTAAATATTTACCTTTGTAGCTTAATTTTTATGAAAAGAGATATTATGGATTTTAAAAATTTTACAATGCCCTTCAGCATTAACCCTGAATATTCTAAAAAAGTAGCTTATTTCTCCATGGAATTTGCGATTGATCAGGCGCTGAAAATATACTCCGGCGGACTTGGGTTTTTAGCAGGCTCGCACATGAGAAGTGCCTATAATCTGAAACAGAATCTTGTGGGGATCGGAATTTTATGGAAGTTCGGTTATTATGATCAGGCCAGAAACCACGACCAAACTTTACAGCCTACATGGACTAAAAAAATGTATTCGTTTCTTCAGGATACCGGAATCAAATTCCAGATTGAGATTCACTCTGCGCCGGTTTGGGTAAAAGTTTGGTATCTGGATCCCGAAACTTTCCATACGGCACCCATGTTTTTACTTTCCACAGATGTTCCGGAAAACGATCACGTTTCAAAAACTATTTGCCACAGACTTTACGATGCCAACGAATCTACAAAATTGGCGCAGTATATTCTTTTGGGTAAAGGCGGCGCGAAGTTGCTCGATATGATGAATTTTGAAAGAGATGTTTACCATCTGAATGAAGCACACGGGCTTCCGGCAGCATTCTATCTGCTGAAAAAATTTGGCGGCGATTTAGAGAAAGTAAGAGAAAAACTGGTATTCACCACCCACACCCCGGAAGAAGCCGGAAACGAAAAACACAACCTTCATTTATGCCACGATATGTCGTATTTCTCTGGTCTTACGACGGAAGAAGTGAAATCTATTGAAGGAGTGGAAGATGACCGTTTTAACCATTCACTTTGCGCTTTAAGAATGGCAAGAGTGGCCAACGGTGTTTCGCAGCTGCACGGTGTTGTTTCGAGAGAAATGTGGAGCAAGTATTCTAAAATTTGTGAAATCAAAGCCATTACCAACGCACAGGAATTTAAATACTGGGCAGATAAACCGCTTTACGACGCCAAAGACGAGAATGATGATATGCTTTTCGATTTCAGAAAAAAACATCTGAAGAAAAGAATGTTCAGAATTGTAGCCGACCAAACCGGAAATCTCTTCGATCCCAATGTTTTCACCATCGTGTGGGCCAGAAGATTTGCAGGTTATAAAAGAGCCGATTTGCTTCTTCACGACAAAGAACGTTTCGAAAGGCTTCTGAACAACCCGAAATATCCGGTTCAGATTATCTGGGCAGGGAAACCATATCCAATGGATTACAGTGCGATTTCAACCTTCAATACCCTGGTTGAAGAAAGCAAATACTATAAAAATATGGCGGTACTTACCGGCTACGAACTGGCTTTGAGTAAATCACTGAAGCAGGGTTCTGATCTGTGGCTGAATAATCCAAGAGTTCCGCGGGAAGCTTCGGGAACTTCGGGAATGACGGCTTCGATGAACGGATCAGTGAACCTTTCTACCGATGACGGCTGGATTCCGGAGTTTGCTAAAAACGGCGTAAACGGGTTCGTAGTTCCGCAGGCAGATTACAAAAATGCCAGCGTGTACGATCAGGATAACTTCGATCTGGAAAACCTGTATAATGTTCTGGAAAATGAAATCCTGCCGATGTATTACGACCGACCTGATGAATGGAGAAAAATTCAGCACAACGCGATGGAAGATGTTAAAAGAGATTTCAACAGCGACCGTATGGCAGACGAATATTACAAACAGATTTACGCATAACCGCTGAGGTTATCCAAAAATTCAATATTAAAATCCGGGAAAAACTTCCCGGATTTTGTTTGTTGGGTAGCTAAATAAAATCTGAATGTCCGCCATCCAGCGGAATGGTGGCTCCGGTAAGATAGCCTGCAAGGTCTGAAGCCAGAAAAGCAGCAAGATAACCATATTCTTCGGGTTTTCCCGCGCGTTTCATCGGAGTCTGGCCCAGCATTCTTTTTTTGGTTTCCTCGGTAGTAATATTTAGTGTTTCGGCATTTCCGCTGTATAGGCTTTTCATTCTTTCGGTATCAAAAAGTCCGGTAAGCACTGTATTGACGGTAATATTTTCTTCAGCAACCATTTTCGAAAGCGTTTTCATCCAGCTTACTACCGCAATCCGCATCGTGTTGCTCAAAACCAAATGATCTGAAGGTTGTTTCACATATTTTGAGGCCACATTGATGATTCTTCCAAACTTATTTTTCTGCATTTCCGGAAGGGCTGCCTGTGTTAGATAAACCGTGTTCTGAAAGAGCAAATCGAACGCCTGCTGAAAATCTTCAGTGGAATTTTGGAGTGAATTTCCGGTTTTGGGCCCGTTGGTATTGTTAACCAGAATGTCGATGGAGTTTAGTTTGAAATAATCATCATAAACCTTTTTTGTTCCTTCAAAATCCATGTAATCTGTCACGAGATACTGATGTTTCTGGCCGTTAGAGGAATCCAGTTCTTCAAGAACGTTTTTAAGTTTATTTTCATTTCGGGAAACAATGGTCACTTCAGCACCCAGTTGTGCGAACTGCAGTGCAACTGCTTTTCCTATTCCGTCTGAAGCTGCGCCGACCAAAGCTTTTTTTCCGGCCAAATCAATAATCATATCAAAAATTTTCTGTCATAAAAGTAGTCATTCCGAACAGTTTTAAAAAAGTTTTTAAGATTTTTAACAATCAATTTTGCGCATCAAAATCTTATATTTGCATCATGATTAACAGCGACCAGGTTAAAGACATCAAATCCAGAATCGAGGATTTGTATAAATATCTTCAGATCGAAAAAAAGAAGATCGAAATCTTCAATGATGAAGAAAAAACTGTTTCACCGGAATTTTGGGACAACCCGAAAGAAGCCGAAGCGTTTATGAAACAGCTTCGCTCCAAGAAAAAATGGGTGAGTGATTATGAAGAAATCTTCACACGGTATGAAGATTTGCAGGTTCTGATGGATTTTGCGAAAGAAGACCCCGATTCCGAAAAGGAACTGGAGGAAGCTTTCCCGCTTTTGGTTCAAAAAGTTGAAGACCTGGAATTCAGAAATATGCTTTCCAATGAAGGTGACGAGCTTTCGGCGGTGCTGCAGATTACCGCCGGCGCAGGCGGAACAGAATCCTGCGACTGGGCATCGATGTTGATGAGAATGTACACGATGTGGGCTGAAAAGCAGGGTTACAAGATCCGGGAGCTGAATTATCAGGAAGGTGATGTTGCCGGTGTGAAAACGGTAACGCTGGAAATCGACGGTGAATTTGCTTTCGGTTATCTGCGCGGTGAAAATGGGGTTCACCGTTTGGTAAGGATTTCACCTTTCGATTCCAACGCAAAAAGACACACCAGTTTTGTCTCTGTGTATGTTTATCCTTTGGTTGACGATACGATAGAAATCAACATCAATCCGGCGGATATTTCCTTTGAAACCATGCGTTCGAGTGGGGCAGGAGGGCAGAACGTAAACAAGGTGGAAACAGCAGTACGTCTGCGTCACGCGCCTACAGGCATTATCATCGAAAACTCCGAAAGTCGCTCCCAGCTTCAGAATAAAGAAAAGGCGATGCAGCTTTTACGCTCAAGACTTTATGAGATGGAACTTGAAGAACGGATGAAAGCGCGAAACGAAATTGAAGCCGGGAAAATGAAAATCGAGTGGGGCAGCCAAATCCGAAATTACGTGATGCACCCTTACAAACTCGTGAAAGATGTGCGCTCCGGTTACGAAACTTCGGATGTAGACGGTGTGATGAACGGAGACCTGACTCCATTCCTTAAAGCCTTCCTGATGGCCGACGGAACCGCTGCGGGAGCCGATGATTTCGACCTGTAAGTTTTGGGAAACTTTAACAAATTATTAATCTTATAAAAACCCCTCTTTTATTATCTTTGCGAATATGGAACATTTTGAGAGTTGGAAGGATTTACTTAATCCTGAATTTTATATAAAAATGGGCGGTTTCTGGCTCATTTTGTTTATTATTTTCGCGGAGACAGGGTTGTTTGTGGGTTTTTTTCTTCCAGGTGACAGTTTGCTCTTTGTATCAGGAATTTATGCAGTAGAGATTGTAGATCAGGCGATCGGCTCCACCGGAAGTGATTTTTTAGATACTACGATACTGGCTACGGCCATTGCGATTGCTGCGGTGATAGGAAATGAAGTGGGCTACTGGTTTGGCAGAAAAACGGGGCCTGCGCTTTATAAAAAAGAGGATACATTCCTCTTCAAGAAAAAATATCTGTTTCAGGCTCACGATTTCTTCGAAGAACATGGCGCTCTTGCTGTAATTATGGCGAGATTTCTGCCTGTGGTGAGAACATTTACCCCGATTGTTGCAGGGATTGTAAAGATGGACAAAACCCGCTTTTTGATCGATAATATCATCGGGGCGTTCCTTTGGTCTTTTTCGCTGATTTTTGCAGGACATTATCTCGACCGGCTTTTCATGGACCAGTTCGGGATTGATCTGAAATCGCATCTGGAGATGATCATCATAATTATCGTACTGATCACTACAGTTCCCATTATCATGAAATTTTTCTTCGGAAAGAAAAAAGAAGAAGAGCAAATCGAAGAGTAAAATCTAAATCATCAATATAAAAAGCAATCTGAAAACAGGTTGCTTTTTTTTCTTATTCAGATAGAATTATTGCTTTATAAAGTCCAGTATGTTTGGATAAATGAGACTGTCTCTCTTTTTCTTCGAAAATCTTGGGGCGTGACCAGTTTTTTTCATCAGAACAAATCTGTGCTCAATATTTTTACTGGTCAATGCCGAATCGAGTGCTAGGCCCTGGTTAACATCGACTAAAAAATCCCTGTTGCCCTGAAAGTGCAGCGTAGGGACATTTGAAGCCTGATACATCGGGCTGGCTTGTTTAAATGCTTCTGCGGTTGCTGAATTATATTTCTCGCCCACTACCTTTTGAAAAATACGGTGTGATCTTTTGAAATATTTTGAATTCCTGTAACGCTGAGAATAAAAGTCGGCAGGACCGCTCAAAGAGATTATTTTCTGAACCTGGTCTTCATTTTTGTATCCATAGAGTAGGGCCAAATGCCCACCCGCACTTTCGCCCAGAAGGATTATTTTGTCAGAAGCTAGATTCCAGTCTTTACCAGAATTGCCGGTGTACTGAACAGCTTTAGAAATGTCTTCTAAAGCAGCCTTGTAGGTTGTCGTTTTGTTTACCAGCCGGTAATTGATGTTTACGGTGGGAAAATTATTCCGGTAAAGGAATTTCTGCACTTTTCGAAGATGTAGTTTGCTGCCAAAAATCCAGGCTCCGCCATGAACCATCATGATTAATGGCGTATCGGGTCTGTATTCTGCAGGCAGAAAAACATCCATCACATTCCTTTTGTTTTCGCCGTATTTTACATTGTAAATTTTCTTTCCAAAATTTCCGTCGTTTTTTATCCTGTAGCGTGTGGAACAGGAATTCAACAAAGCAAAAAGCAAAGCGGTAAAGATAAGCTGAAGAATTACAGATTTTCTCATTGCCGGTGAGTGTGAAAATTTCGAGCCATCATGAATATTTGAATGTCTTTCCGTTATGTATCAAATAAAAAAAAGAGATTTAAAAAAATCTCTTATGTATTCAATTGAACAAGTCCCGCACTTTATCAAAAAAAGTTTTTTCTTTTCCTGAAGGTTCTGCGATCATGTCCCCGTTTTTAATTTGCTTTTCGAAAAATTCCCGCTGTTCTGCTGACAAATGTTGCGGTGTCCAAACATTGATATGAACAAACATATCCCCTTTGCCATAACTGTCGATGCTTGGTAATCCTTTGCCGCTTAATCTGAGGATTTTTCCTGACTGTGTGCCTGCATCAACTTTTATTTTTACTTTTCCGCCCACGGTTGGGATTTCTTTCTGTGTTCCCAAGGCAGCTTCAGCGAAAGAAATGTAGAGTTCCTGGTGCAGATTATCGCCTTCACGCTTAATCGCAGCATCCACTTCTTCTTCCACCACAACCAACAGATCACCAGGATTTCCTCCAAACGGTGCATCGTTACCTTTGCCCCGTACATTCAGCTGAATTCCTTCTCTTGCGCCTGCCGGAATGTTGATGGTGACTTCTTCATCTTCTTTGATCAATCCCTGGGCATTTGCGCCTGCAGGAATTTTATCTGCAATTCTGCCAATTCCCTGACAGGTAGAACAGTGCGTCTGCGTCTGCATCTGGCCGAACATGGTGTTCATTACTTTTACCTGAACACCGCTTCCATTACATGTTGGGCAGGTTTTGGAAGTAGCGCCCGGCGCCATTTTCATTTTCTTGACCTTAATGGTTTTCTGGGTTCCGTTCACCATTTCCTCAAGATTGAGTTTTATTCTTACGCGAAGGTTGCTGCCACGCTGCTGCTGTCTCTGCGCGCCGCCGCCGCCGAAATGTCCGCCGAAAATATCACCAAACTGGCTGAAGATATCTTCCATATTCATTCCGCCACCGAAACCGCCGCCAAAACCTCCACCTCCATTCATTCCGGCATGTCCGAACTGGTCGTAACGTGCTTTTTTATTATCGTCGCTTAAAACTTCGTACGCTTCTGCCGCTTCCTTAAATTTTTCTTCAGCACTTTTATCCCCCGGATTTTTGTCGGGATGATATTTCAGCGCCATTTTTCGGTACGCTTTTTTTATTTCGTCGGCCGAAGCATTTTTAGCAACTCCCAGTACTTCGTAGTAATCTCTTTTTGACATTTTATAGTATGATTAATAAAGATAAAAAGATAACTGAGTGTTTTCAATTACCTTTTTTTTATGAATGTTTTAGTTTCCAGTAACCACTTTTGCGAAACGGATTACCTTGTCGTGCAGTGTGTATCCGGTTTCGATGACATCTACAATTTTGCCTTTCAGGTCTTCTGAAGGTGCAGGAATCTGTGTAATGGCTTCATGAAAATCTACATCGAAACTGTCACCTGGCTTTACCTCCATGGCTTTCAAACCTTTTTCGGTGAGCTTTCCTTTGAATTTCTGATAAATAAGTTCTACCCCCTGTAAATCTGCTTCGTTGCCGGTTTTCGCGATTTCTTTCAAAGCTCTTTCGAAATCATCCAGGATAGCCAGCATGGAAATCATCATGTCCTGATTGGCATACTGGAAGAACTCCATCTTCTCTTTGGTGGTTCTTTTTTTATAGTTTTCGAATTCTGCGAAAAGACGTACGTAACGGTCTCTTTCTTCTGCCAAAAGTTCCTCTGCAGAGGGAGCGGCTGTCACATTCTCGTTAGATTCAGTTTCAGGGTTTTGAATGTTTTCTTCCTGAAGATTTGCATTTTCTTCGTGTATATCTTGATTTTCCGACATAATACTACATTTTAGTACTCATCAATTCACAAAGATTTTGCCAAATAGGGTTTTAGGACAATTAGTCAGTTTCTTACTTTGTACTGAAGCGGTATGAGACACCTGCAGATACAAAATAGTCTGGTGAGATTTCAGAAATTCCTACCCCGGCAGAGGTATCTACCTGAAAATTGTTGCTGATGAGATAAGTGAAGCCCGCATCGAAACGGTGGTCAGCTTTTTCAAATTTATTCAGGTATCCATAAAATTCAGCAAACATGCCCATCTTTTCATCAAATGAATATGAAGTTGAAGCTGTGTAAACTCCTTTAACATCTGGTGTAACACCATTCCATTCCGCACCTAAGTTGTAGCCAAGATTCACTTTATCCGATAGTGTGTGATTAAAAAGTAACCTGAAAGATGGTGCAGTATATGGAGTTTTAAAATTTCTAGAAGCCAGTCTGTTCAATGTCAGTTGCCCCAGAAAAGCGATTGCCGGCATAAATTTTTTTTCCTCCATGATTTTCGCTTTAAATCCTAACGTAACGGGTGAAATTCCGGAATTTCTCTCATGGTATACTGTTTCTGAATTATAATCGGTGCCTACCCTAAGTTCTAAATTTTTATTCACCCCATATTTTATCAATAAAGTGGGTTGAGAAATATTTCTTGATTCAGTATCAGTTTTTTCATAAAAAAATCCTGATTCCAGCTGAAGATTGCTTTTAGGTGTGATTGATGTTGATTCTGTTTGATCGGGTCTGTCGGTCTGGATGGTTTCCTGAGCATATAGAACCTGAGTAACGATTAGAAGCAGTGATGAATATCGTTTTTTCATGATCCAAAAAATGTTTCTACGAGTAAATACAAATTCAATGCAATAATGATGGCGGCAATGATCCAAACTGAGATTTGCAGCCAGGGTTTGTTTACAAATTCGCCCATTTTTAATTTAGATCCTGTAAACATTACCAAAGGAACAACCGCAAAACTCAGCTGCATTGACAGAATTACCTGACTGAGAACCAAGAGATCTGTGGTGCCCTGTTCGCCGTAAATTATTGTAACAATAAGGGCAGGAATAACAGCAATCAACCTCGTAATCAGTCTTCGTAACCAAGGGTTGAGGCGGATATTCAGGAATCCTTCCATCACAATCTGACCAGCCAGCGTTCCTGTTAAAGTTGAATTCTGTCCAGATGCCAGCAGCGCAACTGCAAAGAAAATACTCGCAAATGTGGTTCCTAAAATTGGCGCGAGCATTTTATGGGCATCATGAATATCTGCTACATCCTGGTTTCCGGTGGTATGAAAAGTCGCCGCCGCTACGATTAAAATTGCTGCATTGATGAAAAATGCCAGGAATAGCGACGCTGTACTGTCGATGGTGGCGAATTTTATTGCTTCTTTTTTTCCGAAAGACGTGCGTTCGTAATTCCGGGTCTGGATGATGCTGCTGTGCAAATACAAGTTATGAGGCATAACCGTTGCACCCAAAATTCCAATGGCAATATAAAGCATCGAGGGATTGGTAACGATCTCTTTTTGCGGAACAAGGCTGCTCAGAATCGGGAAAATATCCGGTTTACTTAAAATGATTTCATAAATAAAACAGCCGAGAATAACGAATATTAATCCTGCCACAATGCTTTCCAGATACCGGAATCCTTTTGCCTGGAGAAATAATATCAGAAATACATCAATTACTGTAATTACAACACCCCAGGTGAGCGGAATGCCGAAAAGCAGATTCAGTGCGATTGCGGAGCCAATGACTTCTGCAAGATCACACGCAGCGATGGCTATTTCACAAAACACCCACAGTATAAAATTGGTAGTAGGATTAAAATGATCCCGGCACGCTTGTGCGAGGTCCCGCTCCGCAACAATTCCCAACTTCAAAGAAAGATGCTGAAGAACGATGGCAAATAAATTGGAAATAAGGATCACTGATAATAAAGTGTAACCAAACTGAGCACCTCCGGCGATATCGGTCGCCCAGTTTCCCGGATCCATATAGCCTACTGCGACCATAAGTCCCGGCCCTGCAAAGGCGAAAAGCTTACGCCAAAAACCGGCATCTTTTGGAATATTTATACTTGAAAATACTTCTGGGAGCGAGTTTGAGTATTTTTCTCTTTGCCAGCCTTTATTGATGTTTTTCACAAATGTTAGATTAGGCTAACAAAATTACATAAATATATCTAATTTCCAAACCTGGAATAAAAAAGATCCCGACAAGTTGCCGGGATTTGGTATAATTTGAGGAAGATTATTTCGCAAATCTCACCGCCATTTTTCTGTCGATTGCTCTTTCAGCGTCAGATGCAGTAGCTGCAACGGTAGCGAATTTACTTCCGTAACCTTCAGCACCAATCACCTGAGCGCCAACACCAGCTTTCTCCAGAGCAGATTTTATATAATTTGCTCTTGCAGTAGAAAGTTTTACATTATTTGCTTCGTCGCCAACTTTATCTGTATACCCGCCCACTTTAATTTTTGCATCGGGATACGCTTTCAAAATTGCTACAAGGTTATCCAGCTGAACCTGCGAGCCCGCTTCAAGTTCTGTAGAAGAGCCCATTTTGAAATTTACTTTGTCGAAAGTATACCACGTGTCTTTCAGTACAGCATCATCTGCGGCATTGGTGTATCCGCCGGATTTAAGGAAAGAAATCATTGAATCTTCCATCCCGCCTCTGTATCCTTTCAGTGCAACACCATTCAGATCAATATCTTCATCAACTTTGTTTGTGCTAACCATTGCGGAATCTGTAGGCATCATCGTGGAAACAGAATCTGTTACAACAGCTGTTGAATCTGTCGTTGCGGTTGTCTGTTCTGCAGGTTTGTTGCACTGTTTCCAAAGGAACCACGCGGCAAGTGCCAGCAGCAATAAAGGCAGAAGCCATTTCCAGATAGATCCCGCTTCGTTATCATCTTTACGGTCAACATTTACGTGGGTGTTGCCTCCTCTGTTTACCTCCACTTTCGGTTCATCATAAGAAGTTACCTTCACTTTTTCAGTGGCAACATCGGGAGTACCTCCCCAGTTTCCTAAACCAAGTGAAGCTAACGACAGTCCAGCCGGAAGTAAAGAAGACACTATTCCTTTCTGATCCGAAAGCAGGCCTGACAAGCTGTTTCTGTCGAGATTATGATCTGCAGCATATTTGCCCAATGAGCCTAAGGCAGCACCAGCAACCATATTCAATAATGAACTGGAAGTTGAATTGCTTACCCCTGAATAGCCTGATACCGCATTAATCAGTCCATTGATTTTATCTCCAAAAATTGCAGACAGTACACTGCTAACCAATGAATTATTAGAAGAGCCTCCTAAAAGGTTTCCCAACAAGCCTGTGGATTGCGACCCAGTAATTGCATCCAGCAAGGCTGGCTGATTAGCATTATTGGCCATTCCGCCTACAACCGCCGGCAACAAACCGCTTATTGCTTTGGAAATACCAGATTCGCTTTCTCCGTACTGCGTGGCAGCCTGAGAAACTAATGCCGGACCCAATTGTCCCTTAATAAGATCGATAACGTTTAGTGACATAATAGTTTATTTTTAAATTTAACTTTAACAACAGAAGCAAATATCAATCCAAAGGAGTTGTATTTTATTTTGTTTATATTAAAATTAACATTCTATTACATCATTATTAAAAATAAACCGAAGAACTAGTATGATTTTGCAAATATTACCCGCTGATTTGATGGTTTTCCCGAAATCATTGAAATACCTTCTTCCATTTGATTGTCTAAAGGAATACATCTGATGGTCGCTTTGGTTTCATTTTTAATCTGCTCTTCTTCTTCCGCAGTACCGTCCCAATGAGCAGAAATAAATCCACCTTTTTTCTCCAGAACCTGCTTGAACTCTTCGTAAGAATCTACTTTTGTAATATGTTCGTCGCGGTAGGTTGCTGCCTTTGTATAGATATCTTCCTGAATGATTTTCAGCAGATTTTCGATATAGATATCAAGATTTTCAAGCGGTTTAGTTTCCTTAGTTAAATTATCTCGTCGGGCAATCTCCACCGTTTTGTTTTCCAGATCACGGGCGCCTAACGCGATGCGAACGGGTACACCTTTCAGTTCGTACTCGGCAAATTTCCAGCCTGGTTTGTTCTCTGTACGGTTATCATATTTTACTGAGATTCCTTTAGCTTTCAGTTTAGCCTGAATTTCATAAGCAACTTCGTCAATTTGCTGTAGCTGTTCTTCTCCTTTGAAAATCGGTACAATTACTACCTGAATCGGTGCTAGAGTTGGTGGTAAAACCAAACCTAAATCATCGGAATGCGTCATGATCAATGCCCCCATTAATCTGGTAGAAGTTCCCCAGGAAGTTCCCCAGGCGTGTTCGATTTTCCCTTCTCTGTTGGTGAATTTCACATCGAAAGCTTTCCCGAAATTCTGGCCAAGGAAGTGAGATGTTCCTGCCTGAAGGGCTTTCCCATCCTGCATTAGGGCTTCGATACAGTAGGTTTCATCGGCACCGGCAAATCTTTCTGATTCAGTTTTTATTCCCTTGATTACTGGGATTGCCATGAAATTTTCAGCAAAGTCCGCATATACATGGAGCATTTTTTCGGTCTCTTCAATTGCCTCATCTTTGGTGGCGTGCGCAGTATGGCCTTCCTGCCAGAGGAATTCTGCAGTTCTTAAAAACAGACGCGTTCTCATTTCCCAACGCACAACATTCGCCCACTGATTGATGAGAATAGGCAGATCACGGTAGGACTGGATCCAATTTTTATAAGTATTCCAGATGATGGCTTCGGAAGTTGGCCGTACGATAAGCTCTTCCTCGAGTTTAGCTTCGGGATCAACGATGAGTTTTTTAGGATCTTCAGGATCGGTTTTCAGTCTGTAGTGGGTAACTACAGCGCATTCTTTTGCGAAACCTTCGGCATTTTTTTCTTCAGCTTCAAATAAACTTTTCGGGATAAAGATAGGGAAGTAAGCATTTTCGTGACCTGTTTCCTTGAATTTACGGTCCATCTCGTCGCGCATTTTTTCCCAGATTGCATAGCCATAAGGTTTAATTACCATGCAGCCGCGAACTCCGGAATTTTCTGCCAGATCAGCTTTCACGACCAATTCATTATACCATTTACTGTAATCTTCGGCTCTTGAAGTTAATTTTGCCATTATATTATATCTTTGATTTAACTTTTGTGTAGTACTTGTATCTAATTCTAAAAAGTGTATTTTTACTCAAAAATTTACCACTGTTAATGGTATAATTTTGGTATAAAGTGCAAATATAATTCAAATTAAAACTTTTCACCTTATCATGGAAAAAATTACTTATAAAAATTTACCTCAGATCCTGAAATCTAAAGTGGTTTTAGCGCTTGCCGGAGGTTTAATTTTAATGTCCTGCGGTTCGCAGATGGGTGGTTACAGCGAAACCGACGGAGTATATTACGACCCAAACAGAGATACACTGCCTGAAGGTACTGTGATGAACAGTGGCAACAGGGTAGGTGAATATTATGATTATCAGTCAACAGATGATCAGAATAAATACCTCAATTCTGAAAACAGAAATGAAAGCTGGAAAGACCAGAATTCCGATTGGGGCAATTATGCAGGTACCGATGTTTTTTATAATGATACATGGGGCTATCCGTACGGAATGTATTCAGGTTGGGGACTGAATTTCGGTTTCGGACCTTACTGGGGTTACGGAGGTTATTACAGTCCATGGGGCATGGGATATAATCCGTGGTACGGTTATTACAGCCCATGGTATGGATACTACAGTCCTTATTACGGGTATTATAATCCTTATTACGGTTACAGTCCTTACGGATATTATTCCCCTTACGGATATGGTTACGGAATGGGATATAACAGCTATAATGGAGGATTTACCTATAAGAGAAGCGGTGCAGACGGTGGTTTCAGGAATTCTTTGAGAAACTCCACGCCAAATTCTACCATCAGAAATAATAATTATAATTCCGGCTTCAGAAACGATACGCCAAGAATGAATTCTACACAACCCAACAATCCGAGATACAACCAGCCTGAAAATAGTACTCAGCCACGATTGAGAGCAACTCCAAGGCCTGATTCAACTCCAAGACAGACTACTCCGAGACAAAGCTCTCCGAGCTATAGTGAGCCGAGAATTAGAAGCAATTCAAATGACGGGGGCTTCCGTTCAGGAAGCAGCGGTGGCGGATTCAACAGCGGTTCATCCAATACAAGTTCAGGATCAACCCGGTCAGGCGGCGGTTTCAGAAGATAACTTAAAAAAAACTCATATTTTAAAATGATTAAAAATTCTTTAATAGTTTTAAGCCTTTCTGCTGCATATTTTGCAAAAGCGCAGGATGTTTCAACCCTTAGAAACACAGTTGAAGTGTATTCAAACAGCTCACTGAACGGTTCATCAAAATACAATGCTATGGCAGGTTCTATGGGAGCATTGGGAGGAGATTTTTCGACACTTGCTTCTAACCCTGCGGGTATTGGTGTGAGTATCGCCAGTGAATTTTCGGGAACATTAGGGATAGAAGCCAATAAAAATACCACTACATATGCAGGCAAATCTGCAGATTACAAGGTCAATAATACTGATTTAGGAAATGTTGGAGGTGTGGCCGTTTTTCCTGTGAGCGGCTCTACGCCATGGAAATTTGTGAATGTAGGTGTAAGCTATTCGAATCAGTCGATTGAGAATTACTCCGAAACTCCCGGAAACAGCAATCTCATATATGAAATCAGAGATGCGGACAATGTGCTCGTTGATGAGCTTGCATTTGCCGGTCATGCGTATAACCGATATGGCAACCTCTCCAAAACAAGCATTGGTGTAGGTGGGAATTACGACAACAGAATTTATGTAGGTGCCGGATTGAATTTCCACAACTCGGTTCTCGATCAGTATGATTCTGCAGCTTTTACAGGTAATGACAATGTTACTGATGTTTACGACAAACAGTATACGCCTTTTTCAGAGTCTGCCAACGGTTTCTCGGCTTCTGTCGGAGTAATCGGTAAGATTAATCCACAGTTCAGATTAGGGGCGTCACTGGAAACGCCAACCTGGTGGAGCATTGCAAGAATTTACAGCGAATATGAAAATCCAGTAGACGGAACGTATACCGAAGACCGCAGACTTTCTTCACCTATGAAAGCAACTTTGAGTGCAGCGTACGTACCCAACAAAAATTTTGCTATCAACTTAGATTACTCTTTGGGACTTACAAAACCTAAATATAAAGTGTATGGCGATGCTGAAACGGAATTAAACAGCTTTTTTGATCAAAACTCTAAAAATCTGTCAGAGGTAAAAGTTGGTGCAGAATACCGAATTGCTGCTTTCAGACTTAGAGGAGGTTACGGATTTGCGTCAAGTCCGTTTGATTCGATGTCGATCAGTACATTATCGGATACCGGAACATCAGCAAATACATCTTACGACAATTTGATTTTAGGAAAAAGAAATACTGTGGGTGCTGGGATTGGTTATGATTTCAAATCATTCTTTATCGATGCGGCTTACCAGAATGTAAATTCAGAATACAGCAGCCCGTTTTTGCGGGGTTCTGGAGCAACTAATACGGGATATTTTTCAAACAATTATATTGTTGAATCTGATGCATCAGTAGTTTCAAACGTAAAAAATACTAAAGATAATTTCTTTATAACACTAGGCTGGAAATTCTAAATTTCCGGAATTAAGTGAAATAATGATGGGAGGCTTCGGAGAAATCCGGAGCCTTTTTATTTATTAATGATCATGGAACAAATGTCCCACCAGCGCTAAAATTACACCGCAAATCACCATGAGGATTTTCCACCAGTCAATATTGTGATTTTTGTTGCTTTCGAAGATTATAACCGAGGAAATGTGAAGAAAGATTCCACCTACCAGGGCCAGAAAATAGACTTTAAAATCGGGGTTAAAATAATTTCCGGTAATTAATCCCAGAGGTGACGCAATTGCAAAAAAGGCAATGATCAGCCAGGAAGTCGTAAATTTCTGTTTCTGAATCAGAAATGCGCCCAAAACAAAGGAAATCGGAAGGTTGTGAAAAAGAATTCCCATTAAATAAGGATTGAAAACATCGGTTTCGTTTGCCAGAGGAATTCCTTCCAAAAAGGCATGAATAAACATCCCGATCATAAGTGCTACCGGTAAAATGTTTTTCTCTTCGTGATGATGGTGAAAATGGCCGTGCTCGAATCCTTTTGTGAGATTTTCAAGCAGCATTTGCAAAAGCACTCCGGCGATTACAAAAATACCGATGTTGGAATTTCCTTCGGCATACACTTCCGGGAAAACATCATTAAGACAGATGGTAATTAGAAAACCGGCACTTAAAATCAGGAGATTTTTTGCAAATTTCTGTTTCCCACCAAAATATTTTCCGAGAAATACTCCGGCCAGAACACTTAATATTAAAAGAAAAATAATCATGAATCTTTCTGATTGTGGTTTGTGATAAAATTACCGCTAAAAATTTTTAGTCCGAAATCTTTTTAAAGTTTTCTGAAAACGTTAATACAACGCGGAGAAGTATCCCGATCGAAAGTTCCGAGATTATAATCTCCGTAAGTTTTTACCCTTTCAAATCCAAATTCCGCGGCATAAGAACCAATCTCTTCCAAGGTGTGAAGTTTCACCTTTTCGTAGAAGTGGAAATCCTCGCCCTGATCTTTAAAAACAATATCTTTAATAACATGTTGGTCTTCGATTCTTTTGGAAATATGAAAATCGATGTTGCCTTTTGTGGTTACCGCTTCCGCGACCAAAGTATTTTTCACCCACTTCTCGTTCAGGAAATCAAGAACGAAAAATCCGTTATCTTCCAGCACATCAGCAACAGATCTAAAGACTTTTTTGTCATCATCTTCACTTTCGAAATATCCGAAGCTTGTAAAAAGATTACAAACTGCGTCAACTTTCATCTTCGAGATTTCCGGATATATGGGGTGCCGCATATCATGAACCTTAAACTTTAAAGTTTCGTTTTCGAAAATTTTGTTCTGTGAAATACTTTCTTCAGAAAGATCGAGTCCTAAAACTTCAAAACCCATTTTATTCAGAAAAACAGAATGCCGGCCTTTTCCACAGGCTAAATCAATAATTTTTGAATGTTTCGGGATCTGCAAATCGTTGATTAGCAGCGATATGAAATTTTCTGCTTCTTCGAAATTTCTGTCCTTGTAAAGAATATGATAATAAGGGGTATTAAACCACGTTTCAAACCATGCCATTGTGCAAAAATAACTAAATTTGCATTTCTTAAACTACAAATCACAAAAGATTTCTTATTAAATGACAAAGGCGAATAGAGTTTTGCATGAGAATCACACCAATAAATTATTAAGGTTGAATACCTAAACTCATATGAATACAGAGAACTTACAGATACAGATTAAAACTTTTTTCGGACTCGAAGAAGTATTGGCAGAAGAAATTAAAAAACTGGGCGGTAAGAAGGTTGAGATCAAAAACCGCGCGGTAAACTGCGAAGGCGATCTAGGTTTTCTTTACAAGATTAATTATTCCTCCAGAACTGCGCTCAAAATAATGATTCCGGTGCTCACTTTCAAAGCCTGGGACGAAAGCCGCTTCTACGATAAGCTTTTTGCGTTCCCGTGGGACGAATATATGGATGTTGACCAAACCTTTGCCATCGATGCCACGGTATATTCGGACCGGTTCCGCCATTCGCAGTTCATGTCCCAGAAAATGAAGGACGCGATTGTAGATTATTTCAAATTTCATCACCGCAAAAGACCGAATGTAGATGTTCAGGATCCGGATATTAAATTCCACCTGCATATCGACAGGGAATTGGTAACGATTTCATTGGATTCCTGTGGAGATCCGCTTTTTAAAAGAGGTTACCGTAAAGAACAAGGCGAAGCGCCGATTAATGAAGTGTTGGCCAGTGGAATGCTACAGCTTGCAGGCTGGGACGGAAAAGGTAATTTTCTGGACCCCATGTGCGGATCGGGAACGATTCTTATTGAAGCTGCCATGATTGCCATGGATTTGCCGGCACAGATTTTCCGTAAAAAATTCGCTTTTCAAAACTGGAAAAATTATGATGCAGAACTTTTCCAGAAAATAAAAGAAGTAAGAATCAACCGAATCAAAGAATTCACAGGAAAAATTGTAGGTTACGATTTAGATAATCAAATGTTGAACGCGGCTCATCTCAACATAGAAGCAGCAGAAATGGAAGATGTAATTGAAGTGAGAAGGCAGGATTTCTTCGAATCGAAAAAAGATATGTTCCCGCTGATGATGGTTTTCAATCCGCCTTATGACGAGAGAATTGAAATTCAGGATGATGAATTTTACAAAAAAATCGGCGACACTTTCAAGAAAAATTATCCAAATACTTTGGCGTGGTTTATTTCTTCAGACCTCGATGCAGCGAAGAAAGTTGGATTAAGACCTTCCCGAAGAATCAAACTTTTCAACGGAAAATTAGAATGCCGTTTCCTACAGTTTGAAATGTATGAAGGCACAAAGAAAATTCATAAACTCGAAAATCAGTAAAAGTTTCTCGCTAAATCATTCAGAAATCGGTCCATTGAATTCCATCTCGCTCATCATCGCTATTTATAACCGGAAAGACGAACTTTTCGAGTTGCTCAATTCATTGTCTCATCAAACCGATAAAGATTTTGAAATCATCATTGTTGATGATGGTTCCAAGATTGATCTGCGACCGACGACAGCACTTTTTAAGGAAAGTTTAGATATTCAGTTTTACCGAAAAGACAATTCCGGACCAGGTTTGAGCAGGAATTATGGTGCCAGAAGAGCCAAGAACGACTGGCTTGTCTTTGTAGATTCCGATGTGATTGTCGAAAAAGATTACATCGAAAACATCAAAAAAAATATTACGGAAATTCCCTGCGACGCTTTTGGCGGGGCCGATAAAGCCCACAAAGGTTTCAACCTGATGCAGAAGGCGATTTCCTATTCGATGACCTCAGTTTTCACTACAGGCGGAATTCGCGGAAACAAGAAAGCGGTCACCAAATTTCAGCCCCGCAGTTTTAACATGGGCGTGAGAAAATCAGCGTTCCAGGCCGTTGGCGGATTTTCAGAAATGCGGATTGGCGAAGATCCGGATCTCTCGATGACGCTTTGGGAAAACGGTTTTACAACGGCCTTTTTTGATGATATTGGGGTTTACCATAAGCGGCGCGTCGATTTCGGGAAATTCTCAAAACAGGTCTACCAATTCGGTTGCGCGAGACCTATTCTTAACCAGCGTCACCCGAAATATGTGAAGATTTCGTTTGCATTTCCCTCAGTTTTTCTCATCGGTTACATTTTGGGTTTTATTGAATACTTTCTCTTTCAGAAAGGACTTTTCCTTACGATGTACGGGTTGTATACTGTGCTTGTGTTTTTTCATGCGCTGTATAAGACCAAAAATATCAGCATCGCTTCATTTGCGGTAATTTCCACCTATATCCAGATGTTTTCTTACGGTTATGGCTTTCTGAAATCGTGGATTCTGCTCAATATTTTCCGTCAGAAACCGGAGGACGCATTTCCTTCTCATTTTCACAGGAATTAATTTGGGCGCACATTTCCGGCTTTCACTACTCGCTTTTTTCCGGCGGCGGCGAAGCCGCCGCTGGAAAAAGAGCTCAAACATGCCGTTCAATCCGGGGCGCAGTTCCCTTATCAATAGAAAAATAGTTATTTTTACAAAAAATTCATCATGAACAATTATTTAGAATTCAACTTCACGATATCGCCGCTTCAGCCTTGGAACGAAATCCTGATGGCAGAACTCATCGAAATCGGTTTCGACAGTTTTACGGAGGAACACGAGGGAATTCTGGCCTATATTCAGAAAAACCTTTTTGATGAAAAGCAACTTCAGGAAATCAGTATGTTTTCAAATGAAGCTGTAGAAATTTTCTACACTTACCGCGAAATGCCCAATATCAACTGGAATGAAGAGTGGGAGAAGAATTTCGAGCCGATTAATGTAGAAAATCAGGTGTCGATCCGGGCAGAATTTCACGAAAACCAAAATCTTCCGCACGAAATCATCATTCAGCCGAAAATGTCCTTTGGAACTGGTCATCACGCAACGACCTATCTCATGATTCAGCAGATGCTCGACATGGATTTTGAAAACAAAACCGTGCTCGATATGGGCTGCGGAACTTCGGTTCTTGCCATTTTCGCGAAACAAAAAGGAGCCGGAAAAACCGTTGCCATCGATATCGACGAATGGTCGGTAGAAAATTCAAAAGAAAATGCAGCAAGAAACAATGTAGAACTTGAGATTTCGCAGGGAACCGCCGATAACTTAGGCAACGAAAATTTCGATATTATTCTGGCGAATATCAACCGGAATATTCTAATTTCAGACATTCCGACTTATGTTTCCGTTTTAAATAACGGCGGACAGCTCGTGCTTTCCGGATTATGTTTCTTTGATTTTGATGATATCCTGGAGGTTTGTAATGAGCAGAAACTCACGTTAAAAAGAAAACTGCAGCGCGAAGAATGGGTTTCCCTGCTTCTGGAAAAATAAAAAACCCTGCGCAATGCAGGGTTTCTGTGACCTCGACAGGATTCAAACCTGTAACCTTCTGAGCCGTAATCAGATGCGCTATTCAGTTGCGCCACGAGGCCTTTTTTTAGGTCTGCAAATATAACACTTTTTTATTCCTTTCAAAAAATGAAACGTACTTTTTTTGCATTTTTATTTGTATTTCTGCTTTTTTCGTGTAAAAAGGAGGAAAAATATACGCTTAACGACTGGCAAAAAATTTCGGAAAATGTCGCATTCAAAAGTGTCGGCGATTTTGTAAAGTTAAAATCGGGTAAATTTAATTACAATATTCCTGTTTCGAAACTGCCTTTTAAAAAAGTAATGTTGCTTAATGCAAGTCTGGTAGGGTACTTTACAGAATTGAGTTTAGAAGATAAAATCATCGGAATCTCCAGTCCGGAATATGTTTATTCGGAGAAAATTCATAGTCTCATTTCAGAGGGAAAAATTCAGAACATCGGAAACGAGCAGAAATATGATATCGAAAAAATTATCGCATTAAAACCCGACGCGGTCTTTACGAATTATATTGCAAGTTTCGATAATACCTACGATCTCATTAGAAAAAACGGAATCGAAATTATTTTTCTAGATGAATATTTGGAGCAGAATCCTTTGGAAAAATCCAAATATCTTATGGTTTTCGGAAGACTTTTAGGGCCCGAAGAAGCTTCAGTTGTGCGTTTTAACGAGATTCAGAGTTCCTATGATTCACTGAAAGCTTTGGCACAAAAAGGACAGTACAAACCTGTTGTTCTTGCCAATGAAATGTACGGAAACCAATGGTTCTTACCCGGCGGAAAAACAAATTTAGCAACTTTGATTGCAGATGCAAATGCAAAATATATTAACGCTGCAAACTCCGATTCCAAAGCAGTTCCTTTAAGTTTTGAAGAAGTTTTTGCAAAATCTCAGAATGCTGAATTTTGGGTGAATGTGGGAAACCATAAGACAAAGAAAGAACTATTGCAGATCAACCCGAATTACACGAAAATGAATGTATACCATCACGGAAAACTCTACACCGTGAGCGGGAGAGAGAAGGGAAGTGCGAATGATTTTTTCGAAAGCGGAGTAGTCCGTTCTGATTTAATTCTGAAAGATTACATCAAAATTTTTCATCCCGAATTGCTGCCCAATTATAATTTAACATACCTGAAGCCCCTTAAATAATTAATATTTCTATTTTTGCAGCCTATTATCTCTAATAAAATATGTGGAAGAAAATCAAAAAACTCATCTTTATACTCATTCTCGCGAATATACTTTTCATCGTATGGGGAAAATTCTTTAATCCGCCCGTAACGATTACACAGATTGGCGGTTTGATGCAGTACGGCAAGCTCAAAAGAAATTATGTGTCGTATGAGGAAATGGGTAGCAATGTGAAAAAGGCGGTGATAGCATCTGAAGACCAGGCATTTTTCAGTCATAACGGTTTCGATTATAAGGCGATTGAAAAAGCCATGAAACATAACGAACAGGGCAAAAAACTGCGAGGCGGAAGCACCATTTCCCAACAAACCGCTAAAAATGTGTTTCTCTGGCAGGGCCGAAGCTGGATCCGTAAAGGGCTGGAAGCTGTTTACACTTTCATCATCGAACTTGTTTGGGGTAAAGATGTAATCCTGGAAAGATACCTGAATTCCATTGAAATGGGCCGCGGCGTTTTCGGAGTAGAGGCTGCTTCTGAGTATTATTTCAATAAAAATGCAAAAAACTTAACCAAAAGTGAAGCCGCGTGGATTGCCGCCATTCTACCTAATCCAAAAAAATATGATCCTAAAAATCCATCTTCTTACCTCAAGCGGAAACACAGCTGGATCATGCGGCAGATGAACAATGTCAATTTAAAATAAATTATCTTTGCAGGGAATATGCCTTTGTACAAAAGAAATAAGACAGGTTTTAACACCGTACTTTCCAAATATTTCAGTTTCCGGAACGAAACGAAATCTTTGGAACCTCTTTCTGAGCTGCTGATGAATCTTCGGGAATCAGATTTTGAGGAAATTCTTGATTTTTTGCGTACTAATCCTGATGTGACAGAAAATTTCGGGTACTATATCAACCATCTTTTCGAAGGTAAACCCTTTAATCTTTCGCTTACAGAAGCTAATATTTTATCTGAAAACGCTTTTTTTCCGGAATTCAAAAAAAGACTCCTGAACAAAATTCTGCCTGCAGTAGAACACGAAAATACGGTATGGTTTCTGGTCGATGCGATTTCAGTAAGAACGGGCAAAGACCTACAGTACTTCCAAAGTATCCCGGAGGAACAGCTCACCGAATTTTTCCAGCTGCTAAGGATCGATGATATAATCATCCGTCCTAAGGTGAAAAATGAGCTGCTTTTTTCCATGAATATTCTTGCCTGGCGCGTCATCGGAAATGCAATGGACGTGGAAGTGGTAAATATGGCGCCGGAATACCGCAAATTCGATAATCCTTTTCTGGCCCTACAGAATGAACTCGACCGCCTGAATGAAAATTTCGCTGAAAATCCTGATTTTATCCTGAATTCCAAAGACGTACATTATAAGCAGATTAAAGTGTATCTCGAGCAATGTCTTGATTTTGTGACTTTAGCCTTTAAAAACTCAGCGAAATACGGAATATCGAGTAAAATTAACCAGTCGCTGCTCAAGATCAGGCAGCAGCTGAACCGGATGAGCGATATTCATCAGGTGATGGTGATTGATGAGGAAGATGATGTGGTGCGTAAATCTAAACAGCTGTTTTTCAATATCCTGAATTATAAATCTCACAAGAATAACCTGCTG
Organism: Chryseobacterium sp. VAUSW3; assembly: GCF_002205795.1. GTDB lineage: Bacteria > Bacteroidota > Bacteroidia > Flavobacteriales > Weeksellaceae > Kaistella > Kaistella yananensis. The sequence continues at coordinate 834,539 of NZ_NIUY01000002.1, read as the reverse complement.
GATTTGGTTTCTGACAGCACCCGGCTGATGTCGCACCTAATTACCAACCATACGGCAGAAACAGGAACGCATTATATCACCAATTCCCGTCGGGATTATATGAGCATGTTCCTGAAAGCCAGTGGCGGCGGAATTATCGTGGGCTGTCTGGTGGTATTAAAGCTTTTTTACGGATCACTTCCGGGCAGCGATTTTTCTCACGGAATCTTATACGCCTTTAATTACGCGATGGGATTCATTATGATTTATCTGATGAGTTTTACTTTAGCCACAAAACAGCCGGCAATGACGGCCGCAACCATGGCCAAAGTACTTTCTGAAGGCGAAAATACCCAGAAAAATTATGTGGATTTTGCGCATCTGGTTTCTAAAGTTTTCCGCTCTCAGTTTATCGCATTTATGGGAAATGTAGCGCTGGCTTTTCCTGTAGCGCTTGCCATTATTTACGGTCTTGATGTGCTTTTTCAGCAAAATTTTGCGGCAGAAAAAGCCTCCAACATACTTCAGGATCACGATCCTTTCAAATCAAAAGCCATCTTCCATGCGTGTATTGCAGGCTTTTTCCTTTTCATTTCGGGAATTATTTCGGGAAATATCGGAAACAGTTCGGTGTTTTACCATATTCCGAAAAGAATTGCCAAAAATCCTTTTCTGAATTATTTTCTTGGCAAAAAATCAGCGCAAAATATTTCAGACTATTACGCAAAAAACGCCGCCGGAATTATTTCGAACTTCTGGTTTGGGGTGTTCCTTGGAATTACCGGTCCTGTTGGCCTTTTTCTGGGTCTGGATCTGGACATCCGACACATTACATTTGCCGCCGGGAATATCGCACTGGGCTTTTATGGAAAAGGATTTGAGGTGGATACCTACACCGTAGTGATTTCTGTAATCACCGTATTTTTGATTGGATTCTTTAATTTTGCGGTGAGTTTCGGACTTTCTATGGTTCTGGCTTTCCGGTCCCGAAAAGTAAATTTTGGGGAAGTGACTGAAATTTACAAAGAAATTTTCAGGTATTTTATGAAAAATCCTTTACAGTTTTTCCTGCCCATCCGTTCAGAACTCGACAGCAGCGCAAAGGAAATGGTAGAAAATACGGTAGCTACGAAATCTGAAGATCGCTGATATTTTCTTCGCCGAATTTCTCTTTAAATTTATTCAGGAAGAAGGTTTTACGCATCCGGAAATCATTTTTAAGCAGTGGCGATTTAATGCGGATTTCTAAAATTTTCCTATTCAGATTTACCGATTCAATTTCGCTGAACAAGGCGTCATTAAGATATTCATGCAGAAAATCCTTGATCTCAAAAGCCAGCAGCTTATCCTCAAAACCATAAATTCGGGCAAATGATTTCACCAGTTCTGATGACTGAAATTCGCGTTTTTTCTTTCTCATGGTTCAATTTCAAAAATTCTGCTTTCTTCATTAATTTTTTTCACCACTTTTTCCGTACGTTCCCTGTTCGTGTCGGTGATAAAAATCTGGCCGAAATGCTCCTGGTTAACAAGTTCTATTAATTGTGAAACCCGCGTGTCATCGAGTTTATCAAAAATATCATCCAGCAGAAGAACCGGTGTTTTTCCCGTAAGTTCTTTAATTCTGTTCATCTGTGATAGTTTCAGTGCGATTAAAAAAGATTTCTGCTGTCCTTGGCTTCCGGTTTTTTTTAGCGAATTACCATTCATTTCAAAAATAAGATCATCTTTATGAATGCCTTTCGACGTATATGTAAGCATCCGGTCTTTTTCGCTATTGTGGTGCAGAAGATTATCGAAACTGTCTTCCTGTAAATCTGAGTGGTAATGTACCGATACTTTTTCATTCCCGTTCGAAATTATTTCGTAATAATTCTGAATCAGCGGCACGATGGAGTCTGTAAACTGTTGTCTTTTTTCAAAAATCCGCGTTCCGAATTTAATTAAAGGTTCATTGTAAATCTCCAGATTTTCGGCATCAAAATACCTGTTTTTAGCAAAGTTTTTCAATAAGGCATTTCGCTGCTGCACGGTTTTTTGGTACTGAATCAGATTAAAAAGATAATCGGCATCCGTCTGAGAAATCATGGCATCCAGAAATCTTCTCCTGCTTTCACCCGAATCGGAAATTAAATTGGAATCGTAAGGAGAAATAATGACACTCGGCAAAAAACCGATGTGATCCGCCAGCCTGTCGTAAGACTTGTCATTCTTTTTGATGATTTTCTTCGCCTCTTTCGGCATCTGGATTTTAATGATATTTTGCTTTTCACCATCAGAAATTTCACCTTCGATTGTGAAAAAATCTTCCCCGGTTTTTATGTTATTGAGATCAGTATTTCCCAGAAAACTTTTGGCCACCGAAAGATAATGCAGCGCATCTACCACATTTGTTTTCCCCACGCCGTTGTTGCCTACAAAACAGTTGATTTGTGGTGAAAATTCAAAGGTTTTTTCCGGATGGTTTTTGAAATTGATTAAATGAAGTTTCTGGATAATCATTTGTCAAAAATACTTCATTAAAATCAGAAATAAAAGCGGAAGCCCAGAACAGCTTTCTACCCATAAAGAAAAGTATGTGTCTCTGTTGCTTTTCTCAGAAGAATAAATGAAAATAAAAGTTACCAATGAAGTCAGGAAAAAGGAAACCGAAAAATCTGTTTTTAAAACAAATGTTGCAATTACAACACTTGCAAACACCATGAGATAGGCGAGGTATTTAGTTTTCTGAACGCCAATTAATTTGGGAAATGTCACGATTTTATCATTTTTCATATCGCGGATATCGAAAGGGAGAACCAAAGCGGTAACAAATAAAAGACTGATGGTAAAAATCTCCGGATGAAATTCAGGTACAATCAGCCACGAATTGATCAGTGCCCAGGTGAAACCCACGTAAAAAGCTTTTAAAAGCGGAATTTTCCGGATTTGATTTTCTAAAAATGATGAATTATAGAGCAATCCCAAAAATACGATGACTGCCCATTTTACAAGCCGGATTTCGTTATGATTCGCCAAAATCAGCAAGGCAGAAAAAATTCCGCAAAGTACATTGAAGACAAAAATTTTCCAGAAAAACCTATGCTGTTGGTATTTGGTGTAAAGATAGCCGCTGAAATAAGTGATGAAAATTAAAATCACCGTAGGCAAGCGGAACAAGTTTTGCTCGAGCATAAAAAACACTGCCAAAAGCGTTCCCATCAATGAAACAAAAGTTTGGCTGTCGATGATATATTTTTTCAGTAAATTTAGAATCTGCATCTGCGCAAATTTAACCAATAAATTGTTTCGCCATCCTAAAGCTAATTTAGCACCAATTTTTTATGAAAAATCTCACCAAAATCTTCAGTTTTTTTCTTTTGATAATGTTCTTTGCGCCGCTTCTTGGTCAAAAATATTATGATGACCAGTGGAAAAAAGTCAGCGATAATTACAAAACCGGAAAGTACAAATCCAATCTTCCCATTATTTTAGAAATCCAAAAACAAGCTATGAAAGATGAAAATATTAACCAATTGATTCGCTCGCTGAAGGCGGAATTCAGTATTTCCAACCAAACGTATGATGATGGTGACAATGATGCTACGAGCCGTTTTTTCAAGAAACTTTCAGCATTCGGCGAAACACTGAAAGGTGATCAGAAATTGGTTTTTCAGGTTTTATTGGGAGAGTTTTTTTGGGATTATTACCAGAATAATTCTTGGGAAATCAACCAACGAACGAATTTTGATAACCAAGATTTTGCACAAATCGAAACCTGGAGCAAATTGGATTTTAAAAATTTTTTAACTAAAAATTTTTCGATTTTAAATGCAGAAAAAGATCATTTAAAAAAAATAAAAACTTCGGATATTAAAGGAATTTTCGAAAATAAAAATGATTTGGAATATTTTCCGACAGTATTGGATTGGAGTTTTTCTAATGAAATTGAATTTTTAAAAAGCAATGATCTTTTCACACCGAACGAATTAAAGCAAAATCAAGCCAGAATTTTATCAACTTATGAGGAATTGATTTCTAAAAATTCCGGGAATTCAAAACTCTATTTTCAGCATAAAAAACTGAATGATCAATGCGGATTTACGAATTGCAAAAACCAACTTTTGCAGCTGCAAAACCTTGCGAAATCCAATATTGAAGGGGATTACAAGTTAATGATTATTGCGGATATTGTGGATCTTTTAACGGCAGATAAAAAATTCGCAGAAGCGCTGCAATGGATTGAAGATGGGAAAAAACAATATTCAAAATCGCAGTTTTATAACAATTTGGAAAACAGAAAGAATCAGATTCTCAATCCAACTTTAACCATAAAATATGAGAAACATACGCAGGCAAATTTGCCGATTCATTTGCTTGCTGCAGGGAAAAATGTAAATCAGTTTTCGTTGAATATTTATGAAGTGAAAGATGATGTAACCAACTTCCTGAAATACGTTTCAAACTCTTATGATAAAAATAATTTTTCAGCAATTAAAAAATCGTTGGCTAGAAAGGAGATTTTCAAACTTCCGAACTTGAATGATTTTCAAAATCACCAAACTTCATTAGAAATAAAGCCACTTCCGTCGGGAATTTATTTGGTGGAATATGTTGTAGAGAACGGAATTCAAGACCATTTTTATTTTATTGCAACTTCTTCTAGATTGATTTATGACCAAAAAGATGAGAGAAAATCCATTGAAGATCGCCTAAAATTAGTCCAACGAGAAAACGGAAAACCGATTTCTAATGAAGGTTTGAAAATCTTCGAATATTCTCGTGGAAAAACCGTCAATACCTATGACATCACTTCCGATAATGCTGCGAATTTCAAATTTCCTCTTTCTAAAGATAAAGAGTATTACCGCTATTTTTTGGTACAACAACCGAAGACCAATGATTTCAATTTGATTCAAGCTTATGGAAATCAATACTACGGAGAAAATAAAATTGAAGACAGAGAACAGGCACAAATTTTCCTAGATAGAGCGATTTACAGACCTGGACAAACCGTTTATTTTAAAGTAGTTGCCACTGCTTTCAACGGAGAATCCAAAAAAGAAAATGTGGTTTCCCAATCTAAACTCAATATTATTTTAAATGATGCTAACGGTGAAGAATTGAGTAAACAGCAATTGGTTACCAATGAATTTGGCTCTGTTAATGGAAGTTTCACCTTGCCTCAAGGTAAACTGAATGGTGAATTCAGCATTGAGGTGGATAATGATGATGAAGATTCGGACTACATAATCGATGGAATGAAATATTTCAGAGTTGAAGAATACAAAAGGCCGAAATTTGAAGTTACTTTCGAGCCAGTTAAAGATGAATATAAGTACGGGCAAACCATTGAGCTGAAAGGAAAAGCAATGATGTTTTCCGGAGTTGCATTGATTAATGCAACCGTAAATTATGAAATTAAAAAACAAAATATTCGTTGGAGATATTTCTGGTGGTATCCTCGTGGAAATGACAATGAAAACTCAATTCTCGGCGAAGTAAAAACGAATGAAAAAGGTGAATTCACCATAAAAATTGACTTTAAAAAAGATGAAACTTTAGAAGGAATTCAGATTGATAATTATCAAATTAATGCTTCGGTTACCGATATTAACGGAGAAACACAATCCGATCAAACCAATTTGAAAGTGGCTTCGGTTTCTCATTATATTAAGACCGACGATATCAAAGATACTTTTACCGATGAAAATCTTAAAATTAAAGTCGAAACCAAAAATTACAACGACCAGAATTTAAAGAAGCCTTACACCGTAAAACTTTTCAAATTGACCCCTGATGAAAGGATTTTCAGGGATAATTTTAAAGGTGAAATTCAGGACTTACCTAAGTTTACGAAGGCGGAATTCATTCAGAAATTCCCGCATGATTATTTTTCAAAGGAAGAGAAAGAGAATAGAGTTGAAAAAGTAATTTTTGAAAAAAATCAAGAACCGAAAACCGATGCTTCGGAATCAAAAAATCTTGATTCTAGTGTCTTGAATCTTGGCTCTTTATCAGCAGGAAAGTATAAACTTGAACTCTTTAATATCGAAGGAAAAGACACTATAAAAACCGAAAAAACTTTCGAGGTTTTCGATAAAAGATTCCTCACCGATTTTCAAAAACCTTTCCTGAAAATCATTCAACCAAAATTGGAATTTCACCGAAATGAAAAGGCGACCATCTATGCTTATTCGGCAATTCCGAATGCGTTGGTCAACATTTATGTGCAGAATGGAAATGGAAAGACGGTAACCGAACAGAAAACTTTCAAAAATGGAGTTTTACAGTACGAAGTATCGTTCCCGAAAGACGAAAACATCGACCAGATCAATGTTCAGTTTCAGTTGGTAGCTTTCAACGATGTGCAAACCGAATCGGTGAATCTAAAAATTATCTCTGATAAAAAACCTTTGAGAATTGAAACGGTGACTTTCCGCGATAAACTGCAACCTGGTTCAAAAGAAAAATGGACGGTAAAAATTCTCGGGGAAGATAAAGAGAAAATCAATGCTGAAGTTTTGGCCAATATGTACGACAAATCTTTGGATCAGTTTGCGGCCAATTCTTATTCGTGGCAACAGTTGTATCAGCGATATTTTCTTATGAATTCTTACGGAATCAATGAAAATCTCGCTCAGGAATTTTACAACAGGCGAGTTCCGTATTTAGAGCAGAAAAGTGTGAATTTCCCAAATTTTAATTGGTTTGACGGTGGAATTTATGGAAGAATTGTTCGTGAGCAAATGGTTACGGCTTATGCTGAAGAAGCGAAAATGGAAAAAAGTAATGTAGTTATCAGAGGAGTGAGATCACTTTCGGATTCTGCAATGAAAGTTGTTCAAAATATAGTTCCTGAACCTGTTAAAGCGCCAAAAGTTGAAACACCTCCGCCTCCAAATAGTAAGGAAAATTTAGACGATATTCAGGTTCGTCAAAATCTCAATGAAACCGCGTTTTTCTATCCAAATTTAATGACAGATAAAGAAGGAAATGTCACATTTGAATTTACTTCTCCGGAAGCTTTAACCCAATGGAAATTGATGTTTCTAGCGCATACCAAAGATGCGAGAGCGGCGCTTTTGGAGAAAGAAGTGGTTACTCAGAAAGAATTTTCGGTAACACCTAATTATCCTAGATTTTTGCGTGAAGGCGATGAACTGGTTTTCAAATCTAAATTGAGCAATTTAACAAATCAACAACTCAACGGTTTTGCGAATTTGCAAATATTAGATGCTTTTACCAACGAAGATATTTCTTCTCAATTTGATTTAAAAGAGATTCAAAAATCATTTACATTAAAAGAAAACGGAAGCACAACTGTACAATGGAAGGTAAAAGTTCCGAATGGAGTTTCTTCTATCATCATTAAAAACGTAGCTAAAGCTGGTCAATTTTCAGATGGCGAACAAAAAGCAATTGCGGTTCTTCCAAACAGAATGTTGGTGACTGATGCCGTTCCGGTTTTTGTGAAGGAAGGTCAAACCAAAACTTTTGTTTTAGAAAATCTGAAAAATAATTCTTCTAAAACAGCGACCAATGTTTCCAATAAATTAGAACTCACTACCAATCCAATTTGGGAAGTGATTTTTGCGTTGCCAAGTCTTAAGAATGATAACAATCTTTCTGCGGATGTGGTTTTCAATAAGTGGTTTGCCGATGTTTTGGCGTCTGAAATTTTCAAAGCCAATCCGAAAATGAAAACCGTTTTTGATGAATATCAATCTAAAGGTTTACTCAATTCAAATTTGGAAAAAAACCAGGAATTGAAACAGTTGTTGTTGGAAGAAACACCTTGGGTTTTGGATTCTAAAAACGAAACAGAACAAATGGCAAAATTGGCAAGATTGTTCGATGCGAATACCATGCGAAATTCAATCAACGATGATTGGAGCGAACTGAAAAAACTGCAAAATCCTGATGGTGGTTTCTCTTGGTACGCTGGTTACCCAAGTTCTTACTACAACTCGCTTTATATTTTGAAAAATTTAGGTAGAATTAATGAATGGTTGAAAGGAAATTTAGCAGATTATCAATCTACCGAACAAAAAGAAATGGTTTCTCAGTTGGTGAGATATGTGGACAAGGAAGTGAGCAGATATTTTGAAGTGAAAAAAGAAAATGTCTGGAGCAATTATGTGTTAGATTATTTGGATACCCGTCATTATTGGGAAAAAGAATATCCATTGAAAGGTGATGGAAAGAAAATGAAAGATTTAGTGATTTCAAAAGCTAAAACTGCAAAAATTACTGATTTTACTTTCTTTGGTTTGCATAGAGCAGCGTTGCTTTTTGATGCTTACAATTTGAAAGATATTTCTAAAAAATTGATGACTTATTTGAAAGAAACTTCCGTCCAAAGCGAAACGCAAGGGGTGTATTGGAAACAAAATCTCAATGATTGGGGTTGGTATTCTTCTAAAACCGTAAATCATGCTGGTGCTTTGGAAGCCTTCAATAAATTGACAACTGATCAAAATTTTGTAGAAGAAATGAAAATTTGGCTCATCACCCAAAAAGAAGTATCTAATTGGGATACTTCCAGAAGTACAGCCGAAGTGATTTACACGATTCTCAATTCTGGAAAATCCTGGACTTCAGCGGAAAGCGATAAAGCCACAATAATATGGGGCGGAAAAGATTTGGTAAATCCTGATACAAAAGCAACGGGTTATGTGAAGTCAGCGGTGAATTCAGATAAAATAGATAAAAATTTAGCCACAGTAACCATTACAAAACCAGGAGCTGGAATTGTACAAGGTGGTTTATTCTGGCAATATTATGAGGATCTAGACAAAATTAAATCTTCTGAAAGTTATATTTCCATCACCAAAGAATTGTACAAAAAAGTAAAAACCGTAAATGGTGAAGAATTGCAGAAAATTACAGAAAATTCACCTTTAAAAATCGGCGATAAAGTAACGGTAAGAATGATTCTGAACACCGACAGAAATATGGAATTTATTCACCTTAAAGATATGAGAGCAGCAGGTTTTGAACCGGTTGATGTGCTTTCTGGTTATCAATGGAAAAATAGTTTGGGCTATTATCAAGTCACCAAAGATGCTTCTACCAATTTCTACATCGAATACATGCCGAAAGGAAAATACGTTTTTGAGTATGATTATATTTGTAATGCTGCGGGAACTTTCAGCAACGGAATTACCACTTTGCAGAATTATTACGCGCCGCAAATGAACGCTCATACACAGGGAACAAAAGTTTCCATAAATGAATAATTTATAATTCTAAAATATCAATAGAGTCGGGCTTTAGCCCGACTTTTTTAGTCGGAAATGTCAAGGCTTTAGCCAAAACATAAATATATAGCTCGTCCAGAAAAATTTGTGGGCGATTTTATTTTTTGACAAATGTCAAAGGAATAGTTTTTCAATCGTAGCAACTTTGCATCTGTAAACAAACATCAAAAATGAAAAACTATAAAACATTAATTTTTACAGCAATGATGGGCTTTCCTTTGTCCTTCTCAGCGCAAACTGCTCCTTCCTTCCAGGAATTAGTAGACGCTGCGATGACTAAAGATGCGGCCATAGAACAACAAAATTTAGAGTCTAAAGCAAATGAATTAGATCAAGAAAAACTTAAAGATATTTTCTTGCCAACTGTGGAGATTTCTGGTAAAGCTGGATACTTAAACGCTACGGCAAAGGTAGTCTCACCAGAAATTGCCATACCTGCAATTACCCCTCTTTTTCCCGGTGCAGTTTTCCCGGAAGGAACTTTTAACAATAATTTTAATTTGTCAGGTTTTGATGCCGCGGCAAAAATCGAAGCAACCGCGGTTCTGTATTCTGGCGGAAAAGTAAAGTATCTGAAGCAAGCTTTGATTGAAAAAGACAATGCCAACAAAGCTTTGCAGGTTAAAAATGAAGACGAAGTGATTACGCAGATCTCTAAAGCGTATGATCAGTTTGCACTGGTAGCAGAATCAAAAAAGGTGTTGGATGAAAGCAAAAAACGTCTGGATGCCAATAAAAAAACAGCTGAAAAAGCTCTTGGTTATGGATTAATCACCCCTTACGACTACAAAAAAATAGAGTTGGCACAAGCTACTTTGGATTCTAAAATGGTAGAATACGAAGGCAAAAAAGAGTTGCTGATAACGCAATTGCATCTTTTAACAGGAATTGATAAAGAGCGAATAGCCTTAATCAACCCGAATCTAGAAAAAATTGAGTATTTGGTAACCGATGAAACCATCGACAACAGAGCGGAACTGAAAGCTTTGGATTTTGGTATGAAAGCGATTGATGCGAAAATTAAAGCAGAAAAAACGTGGTGGATTCCGAAAGTTCAAGCGATGACGTCGCTTTCCTACATGGGATTTTATAACACCAATATTTCTTCCTCTAAAGTATTAATGCCGGGAACTGGTGCAAAGTTAGATAATGACTTGACAAATCTTAATTTACTGCCCATTTTTCAAGCGGGAATTGGTTTTAAATGGGATGTTTTTGATGGAAATGAAGGAAAACATGAAGTAGAAAAAGCAAAAATTGACAGAGAAATTTTAGAAAGTAAAAAATCTGATGCCGAAAGAAAATTGCAACTCAATTTAGCGAATAACCAAACCAATTATAACATCGCAAATGCCCAGGTTGATCTAAAAGCGACTGCGAAAAAAATTGCTAAAAATGCATTGACACAAGCCGAAAAAGAATTCAGATATGGTTTGATTAAAGCAACCCAATTAATTGAAGCTGAAAACGATTTGGAAGTTGCAGAATTAGACTATCAAACCGCTATTTTCAACCAAAGAAGGGCAGCGATTGAACTGATGAAGTCTACACAAAAATTAAACGCAGAAAAACTATAAAACGATAAACATTAAACAAATAAATATATTAATCCGATGAAAAACTATATTGCAATATCTTTATTTTTAGTAACCCTACTTTCTCTGGGAGCTTGTAAAAATGAAACTCCGCAAAAGTTAACCGAAGGTAAAACCAAAAAGGAAATTGTTTCTTTCGCACCTAAAGTTACCGGTAGAATTTTAAAAATTTATGTAGAAGAAGGACAAACCGTAAAAGCAGGAGATACCCTCGCAATGTTAGACGTTCCCGAAGTTACAGCGAAAATTGCTCAAGCAAGGGGAGCAACTGCTGCTGCCGCCGCACAAGCCCAAATGGCGAAAAATGGTGCAACTGCAGACCAACTTCGTCAGTTACGAGCCAAACAAAAGGGTTTAGCAGAACAATATCAGTACGCCCAAAAATCCTTTAGAAGAGCCCAAAATATGTATAAAGACAGTTTGCTTTCTCCACAAAATTACGATGAGGCGTTCGCAAAATTACAAGGTGCAAAAGCCCAATACGACGCTGTGAATGCAGAACTCCACGATGTAGAGGTTGGTACAAGATTAGAAAAAATAGAAATGGCAATTGGCCAGGAAAATCAAGCGAGAGGAGTTCTCCAGGAAGCTAATGTTGCCTATTCTGAAAGATATATCATCGCAACCAATGATATGGAAATTGAAACCATCTCTCTAAATGTAGGTGAATTGGCAACTGCCGGTTATGCTCTTTTCAACGGTTATATTCCGAATACTACTTATTTTAGATTTACCATTCCGGAAAGTAAAATATCTAAATACCAAAAGGGAATGACCGTCGATATGAAATCTATTTACGGTAATCAGGAGTTTGCGGGGAAGGTAGTTTCCATCAAACAATTGACAAAATATGCAGATATTACCACGGCATTCCCAGATTATCAACCTGAAGATGCAGTGTATGAAATTAAAGTAATTCCTACAGATCGAGCAAAAGTGAATAATATTTTGGTGAATTCCAGCGTAACTTTAAAATAGTCTTGACTTAAAAATTTATAAAAATGAAACAGTTAAGATACCTTTTAAAAAGAGAGTTTCACTTGTTCTTCACGAACAGAACCATGCTTTCTGTATTTTTTATGGCGCCCATCTTCTACGCGCTGCTCTTGGGTTTTACTTACGAAAAGGGAAAAGTAACGGATATTCCTGTGATTGTAATTAATCATGACCAAACTCCTTTGTCTAACCAAATTGTAGACATGTTAGGAGATAATAATACCCTGAAGGTGCTGAATTATGTAGAAGAACCAGCGATATTGAAAGATGAGGTCATCAAAACAGAAGCAGGAGCAGTAGTGATTATTCCAGAGCGTTTCGAAGCCAATATGTTGCAAAAGAAATATCCCGAAATCAACGTCTATGTCAATACGTCGAATGTGTTGACGGCTAATTTCGCGTCAAAAGCAATTCAGCTTACCTTAGGAACTTTTTCTGCAGGTGCCGAAATGAAAGCTTTGCAAAAAAAAGGAATGAATGCCGACCAAGCCAAAGCCAATATCGAGCCCTTTAAAGCGAATTATATAACGCTTTTTAATACCACCAGTAATTACCTGATTTTTATGTGGCCGGCAATGATGGCGGTGGTTTTACAGCAAGTGATTCTGTTGGCAATGGCGGTTACGTTTTCGGAAGAATTTAAGCGGGATTCTTTCATTAAAGATTTCGCAGGGAAACACAAATATGCAATTTTGGTAATGGCGATTAAATGTTTACCTGTTTGGATTTTATCCAATTTACACATTTTATTCTTTTACTTGTGCAGCTTGTATTTTAAAATTCCAGCTCCCGAAAATGTACTGAATTTCTTTTTGGTAACTTCAATTTTTGTAGTAGCAGCAACCAATTTAGGCGTTTTGGTAAGTATTTTAGTTCCAGATGCATTGAAGGCCACTCAGATTTTAATGGTAATTGCTTCGCCTGCGTTCATCATCAGTGGATTTACATGGCCTAGTTATGCCATGCCGGATTTCATTACCTACTTTACCAAAATTATTCCTTTAACTCCATATTTGGAAGCGCTGAAAATAATGGTGGTAGAAAAAGGTTCCGATTATTTAACTCAAAAATATTTCTGGCACTTATTTATTCTCGGTTGGGTTTATTTTCTTTTAGGTTGGATAGCTTTGAAAATCAAAATTAAAATGCTGTTCAAAGAATATAATCTGCCCGAAGATTATGAAGAGGAAAATTTCGATAAATCAATATAGTTTTTTTTTTAATGTTTAGGAGAAGGCGTTTCAGTTTACTGAGGCGCCTTTTTTTGTTTACTTTTGTAGGAAATCCAGTCTTCATGAAACTAATTCAAGAACTTAATAAGCACATTAAGGTAGATGCCGAAATAGAGCGTTTTCTAAATGAAGAATGTGAAACAAAAGTCTTTGAAAAAGGAGAAATATTGAGCAAGCAAAATCAATACAACCATACTGTTTTCTTTGTAGATGATGGTTTGCTGAGAATGTTTTACTACGAAAACGGAAAAGATATCACCACCAATTTTTATTCGGAAGGCAAGATTACGGCCAATATTGATACGCTTTTTAAAAACCAACCTACTCGAAATAACATTGAAACATTAGAAAAATCGGTCATTACCACTTGTAATTTTAAAAAATTAGAAGAATTATGTTCGCTTTCGCTTACTGCGGCAAATTTCAGCAGATATATTTTAGGAAATTTAATGATCGAGATGTCACGCAGAATTTCGTCGCTGCAATTTATGACGGCAAAAGAAAAGTACATCCAACTTTTAGAAGAAAACCCTAATATTATTCTCAGAGCTCCACTCGGAATGATTGCTTCATATTTGGGTATTTCCCAAGAAACTTTAAGCCGAATTAGAAGTGATATTTAAATTTAAACGATGTTCACATCTTCCCAATTTTATTATATTTTTTTATCCTGTTTTGGCTGAGGTTTTAGAAATTTCATTTAATTTTATATTCCTCTTAAAATAAAATCAATGCAAAATATATTTGATGCAAAAGTTGCGCAAGAATACATCAACAGAATCAATAATTTAACACCAGAAACCCAAAGAAAATGGGGCAAAATGAGCGTTGATCAGGTTTTGGCGCACCTTAATGTGGCCTACGAAACGATTTACGAACCCGAAAAACATCCGAAACCGGGGTTCATCGCAGGATTTTTACTGAAAAATTTCGTGAAAGCAAAAACCGTGAACGAGCTACCGTATAAACAGAATCTACCGACCGGTCCAATGTTCATCATTAAGGGAAATAAAAACTTTGATGAAGAAAAAAAACGATTGATTGGTTTCATACAGAAAACCCAGCAGCTTGGTAAAGAAGCTTTCGACGGTAAAATGTCGCATTCTTTCGGTAAACTTACGGCTCAGGAATGGAACAATATGTTGGCGAAACACCTCAATCATCACCTTGATCAGTTTGGCGTTTAACCTTAAAAATACACATGATGAAAAAATTTCTTCTCTTATTTCTTTTTATGTCGGGTTTCGCATTTCCCCAAATGCCGAATATCGAACAGGTGTGGATGAATAAATCGCAGCCTTACACAGGAGTGATTGGCAACGGGAAACAGGAAATAAAAGTGAAAGTTAATATTTCCGAGCAGAACAAAAAGAATGATCAGGAATATTTTCTTTCCGGCTATTCTGTGGTGGAAAATACAAATTCAAAATTTGAAGGTAAACTTAAAATAAACCAATACCGGGACGGTAAAAAGCGCAGCACCGTTTTCGGTGAATATGAATTGGCAGAAGAACCGAAAGGACAGCATTCTGGCATCTTCACCGGTAAATTTATTTACACTTTTATGTGGAATAAAAAGACCCAGAAAATCGAAAACCAGTTCATCGAATTCATAGGGAACTGGAAAAGCTACGATGGAACTTTAACTTATAAAACCAACTGGAAAAATTGATTTTTAACTTCGAAAATTAAACAAATGGCACAGGTAAATGCGTACTTAACCTTCAATGGAAACTGCGAAGAAGCTTTCAATTTTTACAAATCCGTATTCGGCGGAGAATTTCCTTATATGGGGCGTTTCGGAGATATGCCGCCCGCGGATGGTAAAGACGTTCCGGAAGCCGACAAAAATAAAATCATGCACGTAACGCTTCCTATTTCTCAGGAAACCGTGCTTATGGGCAGCGATACCGCCGGCGAATGGGCTTCCCAATTCAATGCGGGCAACAACATTTCCCTCTCCATCAACACCGATTCCAGGGAAGAAGCCGACCGGCTTTTCAGCGGACTTTCCGAAGGTGGAGTAGTCACCATGCCTCTTGCTGAAACCTTTTGGGGCGCTTATTTCGGGATGTGGACCGACAAATTTGGCATCAATTGGATGGTGAATTACGACGACCCGGCAAAGCAACAGCACTAATTTTTTTCGGAGCAAGAAAACTCGTAGCTCTTCCGAAAACCCGTCCCGCTTTCCGCACTCGCTTTTTCGGCGGCGGCGAAGCCGCCGCCGAAAAGAGCTCAAACAATCGCTCCAATCGGGGCTAAAATAGCATTCCAGGTGTTTATCATAGATTTCAAAAATCAGCAGCGATTATAAAAAAATAAAAACCTTTTCAACTGAAAGGGTTTTTATTTTTAGGCCTCTAATTATTCGCAAATCATTAAATATTTACATTTTCCAAAATCACCGCATAGCCTTGTCCGACGCCAACACACATCGTTGCCAATGCATATTTTTTGCCGGTTTTATGCAGTTCCAACGCTGCGGAATAGGTTATTCGTGATCCACTCATTCCCAGTGGATGCCCCAATGCGATAGCGCCACCGTTTACATTCACTCTTGTATCGTCGTTCGCAATTCCGAGTTCTTTCAAGCACGCTATACTTTGTGCGGCAAAGGCTTCATTAAGTTCAATGATATCAATTTGATCCAATGTTAAGCCCGCTCTTTTTAAAGCTAATTTTGTTGCATCAACCGGACCAATTCCCATAATTCTCGGTTCTACACCGACTACAGCAGAACAAACAATTTTCGCCAAGGGTTTTAAACCATAATTTTTCACTGCATCCCCCGAAGCGATGATCATTGCAGCAGCTCCGTCGTTCAGTCCGGAAGCATTTCCTGCCGTTACCGTTCCATTTTCTTTCACGAATGCAGGTTTAAGTTTCCCTAAAATTTCTAAGCTACTGTTCGGTTTGATGAATTCATCTTTGTTTACCAGAATCGGGTCGCCTTTTCTTTGTGGAATTTGGATGTCGGAAATTTCCTCCGCCAATCTCCCGGATTCCTGTGCTTTTGTGGCTTTCATTTGAGAATTCAAGGCAAATTCATCCTGTTCCTTTCTCGTGATTTTATACATTTCAGCGAGGTTTTCAGCGGTTTTTCCCATCGCTTCTACGCCGTATGTTTTTTCCATTTCCGGATTTACAAAACGCCATCCGAAGCTGGAATCGTACATTTTCTGATCGGTCGCGAACCCGCTCTCCGCCTTAGAAATCACAAACGGACCTCTGGACATTCCTTCCACGCCTCCCGCGATGAAGAGATCGCCTTCACCGGATTTTATCGCCCGCATTGCCTGTGCCACCGCACTCATCCCCGAGGCGCAAAGTCGGTTTACCGTTTCTCCCGGGACATTTTGCGGCAGTCCGGCCAAAAGCAAAGCCATTCTTGCGATATTTCGGTTGTCTTCCCCGGCTTGGTTGGCGCATCCTATGATCACATCATCTATTCTGTCCAAAGGCAATTCCGGATTTTTTGCGGTAAGATTTTTGATGACGGAAGCTATTAAATCGTCAGTTCTCACGGCGGCGAGGCTACCTTTAAAGTTTCCGATTGCACTGCGAGTTCCATCTATAATGTATGCTTCTTTACTCATTTTAAGTTCATTTTTTTATGGGTAAAAAGATACGCTTTTTATTTATTTTTGATAAACGTCCTCCTGTTTTTGTGGAATTTCAGTATTACCATTTTAAGATTTGCTTTTTGAAAAACTTAATGAAGGACAAAGAAATGATGGTAACCAATATCGCAATGAAGCGTCCGTCCGCTGAAACAGTAACAAAGCATTCTATAGGTTCAATATTACCATCTTCGGACTTTTCAATCAAGATCAATCGCTAAAAACTGAAAATTTAGGAATAGGGAAATTATTTTCTTTCAAAAGATATTAGAATTTTAATGAACAAATTCGAGCAAAGGAACAATGAACCGATCAAAAACCTCGATATGGGGCGAATGTCCCACGTTTTCAAGTTCCACCAATTTTGAATTTTTGATTTTCTTTTGGGTTTCTTTACCTAAATTTTGGTAAAGTCCCATCAAAGGTTGTAATTCTGTCGGTGCATTTGGCTTTCCAATTGCTGTTCTGTCGCGCGTTCCTATGATAAGTAGAGTGGGAGCAATGATGTTTTCAAAGTCGTAAACTACGGGTTGTGTATATACCATATCGGTCGTAAGTGCTGCATTCCAAGCGGTTTTCGCGAAATCCGGATGAATCGTCCACCCTGCGAGCAAATTCAGCCATTTGTCATATTCAGGTTTCCATTTTCCGTCGTAGTAAAATTTTAACTGATATTCTTTGTAGGACTGATAGGTGTTTTTCAGTTCGGAAGCGTAGAGTTTATCGATGTTTTGATAAGGTGAAAATTTCCGGTAATCTTCCAGACCTATTGGGTTTTCCAAAATCAGCTTTTCGATGCTGTTGGGATACATAACGGCCATTTTCGTGGCGAGCATTCCACCCATCGAATGTCCTAAAAGAATGAATTTTTCTATTTTTAAATCATCCACAATAGCCTTAGTATTCTCTGCCAATTGCTGAAAACTGAACTGATACTGCTGAGGTTTTGATGATTTTCCGAAACCGATCTGATCCGGCATAATCACCCTGAAACCTTCTTTTAAAAGGACTTTTGCAGTTTGCTCGAAATAGTATCCGTTAAAATTTTTGCCATGAAGCAAAACGATGGTCTTACCGTTCGGTTTCGCAGGTTTGGCATCCATGAAAGCCATTTTCAAATCCTGTCCTTGTGTTTTCAATTTTTTAAAAGCAACCGGAAAAGGATATTGCACTGTAGATAGTTCTGAATCCAAAGCCTCAATTTTTGGCTGAATTTGTGCGTTGAAAAATGTACTGAAAATCAAGAAAATGGAAGAAAAAATGGATGCTAATTTCATTTCGAAAACGTTTTTTACAAAAATACATAATTAAAAAGAGTCGCGAACGACCCTTTTTTTATCAGTCTGTTAATAGGATTTCCACCATTGTTCATAGTTTTCATCATCATTCAGATAATCTGTTTTTTCGCCAATTTTCGGAATGAGGATTCTCTTATTTTCGGTATTAAGTTCCATTATTTTTTCAAGTGGTTCCTTCCATGGATGTGTTGCCAGAGCGAATTTCGAGTTGTGGACCGGAATCATTCTTTTGGCATTGAGATCTTCCATCGCCTTGATGTGGTCTCCGGGCATCATGTGGATGTACCGCCAATCTTTGTTGTATTGTCCGTTTTCAAGAATTGCCAAATCAAAACTTCCGTATTTCTCACCAATCTTTTTAAAATGATTATCGTAACCGCTGTCGCCACCGATGTACACTCTTTGGTTTGGTGTTTCAAATACAAAACTTGCCCAAATCGCCTGATCACGCTTTAAACCACGCCCGGAAAAATGCCTTGCCGGTTCTGCAGTAACTTTAAATCCTTCACCTAAATTTGAACTTTCAAACCAGTCGAGTTCAACGATGTTTTTCGGATTGTATCCCCAATACTCTAGGTGTTCACCGGTACCAAGGCCGGTAATAATCTTTTTGGTTTTCGGAAAAAGCTTAAGAACAGTTTCGTAATCCAGATGGTCCCAATGATCGTGAGTGATAATCAAATAATCCAATTCCGAAAAGTCATCTGTGGTATAAAGGTCTGTTCCCTTAAAAGCCTTTGTTGTAAAAGAGAAGGGCGACGCATTACCGCTGAAAACGGGATCCACGAGGATTTTTTTACCGTCAATTTGTAGGAAATAGGACGAGTGCCCCATCCAGATGAATACATTTTCGTTGGGATCCAAAGATTTCAAATCTGTCTTTTCAAAGTTAAAAGGTCTTTGCGGAATTTTATTGGGAAATTTTCCAAAAAGAAAGCGGAACATTACTTCCGGCATCGAGGTATCTTCTGCCAATTGCGGAGTAGCATTTAAGTTGTCGAAGCGTCCATTTTTATAATGAGGAGATTTTAAAATTCTTTCCAGTCGTTCACCGGAAGGAGCTTTACCAAATTTTGCCTGTCTTAAGACAATATAAGCTGTCACCATTACAGCAACCGCCAGCATAAGAATTATAATCATAAGTTTCTTTAGAATCTTCATTTTTATTCGGGTTTCACTGGTGTTAAGTCGAGTAACCAGTATGGAATTTATTTTACAAACGCCTGCAAATGTAAATTAAAATTAAAGGAATGCTTAAAATCATGGGAATAATTTTATCTATCATTGAAATAAGTGTTAACTTTAATACAATCAAAAAAATTAAAAATTATGCACGAAAATGTAGTCATTAAACAAAGAGTGAACGCGCCTGTAGAAAAGGTTTGGAACGCTTTGACCGATAAAGCGCAGATGAAGGAATGGTATTTTGATATCCCTGATTTCGAGCTGGGACTTCATAATGAGTTCAATTTTTTTGAACCCGGAGGGGAAAACAGGTTCCATCATCATGGT
Organism: Chryseobacterium sp. VAUSW3; assembly: GCF_002205795.1. Classification (GTDB taxonomy): domain Bacteria; phylum Bacteroidota; class Bacteroidia; order Flavobacteriales; family Weeksellaceae; genus Kaistella; species Kaistella yananensis. Next base: position 815,062 of record NZ_NIUY01000002.1, on the reverse strand, counting down.
GAAATTCTGGAAGTTATTCCGAATCAGAAATTTAAACATACCTGGTCTTATCCGGAGTTTTCGAAAGAGAAAACTATTGTGAGATGGGAGCTGGAAGAAGACAACGGAGGTACTTTAGTAACTCTCACCCACAAGGGTCTTGAAAATTTTAACCATTTGGGTAAAGATTTCCAGAAAGAAAATTTCGAAAACGGATGGAACGAAATTTTAGGGCAGAGCTTGAAAGAATTTATAGAAAAATAGATTAATATTGATTGAGGGAAACACGCCGAGAGGCGTGTTTTTGTTTTTTTAAACAATGTTTGCAGATGTTTAATTTAAATTTAATGAAAAATAAAAAAAAGCTTTTTGGTGTCGTTTGATTTTAAAGTCTATCATTGCTGGTTCGCACGCTGCTCCACTTTTTTGTAGGTGTAAGCGCTCATCATAATACTGAATTCATACAGCAGAAGAAGTGGGAACGCTGCCATCAACATACTCAGTACATCAGCCGGAGTAATAATTGCCGCAACAACCATAATTAAAACAATCGCATGTCGGCGGTAAGTTCGCATGAACTGTGGCGTTAAAATCCCTATTGAAGTCAGGAAATAAACGATCACCGGAAAGAGGAACACAAGCCCCATCCCAAGCACAACCTGCATAAAAAGGGTAGTATAGTCACTGAGATCAAATAGCTGAGTGATTGAATCTGAAATCGTAAACAATAACCCGAAATTAATCGCAAACGGAAGGATGAGGAAATATCCGCATAGAATTCCTACGACAAAAAGAATCCACACAAAATTAATCAGGAAAACTGAGTTTTTGCGCTCGTTTGGATGTAGTGCGGGCGAAATAAATCTCCAAAGTTCCCATATGATATAAGGAAAAGCCGCAACAATTCCACCGAAAATAGAAACCGACATCATTACATTAAACTGCTGGAAAAGTTTCTTCTGCTGCACCGCGAAATGTTCTGGCAGGGTAATACTGTCTTGGCCGATAAGTTCGCGGGAAAAATGATTTACCACTCTAAAGGTAAAGAAATCGTTGCGTGTAGGCCCGAAAAAAATATGGTCCATGATCCAGTTTACATTCAGTCCCACTACAATGGCGCCTATAATAATGGCAATGATGGAGCGGATCAGGTGTCCTCTCAATTCGCCGATGTGTCCCCAGAATGACATTTCTTTTCCCTCACTCATTTTAAAAATTCAAGATTTAAAATTCAAGATTGCGAAATTACTGAATTATTGCGTAAAACGGGAAACCGGGCGAAAACTATTTCGTCTTCAAATCTCAGCATTTCTGTGGATGCGATGCACCAAATTTTCCCGGATTTTAGTTAATTCCTTCATCCAGTAGTCGGTGGATGTCAATAATTCCGTGGTATTTGCCCTGTTCGGTCACAATGAGCTGGCCGATGTTTTTGTCTTTCAGAATCTGCATGGCTTCTTTGGCCAGTGCATTTTTATCAATACTTTTTGGATGAGCGCTCATGATATCTTTTGCGATAATTTTAGAAAGATCCTGTTCGCTGAGCAGCATTCTGCGAAGATCGCCATCGGTAATTACTCCAGTAATTTTTTCGTTATCTGTTACTACCGTAATTCCGTGCGAAGAACCGCTTACCGAAATAATAATCTCCCGGATATTGGCATTTTCAGAAACCTGCGGCTTTTGAGAGGAAAGAAACTGCTCTACCTTTGCCGTAAGGTTTTTGCCTAAACTGCCCCCCGGATGGAATTTTGCAAAATCATTTTCTTTAAAGCCGTTCAGTTCCATAAGGCAAACTGCCAAAGCGTCGCCCAAAGCCATTTGTACTGTTGTGGAACTGGTTGGCGCCAGTTTTATCGGGCAGGCTTCTTTTTCTACCGAAGAATTTAAAATAACATCCGAAAACTCTGCCAGTTTCGAGTTCATATTTCCCGTCATTCCTATTAATGCGGAAGAATAGTCTTTCAGAAAGGGAAGTAGGTTTACAATTTCCGGCGAATTTCCCGAATTGGAAATGCAAAGCACCACATCAGTTTTCTGAATAACGCCCAAATCTCCGTGAATCGCTTCAGAAGCATGAAGAAACTGTGATGGAGTTCCGGTAGAATTCAGCGTTGCGACGATTTTGTTGCCTACATGGGCAGATTTTCCGATCCCGACAATAATGAGTTTTCCCGCCGCCGAGTTGATGAGTTCTGTCGCTTTAAGAAAGTTTTCATCCAGGCGGTTTTTCAGATTTTCAAGTTCTTTAATTTCAATGGAAATTGCATTTTTCGCTATTTGTAGAATTTCAGGATGATTCATCGGTGCTGATTTGAAAAAGGGAAATTTTTAATCCTATTAATATATGGAAATATTTTATTTTTCTGATGCTCAAAATTAAAGGTGTATTTTTTAATTTTGATTTTTATTTTCTAACTTTGGGTAAAATGCAAATTTAGTAAAGAATTTAAGACAGACTGCCAGAGATAAAGAATTTTCAAATAATAAAATAAAGTTCTTTCTTTAGCGATACAATGAATAATAAAAGATGAAAACAAAAAACGCCGATTTATCAAAAGAACTCAAAAAATATTTCGGCTTCTCAACATTTAAAGGTCAGCAGGAAGCGATTATAAAAAATTTACTCGACGGGAAAGATATTTTTGTACTTATGCCTACAGGGGGCGGAAAATCGTTGTGTTACCAGTTGCCGGCGCTTATTTCCGAAGGAACTGCCATTGTGGTTTCGCCATTAATTGCGCTGATGAAAAACCAGGTAGATGCTGTTAACGGGCTTTCTTCCGATCTGGGCGTTGCCCATGTTTTGAACTCTTCTCTCAATAAAACCCAGACCAAACAGGTTTTCGATGATATCAAAGCCGGACGCACCAAGCTGCTATATGTTGCCCCGGAATCACTGATTAAGGAAGAGTATCTGGATTTTCTGCGGGATGTGAAAATCTCTTTTGTAGCCATTGATGAAGCGCACTGTATTTCGGAATGGGGGCACGATTTCCGCCCGGAATACAGAAACCTGAAGCTTATTATCGATAAAATTGCAGATGTTCCGGTGATTGCTTTAACTGCAACCGCAACGCCAAAAGTTCAGGATGACATCCAGAAAACGCTGGGAATGACGAATGCGTTGGTTTTTAAAGAAAGCTTTAACCGCCCGAACCTCTTTTACGAAGTTCGCCCGAAAGTTAATATCGACAAAGAAATTGTAAAATTCATCAATCAGCATAAAGGAAAATCGGGCATTGTTTACTGTCTCAGCAGGCGGAAAGTTGAAGAGTTTGCGCAACTTCTGCAGGTGAACGGAATCAATGCGCTGCCGTATCACGCAGGTCTTGACCAAAAAACCCGTGTTGCAAACCAGGATAAATTCCTGATGGAAGAATGTGATGTAATTGTCGCTACCATTGCTTTCGGAATGGGAATCGATAAGCCGGATGTAAGGTTTGTGATTCATTACGATATTCCAAAATCTCTCGAAAGCTATTATCAGGAAACCGGAAGGGCCGGAAGAGATGGCGGAGAAGGTTACTGTCTCGCATTTTATGATCCAAAAGACATCGAGAAACTTGAAAAATTTCTTGCACAGAAACCCGTTTCTGAGCGCGAAATCGGCCTTCAGCTCCTGAATGAAGTGGTGGGTTATGCCGAAACTTCCATGAGCCGCCGCCAGTATATTCTTTATTATTTCGGGGAACAGTTCGATCCGATAAACGGCGCTGGTGCACAAATGTGCGATAATTCTGTAAATCCACCTACGCTGAAAGATGCGACCAAAGAACTAAATCAGGTATTGAATCTGGTAAAAGATCTCGAAGAGAAATTCAAGACTAAAGATTTGATTTCGGTTATTGTCGGAAAAGAAAATTCGGTTACAAAATCTTATAAACTTGAAACGAGCAAGTATTTCGGTTTCGGAAAAAATGAAGCTGAAAATTTCTGGAAATCGATTATTCGCCAGGCCACCGTACAGGATTATCTTCAGAAAGATATCGAAACGTACGGTGTGCTGAAAGTAACAGAAAAAGGCAGAAAAGTTATTGACGGAAAAGATAAAACTCCATTTCTCATCGCTGAAGACCGCGAATACGATCTTGCCCAAACCAAAGCAGATTCGCAGCAGGTACAGGTGCAGCAAAACAGTGGTTTAGACGAAAATCTTTTTGTTCAGCTGAAAGAATTGCGCAAGTCGGTAGCCAAAAAACATGGCATTCCGCCTTATACGGTTTTCATGGATCCAAGTTTGGAAGATATGACCGTTCAGTATCCGGTCACCATTGAAGAAATCGGAAAAACCTACGGAGTTGGCGAAGGAAAAGCGAAAAAATACGGAAAGGAATTTGCCGAGTTCATTAAAAAATACGTTGAAGAAAACGGTATAGAGCGAACCCAGGACATGGTCATCAAACAGGTGGCAAATAAATCCAGTCACAAAGTTTTCATCATTCAGAGTACGGATAAAAAAATTGATCTCGAGGATATTGCAAAAGCTAAAAACCTTTCCATGGAGGATTTGCTGAAAGAAATGGAAAGTATTGTTTATCAGGGAACGAAGCTTAATATTGATTATTATATCGATGAGAATTTTGATGAAGACATTGTAGATGATTTCATGGAATTTATGCGCGGTTCCGACAGTGACAGCATGAAAGTCCTTCTGGCCGAATTTGGCGATGATTTAAGTGATGAAGAAGTTCGGATGTTGAGGATTAAATTCATCTCTGATGTTGCAAATTAACGGTCAAAATATCCTGGTTTGACAGCTGTTCACAAAAAAAAATCGATTATTTTCATCCTTCCAGACCTTGAAACCGGCGGAGCGGAGCGAATTGTTACAACCATCGCCAATCATCTTCCACGTAACTTATTTTTGCCCAAAATAATGCTGTTGAGAAAAGAAGGCGGCTATCTCGATCTCTTAAAAGATGATATAGAAGTAATCGACCTGAAAACTCCACGGATCCGACATTCTTTAAAGCCGATTTTGCTCGAAATAAAGAAAAGAAAACCAGATATCGTGTTCTGCGGTTTTGGGGAAATCAACGCCTATCTTTCATTATTTATTCCGCTTTTTCCGAAAACGAAATTCATTGCCAGAGAAACCAATGTTGTTTCCCAGCATGTAAAGCGTAAGGAAATTCGGTTTTTCTACAGATTTTACAGCAATTATCACCGGATTATTTGCCAGAGCGACGACATGGCGAATGATATTATCGATAATTTTAAAATAAAACCTCATAAGATCATTAAAATCAACAATCCTGTCGATTTCGGTTTTATTGAAAAACAGTTGGAACTTTCGGTACGGCCGGAAAGTTTTAAATCTGATTTTAAAAATGTCGTTGCGATTGGAAATCTCTCTTACAGAAAAGGTTTCGATCATCTTTTAAAAGTATTCGGGCATTTAAAAAACGAAAAAATTCTGCTGCATATTCTCGGAGATGGCAGAGACAAGGTTTTGCTGCATCAGAAAAAGGAGCAATTTGGCTTGGAAAACGTAATTTTTCACGGTCAGCAGAAAAATCCTTATCAGTTCCTGAAATTCGCCGATTTATTTGTACTCTCATCACGTTATGAAGGATTTCCGAATGTACTACTGGAAGCCGGAGCATGCGGAATTTATTCACTCGCCAATAATTGTCCGGGTGGCATTAACGAAATTATTCAGCCTCAAGTTAACGGTGAAATATTCACCATCGAAAACCATGAAGCGTTTGGCGAAAAGATGATCCAGATTTTAAAGGAACAACATCCAACTGAGTTAATTCGTGATTCGATCCGTTCTCGTTTTTCAAAAGATAAAATTCTTAGCCATTACGAAAAAATTTTAAATAACTTATGATCTTAATCATAAGTTAATTTTAATAATTTGTAAACTTTTTACCTCTTGTAAATATTTTTAATATTGAATGTCAGTATTTTAAAGGATTTAATTTGTAAACTTTTTTTTATTTAGATTATCTTCTGTAAATTTATTTCGAAAATAATAATATTTATGGAGGCTGAAAAAATTACTAAGAAACAAAAGGTTTATTCTTATAAAGATGCGTATGAAAGTACGTTACAATACTTCGAAGGTGATGATCTCGCCGCTAAAGTTTGGGTGAGTAAATACGCACTGAAAGATTCGGATGGCAATATTTACGAGAAAACTCCCGATGATATGCATTACAGAATCGCTTCGGAAATCTCCAGAATCGAATCGAAGTATCCAAATCCACTTTCTGCCGAAGAAGTTTTTGATCTTATTAAAAAATTTAAGTATATCATTCCGCAGGGAAGCCCGATGACGGGGATTGGTAATAACTTTCAAATCGCTTCACTTTCCAACTGTTTCGTAATCGGCAGCGGTACCGACAGTGATTCCTACGGAAGTATTATGAAAATTGACGAAGAGCAGGTGCAGCTGATGAAAAGGCGCGGCGGCGTTGGTCATGATTTGTCACACATTCGCCCGAAAGGTTCTCCCGTGAAAAATTCTGCGCTTACTTCAACCGGTTTGGTGCCGTTTATGGAAAGGTATTCCAATTCCACGCGTGAAGTGGCTCAGGATGGCAGAAGAGGAGCGCTCATGCTTTCTGTTTCTGTAAATCACCCCGATTCTGAAGATTTCGTAAATGCCAAACTTGAGCAGGGAAAAATCACCGGCGCCAATATTTCGGTACGTATTGATGATGAATTTATGCAAGCCGTGGTAGGGAAGGAAGATTACGTTCAGAAATATCCGATTCACAGCAAAAATCCTAAAGTCAGCAAAGAGATTAAAGCGACCGATCTTTGGAATAAAATCATTCATAACGCCTGGAAATCCGCGGAACCGGGGGTACTTTTCTGGGATACCATTATCCGAGAATCGTTGCCCGACTGTTATGCAGATTTAGGTTATGAAACGGTTTCCACCAATCCGTGTGGCGAAATTCCGCTGTGTCCGTATGATTCCTGCAGACTTTTGGCGGTGAATTTATTCTCTTACGTTGAAAATCCTTTTACCAAAAAGGCGAAATTCAATTTTGAGCTTTTCAAAGAACATGTAGGGTTTGCCCAAAGAATGATGGATGATATCATCGACCTTGAAATTGAAAAAATCGATGCGATTATTCATAAGATAGACTCAGATCCTGAAAGCAATGAAATTAAAGCCACTGAAAAAAATCTCTGGATCAAAATCCGCAAAAAAACCATTGAAGGCCGCAGAACCGGCGTAGGAATTACCGCCGAAGGCGATATGTTGGCCGCTTTGAATATTCAGTACGGAAGCAAAGAAGGTAACGAATTTTCTACTTTGGTTCATAAAACTTTAGCACTTGCAGCTTACCGCTCGTCTGTTGAAATGGCGAAGGAAAGAGGTGCTTTCGCGATTTACGATGCGAAAAGAGAAGAGAAAAATCCTTTTATTTTAAGAATCAAAGAAGCGGATCCCGCACTGTATGAAGATTTAAAAAAATATGGTAGAAGAAATATAGCTTTGCTAACTATTGCCCCAACGGGAAGTACCTCGCTGATGTCGCAAACAACCTCTGGTATTGAGCCTGTGTTTCTTCCGGTTTACAAGCGAAGAAGAAAAGTGAATCCCAATGACAAAGATGTACGGGTAGATTTTGTAGATGAGGTTGGAGATTCCTGGGAAGAATATCTTGTTTTTCACCACCGTTTCAGACAGTGGATGGAAATTAACGGAATCGATACCGATAAAAAATACACTCAGGAAGAAATTAATAAAATCATCGAAGTTTCGCCTTATTACAAAGCCACTTCCAATGATGTGGACTGGCTGAGTAAGGTTGAAATGCAGGGCGCCATCCAGAAATGGGTAGATCATTCGATTTCGGTGACGATTAATGTTCCGAATGATGCTACTGAAGAACTGGTGAATCAGTTGTACATCAAAGCCTGGGAAGTGGGTTGCAAAGGTGTAACCGTTTACCGTGATGGTTCCCGTTCCGGAGTTTTGATTTCGAATGACGAGAAAAAAGAAGAAAAAACTGAAATCCTGCAACCTGCTTTTCCAACAAAAAGACCGCAAGTGCTGGAAGCTGATGTGGTACGTTTCCAGAATAATAAAGACAAATGGATTGCCTTTGTTGGTCTCATAGACAAAAAACCTTACGAAATATTCACCGGTTTGGCCGATGATGAAGAAGGTATTGCCCTTCCGCGCTGGGTAAACGAAGGACTGATTATTAAAAACCGCGATGCAGACGGTAAATCCCGTTACGACTTCCAATTTACTAATCTTCGCGGCTACAAAACAACCATTGAAGGGCTTTCGCATAAATTCAATCCTGAATTCTGGAATTATGCAAAACTTATTTCCGGGACTTTAAGACATGGAATGCCGATTGAAAATGTGGTAGAACTGATTAACCGTCTCGAACTCGATTCTGAATCCATCAACAACTGGAAAGCCGGTGTTGCACGGGCCTTGAAACGCTATATCGCCGACGGAACTGAAGCTTCGGGCAAATGTTCGAACTGCGGATCGGATCAGGTGGTGTATCAGGAAGGCTGCCTGATTTGTAAGAATTGTGGAAGCTCGAAGTGTGGATAATTTAACGATGAATTTGATTAACATTTTTTCGTGTGAAAACTCATTAAATCTGAAGTCGATTTTCAGGATTTCCGTGCCGCGAATGCACAAAAAATCCGTAAATTTGTGCACCTTTAATTTTTAATCAATCAAATAAAAATAAAAATGAGTCAATTCGATGTTACCGTTATCGGTTCCGGTCCTGGTGGTTATGTTGCGGCAATCCGTTGCGCACAGTTAGGTTTGAAAACTGCAATTATAGAGAAATATCCTACCATGGGCGGTACATGTCTGAATGTTGGATGTATCCCTTCAAAAGCTTTGCTCGACAGTTCTGAACATTTCGAAAACGCAAAACATAATTTCGCCAACCACGGCATTATCATCGACGAGCCCAAAGCGGATCTCGCAAGAATGATTGCCAGAAAAAACGAAGTGGTAGACCAAACAACCAAAGGAATCACCTTCCTGATGGATAAAAACAAAATCACTGTTTATGAGGGTGTGGGAAGTTTTGAATCTTCAACTCAGGTAAAAGTAACCAAAAACGACGGTTCATCTGAAATCATCGACTCCAAATATATCATCATCGCGACAGGTTCCAAACCAAGTTCGCTGCCTTTCATTACTTTAGATAAGGAAAGAGTCATTACTTCTACCGAAGCTTTAGAACTTAAAGAAATTCCGAAACATCTTGTCGTAATCGGTGGCGGTGTAATCGGTTTGGAATTAGGTTCTGTTTACAAAAGATTAGGTTCTGAAGTTACCGTTGTTGAATTTATGGATAAAATCATCCCAACAATGGACGGTGCTTTATCGAAAGAACTCAACAAAGTTTTAAGAAAACAGGGCATGAAATTCATGCTTTCTACCGCGGTTCAGGCTGTCGAAAGAAACGGCGACATCGTAAAAGTTACTGCCAAAGACAAAAAAGGCGAAGAAGTAGTGGTAGAAGGCGACTATGTATTGGTTTCTGTAGGGAGAAAGCCTTACACAGACGGACTTGCCATAGAAAAAGCAGGTGTAGATTTAGATGAAAGAGGAAGAGTGAAAACAAACGAACATCTTCAGACCAATGTTTCCAATATCTACGCAATTGGTGATGTAGTTGCCGGAGCTATGTTGGCACACAAAGCTTCTGAAGAAGGAGTTTTGGTTGCGGAACAGCTTGCGGGACAAAAACCACACATCAATTACAATCTAATTCCAGGTGTTGTTTATACTTGGCCGGAAGTTGCTGCAGTGGGTAAAACAGAAGAGCAATTGAAAGCAGAAGGCGTTGCCATAAAAGTAGGAAATTTCCCCATGAGAGCTTTGGGAAGAAGCCGTGCTTCCGGTGATTTAGATGGTTTCATCAAGATCATTGCAGACGAAAAAACTGATGAGGTTTTAGGCGTGCACATGATTGGTGCGAGAGCTGCTGATATGATTGCCGCTGCGGTAACCGCGATGGAATTCCGTGCAAGTGCCGAAGATATCGCAAGAATGTCGCATGCACACCCAACTTTTGCAGAAGCGATTAAAGAAGCAGCTTTGGATGCAACCGGAAAAATTGCACTTCATATGTAAAGAGAAGAATCTAAATTGTAGATATTTTAAAGAGAAGTTTCGGCTTCTCTTTTTTTTGTGATTAATCTTACCATTACGAGGGATTCGTAAATTTTTCGGATAATCATTGATCAGAAAAAAAATCAAGTGTTTGCTTTATTAATTTAATAATTAAAACATAATTTTAATAGTAAATTTTGTAAAATGGTGTGTAATATTTGAATGATCATCCGCAGAAATCGTTCCGCAATGTTGTTTTATCATTTCTGTACGTTGCGGAGCCATTTCTGTAGGTTGCATAACCATTTCTGTACGTTGCGGAGCCTTTTCTGTACGTTGCGGAATCATTTCTGATGCCTGCTGCTCCGTTTTGTGCGGAGATGATTTTGTTTAAATATCACTCACTTTTTTGTACTTAAAGAACGGTTTTATCTTTTTGTTGAGATAAGTTCCCTTAGAAAATGCCGCCCGGAAGTCATCAAAAACTACCTGCGGAACGTCGAGATAGTTGTATACGGCTCCAGTCACATAAACGATAGTCAGGATCTGGAGTTCCGGCTTATAAAAATATTTTCTGATGACTGATGAGGGCATAATTCCATTTCATCAATATCCGTTCCTTTAGTTTTCTTACCTTTGCAGTCAATTATTTATCACGCTAACCTATGGATCTCGGCAAAACTCAGTTACTAAAAATCGCAGAAAAAAATTATTCAGGTTTATTCCTGGAAGATGAAAACGGAGAAAGAGCATTTCTTCCTAAAATTTTCGCTAGCGAAGATGCTGAAATTGGCGATGAAATGGAGGTTTTCGTTTATCAGGATGATGACAGACTGAAGGCAACCACCGAAAAACCAAACGCCGAAGTAGGAGAGTTTGCCGTAATGACCTGCGTACAGAGCTTGCCCAGCGGCGCTTTCATGGATTGGGGAATCATCAAAGATTTGTTCGTTCCCTACAAACAGCAGAAACAGAAAATTGTCGAAGGCAAAAGATATCTGGTGCATGTTTATATTGATGAATTTTTAGGATTAATCACCGGTACAACACGGTTCAAGAGAAATCCGCAATACGAAGATCTGCCTTTCCGAAAGGGCGATAAGGTAAATCTGATTTTGATGGGCGAGGGCGAACTGGGCTGGAATGTGATCGTGAATAAAAAGTATATCGGATTGATTTACGCTTCGGATGTTTACAAAAAACTGTTTCCGCTTTCTGAAGAAATCGGTTACATAAAATCCATCCGCGAAGACGGTAAAATCGATGTTTCCCTTCAGCCGGAAGGCTACGAAAACAACGACGAATTCCAGCAGATTATTCTCGATAAACTGAAGGATAACTACGGTTTGCTCTATCTTTCCGATAAGTCTGAGCCGGAAGAAATCAAGCAGGAACTGCAGATGAGTAAAAAGAATTTTAAGAAAGCCATCGGCGGATTGTACCGGGATAAAAAAATTGAAATTTTAGAAGATAAAATCCGCCTTTTGGAAGAAGGAGAATAATAGGAAAATGAATGGGAGCGGGCTTTAGCCCGCTTTATTTATTAAAAACCAAGACGGCTTTAGCCAAAATATAAAAAAAGAGCAGAATCCAATGTTGGAATTGCTCTTTTTATTGTCGGGATGACTGGATTCGAACCAGCGACCCCTTGCACCCCATGCAAGTACGCTACCGGGCTGCGCTACATCCCGCACGCAGGTGCAAAAATAAGGAATCGCAGGTGATTTTCAAAATGAATTTCATCTCTAATTCCTGTTTTTTATCAATAGCCAACCGTTTAAAATACGCCCGTCAGAAACTTTAATGATATACCAATAACTTCCGGTTGGAAGGGCACGGGAATCAAATTTCCCGTCCCATTCAAAAGTTCCGGCGGTTATTTTTGACAGGACCAGTTTTCCGTTTCTGTCGTAAACTTTAATGTCAGAATTCGGGTAAATTTCCATTCCGTCTATTTTCCATGTATCATTAATGCCGTCAGAATTAGGAGTGAAACTGTTCGGAACATTGAAAATCGTGAAATTCATCTGCCCAATCACGCAGTTTCCGGAGGTTTTTACAAATATCGTATGACTTCCGTTGGACAGATTGCTAAATATATTTGACGTTTGCCAAACAGCATTGTCCAAAGAATAGAGAAAATCCCCAGAATTCGACATAATGACTGTTGCTGTATTATTTACGATCTGAACTCCCGTAATCGTTCCGAAAGATGATTTCGTTACCATAACAGAAGATGTATTTTCGCATCCAAAAATATTTCTAACTTTTACCGTGTATTTTCCGACCTCAGAAACCGAAAGCGTCTGTTTTGTCGAGATTACAGTTGGATTGCTGTCTTTCGTCCATTCGTAAGAAGAAAATCCGCTTCCTGCATCTAAATTCACTGATTGTCCTGAGCAAAATTCCGCGCTCGCAGGGAGATTCAGTGTTGGTTTTGGATGTAAAGTTAAATCCAGTTTTACGTAGACAAAACAGCCAAGTGTGTTAGAAATTTTCACATCAAACACATTTGCTCCGATGTTCAGTTTTTGGTTTGCCGGATTAGTAATTGATTGATTCGCGGAATCAAAGAATTCGAAATTTAAACCTGCTGTATTGGCAATAAGACTTGTTCTGTAATTATTAAGATCTACAATCTTGGTAGTTGCTGTAGTATCATTACAGAAAGCGGTTGCATAATTATTTGCCGGAATTCCGCCATTCGCAACAGCAACTTTTACCGCCAGTTTGGTTGTACTTTCGCAGCCGTTTACAGATTGGGTTGCATAGTAAGTTTTACCATCCGAAAGAGGAGTAGAAGCTGTCAGTATCGTGCCTGTTGAATCATACCAAATTATATTCTGACCTGTTACCGTCAAATTAGAAATAGTAGGGTTCTGGGCGGAACAGAAATCCTGCTGAGTACTTCCTGTCGGTGCCGTGGGATCATTGAGCGTTACCGTAATTTCTGTTTTGGCACTTTCGCAGCCATTCAGCGTCTGGCTTGCATAATATTTTGTACCGTCAGTTAAATTGGTGTTTGAACTTAAAGCATTTCCTGCAGCATCATACCATTTTATGGAGGTTCCCGTAATCTGAAGATTGGAAATCTTTGGAGAGGTAATTTTGCAGAAACTTTGTGCTGCATTCGCAACTGGTAAAGGCTCACTTGTTATCGTTACGTTCTGGTTTTGAGTGGAAATATTTCCGTTTCCGTCATTATATGTCCAGGTAATCACATAATTTCCCGGCAGTGAATATTGCAGCGGATCGGTAGTTGTTCCGATAATATTACCCATACAGACATCTGTTGCTGTTGGAATGGTGGTAATGATTGTTTTACAATTTCCGGTTACTAAAGGAAGATTCACAATATGAGGAACGGGAGCTGTTTTGTCTTCCACTTTAACAGTGACAGAATATGTACCGTCGCAATCTCCGGTACCGGTTATGATGCAGGTATAAGTTCCGGTGTGAATTGCCGTTGCATTAGGAATTGTTGGATTTTGCTGGGCAGAGCTGAATCCGTTAGGACCGCTCCAGGAATAGGAGGTGCCTCCCGAGGCGGAGAGATTGATGTCTGAATAAGGACATATTTGCGAATTTGCAGAGACATGTGGATTAGATGAACAGATTCCGAATTTCGCAACAAATTTTCCGCCAAACGCTGCGGTTGCACCGGTCTGCTGGTAAGAACCCGGTGTTGCATAATAGTACGGATGATCTCCGATACCAGATATAAAAATATTATCCTCATTTACATCTATTTTTCGGATTTCACTTACAGAACGTGAAAAATACGCATTATATAAAAACGCATAATCAATAGTTCCGTCATTTCTAAACTTGGTAATAAATCCTCCAGCCCGGGCGTTGGGAACATCAAGAGGAGGAATCATTGCGATATAATTCCATGTTCTTCCCGTCAAATATATGTCACCATCTTTGTTTATTTTAGCATCATTAATAAAATCGTCATAATCCGTATCCGCACCATAATAAGTACCCCAAATTCGTTGGCCAGATGGGTTCAGTTTTGCTATAAAAATGTCACACCCACTTCCAAGAGTAACTTCCTTGAATGAGCCCGGCGTGGAAATATTATCCATCGCAGTGGTGTTACCTACAATATATACATTAAAATCTGTATCAGTGCCGATTTTTATAAGGTCATTTAGTCTTCCGTAAATTGACCCGTTCTTAAAATTTTTTCCACCGTAAAAAGTTCCCCACTTTTTATTATAATTATGGTCATATTTAATAACGAATGCATTTTCTAATCCTATTAAATTTTCCTGATGAACGCCTGGCGTCGTGAATTTTGGGATATTTATGTTATTTCGGTATTGTCCTCCGATGTATATATTATTTGAAGAGTCATTTTTAATTTGTGCCACTGGAGCGTAAAAATATGTACTGTAAAGTAACTGTCCACTCTGGTTCATTTTTCCCCAGAAGCCCACATAATTATTGACAATTGAAAACGAAGGTATCTCGGCATCAAACGTTGAAATGTTGTTTATACTTTGGGTTTTACCCCCAAAAATTATATTTTGGTTTGTATCAATATCAACACATAGTATTTCATCTGGCAGGCTGCCTCCAAAATAAGTACCCCAAATCCGCTGTCCAGAGGGGTTTAATTTTAAGATAAACCCTTCTCTGTCATTGGCAGAGCCATTCTGCATGAATGTACCGGGAGTTGTTATAGGATTGGACGTTGTCGATTTGTTCCATACTGAACCAGCTACATACAGGTTGTCATTTTCGTCAATCACACCGTCCCAGATCTTACTGCGATTGTTATTGTTATATGTTGTAGGGTAACTGGTGCCAATAAATGTTCCCCATATCTTTATACCATTATCGCCGAACTTGATTACATAGCCATATTCAATTCCTAAAATGGTATTTATAATGAATGCACCGGATGTTGCAAGATTTTTGGCGTTAGTAATTTGTGAAGATTCATATACAAACTCCGAGTTTTTAGTTGATTTTATAAAATTTTCCACACTACCACCTGTGGTATGATTATTAAATGTACTCCAGATTCTTGTCGGAACAGGATCGATAATTACCGTTTTGCTGAAAGTATCCTGAGTGGTTTTAAAACCGTAAGTGGCATCTCCTAAATCCGTATATTCCACCGTAAGGTCTTCTTTCTTGCCGTTCATCTCGGTCCACGAATGGGGAATATTTTCCTGCATTTCGCCGAACCGCAGATCCATTGATATTTTTCCGTCTTTTAAATGGGTTTGTGCTCCTTTAAATTGCAGTTTTATATCGGAAATTTTACCGCCTGGATGAATGATGAAATTGTATTCTACCGGTTTCAGCGTGTCCGTCGGCTTGAAAAAAAACAAATCGATATTGGAGTATAAATTTTTATAGATAACTTTTTCGAATCGGTGAACATTTACCACCCCTGATGGGCGATGAGGAAGATTGTAATAATTATCATAGTCAGCCGATTTGCCTTCAGCAATAATTGTAGGATTTTTATTTGCACCCACAAACGTGATATCAACACGGTGAAACTGCTGTTCGATATCATATTCCGGATTTTTTTTCGTTCTTTTTACCGGCTCTTTTTCAAATTTCATTGAGCCAGTCTTTAAAGTTCTCTTAGCTTCGTAGACATCGTAAGAAAAACCATCGGTTTTGATCTGAACATTTAATCCACCAACATTTAAAAGATATTTTACGTTCGGATTCGCATTACCGTTCTGATCAATAATCTGGCCCTTGTTCTCATAGAAAAAAGCGTCAGAATCTGTTTTGTGTTTTTGACTAAAAAATGTAGCAGAAAGAAAAAAGAAAAAGGCGAGAAGTAGAGGTTTTTTCATTAAAAAAATTATGCTCAAATATAACTTATTCCTTCCGCACCAGCAAAATCCAGTCTTCCTCCAGTAATTTATAACCAATATCATAAACGAAACGATATTCTGCACCATTTCTATAGACTTTAAGGCTGGTGAAATATTCAAAATCGAAGCCTTCTGCAGCGAGTTTGTTGCGGGTTGTTTTCGCCTTACCTTCAATAAATTTCTGTTCACTCAGGATGCGGTGGTTTTTGCGCAGTTTGTTGTTGATGTTGCGCATCAGGTTTGTAGAATCTTTATTGTGTTTGTTGTTGAAGGCATTTCTGCAGCCATCGTTGCAGAATTTCTTGTCGCTTCTTCCGATAATTTTATCGCCACATTCCAGACAGTTTTCCATACTTAAAGTTTTGATAATCAAATATAAAGAATTATCCGTTTGTAACCGGATATATTTTAAATTCAAATATTTTTTATTTTTTTACAGTGTAAATAAAAAATAGTTCCTACATTTGTCCTCACAAAACAAACAGAATGTTCAAGCAGTTACATCATCATCATTTTCATACTTGCACTCTCGCGAGCTGATTATGATATGTTGTAGATCACCAATATTTAATCCCGCCTGAGTAAATCAGTCGGGATTTTCTTTTTTCAAGTTCTTTTTTTTCCCTTCGATTTACTCATGCATTTTTAAAACAAATTATATGAGTAAACTCAAAATTGCCATCCAGAAAAGTGGCCGGCTCAGTGAAAAATCGATTGCGCTTTTAGAAGAATGCGGTCTTAAATTTCCCAACGGAGGCGGAAAACTCATCACCGAATCCAGTAATTTTCCTGTGGAAATTCTGTTTCTACGCGATGATGATATTCCGCAGTACGTGGAGCAGAATGTCGCCCACATCGGCATCATTGGTGAAAATGTGTTTCTCGAAAGCGAAAAAAAAATCACCATCGTTGAAAAACTGAATTTTTCGGCCTGCCGTTTAAGTTTAGCGGTTCCAAAGGAAACTGATTATGAAGGGCTGACATTCTTTAATAATAAAAAAGTAGCCACTTCTTATCCGAATATTCTGGGAAATTATTTCCGAGAAAATGGCATTAGCGCAACGGTAGAAGTAATTTCCGGAAGTGTAGAAATCGCACCGGGAATTGGTTTGGCCGACGGAATCTGCGATATTGTAAGCAGTGGATCTACTTTGCTTTCCAATGGATTGAAAGAAGTGGAAACCGTTCTTAAAAGCCAGGCGGTTTTGGTATCGAATCAAAATCTGGATGAAGAAATACAGTCTGTTTTAAATAAATTACTTTTCCGGATCCGTTCCGTTCAAAAGGCCAGAGAAAACAAATATATTCTTCTCAATACGCCGAATAATCAGCTCGAAAAAATTATCGGGATTCTTCCGGGAATGAACAGTCCCACGATACTTCCATTGGCAAAAGAAGGGTGGAGCAGCCTGCATTCCGTCATCAGTGAAGAGAAGTTCTGGGATATTATCGACGAACTCAAAGAAGCTGGTGCCGAAGGAATTCTGGTAGTCCCAATTGAAAAAATGATTCTTTAAAACACGTAAATTTAATCCAATGAAAACCATTATTAATCCACCATATACCGATTGGGCTGAATACTGTGAACGGCCTTCTTTTCCTGCCGAAGACCTGGAGGAAAAAGTTGCTGCTGTTTTAGAGGAAGTACGTCTGGAAGGCGATAAGGCATTGAAAAAACTGACTTTGGCTTTCGATAAAGTAGAGGTAGAAAATATAAAAGTTTCCGCGATGGAGATTGAAAAAGCAGGGTCCGAAGTTTCTGACGATCTGAAAGAAGCTATTGCGGTAGCGGCCGGCAATATCCGTATTTTTCATTCCGCTCAGCAAGTGAAAGAACCCTCCGTGGAAACCATGACCGGAATAAAATGCTGGAGAAAAAGTGTTGCCATTGAAAAGGTCGGTCTGTACATTCCCGGCGGTTCTGCACCTTTGTTTTCAACGGTTTTAATGTTAGGAATTCCCGCCATGATTGCCGGATGCGGGAAAATTGTATTGTGTACTCCTCCCGACAAAAACGGCAACATTAATCCTGCAGTTTTGTATACCGCTTCTTTTCTTGGCATTAACGAAATTTATAAAGTTGGCGGTGCGCAGGCGGTTGCAGCTTTGGCTTTCGGTACAAAAACAGTTCCTAAAGTTGACAAAATTTTCGGGCCCGGAAATCAGTATGTTACCAAAGCCAAAGAATTGGTTCAGAAAAACGGCATCGCGATTGATCTTCCCGCCGGACCCAGTGAAGTTCTGGTAATTGCAGATTCCACTGCTGATGCTGATTTCGTAGCTTCAGATTTGCTTTCTCAGGCAGAACACGGACCAGACAGTCAGGTTGTTTTGGTTTCAGATTCTGTGGAACTGGTAGAGAAAGTGAAAATTGCTTTGAATGAGCAGCTGAGCGTTTTACCCAGAGCATCTGTTGCTGAAAAAGCACTCGAAAACAGTTTTTCTGTGGTGTTAAATTCCATCACCGAATGTATAGATTTCAGTAATCTATATGCGCCGGAACATTTAATCCTTGCCATTGAAAAGGCTGAAGAATTTGCTGACCAAATTCAGAATGCCGGTTCGGTTTTTCTCGGAAATTATTCCTGCGAAAGTGCAGGCGATTATGCAAGCGGAACCAATCACACCCTTCCTACAAACGGCTATGCTAGAAATTACAGCGGCGTTTCTTTAGACAGTTTCGTGAAAAAAATTACTTTCCAGAATATCAGTAAATCTGGGTTGCAGAAGATTGGCAGATCAATTGAGGTGATGGCAGAAGCAGAACAGCTTTTGGCACACAAAAACGCGGTTTCCATAAGACTAAAAAAAATACAGGATGAAAAATAAAATTCAGGCGCTCGTCAGAAAAAACATTCAGGCTTTGGCTCCGTACTCCAGCGCGAGAGATGAATATTCGGGAAAAGAAGGCATTTTTATGGATGCCAACGAAAACCCGTTCGGGATCTACAACCGTTATCCCGATCCTTATCAGCCGGCTTTAAAAGAAAAATTGGCGGAACTCAAAAACATTTCGACTAAGCAGATTTTTATCGGGAACGGAAGTGATGAGGCAATCGATCTGGCATTCAGGATTTTTTGTGAACCCGGCAAAGATAAAGCGCTGACTTTTGTTCCGACGTATGGAATGTATGAAGTTTCGGCAAATATCAACAATGTGGAACTTATTAAACTTCCTTTGGATGAGGATTTTCAGATGGACAGAAATCTTTTACAGCCTTATTTTTCGGATCCAAACCTAAAACTGATTTTTATCTGTTCGCCGAATAATCCTACCGGAAATTTATTGCGAACCGATGATATTGAGTTTATCCTTAAAAACTTTAACGGAATTGTACTCATCGATGAAGCGTATATTGATTTCTGCGATCAGCCTTCTTTCATTCAGAAAATCAACGAATATCCCAATTTAATCGTGATTCAAACCTTAAGCAAAGCGTGGGGATTAGCCGGAATCCGTCTCGGAATCGGTTACATGAATGAAGAAATTCTTTCCTATTTCAACCGCGTTAAAGCACCTTACAACATCAGCACAGTCAATCAGCATACAGCCCTGGAAATTTTAGGTAAAGAATCGGAATTTAATCAGAAAGTAAAGAATATTTTAATTGAAAAAAAACAGCTCATTCAAAATCTTTCCGGTTTAAAAATCATCAGAAAAATTTATCCTTCCGATGCCAATTTTCTTCTGGTAGAAGTAGAAAATGCTGATGAACTCTATGAAAAGCTTATTGAAAGAAAAATTATCATCAGAAACCGCAATTCTGTCATCAAAAACTGTATGCGTATTTCTGTAGGAACGGCGGAGGAAAATCAAGAATTATTAAATGCATTAAAAGAATTCAGCAATGACTAAGAAAGTTTTATTTATAGACCGCGACGGAACCATCATCCGTGAACCTGAAGATTTTCAGATCGACAGTTTCGAAAAACTCGAATTTCTTCCTAATGTCTTCAGCAGTCTTTCAAAAATTGCCAGAGAACTCAATTATGAATTGGTGATGGTAAGCAATCAGGACGGTTTGGGAACAGATTCTTTTCCGGAAGATACATTTTGGCCGGTGCACAATTTCATCATCAATACTTTAAAAAATGAGGGCGTAAATTTTGCAGAAATCTTTATTGATCGGTCTTTTGAGCACGAAAATAAACCCACCAGAAAACCCGGAACCGCAATGCTCAGCAAATATATTTACGGAAATTACGATCTTGAAAATTCCTTCGTCATTGGCGACCGGAAAACCGATATCAAACTTGCGGAAAATTTAGGCTCAAAATCCATATTCATCGGTGAAGAAGAAAATACGCTGGCAACTTTTGTCACCCAAGACTGGAACGAAATTTATCAGTACTTGAAATCGGTCCCAAGAATCGGAAAAGTGAAAAGGGAAACCCTGGAAACTTCCATCAATATTGAAGTGAATCTCGATGGCAGCGGCGTTTCAGAAATAAATACGGGTTTGCCTTTTTTCGATCATATGTTGCAGCAGATTTCCAGACACGGCAGCCTCGATCTGAAAGTTCAGGTAAAAGGCGACCTCGAAATTGATGAACATCACACGGTTGAAGACACTGCGATCGCTTTGGGCGACGCTTTTCTACAGGCGCTCGGAAACAAGAAAGCGATTTCGCGGTACGGCTTTTTATTGCCGATGGATGACTGCCTGGCTCAGGTTGCCGTGGATTTCGGTGGAAGACCCTGGCTGGTTTGGGAAGCGGAATTTAAAAGAGAGAAAATCGGAGATGTTCCCACCGAACTGTTTTTCCATTTCTTTAAATCGTTCAGCGATCAGGCAAGATGTAACCTCAATATTAAAGCTGAAGGCGACAATGAACACCACAAAATCGAGGCAACCTTCAAAGCTTTTGCAAAAGCAGTGAAAATGGCGGTGAGCAAAACCGAAAACTATAACATCCCTAGCACCAAAGGAATTTTATGATCGCAATATTGAAATACAATGCAGGAAATGCGCTTTCCGTGGAAAATGCGGTGAAGCGGCTCGGCTACGAAACAGTTATTACGGATGACCCGGAAGTACTGAAAAGTGCTGAAAAAGTAATTCTTCCGGGAGTTGGAGAAGCAGCTTCTGCCATGAATTATCTGAAAGAAAAGGGACTCGATAAAGTAATTAAATCCCTGAAACAGCCGGTTCTCGGAATATGTCTCGGGATGCAGCTGCTTTGTGAGTCTTCGGAAGAAGGTGAAACTGAAACTTTAGGAATTTTTAAAACAAAAGTAAAAAAGTTTCCCCCCGAAGATCTTGTGCCTCACACCGGCTGGAATAATTTCACTTCAGTAAAAGGAAAATTGTTCGAAGATGTTGACATCGAAGAAAACTGCTATTTTGTTCACAGTTATTACGCGGAAATCAGTGATGAAACCATGGCGGTAACGGATTATATCCTCTCTTTCAGCGCGGCTCTACAGAAAGATAACTTCTACGCTACCCAGTTTCACCCCGAAAAATCTGCGCCAACAGGAATACAGATTTTAAAAAACTTTTTAAACTTATGAGAATTATACCGGCCATCGACATCATCGGTGGAAAATGTGTGAGATTAACCAAAGGCGATTACTCCACCCAAAAAATATACAGTGAAAACCCGTTGCATATGGCTAAAATATTTGAAGATGCAGGCATCCAATATCTACATGTTGTGGACCTTGATGGTGCAAAAGCCAAACAGATTGTCAATTATAAAATATTGGAAGTTTTGGCTTCCCAAACGAATTTGAATGTGGATTTCGGCGGTGGTATTAAATCCGAAAACGATATTAAAACTGCTTTTGAATGTGGTGCAAAGCAGATTACTGTGGGAAGTATTGCCGCCCAAAATCAGGATTTGATGTTGGAATGGCTCATGAAATACGGGGCTGAGAAAATTATTCTGGGCGCCGACTGTAAAAACAGGAGGATTGCCACCAATGGCTGGCTCGAAAACAGTAATCTTGATGTGATTTCTTTTATTAAAGACTACGAGAACAAAGGTGCAAAATACAGTATCGTGACCGATATCGATAAAGACGGAATGCTTTCGGGACCGGCTTTTGAACTGTATGAAGAGATTTTGACAGACACCACCATCAGTCTCATTGCAAGTGGTGGAATCACCACGATAGAAGATGTTCAGAAGTTGAAAAATATTGGCTGCGAAGGCGCGATTATCGGCAAAGCAATTTATGAAGGCACCATTAACCTCAAAGGATTATCCGAATTATGCTGAAAAAAAGAATCATCCCGTGTTTAGACATTAAAAACGGAAGAACGGTAAAAGGAATCAATTTTCTGGACATCAGAGATGCGGGCGATCCTGTGGAACTGGCCAAAAGATATGCACATGAAGGTGCGGACGAACTCGTTTTTCTCGACATTACCGCAACGCTCGAAAACCGGAAAACACTCACGGAACTTGTAACCCGAATTGCTTCGGAAATCAATATTCCGTTTACGGTCGGCGGAGGCATTAATACTTTAGAAGATGCAAAAAAAATAATCGATTCCGGTGCGGATAAAATCAGTTTGAATTCTGCAGCAATCCTAAGACCAGAACTGATTACCGAGATCGCGCGTGAATTTGGAAACCAGTGCGTCGTTTTGGCGGTCGATACAAAATTTGTGAATGATGAGTGGAAGGTTTTCCGCAGTGGCGGGACAGTTTCTACAGAATTAAAAACCGTTGATTGGGCAAAAAAAGGCGCCGAACTTGGAGCTGGTGAAATCCTCCTAACTTCGATGAATAACGACGGCACAAAGAACGGTTTCGCCATAGACATCAGCAAAGCAGTCTCTGAAGCCGTTACCATTCCGGTGATTGCATCTGGAGGAGCGGGAACGATGGAACATTTTGCGGAGGTTTTCAACAGAACGAATGTCACGGCGGCTTTGGCTGCAAGTGTTTTTCATTTCGGACAAATCCCGATTCCTGAACTTAAAAAGTATTTACAAACTCAAAATATCCCTGTAAGAATATGAAACCCAATTTTAAAAAATCAAATGGCCTGATTCCCGTAATTATTCAGGATGAGGTGAGCCTGCAAGTGCTGATGCAGGGATATATGAACGAAGAAGCGTTCGAAAAAACGATGAAAGAGCAGAAAGTAACTTTCTTCAGCCGAAGCAAAAACCGCCTCTGGACAAAAGGCGAAACTTCCGGAAACTTTCTTTGGGTGAAAGACATCAGGCTCGATTGTGATGACGACACTTTACTCATTCTCGCGCAAGCGGACGGGCCGACCTGTCATAAAGGAACGGTTTCCTGTTTCCGTACAGAAACTGCAAAAGGATTTTTGTATCAGCTGGAGCAAACCATTCATCAAAGAATTGATCAGGATGTGGAAAATTCCTACACCAATCAACTGTACAAAAGAGGAATTAATAAAATCGCCCAGAAAGTAGGCGAGGAGGCCGTGGAACTTGTGATAGAAGCAAAAGACGACAATGCAGAACTTTTTAAAAACGAAGCAGCGGATTTATTGTATCATTATTTAATTCTGTTGAAAGCGAAAGGGTTTTCTTTAGCAGAAATTGAGTCGATTTTAAAAGAACGGGAGAAATAACACCTGCTTTTTTCAATAATTTTTGGAAAAACGGATGCGGATTTGCGGTGAGTTAAACTAATGTTTTTTACGGCCGGTAAGGCTTCAGGAATTCGTAGGTAATATCATTCAAATATCGTTCAATAAATTCCTCTTCTTCCTGAACATCTATTGCAAGAAGCGTGGCAGCAGCATGATCATTCAGATTTATTGCCAGGTGGGCAGCAGATCCATAGGCGGCTATTTTGTAATGTGCGAGTTTACGGGAAGTAAGGATGAGGGCAATTTCCCAGTTTACAATGTCATCTGAAAATATGGTAAAATGTTGCTTTGCCTCATTCAGCAAAGCAATAATGGCTGCACACTCTTTCGATTTAAGAGATTCATTCTGCATTTGAAAAATTTTTTCCAGCCGCTCTTTGTGCTTTAGATGGATTATCAAATGATTCTTTAAGATAAATTTAAGCTTTTCTGATTTGATTTTATGGCTGATTTTTCCGAATTCAGTAAAAATAATATTTTCGGAGAAATACAGTTCTTTTAGGCTTTCAGAAAAAAATCTGCGTAATGTTTTTCTGGAGTTTAACGGTGAACGGTTAAAATTATAGCCGTCGTTTTGAAGTGGATTTTCCATGATTCCAGGATTTTATCAGAATAGAAACGTAAAGTAGCCATTAACGACACAAAATGTTTTTTATGGATAGCATGGCATCCAATTTTGTGCCGATAAATGGCAGACAGTAAAATAATTATGCCGTTTTCCTTTC
This sequence comes from Chryseobacterium sp. VAUSW3, assembly GCF_002205795.1. GTDB lineage: Bacteria > Bacteroidota > Bacteroidia > Flavobacteriales > Weeksellaceae > Kaistella > Kaistella yananensis. The sequence goes on along the minus strand of NZ_NIUY01000002.1, from coordinate 790,855 downwards.
CAGCTATTTTTCCTGCTTCTATTGACAGCAATTAAGTTTTTTCAGTCACAAGGTACATGGGATCTTCGAGAATATTCACCTCAATAATGGCTTCGGCATTCTTCAGAAGCGTGCGGCAATCCGGACTTAAATGTTGAAGACGGACTGTTTTTCCGGCTTTGTGATAACGGTGGGTGATCGCATTTAATGCTTCAATAGCCGACATATCCACGACACGGCTTTCAGCGAAGTCGATGATGATTTCCTGCGGATCGTTTGCTACATCAAACTTTTCCGCGAAACCGGTAACTGAACCGAAAAACAGAGGGCCGTAAATTTCATAATGCTTCACACCGTTTTCATCGGTATGTTTTCGGGCACGGATCCTTTTGGCATTATCCCAGGCAAAAACCAGTGCAGAAATAATTACTCCGATTAAAACTGCCAATGCCAGATTATGAAGGAATATTGTAATTAAAGTCACCACAATCATCACAAAAATATCGGATTTTGGCATGCGTCTGAAAATCCTCAGACTTGCCCATTCGAACGTACCGATAGCGACCATGATCATGACTCCAGTTAGCGCAGCCATTGGTAGTTTCCCGATTACAGGTGCGCCTACTAAAATAATAAGTAAAATGGTTAAAGCTGCTACAATCCCAGAAAGTCTGGCGCGGGAACCCGCAGAAAGATTTACAAGCGTTTGGGCAATCATAGTGCAGCCGCCCATTCCGTAGAAAAAACCGTTCAGGATATTGGCGCCGCCCTGTGCGATACATTCGCGGTTGCTGTTGCCTTTGGTTCCGGTAATTTCGTCTACCAGATTAAGGGTTAAAAGCCCTTCCGTTAAACCTACTGCGGCCATAATCAATGCGTATGGAAAAATAACTTTTAAAGTTTCCAGATCGAACGGAATATTGGGAATATGAAAAGGCGGTAAACTTCCGCTTACAGAAGCAATGTCTTCCACTTTTTTAGTCTCGATTCCAAAGATCATCACGATGGCGAAAACGATCATAATTGCTGCCAGGGAAGCAGGAATTTTCTTTGTGAATTTTGGCAAAAGAATGACGATGCCGATCGTAAGCGCTACCAGCCCTGCCATGATAAGAAAAGGCGTGCCGCTGAGCCATTCGGTCTGACCGTTGGTGGTTATTTTGAACTGTTCGAGTTGAGACATGAAAATGACAATCGCCAGCCCATTTACAAAACCAAACATCACGGGTTGCGGAACCAGCCGTATAAATTTACCCAGTTTTAAAAGTCCTACAAAAATCTGAATAATACCCGCCAGGGCAATTGCTCCGAAGACATATTCCAAACCGTGAGACTTCATCAGTGCGATCAATACAATTACGGTAGCACCTGCACCGCCGGAAATCAGTCCAGGCCTTCCGCCGAAGATTGCCGTAACAAGTCCCATAATAAATGCGCCGTAAAGCCCAACCAGTGGCGGGAATCCGGCGAGAATCGCGAAAGAAAGCGACTCGGGAATCATGGTCATTGCCACGGTAAGTCCGGCCAGGATTTCGGTGCGGTAGTTTATTTTCTGGGAAAAATTGAACAAGTTCAGAGCAGCTTTCATCGGTAAATTAATGCTGCAAAAATAGTTGTTTGAGAAAGAAACGACAACTCTCGCAGTTTTCCGCTTTGATATACTTTTATAATAGTTGCAATCTTGGTAGGAGAGCTCACGGAAAATAAAAAAGCACGGCCATACAAACCGTGCTTTTAAAGTTTAGGCCTCGTGGCCGTACATTTTATTGTAGAGTTTTATATAACGTTCTTTCACCGCTTTACGCTTCAGTTTAAGCGTTGGTGTGAGGACGCCGGAATCGATGGTCCAAACTTCCGGGGTGAGCTCGAAACGTTTAATTTGTTCCCAGCTGCCTAATTTAGTGTTGAGATAGTCGATTTCCTTACCAATTCTTTCTTTAAGTTCAGGACTGTTGGCCATTTCTTCCGGAGTTGTTCCCACGTTGATCTGCTTACGTTCTGCCCAGTGCTGCACGAAATTGAAATCGGGCTGAATCAATGCGCAAGGCATCTTCTCGCCATCACCCACCACCATGATCTGCTCGATGAATTTCGAAGCCTTTGCCTGATTCTCGATGACCTGAGGCGCAACATATTTTCCGCCTGAAGTTTTGAACATTTCTTTTTTACGGTCGGTGATATGCAGATAACCTTCATCATCGATATGTCCGATGTCGCCGGTTTTAAAATAGCCGTCCTCTGTGAAAACTTCTTTGGTCATTTCTTCATTCTTGAAATATCCTTTAAATACAGAAGGTCCTTTTACGGTAATTTCGCCGTCTTCCTGAATTTTTACATCAAGATTTTCAAGCACATGACCTACGGTTCCGATTTTAATTTTGCCGAAACTGTTTACTGAAATTACCGGGGAGGTTTCAGTTAAACCATATCCTTCTAAAATTGGGATTCCCGCGTTCTGGAACATTTTGTTAAGTCGTGGCTGCAGTGCTGCCGAACCGGAGACTAATGTGATGATGTTTCCACCCAAACCTTCTCTCCATTTAGAGAATACCAGTTTATCCGCAATCATCTCCATTAATCCGGATGGTTTACCAATATTCTGCTTGGCCTTGTTTACTCCAAGAGCCCAAAGGAAGATTTTAGATTTCAGGCCGCCGGCGCTGGTTCCTTTATCGTAAATCTTGTCGTAAACTTTCTCGATCAGTCTTGGTACTACAGACATGATGTGCGGTTTCACCTCTTTAATGTTGTCGCCCATTTTATCAATGCTTTCAGCAAAATACACAGAATAGCCATTATACTGATAAAGATAGAAGAGCATTCTCTCGAAAATATGACAGATCGGGAGGAAACTTAAAATTCTGATCTCGGTATTCTGAAGACCTTTAACCCGTGGAATTCTGGGGTCTGAAGCCAGTACATTCGCCACAATATTGTGGTGGGTAAGCATTACGCCTTTTGGTTTTCCGGTAGTTCCGGACGTATAGATAATCGTTGCCAGATCTTCAGTATTGATGCTGTTGCTGAGATCAGCCACCTCGCTTTGTGTTGCTTCATCGCTGCCCAAATCCAAAATTTCATTCCAGTTGGCTGCACCATCTACCTGATCAAATGTAAAAACACCTTTCAATGAAGACACATTGGGTTTAATTTTATTCACTTTATCCAGCAGTTCGCGGTCTGACACAAAACAGTACTGTACATCTGCATTATTAAAAATAAATTCGTAATCTTCGGGCGAAATCGTAGGATAAACCGGCACCGAGACTGCCCCGATCTGAGAAATTCCGAAATCCATTACTGCCCATTCTGTACGGGTTGCTGTCGTAATGAGGGCGATTTTGTCACTTGGTTTAATTCCCAGTTTCAGTAATCCGCGGGATATTTTATTTCCCTGGTCAACAAATTCTTTTGTTGAAATTTTTTGCCATTCCCCATGGTATTTTGTGATAAACATATCGTCCTGAGGATAGTTTTCCAAAGCATGGCGCGCAAAATCGAAAATCCTTTTTATTGTCATATTTTTTTTGTTTAATGAGTATTTCTGGTAATGTTACAGATAAATAATATTGATTATCGTAAAAATATCATTTTTATTTCAAACAGACAATATTCTGTTAATTGTTACAAGTTTTCTACAAAATAAACATTATTCCCGGCATAGAGAATTGTAATCTCATTTATTCATGAATAATTTAAACCACGGGATTTTAGTTTTTTTAATTTTTAGAAAAATTGTAGATTTACAGGCAAACAATTTATATACTTTATGGACTTTAATTTATCTGAAGAACAGTTAATGATTCAGCAGGCTGCAAGAGATTTTGCCAACACAGAACTTTTGCCCGGCGTAATAGAAAGAGATAATGAACAGAAGTTTCCTCACGAACAGGTGAAGAAAATGGGAGAACTGGGCTTTCTGGGTATGATGGTGGATCCCAAATACGGCGGTGCCGGGATGGACAGTGTGTCTTACGTTTTAGCCATGGAAGAAATTGCTAAAGTTGATGCTTCTGCAGCCGTAGTAATGTCGGTAAACAATTCGCTGGTATGCGCCGGACTGGAGAAATACTGTAACGAGGAGCAGAAAATGAAATACCTGAAACCGCTGGCAAGTGGTGAAGTGATAGGTGCTTTCGCTCTTTCTGAGCCTGAAGCAGGTTCTGATGCGACATCACAAAAAACCACAGCTGTAGATATGGGCGACCATTATTTGCTGAATGGGACTAAAAACTGGATTACCAACGGTGGAAACGCAACATACTATATTGTAATCGCACAGACAGATCCTGAGAAAAAACATAAAGGTATCAACGCGTTTATCGTAGAAAGAGGTTGGGCAGGTTTCGAAATCGGGCCGAAAGAAGACAAACTGGGAATCCGCGGAAGTGATACGCATTCTTTGCTCTTTACCGACGTTAAAGTTCCGAAAGAAAACAGAATCGGTGAAGACGGATTCGGGTTCAATTTCGCAATGGCGGTATTGAATGGCGGTAGAATCGGGATTGCATCCCAGGCTTTAGGAATTGCTTCCGGAGCTTATGAACTGGCCCTTAAATATGCAAAAACCAGAAAAGCTTTCAGAACCGAAATCATCAATCACCAGGCGATTGCATTCAAATTAGCTGATATGGCAACGCAGATTACGGCTGCAAGAATGCTGTGCTACAAAGCTGCTGTTGAAAAAGATGAAGGTAAAGACATTTCCGAAATCGGTGCAATGGCAAAACTTTATGCATCACAAGTTGCAATGGATACTACAGTTGAAGCAGTACAAATCCACGGTGGTTACGGTTATGTGAAAGAATATCATGTAGAAAGAATGATGCGTGATGCGAAGATTACCCAGATTTATGAAGGAACTTCAGAAATCCAGAAGATTGTAATTTCCCGCAGCATTGCCAAATAATTTTTAATCACTAAAATCCAGTCATGAAATATCTGTGGATTACTCTTATTGCGGTGGTTTTACTGCTGAGTGGCGTCGTTTATTACCGGTATTATTTTGTTTTCGGGGAAGGTGTAAAATCCGGAATTCTGAATTACGCGGTTAAAAAGGGGAATATCTTTAAAACCTACGAAGGCAAACTTATACAGCAGGGATTCGGAACCAATGCGCGTACCGGAAGTTTAATGAGTTATGAATTCGAATTTTCAATTGAAGATGAAGAAATATTCAGACAGCTCGAAATCAACAACGGTAAAACGTTTGATCTCCATTATAAAGAATACCACGGGGCGCTGCCATGGCGCGGAAACACTACCTATGTGGTAGATCGTATAGTGAATATGAAATAAAAGAAAGCCTTCCGGATTTGGAAGGCTTTTTTAATTGCTATCTTCAGATTATGGGATTGTTCTCGCAGATTCAGAAATTTTGGCAGATCAAATCTTAAATGAGATGAGCGTTATTAACTCAATCAGCGAGCGTATTTCAACTTTAATTCTTCGGAAGATATTTGGAATAATCTGTGTCCGGAGTTTCTGCAGGTTTATCTTCCTGAACAGGCTCGGTAGAAGTTTGGTTCTGGGTTGGATAAGCCGTTGCGTTCTGCTGATTCAGAATTTGCTGTCTTTCGAATTCTTCCTGCGCTTTTTTCTTTTTATTGCGGCTGATGAAATACCAAACCAATCCGCCAATTAAAAACAGTGGCCAAAAAGGAAGCAAAAAGAGCATCGCATCGCCCAAAACTTTAAAACCTTTCATAAAAGCCCCGCTGAAACTGTCGGGATTTTCTTCTTTTTCATCTTTTGTTAAAGCGGTATCTGCAATGTTTTCGTTCTGGAGCAGCGTGATTTCAATGTCGCACATTTGCGAAGCGATATAATCTTTGCCCTCAGAATCCGTGCTTTTCGATTTCACATCGCCGAGCTGTCCGGAAAGATTAGAAAGCAGCTGATCAAAATTCTGAAGCGGGACTTTAGCGGTAATATATTCTTTTTGGATGCCTTCGTTCTGACTGAAATTTTCAGTTACCAAATCTGCATTGTTTTCCCGGATTTTCTGTTTCAAAAGAGCTTTTGCAGTATTAAGATTATCGACCTGAATTTCAAGTCGGGCAGTTTTTACTATCGGATCTTTTTCTACCACAGGCGGCACAGTCACAGGATTATTCTGTTCCTCGGGAGTTGCACGTTTTTCATTTGCTGAATTTTCTGCGGTTGGATTCTGGTTTTTGGTTTGCTTCAGAATTTTATCAGCGGTTCTTGTGAGGACTTTTATCGTGCTTTCACCATTTTTTAAAGATTCATTGGCAGAGTCTAAAGTCTTTACAACTTCAGTTCCTACCACCACATTTTTCGTGATTTTTTCAATTTGTTTGTTGATCGAATCGATTCGCCAGCCGCCTGATTTTATGGTGCTGTCGATGGATTTTTTTTGTTTTTCAATTTCCGGAATGATTACTTTTTTGGTAATCCCATCAGAATCTGTAATGGTTTTTGAGATGGAATCCAAAGTCTTAATTCCATCGTTGGCTTTGGTAAAAAGACTGTCGGCCCGTTTGATATTATCCGTTGTTTGCTGAATCGTACTTTTGTCGCATGAGATTAAGGCAACAGTGGCAAGTATGATAAAAAATAAGTTCTTCATGAATCGATTTTATTGGTAAACGCCGGAAAAGAATCAAAATGTATTCCTCAAAACACCAGATTTTGATGAGTATTCCGGTAAATATCTGTAAATAAATGAATTGCAAATCAATTTACAAAATATTTACAAAAAAATCTCCGGACGAACCGGAGATTAAATTTACTGTTTATTTCGGAATTCACTGATGAAGTGCAGTTTCACATTCGGAAATTTTTCTTGCGTCATGTGAATGGTAAATGATGAATCTGCTAAAAATACCAATTGTCCGTACTTGTCTCTCGCCATAAATCGCTGCTTCAATCTCGCAAATTCTTTGAACTCTTCGGATTTTTCGTCAGCTTCAATCCAACAAGCTTTGTGGATCGAAAGTGGTTCGTAGGTACATTTCGCGCCATATTCGTGCTCCAGACGGTATTGGATTACTTCATATTGCAGTGCTCCCACTGTTCCGATAATTTTTCGGTTGTTCATTTCCAGGGTGAAAAGTTGCGCCACACCTTCGTCCATTAATTGATCAATTCCTTTTGCGAGTTGTTTTGCCTTTAATGGATCATCATTGTTGATATATCGGAAATGTTCCGGTGAAAAACTTGGGATTCCCTTGAAGTTTATTTTTTCTCCAGCAGTTAAAGTATCGCCAATTCTGAAATTTCCGGTATCGTGAAGTCCCACAATGTCGCCCGGGAAACTTTCGTCAACCACTTCTTTTTTATCAGCAAAGAAGGCGTTAGGCGAAGAAAATTTCATTTTTTTATTGTCTCTTACCAAAAGGTAATTTTCATTTCTTTTGAAGGTTCCGGAAACAATCTTCACAAAAGCCAGTCTGTCTCGGTGTTTCGGGTCCATATTCGCGTGGATTTTAAAGACAAATCCAGTGAAATCTTTTTCTTCAGGTTTTACCAAACGGGTTTCGCTTTCTTTAGGTTGCGGTTTCGGCGCGATATCGATGAAGGCGTCCAATAGTTCACGAACCCCGAAATTATTCAATGCAGAACCAAAGAAAACCGGCTGCAAATCGCCCTTAAGATAATCTTCGCGGCTAAATTCCGGATAAACCGATTGAACCAGTTCCAGCTCTTCCCGTAAAGTTGCTGCAGCTTTTGCACCGATGACTTCATCGATTTTGGTGTCGTTAATATCATCAAATTTAATTGCTTCGCCAACTTTCTGTTTTTTCTCCTCTAAAAATAACTGGATATTATTTTCCCAAATATTATAAATTCCCTGAAAGTCCGTCCCCATACCGATCGGCAAAGAAAGCGGACAAACGGTTAAGCCAAGTTTCTGTTCCACTTCATCCAAAAGATCGAAAGCGTCTTTACCTTCCCGGTCTAACTTATTAATGAAAACAAACATCGGGATATTTCTCATACGGCATACCTGAACAAGTTTTTCGGTCTGTTCCTCAACTCCTTTTGCCACGTCGATCACAACAATAACAGAATCTACAGCGGTTAACGTACGGTAAGTATCTTCCGCGAAATCTTTGTGACCGGGCGTATCGAGAATGTTGATTTTATGATTTCGGTATTCAAAAGCCAAAACCGAAGTCGCTACAGAAATCCCTCTTTGTCTCTCGATTTCCATAAAATCGGAAGTGGCTCCTTTTTTAATTTTGTTCGATTTTACCGCACCGGCTTCCTGAATTGCACCACCGAAAAGCAGGAGCTTTTCTGTAAGCGTAGTTTTTCCGGCATCGGGATGCGAGATAATTCCGAAGGTTTTTCTTCTTTCTATTTCTTTAATGAGTTCAGACATAATGATATTTGAGTTTGCAAAAATCGTGTTTTTTTATGGAAAATGAAAACGGAGTTTTTGTCGTACCGAAATTCGCTTTTTTATGTTTTTGATTTATCTTTGTTGAAACAAAATTTATGGCAGAAAATTCTCCGGAAAAAAAATATATTTTCGACTGGAAGGGCGCTTTTGCGCTTATCGGCGGAATGATTGTCGCTACCAGCCTCGTTTCACTGCTCAATGTGATCTCCCTTTTCATTTTTAATGTCAATCTTCAGTACACGGATTTCTATCTAGTGATCGCAAATGCAGCGGGTTTTCTGGGTGCGATTTTCGCCTTTGATTATTTTATTGCAAGACCGCAGACCGGCAAAAATCTCAACTTTAATTTTTCTCCTACGAATGGCGGAACGTATCTTTTGATTTTTCCCATGATGCTGGGAATGATGTTTATTGCTGAATTTATTACCGGACAAATTCCTATTACCGGACCTTTTTTCGGGAAGTATTATGAATTTTTCTCGCGTCTGATGGAGCAAATGACAAATGATAAAGCTACGATGATTGTTCTGGCTGTTATTATGGCCCCAATTTTTGAGGAGATTGTATTCCGTGGAATTATTCAGAAAGGTTTAATAAACAAAGGGATGAATCCTGCAAACGCGATCATCATCTCATCAGTAGTTTTCGGGTTGGTTCACGGTAATCCGTGGCAGTTTGTGGGTGCGGTTTTGCTCGGATGCGTTTTAGGACTTGTTTATCATAAGACAAAATCAATGCTGCTACCTGTTTTGCTGCATGCCTTTAATAATCTGTGTTCCTCGATTTTAATTTTTTACGGCGATACCGAAAGTTTCGCTGAGGTATTCAATATTTCCGAATGGATTGTTCTTGGAATCGGAATTCTGCTTTTTACAGTGTTCTACTACCTTTTTACACGCAAATACCGCGTACATTACTCTGAAAAATAAATTACTATTACTCAATAATATGGCCAAAGAAATCCTCATCGCGACCCACAATCAGCACAAGAAAGAAGAAATTCAGCAGATTTTGGGCGATGATTTTAAAGTAACTTCCTTAACGGATTACGATATTCACGACGAAATTGTGGAAGACGGAACTTCCTTTCACGAAAACGCACTCATCAAAGCAAAATACTGTTTCGAAAGAACCGGAAAACCAAGTCTGGGCGATGATTCTGGTTTGGTAGTGGAAAGTCTGGGCGGCAGACCCGGTATTTATTCCGCACGGTATGCTGGCAACCACGATTTTGGTAAAAATATGGCCAAAGTTTTAGAGGAAATGCAAAACGAAGAAAACCGCAAAGCCTATTTTGTAACCGTAATGTGTCTTGTGGACCAAACCGGTGAATATTATTTTGAAGGCAGGGTTTACGGGAATTTAATTCACGAAATTCGCGGGGAAAAAGGCTTCGGTTATGATCCTATTTTTGTTCCGGAAAACCATGAAATTACTTTTGCAGAAATGAAAGCCGAGGATAAAAACAAGATCAGTCACCGCAAACAGGCGATCGAAAAGTTCCTGAATTTCCTCAATACCTAAAAACCAAAGCAGAAAAAAACCTGCTGATTTAAAATTTTAAGACTGAAATTACCGCCGAAATTTTCAGTTAAAAATTGTATTTTTGCAGTTCAATAAATATTAAAGATGTTAGAAAAGATTGATGAATTATTGGTTGAGGTAGGCAATTTCAGCTCAGGAAATAAAGATGAGATTGAGCAATTCCGAATCAAATTCAGCGGAAAAAAAGGAATTCTGAACGATATTTTCTCCAAATTCAAGGAAGTTCCGAATGAACAGAAAAAAGAATTCGGACAGAAGATCAATACCCTGAAACAGGCTGTAGAGACCAAACTCGACGAATTAAAAAACGCAACCTTTTCTAACCTTATCCTGGAAAAAGAAGATTTAACCCGTCCGGGATTTTCTTCTGAACTGGGAACCCGCCATCCGATCAATCTGGTAAAAAACAGAATTATTGAAATCTTTAAATCCATTGGTTTTGCAGTTGCTGACGGACCGGAAATTGAAGACGACTGGCATAATTTTACCGCCCTTAATCTCCCTGAATATCATCCGGCGAGGGATATGCAGGATACTTTTTTCATCGAAACCAATCCGGATATTCTTTTAAGGACACACACTTCTTCGGTACAGATAAGGTACATGGAAGAACACCAGCCGCCAATGCGGATTCTGTCTCCAGGAAGAGTTTTTCGTAACGAGGCAATTTCTTCGCGTTCGCACTGTATTTTCCACCAGATCGAAGGACTTTATATTGATGAAAACGTAAGTTTTGCAGATTTGAAACAGACGATTCAGTTTTTTACAACAGAACTTTTCGGAAAATCTAAAATCCGACTCAGACCATCTTATTTCCCGTTCACCGAACCAAGTGCAGAAGTGGATGTGTATTGGGGATTGAATTCTGAAACCGATTACAGAATCACCAAAGGAACCGGCTGGCTCGAAATTATGGGTTGCGGAATGGTGGATCCTGCAGTTTTAAAGAACGTTAACATCGATGCGGATAAATATTCGGGTTATGCGTTCGGGATGGGAATCGAAAGAATCGTGATGCTGCTTTATCAAATGAGCGACATCCGAATGTTCTTCGAAAACGATAAAAGAATGCTCGAACAGTTTAAATCGCTGTAAAAAATCAAGATAAAAAAAGACCATTTCAATATCGAAATGGTCTTTTTTGTTTTTTAGCCTTTATGCTTCAGCCAGTTTTTTGCCTGATTATAGTCGATGTAGTACGTAAGTTTCAGCGAAATATTATCAACCATTGGTTCATTAAACAGTCTGGTGAAATTTTCTTTGATGCCGATTCGGGATTCTTCCAGATAACTTCCAACAGCATTTCTGTATAGCAAAGTGAGTTGACTTCCGGGGGCGAACCACCAGGAATATCTTAAATCTACATTCCATGAATTGAAAGTTCCGTCGCGATTTTCTGTGAAAATGCTGGTGTCTTTTACACTTCCGTCGGCATTTAAAGTTGAAAATCCTTTGTACGTAACTTCTGAGAAATAGTGGCGGAACGAAAGATTTAGCGCCATTTTGTTGTTGAAAGTGTACTGGGATGAAATTCCGTTTTCTACGGTGAAGCGGTTTCGGGTTCCCATAAAAATGTCATTAGCATCTTTACCGACAAATCCGCGGTCGTGATTCTGGTAATTGAAGTTCGCATCATAATAAAGACGCAGTTTATCGGAAAATTTATAGCTCGGATTTAGCTGATAAATCAACTGGTAACGTCCTTTTTCGTCGAAAGCATAGTAGTCGATATAGGTATTGATGCGGAATTTCTTCCGGTTATCGGTGTTTATGAAAATCCATGGGTTAATCATCGCGGGAACATCCAGATGTCTTCCGGCAGTTCTGGGTTCGTAAATGTCGTTTTCACCCAGTGGCCAAATCATAAGTCCGCCACCGAAATTAAAGAAATTTTTCGTCTGCATTTCGATGCTGTTGTGAATTACAAACTGTGTAAATAAATCCTCATCCAGCCTTCGGTTATGTGAAATATTTAGATTGTAATTCAAAACATTCAAACCACCTTTTGGCTGAAGATAGCGGTAGGAATAATTGGTATTGATGCTGTGGAAGTTTGTGCGGTCGTAATAACCCAAATCGCCAATATCGTAATCCCTGGTTCTCATAAAATAATTGGCGCCAAAACGGTGTACGCCGGAAACTTTATTAAATCCTGCAGAAGATTCGTTGCCGTACTTTGTTTCGCCGTTCATTACAAGACTTTCTTTTGTGCTTCCAAAGTAACGGTACGTATTTTTTTTATTTCTCACATCGAAAAGCAAAGCCGTAACATTGGCGTCGCGAAAATTACCATCCCGTGTAACATTGGTGTTCACAAGTGAAACCGAGGAATTTCCCCCAAAACGCTGATCCAGCACCAAAACATTATAATTTGCCCACGGTTCGATGACTTCTTTGCGGATTTCGCCGGTATTGATATTACGGATTTCCGCGTTCATCTTTTCTGTAACAGCATTGAAAAAGCCAATTCCCAGACCTTTATTCGTTCTTCCTGATACTTTCACAGCATTGAATAATTTTACTTTGTCAGGATTCTCCACAAATTCTTCATCGGTATTTAAAGAGGGGCTAAGGGAAGGATGGCCGCCAATTCTTCGGGAGTAAAAGAGGTTTCCTTTGCTGAAAAGCTCTGTACCTTCAGTGAAAAACGGACGCTGCTCCTGAAACTGAACTTCGAAAGGTGAAAGATTTAAAACCGATTTGTCAAATGAAGTCTGCCCAAAATCCGGAATTAAAGTTAAATCCAGCGTAAAGGCATCATTAATCCCGTATTTTAAATCCATCCCGCCGTTGACGTTTGTGTCGGTCGTGCCATTGAAACTGTTCAGGTAGGTTGAAAAGTAGGGGAGAAATGAAAGTCTTGTGGGCGGATTAATGTTTTCAATTCCGTTTAGCACTCCGTCATAGAGCATGTAACTGCCTTTCTTGTTATCAACAAAATTCCAGTCGTAGGTGGTGCTGGTTCTGTTAACCAACCTCACAATATTGATTCCCCATTCCTGTATCTGTTTCTTCGGGAACCTCAGTTCAGAATATGGAATTTTCATCTCAACAACCCAGCCGGTTTCTGTTATTTTTACCGCAGAAAACCAAACGGCATTCCAGCTGAAATCTTCACCGAAATCGTTGGTGAGTTTCGCATCCGCCTGAACTCCCGCTGGGGTAACAAGGAATTCCAGACTTTGCTGGTGGTCATTATAACCGTTTAAAGTGACACCAAAAATATCATCATTTTCTATATTGTCGCGTTCAGTAAGTTCTTTAGCGATTTTTGAAGGTTCGTTGTCGAAAAGTACAGCCCCGAAATAAATTCCGGTGTCATCATAAAGAATTTTTACTTCTGACTTTAAGGATTCAACGGCAGGTTTTCCGTTGTTTGGGCGGCGCTCGATAAAATTCGCTGCTGAAGGTGCGTTTTGCCACACTTCTTCATCCAGAATTCCGTCGATTTTGGGTGAATGGTTGATTTTTACGGCCGTTGCTTTTTTTCTCGAAATACTGTCGGCAGCGGTATTTTGTGAGAGAATCAGTCCGCTAGTAAGTATCAGAAAGGCGCTGAGAAATGGAGTTTTCATGGTGTTTTAGTTGTTTTGTAATAAGACAACGAAAACAGAAATTTTGTTACATCAAAAAGCAAAAAAAAAAAACCGGATTTCTCCGGTTTTATTATGTAGTTATGAAGTCTATTTTGTAAAGTTGAGCGGGTATTTTACATTTCTGAAAGAATCAATACTTGCCTTAAGCGAACCTACGACCAGCTCCGCTTTAATAGCTATTGGAACATAGTTTCGGTCGTTACTTACCCATAGGGTTACCCCCTCTTTGTCTTTAAAAACCCGGCCACTCATTACTTGAGGAACAATTTTCAGCGTGTTGATGGTTCCGAATTTGGTTTTTATGTTTTCTGTGCCCACCACTTTAATCTGGAAAGGGAACATTTCATCATCAATCCAAACATTAAGTTTTTTTACGCTCCCAACTCGCAGATCGGTGGAATCCAGACTTCTCAAATAATAAAAAGCAGACAGCATGTCCTGAACTCCTTTCACAGATTTTAGACTCCGTGAGGTGTTCTTTTCCTTGTCCGTAAGTAAAACGGTGTAATTATTATGATTAAACAGTGCTTCGAGGTGTTGGGTATAACCGCCTTCCTGTACATTTCTTACATAAAAACTTGGGAGTCCTGTATTGTAATTGATATAGCTTTCGTAGCGGTCTTCTACCTTAAAGAATGCACGAACTGCCCCATTGGTGCGTCCATATCCTTTTACATGGAAATGGGGCTGGCCTTTGTATGTAGTTTTTAAAGTGCTTAATGTAGCGGTACCAGCATTGAGTAATCCATAATGTATGCGATAATTTAAGACTTCGCCGGACTGTATGTTATCGAGTTTTTGGGAGAAACCCAATACAAAAAATAAGAGTGAGAATACACTTAAAATCTTTTTCATGCGGATAGTTTTGCAAAAAATTTGCCACAAATATAAAACATTGATTTCAATAGCTTTTAAACTGACATTTCTCACTCTTATGCAACCCGCTGTTCTTTTATTTTTCTTAAATTTGCCAAATTAATTTTTTTAAAAAATCATCAATGATTACAAGCGATATATTGATTATAGGAGCGGGACCTACAGGGCTTTTTGCTGTTTTTGAAGCAGGTTTACTTAAAATGAAATGTCATTTAATCGACGCGTTGCCACAACCGGGCGGTCAGTTAACCGAGCTTTATCCTAAAAAACCTATTTTCGATATTCCGGGATTTCCATCAATTAATGCCGGTGATCTTGTAGATAATCTGATGGAGCAGATCAAGCAGTTTCAGCCGGGATTCACTTTAGGAGAAACTGCGCAGACTTTAACAAAACTGGAAGACGGAACTTTTGAAGTTGTAACCAACAAAGGAACGGTACACCGTGCGAAAGCCGTAGCGATTGCTGGCGGATTGGGAACTTTCGAACCTAGAAAACCTAACATCAACAATATTGGTGATTATGAAGAGAAAGGGGTTGAATATTTTGTAAAGGAACCTGAACATTTCCGAAATAAAAAAGTGGTGATTGCTGGAGGCGGAGATTCTGCGCTGGACTGGAGTATCTTTCTCGCCAATGTTGCAAGCGAAGTTACCTTGATTCATAGAAGAAATGAGTTCCGAGGTGCGCTGGATTCTGTTGAAAAAGTTCAGGCACTAAAAGATCAGGGTAAAATCCGATTGGTAACTCCAGCCGAAGTGACCGGAATTAAAGGTGAAGGCCAGGTTTCTGCGATTACTGTTGAAAAAGAAGGAGAAACTTTTGATATCGAAACCGATTATTTCATTCCACTTTTCGGTCTTACGCCAAAACTTGGAGATTTGGCCAACTGGGGATTAGAAATCGAAAAAAATGCAATCGTGGTGAACAACGCACTAGATTATCAGACGAATATTCCCGGCGTTTACGCGATTGGTGACATCAACACCTATCCCGGAAAACTCAAGCTTATTTTATGTGGTTTCCATGAGGCGACTTTGATGTGCCAAAGTGTTTACAATATGCTGAATCCAGGTAAAAAATACGTATTGAAATATACAACGGTAAGTGGAGTAGACGGTTTTGACGGAAGCCGTAAAGAAGCTGAAAAAGCTGTTGTTAAAAAAATCGATTAAGAAACCATGCAGGATATCAATTTGAAAATTACGGACCGAAACGGCGAAACGCATGAGGTGGTGGCGCCTACGGATATGTCGATGAACCTCATGGAAGTCATCCGGTCTTATGAACTCGCAGAAGAAGGAACCATTGGTGTGTGCGGTGGAATGGCCATGTGCGCATCTTGTCAGGTTTATGTTTTGGAAGGTTCAGAAAAACTGGTGGAAATGGGTGATGAAGAAGATGCAATGCTTTCTGAGGCTTTTCATGTTCAGGACAATTCCAGACTGGGCTGCCAGATTCATATTACAGAAGAAATTGATGGTCTTGAGGTGGCAATTGCGCCTTATCCATAATGTTTTTCAATAACAGATATAAAAAAATCCCGGAAACAGTTTCCGGGATTTTTTTGGCTCGTGGATTATGGATTATTTTATTGCTGCTCTCGCTGATTTCACAGATTTTTTCTCTTTAAAAATCTGCCAATCTGAACAATCAGCGAAAATCCTTAATTAAGAATTTCCTAAACTTTTAGTTTTCCGCGGAATCCTCTCGCTGCATAATAGGATTCTGCGCCGTTGTGGTAAATGAAAACTGTTCCGTAACGGAAATCACCGAAAATCGCTCCGCCAAGTTTGCGTATGTCTTCCGGAGTTTTCAGCCAGCTGGAGGTTTTGGTATCGAAGCTGCCTACAGTCTGTAAATATCTATAATCTTCTTCAGTCAGCATTTCGATTCCCATCTCAGCAGCTTTGTCGAGTGCGTTGTTTTTAGGTTTGTTTTCCTTCCTTTTTTCGAGCGCGTCACGGTCGTAGCAGAAACTTCTTCGTTCTTTAGGACTTTCCGCAGCACAGTCGAAAAATATATATTCGCCAGACTTCTCATCAAAATCTACCACATCCGGTTCGCCCCCGGTTTCTTCCATCTTCTGAAGAACAGCCAACTTTTTAGGATTGCCTTCGAGTTTATGATGAATTTTCTGCCAGTCCAGATCCGTGTGGCGGTGCATATGTTCAAGGAAACGTTTTTGTAAAGTAGAGAGCATTTCTTGGGAAGTAATTTTCAAAGTGGCCATCGGTTTAATTTTGAATTAAAGTTAGCAAAATCTGAATTTAAAATTTTCTATTCTAAAAAAATATCCAAAACACTTTCGCATTTTGGATATTAAGTTCCAGTTTATTTTTTCGGAATTTCTGCAAGGATTTCTTTTAAAAACTTCCAGAATTTTTGTGTTGAAGGAATATTTGCTCTTTCATCCGGGGAATGTGCCCCGCGGATGGTTGGGCCAAAACTTACCATTTCCATTTCTGGGTAATTGGCACCGATAATCCCACACTCCAATCCTGCATGGCAGGCGACCACCTGCGGTTTTGAGCCGAAATCTTTTTCGTAGATTTTTTCCATGAGCTTCACGATTTCTGAACCCGGTTTTGGTTTCCAGCCTGGATAAGAACCGCTGAATTCAACATTCATTCCGGCCAGTTCAAATACAGATTTCAACTGTTCTGCTACAGCGTATTTCGTAGATTCCACTGAAGAACGGGAAAGATTAAGGATTTTAAGCTCGCCTTGTTTTAGCTCTACACGAGCGATATTGTTAGAAGATTCAACCAAATCTTTAACATCCGGACTCATTCGGTATACCCCATTATGTGCGGATTTTAAAGCTAAAATAATTTTCCTGGAATCTTCTTCGGAAAGAGCTTTTTCAGCAGATGAAAACGTTTCGATATTGAGGTGTAAATCTTTTTCTACGCTCGCAAATTCGTCCAGAATTTCTTTTTTCAAAGCGGTAACCTGATCGATAAACTCTACGGAATGACGAACGGATAAAACTGCGCTAGCTTCCCGTGGAATTGCATTTCTCAATCCGCCACCGTCAATGGAAATCAGCTGGATATTTTGGTTATAAAGTCCTGTATACAGAAGTCTGCCCAAAATTACATTTGAATTCCCAAGACCTTTAATAATATCCATTCCTGAATGGCCGCCCTGTAAACCTTTTACCTCAATTTTTACAATTTGTCCTTTTGCTTCCTCCAAACCGTAAGTTTGGGTTGCGGTTACATCAATTCCTCCGGCACAGCCGATATCGATTTCATCATCTTCTTCAGTGTCGAGGTTCAAGAGTATTTCGCCATGAAGCTGTCCCGCTTTCAGTCCCATTGCGCCGGTCATTCCGGTTTCTTCATCAATGGTAAAAAGTGCTTCCAGAGCGGGATGCGGAATATCATTGCTTTCCAGGATGCTCATGATTGCGGCAACGCCCAAGCCGTTGTCAGCACCTAAAGTAGTTCCTTTGGCTTTCACCCAATCACCGTCAACTTCCATATCGATGCCCATCGTCTCGAAATCGAAATTTACATCGTTATTTTTCTGATGAACCATATCGAGGTGAGACTGCAGAACGACAGATTTGCGGTCTTCCATGCCTGGTGTTGCCGGTTTTTTGATGATGACGTTGCCAACTTCGTCTACAGTAGTTTCCAGACCAAGATTTTCGCCAAAATTTTTAATGAATGCTATTACTTTTTCTTCTTTTTTTGAAGGTCTTGGAACCGCATTTAACGCTGAAAAATTTTTCCAGATCAACTGAGGTTCCAGTTGTGAAAGTGTCATATCGTATAATTTTTCTCAAATTTACTAATAAAAAAACGCTCCCAAAATTTTTGTAAGCGTGAATCTCACGTTTTATAGATTTTTTAACAGCCACACTCGCCATAAATTGGGGAAATTGATTTTTCACCGGTTTTTACATTTTCCACCGTCATTGATCCCTGGAACATCATGGTTTCATCCATTTCATTTATTTTTCTGCCGGTAATGGAGACTTTATAATCGGCATTTTCAAAATTTTTGCTGAAATTTTCAGGTTCAAAACCGTCTTCTTTTATGGGGATCTTAATCATTTTTCCACCCAGTTTGAAGTAAGCGTTTTTACCATAATCATCCACATATACATAGTTTTCATTTTCAAACTGTTCTTTGTTTTCGCCAAAGTAACACGAGCAGCCCTCGACTTCAGCCGGCATCGGAAATGACTCGGGTTTTAATCCTGAATCAATCTTTATTGTATCACTGGCAGTTTCGGGAACTGCTACGGTGGCATCTAAAGTGGTGTTTTCACTTAAGTTTACGCTTTCTTTTTTACAGGACTGAAAGATTAAAGTGGAGAGTGCAAAAAATAGAATATGTTTTTTCATTTCATAAAATTATAAGTTAACCGCGGTCTCTTTCCAACAACACCATCATCAGAAAACTGAGAACTACAAGGGATTCGTCTTCATCGTCGATATCGATAATCCGTTCGAGCTGAAATTTCCTGCCAAAAAGTGAAGGCATTTTTTTAAGTTTAAAATATTCTTTCCCGGCATTGTCTTTTACAGTGTACGAAGGGTTCAGGAAGTATCCCGTAAGCATTCCCACCAAAGGAATTTCGCCGATAAGTCCGTCAAAAACTTTAATCCAGCCGTTGTCTTCGTTAATTTGGTATCTTGTTGCGCCGGTTTCGTCGGCAATGTCGTACTGGGATTTCCACAAAGAGCGCATGCCTCTTCTGGCAAGATTTCCGAAATTTTGTCCGGACTGCACATCGGTGATGGCATAAGAAGCGTTAAAATCGATCCATTGGTTTGCTTTTATTCTGAAAAGTTCCTGAGATTTGGTTTCGTTATTGAAAACGATAACATCTTCTTTCAGTTTAAACATTTTTTGACGCACATAGGCGACGTAGTTTCCGTTTCTGTCGGTGATATTGAAATCGCTGGAAAGTGTGGTGATTTTAAAGGTGAAATTGAGAGGATAATTTAAGTTTTTCAGAACCATTAATTTAATTTTCCCAAAGATAATAAAAGGGGCGAAACTTGCATCTTGAGGGATTAAATTTTATTTTTGTGGAATGGACTATCCGAGTAAAGTTTTGGCGAAAGCTGTAGAAGAGATTTCCGGGCTGCCGGGAATTGGTAAAAAATCTGCGTTGAGGCTTGCTTTGCATCTTCTGAAACAGCCGGAAAGTCAGGCGATCGCACTCGGAGATTCACTGAAAAAGTTAGTCACCGACATCAAATACTGCAAAGAATGCCATAATTTTTCAGATTCTGAAATTTGTGAGATTTGCGCCAATCCAAAGCGCAATGAGGAAATTATATGCGTTGTGGAAGATGTACGTGATGTGATGGCGATTGAAAATACCGGCAAATACAGGGGCAAATATTTGGTTTTGGGCGGAAAAATTTCTCCGATGGAAGGAATCGGTCCGAATCATCTTAATATTTCTTCTATTGAAAAAAAGCTGGAGAACGGTGTCACCAAAGAGCTTATTTTCGCGCTCAGCGCAACCATGGAAGGGGATACCACGGCATATTATATTTATAAGAAATTCAAAAATTCTGAAGTAAATTTCTCAACCATCGCCCGCGGGATTTCTGTGGGTGATGAACTGGAGTACGCCGATGAAATTTCGCTAGGCCGGTCGATACAGAACAGGCTGCCGTATAATGAGAAAGAATAATTTTAGTTTGTCATACCTGCATTTAGATCATATTTATCTTTAATAATTTCAAACGTGATTTCCATAATTATCCCCATTTACAATGCCGAAAAAACTATTGGCAAAGCACTGGATTCTGTTAAAAATCAGACTTGGAATGGCGAGTTTGAAATTATTGCTGTAAATGACGGATCTACGGACAGAAGCCAGGAAATTGTAGAAATTTACCGTCAGAAAAATCCAGAAATGAACATCATCCTCATCAATCAGGAAAATGCAGGTGTTTCTAAAGCAAGAAATAGTGCCTTGAGGACTTCAAAAGGAGAATTTATCGCGCTTCTGGATGCTGATGATGAATGGCTGCCGGAAAAAACGACAAGACAGATGAAGATTCTTATGGATGCCCAGTTGAATGCTGACTTTGTGGCGTCGTTATGGAATGATGAAAAAGTTGGTTTTCCTTATGCTGTTAATCCAGAAAACCAATTAGTTGAAATCACTCTTAAAAGATTATTGATAAAAATTACCGGACAAACTTCAACGGCAATTTTTAAAAGAAAGATTCTGGAAAATACTGGATACTTTGATGAAAGCCAAAGATATTCAGAAGATGCCAATTTCTGGATGAGAATTTCAAAGCATAACAGAATGTACTTACTCCCTCAGCGATGTGTTTATGCTGGTGGCGGAAAAAAATCATTTGGATTCTCCGGACTTTCAGCCAATTTAAAGGAGATGGAAAAAGGAATTCAAAAAAATATCAGGGAAATGTACCTAACCAACCGGATAAACTTTCCCGAATATCTTTTTTATTTTGTATTTTCAAAGCTGAAATATTTTATCAGGCCATTTAGAGCTAAATTTAATGGATAAACTAATTTGGGGATTTAGAGCATTATGCTATTCGGCTTTTTTCGGAAAATTTGGGTTGCCATCTTATCTTGGGAAACCCATCTTTCTGAAAGGGATCCGCTATGTTTTTATCGGGAAAAAAGTGAGGATTTTTCCTCACCTCCGAATGGAAACTTTAGCTGGAGGAAGCATTCACATCAAAGATGATGTCGTGATTTCGCAGAATGTACATATTACTTCTGCCGGAACTCTCGAAATAGGGAAAAGCTCCCTTATTTTGGCGAATGTTTTCATTACCAATATCGATCACGATTATACAGAAATTGGCGCACATGTAGTAAAACAGAAAATATTGGTAAAAGAAACCAAAATTGGGGACAATTGTTTTATAGGAATGGGTGCTGCGATTATGGCTGGAACCATTCTGGGGAAACAGTGTATTGTGGGTGCAAATTCTGTGGTAAGGGGAGTTTTTCCCGATTATTGTGTGATTGTTGGATCGCCTGCGGAAATTGTAAAAAGATATAATCCCCAAACTCAGGTTTGGGAAAAAACAGGTAAATAAGTTGAAAAAGATAATGATTACCGGTGGTGCAGGTTTTATCGGAAGCCGGCTGGCGTTACGGTTGTTAAAAGAGGGCTGCTCGGTGACGGTTCTCGATAATCTCTCACCCCAGATTCATGGCGAAAATCCGGAGATCGATTCGCCGCTTTACCAAAGTATTTCGGGAAAAGTGGATTTCATTAAAGGCGACATTACCAACCGAAATGATGTTGAAACAGCTCTTGAAAACGCCGATGCAGTAATTCACTTTGCGGCTGAAACCGGTACGGGCCAATCCATGTATGAGATCGAAAAATACAATCGTGTGAATGTTTCCGGTACTGCTTTGCTGCTTGATGTCCTGGTGAATAAGACCCACAATGTAAAGAAATTTGTCCTTGCATCTTCACGTGCCGTTTATGGTGAAGGGAGATATCGGAATGCTGATAACGAAACGGTGTATCCCGAAAACCGAACTTTAACTTTAATGGAGCAGGGATTTTATGAGATGACAGATGATAAAGGTCGGTCGTTGACGCCTGTTGCTACCGATGAATCATCAACACTACACCCAACTTCTTATTACGGATTAACCAAACTCCAGCAGGAGGAAATGGTAAAACTGGTTTGCTCTTCAGTTGCGCTTCCCTTTGTGATTCTTCGGTATCAGAATGTTTATGGCGTGGGGCAGTCTTTACTTAATCCCTACACCGGAATTTTATCTATATTTTCAACACAGATCTTGAGTGGGAAAGAGATAAATGTTTTCGAAGATGGTCTGCCAAGCCGTGATTTTATCAACATTGAAGACACGGTAGAAGCTACTTTCAGAAGTTTAAAAAATGATCTCGCCAGCAACGAAATTATAAATGTGGGAACCGGAAAGCCAACCTCGGTACTTTCCGTAGCGAAAATGTTGGCGAAAATGTATGGGAAACAAGAGAAAATCAATGTCTCGGGGGATTTCAGAATTGGAGATATACGACATAACTTCGCGGATCTCTCGAAGATGAAAAGAATCCTGAATTTTGAACCGACAGTGAGTTTCGAGGAGGGAATTTCTGATTTTACAGATTGGGTGTTAAAACAGCCGGTTCATGAAAATAATTTTCAAAATTCCCTTATTGAAATGAAGCAAAAAGGATTTCTGAAATCATGAATTTTAGCCAGAAGAAAATATTATTGATCTCGGCCAACTTTTTCGGTTACGAAGCTGCAATCTGCAACCGGTTGCGTGAACTGGGAGCCGAGGTAGATTTCTATAACGAAAGACCCTCAGATTCTGTCTTCACCAAAGGGATGATCAGGGTGAAAAGCAGATTGTTCCAAAAGAAAGTAAACCGGTATTATGAAAAACTTTGGCAACAGATTAAAGGAACGAAATACGATTATTTTCTTTTGATTAAAGGTGAATCTGTACCCCTGTTTTTTTTGAAGAAATTCGCAGACACAAATCCCGAGACAGAAAAGATTTTTTATTCTTACGATGCAGTGACAGAATATCCCAAATTTCTGAAGCTTTTTCCTTTTTTTGATCATAATTTTACCTTCGAACCTGCAGATTCAAAAAAGTATAATGTGCATTTCCGGCCGCTCTTTTTTTTAAATGAATACAAAAAGCAAAACCAAAATCCCAAACCCGAATTTGATCTCGTTTTTATCGGCAGTGCCCATACAGACCGCTATTTAATAGGCGAAAAAATAAGGGAACAATGTACAAATCTAAAGCTGAAAACTTTTTTTTATTACTATGCTCCCGGCAGAGTTGCTTTTATGCTTAAAAAGATTTTCGATAAAAATATGATGAATTTCGATATGGAAAAGCTCAGTTTCAAAAAACTGTCACATACTGAAATTAGCGGAATTTATGATCAAGCTTTTGCGGTACTTGATATTAACAAGCCATTTCAAAATGGGCTTACCATGAGGACTTTCGAGGCTTTGGCAGCCGGTAAAAAATTAATTACAACCAATTGCGATATCAAGAACTATCCTTTTTATAACGAAGAAAACATTCTTATACTTAACCGGAATGCTCTGAATGTCGAAAAACAGTTTTTCAATACTGAATTCAAAAAAATAGATAATGATGTTATCGAGAAGATATCCCTGGATTCATGGATTCACTGCCTTTTTGTTCAGCACCAGGATGAGTTTTGGGGAATTGCGGAGAAGGACTTTAATTCTTAAATATTTTCCACAAAAAAAAATCGGTTAAGAAATTTCTTAACCGATTTTTTATATTGTTATGCTGATGTTATTTTCCTGCCGGAGCCGGAACAGGCAATGTAGTTGTACTGTTAGTACCAGGAGCAGTTTGCGGAGCCGGAGCTTCAGTTCTCGCAGGAACCTGTTGCATTGAAGGGGTAGGCTTCGCTGTTAAAATTACGCTTAACAGAATTAGGAACACAATAGCACCACCAAGAATCCATGTCGCTCTCTCCATAAAATCATTTGTTCTCTGAACACCGAACTGTGCGGAAGATGTACCCCCGAAAGTTCCTGAAAGACCACCTCCCTTCGGATTTTGGGCCATAATGATGATGATTAGTAAAATACTTAAAATCATGATCAGGATCATGAATAAGGTAAATATTGTGCTCATTTTATTTTTAAGTTTAAGAAGTGCAAATATAGTTAATATTTTCAAATAAAAAGTATAAATTTATATAGTTCTTACCCGTATTGATTCAATTTTTTTTTGAGATTTTCTGAGGGAAAAGACGTTTCGGCAGAAATAAAAAAATAACTATTTAGTTTAAAGAATTTTATCCATGAACTAAATTTTTTTTTAAATTGCAGCAATGAAAAATTTTCTCCTTAATAATGTGAGTTTAGACTCTTTAACCACGCTTTTAAGTCAGGCTCCTGTTGCTTTGGCAATGTTGATGGGCGAGGACCAGGTGGTTGAAATTGCCAATAAACAGATTTTAGATTTATGGGGAAAAGATACAAACGTTATCGGGCTTCCGATTCTTGAGGCAATTCCGGAAATCCGTGATCAGGAGTTTCCACGGATATTAAAGAATGTTTATAACACAGGTATTGCCTATAAAGGCAACAGCGTTTTGGCAATGCTGATGAAAGACGGTGTGCTTACCGACAGTTACTTTGATTTTATTTATTCACCGGTTTTTTTTGAAGGTAAAATAACAGGAGTGAGCGTTGTAGCCACCGATGTTACCGATAAAGTACTTTCTGAAAAAAAGCTTCAGGAAAGCGAAATTCGCTTCAAGGAACTGATGGAGATTTCAGATTATTCAACTGCTATTTATCTTGGTGAAGACCTAATCATCGATTTTGCTAATGATCAGATGATAAAAACTTGGGGTAAAGACCGGTCTGTAATTGGCAAAAAACTTGAAGAAGCGTTGCCGGAACTGAAAGGCCAGCCATTTATTGATATTTTAAAAAATATATTCGCAACAGGCATTCCATATACCGCCAAAGAAGATAAAGTAGATCTTGTTGTCGATGGCGTGCTGCAGACTTTTTATTATAACTTTTCTTACAAACCGCTCTACGACGCACAGGGAAAAATTTATGCGATCATGAATGTGGCGGTAGATGTTACCGAATTAGTGAATGCCAAAAACCTTAGCCAGGCAAAAGAAGACGAATACCGAAATCTTGCCGAAGCAATGCCACAAATGGTTTGGAAAACAGATGCAGAAGGTAAGGTGGAGTATTGTAATGAACAGATGCTCAATTTGCTCACTCCGGAAGAAAAGCGAGATCAAGATTTCAGTTTTATGAAGATTATTCATCCCGAAGATGCTTTTAAATTATCTAAAGTATGGAACGAGAGCTGTGTAAACCAAAAAGGTTTCGAAATTGAATACCGTATTTTCGATGCTGGAAAGCAGGAATACCGTTGGTTTTTAACCCGTGCGTTACCGGTACTAAAAAACGGCGAAGTTTTAAAATGGATCGGAACTAGTACCGATATCAACGAATTCAAGAATCTGGTTACTCAGAAAGATACTTTCCTCGGTATTGCTAGCCATGAACTGAAAACTCCTTTAACTTCACTGAAACTCTATGCGCAGGTTTTAGAAAGAATGCTGAAGAAAACAGGGGACGAAAAAAACGCTGAATTTGCCAAAAAAATGGATCTTCAGGTGGTGAAGCTTACTTCTTTAGTCGGCGATTTGCTGGATGTTACTAAAATTAACTCAGGAAAAATACACCTTAATGAGAGCGACTTCGATTTTGAGAAACTCGTGCTGGAGAATGCTGAAGAACTGCAGATGTCGACCCTCCATAAAATAAAACTTAACACTGAAAATGTAGGAGCAGTATTTGCTGACAGGGAACGTATAAGTCAGGTAATCACCAATTTAATTTCAAACGCAATCAAATATTCTCCTGATGCCGTAGAAATTCTGGTAGATATAAAAAATGACGGCAATTTTGCCATTTTTACTGTGCAGGATTTTGGGATCGGGATGCCGGAAGATAAAAAAGCAAGAGTTTTTGAACAGTATTACCGCGTAAGTGGGGATGAACAGAATACTTTCCCCGGACTGGGATTAGGGCTTTACATTGCAGCGCAAATTGTGGAGCGCTCGAACGGAAAAATTTGGGTGGAAAGTACCTTAGGAAAAGGCTCCACATTCTGTTTCTCGCTTCCTCTTGTAGACCGTAAAATTAATTAAGAAAATGAATTCAAAAAAAATAATAATTGTTGATGATGATGTTTCGATTCTGGATTCTTTAGGAATTATGCTCGATTTCGAAGGCTTCGAAGTCAACGCATTCGAACGCGGTTCCGAGATTTTCAGTTATGTAGAATCAATTTCGAAGCCCGATATCATTCTTCTGGATATGTGGCTTTCCGGTGAAGACGGAAGAGATATCTGCAAAAAGTTAAAAGAAAATGAAATCACGAAGAATATTCCCGTAGTCATGATGTCGGCCAGCCGAGGGTTAGAGCATACCGCAATACAGTCTGGTGCCAACGCTTTTATCGCAAAACCATTCGAAATAGATGAAGTGGTGGATAAACTCCATCAGTTGACTGAATAAATTTTTTATTTGAAGCTAGAAATGTAAAAGACAAACCCTGAAGTTTGTCTTTTTTGTGTGTTATATGAAAGTGATAGTTTAAACGCGAACTACATCGAAATTAAAAGAACTTGTAAAATTCATCTGGAAATTAGAATTTAATCTGTACTTCAGTTTTTTCGAAATTTCATTTAAAAGGTTGAAATGATCGGTTTTCGAAAGATCATCATTAAGAAGATCCTGATTGTTAATTTTAATTCCGGCATCATCAAATCTGATAAATTCTAGGCCGTAATGAGAATGAAGTTTTTCCAAAAATTTCAGATCTTCTAAAGAAAGTATATTTTCTGACATGGCTTTTTATTTTTTTTGATTGATGTAAAAATATTTACAATTATTGTGCCTTTTGAAATAACTGTCGTTGATAACGTTCTGATTTCCTTAAAAGATGACGATTTTTAATACAAAAAACGGCAACTCCCGCTGCCGTTTTTATAAATAATTAAATTAAAGTTATTTGAAGTCTGAATCTTTGGACTGGTTGATCTGGTAAGACTTCACGGTGAAATCTACCGGCATTCCGCCCATATTCTGCGACATTTTGTACGGAAGTTTTACACCTGAAACTACTTTGTAATCACCGAAAACAGTAGGCACTGCCATTTCTCCCTGAGGGCCTTTCTGCATTTTGGTTTCGCCAAGTTTCAGACCTGTTTTCACGCTGTAGTAATACGTATTTTTATCTTTTTTTACAACGTAAGCATCTTCATTCTCGAATTTTTCAATTCCTGTAAGCTTGTAATCTGCAGATTTAGCAAAACCAAGCTCCGGGAAAAGCTCTGTAGAAGCGGCAAGTTCCTTCTTAGCTTCTTCCGGCATGGGTGTCTTCTGTCCCTGCATCTCCATGAAACCATCTTTACCATCGAAAACAATTTTCTGGAAGGTGTTGCCCATCATTTTGATTTCCATTTTCATTTTAGCGCCTTTTGCCTGAATCATGTTCATGTCGAGATCCATTCCCTGTACTTTTGCCGAAGCATCAGTGGTAATGGAATTTATTTTCTCAACCGCTGCTGAACCACCGATGGCAGAAATATATTTTTCTGCAACCGTAGATAAAGTCACGCTTGCATCCATCTTCTGCGAGGAAGGTTTTGCGGTTGGATTGGCTTCATTATCATAATATTTAACCGGATAACCCAATTTTTCAAGACCTTCAGAAATATCTGCAGCTTTACCTGCTACGAAAATACGGCTTTGGTTTGGCAAAATTGTGGCTTTCACTGCTGCTGAAACATCTGCTGCAGTTACTTTATCGATTGATTTCAGATAGTTTGTATAGAAATCTGCAGGCAAATTCTGTACTTTTTCATTAAGCGCAAATCTTGCGATGGTTTCCGGTCTTTCCAAAGAACGGATGAAGTCTCCTTTCAGTTTTGCTTTGGCGTTCGCAAGCTCTTCTGGAGTTACTTTAGAAATTGCGTTCAGTTCGTTCATAAATTCTTTTACCGCTTTGTCGGTCACTTCGTTTCTTACACTTGAATTTGCAGAAAAACTTGGCGAATATTTACTTGCAGTAAGCGATGAGTAAGCGCCATACGTAAATCCGTTTTTCTCACGAAGATTCATGAAAAGTCTGGCTTCACCGCCGCCTCCTAAAATGTAATTGGCAATCATCGACGAGAAATAGTTAGGATCACTCATCTTTAGATTATTGATGTTTCCAACAGAAACTACCGACTGAACAGCAGTAGGTACATCAACTACATTAATTTCCGTCGCTGCAACGTTTGCTGCAGGTTCCAATGCGGCGAAAGTGGTGTTCGATTTTTTCCAGCCTGAAAATGCCTTTTCAATCATTTTTTTGGCGTCGTTGTATTTCACATCACCAACTACAACCAAATATGCATTGTTGGGTGTGTAATACTTATTGTACATATTCTGCACATCAGCCAGCTGAATGTTTTTGATGCTTTCCTCTGTTTCAAACTCACCTCTGGCAGTGTTTTTTCCGTACGTAAGCGCGGTGGAAACACGGTTCGCAATTGAACTTGCGTTTTTCTCGTCGGCTTTCAAACCTTCGATCATTCTGTCTTTTGAGTTTTTTACTTCTGTTTCAGAAAATTTAGGGTTTACAATCGCATCCGCCATCAAACCTAAAACCTGAGGGAAATATTTCGAAAGCGTGTTGGCATTTGCACCGGCTGAAGAGAAGTTTAAATTTGCCCCAAGAAAATCAATTTTCTTGTTGAAATCTTCTTTGCTCATCGACGTTGTTCCGCTACCGAGCTGATCTGCCATAATCTGGCTTACCCCAACAATTTTACCTTCGTAAACCGGCGGCCTGTCTATAGAAAGGCTCATGTTTACCCTTGGTAATTTATTGTTTTCAACCACCATTACGGTAAGTCCGTTTTTCAGGGTGAAAGTTTTCGGTTTCGTTATGTTGATTGTAGGAGTAGGGCCTGGTTTAGGCATTTCGTCCTTATTGATTTTTTGTGCAGACAGCATTCCTGAAATTAAAAATGCGGCCGCGATATATTTAAAGTTGTATTTCATGGATTATTTTTTTTCAGGTAAGTAATTGATGATGATTCTTTGGTTTGGGTTAAGGTATTTTTTTGCGGCATTCATAATATCTTGTCTTGATACAGAACGGTAAATGTCCAGTTCTTTATTGATGAGATTGGTGTCGCCCATCAATACGTGGTTGGTCGCCAAAGAACTTGCGATTCCCTGAATTGAAGAGTTTGAGTTTACAAACTGATTTTCGAACTGGTTCTGAAGTTTCTGGTAATCTTCCTCAGAAATCAGGATAGTTTGAAGCTTTTTAATTTCCGCATCAATGTCGCTTTGAAGCGTACTTTTCGTGGTAGAACCCATTGGAATAGCGAAAAACGCAAAAATTCCCGCATCTTCAAGACCTTGGTTGAAAGCCTGAACCTGAAGCGCTTTTTTCTCCTGATCCACTAATTTTTTATAAAGCACCGATGATTTTCCGCTGCTTAAATAAGACGAAAGCATATCGAGAATATAAGCATCTTTTTCTTTGTTTGAAGGTGTTCTGTACGCAAAAACATAGGCCGGAAGCTGGATGTTTTTATCGGTAACCGTTACTTCTTTTTCTTTAGTAATTGGGTCGTCTTTGGGGAAATTTTTCGGGTACACAGTACCTTTTGGGATGTCACCGTAATATTCGAGAATCCATTTTTTGGTCTGCTCAGGCTTGATGTCGCCGGCTACAACTAAAGTCGCATTGTTCGGAACATAGAACTTTTTATAAAAATCCTGAAATTCTGATAGGGTAGCAGCATTCAGATCCTCCATCGAACCAATGGTTGACCAATGATATGGATGTTTGGTGAAAAGATTATTCTGCACTGCGGTGAAAAGATTTCCGTAAGGTTGGTTATCCATTCTCAAACGCTTTTCTTCCTTTACCACTTCTCTCTGGGTATCGACTCCGATTTGGTTTACCGTACCGCTTTTCATTCTTTCACTTTCCATCCACAAACCAAGCTGTTCGTTATTCGACGGGAAAGTTTCGTAATAATAAGTTCTGTCGTTGGTGGTGTTGGCATTGTTGGTTCCGCCGTTAGACGAAACAATTTTGAACCAGTCGCCGCGTTTAATGTTTTTGGTTCCCTCGAAAAGCAAATGCTCAAAAAAGTGCGCCATACCGGTTCTTCCCACCGCTTCATCTTTTGCACCTACGTGATACATTACACCTGTTGTCACTACAGGAGCGGTGTTGTCCTGATGAAGAATTACGTGCAGCCCGTTTGGAAGATCATATTCCTCGAATTTAATTTGCTGTGCGTTGATGATCATTCCAAGGAACGAAACGGCAGCAGCAGAAAGGAGTCGTTTTTTCATATTAAATGTAAATTTTTTTTATAAGTGTTCTAAAGTAAGCATTTGTTACATGTTTTTGTTTAAAAAATTATATTTAAAGGTTTCTTAATTTCAATAATCTTCGGCGTTTTTGTCTCCTCCGATTAATTATTGTATCTTTGTAGGATAATTTATAAGAGGCAACTGCCTTGCTTTATCTAATACCGTTTAGAATCTACATTTTTTCTTATCAGTTTTCGCTATTTCGCAGCTGCTTTTATACTTTATTACCCGAATTTTTGATTTCTTATATCGTGGGAACGCGCTTTCAGATTTCATTATCAGGTTAAATTTAGAGGCTAAAGTGGGCCGAAGTGGTTATCATAAACTTAAATACGATTATAATATATGGCAGATTCTTTCTCAAAAAAAGAAAATTTCAAGAAAAAACTTCAAAAACAAAAAGAGAAATCTTTAAAGCGTGAAGAGCGCAAAAACAACAACAACAAAGGGAAAGCTTTAGACGAGATGTTCCTTTACGTTGATGCAAACGGGCAGTTAACAGAAACGCCTCCGGGAGAACAAAACCGCGAAGGTATTGATCTTAACGACATTCAGCTTGGTGCCGCGCCAATTGAGGCTGAAGAAACTTTAAAAACAGGAATTGTGACTTTTTTAAGTGATAAAGGCTACGGATTTATCGCTGAAAATGGTACACAGGAAAATATTTTCTTCCACGAGAACAACTGTGCACACGCGGTGAAGAAAGGCAACAAGGTTTCTTTCGAAAAAGAAAGATCACCTAAAGGTTTTTCAGCTGTAAACATTCAGCTCGTAAAATAGTAACATAATTAACAACAATACAATGCAAGAAGGCACAGTAAAATTTTTCAACGAAACAAAAGGTTTCGGATTTATCACTCCATCAAACGGTAGCGAAGACATCTTCGTTCATGTTTCCGGATTAACATCTAAAATCCGCGAAAACGATTTGGTGGTTTACGAAGTTCAGCAAGGAAACAAAGGACTTAACGCTGTAAATGTAAAATTAGCGTAAGCGTTCACATTTATAAAAATTGATGTAAAGCTCCGAAAACGGGGCTTTATTTTTGTTTAATGACCGAACTGAACTTTACTTATGCCGAAAGCAAAACCACCTTTTGAGTTCCGTATATATTTCTTTAAATTTGTTCCCCAAAACTTATTGCCCAGATGGATTATTTGAAAGGATTGAATGAAGCACAATATGAAGCCGTAACTACGTTAGAAGGTCCACTCATGGTACTTGCAGGCGCAGGTTCCGGCAAAACCCGTGTGCTTACCATGCGGATTGCCCATTTAATTACCAATCTTGTAGATCCCTTCAATATCCTTGCGCTCACCTTTACCAACAAGGCTGCGAAAGAAATGAAGGAAAGAATTGCAAAAGTAGTAGGGCAGAGCGAAGCCCGTTCACTATGGATGGGGACATTTCACTCTGTTTTTGCAAGAATTCTGCGGAGCGAAGCACATCTTTTGGGTTTCCCATCAAATTTTACCATTTACGATACCCAGGATTCTCTGAACGTGCTGAAAAAAGTACTGAAGGAGCTTAATATCGATGCAGACCTCTATAAACCAAAGAAAGTTCTGGCAAGAATTTCAAATTACAAAAATAATCTTATCACAGTAAAAGCATATTTCAACAATCCCGAACTTATTGAAAATGATGAGCGCGCAAACATGAAGCACATGGGTATGATTTACCAGAAGTATGTTGAAGCGTGTTTCAAAAACGGGGCGATGGATTTTGATGACCTGCTTCTGCGGACCAATGAACTGCTCACAAGATTTCCCGATGTGCTGGCGAAATACCAAGACCGTTTCAGATATATTTTAGTTGATGAGTATCAGGATACCAACCATTCACAGTATTTAATTGTGAAAGCACTGGCTTCAAAATTCGAGAATATATGTGTGGTGGGTGATGATGCGCAGTCGATTTACTCTTTCCGTGGTGCGAATATCTACAACATCCTGAACTTCAAAAAAGATTATCCCGATGCCGTAACCGTTTCTTTGGAACAGAATTACCGCTCGACCCAAAATATCGTAAATGCTGCCAATGTGGTGATTTCCAAAAACGTGCAGCAGTTCAAAAAAAATGTATTCAGCGATAACGAAGAAGGAGACAAAATCAAGGTGTACCGGTCGCTTTCAGATGCTGATGAAGCCAATTTTGTAGCGTCAAATATTTGGGAACTTCATAATTCTCAGCAAAGGAAATTTACCGATTTTGCAATTCTTTATCGTACAAACTCGCAAACCAGGGCGTTTGAAGATGCGCTGCGCCGAAAAAATATTCCGTACAAAGTTTTTGGCGGCCTGTCTTTTTACCAAAGAAAAGAAGTTAAGGATTTGGTGGCTTATCTCCGTCTCCTCATCAACGAAAACGATAGCGAAGCGCTGACGAGAATCATCAATTTTCCGGCACGTGGAATTGGCGAAACGACCCAGAATAAACTCATTGTTTTTGCAGATTCCCAAAATGTGTCCATCAGCAGCGTTTTAGATAATCTGGGTATCTATGCTCCACAGTTGGGTTTAAATAACGGAATTCTTACTAAACTTGCAGATTTTTGGGCGATGATCAAAGCTTTCCAGGTGATGCTGAAAACCGAAAATGCCTACACCGTTGCCATGGAAGTAGCAAAACGTACCGGCCTCATTAAGTTCCTGAAAGACGACCAGACTCCCGAAGGAATTTCGAGGGTAGAAAACGTTCAGGAACTCATGAACTCGATGCAGGGGTTCATCGAAGAACAGCAGCAGATTGAAGATGGCGACCCTTCACTTTCAAATTTTTTAGAGAATATTGCACTTTCTGCAGATACGCAGAATGATAAAAAAGATGATGGCAACCAGGTTTCACTCATGACGATTCACCTCTCAAAAGGTCTTGAATTTCCGGTGGTTCATTTGGTTGGTCTGGAAGAAAATCTTTTCCCGAGTTTCATGAGTTCTTCCACCCGTGAAGAACTCGAAGAAGAACGAAGGTTGTTTTATGTAGCGCTTACGAGGGCCGAAAAACAGGCGTTTTTCTCTTATGCAGTTTCCAGATTTCAGTGGGGGAAAATCACAGATGCCGAACCTTCGCGTTTTTTAAGCGAGATGGATGCTGAGCATCTGGAATTCATCAATCCAGCGATGGAGAGTCGTTTTGTGAACAATTCCGGTCTCAAATCGAATATTTTTGATGATGAACCTGCCGTTCCCAAATTTTTCAAAAAGAAAGAAGAAAAGAAAAGTATTCAGCGAAACGAACCGTTGTCACCACCTCAGAATCTGAAACCTGTGGCGACCGCGAGAATCACCAATCCCAGCGGTGCCTCGTCGGAAAATATTGAAGTCGGCGACAAAGTACGTCACGACAGATTTGGGGTGGGTGAAGTTTTATTTTTAGACGGAACCGATCCCCAAAACATTAAAGCTAAAGTTAAATTCCAGCATGAAGGGGAGAAAAACCTGATCCTGAAATTTGCCAAGCTGACGAAGATTTAGGAGAGGGAAGACGGGAGCTGGAAGATGGGAGCTGAAAGTTTTCTTTGGCTTCTGTAATTACGGCTTGGTTTTGTAAGCGTAAGGTTGAAATGATTCAGGAACAGAAATTTTTTAACCACAGAGAGCACAGAATACAAAGAGTGGGTGCGCCACTTATAGCTCTAGTCATAGAATGACACGGCAATCTGTTGAAAAGATTCTGAATTGATATTGGGATGCGGGATCGGCGCTCCGCTGCATCGATATTTTAGGACACCCATGATCCGAACACGTGGATGATTTTCCATTTCCCACCCGTTTTCGAAAGATATACTTTTGAGCCTCCACCGCACAGATGCCCACAGATTTGGTTGAATTCTACAACTGCTTTAGTTCTTTCACTATTAAAAATAATTCTGGACACCCAGTATTTTCCCAGGAAAGTATCATCCCATTTTGAACTTTCTTTATCTATATTTTGTACGACTTTAATGTTCGGCGGAAACTTCAATTTTTTTAAATCAATCTTTTTTGAAACGGTTAAGTCATCATCAATTTCCTTTAAAAGGAATTCGTCGAAACCGATGTGTTCTTCAAATAGTTTATTTTTAAAATCTTTTTCAAGAGCTGTTAAGGAATCTTTGAAATAAATCGTAAAATTTAATTTGGACTTTTCTATTGAATCTTTTTTAGAAAATTCTTCCATCATTTTCAATCTTTTTTCTTCTGCCAGTTTATCCCAATTTTTAAAGTCGGGAGGTGGAGGTGGAATGGGAGGACTAATTTGCTGAGTGAATAGATTTATTATTTCATATTCATCATATGTTATGTTGTCCTTTTTACAGCTAACTACGGATAGAAATAGCATCAATAAGAGAAAGTGATTTAAATTCTTCATTTTTTTATTACTTCACCAATTCCTCAAACAATCTCTCAAACGTCTTATCCAAATCCATTGTTTTTCCCGGATGCGGCCGCGAAGTCTGGATTACCGAACTTCTTACTGCTGTAAGCCACCGGAAACGTTCAGGAATATCAAAAGCTGCAATTTCTCCGCCTTCTTTTTCACCTATGGCTACATGTTTGAAATTTTCCAGATTCTGAAGGATATCCTCAAAATCAATCGCGCAATGCATCATTTCAAATTTTTTCGGACAAACGTGAAACTCCACCCGAATATATTTCTCACGTTTCGAAAACATCACCAGTCCAATATTGAAAAATTCTTCTCTTTCAACTTTGGGAACCAGCCTTATCACCGCGTATTCGTAAATTTTAACCTCTTGCATTTTTCGCTTCATTTACAAAGTTATGGGAATTCTCCAGTCGCGTTTTCAGGAAATTAAAATACACTTCTTTAATTTCTTCGGGTGAATCATCTGTATCGTTCCAATGCAGCCAATCCAAAGGAATAAGTTCTACAATCTGGCGCAGAATAGTTTCATTTAAAACTGTTTTGGCAAAAGCATCTGCTTCATCAAGCATCGAAGCCTGGCGAAGCAGGACGTGATCTTTTATATACGCAAAAGGACTCAACGCATGTTTTTCAAAATTCATCCACGAATGATGGAAATAGAACGACGCACCGTTATCGATCACCCAAAGTTCCTTGTGCCACATCAGCAGATTGGTGTTTTTGAAGGTACGGTCGATATTGGTAATGTAGGCATCGAGCCACACAATTTTTGAAGCCAGCAAAGGATCGACTTTTACGGAACCATCATACGCAATCGCTCCGGAAATAAAATGCAGCGCAAGATTCAAACCTTCTGAAAATTTCAATAAATCCTGAATTTCTTCGTCGCCTTCGGTTCTGCCGAAATCTACATCCAGGTTTGCAAAAACAAGTTCTGGAATTTTAAGGCCCAAAATTTCTGCGATTTTTCCGCCCAAAAGCTCAGAAATCAACATCTTTACGCCGTGACCGCCGCCACGGAATTTCAGCACATATTTAAAATCGTCATCGGCTTCCGCCAAAGCGGGAAGCGAGCCGCCTTCTCTTAAAGGCAAAATGTAACGCATTACGGTAACCGTGCGTAAGCTTAAATCCTGAGTCATGAAACAAAAATACAAAAAAGGTTGGTGTGGCGATGCAACGATTTCAAGAATCCAAAAGCATCAGTCGTTATGATAAGGTTTTCCCTGAAGAATCTGGTCGGCGCGGTAAATCTGTTCTACAAAAAATAGGCGGATCATCTGGTGCGTGAATGTCATTTTCGATAGCGACATTTTTTCGTTCGCACGCTGGTAAATTTCATCGGCAAATCCATAAGCTCCGCCAATAAAAAAGGAGACTTTTTTAATCGACAAATTCATCCAGTTGTCGATTTTTCCGGCAAATTCTCGGCTGGTGAACTGCTTTCCGTTTTCGTCGAGAAGAATCACCAAATCACTGTTTTCGGTGTGGCTGAGAAAAAGTTTGGCTTCTTCTTTTTTCAGAAGTTCGGGTGAAAGATTCTTTGCATTTTTTACATCGGCAATTTCGGTAATTTCAAAATTCCAGTGTCGCGGAAGCCGGTTTTGGTAGTACTTTACCAGACTGGCGATTTCTTTATCGTCGGTTTTACCAATGCACAGCAAATTGATTCTCATTTCTTATCTTTGTTCTGCAAATATAGATTAATGGGTATTAAAACTCCTAGATTCCTTCTGAAAATCCATCAGTATCTCGATGATATTCATATTCCTGTACTGGGAATTTCGCTCTGGAAAATGTTTGAAATTTACGGGCAGGGTGTTTTTAAAATGCAGATCGGGCGAAGTGCGGCAAGTATTTCGTGGAGTTTTTTCCTGAGTCTATTCCCTTTTATCCTTTTCTTACTGTCTTTGCTTCCTTATCTTCCGCATTACGACAAACTGCAGTTTTACATTTTCGAGGTGCTGATGCATAATGTTTTCCCTGCGCATATTCAGCAGGATGTTTCGAATTATATTCAGACTTTCATCATTCCGAACATGAAAAACATCAGCAATCTCACTATTCTTTTTGCGATGATTTTTGCGGTAAATGGTACACACTCTTTAATTAACGGATTTAATATCAATACCAATCTGCAGCGTGGGGTGGTGAAAGAGTACATCGTGGCTTTTATTATCACCATCGCGTTTATTGTCCTTATCATCGCGTCTCTGCTCGGCGTTTATTATAGTGAGGTAGTTTTGAAGCTTTTTACTCCGGAAAGCAATATTTCGTGGCTTGTAAAAAATATGTCGAAAATTATCGGATTTTTCTCGTTTCCGGTTTTCTATTTTATTTTACTTGCTCTTTTTTACTGGGTAGGATGTCTTAAGATTACCACTTTCAAACAGGCCATTCCCGGCGCGGTTCTTACCACGGTTCTCTTTGTGCTGCTTACTTATATCTTTGCGATTTATGTGCGGGATTTTGCCCGATACAACGTTATTTACGGATCGATTGGTTCAATTATTTTAGTGATGGTGTGGGTAAACCTCAATATTATTTTGATTCTTTTAGGCAATGAACTGAATATCGCCATTAAAAAAGTGCGCGTAGAGAAAATGATTGCCGATGAAATGAAAAATAATGCCCATCAGTTTGATGCAGAACTTCTCCCCGACCTTGAAGAGCCGGATGATACGCACACCATCAAAATCTAAAAAAGGTTAAGCAGAAATCTCTTTGTTCTTCCCGAGATATTTAAGGAGCAGAAATCCGGTGATTGCCGAAATAAATGATGCTACCAGAATAGCAAATTTTGCTTCTTCCTGAATTTCAGTGTGTCCTTTAAATGAAAGCAGTGCAATAAAAATCGACATCGTAAAGCCAATTCCCGCCAGCAGCCCGGTTCCCAACATCTGAGGCCACGAACTTTTATCAGGCAAGCTGCTGATCTTAAGTTTAATGAAAATAAAGGAGAATAAATTGATCCCAATAACCTTCCCAAGCACCAGCCCCAACATTATTCCATAGCCCAAACTGCTGAAAAGCCCATCAACCATGCCTTCTTTAAAGGTAATATTGGTATTTGCAAGTGCAAATATCGGCATTATAAGGAAATTGACAGGCAGATGAAGTTTCTGTTCCAGCTTTTCGAGCGGCGATATTTCTGTGGTTGAAATGTTGGTAGGAATTGTAAACGCCAGCAACACTCCCGCAATAGTCGCATGAATACCCGAATGGTGCATAAAATACCAAAGAAAAATTCCGGGAATGATATAGAAAATATGCTTTTTAAAATTCAGGAAGTTTAAAATCGCTAAAACAGCGACCATCAAAGCACATAAGCCTAAATAATCCCAGTGAATCTGATCAGTATAGAAAATAGCAATTACCATAATTGCTCCCAAATCATCCACAATTGCAAGTGCTGTTAAAAATATCTTCAGAGAAAGCGGAACACTTTTTCCCAGCATCGAAATAATGGCTAAAGAAAATGCAATGTCGGTCGCCATCGGGATGGCCCAGCCATTTTCATAGTCGGTTCCCGAGTTGAAGAAAAAGTAAATCAGCGCCGGCACTACCATTCCGCCTAATGCGGCAACGATGGGTAAAGACGCATTCTTAAAGTTCGAAAGCTCTCCTTCCAGAATTTCACGCTTTATCTCCAGGCCCACCAGCAGGAAAAAAATAGCCATTAAGCCGTCATTAATCCAAATGCTCAGCGGGTAATTCAGCTGAAAAATATGGGTCCCGATTTCTTTGTCCAGCAGATTCTGAAAAGCCGGACCCAGTGATGAGTTGGCAATCATCAGCGAAACGGCGACGCATATAATAAGTAAAACTCCGGAGGACTGAGAGTTGTGAAGAAATTTTTTGAAATAATCGGTAATAAGCATGAATTGTATTAATTTTTAAAGACGTTTAACGCGGGAAACTCCATTGATGTTTTTCAGTTGTTTGAAAGTTTCTTCCAGCTGGTTTTTGTTTCGGACTTCGAGGTTGATGTTGCCGAGGAAAATACCGTTGTTGGATTCTATGGACATACTTTTCATGTCCATGTTCATGGAGTTACTAATCACGGCTGTGATGTCGTTGATCATCCCCATCCTGTCGAGTCCTTCGATCTCAATTTTAATTCTGTTTTTGAAGCTTTCTTCGTTCACCCATTTTGCAGGTAAAACCCGGTAATCGTATTGTGCACGCAGGTTTATGGCATTAGGGCAGCCATCGTTATGAACTTTAATTCCGTCAGAAATCGTAATGAAGCCGAAAATTTTGTCGCCCGGAATCACCGTACAGCATTTCGCAAAAGAATAATTCATCTTTTCTTCATCTTTACCAAAAACAATAAGATCCAGATTAGTGTCGGGTATTTCGGTAAACTCTGTGTTTTTTGTAGGCGATTTTCGGAACCGTTGAATTAAATTGCTGAAAAGACCTTTGCCTTCAGTGTACTTCTTAATATCACCAATATCCAGATTTCCGTTCTGGAAGCTCAGAAACAACTCCTGAGAAGTTTTCAGATTAAAGAATTTCTGCATTTTATTGATTTCCTCATCATTGAAATTCAGTTTTGCGTGGCGCATTTTTCTCTGAAGAATTTCTTTGCCTTCTTCTACCAACTGATTTTTTTCTGAATTTAAAATCGCTTTAATTTTCGATTTCGCTTTAGAAGTAACCACAAAATCGAGCCAGTCGGATTTTGGTTTTTGGTTCTGGGACGAGAGAATATCTACCTGATCGCCGTTTTGAAGTACATAAGAAATGGGAACCAGTTTTCCGTTAACTTTTGCGCCCAGACATTTTGTTCCTAAATCTGAGTGAACCGAAAAGGCAAAATCGAGAGCAGTAGAGCCAATGGGCAGAATTTTAATTTCGCCTTTCGGCGTAAAAACAAAAACTTCTTTCGAATAAAGATTGAGTTTAATATTATCTAGAAGTTCTGTCGTGGTAAGCGATTGTTGATTTTCTAACACCTCACGGATTTCTGTCACCCAGGTGTCGAAGTTTTTTTCGTCGCTGTTTTTACTGAAGCCTTCTTTGTATTTATAATGTGCGGCAACGCCCTTTTCAGCAATATCATCCATTCTTTCGGAACGGATTTGTACTTCGATCCACTTTTTATCGGGTCCCAAAACCGTTAAATGCAGACTTTCATAACCTGTAGAACGCGGCTGCGAAATCCAGTCGCGCATCCGCTGGGGATTGCTGTGATAAAGGTCGGTTACGATAGAATAGATTTTCCAGGCAAGAAATTTCTCATTTTTAGCATCCGATTTATAAATAATCCGGATCGCGTAATTGTCGAAAACTTCATCAAAAGTTACATTCTGCTTCAGCATCTTGCGGTAAATCGAAGAGATTGCTTTTGCACGGCCTTTAATCGAGAAATTCAACCCTTCGTCCAGCAGTTGTTCAGAAACTTCTTTTTTAAATTCCTCAATGTATTTTTCGCGGTTTTCCTTGGCTAATTCCAGGCGTTCTGCAATATCAAAATAAACATCGGGATTATTAAATTTTAAAGATAAATCCTCGAGTTCAGATTTAATATTATAAAAGCCGAGACGGTGCGCCAATGGAGCATAGATGTACACGGTTTCCGAAGCGATTTTTTTCTGTTTATCTGGCGCCATGCTTTCCAGCGTCCGCATATTGTGAAGCCGGTCGGCAATTTTAATGAGAATGACCCGGAAATCTTCCGAAAGGGTAAGTAGCAGTTTACGGTAGTTTTCAGACTGAATAGAAATATTCTGGTGGTTCATCACCGAAATTTTCGTGAGTCCGTTGACGATATCTGCTATTTTTGTTCCAAATATTTTTTTGATGTCCTCATAAGTGTATTCCGAATCTTCGATGACGTCGTGAAGCAACGCACAAGCTATAGAAGTGGCTCCCAAACCGATTTCGTTGGCGACAATTTTTGCCACCTCGATGGGGTGATAAATGTAAGGCTCACCGGTTTTGCGGCGCTGGTCTTTGTGCGCATCCAGAGCAATATCGAACGCTTTCCGGATAACTTTGTTCTGTTCCTCATCCAGAGTGCGGTAAGTGTTGGAAATTAAATCTCTGTAACGCGCGAGAATTTCCTTATTTTCCTGTTCTAAATCGTATACCATGTAACAAAACTGTTTAAGAGCTACGAAAATAAGTAAAAATGCATAATTATTGGGCTGTTTATTGAAAAATAGCCATAGATAAACCTTAAATCGTATAAATTTTAAATACCAAATCTATTACTCTCTGTTCATAATAAAAAGGATTATTTCGTTATATTTGAAAATAAAAAGGAAAATGACCCGACTCATTGCCATACTTCTGCTCAGTTCACAGACTTTTTTGGCGCAGAATATTGCCCAGAAATTAGATGTTGCAACAAAAAATCTGCTTAATTCAACTCCTGCATACGCTGCCAATTTATCGGTATATGTTGCTGATGAAAACGGAAATTTCATTTATGAACATAACGGCAACCGCGGACTTTCATCTGCATCTACTCAAAAGATTTTTACAGCTGCAACTGCTTTGGAAACTTTTGGAAAAAATTATCAGTACACTACCACGGCTTCTTATTCCGGAGATATTTCTGGAGGAAATCTGTCGGGAAATCTGTATATCCATTCCAATGGTGATCCTACGTTAGGAAGCTGGAGATACGAAAATTACAAACCTGAAAACTTCAGACAGAAATTTCTGGAAGCTTTAAAACAAAAAGGAATCTCGAAGATTTCAGGAGATTTAATCATTGATGATTCTTATTTTGATTTTCAGACGGTTCCTGGCGGCTGGCCCTGGAATGATTTGGGGAATTATTACGGAGCGGGAGTTTGGAGCGTGAACTGGCGAGAAAACC
The DNA here is from genome assembly GCF_002205795.1 of Chryseobacterium sp. VAUSW3. GTDB lineage: Bacteria > Bacteroidota > Bacteroidia > Flavobacteriales > Weeksellaceae > Kaistella > Kaistella yananensis. The sequence goes on along the minus strand of NZ_NIUY01000002.1, from coordinate 749,334 downwards.
AGTTCGACATAAGTATGAACGGGAAGGAATTGAAAGGTTTGAATGTCGATCTTCCGAATGTAAATTGGGTTAACGACCTGAAAACGGGCGGAAATTCTGATCAAAGCCTGATTTTTACCGCACCTTATTCCGATGTAGCGCTTATTAACGGAACACTTCCGCCCAAAGCGATAACGGTTTCCGGTGCAACACCCAATCCGCCTTTAACATTAGGTACAGAAATAAAAAAATGGCTGCAGGATTCAGGCATTACTTTTAGCGGAAAAGTTACTTCAACTTCCATGCAGAGAATTAATGGCGAAAAAATTCTCACCGCGCCAAAAAATACGGTTATTTTCGAGCACAAATCTCCAACTCTTGATAAAATTGTCTACTGGTTTATGCGTAAAAGTGTAAATCTTTACGGCGAAACATTTATTAAAACTTTAGGGAAAGAAAAGAAAAATCAGGGAAGTTTTGATGCGGGAATCAGTTATTTAAAAGAATTCTGGAAGGAGAAGGGAATTAACCCGGCAATGATTAATTTTGCTGATGGAAGCGGTCTTTCGCCTCAGAATTATGTCTCTGCAAGAGCAGAAGTTCAGGCCCTGCTCTGGAGCCGAAAACAGCCTTGGTTTAATGAGTTTTTTGAAGGATTTCCTACCCAGGCCAATGGGATGAAAATGAAAAGCGGCACCATGAAGGACACCAAATCTTTTGCAGGTTATCATACTTCCAAAGACGGCAAGAAGTATGTTTTTGCGATCATTATTAATAATTATCAGAGTTCAAACCTGAGTGATGCACTGTATAAAGTTTTAAATGTTTTAAAGTAACCTAAAAATTTAAAATGAAACGCAGAAGCTTTCTCTCTAAAATCAACAACTGGGTTATTTACATTCTGCTCACCCTTGCGGTGACGGGCGTAGTGGTGGCTTCGGTTATTCTCATCAATTACCTTAGAAAAGAAGAAATTAAAAGAATCGAGCTTTTTGCAACCGCAATAAAATTTCAGCAGCAGGAAGAAATTATTGTAGATCCCAACACACTGGAATTGATTTTTCAGATCAACAATACCAACAATACAATTCCGGTTATTGTAACCGACCGTAATAAAAAACCGCTCGGCCCAGATTTTCAGCGGAATATTCCTGAGAATGTTGCGAAAGATCCCCAAAAAATGCGTTCGCTTCTTCAAAATATGGAGAACTCGTACAAACCGATTGAATTACAGATGCCGGATGGGAATAACCAGTACGTTTTCTACACAAATTCCAAACTTCTTAATAATTTACGGTACACGCCCTATATTCTGGGATTGCTTGTTGTAGCTTATATTTCGTTTTCATTCTGGTTTCTCAGAACCATTAAAAAAACCGACGAAGGTTACGTTTGGGCCGGTTTGGCAAAAGAAACTGCGCACCAGATCGGAACGCCGCTCTCCTCAATGATCGGATGGATTGAAATTCTTCGGATGGAGAATGAAAACAGCCAGGGTGTAAAAGAGATTGAAAACGACATTAACCGGCTGAAAACCATATCCGAAAGATTTTCAAAAATCGGTTCGGTTCCGGAGCTTAATGACCTTAACATCAATGAAACTTTACAGCAAAATTACGATTATCTGAAATCCAGAATTTCGTCTAAAGTTCGTTTTATGCTGGTATTGCCGAAACATCAGCTGCTTATTCCGCACAACAGAATCCTGTTGAGCTGGGTCATCGAAAATATCGTTAAAAATGCCGTGGATTCTATGAAAGGCGAAGGTAATCTGGAGATTGATCTCTACGAAAAAAATAACCATATTGTAATCGATTTTAAAGACACCGGTTCCGGAATGACAAATTACCAGGCCGCGAATGCTTTCAAAGCGGGATATTCCACCAAAAAACGCGGCTGGGGTCTTGGACTTTCGCTGGCGAAAAGGGTGATTAAAGAATATCACCGCGGCGATATAAAAATCGCACACAGTGAAGTAGGGAAGGGAACTACTTTCCGAATTATCATGAAAAACAGTTAACCATAACTTTATAATGTAAAGTTCGGTGATGTATAATTGCCAACTATTTCTTAATTTCGTGGTACAAAAAACCATGGAAATGAAAAAAATTATGCTCACGCTGTTCATTGTTACAGCTACGCTGGGAAACGCCCAGATTTTAAACATGATTAAAGACAAAGTAAAAGACAAAACCATGTCTTTTGCAGGTGACAAAGTAGTAAATGCAATCACGACAGAAGCTATTACAACCAATTTTAAAGATTGTAACACTGTGGATATAAAGCAACCCGAATTTGCATCGGGCAAAAATTTTGTAAGTCTCTGCCGCGAGTCTTTTAATAAGGATACCGGTTATGTTCTTACCCCAGGTTATTATCAGATTCAACTGAAAAGTTTTTGTCTTAAGGCCGGAACTTACGCACCAAGCAAAGGCGACGGGTACATTTTTGCTCCTCTGAAAGGTCCTAAAGAAGAAATCATTAATGCTTTGGTGAAAAATTGGTACAATCATCAGGATATTCCCCAGGAACAGGTTCAGTCTCTGGTGTGGGCGGTAATTGCTAAATCGAGCTTTAAAAACCTGAATACCGAAAGTAAACTGGTTGCCGCCAGACTTTTAAGCAAAGATCAGTTACTGAAATTATCTAAAATGGGCTTGGATTTTATACCGGCAGATATAATGAGTAAGGCTAAAAGTAATCTTCCGCAGCCTGTACAGATCGCACTGGATGCTGAAAATAAAATACGGAATTTCTTCAGTTCATCTTCTTCGAGTTATGCTGACCTTGAAAGGCTTGCCATGATCTCAGGCGTTAACCCTGAAAAATCTGCAATTCAGTACGGAACATGGGGACTGCATCCGGACGGATATTGGGTAGCGTACGAACCTCATGGCTACAGGGAAATGACAGTAAAAATATTTGTTCCAGAGAACTTGACTTCAGTGAGCTTTATACCTTCGGATCAGGTTGCGGTGCCTGCCAATACGTCCAGCCAAAGACTCATGTTGTCGGATATGCTGAATTGTAACTAAAAGTTAGATTTTTCTGAACTAAAATTGTTTCGGAACAATTATAAAAATGTATAAAACAAGTTTCGGCGCCGCAGGCGCCGAAACTTTTTAATTTAACTGTAAATAATTTACATAATAATTCGCGTCAAATTCCACAGGATTGGCATCCTTTAATGTAACTGTTTGCCAGGCGGAAGTCGGATTTAAAAGCTGGTTGCTCTTCAGACGCAATGGCATTGAAAATTTCTCAATTACATTGCTGTAACGGAACTTCAACGCATTTCCTTTTTGAGAATATTCTAAAACCGGAATTCCAGTCGTTCTTAAATACTGATTGAAAACCGGTGAGAAATCAATGCCTGATTTCTGTGAAATATAATTTTCAACCTGTTGTGTAGTTACTGTCTGGTGATAAAAATCTTTGTTTAACCCGCGCAAAATCTGTCTGAATTTTTCGTCATCATTAATAACCTGGCGAATGGTGTGCAGCATATTTGCGCCTTTGTAATACATATCGCCGCTTCCTTCATTTCTTACGCCGTACCGGCCGATGATGGGAATGTCGTTTTTAATATTAAGGCGGATGCCCTGAACGTATTTTTCAGCTGAGTTTTTATCCATATAATTTTCAGTGAAAAGGGTTTCAGAATAGCTCGTGAATCCTTCGTGAACCCACATATCAGCCTGATCTTTTGCGGTGATGTTATTGGCAAACCATTCATGGCCCGTTTCGTGAATAATAATGAAATCCCAGTTCAACCCCACGCCGCTTCCGGATAAATCTCTGCCCAGATAACCGTTTTTGTATTTGTTTCCATAGGCTACATTGCTCTGATGTTCCATCCCCAGATACGGAGTTTCTACCAGTTTGTAAGAATCTTCGTAGAAAGGATAAGGCCCAAACCAATATTCGAATGCTTTCATCATCGGTTTTACCTGCGTAAACTGTTTCTTAGCTTTATCGAGATTGTAATCTAAAACCCAATAATCAAGATCCAGTTTTCCGTTTTCGCCATCGTAAGTTTCTTTAAAATTCACATACTTTCCGATGCTGGGAACAATAGAGTAGGCGTTGATTGGATTTTTAACTTCCCAGGTGAAGGTGTTTTTGTTTTTTTCTGAAGTCTGCGCAATCAGCCGTCCGTTCCCGACACCAACTAAATCTTTTGGCGTTATAATTTTCATTACAATTCCGTTATCGGGTTCATCGCTCCAAATGTCTTTTACCGGAAGCCAAACCGAAGTACCGATGCCTTCCTGAGCAACACTTACGAAGGGATTTCCGTTATCATCCTGCTTGAAAACCCAGCCACCATCCCAGGGAGCATTTTTCGCAATTGTGGGATTACCGTAATACTGAATGGTGAACGAATGAGTATCGCCTTTTTTGTATTCTTTTTTAGTTTCAATAAAGATAAAATCACCGTCGCGTCTTGAGCTGCAGAGTTTTTCATCAGAATCAATAATCTTATACTGCATCGGTTGCTGCAAATCAATCTGGAAAACAGGATTTTTGATGTCTTTTGTGATTTCGAAGGTTATTTTGTTGGTTCCCGAAACCGATTTGTTCTGAATATTCGGTTCTACAGAAATTTCATACTTTTTTACATCCCAAAAGTTTCTGTACATAGTATTGGAGCCTTTTAAAGTATCCTGTTTACTGAAACTTTGAGCAGAAAGCGCTGCAGAAGCCAATATGAGCAACAAAAATGATTTTTTCATGAAAAGTAATTTCTTTATCGAACAAATATAATTATTTTAAATATTGTGAAAGGGCCAATTTACTGTTGGCTCGCTTTGTGTTGTTAAAATTCAGTATTTTTGAAAAATAATTCAATTCAAATCAACAGTTTGAAAAAAAATAAAAATCCACACATGAAGATCAGAACTCTTATCGCAGTTTTTGCTTTTACCATCTTGGTTTCCTGTAATAAAGACAAAGAAATCCTCAATACTTTAAACGACTACAACATTTCCATGGAGAGCAAAGGCTACCATTTTGGTGACGCTTTGGCACTGCCGAAAGATGTGACGGAAAATGCAGAAAGCATCTCGATAAGTTTTGGTGATAAAGAAACCTCAAATCTGGTGATCGATCCTGAATATTTCACTTTGGGAGATAACGCGGTAACTTTCAATATTAAAAAGAAGAACGGCGAAATCATTACGCAGGACGCCACAATCAATGTTTTTGCAAAAACTCCGGAAGCCAAACTTACTTATGAGATCGTGAAGGAATATCCACACGATCCCAAAAGTTTTGTGCAGGGTTTTCTGCTGGAAGGAAATACGGTTTATGAATCCGACGGACAAAACGGTTCGTCCAGAATTCTTAAATATACATTGGGAACCACGACTCCAATTGTAGAGACACCACAGTCTGACGAGATTTTTTCAGAAGGTGCTGCCATTGTTGGCGATAAAATTTATCAGCTGACCTGGCAGAATAAAAAAGGTTTCATTTATAACAAAAGCGACCTAAGCCTGATCAGCGAGTTTGTTTATCCGAACGTAATTGGCGAAGGCTGGGGCTTAACTTACGATAACAAGAATTTAATATTATCCGACGGAACCAAGAATATTTACTTTCTTGATGTGAAAGATCCGTCGAAAATTATACGTTACATTTCTGTTGCCGGAAATACCGAAGCGTACGACCAGCTCAATGAACTGGAATATCACAAAGGTTTTATTTACGCCAATGTGTGGCAGAAGCCCATTATTCTTAAAATAAATCCTGCAAACGGTGAAGTCGTTGGGAAATTCGATTTTACTGAAATTGCAAAACTTCATACCACAAATTCAGATGATGTTTTGAACGGCATTGCTTTCAAAGGTGATAATATGTTGGTTACCGGCAAATACTGGAATAAAATTTACGAAGTTTCCATCAAGTAAACTGAAAACTTAATATCGAAAATGACGTTCGCCGAACGTCATTTATATTTAAATTTGAAAAATCACTTTTTTTTGAAATCACTTCGTTTCATATTTTTCTTTGTTTTCTGCGCGGTTTCTGCCCAGCAAAATCTGGCTTTTGATTCTATAAAACTGAAAGATGCAAAAGATTTGCTGGTTGACGATTACGGCAATATTTATGTTTACAAAAACAAAGATTTCAGTTTTACAAAATATGATTCGCTTGGCCAGCAGAAAGGAAAACTGATGCTTACGCTGCCGTTTAAAATACAGTCTGTACAGAATCCTTTAAGCATTGCGTCTTTCTCCGAAAATGCACAGGAACTTAAATTTTACGATCAGAATCTTAATGAGATACAAACAGTTAATTTCCGGCAGAAATTTGGTTTTATAAAAATGGTTTATGCCGAAGATTTGCTGCAGATGTGGTTGCTCGATGAAAGTACAAAACGCCTCATCCAGTATAATTTCCGCGAAGATAAAATCATCAATTCCTATCCTTTTGATATCGATTTTGAAAACGTAACAGACTTTCTGGTTTTTAACAGTCAGGTTTATTTGCTTACAAAAACGCAATTGGCAGTTTATAATTTCAACGGAAATAAAATGTTTGAATTTCCTCTCACTGAAGGCAAACGCCTAAGACGCGAAAACGGGAATATTTTGGTCATCGGAAAAAACACCATTCATTTTCTGCAGGACCGTATGTTGAGAATAATTTTCAATGCTGAAAATTCGCAGATTGTGGATAAAAACTCTGCCGCTTATTTTGTAATCAGCGCCAACAAACTTTATCTTTACCCGCTCAATAAATAAGGTTCTGAAGGGAGACTTTCAGTCGTTTCGGTTCATTTTTTAATCATTTAATTTTTAACAATGCACATTGCGGTTACAGGAAACATAGGCGCGGGAAAAACAACTTTAACAACCATGCTGTCCAAACATTACGGTTGGGACGCACAGTTCGAAGATGTAGATCATAATCCGTATTTAGAGGATTTTTATGCAGATATGAGCAAGTGGAGTTTTGCCCTGCAGATTTATTTTTTAGGAAGCCGTTTCCGCCAGGTGAAAGAAATCCGCGAAAGTGGTAAAAACATTGTTCAGGACCGTACGATTTACGAAGATGCCCATATTTTCGCCGAAAACCTGTATGATATGAATCTTTTATCGGATCGGGATTTCAATAATTATACGTCAGTATTTAATCTGATGAAAAGTTTCGTTTCGGCACCGGATTTGCTGATTTATCTGAAGTCTGATGTTCCGAATCTGGTAAAGAAAATTTATAAAAGAGGCCGAGATTACGAAGCTACAATTTCTATCGAATACCTTTCTAAGCTTAACCAGAAGTACGAAAAATGGATATCGACCTACAACGAGGGTAAACTTCTCGTGATCGAAGTTGATGATTTAGATTTCGTGGAAAGGCCCGAAGATTTTGGTTATATTCTGGAAAGAATTGAAAACCAGATGCACGGACTTTTCTAGATTTAGGGCATGAGATGAATGTAAAAATATTATAACCTTCAACTCAACCACCAATGATTAAAGTACTTCACAACAATACGTGTTCTAAATCGAGAGCGATTCTGGAACATTTGGATGAGAATAACGTACCTTTTGAAATTATCGATTTCATAGAAACACCCTTAACCGAACTGGAACTTAAAACGCTTCTGAAAAAGCTTAACACCGATGTACAGGGACTTATAAGGAAAAACGACAGGCTTTATCAGGAACGCTATATGGGGAAAGATTTCAGTGAAGACGAATGGATAAAAATCTTGGTTGAAAATCCTTCGCTAATCCAGAGGCCAATTCTTATTAAAGGTTCTGTAGCAATGGTCGGGAGACCTATCGAAAATGTAAGGTTTTTTATTGAAAAATAATTCAGGCTATTTTATTAAATCTTCAAACGCTTGTTCAGGCGTTGAAAACTTAAAATCAAATCCCAGCGATTTGATTTTTTTGTTGGATGCACGGGTGCCTTCCAAAATAATAGAACTCATCTCCCCGAAAGCCATTTTCATAACAAACGAAGGAACATTTACCGGAAGAAAGAGCTTTCCAGAGGTTTTTGCCAGTGATTTCATGAAATCTTCGTTGTTCGGTACTTCATCAGCAACTGCATTGAATTTTCCCTCGATTTCCGGGTTTTCCAGAACGAAAATGTACATATTTACCAAATCATCTTCGTGAATCCAGTTCATCCATTGATTTCCTGAGCCCACTGCGGAACCGATATTAAAATCTACCGTTTTCTTCAGCATCGGAAAAGCACCGCCATTTTTTGCCAGAACCATTGCGGTGCGTAAACAAACAGTTCTGTGGGAAATGGAATATGAAAAATTTTCAGCAGCATTTTCCCATTCGTCGCAAAGTTTAGCAAGGAAATCTTGTTTTAAAATTCCGTCACTTTCTTTTAAAATCTCTTCCGAAGTAAAAGTGCCGTAATAGTTAATTCCCGAAGCAGAGATAAATGAATTGAGCCGAACGTTCTGGCGTAAACAATAGTCTTTAAGCAGATTCGCAGTATCAATTCTGCTGGAGAAAAGTTCTTTTTTATATTCAGCAGTCCATTTCTGGCTGATATTTGCACCAGCAAGATGAATGATCGAATCCAGATTTTCAAACGCCTTGGGATCGATGAATTTTTCATCAGTGTTCCAGTAGAATTCGTCAGGATTATTGGTTTTTTTCCTTGTTAATACTCTTACGTTATGATTGCGCTCCCGTAGTTTTTGAACCAGTTTTTTACCGATTAATCCGGTTCCGCCTGTGATTAAAACATTCATGATATCCAATTAAAGCATCATTACGCCTGAAATTTTACCTACTTCCTTGTAAATACTGATGACCTGGTCTGCATCCAAAACAAATGCGTTCATTGTTAATGAAGTATATTTTCCGTTTTTGCTGTCTTTGGTTGAAAGGGTGTATTTCACGTTGTCGAAAACCCTGTAAATTTCAGTTTGTTTCGATTCTTCGTTGGTGATTATAAATTTGAAAAGATAATCCTGAGGAAAGTCGTGTGTAGCCTCGAGTTTTTCTTTCAGTGAGGTATAGAAATCCTCTGGGTTCAAATTTTCCTGATTGTCAACTATATTAATCATCTCGTTGTAATTTTGAGGTTAAAAAAAATTCCGGACAAACCGGAATTCAAAATTAAGGATTATTTCCTTATTTCGTGCCATTCAGGGAGTTCATAATCGTCGTTGCATTTTGCTGCTCATGGTTTTCGATGATGTTGAACAATCCGTTTACCATCTGCTGCGAGGCAAATCTACTGATTCCTCCGGTGAGTGAATTGGTGGAATTTTGCCCACCAAGAATGTTTCCTAATATATTTGATCCCTGCAATGCTGAATTTAATGAACTCACCAACCCGAATTCATTCAGTTTAGCGTCAACTTTTGGTGCTATGGCGGCCATAAGTTGCGCTGATGTTCTTTCTTTCAGGATTTGAGTTGCGGCGCCACTTCCTCCCTGTACGATTCTGGCCGCATCTTCTGCAGTTAAACTGTTAACCGCATTTACTAAAATCGGTCTCGACACATCTACTGTAAATGCAGCAGCCTGAGCAATATATTGTTTCTCTTTCTGAACAAGGCTGTTCAATCCTAATTTCTGCAAAGTACTATTAAGATCTTTCAATTGTTGAGGCAATGCAGCATCGATGAGTTGGTTAGCCATAAAGCTATCTTTATCGCTAAAAATATTGAGCCCTTTTGTAATTCCTCCCAGAAGTATCTGTTTCAGAACAGCCAACCCTACGCTTGAAGTTGCCAAAGCCAAACAAGACTGGGTGGTTGTTCCTAATGTTGCAACTGCCATAGTTGCCACTAATATTGTATTTCTTCTCATGATATTAAAATTAATGATAATGCAATCATTTTCAAATATTAAGCCAAACAAAATTACTAAGTTAGGTTAACGTTAATTAACAATTTTTGAAAAATATTATGACAAGGATAACAAATTTTAAATATATTTTCTAACTTTGAGATAATAAACTCGCGAGGTGATCTGCTACACACATTTTTACAAAACAAAACCTACTATATGAAACACAGTAATTTAAAATTTCCTTGTTTAATTGCGGTATTTTACTTCGGAATGAATGTAAATGCACAGGAAATTCCACGGGATACCGTGGTTAAGGAACAAAAGATTGAAGAGGTAGTGATGATTGGGTATGGTACGGCGAAAAAGCGTGATCTTACAGGATCCATTACTCGGGTTGTTGGTGAAGAGGTAAATGATAAGCCTGCTTCCAACCCAGTGAATTCGCTACAAGGTAAAGTTGCCGGTCTGTCGGTGGTAAATTCAGGTCAACCTGGATCACAAGCAGATGTTAGAATCAGGGGGACTGTAACCATTAACCAGACACAGCCTGTTTATATTGTTGATGGCGTTTTCGCAAACAACATCGATTTTCTTAATCCGGCTGATATAGAATCGATCGAAGTCCTGAAAGATCCCTCATCTCTAGCTATCTTCGGTAACCGAGGAGCGAATGGAGCTATTATCGTAACAACGAAAAGAGCAAAATCCGGCAGAACTTCGATTAGTTTCAATTCGTCATTAGGTGTGAAATCACTTGATAACCGGCCGGACTTAACCAATGCGGAGCAGTTCAGGATCTTGTTTAATGAAGATTTGATGAGTCAGGGGCTTAGTCCCTACGATTTCAGTCTTTTTAACGCAGACACTAACTGGATCGATGTCATTAAAAAAAATGGTGGCATCATCAACCAGCACAGTGTAACAATGTCGAATGGAGGCGATAAAAACCGCGTAAGTTTTTCGTTCGGCTATCACAGCGAAGAGGGATCGATAAAATATGAAGATTATTCTCGACTTACATTTAAATTCAATGATGACTTAAAAATAAGCAACAGTTTTAGGGTAGGAATGGGGTTAACAGGTTCTTATGCTAAATTGCCACAGCTAAGGAACTTTGGTTCAGCGCTGAACGCTACACCGGTTGTAACCCCCATAAATATGATTCCTGGGGATTATTATGGCCTATATAATTCGCTGCCGCAGCAGATCGGAGCTGCACAGATAGGCAATCCATTGGCTTTAGTTGAAGGACACCGATATACGCAGCTCAACAAAGATTTCCAATTCAACCCAAATGCTTATCTGGAATTCGATTTCTTTGATCATTTTACCTTCAGATCAAACTATTTTGTAACCTACAGAAATGGAAATGGCCGGGGGTACTCACCAATTTTTGATGTTTACATTACCGAGAGTAACACTTCAGCACCTTATTCCGGCAGGTTGTTAACCAGCATTAATCAGTTCGAAAATCGCGATATCAGTTTTCAACAAAACCAGTTACTGACTTATAAAAACCGATTGGGTGAACATGATTTAACGCTTTTAGCTGGTTTTGAAACTACCAGCAGAGAATATACCGAAATGTCTGCCAGCGCAAGAAGTAGTTTATCTAACCCACTAGGACAGATACCAAATAATCCCAGATTTTGGTATATGAATACCGATTTTGTTGACTCTACAACCAAAAGTGTAAACAGTGGCCAGTACAAAACCAGAAACGTTTCCTATTTCGGAAGAATGCTTTATAATTTTTCTAATAAATATTTGCTGAATGCCTCTATCCGTAATGACGGTTCTTCTGCTTTAGCACCAGGAAACCGCTTCGATTGGTTCTGGTCGGTAGGTGCAGCATGGGAAGTAACCCGCGAAAACTTTATGAAGGAAATTGATTTTCTGAATTATTTTAAAGTGAAGGGATCTTATGGTGATTTAGGAAATCAGTATACACCGTATAACTATTTTGGTTACCCGATCTACGTTGAAGGGGGTACCGGAGTATTCAACGGTAATTTGTATCCTGCTTTTGTAAAACAGTGGGAAGAAGCTGATGATCTGGGTTGGGAACATTTAAAATCTTATGAATTCGGATTTGAATCGATGATGCTGAACCGCAGGTTATCATTTGATGCTACTTATTACAATAAAAAGACTGAAGACCTTCTTAACTATGTTCCAGGAAATCCAAATTTTTTCCTGAATGCAGGATCAATAGAATCGAAAGGTTTTGAATTCGCTTTGGGCTGGAAAGATAATTTCAGTGAAAATTTTTCTTATTACATCAATGGTAATCTGTCCACAGCGAAAACCAAAGTACTTAACACGCTGGAATCAGGTTATCAGGTTTTTTATGGACCATCTATTTATAAAGAAGGCTTGCCGATGGGTGCATTTTACGGATATATAGTTGATGGGTTATATCAGTCCTACGCGGATATTTTAGGAAGTCCTGCTTCTACAATTGGAGATGTGGCACCGGGAGATTTCAAATATCGTGATGTAAATGGTGATGGTAAAATAACACCGGACGATAGAACTGTAATTGGTGATCCTACTCCAGATTTTACCTACGGATTCTCAGTAGGCACAGATTATAAAGGTTTTTACCTGAATGCAGATTTCTATGGTGTCTACGGTAACGAAGTTTTTAGAAACTGGGGTAACGGAAGTTCTTTTGCACCTTTTAATTACAGAGAAGAAAGAATCGAACGGTGGATAGGTGCGGGGTCTTCGAATTGGGAGCCGCGCAGTAATTCTTCTTCCGGTTATAATCGAGAAAATTCCACTTACATGATTGAAGACGGAAGTTTCTTTAGGATTAGAAACATACAACTAGGCTATAGTTTCGATAAGGAAATGATTTCCGCATTCAATCTACAGGCACTGAAGCTTTACTTCAATGTACAGAATCTTAAAACATGGGATCATGTAAACGGATTTACACCAGAATTTGGCGGTTCTGCTACACAGTTTGGGGTAAATAACAGCGGATATCCCAATCCAAGAATAACAAGTTTAGGTATCAATGCAACTTTTTAAAAATATAAAAATGAAAATAAATTCAATAAAGATTTTCCTTTTATTAGGAACCCTTACCACCGGAGGTCTTTCTCTTCAGAGTTGTAATGATGACTGGCTCGATTTGAAGCCGGAAGGCAGACCTGTAGGAGACGAAGTGCCATTAGGAGGGTTTGAAGCTCAAGCTTTTGGCTTGTATTCAAGCTTAAGAACGCAGGGTGGTGTAAGTGATTTCACTTATTTATGGACTCACAGTATCCGTGCCGATGACAATGAAAAAGGGAGTGATCCGGGAGATGCTGCAACAGACGGAAATGTATTTAATAATTTCAGTTATGTAGCAACAAATGGACATATCAAAAGTCTTTGGAACGGACATTACAAGATAATTTATGATGCCAACGAACTCATTAATACAGCAATAGCATCTGGTGATACTTCCGCGGGAACTTTGGTAAACATTGCTGAAGCCAAAACCATCCGTGCGTACTGCTATTTTCAGCTGCGAAGAGATTTCGGTGAAGTACCTGTAAATTTGAAAACGATAGATGTTCCTCAAGACGAGGTTGCCCCGAAAAATTCTATTGCTGAAGTAGATGCACAAATTATAAGCGATCTTACATCAGCGAAAGAAGTACTGCCGGTTCAGTGGCCTTCCGCATACCGGGGACGTGCGACCATAGGTGTGGCTAATACAATTCTTGCTAAACTTTATATGATTCAAAAAAATTGGGCTAAAGCCTCAGAACACGCGATGGAGGTCATCAATTCTGGCGTATATATGCTGAATCCTTCTTACGATGCTGAATTCACTAAAGCAGGTAACAATTCAACTGAATCTATATTTGAAGTTCAGAAAACGTTTGATTATCCGACCAAGTATTCTAATAATTATTATGAAAGCCAAGGTGTTAGAGGTTCAGGAACATGGGATTTGGGTTGGGGCTTTAATGTACCATCCACGAATTTAGTTGCGGCTTATGAAGTAGGGGATTTAAGGAAAAAAACTACAATTCTTACATCGGGCGGTCCTGATATTTATAACACTCCCGGACTCGTTTTGCCAGACTCTCCGCCTTTAGCTCAAAAATATTGGAATGGCAAAGCCTACACTTTACCTGCAGAAAGACAACAGTACGCTGAAAACAAAAACCATTGGGAGAATATAAAGTTTTTCAGATATGCTGATATTTTATTGATTGCAGCCGAAGCTGCAAACGAGTTAGGACAGATAAGTACTGCCACAAATTATCTTAATATGGTAAGGAGTAGAGCTGGTCTGCCTGGCACTACAGCATCAAATCAAGGTACAATGCGTGATGCCATTAAACACGAAAGACGTATCGAATTTGCAATGGAAGCCGAAAGATTCTATGATCTGGTACGTTGGGGAGATGCCAATACCGTATTAGCACCATTTGGATATGCAGACCGTAACAAAGTCTTCCCAATTCCGCAGGAAGCTATCGATAAAGCACAGGGTGTACTTGTACAAAATCCTAACTATTAATCTTATTCAATATGAAAAATAAAATTATAAATATTGTTGGCACTCTAACCTTGGCATTTTTTACTTTTTCGTGCCAAAATTTAGACCGCCCGGAGTTGGGAGATTTCCCCAAAGACGCCACTGCGCCGGGAGGACCTCTTAAGTTTTTTGTAGCATTTGATGGTACATCGAATAATGTCTTAATGAATGCCGTGGACAGTGTAAAAGCTAAGTTTCCTTCAGACAATCCTCTGGCTTCCATCGACGGAATTTCCGGTAAAGCAGTTCAGGGAGCACAGTATAAGTACATCAAGTATTCCAGTGCCAATGATTTTGCACAAACCGCAGGAAGTTTTACTGTATCGGTATGGACTAAAAAAAGCCTGATGAAAACAGATCATATTTTCAGCATGCCCGCTGCTTCAGGTTATCACTGGTCGGGCGGTTCCATGTTTTTACTTACTGAAGGTTCTGTGTCGACTCCGATACTAAAATTCTTTGTAAAAGATAAAACAGGTGAAAAATGGTTCGAATGGGTAGGAGGTAACAGCCCACTGGGAATTTTTGACGGACAGTGGCATCACCTTGCATTTGTTTACGATGGCTCTACCTCCACGATGACATTGTATATTGATGGTCAGCCACATGCTTTTAAGTCGGTGTGGAATAACCATGGTAATGTTGTTTTGGAATCTTCGAAAATTACAGGTTTAAAAATTGGTGCAGGTCCGCAGGAATTTACTCCGGAACAAATCGCAAGCGGTGCAGATGACTGGTTGAAAAATTCATGGACCGGAGGTATCGACCAGTTCAGAATGTATTCTACTGCACTTACACCAGCTGAAGTACAGGCATTATTCATTAAGAAAAAATAAATGATATTCTTTAGGAAAATAAGTTTTTCTTTTGCAGCTGCCATACTCCTAAGTTATGGCAGCTGTTCTAATGAGCGTACTCCAATGGTTGTGGATCCACCAGTTAATCCACCAGCACCTACAGCCTACACCGATACGCAAATTGTAGAAATGGTTCAAAAAGATGCCCTGAAATATTTTTGGGATTTCGCAGAATCCAATTCTAAATTAGCCCGCGAAAGATATCATACCGATAATCCGGGATTAGATGCTACTATTGTATCAACGGGCGGTTCAGGATTTGGACTAATGACGCTTCTTGTGGGTATTAAGAATGGATACGTTCCACGTGCAGAAGCAATTGCCCGAATTTCCACGGCACTAAATTTTCTTCAAAATGCTGACCGCTTTCATGGCGCCTGGTCTCACTGGATCAGCGGAACTTCAGGAGATGTAATTCCTTTCAGTACGATGGATAATGGGGGAGATTTGGTGGAAACAGCTTTTCTTGTTCAGGGTTTAATTTGTGTGAGAGAATATTTTAAAAACTCCACCGATACAACTGAGATCGGCCTTTCCCAGAAAGCTGATCAACTCTGGAAAGAAGTTGAATGGAACTGGTACACCCAGGGGCAGAATGTGCTTTACTGGCATTGGTCACCCAATTACAATTTTCAGATGAATCATAAACTTCAGGGTTTTGATGAAACTTTAATTACTTATATTTTAGCAGCAGCTTCACCAACTTTCGCCATCCAAAAATCAGTATATCAGCAGGGTTGGGCGAGAAATGGCGGCATAAAAAATTCATCCTCACAGTATGGAATTCCTGTGGTGGTAAATCATAACGGCGCAAACGGAAATGTTGGCCCTATGTTTTGGTCGCACTATTCGTTTTTGGGATTAGATCCGCGAGGTCTTTCAGATGAATATGTAAATTATGGAGATGTTACTGCAAATCATGCTAAAATTATGTACCAGTACAGCATTGCAAATCCAAAAGGCTGGAATGGTTATTCTGCAAGAAACTGGGGATTAACTGCCAGCTACAGCAGAAATGCAGACGGAACTACAGGTTATGCGGCACATCAGCCTAACAACGATTTGGGAGTAATTTCGCCAACAGCAGCAATCTCTAACTTTCCTTACACACCAACGGAAAGTATGAATTATTTAAGGTTTCTTTATAACGAAAATTATTCAAAATTAATTGGTGTTGCGGGACCTTACGATGCATATTCGCTGCACTACAATTGGGTAACTCCAAGATACCTCGCGATTGATCAGGGCCCAATTAATCCGATGATCGAAAACCAAAAATCCGCATTTCTCTGGAATCTGTTTATGAATGCACCCGACATCAGATCAGGCTTAATAAAATTAGGATTTCATTCAACACAGCATGGATTTTAAAAACAAAAATTAAAAATGAAGAAGATATTCACACTTTCTGTTTTGGCTTTGACACTTTTAAATTCCTGTACCAATTTACAGAAAGTAGCTGCGGAACCGGAAAGCATGCAGAAATTTACTGATGACCCACTTATGGATCGAGTACAGCAGGATGCCCTTAAATATTTCTGGGATTTTGCGGAGCCTAACTCACTAATGGGTAGAGAACGTTATCACGAAGATTTCTATCCGCAGAATGATGCCAAGGTTGTAACAACAGGAGGCTCAGGTTTTGGCTTAATGACGATTCTTGTAGGAATCGAGAGAGGTTTCATCCCAAGAAATGAAGCAGTAAAGCGGTTAGCTCATATCGCGGATTTTTTAGCGAAAGCCGACAGACATCACGGCGCCTGGCCACATTGGCTTGATGGTGAGACCGGAAAAACAGTTTCTTTCGGGAAAAAAGATAACGGTGGCGACATTGTAGAAACCGCGTTTCTTGTTGAAGGAATTATCACCGTTCGCGAATATTTCAAAAATGGTAATGCCGAAGAAAAAGAACTGGCGAAAAAAATGGATGAACTTTGGAAAGGGGTAGAATGGAACTGGTATACCAAAGGCGGCGAAAAAGTTTTGTACTGGCATTGGTCGCCCATAAACGGCTGGGAAATGAATCATAAACTTCAGGGTTACGATGAGACTTTAGTCACTTACATCCTCGCAGCTTCCTCACCAACTTATCCCATTGATGCCGAAACTTTCTACAAAGGCTGGACTAGAAACGGAACTTATACTACCACGGCAGAGAAATATGGTTATCCGCTTTACGTAAAACATAACGGAGCCGAAGAATATGGCGGGCCGATGTTTTGGGCGCATTATTCTTACCTCGGCCTCGATCCTACAGGATTATCCGACAGATTGGTGAAAAATTATTTTGATCTGAACCGCAGCCACGCCATGATTCAGTACAGTTACAGTGTCGAAAATCCTAAGCAATGGAAAGGTTATGGCCCAAATTATTGGGGATTCACCGCGAGTTATACCCGAAATCAGGATGGTACAGTGGGTTACGATGCCCATAATCCAAAGAATGATCGCGGTGTTGTTACGCCAACCGCGGCACTCAGCAGTTTTCCGTACACTCCGAAAGAATCAATGAATGTTTTAAGATTTCTCTACACAGAAAAACCTGAGTTTATAGGTACAGCAGGGCCTTATGATGCTACTTCAATCCACTACGGCAATTGGTTTACACCGAGATATCTGGCCATCGATCAGGGAACCATTGCACCCATGATCGAAAATTACAGAACCGGATTGCTTTGGAAATTATTCATGAACGCTCCGGAAATTAAAAACGGTCTCAGGAAACTCGATTTCAAATCCACAAAATATAATTTTTAATGAAAATATTGTTAACATGTCTGTTTACGGTTTCGTGTTGCTTTGCTCTTAATCTTAAAGGTCAGGAAATTAAAGCTGAGATGATTAAAGAATCAAAAAAGATTCAGAAAATCTCCTATATCTTAGATTATCCGAAAGATACAAAAGGCAAAGTTCCGCTCATGGTTTTTCTTCACGGTTCCGGCGAACGCGGAACTGATCTCGAAAAAGTAAAAGCCAACGGGCCTTTCAACTACAGAAATTTAATCGAAGAACCGGTTGCGATTCTGGCGCCGCAATGTCCCGACGGAGTTTGGTGGGACACGGAAACCCTTTATCATCTTATTAAAGAAATTCAGCAGAAATATAAAATCGATGAATCCAGAATCATGCTTACAGGACTTTCGATGGGAGGTTGGGGTTCATTGAAGCTTGCTATGGAACATCCGGAATTGTTTTCGGCAGTCGCAGCGGTTTGTCCGCCGGTCGACCGTTTGATGAAAGTGCGGGCTACCCAGTACAAAGATTTACCCATGAAAATTTTTCATGGCGCCAATGATGATGTTGTGTCTCCGATGAATGCAATAGAAATCTATCAGGCGATCAAAAAAGTAAATAAAAACATCGAGCTCACCATTTTTCCGGATGATAATCACAACTCGTGGGATTCTGCGTATTCCAATCCAAAATTATATGAATGGATGCTGGCTCAAAAAAATTCAAATAATATAAAGTAGAAGTTTATGAAGAAAATAGTTTTAGTTGCTGCTATGGCACTTTCAACATGCATTTTAGCACAGGAAATGGTGACTAAACCGGTACAGTCTTACCAGACGGCGCAGTACAATGCAAAGAAAAAAGCTTTTGTTGATGCCCTGCTCGCGAAAATGACTCTTGACGAAAAAATTGGTCAGCTCAATCTTCCCAGTGCGGGGGATTTCACCACAGGGCAGGCACAGAATTCCGATATCGGAAAGAAGATAGAAAATGGTTTGGTCGGCGGACTTTTCAATATTAAAGGAGCCGAAAAAATAAGAGCCGTACAGAAAGTTGCCGTAGAAAAAAGCCGTCTGAAAATTCCGTTAATTTTCGGGATGGATGTGATTCATGGTTATGAAACCAATTTTCCGATTCCGTTAGGCCTGGCTGCATCGTGGGATATGAATTTAATTCAGCAGTCTGCAAAAGTGGCCGCGCGGGAAGCTTCTTCAGACGGAATTTCCTGGACATTCTCACCAATGACAGACATTTCCCGCGAACCGAGATGGGGTAGAATTTCTGAAGGATCTGGTGAAGATCCGTATCTGGGCAGCGAAATTGCAAAACATATGGTGTACGGTTATCAGGGGAAAGATTTATCTCTCAGCAATACCATTATGGCCTGTGTGAAACATTTTGCACTCTACGGTGCCGGTGAAGGCGGAATGGATTATAATACCGTAGATATGAGTCGGGTACGCATGTTTAATGAATATTTTCCACCTTATAAAGCGGCCGTAGATGCCGGTGTAGGGACGGTAATGGCTTCCTTTAATGAAGTTGAAGGAATTCCTGCAACTGGAAACAGATGGCTGCAAACCGAAATATTACGTGAAAAATGGGGCTTCAATGGATTTGTAGTGAGTGATTACACCGGAATTAACGAGATGATTGATCACGGAATGGGCGATCTTCAGCAGGTTTCTGCCCTTTCGCTGAAAGCGGGTATCGATATGGATATGGTGGGCGAAGGTTTTCTGAAAACATTGAAAAAATCTTTGGAAGAAGGAAAGGTAACCCAGGCTGAAATAGATCAGGCCGCCAAAAGAGTTCTGGAGGCAAAATATGATTTAGGACTTTTTGAAGATCCTTACCGATATGGAGACGTAAAACTGGCAGCGAAAGAAGTTAGCAGTCTCGAAAACCGAAATATTGCAAGAAACACCGCAGCCCAGTCTATGGTCTTGTTGAAAAATGAAAATAATGTTCTGCCTTTGAAAAAATCCGGAACCGTTGCGGTCATCGGTCCGTTAGTGAATAATTCACTCAATATGGCCGGAACCTGGAGTGTGGGAGCAAAGCATGCCAATGCAATTTCTCTAATGAAAGGTCTGCAGGATAATTTTGGCAAAGAAGTGAAATTCATTTCTGCTAAAGGTGCAAATATTGATTACAGCGAGAAACTTGAAAGTATTTACGCAGCCCACGGAAAACTGACTGACCGAGATAATCGCCCTAAAGAAGTTATTCTGAAAGAAGCATTGGACGTGGCAAACAAAGCCGATGTTATCGTTCTTGCGATTGGCGAATCTGCTGAAATGAGCGGCGAATCATCATCCAGAAGTGAAATCACTATTCCGCAGTCTCAGGTTGATTTACTCAATGAACTCAAAAAAACCGGAAAACCGATCGCTATGGTGCTTTTCACCGGAAGACCTTTAGCGTTAACCAATGTGAAAGATTTACCTGAAGTGATCCTTAATGTGTGGTTTGCCGGAACGGAGGCAGGTAATGCAATTTCAGATGTACTGTTTGGGAAAATAAACCCTTCAGGAAAATTGCCGGTAACATTCCCAAGAAGTTTAGGTCAGGTTCCTATCTATTACAATCACAAAAATACAGGCAGACCCTTAAGTGCAGAAAAAACTGCTAAATGTGAGTACGACAGGTTCCGCGCCAATTATATGGATGAATGCAACACACCGCTTTATCCTTTCGGGTATGGGTTGAGTTATACAAATTTTACCTATTCGGATATGTCAGTTTCAAATACAAATCCAAAAGGAAATCAGTCCATTCAGGCTTCAGTTACTGTAAAGAATTCCGGAAATTATGATGGGGCAGAAGTGGTACAGCTTTACATCCGTGATATGGTAGGAAGTATCACAAGACCTGTAAAAGAGCTGAAAGGCTTCGAGAAAGTTTTCCTTAAAAAAGGAGAAAACAAAAAAATAACGTTCACCATTACTCCGGAAGACCTTAAGTTTTATAACAACGCACTGAAGTATGATTGGGAAGAAGGCGAATTTGATGTGATGATAGGCACCAATTCGGCAGATGTTCAGCATACAAAAATTTACTGGAGCAAGTAGCAAATACGCTCTGCTAAAGCCGTTTTCATATAAATGAAAGCGGTTTTTTTTGTCGGTTTATTATTGTTAAATTTGAGGTCAATTTTTATAAAAAAAATTCTAATGAGAGACAAATTCATTAAGTGGGGAATCATCATCCTCATCTTGATTTGGGTAACTGCTTTGCTGATAAAAGCGCACTACTGGATTCCAATTTTATTAACGGCAATTTATGCTTTGGGAATTTATAACAGTTTTCAGACAAAACATGCCATACTCCGTAACTTCCCTGTATTGGGATATTTCAGATATTTCTTTGAAGGAATTTCACCCGAAATGCAACAGTATTTTATCGAACGGGAAACCGATGGAAAACCTTTCCCCAGAAACCAGCGTTCTGCAGTTTACCGCCGTTCCAAAAACATCAGCGACACCGTACCGTTTGGTACTCAGTTAGAGATTAATCAAAGGAAATACGAGGGAATTAAACATTCAATCTACGCCAAATCACCAAAAGAAGAATTGCCGAGAGTTTGGGTTGGAGGAGAACAATGTACTCAAAAATATCATGCTTCTTTATTCAATATTTCCGCCATGAGTTTTGGCTCTCTTAGTGACAGAGCGCAGATCTCGCTGAACAGAGGAGCAAAAAAAGGTGGTTTTTACCATAATACAGGTGAGGGTGGAATTTCGCCTTATCATCTGGAAGGAGGCGATTTATGCTGGCAAATCGGAACCGGATATTTCGGCTGTCGGGATGAGGAAGGGAAATTTTCTCCTGAAATCTTCACTAAAAATGCCACAATTCCTAACGTTAAAATGATCGAGATCAAAGTTTCACAAGGCGCTAAACCAGGCCACGGTGGTGTATTACCAGGCGCTAAAAACACACCCGAGATTGCTGCAATTCGCCATGTACGTCCGGGAATGACGATTATATCTCCACCTTCCCATTCCGCGTTTTCTGATGCGGCCGGACTGTTGAAATTTATTCAGCAACTTAGAGAACTTTCCGGTGGTAAACCGGTAGGATTTAAACTTTGTATTGGTGATACTAAAGAATTTGAAGATATATGCGTTCAGATGAATGTGCTTAAAATTTATCCGGATTTTATCACTGTTGACGGAGCAGAAGGTGGTACAGGAGCCGCACCTCCGGAATTTTCTGACGGTGTGGGGATGCCGCTGGAACCCGCTTTGATTTTTGTGAACAGAACACTGAAAAATTTCAACCTCCGCGATAAGGTGAGGATAATTGCAAGCGGAAAAGTTCTTACTTCCCTTGATATTTTACGAGCGATCGCAATGGGAGCAGATATGTGCAACAATGCGCGTGGATTTATGTTCGCGCTGGGTTGTATTCAGGCATTACGATGTAATACAAACAATTGCCCTACAGGAGTTGCAACTCAGGACAAGATGCTTATTAAAGGGCTGGATGTCACTGATAAAAGCGAGCGAGTTTATCATTTCCACAAAAATACACTTCATACCTGCAACGAGCTGATTGCAGCTGCCGGAAAAGATTCTTATGATGAGGTGGATGCTACAATGTTTATGAGAGGCGATGAATTTGATCATCTGTCGGATGTTTATTTCCCAGACATTTTGGGTAATGTAAAGCATAAATCTACACCTTATTAACTAAGTGAAATTTAGAAAAATTCCGGTAAATAATTTTACCGGAATTTTTATGATTTCCGTTCAACGCGAAGTTCCTCGAGATAAGATATTTTTAAAGCGTCATAAAGTGATCTCTTGCTTACCATTAAAGAGATGAGTGAAGAAACCATGCCTGCAAGCATCAGATGGAAGATGAGCGAATGCCTGTCGGTCATTTCGAGGACAATAATTGCCGAGGTAAATGGAGCGCGTGTAATTCCTGTAAGAAATGCCACCATTCCTCCCAAAATTACCACGTTGGTTTCGTTGGGTGTTAAATGAATCCAGCCCGATATTACAGATCCTACACTGGCTCCCGCTGAAAGTGCGGGTGCGAAGATTCCGCCTGCGCCACCAGAAGTGAAAGCCAAAGCCGGCCCAATCATTCTGAAAATGGGCATATACCACGCTTCATGTTTATCATCGGTGAAGAGCGTTCTTTCCATAAGTTCTTTTCCTGAACCCAGAATCTCCCTATTTACAAAAAATGCTAAAGAGGCTATAATTAAAGCAGAAATTACAAGAAAGATAATGTTGCTGCGGTCTGTTTTCAATCGTTTCTTCCATGAATTAATGGCGAGCATCAGAACCGAAAGCTGACTGGCTAAAATTCCTGAAATTCCTGCCACCAAAATGACAGGAAACATCACCATAAGACTTACATCGGCAGTTTTGGGATACCCCAGATAAAGATAAGAACCTGCCAGTGTTTGCGCTGTTAATCCTGCAATAATTACCGCCGTAAAAAGTGCAGTTTTGAAATAGTTGATATGTGTTTTAGAAAGTTCTTCCACAGCGAATACAATTCCTCCGAGAGGTGTATTAAATGCCGCCGAAAGACCTGCCGCCGCACCCGTCATAATCATGTTTTTTTTGGATATTTTTGGCCACCAATCTGGCAAATATTCATTGACTTTCCGGAATACAGAACCTGCAATTTGAATCGTTGGACCTTCACGACCCACTGCACCGCCACCGATGACCAACACCACGCTCGATAAAATTTTGAATACAATAATTTTCAGGCTTAAAAGATGACGTATTTTGGTATGTTCTTTTGGGTTAGCGAGTTCTACAGCAGCCATAACCTGCGGAATTCCGCTACCTTTTGAATATGGCGCAAATTCTTTTACAAGCCACCAGGACAACACGAAACCAATAGGAGCGATAATGAAAATCATCCACGCATTCCAATCGATAATAAAATTCATCAGTTTTTCTCCCCAGGTGAAAAGTTTCGCGTACATTACTGCTAAGACTCCGGTAATCAGTGATCCGATCCAAAACGGAACCGCCTGCAACAGATTATGTTTCAGTTTTTCATTTTGGAGGTTATCAAAAGATTTTTTAATACTGCGTCGCAGATAAACAAAGATTGGGTGCATTAAACAAATTTATCATTTTATATTCAATATAAAAATGACTCAATAGCGTTAAAAAAAAAATCCGGTAAAATAAATTACCGGATTCTTAAAAATATGTTTAGAAATCTTATGCTTCTTCAGCAGGAGTTTCTTCAACTTTCTTTGGAGCTGGGGCTGCTTTTGGGGCTGCCGGTGCTGGTGGAGCGTCAGATACGATATCGAATTCGTAAGTGTGCTCTACATTTCTGTGTAAACGGATTTGAGCAGCAAATTTACCTGTTCTCTTAATGGTGTTCCCAGGGATTTTGATGTATTTTTTGTCTACTTCAACACCTGCTTTAGCCAATTCTTCAGAAAGGTTTGCGTTGTTGATAGATCCGAAAAGTTTATCACCTGCGCCTACTTTTGTAGCAATGGTGATGTTTGTTTTCTTCAATTGCTCAACGATAGCGTTTGCGTTTGCGATCAATTTAGCTTCTTCTTCTTTTCTGGCTTCCAAAGTTGCCTCTAGATTAGCTTTGTTTTTTGGAGTAGCCAAAAGAGCTAAACCTTGTGGTAACAAGTAGTTTCTTGCATACCCTGGTTTTACGTTTACCGTATCAAACTCTAATCCTAAGTTTTCTACGTCTTTTTTTAGAATAATTTCCATTGTTGTTGTCCTTTTTTATTTAGAAGTTAGGCGTTTTTGTAAAACAACCAACAACTATTTTGTTTTATAATTATTTTAATAAATCCGCTACGTAAGGCATCAAAGCAAGGTGTCTTGCTCTTTTGATTGCAGCAGAAACTTTTCTTTGGTATTTCAAAGAAGTTCCAGTATATCTTCTTGGTAAAATTTTACCTTGCTCGTTTACGAACTGAAGAAGGAATTTTTCATCTTTATAATCAACATGCTTGATTCCGTATTTTTTGAATCTACAGTATTTTTTTTCAGATTTTGTGTTAATATCTAGTGGAGTAAGAAATTTTACTTCAGATTCACCTCCAGCAGAGGCTTGTTTAGCCATATCATCTATTGCCATTGTTGTAAATTTTTAGAGGGTTAAAATTAAGCTTTTGCAGTTTTTAGTTTGTTTCTTCTAGTTACTGCGTAGTCTACAGCGTGCTTGTCTAATTTAGTAGTCAAGAATCTGATAACTCTTTCATCACGTTTGAAAGCAAGTTCTAAATCTGCAACTACACTTCCTTCGCCTTTAAATTCGATTAAAGTGTAAAAACCATTCTTTTTCAATTGGATTGGATAAGCCAATTTCTTAAGTCCCCAATTTTCTTTGGCAACGATTTCGCAATTGTGTGAAGTCAAAAGATCTTCGAATTTTTTTACTGCTTCCTCCACCTGTGCGTCAGATAGAACGGGAGTTAAAATGAAAACAGTTTCGTAATTGTTCATAATGTTAAATAAATTTGTTAATTATTTCGAGGTGCAAAAGTAATAATTATTTCCTAAAGTAACAATATTTCAGTAAAATAAATAAAAAAGGTCTGCATTGCTGCAGACCTAAATTTAATATTGATGAAGTTTCTTACTATTTCTTGATTACCTTGATCGATTTGGTTTCATTTTCCATTTCGATATTTACCACATAAACTCCAGGTGCAAGTTTAGATAGGTTAATCTGCGACTTAGAAGCATTTAGTGAGTATGTAGAAACAACTTTTCCGGTAGCATCAAATACTGATACAGATTTCACTTTGTTAGGAGATTCTATATTCAACATTTCAACAACAGGGTTCGGATAAATTTTCACTGCATTCTTCATATTGTCGTTTACGCCCAGTGAAGTCACATTTAGGGTATAATCTTCAAGCTGTCCGAATGACGCATTAGCACAAGGATCCAGATAATTAGTAGTTCCGAAAATTTTCTTCACTCTCATTCTGGTGTTACCCAGTACCGCATCGGAAGGAACGGCCAGTGACTGTACTGCCTGTACGTTATCAGTTCCTGTAGAGTTGGTAATGGTTTGCGTAATTTGATATACTTCTCCCGCATCATTTAAAATACCGTTTTGATTCCAGTCAATAAACACTGCGAATCTGTTGACCCAGTTTCCGCCGGTATTTCCTTTCAGGGTGATGTCATAAGAGCTTCCCTGAGTCACGTTTCCAACGATAGTTGTAAAGTTCTCGTGATCCGGAGTTCCATTGAGGGTAGGTGATGTTTCGTTATTGATTCCTGCAAAATTTACTAAAGTAATTGGCTCTGTGTTCGAAGTTATAGAAACAGGGCCACAGTAAGGGGCGAACGGGTTTGCTGCGGTTGTGAATGAGAATTCTGTACATCCTGTAGCATCACCTGCTCCGTTTTTAGAAACAACCCTCCAGTAATAAGTGGTTGAAGGTGCTAAGCCAGTAGCAGAAGTGGTTGTTCCCGGCACATTTCCTAATAAAGTTGTTGGATTAGGAGAAGTCCCTAGATAAACATCGTAACTGGTTGCTGCCGTACCGCTAGTAGCTGCTGTCCAAGTTAAAGTGACAGGCGCGGTATAGTCTATACCTGCAGCTGCATTGGCTGGAGAAACAAGTGTAGGACAATCTGGTGGCGAAGTAGGAGCAAGCTGCACCGAAATATTATCTACCAACAATACAAATTTGTCATTTGAATTATTCACAAAAGCAACACGAACTGTAGTTCCTGAATATGCACTAAGATTTGCAGTTCTGGTAGTCCATGCAGGATTTTCAGCGGCAGTATCGAATAATGTTATGGTAAAATCCGATACCGTATTTCCGCCGTTGGGCGCCAACATTACTTTGTATCCGTCCGGA
Organism: Chryseobacterium sp. VAUSW3; assembly: GCF_002205795.1. GTDB lineage: Bacteria > Bacteroidota > Bacteroidia > Flavobacteriales > Weeksellaceae > Kaistella > Kaistella yananensis. The sequence continues at coordinate 722,589 of NZ_NIUY01000002.1, read as the reverse complement.
TATGCAGGATCCTGAGCTTTGGAATCCCACTGAAGGAAAGTATTCCCTGCAGGAAGAACGATTTGTGGTGATACCAACCAATCATTAGAGGTTCCGGCAGGATCATACCACGAGGAGCTTGCTGCTGCAAAATCATTGTCTGGTCCACCGTAATTAGGTGTTGGCCCACCTCTGTTCTTTCTAATCCACGCACCAGCGTCAAAATCTGATACAGCTTCAGCATGGCTTTGTCCATCAACATCAATTAATGTCCAGGCACCAAAACCAGGGCCGGCTCCGTCAAAATTTTCCTGAAAAACCTGTGCGGTTCCAGAGAATGGGATTGCCAAGAAGGAGGCAAATAGTAGAATTTTTTTCATAAGAAATTTAATTTGGTTAAACTTACCTTCAAAGTTAAGTATAAAAAAATTAAATCACCAATAAAAATTGATTATTTATTGCAAATTCACATTAAATTTGATTAATGATTACTATTTTAATGCGAGTTTATAATTTGGATCATACCTTGCACGCGCAATCAAAAAATAAAATCCTTCATCCGAGCACAAGCCAATTCGTTGGTATTACACCATTGTAAAAAATGTTCCAGCTTGTCTTCCATCTTTCTGCCTGAGTTGTATTTCCGGTAGAACGGAATCTTGAATTGATATTTTTCGAAGTCGGTAAACTGCCAGGAATTCAGGTAAATAAGAATGAAATCTTCATTCTTCAATGTTTCAGTGACCATGTTCTGATAGAATTTCAGCGGAACCATCTGGAAAACAAAATCATTATATGGGATTTGCGAATAGGGCGAAATGCTTTCCGGTATAATGCTTACGCCATTTTCCTCGATGATTTCAGTGCTTCGCTGCAACCTTTTCAGGGGGAAAAGTATGTTGGCGTTCTCAATATTTGAAATGTAGCTGAATTCTAGTTTTTTCAGTGCATCTACAGAAAGGTTGACTTCTTTCTGTCTTATTCCACGGATAAGTTTTTCGGTGAAAGCCTCAGTTAATTGTTTAGCAGTTTCAATTTCGGTGATGTTGGAATCTGCGTTATATAGAGCAATTTCATGACCTTTGCTGATTATTTTTTTTATCAAAGGCTGTAAAGTAACCACCAACGAAATTTCTATAAAAAAAGTCGCCAGAATGTTATTATTTCCTAAAATCCTCAGAACTGAAGAAACGTTATCGATGGTGATTTCTGTAATCTCCCCATCATTAAGCCGGTAATTGTTTTTAAAATCACGCTTATTATTAATGATGTTGAAGGTTAATAAAATCATTAAAAGTTATTTGCCGAGTTTTACTTTAAGATTTTTCAGCATATCTTTGGTCATCTCGGTAATCCCGAATTCATAAGTTAATCCCCAGTCTTTTTTTGCGATAGAATCGTCAATGGAAGCTGGCCACGAGTCGGCGATAGCCTGGCGGAAATCAGGTTTGTAATCAATTTCAAAATCCGGCATTTCATTTTTAATTTCAGTTGCAAGCTCTTTAGGTGTAAAAGATAATCCACCCAAATTATAGGAAGTACGAACAGTTAAATTTTCTTTTGGAGCTTCCATTAATTTCAAAGTTGCATTAATAGCGTCATCCATGTAAAGCATTGGCATCGCTGTGTTTTCGGAGATAAAACTGATGTATTTTCCCTGTTCTACGGCTTCATAAAAAATTTCTACTGCGTAATCTGTTGTTCCGCCACCTGCGGGAGTTTTCCAGGAAATTAAACCCGGATAACGGATGCTTCGCACATCTACACCAAATTTGTCATGATAGTATTCGCACCATTTTTCACCGGCCATTTTCGAGATTCCATACACGGTCGTAGGATTTAAAACCACATCCTGACCCACATTTTCTTTCGGAATTCCTTTCCCGAAAACTGCGATCGAACTTGGCCAGAACACTTTTTTCAGCAATCCTTCCTTTGCCATCTCGCAGAAGTTTAGAAGCGGTTCTACATTGAGTTTCCAGGCAAAAAGCGGTTGTTTTTCAGAGGTCCCGGAAAGCAAAGACGCCAGGTGATACACGGTTGTAATTTCGTAATCCTTTACCACCTGTCTCACAAGTTGCGTATTCGAAACATCCATTCTTTCATAAAAACCCGCTGTAGTAAGGTTTTTGTCCCAACGGTCGAGTCCCGAAGCAATTACATTTTCAGCGCCATGAATTTCAACTAATCTGTTGGTGAGTTCGGTGCCAATCTGTCCCAGCGCACCGGTGATAAGAATTTTTTCCGTGTAGGATTCCATTTGTAGAATTTAGAAATTGATTTTAGCAAATTTAAAAAATTAAAAGAATTTTCCCGCCAGAATTCGCTAAATATTATTGTGGGCAACATTCTCCGTTTTCTGTTCCTGTTTTTTGCTATACTTCGCTGCATAAAAGGAATACAACTGAAAGGTTCGCAGCTGAGGATATCCAACAGCTTTTCGCAATTGAAAGCATTTTCTTATTTTTGAGGAAATTTCCGACATGAAAAAAACGCTGTTTCTTCTCATCATTTCTTCCCACTTTGCATTTGCTCAGTTCACCGATATTAATATTATTAAGGAAATCCGCACCAAAGACAAGGGTTTGGTCGTTTCGGCACACCCACTGGCAAGTGAAGCCGGCGCAAAAGTAATGAAAATGGGAGGAAATGCTTTTGATGCAGTAATCGCTGTACAATACGCTTTGGCAGTGGTTTATCCACAGGCAGGAAACATCGGTGGCGGTGGATTTTTAGTTGGAGTAAAAAATACCGGTGAGAAATTTACCATCGATTTTCGGGAAACGGCGCCTGCAAAAGCTTCCCAGGATATGTACCTCGATAAAAAAGGTAAAGCAAATACCGATCTGTCCCAAAACGGAAGATTGGCAGTAGGTATTCCCGGCTCCGTAGCAGGATTTTATGCTACCTTAAAACATGCAAATCTTCCTATGGAAAAGCTTATTCAGCCTGCGATTGATCTGGCAGAACAGGGTTTTGCAATTACCGAGAAGGAAGCGAGTTTGCTTAATAATCAAATGCAGTATTTTAACGATCACAATAAAGTACCTACGGTCTTCCAAAGAAATACAGCCTGGAAACAAGGTGATATTCTGATTCAGAAAGATTTGGCTCAAACGCTGAAGCTTATTCAAAAAAACGGTGAGAAAGGCTTTTATGAAGGTAAAACGGCCGAACTAATCGTCGCAGAAATGAAACGCGGAAACGGTATTATTACTTTAAATGACCTTAAAAATTATAAAGTTGCAGAAAGAAAACCCATCGTTTTCAATTATAAAGGCAACGACATCGTTTCCATGCCGTTGCCATCAAGTGGCGGAATTTTACTGGCTCAGATGCTGAAAATGTCGGGCTACGAAAATTTAGAAAAATATCAGCAGAATTCCACCGAAGCCGTGCAGATTATGGTAGAATCGGAAAGACGTGCTTTTGCCGACCGGGCAGAATTTATGGGCGACCCGGGATTTATTACAGACAAAACTTCGATGCTTATCTCCGATGAGTATTTAAAAAACCGTTGGAAGAGTTTCAATATAAATAGAGCTACGCCAAGTTCTGAAGTTGGCAAAATAACACCGCAACCTAAAGAATCCCCTGAAACTACACATATTTCGGTAATTGATAAAGAAGGAAATGCTGTTGCAGTCACGACAACGCTCAACGGTTTGTACGGAAGTAAAGTAGTGGTAGCCGGAGCCGGATTTTTACTGAATAACGAAATGGATGATTTCTCAATAAAGCCGGGCGTTCCTAATATGTTTGGCGCTGTGGGCGGAGAAGCGAATAAAATTGAACCTGGAAAAAGAATGCTTAGTTCCATGACTCCAACGATTGTTATGAAAAATGGCAAGCCCTACATTATTGTGGGGACACCTGGTGGAACTACGATTCCTACATCAGTTTACCAGTCGATTGTAAATATTATTGATTTTAAACTGAGTCCGGGAATGTCTGTAAACGCACCAAAATTCCATCATCAGTGGTTGCCTGAAACGGTAATGGTAGAAAATAATTTTCCTGAAACAACCCTACAAAATCTCGAAAAGAAAAACTATAAAATTGAAAGGGTTCGGCAAATCGGCCGTACAGAAATGATTGTAATCGATGAAAGCGGAAATGCTACTGCCGTAGCCGACGGGCGTGGTGATGATTCTGTAGCAGTAGAATAGATTATTTACCGGCAAGTTTCCTCAGCATTCCGTTGAAGATTAAACCATGAAATGGCAAAACCGAATACCAGTAAAGTCTACCTGATATCCCAAGCGGGCGGAACGTCGCTTCCTGATGAAGAATTCCGTCCTTGATTTTAAATTCGAGCCAAGCCTCCCCGGGGACTTTCATTTCCGCGAACAGCAGCAGGCGTTTTTCTTCTCTATCGGCATATAAAACACGCCAGAAATCCACAGAATCGCCAGCTTCGAGTGAATTAAGGTTTCTGCGTCCGCGCCGTAGCCCAACGCCCCCAAAAAGTTTATCCAAAAATCCCCGGATTTTCCAGAGGAAATCAGCATAATACCAACCGGTTTTTCCTCCGATGCTGAAAACCCTTTCCGCCGATAATTCCTCATCAGCAACTTTCATTTCGCGGATGTCTTTAAAACAGCCTTTAGTAGGAACTTCAAGATATTGCCATACGTTTCTGGCATGAAATGGGCTGCTGAAGGAATCGTACCAACTCGAGAGTACATCATTCTGCTTAATTTTATCAAAAGCCTGGCGAATTGCTTCTTTGTAAGAAAATAATTCGATCCCGAGATCTTGTGCTAACGTGTTTTTTTTGGCGATGACATCTATTTTCATGCTATCGACCAGGTTTTTAGCTAAAGAATAGGTGGTGCTGGTAATAAAATAAAGCCAATACGAAGAAAGTTGCGGCGTCATTACAGGTACCGTGAAAATTGTTCTTTTCAAACCGCGGACTTCCGCATACTGCAGGAGCATTTCTTTATAAGTTAAAATATCTGTTCCCGCGATATCGTAATCTTTATTGTAAGTAAAATCTTTCCCTAAAATACCTACAAGAAACTGAATCACATTTCGGATTGCAATCGGCTGGCATTTTGTTTTCAGCCATTTCGGAGCAATCATCACCGGGAGTTTTTCAACCAAATCACGGATGATTTCAAAAGACGCGCTGCCGGAACCTACGATTATTCCTGCGCGGAGACTCGTTAACGCGTATTTTTCACTTTTCAGTGCTTGTTCTACGTTTTTTCTGGACTGAAGATGTTTTGACAGTTTTTCTTCATTGATGATTCCGGTAAGGAAAATAACCTGCTTTACTGCCGTTTTCTCTAATGCATTTCTGAAATTTTCTGCCGAAATTTTCTCCATTTCTTCAAAATCACCTTGTCCTGAAGACATAGAATGAATCAGGTAATATGCGTAATGTATGTCTTTTGGAATATTTTGTAAAGAAGCAGCATTCAAAAAATCATTTTCAATAATTTCTAACTGATGCAGATGGTTTTGAAAAAGTTTCGTACTGAATCTTTTTTTGTCTCTCACAGAGCAAACTACGGTATGACCTTCTTCCAGTAACTGTATCAGAAGTCTTTTGCCAATATATCCTGTAACGCCTGTGAGTAATATTTTCATTATTTAATGATTTCTTTTAAAATTTTATAGCGGCTTTCAAATATAAATTTCACCTTGTTCTTTACGGCTCTTCCTGCAATTAAATCGCCAAAGAGGCCCAAAGGCATTTTAAAATTCACAATATCTGTCATTTTTACTTTTCCGTCCTGCATTTCGGCGAAATGATGTTCGTGATGCCACATCGCATACGGACCGAACCGCTGTTCGTCTACGAAAAATTTCTCTTTCACCAGATGCGTAATCTCCGTAATCCAGTTGCTTTTTACCAAAGGAAAAATGCCGATTTTGTAGGTGATGATTTGCCCCTGGTAAGTCTCTGAACCCGGATTATTTGTGATATGAAAATTCATTTCATCAGGAGTAATTTTATCCAGATTTGTAGGAACGGTGAAGAATTCCCAGGCTTCTTTCAGCGAAATAGGGAGAATCTGTTCTGAAGTCAGTGTATAAATTCCCGACTGTTTGGTGATTTTAATTTTCATCTGTTCTGCTGGGTGCTGGCGGATAATTCCATTTTCTTTTAAAATATTCAAAAACTAAAACAATACTGTACAAAAGGGTGAAACAGTAGAAACTGTCTTCCAGAGGCATAGTTCCTACGCGGATTCCGAGGTTTTCAGTATCATCGTAAAAAACGACTGGATTTTCGGAATAATTGCCTGTCAACGCATTATTAACAAAATAAAACGGAATGTAAATGACGATAAAACTAAGGTAAAATCGTCGCGCATCCTTCCATTTGTGGATGATTTGAAGCAGCATCAGCAAAGCAAAAAGACCGAAGCTGCATACCGTATAAATTTTGTCGTAATTTAAAACAGCAACAGAAAAACTCATCACAAAAAGGACGTACGTAATCCATTTGGTAATGCCTTCATTCAGAATAACTTTAGGAATAAAATACTCCATAGAGTAATGAATAAAAACACTGGCGTAGGGAATGAGCAGGAAAAAGAGGTATTCTTCCAGCGGCATATTGAAAATTCTGAATTTGATTAAATATTCATCATTAAAGCCCCAGACTTTTTCGTAAGTGAAGTAAATATCCCATGCGATGAAGAATAAACCGACCAAGAGAATGGCCGAAAAAAAAGCTTTCCAGTACTGGATGAAGTGCATTCTTTTCCGCTCGAAACTGAAGAGAAAAGGCACAGAAAAGCTCAGGATATCGAGTAATAAATAGTAATAAGACTGCAAGATTTTAGTTTTTATGAAGTTGATAATTTAGCTTCTCGGAAATATTTCAATGGAACGAAAAGCATTCCGAAGCATTCGCCGTCTTCTTTTCCTAAATGTTTGTGATGAATTTTATGCGCTTTTCTTAAGCCCCGGAAATACCAGTTGTTGGTTTTGTCGAACCATTTGAATCTGCGGTGGATGAGTACATCATGAACCAGAAAATAGCCTATTCCGTAAAACAGGATTCCAAGTCCCACAAAAAACATCCAGTTTAATTCGCCCCGGCTGCCAAAATAAAAAAGCAAAATACTGGGAATGGCAAAAATTACAAAAAAGAAATCATTTTTTTCGAAAAGGTGCGGATATCCGGGTTGGTGATGATCTTCATGAAAATACCAGCCTAAGCCATGCATGATATATTTGTGTGTAAGCCATGTAACGCCTTCCATCGAAACGAAAACCAGCAGTGTGATCATGATATAAAGTAAGGTTTCCATTGTTTTTTAAAGTTTTAGGTGCATTTTAATTCTTTTGATAAGATCTTCGTCTTTCGATTTTTTATATTCTGCTAAGATAAAGGTTTTGTCACTTTTCAGATCTTTGTTATACCCTAAAAATGCCGGCGTCTGCTCCTGCGAAATATATCGCATAAAGCGAATTTCCAGATTATTAGGATCTTTATTTACCGCATTTTCGATTGCCTTTTTACCTTTGTTGAAATACGAATACTTGCTCAGCGGATTCATTGCATGTTTCGCCATAAAGAAATTACCGACTGCATAAAAGGCTTCGTAAATTGGTTTTTTAGTTTTGGTGTAAGCCTCCTGGGAGGTTGCGATTAAGGTTTTTGTCGCAGTTTCAGAATTTTCTCCTTTCTGTAATAGCAATCTGAAATCTGATAAATCCTGGCCGTAACACATCATAGCAAAAAAGAAAACCAAGGTTAAAAAAACTTTTTTCATTATTGAAATTTTCAAACTAATTTTAAGTTTTTATTAAGTACCATTTCTCCGAAAAGATAAATTTTCCGTGCATTGGAAACGCTTATTCTTTTTGTGAGCAACAACTCAGGTTTTGTTTTGCGTATTTTTTTGAAGAGGTTGATGTAATATTTATACGCCATGAAAACTGCGATTCTGCTCGATATCGGAAGCATTTTAATCCCGATGAAAGCATGCGCAAAATCTTTTGCAATGTCGGCTTCAATTTCCTGCTTAGCCTGCGAACTGAATTTGCTGAAATCTACATTCGGGAAATACATCCTGTTCAAATCATTATAATCTGCGCTGATGTCTCTCAAAAAATTTATTTTCTGAAATGCTGCGCCGAGACTTTGTGCGTAAGGCTTCAATCTGTTATATTCTTCTACATCACCATTCACAAAAACCTTCAGGCACATTAAACCTACCACTTCGGCTGAGCCGTAAATGTATTCGTTGTACTTTTCATCATTAAAGTTTTTAATATCGCCCAAATCCATTTTCATGGAATGGAGAAAAGCATCCACCAGATGCTGTGGAATGTTTTTTTCTTTCTGCGTTAAACAGAAAGATTGTAGTATGGGATTGAGAGAAATACCGTTTTCGAGTGCTGAGCGGTAACTTTGCTCAAATTCGTCCATAAGCTTCGCTTTATCATAATCGTGGAAAGTATCTACAATTTCATCAGCAAAACGCACAAAACCATAAATGTTATAGATGTGTTGCCGAATTTCAGGCTGAAAAAGGGTAGAAGCCCTGGAAAATGAGGTGCTGTATTTTTCAGTCACTAACTTAGAGGACTGCCCGCACACTTTGTTGAAAATTTCTAAGTTATTCATCGTTTCTGTTTTTATAAAATTCGGTTTGTGTTCTTAAGGATATAATCTGTAACTACTTTTCCGGAGATTAATGCCGGTGGAACGCCGGGTCCCGGAACCGTGAGCTGACCGGTGTAAAATAGGTTCTTGACTTTCTTATTGGTAATTCTTGGTCTTAAAACTGAAGTTTGCAACAATGTATTGGCAAGTCCGTATGCATTTCCGCGACAAGAATGATACCGTTCTTTAAAATCGTTTACGCCGAAACTTTTTTTGAAAATAACCGAATTGCGGAGGTTTTCTCCTGTGTTTTTTTCAATTCTGTTAATAATCAACTCAAAATACTGATCGTGAATTTCCTTTGAATCCTCAAGATCTACGGCGACGGGAATCAGGAAGAAGCCGACTTCCTTTCCTTCCGGACAGAGGCTGTCATCAGTTTTACTTGAGAAATTGGCGTAGAACAGCGGTTTTTTTGGAAGTGTTTTGGTGTCATAAATCTCTTCGGCATGCTGTTCAAAATCAGTATCAAAAAATAAATTGTGATGCTGAAGCTGGGGAACTTTTTTATCAAAAGCTACGTAATATAAAAAAGAGGATGGTGCAAAGGTTTTTTTCTGCCAGTACTCTTTAGTATAATTCTGTTCTGTTGATTTTAAAAGGGTTTCGGTATGTGCATAATCTGCTCCGGAAATTACAATATCAGCTTTTAAAAAACTGTTTTTAGTGATTACAGCGGTTGCATGGTTATTTTCTGTTCGTATTTCTGTAACCTCCTCATTTACTTTAAATTTTACGCCCAACTCTTCTGCAAGTTGCTGCATACCCTTAGCTACAGCATTGAAACCGCCTTTTGGATACCAGGTTCCCATCCCGAAATCAGCATGGTTCATAAAATTGTAAAAAGCCGGCGTATTATTAGGTTTTGCACCTAAAAATAATACGGGGAATTCCAGAATGCTTCTTAGTTTGGGATCTTTAATATTTTTTCGCACAGTTTCGGAAATGTTTTGCACGAAAAGCGGAAGTCTTTTGGCCGTCTCAACACTTACAAGCTCCAGAATCGATCTGCCGGGATTGTAAACCAAATCCTGCATTGCGATCTCGTAATTCGCTTTGGCTTTTTTCATGAAATCTCTTAAGTGTTTGCCACTTCCCGGTTCGATGTTTTCGAAAGTTTCGATGATTTCCTCCGGCTTGTCTGAAATGTCGATGAAGTTATCTTTGCCGAAATACACTCTGTAGCCCGGCGAAAGTTTCTCCAACTGATAGTAATCTGTCACTTTTCTGCCAAAATCTGCAAAAAACCTTTCGAAAATATCAGGCATCCAGTACCAACTGGGTCCCATATCGAACTTAAAGCCATTAATCTCCAGCAAAGATGCACGCCCGCCAACCTGTTCATTTTTTTCTAAAACAGTAACGGTATAGCCTGCCTTAGCCATATAACATGCGGATGCTATCGACGAGAAACCTGAACCAATAATAATGACTTTTTTCATAAACCTTAAGTAATAGAACAAAAGTATACTTTAATTTTCAAATTAGAAAATAAATATACTAATTTTGTAATTCAAATTATCAATAGTAAATATATTTAAAAATTTGGGTAACCAAGAAATGATGGCTTACAGCTGAATACTGAGGAAAAAATTTTTTGAATTCTCTGAAAAAGACTTTGACCATCATGTTTTTAATAAAGTTAATAAAAAAAATACTGCCGAAACCTAAAAATTAATTTAATATGTCTGAAAAATTTTCTGTTTTCTGGTTCAGAAGAGATTTACGCTTGAGTGATAATCATGGTCTTATGCAGGCTTTGAAATCCCAAAATAAAGTGTTGCCAGTCTTTATTTTTGATACTGATATTCTTTCGAAACTCGAAAATTCAAAGGACAGGCGAGTAGATTTTATTTTTCAGGCATTAAATACCATTAATGAAAATCTAGAAAAGAACGGGAAATGCGTTAAGATTTATCACGGGAAACCCTTAGAAGTCTTCCGGGAAATTATTGAAACTTATATGGTTGAAAAAGTTTTCTGCAATGAGGATTACGAACCCTCTGCCATTCAAAGGGATGCTGAGATCAAGGATTTTTTACATCTCAACAATATTGAATTTCTTTCGTACAAAGATCAGGTTCATTTTCATAAGAATGATATTCTGAAAGCCGACAAATCGCCTTATAACGTTTACACGCCTTATGCAAAACAGTGGCTTTTAAAATACAACACTCAGGAAACCGAAAATTATCCTTCCGAAAAGCTTTTGAACCATTTTATTGATGCTGAAAAACAGAACTTATCATTACAGGATATTGGTTTTCAGCCAAGTGGTTATCGCTATCAAAGTCCATCCTTGAATACTGAAACAGTAAAAAATTATCACGAAACAAGAAATTTTCCGGCGTTGGCAACTTCAGAAATGAGTGTGCATCTGCGTTTCGGAACCATTAGTGTTCGCGCATTGGCCATAATCGCAAAACAGTTGAACGAAACATTTTTGAAAGAACTGATCTGGCGGGAGTTTTTCATGCAAATCCTGTATCATTTCCCTAAAGTTGTGCATCATTCATTCAAAACAAAATATGATGGAATCCAGTGGCTTTCTGACGAAGAAAGTTTAAAAAAATGGCAGGAGGGCAAAACTGGTTTTCCGTTGGTGGATGCAGGAATGCGCGAACTGAACGAAACCGGTTTTATGCACAACAGAGTCCGAATGGTTTGTGCAAGTTTTCTTACCAAGCATCTGTTGACCGACTGGAGAATTGGGGAAGCGTATTTCGCGGAAAAATTACTCGACTATGATTTAGCAGCCAATAACGGAAACTGGCAGTGGAGTGCGGGTTCGGGCTGTGATGCGGCACCTTATTTCAGGGTTTTTAATCCAGAAGAACAGCAGAAAAAATTTGATCCCGACTTTGTGTATGTTAAAAAATGGGTAAAAGAATTTGGAACTTCCTCATATCCGAAACCGATGATTGATCATAAATTCGCCAGAGAAAGAGCGCTGGAAACCTATAAAAAAGGCCTCCAGGATTTACTGTAAAATGTTGAGGCTTTTAGGCTGAACCTTTACGCTTATCGGCGACTCTATTTTATTGAATTCACCGTCCAGATGCCAGTTTTTGGTGTTCACTTCAAATTCGATTTCAGAAACCGGAAGATAGGTGACATACTGATCATCTTTCAGCCTTTTGGTGAACATTCTGAAGGCGAAAAAAGGCGAGTAGGTGAGCGGGAATTTTTTCACCAAAACCAAATCAACAAGACCGTCACTTTTGCTCGCTTTCGGTGCAATGTAGGCGTTGTTGCCGAACTGCCGAGTGTTTGCAATATTCAGCATCAAATATTTCCCGTTATACTGCTGATAATTGTCGGTTAAAAATTTAATCTGAACAGGTTTGTAATTAAAGAAGGTTTTAATGGAAACTTTAATGTAATTCTTGAAGCCTCTTTCTGTTTTTTCGAATTCTTTCACCACTTTTCCGTCAAAACCGGTCCCGGAAACATTGATAGAAAGTCTTCCGTTGACGGTGAACGTATCGATTTGTTTGGTTTTTCTGGTTTTAATTTTGGTTAAAAGATCGTCAATGTTTTTAGAAAATTTAGTCTCATTTGAAAACCCGTTACCTGATCCTGCGGGAAATATTGCAAGAATTTTATCAGTATTAATCAGCTTTTGCGCCACTGTAGAAATGGTGCCGTCGCCGCCAACCGCAACGAAAATATCGGTATCAAAAAAATGCGTGTCAATAAAATGATACGTATCTTCTATAGACTCTGAAATATAGTAAACCGGATCCGAAATCCTTTTTTTCAGGGCGCGCAGAAACGGGTGATAGTTTTTTTTCGCAGAAAAAGGATTGATAATAAAGGCTACGTTTCGCATCATATAAATCAGAAAATAGAAAACGTAGTTAGTTTAAATTCAGTTTTGTTCTGAAATCCTCAGTCAGAAAAGGTTTTATTTCGCTGTACGGAACTTTTATAAGCACCGGACCGGCTGCATACGCTGCAATTTCGTACTGGTTGTAGAGAAAATAAAGATGCTCCTCATCAAAATAAAAATTATCGTTAAGCGGAATTTCCTTTACCAGAAGCATTTGTGCTTGCCCTTTATCCAGATCGTTTTTCAGGAAATGATCCATAAGAATTCTGCTCCATATTTTCGCATCACGCACTTTCAGAATATCTCCCAGGTGTACCTCCCAGTTCGTTTTTACATCAAAAACTCTGTATAGCTCATTATAATAGCCGTGAGCACCGCCCGTGTATCCATCACTTTTATACTGAACCGTCATGAAATCATTCAGCTTTGCAAACTTTTTCATGTAAGAATTCTGTTCCCAGGTTTGTGGGAAATCGGGGCTCCAGTCTTCCAGAGATTTTTTGGTGTCTGCAAAATATTCGTTCTTCTGAGTCTCAATTTCGGCTTCAATATTTCCTTTGGAATATTCTTTCAGTTTAAGATTTAGCGGAGCATAAATACTGTCGAGCAGAGACTTGTTATTCAGATTAGGAAAAACCAAAACCGTTGACCTGAAAATTGCAGTAAGGTTTTCGTTTATTTTTAAAGAATCAACCGTTGTTAAGGAATCGGTTGCTAAAACTTTTACCGGAACTTCTTTTGAAAGGGATTTTTCAGAGGTTTTGGCGTCAGGGTTTTCGGCTTTCTTACAACTGAAAAAAGCTAAGAATGTTAAAAAGAGAACTGCAGAAATATTTTTCATCCTCAAAATTAATTATTTTAAAATAAAAAACTGCTCAATTTTGAGCAGTTTTTTTGTTCAGTTTATCGTATTATGAATTAAACATCGATTTTTGCATACACTGCATTTTTCTCGATAAACTCTCTTCGTGGTGGCACTTCGTCGCCCATCAGCATCGAGAATACATTATCAGCGTCTGCCAGACTGTCGATGGTTACCTGTTTCAGGATTCTGTTCTCAGGATTCAAGGTAGTTTCCCAAAGCTGCTCTGGATTCATTTCCCCAAGACCTTTGTAACGCTGTACTTCAACACCTTTTCCGTCCGGAGCCATTTCTAAAGTAAATTCTTCCCGTTCTTTCTCGTTGTAGGCGTAGATTTTTTTGTTGCCTTTTTTCAGAAGATACAGTGGCGGCTGTGCGATGTAGATATAGCCGTTTTCGATCAGTTCCTTCATATAACGGAAGAAGAAGGTTAAGATTAGGGTCGAAATGTGTGATCCGTCGATATCAGCATCCGTCATAATTACAACTTTATGATAACGGAGTTTACTCATGTTGAGCGCTTTGCTGTCTTCTTCCGTGCCTACGGAAACACCGAGAGCGGTATAAATATTTTTGATTTCTTCGTTGTCGTAAACCTTATGAAGCATCGATTTTTCTACGTTCAGAATTTTACCTCTCAACGGCAGAATGGCTTGGAAATGACGGTCACGGCCCTGTTTTGCAGTTCCACCTGCAGAATCACCCTCCACGAGGAAAATTTCAGAAATTTCAGGATCTTTTGAGGAACAGTCGGAGAGTTTTCCCGGAAGTCCGCTTCCGCCCATCGGCGATTTTCTCTGAACAAGTTCTCTTGCTTTTTTTGCCGCCTGTCTTGCTTTTGCCGCCAAAACAACTTTCTGAACGATGATTTTGGCTTCGTTTGGATTTTCCTCTAAGAAATTCGTCAGCATTTCGCCCACGATTTTATCCACCGCACCCGAAACTTCAGAGTTGCCCAATTTCGTTTTGGTTTGCCCTTCAAACTGAGGCTCCATCACTTTTACAGAAATAACTGCAGTAAGACCTTCGCGGAAGTCGTCCCCGGTTACTTCAACTTTTTCTTTGGCAGGAATGCCCAGTTCATCAGCAAATTTCTTCAAAGTTCGGGTTAAAGCTCTTCTGAAACCTGCTAAGTGCGTACCTCCTTCATGGGTATTGATGTTGTTCACATAAGAGTGAAGATTTTCGTTATAAGAAGTGTTATAACGCATCGCTACTTCTACCGGAATATCGTCTTTATCACCTTCCATGAAGATCACATTACTCATGATCGATTCGCGGTTTCCGTCGATGTATTCTACAAACTCCTTCAGACCGCCTTCTGAGTGAAAAATTTCGGAAACGGCAGTACCGTCTTCGTTTTTCTGTCTTTCATCGGTTAGACTGATCGTGATACCTTTGTTAAGAAAAGAAAGTTCTCTTAATCTTGCTGCCAGGGTATCGTAATTGTAAACCAATTCCTGGAAAATGGTGTGATCGGGCTGAAAAAATACTTCGGTTCCTCTTTCTTCAGTGGTTCCAATTTCTTTAACTTCTGTTAAAGCTTTACCCTCAGAATATTTCTGCTGGTAGACTTTTCCATTTCTGTTTACCGTAGCAACCAGGGAAGTAGAAAGTGCGTTAACACAAGATACCCCAACCCCGTGAAGTCCACCGGAAACTTTGTAGGAATCCTTGTCGAATTTACCACCTGCACCAATTTTGGTCATTACCACTTCAAGTGCAGATTTCTGTTCTTTTTCGTGAAAATCTACCGGAATACCACGCCCGTTGTCTTTCACTGAAATTGCTTCTCCTTCGTGAATGGTTACGGAAATAGTGTCGCAGTGTCCTGCCAATGCCTCATCAATAGAGTTATCTACCACTTCATAAACCAAATGGTGAAGTCCTCTTAATCCGACATCACCGATATACATGGAGGGTCTTAACCTCACATGTTCCATTCCTTCTAACGCCTGTATACTACTCGCTGTATATTCTTTTTGACTCATATCTTCTTTTTTGCCAACAAAATTTGGTGCTGGCTGCAATAAATTTCAATTTAATTTTTCTGAATTTCCGTCTTTCCGGTTATTCAAAAAGACCAACAAATATACTGAATTTAATCGGATTATGAAAGCTGGAAAAGCAATTAAAAATGTAGAAGTTTTCCACAAAAAAATCCCCTTGTAGAAGGGGACTTTTATTATAAAAATAATTTTTTATGTAAGCTTTATTATAACCTGATCTTCGGTTTTTTCAACCTTAATCATATCGAATTTGGTAAGATTTTTAGTCGCCTTGTCCCATTTTTTTCCTGAAAGCTGGCTTCTTGTTTTTACTTCTGCAAGATCCATTGGTTCTTCCTGTGAGTTAAGGATTTCGAGAATCACCTTTTCATCTTCGCCCAGTTCGATTTGAGGAACTGCTTTTTCCGGTTTCATTTGCGGGAAGAATAAAACCTCCTGAATTGATGGGTTGTTGGTTAAAAACATAATCAAACGGTCCATACCGATGCCTAAGCCTGATGTTGGCGGCATTCCGTATTCCAATGCGCGGAGGAAATCGTTGTCGATGAACATTGCCTCGTCATCGCCTCTTTCTGAAAGTGCCATTTGCGATTCGAAACGTTCTCTTTGGTCAATAGGGTCGTTTAATTCCGAATAAGCATTTGCGATTTCTTTACCGCAAACCATTAATTCAAATCTTTCGGTTAAACCTTCTTTGCTGCGGTGCTTTTTGGTTAAAGGCGACATCTCGATCGGATAATCGGTGATGAAGGTCGGCTGGATGAAGTTTCCTTCGCATTTTTCACCGAAAATTTCGTCGATTAATTTTCCTTTACCCATGGTTTCGTTCACTTCAACGCCAATAGATTTAGCAAAATCAAAAAGTTCCTGCTCAGATTTGCCTGTGATATCAAAGCCTGTAAATTTCTGAATGGCTTCTGTCATCGAAATTCTAGGGTAGGGCGCTTTCCAGTTGATGGTGTGCTCGCCAAAAGTAGATTCGGAAGTTCCGTTAACCTGTGTGGCGCAGAATTCCAAAAGTTTTTCGGTGAAATCCATCATCCAGTTGTAATCTTTGTACGCGACATAGATTTCCATTGCAGTAAATTCCGGGTTGTGGGTTCTGTCCATTCCTTCGTTTCTGAAGTTTTTCGAAAATTCATAAACTCCGTCAAAACCACCTACAATAAGTCTCTTCAGATATAATTCGTTCGCAATTCTTAAATATAATGGAATATCTAAAGCATTGTGATGCGTGATGAACGGTTTGGCTGCAGCGCCACCAGGAATTGACTGTAGAATCGGGGTTTCTACCTCAAAATAGCCTGCGTCATTGAAAAATGTACGCATGGCATTGAAGAGTTTTGTTCTTTTTACAAAAACTTCTTTCACGTGAGGATTCACCGTTAAATCTACATAACGCTGGCGGTATCTGAGTTCAGGATCGTTAAATGCATCGTGAACAACTCCGTTTTCATCAGTTCTTGGTTGCGGGAGCGGTCTTAAAGATTTGGTTAGAATTTTAAAATTCTCAACTTTCACGGTCATTTCACCAACCTGGGTATTGAAAAGTTCCCCTTCGATGCCGATGATGTCACCAATATCCAGTAGATGTTTATAAACTTCGTTATACAGGGTTTTATCTTCGCCGGTACAGATTTCATCACGGTTAAAATACACCTGAATGCGACCTTCGGAATCCTGCAGTTCAGCAAAACTTGCTTTCCCCTGGATTCTTCGGCTCATCAGTCTTCCGGCAATCTGTACTTTTTTGCCTTCTGTAAAATTTTCCTTGATGGATTTTGTGGTATCTGTGATTTTATATTCTTCGGCCGGAAAAGCATCGATCCCCATTTTCTGTAAAGTGGCTAACTTTTCTCTCCGGATAATTTCCTGTTCTGATAACTGCATGTTTTCTTGCTTTTTAAGAGCGCAAATTTAGTGATTTTTTGATGAATATAAACAAAAAAAGCAGCCGTTGCCGACTGCCTTTAATCATTTGGATCTCTGGGTTATTTAACTGAAGTAGAATCAGCAGCTACTGGTGTTGCTGCTGGAGCAGTAACGGTAACTTCTGCTTCCGGTTCTTCGAGCATTCTGTTGCTTTCGGTTGAAGTTTCTTTTTTTGAGCATCCAGCCAATACCAAACCGCCGATGAATGCAAATGCGAATAATTTTTTCATTGTAAATTTAATTTGGGCAAAAATAGAAATTTCAAAAGGAACTGCAAGTTTGTATAAATTTTATCATCCAGCCTTCGGAAGGTTATTTTTTTTTGATTATACCGGTTATAAATTGATGCTTCTCTAGCATTTTCTCTGGAATTTGAGTAATTTTGCACTATGAAAAAGTACATTACTTACTTTTTGATATGTACTTACCTCTTTTCTTTTTCAGAGGTTAGGCAGATTTTGAAAATGCCTAATCTTATTGAACATTACATTTCTCATAAAATCATCGATAACGGAACTACGGTTTTTTCGTTTATTAAAATGCACTACCTCGAGGATCACGGCATTGATGGAGATTATCATCAGGATATGAAACTTCCGTTCAAAACACATGATGTTTCGGTTAATGTTTTCAGTTTTGTGTTTCCCCCGAAAAAAATAGAATTCAATTTCGAGCATAAACCTCTGGACATTGATGAACAGCAGAGTTTTGCTTATTCTGAAAATTTCTTTCCCTCAGTTTTCCAAAAAATCTGGCAGCCGCCTAAAATTTAATTTAAGAATTATCAAAGATAAAGTAATGTTTAAACCTCAGGTTTAGGCTTATTTACACTTACTTAAAAGTCTAATTTTTAAATTAAATCAAAATGAATAACGCACATCTGCATTTGGTTGTTAACCATTTGCCAATCATATTTCCTATTGTAGGAGTAATCATTTTACTGATAGCGATTTTTACAAAATCCGACGATTCAAAACGTAACGCTTATATCGTTTTTATTCTTGGTGCAGTTGCATCAGTAGCTGCCATGGCGACAGGCGAAGGCGCAGAGGATGCAATCGAAAATATTCAGGGTGTTTCTGAAAATCTTATGCACAGGCACGAAGAAGCCGCAGAAATTTTCGCAGGAATGTCATATTTTCTTGGAGCTGTTTCTCTTCTAGGCTTTCTTACAAGTTACCGGAATTTTTCACTGGATAAACTGATGCCGGTTACGATATTAATTGTTGCCGGAGTTTCGCTGTATTTCGCTCAGGAAGCTGGAAGAACCGGTGGGGAAATTCGTCACACAGAAATCCGCAGCGGCGCAAACATCCAAAGTGCGGTCGAAAATTCTGGTGAAGACCAAGATGACTGATGTCATTTTTTAGAAAATAGCTCGCGTAATTTCTGCTTGCGGGCTGTTTTCTCCGTAACTTTAATAGTGAAAACTATTGACTTCTAATTATTTAACTCAATTTTAAAAATGCTTAATAAAATCATAAATTTTTCCATAAAAAATAAGCTGATCATCATCCTGATGACACTCGGCTGGATTATTTACGGAATTATCGAACTCCGGAAACTGCCCATTGATGCCGTACCGGATATTACCGATAACCAAGTACAGCTGATTACTTCGTCGCCAAGTTTGGGCGCACCCGATGTGGAGCGGTTTATTACTTTTCCGTTAGAACAGGCGATGAACAATATACAGGGAATCAAACAGATGCGAAGTTTTTCGCGTTTCGGTCTTTCTGTTGTGACCATTGTTTTCGAGGAAGACGTAGATCTTTATCTTGCAAGGCAGCAGGTCTCCGAACGGTTACAAAATGTTTCTAAAGATATTCCTGTTACGCTTGGAGTCCCGGAAATGGCACCAATTTCCACAGGTTTAGGCGAAATTTATCAGTATATAATCCGTCCGAAAACCGGTTACGAGCACCGTTACACAGCTATGGAGCTTCGTACCATTCAGGATTGGATTGTAAGACGACAACTTCTGGGTACAGAAGGTGTTGCTGATGTTGCAAGTTTTGGCGGAAACCTGAAGCAGTATGAAGTTGCAGTAAATCCTGCGCAACTTAAAGCGATGGGAGTGACGATGCAGGAGGTTTTCACCGCGCTGGAAAACAATAACCAAAATACTGGTGGTGCATATATTGAAAAAGGTCCTACAATTCTCTACATCAGAACAGAAGGTTTGATGGGTAAAATCCATGACATCGAAAAAACAGTCGTAAAAAATCTTCCCGATGGAACGCCTGTTTTAATTGAAAATATTGGAAAAGTGCAGTACGGAAAAGCCATCCGCTACGGCGCCATGACTTATAACGGAAAAAGTGAAGTTGCCGGCGCGGTGGTGATGATGATGAAGGGCGCCAATTCCAATAAAGTTATTGAAAATGTAAAAATCCGTATCGACGAAATCCGCAAAACCCTTCCTGAAGGCGTAATCATCGAACCTTTCCTCGACCGGACCAAGATGGTAAACAATGCGATCAGCACAGTCTCTAAAAACCTTCTTGAAGGCGCGTTAATCGTCATATTTGTTCTTGTAGTTTTCCTCGGAAATCTTAGAGCAGGATTTATCGTTTCGTCTGTCATTCCTCTTTCCATGCTTTTTGCGTTTATCATGATGAATATCTTCGGGGTTTCCGGAAATCTCATGAGTTTAGGCGCGCTGGATTTCGGCTTGATTGTGGATGGTGCTGTGATTATTGTGGAAGCCATTCTACACAGGCTTCATGGCCCAACGCTCGCCAACAAAAACTTCCTTACCGCAAAAGAAATGGACGAAACCGTGGAGAGTTCAGCTGGTAAAATGATGAATTCGGCGGTATTTGGACAGATCATTATTCTGATTGTTTACTTGCCAATCCTCACGCTGGAAGGTGTAGAAGGTAAAATGTTCAAACCGATGGCGCAAACGGTTATTTTTGCACTTTTAGGTGCATTTATCCTGTCTTTAACTTATGTCCCGATGATGAGCGCGCTGTTTCTTTCCAAGAAAATTACTCATAAGAAAAATTATGCCGACCGGATGATGGACAAGCTTGAAGCGGTTTATGATAAAATTCTTAAGGTAGTTTTAAAATTTCAGAATCCTTTATTTTTCAGTGTTTTAGGGCTTTTCTTCGTTTCGGTTTTTATCATGACTAAATTAGGTGGAGAATTTATTCCCACACTTCCCGAAGGCGATTTTGCCGTTGATACGAGGGTTTTACCGGGAAGTAACCTTAAAACTTCAACTGACGCAGTTTTAAAAAGCCAACAAATCCTGCTGAAAAAATTCCCTGAAATTGAAAAAATTGTAGGGAAAACCGGAAGCAGCGAAATACCCACCGATCCAATGCCGATTGATGCGAGCGACATGATGATTATCCTAAAACCACGTAAAGAATGGACTTCCGCAAAATCATATGACGAACTCGCCGAAAAAATGTCTGCAGAGCTGAAGAAAAATATCGTGGGCGTTACCTATTCATTCCAATATCCGGTTAACATGAGGTTTAATGAACTGATGACCGGTGCAAGACAGGATGTTGTATGTAAAATTTTCGGTGAAAATCTCGATTCATTAAAGATTTACGCTGAAAAACTGGGCGAAATTTCCAAGAAAATCGATGGAGCAGAAAATATTTATGTGGAACCAATTTCCGGAATGCCCCAGATTTTAATTGAATATAACCGCGCAGCACTTTCCCAATATGGATTAAGCATCGGTGAGGTCAATAAAATGGTAAATACCGCTTTTGCAGGCCAGAGCGCGGGTTCCGTTTTCGAAGAAGAGAAAAAATTTGATTTGGTAGTCCGTCTGGATGGGGAACTCAGGAAAAATCTCGAAGATGTAAAAAATCTTCTGATTCCCACGCCCACTGGTGTCGAAATTCCTTTAAGCTCAGTAGCTCAGGTGGAACTAAAGGAAAGTGTAAACCAGATTCAGCGTGAAGAAGCACACCGCCGAATCGTCGTTGGGTTCAATGTGAAAGGGCGCGACATTGAGTCGACCGTGCAGGATTTACAGCAAATGGTGGATAAGAATTTGAAACTTCCCGTAGGTTATACCATAAAATACGGCGGAACGTTCGAGAATCTTCAACAGGCGCAGCAACGGCTTGGTATTGCAGTTCCTATCAGTTTGGCTTTAATTCTTCTGATGCTTTATTTCGCATTCAGTTCAGTGAAATATGGGTTGATTATTTTCACTACAATCCCGCTTTCGGCTATTGGCGGAATTTTATCGCTTTGGCTGCGCGGAATGAACTTCAGTATTTCTGCAGGTGTAGGTTTTATCGCTCTTTTCGGGGTTGCGGTGCTTAACGGAATTGTATTGATTGCAGAGTTTAACCGACAGAAGAAAATTCATTCAGACTTGAACGAAGTAGTGCGAATCGGAGGTAAAATGCGGCTCCGTCCAGTACTGATGACCGCTTTGGTAGCCTCTCTCGGATTTTTACCGATGGCCATAAGCCAGGGTGAAGGTGCGGAAGTACAAAGACCGCTGGCAACTGTAGTGATCGGAGGTTTGCTTTTGGCCACATTCCTTACCCTTTTCATTTTACCAACCGTATATATTTGGTTTGAAAAACATTTTCCTCAACGTAAAAAAAACATTAATCTAGATGAATAATTTTAAAATAATGAAACCTAAATACTTCAGTCTGTTTTTAATATTGTTTTTTCTGAAAAGCTTTTCTCAAACTCCAATTTCTTTGGAAACTGCCTACGACAAAGCAATTAAGAACAATTTGAATTTAAAGTCGGGCCAGCTGAAAGTTGATCATCAGAACCGCATCCAAAATTCTGCTGTAGCCATAGATCCTTTGAATATCAATGCAGAAATCGGACAAATTAATTCTGCGTATGTGGACAATGCTTTTTCCGTTAACCAAACACTGCGGTTGCCGAAATTCTATAAAACTCAAAAACAGGTTTTAACGGAACAGTGGAAAAACGCAATGCTGGGACTGGAAGTGCAGAAATGGCAGCTGAAAAGGGAAATTGCTTTGGTGTACAATAATCTGAATTATCTGGACGAAAAACAGAAACTCCTGAAAAAAGCCGACAGCATCTATTCAAATTATTACAAACGTTCCGAAATTCGGCTGAAAGCAGGTGAAAGCAACATTCTGGAGAAAACCAACGCTGAAGCTTACCGAAGCCAGGCCGAAATTCAGCTTCAAAATCTAATGAAGGATCGCGAAATTTCACTGCATCAGTTCAATTATCTTATCAGTGACGGTGAAAATTATGAGAATGAAAATGGCAGTTTTTATCTTCTGAATTTAGATTTTGATGAAAATTTTAACGGTAATCCTTTGGTTCTGTCGCAGTTGGAACATCAGAAAAGAATCGAAAATGCAAGACTTGAAGCTGAGAAAGCGAAACTTTTGCCGAGTTTCAATTTCGGAATTAATTCAACCACGATGAAGGGCACCGGATCGGATGATAAATATTACAACGGAACTCATCGTTTCCAAAGCGGTTTGGTAGGGCTGGCGCTTCCGGTTTTTAATGCGGCACAGAAATCATTGATTGAAGGCCAGAAAATTAACCAGCAGATTGCTGAAAATAATTACGAGATCGCGGTTCGGGATTTTAAAAGTAGATATGCAAAAACCTTTGCAGAATATCAGAAACTTAAATCTGAAATCGATTATTACAAAACCAAAGGTCTGAAAAACGCACAAACCATCATGTTTACCGCAGATTTGCTGTCCAGAGAAGGTGAAATAAACTATCTGGAATATACCATTTTGGTGAATCAGTCGCTTGATATTCAGAACAGATACATCGATGCTCAAAATAATTTGAACGAAAAAATTATAGAACTCATTACGCTCAAAAATAAGTAAAGAATTTTTTGCTGCGAAGTTTCAACTAAAACTTCAAAACGAAATTTAAAAATAAAAGCTATGAAAAAATTCACAACACTCCACAGATTTATCCACTGGTTAATCGCCGTTGCAATGCTGGTTCTTTTTACTACCGGATTTTTAAGAATGTACTGGATGTCTAAAAAAACAATTACTGCGGCAATTTCCGCAGAATTGACCAAAAATAATGTTCAACTGCCCCAAGAAAGTGTAGTTGGGATCGCGAAAAGCATCATTAACCCGATGTTCGATTGGCATCTCAATTTCGCGTATGTGCTTGTGTTCGCTTACATTTTAAGAATAATATATCTATTAGCTAAAGGCGTAAGATATCCTAATCCTTTCTCCAAATCATCTACAGGAAAAGAGAAACTTCAGGGAACTGTGTACAGTATTTTCTATATTTTGTTGACGGTGCAAATTATCACAGGTTTTGCGTTGATGTGGGAACTTGCTTCAGAACAGGCGCTGGAAAGGGCAGAACAGATACACAAATTTGCCGTCTACTGGATGCCTGTATTTGTATTACTACATTTTGCTGGAATTACAGTAGCAGAACTCACGAATAAAAAAGGAATTGCCTCCAAAATGATTGGCGGAGAATAATTAAACCATTAAAAAAATGAAAAAATCAATTATAGCAGTGCTTTCCGGGGTTCTTTTATTCTCCTGTGCCAAAAAGGAGGAGGCGGTAGCCCAGGAAACGTACGCCATTTCCGGCGACCAAATCACACTCACCGATTTACAGAAAAAAACCGCCGGAATTGAAACTACAACCCTTAATAACGAAAATATTGCTAACAAAATTCTGCTTACCGGGCAGATCAATGTGCCGCCAACAGGAATGGCAGGCGTATCATCTTCTACCGGAGGAATTATAAAAACTGCGCGTTTTGTCCCCGGAAATTATGTAACCCGTGGGCAAACCTTAGCCGTGGTAGAAAATCCTGAATTGGCGCGGCTTCAGCAGGAATATCTTCAGTCAAAATCGAATTTGGGTTATGCACAAAAAGATTATAACCGTCAGAAATATCTGAATAAATATCAGGCAAGTTCCGACAAGGTTACTCAGAAAGCTGCCAACGAAGCCCAATCACAGGGTGCTGCCGTTCGCGGAATTGAGTCTCAACTGCGTTCGTATGGAATTAATCCCGGAAGTGTGAGTTCCGGAAATATCAGAAAATCTGTGAGCGTTGTTGCACCGATTTCGGGCTACATTTCCCGAGTGAATGCGACTATTGGCCAATATGTTTCTTCCGCCGATGTTTTGTATGAAATCGTAAATAACGGACAAACGCATTTGGCTCTGAAAGTGTTTGAAAAAGATCTTAATAAAATTTCTGTCGGACAGAATGTTTATGCATTCACAAACCAGAATCCTGAAAAAAAGTACGCAGCAGTTGTGAAATTAATCGGAAAAGATTTCGCGCCGGACCGCAGTGTTCTGATTCACTGCGATTTGATAGACAAAAACGAAAGCCTTATTCCGGGAACATTTATGAATGCAGAGATTGAAGTAAATGCAGAGAAAGGTTTTGTGATTCCCGACGATGCCATCGTAACCTGGGAAGGCAAACAGTATATTTTTGAAGAGATAAAACCGAAAACGTACAAAATGTTTCCCGTAACGATAGGAAATGCTGAAAACGGTTTAACCGAACTGCTTAATTTTGACGTTAAAAATGCCAATAAAGCCTTCGTAACCAAAGGAGCATATCATTTGCTAATGGCACTGAAGAATGTTGAAGAATAAATTTTTTAATTTTTTTCTTTTTAAATTAGAAAT
This sequence comes from Chryseobacterium sp. VAUSW3, assembly GCF_002205795.1. Taxonomy (GTDB): domain Bacteria; phylum Bacteroidota; class Bacteroidia; order Flavobacteriales; family Weeksellaceae; genus Kaistella; species Kaistella yananensis. The sequence goes on along the minus strand of NZ_NIUY01000002.1, from coordinate 697,696 downwards.
GATTTATATATTTGCAACAATGAAAACGAATAACAATACAAACTGGTGGTGGCCTCAAAACTTTCAAAGTCTTGAGCACTGCTCTTTTGTGTAAAAATTTATATTTTATCAAAAAATTGAAAAGACTTTGACGTAATGTTAAAGTCTTTTTTTTATTTAAAAATTTCACCAAATAATGAATTTCAATCAGAAAATAAAACTCAAAACCACCGTAAAATCGACGCTGAGCGACCTTTTTACTCCCATCGGAATTTACCTTCGACTTCGGGACCAGTTCCGCGATACCATTCTTCTTGAAAGTGCCGGAAATCAAAATACCGACAATAATTTTTCCTTCATCGCAGTAAATGCAATCGCCGGAATTGAAATTAAAAATTATACTGAAGCCCAGATTAAATTCCCGTTAGAAAGTCCTGAAACCCTAAATATTGAAAATGAAAAACTAACAGATTTACTTCAGAATTTTTCAAAAGTTTTTGAATGTGAACTGGCAAATCATGAAATTGCCAAATCAGCGCAGGGATTTTTTGGCTACACTTCTTACGACGCCATTCCGTTTTTTGAAAATATAAAATTCAAGGAGCTTTCAGAGGAAAACAGAATTCCGCTTTTGCGTTACCGTCTTTACCAGTATGTTATTGCGATCAATCATCATAACGATGAAATGTTTCTGATCGAAAACAAAATTGTGGGTTTAAAATCAGAAATCTCAGTGGTTGAAAATTTAATCCAGCAAAAAAATGCACCGGTTTTTCCGTTTCAAAAAACAGGTTCTGAAGAATCGAATTTAACAGACGAAGAATACAGAAATGGCGTAAAAACTGCTAAAAAACACTGTTTCCGTGGCGATGTTTTCCAGTTGGTTTTAAGCCGAAGATTTCAGCAGAAATTTATCGGCGATGAATTCAATGTTTATCGTGCTTTGCGCAACATCAATCCTTCACCTTATCTGTTTTTCTTCGATTACGGAGATTATAAACTGATGGGTTCCAGTCCGGAGAGTCAGTTGATTATTAAAGACCAGAAAGCCGTTATTCATCCCATCGCAGGAACATTCAAACGCACCGGAAATATCGGGGAAGATTTGAGATCTGCCGAAGAACTCAGAAAAGACCCAAAAGAAAATGCCGAACATACGATGCTTGTTGATTTAGCGCGAAATGATTTAAGCATTATCGGAAAAAATACTACGGTTTCAAAACTCAAGGAAATTCAGTTTTTTTCGCATGTCATCCATATGGTTTCAGAAGTCACTGCTGAGGTTTCCGAGGATCAAAATCCGTATGAAATGATCGCAACAACATTTCCGCAGGGAACTTTAAGCGGCGCTCCGAAATACCGCGCCATGCAGCTGATTGATGAATATGAGAAAACTTCGCGCAGTTTCTATGGAGGTTCTATAGGTTTCGTTGGTTTTGATGGAAGCTGCAATCAGGCGATTATGATCCGCACTTTTTTAAGTAAAAACAATACTTTATTTTATCAGGCCGGAGCCGGAATTGTGGCCAAATCTTCTTCAGAAAACGAACTGCAGGAAGTCAATAATAAATTAGGCGCACTGAAAAAAGCAATTCTTAAAGCAGAAAAATTAGTTTAAAATATCTCATGAAAATATTAGTTTTAGATAATTACGACAGTTTTACCTACAATCTTGTTCAGATGATTGAACAGATTATGGGTGAGAAAGTAGAGGTGTTCCGCAATGACCAGATTTCTTTGGATGACATCAATAAATACAACAAAATCATCCTTTCACCCGGTCCCGGAATTCCCCAGGAAGCCGGAATTCTTCTGGATCTTATTAAAAAATATGCTCCTACAAAATCAATTCTCGGTGTTTGTCTTGGTCAACAGGCGATTGCGGAAGCTTTCGGCGGAAGTTTAATCAATCTCTCAGAGATTTTCCACGGTGTTGCAACCGAAGCAACTCAAATGAGAGACCATAAACTTTTCAAAAATTTACCTGAAAAACTTGAAGTTGGCCGGTACCATTCCTGGGCCGTAAATCCTGAAGATTTTCCAGATGAACTTGAAATTACAAGCGTCGACGAAAGTGGAATGATTATGAGTCTCAAACACAAAACCTACGATGTGCACGCCGTTCAGTATCATCCGGAAAGTATTTTAACACCTCAAGGAAAACAGATTTTAGAAAACTTTCTGACTTCTTAAAATCAAAAAAATGAAACAGATTTTACAATATTTATTCAACCATAATACGCTTTCAAAAGCGGAAGCAAAAGCCATTCTCACAGAAATTGCCCAAAACAAATTCAATGAAAATGAGGTCACTTCTTTTGTAACCGTTTTTCTCATGCGCAGCATTACTTTGGAGGAATTGGAAGGCTTTCGCGAAGCGCTTTTGAATCTTGCAGTTCCTGCGGATTTAGGAACCGACGATTTGGTCGATATCGTGGGAACCGGCGGTGACGGAAAAGACACGTTCAATATTTCCACATTGGCAAGTTTTGTGGTTGCCGGCGCCGGCCAAAAAGTCGCGAAACATGGCAATTACGGTGTTTCAACCGTTTCAGGTTCGTCGAATGTACTGGAAGAACTTGGTTATCAATTCAAAACAAATACTGAAGATTTACAGAAAGATCTGGAAAAAGGAAATATTTGCTTCCTTCATGCGCCACTTTTTCATCCGGCATTGCGATCTGTAGCGCCGTTGAGGCGAGGTTTGGGTTTGCGGACTTTCTTCAATGTTTTAGGTCCGCTGGTTAATCCTGCAAAGCCGAAATATTCCATGATTGGCGTTTACAGTTTGGAAATTGCACGTATTTATCAGTATTTATTACAGAAAAAAAACGAAAACTTTCTGTTGGTGCACGCGCTCGACGGATATGATGAAATTTCGCTTACTGGCGACACCAAAATCTTTGATAAAAGCGGCGAATACATTTTCTCAGCAGAAGAATTAGGATTTAAAAATATTGAGCCCGAAACGATTTTTGGCGGAAATACAAAACAGGATGCGGCTCATATTTTCAAAAATATTCTCGAAGGAAATGGTACATACGAGCAAAATTCTGTGGTTTTGGCAAACGCTGCGATTGCATTGAAGAATACCGGAAAATTCGGCGAATATAAAGATTGTTTGCTTCTGGCAAAGGAAAGCCTGGAAAGTGGGAAAGCCTTGCAGTGCTTGAAAAATATCTTAAATTAAAATTGAGGAATGAATATTTTAGACCAAATCATAGAAAGAAAAAAACAGGAAGTTTCAGCGGCAAAATCAAAAATTACGGTGGAGCAACTGCAGGATTCTGAGTTTTTTCATCGCCAAAAGTTGTCATTAAAAGATTCCCTGAAATCAAAATCCGGGATTATTGCAGAATTCAAAAGAAAATCTCCAAGCAAAGGATTAATTAATGACGAAGCAGATGTTCTGGAAGTAGCAAAATATTACGAAAATTGCGGTGCCAGTGGAATCTCGGTTCTTACCGATACTCATTTTTTCGGCGGAAGCATTCAGGATATTCTCAATATCAGAAACGAAATTCACGTTCCCGTCCTGCGAAAAGATTTCATGGTAGATGAATACCAGTTTTACGAAGCAAAATCAATTGGCGCAGATGTAGTTTTACTGATTGCCGCCTGTCTTTCACCTTTACAGGTAAAAGATTTCACCAGTCTTTCTCACGAGTTGGGAATGGAAGTTTTATTGGAAATTCACACGGAAGCGGAACTGAATCATTTTAATAAAGACATCGATTTGGTCGGAATCAACAACCGGAATCTGAAAGATTTTAAAGTCGATTTGCAGCATTCAGTCAACCTGAAAAATCTTCTTCCAAAAGATACGCTGTCTGTTGCAGAAAGCGGAATTTACAGCGTGGAAGATTTCAGATTTTTAAAAGAAAAAGGGTTCAACGGATTTTTAATGGGCGAATATTTTATGAAAAACCAGAATCCGGGAAAAGCATTTGAAGAATTTGTAAATTACTTATAAACATGAAGCTAAAAGTGTGCGGCTTAACAAAAACAGATCAAATTCATGAATTAATTTCGATGAAGGTTGACTTTTTGGGCTTTATTTTCTACAAAAAATCACCACGATATGTTTTAAACCATTTAAGTTTAAGCGAGATTTCCGGAATTAAACATTCAGGAAAAGTCGGAGTTTTTGTAAACGAGTCAGTTGAAAATATTGTAGCAATTGCTGAAGATACAGCGTTGAATTATATCCAGCTTCATGGCGACGAAGAAGAAAACTTTATTGATGAACTGCGGAATAAACTGAATAAAGAAGTAAAAATTATAAAGGTTTTCCGAGTAGGGAATGAATTCGGAAATTTAAAATTCAAAATTCAAAATTTAAAATCAGATGTCGATTATTTTCTTTTCGATACCGATTCCAAAGCATTTGGCGGAACCGGAAAAACCTTCAACTGGCAGATTTTAAATGAACTCGAAATTCCCAAACCTTATTTTCTGAGCGGCGGAATTTCTCCATTAAATTTTAATGATATTCAAAATATTAGGCAGCAACCTTTTGCGCTCGACATCAATTCTAAATTTGAAACCGAGGCTGGAAACAAAGACCTCGAAAAAATAAAAAACTTTTATGAAAAATTATAAAAACCCCGACGAAAACGGATATTACGGCGAATTTGGCGGTGCCTTCATCCCGGAAATGTTATACCCAAATGTTGCGGAATTAAAGGAAAAATATCTTCAGATTATCGAATCTACTGAATTTCAGGAAGAATTTCAGCATTTGCTGAAAAACTATGTAGGAAGAGCAACACCACTGTATTTCGCTAAAAATTTAAGCCAAAAATATCAGACTCAAATTTATTTAAAAAGAGAAGATTTGAACCATACCGGCGCGCATAAAATAAACAATGCACTCGGACAGGCTTTACTCGCCAAAAAACTTGGCAAACACCGCATTATTGCAGAAACCGGTGCCGGGCAACACGGCGTTGCTACGGCGACAGCCTGCGCACTTTTAGGTTTGGAATGCATCGTTTACATGGGCGAAATCGATATCGCAAGACAAGCTCCGAATGTCGCAAGAATGAAAATGCTGGGCGCCACAGTAATTCCCGCAACTTCAGGCTCTAAAACACTGAAAGACGCAGTGAATGAAGCGTTACGCGACTGGATCAACAATTCCACAACCACGCATTACATCATTGGAAGTGTCGTTGGTCCGCATCCGTTTCCCGATTTGGTGGCGAGATTTCAAAGTGTCATTTCGGAAGAAATAAAATGGCAGCTGAAAGAGAAAACCGGACGTGAAAATCCAGATTTCGTCATCGCCTGTGTAGGAGGTGGAAGCAATGCTGCAGGTACTTTTTACCATTTTGTGAATGAAGAAAATGTAAAATTAATTGCGGCCGAAGCCGGTGGTTTTGGAGTGAATTCAGGGAAATCTGCCGCAACTACTTTTCTCGGAACTTTGGGCGTTCTCCACGGCAGCAAAAGCCTAGTGATGCAGACGGAAGACGGACAGGTCATCGAGCCGCATTCCATTTCTGCGGGTTTGGATTATCCCGGAATAGGGCCGTTTCACGCCAATCTGTTCAAAGAAGAGCGCGCAGAATTTTTCTCCGTCAATGATGATGAAGCGCTGAAATCAGCTTTTGAACTCACCAAACTCGAAGGAATTATTCCGGCCTTGGAAAGTGCGCACGCTTTGGCAGTTTTGAACAGAAAAACCTTTGCAAAGGACGATGTCGTTGTAATCTGCCTTTCCGGGCGCGGGGATAAAGACATGGAAACTTATCTTAAAAATATTTAAAATTGTTTGGGCGCCTTTTTCCGTCCTCCGTTCCCGCTTTTTTGCTCGTCGTTCCTCCTCGCAAAAAGAGCTCCACTCAGGCCGGGGCGCGGGTCCAGGCTTTTTAACAATATGTACTCAAAAAACAAAAATCATGACCGACCAAAATAACATTCAATACCCAACCTCTGGCATCCAGCATCCAGCATCCAACACCCAATACCACAAAAAACTCAATATTTACTTTACTGCAGGAGTTCCGGAGTTGGAAGACACGACAGAAATTCTGAAAATTATTCAAAGTTCCGGCGCAGAAATGGTCGAAATCGGGATGCCCTATTCGGATCCCGTGGCGGATGGACCTGTCATTCAGAAAGCCCACGAACTTGCGCTGAAAAACGGCATGACGATCGCAAAACTTTTCGAACAGCTGAAATCGGTAAAAACTGAAATTAAAATTCCCATCATTTTAATGGGCTACATCAATCCGGTTCTGAGTTTTGGCTTCGAAAATTTTTGCCGGGAATGTGCGGAATCCGGTGTGTCGGGACTGATTATTCCCGATCTTCCTCCGATTGAATTTGAAAAAAATTACAGACCGATTTTAGAAAAACATCACCTGAATTTTTCTTTTTTGGTCACGCCGGAAACTTCCGATGAAAGGATCAGGTATCTTGATTCGCTCAGTTCCGGTTTTCTGTATGCAGTTTCGAGTTCGTCAACAACCGGAAGTTCGGTAAAGGAAATCGACAATGATAAATACCTGAAAAACCTTTCGGATTTGAAACTTAAAAACCCTGTGATGATAGGATTTGGGATTCAGTCGAAAGATGATTTCAGGAAAGTGACAGAATATTCAGATGGCGGAATTATAGGCACAGCGTTCGTGAAAATTCTTTTAGAAAAAGAGAACTGGAAGGAAAATGCTACAAACTTTATTCAAAGCATAGTAAATTAATTTGTATTTTTGTGGTCCTAAAAGCGCTTTGGGTTATACAACTGCTTCCGCAATAGGGATTGAAGTGGAAATCCTTTTTCCGCGGCGGCTTCGTCGCCGCGGAAAAAAGATTGCAACGTAAAGCCCGACCCCGCGGCTGTAGTAGCTTGGCAGGGGATTGCCCAAATAATTGTAATTACATGACAGCAACACAGAACAGGAGTTTGAAATTTCAGGATTTAGGTTTGATGGATTATGAAGAAGCATTCGAGTATCAATCGAAACTGATGCAGGAAATCATCGATCTGAAACTTAAAAACCGCGACAGAACTGACGGTTTACATGAAGAAACACCAAATTATCTGCTTTTTGTAGAGCATCCACACGTTTATACCTTGGGAAAATCCGGCGATGAACACAATATGCTCGCAAATTCCGAAAAACTTAAAGCGATTAACGCAACTTTTGTAAAAACAAACCGTGGCGGCGATATTACGTATCACGGTTTCGGGCAGTTGGTGGGTTACCCGGTTCTGGATCTGGATAATTTTAAATCCGATATTTTTCTGTACATGAGAAATCTGGAAGAAGTAATCATCCGCGTGATTGCAGAATACGGGCTGAAAGGCGAACGAAGCGAGGGCGAAACCGGTGTTTGGCTGGATGTAGGGAAACCTTATGCCCGAAAAATTTGCGCAATGGGCGTGAAAACCTCCAAATGGGTGACGATGCACGGTTTCGGGCTGAATGTGAACACCGATTTAAGATATTTTGAATACATTATTCCGTGCGGAATTAAAGATAAGTCTGTAACGTCCCTAAAAAGAGAACTCGAGCGTGAATTTTCCGCTGATGAAGTAGCAGCGTTAAAAGAAAAAATCAAAAAACATTTTATGGACGTTTTTGAGGCGACCTTGATTTAAAATCGCTTACAATCCAAGTTTTCTTACTTAATTTCCTTATAAACCTGCACTGGCTGATAAGTCCTGAGATTTTGCTCTTTAATTTTGTCGGAAATCAGAATGCCAAAAAGATGATCGATTTCGTGCTGGATGATGACGGCCGTAAAACCTTCCACAATTTCATTGTGTTTTTTTCCTTTTAAATCGAAATATTCCAGCTGAATAACTTGGTTTCTATAAAACTGATCCCGAAAATCACTGATGGAAAGATCACCCTCAGGCCCCAGATTCAGTGTTTCCGAACGCCAGATAATTTTAGGATTCAGAAAATACTGTAAAGGCTTTTCTGGTCGGTCAAATCGTTGTACCCAAATAATGTTTCGGTTAATCCCAACCTGTGGTGCAGCAATCCCAACCCCGCCTTTAGTGGAAACCAGTGCAGATTTCATGCGGCTTACTAAAACTTTTGTGTACTTATTCCTTGGCTTAACATCTTTGGATTTTGCTAATAAAACGGTATTTTGCAACGAGTCGGATGTTTGAAAAATAGGCAATGAGGAATTAACGTCTCCCTTCATGATGCGGGAAATTTCTTCTGGTGTAAATTTCTGGCCGAATGTTAAAAAAGGAAGGCTGAAAAGTAAAATATAGATCAGCTTCATGATCAGAACGTTTTAAATCCTTTATAAACCTGAGTGTATTCTTCCATCATTCCAGAAGACTGAATTCTGAAATGATCCAGATGTTCCGTTGTTGAATGTTTGTAATGATGTTCCTGGGATTCCCAAAGTTCCATAATGAAAAAAACGCCTTTGTTTTCGATGTCTTCTACCAGATCATACTGCAGGCAGCCTTCTTCTTTACGGGTTTCGAAGACTAATTTTTTCAGCAGTTCAATTGCGTCCATCAGATAATTTTCTTTGAAACGGAAGAGTGCAACGATATAAAGGTTTTTCATTTTATGAATTTTAATGAGCAAATTTAATTCTTAAAGTCCAAAAAATGTAAAATACTTTTCCTCAATTTAAAAATGGTTTTATATTTTTCTTGATTGTAAAAAAATCAAAAATGTAGTGTAAAAATTCAGATTTCTTTAATCCGTAAAAAATTTTATCTTTGTAAAAATCCAAATCTAAAAATGGCAGAATATAAATTATTACTTCCTTCAATGGGAGAAGGCGTGATGGAAGCTACAATCATCAGTTGGATGTTCAATGAAGGCGACATGGTAAAGGAAGACGATTCCGTAGTCGAAATCGCAACCGACAAGGTAGATTCTGATGTTCCGACGCCTGTTTCCGGGAAAATTGTAAAAATCCTGAAACAGAAGGATGAAGTGGCAAAAATTGGCGAAGCAATTGCGATTATGGAAGTTGCCGGTGCCGGTGAAACTGTTGCAGAACAGCCGCAGGAACCGAAATCTCATAACGAAGTAAAAACCGAAATTCCTGCACCGACTCAGGAAGATATTAAAGAACTCGAAAAACCTTTGGCAGCCGCTGCAACTCAGGAATTTTCTGGAGATCTGTACCTTTCGCCACTGGTGAAAAACATTGCACAGCAGGAAAATATTTCTGAAACCGAACTGAAATCCATCAAAGGAAGCGGTCTTGAAGGTAGAATTACAAAAGAAGATATTTTATCTTACGTAGCCAACAGAAGTGCTACGCCTCAAGCGGTCGCTGCTCCCGCACCAACTCCGCAGGCAGTAGTTTCAGCTCCTGTTGCACAATCCGCTCCAGTTTCCGCTCCGGTTCAGATAGGCGAGGGCGACGAAATTATCCAGATGGACAGAGTTCGTAAAATTATTGCCGATGCCATGGTGAATTCCAAGAGAACTTCGCCGCACGTGACCTCGTTCATCGAAACCGATGTAACCAACGTCGTAAAATGGAGAACGAAACATAAAGACATTTTCGAAAAAAGAGAAGGCGAAAAACTGACTTATATGCCGATTTTTGTGAAAGCAATCGTGAAGGCTATTCAGGATTTCCCATTGATCAACGTTTCGGTGGACGGCGATAAAATCATCAAAAAGAAAAACATCAACATCGGAATGGCAACTGCACTTCCGGATGGTAACCTGATTGTTCCGGTAATTAAAAATGCTGATCAGCTTTCACTTTCCGGACTTGCCAAAGCAATCAACGATTTGGCTTACCGTGCAAGAAACAAAAAACTCAGACCTGAAGATACGCAGGGCGCGACGTACACCATCTCGAATGTCGGAGGATTCGGAAACCTGATGGGAACACCGATTATTCCCCAGCCACAGGTGGCAATTCTTGCCGTTGGCGCAATCGTTAAGAAACCTGCAGTTCTAGAAACTAAAGACGGCGATGTAATTGCGATCCGCAACCTGATGTTCATGTCACATTCTTACGACCACCGTGTGGTAGATGGTTCGCTGGGCGGTATGTTCCTGAAACATGTTCACGATTATCTGCAGAACTGGGATCTGAATACCGAGATTTAAAATTAAACCTCTTAATGATAAGTAATAACCTTCGGCGTGTTCCGGAGGTTTTTTTGTAGAAGTTATTTCCCGCTTTCACCACTCGTTTTTTCTTTTCTTTCCCAATATTTCCTGAAAAATAAAAAAGAGATTACACACACTGCTAAAGTGGGGCTTTGAGGCAGTAATTCCCTCGAAAATTCCATTAATATTAATTATTTTTGCATTATAAAACAAAATAATATGTTTAAAATCCGTAAAGCAGTTCCCAGCGACGCGCCGGTTATTTTCGATTTAATTAAAAAACTGGCGGTTTATGAAAAACTTGAAAATGATGTCATCACTTCAGTAGAAGAACTTCAGCAAAATATTTTCACGAATAATTTCGCCAAAGTTTTAATGGCAGAAGAAAATGGGAAACCAGTCGGATTTGCTTTGTATTTCTACAATTTCTCCACTTTTGTTGGAAAACCTGGGCTTTACCTGGAAGATTTGTTTGTAGAACCGGAACACCGCGGAAAAGGCTACGGAAAATCGCTGCTTATCGAATTGGCAAAAATAGCAGAAGCCGAAAATTGTGGACGTTTTGAATGGTCAGTCCTCGATTGGAATACGCCTTCCATTGAATTTTACAAAGCATTGGGAGCCAAACCGATGGATGAATGGACGGTTTTCCGTTTAGATAAAAAAGGAATTTCTGATTTGGCTGGAAAATAAGAGATTTTCAATAAAGTAAAAAGTGTGGATCTGTTGAAAATCCACACTTTTTTTATTTTAGAATAATTCTGATTAGATAATTTTCGCAATCTCGTCGCAAAGCCATTCCAGCATTTCGCGGTCTTCGGCAGTGAAAGGATCTAAGGTGTGAGAATCAATATCAATCTGCCCGATATTTTCGCCGTTTTTAATAATAGGAACTACAATTTCCGCTTTCGTATCAATGGAACAGCTCAGGTAATTATCCTGTTCATGAACATCGGGAACTACGAAAGTCTCGTTGGAAACCGCAACCTGTCCACAAATACCTTTTCCGAAAGGAATGACGGTGTGATCGGTTTCTGCACCAACATAAGGGCCGAGAATCAGTTCTTCTTTGTCGCCGTTTTTAAAGTAAAATCCGGTCCAGTTGAAATATGAAATTTCCTGATCCAGAAGTTGACAGATTTTCTGTAGTTTAGCTTCAGTATTGTGAGTTGGGCTTTCCAAGATGGAGGAAAGTCTTTTTTTTATTTCAGACATTTTATTTTGTTTTTTTAAGAGAACTCTTTTAGTTTTAATTCTTCTTTGTAGCCGAACATTCCGCGTTCTTTAATCATTTCTGCAACACCTTCCGGTACCTGATTTTCCCAGCCGGATTCGTGGTTTGCGATTTTGTTTAGGATTTCGCGCGAATAAATTTCGGAGTGATTCGGATTATAATCTTTTATGTCAACAATTCGTTTGTTGAGTTTGAAATATTTGTAAAGTTCCTTCAGATTATCGCTTACCCTTAAATTGTTGGATGTAAGTAATTCGTGGGTTTCGGGATCTTTATACGGATAAAGATAAACCGTCATATCCTGTCTGAAAAATTTGCCGAAAGCCTCCAGAATTCCACCTGAAAGGTTTTTGTAATAATTTTCATCAAATACATCTAGCAAATTATTTACCCCCATGGCAACACCTATTTTACCGCTTGTGTAATTCGCAAAATAATCGATCAGACGGAAATACTCAGAGAAGTTGGAGATAATTACCGTGTAACCCAGTTTTGCCAGAACATCGACCCTGTCCAGGAAATCGCGTTCATCAATATCTCCCGATGCTCGCAAATTAGAAATTGTAATTTCGAAAAGAACAACAGTTTCCTCAAAACTGCAGCACGAATCTTTCATGAACATTTCGAGGCCCCGTTCGAACATGTCAATATTCACGAGGGTTACCGGCCTAAAGCTGCCTCGAACAGCAAAAATATTCTTCTTATAGAGAATGTCTGCCGGAAGCATGTTGTTTCCTTCAGGATTAAAGATTACTGCATCCGTCATTCCGTTTTTCACGAGTTGCAGACTCATTAAACGGTTATCGACATAAGTGAAGGCCGGACCGCTGAAATCGATCATGTCAATCTCCACATTATCGGTAGAAATATCGTCGTAAAGGGATTCTATGAGTTTTCGCGGATTATCCGAGAGATTATAGGCACCATAAATTAAGTTTACACCAAGACTACCCAAAGTTTCCTGCTGTAAGGTCGCGTCGTTTTCATTGAATTTTACGTGGAAAACGATTTCGTTGTAATCTTCTTTTTCATCCAGCTGAAATCTCAGCCCAACCCAGCCGTGACCTTTAAGTGTTTTATCAAAATTAATGGTCGTTACGGTATTTGCATAGGAAAAGAACTTGCGTCCGGGATTGTTTTCACGGTTCAGGCGTTCCTCAATCAATGCCACTTCATAACGAAGCATTTTGCGGAGGCGGTTTTGTGTAACATATCTGTTTTTGGCCTCTTTACCGTAAATCGCATCACTGAAATCCTTATCATAGGCCGACATTGCTTTTGCGATGGTTCTCGATGCGCCTCCTGCTCTGAAAAAATGACGAACTGTTTCCTGACCTGCACCAATTTCGGCAAAAGTTCCGTAAATATTAGTGTCCAGATTTATAGCTAAAGCTTTCTGTTTTGGTGTTAATTTCTGGTTAATCACAAGCAATTCTAATTTTCCGTAAAATTAAGAATTATTCGCGCAATAACATAATTTTTCTTGCAGATGAGTATAAATAGGCGCATTTTTCCCCTATCAGATCTCCATGGAAATGGATACCCGAAATGCGAACTTTATTGGACCGGATTTTTGATCTTCCGGCTTAATATGAATCTATGACCTGTCCTGAAATAATGTTACAGGTTAATAAACAAATCCTCAACTTTGGTTTTAAGTATTAATCTGCGCTGAGGTCGTGAGACTTCGTAGAGCGATTGGAAAAAATAAGCGGTTATTTTGCTGAAAATAATTTTATTTAACAGGTAAAATACAAAATAGATAGATTTAAATCTGCTTATTTTACCCCAATTTGGTGAAATAAGTAAAATAGGTAGATTTTCCGCACTGGCTTCCACAATGCATGAATTGTGCACGACTGGCAAGTGAAGCATCAGGCAAAATGCTGCCGTACTTCTTCTATTTCAAAATCGAAATGCCGGCAGTAAATCTGTATCGGAAGAGGTTTTCTTGGGGGTACCCCGTATCTTTTACGCAGTTCGGCCAGCTTCCGCTGTGCTGTGGTTTGACAAACGCTGTGCAGATCCATATAATCTACAGTGTCAATGTAAAGTTTTGGCTTTTTCATGATCTTATAATTTTGTTGGTTAGAAAATTTATTTGTTTCCTGGTTTCTTAAAACTGGCGGCTTTTTCATCCATTTAATGTTTTTCATATTTCTTGATTTTTGAATTTGTTTTTCATAATTTCTTAATCGTTTTAAGTTTAATCTTCGGTACGGTACAAAGTTGACCCAACCTTATAAAAAAAAGTGTTACGCGGAGTTTGCAAGAATTTGTTTTTCCGGAGGCCTTTGGTTCTCAGTTTCTTCTTTTGTATGGTACAAAGTTGTTTAACCTTGCTAAATAAAGTTGTGACGCATAAGATTTTCGTTTGTACATGGGCATTTTACTGTGCTGTAATAATTTAACTGTTGCCGTCTTTACCTGTTTTCTATATTCGTTGTGACGCATTGATATTTTGATTTCTTATGATCTGTTTTTGGTTTGAAATACTTAGCGACTGCTATCGGCTAACAGCTTTGACAAATCTGTAGATAAGGCCGAAAAAATGAAAGGACAACTGAAAGCAGGTTACCGTGTCTATAGTGGATTGAAAGCTAGTGTTTTATGCTTTTTGACAAAAATTCTGTAGAGATGCATGGAACGCGGGCCGGCTGGTGCCGATTTGTTTGTAATAACTTACAGATAGGGGATACAGAGGATTTACACGTAAAACACATTGCTTAAGACCGGCTATTTCTTGACTTTTTTTTAGAAAAATTAACCGCAGAAGATGAATCCTCTGCGGTTAAAGCCACCCTGGGTTTTTTACAGAATTACTGTTTCGCCCAGGTAAGCCGATGTGCTGGCTGTGCCAGCCATGGCATTGCGGAAATAGCAGTACACATGAACTGATTTGCCCGTCATCGAGTTTGGAACCGCCTGTTCCGCCACCAAATCAGTACGCGTTGCTGCACTGTCGTAGAGGGAGAAAATGCCCAGTTCCTCACAGAAAATTACTGTACAGAAGACATCCTCTGCCGCTGCATTCGCCTGTCCGCTGTTGTCTTCCCAAATGAAATTCAGCATGCCGCCGGCAGCAGGTCCTACTTCGGCATTTTGAGGGCTTGCCAGATCGCCTTTGGTGATGAGCACTTTGTTGTACACCAAAGTGGGTTCTCCGTTCAGCACTTCCACCGCTTCGCGGATGTGATAAGAAACGGCCTGGTTCATCCTGGACTTCACGCCGGAGTTTCCTGCAAAGAACTGCTGCTGAATACTTTGCAGCGGAGTCAGAAAGCCAACGACGAGTCTGAATTTCATCCGCTGGAGCAGCTGGGCTTCTGTCGGCGTTTTGCCTGACGATTTCGGACGGCTGCGGATAATATCCTTGCCTCTCCAGTTACAACCTACTACGGTCCCTACTGTACCGCTGAATCCACCGAGGATTCCCTTGTGTAATTTTCCCATTGTATTTATATTTTTGGGGTTAATATTGAGACAAATGTATAGCGGCGCTTCAGGGAAGTGAATTCTGCGTCTGTTTTTTCATGTTTTTTACTGTTGAAGGAAAATGCTGTTTCCTGTGTAATTGCTCGGGTATTCTTCGGAAGTTCTTCGGAGGCGCTTCGGATTAAACCGCATTTTTCCGAAGGTGCCCCGAACAAAGCCCGACCAAAACACGAACAAAGTCTGTAAATCCTATATATAGCGCTATAGACTGTTTACAAAGGGTTGAGTGCTGGGGCTCTTGCCGGGCACAGTCGCCCGATGGTGGTGACACGCGGTTGTAATTTAAGCCGGGAAATATTAGCTCAGTTGTTTCGTGTTTCGAAGAGGTATTTTGTTTATATTTGGGTTCAAAGGGGAGCATGCGATAAGCAGGAAGCGCTGTTATCAAAAATGAGTTCCCGATTTTTAATTTCCGAAAAGAATACATGGCAACGAAAACAGCTGCAAAAACAAAAAGTACCGAAGAAATCCTGTGGGATTCTGCCAATAAATTAAGAGGTTCTGTAGAGCCTTCCGAATACAAACACGTCGTGTTGAGTCTGATCTTCCTCAAGTTTGCGAATGACAAATTTTTGAGACGAAGACAAGAACTCATCAATGAACACAAAGAAGCATTTCTGGACATTCCCGAATTCTATCAGGCAGAAAATGTCTTTTATCTGCCGGAAGAATCAAGGTGGACTTTCATTATGGAAAACGCCAAGCAGGAGAATATTACATTGATTGTAGACTCTGCCCTGAAAACCATTGAACGTACCAACAAATCTCTGGAAGGTGCTTTGCCAGACAATTATTTTTCCCGTCTTGGACTAGATCAGTCGAAGTTTTCGGCTTTGCTGGATACCATCAACAATATTGATACGCTACGCGACGAAGCCCACGATATTGTAGGGCGTGTGTATGAATATTTCCTGAGCAAATTTGCCATTGCCGAAGGGAAAGGAAAAGGAGAGTTCTACACGCCAAAGTCTATTGTGAACCTCATCGCTGAAATGATAGAGCCATACAAAGGGAAAATCTATGACCCTTCCTGTGGTTCGGGTGGGATGTTTGTACAGTCGCTGAAATTTATCGAAAAGCATAAAGGAAACAAAAAAGACATTTCTATCTACGGTCAGGAGCTTACCAATACCACCTACAAATTGGCGAAGATGAACCTTGCCATCCGTGGGATTTCTTCTAATCTGGGGAACAAAGCCGCAGATACTTTTGGCGACGACCAGCACAAAGATCTGAAAGCCGACTACATAATGGCGAACCCACCTTTTAATTTAAAAGACTGGCGTGCAGACAGCGAACTGACCACCGATCCAAGATGGGCAGGTTATGAAGTACCCCCAAAATCCAATGCCAACTATGCGTGGATTCTGAATATGATCTCCAAGCTTTCTCAGAATGGTGTTGCCGGATTTATTTTGGCGAACGGTGCTTTGAGTGGTGGTGGCGAAGAATATAAAATCCGGAAACAGATTATTGAAAATGATTTGGTGGAAGCCGTTGTGATTTTACCTCAAAGTATGTTTTATTCTACCGATATTTCGGTAACACTCTGGATTCTGAACCGCAATAAAAATGAGCGAACTTTTGAAGTGAACGATGGTGTAAAAAATTACCGTGACCGAAAAGGCGAAGTGCTGTTTATGGATCTGCGACAGAAAGGTGAACCATTTGAAAAGAAATATATTCAGTTTGGCGAAGAAGAGATTACGGCTATTGCTACCCATTATCATAACTGGCAACAGCAAGACTGGAAAGTAACCTATCAGGATATTCCTGAATATTCTTACAGTGCGACTCTGGAAGACATCCGTAAAAAAGATTATTCTTTAGTACCCAGTAAATATATTGAATTCGTCAACCGTGATGAAAGTCTGGATTATAATGAGCAGATGCAAAATTTGCAGGCAGATTTGAAAGATTTATTTGAGCAGGATAACCACTTGAAAAATGAGGTTTCCAATGTATTTAAAACTTTAGGTTATGAGTTATAGAAAGTTGGGCGATCTTGTCAAATTTATCAGTAATAAAAATACTGATGGAAACGCAACAATATTATTTGGGATTAATATTGATAAATTTTTTATGCCATCTGTGGCAAATATTATTGGTGTTGATTTAAAAAAATATAAAGTTGTAAAAAAATATCAATTTGCTTGCAACCGAATGCACGTTGGTCGTGATGAAAGACTGCCTATTTCGATGTCAACTTTTGATTATGATTTTATAGTTTCTCCAGCTTATGATGTTTTTGAAGTAATTTCTTCTAATGTTTTGCCAGAATATCTGATGTTATGGTTTAGACGTAAAGAGTTTGACAGACAGTGTTGGTTCTACACCGATGCGGATGTAAGAGGAGGACTTCATTTAGAGGCTTTGAAGTCTATTGAAATAAAAGTTCCTTCTATAGAAGAACAGCGACAAATTGTAGCGCAATACCAAAGCATAGCCAACAAAATAAAAGTGAACGACCAGATTTGCGAAAAGCTGGAAGCTACTGCGCAAGCTTTGTATAAACATTGGTTTGTGGATTTTGAGTTTCCAAACGAACAGGGGAAACCTTACAAGTCTTCCGGCGGTAAAATGGTTTGGAATGACGAACTTGGGAAGGAGATTCCGGAGGGGTGGCAAGTTGGAGATTTAAAATCTCTCAAATTAGATATATCAGACGGAAATTACAGTTCAAAATATCCAAAATCATCTGATTTTAAAAATAAAGGTGTTCCATTTATAAGAGGTACAGATTTTAAAAATAAAATAATTAATTCTGAAAATTTATATTATATATCTGAAAATCAACATATGGAACTTAAAAAAGGTCATACAAAATTAGGAGATATTTTAATGGCAACAAGAGGAGATATTGGGAAAATAGCTTTTGTGACAAACGAATATATTAATTGTAATATTAACGCACAATTGGTTAGAATCAATGGAGGTAATCTATATTCAACTTTTTACCTAGGCTGTTTATTTCAGAGTACAGATTATAGAAACGAAATACAATCAAGCATTACTGGTAGCGCATTACAGCAATTGCCTAGAACCAATTTAGATGCTACACAAATATTAAAACCCCATATTGAAATAATAAAATTATTTACAAAACAATTTTCTTCACTTCATGAATGTTTTATATATAAAAGCGTTGAAAACCAAAAACTCACTCAACTACAAAGTTTGTTGTTGTCGCGATTGGCGGTTGGGGAGGACGTAAGTGTGTAAAAAATAAAAATTAAACTAATAACTATAAAAATTAAATATGAAATATAAATACCAACTTATTCTCTTGGGGGAAAATGAAGAGTTTTTTAATGAACTTGAAATAGAGTTGAGAAAAGGTTTTGATGAACTCAAAATTATCAGTGGAGCCTTAAATATTATTCAAGAAACAGAAATTGGTCAATATTCTGGTGGTCAACCTGCATTTGTAATTTATTCAGGCCATAAGAATAATCTTACTGGAAGACAAAAAGAGATTTTAGAAAACCAAAAATTAGATGGCAATATCATTTTACCTGTTTTCAACGAAAGTTTTGATGAAGAAATGCCTGAAATTTTGTCTAATCGAAATGGAGTATCTTTTGTGGGCAAAGTAAAAAAAATAAAAAATATTGTACTTGAAGGATTTCAGTTACTAAGAAAAAATCGTAAAATTTTTATTTCTTATAAAAGATCTGAATCTAGTAATATAGCTATTCAACTATATGAGTTTTTAGAAAGTCAAAACTTTGATGTCTTCATTGACACACACTCTATTGATAAAGGTGAAGAATTTCAAGAAGAATTGTGGCACCGTATGACAGATTGTGATTTAATTTTGATGTTAAATACAAAAGAATTTTTAGAAAGTACTTGGTGTAAACAAGAATTGGATAAAGCTCATTTGAAAAGAATTGGAATAGTACATTTGCTTTGGCCTGATTGTGATTTCGCAAGTTTTGCACATATCGCTCACTCAAAGAAATTAAAATATGAAGACTTTGAAAATTCACCTGTTGCTGATGTGACTAAAGGTAAATTAAAGGAAAATCTTCTATCTGACATTATTGATTTAGTTGAGAGTTCACGAGCAAGAAATTTAGCTTCCCGTCAAGATTGGCTAATTACCGATTTCACTCAAGCCGCTAATGATAACGATGTAGAGGTTAACCTTCAATATAGTAGATATATTACTCGGAAATTAGATAACGATAAATTAAAAATATACATTCCTACAGTTGGTGTTCCTCAGTCTATTAATTGTCACAATTCTCAAAGCCTTATTGAACAAATAGAGTCTAAAGAAGTAGAATCTATAACCTTGATTTATGACGAATTGTCAATTCGAAATTATTGGTTGAGACATTTGGATTGGTTAAATGAATATTTAAAAGTGAAGACACTTAAGAAGTTAGATTTCAATAAAGAATTTCAAAAGTAAATATAAAATATGAAAAATATATTTCTATCAGCAAGTATCCCATTACCAGAAAGACACCCAAAATATTATGATTCAGCTGACATTATTGCAATTAGAGATGCTGTAATTGCTTTGGCTAGTTTAGTTATAGGAAAACATAAAATAATTTGGGGAGGACACCCTTCTATTACTCCTTTAATCAATTTTGTAATCGAAAGAACTATTCAGTATAAATTAAATAAGGATATTAATGATTTACCTGTGGAAGATCAGGACAAATTATTATCTAAAGAAGTCAAAAAAGAGATTCAGAATCATGTAAAGATTTATCAATCATTGTTTTTTAAAGACATCTTTCCAGAAGATAATGAAAAGTTTGAAAATATAGTTTTTACTGAAAATGAAGGAGACATACATAGCAGTGTTCAGAATATGAGACAAAAAATGTTATCAGAAAATAAGTTTTCGGCGGCTGTTTTTATTGGTGGAATGGATGGTATTGAAGTCGAATACAACATGTTTAAAGAATTGCACCCTGAAGCATTAATTTTACCTATAGCTAGTACGGGAGCTGCAACAAAAATTATTTTCGATAATTTATCTGACGGAGATGAAGCAAAGCACGAAAGATTCCTTAAGGACTATGGATATATGTCACTTTTTCAAAAATATTTAATTGATAAAATCTAATACTAATGGCAAGAAAAGTTTTTTATAGTTTTCATTTTGACAATGATAATTGGCGTGCTGGGCAAGTTCGTAATATTGGAGCTGTTGAAGGCGATAGACCTGTAAACGGAAACAAGTGGGAAGAAGTCAAAAGCAAGAGTGATGCAACAATAAAAGAATGGATTGATAATAACCTAAGAGATAAATCTTGTCTTGTAGTTTTGATTGGAGAGAAAACAAGTGAAAGGAAATGGGTGAATTACGAAATTAATCGTGCATGGGAACTTGGTAAAGCAGTATGTGGGATTTATGTACACAAACTTGAAAATGTATATGGTAATCAATCATCTAAAGGAAAAAATCCTTTAGCTAATTATATTCCAATTTTTGAATCTGATTATTCGACAAGCAAATACGTTTATGATGATATAAAAAACAATATATCTGACTTAGTGGAAAGAGCAATAAAAGTTAGAAGTCAATACTCATAATCTTATGGCAAAAAAGACTTTTATATCATACAAATACGATGAAGCACAAGAATTAAGAAATAAAATTCTTGTAAAATTAGGACAAGATGCCAAGTATTATCGTGGAGAAACATCTAATAGTCCAGACTTATCAGACAGCACTACTGAAAGAATTAAAGAGTATCTAAAAGATATGATTTTCAGCACTTCCGTAACAATAGTAATCATTTCTCCTCGAATGATATACAGTAAATGGATTGATTGGGAAATTGAATATTCACTACATAATTATAAACGGGGTGATATAACCTCTAGATCAAATGGAGTAGTTGCTGTTATCATGAATATTAATGGTTCAACAGATTGGTTAAAAATTCATTCTATTAACACTCACGGATTGTATAAAGTGCAGTTCAGAAACGAATATTTATTTCCAATTATTTCTCGAAATCATTACAATTCAAATCCACCTTTGAAACATTGTAATGATTGTAATACTTATGATAGTCTTAATGGATCATATATAACAATGGTTGATGAAAACGAATTTTTGAATTATCCTGACTATTATATCAATAACGCCTACGATAAGAGTAAACAACTATCTAATTATATATTAAAGAAAGAAAGATAATATGAGCTATATTTCAGAATACCAACTATCTAACTACCGAAATAGGACAAAAACCTTTTCAGCGGATAATGTTATAAACTTAAGTAAAAGCTCATTCCGCGATACTACTTGTCCTATGATATTTTTATCTCATAAACATGATGAATTTTCTATTATGCAAGATGTTATTGCATTTTTAAAAAATGAAGGAGTTGATGTCTATGTTGATTGGATGGATTCGTCGATGCCTGCTTACACAAATGCAGAAACAGCACATAAGCTAAAGGAAAAAATAAAAGCGTCTGATAAGTTTATTTTGGTTGCAACTCAAAATGCGATTAATTCAAAATGGTGTAATTGGGAGTTGGGATTAGGAGATGCTGAAAAATACATAAATAACATTGCACTTTTTCCTATTAATAAAAGTAATCAATCTTTTTATGGAGCAGAATATTTAAAAATATATCCGTGGATAGAGTATCAAGATGGCTCTACACAGTATATTGGAGGTTCATATATTCCAAAAGGATACTATGTATTTTATCCAGCCGACGAAAACGGAAGTAGTAGACTTTTTCCATTAAAACAATGGTTAAAAATAAAATGAACTTCCATATGTGTAAACTAAGTTAAACTAAACCATGGACGACAAAATACTTAAACATTTAGAATTTGTTCAAAATACAATAAATCGTATGAGCACAAATTCATTCCTTATAAAAGGATGGGCAATAACACTAATAGGAATAATATTTGGCTTAAATAAAATTGAAGGAAACTATTTATTTGAATTTTCTAATTATAATTTCCCTGTTGAAATTACAATTATTATTCTTATCATTCTTTTGTTTTGGTTTACAAATGCATATTTTCTTCAACAGGAGAGAAGATATATTTTTATTTATTCCAAGATTATAGAGCAATTTAATAATCCTAATAATAATCTAATTCTGGATATGAACTATAGAAACTATATAAGTTCTTCCAATCCTCCACTACAAGATAAAACAAAAAAAATAATAATAGCAGCAATAATTTCAGTTTGTTTAATTGGAATAATAATTTGTCTTTTAAGTTTAGAATCTACATTTTTAAAAATATTAATTCCAGTTGTTTTAATTTTAATATCAACTTTTCTAATTACTTATTTTATTTTAAATCATTATTTATGTGAATTTTGGGCGTGCTTTATTGGACGGACAATTATGTCAGTTTATGGATTATTAATAGTACTTGTTCTCTTATTAAACCATTCAATGTTTAATACTGATTTAAAAAAAGAGATTAAAAGAGAAGAATGTGAATGTGTTATTAAAATTATTAAATAGATTATTATATAATCAATGAAATACACCGAATCCCAATTAGAAAAATCATTCATCCATCTACTGAAAGAAGAAGGTTATGCGTATGTGAATGGCAAAGATGTAGTTCGGGCATCGCAACAGGAGGTTTTTATTCGGGAAGACCTGAGTGATTTTCTGCTGTCCCGTTATCCCGATTTGGAAACAATAGAATTGGAAACCCTTATCAATGAACTGGCGTATCAACCTGCTTCCAATCTCTATGACAGCAATAAATACATTGGGAAACTCCTGGCAGACGGTCTGATTTTCAAGCGAAACAATCCTGCAAAAAAAGATTTGCACATTCGTTATATCGATGTTGATTCAGAAAGTATCTCAAAAACCAATCAGTTTAAGATTGTGAACCAACTAGAGATTCAGGGAAAAGAACTCCGCATTCCCGATTTGATTTTGTACATCAACGGGATTCCGGTGGTGGTTTTTGAGTTCAAAACAACTATAGAAGAAGAGATTACCATTTATGATGCTTACAAACAACTGAGCATCCGCTACCGAAGAGATATTCCGGAACTGATGAAATACAATGCGTTCTGCATCATCAGCGACGGCGTGAACAACAAGGCGGGTTCTCTATTTGCGCCTTACGATTTTTTCTACGGTTGGCATAAAATAACAGGCGAAGAAAAAAAAGCACTGACAGGAATTCATACCGCCACTTCCATTGTCCACGGAATGCTGCACAAGGAAAGGCTTTGTGATATTCTTCATCACTTTATCCTGTTTCCAGATACTTCTAAAAAAGAAGAAAAAATTCTTTGCCGTTATCCGCAGTATTATGCTGCCAACAAACTGTTCAGCAATATTCAAAGACACCGCAAACCGGAAGGTGACGGAAAGGGCGGAACCTACTTTGGAGCGACAGGTTGCGGGAAAAGTTATACGATGCTTTATCTGTCGAGACTGCTGATGCGTTCTACGCAATTGGCAAGTCCGACTATCATTATTATCTCCGACCGAACCGATCTGGATGACCAGCTGTCGAGAGATTTTACCAATGCCAAGGATTTTATTGGCGATGAAAATATTATCAACATAGAAAGCAGAGCCGATCTTCGTATAAGATTGCGGGGCAGGGAAAGTGGTGGCGTTTTTCTGACGACCGTTCAGAAATTTGCAGAAGACGATGAGGTGCTGAGTGATCGTACCAATATCATCTGTATTTCCGACGAAGCCCACCGCTCGCAGGTGAATCTGGATTTGAAAGTCCGCATTGATGAAGATGGTGTGAAAAAGTCGTATGGTTTTGCGAAATACCTTCACGACTCACTTCCCAATGCGACGTATGTAGGATTTACGGGAACACCGATTGATAAGACTTTGGATGTGTTTGGTCCTGTGGTAGATTCTTACCCGATGTTTGAGTCGGTGGTGGATGAAATTACGGTTCGTCTGGTGTATGAAGGCCGTGCTGCAAAAGTGAATCTGAACCATTCTAAAGTGGTGGAGATTGAACAGTATTATCAAAATGCTGTAGCAGAAGGTGCTTCGGAATACCACGTGGAAGCCAGCCAAAAGGCGATTGCCAGAATGGAAGTGATTTTGGGCGACCCGGGGAGAATTGAAGCGATTGCACAGGATTTCATTACGCATTACGAAAAACGAATTGAGGAGAAAGCGACTGTTGCCGGAAAGGTAATGTTTGTCTGTGCCTCAAGAGAAATAGCCCATAAATTATTTAAAGAAATCATCAGGCTAAGACCGGAATGGAATGAGAAAACCATAGCAGAACATCTGAGCGAGAAAGAACAGAAAGAAATCAAGCCCATCGAGCGCATTAAAATGGTAATGACCCGAAGCAAAGATGATGAAGAAAACCTTTGGAATTTGCTGGGAAGCAAGGATAACCGCAAGGAACTGGATCGGCAGTTTAAACAGATTCACTCCAACTTCAAGATAGCCATCGTGGTCGATATGTGGCTCACCGGTTTTGACGTTCCGTTTTTGGACACGATTTATATTGATAAGCCGCTGCAAACACATAATCTGATTCAGACAATTTCCCGTGTAAACAGAAAGTTTGAGGGTAAAGACAAAGGTTTGGTGGTTGATTACATCGGCATCAAGAAAAACCTGAACCACGCTTTGGGCTTATTCAATAACACCACTGCAGCCGATGATTTTGAAGACCTTGACAAAGCGGTGATTATTGTAAAAGATCAGTTGGATCTACTGCGGCAGTTTTTCTATCAGTTTGATACTACTGATTATTTTAAGGGCTCTCCCGTTGAGCAGTTGCATTGCCTGAACCGTGCATCGGAACTGGTGCTGTTCACAGAAAAATCCGAGAAATTCTTTGTGGATGTTACCAAAAAACTGAAATCAGCTTACAACCTTAGCTGTGGTTCGGAAATCTTTAATGAAAACGAGACCGATGAGATTCATTTTTACTTTGCCATCAAATCAATTGTCGTAAAACTTACCAAAGGCGAAGCACCAGACACCGCACAGATGAACGCCAAAGTGAGCAAAATGGTGGAAGATGCCATAGTCTCCGAAGGCGTAGAAGAAATCTTTAAACTCGATGATAACAAAGCCAATGCGATCGATCTGTTCAATGATAAGTTTCTCGAGAAAATCAACGCGCTTGAACTGCCGAATACCAAGATCAAAGTCCTTGAGCGGCTGCTGAAGCAGGCTATTACTGATTTTAAGAAAGTAAACAAAGTAAAAGGCATCGAGTTTTCGGAAAGACTGCAAAAAATCATCAACAGCTACAACGAGCGCAGTGAAGCCGACCTTCTGGATTACGACGCCATACAGGCAGATACTTCGGAACAGATTCTCGACTTAATTCTAAAACTGCGTACCGAAATGGCATCTTTTGAAGACCTCGGCATCAATTACGAAGAGAAAGCTTTCTACGATATCCTGGACATGATCTGCCGACAATACGGTTTTGAATTCGACAAAACGAAAATGCTGGAACTGGCTAGGGAAATTAAAAAAATTGTAGACGATACCGCACGCTTCCCCGACTGGAGCGACCGCGACGATATCAAAGCTCAGCTGAAAATGGAAATTATTGTGAAGCTTCATGAGTTCGGCTACCCGCCGATTACTCAGGATGAGGTGTATAAAAATGTGCTGGAGCAGGCTGAGAATTTTAAGAGGAACAGATAGACAGGCTTTGGCAGACTTTAGTTGTGAAAATAAATTAAGATGAATAAAAAATTGTATAGGAAGCATTTAGTAGGTGCGGTAAAAGCGCTTATAGAGGCGGAGCAGATACTATTTACAAGTTCTTTAAATGTAGCCATTTAACCCTGGTCAGGTGACCTTAGCCATCTTGAAGATGGTTATGAAGAACGTGATGAGATGACCTTTGATTTACCTCTACTAAAATCAGTTGAGGATCTGAATGTAAAAAAGATAGTAGATCTGCTGACTCCCATAAGGGAAGCGGCAGAATATTTAGTAACCGTCACCGATTAACAGATAGTGAATTCAGGACAGGCACTAACCGGCATCAGAGATAGTGCATTCTGGGATGCTCCATAGATGCTTCATGGATACTTCATGGATACTTCATGGATAGTTCATGTGGAGTTCATGAAACACCACCGAAAAAATAAATGAAAATAAAAGAAAGTCGGTTACCTGCCAATGCACTTTAAAAAGACGTTATCCCGTAAAGTGTGTAAATAAGAAAGTTGAGGATTGGATTTTATAATTCGCACCTTTCTTTCCTGTGTGTAACGTCTTTGCAATCGTTTTGCAGCAAATAAATAAAGTTCTTTTGCATTCCTCACGTTAACGCAACACCTATGGAAGAGGTAAGCAAACACAAAAATATACCGATCCGCCGTACTGCTTATTTGCGCTTTAATCATATCGCCATCAGAAAAAAGTTGTGTTCCTCTGGTGTTTAAGTGAGACCAGGCCTTTCTTCTTACCAATGTTACCTGGTGCATGGCTGCGTTTTTCACATGGATCAATATGCGGACCTGAAATATTTAATAACAGTTTTTATTTACCGTAATGGAACACGAAAGCCTGCAATTGCTTTCCAAAAAAAATACCTACCTTTAAATTTAACTTTATTCATCTATCATGGGCGAAATAATCAAAGGAATATGCAAATGTGGTTACCAAACCAAAGAACTTAAATTCGGTGCAGGCATGGCAGATTTTGAGCATTCACGAACGGTACCCGCAATCAGTATGATGACCGCGGAAATCGTGGAGCTGGATATTTTATCAAAATCCCCGAATCCCCAACTGGTGCCCTATACCGATCCCAGATTACATGACCAGTATTGTACCTGCACTCGCTTGGAGGCATGGGACACCCTTCTGCCCACCGAACGCAACTATTGCCCGGGATGCCACCAGTTCAGCCTGGGGTTCGAATCCTTGGGCCTTTATGATTAGAGCAGTTCCCGGAAATACCTGGCAATAGCAGTGCAACGATGATTTGAAATAGGCCTGTCCGGTACACCTTCTTAACTTTCAGTAATTTGTTAAAAGAATAAACGCTGGTTTTAGTATTTTTACCAATAAAATACCCTCACCAAAAAATGAAGTTGAAATTTTTAGGAAGCGGAACCTCGCAGGGAGTTCCTGTGATTGGCTGCCATTGCGAAGTTTGCACTTCCCAGGATCCCAAAGACCGGCGGTTTCGCTCTTCGGCTTTGATTACTACAGATGCCGGTAAAAAGATCCTCATCGATTGCGGTCCAGATTTCAGGATGCAGATGCTCGAAAACAACGAAGAGCATGTGGATGCTTTGCTGCTGACCCATGAGCATAACGATCATGTGATTGGTCTTGATGATATGCGGCCGCTGATCTTCCGAAGCCGAAAAGATATCCCCATTTACTGTTCAAAAAGGGTAGGAGACGAAATTAAGCAGCGTTTTCCCTACGCATTTGCAGAGATAAAATATCCCGGCGCGCCGTCTTTTGAACTGCATGAGATTTCCGGGCCCTTTACTTTATTTGATGCGTACGTGACTCCGGTAGAAGTTTTGCACCATAAATTGGCGATTTTTGGATTTAAGTTTAAAAATCTTGTGTATATCACTGATGCGAGTACGATTCCGCATAAAGAGATGGAGAAATTAAAGGACCTGGATTATCTTATACTCAACTGCATCAGGAAAGAAGAACCACATCCTGCCCATTTTATTTTACCTCAGGTTTTGGAACTCTTCAAAATTCTGAAGCCGAAAAAAATGTTCCTCACCCATATTTCCCATCACATGGGAATGCATCAAGATGTTGAGAATGAGTTGCCTGAGAATGTATATCTTGCCTATGATCAGTTAGAAATTGATTTCTGATTGCGAATATGTGGTTAAAAAAAGCTTTTATTCAGGTGCAAACCCTGAAAAAATTCTGATAAATAATTTTTCAGAACTAAAAAAAAATCTATATTTGCACACCCAATTACGAGCCCAGTTGGCGGAATTGGTAGACGCGCTAGACTCAAACTCTAGTACCGCAAGGTGTGCCGGTTCGATTCCGGCACTGGGTACAAACCTCTGAAATCATTGATTTTCAGAGGTTTTTTTTATGTCTGTTTCATAATGCCTTCTCTGGAAATATTACGCTTTCAAATCAATATAACAATATTTTTCTATGTGATTAATTTTATTATCTATGATTTCTATCAGTCATTTTTAAATGGATGTTTAAGTTTGTTTAAATAAAATCTAATTTTTAAAGAGATTTGTTATTTAATAATACGCTAAATAATATTATTGTTGCTTATTTCATTAAAATCATCATTTTTATTTTGTAAATTTTTAATAAAAACTGAAATTAGGATATATATCATGTTAATATTTCTAAATTTATTATTGATTTAATAAATATCGTTTTATCTTTGTAGTACAAAATAAGAGAAGATTTATTAAGAATATTAAAATTAGAAACAATGACAAACTTATCCAATTTCAAAATGTTGCTCTTAGCCTTCGGACTTTTCTCGGGAATGGCAAGCGCCCAGGCGATCAGCAGCAAAACGGTGAAGACTACTGTTTCAGGAACATCTACGATGCACGACTGGACGATGACCTCAACTTCCGGAACTTTTTCAGGTACAGTAGCAGGAAATGCCATCAACAACATCCAATATAATCTTGGAGCCAAGACCCTGAAAAGTGGAAAAGGTGCGATGGACAGCAATGCGTACAAAGCGATGAAAGCGGATAAATTCCCGAACATCACCTTTACAGCAACTTCTGTGAATATTGGTAAAGGTACCATCACAGGAAAATTAAAAGTAACTGATGTTACCAAAACCGTAAGTTTCCCGGTTACCGTAGCAAAATCAGGCAACTCTTATACGATTACCGGTACTGAAACTATTAAAATGACCGATTACGGGGTTACTCCTCCTTCTTTTATGATGAATACTGTGAAAACCGGAAATGAAATTAAAATCACGGTTAATGTAACAGCCAACTAAAAATCAAATAATACTAATATATCTAAATTTTAAAAATATGAAAACTATGTTAATGAGAGCTTCAATGCTTGCAGTACTGTTCTCCGGAGTAATTAGTGCACAAGATACTACCACTTCTATGAGAGATTATTTAGCTCCTGAAAAAGCCAGCAGAAATGTATTTGAAGATCCAAAAGGAGCTTCTCCAGAATTCGATGGTGTGAAAGTTTCCGTTGGTGGCGATTTCGCCTTACAGTTCCAGTCGCTTGATCACTCTACAGAAGCACCTTCTTTAGGTACCGTAGGTACTACAACAACTCCTAACACTTTACAGGTGATGGGTAGTGATTTCAACCTTCCAACAGCGAACTTAGATTTGAATGCTTACCTTGCTAAAGGGGTAAAAATGCACTTAAGAACATATCTTTCTGCACGTCACCACAATGAAGCTTGGGTAAAAGGTGGATACATCCAAATCGACGATCTTGATTTCATTAAAGAAGGTTTCGCAGCGAATATCATGAAACACGCGAGAGTAAAAGTGGGTATGGATGAAATTAACTATGGTGATTACCATTTCAGAAGAAGTGATAACGCTGAAACCATCAACAACCCATTCGTAGGAAACTTTATCATGGACAATTTCTCTACAGAAGCTTTTGGTGAAGGTTATTTATTCTATAACAACTTTATCGGTATGGTGGGTATTTCTAATGGTAAACTTAACCAGACTGCTGTAAAAGGAACCAACTGGAACTCTCCGTCAGTATATGCTAAATTAGGATTCGACAAACAGATCAGCGAAGATCTTAGAGTAAGATTAACAGGATCTTTCATCCAGACTAACGGATTGTCTACAGGTGGTTATCTTTACAATGCAGACCGTGCAGGTGGTAGATATTACTACGTTCTTTTAACTCAAAATGATGCGATGGGAACTTCAAACTATGCAACCGGTAGATTCAACCCAGGATTCAAAAAAATGAAAGCTTTCCAGGTAAACCCATTCGTTAAATATCAAGGTCTTGAATTCTTTGGAGCTTACGAATATGTAACCGGTAACAAAGCGAGTGGTTTAAATGAAAGAGCTACAGATGGCGATTACACACAGCTTGCAGCAGAATTGCTTTACAGATTCGGTAACAAAGAACAGTTCTATTTTGGTGGACGTTATAACTCAATCAGCGGTCAGGACGATGACGTTTCCGCAGAAAGAAAAATCGACAGATTCAATATCGCAGGTGGTTGGTTCATGACCAAAAATATCCTTGCTAAAGTAGAATATGTGAATCAGAAATACAACAACGATCCTGTTTGGGGTGCAACAAGCGCACTGAGAGGTGGTAAATTTAATGGGTTGATGTTTGAAGCAACCATAGGTTTCTAATTTTTAATATTTTTTCTGAAAAGGGATTGTTTTCAATCCCTTTTCTATCTTTAATATCATGAAAAATACAATCGCCATACTGCTCCTCATTATCTCTCCAGTAATGTTTTTCGCTCAACAAAACGGAGTGGAAATTAACGGATGGACGAATGTAAATACATTTAAATGCACCAACATTAATTTTAAAAATTCGCCCACGATTTATTCTTTTTCAGGAAATCAGCTTCCGAATTTACAGTTACAGGTCAACGATTTCGACTGTAAAAACAGAATGATGACTGCGGATTTCCGTAAAACACTGCACTCCGACAAATATCCGGTGCTTACGATAAAATTTATAAATTTCGCCAGAACAAGCGCCAACAGATTTTCAGCAACTGTTGAAGTGAAGATGATGACCGTTACCAGAAAATACAATATCGAATTCAGCGAATACAAAAACAGTTTGGTAGGCAATAAGAGACTCAAATTTTCAGATTTCAATATCGTGCCTCCTAAGAAAATGGGTGGGATGGTGTATGTGAAAGACGAACTCGATTTATTGTTCAGTCTTGCGGTTAAGGACTAAAAAAAATCATATTAAAGACATCAGTGCTTTTTTTCATCATACATGATATTTTAATGATAACTCTCCGGAAACTGGGAGTTTTTTTATTGGTAATGCTGAAAAATGCCCCGGTCACTCGGCGTCCAAAGTGCGGCTTTTTGTCCTGCAGCTTTCAGTCCGTTGTTTGTCCACGTATTGCAGGTATTAAGAAAGCTGTAGCGGCCTCTTGCATCATAAAATGCATCGTTGTTGCCGTAAACAGCGTCTGTTTTTATAAGAATTGGTTTCCCTGTCGGATTCCTGTCGAATTTATCCCGGATGAAACCTATTAAATCTAAATACTGTTTTTGTGTTAAAGTAATTTTTTTGCAGTCTTCGCCTTCCGTCATCGATTCGTAAAAAGTGCAGTGCATGGCAGATTCGCTCATCCAGAAGGCAGCTTTCACAGCGGTAGAAAGTTTTAGCTCAGCCCACGTCGGGGTGTCCAGATAAAAACCTTTATCTCCCCAACCGATCGATAAATATTTGAAGTCGGTTCTTTTAGAGCGGGTATTTTCAAACGGAATTTCTGTGCTCCAGTCAATCTCCGGCGATTTTACAGGAACCACCAAATCGGTATGAACACCGTTGGTGAGAATGTAAATATCAATATACTTAGGTTGTGTTACAGATCTTGCAGGAACTTCAATGTAAGGGATCAAAAATCCGCAGAGCAGATAAACTCCTATAATGCCGATGATGGCCCAAACTGTTTTTAGAATCGTGAGAACAAATTTCTTCATTCTCAAATGTAAAATAAATTTATCATTAAATTATTCCTTAAGTATTTGTCTTTTTGAAAAATATTTCTAAATTTATTTGCATAAATATTAGCATATATGCCCAAGAAATCTAAATCAGCGAAGAAATTAAAAATTCGTGTAAAAGTAGCACCAAAAAGAACACAGAAAAGACACTGATCTTTATGGAAAATTTATTTTCCGGAAGATCATTTTTTTTCTTTGAACTTTTTATCAGAATTCAATTCAATCATGTGAAATCATGGTTGCAGAAGTATCTTCTCAATAATTCGGAGTTTTATTGTTCCGAGAAAGCTTTATTCACTCAAAAAATCAATATTTCTTTTCAAGCCTGCGAACTTCGTTCTTTTAACAGGAGATTTACGGAAAATTTCAGAGAATATTTCCTGTGAAAGTTCTTGCCAGTCCTGTTTTGTGTAGCTTTTGAGATGATGATTGGGTTTGAATTTTTCCTGATGATGCGGTACGGAAAACCGGTTCCAGGGGCAAACATCCTGACAGATATCGCACCCGAACATCCAGTCCTCCATCTTATTTTTAAAACTTTCAGGAATTTCGTTTTTCAGTTCAATAGTCGCGTAAGAAATGCATTTGCTGCCGTCAATAATTTTATCAGAAACGATGGCCTCCGTAGGGCAGGCATCGATGCATTTTCTGCAGGTACCGCAATGATCGGTGGTTGGCATATCTTCAGTAAGATCCAGATCGCAGATAATTTCCGCCAGAAAATAAAACGAACCACTTTGTTTGGTGATAAGGTTTGCATTTTTCCCTACCCAGCCAATTCCGGATTTTCTTGCCCAGCTTCTCTCCAGAACAGGAGCCGAATCGGTAAAAACCCGGCAATGGAAATCACCGATTTCTTCCTTCAGCTCCGCCACCATTTCCTCCAGAATTGCTTTTATAATTTCATGATAATCCTGCCCGTAAGCATATTTTGAGATTTTAAAGGTATCAAAATCTGAAATTTTTTCCTCCGGAAAGTAATTGTAGGAAAGAGAAATTACCGATTTAGAACCTTCCACAAGTAGCGTTGGATCCAGCCTTTTGTCAAAATAATTCTCCATGTACTGCATTTGCCCGTGATAATTATTCTGAAGCCAGTTTTCGAAAGGCTCTGCATCTTCCTCCAGAAATCCCGCTTTTGAAATCCCACAGTTCTGAAAACCAAATTTTTTGGCTTTGGCTTTAATCAGTGCTGAATATTTTTGCGGTAATGTGCTCATTTTTTCTAGTGCAAAACTAACATTATTTCATAAATTTGCTGTGAATCACAGTAAGTAAATCGTAACCAAATCATTTTACATTCACCCTAAAAATTTAATTTATGTCATTAGTAGAAGTATTACAATCAAAAAACTATCATTTAATAGACGTGCGCGAACCTATGGAACTTGAAATGGACGGTCATTTTGAAGAAGCACAGAATATTCCTTTAGGCGAGATTGAGGACCGTAAACAAGAGATTCTTAATCTCAGTGGAACAAAAGTCTTTTTCTGCAGAAGTGGTAACAGAAGCGGAAAAGCAATGGAATATTTCAAATCGCAGGGAATGACTGATGTGTATAACGGAGGTGGATATGCAGAGGTGAAGGCCGCTTTAGAAAGTCTTTCATAATCTTTAAAAAATTATAAATGGGCCGGGTTCTAAGACTTGGCTCATTTTTTTTTGCCAAAATGTACGTGTTTGGTAATAATTGACAGAATTTTTATCGTAAAAATATAAACGAATGTTTAAATTTTTAAGCAATGTAACGATTTGTATTTCAGTTAAATGAGGATTTGGTGATCGTTTGCAAAGCGCAAGGTTATTCAATTTGGCACGATTTTGACAAGTAGAATCCATGTAAAATTAAAATTTGAAATTATGAAATCAATGAAGAAAACAATCCTTGCATTAGGATTAATGACCGCAGGTTTAGTGAGTGCACAAAGTGCTGATATGAGAAACATGCTTAAAGTAGGAGTTAACGGTGGTATTGCTGTTCCTGCTGAAAATGCTGGAGGAACTGTAGGAGTAGATCTTTCTTACCAGAATTTAGTAACTCCTGGTTTCGGTTTAGGTATTGCAACTGGGTACAGCCATTTCTTTGGTAGAGAAAACGGCACCATCGATAATAACGATTTCGGAGTTGTTCCTGTTGCAGCTTTAATTAGAGTGTATCCTAAGCAGACAGGTTTTTATTTAGGAACTGATTTGGGTTACGGTTTCATCGTAGGTGATGATAAAGTTGCTGCAAACAGAACTGAAGATAGACCAGACGGTGGTTTCTATATTAAACCGGAAATCGGATACCACAACAAAGACTGGAATTTCTCCCTTCAGTATCAGAAAACATTCACAGGAGACAAAGGACAGATTGGTGACCAAAAATACAATGCTGGCGCAATCGGTGTAGGAGTTGGTTACAACATTCCTTTAGGAAAATAATGCATTAACGCACAGCAATTGATAAAACCTTCTTAAATTTTTTGTTTTAAGAAGGTTTTTTTTTAAGTTTTCTAAAAACTATTATTATCTTTGGTTGATACATTAAAAAGATGGAATCTAAAAATAACTTCAAATTATACTTACCCGCTCTGAATGCTGATTGTAACGCAGATATTTCGCTTGTTGCAGCTGATATTCGTCAGGACATAACCTATGTTGCGCACTACATAACCCAAAATAAAAAGGTTGCCGTGCAGAAAGAAGCTGCTTATAACACAAAGGATTTTGCGTCTTTTTCGGAAATTGTCAACCGGTTTATAACTGAATATTCTATCACAAGCATTGATAAGATTGCAGTAGCGGTTCCTGGCCCTGTAATTGCCGGTAAAAGCGAACCACAGCGTCTTTCCTGGACTCTTGACGCAGAAAAAATTAAGGCTGAAACCAATGTAAACAAAGTTTATCTGATCAACGATCTGGAGGCTTCGGCTTATGGGTTGGATAATGATGATGAAAGTGGTTTTCTTACAATTCATCGGTCGGATGATTTTGTACCCGGTAACGTGGCAGTGCTTTCTCCCGGAGCCGGTTTAGGAGAGGCTGGTTTGTTCTGGGATGGTGAATGCCTGCGCCCTTTCGCAACCGAAGGCGGACACTGCGAATTTTCGCCCCGTACCAGCGATGAGGTAGAATTTTATCAGTTTCTGCAAAAAATCTACGGAATTGTAACCTGGGAATCTGTACTTTCAACTTCAGGATTGTTTAATATTTACAGATTTTTACGAGATGTAAAACAACAGAAGCAGCCAGACTGGTTAACGAAAGAAATCGAAGCAGGAAACTTTACAGAGGCAATTATAAATGGCGCACTGGAAAAACGTGACAGAATCTGTAATATGACCATCGATACTTTTCTTATTTTCCTCGCCCGCGAAGCAAACAGTTTGGTTCTGAAACTGAAGGCAACCGGTGGTTTATATTTAACCGGCGATATTCCTGTAATGCTTCAGAAATATCTCAGCAACGATAAATTTTACAAAAACTTTATCGTAAGCGATAAAATGGAAGTTGTTCTTAAGGATATCCCGATTTATCTCGTGAAAGACCAAAAGACAATAATCAACGGAGCGGCATTGTACGCAGCTTTTTTTACAGAATAAAAGTTTTTTGAAATAATATAAACTCCGGTACGCTAGACTGCACACCGGAGTTTTTTTTAATGCCATTTAGAAAAACATTCAGCATAGATTTGTCAAAAAATTTATTTTATTATGATCAAGGTTTGTTACACTCAAAAGCAAACCTTAGTTTTACGCAATTATAATATCAAAATAAATGAAGAAATTAGCACTATTAGCCATTTTAGTGAGTGGTTTGGCATTTGGGCAGTCAAAGAAAGTTGTAGCATCCGATGTACATTGGTGGGGTTATAAAATCGCAAAAACCCAGGCTTCATCTCACGACGGAACAGTAAACGTAAAATCCGGAAATATTGTGATGAAAGGCAATCACGTTGTTGGCGGAACTTTCATTCTGGATATGACTTCTGTAAATGCCACCGATTTGGCCGGCGAATCTCAGACCAAACTAAATAACCACCTTAAAAACGGAGATTTCTTCGAAGTCGATAAATATCCTACAGCAATCTACACCGTTACGTCTGTAAAGAAAAATTCTGATAAAATTTACAACTACATCGTCAACGGAAATCTTACCGTAAAAGGAAAAACCAATGCCGTTTCTTTCCCAGCCAAAATTTCTTACAGTAAAGGAGTAGTGAATTTGGTTTCAGATAAATTTTCTTTCGACAGACAGCAGTTCGATGTTGCGTATAAAGCAGCAATGAAAGATGTTCTGGTAAAAGATGATATCGATATGCTGGTGAAGGTTACCGCAAAATAATTCTTAAAAAATTTAAAGTTAAAGAGCAGATTTACCTGCTCTTTTTTTATTTTTACATCATGAAACTTTACGTAATTAGCGGACTTGGTGCCGATTTCAAAGTACTCGAAAAACTGAAATTTCCAAAACAGCTGGAAGTGGTTTTTCTTGATTGGTTAATGCCGGAAAGAGGCGAAAGTTTTCATCATTATGTAGAACGTATGGCCGAAAAAATCGATGATTCGCAGCCTTTTTATCTCCTCGGATATTCTTTTGGCGGAATCATGGTTCAGGAAATTGATAAAATTAAACCTGCTGAAAAAATTGTGATTCTGGGAAGTATAAAATCCGACAGGGAGAAATCACGATTCATTAAAGTTGGCGAAATCACCAAAATACCAAAATATCTTCCTGAAAATATCTTTACCGAAAAATCAGCTCTTGCGTATGCCTTTATCAGGAGGTTTTTCGATCCGAAAAATCCAAAACTAATGGATTATTTTACGGTTCGTGACCCCTATTATCTAAAATGGAGCATTGAAAAAATTGCTGAATGGAAGTTTAAAGAAAACCCAAAAGTCATTCAGATTTGTGCTGATAAAGACATCGTATTTCCAATAAAATATTCGAAACCTAACTATGTGATTGAAAACGGAACGCATCTTTTTCCGGCAACCAAGCACCGCGAAGTTTCCGAACTTTTAAGCAAAATTTTCAGCTGATTATTTTCTTAGATTTAAATCTTCGTCTTTCATCATCATCCGCAGCACCAGCCAAAGCCCAATAACAGCGGCTGTACAGAAAAAAATCATTGCCAATCCCGGATATCCCAAAATGGTAAAGTTTGATGGGATCCGCATCAGCAGGGCAGCACCAATAATCAGCGCAGCGATGATGACGCCAATCGATATTCTGTTCGCTACTTTCTGAAAACCGTCCGTCAGTCGCTGTTCATCAATCGCGTCTATTTTAATTTCAAATTCGTTATTGGCAAGTTTTTCTGTAATAATGTTAAGTCTTTCCGGCAGTTTTTCGCTGAGCTTTTTTGCTTCCAAAGCTTCTGCAAAGAAGTTGTCGGGTTTCAGTTCCTGAAGCATTTTTTTCTGCATCAGTTTTTCCACATTCCGTTCAATGGCACGCTGTAAATCGTAATCAGGAGTAAGCACCGCCACAATCTGATCCATATTCATCAGTATTTTCCCAAGAATATTAAGCTCCACGGGAAGTTTAATGCTTTTTTCCGCGGCAACTTTATTCATCTGAATCAGCAGTCTTCCTGTCTGTAGGTCTTTTGCAGTTTTGTTCTGTGAATCTAAAACGAGGCGGTTAATTTCTTTTCTGAATCCGGCAAGGTCCGCATTTTTATCGTAATCGCTCATTTTAAGCAGCGTATTGGCTGTTTCCTCTCCATTATATTTGCTGATGGCAATAAGTAACTTTAAAATATTTTCGCGCAGATCCGGGCCGAACTTAGCCACCATACCCAAATCCATGAGCGCGATTCTGTTGTCTTTGGTAAGATGAACATTTCCCGGATGTGGGTCAGCATGGGCAAATCCGTCGAAAATGATCTGTTTCAGATAAGCGGCAACCAGTTCATCAACCAAAGGTTTGTAATTGGTTTCTATTCTGGAGATAGGGGAAATTGAGGTTATTTTCTGCCCGTCGATATAATCCATCGTAAGGATTTTCGAGGTAGAGTAGCCTTCAACAGGCTGAGGAATGACGATTTTAGCATACTTCCTGGTATTTTCTCCCAGGGCGATAAGGTTTTCCGCCTCTTTTACATAATCGAGCTCATTAAGCAGAATGAAACGCAATTCATCTAATGTCTCATCAACCGCGTATTTCTTTGCTGTTTTGCTGTGTTTTACCGCAACGTCTGTAAGCTCTTTTAAGGTATCGAGATCTTCGATGAAATTTTTTCTAACGCCCGGTCTTTGAATTTTTACAGCAACTTTCTTTCCGGAACGCAGAACCGCAAGGTGAACCTGGCCGATAGAAGCACTTGCGAGTGGCTGCACCTCGAAACTTTCAAACGCCTTCGAAATGCGCTGCCCAATTTCTTCTTCTACAATTTTCTGAACTTCGCTGTACGGAATTTCTTCTACATAATCCTGTAACGATTCCAGTGCCTTCAGATAAGGTTCGGGAATCAGATCTGGCCGTGTGGAAAGCAACTGACCCAACTTAACGTACGTAGGACCCATATTTTTGAGGTCTTCGGCAAGTTCCTCGGGGTTTTTGTAATCGTGTTCAGAATCATCGAAATTTTCACTGTTTAGTGCATTTTCACTTGCAGCTTTGAAAACATCGCTGTTCCAGTATTTCAAAATGAACGAAATAAATTTGGTATAATTGCTGAATTTTTCGGGGATTGTAGACATAATTTATTTTTTGAAATTACCGTTACAAAAACCGTGCTTATTGGGGTTGATTTGTTTTCTACTTTTCAAGTTTTCTGAAGTATCCTCTGAGAAAAATGTTTTGTTTCACTCACCAATTTCTACAAGAAATGATTTTAGGGGATAATTTATGCGGTCGAAAGCGAACATGCTGCACTACAAAACGATTAGCTCATCGAATTATCGCTATCGAATCTACTCATAATTTGACGAAAATAATGCATTTTCGGTGATGGTTTCTTTTTGTATTTTGGTATCGAATAAAAGGTTATTTTTGCAGCATTATGCAGTCAATAAGTGTTTTTGAAATTATCAAAGTCGGCATCGGTCCATCAAGTTCTCACACCATGGGTCCGTGGAACGCGGCTGAAAGTTTTTTAGACTTAATCCGAAGAAGCCATCATATTTCTGAGGTTAAGGAAGTCTTTGTGGAATTTTTCGGGTCTCTGGCAAAAACCGGAATCGGTCACGGAACCGATATTGCCGGAATGCTTGGCCTGTCAGGTGAAAATTTTAAAATGATTGACACAACACTGATAGATTCGAAGATCGAAGACATTAAATCCTCAAACCAGATTAATCTGGGTGCAGAAAAGGTGATTCCCTTTGTTTACGGACATCATTTAATTCTCAATAAACAGCGTTCACTGGATTTTCATCCGAACGGAATGATTTTTAAAGCAGTTTTCGAAAACGGTGAAGAGATTACTCAGGATTATTATTCGATCGGCGGAGGCTTTATTGCGACTCAGGAAGAAAATTCCTATGAGACCCATTGTGTTAGAACACTTTATCCTTGCCATAATGGTGATGATCTTATGAGGAATATTCAAAAATTAGGTCTTAAAAAAATTTCAGATTTAATTTTCATGAATGAAGAATCCTGGCGCCCCAAAGAAGAAACCGAGCAGGAAGCGCTTTATATCTGGCAACAAATTAAGGAATGCATTTATAAAGGCGTGACGAAAGAAGGTATTTTGCCGGGAGGATTAAATGTTACACGCCGTGCAGCCGGCTTAAATCAGAAACTTCTGGGCGAAAAAAAATACAGCAACATTAACGAATGGTTTACCCATGTTGTTGAAGCTGAAGAAACATTTACAAATATCAACAAATGGGTTTCGTGCTTTGCTTTGGCGGTAAACGAGGAAAATGCCAGTTTCGGCAGAATTATTACTGCGCCAACTAATGGCGCCAGTGGTGTAATTCCGGCGGTTCTTATGTATTCTCAGGCTTTTACGGCGCACCGCACTGAAGAAGATATTATCCGTTTTCTTTTGGTAGCGGGAGAAATCGGGACTTTATTCAAAAAAAATTCAACCATATCCGCAGCAATGGGCGGTTGCCAGGCAGAAGTAGGCGTTTCATCAGCAATGGCCGCAGCGGGACTTACTGAAATCATGGGCGGAAGTCCAGGACAGGTGTTAATGGCAGCAGAAATCGCCATGGAACACCATTTGGGAATGACCTGTGATCCGATTGCCGGACTGGTTCAGATTCCGTGTATTGAAAGAAATTCCATGGGTGCCATCAAGGCGATAACCGCGGCAAATATTGCGATAGAATCGGATCCTACAAAAGCAAAAGTTTCACTCGACCAAGTCATTCAGTCGATGTGGGATACGGCACAAAGTATGAGCGACCGATTTAAGGAAACTTCAGAAGGCGGTTTAGCGATTGCAGTGAATGTGGCTGAATGTTAAGTTCAGAGACTTATTTATCTAAAATTCCGCGGATTTTATTGGCATTTCTGATGAGATCTTCCAGAAGATCGTAATTCTCTTTTTCCAGGGCTGATTTAAATTTTCGGAGCTGGGAGATATGTTCGTTCAGCACATCCAGCACATTTTCTTTATTCTGTTTAAAGATGGGGACCCACATTTCCGGATGCGATTTCGCCAGACGCACGGTACTCGAAAAACCGGTACTCGCCAATTGGAAAATGGTGTCTTCTTCGCGCTCTTTTTCTAAAACCGTATTGGCAAGCGCATAAGAAGTGATGTGCGAAATATGCGAAATATAAGCCGTGTGAATGTCGTGATCTTCCGCAGACATATAAATCAGATGCATGTCGAGATTTTTTGCCGTATTTTCTACTGTTTTCAGCGCATCTTCCGCGGAATGTTCGCGGTCACAGATTACCGCTGCGCGACCTGAAAAACTTTCGGATAATGCATTCTGAGGTCCGGAATTTTCGGTTCCCCACATGGGGTGAAACGCGACGAAACGGTTCCTGTTGACGTGATTTGTTACTGAATTTACAATTCCCGCTTTGGTGGAACCTGCATCCATAACTGTTTGTTGCTGTGTCACAAGATTGAGAACTTTGGGCAACAGTTTTTTTGCAGCATCAACCGGAATCGCAATAATAACTAAATCTGAATTTTTCACCGCTTTTTCAAGTGAAGCAATTTCATCGATCATCCCGAGCTTTTTCGCTGCGTGAAGGTGATTTTTGTTCTGGTCAACTCCATAAATGTGTGAAGCAAAACCTTTTGCTTTTAATTTCAGCGCCATAGAACCGCCGATTAATCCGACACCGATAATCGAAATTTTCATCTTTAAATAAGAATATTATGCGTAAGAATTATAAAACTATCTGAGTTTTTTTAGCGTATTGAATGTGTTCTGCTCCTTACATTTTTCGTAACTGATCTCAAACCTTGGATTCTTCTTTGGATAAACCAGAATGTAAGAAGGGCAGGGCTTCTTTTGTGCCTCACTACGCTCAAAATCTACTTCACCGAACGTAATGATGCTGTCTTTCAGGAACTTTTCGTCAATGTTATTGAGTTTCATCTCTTCGGAAAATGCCGGACTGTAAACCATTTCCTTGGAAAGTGTCTCTGCAATCACCCGGGAATTGGGAAGATAACCGCTGCAACTTGCCCCTTTTTTATTTAGAATGAAAAATACGAGCAGTAATCCCGG
Organism: Chryseobacterium sp. VAUSW3; assembly: GCF_002205795.1. GTDB lineage: Bacteria > Bacteroidota > Bacteroidia > Flavobacteriales > Weeksellaceae > Kaistella > Kaistella yananensis. The sequence continues at coordinate 656,630 of NZ_NIUY01000002.1, read as the reverse complement.
AATAAGACCGATAAGAAAGAATTTTAATTTTCTCATTTAAAAAATTAAAAGATTGATGTCATGATAAGTAAGGTCGAATCGGTCGCAGATGAGTTTTTTGGTGTGTCGGCCTTTGTACATATACAGCGACTGCTTCATTTCATTTTTGCGGACCAGCATATTTTCGAAACCACCCTCTTCATCGTAATTCAGAAGATAACTCAAAAAGAAATTAGAAACCGCCTTGGTCGTAGTTCGCGGCATTTTTGAGGTAAGATTTGGTAAGCCACAGTGAATGACGCCGTGTTTAATGATGTAAGGATCTTCCATATCCGTTAACTCGGAGGTTTCAATCACTTTTCCGTTGTCGATGGTTACGTCGATAATAACGCTCCCTTTTTTCATTTTCGAAACCATTTCTTCGGTAACGATAGGGCAGAGGCTGATTTTAGAAAGCGCACCAATTACCACATCGGCTCTTTTCAAACTTTTCGAAAGTTCCTTTGGATCAATGATTGAAGTGGGAACCCTTCCGTCAACCATCATGTGAAGTCTGCGGAGTTTTGAAAGTGAATTATCGAAAACTTTTACACTTGCTCCTAAACCTAAAGCTGCTTTTGTGGCAAACTCCCCAACAATTCCGGCTCCAAGGATCACAACTTCTGTTGGGCGAACACCTGTAATTCCTCCCAGCATTAAACCGTTGGAAAGTGCAAGAAGTTCTGCGGCATAAAGAATTGAAATATTGCCTGCAATTTCACCAATCAAGCGCACGAGAGAAAGCTGCTTGTACTCATCAACAATAAATTCAAATGCGATGGCGTTAACTTTCTTTTCGGCAAGTTTTTTAAAATATTCCTGATCGCGTAAATTGATTTGAAGCGCCGAAATAAGGTAGGTGCATGGCTTTAAAAATTCAATCTCTTCAATGGTTGGAGGATTTATTTTTAGAACCAGATCCTGCTGAAAAGCTTCGCGCGGATCATGGGTGATCTGAGCGCCGGCTTCTGAATATTGCAGATCGGTGAAAAATGATCCCTCGCCGGCTCCTGATTCTACTACAATCTGGTGACCGTGTTCTACTAAAACCTGAACGGCATCAGGCGTTAGGCAAGTTCTGCGTTCATTAAGACAGGTTTCTTTCGGAACTCCGATAGCAAACTGTTTTCCTTTTTTTACCACTTCCAGTTTTTCTTCCTGCGGCATCAGTTCCTGCTCAGAAAACGGGGTGAAAATATTTGTACTGCTCATTAGTTACGATTTGCGTATACAAAGAATAAGTTATTGATAGTCGATAAATAAAGCTACAAAGATACAATGATTTAGCGACTAAAAAATAAAATTTACTTGAAAGTAACGGTCCTTGTTTCTTCCTTGTTGCTTATCGTTATTTCGTGGTGAGGAAAACCTTGCAGTTCTTCTTCGTAAATTTCGGGCCATTCAATAATACAGAGTTGGGCATTATCCAGATATTCATCCATTCCAATATCGTAAACTTCGGTAATATTTTTCATACGGTAAAGATCGAAATGAAAGACTTTTCCTTTCGGAGTATGATACTCGTTCACAATAGCGTATGTCGGGGAAGAAACTTCGTCTTTGCTTCCCAAATTTTTCAGGAGAAATTTGGTGAATGTTGTTTTTCCGGCGCCCAGATTTCCTTTTAAAAGCAAAATGTTATGTTTGAAATGAGGCAAGATTTCATTAACCACATTTTGCCAGTCTTCAATTTTATTGATTTTAAATTCCATTGATTTTGAGTCTATTTATAGATTTCGATTTCAATTTCTCCGTTTTCGGTAACCGCGCCACGATACATTCCTGCTGTGTTGAAGGGCATTGCAATGTTTCCGTCTTTGTCTAAAGCGATTAAACCGCCATCTCCGCCCATTTTTTCGATCTGGTCGATGGTTTCCTGAGCTGCGGTTTTAAGGTCTTTATTTTGATATTCCATTTTTGCGGCAATGGTTCTTGCAGCTGTAGAACGGATGAAAAATTCGCCCCAACCGGTTCCTGAAATCCCAACCTGAGCATTGGCGTAAGTTCCTGCTCCGATAATTGGGGAATCGCCGATCCTGCCAAACTTTTTATTGCTCATTCCACCAGTGGAAGTTCCTGCGGCGATATTTCCGTTCTTATCCAGCGCAACTGCGCCCACGGTACCGAATTTCTGATCGATGAGATAAGAATCTTCAATGCTGTTCTGTGAAATTTTCGGCGTTTTTTCGGTTTCTTTCTTTTTGAGTTTTTGTAGTCCATCCCAACGGTCTTTGGTCCAGAAATATTTTGGATCTACGATTTCGAGTCCGTTTTCTTTTGCGAAAATTTCAGCGCCGTTTCCGGCAAGCATGACATGCGCGGATTTCTGCATCACAGCAATCGCTGCTTTTATGGGATTTTTTATGGTGTGAACTCCCGCAATGGCCCCTGCAGAAAGATCTTTCCCGTACATGATGGAGGCATCGAGTTCATTTTTTCCGTCGGAAGTGAAAACGGCACCTTTTCCTGCATTGAAAAGTGGCGAATCTTCCATAATCACTATTGCGGCTGCTACGGCGTCAACAGAAGAGCTTCCTTTCTTAATTTCAGCGTAACCTGCGGTTAAAGCTTCCGTAAGTTTTGCGCGGTAGGCTTTTTCTTTTTCTGCAGTCATGTTTTCGCGGGTAATGGTTCCTGCGCCGCCATGAATCACCAGAACATATTTTTTCTGGGCGGAACTGAAGATAAATGTGAATAATAACAGTAGAACGGAAAAGTTTTTCATGAGGTTAAAAATTTCATCAAAAATATGAAATTTGATGGTGACAACGATCTGGGTTGGTAAAACTTTATCATGCGCGTAAGGGATAGCAATGAAAAGCCCGGAATGCAGCAATGCGGAATGAGGACTTGTAATGAATAGCCCGACCCGGGCGGCTGTAAAAAATCGTTATTTTGATAAGCGCAGGCGAGGGTTACGCCCAAATAAATTGAAAAAACAAAAACTTATTTCCTATTTTTACCGAATGATTTCTAAAGCGACTATTGATAAAATATTTTCCACGATTCGGGTGGAAGAAATCATTGGCGAATATGTGCAACTGAAAAGAGCAGGCTCTAATTTTAAAGGGCTGAGTCCTTTTCATGAGGAAAAATCGCCGAGCTTTATCGTATCGCCAAGCAAACAGATCTGGAAAGATTTTTCGAGCGGAAAGGGTGGTACCGCCATTTCTTTCCTCATGGAAATTGAAAATTTTACTTATCCCGAAGCCCTTCGTCACGCCGCCAAGAAATACGGAATCGAAATAGAGGAAGACCGGCGGGAACTGAGCGAAGATGAAAAGCAGTCGCAAACAGACAAGGAAATTCTGTATAAAATTCATGAGATAGCCAATGATTTTTTTCAGCAGCAGCTTTTTGAAACTGAAGAAGGCAAGTCTGTCGGATATTCTTATTTTAAAGAGCGGGACCTGCGCGATGATATTATCAGGAAATTTCAGTTGGGTTATTCGCCGGAGCAGAAAGACAGTTTTACGAAGTTTGCTTTGGATAAAGTTTATTCTAAAGAAATTCTGGAAAAATCAGGCCTTTCGATTTTTCCGGAAAATACGCCTACGGGAGTTGACCGATTTCGGGAACGCGTGATGTTCCCGATTCACAGTTTTTCGGGCAGAGTGGTAGGTTTTGGCGGAAGAATCCTCCGGAATAATGTAAAAACCGCGAAATATCTGAATTCTCCTGAAACAGAAATCTACCATAAATCGAATGTTCTTTACGGTTTAAATCAAAGTAAGCAGGCTATTTCGAAAAATAATCTGTGCCTTCTTGTGGAAGGTTATATGGATGTAATCGCCCTTCATCAGGCAGGAATTGAAAATGTAGTTTCCAGTTCGGGCACAGCGCTTACGGTGGAACAGATAAAACTCATCAAGCGTCTTACCGAAAATGTCACTATTCTTTTTGACGGTGACTCTGCCGGAATTAAGGCAAGTTTCCGCAGTATCGATATGTTGCTTTCGGAAGCCATGAACATCCGTGTTTTGCTTTTTCCTGATGGTGACGACCCGGATTCGTTTTCGAGGAAACATCCGCAGGAATATGTGGAAAATTTCATTAAGAATGAGGCGAAAGATTTTATCGATTTCAAAGCTGAAATCTTACTGAAAGATGCCGGCAGCGATCCCATAAAAAAGGCAGAATCGATCCGCGATATCGTGAAATCGGTGGCTTTTGTTCAGAATTCGCTGAAGCAGGAAGTGTATTTAAAGGAAGTTTCAGCAAAATTCGGTATTTCAGAACAGTCACTTTTTAATGAACTCAACGTTCAGAAACAGGTTCAGAAACAACAGATTTCTCCGCAGCAGAGACAGGAAAAATCGGCTTCGGTAAAGCTGGAAAAAGTTCCTGAAGCTATTGAAAGCCTTGATCCTCTTTTAGAACTGGAAGAAAAATTGGTGAGCCATGTTCTTAATTTTGGTGATTATATTTTAAATAAGGTGAATTCGGATAACGAACCTTATCAGATATCGGTTTTGGAAGAAATTTTAAACCATTTGGAGGAAGATGATTACGAAATACAGTCGGCCGTTAATAAAATTATCGTTGATGAATTAAAGAGCGGAATCGCAAACAATAAAATTATTAAGGGAGATTTTTTCTTAACATTAATGGACCAAAATATCGTAATGAAAGTTTCGGACGCTATTTTGGAGCCTTACCAGCTAAGCAACTGGGAAAAAAGCAATATTTTCCCACCGAAATTGGGAGATAAAATCGCGGCCCAGATTGAGGATGATATTCTGATTCATAAAGGTCATTTCATTGAGAAAATAATTTATCAGTACCGGAACCTTTTAAATGAACACCGAAACGATAACGAGGCAGAATATTATGAAACCATAAAAAAAATACAAACTTTAAAATCGCTTTTAGACCAAATCAACCAAACGCTGAACCGATTAGTGACAAAAGGGCATATTTTTTTTAGGGAACAGAAATTGTAATTTAAAAAAGCAGAAAATAAAAATAGTAATATGGACATAAAAAAAGATTTCAGAGATTTCTCTGTAAAGCATTTAGGGAACAGCGGATTGGCAACAGACCAATATATGAGCATGTACGGACCAACGAACCTTACGCCATACATTATGGAAGAAAGACGTTTGAACGTTGCTCAAATGGACGTTTTTTCGCGTTTGATGATGGACCGAATTATTTTTCTGGGAACAGGAATCGACGATCAGGTAGCCAATATCGTAACAGCGCAGCTTTTGTTTCTGGAAAGTTCTGATGCTTCCAAAGATATCCAGATTTACATCAACTCTCCGGGCGGAAGTGTTTATGCAGGATTGGGAATTTATGATACGATGCAGATCATTAAGCCTGATGTTTCTACTATCTGTACCGGCATGGCGGCTTCTATGGGCGCAGTATTATTGGTAGCTGGTGAGAAAGGAAAACGTTCAGCGCTGAAACACTCCAGAGTGATGATTCACCAACCTTCGGGCGGTGCACAGGGTGTTGCCTCTGATATGGAAATTAATCTGAGAGAAATGCTGAAGCTTAAAAAAGAGCTTTACGATATTATCGCAAACCATTCCGGACAAACCTACGAATGGGTTGAAAAAGCGTCAGACCGTGATTACTGGATGACATCATCCGAAGCGAAAGAATACGGAATGGTTGATGAAGTTCTGGAAAGAAAATTGGATAAGTAAATTAAGGAATAAGGAATAAAAAAAGAACGCAATTTGCGTTCTTTTTTGTTTATCCAATTAAAATTAAGGAAATTAAAATTTCATTTTAATCCCTACACCATCACCGTTTGTAACCACAAAATATTCATTGGCAGGTTTTAAAATGAAAGCAGAATTATTTTTAATCTTTTTCATTTGAGAATTTCCTGAAATTTTCATCACTAATCCGGCACCCATTCCGGCCAATCCAATGATTAGCGGAATTGGGCTGCCTTGGGATTCAGCTTTTTGGTTTACTTCATTCACTGTTTGTCCTGAACCTGAAGATAAATTCAGAAGACCGCCAACCAGAAAACAGGCGCCGCCACCTACCAGAAATCCGGTACCTAACTGGCTCAGTTTTTTGGCTTTAATATAATCTGCGTTATTAATGAAATTATTTTTCGCTGAAGAACTTTCCGAAGACTGTTTTAATATAGTATGGGCAACTGCGGATTCAGCTTTTGGAAATGCGGTTTCATTAACTGTTTCTGCATCATAAATCATACTTTTTATAGAACTGTCGTAAAGAAATTCCTCTTTTCCGGTTTCAGAATTAATGAAGGTTACCTTTCCTTTTTCATAAACCAGATGAGTATAATTTATATTTAAGTCTGTGGATGTGGTTATCGTTCCTTTGGATGAGTTTTTGGGGATTTTCACCTGCGAAAACAAAAGTCCTCCAATCAGAACTGAGGTAAGAATAAGTACTTTTTTCATTTGGAAATTAAGCATTAAACCCTTCTATAATTTTCGCAAAATCTTCAATTTTCAAAGCTGCGCCTCCAATTAAACCACCGTCGATATCGGGTTGAGAAAATATTTCTTTCGCGTTGTCAGGTTTCACAGAACCACCGTATAAAATTGAAATTTCGTCGGCAACTTCTTGTCCGTATTTTGCAGCAATTAAATTTCTGATGTGGGCATGAATTTCCTGAGCTTGTTCAGGAGATGCAGTTTCGCCGGTTCCGATGGCCCAAACGGGTTCGTAAGCGATAACTACTTTCTTAATTTCTTCCGCAGAAAGGGTAAACAACGCAACTTCTGTCTGGTTTTTTACGACTTCTAAATGTTGTCCGGATTTTCTTTGTTCCAAAGTTTCCCCGTTGCAATAAATTGGAATTAAACCTTTATCCAAAGCCAATTTCACTTTTCTGTTGCAGTGGGAATCGGTTTCGCCGTGGTATTGTCTTCGTTCTGAGTGACCGATAATTGCGCCGGTCGCGTCAATGGATTCCAGCATATCAGCAGAAATTTCTCCGGTATAAGCTCCGCTTTCGTGTTCACTCATGTCCTGTGCGAAAACGCCGATTTCATCCTGCTCATAAAGATCTTTAGCCATCATCAGATAAAGGGAAGGTGGCGCGATCCAGACTTCACAGTTGGTGGCGTTATTTTTTTTGTACTCGAGTAACTGAAACATGAGTTGTTGTGCCTCAATTACATTTTTGTTCATCTTCCAGTTTCCTGCAACGATATTTTTTCTCATAATTTTTCTTTTAATTTTCACAAAAATCCGAAATATTCGGTGATAAAAAAAATAAAGCGGAATGATTACAATCATTCCGCTTTGGATAATTTAAGTTATTTCGTTATTCCCTCCAGTTTAAGAAGAAACGCATAGTCCCAAGCCACATCTTTCAGGTAATCGAATCTTCCTGAAGCTCCGCCATGACCATAAGCCATTTCTGTTTTCAGTAAAACTGCATTTTTATCAGTTTTCAGATCTCTCAGTTTAGCTGCCCATTTTGCAGGCTCAAAATACTGTACCTGAGAATCGTGTAATCCTGTAGTAATCAAAATATTCGGATAATTCTTCTTCTGGATATTTTCATAAGGAGAGTAAGATTTCATGTATAAATAAGCATCTTTATTGTTTGGATTTCCCCACTCATCGTATTCATTTGTAGTTAATGGAATGCTTTCGTCGAGCATGGTATTCACAACATCCACGAAAGGAACTTGTGCAATAACACCGTTCCAGAGCTCGGGTTTCATGTTTACCACTGCACCCATCAGCAAACCACCCGCGGAACCTCCCTGCGCGTAAAGATGTTCCGGGGAGGTGTATTTTTCTTTCACTAAAAATTCTCCGGCATCAATAAAATCTGTGAAAGTATTGATTTTTTTCATCATTTTTCCGTCTTCATACCATTGTCGGCCCATTTCCTGTCCGCCGCGGATGTGTGCAATCGCAAAAGCAAAACCTCGGTCCAGCAAACTCAGTCTTGTAGAGCTGAAGGTAGCTTCCATCGAGTTTCCGTAGGAACCGTAACCGTAAAGAAGTACTGGGTTTTTGCCGTTTTTCTCGAATCCTTTTTTATAAACCATGGAGATCGGGATTTTGGTCCCGTCTTTTGCGGTGGCAAAAACTCGTTCAGTGGTGTACAGGTTCTTATCGTAGCCGCCAAGAACTTCCAGCTGTTTGAGTAATGTTCTTTTGCCTGTTACCAGATTCTGCTCATATTGAGAACTTGGAGTAATCATCGAAGTATAAGCAAAACGGAAATTATCGGTATTGTATTCCGGATTGTTCATGCTTCGGATCATATAAGCCGGTTCATCAAACTTCAGAAATTCCTTTTTAAGGGTTTTTCTGTCCTGAATGACAAGCTGAGAAAGCCCGTTCTGTCTTTCGGAAAATACAAGAAAATTCTTGAATTCATCAATTCCTTGCATCAAAACATCTTTCCGGTGCGGAATTAAATCTTTCCAGTTTTCAACACCCGTTTTGTTGATGGGCGTTTCCATCACTTTGAAATTTAAAGCATCTTTATTGGTGGTGATCAGGAATTTATCTTCCAGAGGAGTGATGTCATACAGAACATCCTTCATCCTTGGCTGAAAAACCTTAAAATTTCCGTTGGGATCGTTCGAAGGTAGATATCGTATTTCCGAACTCGTGGTAGCAGAGGAGTAAATTAAAATATACTTTTCGTTCTTCGATTTATCAACACCAATATAGTTGGTATTGTCTTTTTCTTCGTAAACCACCGCATCTTTTGATGAAGAGGTTCCTAAAGTGTGTCTTTTAATCTTCTCCGACAGAAGCGTTACATCATTTTTTGCTGTATAATAAATTGTTTTATTATCGGCAGCCCAAACTGCGTTACCTTCAGTATTTTTAATTCCCAGATCAGTGATTTTTCCGGTGTTTAAATCTTTCAGAAACAGACTGTACTGTCGGCGCGAAACATCATCAACCCCGAAAATCATTTTTGAATTGTCTGGCGAAATACTGAAACCAGTGGCTGTGTAATACGCTTTTCCTTCCGCCATTTGGTCTACATCGAGCAGAATTTCTTCCGGAGCGGAAAGGCTTCCTTTTTTGCGGCAATATTTGAAATACTGCTTGCCAGTTTCGGTGCGCGAATAGTAATAATAACCATTTTTGAAAACCGGAACACTTTCGTCTTTTTCCTTGATCCTGGCCTTCATTTCCTGATAAAGGTTGTCGCGCAGCTGTTTGGTATCCGCCATCATCGTTTCGAGGTAGGCATTTTCGGCAGTAAGATAGTTTACAACTTTGGTAGAATCTTTTCCTTTTTTGAAATAATCGATCATCCAGTAATACGGATCGTTCACTTTTTCACCGTGAATTTCTCGGATGTGATTTTGCTTTTCGGCAATGGGAGGCTTGGCATCGGGCCAGATTTGGGCATTCATCATACACGTAATGGTAAGTAATGATGTGGTAAATGTTTTTTTCATGGCTATTTTCTGAGTTTTATGATCCTTAATTTATGACGGAAACCACATGTTTTTCAGCAACCTGTAAAAATGGTGCTCGCGCTCGGTAACTTCGTCGTCAGCTTTTATTAAAGACTTCGAGAAATGCAGAAAATCTTTTCTTTCTTTCTCTGTAGAATCATCAAAAAAGCATCTAGCATGAAATTCGAAATGGTCTTTCCACTGTTCAGGCTGCAAAACCGCAATTGCATCCAGTTCGTTATCAAGGTTCATTTTAAAGGGAAATTCTTCCGCTAAATATTCCTGAATTTTAAGACCTTCAGCGGGTGCAAATTCACCATCAACTGATGATAAGATCATTAAAAGATGGTAACCTGCGATTGATTTATTAGACTTTTGCATTGTTGATATTGTATTTAAATTTTTAATGTTTGATATAATCGTTGGCCGGAATTTTATCCACGATTTTGCCGTTTTGTAAAATTAATACAAAAGGATTGCTTCTCGCGATTGTTTTTATCGCAGTACCGTCCATCACTGCATTTTGTATAGTTTTAAAAGTCGTAGGATTGGTAGATATTCCCAGGATTAGAGCGTCTTTTTGGGCGTTTGCTTTCGCTTCAGCTTTAGTAAGAATATTTTTATCAGCCTCCATAGGTTTGTAAGAAAAAATAAGGATGGCTTTATTTGCCTTTAAAATTTCCGGAGTTAAATCAATACCCTCCACAGATTCAGGTTTGAATTTTGAAATCTCAGATTTGTATCCCTGTTTTACAATTTTAGAAGTCGTTTTTGCTTGTTCAATTTTCCATGGAGAGCCTTCTTCCCAATATTTTTTATCTGCAACATAAAGATCCTGGTTCAGTTCCACACTTTCACCGGTAGTATCATTTTTAAGGCTGTAAAAAGTTTTATATTCTGAGGGATTTTTCTCAATATTGGCTTTTTCAGTATTCAAATCAGTGCCAATTTTATAATCGCGGAAATCGATTAAAGGTTCATGTAGAATGCCATGAAGTGTAATAAGCCCCATTGCAAGTACAAAAACTGAAAGCGCAATATACTTGGTCTGTCTTTTTGCCTGAAGCAGCTGAAACTGATTTCTGTACATGAACCAAAGCATCAGCAACCCAAACAGAAGGATTAAATCCTTCACAAAACTTTCCCACGGAGTAAAGGTAATAGCGTCACCAAAGCACCCGCAATCCGTCACTTTATTGAAATAAGCCGAATAAAAAGTCAAGAATCCGAAGAACACGCAAAGCGCAATAAGTGCGGAAAGCGTAAACTTCAAACGTATTCTTAGTAAGAGCATGAAGCCTAAAATAAGTTCCAAAGCCACAACAAAAATGGCAATAGGCAAGGCCTGGCTCTCAAAAAAAGGCATGTTGAAAACCGACGGCGAAAAATATTCTTCAAGTTTGAAGGAAAAACCCACCACATCTACCGCTTTCACAAAACCGGAAGCAATAAAAATCAATGCGACAGCAATTCGTAAAATATGTTTCATTTTAAATGATTTGTGGTTTAAATTTCTCTTGCTGTTCAGAAAACTTAATCAGACAAAACACTGCATAATTCAGCATGTCGAAATAATTTGCATCAATTCCTTCGGAAACCAGAGTTTCGCCGGCGTTATCCTCGATCTGTTTGGTTCTCAGTACTTTCTGATAAATTAAATCGGTGATCGAAGAAATTCTCATTTCGCGCCACGCTTCCCCGTAATCATGGTTTTTCCGCATCATCAATTCTCTTGCTTCGTTAGCAAATCTGTCGTAAAGTGCCAGAATTTCAGCTTTATCCTGCTTAAAATCATCGGCAAACCCCTTTTCAAGCTGAATTAAACCAATGATGGAATAATTGACGATGGCAATGAAATTTTCTTCCTCGGATTCACCAACTTTCGAGATTCCTGTGGTCTGAAAATTCCTTAAACTTTTTACTTTGATGAAAATCTGGTCGGTGAGTGAAGGAGTTCTCAGCACCCGGAACGAAGCGCCGTAATCGGTGAGTTTTTTACTAAATAAATCGCGGCAAACGCGGATGACTTCGTCGAACTGTTTTGATGTTTTCTGCATAAAATTTCTAAACTTTTCAAAGATAAGAATTTTGGAGGGAAGAGGGAAGCCGAAAGTTTGAAGTTTCATCGACATATTCCTTAAATTTGCGCGTATGAAAACTCAATCTGCTAACCATAAAAATTCTCATTTTTCTATAAACTGCCGTGGAACACTGATCGATTTGTCGGTCCCGAAAGTCATGGGAATCCTCAACCTTACGCCCGATTCTTTTTCTGATGGCGGAAAATTCAATGAAGAAAAAGAAGCTTTGAAACAGGCTGAAAAAATGCTGAAAGAAGGCGCAGAAATTATTGACATCGGTCCGCAGTCTACAAGACCTAATGCACAGTTTTTGTCGGCTCAGGAAGAGATTTCACGGATTGGAAACATGATTTCTCTGATAAAAAAAGAATTTCCTGAAACCTTAATTTCCCTCGATACTTTTTATGCAGAAACCGTAAAATTCGGTTTTAATGAAGGTTTAGATATTATCAACGATATTTCCGGCGGAATGTTTGATGAGAAAATGGTCGAAACTGTTGGAAAAACCGGACTTCCTTACATTCTGATGCACGTAAATCCCACGTACGAATCCATGCATGAAAAAATAATTGAAGACGACATCATCTTAAACATCAATAAATATTTTTCAGGAAAAATATTGGGATTAAAGAAGTTTGGGGTGAAAGATATTATTCTGGATCCGGGCTTCGGATTCGGAAAAACAGTCGAGCAACAGCTTCAGATGATTGATGAGCTTCAGCACATCGGTTTTGGAAAATATCCGTTGCTCGTTGGTATTTCCAGAAAATCTTTTATTTATAAACCATTAGGGAAACAGCCGCTCGAAATTAATGAAGAGACGCAGAAACTTCATTTTCAAATGCTCGAAAAAGGAGCCAAAATACTCCGTGTACACGATGTTGCCCAGGCGAAAAAAACGGTTGATGAATTCCTGAAAATTAATTAAGGCCGGAGAGTTTTTCGGCGTATTCTTTTGCAAACTGTTCGCGGTCTTTGTTGAGCTGTTCGAGGTTTTTAGGCAAAATATAATTGAAAAGTATTTTTTCTTCGTCATCTAAAAAGATAAGTTCTTTTTCTTTGCCATCGATCATCTGTGCAAAGATTTCCCACATTGAAGTGTCTTTCATTTTCAGCAGTTCGAAAAACTGCGATGCTTTGATCTGAATAATTTTCATGAATAATCCTGATTTTTATTGCTGCAAAAATAGTGTTTTACAACGGTTCCCGCGTAAGCGATGGGAGAGGAAATCCTTTTTTGGTTGCGGCGGCGAAGCCGCCGCAACCAAAAAAGATTGTAACGGACGTAGCGACCCGAGTCGTGGGAAAAGTATTGGCGAGGGATACGCCCAAATTAAAATCCTAAGAAATTGAATTTCAGCTGAACTGCAAAATTTTCTTTAAACTGTAAAGTCGAGTAGTGACCAACCCTGTAGAAAAAACCAAGATTGAAAGGCGTGCCGAGAAAATGATTGCTCTCGAGCCCGATTTCCTGATAAAGATGATCGAGTTTCTGGAATTCGAAACCGTGATACTCAGGATTTTTCATGTCGCCAATAATTCCGCGGTACACCACATCGAAACTCGAGGTATTTTTTCCAAAAGTTTTGAAATACCACGGAATCCTGTGCGTAAAGTAGAATCCGGCAAACTTGTCGTTATAATATTTACCGCTCTCCATGGTTGCAAAACCGAGGAAAGACGTGAGATTGAAGTTAAAACTGTCTTTCCCGCTGCCCAAACCATTCATCGCGAAATGATGCCAAATGGGTGCGTCGCCAGTGAGTAATCCGCCGTAAACCCGGATTCCGGTAACGCCTGCTTTTGTCTTAAAATTATGCTGTGCAAGTGCATCCCACCGGCTGTAGTTTAAATCGCCTCCCAGAGTCTGCATTCCCTGTTCGTAATTGATGTAAAACTCCGGAAAGCTTTGCTCGTAAGTAAATTTTCCGGAAGGCGTCATGATGTTTTTAGATTTTGGCGCATATTTCAGGGTGATTTTGGAAGCGAAATTTTCAAATTTCTGTCCGAGATTCCTGAAATTATAATCGAAAGTGGCTTCTTCAATATCTTTTTTAGCCGAAATATTGAATGTTAAAGCATTGCTTAAATCATTTTCAAAGGCGATTTTAAAACCTTGGTAACGGTAAAACCTGTCGTTTTTAAGATCAATTCCGGAGTTCATGATTTTCATTTTGAAATTCCAGAGATTTTCGCTGAAACGTCCTGCAGCCATTACATCATTATAATATTCGGCGCGGAAAAACGAGTTTTTGTTCAGTGTCGTTTTGATATCGATTCCGGCACCGTACTTCCAGCGTTCGTCTTTGAAACCGTAAGCAATATATGCATCCGGAGAAATATATCTGTTGAATCTTTCGTTCAATTTTCCGGCGATTCCGACCCGGATGCCTTCGAATTTATTGTATTTTAAAAGCTGAGCGACATCAAAATCAACCTCACCAACCCTAAGTTTTCCTTTGATTAATCCCGTGAATGCGTTTAATTTCTGGTCGAGTTTGTATTTTTTTCCTACACTGTCGATTTTTTCGTAGGTTATTTTTTCGCGGGCGCTTAACGAATCTGTACGGAATGTGTCCAAAATTTTACCGTCGGAATTTTTCACGCTCATGGTGTAGCCTGCGAAATCTTTTTTGTTTTCACTGATTTGGGTTTTAAAATCGAAATAATCGGCAACCATAAAGACATAATTCCCAAATTTATGAAGGTTTTTGTTTACAGAATCTTTGTCCTTTTTTTCATCGGTTTTTGTATTGCCGAAAACCGTGGAACCCATTTTTATCTTCAAATTTTCTTTGCTGAGAAACCATTTGTTATCAATCGGTTTCCAGATGCTGGTGATGCTTCCTTCACTTTTATTCTTGCTGTTGCTTTCAATTTTTTTTAGCCCAAAAGTTTGGGTGTCAACATACAGGTAACCATTGAATTTTCGTTTATTCACCGGCTGTTTGTAATCAACCTGCCGGAATCGGATAACATAATTCTGTCGTCCTTCAATTTCGATGGTATCTGTTAAAAAGAAGCGGTAAAGTGTGCGGTTTTCTTCGCGTATTTCTCTTGGGATTCGGTTTCTGTTAGAGCGCAGGGTCATCATTTCATAAATCGGCTCTTTCAGCCCTGCAACGCGGTTGTCGAGAATATTAATTTTTTCACCATATTTTTTAGAGAACAGAAATTCGGATGCTCTTTCCCACAGGAAAAGTTTACTCGAACTCATCAGTTTCATCACATTTACACTTTCTGTGGAGTCCTTTTTCTTCTCTGCAGTCTGTATTTTTTCAGGAAGTTTTTTTAAAGAATCAAGTCTTTTTTCGAGAGAGGCATTGTAATGTTTGATGCTGTCTTCATCAATATCTAAAGAAATTTTTTCGTATGATTTAAAAGAGTAGGAGTCCAGGCTTTGAGGGGAATTGTTCTGGTAGTTGTCATTTACTTTCTGAAGAATTTCCAGGGCTAAAGGATCGCTTTTGTCATTAATAACCACGGCTTCAATCGACTGGGTTTGCGGATCTGTTTTTGAAAGCGCGATTTCCATCACCTGATCCACAACAGCTTCATCTTCATAATAACCAGGAGCTTTTACATCCACTTTCTTACATTTTGTGCGGAACTGAAGGACGCCTAGTGCATTGGTTTTTCCTAAAATTTTCTTGTTGCAGGAAACTGTTGCATTAGTAATTGGCGTGCCTTCACCGGCTTTCAGAACGGTAATTTTCGACTGTGCAGCAACGTTCAGAAAAAGAAACGGTAAAAGGAAGGATAGAAGTTTATTCATGAAAACAAAAGTATTTAATTTTTTTAGATAATCGGAAAGTTATATTCGCTGGTAATGTGGAATTTAAAAAGTAATGCTGTCGGTAAAATAATTTGTAATTTAGTTCGATGAAAAATATATTTACATTCGCTGTTTTACTCCTGCCTTTCGCCATTTTTTCGCAGCAGAAAGCGTTAACTGAAGAGGGTAAGGAAGTCGTACTTTTTGATAACGGAACCTGGAAGTTTGTAAATGAAAGCGACGCAAAAGTTCTGGAAACAATCGTTACCAACAATGATGTGTTTGAAAAACCCAAAACCGCAAGTTTCTTGATCAAAAGTAAAAAAATGGATGTAGGCGTATATTTCGATCCTAAAAAATGGAAACTTGCCACACAGAATATCAGTCCGCATGTAGAATATTTCTTTGCTGAAAGAAACAGTAACGATGGATATTTTGGTTTTATGATTACTGAAAAAGTACAGATCGCCACTTTGAAAAACCTGAAGGATCTTATTATCGAAAATGTTAACAGGAATGTAGATTATTTCCGCTTAAAAGAATCGGAATACCGTACTGTAAACGGAATGAAAGTCCTCTACATCCGCTATGCAGCCAATACAAAAGGTATGGATTTCGAGTATGCCGGAAATTATTCTATCAACAGCGACGGTTATGCCGGCGTGGTAGGATTCGCTTCGCAGAAGGTTTTTGAACAGAGTTTCGGTGCTGTTCAGGAACTGATAAACGGAATTTCAGTTACTCCAAAAGAAGATGTGAAAGAGACTGTGGAATATAAATCTCCGCCGCCACCAATGATTTCCAAGTAAACGTTAAGAAATCCTGCTCCACTTGTTTTTTCCTTTATAAAGTTTAAGGTAGTAGTTCTTTAAACCGGCATTTTCCGGATTCTGAAGATGTGGGTCTTTTTTCAGAAGATGGTCTACTGCGGCTTTAGAAGCTTTAATGATTTTTCCGTCAGTGGTTAAATCGAGTTTTTTAAAATCTACAACGCCGCTTTGCTGTGTTCCCAAAATATCACCTGGACCGCGCAATTGCATATCGACTTCAGAAATTTTAAAACCATCGTTGGTTTCTGTCATTGTTTTAATCCGCGTCCGGCTTTCTGTAGAAAGTTTATCCGAAGTCATGAGAATACAGAAGCTTTGTTCAGCACCACGTCCGACTCTCCCACGCAGCTGGTGAAGTTGCGAAAGACCAAATCTTTCAGCGCTTTCAATAATCATTACCGATGCATTCGGGACATTTACGCCGACTTCAATTACCGTTGTCGCCACCATAATTTCGGCTTTTCCTGAAGCGAAATAACTCATTGCAGCTTCTTTTTCAGCGGGTTTCATCCTGCCGTGGAGCATCGTGACATTTTTTCCTTCGAAAAACGCGACAATATGGTCGAAATTTTCCATCAGATTTTTATAATCGAGTGTTTCAGATTCTTCAATTAAAGGATAAACGAAGTAAATCTGTCTTCCTTTTTCAATTTCATCTTTCGCAAAACGGAAAACCGAAAGCCTGTCTTTTTCGCGTCTGTGAGCGGTAATGATGGGTTTTCTGCCCACAGGCATTTCATCGATTACGGAAACATCAAGATCACTGTAAAAACTCATTGCCAAAGTTCTGGGAATCGGTGTTGCAGTCATCACCAGAATATGCGGTGGAATTTTATTTTTTGCCCAAAGTTTTGCCCGCTGCGCAACACCAAACCGGTGCTGTTCATCAATAATAGCAAGACCAAGATTTTTGAACTGAACAATATCTTCAAGTACTGCGTGGGTTCCTACAAGAATTGAAAGTTCACCACTAAGCAGTTCCGCGTGAATGATTTTTCTTTCTGTAGTTTTTGTGGAACCGGTGAGCAGCCGCACATTAATGTCTGTATTTACGAGCAGTTCTCTAATGGAATTGAAGTGTTGCTGCGCAAGAATTTCGGTAGGAGCCATCATGCAGCTCTGGAAACCGTTGTCCATTGCTATCAGCATGGCAAGAAGCGCAACCATTGTTTTTCCCGAACCTACGTCACCCTGCAAAAGACGGTTCATCTGGATTGGTTTTTTCATATCGGTGCGTATTTCCTTCAGTACTCTTTTCTGGGCGTTTGTTAGTTCAAAAGGCAGGTTGTGAATGTAAAATTTATTGAAGTTTTCACCGATTTTAGGGAATGGATTTCCGATGACAGAAGTTTTCTGGTATTGTTTTTTTAATCCGTAACCCAGCTGAAAAAAGAAGGCTTCCTCGAACTTCAGTCTGCGGTTTGCGTGTTCGAAATGATGAAAATCTTTAGGGAAATGAATATGATAAAAAGCGGGAATTCTGCCGATTAATTTTAATGATTTCATTAAAGAATCAGGCATATTTTCCAGCATTAACGATGGTAAATTAAGCGTGATTTCTGAAAGAACCGTTTGGAAAAATTTATTGTTGATTCCTCTTTTTGCCAGTTTTTCACTTCCCGGATAAATCGGCAGGAGCGATCCCGAAAGTGCTTTCTTTTCATCCGTCTCAATCTCCGGATGCGCCATTGAAAAAACGCCATTAAAGAGCGTTACTTTCCCGAAAATAAATAGTTCCCGGTTGATTGGTATCTGTTCTTTCATCCATTTTGAATAACGGAACCAAACGAGTTCTAAAGTGCCGGTTTGATCACGGAATTTGGCTGACATCCGCTTCTTTCCATTGCCGTAACCGATTTCCTGAACCTCAGTTATTTTTCCTTTCAGCTGAATGTCGGCTTCGGGTTCTTCAGCAAGATCGCCAATATTGTAAATTTTACTTTTATCAATGTAGCGCAACGGATAAAAAGTGAGTAAATCCTCCACAGTGGAAATTCCCAAGACATTTTTAATGAATTTGGCTCGTTCGGGACCGATTCCTTTTAAGAATTCTATGGAAGTTTCTAATGTCAGATCTTAATTTTTTTTCTCTTTTGAGGATTGAGATGTTCGTTGGCGAGCGAATTTCGGTAAAATAAAAAAGACTTCCAAAAAATTTCTGAAAGTCTTTAATCTTCAATATCTAAATCAGTTTTTAATGCTCGATCTAAATTTTTTCTGATAATTTTCCCACTGCTCACGCGTTGTAATCTTTTTATAGTCGTCGTTAGCGATAAACTGAATGTAAGGCTCCAGTTCTTTTGCCGTGAGCGCACCCTGCAGAATGGTAATCGGCATGCTTTGCTCATCCAGAAAAACCGTTGTGGGAACAGCAACAACATTCATAAACTTGGTGAATTCGTGCATTGAATTTTTTCTTTTTCCGGTTTCGAATCCTGGATTTGAAAATGTTCTGCCAAAAAGAGTAATATTTTCTTTATTTTCTGCACCAAACTTTACGGCGTAGTAATTCTCCTGAAGAGATTTTGCGATGACGGGGTGATTAAAGGTTTCTTTTTCCATGATTTTACATGGGCCGCACCAGTCTGCATAAAAATCGATCAGAATTTTTTTTGGCGTTGTTTTCTGTGCTTCCACCGCTTCTTCGAGCGTCATCCACTTAACCTGTGCTGAGGCAAAAGAAATGGCTAAAACGAACAATAAAAAGTTTAATTTTTTCATCAGTGGTTTGATTGAAAATATAGAGGTTTGTTAAAGCACTATCTCACTTCCTGCATTAGTTTTTTCACGAGCGGTGAGATAATGATGAGTATAACACCCGCGATTACGGCATAAAGCCCTAACTGTTTGTAACCCTCTGTATAGGCTAAAAGTGCATCCATATTGGTGGAACCTTCTTTGGCGGTTGCCATGTTTGCACCGATAATTCCGGCTACATATTGCCCGTAAGCGGATGCAAGGAACCACATTCCCATCATCATTCCCTGCAGTTTTTCGGTAGAAAGTTTCGTCATGATTGAAAGTCCGATCGGAGACAAACATAATTCGCCAAAAGTTATCACAAGCAATGCGATGGTAAAAATATTTAAAGAAGTAACTCCTTGCAAATCAGCAAAAAATCTGGTAGCAAATAATACGTAATATCCTAAACCGAGGAATATAAAACCGAGTCCGAACTTAATAATCGTGTTTGGTTCCAGTCTCTTTTTACTTAGCCAAATCCAGAACAGTCCGACAAGTGGGGCAAGAAAAATAATGAAAAATGCACCTCCGGAATTGTTTACTCCGTTAGGATCCAAGCCAAGCAAATCTTTATTCAGATTATTTGCTGCGAAAATACTTAAGGAACCTCCCGACTGCTCATAAATTCCCCAAAATATAATAGAAAATATAATGAAAACGAGGGCTGCAAGTAGCTTTTTTCTTTCTGCAACATTCACTTTCGTCATTTCATAAAACAGGTAAATAAGGGTTAACGGACCGACGGTCCACATAAAATAATCGGTGTATTGCGGCACAGAAACCATGGTCATAATCAGCGGAACAAAAACTAAAGTAAGAGCGTAAACTCCGTAAACTTTCCATTTTTCCATAGGGACTACAGTTCCGTCTGCAAGTTTTCGCTCGGGCATAAGACCAATAGGACCTAAACTTCGCTGGGTGAAAACAAAATTGATCAAGCTGATCACCATTACGATTGCCGCTAAACCAAATGCGACATTCCATCTTTTATCTTCAGGAATAAAACCTGAAAGCATTTCGCCTTTTCCAATCGCGATACACAAATATCCGCCGAGCAGCGCACCAAGGTTAATTCCTGCATAAAACAGGGAAAAACCTGCGTCGGTACGGGAATCTCCGGCTTTGTAAAGTTTCCCAACCATGGTTGATATATTAGGTTTAAAGAAACCAGTTCCTACCACGGTGAATGAGATTCCGAGAAAGAAAAAATCATGAGGATTGGTAGCGAGAATCAAACTCCCTACAATCATTAAAATCCCACCCCAGAACAGGGATTTACGGAAACCAAGGATTTTATCCGCAAAAAGACCACCTACAAAAGTGAATGCATACACAAATGCCTGGGTTGCCCCGTATTGAAGATTTGCCTGCTCGTCACCGAATTTCAATTGAGAAATCATGAAAAAAACGAGCATTCCGCGCATTCCGTAGAAGCAGAATCGTTCCCACATTTCCGAGAAAAAAAGTGACCAGATTTGTTTCGGATATTTTCCTTTGAAATCCTGAATTTGTTCTAACGTAAGATTCATTTTAGAATAATTTTTGACGAAAATAGAAAAAACCACCGAATAATCGGTGGTTTAGTATAATTAAATGCGCTTAGTTCTAGTTTACTCCGTGCATTTTTTTCTCTAACCAACGGCTCATTGCAAACAAAATTAAAGCGGCAGCTCCACACATCACAATAAATACAAGGAAGAAATCGAAAAGGTTGGTGATTTCAAATCCTAAGAAATAAGTGACTTTCGCGCCTTGGCCCTCTTCACCACTTCCTGGAATTAGTGCTGATAAAGTTCCTGCAAATTTGTTTGCAGCAGCATTAGCCAGGAACCATGTTCCCATTAACAGAGACGAGAAACGCAGTGGTGAAAGTTTTGACACCATTGAAAGTCCGATTGGTGAAAGACAAAGTTCACCCATTGTGTGAATTACATAAAGTGCGATCAACCAGAACATGGAAACTTTGTCCATCATTCCCAGACCGTAAACAGCAAATGCAATAACGACGTATCCTAAAGAAACCAATGCAAGACCAAGGGCCATTTTCTTTGGCGAAGACGGCTCCATACCGCGGTTTCCGAGACGTAACCACATTGAAGAGAATAATGGTGCAAGTACGATAATGGCCAGCGGGTTTACTGACTGGAAGTAACTAGCAGGCATTTCCCAACCGAAAATTGTTCTGTCGGTCTGTCTGTCAGCAAAAATTGTAAGTGAAGCTCCGGCCTGCTCAAATGCTCCCCAAAAGAAGATGACAAAGAATGCGAGGATAAAAATCACCATTATTCTTTCACGTTCCTCTTTAGTCAAAGATTTATCGGTAAGAACAATTAATGGCATCACAATCATAGCGCCATAAATGAGGTATCCGATAATATCCAAATCGCTTTGGAACATGGTTTTAAAGTTCATTAAGAAGAAAATAATTGCAATTGAGCCTAAAACCATTCCAAGCTGTGCAATACCAAATTTATTGGTTGGCATCCCGATTGGCTTGTTCTCGTTATCTACAAGCAGTTTGTTTTTTTGAAGCATAAAGGTTATCAAACCGATGACCATCCCAATACCTGCCGCCAGGAAGCCCCATTTAAAGTCAATTTTTTCAGCCAGCGTACCAGAAATAAGCGGTGCGAAGAAAGCTCCCAGGTTGATCCCCATGTAGAAAATGGTAAATGCAGAATCCACCCTGCGGTCTCCTTTCGGATAAAGCTGGCCCACCATCGTTGAAATGTTTGGTTTGAAAAAACCGTTCCCAATGATCAACATGGTAAGACCAATCCACATCAGCGTAATTGCTGAACTGCCCGAAGTGGAAGCACTGAAAAACATTACAAACTGCCCAAGTGCCATAAGTACACCACCAATTTCTATACTTCTTCTGTTACCCAGAAAACGGTCTGCAAGATAACCACCGAGAAGCGGCGTAAGATATACCAGCCCGGTATAACTTCCGTAGATTTGTGAAGCTTCTGCATCATCCATTAAAAGCATTTTCGTCATGTATAAAACGAAAATCGCACGCATACCGTAATAAGAGAAACGTTCCCACATTTCTGTCATAAACAAAAGATAGAGTCCTTTCGGGTGCCCTTTTTGCTCTGCTGTGTCCATATTTTTTTATTTGTTAATAATTGTTAAGGAGCAAATATAGTTTTTTTTCTTTTTCAAGGGCTGAAAATTTGAGTTTTTAAAACAGAAAAGTGCCGAATTTCTCCGGCACTTTAAAAATATTGATAAAGAATGGTTTAGTTCACTCCTTTTTCTTTCATGATTTTATTCAATCTTTTCAGAATAGATAAACCAAGAAGGGTAGCGAGAAGCAATAAACCGAAATTTACGATAAAGAAATTAGCCTTGTTCTCATAATCGTACCAGAAACTAGCCAACACTCCCGAAAGTTTGTTACCGATTGAAGTGGAAAGGAAGAATCCTCCCATCATCAGGGCAGTAAGTCTCGGTGGAGATAATTTAGAAACCAACGATAATCCCATTGGTGAAAGACAAAGTTCGCCGACCGTAATTACCCCATAAGCAGCTACAAGCCACAGTGCAGAAACTTTGAATGCGCCGTTGTCTCCGGCATATACGGCTCCAACCATCACTAAACACGAGAGTGCAGAAATGAAGAGACCCAATACAATTTTAGCGGGTGTTGTAGGCTCTTTGCCACGTTTTCTTAAGAACATAAAGAAACCAACAACAACAGGCGTTAACACAATTACCCAGAATGGATTCACAGATTGGAACAATTCGGTATTATAAAGATAAACTTTACCTTCAGGGTTAGCTTCCATAGCTGCTTTCTTCTCAGGCAACTCGTTTCTGAAGTAGATGTCTTTTCCCTGTTCTTTTACCGGATTGCCAGCTTCGTCTTTTTGAGCCTGGTATTGGTCATCGTAAACATTTACCTCTTTTGAGGTATAATCTTTAGTTTCAACCAGATAAATGGCTTCCAGAGGTTTTTCAGCTACTGCAGGCACGCTTCTGTCGGTATAATAATTTGCCCATCTCGTTAGAGCGGTTCCATTTTGTTTGAATACTGCCCAGAACATTAAACTTACCGCAAATATTGCCAGCAATGCACCAATCGGCCTTTTGTCATCTGAATTTGCTTTCACGTAAAGCATCACATAAAAGTAAACTACAGGCAAACATGCGAAGATAAAGGCATCTGTAGAATCACTTCCAAAGATATTTCCAGGAATAACCCAGCCAATAATTCCCGCTACAATTGCAGGTACGAAAACTTTAACCAAAACATCGGAAATCTTGGTATCACCTTCCTGAACGGGTTTCATAACGTTGGCTTTCAATATATGCTTTCTTCCCAAAGAGAATATAAGCAAACCAATGAACATCCCAACTCCGGCGGTGATAAATGCTTCGCCCCAACCGAACTTATTCCTCATAAATGCGGCGATGATGTTACACGCAAAGGCTCCGATGTTGATTCCCATGTAGAAAATGTTATAACCAGCATCTTTATTAAGTTTATACGGTTCTTCTTCGTAAAGATTCCCAAGAAGGGTAGAGATACTTGGTTTGAAAAATCCGTTTCCTAAAATAATTAGCGCCATTGATGTATAAAACATCGGAATTTCCTTAAAAACTCCTAGACCGATATAACCCAGTCCCATCAAGGCTCCACCGATATAAATCGCTTTGATATAGCCCAAAACGCGGTCGGCCAGAAACCCGCCGAGAAATGGGGTAAGATAGGTGAGGGCAATGAAGGTTCCAAAGATATCATCTGCATTTTTATCATTAAAAGCCAGTCCGCCGGTATCTGTAGGATCGATCATATACAGAACGAAAATTCCGAGGATCAAATAATATCCGAACCTTTCCCACATTTCTGTGAAGAAAAGATAGGGTAAGCCTTTAGGGTGTTTGTTTGTGCTTGTCGCCATTTTTAAATATTAAGAGTTTATAAATTTTCTAGGATGAAATCTGTCATTTTCTGATAAAGTTGTGGTCTGGTCTGCCCACCGAAAATGCCGTGATTTTTGTCGGGATACGCCATAAATTCAAACTGTTTTTTGTTCTGAATCAAAGCTTCTGCAAATTCCATTGAATTTTGGAAATGCACGTTGTCATCAGCGGTTCCGTGGATTAGCAAGAATTTTCCTTTCAATAAATTTGCGTATTCTGTTGGTGAATTTTCGTCGTATCCTTTAGGATTTTCCTGTGGAGTTCTCAAGAATCTTTCGGTGTACACGGTGTCGTAATACCTCCAGTTGGTTACAGGTGCTACCGCAATTCCGGCTTTGAAAACGTCTGCACCTTTAGTCAATGCTAAACTTGCCATGTAACCACCATAACTCCAGCCGAAAATTCCGATTCTGGATTTGTCGATATAACTTTGTTTTCCGAACCATTTTGCGGCTGCAATCTGGTCTTCAATTTCGTATTTTCCCAGATTCATATAGGTCGATTTCTTATACTTCGTGCCTTTGTAACCAGTTCCGCGACCGTCTACACAAACAACGATATAGCCTTTCTGTACCAAATGATTAAACCATAATCCATTGCCTGCATCCCAGGAATTCGATACACTCTGCGATCCCGGACCGGAATACTGGAACATAAAGAGCGGATATTTTTTGCTAGGATCAAAATCCTTAGGTTTTAACATCCAGGCATTCATTTGGTCGCCAGCTTCGTTCGGAACCGTGAAGAATTCTTTGGTAACCATGTTATCTGCCTGAAGTTTCTGCAGCAATTCGTTGTTGTTCTGAAGTTCTTTGATGGTTTTCCCGTTTCCGTCTTTTAAAACATAGGTGAAAGGTTTTGCAGCAGTGGAAGAAGTTTCGATAAAATAATTGTAATTTCCACTGAAACTTGCCCTGTTATTTCCTTCGGAATTAGAAATAAGTGTAGATTTTCCGTTCTGGATATTAACCTTGGAAACTACTTTATTAATGCTTCCTTTTTCGGTGGTTTGAATAAGAACTTCCTTGGTTTTTGGGTTATAGCCATAATAATCAGTTACTTCCCAGTTTCCTTTGGTGATTTGTTTTTTCAGTTTTCCGTTTTGGTCGTACCAATAAAGGTGACGGTTTCCGTCTCTTTCAGAACCCCAGATAAATGAGTTGTCATCTAAAAATTCAAGCGTAACATTATCTGTATCCACCCATTTTTCATCGGTTTCTGTAAATAATTTCTGAACGTTTCCTGTCTTTGTATTTACTTTCAGAACATCAGAAGCGTTTTGAGTTCTACCAGAAGTAATCAAAATAATTTCATCTGCTTTCGCGGTTTTGTACACATTTGGAATGTAGTAATTTTTGAATGCCGATAAATTCAGCGGAGTCGTTTTTCCGGAATCCAAACGGAAAAGCTGTGCAGAAACGACAGAGTTTTTTTCGCCCGCTTTCGGATATTTAAAACGCATTTCTGAAGGGTAAAGCTGCTTGCCGTAAATCGGAATGTACATTTCCGGAACTTCGGTTTCATCGGACTTCACAAATACAATGGCGTCGGAGTTTTTCGTCCATTCATAAAGTTTTGCGTGCCCGAATTCTTCTTCATAAACCCAGTCTGCAAGACCGTTCAGGATATGATTTTTCTTTCCGTCACTGGTAATCTGGGTGATTTTACTAGAATTTAAATCCTGATAAAATAGGTTATTTTCTGCAATAAAAGCCACTTTAGTTCCGTCCGGAGAAAAAGTTGGCTCCTGAACGAAGTTGCCATTATTAAGGTTGATTATTTTGCCTGATTTTAAATCTCTAACATCAAATTTTCCAAGAAATGAATGTCGGTAAATGGGTTCGCTTTCTTTGAGCAGTAAAATTTTAGATTCATCATCACTGAAAATGTAAGACTCAAATCTGCCGTCTACCATATTGCCCTCTTTTTGGGATGTTTTGTAAGAATATTTAGCGATTCCAGTTGGTTCGATAACCACATAATTTTCGCCGTTTTTCAGGGAAGCGATTCCTGAGATTCCTTTACCACGGTAATATCCGGAATAAATTTTGTCCAGCGTAATTTCCTGTGAGAAAACCATTACGGATGAAAGGATTGCGAGGGATAAAAAGATTTTTTTCATGAATAAAATTTGATAAGATTTCAAAGATAACAATTTTATTAAAAACGGTGTTAAAAGTTGAATTTTACGCCGTCTTGGCAAAATTACTGGGCTCGGATTATCAATTTAAAACACAGATCATGGAAACATTCAATTCAGAAAAATTAAGCAGTTATCAAATAGATCGACAAAAAGTGGCGACAGGTTTTGCGACCTATACAGATACCGAAAGTTACGCAGCAAAATTTGGCGGAAAGGTAGTGGAAATTGGATTCAGAGACGGTAATTATAATCCTGAAATCACAAGTGATGGTAGACTTATCGAAAAAAAACTGTATTATTTTGTAGATGCAGGACCCGAATACAGATTTATTCACTCTTCAGATGCGGGATTCAGGCATTATGCGGATGAATTACAAAAGATAAAAGCCAAAATCGACCAACTGAGTCCGGAAGAAAAATATATTTCGAACGCGGAAATCGAAATTGCTGAAGACCCTATTATTGTTCTGAAAAACAATCATTTTGAATCCGTAACCTCCCGCGAACGGTCGAAATATCTGAAACACGCAAAAGTGTACGAAATCGGTGTGTTGCTGCCGCAATCTTAAAAAGCTCAAATGAAATTAGTTATAACCCATTGTTATACAGTGGGTTATTTATTTGTTTTTTCATCAGTTTTGGTTTGAAAACCAATAGCTTTACGTGGAGTTTCTACAACCTTATAAGACTCAAGTTCAATTTTTAAAGCAGCGATTCTTTTAGGGAAATCATCATAATTATTCAGTGAAACATCATCAATAAACTGTGCCACCTGATTTAAATATTCTTCTGTAAGTTTTGCTGAGGCGTCGCGCCTGGCTGCGTTCAGCAGTTTACTGTCGATCTTTATATTTTCAGAATTATCTTTTAAATACTGATTTCTGATTCGTTTTTTTAAACTTTGCGTAAAATCTACAATCATTGTACTCGAAAAAACTTTCATTTTCGATGATATATCTTCCCAAAACGGGAGATGATCTGCATTGTTTGCAGTTAATATTTTCATCAGAAGCGCATCTTTCGCAAGATTTTCGGTCATAAAATATAAAATCATTTCCGAACGTTCCCGGGAATTGGGAGGAAATACAGGAATCACCACATCAAATCTGCCCGGAGCAAGAATGTCTTTGTCGATATCAGCAACAGAATTAGCGGAACCTACCATCAGCAAATCCTCTTCTTCGAACCTGCCAATATAATTCAGAACAATTTCTTTAGTTTCTTCGTCGCAGGATAAAACCGTTTTTTTCTCACTTCTTTGACGCATAATATCATCAAAATCTTCCATGAAGAGGAGAATTTTTTCTTCCTTAAGCATCTGAATCAGAAAATCATTAAAGTTTGTTTTGAGGCCGTCAACAAAGGAAGTGCCGAGATAATATTTTTTTATTTCTTTAAACTGGTAACCAATAATTTCAGCGATTTTATTGGCCCAGAAAATTTTTCCGCTTCCCGGCGGGCCGTAAAGAATGATTCCTGCAGGTTTATGTATTCCCCAATCGGTAAGTGGAGTATTGTTGATAAAGGGATCTAATTGTTTTGAAATATGAAAAAAAAGATCCCGATAGCCAATGAAATCCCGCTCTTTTAAGCTTGTTTTTTTTCCGAAGTAATTGTAAACAAACTCATAATTGCCGCCTAACTTATGATCGATTCCGAAACTTGAGACAGATGATTTGTAGATTCCGTTGTCAAAAAGTCTGGGTTTTTCGCTTTTAATAATTTCTGCAACTTTTTCAGGACTTTGATTGATCGTTCCGGCAATATCTTCTACAGATTTGGTTTGCTCAAGATCCTTTTCATATTTTTTTAAAAATGAAATATTTTCTCTTGCAAACTTAGCAAAATCGTCTTTTACATTAAAATTTGTCGTAATACATTCTGAAAGTTCAAGATCAAAATCCTGAATGAATTTTATCATACTTTCAGGAGATATTTTAAGTTCCTTAGCAAGGTCGGCGAGTTTCATTTCAAGTATTTTTTGTGCCCAATCAAATTACAAAAATTATGCTGAAAAGGTGCGCGCTGATTTCAAAGCCGAAAGTGAGTTGCAAAAAACGTTTTAAGGTTCAAAACTTTCGAACTTTCCGTTTTCAAAGAACCAAACAATTCTTTTTATCTTATTTCCTTCATTCACAGGTGTTTGTGTTTCTGTTTTCAATTCCTGTGGAGCTAATCGCTGAGAATCGGCTATTTTTTCCTGAACTGGGACTTGGGATGAAATATTCGATTCTGGCGGAACAGATTTTGTAATCTTATCTTCTTTTTCCGTTATTCCAAAATTCTCATCCGCAATCAAAGAAAACAAGTCGGGAAGAGGTGTGGGTTTTTGCACTTCGGGAGAAGGTTCTTTTTCAGGACTCTTTATCATTTCCCCTTCACCTGTAATAAGCCATTCCCATTGTAGCTCGGGGAAGCGCTCTTTAATTTTAATGAGAAAATCAAGTGATGGTTTATTTCTGCCGGAAGTGATGTGCGAAATGTTCGATCGCTGCACATCAATCTCATCGGCAAATTCAGATGAAGATAACTCCGAATAGGAGATCACTTTTGATATTCTTTCGTTCAAATTCATAATTACAAATGTAAATAAATATTTAATAAGAAGAATAAACAAAAGTAAACATGCACATAATTAATTTATTTACAAAAGTAAAACCAGCACATAAAGTACTGGTTTCATATATTTTAGATAATATTTAATGATGATTACCTATGTAAATTATCTTCATGTTCCGGGTCAAACTTAAGCTTTCTTTCCTTTTTACGTTCAGGGAAAATAAGAGAGAAGAAAATACTTAAACCTAAAATTCCTACAATAATAATCAGGGAATGGCTAGTGGTGAATCCCCAGGCTTCGAGATAACTGTGGGTTAACATCTTCAGACCTATAAATGTCAATAGAACCGATAAGCCAACCTTCAGGAACCTGAATTTGTCGATAATTCCCGCAAGCAAAAAGAACATGGAACGGAGACCGATAATTGCAAAAATATTTGAAAAAAAGACAATATAAGGATCTTTAGTAACCGAAAATATGGCTGGAATACTGTCTACAGCGAAGATTAAATCGGTAGCTTCAATGATAAGAAGTACGAGAAAAAGGGGAGTAACCTTCTTAATCCCATCAATCGTTACGAAAAACTTATTGCCTACAAAATGATCATGCACCTTAAAGAACCTCTTGGCAAACTTTACGACAGGGTGATTTTGGGTATCGATTTTATCGTCGCCATCTTTATCAAAGAACATCTTAATCCCTGTAAACACCAAGAATGCCCCAAATACGTACATGATCCAGCTGAACTTTTCGATAAGCGCTGCGCCTACAAAGATGAAGATAAAACGCATTACAATGGCTCCTAAAATTCCCCAAAACAGCACCCGGTGGTAATTCTTCTGGGCAACTCCAAATGCACCGAATATTAGAACCATTACAAATATATTGTCTACCGAAAGCGCGTACTCTACAACATAACCTGTTAAATATTCAAGACCTAAATTCTGGTTATACAACTGTATGCTGTGTTCCAGATCATTGGGAATTACTTTTACCGGATGATGATGTGCTGCGATAACCGATTGTAATTTCGACATACTGTCGATCCCGTGGAGTAGGTGACCGTAAGTGATAAGGATAAAGTAGAAGCACATGGACAGTGCGACCACAAAAAAACTCATCAGGCCGGCCTGTTTCATAGAGATGGTGTCGGATCTTTTCTTAAGAAGTCCTAAATCGAGAGCCAGGATAAAAAAGATAAATACTAAAAATCCAAGGAGAAAAATTGTTTCGTTATTCATATTTAATTTAAAGGGCAAATATACATAATTTATCATTTTTCATGTAATTTACAATTGTGAAAAGTCTTAAATTTAGAGCGAGCCAAAACTACTGGTGGTGTTTATGTTTTTTCCCTACAAATGGAGTTTTCCACACGACTAAGCAATTAAAGTGATTTTAAAAATAAACTTTATTTGATTTTATTTAAATATTGATTTTTAGATAATTACATATTTTAATTAAAATAAATTCAATCCACAAAATTACCAACAGACAATCTGACATTTTGACTTGTTTAATAAGTTTACAAAAGTTAGTCAAGGGATTTGGTAAAAAAAAATTAAATTTGAAACTTGTAAAAAAATTAAGAATGCCTGAAGAACTGCAGTACCGACAAAATCCTAATTTCCCAAACCGGTATATTTCCCCGAAAAAATTATTTATTTACCTACAGGAGAATTTCAGAGATTATATTTCTGAAGTTGGCAGGTCATATTTACAGAAGCCTATTTATAAAATGAGATTGGGAAATGGTACTGTAAAAGTTTTGGCCTGGTCTCAAATGCATGGAAACGAGTCGAATGCCACCCATTCCATGCTCGATTTACTTGAAATTTTCAAATATCAGCCACAGTTAAAGGAAACCCTGTTTTCTGAAATAGCGCTGGATTTTATTTTCATGCTTAACCCCGACGGTTCTGAAAAGTGGACGCGTAGAAATGCGCTGGATATTGATATGAACCGGGATTTTTTAAAACTCTCCAGTAAAGAATTTCCAATACTTAAGAACATTGCAGAAAACGGAGATTACCAATATGGCCTAAATCTTCACGAGCAGCGAACCATTTTCACAACAGATGGTAAAAATCCTGCAACATTATCTTTTTTGGCGCCTTCAGTAAATCATCAGAGAGAAATCAATGAAACCCGCAAAAAAGCGATGGCGGTGATTTCAAGAATTTATGAGAATCTTAATCCGCTAATTCCGAACCAGATTGCGCGTTATTCAGATGAATTTTATCCGACTTCTGTGGGAGATAATTTTTCAAAAATAGGCTTACCGACGATTCTTTTTGAAGGGGGCCATTTCATTGATGATTATAAAAGAGACGGCACAAGAAAATACTATACTTTGGCTTTGTATGAGGGTTTAAAAGCAATTGCAGAGTTGAAGGGCGCTACAGAAAACTGGGAAAACTATCAGAAAATTCCAGAAAACAGAGAAACTCATTACGACATTATTTACAGAAACGTAAAGCTGAATACAGATTTTGAGTGTATTCTGGATATTGCAGTGCAGTATCGAGAAGAGTTGCGTAATGGTGATGATGAAATATCGTTCGTCCCCATTGTAATGGAAGTGGGTGATATAGGTATTAAAAAAGGCTGGAAAGAGATCGACTGTACCGGAAAAACCTTTGTCTCTGAAAGAAAATTTCCAAAGCTGGATGCTGAAGTTGATTTTAGGATTGAATAAAAAACGGAGTCTGATTTAGACTCCGTTGTATTTTATTTGGGATTTCAAAATTAGTTTACGACTTTAATTCCATT
Source organism: Chryseobacterium sp. VAUSW3 (assembly GCF_002205795.1). Lineage (GTDB taxonomy): Bacteria > Bacteroidota > Bacteroidia > Flavobacteriales > Weeksellaceae > Kaistella > Kaistella yananensis. Next base: position 625,391 of record NZ_NIUY01000002.1, on the reverse strand, counting down.
TGCTACAAATCGGATTTCTTCCTGTGGTTTTGTGATCGCGTCAATTTCTGCCTGAGATTTTTTAGCATCTTCTGCATAATGTTTCTGCTCATCAACTGAGATAATCTTTGTTTCTGCAGAGCCTTCCAAAACTACATTTTTTCCTTTAAGAGCGGTAGGGACAAAGAATGCATAATCTTTCATCTTAACAAAAAACTTTTCGTTATCATCGGTTTCCACCGTTAACCAACAACCTTTTTTATCACAAACATCGGTAACCTTACCTTTTACCGCAACATTTTCGAGTTTTTTGCTGGATTTCAGTTTCTTTTCGAGTTTTTTCGAAGAAATAGCAGTTTGTTCTGCTTTGGCAGAAACCTGACTTCCGTAAACATCACCTATGGCAGCGTTACCGGCCGGTGGACCTGATTTTTTCTCTGCTTCCTGAGCAAATGCTGCAGCTGAAAATACAATGGTCAATAAAAGAATGATTTTTTTCATATTATAAATTTTTACAAAAGTAGCAAATAGTTGGACCTGCATAATATTGTTAAGTCAAAAATTAGCACCTAAAGATAATTAAATCTTCTTTAAATAAGCAATCCGTTAAAGAAAATCAATATATTTATTGCCTTGTAAATTTAATAAACTGAAATTTACCGGAAGTCGATAAAACGGTAAAAATTCAATTAACTGAAAACTTTTATGCAAAAAAAACTCAGACTTTGGGATGCCACAATGCTCGTAATGGGTTCGATGATTGGTAGTGGGATATTTATTGTAAGCTCCGATATGATGCGGAACCTTGGCTCAGGTTACTGGCTGATCGCGGTTTGGGTCATTACCGGAATTATGACGGTTGCTGCTGCCATTTCGTATGGCGAACTCTCAGCAATGTTTCCGAAAGCCGGCGGACAATACACTTATATTACCGAAATTTTTGGTAAAATGACCGGATTTCTTTACGGTTGGGGATTGTTTACTGTCATCCAGACCGGAACAATTGCTGCTGTAGCCATGGCTTTTGGGAAATTTACAGCATATTTAATTCCCGCACTTAATAACTCAGATCCTATTTTCCAGAGCGGAACTTTCAAGATTACCTGGGTTCAGATTTTAGCAATTGTTGTGATCCTGCTCCTTACATTTATCAACACCAAAGGTGTTAAAAACGGCAAATTCCTTCAAAACCTATTTACAACTTCCAAAATAGTCTCTTTGTTAGGAATTATTGTTTTCGGATTTCTTTTCGTGAAAGATTCTCAATGGGCTTCGAACATGAGTTTTGGCTGGAACAGTTTTCAAGATTTTGGTAAAGAAGTAGGAAATGATCTTTTGCCAACCGGCTGGAAATCCATCGGAAGCATCACGCTTCTTGGCGGAATCGCTGCTGCCATGGTGGGTTCGGTTTTCAGTTCAGTAGCTTGGGAAAACGTAACTTTCGTTTCCGGAGAAATCGAAAATCCAAAGAAAAATGTCGTAAAATCAATGGTTTTGGGAACTTCTGTGGTGATGGTTTTGTATATGTTGGTGAATTTCGTTTATCTGAATGCTCTCGACCGCGACGCCATTGCATTTGCTGATAAAAACCGTCCCGCAGTTGCAGCTTCTGAAGTGATTTTCGGAAATCTCGGGACAGTAATTATGGCCGTTTTGGTGATGATTTCCACTTTTGGCTGTATCAACGGATTGGTGTTAGCAGGCGCGCGGGTATTTCAAACCATGGCAAAAGACGGATTATTTTTTAAACAGGCCATTGCAAATAACCGGAACGATGTTCCCGAAAAATCGCTCTGGATGCAGGGGATTTGGGCTTCTGTTCTTGCGCTCAGCGGGCAGTACGGCGATTTGCTCGATATGATTTCGTTCGTCATTGTGCTGTTTTATATGATTACGGTTTTCGGCGTGATCTACTTAAGAATCAAAAAACCTGGAATCGAAAGACCTTACAAAACCTGGCTTTATCCCGTTACGCCATTAATTTATCTCATTATTGGTACTGCATTTTGCGTCCTCCTCATCTGGTTCAAACCGCAATATACCTGGCCTGGCTTTATTTTAATTTTGCTCGGTCTGCCGGTTTATTGGTACATTAACAGGAAAAAATCTGCTTAGTTTTTATTCAGCAGCAACTATATTTCGGCTACTTCCGAAATCCCGACCTGCTGTTCATTACAATCTTTTTTCAGGTTGCGGCAGCAAAGCCTCCGAAACCTGAAAAAAGGATTTTCATTGCCATCAGGGCTAGAACTTCATTCGGTTTTTCTTACAGTATTTCCGTTTAATTATGTTATTTTTAACAAAAAATTGAAATGTCAGCATTAGTGCCCGTTTTCCAGTCATCATATCTTTACGAAATCGAATTGGCCAAAACCAAGCTCGCCTCACGGGATATTCCCAGTTATATTAAAAACGAATACGTCAACAATATTGCTGTATTCCCGATTTCCCAAAACTATTTTCTCCTTGTTAATGAAAGAGATTTTGAAGTTGCCGTTGAGATTCTTCAGGAAAATAACGAAGTCGGGGAAGAATAAACCTTATCGGTTTCAACAAATATTTTCTCTAAAAAATCCCGATAAAATTCAGTGAATTTTTTCATGTTTATCCATCCAAAAACCCTGCGTTTTCCTTTTGAGCTGCCTTATAAATTCCTTATCTTTGGCTCAAATTTTACAAGAAAATGATTGACTGGAAAACCGTAAAAGAATACGAAGATATTACCTACAAAAAATGTGGCGCTGTAGCAAGAATCGCTTTTAACAGACCGGAAGTACGAAACGCCTTCCGTCCCAAAACTACCTCCGAATTGTACGATGCTTTTTATCACGTTTCAGAAGATCCTTCTGTGGGGGTGGTTTTGCTCACCGGCGAAGGTCCAAGTCCGAAAGATGGTGGCCATGCATTTTGTAGCGGCGGCGATCAGAAAGCCCGAGGTGAACAGGGATATGTAGGTGATGACGGACGTCATCGTCTGAATATTCTTGAAGTTCAGCGTTTAATCCGTTTTATGCCCAAAGTGGTGATTGCTGTTGTAAACGGTTGGGCTGTAGGTGGCGGACATTCACTTCACGTTGTTTGCGACCTTACTTTAGCCAGTGAAGAACACGCAATCTTTAAACAAACCGACGCGGATGTTACCAGTTTTGATGGCGGTTACGGTTCTGCTTATTTAGCAAAAATGGTGGGTCAGAAAAAAGCCCGCGAAATTTTCTTTTTAGGAAGAAATTATTCTGCCAGAGAAGCCGAAGCAATGGGAATGGTTAACGCTGTAATTCCTCACGCAGAACTTGAAGAAACATCTTATCAGTGGGCGCAGGAGATTTTAGGAAAATCGCCAATGTCGATCCGAATGCTGAAATTTGCAATGAACCTAACCGACGACGGTATGGTAGGACAGCAGGTTTTTGCCGGCGAAGCCACCAGACTTGCCTACATGACGGAAGAAGCCAAAGAAGGCCGAAACGCATTCCTCGAAAAAAGAAAGCCCGATTTCGGTGAAAATAAATGGATTTCTTAAATAGATTTTTAGATTATTGATTAGACAGAAAATTTGTACTGTCTAAAGTTTAAAATTTAAAATTTAAAATCTGAAAATTTATGATGGATTGGATACAAGCCGCACGATTGCGCACTTTGCCGCTTTCAATAAGCGGAATTATAATGGGTTCTTTCATCGCAAGATGGAGAATATTTGAAAACGGCGGAACCTGGGATTGGCAGATTTTTGCAATGGCACTTTTGGTTACGCTGCTTTATCAGATTCTTTCCAACTTCGCTAATGATTACGGCGACGGAATTAAAGGAACCGATAAACTCCGGATCAATGAGGCTGAACAAAGGGCAGTAGCTTCCGGAAAAATCACAGAAAACCAAATGAAGAATGCCGTAATTCTTTTTGCTGCATTGTCTTTAATTGCGACAGTTGCACTTTTGTATCTGGCGTTTTTCAGAGAGAATCTGATGAATGAATTTTACACATTTGTAGGACTCGGCGTAGCGTGTATTTTGGCTGCAATAGGGTATACAGTTGGTAAAAAACCGTATGGATATTTAGGATTGGGAGATATTTTCGTGTTCGTATTCTTTGGTTTGGTTTCTGTTTGTGGAAGTTACTTCCTTTTTACAAAAACTTTTCACTGGGACATGCTTTTACCTGCAACAGCTATCGGAATGATGAGCGCCGCAGTCCTTAATCTCAACAATATGCGCGATATCGAAAGCGACGCACTAAGTGGAAAGAAAACCCTGGCCCTGAGAATGGGTTATAGATATGCAATGGTTTACGAAATCGTTTTATTGCAGCTTCCTTTAATCCTGATGTTGGTTTTTATGATGATGAACGGACTGCATACCCAGGGCAATTATTACGCGTTTATCTTTTTTATTCTCGTATTTCCAATGACGGCACTTAGAAGAAAAATCATGCAGACGAAAGAACCAAAAGAACTCGATCCATATCTTAAACAGGTAGGGATTTTTACGCTCATCATGAGTGTTTTGGTAGCTTTCGGACTTAACTATTTTAATTAAAATCAAAAAAAAATGAAAATTCAGTTCCTCGGACAAAACTGCTTTTTGTTCAATTATAACGGTAAAAATATTCTTAGCGATCCATTTTATAATTTCCAGAAAGAAAAATCTGGATTTGATATTACAGCACAAAAAATTGATTATGTGTTGATTACGCATGCACACGGAGACCATACCGCAGATGTGAAAGAAGTTTTACATCATCATCCGGAAGCACAAATCATCGCCCAGCCAGAAATCTGTGGCTATTTTAACCATCCAAATTCCATCGACATTAATTTTGGCGGTTCAGCTAATTTTGATGATATGAAGATTTCTATGGTTCCGGCTTCGCATACGTCGAGTTTTCCAGACGGAGCTTATGGCGGTGAACCTTGTGGCTATATGTTCAGATTTCCCGGAAAAAACATCTATTTCGCGGGTGATACAGGCGTAATGGCCGATATGGGAATCTTTCCACAGCTTTTCGGAAATATTGATTTGGCTGTTTTACCAATCGGTTCACATTACACCATGTGTGCAAGAAAAGCAAGTTTTGCAGCTGCAGAGCTTTTAAAAACCAAAAAAGTAATCGGTTGTCATTTCGATACATTTCCGCCTATTGCGATAAATCACGACGAAGCTTTGAAAATTTTTGAAGAAAAAGGAGTGGAGTTGGTATTGCCTAAGTTGGGAGAAATCTTTGAAATTAAGGCATAAAAAAATGGCAAGCGATCTACATCACACCGCTACAACCGTTTACCTTTGCTGCGTTCCCACCCTGGAGGATTCACAGGAGCTGGTTGTGTAGGACTTGCCGGTGCAAAGATAAGGCTTTAAATTAAAATTCAAAATTCAAAATAAAAAAAATTCAAAATTTATAAAATCTCTTATGGTTAAAAATGTTTATGGTGTTGGTTTTCTGCTGTTTATTGTAACAATGCTTATTTTCTTTTCGATGTATTTTTTCGGGATGAATGTTGATTATTTCAGCAATTCGATGCTTTTAAATGCATTTTTGCTTCCCGCAGTGTATGTTGTCGGGGCATTTTTATCCGTAAACGCTGCAAAAAAAGAAGGCGTTCCGATGGGTTTTCGGGCAGTTTTTGGGCGTGCTTTCAAACCCATGTTTATCGGTGGTTTGCTCTCTGTTGTCAGCATGTTTCTTTTCCTGAATTTTGTGGATAAAGATGCCAAAAATTTATTGAACTATCAGTACATCGAAAGGCAGAAAACAGAACTCAACAACGAATACGAAAAAGCAAAAAGTGCCCTGGATAAACAAGAAGAGAAGGCTGAACTCGAAAAGAAATACCAAGATCGCCTGAAAAGTTTTTCCCCGGAAATGATTAAGGATAAAGACATGTTTTCGTTCCGGCAGTTTACGTATTATTTCGCGGCAATCATGGTTTTTTACGTAATTTTATCTGTCTTTTTTGCCAGTTTCTTTAGAAGCAGAATTGAATAGAAAACCATTAAAAATTTTTCACTTTGAACCTATAATTTCAACAACTTAAATGAATTTATCCATCATCATACCTCTTCTGAATGAAGAAGATTCCCTTGAAGAATTGTTTTCAAGAATTCACAGCGTCTGCACCACCGCAAATCTTTCCTATGAAATTTGGTTTGTAGACGACGGAAGCACCGATCTTTCGTGGAGCATCATCGAAAATATGAAAGTTCAGTTCCCTCAGATTCACGGGATTAAATTCTCCAGAAATTACGGGAAATCGCAGGCACTTCATGCAGCTTTTGAAAAAGCACAGGGTGAAGTGGTAATTACCATGGATGCTGATCTGCAGGATTTTCCTGAAGAAATTCCGGAGCTGTACAGAATGGTAAAGGAAGAAGATTACGACATTGTTTCGGGCTGGAAAAAGAAACGTTTTGATAATGTAATGACAAAAAATCTTCCGTCAAAGCTCTTTAATGCAGCGGCCAGAAAAGTTTCCGGTGTCGAACTTCACGATTTCAACTGTGGATTAAAGGCCTATAAAAAGCAGGTTGTAAAATCAATTGATGTTTACGGCGATATGCACCGGTATATTCCGGTTCTGGCTGCCAATGCAGGTTTCCGAAGAATTACAGAGAAAGAAGTACAGCATCAGGCACGACCGTACGGAACATCAAAATTCGGAACAGAACGTTTTGTTCGTGGATTTCTGGATTTAATTACCCTTTGGTTCGTAAGCCGTTTTGGCGGCAGACCGATGCACTTTTTTGGCGCCGTAGGAACGCTGATGTTTATCGTAGGATTTTTATCTGCTTTCTGGCTGGGAGTTTCAAAATTAATTGATGTTTCCAGAGGGATTTATGGTCATTTGCTGACCAATAATGCCTGGTTTTTCATTGCTTTAACGATGATGATTCTCGGTACGCTACTCTTCATTGCAGGATTTTTGGGTGAAATGATCATCAGAACCAACCGCGAACACAAAAATTATAATATCGACGAAGTCATTTAATCAAATGAAAAACCTGTTTATTTTACTCCTTGCTTTTTCTGTTATGTCCTGTGGCGAAATCTCTCCGAAAGGAAAAATAGAAAACAAAAATATCCCGCTCGAAGAATTTGTAAATCTTAATCTTGAAGGGAAGTTTCGGCTGTTTTACATCAAAAGCGACAGCAGTTTTGTGAATGTGGAAACCTACCCAAACATTTTGAATAACCTGAAAATTAAAGTAAAAGACAAAACGCTGAACATCGAAGAGAAACGGAAAACTAAAGGCGTTGATTTTTATAATATTACCGTTTATTCCAAATATAATTTAGAAAAGGTTTCGATCGCAGATTCAGTCGAAATGAACATTTCAAGCGAAATTAAAACCGACAACTTCCGGCTGAATTTAAAAAATAATGGTAAATTTATTGGATCCGTAAATTCCCGCCGGGCAGAAGTGGATATGACGGGGAAAAGCCGCGCAAACTTCTTAGGTAATACAAAAGATGCCGTGCTGAAAATTTCGGATACGGCAAGCATTATCGCTCCTTACTGGATTATTGAAAATCTGAAAATTGAGTCTAAAAACGGAAATTATGCGGAAGTAAATGTAAAGGATTCATTAAAAGGAAATATAAAAAACACTGCTAAAATGGTGTATTATAATGATCCGATCCGCGCATTTACCATTGATAAAACAGCCACCGTACAGAACAAAAAAATGGAGTAGCTCCAGATAAAATAATATAAACGCTATCAAATATAAAAAAGATGACAACTTTAGAAAAAGCAAAACTCTGGCTTACAGACACTTTCGACGAAGAAACAAAAAATACCATCCGAACCTGGATCGATACAAATTCTGATGATCTTGAAGATTCTTTTTATCGGGAATTAGAATTCGGAACCGGCGGAATGCGCGGAATTATGGGAGTTGGCACCAACCGACTCAACAAATACACGCTTGGTCAGGCCACTCAGGGTTTGGCAAATTATCTTCATTCTCAGTTTCCTGATCAGGAAATTAAGGTGGCGATCGCTTATGATGTACGTAACAATTCCAAAGAATTCGGGAAAATGTGCGCAGATGTGCTTACAGCCAACGGAATTAATGTTTTACTTTTCAAAGAACACCGTCCGACTCCTGAACTTTCTTTCACCGTTCGCGACAAAAAATGTAATGCAGGAATCGTTCTTACCGCGTCTCACAATCCGCCTGAATACAACGGTTACAAAGTATATTGGAATGACGGAGCGCAGATTGTTCCGCCTGATGACGAAAACATTATTAAAGAAGTCTATGCTACAAAATTTGAGGATATTAAATTCAACGGAAACGATGATTTAATTGAATGGATCGGCGAAGAACAGGATGATGTTTATATCAATGCCTGCATGGAAAATTCGCTTTATCAGAAAGATAAAACCGGATACGACAATTTAAATATTGTTTTCACTTCCATCCACGGAACCACCTATAAAACCGTTCCTCAGGCTTTGAAAAAGGCTGGTTTCACAAAAGTTGACCTTGTTCGCGAACAGATGATTCCAAGCGGGAATTTCCCAACGGTTGAATCTCCGAATCCTGAAGAACCCGCGGCCCTTGAAATGGCAATGGATTTAGCACGAATCACCAACGGCGATATTGTTATCGGAACAGATCCGGATGGCGACCGATTGGGAATTGCCGTAAGAAATCTTGACGGTGAGATCCAGTTGCTTAACGGAAACCAGACCAATACCATTCTAACCTATTATATCTTGGACCAGTGGAAAAAAGCCGGGAAAATTACCGGTAAAGAATTCATTGGATCTACGATTGTAACTTCTGATATTTTCATTGATATCGCTGAAAAATTCGGTGTGGAATGTAAAATCGGGTTAACAGGTTTCAAGTGGATCGGTAAAATGATTCGTGATGCCGAAGGTCAGGAAAAATTCGTTTGTGGAGGGGAAGAAAGTTTCGGTTTTATGACCGGAGATTTCGTGCGCGACAAAGATTCATGCGGCTCAATCCTGCTGGCCTGCGAAATTGCAGCCTGGTGCAAAGCGAACGGAAAAACGATGTACCAGTATATGATCGATATTTACAAAGAAATCGGCATGTACTACGAAGGTTTAATTAACGTGGTAAGAAAAGGAAGAACGGGTGCTGAAGAAATAAAACAGATGATGACCGATTTCCGCGAAAATCCCCCGGCAGAAATTGCAGGTTCCAAAGTAGTTGAAGTTAGGGATTATCAGGATCAGACTTCGCTGAATATTACCGACAGCAAAAAATCTGTAATGGACGGAATTCCCAAATCTAACGTACTTATTTATTACACACAAGACGGAACCAAAGTCTGCGTAAGACCTTCCGGAACAGAACCGAAAATTAAATTTTATGTTTCTGTGAAGGATTCAATCGCTTCTGAGCAGGATTTCCGTGAAAAGCTTGTTGTTTTAGAACAGAAAATTAATCAGGTAAAAGCAGATTTAAATCTTTAAAACTCAAAAATTAAATTAACTAATTGAGCAAATCATATGAAAGTATCAAAACTCGCCCAAAATCTTATCGGTTCAGAAATTATTAAAATTGGTAATCATGTAAATGATCTGAAAACGCAAGGCGCCGAGATCGCCAATCTTACCATCGGTGATTTGGATGCCAATATTTACCCGATTCCCGCAAGACTGAAAGAAGAAATTCAGAAAGCTTACCAAAATAACCTGACCAATTATCCGCCGGCAAACGGCCTTTTGTCTCTGAGAAAAGCTGTTTCCCAAGATTTAAAAAATCGCTGGAATCTTGAATATTCCGCAGATGAAATTTTATTGGCAGGCGGCTCCAGACCTTTAATTTATGCTACTTTCAAAACGATTGTTGATGAAGGTGATAAAGTGGTTTATCCAATTCCTTCGTGGAACAACAACCATTATGCCTATTTGACTCACGCTGAAAAAATTGAAGTTGAAACGTCTCAGTCCAATAACTTTTTGCCGACTGCAGAAGAATTAAAACCTCATTTGGAAGGTGCAGTTCTGCTGGCTTTATGTTCTCCGCTGAATCCGACCGGAACAATGTTTACTAAAGATCAGCTCACCGAAATTTGTGAACTTGTTCTGGAAGAGAATAAAAAACGCGATGAGAATGAAAAACCGCTTTATCTGATGTATGATCAGATTTACGCGATGCTTACTTTTGATGAAGAGCATTTCAATCCGGTTTCTCTTTTTCCGGAAATGAAGAAATACACCGTTTTTATCGACGGAACTTCAAAATCTTTTGCGGCAACGGGAGTCAGAGTAGGCTGGAGTTTTGGTCCTACGGAAATTATTGACAAAATGAAAGCATTACTCGGCCACATCGGGGCCTGGGCGCCAAAACCTGAGCAGCAAGCCGTTTCGGTATTTTTGGGTGAGACGGAACATGTAGACTTTTTTGTGAATGACTTTAAGGGAAAAATCGCTGAAAGTTTAAAGATTCTGCATACAGGAATTCAGGAAATGAAATCGCGTGGCTTGCAGGTCAACAGTATTAAACCGATGGGTGCACTGTATCTCACCATCGAGCTTGATTATTTAGGCAAAACAAAACCCGACGGTTCGCAGATTGCGGATTCATCTGACCTTGTATTTTATCTGATCAACGAAGCTGGTGTGGCGCTTGTGCCATTTTCGGCGTTCGGAAATTCACGAAATATGCCTTGGTTTAGGGCATCAGCGGGTGGTTTATCAGCTGATGAAATAAAAAAAATGTTGCCGAGACTCGAAGGTGCACTTGCAAAACTGTCTTAATTAATGAAAATTATCGCCGTAATTCCCGCGCGCTACGAAGCGAGCCGTTTTCCAGGAAAACTAATGCAGATTTTAGGAGAAAAAACGGTAATTGCTACAACATATCAGAATGTTGTAGAGACCGCTTTGTTTGATGAAGTTTTTGTGGCAACAGATTCGGAAATTATTTTTGATGAAATCATTAAAAATGGCGGAAAGGCCGTAATGACGGGGCAGCATGAAACCGGCAGCGACCGAATTGCGGAAGCAGTACAAAACATCGATTGCGACATTGTGGTAAATGTTCAGGGCGATGAGCCTTTTCTAAAAACGGAACCTTTAAAACAGTTGATTTCAGTTTTTAATGAGGATTCCGAAGAGAAAATTTCTTTGGCTTCCCTAAAAATTAAACTGAAAAATACAGATGAAATAGAAAACCCGAACAACGTAAAAGTTATTACAGATTACGAAGGTTTTGCGCTCTATTTCAGCCGTGCGGTGATTCCCTATCCAAGGGAAATTCATCCAGATGTAGAATATTTCAAGCATATCGGCGTTTATGCTTTCAGGAAAAACGCGCTGCTCAATTTTGCGAAACTTCCTATGAAACCACTGGAGATTTCAGAAAAAATTGAATGCATCCGCTATTTGGAATACGGTATGAAAATCAAGATGATCGAAACTGATTTTGTGGGCGTAGGAATCGATGTTCCTGAGGATTTGGAGAAAGCGAGAGCGATTTTAGGACAGCAGGATTAAGTGCAAAAAACGCTTAAATTCAAAAAGTATATATTTGAAAAACAAACAGACCGATTAATGAGAAAGATATTTTTAGTATTCATCATGTTGATGAGCGGAATTGTCTCCGCACAAACCGCAAAAGAAATCATAGAAAAAAATATAGAACTTTCCGGAGGTTTAACAAACTGGAAATTATTAAATTCAATCACGTTACAGGGAAGACTCACATTGGGGATTAACGATCATTACCCGATAAAAATTTTTCAGGAAAGACCCAACCTTACCAAAACAGTGATTACCATTAATAAAAAAGAAACCGCAATTGAAGGTTACGATGGTAAAAAAGGGTATGCGATGAACTATGCAACCAACAAACTTCAGGAATATCCGAATTATGTTGCAGAAAGTTTTGATACCGATTTTATTGATTGGGAAAGCAAAGGATTTGAAGCCAATTATTTAGGAAAGGAAAAAGTTGGTGAAACCGTATGTCATAAAGTTGAACTGATTAAAAACGTAAACAAAACCCTGTACTTTTTCGATTCGAAATCTTATATGTTGATAAAGGAAGTGAAAAGTGACGAATCCATAATTTACAGCGATTACAGAAAGGTTGGAAGTTTAATGATGCCATTCAGGATTGAATCGTCTTCGCCTAAAAAAGATAGCGATTATGTTATTTTGCTCAACAAGATTGAAACCAATAAAGTTCTTCCTGCAAATACTTTTAAATTTTAAATAAACAATTTAAAAATTTCTTTATGAAAAAAATATTCATCATGCTGTTATCATTTGCGGCTTTTATACAGAGTTGCAGCCAACAGAAAAAAGAAGTTTCACAAGAAAAAAATATCGCCATGAAAAGCATTTACGATTATAAAGTTGAAAGTGGAGACGGCAAAGAAATAAATTTTGCTGATTTCAAAGGAAAGAAAATCCTGATTGTAAACACGGCTTCAGAATGTGGTTTTACTCCGCAATACGCAGATCTGGAAAAAATTTCTAAAGAATATGCAGACCAACTGGTTGTGGTAGGTTTTCCAGCGAATAATTTCGGCGGCCAGGAGCCGGGAACCAATGAAGAGATTGGCGCTTTCTGCCAGAAAAACTATGGAGTTACATTCCCCATTGCCGCAAAAGTTTCAGTAAAGGGAGATGATACCGCACCAATCTTCAAATACTTAACAGATAAGAATTTAAACGGTGTAAAAAATACCACCATCCTCTGGAATTTTACAAAGTTTTTGCTGGATGAAAACGGAAAACTGATCGACAGTTTTGTAAGTACTACAAAACCAACAGACGAAGCAATTACCAAATATTTTAAATAAATAAAAACCGCAACAATAATCAGTTGCGGTTTTTTTATTGTATTAACGGTACCTTTCGTGTTCCTTATTCTTAGAAAATATAGTAATAATCGGCTTGAAGAGGCTTTTGTATTTCTCGATATCAAAGAGTTGAGAATCTGTAAGTGCCTTGTAGGTAAGCCACGCGCCAAAAGGAAACAGCACCATATTCGGTAACCAGGCTGCCAGATAAGGATCCATTTTTCCGGACCACGCCATGTTTTCTACAGAGAGATTTAGCACGTAGAAAATAATAAATACCACTATGGCAATAACTACCGGAAGTCCCAGGCCTCCTTTCCTGATGATAGATCCCAAACTTGCACCGATTAAGAAGAAAATTAAACATGTTACTGAATAAGCAAAAATCCGTTGCTGGTAAATAATGATTCGTGAAAAGTAGGCATGTAAGCCCTGGATTTGTTCAACTTTATTGATGTTCAGCTGCTTTACACTTTCAATTTTATTAAAAGCCGAATAGAGTAGCTCCAGCTTCTTTTTCTGTTGCATCGTGTCGATTTTCGGAGTTGGAAGTACTGCTTTCTTCGGTTTTGTCTTATCGATATAACTTACAAAACTGTTGGTTTGATTAATCAGTTCATTGCTGATATTTCCGAGGACTACATCGTTTTCTTTTTTTGCCGCTTCAATGGTTGAATTCAGTTCTATAAAATTCTGGAACGAGTAATCATCAGTAATTTTTTCAGACTCAATTGCTTTATTGATGATGTCTGAAATATTGAAATGAGAAACCAGGGTATCAAATTTTATGGCCTGATCTGGCTGTTTCAATCGCTGTTCGTAGCTTACATTACCCAGATTATCTTCAAAAATATGACCGTTAAAAAGCACCAATTTTAAGTAATTACGGTTGTCGGCCTGTACAAATTTCCCTTTTTCAGCAACAATCGACTGCTGGTTTTCATAAGAATTAGCCATTTTATGGATAAAAACGCCTTCGAGATTCTCTCCGTTTTCGCCCGTAATTTTATCAAATTTTACGCTGTACCCTGGAATTTGCTGGATAAACTGACCGGGCGTAAAATTCAGAGCAGGTTTTGTTGCCGCAATATTATAGAGCATATTTTTAGCTTTCCGCTGAAAATCGGGGATCACATTGTTTGAAAACAGAAAAAGAAACATCGAAAAAATGACGGAAACAAAAAACAGCGGAAGCATAATCCTTGTTAAAGAGATTCCTGCAGCTTTCATCGCGGCCAGTTCATACCGTTCCCCAAAATCCCCAAAGGTCATGATTGATGATAGAAGTATCGTTAAAGGCAACACAAGCTGCACAACGATGGCGGAAAGATAGGAGAGGAGACGGAGAATTTCCCAGTAACTCAGCCCCTTTCCGGTAAACTGCGACAGCCGGATCCAGATGATGTTTACCACAAAAATGAAAAACAGCACACTGAAAATAAAAATAAACGGACCGAAGAAAGTTTTAATGACGTAGCCGTCGAGCTTTTTTATCATGCGTCAAATTTACCAAAAAAAATCACAGAATTTAGGATTGATGGCTTCAAAAAAAGCCCTCTGTTTTAAAGAGGGCTTTTGAAATTTTTAAAAAAAAAAATTAAAGTTCAGTATAGATATAGTTTTTATAATCATTTTTATCAAAACTGAACATGTTGCTGCTCAAACTCTGGTTCACTTTATAATCGCTGATTGCAATCACCGAAACCGAATTGTCTGTAGAAAACTGTTCGAGTTTCACAATCTGTTTCTTAGCATCATTAATAAAGAGGTTAACTTCTTTAATGCCGTTTTTAGTTGTTGGGATTAATTTAATCTGATCAGCTTTTACGCCGTTTACCGTCTTTTTTCCCAGATATTTTACGGTGTAGCCTTTTTTGTATTCACCAATATAATTCAGAGGTGAAAACATCTGTTCATTTCCTGTTGGCTTTGCAACGGTAATTTCCTGATCTTCTTCTGAAATGTTATAAATCTTATTTCCGTCGAAAATCTGCTCGGTACCCATAATTTTCAGTTTGTATTTGTCTTTGGCAGAGTAGAAGATTCCGGGTTCTGTCTTGGTTACGGTTTTACCTGTTCCGGTGCCGTAAACAAATTTAAAATAAACATTGTTCTTCGATTTATAATTCTGCGCAACGGCATCTAATAAACTTTTAGCTTTTGCATCGATTTTCTGTGCAGAAAAACTTGCCGCTGTAGCGAGTGTAAAAAATCCAAGAGTAATTTTTTTCAATATGCTTTTCATTCTTTTTTTATTTTTTGGATTAAAATTTTAAAATAAAGTTAAACCATTGTTTAAAGTTTCACCCTATTTGCGCAATTCTTCCAAAAACTGTTCCAAAGAATTTAAGTCGCTAATCTGCACTTCTCTCGCCTTGGCTCCGTTGAAACCGCCTACAATACCGCTTGCTTCAAGCTGGTCCATAATTCTTCCGGCTCTGTTATAACCAAGTTTCAGCTGCCGCTGAAGCATAGAAGTGGAACCTTGTTGGGTGGAAACAATAATTCTCGCAGCATCTTCAAAAAGTGCATCTTTTTCGTTCGGGTCAAAAGCACCAACATTTGAAGTAGATTCTTCGCTGGTATATTCCGGTAGCATGAAGGCACTTGCATAACCTTTCTGTTCACCGATAAATTCTGCAATTTTTTCAACTTCCGGAGTATCTACAAACGCGCACTGAAGACGCAGGATTTCATTTCCGTTGAAATACAGCATATCGCCCTTTCCGATGAGCTGATCTGCACCTGGAGAATCTAGAATGGTTCTGGAATCTACACTGGAAATCACCCGGAAAGCCGCTCTCGCAGGGAAGTTTGCTTTAATCATCCCCGTAATAACATTTACAGAAGGTCTTTGGGTCGCCACAATAAGGTGAATTCCTACTGCTCTCGCCAGCTGCGCAAGTCGTGCGATTGGCAGCTCCACTTCTTTCCCCGCAGTCATAATAAGATCTGCAAATTCATCTACTACCAGAACAATATATGGAAGATAACGGTGTCCGTTTTCAGGATTGAGTTTTCTTTCGGTGAATTTCTTATTGTATTCTTTTAAGTTTTTACAGAAGGCATTTTTGAGCAAATCATAACGCTGATCCATTTCAATACAAAGGGAATTGAGCGTGTTTATCACTTTATGAGTGTCGGTGATAATAGCGTCGTCACCATCCGGTAATTTTGCCAGATAATGCCTTTCGATTTTTGAATAGAGAGAAAGTTCTACTTTTTTCGGGTCAACCATAACGAATTTGAGCTCGCTCGGGTGTTTTTTATAAAGCAGGGAAGTAAGAATAGCGTTGATACCTACAGATTTACCCTGACCGGTTGCACCAGCCATAAGTAAATGCGGCATTTTTGCTAAATCTGCCATGAAAATTTCGTTGGAAATCGTTTTCCCGAAAACTACAGGCAAATCCATATCCGTATTCTGAAATTTTTGGCTATTTATCACACTGCGCATTGACACCATTGAAGGATTTTTTCGCGGAACTTCAATCCCAATTGTACCTTTTCCCGGCATTGGCGCAATAATGCGGATTCCCAAAGCTGAAAGATTCAATGCAATGTCATCCTGAAGTTTTTTAATGGAAGCTACGCGGATTCCGGCTTCCGGAACGATTTCGTATAATGTTACGGTAGGCCCTACGGTTGCTTTAATTTCAGCGATTCCCACATTGAAGTTTTTCAGCAAACCGACAATTTTGTTCTTGTTTTCCTCTAATTCGTCCCTGTTGATCGAAATTTCTTCGTTGCCGTAATCTCTCAGCAAATCGATGGTAGGCATCTGGAATTTTGCCAGTTCAAGTTTATGGTCATAAAGCCCGTGCTTGTCCACAAGTTCCTGCGATTTCTTATCAGATTCATCCAGAATATCTATTGTTTTGGCAACTTCAACTTTAAAATCAATCTCATCGGATTTTGTAGGTGCCGGAATTTCTGTTGTTGAAACTGGGCTTAAATTCAAAGAATTCCCAACACTTTCGGTAACAGTAATTTTAGAAGGTTCCCCATCATCAAATGATGTTTTGTTAGGAGTTTTGATGGTTTCAAAATCATTACTGATTTCAACCTCAGGAAAACCTTTAACCGGAATTTCTGCAGGGGTGGAAACTGTTTTTATATTCTGTGTAGCGTGATTTCCTGTATCATCCGCCGCAAGTTCCTCAAGCTCTTCATCCGCCTCAAAATTTTCAGAAGAGTTGGGCATCATGGCTTTTACCCTTCCAACCGTATTTTCGTTTAAATCATTGAGTTTCGCTTTTACATTGGATGGATTTAAATTGAATTCAAGCACAAAATACAGTGCAATACTTACCAAAAGTACCAGCCAAAGTCCGGCAGATCCGATGACTGATAATAGGAAATCCATAATTTGAAATCCGTAAACGCCACTCAAAACACCCTGTCCTTTGGTAATGGCGCCCATGAAAATCGGCAGCCAGCAAATAAAAAACAGGGAATGACCGATGGTTTTCCACGGCTTGAAATAATTTTTCTTGAAAATTAACATTCCCACAACAAAAAACAGAAAAGCTACGGCAAATGCTGCAATCCCAATACTTTCAAAAATAAAAAAGTTGCCCAGCCAGTCACCAATCTTCCCGAAAATATTCGAGGACTGCACAGTTTTATCCAGCATCGTTCCGGCCTGGCTCTGGTCGGCTTTCCAGTTCAGCAGGTAAGAAACGAAAGAAAACGTAAGAACTACAGAAAGGAGAACGAAAAGAACTCCAAAAAATATACGGGGCTTAGAAAGGGTTTTATTTGGTGCAGACGCCTTGGGCGGGGTTGTTTTTGTATTTTTTTCCATAATAAGAATGTGCGCAAATTTAATAATAAATTTAAAAGATTTTTTAGAATTGCCGTAAAATTTCAGTCAAAAAAAGCTTTCCGAAAAGGCTTTTTGAGGAAGTTTAAATTCATTGTTCAATATACTGATTTTGTTTCGGAATAATATTTGAGTGTTTTAAAAACGAACACTAATTTTTGAAATCATGGACCAAAATAAAATAAAAGACCCTGAAGGCTTTAAAAATATCAAAAATACTGTTGACCAAAATCCTGCTATTGAAAATAACGGTCAGGAATCGTTAACCCGGCTTAAAGATATCCGTAATCCTGAAATTACGAAGGAAAATTTGGTAAAGGATGCCGAAAATGCCATTCCGCCAACGGCCTGGGAAAATCAGCAAAAAGCTTATGATGATGCCTGGGAGAATAATAAGAACCAACAGTTAGGAGAAGAAGTTTAAAATAATAACTTCAGTTTTAATCATAAAATACACGATTATGGCGCCAGAAAATAACAAATCGGAACAGGATGCAAAACTCGAACAAATGAATTACAATCCTGAAAATGACATTTTTAATAAGCAGGAGAAAATTCCTTTAGATGGAGACGGAAATCCTGTACTTAATGAAGATAATACACAGAAAAGTTTGGACGACGGACTGGATATTCCCGGAACAACTGCTGATGATGCAATGGAAAACATTGGATCAGAAGATGAAGAAAACAATTATTACAGTCTCAGCGATAATGAAGATAATCACGAGGAGACCAATGACGATGTACTTGGTTAAAGGATTACACACTCATATATATACTACCGCCTCGATGGCGGTTTTTTTTTGAATCGATTTCTTTGGATTGTATTTTCGAAATTGAATATCTTTAAAACTTTCAAACAAAGTAAAAATTACAATGACCTTTCAGCAGCAAATACAACAGGGAATTCCCTCTGAACTTCCACAGCCAAAACCTTTTGAACCTCAAATTAACCACGCACCAAAACGCAAGGAAATTCTTAGTGAAGAAGAAGAAAAACTCGCACTGAGAAATGCTTTGCGCTACTTTGATCCGAAATTCCATGCCGAACTTTTGCCGGAGTTTCGTGATGAACTGAAAAAGTTTGGGCGAATTTATATGTACCGTTTCCGTCCGGATTATGAAATGAAAGCCAGACCGATTTCTGAATATCCCGGCAAATCTGAACAGGCAAAAGCCATTATGCTGATGATTCAGAACAACCTGGATTATGCCGTGGCCCAACATCCGCACGAACTCATAACTTATGGTGGAAACGGTGCCGTGTTCAGCAATTGGGCGCAGTATCTTCTTACGATGCAATACCTTTCGGAAATGACCGATGAGCAGACTTTGGTAATGTATTCCGGTCATCCCATGGGTCTTTTCCCGAGTCATAAAGAAGCGCCGAGAGTCGTGGTGACCAATGGAATGATGATTCCGAATTATTCAAAACCCGACGATTGGGAAAAATTCAATGCGCTTGGCGTAACCCAATACGGACAAATGACGGCCGGAAGTTATATGTATATCGGTCCCCAGGGAATTGTGCATGGTACTACCATTACGGTATTAAATGCTTTCAGAAAAATTAATAAATCACCCAAGGGCGGACTCTTCGTTACCTCAGGTTTGGGCGGAATGTCTGGTGCACAGCCAAAAGCCGGAAATATAGCTGGGTGTATCACGGTTTGTGCCGAAGTGAATCCAAAAATTACTAATATTCGCCATGAACAAAAATGGATCGATGAAATCCATGAAAATCTTGATGAGTTAGTACAGAGGGTTCGTAACGCTCAGCAAAATAAAGAAACAGTTTCTTTAGCTTACCTCGGAAACGTGGTGGAAGTTTGGGAAAAATTTGCAGAAGCAGGCTTGAAAATCGACATCGGATCCGATCAGACTTCGCTGCACAATCCATGGGCCGGAGGTTATTATCCTGTAGGGCAAAGTTTTGAAGAATCCAACAAAATGATGGCAGAAAATCCTGAATTATTTAAACAAAAAGTTCAGGAAAGTTTAAGAAAACATGCGGCAGCCATTAATAAACATACTGAGAAAGGTACCTATTTCTTCGATTACGGTAATGCGTTTTTATTGGAAGCAAGCCGTGCCGGAGCTGATGTAATGGCAGAAAACCCAACCTTGGGAAGAGAATTTAAATATCCGAGCTACGTGCAGGATATTATGGGACCGATGTGTTTTGATTATGGTTTTGGACCGTTCCGTTGGGTGTGTACCAGCGGTAAACCTGAAGATTTACAGAAAACAGACGAAATTGCTTCGAAGATTTTAGAAGAGATTATGCAGAATTCTCCAGAGGAAATTCAGCAACAAATGGCAGATAATATCCAGTGGATTAAAGGTGCACAGGAAAACAGACTGGTAGTAGGTTCACAAGCACGAATTCTCTATGCCGATGCGGAAGGAAGAATGAAAATCGCGGAAGCCTTTAATAAAGCCATTAAAAAAGGAGAAATAGGATCGGTAGTTTTGGGTCGTGACCATCACGATGTTTCCGGAACTGATTCTCCTTACCGCGAAACATCCAACATTTACGACGGTTCTAGATTTACAGCTGATATGGCTATTCATAACGTGATTGGCGACAGTTTCCGTGGGGCGACATGGGTTTCAATTCATAACGGTGGTGGCGTTGGTTGGGGAGAAGTAATCAACGGTGGTTTCGGGATGTTGCTCGACGGAAGCGACGATGCCGACCGAAGATTAAAATCGATGCTTTTCTGGGATGTCAACAACGGAATTTCCCGAAGAAGCTGGGCAAGAAATGAAGGTGCATTGTTCGCCATTAAAAGAGCTATGGAACTGGAGCCTGATCTCAAAGTTACGCTCCCGAACTTGGTTGATGATGAGCTTTTTTCTTAAATATATTTTGAATACACAAACACCTGATTAGTTGGGTGTTTTTTTTTGTAATAATATGATCAATAACTTATATAGTATATTTCTATTCTAAAAATATATTATTTTGTATTTTAATGTACTATATTTACACCAATAAAAAAATATATTATTATGAAAAATTTATTTAAACTTTCAGCCTTTGTGTTTTTATTCAGTTTTTTATTCGTCTCGTGCGATGAGAGCCGAGATGATGTTGAAACACCAAAAACTATTTATGAATTGGCATCGATGGATGCAGACCTTTCTAATTTGAAGGCAGCCATTGATAAAGCAGGATTGGCTTCTACCTTAGGAGCATCCGGAAGTTTCACGGTATTTGCACCTTCTAATGCAGCATTCACGCAATTTCTTGCTGATAATGGTTTTGCGAATCTCAATGATGTTCCGAATGCCGCATTAAAAGAAATTCTCCTAAACCATGTGCTTTCTAATAAAGTGATGGCAGCACAAGTAACTACAGGTTATGTCTCCACATTAGCCAAAGGAAATGCTTCTTCTTCTAAAAATCTCAGTATGTTTATTAACACCGCATCTGGGGTTAAAATCAATGGAATATCAACGGTAACCAAGACCGATATCACAGCAAGTAATGGAGTAATTCACAAAGTTGATAAAGTCATCGGTTTGCCAACGGTAGTAACCCATGCGCTTGCAAATCCTAATTTTTCATCGCTTGTATCCGCACTTACGAGAAACGATATGCCTG
This sequence comes from Chryseobacterium sp. VAUSW3, assembly GCF_002205795.1. Taxonomy (GTDB): domain Bacteria; phylum Bacteroidota; class Bacteroidia; order Flavobacteriales; family Weeksellaceae; genus Kaistella; species Kaistella yananensis. The sequence continues at coordinate 604,190 of NZ_NIUY01000002.1, read as the reverse complement.
ATTTTGCAGGAATTCTCAGCGGCACAACCAATTCACCTTTTACCGTTTTTGCTCCTACTAATGCTGCTTTTAGCTCTTTGCTAACTGAGCTGAACCTTCCGAACCTGGCCGCCGTACCTGCAGCAACTTTAGAGAATGTCCTTAAATATCATGTAGTTGCCGGAGCAAATGTTTTATCTACCGATATTACAAATAATATGAATGTTACGACTTTCCAGGGCGGTACTTTTAAAATTACAACCACAGGAGGAGTGAAAATTACAGATGCTAACAACAGAGTTTCAAATGTAATAGCAACAGATGTACAGTGCAGCAATGGTGTAATTCATGCCATCGACAAAGTTCTTTTACCATAGTAGTTTTATTATTTAAATGTTAATGTTTGATAAGCGTCCCTTTCCGCAGGGACGTTTATTTTGTAAATTGCATAAATTCTCAACTCCATGAAATTTAAATTTGTCATTATTTTTCTCATCAGCACCTTGCCGTTTTTTGCACAAACAGGAAGTATCAACATTAATGTTGTTGATGATTTTTCTAAAAAACCTTTAACTTCAACCGTAACCATTATTTCAACCGGCCAGCAGTTTTCTGGTGATGGAAATGTTGTACTGGCAGATTTATCTGCGGGAAATTACAGTTTTCAGATTGGTGCAACAGGCTACCAAAATCAATCGCTTAACGACATTGCTGTAATCCCTAACCAAAACCTTACTTTTTCTGTGGGACTGCAGAAAATGGCGGTACGGGAACAGGAAATTGAAGGTTTGGTTCTGAAGGCCAAGGTCTATAAAACTTCTCCAGAAAGCCCGGTTTCCCTGCGAAATATCACGAGCGAAGAAGTGCAGAAAAATGCGGGTTCCAACCGCGATATTTCCAAAGCGATTCTTTCGCTTCCGGGAGTAGGAACTACTGCTACGTTTAGAAACGATCTTTTTATACGCGGCGGAAGTTCTGCTGAAAATAAATTTTATATCGACGGAATCGAGGTTCCGGTGATCAACCATTTCCAGACCCAAGGCGCGAGCGGTGGCCCGAGAGGCTTAATAACCATTGATTTTATTAAAGATGTAGATTTTTACAGCGGTGCCTTTCCGGCCAAGAGAAACGGAACCTTATCTTCACTTTTTGAATTCAACCTCAAACAGGCGCGTAAAGATAAAATGGGATACAAAGCCATCCTGGGACTCGATGACATGCAGCTGATGATGGACGGTCCGCTGAGCAAAGACCAGTCGTGGAGCGGATTATTCTCTGTCCGTAAATCGAATCTGCAATTGCTTTTCAAAGCGATCGATTTACCGTTTTTGCCGAGTTATTATGATACGACATTAAAAGTCTCAAAGAAATTTAAAAATGGTAACGAACTGTATTTCATAGGTCTGGGAGCCATTGATGAGTTTAAATTCAATGAAAATGCTGAACCCACACTCTATAATTTGACTTTAATTGAAAGACTTCCTGTTTCGCCACAGTGGAATTATACGCTGGGTGCAGGCTATCGTCATTTGGCAGAAAATGGCAACTGGCTGTTTACCTGGAGCCGGAATATGCTCGACAACCAAGCTACAAAATACTACCGCAATATCGAAACTCCTGAGAATTTGCTGATCGACTATCATTCGCAGGAAAGTGAAAATAAAATCCGTGCTGACCGTAATTTCAGGCTTGGCGATTTCCAGATGAGTTCGGGTGCTAATGTTAATTTTGCAACTTATTTTAATGATTCAAATTTAAAGGCGATCACTCAAAGCGGAGCCGTTGCTGACCAATATCTTTCCGAAATGAATTTGGCACAATACGGATTTTATCTTCAGAGTTCACGTAAATTTCTGGAAAGTAAATTGGAGCTTTCCGCTGGTTTCCGAGTTGATGGTAGTGATTATTCGGGAATTACTTCAAATCCACTGGAGCAGTTTTCACCGCGAATTTCAATGAAATACCAATTATCTGATCAGTTTGCCCTCAACCTGAATGGCGGAATTTACTATATGCTGCCATCTTATACGGCTTTAGGATATGCGCAGAACGGAAATTTAATTAATAAAAACAGTTTAAAATACATTAAAAACTCCCAGATTGTGGGTGGCGTGGAATTTAATGGAAACAATAATCTAAGAATTACTGCCGAAACCTATTATAAAAAATACAAAAACTATCCTTTTTCCCTTCGAAACGGAATTTCCCTGGCAAATTTAGGCGGTGATTTCGGAGTAGTCGGGGCAGAACCTCTTGACAGCAGAGGCGTTGGCGAAACGTATGGAATAGAGCTTTTAGCCCAGAAAAGAACCGTGAACGATTTCTATGGAATCGCTTCATACACTTTCGGCCACTCCAAATTCAGTGATCTTAATGGTGATTTGAAACCATCGAGTTGGGACAGCAGACATATCCTGTCATTAACTGGAGGGAAATATTTCAGCAGGAATTGGAACATCGGAGCAAGATTCCGGTTGCAGAGTGGTTTGCCGGAAACGCCTTACGATCTGGAAAAAAGTCAACTGGTTAATGTGTGGAATATTGCCAATGCACCGATTTCAGATTATATTTTGCTGAATTCCCAACGCGGGAATCTGGTACATCAACTCGATATAAGAGCAGAGAAGAAATGGATCTTCAACAAATGGCAGATGACTTTCTACGTAGATGTTGTAAACGTTTACGGATCGAAAAACCCAAGCAGATTACCGGTGATTGCACTGGAACGTGATACAAACGGTAACGGAATTGTTACCAACCCTGATGCACCGCAAAATGAGCAGATTTATCAGCTGAATTACGGGGAGGCAGACCGCTCAACACCGCTGCCGTATTTCGGATTTATTTTTGAATTTTAAAAAACCGGAATGTTATTGGGAAGAATCTTCTTTGATTTTGTCCATAACCCAATCCAGCTGGATGTCTTTTTTTGCAAGAACTTCCTGAAGCGTCGGGATAATTTCATGATCCGGAATCACTCCTTTTTTGGTGTGGGTAAATTCAATACTTGGCTGAATCAGCATTAGACCAATTGGCAGATAGAGTTTAGAAGTTGGCAGTTTTTTGGTAGAGTAGCGGCCTGCAACTGTTCCGTCGTTCGCTCCACCGGTTTCTTCGCCTACCAGAAAAGCACGTTTTTCATGCTTAAGTTTTGAAGGCAGGATGGAGGCGGCAGAAAAACTGCTCCCGTTGATCAGCACGTATATTTTCCCTTTAAAGTTATTTTCTTTTGGTTTTTTGAGCCCGAAAATCCCATTATTCCTCAGGTAAAAACGATCGGATTCTTTCTTTATCGACAGCGCCGTTCCCATCAGATAAAATGGATAACCCGCCACTGCAAATGGTTTTGTAAGCCACGAGAATTCTGAGAAATAATTGGCCTGGTACATTGCCGAAGGCGAGGTAATCTCAATATCATTGATAAACTGAAATTTTTCTGAAACCAAATAAGAATAAAGGTTGTTGATCTCCGCAAGCGAACCACCCAGGTTGTCGCGTATATCCAGGATTAAATATTTTGCAGGTGATTTTTTTAGCGTTTCGAAGCTTTCTCTGTAAAACTTCCGCGAATAGGTTCCCGAGAAAGTTTTGATTTTCATGTAAGCGACAGTGCTGTCTTTAACAGGAAACTGCAGGTCGCGGTTGAAACTTTTGGTAATTACATTATAATCTTTGGTTTTTCCTTTTTCGCTTTTCTTAATTTTTTTGTTGGCGTTTTCTACTTTTTTCTTTTCAGTTTTGGTGATTTTTTCTCTTTTAAGGTAGAATGTTTTAATTTCGTTTCTGTATTGGGCTTCAATTTTCACACTGTCGAGAATTCCGTGGTCTGCGGTGAAATAAGAGGGCCATCTTCTGGCAAGAATATATTTCTGGAAAGTCTGGTTTTCACCATCACTGTTCACGAATGGGCGATAACTTTCCAAGAGATCCTTTACCGGAATGTCTTTTATTTTCAGAATTTCTGTACCCACATTCATATTGGGGATTTTTTCGGCATTGTCTTTTACAAATATTCTGTTGCCATCGAGCACAAAATTATAACGGCTTAGTAACCCTTTTTGCTTTTCCAGATTTTTCATTTCTTTCCGAGTTAACCGTTTTTCAAGCGGAACGAGCCGCAGATGACCTTCCTTGATCTGTGCAATAACCGGCGCCAGTTTGCGGTAAAACTCATTAGGTTTCAAAGGTTGGCGAATACTGTTTTTTAAACTGTCGAATTTGTAATCCAGAGAGTCTTTAGAAATATACCAATACAAATTTGGATGCAGTTTCTGCAATTTCTTATAGCTGAAATCAACATCCTGTTTCAGTTTTTCTGGCGCAATAAGGATTTCATGTTTTGCATTATGCTTTTTTACAGAAACACAGGAGGTGAGCAGCGCCAGTAAAAAAAGCTGTAGGGTAGTCTTCAAATTGAAAAATTTTGATAAAAATATATCTTTTAATTCAAATTTAATAATATTAAAAAAACAAAAAAAACTCCTCAGATAGAATGAGGAGTTAATGTTGAATTTTTAAAATTTTTAACCTAAAACCGTGACAGAATTTTGCAGCAATCCGAAGATTGCATCTTTTCCGTTGTCGGGTTTTACATTCACCGCTCGCGTTCCGTTGAAGTGCAGACAAGTTATATAACCCAGTTGTACAGCATCCAGACAGGTAAATTTCACACAGTAATCCAAAGCTAAACCGACGATTTCAAGCAACTGTATGTCGTGATATTTTAAAAAATCATCCAGTCCGGTTTTTACAAAATGATTATTGTCCTGAAATCCGCTGTAACTGTCGACTTCGGGATTTTTACCTTTCTGAACGATGTGGGTTACTTTATCGCGGTTCAGATCCTTATGGAAGTCAGCACCGAACGTGTCCTGAACGCAATGATCTGGCCACATAAACTGTGGAATTCCGTTGAGAATGATGGTTTCGCCAACTTTCTTTCCGTTATTTGAAGCAAAACTTTTGTGGTTCGCAGGATGCCAGTCCTGGGTAAGGACGATTTGGTCGTATTCATTTTCTTCCATCAGCAGATTGATGTAAGGAATAATTTCGTTTGCTCCTGGCACTGCAAGAGCGCCGCCTTCGCAAAAATCGTTCTGTACATCCACTATAATGAGGGCTTTTTTCATATTTTTCGGATTTGTTTTATAATAACTTTAGAAATTACGGGAAATAAAATTCAGATTTTAAAGCGTAAATTTACGAAACTGTTTTCGCAAAATTTCAGCCAAAACCATTCAGCAGACAAATCGTCTAAATTTAAGTTTTGAAATATAGAAAACCTGCCAAAAAAATATATAAAAATGAATATCCTCCTGCAAACCAGTTCAAAATCAAAGAATGAGAAAATCGCTTAACAGTCGGCAGCATTTAGAAGAAATAAAGTCCCGGATTTTAAGGATTGAGGAACATGCAGAACGGAAATGGGGAAAGATGAATGCGGCACAGATGTTCCGCCACTGCGACCGGATTCTGCAGGTAGGCTTTGGGAAAATAGTGCTGCCGAAGATTAACCCTTTTATAAAATCGATCGGAATTTTAACCAAAATTGAGATGAATATTTTCAATAACGGTATTCCACCGAATATGCCAACTTTTAAAGAAGTTATTATAAAAGAAAATTGTAATTTTGAAAAGTCCCGTGAGGAATTATTAGCTTCTATTGATGAGTTTGCGGAAAAATCAGCAAAAAACAATTTACTTTCGGAGCATGCGCTTTTTGGGAAGATGACAAAAGAAGATTGGGGATTTATGGAATATAAACACCTGAATCACCACTTAAAACAGTTTGGATTATGAGTATTTTTAATAAAATTTTCGGAAGTTCCGATGAAGAAAAATCAGCACCGGAATTCTGGAATTATATAAAGTCTGAAGCAGATTTAGAAAAAGCATTTGAAGAATCGCACGGAAAAAAGGTTGTGATTTTCAAGCATTCTACAAGATGTTTCATCAGTAAAACGGTGTTAAAAAATTTTGAAAAGGAAGTATCGAATTCTGATAAAGATGCGTCTTACTATTTCCTCGATTTACTGGCAAACCGTAGTATTTCCAATAAAATCGCGGATGATTTAGATGTTGAACATCAAAGTCCACAACTCATCGTTCTGCAGGACGGCAAAGCGGTGAAGAACGCTTCGCACCACAGCATTTCGGTGTCTTTAATCTAATTCCGACTATTTCGATGGAAAATTTAGAATCTTATTTGTCCGAAATCTTAGAAATTCCGAGAAATGAAGTTACCCACTGCAGCAGTTTTTATGAAACGAAAAGTGTTGCAAAGAACGAATTTCTCCTGAAGGATGGTGAGGTGTGTAATGCTACTTATTTTGTGGAAAAAGGATTGCTCAGAATGTATTCCATTGATAAAAACGGAAAAGAACACATCATTCAGTTTGCCCCCGAAAAATGGTTGATTTCGGATAGAAGCTCGCTTTACTTCAATGAAAAATCGAACTATTATATAGAAGCCGTTGAGGAATCAGAAATATTGTTATTAAGAAACGATTTCTTTAAAAATATGGGTTTACATTTCCCGAAGACTGCTGAAAAAAACGATTTGCTTCTGCAAAAGCATATCCGGAATTTACAGAATCGGGTGAATTCACTTTTGGCGGAAACTGCCGAAGAACGTTATATGAATTTCATTAAAATGTATCCGGATATTTTGCTGCGTGTTCCGCAATGGATGGTAGCTTCTTATCTTGGCATCACGCCGGAAAGTTTAAGCCGGGTAAGAAAAGAGCTCGCGAGAAAGAATTTTCAGACTTCATAAAAAAAAGGAACTCGTTTGAGTTCCTTTTCAGTTTTATGTAAATTATTTACCGAGATAAGATTTCAGAATCTTGCTTCTGGTATTGTGTTTCAGTCTTTTAATGGCTTTTTCTTTAATCTGACGCACTCTTTCTCTTGTAAGATCGAAAGTTTCGCCAATTTCTTCTAAAGTCATTGGGTGTTTGCCATTCAGTCCGAAATACAAACGAACCAAATCGGCTTCTCTTGGGGTCAAAGTCTGCAGGGCTCTTTCAATTTCAATCTGTAGAGATTCAAGCATCAGATCTTTATCAGGACTTGGTGATTCACCGGAACGTAAAACATCGTATAAATTAGAATCTTCGCCTTCTACAAGCGGCGCATCCATCGACAGGTGTCTTCCGGAGTTTTTCATTGATTCTTTAATGTCGTCTTCGCTCATGTCCAAAACTTCCGCCAATTCTTCCGGAGAAGGTGGTCTTTCGTTTTCTTGCTCCAGGTGTGCGTAAGCTTTGTTGATTTTATTGATCGAACCAATTTTATTTAAAGGCAATCTTACAATTCTGGATTGTTCTGCCAAAGCCTGCAAAATCGATTGGCGAATCCACCAAACGGCATAAGAAATAAATTTAAAACCTCTGGTTTCATCATATCTTTTAGCAGCTTTCATCAAACCAAGATTCCCTTCGTTGATTAAATCGGGTAGGGAAAGTCCCTGGTTTTGGTATTGTTTCGAAACAGAAACCACGAAACGTAAGTTTGCTTTAATCAGTTTTTCAAGGGCAACTCTGTCGCCGGCACGAATTTTCTGTGCCAAATCCACCTCTTCGTCGGCAGTAATCAGATCCACTTTACCAATTTCCTGTAGATACTTGTCAAGCGATGCAGTTTCTCTGTTGGTAACCTGCTTTGTAATTTTTAATTGTCTCATGTATAAAAACCCGTCCACTTTTGGACTGCATTAGATTATACGACACGAGAGCGCAAAAGGTTACAAAATTGTTGAAAAAATAGTTTCTAAGATGTTTTTTTGGTGGTATTTGACGATTTTTAGGTCCCGCAGGATCAGGAAGCTATTTTCTCTTGTTACGCATGGCTTTTACCTTGGTTACAGCATCATCATTCACTAAGTTTTTGTAATCTTCACCTTCCATAGGAAAAATTGCCACTTTTCCTTCACTGTTGTGGTGAATCCCGTAACCGTATCTTTTTGCAAGTGCAGAAGACCGGAAACAAGCCTGACCTTTTGAAAAAAAATCTCTTCGCGCATCGGCTCTGTCTTTTAAGGAAATATCATTTTTCTCCGCGTAACATTCGAACATTACATCATCGGAAGTGAATTTATAAGGATGTTCCGTAATCATTGCAAACTGAATATTTGCTAAAGTTCTGTTGTGCTTTACAGGTGGAATTTCAGCTTTGGAAACCGGAATATCTTCCGATGTTTCGATAAATGTATTTTTATAGTTCGTAGTATGCAGTTTCATATTATTAAATCTTAAGAGGGTTAAATGTATAAAAAAAACTCATTCTGTAGGTAGCAGAATGAGTTCAAATAAATTAATTTGAGCGTCAATTATTTAATAATTAATTTATTAGATTGAATTTTTCCGTCGGAAATATACTGCAGAAGATAGATTCCACTTTTTGCTTTGACAGAAATAGTGTTTTTACCCTTTATTACAATTCCAGAATAAATTGCTCTTCCGGACATATCATTTATTACGATATTTCCTTCCTTAGCCGCATCGAAAGTGAATGTTCCGTTGCTTGGATTAGGATAGATGCTGCTTTTTAGCAGATTTGAATCATTTGTAGACATCGGCTGCGCACATAAATATGGAGTGTAATTTACGGTCCCTTTTGTAGAATCGTCTACACTGTGGAAAATTACACTTTCAACCATGGCATCATCAGATAATTCGTTTTCTCGCCAGCAGTTATTGGTTGCGCTGAGGGGATGTGGAGTATTGTTGTAGAGTGCATAGATCTGGCCACCGTTTCCATTATTATAGAAAACATTTTCGCCGATACTTCCTAAGCTTCCGCCGCCAAAATCAGCCTGAGCGGTCCCAATCACTGTGATTCCCCAAAGACTTCCCCGGATCTGATTTTTTTCTACTTTAATAGCCATTACCTGGCTTCCGCTTCCTGAAAGAGATATTCCGCTTCCTCCGTTTGCCGGAACCGGCTCTGTATTATTGTCTGTTAAAATGTTATTTGAAATTGACCCCGAAGAATTATTTCCTGCGACAGTAATTCCGTAACGGTTGTCTTTAATAGTATTGCCTTCAATCTGCGGATGATTTTCGACACCTAATAGAGTTGAAACAGAAACACCGCCAACTTTGGTTAAAGTTCGGTCGCCGATAATGGTGTTGTTAAGGATTTTGGTAATTCCGCTACCACTGGGACCCATATTAATTTGTGGACGGTTAGAGTTCAGTTTGGTGTTGGCGTATAAATAGTTTCCTGTAAATTCTAAGGCAACAGATTGGTTGGCACCTGAAGCTACTGCAGGAAGATCATTCTCAATGAACTGGGAATTTCTAACAATCGGGTTTCCGGTGGAAAAATTAAGGGATGCTCCCGTAACAAGGCCGGATTTAAAATACCTAACAATAGAGTTTTCCATTAAAAAATTTCCGGTTAAAGCCTGTATTCCGCCGCCATATTCAAAAGTGGTATTTTTAATGGTTACGGCAGCGGTAGATTCTAATCTGATGCCTTTGAAAACAACAGCGGGATCGGTCGCGGTAACTAAAATATTCCCTGCGTTGGTGTTATAAATCCCGGCAATTGTAAGTTGTTTGCCACCATCAATTTTTAGGGTGGTGTCTTCATTCATCAAAAGAGTGTCGCCGTTTGAAATGGTGATATCGGCTGTCATTTGATAAAAAGTACCGTTATTTACAAGAACTGCAGGCGCGGCGGCAGAAAGAGAAGCTAAATTGTACGTAATCCCAGTTCCTGGACTCACAAACTGAGAAAAAGCAAAAGTCGAAGACAGCGTTAAAAATAAAAAGGAGAGTTTTTTCATTATAAATAATTTTTATTCAAATTTAGAAATATTATGCTGAAAATAGTAGAATTTATTTATCAAAAATTTATTTTTGAATAAATATATAGTATTATGACATTTTCACCTATTATTATAGGAACCATGCGTTGGGGAATTTGGGGCGCAAATCATTCAGTTAAAAATGTGCAGCATTTAATTGAAGTTTCGCTTGAAGAAGATCTCTTTACTTTCGACCATGCAGATATTTATGGAAACTATACCACAGAAAAACTTTTTGGTGACGCATTCTCAGCGATGAAAATTAATAGGGAAGAAGTACAGTTCATTTCCAAATGTGGAATCGAAATGCCCTGTGAAAACCGAAATTTCAACATAAAATCATACAACTATTCTAAAAAACATATCGTAGATTCTGTTAATCAAAGTCTTAAAAATTTAAAAACCGATTATCTTGATCTTCTGCTTCTGCACCGTCCTTCACCATTAATGAATCCTGAGGAAATTGCTGAAATTTTCGATGTTTTACGCGAACAGAAGAAAGTTCGCCATTTCGGTGTTTCTAATTTTTCAGTTTCGCAATTTGAGCTTGTTAATGATGCTTTTCCTATCATTACGAACCAGATGGAGATTTCGCTAAATAAAACCGATGCATTTTATAACGGAACGCTGGATCAGATGCTTCTTAAAAAGCTCCGTCCTATGGCCTGGTCGGTAATGGGGAACTATTTTACGCAGCCTTCGGCACAGAATGCGAGGTTAAAGAAAGTTCTTGATGAACTCTGTATAAAATATGGCGCGAAAGAAAGTCAGATTCTGTTAGCTTTTTTACTTCTACATCCTGCCAGAATACTTCCGATAATCGGCACTTCAAAAGCACAGACAATCAAAGATTTAAAGAAATCTCTGGACTTGAAATTGGAACGGGAAGATTGGTTCAGACTTTTGCAGGCTTCTGAGGGGAAAGAGGTTGATTAAAAGATTATTAAAAAAATTGTTTAATTCAATTTAATTTGTAACTTGCACCCGTTTTTATATCCGAAATCAATCTTTGTTCATCAATTGTTGAGTTTCTTTTATAATTTCAACAAAGTATTAATTTTTTTAATTTTTTTTATGATGAACATTTTTGTTTCAAACATCAATTACTCTACAAGAGAAGAGTCATTGCAGGACCTTTTTTCAGAATTTGGCGAAGTATCTTCCGCTAAAATTATTACAGACAGAGAAACCGGTAGATCCAGAGGATTCGGTTTCGTAGAAATGGGCGACGAAGACGGTAAAAACGCTATCGAAGCTTTAAACGGAAAAGAATTGGACGGTAAAGAACTTAACGTTTCTGAGGCTAAGCCAAGAGAAGACAAACCAAGAAGAAGTTTCGACAATAACCGTGGAGGCGGTTACGGTGGAGGAAACCGTGGCGGTGGTTACGGTGGAGGAAATCGTGGCGGTTCAAACTGGTAAGATTTGTATTCAAAATAATAAAGCGGCTTAAAAGCCGCTTTTTTTGTATCGTATATTAGAGGGGAGAAATTTATCTTGTGCGGATTAATATATACGCATCACTGAAATAAATATTTTCTCTCCCAAAATTTTCACGGATGAGATTGTCGAAAATGATTTTGATATGATATTTTCCCAAATCATGCTCCAGTGTTATATCTGGAACAGAAACACGCCCGGTTCTGTTGCTGTATTTTGCCATCAATGCTTTTATTTCCCTACTTGCATCCCAGTTTTCGCTGTTGTTTACGGTAATAACTAAAAGTTTTTCTTTTTGTTGGCTGCGTATCTTAAAAACATCCTGCCCAACAGTTAAACCTTCAGTATCCCGAAAATTGCCAACCCTCGCAAAAAAATCATAATCCTGTACAAACATTAGCTTATTTTCTGCTATAAGTTCGAAATTTTCTCCAAAAGAGTTTTTGGTTTTGTCAACATTCGAAAATGCAGACCGAACCTGACTTTGTATTCCGTATAAATCCCCTTTATTAGTCTTATTGGTTATAATTTTTTGATGTTTTAGATTCATATAGTTCAAAACAAATTCTTTCTCATCACGTTTTACCAAAAACCCAATTTTATTGGAAATTTCATCTGCAACGGTGTCTGAAACTTTTACACTGAAATCAATTTTACCGTTTTTAACTAAGCTATTTTGATTAAGGATATTTTTAAGTTCCGTTTTCTGACTTCTTTTCGCTACAGAAAATGTATTGAGATAGGGGCAAACCAGCGCAAATAATCCAATCGCAAAAAGACTAATCGGGACAAATTTAATCGTCGCTTTTGGTGTAAAAATAAAATAGAAAACAATCAAAGTAAGCCAAATCGCCAGCAACAGTACAAAATATCGTGGTTCGGTATATCCGTATTCTAAAATCCGGGTGAAAATTGCGGTGAAAAGCAAAACAAGAAGCGGAATCAGCGTGAAATAAAATATTTTCGAAAATATTTTTACCCAGGAAGTTGTTGATTCATGTTTTAAAGGATGTACAAGCAATAAAGCCAAAATCCCGACAACCGAATAAGCTAAAATTAAATACGATACCCAACCCCTTGGAAGCTCCCAGTTGATCAGGATTTTAGCCGAATATAAATAAAGAATTACTGCATAAATAAGTAAAAGCGGAATTAAAATGTATTGTGTGAAAAATTTGAGAATTACCGGATATGTTCCGTTTTTTTCCAAAGCGGAAAGTCCTTTTTCATTAAACAGAAGAAAAATAAAACTGCTGCCGAAAATGGAAAGAAAATAAAAAGTTTCCAGATAATAGCGTTCATTGAAATTAAAGCTGAAAAGTTGATCGATAGCCAGAATCGCCAGTTCTACACCACCCGTTAAAACACCGGTAAAAACACCGGTAAGAAATACATTGATGAATAAATTCTTGTTATACTGCCAGAAATTCACCTCCTTTTCTTTTCCGAAAAATGCAATAAAAGATACCAAAAGATGCGAAAGAATAAAAGCAGGTACGATTAAAAAAGCATAACGCTCCGTAAAATATTTTTCCTCTTGTGGAAGCAGAAAATAGAAAAATACTAAGAACAAAACACCGGAAATCTCCAGTAAAGTTTGCTTCCCAATCCTTTGCGAAAGCATTTTTAATGCGAACATGAGTGAAATTCCGAGACAGGAAACCAGCGCAAATTTTATAAAAACAAAAAAATGAGGATTTGAATTAAAATTGACGTGCGCAAAACACATCAGCGATAATGAACCCAAAAAAGACATGAGCAAAACCATCGGATAACGCCGAAGAATATCATCGGTTTTCCCGAAAATTTCATTAATTTTTTTTAACATCGTTTTCTTGGTGTGGTGTACGGTTATTTTTTCTTCTTCTTCTCCTTCTTTTTCTCCTTTTTCTTAGGTTTTTTATCCGAAGTAATTTCTTTCACAAATTCTTTCACAGGATCTTTCTTTTCCGGATCAGCCGTAACTTCAGAAGTAATGTTTCCTATAAAATTTTTTAATTGCGAAGTGGTAATAAGTTGTTGATCATGAAGATATTTCACCAGCTCCTCTCCGGAATTATTGAAATAATTATTAATAAAATTGCCGAGAACGAAATTCCGGTAATTCACATAGGGTATGGCCACTGTATATTTAAAAATCCGACCTTGCTTTTCCGTGGTGAGAAATTCTTTTTCAACCAGAATTTTCATAAAAGTTGAAATGGTATTCTGGTGCGGTTTCGGTTCCGGATAAGCGTCCATTACGTCTTTCATGTATGCAGAATTAAGCTTCCATAAAATGTTCATTAATAGTTCTTCGGAATGGGTAAGCGGGTGTATTTTCATATATTTACTGCTGAAGTTGGATATTGGTATAAAGATAAATAAAAGAAACCAGAATTGCGATGGCGGCACCGGTAACGACCTCCTTGGCGGTGTGTCTTTTAAGAATTACTCTCGTGATGCCCACTAAGATGGCTATTACTGCCCAAATTATTCCTAACATCGCACTTTCAGCAAAAAAAAGTGCAGCCACAAAAACATTAAAAGCGGTATGCATGGAACTTTTTATAAAATAATTGCTGATTTGTAGTATAAGAAGTAAAACCATGAGCAATATCATCAGCAGATCAGGGGTTCCGGTAGTAGTGTAATCATAGATAAGATAAACCCCAATACAGGCTGAAATAAAGAAGTAAAGGCTCTTTCTCTGGTTTCGGTTCGATACATCTAAATTGGTGTAATTTCCCTTTTTTACATTCCACACAATCCAGATCACAATCGGCAGAATCGTTAAGAGTAGTATCGGCATAAAGGTTTTCAGCGCTGCTTTTGGCGCAAAATCTTGCGAGCTGATATAAATAAAAAAAATAATCAAAGAAGTCAGCGGATTAAAGAAATTCGAAATGAATTTTGAAACTCCGATAACAGTCGGCGGGTAGGTTTTTAACATACTTAAAATTATGCTTTCAAAAATAAGTTTTTTTTTAAATGAAGTATGATAAATTTCTCCTCTTATGCTATCAATAAAGACAAAGTTTTTTAGTATTTTTGCGACATATTTCGATTAAACATGAAAGAATTTTCAAAAGAAGTGTATCTTCAATGGTACGAAGAAATGACGATGTGGAGAAGGTTTGAAGACAAATGCCGATCTCTCTACCTTAAACAGAAAATCCGTGGGTTTTTGCATTTGTACAACGGGCAGGAAGCAATTCCCGCTGGTTTTGCCCATGCAATGGATCTTACCAAAGACAGTATGATCACCGCCTACAGATGCCACATTCACCCAATGGCAATGGGAGTTGATCCGAAAAGGATTATGGCAGAACTTTGCGGTAAAGCTACCGGAACTTCAGGCGGAATGGGTGGTTCTATGCACATCTTCAGCAAAGAAAAAAGATTTTATGGCGGCCACGGAATTGTGGGAGGCCAAATCCCTTTGGGAGCTGGAATCGCGTTCGCGGACAAGTATTTTGAAACCGGTGGGGTAAATATCTGTTTCTTCGGAGACGGTGCTGCACGCCAGGGCTCACTGCACGAAACCTTTAATATGGCAATGAACTGGAAACTTCCTGTAGTTTTCGTTGTGGAAAATAACCAGTACGCAATGGGAACTTCAGTGAAAAGAACAGCCAATCACGAAGATATTTATAAACTGGGTCTGGGTTACGAAATGCCATGCCTTCCGGTAGACGCGATGGATCCTGAAAAAGTGGCGGAAGCTGCTTACGAAGCCATCGAAAGAGCAAGAAGAGGCGACGGACCAACATTTATCGAAGCAAGAACTTACCGTTACAGAGGCCACTCAATGTCTGATGCAGAGCCATACAGAACAAAAGAGGAGGTTGCAGAACATAAAAAAGAAGATCCAATAGAAATCGTAAAACAAAGAATCCTGGATAACAACTGGGCTACTGAAGACGAACTGAATGTTTTGGATGAAAAGTCCAGAGAGTTCGTTGAAGAATGCGTTGAATTTATGGAGCAGTCACCGTATCCAACTGCTGACAAAGTTTACGAATATGTTTACGCTCAAGAAGATTATCCATTCCTTGACAAATTAGAAAATAACTGATAATTAAATTTGAAATCCGAAGCTGGAGACTGCAAAATCTCCTGCTTCGGCTTTTTTAATCTCAAATAAGAAAAATTATGGCTGAAGTGATTACAATGCCGCGTCTTTCCGATACAATGACGGACGGGAAAGTAGCCAAATGGCACAAAAAAGTTGGCGATGCTGTGAAAGAGGGCGATATCCTTGCAGAAATTGAAACCGACAAAGCCGTTCAGGATTTTGAATCAGAAGTTAACGGAACTCTTTTATACGTTGGGACAGAAGAAGGAGGATCGTCTCCGGTAGATGCTGTATTGGCAATTATCGGGAAAGAAGGTGAAGATATTTCTGCGCTCAAAGGTGGAAATACTGCCGGAACTACTCCTCAAGAAGCAGCAGGAATTCCCGAAGAAAATAAAACCGAACAGAATATTACCGATGTAGAAACCACAAAACCTGTTGAGAAAGAAGAAGGAACTGCTTCTGCAGAAATCCCTGCCGGTGTTGAAGTGATTACAATGCCGCGTCTTTCTGATACCATGACTGAAGGTAAAGTTGCCAAATGGCATAAGAACGTAGGGGATGATGTAAAAGAAGGAGATATTCTTGCAGAAATTGAAACCGACAAAGCCGTTCAGGATTTTGAATCTGAATTTAAAGGAACTTTACTTTATGCAGCGGTGGAAGAAGGAGGTGCAAGTCCGGTAGATACAGTGCTTGCCATCATTGGTCCGGCAGGAACAGATGTTTCCGGAATTATTTCCGACGGCGCAAAAAAAGCAGAAAATAAACCACAGACTTTTGAAGTAAAAACAGAAACTTCAAATACAGAAACAGCTTCAACTCCTGTTGCAGCTTCTATGGGCGAGCGCGTGGCAATTTCTCCTTTAGCTAAAAAAATGGCTGAAGAAAAAGGAATCGATGTTCATGCTTTGAAAGGAAGTGGTGAAAACGGTAGAATCGTGAAAAAAGATATCGAAAGTTTCACTCCATCAGCTCAGCCTGCGGCCGCAACTCCTGCTGCTAAAGTTGAAGCAAAACCTGCACAGCCTGCAATGAGCTTTGTTCAGGGTGAAGATTCAGAAACACCGAATTCTCAGGTAAGAAATATCATCGCGAAAAGACTTTCTGAAAGTAAATTTACCGCGCCACACTATTATCTGATTGTTGAAATCAACATGGATAAAGCGATTGAAGCACGTAAAGAAATCAATTCATTGCCGGATACCAAAATTTCATTCAATGATATGGTGATTAAAGCAACTGCGATGGCCTTAAGAAAACACCCACAAGTGAATTCAACATGGCATGCCGATAAAATTGTTCACCACGGTAACATCAACGTTGGCGTTGCAGTAGCGATTCCGGACGGGTTAGTAGTTCCTGTACTGAAAAATGCAGACCAGATGAATTACAACCAGATCTCTGCAGCGGTGAAAGATATGGCCGGAAGAGCAAAATCTAAAGGATTGAAAGCCAACGAAATGGAAGGGTCAACATTCTCGGTTTCTAATTTAGGAATGTTTGGTATTGAAACTTTCACATCGATTATCAACCAGCCGAATTCAGCAATTCTTTCGGTAGGAGCGATTGTTGAAAAACCAATTGTGAAAGACGGACAGATTGTCGTAGGAAACACCATGAAACTTTCTCTTGCATGCGACCACCGCGTGGTTGACGGTGCTACCGGAGCACAGTTTTTACAGACTTTAAGAACGTATTTGGAACAGCCGTTAACGTTGCTGCTCTAAATTTAAACTCATAGTATGAAATCCTTCCAAAGAATTTTTTGGAAGGATTTTTATTGACATATTAAAATCATTTTCCCTATTTTTGAAACCATGATAAAAGCAAGCAATATTCATAAGTCATACGGTGATTTGGAAGTTCTTAAAGGCGTTGATGTTCACATTCGGGAAGGCGAAGTAGTATCGATTGTTGGGGAGTCTGGCGCCGGAAAATCTACACTGTTGCAGATTTTGGGAACTTTGGATACACCCACGAATCCTTCAGGTTTCAACACCCAGATCGCCCTGGCCGGAAAATCCTTTATTGAAATGACCGACAGGCAGCTTTCGAAATTCAGAAACGAGAATATTGGTTTTGTTTTTCAGTTTCATCAGCTATTACCCGAATTTACCGCCCTCGAAAATGTGCTGCTTCCCACAAGGATTTCAGGAAAAAACGAAAAAGAATCCCTCGAAAAAGCCTATTCGCTTTTCGAAGATCTGAATGTTGCGCACCGCCTTCATCACAAACCCAACGAAATGTCGGGTGGTGAAGCACAGAGAACAGCCGTAGCCCGAGCGTTAATTAATTCCCCAAAAATTATTTTCGCCGATGAACCAACCGGTAATTTAGATTCCAAAAACGCGGATGATCTGCACCAGCTGTTTTTTGATCTCAGAGATAAATATAACCAGACTTTTGTAATTGTAACTCACAATACCCATCTTGCAGACACTACAGACCGAAAACTCGTAATGAAAGACGGGCAGATTATCTATTAGCCTTTCATTTTATTCTGTAAAATTTGCTAACTTTAAAAACTAGTTACTCATACTTCTTAAAATTAATCGAGTATGTCCATCAAATTTTTGGCTGAAGACGACAGACCCAGAGAAAAGTTTCTGCTGAAAGGCAAAAATTCGCTCTCTGATGCCGAACTTCTGGCGATCATCATGGGCAGCGGAAACCGCGAAGATTCGGCGGTGGAACTGGGTAGAAAAATTCTGCACTCAGTAGGAAACAATTGGCATAACTTATCGCTGCTTTCCCTCTCGGATCTAATGAAATTTAAAGGTGTGGGCGAAGCAAAGGCAATTTCTATTGCAGCAGCCCTGGAAATAGGTCGAAGGCGTGCCGCCCAGGAAGTCCCTGAAAAAATTCAGATCCGCGAAAGTAAAGACATTTATAAAGTCCTGCAGCCTTATCTTTCAGATCTTCAGACGGAAGAATTTTGGGCAATATTTCTAAATCAGAACAACCGGATTGTGGGAAAAGCCAGATTATCTTCTGGAGGAATAAACCAATCTGTTGTAGATGTGCGCATTCTGTTCAAGAACTGCCTGGAACATCTTGCTACGGCAATTGCAATTGCTCATAACCATCCCTCAGGTAATTTGAAACCCAGTCAGGAAGATCTGCGAATCACCAAGCAGATTGCAGATGCCGGAAAAATTCTTAACATCCAGCTTCTGGACCATTTAATTATTTCACAGAACGCTTATTTCAGTTTTGCCGACGAAAATATATTATGATTAGATTGGTAAAGTATAGCGATATCGATTTTGCTAAGTATAATGATTGCCTGATAAATGCTGCACAGTATAAATGTTATGCGGAACGCACCTATCTTGATATTACCGCAAAAAAAAAATGGGATTTACTGGTTTATAATGATTACGATGCCGTAATGCCTTTGCCCTACATAAAAAAAATGGGCATGAAGTTTATCGTAAATCCCAAACTCTGTCAGCAACTCGGTGTTTTTTCAAATTCAGACTCATTAGAAATTAATGATCAGTTTTTGGAATTTTTAGAGAAAAAATTTAGAATCTGGTATTATGCATTTAATGATAAGAATTCTTTCAGCAGATCTTTAGTTCACAGAAAAAATTTTTTAATCCCCAAAGATTTGTATGCCAACATTTACAAAAGATATTCTCCTAAAAGAAAAAGGAAACTGAGATTGGATCAGGAAGTTGCGGAAAACGCTTTGGCGATAGAAGATATCGACTTTTCAGATGCTGCTTCTTTTGTTAAGGAAAATATGTTGGGTGTTGACAAGCAGAAAGATCTTACAGAGTTTTTAAGGATCTTTGAGGAGTTTCACAGGATAGATTCACTTAAATTTTATGGTTTCATGTATCATTCAAAACTTGTGAATTTAATTGCTGTTCACCTGTCCGGTTCCTCAGCCACACTTTTGGGAACATTTAACGATAAAAACTTTGTAAAACTTTCGGGTGCATCGGTTTTAATCGACCAGGCGATTAAAAATTACTCTGAAAACAGGATTTTTGATTTTGAAGGCAGCGAAATTCCCGCAGTTGAAGAGTTTTTCAGAGGTTTCAGGCCAGAATTGCACCCTTATCCAGTCATTCAGAACTCCAGAAAAGATTTAGTGATAAACTTCTTCAGGAAGTAGCAAATAATTAGTAATTTTGCAGCCTAATATTCTCTATGATCGATTCGCCCTATTTTCCTTACGCATTTGCGTTTTTAATGGCATTGCCCTTTCTGGTTTTCATCAGACAGTTCGTGTTCAGCTACATTAAACTCAAGAATCAGGAAATTAAATTATTAACGGTAAAAGGAAATTCGGAGCAGCGCGTGCATGCTTACGAAAGGCTTACTTTGTTTCTGGAACGCCTGAAACCGGCAAATCTGGTGACAAAATTCGACAAAAGTTTAGCGCCGCACGAATATGTGTTCCTTATTGAAAAAACCATTAACGAAGAATTCGATTATAATGCCTCGCAACAGCTATATCTTACCAAAAATACCTGGAAAAATATCGTAAACTGCAAAAATAATGTTCTCCGTTTAATACATACGACCTACGAAAATCTCAGCGAGAATGCGACGCTGGATGAGTTTAAAACCGTTTTTTTGATGAATTATATGAACGAAAAAGATTTCATTGCAGAAAGTATTGAAGAATTAAGAAAAGAAAACCTAATTGTAAATTAAAATAAATAAATGATACCAAATTTTAAAGCACATCCTTGGCACGGGATTTCAGCAGGAGCAGAGGTACCTAATGTTGTAAATGTTTTTGTGGAAATTGTACCGAGTGATACCATTAAATATGAAATCGACAAGCAGAGTGGTTACCTGAAAGTTGACCGTCCGCAGCAGTTCTCCAACATTATTCCTGCACTGTACGGATTTATCCCGAGAACGTATTGTCATGATGAAGTCCTTAAACTGGCGATTGAAAGTGGCGCAGATGATGTAGAAACCGGTGACCTCGACCCGCTGGATATCTGTGTACTGAGTTCACACAACATCCACGCCGGCGGAATGCTGATGGAGGCAATCCCAATCGGTGGATTCAAGATGATCGATAAAGGCGAAGCTGATGATAAAATCGTTGCAGTGATGAAAGGAGATCATGCGTTTGGGCATTTCCGGGATATTACAGAATTACCACAGGCAGAAGTAAAGCGGCTGATGCACTATTTCTTAACGTATAAAAATCTTCCGGATGAAGCTGCAAAATGTAGAATTCAGGAGGTGTACGGTGCAGATCATGCCAGAAATGTAATTAAAGCTTCACAAAAAGATTATGCAAACAAGTTTGGCGGCTAAGACCCTCTAAATTCCAATAAAATAACGAGACAGGTGTGTGTACATCTGTCTTTTTTTATTTTTAACTTTAGTTACGATTTTCAAATAAATTGTGTATTTTCGGTTTATGTTTTATTTAATAAAATGTTAACATCAAAAAATAACCTATGAATTTATTTATTTTAGTACCCATCTTTGGTATTATTGCTTTAATCTACACTTTTATCCAGAGTAACTGGGTAAGTAAACAGAATGCAGGTAACGACAGGATGAAGGAAATTAGTGGGCACATTGCCGATGGCGCAATGGCGTTCCTTAAAGCAGAATACAAAATCATGATGTATTTCGTGGTTATTGTTGCTATTTTGCTCGCTTTGATGGGAGCTGGTAATGCCAATTCGCACTGGAGCATTGGTCTTGCATTTATATTCGGAGCAGTGCTTTCTGCTCTGGCTGGATTTATCGGAATGAAAATCGCCACCAAATCCAACGTAAGAACTGCAGAAGCAGCGAAAACATCACTCTCAAAAGCCCTAAAAGTATCTTTCACCGGAGGCTCTGTAATGGGGATGGGTGTTGCCGGTTTAGCAGTTTTAGGATTGGGCGCCTTATATTTAATCATCAAGCAGATTTTTGCACCAGATGCAGCCGCTAATACCCATGAAATGGAAAAAGCGATCGAAATCCTTACCGGTTTCTCTCTGGGTGCCGAATCCATCGCGCTCTTTGCAAGAGTAGGTGGCGGAATTTATACCAAAGCTGCCGATGTGGGTGCTGATTTAGTAGGTAAAGTAGAAGCCGGAATTCCGGAAGATGATCCAAGAAACCCTGCAACAATCGCAGACAATGTGGGGGATAATGTAGGTGATGTTGCCGGGATGGGAGCCGATTTATTCGGTTCTTATGTAGCAACTGTTTTAGCCACCATGGTTTTGGGTAACGAAACCGTGTCTCCGGATCTTTTCGGAGGATTCGCACCAATCTTATTACCAATGCTGATTGCCGGAATCGGAATTATTTTCTCAATGGTCGGAACTTTATTCGTAAAAATCAGTGAATCGGCAGAATTAGATACCGCTCCCGTACAGAACGCTTTAAACATGGGCAACTGGGGGAGTATTGTATTAACCGCTGTTGCATCTTATTTCCTTGTAAATTATCTTTTACCTGAAACCATGACATTAAGAGGCCACGAGTTCACCAAAATGGGTGTTTTCGGAGCGATTATCGTAGGTCTTGTAGTGGGAACTTTAATGAGTATCATAACTGAGTATTACACCGCGATGGGTAAAAGACCCGTAAAAAGCATCGTAAAACAGTCTTCCACAGGACATGCAACCAACATCATTGGTGGTCTTGCTGTAGGGATGGAATCTACTCTTTTACCTATCCTGGTTTTAGCGGGCGGTATTTACGGATCTTATCTTTGTGCTGGATTATACGGAGTGGCAATTGCCGCCGCCGGAATGATGGCAACAACGGCAATGCAGCTTGCGATTGACGCTTTTGGACCGATTGCCGATAACGCTGGTGGAATTGCAGAAATGAGCGAATTACCGAAAGAAGTTCGTGAAAAAACAGATATTTTAGATGCGGTAGGGAATACCACAGCAGCAACAGGAAAAGGTTTTGCTATCGCTTCAGCGGCTCTAACAGCGCTTGCTTTGTTTGCAGCCTTTGTAGGTATTGCAGGGATTGACGGAATTGATATTTACAGAGCCGATGTCTTGGCAGGTTTATTC
Organism: Chryseobacterium sp. VAUSW3; assembly: GCF_002205795.1. GTDB lineage: Bacteria > Bacteroidota > Bacteroidia > Flavobacteriales > Weeksellaceae > Kaistella > Kaistella yananensis. The sequence goes on along the minus strand of NZ_NIUY01000002.1, from coordinate 581,884 downwards.
GTGGGTGCTATGATTCCGTTTATCTTTTCTTCTTCGGCAATAAAAGCCGTGGGAGAAGCAGCAATGGCGATGGTAGAAGAAGTTCGCCGTCAGTTCCGCGAGATTCCTGGAATTCTCGAAGGTAAAGCAACCCCGGAATACGAAAAATGCGTAGCCATTTCTACAGACGCATCAATCAAAAAAATGTTGTTACCTGGCGCAATCGCTTTGGTTTCTCCGCTTTTGGTAGGATTTATTTTCGGTCCTGAGGTTTTGGGTGGTTTCCTTGCGGGAGCTACCGTTTCAGGTGTATTGATGGGAATGTTCCAGAATAATGCCGGAGGTGCCTGGGATAACGCAAAGAAATCCTTCGAAAAAGGAGTGGATATTAACGGTAAAACCTTCTATAAAGGTTCTGACCCGCACAAAGCTTCCGTAACAGGAGATACTGTTGGTGATCCTTTCAAAGATACTTCAGGGCCTTCAATGAATATCCTGATCAAATTAATGTCGATTGTTTCTTTGGTTATTGCACCAACTTTAGCCATTATGCATAAAGATAAAATTGAAAATAACAGAAAAGAAAAGCTGGAATCGCTCAATAAAATGATGGGAATAACCACCGTCGCGACAGAAACGCCGGGTATGGATGCCGGAACTTCTGCTACACCACAGGAAGTTAGCGGAGGATTAAATGCTGATGGTGATTATGTATATGACACAGGAAATGTTCAGGAAGTGAAATTAACCGATAAATCCATCTTAATGGGTCAGAACAGTCAAATCTATGCGCTGTATAACGGCATTAAGCTTAAAGATCAGGCTTTATTGGATCCGAACACATGGTTCACCATCGAAAATCTTCATTTCCAAAGCGGAAGCAGCGATTTGAAGCCGGGTTCTGAAGCCCAGTTGACCAACCTTGCGGAAATCCTGAATGCTTATCCCAATGTTAGAGTTAAACTTGGAGGTTATACAGATAATACAGGTAATTCAGATACCAACATGAAACTCTCCAGCCTTCGCGCACAGACTGCCAGATTGAAATTACTCGAATTGGGAATTGCTGGCGACAGGGTGGAAGCCGAAGGTTACGGACCGCTGTTCCCGGTTTGCGAGGCTAATGATACCGATGAGTGTAAAGCACAGAACAGAAGAATTGATGTAAGAGTCCTGAGCTTCTAAAAAATCATTTTTAAAAATAAATCCCGACTGTAAAAAGCCGGGATTTTTATTTTATATGTACTTCGATTTCTAAAAACCTACCACCTCTTTCTTCTTACGTAAATAAAAGTGAGCAGCGTAATAAAGGCCATTAATCCCAACGTCATAAAATACCCCAAAGGCTGGTGAAGTTCCGGCATGTTGTCGAAATTCATTCCGTAGATTCCTGCGATAAACGTAATCGGGAAGAAATACATGGAATAAATAGCCAGCACTTTCATAACCTGGTTTGCCTTCTGGTCGCTCATGGCCAGAAACATTGATATAAGGTTCGTAACTTGGGCATTCAGATGCTCAAAATCGGCGATTACATCTTTGTGTTTGTCTTTCAGGTCGCTTATTTCCGTATCACTCAACTTTAGGGTTTTAAATTTATCAATCCAGTCCGCAGAAATATTCAGGATTCTGGCATTCAGACCCGATTTTCTTTTCAGTTTATAAAGTCTGCGGATTTGGTTGGAATGGTTGGTCGTCTTCAGAAATATTTCATTTTCAATATTGTCCATCGTTTCCAAAAGGTTCTGCGATTCTTCATCGAAAGATTTCATCACTTTTAGAGCCAGTTTCAGCGCAATGGTATCGGTACTGATGCTTTCATACTCCGGAAGGAGAATTTCTTTTTTAAATTCATAAACACTTCTGTTTTTCATCCGGTGAACGGTGATAATAATGTGTTGGAACATGAAAATTCCCAGTTTCGTAGAAATATCGCTGATGGTATTAAGGTTCGTGCGCTCCAGTTCAGTGTTTTCGCGCATCAGAAAAAATTTCACGCCATTGTCCTGCTCAAATTTCGGCAGGTGGTTTGGATCAATTGTATCCTCCAGAAGCAGCGTATTGATATTATATCTTTCATGGAGAAAATTAAGATCCTCCAGAGTTGGAGCTTCCACATCAATCCATTCGCAGTGCTCCTTACGGTAAATTATTTCTATAGGCATTCAACAAATTTAATGATTATTTTCAGTTGGTATTAAAGATTCCCGATTCCTTAAATAAAAATTATATTTGTATAAATTTTTTAATCGTCATGACGAAAAGCATTATCAAAGGAATAGGACATTATGTACCTGAAAACATCGTAACAAACGACGACCTCTCGAAACTGATGACCACCAGTGACGAGTGGATTACAGAACGCACAGGCATCAAAGAACGCCACCACCGAAAAAACCGTAACGATGCCGATGAGACTACGGCATTTTTAGCTTTCAAAGCTTCAGAAAAAGCCTTAAAAATGGCCGGACTCACTGCAAAAGACATCGATTATATAGTTTTTGCTACACTGTCACCGGATTATTATTTCCCTGGCTGTGGGGTTTTGCTTCAGGAAATGCTGGGCTGCAACACCGTTGGAGCGTTGGATGTAAGAAACCAGTGTTCGGGGTTTGTATATGCGATGAGCGTGGCCAATGCTTTTATTAAGTCGAAAACTTATAAAAATATACTTGTGGTGGGTGCGGAAGTGCATTCTTTCGGGCTCGATTTTTCTGATGCCGGAAGAGGAGTTTCTGTAATTTTTGGAGACGGGGCAGGTGCCGTAATTCTTTCTGCTTCTGAAGAAAATTCTGCTGGTGATATCTTAGCGGTAAATATGCATTCCGAAGGGAAGTATGCGGATGAACTCTGCACCAAATTTCCGGGATCCAAATACGGCTGGAGCGACCGGATGCGCCTGGAACCCGAAAATGTAACCGATGCTGAAGTTTATCCGGTAATGAACGGAAATTTCGTTTTTAAACACGCAGTAACGAGATTCCCGGAAACCATGATGGAGGCTCTGGAATCTGCCGGTAAAACGGTGGATGATCTGGATATGTTTATTCCGCACCAGGCCAACCTGCGCATCGCACAGTTTGTACAGAATAAAATGGGTCTTCCGGATAATAAGGTGTTCAATAATATTCAGAAATACGGCAATACCACCGCTGCATCAATTCCTATTGCGCTGAGCGAAGCGATAGAGCAGGGTAAAGTAAAAAAAGGAGATTTGGTACTCCTCTCCGCATTTGGTAGCGGATTTACCTGGGGTTCCGTACTCTTTAATTACTAAAGTTATAAAATGCGTCAACTGACGCATTTTTTTATTCTGTTTTGAGGGAATCCTCCTTTTGGGTTTCATTTTCAAATGCTGCGGAATCCACTCCGGCATTTCTTCGTTCCTCTACGCTGTGTGAGTCTTTATATTCTTCCCGTTTTTCTTCTTTCTGGGCACAGCTTGCAAATGATAAAGTTCCCAAAATAGCGACTGCAAATAAAGTTTTCATAATTTTATTTTTAATATTCTGGTTTTCGTGGGTACAAAAATGATGCAATTCTTTTTTCTTTTCATGAATTAAATGAATTTGGTGTGGATATGAAATTTGTCAATATTGATAATTGTCACACTGATATCTGGTTTTTAACTTCAGGTTCTGCGTAAATTTACTTGTATTTTTTAAAGGAAATAATTAAAAATTAACATATTATGACTACCAAAGCCAAAGCAGAACAGCAAGTGTACTCCGTAGACGGAGGAAAAGCAAACGGGAAACAATCAGTGAAAAATCCCATTGCAGAAAACGGTGTCAGCAAAATTAAAGACAAGTATGTTTATTCCTTCGGAGGCGGAAAAGCAGACGGTAACGAATCGATGAAAAACCTTCTCGGAGGTAAAGGTGCGAACCTTGCTGAAATGGCGGGGCACAAAGATCTTAAACTGCCGGTTCCTCCAGGATTCACGGTAACCACCGAAGTGTGTACTTATTTTTATAACCACAACAGAACATATCCTGCCCATCTCGAAAAACAGATAAAAAATGCCCTTGCAGAGGTTGAAAAACTTATGGGCAAAAAATTTGGGGACGTAAAAGATCCTTTACTCATGTCCGTACGTTCCGGAGCCAGAAGATCAATGCCCGGAATGATGGATACCGTCCTTAATATCGGTCTGAATGACGAAACCGTGAAAGGTTTAATTGAAGTGACCGGCGACGAAAGATTTGCTTACGATGCATACAGAAGACTCGTAATGATGTATGCCGATGTAGTGATTGAAAAAGCAGGCGGTATGGAACCTGCTAAAGGCAAAGGAATCCGTAAGATTATGGATGAAAGGTTAGGCGACCTTAAAAAAGAAAGAGGGGTAGAACTCGACACCGAAATCTCTGCGGCAGACCTTAAAAAACTTGTAAAAGAATTCAAAGCCTTAACTAAAAAATACCTTAAAGTTGAATTCCCTGAAGATCCATGGGATCAGTTGATGGGCGGAGTAGGCGCTGTATTTGCTTCCTGGAACGGTAAACGAGCTATCGAATACCGAAAAATTGAGAGAATCCCTGATGATTGGGGAACTGCGGTAAATGTACAGGCGATGGTTTTCGGAAACATGGGCGATAATAGCTGTACCGGTGTAGCCTTTACCAGAAATCCCGGAAACGGCGACAACCATTTCTATGGTGAATATTTAGTGAATGCACAGGGTGAAGACGTGGTTGCGGGAATCCGTACTCCGGCACCAATTAACAACGCTTCTAAAAATGATCATTCAAAAGATCTTAAAACTTTAGAAAAATTAATGCCTGCGCAGTATAAAGAACTCAATGAAATCCAAAAACGTCTGGAAAAACATTACGGAGACATGCAGGATATTGAATTTACCATCGAGAAAGGAACGCTGTATATGCTCCAGTGCCGCGTAGGTAAACGTAACGGGGTAGCAGCAGTGAAAATGGCTGCCGACATGTACAGAGAAAAACTTATTGATGCGGATACTGCGGTAATGCGCGTAGGTCCAAATCAGTTGATCGAATTGCTTTTACCGATGATTGATCCCGAAGAAGAGAAGAAAAACAAACCGATTGCAAAAGGTCTTCCTGCCGGCCCCGGTGGTGCTACAGGACGAGTGGTCTTTTCCTCAGAAGAAGCAGTGGAATGGGGACTTAAAGGCGAAAAAGTAATTCTCGTACGGGAAGAAACCTCTCCTGAAGATGTCGATGGCATGCACAAATCCCAGGCGATTCTTACAACAAAAGGCGGTATGACTTCTCATGCAGCTTTAGTAGCCCGAGGTTGGGGTAAGTGCTGTATCGTAGGTTGTTCAGACATTGAAATTCACGAAAAAGAAAAATATTTTGTAACCAATACGGGAAAAAAAGTTCACGAAGGCGAATGGCTTACCCTGAACGGAACCACCGGTCTGGCTTACGAGGGTGTGCTGCAGCTTTCAAATACCGATCTTAACCAGAACGCATCGTACAAAGTTCTGATGACGCTGGTGGATAAAGCTAAAAAATTAGGCGTTAGAACCAATGCAGATACACCAAAAGATGCACAGCAGGCATCGTATTTCGGTGCTGAAGGAATTGGCCTCTTCCGCACAGAGCATATGTTTTACGGGGAAGGAAGCGAAAAACCTTTATTCCTCCTCAGAAAAATGATTATGAGTACCACAGTGGCAGAAAGAAAAACTGCACTCGATGAACTCTTCAAATTTGTGAAAAAAGACATCAAAGCCACTTTGGAAGTGATGAACGGAAATCCCGTAACCATCCGTCTGTTAGATCCACCTTTACACGAATTCGTTCCTCACGACAAAGAAAAATTACAGGAACTGAGCCGCGAACTTGGCGTACGAATGAGTGTGCTGAACCGCAGAATCCTGGCACTTCACGAAAACAACCCGATGCTGGGCCACCGTGGAGTACGTTTGGGAGTTTCTTATCCGGAAATTACCGAGATGCAGGTTCGCGCGATCCTGGAATCGGCAGCTGAACTTCAGAAAGAAGGTAAAAAAGCCTACCCTGAAATTATGATTCCTGTGGTAATGGGACGTCACGAATTGCGTCACCAGAAAGAAATTGTCGACAGGGTTTATGATGAAGTTTGCAAACACATGGGTGTAAAAGAAATCAATTTCCTTTACGGAACTATGATCGAAACGCCACGTGCCGCACTGAAAGGGGATTCCCTGGCTACAGTAGCAGATTTCTTCAGTTTCGGAACCAATGATCTTACCCAGATGTCTTTCGGATTCTCCAGGGATGATATCGGCGGATTCTTGCCAAAATATCTTGATCTGAAACTGCTTCCTGAAGATCCGTTTGTATCCATCGACCAAAGCGGTGTTGGGGAACTCATTAAAATCGGAGTGGATAAAGCAAGATCCGTGAAACCTAAACTTAAAGTCGGAATCTGTGGCGAACATGGCGGTGACCCCGAATCGGTGAAATTCTGCCATAGACTGGGTCTGGATTATGTGAGCTGCTCACCGTTCCGCGTACCGATTGCAAGATTGGCAGCCGCGCAGGCAGCGATTGAAACAAAATAAGCTTTGCAGTAATAATTTAATACGAAGAGAAACTGTCCCGGAAATGGGACAGTTTTTTTTACTTTAATCGAAGACCTCGAACGTTGATCCGTCGAAACTGGCAAAAACCATGGTTGGATGCGAATCCCGGTGAAAGAAGTTTCCGTTTCGGTCGATGGCGATGGCTCCGGCAAACCCGTCGATTTCTTTTAATTCAGCAAAAGTCTTTTCAAAAGCCTCTTCAAGATTCATTCCGTCAGTGACGCGGGTTACAATCTTCGCGGCAGTGGCATTGCTCACGATATCTTCACCAACTCCGGTACAGCTTACCGCGCAGTATCTGTTGGCATAATTACCGGCTACCGTTGCAGAATCGGAAATTCGGCCAACGATTTCAAAACCTTTGCCTCCCGTGGACGTTGCTGCTGCCAAATGACCATTTCGGTCGAGTGCCACGCAGCCAACAGTGCCCTTCCCGCCGTTTTTCACTTTCGCTTCATATTCTTTTCTGCGTTGTGGAATTTCAGTAGAGTAGTCCTCAAATCCATTGGCAGTAGCGTAAGTTTTTGCTCCGTTTCCACCCAAAACCCGATCGTTTTCTTTCATCAGAACCCTGGCGACCTGAATCGGATTTTTTACATTTTCAATATTGATAACGCCGGAGAACTTCTGGTTTTCACCGTTCATCAACGACGCACTCATCCTGATTTTCCCGTCGCTCTGGATTTGTGATCCGGTTCCGGCGTTATACAGCGTATCATCCTCCAGCAAAGAGACTGCATATACTGCAGTCTCCTCTGCTGTATGGCTCTGCAAATAGTCAAAAGCCTTGGCAGCAATGGCTTTGAGTGAATTTTGTTTGGCCACTTTTACTTCGTGGCTTTGGTCGCTTTCGGAGAAGAAGCCGCCGTGGATGATGATTTTCATGTATTTCTGAATAGGATGTTAATAGCTTGCAAAAGCAGGATAGCGGAGCGAACGTAATTAAAAATTTAAATTCCTTAACGTTCCTGTGGGATTGGGCTGTACTGCGAGTTCACGATGGTGAGTTCTTTCGTCTTCAGATCGAAATAATCATTCTGGGACATCACATGAACCGTTAGATTATCAATGGAAATCGGTTGCCCCAGGTCGATCTTGGTAAGATTAGTATCTTTAATGAATCTGCCGTCCACCAGAATCACAAGCCCGGACCCAATAGCCGTCATCGTATCGCCGTGAATAAAGAGTCCGGTATCTTCTCCCAGACCAATTCCCAGGGTGCGTGGGTTGTTTACCACGGCCTGAAAAAGTCTGCCGATTCTGCCTCTTTGAACAAAATGTGTATCGACAATAACATTTTCGATAAATCCTAAACCCTGGGTAGTTTTAATTTCACCTTTCAGAAGCGCTTCACTGCTCGAACCCTGATAAATCATGTTTTCAGAAGCTGCTGCAGCGCCTGCCGAAGTTCCGGCATAGATAAAATCCTGCTCTTGGTATTTGAGGAGAATAGCGTCATGGAATCTTGTCCCTCCAAGAATCGAAGTCAGCCTCAGCTGGTCGCCTCCGGTAAACATCACCACATCGGCAGCGTTGGCACGTGCCACGATAGCATCGCTGTTAGCCTGTTCCCGGTTCTGGATATCGAGGATATTAACGGTTTTCGAACCTAAAAATTCGAATGCTTTTTTATATTCTGGGCCCACAATCTGTGGAATTTGAGAAGCTGTGGTGATGATCTCGATCACCGAATCCTCTTTCAGCCGTGACTCGTTGATGATTTTCCTGAGGATGCCTCTTTCAAAAAAGTTGAGGTTTTTTTCTACATTCTGGTCGTAATCGGTTTCTGCAAAACTGCCTTTATTTACGGCTCCACCGATAATCATTAATTTTCCAACTGGTCTCATAGGATGCAAATTTAAAAAAAATAATCAGAGGCTTAGGCGCTAAATCAAATAAAAATAATACTGAATCACTGATATTTACGCTGTTTATTTATTAATAATTCAGAGTCTGTGTAAAAAATTATGCCGAATTATACTGTTTTTCAATTATCTTTGGTTTTCATACATCAGTCACCTTACACATTTACGTTATGAAAATTGAAAAAATACAGGTTCTAAAAGGCCCGAATATTTGGAGCATCCGCAGAAAAAAACTCATCCAGATGCGGCTGGATCTGGAAGAAGTAGAGCATTTGCCCACCAATAAAATTGAAGGCTTCCGTACGAGGCTCGAAAAACTGATTCCTTCCTTAATCACACACCGCTGTTCCGAAGGGGTCGAAGGAGGCTTCTTTCAGCGGGTGGAAATGGGCACTTGGATGGGCCATGTCATCGAACACATCGCACTGGAGATTCAGACCCTTGCCGGGATGGATACCGGTTTCGGCCGTACCAGGGAAACCAAAACCCCGGGCATCTATAATGTTGTTTTCAGTTATCTGGAAGAAAATTCCGGAGTTTATGCCGCAGAACAGTCCGTGGAAATCGCACGATGTATCATCGAAGCACGAGATTACGATATTGAAGCCTGCATTCAGCAACTCCGCGAAATCCGGGAGCGCGAAAGACTCGGGCCTTCTACCGGAAGTATTGTTGAAGAAGCCGCTGCCAGAAACATTCCGTGGATCCGCCTTGGCCGCAACTCTTTGGTGCAGCTGGGCTATGGCGTCAACCAGCAGCGATTCCAGGCAACAATTACCGGGAAAACCTCATCCATTGCTGTAGACATTGCCTGTAATAAAGAACTTACTAAAAAAATGCTCGATGAGGCCGCTATTCCTGTGCCTTCCGGCGATCTGGTGACAGAACCTGAAGAACTCGAAAGGGTGATCCGCAAAATTGGATATCCGATTGTACTGAAACCCCTGGATGGTAATCACGGCAAAGGATCATCCATCAATGTCAACGACCTCGAAACGGCCAAAATCGGTCTGCAGCATGCGCAAAAGTACTCCAGCAGGGTAATTGTTGAGAAATACATTACCGGTTATGATTTCCGCGTGCTGGTTATCAACCACAAAATGGTGGCGGCAGCGCGCCGGGTGCCTGCACATATTGTAGGCGATGGAGAACTCAATATCCGCCAGCTCATCGATAAAGAAAATCTTGATCCCAGAAGAGGCTACGGGCATGAAAATGTGCTTACTGAAATTCTCGTCGACAAAGACACGAATGAACTTCTTGAAAAACTGAATTATACCCTCGACACCATCCCGCAGAAAGGTGAGGTGGTATATCTTAAATCTACCGCTAACCTTTCTACAGGCGGTACTTCCATCGATGTTACAGATATGATTCACCCCGAGAACGTTACCATGTGCGAACGCATTTCCAAGATTGTTGGTCTTGATGTATGTGGAATTGATATCATGGCAGAAAACCTTACACAGCCGCTCAAGGAAAGCGGTGGCGCGATTCTGGAAGTGAACGCTGCTCCCGGATTCCGCATGCATTTGGCACCAAGCGAAGGACTGCCAAGGAACGTAGCCGCGCCGGTAGTCGATATGCTTTATCCTCAGGGCAAACCTTTCAGGATTCCTATTATTGCGGTAACCGGAACCAACGGAAAAACCACCACCACAAGACTCATTGCCCATATCGTGAAAAATAACGGCTACAGAGTAGGCTTTACCACCTCTGACGGGATTTACATCCAGAATACCATGCTTACCAAGGGCGATACTACAGGACCAATTTCCGCAGAATTTGTCCTTAAAGATCCTACCGTTGAATTTGCCGTACTGGAAACTGCCCGTGGTGGAATTCTACGCTCGGGTCTGGGATTCAGTTCCTGCGATATTGGCGTACTGACCAACATTAAAGAAGATCATCTGGGTCTCAATGATATTCACAACCTGAAAGATTTAACACGCGTTAAAAGGGTAGTGCTCGACTCCGTAAAGAAAGGCGGCTGGAGTGTCCTGAATGCTGACGATGAATATTCCATGAGGCTGATGCCCGATCTGGATTCTAAGGTCGCCATCTTCAGTCTCGATGAGAATAATCCTCACATTAAGAAATTCGCCAAAGAAGGGAAAGTAACCTGTGTGTACGAAGAAGGCTTCATCACCATTAAAAAAGGCGACTGGAAGATCCGCATCGTAAAGGCAATTAATGTCCCGATCACCATGGAAGGGAAGGCAAGATTCATGATTTCTAATGTCCTGGCGGCAAGTTTGGCGGCTTATCTCCACGGTTTTGGGATCGAGGACATTGCCAATTCACTCCGTACCTTTATTCCAAGTCCTGCGCTTACGCCGGGAAGGCTTAATATCTTTAAATTTAAGAAATTCAAGGTCCTCATCGACTTTGCCCATAATCCTGCAGGTTACGAGGCTATTGAAGATTACCTTAAAAATGTTGATTCGCCAAAGAAGATTGGAATCATTTCCGGAGTCGGAGACCGCCGCGACGGCGATATCCGCGAGTGCGGCAGAATTGCAGGCCGCATGTTCGACCATATCATCATCCGAAACGAAAAGCACCTTCGCGGCAGGACCGAAGAGGAAATCAACGCTTTGGTGATCGACGGGATGCAGAGTTCGGGTAAGGATGTAAGCTACGAAATCATTCCAAAAGAAATCGATGCGCTGAAACACGCCATTAGCCTCGCCGAAGAAAACACCTTTATCACGGCCCTGAGCGACGTCATCTCAAACGCGATCGACCTCGTGCAGGAATACCAGCACAAAGAAATTCTGGAAGAAGGCAATACGCTTTAAGAATTCGTTTTAAAATAGAAATCCCTTCATTTGAAGGGATTTTTTATGGATATATGTGTAATTCCTGATTATTAATTACTCTTTTTCTTTTTGTAAAATAAAATGAAAATAATAAAGGTTAAAAGGTATAAAGCTGAAAGAGAAGCAATATAGATTTTCTGTTTTCGGTGTTGTTCCGAGAGTTGCGCATTTTCAATCATAAGTTGCTTTAATACTTTATCCGGAGCCGTAAGCAGGTCCTCATTAGATAATTCAAAGTTGTTCTGTGTTGAAATTTCTTTAGCTAAGTTGTTCTTCAGTTGCTCCAAAAGTGCAAACTCACTTTCGCTTAATTGAGATATTTCCTGTGTTGCATAGCAAAATGAAGAGTAAAAGAAGGTGGTATCCGGTTCTACATTGGCAAAAATCAGAAACTTACCTTTCTCTTTAAAAATGATATCACAGGAATTGAACTGCTGTCCGAATAATGTAATTTCTTTACTCCTGAAGTCAGGCGCAGACGATTTGTAAACTTTTTCTATTCTTGCTTTCGCCAAAGAGTTTTCAACCTCCCAATATCCCGTTTTGTAGGTTGTATTTACATCATATATATCAACGGTAAATACAAAATCTGCTGATTCAAAAGAGTTCTTGATCGTAGGAGTGTCACACTTACAGGCCGGAATGTTGATGGATGTCAGGAGTGAAAAAAGTAGTAAAAGATATTTCATTGTGTATTTCCTAATGAAACTGTTATAACCCCTCCAATATACCGCCTGCCAAATCTCCGATTCCTTCTAAAATGCCGCAGAATAGATCCCCGAAATCCAGCCAAGAACCATCAATGTCTATATCCGGCAGTACGAACCAGTCGGATTCTGCAGACGACGATAATCCATTAAGCATTTCAGTTTTCATTTCAGTGTAATCACAGATTTCGCCTGTGGCTTCATGATACTCATCAAAATCCTCATGTGAAGAAAATGTGCTCATTGCCCAGCAGGAAAAATCCAAACCGTCATACCACTTGCTTTTCCGGTGAGCTTTTTTCACTTCTTCGGGCTTGTAATACTTTTTCTTTCCGTAATCGGTGATCAGGATCTTGCCGATGTCTTCGATATATTTTTTCTTATCAGCAGGTGCAGGTGCGCAGGATGTTCCCATAATATTTTGGTGAGTGATGTTTTAAATTTTTGAGGGCTTATTTTTCAAAATATTCAGCAAATTAAAAATCTGCCACATTAAGACAATAATTATTTCGGGAACAATTATGGGGAAACTTAGGTCATAAAATATCCTTTTGTATCCAAACTTGAAAAAAAGATAATTTGTCAACGGAAAAAGTAGAGTTAATAGAATCAAGTAAACAGAATATTTTTTTAAATCAGTTTTACTTTTGAATGTCTTATTGTGATTTATGACGCTTAAAATTCCGCCCAACAATGACGCAATAAAAACTGAAATCCAATAAGAAGATTGATGCTCCAAACTCCTTATAAAAAATAGTTTAGTGAAAATTGATATTAATAAAAATCCTAGAACCCATTCAGAAATTAGATACCAAATTTGTTTTTTTTCCAAAAATTTACTCTCGTAAGAATTCACAACTGCAAAATTTAGACACGATAATGATAAAAGAAAGTTGAGAGGAATTCCAAAGATATTTTTAAAAAAAAATAATTTATGAATACAGTAAAATAAGACTAGATTTGAAATAGTCAAGTAAAAAATCTTTAAAAATTTATGGGTATTCAATTTTTCGTGGACTTTCATAAAGGGTTACAGATAACGAAAAAGTATTTGCGAAGAACGGGCAACTAAAAACCAAAAGTAATAAGTGAAGCCGCCTGGAGAAAAATGCTTTTTCGGATTTCTAATTTACTAAAAATTGAAATATGAAAAGCATTTTTGCGGATATTAAAAACTAAATTCTCAAAGTAAAATTTTAACCCCGTTTTTTGCAAATACACTGTTCAAGTGGGGAGGAAAAGCCACCGGAGGTTCCGTTCAACAGGCTTTCATTTCTTGTCTTGCAGACAAAACGAAAGCTTGGTTATTATGCGAAGGCAAATTTTATTTTAGTTTGAAATTTTTACCGTCAATTCCTTTTATTGTATCATTTTTAGGTATTCTTCATTTCTATTTTTTAGAAGAATTTTATCATTTTGCAGTTCTATGTCACCTGCAATAATATTAGTTTCATTGGTATTTATGTCAGTTTTAAAAATGGTAAAGTTATTTTTTTTCTTATCCACAAAAACTGAAAATTTTGACCCCTTATATTTAAAACTTCCACCTGAAAAATTTTCCTGCCTGAAGGTTTTGTGCGCTTTGCTAAAGACAAGGAGAAGAATAATCGGTGCTAAAATGATATTCGCCAAGAAAGCATTTTTAAATTTTGTTTTCTTTGTGAAATAAAGAATTCCGCAGATAATCACGTTGATTATTACTGTAATAATGATAAGATTCTGTGCCGTAATCAAATCAGGATTTGAATATAATTTTGGCAAATAATAATAACGAACCAAAAACCAAAATATAATTATTTCTAAAATTACAATCAGTAAAATCTTTTCTATTGTTTTCATTTTTGCGGAGTCTGAATTGCTTTCGCATAACGGTCAAGTGTATGAGCAGTAGCGGGTTTTGTACGCTTACTGTTCAGTTTAGCACAAAGATAGCTAAAAGGCAAAAACTTTGGTTTTGGCACTTTCCCCGCTATTGCTTATACACATTGTTAGGTGCTGGCATTTTTACACGAATTTTATTGGATATTTCGTCTTTATCTGTCCTTTTGCAATCTTTTTAAGTTTGGATTCCATCAGCCTTCTGGTCAATGGTTTTAGATAGTCAAGATACAAAATTCCTTCTGTGTGGTCGTATTCGTGCTGTATCATTCTTGCGGTCGTTCCGCTAAATGTCTTTGTTTGAAAGTCAAAATCTTTGTTGTAATATTCTATACTAATCGTCCAAGGTCTTTTTACTTTTTGCGATAAATTTGGGATACTTAAACAGCCTTCTTCGTCTTCCCAAAGCTCTGCGGAACGTTCAATGATTTTTGCGTTGATAAAAGTTTCCATTATTCCTTTGTCGTCTTTGTCAAAATAGATTTCCCTGTCCGCTTCGTCAAGATTTTCAAAAGTTGTTTTACTGTCCACTACAAAAAGTCTTATCGGAAGTCCGATTTGTGGCGAAGCCAATCCGCAACCATTGGCGTTTTTCATTGTTTCCCACATATCGGCTATTAGCTTGTCCAACTCGGGATAATTCTTTTCGATGTCGTTGCACTTTTGTTTTAAAATGCTGTGTCCGTATGCTAAAATAGGTCGTTTCATTCCTTTGCTTTTTATCGCAAAGTTCCAAAGAATGAACAAGGTTGGCAATGAACCTATGTTAAGTAATCTGTCTGCGAATACGGCTCAAGCCCTGTGGCGTTATTCCGATGTAGGAAGCCACGTATTTTAGCGGAATGAATTTTAAAATGTCGGGCTGTTCGCTGAACAGTCTTAAATAACGCTCTTTCGCATTGTATTTAAGCAAGGACAGTTCACGTTTGCTTTTAGCCAAAAACAATTTTTCGGAAGCGAAGCGTCCTAAATAATTCCCAACTTTGGTCTGGGCATACACTTTTTGCAAATCGTCAAAGGAAATTTGCCAAACAACGGTTTCCGTCAATGCCTGTAATTCGTATTCGGACGGTGTTTGCGTGAGAAAAGAGTCGTAAGCACAGGTAAATTCTTTGTCGAAACTGAAATTAAAAGTCAGTTCGTTTTCATCATCGGGAATGTAAAACCGAACGATGCCCGTTTCAACGAATGAAAGGTAATTTTCCGTTTCGCCCTGCCGTGTGATGATTTGGTTTTTGGCAAACACCTTTCTGTCAAAATGTGAAGCTATAAATTCCCATTCCGATTCTTGTAGCTTTACGATTCTTTCATAGTATTCTCTTATGTGTCCCATTTTTGACGGTTTTTGTCCTGCTTGCACCTAACTTACTTATATGTATCACTCCGTAATACAAACATCCCAAAATTTGTAGATGTTGGTATCACGTTTATGATATATATGTATTCAAATATAATAAATGTATTGGATAATTACTTTTGTTTCCTCAAACTTTTGCTACTTACATGGTACTGTTGATAATAAATGCGCAGTAAATAAGGCATATAACTACAACTGTACATTTAACTGAGCATCGTTTTAAAATTAAGATGGGCGTTCCGCATCAGTTTTTATCTCAAAACAGTGGTAACTCAAACTTCTCTCTAATATCAATTATAGAATCTACTTCCGCCATACTTTACTTTTCCATCAAATAAAATAAAATCAGCGTATACAGTTGCAGGACTCACCATTTATCATTAAATTTACAACACATTACAAATCAGAACGTTATTGCCCGATTCAAATTACCGATAATCATTTTTTTACCTGATTAATTTCTTTGTAACCCCTTTTCACAAGCAGATACCAAAGGTTGAGCCGTAGTTGCGCCATACTTGCGTCATACCATCGTGCAGGAAAAGTAAGGTATTCTTAACGTCTCCCTGTACATTTCTTCAAGTCTTATCCGAGTCTTGTTCGGATCTCCTTCCCAAAAAGGGGTTGTTTTGGGAATCATTTCCAAAGGAATCTACACCTTGTGCGTTTTTAATGTGATAGGTATTGAGGAGTGAGGGATTCGGTGTATTTCTTTTAAGTTATTGATGCAGAATTAAACCATAAAACCCTCACTAATTTTCTCACAATTATTTTATCATCTCAATAATTTCCTTATTTTTGACCAATGGAAAATTTCGTGGTTTCTGCAAGAAAATACCGCCCTCAGGAGTTCGATACTGTGGTAGGGCAGGCGCATATTACAGATACACTGGAGCATGCTATTCACGAAAACCAGCTCGCACAGGCACTCCTGTTCTGTGGTCCGCGTGGAGTAGGTAAAACGACCTGCGCCAGGATCCTCGCCCGTAAAATCAACGAAAGAGACGGTTCTACCTCCGAAGACGGCTTTGCCTACAACATATTCGAACTGGATGCTGCGTCCAACAACTCCGTTGAAGACATTCGCGAACTCACCGACCAGGTACGCTTTGCACCTCAGGTAGGGAAGTACAAGATTTATATCATTGACGAGGTGCACATGCTCTCCTCAGCGGCGTTTAATGCCTTCCTTAAAACACTGGAAGAACCGCCTGCGCATGCCATCTTTATTCTCGCCACCACCGAGAAACACAAGATTATTCCTACCATCCTTTCACGTTGCCAGATTTACGATTTCAAACGGATTACCATTGAAGACATCCAAAGTCATCTTAGGAATATTGCGGCTAAGGAAGGTATCGCCTTCGAAGACGACGCACTTTACCTCATTGCCCAAAAGGCTGATGGTGCGCTGCGTGATGCACTTTCCATCTTCGACAGACTTTCAACCTTTACCCAGAAGAACATCACTTTGGCCAAAGCCGCCGAAGTCCTCAATATCCTCGATTACGACCAGTACCTGAATATTGTGGAACTGGCGCACGAAAACAGAATTCCCGATGTGCTTTTCGCATTCAATGAGATCGTGAAAAAAGGCTTCGATCCCCACATCTTCATCGCAGGATTGGGCAGCCATTTCCGCGACCTTATGATGGCGCAGAATCCCCATACTCTGAACCTCATCGAAGTTGGCGAGAAGACCAAAGCAAGATTCTCCGAACAGAGCAAAAAATGGAATGCCCAGCAGCTTATCGACGCCATTGAAATCTGCAACCATGCAGACATCAATTATAAGAATTCCAAGAATCCACGGCTTACGGTAGAGATTGCTTTAATGCAGCTTTCGTCCCTCACGGCGAACGGTGCCGAGCCTAAAAAAAAAAGTATCTGATATTAGCGCCGCTTCTTAAAACTGCGTTATCAGTTCCACAAACCCCCAAACCTGAAACCAAAACACCCGTTGCTGCAGAGCTTCCCCAGAAGGAAGAACCTGTAGTTCAAAAGACAGCGGCACCCATTGCGGCGCGCAAGGTTTCTTCTAAATTCAGCATCACTGCCGTGTTACAGCAGACCGAAGAAAAGGAAGAAGCAACAGAAACCACGGCAAAGGAGCATCTGCCAAGCAATCACTTCACCGAAACCGATCTCCGCACCGAGTGGCAGAAGTTCCTCACAGAACTTAAGAAAAGAGATATCATCATCTACAGCGCCATAAGTTCTTTCATCCTGCAGAAAAAGGACGAAAACACCATTGAAATCACCTATCCATCAGATTCTGCAAAAAGTGAGTTCGAGAAGGTACGGGCAGATTTCTTTAACCATTTTATGCACAAAGTAAGTCATTTCAATATCGCAGTTGAGTACAAGAACGATGTTACCCTGAAAAAAGAAATCATGACAAAACGGAAGATTTTTGATAAATTTGCAGAAATCAATCCTGTTTTAAAAGAACTCGACGAAATCTTTAAGTTTGATTTGAGCTAAAATAATCAAAACAATGCCAATGAAATTTGGCTTTTTACCATAACATGAATTTAAAAGAACTGAAGAACAACTGGGTAAAAGATTTTGCCTCTCCCTTAATTATTGCCGGCCCCTGCAGTGCAGAAAGCGAATCGCAGATGCTGGAAACCGCTAAAAGGATAAAAGAATCCACAGACGCCGTCTCTATTTTCCGTGCCGGAATCTGGAAGCCGCGAACAAAACCCAACGGGTTCGAAGGCGTAGGAGTCATCGGTCTCAACTGGCTGAAGAAAGTAAAAGAAGAATACGGCTTCAGAACCGCTACCGAAGTAGCCAATGCCCACCATGTGGCAGCCGCTCTGGAAGCTGACGTCGACACCCTGTGGATTGGCGCGCGTTCTACCGTAAACCCTTTCACCGTACAGGAAATCGCCGAAGCCCTCAAAGGAACCGATAAGCCCGTCTTCGTAAAAAACCCTGTGAACCCTGATCTTGCCTTGTGGATTGGCGCTCTGGAAAGACTTCTGGGCCAGGATGTAAAGAACTTAGGCGTTATTCACCGTGGCTTTTCAACCTACCAGAAAACCAAATACCGCAATATCCCAAACTGGCAGATTGCGCTGGATTTCAAGCAGCAGTTTCCCAACATCCCGATGCTGGTAGACCCTTCGCATATCTGCGGCAACAGAACCGGTTTGGCGGGGATCGCCCAGGAAGCCCTGAACGTTGGCTACGAAGGCATGATCATAGAAACCCACGGCAATCCCGACGATGCCTGGAGTGACGCTTCACAGCAGATTACCCCGGAAGTGCTTGCAGAATTGATCGGGAATTTACAGATTAGAAATTCCGATATCTCTGCATTCGATGATGAAATGGGCCGTCACCGTACCCTTATTTCTGACCTCGATTTCCAGCTGATTGAAATTCTTTCCCACAGGATGAAAATCTCAGAAAAGATCGGTATGCTCAAGAAAGAAAACAATATTGCCATCTTTCAACCGGAGCGTTGGAAAATCATCACCGAATACGCAACCCAGAAAGCTGATGAAACCGGAATGTCGCCCGATTTCATAGAGAAAGTCTTTAAAGCAATTCATGAAGAGTCAATTGAAATCCAGAATAACATCTAACAGATGAGCGACTTTAAATTATTGAGTGATGTATTATTGGAAGCGTTCAGAAATGAACTTAGCGACCAGCTGCTCTATTCAATAAATGAAGCCGGTGATACTGAAATTGAAGTTGGTTATTTTGATTTTTATAATGCAGCAGCGCGGGCTTGTGGAAAAGTGGTTTTTAGTAGCCCATTTTAAAGAAAAAGGATTTGCTCTTCAGACCGAAAAAAGCTATTACCAAAATCTTCAGGACTACTATAACAATCTGAGAAACACAGGATTTGAATATGAGGATACTGATTTCTCAAAAGCCATAAATTTTATGCTAATGTCATCAAATACGATAATCATTAATAACAAATGAAAGGTCTTGTCACCAAATCTACCGGAAGTTGGTACCAGGTTCTGGATCAGGGAACAGGAAGGTTTTTTGAAGCCAGGATACGTGGCAAATTCAAGCTGATTAAAACCCGGCTTACCAATCCGCTGGCGGTAGGAGATAAGGTAGAATTTTCTTTGGAACAGGATGATGTCGCCTGGATCACGAGGATTGAACCCAGAAAGAATTATCTCATCAGAAAATCGGTGAACCTTTCGAAAGAAGCGCACATCATCGCCTCAAACATCGATGTAGCCTGCTTTATCTACACCCTGATACATCCAGAAACTTCACTGGGCTTCCTCGACAGGTTTTTGGCCTGCTGTGAAGCCTACAACATCAAGCCGCTGATCCTCTTCAATAAAATGGATATCCTAAATGATGCTGCCCGCGAGCTGGTGGAAGAAACAGAAGCGCTGTATCAGAATATCGGTTACCAGACTTTGGAGATTTCATCTTACTCAAAACTTAATCTGGACACGCTTCAGGATATCATAAAAGACCAGGTTTCTGTGTTTTTTGGCCATTCTGGAAGCGGGAAATCTACACTTGTCAACGCCCTGCAACCGGATCTTAATCTGAAAACATCAGAAATATCATCATCTCAACTCAAAGGAAAACACACTACTACATTTGCACAGATGCATTTCTGGGAATTTGGGGGCAGTGTAATCGACACGCCTGGTGTAAGAGAATTTGCGATGATTGATGTACAGAAGGAAGAAATTCAGCATTATTTCCCGGAAATATTCCGTGTCGGAAGAGGATGTAAGTTCCACAACTGTATGCATATCAACGAACCCAAATGTGCGGTACTTCAGCAGCTTGAAACCGGAGCAATAGAGGAGACCCGCTACGCAACCTACCTGAAACTCATGGAAGAGGCAGAGGAAATCAATGCCCAATAAAAAACCCAGCCGAGGCTGGGTAAAAACTAATAACCATGAAAACTCAAATTAAACATGAGAATCGGAAATTAATTTACAACTTCCATGCCAAAATAAATTGGCTTCTCATGAAAGGAATTTTCGGTACAAATATATAAAAGTTTTTGTACTTTTGCGCCAGATAAAAACAAGATATATGTCAGGTAAAATTACATTCACCATGATTAAGCCGGATGCAGTAGCAGATGGTCACATTGGTGCTATTTTAGGGAAAATTGCAGAGTCAGGTTTCAAAATCAAAGCAATGAAACTTACACAGTTAACAGTTGCTGATGCTAAGAAATTCTACGAAGTTCACGCTGAAAGACCTTTTTATGGGGAATTGGTAGACTTCATGAGTTCAGGACCAATCGTTGCAGCAGTTCTTGAGAAAGATAATGCTGTAGAAAATTTCAGAACATTAATCGGTGCTACAAACCCTGCAGATGCTGCGGAAGGAACCATCAGAAAAATGTTTGCAAGAAGCGTAGGCGAAAATGCGGTACACGGTTCAGATTCTGACGAGAATGCTTTAATCGAAGCTAGTTTCCATTTTTCAGGAAGAGAGATTTTCTAAACCTGCAAAGTATACAACTGAAAAAGTCCCGGCTCGTGCGGGACTTTTTTATGCAGTGATGGTAAGTAAGGAACTGAACTTAGATCTTCAGAAGCTCAATCGTGCGCTCAGGACTTTCTGACGAGAACACTGCATTACCTGCAACCAAAACATCTGCACCTGCTTCAAATAACTTCGCAGCGTTTTCAAGGTTCACACCGCCGTCAACTTCAATAAGCGCGGTAGAGTTGTTTGATAGGATTAAATCTTTTGTTTCTGCTATCTTTTTGTAGGTGTTCTCAATGAATTTCTGTCCGCCAAATCCCGGGTTTACACTCATCAACAAAACCAGGTCAACATCAGCAATAATATCTTCCAGCATCAGAACGGGAGTAGCAGGATTCAGTACCACACCGGCTTTTGCCCCTTTGTCCTGAATTAAACTGATGGTGCGGTGCAGATGCGTGCAGGCTTCGTAATGCACAGAAACCAAATCGGCGCCCATACTGATGAATTCTTCAACGTACTTTTCCGGCTCCACAATCATCAGGTGCACATCGACAAACTTCCTGGTATGCTGCTGAATGGTTTTCATCACCGGAAACCCGAAAGAAATATTCGGTACAAATCTTCCGTCCATTACATCTACATGAAGCCAGTCGGCCTGCGAGTTATTCAGCATTTCGATATCACGCTGCAGGTTTCCGAAATCTGCTGAGAGTAGTGACGGAGCGATTAATTTTGTTTTCATATTACTTTTTTATTCTTTTACTTTTACCTTTTTACTTTTATTTTTTATCTTTTGCCTTTTCCCCTAACTCTTTCTTAGTGATATTTCAGATTCATGTCCGGTTTTATGTTCAGCAGCGTTTCATAAATCAGCTGAATGACATTGGATACATCTTCTTTAGAAACCATTTCTACGGTAGTGTGCATATATCTTAAAGGAAGTGAAATGAGTGCTGAAGGTACACCGCCGTTGGAATGAGCAAATGCGTCGGTATCTGTCCCTGTCGCCCGGCTTGCAGCTGCCCGCTGAAAAGGAATTTCCTTCTTTTTAGCGGTATCTACAATCAACTCCCTGATGACGTGATGTACACTTGGAGCAAAAAATACCACCGGTCCGTCGCCACATTTCTGGTCACCTTCTTTTTTCTTTTCAATCATCGGAGTGCTGGTATCGTGCGTAACATCGGTGATGATAGCAATGTTCGGTTTAATGGTATCTGCAATCATGTCTGCGCCATATAAACCAACTTCTTCCTGTACTGAATTGGTGATATAAAGTCCGAACGGGAGTTTCTTCTTGTTTTCTTTCAGCATTCTGGCAACTTCAGCAATCATAAATCCGCCAATTCGGTTATCTAATGCGCGGCAGACAAAATATTTGTCGTTCAGCTGGAAAAATTCATCCGGATAAGTAATCATGCACCCAACGAAAATGCCTAAATCTTCAACTTCTTTTTTGGAGGTCGCCCCACAATCAATAAAAATGTTTTCAAGTTTAGGGACGGGTTCATTGGAGTTTACTCCTCTGGTATGAATGGCTGGCCAGCCGAAAACTCCTTTTACAATGCCTTTTTCTCCGTGAATATTTACGACTTTCGATGGGGCGATCATCTGGTCCGAACCCCCGTTTCGGATCACGTAAATTAATCCGTCATCGGTGATATAGTTTACATACCACGAAATCTCGTCAGCATGAGCTTCAATAACCACCTTGAAATCGGCTTCAGGATTGATGATACCGTAACAGGTTCCGTAATGGTCGAACTCAATTTTATCAACATAAGGTTTAATGTAATTCATCCAGATTTTCTGGCCGTTATGTTCATAACCTGTAGGTGAGGCGATGTTTAAATATTCTTCTAAAAATTTTAATGATTTATTTTCAAATTGCATGGATAAAAGGAATGAAATTTGTTACTTTAAAGCTTGATTTTATACGAAGTAAAAATAATGAATTTTAACAAACCTGTCTTATTATTTCTGCTGTTTTTCGGACTTTATGCAAATGCTCAGCAGGATTCGGTTGTTATTGCGAAACCGATCAGCCAGTATCCCCCGGAATTGCTGAAAACAGACGAATACGGAAATAAATATTACTACGATGAGGCCCAAAAGGCCAAGATATACGAAATTGATGGTGAGAATGTGGTGGTGATGGATGAATTAGTCCTTTTCAACAAACCGAGATTCAATAACCAACTGGACCAGAACTACTATTTTTTCCTCAATAAAAAGCTCAACCGTGTTTATCCGCTGTTTTTAACTGCCTTGGAGCAGTACACCGATATTCAGGATGACATGAAAGCGCTGGACCGCAGAGATCAGAAGAAATATGTAAGTGAAAGACAGAATGCTTTGGCTTCCCAGTACGAAGCGCAACTGAGAGATTTAACGACCACGGAGGGAAGGGTTTTCGCAAAATTGATGAACCGTGCTACAGGAAAAACCGTATACGAAATTATTAAGGAACTGCGCGGAGGCTGGAGTGCCTTCTGGTGGAATGTAAAGGGAAATCTCGCGGATATAGAGCTTAAAGAACCATACGACCCTCACCGGAACCGTACCGATGAATTTCTGGAATCACTGCTCCAAAGCAACTGGAATGCCGGATACTTTCTTCCCTATCCCGGTTACCAAAAATTTAAAATTAAGAAATAATTTATGAGAAAAATTCTTTTCAATCTGGTGCTACTTACCGCAGTATCAGCCTCTAACCTTATGTATTCATACGGTGTTACTGGGCACCGAGTTGTTGCAGATATCGCAGAAAACCACCTGACCGGAAAAGCCAAAAGACATCTGAAGAAAATTATAGGAGACCAAAAACTGGCTTACTGGGCCAACTGGCCGGATTTTATAAAATCTGATACTACTGGTGTCTGGAAGCACACCGACCAGTGGCATTATGTAAACATCAATCCTCAGGATAGTTTCAAATCTTTTTCCGACAGTTTGAAGGCTCAGACCGGACCTAATTTATATACCCAGATTAAAACACTTTCGGCTCAGATTAAAGATAAAAAAACATCAGCCAAGGACCGCGAGATGGCGTTAAGATTTTTAATTCACCTGGTGGGCGATTCTTCCCAACCGATGCACGTTGGCAGAGCAGAAGATTTGGGTGGCAACAGAATAAAACTCAAGTTTTTTGGGGAAAATACCAATCTCCATTCTTTGTGGGACTCTAAACTTATAGATTTCCAGAAATACAGTTATTCCGAATACACAACGCTTCTGGATGTGAAATCAAAAGAAGAAGTAAAGAAAATACAGGCAGGAACGCTCGAAGAATGGCTGTATGACAGTCACCAAAGTGCCAATAAAATCTACGCAAATACATTAATGGATGGGTCGTATGCTTACGATTATAACTACAAATATGCAGATTTAATGGAACGACAGCTGCTATATGGAGGATTGAGATTGGCTAAAATCCTGAATGATATTTTATAACAGCCGTTCTTTCAGTTTTTCAAACGCAATCTTATCTACAGGCAAAATAAATGGGTTTCCATCGGTATCGATGGGAATCCATTCTGTTTTTTCAATACAGGGATCCATGATGAGAAACTCGTTTTCATCGATGATTTCAACAAGATAATATACTGTTAAAAGCTGCTCATTGTCCCGGAATCGCGAAACTACAAATTCTTCCTGCGTATAAAGATGTTCGAGGATATTGATTTTTACATTCAGTTCTTCTTCGAATTCGCGGTGCAGGCAATCGAGGACTCCTTCACCAAATTCAAGACCGCCACCGGGAAGTTTCATCAGCTGTTCACCGGCATATTCTTCGTGCAGCACCAGTACCTTTCGATCTTTAACTGCTGTAGCGTACACCCTTATATTTAATTTGTCGATCATGTGTCAGTTTTCTATCAAAACAAAGTTAATAAATTAAGATATAATTAACATTCCTCTGTTTTCAGTTTTATGGCATTGATCATTTCGCGTTTTCCCGGAGGTCCGGCTTTTTTCTCTACTTTAAAGTTCAGTTCTTCTAAAATCCTACGTACACTGCCTTTGGAAGAGTAGGTGGTAAGCAGTCCGCCTGTCTCCATTTTGTCGGCAACCATTTCAAAAAGCGGTTTTTCCCATAAATCAGGTTGTACTCTGGCACCGAAACAGTCGTAGTAAACAAGGTTAATTTTAGGTAATTCCAGCTCTTTAAGATCAAAAAAGTCGCAGTGATATTTTGTGAAAAAGAAGTTGGGCAGCAATTCTGTGGTTTTGTTCCATTCACACTGGTGTAATTTGCGGTTGTATTCCTTCATATTTGGTTCATCAAAAAAGACATCATAACCCAATTCCTTAACTTCACCTTCATTTACGGGGTACTTTTCAATGGTGAAATAGTGAATAACATGATTTTTATCAGTTTTCAAAAATTCATCAATTGTTACTAAAACATTAAGTCCTGTGCCAAAACCGAGTTCTAAAATATTAATTTCATAATTATTTAGGCGTTTTAATCCATGATCAATAAATACATGTCTTGCTTCCTGCAACGCGCCGTGATGCGAATGGTAGTTTTCGTTTAAATTGCTGATATACAATGTTTTGCTTCCGTCAGAAGTGGTTTTAATCGCTCTTTGCATTTCAATTTTTTTCAAAATTAATTTAAAATTTTGATATTTAAAAAATTATGTTAAATTTGTAGAACATCAAAAAAAATTTTTAATATGATAATTCAAAAATCTACCAATCCGAGAATTTCAACTTTTGATCCTGAGAATTTTTCGTTTGGAAATACTTTTATCGACCACATGATTATCTGTGAATATGAAAACGGAAAATGGGGTGATGTAAAACTTGTACCTTACGGTCAGTTGCCTTTTTCACCTGCGATGATGGGCGTAAATTACGGACAGGCTTGTTTCGAGGGTATGAAAGCTTATAAGGATAAAGACGGGCAGGTTTTTCTTTTCCGTCCGGAGAAGAATTTCGCAAGAATCAATAAATCAGCGTCGCGTTTGGCAATGCCGGAGGTGACTGAAGAAATGTTTATTGACGGTTTGAAAGCCTTGGTAGATATCGACAGAGCATGGATTCCACAGGGAGAAGGGATGTCGCTTTACATTCGTCCGTTGATTTTCGCTACGGAAGAAGCATTGAAAGCAAGAGTAGCTAATAAATATATGTTTGCTATTGTGGCAACTCCGGCAAAAAGTTATTACTCAGAGCCCGTTTCTGTGTTGATTTCAGATTTTTATTCGAGAGCGGCAAGTGGAGGTGTAGGTTCTGCAAAAGCAGCCGGAAACTATGCAGCATCTTTTTATCCGACACAGTTGGCTATAGAGCAGGGTTACGAGCAGATTATCTGGACCGATGATGCTACTCACCAATATTTTGAAGAAAGTGGTACGATGAACGTTTTTGTAAGAATTAACGATACGATTTATACGCCGCCAACATCTGAAAAAATTCTTGATGGGGTTACTCGTGACAGTTTTATTCAGCTGGCAAAAAGACGGGGAATTGAAGTGAAAATTGAACCGGTAGCAGTGAAAACTGTAATTGAAGCACAGAAAAACGGAACTTTAAAAGAAGTTTGGGGCGTGGGAACTGCTGTTGTTACCACTGTTTTCAAGGCGTTAGGTTATAACGGAGAAAAACTGCAGCTTCCAAGTCTTTCGCTCGAAGAAAGTTTTGCTTTAACCTTGCAGAAAGATCTTGTAGATATTCAAACCAATAAAGTTGAAGATCCTTTCGGATGGAGAGTTTTGGTAGAAAAAAACATTTTGGAAACTGCCTAAGCTTCCATTAAAAACATATCTGGAAACCGGGAAAAATTTTATCCCGGTTTTTTCGTTTGAGCATATGGGGCGAATTCCTTATTTTCGCAAAGTATTTATGCAGAAATTAATCATCATATCATCCTTACTGCTCATTGGCTGCGCCCAGAATCAACAGGTACATCCGCCCGTTGGTGGAATTCTCAGTGAAAAAGATCTGAACACCTCCAAAAACAGGGCAAAAAACCTAAATCAGATGGAACGGACCCAGATCCAGGATTGGATCAATAATCAGGCGGAAAAATTTTATCCGATGAGTCTGAATTACTGGGTTAATATTGAGAATCTTCAGCAAAATCAAAAAAAGCCAGACGGCGAAACCATATCTTACGAATATGAAATTTACGATTTCGACAAGGTGAAACTTTATGATAAACCAAAGCGGAATGTAAATGTTCAGTTTGGCCGTTTTGAGGAATTAAAAGCAGTAGAGGATGCCCTTCGGTATTTGGATAAAAATCAGGAGGCAACTTTGTTAGTCCCTTCAATATTAGCTTTCGGAACATACGGTGATAATGATAAGATCCCGAATGATATGCCTTTGATTATCAAAATTAAAGTACTTTAAAATAAAATTAATGCTAAAGAAAAATTTTTTAATCGCAATAGCAGCAATTTCGCTGTCGAGTTGCACTCCAATTTATAAAAAAATGAACGTAGACAAAGAAACTTACGAAGGTTTGAAAGATGGCCTTTATGCAAATTTCCAGACTTCCAAAGGAAATATGATTGTGAAATTCGAAGACAAAAAAGCACCGGTAACCGTTGCTAATTTCGTCGGTTTGGCAGAAGGAAAAATTGAAAATAAAGCTAAAGCTAAAGGAGTTCCTTATTATGACGGAACGATTTTTCACAGAGTGATTAAAGATTTCATGATTCAGGGAGGCGATCCGAAAGGAACCGGCATGGGAGATCCCGGATACAAATTTGATGATGAAAAAAATGATCTTCAACACAGTGGAAAAGGAATCCTTTCAATGGCGAACTCCGGACCGAACACCAATGGTTCTCAGTTCTTCATCACTGAAGTGGCGACTCCTTGGTTAGATGGCAGACATACCATTTTCGGAGAAGTTGTTAATGGAAAAGAGGTGATCGATTCTATCGCAAATGTTGAAAAAGGACCCCAGGATAAACCTAAAACCGATATTGTTTTAGAAAAAGTATCAGTATTCACTAAAGGTGACGAATATAAAAACTACGATGCTGCTGCCATCTTCAATGAAGGAAAAGGAAAGATCCAGGAAAACAACAAAGCAGCAACGGCAAAAATTGAAGCTGACAAGAAGAAAAAGGCTGAAGAATTTGCAGCAAACCAGCAAAAATTAGTTGATGATTTAAAAGCCGGAATGCAGGTAACACCTTCAGGACTGTATTATAAAATCACCAAAACTACGGATGGCATTGCTCCACAGCGGGGTGACGAGGTAGCGGTACATTATGCAGGTAAACTTGTTGACGGAACAGAATTCGATTCTTCATTCAAAAGAAATCAGCCGATCGATATCCCAATCGGAGTTGGTCAGGTAATTAAAGGCTGGGATGAAGGAATCATGCTTCTGAAAGAAGGAGAAGCTGCTACTTTATTGATTCCATCTGACCTGGGTTACGGATCCGCAGGTGCAGGCGGAGTTATTCCACCAAACGCATGGTTAATATTCGACGTTGAATTGGTAAACGTTAAAAGTAATTCTACAAGATAAATTTAACTTATTCTTCAAATAAAAAGAACACTCCTTGAATTTGGAGTGTTTTTATTTTATGCGTACAATAGTTTTTATAAATTCTTTTGTTGATAAATTCAACTCTTTTATTTACCCTTTTAATACACAAAAAAAGCTGAGATTTAGCACTATTCCAAGGATGCCTACACACAGTCTTTGTTTGGAAAAGGAATATTTAATAGACGGAATCGATTAGTATATTTTTCACACTTTGTAATATACAATAAAATAATTTATTAAAAAAAGGTGTTTTAACGGTATTTTATTCTATTCATTAGTAGTAATTTTAAATCGTAAAAAACACACATGATGAGAAAAAAATTTATTTTAGGAATGTCGTTAATCCTATTTACGATTTCACACGCGCAGGTGGGAATTAATACCACTGCGCCAACTACGACTTTACAGATTGATGGTAAAGATGTTGCAACTAAAGTTGCAGGTTTGCTTGTCCCCAGGTTTACAGGAGATGAAATATTTAATATGCCGATATCTGTAGCTCAAGGTTATGCAGCGGCATCAACCTCGAATTATTCCAACTTGGTTTATGCCACTTCTGCCGCATCGGTTCCTAACCAAGAAAGCACCGGAAGAGGCGAATTCTTAACAACCTCAGGTTTCTTTTATTGGGATGATCCCGGACAGAAATGGAGAAGGTTATTTGTTGCCTCCTCGTCAGCTGCCGGTAATGATGGGGTAGTAAAAATTATAGGAGGTTCAGGCGGGAGTTTACCATCATTTGTTTTACCGAAAGGAGGTAACGGGTATGGTGCTGAGCAACCATTAATACTAAGTACACCGTTAACATTTGCACCTCCAAGCACAACCAGTTGGCCTGAGATGGTCGGCACGGTTGGATCTGCAGCGGTGATGACCCCACTTATTTATGATGATGCAACAGGAAAATTTCGCGAAAATCAAATTTTAGGACAGGTTCACATGTGGCGTTTAGTTGTAAGGGTTGTTGCTGGTGCAGGTTCCGCGGGATCCGTGATGGCAATTATGAGAAATCCCGTTAGTTTGTTCGAGATTAATTCTATTCAATCGCTTCCTAGTGGTTCAAATTCTCCAGCGGGTAACATCTTAACGTTCTTATTTGTAACTATAGCGGATGAAGCTAGTGTTGGATACGAACCACCAGCAAATACGGTTCCTAAAGGTTATAATTTTTTCTTGAAAGCAGATGCGGCTGCAACCGTGGAATTTCAATCATTAACCCGTGTTTCACTGTTTAAAGATTAAAACACCGTTTCATATAATCACAAATGATGATTTGTAACAAAAGGTAAAAACCTGAGACCTAAAACACAAATTTTGAGAAGAAAAGGAGATGCGCTAAAATGCATCTTCTTTTTTTATACCACTTTTTCGCCGCAGATTTTGCAATAACGCGAATCATCATCAATATCCTCATTCCCGCACCGGTCACAAACTTTCTCCAGATTTTGGCGTTTGTTGCGCATTTCTGCGGTTACAATTCCTGTCGGCACAGCAATGATAGAATAACCGGCAAGCATTAGAAGAACTGAAAGGAATTTACCGAGTGGTGTACCCGGCGAAACATCACCATAACCCACTGTTGTTACAGTCACTACCGCCCAGTAAATACTCTGTGGAATGCTTTCAAATCCTTCCCGGTGACCCTCCACCATAAACATCAGCGAACCCACGATTACACAGAATATTACCAAAAACAGGAGAAATATATATATCTTTCTGGAACTGTGTTTCAGAGCTCTTACGATGAAATAGCCATCATTCATAAAATCCAGAAGGTTAAAAATCCTGAAAACCCTCAGCATCCTGAGCATTCTTAAAATCAAAAAGTACTTTGTAATGGGGAAAAACAGACTCAGGTAAAAAGGAAGGATTGCCAGAAAATCGATGATTCCAAAAAAACTGAAGATATATGCTTTCTTATTTTTAATGGTAAGAACTCGTAACACATATTCAACCGTAAAAAATGCAGTGATGATGATTTCAAGAATTACAAAAACAAGATGGAGCTTAGCATCGAAAATCTTTACACTTTCCATCATGACGATGAAGGTGCTTAATAAGATAAGAACCAAAAGAACAAGGTCGAAGAGCTTACCAAGTTTAGTGTCTGAAAGAAAGATAATACGGTAAACCTGACGTTTCCATTTCGTGCGTTCGGATATAAAGTTATGTTCCTTTTCCATAGGTGTAATTCAAAATTAAATGTAAGAAATAATTCTTACTTTCGCTACAAACTTAAGAAAATGACAGTAAAGGAAGTGGTTTCTGAAATAGAAAAAAAAATCGCTCTAAAACAGGCAGAAGATTTTGATAATGTTGGATTATTGTGCGGTAATCTGCAGCGTAATGTTACCGGAATACTTGTTTGTCATGACGCTTTGGAACAAGTCATCGACGAAGCTGTTTCCAAAAAAGTAAATTTTATTGTCACCTTTCATCCCATTATTTTTTCCGGTTTAAAGTCAATTACAGGAAAAAACTATGTAGAACGGGCAGTTTTAAAAGCGATGGAGAATAAAATTGCAATTTATGCGATTCATACAGCTTTTGACAATGATTATTTTGGAGTTAATTTCAGGATTTGCGAGGAATTAGGTCTTCAGAATCAGAAGATTTTAATGCCAAAACCCCAAAACCTTAGAAAGCTGGAAGTATACGTTCCGAATAATTATACAGAAGCTGTTAAAAACGCCCTCTTTAAAGCTGGCGCAGGAAATATAGGATTTTATGATGAGTGCAGTTTTACGGTTCAGGGTAAAGGAACGTTCAGACCGATTGAAGGTTCAAATCCATTTTCCGGAATCCAAAATATCCGTGAAAATGCTGATGAGCAGATGGTTTCTGTAATTTTTGAACACTATAAACAGCATCAAATGATGGCTGCCTTGAAGAATGCGCATCCTTATGAGGAAGTCGCTTACCAAATCATCACACTCGAAAACGAAAATCAATATTCCGGATTAGGAAGATTTGGTGACCTTGAAACAGAAATGGATGAGACTGATTTCCTTAAGTTTGTAAAAGAAAAATTCAGTTTAAAGATGATTCGTCACTCTCAGCTTAACAACAAAAAAATAAAAAGGGTAGGTGTTTTAGGCGGAAGTGGTGCAAGTGGCATAAAAGCCGCGCTTTCGCAGAACTGTGATGCGTATTTAACGGGAGATGTAAAATATCATGAATTTTTTCAGAATGAAGGCAAAATGCTTATTTGCGACATCGGTCATTTTGAGTCTGAACAATTTGTAACCCAACAATTAATTGAGATTTTATCGGAAATTTTTCCTAAATTTGCAGTCTCAAAATCTGTTGAGAATACAAATCCTGTAAATTATTTTTTATAAAAATATGGCTAAAAAAACTGTAGAAATCTCTGTTGAAGATAAGTTAAGGGCGCTTTATGACCTGCAAATCATCGATTCAAGATTAGATGAAATCCGCAATACAAGAGGTGAATTACCAATTGAAGTTGAGGATCTGGAGATTGAAATCGAAGGTCTGGAGAAAAGAGCTGATAAATTTCAGAACGAAATAAAAGAACAGAATGATGAAATCAATACAAAAAATGAAGTCATCAATCATGCGAAAACCCTGATCGACAAATACAAAGCTCAGCAGGAAACGGTAAGAAACAATAAAGAATTTGAAGCCTTAGGAAAAGAAATAGAATTCCAGGAGCTTGAAATTCAGCTGGCTGAAAAAAGAATTAAGGAATTTGGAGCGAAAATTGCGCATAAAAATGAGACTTTTGAAGAGTTGAACAATAAAATCGAAGAACTTAAAAATCACCTGAAATTCAAAAAAGAAGAACTGGAAAGTCTGGTTGCTGAAACCCAGAAAGAAGAAGATTTCTTAGTTGAAAAATCGCAGGAGTTTGCAAAAAATATCGACGAAAGATTGCTGGCTTCTTATCAAAGAATCCGTACCAATTCACCAACAGGGCTTGCTGTTGTAGGTTTGGAAAGAGGTGCGCCAAAAGGATCCTTCTTTACACTTCCTCCACAAAAGCAGATGGAAATTGCGCAGAGAAAAAAAATTATCATTGATGAACACAGCGGAAAAATCCTGGTTGATGATGATTTGGTAAACGAAGAAAACGAAAAAATGAAAGACATTATTAAATTTTAATAATTTTTCATAATAATAACAAAGGTTCGAAAATTTTCGAACCTTTGTTATTTTGTAGTTGTGTGTTTAATTTATTCAATAATCGCTTCTTCCAGGCAGACTTTTATCCTGTTCATGGCGTCTTTAAGCTCTTTTTCAGAAGCTGCGTAAGAAAAACGGATACAGTTTGCATTTCCGAAAGAAACGCCACCCACCGTTCCTACATAGGCGTTTTCAAGCAAAAACATCGCAAAATCATCGGCGTCTTTTATTTCAGTTCCGTTTAAAGTTTTACCGATATAGAAAGAAATATCCGGAAAGAAATAAAACGCTGCTTCAGGATAATTCACCTTGAATCCGGGAATTTCTTTCATCAGATGATATACGATCTCTCTTCTTTTTTTAAATTCATCAATCATATAACGGTATTCCGAAGGATCTGTTTTCAGCGCAGTTACCGACGCTTTCTGTGCCATCGTATTGGCGCCGCTCGTCATTTGTCCCTGAATTTTTTCGCAGCCTTTCGCGAGCCATGTTGGGCACGCAGAGTAGCCAATTCGCCAGCCTGTCATTGCGAACGCTTTCGACATTCCGTTGATAACGGCGGTTTGCTCATAGACCTGCGGGAATTCAGCAATTGAGGTATGTTTTCCGTCGTAATTTATAAATTCATAAATCTCATCAGAAATAATGGTGATTTGCGGATACCTGGCAATCACATTCGCGATTTTTTCCAGTTCTTCATACGTATAAACACTTCCCGACGGGTTACACGGCGAACTGTAAAGTAATACTTTAGTTTTTGGCGTAATTGCTTTTTCGAGCTGTTCGGCGGTAATTTTAAATTCAGTTTCAATTGATGTTTCCACAAAAACCGAAGTTCCGCCCATCATTTTCACCATTTCATCATAACTCACCCAATAGGGAGCCGGCAGAATCACTTCATCCCCGTCATTAAGGACCGACGCTAAAACATTTAAAATAGACTGCTTTGCACCATTGGATACGCAAATTTGAGAAGGAAGATAATCGAGATTGTTATCGCGCTTCAGTTTGTCACAAATGGCTTGCCTTAAATCAAGAAATCCCGGAACAGGAGAGTAGTGGCTGAAATTGTTATTGATTGCCTCAAAAGCCGCTTCTTTAATGTTTTTCGGAACATCAAAATCGGGTTCTCCAAGTGTTAAACTTATAACATCCAGTCCGTTGGCTTTCATTTCCCGAACTTTGTTACTCATTACAAAAGTCTGCGAAAAGCTCATTCTGTTAAGCCTTTCAGAGTGTTTTTCCATAATCATTCTTAAATCTCTCAAAGATAATTTTTTTCTGCAAAGTTCTGAACTTGTTTTTTTAAATTTGTGGAAATTATATTTAAATGCCTGCTGAACTTATAGAAAAGTATTTCCCGAACCTTACCGAACAACAGAAAGAACAGTTTAGTAAACTGGAAGAACTCTACGGAGAATGGAATGAAAAAATAAATGTGATTTCCCGCAAAGATATGGATTCGCTTTACGAAAAACATATTCTGCATTCTCTCGGAATCGCAAAAGTGATGGAATTTGCTCCGAACACAAAAATTCTTGATATTGGAACTGGCGGTGGTTTCCCGGGAATTCCGCTGGCTATTTTGTTTCCGGATTCGCATTTTACGCTGATCGATTCTATTGGTAAAAAAATCACAGTTGTAAAAGAAGTTTCGCAGGCAATCGGATTAAAAAATGTGACCGCAGTTCATGGCAGAGCAGAAAATTTAAAAGAAAAATTCCATTTTGTTGTAAGCAGAGCGGTAACACAGATGCCGGTTTTTCTACGATGGTTGAAGGGAAAATTCGAAAAAGAACAGTTTAACCCTAAACACAACGGCGTTCTTTATTTAAAAGGTGGCGATTTATCTGAAGAACTCGCCGGAATGAAAGCGGAAATCTTTGAACTGAATAAATTTTTTGATAGTGAGTTTTTCGAAACCAAAAAAGTAGTATATTTATCTAAAGGAAATTTCAATTCATAATTCATCAGATTAAAGCAATTATTGATATTATTTCACTAATAAATTTCAATTTTATGAGAACAATATTCAAATCCATTTTCGTTGCTCTTTTGATTTTCAGTTTGGCAAGTTGCAACGACCGTTTGGAAGGTGATGAGATTTTAAGTACAGAACCATTGAAAATAGACAGTGTAAAAATCGCGCAGGATACGATGGATATTTATACTACGCAAACGATAAAAACCTTCTCGCAGTTCAGTACGCAGTGCGAAGGATTTTATGGTTATGATTATCAGCACGTTGCACCGTTGGAGCGTAAAGTAATATCATATAAATTTAAAACTTCAGCCAGTTGTGGTGAAGTTGCGACAAGAGTTTCACAGATCAATTTCAGGCCACAACAAACCGGAACTTATGTTTTCAGATTCTGGAACGGCAAAGATACAGCCGGTGCAAATATCTGGATCGAAAAGAATATCGTGGTTCAATAATTAAAGTTCAAAATATAGAAAAAACATCAGAATTATTTTATTTCTGATGTTTTTTTATGAAATTATGCTTATTTTTCATCTTTGCATTCTTTATGAAATTTCTCAATAAAATCATCACCGAACTGTTGTCCCAAAATTCGGATCTCTCACAATTCAATATTGTTCTTCCCGGAAAAAGACCTGTTGTTTTCATCAAAAAAATACTGAAAGAAAAGCAATATTCCGGCTTTTTGCCAAACTTTTTCACAGTGGAAGATTTAATACGCGATCTTTCCGGCAAACAGCATCTGCAGGGAATTTCGCTATGGCTTTTCGCATTCGACATCTACCGCGAGATTCAGCCTTCTGAAGATTTTGCTTCTTTTCTTAAATGGTTTCCAACGCTGCTGAAGGATTGGGATGATATTATGAAATTTTCAGAAAGCGATGAGCAGGTTTTGGTCTATATGTTCGATGAAGAACGCATCAAAAACTGGTCTGAAAACCTTGGCGAATCAGAAGACAACCCGAGAAGAAAGTTCCTGAATTTCTGGCAGAAGATGAATGTTTTTCTTCCGATCCTAAAAAAGAAACTTACAGAAAAAAACTGGGCAACTTCAGGCATGATTCATGAAACAGCAAAAAGAAAAATTGCAGATTTTGCCCAGAAAACTGATCAGAAATTCGTGTTCTGTGGTTTTAATGCATTTACGCCGGTCGAGGAACAACTGGTAAAAAGTCTGCTTCAGTGGGATAAAGCGCAGTGTTTTTTCCAGGCTGATGACTACTACATGAATGATGAACGCCAGGAAGCTGGCAAATTTCTTCGCAACCATAAAACCTGGAAAGAATTTAATGAAAGTCGCCCGTTCCAATGGGTTGCAAACGATTTTGCACAGGAAAAACGAATTAAAGTTTATGAGGTTTCCGGAAATATTACACAGGCCAAAGTACTTCCCGAAATTTTTAAAGGAATAACACCTGAAGATCTGTCGAAAACTGCAGTCGTTTTGCTCGACGAAAACTTGCTTCCGGCAACTTTAGACGCGATCAGCTCGGTGGAATATCTTAATATTACCATGGGTTTTCCGCTGAAAAATCTTGCTTTCAGTAATGCGATTAAAAAACTGTTTTATCTTCAGAAACAGCTTGAGCAAAAGGATTCTTCCTATTATTACAATGATGTGCTTGCGGTACTGGAGGAACTTCCGAATGATGAATCCGACAGAGAAATTATAGCTGCTTTCAAAACTACAATTGAAGAGCGAAACATTGTTTATATTTCTAAAAAACAGTTTGGGGAATTGCTTTCAGACCTTTCTTATTTCAAACTTTTTCAGAAGCCCGGTTCTGTAAAAGAATTCCTGGATTTGCTCATCAATTACTGTTACGTATTGAAATTCAGACCGCTGGATGATATTCTTTATGAAAATATTGCGCATTTCGAAAAGAGTTTTAAAATTATTAAAAATCAGCTTTCACCTTACAATTTTCAGATAAACATGGACACCCTGGAGGTGCTGATCAATCAGTTGGTAAATTCCGAAGCGATTGATTTTCAGGGCGAGCCGTTGGCAGGTTTACAGGTGATGGGACTTTTGGAAACAAGGCTCTTGAACTTCGAAAATATTATTTTGCTCTCTGCGAACGAAGGTAAATTGCCGCTCGGAAATTCACAGAATACCTATCTGCCGTTTGATATCAGGAAACATTTCGGTTTGCATACTTTTTTAGAAAACGATGGGATTTATGCCTATCATTTTTACCGCTTAATTCAGGATTCGAAGAATGTTCATCTACTTTTCAACGCCTTGGGTTCAGGGGTGAATACAGGCGAAAAAAGCCGGTTTATTACCCAAATGGAGATTGAAGACAGCCATCACGAGATTGAAAATATCATCATCGAAAATTCTTCAGATCCGATTCGCCAGGAACCAATCCATATTGAAAAAACCCCGAAAGTCCTTGAAAAACTGAATGAGTGGAAAAAGAAAATTTCGGCTTCGCATCTTACCTCTTATATTTATAATCCTGTAGATTTTTATCTCACCAAAATTCTCAATACAAGAGAAACCAGTGAAATTGAAGAAGAACTTTCGCAGCGCAGTTACGGTAATCTCGTGCATTATTCGCTTCAAGATATTTATGAAAAATTTATCGGTAAAGAATTAACTGTAAGTGATTTAGAGATTTCTAATGAAGTGATTATTGATGTAATTAACCGCGCGATAGAAAAGCTGAAACACCAAACTGAATTTTACGAAAAAGGGATGAATTTCATTCATAAATCTATTGCAGAAAGGGTAGTACGCAGTGTAATTGATTACGACAGAAATTTGTTGGAACAGGGCAACTCGCTTGAAATTTTAAGCGTTGAAGGAAACTTTGAAGATGTGCAGTTTTTCCTTGATAGTGAAAAAGGGGATCCCGTTTATTTTTACGGATTTATTGACCGTGTTGACCGCCTTAACGGAAATCTCAGGATTATTGATTTTAAAACGGCGAAAACTAAAAATCTTTCGCTCTCAGTTCCGAAAAAGCCTGAAGACGAAGAAAAACTTGAAAAATTATTTTTCAGATATGATTATAAGCAGGCGATGCAGCTTTGTGTGTACGCTTATTCGGTTTTAAATGAAGAAAAATATCCGGATAATTTTCTGCAATGTGGAATCTGGAGTTTTGCTGAAGTGAACAAAGGTGTGCAGAATCTTCATCTTTTCGGAGAAAAAGAAATCTCGCGAGCGCTTTTAGAAACTCCGATGAGATCAATAAAAAATGTAATTCTCGACATTCTAAATCCGGAACTTGAGTTTGTTGAAGAAGTGAAAGAAACCTGGGGTAACTAACGAAAAAGCCTTCAGATTCCTGAAGGCTTTTTGTATGGTAAAGAAATATTTTCTATCCGAAAGCGTTGATTCCTGTGACATCCATGCCAGTGATCAGCAAATGGATATCGTGCGTACCTTCATAAGTAATAACCGATTCTAAATTCGCGGCATGACGCATCATTGGGAATTCGCCCATGATTCCCATTCCGCCAAGCATTTGTCGGGATTCTCTGGCAATATCAATCGCCATTTTCACATTGTTTCTTTTCGCCATTGAAATTTGTGCCGGGCTTGCTTTATGCGCATTTTTAAGGTTTCCTAACTGAAGGCAAAGTAACTGTGCTTTGGTAATTTCTGTTAAGAATTCAGCAATTTTTTTCTGCTGTAACTGGAATGAAGCAATAGGTTTTCCGAACTGTTTTCTTTCTTTGGTATACTGAAGTGCGGTGCAGTAACAGTCGATTGCAGCGCCGATTACGCCCCACGAAATTCCGTAACGTGCAGAATTTAAACAGGAGAGCGGACCTTTTAATCCCACCACTTTAGGTAATAAATTTTCTTTAGGAACTTTTACATTGTTGAAAACCAGCTCACCGGTTTTTGAAGCCCGAAGGCTCCATTTATTATGAGTTTCGGGAGTTGTAAAGCCTTCGAAGGCACGTTCAACAATCAGTCCCTGAACTTTTCCTTCTTCATTTTTTGCCCAAACTACTGCAATATCGCAAAGCGGCGCGTTGGTAATCCACATTTTTGCGCCGTTCAGCAAATAATGGTCGCCTTTATCTTCAAAATGCGTTTCCATAGAACCTGGATCAGAACCGTGATTAGGTTCGGTAAGACCGAATGCCCCGATCATTTCTCCTGAAGCCAGGTGTGGTAAATATTTATGTTTTTGTTCCTCAGAACCATATTCGTTAATCGGGAACATTACCAGTGAACTTTGTACAGAAGCGGCAGAACGAACTGCAGAATCACCTCTTTCGAGTTCCTGCATGATAATTCCGTAGGAAATCTGATCGAGTCCGGAGCCGCCGTATTCTTCAGGAATATACGGTCCAAGGGCACCGATTTTCCCCAATTCCTTCATTAGATTAGGAATATCGGTATGATTTTGTGCTGCCTCATCTATTTTCGGCATCACAAAACTTTCAACCCAATCTCTCACGGATTGCCGGATTAATTTGTGTTCATCAGTCAAAAGATCATCCATTAAATAATAATCCGGAATGGTTGTAAGCGGGTAGTATGACATAATTTTTAGTTTTGCCTAAATTAGGATTTTTCGCAAAGGTGAGGAAATCTTTCGGCAAAAAATAAGCGGTTTAATATTTATTTTTTGTCGGCAAACTTGTAGAGATACGGTGCTTTATTGGCAGAGCCATCGAAAAATTTCTCGAGTCGTTCCAATGAGTTAAGGGCCAAGATTTTACGCTGAAAATTATTTCTGCGGAATTTTTCATCAAGCACAGTTTCATACACGGTTTGGAGTTCCTTCATGGTAAATTTTTCGGGCAGCAGATTACTGGCGACAATTTGGGTGTCGATATTTTTACGGATATGCTCTAAACCGCAGTTGATAATTCTTTCGTGATCGAAAGCCATTTTCGGAAGTTTATTTACTTCGAACCATGCGCATGTTTCGTTGAAAGCATCGGGAAAAGTATCGACCAATGAAAAATCGATGAGACTGCAGTATCCTACCGTGATAAAACGCTGAAAAATCCAGTGATCTGGCGGAACGTCGATGTTTTTATTCTTCAGTAGAATCTGGTGAACATTATTCTCCGTTCGGTTTTTGCGGCCGAAAGTGTGAAACTGTTCTAAAAAAATATCCGAGAGGTGAGTTCGTTCATAAAGCACACGGCAAGCAGCTTCGCGAAGATCTTCATCATTAAAGACAAATCCGCCCGGCAAAGACCAAAGATCTAAATCGTGATATTTTAGCAGTAAAACTTTCAGAATATCGTGATGAAATCCAAAGATTACACAATCCACCGAAATATGTTCTACAAAGTCTCTGGTATCGATGAGCTCCTGTAAATTCTGCTTATTTTTTGAGTCGTCTACTTTCATATCTAACAAAACTAGTAATTATTTTCTTTTTTTGAGACATAAGACCTGAAATAAATAAAACTTAATAATAATAAAACAATGACAGCCCCCGAAATAAAGAGCGCGTAATATCCACCGTACTCAAACTGAAATACATACGACATAATAACGGACCCGACAGAACTTCCCAATGACGAAAAAATTACAATAAGACTGGTAAAAAGATGTATTTCTGCCTTACGGATGTGGTTAATCGATTGAGAACTGATGACAGGATAAAGTGGTGAAAGAAACAATCCTATCAATGGGAAAATAAAGAGCGTAATCTGCAGATAACCATTTGTAACCAGCGTTTGGAATAAGAAAAGCATCAGAAGAATGGCTATGGTACAGCCAATAAAATATCTTGCCAAAGAAAAATGCTGAATAATTCTTGCAGTTACAATTCTTCCTACGTAAGAAAAAAGTGCCAGAAACGCCGAGGCCTGCAGGGCAAAAAAAGAATTTACATTCAGATGTTTTTTGTAGAAAGAGGGGAGCCAGGAATTAAAATTCTGCTCAATAAAAACAATAGAAAAAATAATAAGAAAGAAGAGAAAATATTTGCGGTTGAAGAATCCTGTAATTTCACTAAAATAAAATATCTGTGAATGTTCAGCATCCGGTAAGACTTCTGTCTTCATCAGCAGAAAAACATTGGCCAAAGCTAATAAAGAAATAATCCAGAATCCGAACTTCCAGTATTCTGAATATGTGCTGGAGATAAGCCAGCCAAAACCCATATTTACTACAAATATTCCGATCATAAACGAGGCTTCCACACTGCTCATGACTTTCGCAAGCGGAATCTCCTGTAAAATATTGTTTCTTAAAATACCGTAAACCGAAATTTTAGCCACCGAAAAGCAGATTCCCATAATTGCGAACCAGAGTTTAAAAAACCAAAAACCTCCTACAAACGGCAGTAAGATACAACAAATGGCTACAATTAAAAGTGAAAAAATTAAAGAAGTTTTGCTGCCGAAACGGTTGATAAAAGTTGCGGCGAACAGTGAGAAGATCGCTATTGGTAAATCCTTAAAAGCCTCGAGAAATCCCAGATTAGTATAAGAAATATTCGTTGCTGAGAGTTGCAGAATAATCACTCCCATACAGTTGAGAACCATCGAGAAGACTAGAAAACTGATTTTAAGAGGAAGTGCAATCCTGGAGTAATTCTGAATCATATTTAAAAAAAACAGATTTTTTATTGCTGAGTTAATATTTCGGGAAGAAAAATTAGCTTCCTGAAACTAATTTTTAACAAAAATTAAGTATTTAAAGCCTCAAAAATAGGAGAAAAATTGAAATAAATTAAAAAAATAATTATTGTATTAAAAAAAAGTATACATTTATTGTCTCAAATTGAGATAACAAAAACTATATAAAATGAATTTAAATTATTCTAAAAGTCTCGGGTTAATCGCCGTTCTTTATTTCACTGTTGGAGTTAACGCCCAGGTTACAGATTCTTTGAAAGAAAAGAAGATTGAAGAAGTAGTGGTGATTGGCTATGGATCTGTGAAAAAGAAAAACGCAACCAGTGCTATTGAGAACATTAAAGCTGATGTTTTTGAGAATCGCCCGATTTACGATGTTGGCCAGGCCTTACAGGGAAATGCTGCCGGTGTAAATGTAATTCAGAACTCCGGTAAACCCGGCCAGTCTTTGAATGTAAAAATTCGTGGTAACAACTCCATTTCCTCTGGTGTAAATCCGCTTTACGTGGTTGATGGAATACAAACCAACGACATTAGTGGTATTAACCCGGATGATATTGTGGATTTAACGATTCTTAAAGATGCTACATCTGCCGCTATTTATGGAATCAACGGTTCTTCCGGAGTTGTTATTATTACTACAAAAAGAGCAAAAAACGACAAGCCTCAACTTAATTTCAACGCGTATTGGGGTGTTTCAAAGGCTGCTAATAACGTAGATGTACTGAATCCGGAACAGTATAGAGCTTTGATGAACGAAATTAATCCTGCGTATGTGGCTACAATAGACAATCCAAGATATGCAGGAATTAATACCGACTGGAGAAGCGAAGTTTTCCGAACAGGTTTTGACCAGAATTATAACGTCAATTATTCATTTGGTGATGAAAATTTGAGAACGTATACCGCTTTAGGCTATCAGGGAATTGATGGGATTGTAGATCCTTCCAGATTCGACAGGGTTTCTGCCAAAATTAATTTAGATTCTAAAATAGCCAGTTGGCTGAAAGTACACGCCAGCTTAAATTACATCAATACAAAACTCAAAAACACAAACGATAACGCTGCAGGAGCAAGAGCTGGGGTTATTTTAAGTACTTTAACTACACCCACCTTTATGCCTGCCTACGCTAATCAGTTGAAAGTAAGAGAAACAGATGCCGACGGAAATTATATCGATGGATACAAGGACGGGCAGTTTGCCATGAATCCGTTTACAGCAGGTTGGGAAAATCCCGTAGCTTTTCAGTACAGAGGGTTGGATAATACAAATACTCACAGGTTTTTATCGAATCTGGGACTTGATGTGAATATTTTAAAGAATCTTGTATGGAAACCCAGCGTTTCTCTTGATGTGATCGACAGTGTAAACGACAGGTTTATTGATCCTTTCAGATCTGTTTACGGCCGCCAGGAAAGAGGTACGGGAAGCCAAACCTTTAATCTTTTCCAAGACTTTAATTTTGAAAACACGTTGAATTACACTATTAAGTCTGATGCTCACGACTTAAATTTATTGGGAGGTTTTCAGTTGCATGAACGAAATGTACAAGGGCAATATTATTGGGGTAACCGCTTCCCACAGGATTTAAGAGAATTTATTTACGAACTTTCCGAAAATCCAAATGAAATCTTCAGAAAAGAAATTTTAAGAGAACTTTCATATTTCGGAAGAGCCTTGTATACGCTGAATGGCAAATATACAGTAATGGGCGTATTCCGCTACAACGGCAGTTCTGCTCTTGCCGATAATAAGAAATGGGGATTCTTCCCTGGAGTTTCTGCTTCCTGGAATGTTGCTAACGAAGATTTCCTTGCAGACAGTAAAGTAATTTCTGAATTAAAAATTAGAGGAGGCTGGGGTAAAACAGGTAACGCCTCAGGAATACCTCCTTATGCGCATTACAACCTTGAAAGACTGAACCAAGCTGGCGAAAATGGTACCTGGTCTACTTACCAGTGGAGTAGTGATATCGGTTGGGAAGTAACGACAGATACCAATTTCGGTCTCGATTTAGGTTTTGTAAATAACCGCATCAGATTAACTGCTGATATTTATAAAAGAACTACAGATGATCTCATTATGCCGATTAAAATGGGACAAATCGGCAATATTCTGAGAAATGTAGGTTCAATGGAAAATAAAGGTCTGGAGCTTACCTTAAATACCATCAACATTAAGCGGGACGATTTTACCTGGAATACGAATTTTAATATTTCATTTAACAAAAGTAATATCAACAGCTTAGCTTATATGCCGAATATCGACAGGATTGGTATTGAGGGAATGGGTGATTTGGTTCGTTTTTCTGCAGGCCAGCCCATAGGCTCTTTCTTTGGCTATCAAATGGAAGGGGTAAATCCTCAAACGGGAGATATTGTATACAAAGATCTTGATGGAAACGGTGAATTTAATACCGCCGACAGAACTTTTATCGGTGATCCGAACCCGGATTTTACTTTCGGTTTTACAAATAATTTCACCTACAAAAACTGGTACATGGACGTGCAGATTACCGGTTCTCAAGGAAACGATATCTACAATGCATCAAGGTTTGAGCTAGAATTAATGAATGATTTCAAAAACCAGTCTACAGTTGTTTTAAACAGATGGACAACGCCAGGGCAGATTACAAATGTTCCAAGAGCAAATTCCTCTTCAGCTATGGTAATTTCAGACCGCTTTATCGAAGACGGATCGTTTATTAAACTGAAAGCGGCCACACTGGGGTACAACTTCAATAATCCTTTTAAAGGTCTTAATAAACTAAATGTATATGTTACCGGACAAAATCTGGTTACATGGACCGATTATTCAGGTTTCGATCCGGAAGTGAATGCATTTGCTACAACAAACGGTGTTCTGGGAATCGATTACGGAACCTATCCGCAAGTAAGAACAGTAATTTTAGGACTTAAAGCTAATTTTTAATTATTAATATTTACACAATGAAACTTAATAACACCATATTTTATCTATTATTAGGAACCTGTCTTGCCTTCGGAACTACTTCCTGCTCAGATTATCTGGATACCGAACCGATAACAGACCGTGCTATAGAATTAAGTGATACGCCTTACAAAACAGCAGCTGAAGCAGAGGATTTAATGAAAACGCTTTATAACGGCTTAGGCAGCGAATACTGGCAGCTGGATTATTTTTTCAATGGTGATGCCCAGTCAGATGTTGCTTATGTAGGTGGAGACAATCCGCAGAATATTCAGCAGGCAGAATACCGTATTATGGCCACGAACAACAATGTAAATCGCGACTGGAATTATCTGTATGGTCTGATCAACGATTGTAACAAGATCCTGAATTATGTAGATAATGTACCAGATCCCGCACTTACTGCCTCCCGAAAAGCACAAATGAAAGCCGAAGCAGCAACGATGAGAGCACTTTATTACTTCCACGCAGTTCAGCTTTGGGGTGATATTCCGTTAGTTACTAAAGCGGTCATAGGCGTTACTTCCGAAACTTTCGATGAAGTTTATGCGCAGGTTTATCCGGCAAGAAAACCGGTGAGCGATGTATATGCGCTTATTCTGTCGGATCTGGAAGGAGCACTGCCAGCTTTGCCAGGTAACGCAGACAAATTTAAAGTGACTAAGGGTGCTGCTCTGGCTTTATTGGCACAGGTACACGCCACAAAACCAGTTCCTGATTACGCAAAAGTCGTCGAGTACACAGATCAACTGATGGGTCAGGGCTACAGCCTTTTACCGAATTATGATCATTTATTCGACGGTAATCATACTGCTAATGCCGAATCTATTTTCGAAATCAACGGAAATGGCGGCAGCATCTGGTGGTGGGGTGTATTTATGTTCACCGGTGACGACTGGAAAAAATTCAACACTCCATCCAATGACCTGGTAAAAGCCTTTAATGATGAGGGAGATACTGTGAGAAAAACTTCTTCGGTAAAGTTTCAGGCAGTAGGCTGGGCCGACAGTTACTGGCCGAGCAGCAATTATCCGTTTGCGTGG
Organism: Chryseobacterium sp. VAUSW3; assembly: GCF_002205795.1. Taxonomy (GTDB): domain Bacteria; phylum Bacteroidota; class Bacteroidia; order Flavobacteriales; family Weeksellaceae; genus Kaistella; species Kaistella yananensis. The sequence continues at coordinate 537,057 of NZ_NIUY01000002.1, read as the reverse complement.
AAACAGAGAGATACCACCGGAAACCAGAATATTTACATCCTAAGATATGCGGATCTGTTGTTACTGAGAGCAGAAGCAAAAGTAAGATTGGGTGATTACACCGGAGCTGCAGCATTGGTAAACCAGGTAAGAAACAGAGCTGGACTAGGAAATATCAACATTTCAGGTCTTGAAGACGGCATCAATAAAATCTTACACGAACGTAAACTGGAGCTTGCTTTCGAAGGTCAGCGTTGGTTTGATCTTAAAAGAACCGGCAAAGCTCTGGAAATTCTGAAAAACCGTAAAGACGGGAACGGAAACATCTTAAGTTTCGCAGGAAATTTAACCCAGCAGCGTTTACTCTGGCCAATTCCACAGTCCCAGATTGATAATAATCCTAACCTTACCCAAAATCCAGGATATTAATGATGAAGATTATACAATCAAATCGTTCTTTTCTAAAAAGTGCTGCACTTAGCGGTGTGGCACTTTTTTCATTGCTTTCCTGTGGGAATAGAGTGTTGACAGAAACCGAAAATTCAGGAGCAAAAAATATTGAATATTGGCTTACAAAAGGTGATGGTTCGGTAAAACTTCAGCAGCAGAATTCCCTTCAGTTTTCTACAGATACCAACAATTTTCCAATTATTGAAATTGATGATACACAAAAATTTCAAACCGTTGATGGCTTTGGATACACCCTTACAGGTGGCAGCGTTCAGGTCATTAACACACTTTCAGTCGACAAAAGAAAAGCACTTTTAAATGAAATCTTTGGCAATTCCGGCAATTCGATTTCAGTGAGTTACTTGCGGTTAAGCATCGGTGCCTCAGATTTGGATGCCGAAGTCTTTTCTTATAACGATTTACCGGCTGGGCAAACAGATTTAAATCTGGAGAAATTTTCTCTGGCAAGAGACAAAGATTTAATTGCAATGCTGAAAGAAATTATCGCCATCAATCCCAAGATTAAAATTATTGCAGCGCCCTGGTCGCCGCCAGTTTGGATGAAAGACAACGGAAGCTCAATTGGCGGAAGTTTAAAACCTGAATATTACGGAGTTTACGCTAAATATTTCGTGAAATATATTCAGGGAATGAAAAAAGAGGGAATAACAATTGACGCAATTACACCTCAAAACGAACCTTTGCATCCCGGTAATAATCCAAGTCTTCTAATGACTTCCGAAATGCAGAAAGATTTCATTAAAAATCATTTGGGCCCGGAGTTTAAAAAAGCAGGAGTTACCACGAAAATCGTTGTGTATGATCACAATTGCAATAAGCCAGAATATGCCATCAATATTTTAAATGATTCTGAAGCACGTAAATATATAGACGGATCTGCCTTTCACCTTTACGAAGGCGATATTTCAGCTTTAAGTACGGTTCATAATGCACATCCCGACAAAAATCTTTATTTCACCGAACAGTGGACGGGTTCTAAAGGTAATTTCAAAGATGATTTAAACTGGCACACAAAAAACGTAATCATCGGCTCCATGCGGAACTGGAGTAAAATCGCCTTGGAGTGGAATCTAGCAAACGATGCCGCGTTCCAGCCACACACACCGGGCGGATGTACCGAATGTAAAGGAGCAATTACAGTTAATTCTTCCCAGGATTTCACCAGAAATGTCGCGTATTATATTATCGGACATGCTTCGAAATTTGTACCTCAGAATTCGGTTAGAATTGCTTCAACACAAACGGAGAACATTGCTACAGCAGCATTTGTAACACCTTCGGGTAAAACCGTGCTCATCGTTCAGAATGAGAGCGATAACGCTGAAAACTTTAATCTGAAATATAAAGGAAACTCTGCCGCAGTTACAATTCCGGGAAAATCTGCAGCAACGTATATTTTTTAGAAATCCTGATTTATGAAACAGAAAATCATCATTTTATTACTTTTTTTTGCTGTAAAATTATTTACGGCAACTGTTTCTGTACCTCATTTTTTCTCACACAATCTGGTTTTGCAGCGGGATGCGAAAATTCCGGTGTGGGGATTTGCTGAGCCCAATGAGAAAGTTACGGTTACGTTTAAAAATCAGCTAAAAACGGCTGTTACTGATGCTTCCGGAAACTGGAAAGTAATTTTAAATGAAGAAAAATTTGGTGGCCCGTTTGAAATGAAAATTTCAGGCAGTAACGAAATTGTTTTAAAAAATATATTAATCGGCGATGTTTGGCTCTGCAGCGGCCAAAGCAATATGGAGTGGAATCTTGCCAGAGTTGATGGTTTTCAGGATGAATTAATTCAACAGAATTTTCCTCTCATCAGACATCTGAAAGTTGAAAGAGCCATTAACACATTACCTCAGAAAAATATTGCGCCAACGGAGTGGAAAATTGCCAACGCTTCAACGATAGGAGATTTCTCGGGTGTTGCTTATTTTTTCGCAAAGAATATGTACCGGGAAACTAAAATTCCGATAGGATTGATTAATTCTTCCTGGGGCGGTACTAATGTGGAAACCTGGATTCCGAGAAATGGGTTTGAAAATTCGGTGGATTTTCGGGACATGATTTCAAAAATGCCGAAAATTTCTCTGGATTCTTTAACAAAATTTTCTACAGCTTCGAAAATAGCAGGTCTTCAAAAAAAGCATCAGATAAATACTTTGGATTTCAATGAAACATTTTATCTGAAGAATGATTTTGATGATACCAAACTCCCTGAAATTTACCAGCCAAAAAGATGGGAAGACCAAGGTTTTGAAGGATTAGACGGAATTGTTTGGCTCAGAAAAAAAGTGATTTTAACTCAGGAAGATCTTGCCGGAAATGCGACACTGTTCCTTTCTCAGATCGATGACGAAGACGTTACGTATTTCAATGGAAAACAAATAGGAACCAATAATTCCTACGATGCAGAAAGGGTTTACACTGTTCCACAAAATCTGCTGAAAGTGGGTGAAAATATAATTGTTGCAAAAATTACGGACAACGGTAGCGGCGGCGGAATTTGGGGCGAACCTGAGAAATTAAAACTCGTCACTTCAAAATCCTCAATTTCACTCACCGGAAACTGGAAAATTACAGTCGAAAAAATCTTCAATAAAATCAACGAAAATGAATTTCCGTCGTTGGCTTACAATGCCATGATTGCACCGCTAATTCCCTTTCAGCTCAAAGGAATCCTTTGGTATCAGGGCGAATCCAATGCCGACAGAGCCGCAGAATACAATAAAAGTTTTCCTTTACTCATCAACAGTTGGAGAGAAAAATTCGGAAAACAGCTGCCATTTTATTATGTTCAGCTTGCAACTTTTGAAACGCCTGGTAACAGTAACGAAGGAAGCGCCTGGGCCGAAATGCGCGAAGCCCAGACCAATACTCTGAAATTACAAAATACAGGCATGGTTGTAACTACAGACATCGGAAATCCAAAGGATATTCACCCCGGAAATAAAAAATCAGTAGGTGAAAGACTGGCAAATCTTGCCTTAAATAATGGCCAGGTAAGTCCGGTTTTTAAAGATTTCAAAGTCCAGAAAAATAAAATTTCGGTCGGTTTTAAACCGTCTGTAAACCTTAAAACATCAGATAATTCTGCAGAAGTCAAAGGTTTCGAAATTGCAGGAAACGATAGAATTTTTTATCCGGCTACAGCAAAAATTTTTAAAAATAGAGTAGTGGTAATTAGTGATAAGGTAAAAAATCCAGTAGCAGTAAGGTTTGGGTGGAAGGGTGATGCTTCTGAAAACAATCTTGTTACAGAAAATAATCTTCCGGTTTCACCTTTCAGAACTGATAATTTTCCTTTGTCGACAGAAAAAGTAAGATATCGGGTTAATCTTGATTAACCGAAAAACATTTAGTAAGTATAAAAAATAATGAAAATGAGAAAAACGTTGATTTCATGTTTCCTGTTGGGAACTTTCATAAATGCCTTCAGCCAGAATTACTGGAAAAACAATACCAAAAAAACGGCAAAACTCATCGTTACCAATGCAGCAACCAAAGAAAAACTGCAGGATAAAGGTTATGTAAAATTCGAAAAATTTGCTCAGCCAAAAGAAACCGATGCGTGTATTTTTGTAGATCCCGATTTCAAATATCAGAAATTAATCGGTATCGGTGGCGCCATTACAGATGCTTCTGCAGAAACACTTTACAAAATGCCAAAAGCAAAACAGAAAGAAATTCTGGAAGCGTATTATGGTAAAAATGGTTTGGGATACACCGTGGTACGAACCAACATGAATTCGTGCGACTTTTCTAGTGCATCTTACGATTATGTGAAAGAAGGCGACGTTTCGTTAAAATCTTTTTCTGTGGCACGAGACGAAAAGTATAAAATCCCGATGATTAAAGAGGCTCAGAAACTTATTGGTAACCAGTTTACCTTTTATTTTTCACCCTGGAGTCCGCCAGCCTGGATGAAATCAAACAACAGCATGCTGAAAGGCGGCCGTCTGAAAGATGAATATTACCAGCCTTGGGCCGAATATTACATCAAGTTCATTAAAGAATATGAAAAACGCGGAATGCCGGTTTGGGGATTAAGCATCCAAAACGAACCAATGGCGACCCAGACCTGGGAAAGCTGCATTTACACTGCTGAAGAAGAAGGAGATTTTCTAAGAAAAAATCTTGGACCGACTTTATGGAAGAATGGCTATAAGGACAAACAGGTAATTATATGGGATCACAACCGCGATTTAATCTATCAGCGCGCAACCACCACTTTGCAGGATCCGGAAACTGCAAAATATGCCCACGGAATTGGGTACCACTGGTACGAAACCTGGAACAACAAAACCCAGCTTTTTGATAATTTGGAAGAAACCCAGAAGGCCTTTCCTAATATGTTTCTGGCATTTACCGAAGGCTGTAAAGAACAGTTTAAAATGGATCAGATTTATGATGTTTCGCTGGGTGAACTTTACGGCCGCAATATGCTTAATGATTTCAACAAAGGAACTGCACTTTGGACAGACTGGAATGTCCTTCTCGACGAGACCGGCGGCCCAAACCATGTGGGGAACTTCTGTTTTGCACCCATAATTGCCGATACAAGAACCGGCGAAGTGCATTATACCTACGAATACTATTATATCGGTCATGTTTCGAAATATATTAAGCCGGGATCGCAGAGAATTGGTAATTCATCGAACAGAGCAGCCTTAATTTCGACCGCTTTCATGAACGAGAACGGTGAACTGGTAACCGTTATCATGAATGAGTCTGATCAGGACATCGAAACTTATTTATGGATTGAAGGGCAGGCTGCTAAATTATCAGCGCCAGCACATTCAATTCAGACTATTGTACTATAATCAGTTTTATTTTTTCAAAGAAAAGAGCAACCATTTCCGGTCGCTCTTTTTTGTTTTTCTTAAAATTAAATGGACTTATTTTGATTTAAAATTTTTCTCAAAGTCTGTGCAATCAACAGATTTCAGCGTGTGTCCCTCATATTTTAGTTGGGCGGGATTTGCATAGAAATCTCTGTTTCCTTCGGTTTTATGCTCACCAATTCCTTCAATTAAATTTCCGTCTTTTCTAAGGAAATAGATTTCACGGTCGGAAGTGGTACCTTCTGCCTGAAATGTATAACTTAATTTAAGTGTATCTCCGTTTTGGGTTCCCATCACATCACCGATAGAGCTGTCTTTTTCGAAATTTTTATAACGCATTTTTCCCGTTATCGTACCGAGATTGTCATCTAAAGAGACAAAAAGCGTGTCTTTTCCAGCTACTTCCATATAACAGGTCTGTAGGGTAGAAGATTCAAGAGGTTCGTTGCTTTCAGGAACAACAACAGTAGAATCTGCCGTAGCTTCAGTAATAACTGTTTCATTAGATTTTTTCTCACAACTTACTGCTGAAAGAACGATAAATGCTAATAAAAAGAAGTTTTTCATAAAGTTTATTTTTTTGTGGGGAAATAAATTTAAAATTGAGCCTTATGTATATTATGTTAAGTCGGATCAGAAATTACATTCAGTTTTGCTAAAAACAAAACTCTTGTTAAAATCGATTTTTGTAGGATCTGAAAAAACTGTAGTGGAATCATTGATTTTTTCAACTTCACCAACGCCTTCATAGAGCTTACCGGATTTGTTCAGAAGATAAATTTCGTTGAAACTGATATTTCCGCCGGTTACAGTTCTGGACAATAATTTCAGTGTATCTCCGGATTTGGTTCCTGTGAAAGTTCCTGATGACGAATTGCTGGCCTGCGGATTATTGTACAGTAAACTTCCCGTTATATTTCCGGAAGAATAAATTATAGAAAGTTTTACGGAATCCTGACCGTGTACAGCTTCATAACACGTTTCTATATTTTCTGATGCCAGAGAATCGGCTGCAAGATTTTTTTTATCAGAATTTTGATTACAGCTGAATAAGGAAAAACCAATTGCGGGTATTAAAAGAAAGTATTTCATACTGATGATATTTACGGTTACAGAATTGATCAAATATACGGTTACAGAAAAGTAACAATAACGGTCAAAAACGCAGTAAAGATAGTGATAATTTATTTTTTTATTAAAATAGGTAAGATCATAAAAAATTCCTATAATTTATATTATGTTAAATTATATTATTTTCAGATAAAGGAGTTTTATGTTTTTCTATTAAAATATATGTTTCTATTCACTCTCATAATAATGCGGTAAACTAAACCACAGAGATTAAAAAAAGTCCTCCGAATTACGGAAGACTTTTCATTATTATTTTTTCAGACATTTCTCAAGGAACTGATCCTGCTCCCATAAGACATGCAGAATACTTTCTTTGGCTGCATACCCATGAGATTCTTTTGGCAAAAGTACCATTCTTACCGGTGCACCAAGATTTTTCAGTGCTTGGAAATACCTTTCCGTTTGCAAAGTAAATGTTCCCGGATTATTATCAGCTTCACCGTGAATCAGCAACATTGGCGTTTTCATCTTGTCAGCATTCATAAATGGCGACATGGTGTTGTAAACTTCCGGTACATCCCAATAATTTCTTTGCTCAGACTGGAATCCAAACGGCGTAAGTGTTCTGTTATAAGCCCCGCTTCTCGCGATTCCGCAGGCATAATCTTTCGAATGTGTCAACAGGTTTGCAGTCATAAATGCGCCGTAAGAATGTCCGCCAACTGCAACTTTGGATCTGTCGATATAGCCTAATTTATCTACGGCATCAATGGCTGCCTTACCGTTGGCAACCAACTGAGGTAAAAATGTATCATTAGGTTCTGCTTTTCCTTCGCCGATGATCGGGAAAGCAGCATCATCCAGAACTGCGTAGCCTTTGTTCACCCAATAAATGAACGAGCCGTAACTTGGGAAAGTAAAATCGTTAGGATTTTGGGTGTTTTGTCCTGCCGTATTTTTGTCTTTGTATTCTGTAGGATAAGCCCAAATTAGCAGAGGTAATTTTTCTTTCGGGTTTTTTCTGTCGAAGTTTGCCGGCAGATAAAGCGTTCCGGTAAGTTCTACTCCATCATTTCTTTTGTATTTGATAACTTCTTTGTATACATTTTTAATGCTTTCAAAAGGATTTGCGAAATGAGTTACCGCAGTTCCCTTTCCGTTTTTAATATTTCTGATAGAATAATTCGGATATTGGTTGGATGACTGTTCTACCACAAGAACATTTCCGGATTTCGCATCTAAAATATCGATGATATTTTCTTTGGAATTCTTCAGTTTCGAGGTGTAAATTCTCTTTTTCGATGAAGAACTCATATCTACTTCATCAATAAAAGGAAACTGGCCGTCTTTTGTAAATCCTTCGCCTACAAGATACGCTTTGTTGTTTTTGGTATCAATAACCGTTCTTCCGTATTGGTTTTTTGTCGTATTAAAGTTACCCGGATCACTGTAAACATCCTGATAATTGCGGTCGTCAATGATTTTTGAACTGTTATTCTTTAAATTGATGAGATAAGATTTGGTATTTCTCGTATCATACCAACTGTCGGAAATAATGGCGAAATCTCCATTTGACCAATCGATACCGCTGAAACGCTGTTTGGTTTTAAAAAAAGATTTCGGTGTATTGTTGAAAGGTGCTTCCCAAAGGAAAATCTCGTCGCGGTAATCTACATTTTTAGACTGGTCGCCTCCATCTAATGCCTCTGCATATACTAAAGTTGCAGGCTGATCGTCTCTCCAGCTCATATTTCTTTTTCCGGTTCTTACCGAAGAAAATCCTTTAGGCATAATTTCAGTGAGTGGAATTTCATTTACAGTTTTCACTGAATTTCCGTCTTTGTCGAAAACTGTAGAAGTCATAGGGAAACGGCTCAGCGGAACGATATACGAATAAGGTCGCTGGATGGTCGTGAGCATCAAGTAGCTTCCGTCCGGTGAAAAACTCATCCCTGAATAAATTGCTGCCGGCTTGAAAGGCTGCTGGTTCCCGTTAAGCGAAACTTTTACAAGTTCTGCTTTGGCTAAAGTTTCGAAATTGGCTTCATCCTGTGGGTTTTTAAGCAAATCCTGATAGGTTCTGTTTTGGGATACTTTTCCGTCAGCGTTTGAAACCGTAGGTCCGGCCGGAAGCATTTTTTTATCATCAATCAGCGCACTTCTGCTGGCAGGAATCTGCTTTACCAAAAGTGTTTCCGAATCTTTCATCCAAACATACGGAGTGCCTAAATTGGCATTTAGTTGATCGCCTGTAAGTTTTTTTGCGGTAGCTGTGGCCAGATCAAGTATCCAAAGTTCTACTCCTTTGGCTGTGGTGTTGGTAAATGCAAGTTTCTTTTCGTCTGGTGAAAAGCTGGTGTAAGCAATTTTAGCGTTCGCTGGAAGCCCTTTAACCTGAATTTCGTTTTTGTCTTTTAACTTTCTAATTTTTAAGTTATTAACGTATGTTATCGTACTCGAGATATTGGTCACAGGATTTACCCGTAAACCTGCAAGGCGCATTTCTTCCTGATTAAGATCATCAAGAGATTTGTACGTTGGGCGGTAAGAAAAAATGAGCCATTCCTTTTTACTGTCCATCATTACACTTGGTGCCCGCTGGAAATCTGCAAGCTGAAGAATTTCAGCAGAAGGCTGCTGGTAGGTTATGCTCTCCTGCGCAAAGGTAAATCCTGCGTAGAGAAGGGCAACTAATGTTAGTTTAATTCTCATAAATATTAGATTTGGTTTTATAAAAAAATGCAGAAACTTGCGTTAATGCATTTGTAATTTTCAATGTAAGCTGATGTTACCAATTGTTTTCTTTTCTTCTGCCAATCATGTAATCGACCGAGAATTTCCCCGGACCGAAAGCAAAAAGCATGAGATAAACAGAGAGATATAGCAAACTGGTTTCTTTTTTCTGGAAAGGATCTCCGCCGTGTACAATAAGTCCGGCAACAGCCATTGTAATAATCAGAAAGAATACTGCAAACCTCGTAAAAAGGCCGAGGATGATAAAAATAGAACACACAAATTCAGCAAAAACCGCTAAGGTGAGCGATGTTTTAGCACTAAGACCCATAAAGCTGAAAAACTGAATTTCTTCACCTGACAGCAAGTCCTGCAGCTTAGGAAAACCATGCGACAGCATTGCAAAACCAACAAAAATTCTAATAACAAGAAGAACAATATCTATAATTAAAGGATTGCTTTTCGTTGAAGTAAAATAATTCATGTATCAATTTTTACCAAAAATAAGAAAATCCTTTGTAAAACGCAATGGCTGGGCTTTTTGTTTATCGATATCCGAAATTCTTTAAATCCCTTTCATTTTTCCGCCAGTCTTTTTTCACTTTTACAAAAAGATTCAGATGTATTTTTTTGGCGAAGAATTTTTCCAGATCAAGTCGCGCTTCGGTTCCAACTTTCTTAATGGCTTCACCTTTATGACCGATAATAATTCCTTTTTGGGTGTCTCTTTCAACATAAATAATGGAGTCAATGAAGATAATTCCTTCTTTTTCCTTAAACATTTCGGTAACAACTTCTACAGAATACGGAATTTCTTTCTCGTAATTCAACAGGATTTTTTCACGGATCGCTTCGTTAACGAAGAATCTTTCAGGCTTATCGGTATAAAGATCTTTATCGTAATATGGTGGATTTTCCGGAAGCAAAGATTTCAGTTTTGGTAAGATTACATCGGTATTGAAACCTTTTAAAGCAGAGATAGGAAGAATTTCAGCCTTTGGAATTCTTTCGTGCCACTGCTCCATTGCTTTTTCAAGATCTTCCTGGTTGGATTCGTCAATTTTATTGATCAGAATAAGAACCGGAACCGGAATTTTATTGAGTTTTTCTACCAAAAATTCGAAAGGTTCAGTTTTATCTAAAATATCAACAATAAACAAGAAAACATCGGCATCCTGAAGAGAATCCTTCACAAAATCCATCATTTTTTCCTGTAAACCGTACTTCGGATCCAAAACTCCCGGCGTATCCGAAAATACAATCTGTAAATCTTCTTCGTTGTACATCCCAAAAATCCTGTGTCTTGTGGTTTGTGCTTTCTGGGTAACAATCGCGAGCTTCTCGCCCATCAGTTTATTAAGAAGTGTTGATTTCCCGACATTGGGTTTCCCAACGATATTTACGAATCCTGCCTTGTGCATTTTAATTGAAATTTAAGTGATTTTTCAGAATGGTGATGAATCGGAATTCCCTGTTCTGAAAACTATCTTGCAAAGATAGCGATAATTGAATTGTTATTATTTGAAAACTACCGGAAGGATTTCATTTTCAATAAGACCAAATTTTTTTCGATTTTCATCGGAAAATTTTCTTGAATAAAAATTGATATCGGTTTGAAAACCAACACTTTTTAGTCTTTCAAAGTAATCCATTCCGTACCAGCGAACGTGGTCGTACTGCCCGAAATGTTTCTGTCTTTCTTTAGGATCGTTAATACTGAAATCTTCGTAGGTTTTTTCTAAAGAATTTTTCATCGGAACCTGAAAAATTCCCCATCCGCCTTTTCTCATTATGCGATAAAGCTCGCTCATCGCCTTTCTGTCGTCTTCAATATGCTCCAAAACGTGATTGCAAAAAATGATGTCAAAGCTTTCATCTTCAAACGGAAGATCTAGAATATCTGCTTTTACATCAACAATCGGTGAAAACAAATCGGCTGAAGTATAATCCAGATTTTTCATTTTTTTGAATTTCCTTAGAAATTCCTGTTCCGGCGCAATGTGAAGAACTTTATAATTTTTGGTAAAAAAATCGGTTTCATTTTTCAGATAAAGCCACATTTGGCGGTGTCTTTCGAGACTTAAAGTTCCCGGAGAAAGTGCATTTTCGCGCTGTCTTCCGTATCCGTAAGGTAAAAATTTACGGTAAGATTTGCCGTCAATCGGATCGGTGAATGTATTGCCTTTAAACAACTGATAAATCAACGGCCGAAGAAAAATGCTTAAGTTAATAAGCATTGGTCTTGGGATTTTGTTTAAAAGGAATTTGGTGATTTTTTTCATTAAAAATCCAGCGTAAATGGTTTTTCTTCGTCGCTTACAATTCCCAGCGCTTCATAAATATAGCTGAATGTTGAAAGCAAAACGGGTTTGCCATTAATAATACAAACATCATGTTCGAAATGCGCAGAAGGTGAATTGTCGAGAGAAGTCACCGTCCATCCATCATCGTGAAACTTCACTTTTTCGGTTCCTAAATTTACCATAGGTTCGATGGCGAGTACAATTCCGTCTTTTAGAACTTTTCCGCTGCCTTTTCTGCCGTAATTCGGTACCTGAGGATCTTCGTGCATTTTTCTGCCCAAACCGTGCCCAACCAATTCGCGCACAACACCATAACCGTGTTTTTCACAATGTTCCTGAATGGCATTGGAGATATCTCCTACTCTTTTTCCGCGGACGCACTGTGCAATGCCTTTGTATAAAGATTCTTTGGTAACCTTCAGCATTTTTTTGGTCTCTGGAGCTACTTCGCCCACCTCGAATGAATAGGCATGGTCCCCATAAAAACCATTCATATACACACCACAATCCACTGAAAGGATGTCGCCTTCCACCAAAGGTTTGTCGTTCGGAATGCCGTGTACTACTTCTGCGTTAGGCGAAATACAAAGGTTTTTTGGGAAACCGTACATTCCTAAAAATGCAGGTTCGCCACCGTGATCACGGATGAATTCGCCACCAAGTTTATCCAAATGGTTGGTTGTAGCGCCGGGTTTTATTTCTTTGGCAAGCATTCCTAAAGTTTTGGAAACAAGTTGTGCACTTTCGCGCATCAGCCTCAGCTCGTCGAGTGTCTTTAATATAATCATAGGAAATAACTTTTACCAGAAAAGTCCTTTTTTCTTGTCTTTTTTAATTTTAGAATAGGCTAAAACTTCTGAGCCTTCAACACGGAATTCGATTCTTTCATTGATGATGTTATAGATTTCGCCCCAACCCGGAAATCCGCCAAGGTTTCTGTCATCGATAAATAAATCGGCATCAATTTTTCGCGAAGCTTGTGAATGATCAAAAATTTCACCTTCAAAACTTGAATTAACGGCATAAAATTCAACACCATTTTTTTTGCAGAATTCTACAGCTTCATCTAAAGTTTTCCCGTGTCTGTAAGTCCACAAAATTAATCTGTAACCTTCGGACTGAAGTTTTTTAAGGGTTTCAAATGCAAAAGTTTTGGGTTTGCCAATTCCGGGATATGCGTCTTCAACAATAGTTCCGTCGAAATCAATGGCCAGTTTTTTATTGCTTTTCATTATTCTAAAATTTCAGATGTGCAAAGATAATAAAATAAAAGAGCGGTTGAAAAACAACCACTCCCAGAAATTAATTATTAAGCTGTATTATGATTTTACCCATTTAAACTGGTATTCTAAATCAGGAGTTGCAATTCTGTCGGTAATTCTTTGAAGCCTGGCCGGAAGTTTCATTAAATATTCCTGTGCTTTTTCAGCTTTTTCGGTAAGTCCGGAGATATGTTCAATTTTCCAGTCTGCAAGAAGATCACTGAGAATGTTGATGTAATCCTGACCGGTGTAAACCATAGCTCTTTGTGCCGCATCGGAGAAATGTCCCCAAAGTTCACCTGCTTTCTGGCCAGATTCGCGCATTAAGTGTGCAGGCATCACGATTTTTTTACGCATCATGTCTTCAAAAGCAAGCATCATTTCGGATGGATCCAGTTCAAATATTCTTGTAACGAACTGTTTGTAGGCTTTTGCATGTCGGGCTTCGTCAGCAGCGATCACACCACACATTCTCGATAATTTGGTATTTCCTGTCTGTTTGGCAAGAGAGCCTACTCTACGGTGCGAAATATTAGTTGCCGTTTCCTGAAAACTGGTATATACAAAATTTCTGTAAGGATCCATAGACGTTCCGATATCGAAACCGTCCTGAATTAAATACTGTGTGGTAATTTCTACTTCGCGCATATTTACGCGGCCACATAGATAAAGGTATTTGTTGAGCAAATCGCCATGACGGTTTTCTTCAGCAGTCCAGCTTCTAACCCACTGCGACCAGCCGGATCTGTTTTCCTGTTCTACACCGTCGATTCCCATAATCCAGGATTCATAACTCGGCAATGCCTCTTCGGTGATACAGTCGCCGATTAGGGTAACAAAAAGATCGTATCCCATTTCCTGAGCATAGGTCTGAAGCTCCTCTACATCGTGCTTAAAGCTATCTGCAGAAGGATCCGGAAGGAAATCTGTAGGTTGCCAAATTTTTTCAACAGGCGTTAAATAGGAGGAAATAAAGTCATCAACTTCTTTACCTAAATTCCGCATGACTTCAATTCTCACTAATTTATTATACATTATTTTGCTTTTTAGAAGAGACAAATATATATTAAATTTTAGTATTTCATGCATAGCTTTTTTGAAAAACTAAAAATTAATCGCCTAAAAAGATATTATTTTATGTAAAACTAACTCACAAGAATTTCTCCGGTCATGATTTCCGGAACCGGAACGCCCATTACTGTTAAAATTGAAGGAGCAACATCACCCAATTTACCAGGTTTTAAATTCCATGTTCGGTCTTTATCCATTACGATCAGCGGAACCAGATTTGTTGAATGTTGGGTATTTGGACTTCCGTCCGGATTTTTCATCACATCAGAATTTCCATGATCCGCAAGAATGAAAACGGCATAACCGTGTTCATAACCTGCAGTTGCAACTTTCTGGATGCAGGAATCTACGGTTTCCGCTGCTTTCACGGCTGCAGAAAAAACGCCAGTATGGCCTACCATATCGGTATTTGCAAAATTCAGGCAGATAAAATCTGCTGTCTCATTTTCGATTTCCGGGAGAATTTTTTCTGTAATGTCATAAGCAGACATTTCCGGTTTGAAATCGTAAGTCGGAACATCTTTTGGGCTTGGGCAAAGCAATCTTCTTTCTCCTAAAAATTCGTCTTCTCTTCCGCCGGAAAAGAAAAACGTAACATGCGGATATTTCTCAGTTTCTGCTACCCTAATCTGGGTTTTTCCGTTCCGCTCTAAAATTTCGCCCATGGTTTGCTCCAGAACCTTTTCGTCGAAAACCACTTTAATATTTTTATAATCTTTATCATAGTTCGTCATTGTAACATAATAAAGATTAAGATGGTTCATTCCAAATTCAGGAAAATCGTTCTGTGAAAGGACTTCTGTAATTTCCCGCCCGCGATCTGTCCGGAAGTTGAAACAGAAAACCACATCATCATTTTCAATCTTAGTAACAGGCAAATTACTTTCTTTTAGGCAGATAATCGGACGCAGGAATTCGTCGGTAATTCCGTCTTTATAACAGTTGTCGAATGTAGATAAAATATCATGTGTAGGCTCACCTATTCCTTTTACAAGGGCATCATAAGCTAATTTTACACGCTCCCATCTTTTATCACGATCCATCGCGTAATATCTTCCGGTAACTGAAGCGAGTTTCCCTGTCGTAAGTTTCATGTGATCTAAAATGTCTGCAATAAAACCCTTCCCCGAATGCGGATCACAGTCGCGTCCATCAGTAAATGCGTGCACAAAAACATCGTCATTCAAGCCATACTCATGCGCTGCGGTGAGCAAACCTTTTAAATGATTGATATGGGAATGAACGCCTCCATCGGAAACTAATCCAATAAAATGAACTTTTTTCTTGTTCAAACTGGCATATTCAAATGCCTGGGTAATTACATTTTCTTTTCCTAAAGTTGCATTTTCGACAGCCATGTTAAGTTTTACCAGATTTTGATAAACAACTCTTCCGGCGCCTAAATTCATGTGGCCTACTTCCGAATTCCCCATCTGCCCGAAAGGCAAGCCGACAGCAATTCCGCTGGCTTCCAGCGTTGTATTAGGGAAATTATTATAACAGGAATCTATAAAAGGGGTGTTTGCCTGAGCGATCGCTGAAACTTCCGGGTCAGTTCCTAATCCCCACCCGTCGAGTATGGCTAAAATGGCTTTCTTTGACATTTTGAATATATTTTATTATGCTTACAAATTTAGCGATTTTGTAAACAATTTCCATAAATTTAAGCCGCAGTCTTTTAAAGCAAGTTTTAGCAACATTAATAATTATTTTTAAAGTAGAATCATGAAAAAGAAATTGGTAGTATTTTCCGGTGCAGGGATTTCTGCAGAAAGCGGCGTGAAGACATTCCGGGATTCGAATGGGTTGTGGGAAAATCACCGCATTGAGGATGTTGCGAGTTTTGAAGGCTTTGAGAAAAATCCGCAGATGGTACTGGACTTTTATAACGCTAGAAGAAAACAACTATTGGAAGTAAAACCAAATGCTGCACACTTAATATTAGCGGAACTGGAAGCGTTTTTTGATGTGGAAATTATTACCCAAAATGTAGATGATCTTCATGAAAGAGCGGGCTCAAGTAAGGTTATCCATCTTCATGGTGAACTGTTGAAAGTACGTCCACTTAATTCAGAAACTGAAATTTTCCACTGGGAAAAAGATTTATATGTGGGTGATTGCGATGCCAATGGTGTTCAGCTCCGTCCGCACATTGTTTGGTTTGGTGAAATTGTTCCTGAAATGGAGAAGGCAATTCAGTTAGCTTCAGAAGCAGAGATTTTTTTAATTATCGGAACATCGATGCAGGTTTATCCGGCTGCTGGGCTTATAGATTATGTTCCGGCGAACTGCGAAATTTTTGTAATCGACCCAAATCTTGAAAACAGTTATGCAAAATATGAGAACTTTTTTAAAACTTCCGCGACTGAAGGAGTGAAGATTTTGAGGGAGCTATTGATGCGTAAATATTAAAAATTGTAAACATGCTTTAAGCGATTTAAATACTTACTTTTTTGGTATTTAAAAATAAAAAAGAACCAGCCAAAAACCGGTTCTCTTTTTTTCATTATTTGTGTCATATTTGATACCACAAAAGTAATTAATAATTATCTTAAAAATACCGTGAAAACACCCTTTTTTAACATAAGTTGTGTTTTATTGCAAACAGAACAATACCGACGCGGGTTTTTACATTAAGTTTCAGAAAAATTGAATCTCTGTAACCATCTATGGTACGGGGACTTACGAACATCTGATCTGCAATTTCCCTATAGGTAAGTTCGGAGCAGGCAAGTTTAATAAATTCCAGTTCACGGTCTTTTAAAGTTTCATTCAGGTTTTTCATGAATTTTTCTTCAGTTTTAATTTTCAAAAGACTCTGGGTAACCATATCGGTATAAAAAATGCCTTTTTCATGCACGATATTAATGGCATTAAAAAGAATATCGGGCGACATATCTTTGAGCAGATAGCCTTTAGCGCCGGCTTTCATCATTTTAATAATTGTTCCTTCATTATCCTCCATTGTTAAAGCGATTACTTTGAGATTAGGAAATTTACGTGAAATTTCCGCCGTCGTTTCAATACCGTTTTTAATCGGCATATTAATGTCCATTAAAACAACATCGGGATAAGTTTTTACTTTCTCCAGCTCGTCTATAAAATCCTGTCCGTTGAAACAGTTCATCGTAACCTGAAAGTTAGGATTCAGTGAAATCATATTTTCAAGCGCTTTAGAAACCAGCTTGTGATCATCCACAATTGCAACTTTTACAGCTTCCATGTTTTTTATTTTTTGGGATATATAAGTTTTAGAACTGTACCCACATTTGCTTTACTTGTAATCTGCAAATCTGCATTCATCATCAAAGCTCTTTTCTTCATATTGTTGAGTCCGGAACCGTCTGTCTTCCCTCCTTTAATTCCTACCCCATTATCCTGAATGATTATTTTCAATGTTTTGGGACTGTCTTTAACTTCTATATTTAGGTTTTTCGCTTTTGAATGTTTAAGTGTATTATTCACACTTTCCTGAATGATTCTAAAGATGATAACCCCATCTTTCGGGTTAATTTCAATATCATGTTTATTGCTACGGAGTTCAATGTCAATTAATTTCAGTCTGGCAATTCTGTTCATTTCGATTTCCAGGGTATCAATAAGTCCGAAATGCTCTACTTGATCCGTTATAAAAGTTTTTGACATATTCCTAATGTCCTGAATGGTTTCCCCCAGCAATTCGTTAATCTCCGATAAACTTACTTTAGCCATTTCATCACACTGTGAAATCAATTGATTAATCATAAGTTTGGCTACAGAAAGCTTCTGCCCAATATCGTCGTGCAGTTCCTGACCTATATAGTTTAAAGTAACTTCGCGCATCTCAATCTGTGCAAGGGTAAGTTCCTGCTGAAATTTCATGTCATTCTCTTTTTGGGAAAGCAACAACTCGCCTTTTTTTCTTACGTAGAATACATAGATCAAAACCATCATTAATACTACGGACAGTATCATGATGGTTGAAATTATAATCAATATGTCAACTTCATTGGCTTTCAATGATTATCCATAATTAATATTTCTTTTCTACTAAAAAAAATACCTGCCAGCATAATGGTATATCCCGTAAAGTTAACAGAATAAAGTAATATGAGAAAAATATTTTTAGAAATTGATAACTGAATTGCATTTTTACTCATAATAATCAGTGGTAAAACGCCCAAATAAATTACAATAAGGCTTATGGAAATCCAGAAAGGATAATAGGTTATAATGTTAAATATTTTCTCGGAATTAAATGTTTCAAAGAAAAAAAGCGTAATGGAAAGCAAAAGCAGAAATATTGTGATAAAGTATGTTATATAAGGAAGAAATAAAAAGAAATCATCTATAAATATTACTGACAATATAATATTCAGAAAATTTAAACAGACAATTCCTAACTGTATGTTCTTCGAACGCCGCTTTTCGAGAATTTTATAGTAATAGATGAGAACCGTACTTAAAGAACAAATAATTACTCCTCCGGACATAAATGGTGTGGAATTATATTGTTCTCCATACATTATTTTACCGATGGTCGCGAATAATTCTGATAGGAATACAAAAATCATGGATATAATAAAATACCAGATGTGCGGCCCCAAATGTTTTCTTCTAATGATTAATAAAATAATAATAATAAAATAAATAACCAGTAAAGCACCGGTTAAATACAACCTGTTAATTTCCATAGCATTGGTCTAGTAAGGAGGGTTTGCCGAAGAAAAGTCCATACCTGGAACGCCTTCGATTTCTTCACCTTTCATTGATGAACTTTGTTTTGTAGAAGATTCTTCCTTATCAGCAGAAATTACCGTCGGAATTAAATAAACAGTCTGATATCCATAGAGTTTGGAGTCTAACCGGGAATCAAAATCACCTTTTTCAGGATATTGTCCCATTTTTATTTTTATTCCTGTTACCTTCTGATTTTTGCTTTCGGCTTCTTTTTTTGCAAAAGCGATATAGCCTTCCAGATCTTCTAAAGTATACCAAAATTCACGGGAATCTGGGTTGTTCTTACTACGTTTTTCGTTGATATACCTGTAGTTGTTTGCGGAGTAAGTCGAATCCAGTTTCAACATGAGATCTTTATCAATCATTTTTTTCTGGTAACTGCTGGTAACTTCTGTCTGGGTCACTTCTAGCTTACCTTCGCCGGAATTTTCCTGCTTATTTGCCTGATTACAACCTGCTAAAACAACCGTTGACAGCACACACAGCAACCCACCGAAAGTATAGATTTTTTTTTTCATAATTTTTATTTTAACCAAAAATACTTTATATTTGATTACGAAATACAGTAAAAACACCCTTTTTTACTGATTATGCAAAAAACCTCATGTCTTCTAAAGAAATCAACACCAATTATCAAAGAATTAAAAACAATTTACCAGATGATGTACAGCTAGTTGCGGTATCAAAAACTCATCCTGCAGAAAAAATAATGGAGGTTTATAGTCTTGGCCAGCGTATATTCGGTGAAAATAAAGTACAGGAACTGCGTGAAAAGCAACCGCTGCTTCCAAAGGATATTCAATGGCATCTTATCGGTCATCTCCAAACCAATAAAGTAAAATATATTGCAGATTTTATTGATACAATACAAAGTGTAGATTCAGCTAAACTATTGGAAGAAATCGACCGACAGGCAGCCAAGCATAACAGGAAAATTAAGGTTCTGCTTCAGGTGAAAATAGCAGAAGAAGAATCTAAATTCGGTTTAGAAATTCATGAAGCCAAAGAACTTTTCACAGATTGGTTGAATGGTAATTATCCAAACATAGAAATAGAGGGTTTAATGGGAATGGCGACGTTCACCGATAATAAAGACCAAGTGATGAAAGAATTCACTTTCCTAAAACAAATTTTCGATAAAATGTGTCTGCAAAAACCATTAAAAATTTTATCAATGGGAATGAGCGACGATTACCCACTCGCCATCACTTGTGGAGCAAATTCTGTACGAATAGGGTCTGCCATTTTCGGACAAAGACAATATGACCTCTAATTCGTTTTAGGTACGTTTATTGCTACATATTCTGCAAATTCTAAAACTGAATTTTATTAAATCCATAAATTTTTATTAATGCAAAAAATCTTAATTGTTGAAGATGAAAAAGCCATTTCTGGCGTACTTCAAAGTATCCTTTCCGATGAACTGCCGGATTACGAATTTGTAATTGCCGAAGACGGGCTGGAG
This sequence comes from Chryseobacterium sp. VAUSW3, assembly GCF_002205795.1. Taxonomy (GTDB): domain Bacteria; phylum Bacteroidota; class Bacteroidia; order Flavobacteriales; family Weeksellaceae; genus Kaistella; species Kaistella yananensis. The sequence continues at coordinate 517,142 of NZ_NIUY01000002.1, read as the reverse complement.
GGATTAAAGCATATTGAGAAAGAAGATTTCGCTTTGGTGGTTTCCGATATTAAAATGCCTAAAGTTTCGGGTACTGAACTGTTGAAACAGGCTTTACAGTTAAAACCCGACACTACTTTTGTAATGATTTCCGGACATGCAGACATCGATACTGCGGTAGATTGTCTGAAAGAAGGTGCTTATGATTTTATATCGAAACCAATTGACATTAACCGCCTTATTACGAGTGTAAAAAATGCTTTAGACAAAAGAAACCTCACCAGAACCAACCAGGTTCTTAAAGTAGAAAACACGACTTTAAAAAAGAAAGTCAATAAAAAATACCAGATGATCGGTCAGTCTGCTGCCCTGAAGAAAATTCAGGACATGATTGAAAAAGTAGCCACCTCCGATGCCAGGGTTTTAATTACAGGACCAAACGGAGCCGGAAAAGAACTTGTAGCCCACTCCATCCATGCGCAAAGTGACCGAAGTAAAGGACCAATGATTGAAGTAAATTGCGCCGCAATTCCTTCGGAACTTATCGAGTCTGAACTTTTCGGTCATGTGAAAGGAAGTTTTACGGGAGCAATTAAAGATAAGCAGGGGAAATTTGAACTTGCCAATAACGGAACTATATTTCTTGATGAAATTGGTGACATGAGTCTTGTTGCACAGGCAAAAGTACTTCGTGCACTGCAGGAAAGCAAAGTTTCGCCTGTTGGCAGCGATAAAGAGATTAAGGTTGACGTTAGAGTTTTGGCGGCCACCAATAAAAATATGAAAGCCGAAATTGAAGCCGGAAAGTTCAGAGAAGACCTTTATCACAGGCTTTCGGTTATTGAAATTTATGTTCCACCGCTGGATGAACGAAAAGAAGATATTCGACTGTTGGTTGAACATTTTTCAAAAATTATCTCTGAGGAACACGGAACCGCACAAAAAACTTTTGATGAGAAAGCCATTGCAGCCCTCGAGAATTTCAGTTGGACCGGTAATATCCGGGAGCTCCGTAACGTAGTAGAACGGCTCATTATCTTAGGCTCAAATCCGGTTTCGGCAGAGGATGTTGAGAATTTTGTAAGGAAATAATAACATTAAGTAAATAAACCAGGAAGTTTGCAGTATTTTTGCTGCAAATTTTTTTTATGAAATTTCTCAATAAGCAATACACCAAAGCGTGTCTCACACTGGCGCTTCCGGTAATGATTACACAGGTGGGCCAGGTTTCGGTTAATTTATTCGATAATATTATTGTCGGTAAACTTCTGGGTGCGCAGGCTCTGGCATCGGTTTCCCTGGGAAATGCTGTGTTTTTCTCGATTTTCGTATTTGCGCTGGGATTTTCATTTGCTATTCCGCCATTGGTTTCTGAGGCACATTCGCAGGAAAAGCACAGCGTCATCAATTCTGTATTCCGCCATGGATTTGTCATTAATATCGGCATTGGTTTATTGCTGATGATACTTCTCTATGCTGCCATGCCTCTCCTCTATCACATGGATCAGCCGGAAGAAATTATTCCTGACACGATAGGTTTTCTCAGCATTATGACGATAAGCATCCTACCGTTCATGGTTTTCCAGACACTGCGTGAAGTTTCCGAGGGTTTGTCGTATACAATCGGTGTTACCAAAGCTACCATTATTGCAAACGTTATTAATGTTGGTTTGAATTATGTTTTCATAAAAGGAATGTTCGGATTTCCTCCGATGGGCGTAAAAGGTTCTGCCTTAGCCAGTTTAATTGCAAGAATTTTTATGATGGTATTTCTTTACTATGTATTGCTGAAAGAGGAAAAAACAAGAAGATACATCAAAGCATTTTCTTTAAAAATCGCAGAATTTTCCAAAGAAATGTTCAGAAAAATGCTGAAAATAGGATTTCCTACTGCGTTGCAGATGTTTTTTGAAGTTACAGCATTTGCGGGTGCTGCTTTCATCTGTGGTCTGGTATCGGCAAAAGACATTGCATCACACCAGATTGCACTCTCAATGGCATCATTTACCTTTAATCTCTGTGTCGGATTCAGCGTGGCATCAACCGTTTTGATTGGCCGAAAATTAGGAGAAAGGGACTATGTGGGATTAAAAAATATAGGCATTAATAACCTGAAACTCGTATTTATTTTTATGTTTGTTTGTGGTTTGTTTTTTATCATCGGAAGACACATTCTGCCCACATTCTTTACGAAACCTGAAGATGTAGATGTGGTTCAGCTTGCTGCAAAACTCATGATTATCGCTGCACTGTTCCAACTTTCAGATGGTATTCAGGTGGTGGCTCTGGGAAGTCTCCGGGGAATACAGGACGTGAAAATCCCATCAATCATCACCTTTATCGCCTACTGGCTTATTGCAATTCCGTTGGGCTATGTACTTTGTGTTCCGTTAAAGATGGGCGCTTTCGGCATGTGGATTGCCCTTGGTCTTGGTCTGACTGTATCAGCAGCTTTGCTTGTTTACAGGTTTTTGAGTCTATCTCAAAGAAAAATCAATGCTGCGATATAATTAAATATTTAAATAATAAAAAAATCCCTGAAATAACTTCAGGGATTTTTTTATTTAGAAAAGTTGTTGATTAAAAATCAATTTCCTGTTCTGGATGGATGTGCTCGTAATCAGCCACCATTTCCTCCTCGTAGTTTGTTTTTTCCTTCTTAGAAAAACGGTATTCCAGTTTTACAACAATCAGATATACCACAGGTACAATGATCAGCGTAAGGAAAAGCGATGAAATTAGACCACCAATGATAACGATCGCCAGACCATTATTCATTTCCGCAGCAGCACCGGAAGCCAACGCAATTGGAAGCATACCGAAAACCATCGCAATGGTTGTCATAAGAATCGGTCTTAACCTTGCATGGTTAGCCTGAATCAGCGCGTTCTCAATGGTTTCGCCTTTATCGAGTCTGTGGTTGGCAAAGTCTACGAGTAATATAGCATTCTTCGCTACAAGACCGATAAGCATAATAATACCAAGGATCGTAAAGATATTTAAACTCTGGTTGGTTAATGCCAGTGCCCAAAGTGCTCCGATAAATGATAACGGAATTGAGAACAGTACGATAAACGGTTTCAGAAAGTCATCGTAAAGTACCACCATAATCATGTAAACAAGCATAATCGCAGCCAGTAAAGCTACTCCCAACGTTCCGAAACCTTCGCTTTGGTTCTCCATATTACCGCCCCAAACCCAGTTTACACCGGCAGGTTTTTTAACTTCAGCCATTTTTGCTTCCCATTCGGCAGCTACGGCTCCGGTTGTTTTTCCTACAGTCTGTGCCTGAACGGTAACTGAAGGTGAACGGTCATAACGCTCAAGCAACGCCGGGCCGGAAGTAAAGTTGATGTCTGCAAACTGCGATAACTGAATTCTGAAACCATCTTTATTAACAAAGTTGATATTCCGCACGTCATCAATACTTGTACGGTTGGCTTCATCCAGGATGATATTGATATCATATTCATTATTTCCGGTACGGAATTTATTGTCGGTATTTCCACTGAAAGCGGTTCGCAGCGTTTGTCCTACTGTAGCAACATTCAACCCAAGAGATGTCATTTTATCACGGTCTACCGTAACTGAAATTTCCGGATTTCCTTCTTCTACACTCAGTTTTATTTCAGAGGCACCGTCAATTTTATGCAGTTGCGCTTCGGCAGTTTTTGCATAAGACATTGCGTCTTCCAGGGTGGTTCCGGTTACTGTCATTTGAAGCGGCGCCTCTTCTGCACCCATAAAACCGACGGGTACCGTTGTAACTTTAGCGCCGACCAATACTTTTTCCAGTTCACGTTTCAGCTTGGCAGCATATACTTTGGTATCATCTTCTCTTTCAGATTTAGGCACCAATTCAAGACTGATTTCAGATTTATAGTTGGTAGACTGCATTGCGCCCATACCTCCACTCACCTGACCTACCGAGGTAATCATCTTTACGATTTCAGGTTTTTGCGCAAGATATTTTTCTGCATCCTGCGTGATAAAGTTGGTTTCTTCAAGAGAAGTATCTTTCGGCATTTCAATCTGTACGAGGAATTCTCCTTTATCAGTTCCCGGGAAGAAATCGGAGCCGATGTAACCCATTACTGCCAATGCAATTGCACTAACAAATAAAATAACGGTAATCCCAAAAGTTTTCAGTTTGTTTACTAAACTCCATTTCAGGATTCCTTCAATTCTGTGGGTAAACCAGGTAAGTCCGTCCTCGAATTTTTCAAGTATTTTACCAAAGAAAGATTTATTGTCAATAACTTCCAGCTTTCCATAACGTGAGAAAAGCCAAGGTACAACGGTAAAAGATACTAACAATGAAAGCAATGTTGCGATAATCACCGTAACACAAAATTGGGAAATAATATCTGAAACCAAACCGGAACTCATCGCTATCGGAAGAAATACCACTACAATTACCAAGGTAATGGCAGTAACGGTAAAACCAATTTCTTTTGCTCCGTCATAAGATGCACGCACTTTATTCTTGCCCATCTCCATGTGGCGGTGAATATTCTCGATAACTACAATCGCGTCATCCACAAGAATACCTACCACAAGGGAAAGCCCTAGCAAACTCATAAGGTTCAAACTGTAACCCAGAATATACATCCCAATAAATGTTGCAATAAGCGATGTTGGAATCGCCACCATTACAATAAGCGCGTTTCTGAAACTGTGTAAGAAGAACATCATTACAAACGCCACAAGCCCAATAGCAATCAATAAATCTTTGATTACAGCATTCGCCGCTTCAAGGGTAAATATGGAAGTATCACTGGCTATTGCAATTTTGATGTTACGGTCTTTGTACTGCTCTTGAATCTGGGCGATTTTCATCTGCACCAGTTCACTTACCTCTACCGCATTGGCATCAGTCTGCTTCTGTACCTGGAGCATCATGGTATTTTCCTGATTGATACGGGCAATTTTATCTGCTACCTTCTGCGTGTCCTGAACTTCAGCAATGTCGGAAAGGCGGATGTTCTGACCATTTTTTGAAGAAATGGTAAGATTTCTGAGTTCTTCAACTGATGTAATTTTCCCTGCCAGACGGATGAGTGTGCTGTTTTCACGGGTCTTCAAACTTCCCGTAGGGAAATCGAGGTTTGACATGGTGATCATCTGCTGAACTTCGGGGATGGTAAGTCCGTAACCTTCAAGTTTTTCCTGATTAAGGTTGATGCGGATTTCGCGTTCCTGTCCACCGATGATGTCTACTTTTGATACGCCGGGAATCCTAGAAAATTCAGGCTGAATTCTTTGGTCAATGAGTTCGTAGAGTTCATTCTCAGTCAAATTACCGGTTACCCCCATTCTTACGATCGGCATATCCGAAAGCGAGAACTGGGTAAGCGAAGGTTCATCGATGTCTTCTGGAAGATCGGAACGGATTGCGTTAATCTTTCGCTGGGCTTCATTCAAAGCAAAATCCACATCGGCATCATTATTAAACTGAATAATAACTACCGAAAGACTTTCGTATGATTTGGACTGAATTTTCTTTACGCCTTCCAAAGCCGAAACCGCGTCTTCTATTTTTCTGGAAACTGTATTTTCTACCTCTGCCGGCGATGCACCTGGATATACTGTGGCAACGGTTACTACCTTTACTTCGAATTTTGGAATAAGCTCGTAATTGAGCTGGGTATAGCTGAAGAGTCCACCAATGATCAGTAATGCAAGCATTACGATGACCAAACTGGGTCTCTTAATCGATACTTCTGCTAATTTCATTTATTTATTTTTACCGATTATTACTTAAGTTTACGGATAGGAGTTTTATCTGTCAGGTTAATCTGGCCGCTGGTTACAACTTCGTCACCAGCCTTCAAACCACTGATAACTTCTACACGGTCGCCGTAGTTTACACCTCCTTTAATCTTTGTGAGATAGGCGATATTGTTTCTTACAACAAATACCTGATTATCACTTACACTTCCCACAAAAGCATCACGTGGAATGGTAAGTACGTTGGTTGCACCACTTCTGTTGAATATTGCGGTTCCGTACATTCCTGCTTTCAGTTTATTAAAACTGTTCGGTACTGTAATTTCTACCGGGAATTTTAATGCGCCGGAAGCTGATGGTGCAATAAATGTGATTCTTCCGTCAATCGCTCCTTCAATCACATCAGGCTGAACTTTTACTGTATTTCCTACTGAAAGCTGGCTGACCATAGACTGATCTACATCTACCTTAAGTTTAACCGATGAAATATCTACAACTTCAACAATAGGAGTTCCGGCACCAACAACAGTTCCAACTTCTACAAATTTCTGGTTTACGATTCCGCTTACTTTTGAAACCACATTGGTATCGCCCGACTGAAGGTTTGCAGACTGTAACTGAGTTCTGGCGTTTTTAACCTGAAGTCTTGCCTGATCAAGCTGCAAAGCAGTAACTCCACCGGTTTTATAAGCCTGTTCATAACGGTTTAGGGCCATAATTGCATTATCCAGATTTGCTTTTGCACCTGAAACATTAACATTCAGTTTTTCACCGGCAAGTCTTCCGATACTTTGTCCGGCTCTTACATAACTTCCTTCTTTAACGTAAAGAGCGATAAGCTGCCCGCCCATTTCTGCGGAGATCTGCGCCTGGCGGTTTGGAAGGAAAGTTCCGTTAACAGAAAATTCTCCGCTTACATCTTCGGTTTTTACAATGGCGGTACGAACTGCTACGTCCTTATTTTTCTCTGCTACCACAGCCACTTTCTCTTCGTTGCTTTTTTTGTTGCGCTGAAGGATAAAGAAAAAAGCCACACCAATCCCGAGGATGGCCAATATTGTAATGATGGTATTTTTTTTCATAGTTTATTAATTAATATCGTTTAAAGTTTTTAGTTTACCTTGAGATTTCAGCAGGTCGATTTCTGCAAGTTTGTAATCGAGTTTTGCTTTTGTAAGATTATTTTTTGCTTCGGTGAGATCGCGCTCCGCATCCAAAATATCATTAAGTGTAGCGAGACCGTGCTGGTAATTGCTTCTTGTATTGGAGAGCACGTTTTCGGCCAGCTTTACGTTTTCTTCCTGCATGCCGATCATGGTCATGTTATTCTCCAGATTAGTAATCGCATTTTTATGTTCAAGATCTAATCCAAGTTGTGTTTCTCTTAAATCTGCCTGGGCTTTTTCAATTTCAATTTTGTTCAGTTCAACCCTTGATTTTGTCGCGAAACCGTTGAAAATAGGAACTCGAATATTGAGCGCAATGGATGCCATATCCGACCAATAAACGCCATCATCTTTGCCGTTCCACAAAGGCATTTTTTGTCCTTGCCCAAGGAATCCGTAATTAGCGCTGAGGGCTGCGGTAGGATAAAATTCGGCTTCAGAAGCTTTTTTTTGCCATTCGAGCAGTTCGAGCTGCTTATTCATGAGTTTGATTTCGGTTCTTTCTGATAAATCGGCTGTTCGGTCCGGAAGTAATGCAGGTTCAAAAGTCTGTTCAGGCAACGTAATTTCCTGGGACATGGGCATCCCAATCATAAATTTCAAAGCATTTTCTGTAAGATCCACAGTGTTTTCAAGTTGCTGAACTCCTGAACTCACATTATTTCTTGCAACCACTACCCTGTCGTAATCGATTTTTCTGGCTAAGCCTGCATCGTATAAACCTTTAATGATTTTAATGGTTTGGTTCGTGATTGAGAGGTTGCTTTCGGCATTCTTAAGCATTTGATCTGCCTGATAAACCTGAAAATATGCGTTTGCCACTTTTTCGATAATTTGTTCTTCAGTAAGCTGGGCATTAATAAGGTAAAATTCTTTTGTAGATTTTGCCGCTTTCAATCCCACAAAAACCGATTGGTTAAAAAGGTTTTGGGTAAGCTGTACCATGTTGCTGGAGGTCCATTTCTGTCCGAAAGAAACTTTTACCTGCTGTCCCGGAGCGCCAAACATTTCGCCTGGCAAAACCGTTTCCTGCAATAGCGGATTGTATGCCGTACTGCTGTTGAAACTTATATTCGGATAAGCATTGGCCTTTACTTCGGCAATCTGTGCGTCTCCTTTCCGTATGTTCAGCCTTGCTTTCTCAGCCTCTGCTTTATGCTGCAGTGCGTAGGAAATGGCTTCAGGAAGGGTGAGCACTTTAGTTTCCTGACCAAAGACGAGGCCTCCACACAGGATGAAACTTAAAATTATCTTCTTCATTATTTTAAATTGTTATATTTTTTTAATTGTTCTTTTCCTTTTTCGGTTGTAATTGCGTTCATGTAAAACATAAATGCTTCGTTGTTGTATTCGGTTCTGTCAATTATTGAGGTGTCCAGGAACGGTGAGCTGTCGTAGGACATTGCAAGCTGAAAGAATAATTTCGCATAAATGGTTGCATTGAAATCTTCACGGTAATAGCCCTGTTGGCGGCCTCTTTCAATATTATGAACCATTACTTCCGAAAATTTTTCAGCGAAATCCATCATATGTTTGTTGAAAATGGCAGGATAATATTTGATGAGTTGCCGAATAAGAAGCGAATTATTAGACTGTACCGCCCTTTCAATATGTTCATCACGACAGAACATACGTTCTACCGCATTTTCTACCTGAACATCGAGTTCATTAAGTTTTACGATGACTTCTTCGAGTTTAAATGCGAGAACATCTTCCAAAAGTGCTTCTTTATTTGCATACTTCTGATAAAGTGTTTTTTTCGACATTCCGAACTCTTTTGCAATATCATCCATAGTAAGCGTCTTTGCACCGTTATCGATGAAGAGCTCCACTACTTTTTCCAGAAATTTTTTATCCATTGATGATAATTTTGCTGCAAATATACAACGATGGAAACTAGTAAACCAAAAAAGTTTCCTGGTTTTTTAACTGGTATTATTAATTTGATATATTAAAGATATAAATGTAATAGGTGTAATCACCTCACAAATCATTGTTTATGGTGATATTTTAATTTTCATTTGAATAGGTGATTTTTTTATTTTCTAATCATTCTACATTTGTCTCACAAACTAACCAATAAAATTTTTTAACCATGAAAAAATTATTTGCAAGTGTTATTACACTTATGACTTTCGGATTCGGATATTCTCAAGGGAATATTGATGTATCAACCCAAGTAGGGAATTTAAATGAGGGCTATGTTACCCAAACAGGTTTAGTAAACCTTAATTTACTTACCCAGGACGGAAACCGTAACATTGCTACCATTGATCAGGTGGGAGCAGGTAACATGAATTTTGCGTTGAGTGATGGTAACAGAAACAATATAGATGTTGACCAAGTAGGAATTATGAACATTAATGATGTTGAGCAGCACGGTAACAGAAACTCGGCCTCAACTTCACAGCTAGGTCTATTGAATTATACTGAACAAATGCAAATTGGGAATAGGAATACCGTTTCATCTGATCAATCCGGTGCATTTAATGAAGCTTATCAATACCAGGATGGTAATCGAAATGATGCCAGTACAATACAGTTGGGTATGGGTAACCTTTCAGACCAAGAGCAAATCGGTAACAGAAATATAGCCACGTCGCTTCAGGTAGGTTTTGACAATGTAGTAAGACAAGAACAGTGGGGCAACCGAAATGACGCTGCTGCAACACAATTGGGATCAGACAATTATATTTGGCAAACACAAGATGGTAACGATAACAATGCGACTCATTTACAGCTAGGTGATAATAATTATGCAGATTCATGGCAAGTGGGTAACGACAATACCAACATGGGAATGCAAGTGGGAAATGATAATACGCTGTTCCAATGGCAAAGTGGAAATGACAACACCGCAATGGATTTACAGCTAGGTAATGACAACTATACATTTGTTGGACAATCCGGTAATAATCATTTACATGTAGGAACTCAAATCGGAAACAGTAATACACTGGTTAGTTTACAATCTAACTAATTTGTTTACATTCTTAATTATAGGGGAATCATCAGGTTCCCCTATTTTCTTTCCGTAACTTTTTAACGTTAAAAGTTCCGGGTTAAATAACCCTTAGCACTACCTGAAAACTGTTATAAACAAAACTAACAAATAGCAGGGATATGTAAATCACGGGTAATAACTAATTTTATCTTCCTAACCATGAATACTTTAGCAAAAATATTGTCTGTAAATCTGCTGATGTGCCTTTTAGTTGTAACAGGCCAACAGTTTTCTTTTGAGAATATCAACAGCAAGAATGCTATGGCTATTGTTGCCCAAATACAGGATAACTCTATTTCGACTAAAAACTATGAGGTTACAACTGTGCAATATGGTACTCACAATTTTGCGGAAATATATGCCAACAGCAACACCAATCTCTCAACCTTACAATTAGGAGATTACAATTATCTTAATTTCAATAATGTTTTCGAAAAGACACGTGCAAGCGCTGTTATTACGACACAGGGAAATAATAATATTATTGATGTGGTAGGAAGCAACAGTATTTCTGAGAAAATGCAGTTACATGTAAAGGGAGATAATATGACGATATACATGAGAAACTATTAATTCTTAAAGATGAAAATTCTAACACCTATATTTTTTTTTCTTCTTGTGTGTTCTATTCAACAAATAAAAGCACAACAAGAAAAAAGTGAAATATCATCAAAAATCGAAAGTAATTTTATTGAAGGACAACTAACACTAAAGGCTACAGCAAGTAACCACACAACCGCCTATCGAGAACTTAACTATCTTTTTGTTTCTATTAAAAAAAGTAAATCCGGTAATCTTTCGAACAACAAGCAGTCAGGCAAGTTCACATTAAAACCGGATGAAACCAAAACCCTTAGTCAGATGAGTGTTAACATTCAAAAAAATGATGCATTAAAGGTTTTTTTATTCATAAAAGAAGAGGAAACTGACAAGCCTGTATCTAAAGACAGTTTAGAGATTAACGCTAATATGTTTCAGGATAAAATCACGAATATCAATGAAAATGAAATCTTTGAATTAAAAGGTATTACTATAGATCAAACCAAGACAAAAGCAGGTAAAGATTTCTACGACCTTTTTTACCTTGAATATTCGAAATTGCCGGAGAAAATAAGCAGTGTAATTACCATCGATGAAACGCCAACTATGGGAAGGGGAAGCCAGATTTCTATAGGGTTAGAAGATAGAACCTTATACAGCTTTATTGCAAATCCAAGTGAAGATTATCTTACGGAACAGGCAACTTTAAGTGTAAAAATAATTCTGGATTACAACAGAAAAAAAAGTTTGATTAGAAATGAATTCAGATACTAAAAAAGCCAGCCATGAAAAATTATGTAATCATACTTCTATTTTTTGCTGTTTCAGGCATATCTGCGCAACAAATAGTTTATAAACCCATTAATCCGGCTTTTGGCGGTGATACATTCAATTACCAGTGGTTACTCAGCTCTGCAAATGCCCAAAATCAGTTTGATGACGGTGATAATAAATTTGGCAATTTACTGGATGATTTCAACTCGATGGACAGCTTCACACAAAGCCTGAACCGCCAACTTCTAAGTCAGCTTACAGGAAAACTTATCGATGACAAATTCGGAAACGGAGGCATTGCACCAGGAAAATACATGTTCGGTTCTCTTTTTCTTGATGTTTCGGAGGCATCACAAGGTTTGGTTATCAATATTCTCGATACCCAGACTGGTGAGCAATCTCAAATCATTATTCCAAGATAAAATACCGCTATGAAAATAATTACCCATTCTGTAAGGAACAATATTTTGTTTTTCCTGCTTTTTTTCTCTCTTCAAAGTTGCAGTACAATTTTTAACTTACCTGCAAATGGAGAAAAATCAACGCTGGGAGAAGTTACCAATTTAACTTCCGAGTTAAAGCAGATTCCACCGCCTAAGGAAAAAATCGTAGTCGGAGTTTATAAATTCAGAGACCAAACAGGCCAGTATAAACCTTCGGAGATGGGAAATAACTGGAGTACAGCCGTTCCACAGGGCACTACAACAATTCTTATAAAAGCTTTGGAAGACAGCAAATGGTTTATTCCCATCGAAAGAGAAAATATCGCAAATCTTCTCAATGAAAGACAAATCATACGCTCCACCCGCCAGGAATATTCAAAAGAAAGTGATAAAAACGTACAGACGCTCCCTCCACTGCTTTTTGCCGGCGTTTTGCTTGAAGGCGGAATTATTTCTTACGACAGTAATGTAATGACAGGCGGTATTGGAGCGCGGTACTTCGGAATTGGCGGATCTACACAATACAGACAGGACAGGATTACAGTTTATCTGAGAGCAGTATCAACTTTAAACGGTGAAATTCTTAAAACGGTGTATGTCTCCAAAAATATACTTTCCACAGGAGTTAGCGGTAATTTTTTTAAATATATAGATACGGAACGACTGCTAGAATCCGAAGTGGGATTTACACAAAACGAACCCATACAGCTTGCAGTAACTGAAGCCATTGAAAAAGCGGTAAAAACCCTGATTATTGAAGGGGTACAGAATGATATTTGGGGGAATGCTGTTGATAAAAAAGATCCTGCCGTAAATCATTTGATAAGCACTTACACCGCAGAAAACGAACTCAATAATCAAAGGCTGTTGGGAAATAAGGTGAAAAATTCAATTAGAAAAGCAATATCAGTTTCAGCATCTGTAGAAAGTCAGCAAATTAACGGAGACTATAAAAATGCCGAAAATAAATTGGGCAGTAAAATTGGCATCAGCATGGCCTTAAACGATAATTTCAGTCTTGAAGCCAGCATAAACAATATTAAAATTAAAAATACTGCAGTACTCAATAGAAACTTTGTGGGACCGGAACTCAATTTACAGTATATGTTTTTTCCTCAGTTCAAGTTTACGCCGTTTGTTTATGCGGGTGTAGGAGCTTTATTTTCGGAATATAAACCATTTTATAAAGCTAATCTGGGCGGAGGTATAGATTATATTATCAGTGATAATTTTTCAACAAGACTGTACTATCAGTATGATTATGGATTCCGTGATAAACTGGATGGTTTGGTCAGTGGAAAACAGAACGATAATATTATGAGAATCGGTCTTGGTCTTAATTACTATTTCGGTAATAAATAAAACTAATAAATTATGAAAGCGTTATATACATTTGTACTCATCAGTTTATTGTCACTCACTTTGTTTTCATGCAAAGAAGAAATAGTAGATCAGGTACAGACCGGCACCATTAAAGGTAAAGTAGTTCGAAGAGGAACCAACGATCCTTTAAAAAACGCAAAAATTACTACTTCCCCATCTACAAATACTGTTTTTACGGGAGCAGATGGGAGTTTTGAAATTACAGACGTACCTATCGGTGATTATTCGGTGAAAGCAGAGATTTCGGGATATCTCAACAATTTTCAGTCTGCGAATCTTAAGAACAGCGGTCAGCTTGTAACCCTGGCATTCGAAATGGATGATGATGAATCATTAAATACAGCTCCTTCGGTTCCTGAACTTTTGAGTCCTTCAGATAACGCCCAGGATCAGCCTCTTACCGTTCAGTTATCTTGGAAATCAACAGATCCGGATTCGCTGGATGTTCTGAAGTACAAACTGATCGTAAAGAATAATTTAAATACTAATGTAATTGAAATAAATGATTTGAAGGAAACAACGTACACACTTAAAGATCTGAAATATGGTGTAAGTTATTTTTGGCAGGTCGCCGTGAATGATGGAATCCATAGTGATGTGTATAGTGCTGTATTTAAATTTACAACCAACAAGGTGCCGCAAAACAGATATCATTTTGTAAGGAAAGAGAACGGAAATCTTATCATTATTTCCAGTGACGATAACGGCGCAAACTATAACTTAACCGATGCTGCATTCAATAGTTGGCGGCCTCGAAAAAATAACAATGCGGGCCTTATTTCTTTTTTACGTACTGAAGGTGGAAACACCCATATATTCACGACGAAGCCTGATGGATCGGAAGTTTTTAAAGTAACTACAATTCCGGTAGCTGGATTTAGCAATACTGAACTCGATTATTCCTGGAGGACTAATGGAAAAGAATTTGTGTACCCTAGTTTTTCTAAACTTTACAGAATAAATAAAGATGGCAGCGGGCTGGAACTGGTTTACACCACACCAGACGGAAGTTTTATTACCGAATGTGAATGGAGTTATGACGGAAGTAAAATTGCCTTAAAAACAAATGATCCCAACGGCTATAATGTAAAAATCTTTATAATTGATTTGCTTGGAAATACAATTAAAACAATTCTCGAAAACGTTCCTGGTGCAGCGGGTGGCCTAAACTTTTCAGTAGACGGTAACCTTTTACTTTACACTTACGATGTTTCCGGACATCAGGATGATAATTACAGACAGCTCAATACCCACCTTTTTATTTATAATATGCAGACCGATACAATACTCGATATTTCTGAGCAAAGCGAAAAACCCGATGGCAGCAATGATTTGGATCCACGATTTTCTCCTAACGATGCCGAGGTAATTTTCACAAACACTTCGAATGACGGTATATCTGTGAAAAATGTTTTAAAAATTACTTTACAGGATAATACGAGAACCACTTTATTCACAAATGCAGAAATGCCGGACTGGGAATGATGTTTTTATTTGGATGAGAATTTTATTATTTCTCAATGTGTTTTTTTGATAAAGCAGAGAAATTTACTCTGCTTTATTCATTACATATTTCCGAATTTTAAATGTAGTACTAAGGAGTTTTGTGGATATATCGCGAAAGTTTTATCCCTAAATCCGTCCAGACCAGTTTAGAGTTGGCATTACGTTCCAGATGATAATCTGCCTCAGAAATTTCGGTGAGAATCGCTTCAATATTGGCACCGTGAATAAATCGGGAAAAACTATCCCATTTAAAACCTCCGGAATCTATTTTTTTGTAAACCAAAGTTTCGTTTCCATAATTCTGAAGAAGGGCGAGGCGAAACATTTCGGAACAGTAATCCAGAAAACTTTTCTGCTTTTCGCGGTTCCAGCCTGCAATATTACGTCCCCAAAAAACGATGTTTTTCAAAAACTCAGGTTTCTTTTTCACCTGAAATGCCTCCCTGACCCACATTACGAAAAGCTCTTCGAATTCGGTATCACCATTTTCTGAAAGAAGAATTTTCTGCGCAATGTTCCAGTCTCCCTGAGCCTGAAACACTGTTTCTTTCAACTTTTCCTCTTCAATTTTGTAATTGTTTTTCAGGAAATTCTCGATGTCCGGATCTTCAATTCTGGGAATTTCAACCAACTGGGTTCTCGATAGAATTGTGGGTAAAATAAAATCGATGTTTTCGGCCGTTAAAATAATCAACGTGTCTTTTGGTGGTTCTTCCAGAAACTTCAGGAATTTGTTGGCTGCAGAAACATTCATCTTATCTGCCTGCCAAACGATAAGGATTTTGCTTCCGCCTTCAAAACTTTTCAGCGCGAATTTTTTGTTCAGTTCATCAACTTCATCTGCATAAATAGTCAGTTGCTTGTTCTCGGACTCCAGAATTTTCGTCCAGTCTTCATTGTTTGAGTAAGGATTGGCAAGAATCATTTCCCTGAAACTTTCAAGGAAATTATCGGAAAGTCCGCTGCTTTTTTCTTTAAACACAGGAAAACTGAAATGTAAATCCAAATGATTAAGATGTTCTACCTTGGAGGATGAGTGTTCGTTTTCTTTTCTGAAAATTTCCTTTGCAAAAGCCATTGCAAGTGGCAAAGTTCCGTATCCTTCTTTGCCGATGAAAAGCTGAGCATGACTTACCCTGTTGCTTGCAATGCTGTCTCTCAGGAGTTTTTTAAGGTTTTCCTGGCCTACGATCTGTTCCCAATTCATTTTTCAAAGATAAAAAATTTTGATTCACATCCCGACTGCCGGGCTGTATTAAAACATTGGTCTTGAAGAAATATTTTTACCGTAATGAGGTTCTTCACCAAATATTTCAATGAACTGAATTTCTGTTTCGTTGCCAGTAGTACCCCTTAACAAACTTTAACCAAAGTAAATTTCCTCAATTCAGTATTATTTAAGATATTTGCGCATTATTTTTAAAAATAGAGAATGAAAAGATTTTTTGTATTACCACTCGCAGCAGCAGGATTTTTCCTGAATGCTCAAACGATTGGTAATTCTCCTTACGCTGCCTTCGGAATCGGGGATGTGAAATACGATAACACCACTGATGTGAATGCGATGGGTGGCATTTCTACTGCTTATATCTGGGATTTCAATAATAATTTTAATTTTGCCAATCCTGGTGCAAATAAAAATTTAGAACTTACCACCATAAAAGTTGAGGGAACCAACGAAAATAATTTTTTCAAATCCGATTACGACAATTCGAATGTTACCAAACATTCTTCTTATCTCTCTAATATTGCTATTGCTTTCCCTTTATCGCCAAAAGTAAAATTTGGAATGGGTTACCAGCCTTACAGTTCCAAAAAATATTCTGTCCTCATTCAGGAAGATTTGGAGAATGAGGTAAAAAGGGCAAATATCTTCCGTGGTGAGGGTACATTAAGTACGGTTCAGGCCGCATTATCTTATCAGATTTCTCCCGAACTTGGTTTAGGATTCAGAACAAATTTCTACTTCGGAAACTTATATGATATTAATGAACTCACCTATTCCAACGCGGAGTTGATCAATGGGTACGAAACCAAAAATAAGATTAAAACCTTCAATTTCACACTGGGATCTGCGTATCAGAAAAAATTTGGTACCGACAGAAAACTTACGTTAGGGGCAACTTACACCTTCGGGAACACCGGTGAAATGGAAACCAATTATACCAACAGCACCTATTATTACAGTACAGGAAATCAAAAAGAAAATATTAGCATTATTGACGAGGATTTCAGTACAGATAAAAACCTTATTCCAATGGAATTTTCGTTCGGTGCCGGTTACGGCCGCGATGCGAAATGGTTTGTTGGAACGCAGGTTGACTATAAAAAGGGCGAAACGATTCAGTTTTTAGGACAGCCTTTCACGAACCAAAATTCTTACAGAATTGCAGCCGGAGGTTGGTATCTGCCAAACTTCAATAACTTCAGAAATTATTTCTCGAGAGTAACTTACCGTTACGGAGCTTATTACGAAAAAGGAAATCTATCATTCAACGGAACCAATATCAATCAGTTTGCTATAACAGGAGGTGTTAGTTTGCCTTTCGAAAACCGGAGCGCAGCCAGAATGAGTGGTATCGACCTTGGTTTGGAAATCGGAAAAAGAGGAACGCTGGAAAATAATATGATTCGCCAGAATTTTGTAAACCTGAGAATCGGACTAAATTTCGCCGATAAATGGTTTAATAAACGTCTTTATGATTAAGAAATGAATTTTCTTCTTAAAATATTCTATAAAAATATAGCCGCCCTACTGGGTTGTGCTATATTTTTTGGTTTAATTTCATGTGATGAAGATTTAACGGCGATTAATAAAAACAACAATACCAACTTCCCTTCGCAGATCATCAACAACGCCAATATTGTGCAGCGTGATTCGGGAATGATCAAATTACGTGCTACCGCACCACTTATCGAGAAATTCGAATTTATTGACTCGCCCTATATTGTAGCAAGAAAAGGAATCAATATTCTTTTTTACGACAAGAAAAAACCGAAAGAGCCCGGAAAAATAAAAGCGAATTTTGCCAAATTCAATGAAAAAAAGAAGTTTTACGAGGCCAAAGGAAATGTAAGAATAACTACGAACGAAAATCAGATGTTCGCAATGCAGTCGGTATTTTGGGATCAGAATAAAAGACTGATTTATACTTCGGATACAGTATATGTTACCGATAAAGATGGCTCCACACTTGTAGGCGCAAACGGTATGAAAGCTAAGGACGATTTCTCCGAATATACCTTCTACAACAATTCCGGCAACATTAACGCAAAAAAAATCCCCGAAAAAGGAAGATAATTTTCGTAAATTCGAAAAAATCTTTTCTTATGACCTTTCACACAATCGGGTTAATGTCGGGAACAAGCCTCGATGGACTTGATATTTGTTTTGCCAAATTTCAGCACCTTAATTCCGAATGGAACTACAGTATTCTTCATGCCGAGACACTACCCTATCCTTCTGATTGGGCAGAAAAACTCAACAGTGCAATTCACTTAAAACCTGATGAATTATTAGCCCTGAATGCTGATTATGGCTTCTATCTTGGTCAAAAAGTAAAGGAATTTATCTCCAAAAATTCATTAACGGAAATCGATTTAATTGCATCTCACGGTCACACAGTTTTCCATCAGCCACAACGCAAATTTACTTTACAGATTGGTGATGGAAGGGCAATTAAGATTTTAAATAATATTCCAACTGTGTACGATTTCCGTAGCCAGGATGTGCTTATGGGAGGTAACGGCGCGCCGCTCGTACCGATTGGTGATGAACTGCTTTTTTCTGAATTCGACGCTTGCCTTAATATTGGCGGATTTTCGAATATTTCTACCAAACAAGAAGGAAAAAGAATCGCCTTTGATATTTGCCCGGTAAATATTGTTCTCAACAAATACGCCACCGTTCTCGGGAAAAATTACGATGAAAACGGAAATATTGCAAGAAACGGTCAGGTGAACGAAAAGATTTTAGCTTCATTAAATTCGCTTGAATTTTACTCAGCGAAACATCCCAAATCTTTAGGAATCGAATGGGTAAACAAAAACATCATTCCTTTGCTGGAAAATGAAACGCCGGAGAATATTCTGGCAACATTCACCGAACATGCATCCGGGCAAATTGCTCAGGTTTTTAATCAATATCAGTTTAAAAACGTTTTGTTTACAGGTGGCGGTACCTACAACACTTATTTAATTGAGCGTATTAAAACCAAATCATCAACGGAAATAAAAATCCCTGCACCTGAACTCATCGATTTCAAAGAAGCGCTTATTTTCGCATTCATGGGAGTTTTGAGGATGAATAACGAAATCAATGTACTTTGCTCTGCAACGGGAAGCACTGCCGACCATTCGTCCGGACTAATTGTTTGATCAGAAAATTTTAATTCAAAAAACATAAAATATATGCAGATAGACATCAGAAAACTGGCCATTGAAGATTATGATGAGCTTAAAGAAACCATGCAGAAAGCCTATCCGGCAATGTCGGAAAACATTTGGTCTAAAAAAAGCATCCAAAAGCTGATCCGGATTTTCCGTGACGGACAGATTTGCATTACTGTGGATGGCAAAATTGCGGCGGTTGCACTATCACTCATCGTACAGTACGAGCTGTACGGCGACGATCATACATACAAAGAAATCACAGGAAATTACACCTTTAACACCCATTCGGAAACCGGAAATGTTTTGTACGGAATTGAAGTTTTTGTAGATCCCGAATTTAGAAAACTTCGGCTTGCCAGAAGACTTTATGATGTAAGAAAAGAACTTTGCGAAACCCTCAACTTAAAATCGATAATGGTTGGCGGCAGAATCCCGAATTATCACCTGTACAGTTCGGAACTTTCGCCAAGAGCCTATATCCAGAAAGTAAGAAATAAAGAAATTTATGATCCGGTGTTAAGTTTTCAACTCGCCAATAATTTTCTGCCGGTAAGAATTCTCAAAAACTATTTACCGGAAGATCAGCATTCTGAACAAAACGCGGTGTTACTTCAGTGGAACAACATTTATTACAGCAAAAAGCCCAATACAATGCAGGATTCTGTCATTCGTCTGGGTTTGGTTCAGTGGCAGATGAGGCATTTTAAAAATCTGGATGCGTTTTTTGAGCAGGTAGAGTTTTTCGTGAATGTGATGGCAGATTATAAATCGGATTTCATCATGTTCCCGGAACTTTTCAACACACCTTTACTTGCTCCTTTCAATCATCTGTCGGAACGTGAAAGTATGTTCAAACTCGCTGAATTAACAGAAGAAATCAAACAAAAACTTTCGGAATTTGCCATCGGTTACAACATTAATATCGTTGGCGGAAGTATGCCAATTGTAGAAGATGGTGAACTTTACAACATCAGCTACCTGCTTCACCGTGACGGAAAAATTGATGAACACAGAAAAATTCACATCACACCCAATGAGAAAAAATATTACGGGATGAAAGGCGGCAACGAGATCAAAGTCATCGACACCGATTGTGGAAAAGTGGGATTGGTTATCTGTTATGATGTGGAATTTCCGGAACTGCCAAGGATTTTAGCAGATCAGGGGATGAAAATTTTATTTGTTCCTTATTTAACCGATACCCAAAATGCCTACACCCGCGTTCGTCACTGCGCGGCGGCAAGAGCTATAGAAAATGAATGCTATGTTGCAATCGCCGGGTGTGTCGGGAATTTGCCGGGTGTAAATAATATGGATATCCAGTTTGGCCAGGCGGCGGTTTTTACGCCTTCGGATTTTGCTTTTCCGTCTAATGCTATTAAAGGTGAAGCTACCGCGAATACAGAAACCACACTGATTGTAGATGTAGATCTGAATCTACTGAAAGAACTGCATCATTATGGCGCTGTGCGGACAATGACAGACCGCAGATTGGATTTGTACGCCACGGTGAATTATAACAGTGATACAGAATAAAAATAAAATCCCGAAACTGTTTCAGTCTCGGGATTTTTATGTTTTAAAATTCTTTTTTAAAGCTTAAATTCAAGTTTTACGTTGAAGAATCTGCCTGTCAACCTTACCGGAACCGGATAGTTGTAACCTGTAGAAACATCATTCACCCACTGGTTTGCAACCGTATTGCTGATATTGAATGCATTGAAAATCTGAACACCTAAAACCAGTTCATTGAAATTGCTCCAGAATCCCGAGTTAACTTTATTGTCATTTTGATCAATGAAAACTTTAGATAAACCGATGTCAACTCTTTTATAAGAAGGTAAAGTCCTTTGGTACCTGTAGGGAGCTTCGAAATCAGGCTTTCCGTTTTCATCTAAAGAAATTGGTGTTCCTGAAGGTAGTCCGTTGGCATAAGTTAAAGTTAGATTTACCCGCATTGATGGGAATTTCGGCATATAATCCTGATAAAACATCGAAAACCTGAACCGTGGATCTGTAGGTCTTGGGATATTTCCTTTTCCCTCAATATTTTCGTAAACCCGGGCGTAACTTGCAGAAATCCAGGAATCCACACCCGGAACAAATTCACCAAACAAACGGGTATCGACTCCATAAGCATATCCTTCTGCATTGTTTTCACCGGAATAACGGATTCTCACATTATCCAAATAATATGGGATTAAATTATCCATTTTCTTGTAATAAGCTTCAGTAGTGAGTTTGAAAGGCCTGTCAACCATGCGGAACTCGTAATCATTGGATAAAATCACCTGCATGGAACGCTGGGATTTAATATTGGAATTAAAGTTTCCGTCCAGATCCTTGATTTCTTTATAAAATGACGACTGGTAATAAATCCCTCCGGAAATTTTAAAGAGCATATCCATATCCCAGTTGGGTTTTATGGCAAACTGTGCTCTTGGAGAAATGATGGTTTCATCATTAAAATCCCAGTGAGAAGCACGAACTCCTGCATTCAGGAAAACCCTGTTTTCACCCCAGTAAAACTTCTTTGAAAACTGTGCATATCCTGAAAGTCTTGTAGGCTCAATATGATTTGCACCTGCGATATTATAACGCAAACGAAGCTGCGAAGGATCCAGAACACCAGGATTGGTGTAATCTCTCGGCGTGCTGTAACCCAAAGAATCTACAAGCTGCCATTCATTGGTGAAATCTTTCAGGTTTTCTTTTTCGAATTTTAAACCAACCTCGAAATCGGTGTTTACGTCAGGTGAAAAACGTGTTTTCAGTTGTGAACCGTAGGTTTTTACCAATAAATCGTTTCTTGCGTGATCGATTTGCCCACCAACATCATAAGAGGTTATAGGAGCTCCCGTAATCGGGTCAAAAGTCTGCAGCAAGTAGGCAGAGGCAATGGTATAATATTCTCTTTCACGGTTTTGGTAAGCAAAATTATCGAGCGTGAAAGTCCATTTTTTATTGGGTTTGAAATTGATGGATGCCGTACCCATCATATTTTTATATTGATCGTCTTCTTTTCCGTTATAGAAAACACTCAGTTTTAAAGGGGTCTGCAAACTTCCGAAATCCACTTCCTTTACTTTAGGAACCATTTCGTAATCGTTTTTACTCCAGTAACCGATAAAAGAAAAATCCCACTTATCGTTTAGTTTATAATTGATATACGACTGAAAATCCATGTACTGAGGATTGAAATCGGTATCTTCATTCAAAGTATTCAGAACAAGATTTGTATTTCTGTATCTTCCGGAAATCAGGGCAGAAAGCTTTTTATTCTTGTTTGCAAATCCCGTAGAAAGCCTGCCTCCAATTAAACTTGCCTCTCCCGAAACTTCAAATTTTGTAGGTTGTCTGTAATAAATATTCAGGGCTGAAGACATTTTATCACCATATTTTGCTTCAAAACCTCCGGCAGAAAAATTAATCGCCTGCACCATGTCGGGATTAATGATGCTCATCCCTTCCTGAAGGGAATTCCGGATAAGAAACGGGCGGTAAATTTCAATATCATTGATGTAAATAAGATTTTCATCATAGTTTCCACCGCGAACCATATATTGAGACGAAAGTTCGGTATTCGAGTTTACCGAGGGCAAAGTTTTGATGAGTCCCTCAACCCCACCAGAAAGTGAAGCCACCTGCTGCGCCTCTTTTGCAGAAATTTCTATAGAAGTTAAATCTGTTACTTTAGGTTTTCCTTTTTTCTGAAAAACCACTTCTTGAATCTGTGTTTCTCTCTCAGCATTTACAAACAGAACATTGATGTTTTGAACTTTAGGCGTTGTTTTAACCGTTTTGGAAAAGTTTCTGAAATTTTCTTTCTGAACAGCAAGAACCTGCTCTGTATCTGCAATCGGAATCTTTACAAACCCATTTATATCGGTAAGAAAATTCTGGTTGTTATAAGATACGTTGGCCTGAGAAACCGGAGCGCCGTTTTCATCTAAAACCTTCAGACTGATTTGCGAAAACGCAAAAATAGGCGCAAATGCAAGGAGTAAAAGTGTTTTTTTCAATGCAGGAAATTTAGGTTTTTAAAGATAACAAAATTAAATAATGGCTTGCCGAACTCTTGTTAATTTTTGCAGTAAATCTTCAAGTTTATCAAGTTTAAGCATATTTGCCCCATCTGAAAGTGCGCAACTTGGATCAGGATGCGTTTCAATGAAAAGTCCGTCTGCACCTACAGCGATTCCTGCTTTTGCAATGGTTTCAATTAGTTCCGGGCGGCCGCCTGTAACACCTGAATTTTGGTTGGGCTGCTGCAGCGAATGGGTTACATCCAAAATTACCGGCGCATAATTCTGCATCGTAGGAATTCCTCTGAAATCGACTACCAGATCGGTGTAACCGAAAGAATTACCACGTTCGATGATGGCGGTTTTAGGGTTTCCGGAATCTGTCACTTTTTCTACAGCAAATTTCATGGATTCTGGGGATAGAAACTGCCCTTTTTTCAGCGTAACACATTTATTTGTTTTTGCAGCGGCGACCAACAAATCGGTTTGGCGAACCAAAAAAGCCGGAATCTGCAGAACATCAACATAATGGGCAGCCAAAGCGGCATGTTCGTTTTCGTGAATATCTGTGGTGGTGGGAATATTGAAAGTCTCTCCCACTTTTTTCAGAATTTCCAGAGATTTTTCTTCGCCAATTGTAGTAAATGAATCTACACGGCTTCGGTTAGCTTTTTTAAAACTTCCTTTAAAGATGTAAGGAATTTCATATTTATTGGTAAGTTCTACTACTTTCTCTGCGATTCGCAGCGCCATGTCTTCACCTTCAATGATGCATGGACCGGCAATGAGAAAGAAGTTTTTGGAATCTTTATGCTGAATGTTTTCTAAGTATTGAATCATATTTATTCAAATTTTAATTTAACAAAAATACGGAAATTTTTTGCAGTTTCGGAGCAATGGTTTTGCGGAGCGAAAAAGAAAAAACGGGCAATAACCCGTTTAAAGTTTAAATTACAGCAACCTTATAATTTTTTGAGAATTCTTTCGAAAGTATTGATATTTCGGGAAGTGATTTTGTCTTTCAATTTCTTTTTTCCTAAAACTTTCCCGAAAGTCGAACCTAAAGTATTTCCTTTTTGAATTTGCCAGTAAAATGTATCTGCAACAATTTGGGCATTTTCGTTTTCTGCCTTATCCGATTTCGAAAATTCTTCCATCAAAAGAGTTTCAACATCATCAATTCCTACAAACACATAAATATGAAGATCTTCGGCTTTGTTAAAAGGATTATTATTTACAATTTCTGAAATTTCGTTCTCGTTTTTAAGGAAAAGAAAAGCTTCATAATCGAAATACTCTGACATTGATTTCTCCAAAATGTTCTTCAGCTCCGAAGGTTTTTTATCTGATGAAAAGAGAATATTTCCGGAAGCCAAAACGCTACTTACCTCCTTCATTCCAGCGTCAGTAAACACGTTCATCACTTCCGCCATTTTCATGGAAGTTCCGTTTACGTTGACACCGCGGAGAAAAGCACAGTATTTCATCTGAAAATTTATTGCGTAGCCTTCATCATCGCATTGGTAATGTGGGCTTCTTTTTCTTTCGAATACGTAGAATCATAAGGATTCATCACATCAAATAAATAGGTGTAAAAAGGAGTAATAACCTGCACTTTTTCAGATTCTCTGAACGCCTTTTCTTTACCCATTGTCTGCAGATTTTTCACGAAATCATTGAAGCGTTTATCCACCGTTTCAATGGATTTTAAAAGATACTGATATCCTTTTTCTTTTTGCCCCAATTTATTATATGCATCTGAAACCGCTCCTACCACCAGTGAATATTCCATCGGTTTTGTACGCATCTGTTTCCCTGCAAAACGCTGTTCTTCGGGCGAAAGACTGGTGTAATAATCGTATTCGGTGAAAATTCCCTTTTTAAGTTCATCAGCAAGCTTCAGCCCTTTCTGTTCCTGACCAGATACGATGTATCCGTAAACCATTGAACTTAATGACCGCGGATCATTGTATTTTTCCACAGGAATTTCACGGGAAGCCATATCCAGAACTTCCAGAGCTTTGGATTTCTGTCCGGAAAGCGCCAAAGCTTCAGCAGCTCGGCTTGCGGAACTTCTGTAGCTTACAATATTCTGGGTGCAGGTTTCATCGAAATGAACACTTAAATCTTTGAAATTCCCCCAACGGTAATTTTTTACAATATTATAAAGCGAATTTGCATCTACCCTGCCCATTTCCCCGTCTTCACGTTCCGGAGTGTTGATCGGAACCAGGCGGTAACTGAAACCGTCGAACTGTAGATAATCTCCAAGATAAAAAATGTTTTCAGGATCGTAAATTCCGCCTGAAGAGAAGTTTATCGGTCGGTTCCAATCGAAATTAGCAAGAATGTCCAGCAGAATCAAATTATTTTTGAACATACTGTTGCTCTTGTAATTGATGGTAATGTGGTCAACAGCCAGCGCTGCATCTTTTGCTTCAATTGTACCCGATTTCACTGCATTGGCTTTGTTTACCGGCAAAATAAATTTTGAAACCGGCAGGAAATTGAATTTCTCATATTTAGCTTCACCAAAAAGCATTTTTAGGATTTCATCTTTATCCTCAGACTTTACTTTAATGAAATCTATTGCTTCTTTCATCGTCATAGAATCTTGGGTCATAAACTTCCTGAATCCTGCAAAAGCCGTTTCCGGAGCGCCCTGATCTTTCAGGTTGGCAAAAACGTTCTTCCAGTCCTCCGGGCTCATAAGGTAAATCTGATCGTTGGTTCCATCTCGGTAATCTTCATGATTTAATACTGACGGCACAGGCATCGAATTATACGTTCTTCTCTTCACCTGATCGATATTCCACGGGGTTGAAAGCAAGGTGAAATTCACAACTTTCACATCATCGCGCATGCCCGAAGTTTCCTGCATTCCCCAAATCGGGTACGTGTCATTATCGCCATATACAAAAAGGATATCATTTTTTGGAAGGGATTTCAATGTTGAATATGCATAATCGTAAGCAGCGCTTCTTCCGCTTCTGTCGTGTACATTATAATTCTGGAATCCCATCATGAAAGGTATTCCCATCAGTACAATTCCTGCCACTACATTTACAGCGTTTGATTTTATTTTTTCCTGAATAAACCACAGGATCGCTGCAGCACCGAGGCCAATCCATATGGAAAATGCGAAAAATGACCCCACCATCGCATAATCTCTTTCGCGAACTTCGAAAGGTTTAACGCCGGTGTAGAAAATAATTCCGACACTGGTGATGACAAAAAGCGAAAGTATCGCATAAAATCTACCGAAATCTCGGTTCAGCTGGAAGAAAAAACCAATTAGACCCAATAAAAGCGGTAAAAAGAAAAACGCAACAGTACTTTCATTTTTAAATTTTGCAGGCATCTTGCTTTGGTCACCCCACAAAGCATTGTCAACAAAAGGAATTCCTGAAATCCAGTTTCCGCGGTTGTTTTCCATGTGACCTTCAAGATCATTTTGTCTTCCAACAAAATTCCACATCAGATATCGCACAAAATAATAGCCGTTCTGGAAGGTGAAAAAGTAATCTAAATTCTGTGCTAAAGAAGGCTTCTGAACGTTGATTAAATTATAAGGTTTTACCTTCAGATAATCTTCAACTTTAATGGTTCCTTCTTCATATTTCTGGCGTAATTCCTCGTAAATCTGTTTTGCTTCCGGACTGTCGGCAACGTCTTCGTTGTCATAATTGAAAGAAAAATCCGGTGCGCCGTACATCGAGATATAGTTGGCCATCACTCCCTGATCTTCATTGAACATTCTCGGCATAAAACCAACATGAGCTTTACTGTAAACGTAGTTATAACGGTCTCCTACTTTTCTGTAAGTACCGGTTTGTTCATCTTTTTCATATACATCGCCTGTTTTTTCGGTCTTATAGCTTCCGTCTTCATTTTTCTGAATTCCGTTGGCATCGAGATATGCCGTATAATTCTGTCCGTAAGAAGTTGGCCAATCACCGTATTGCTCACGGTTATAATAATCGAGCATTCCAATCGCGTTATCAGGATTATTAAGGTTCATCGGAGGATTTGCAATAGCGCGAATCGGAATCACCATCCAGCAGGAAAAACCAATCATCATATAAACTACGGATAAAGCGGCAGTTTGATAAATACTTTTTCTTGATTTTTTAGCGTAATTAATGGCAAAATAGCAGAACGCAATCAACAAAATAAATGCGATGATGGTTCCGGAATGGAAAGGAAGGCCAATTCCGTTAACTGCAAAAATTTCCATTTTACCGAAAAGTGTCATGATTAAAGGGAAAATTCCTTTAAATACAATTCCTAAAATAATTAAAGTGAATACGTTTGCCCAAAGAAAACTTTTCCAGGTAAACGTATAATTTCTTGCATAATAAATTAAACATACAGCTGGAATTGCAAGCATACACATCATGTGAACACCTACAGAAAGCCCGGTTACGAAGAAAATTAAGATAATCCACCGTTCGTTGTCGGAGTCATGATACTCGTTTTCCCATTTGGTAATGAGCCAAAGTAAAAGAGCGATAAACATGGTAGCCATCGAGTAAACTTCGCCTTCAACAGCAGAAAACCAGAAGGTGTCGGAAAAAGTAAAACTTAAAGCTCCAATCGCTCCTGCGAATAAAATGGCAATTTCCTGATGTTTTGTAATCTCATTGAAATCTTTATTCAGAAGTCTGCGTACCAGATGCGTGATGATCCAGAAGAGAAAAAGAACCGTAACTGCACTGAAAAGCGCCGACATCGCATTGATCACAATAGAATAATTTTCTCCGTTTCCGAAGGCAAACATAGCCGCGACCGCCCCTACAAGCTGAAAAAGTGCTGCGCCTGGTGCATGTGTAACTTCCAGTTTTGTAGCGGAAGCGATATATTCTCCCGTATCCCAAAAACTGAAATTATGCTCTATCGTTGATAAATAGGTAACAAAAGCGATCGCAAAAATAACCCATCCTAAAATGGTATTCCATTGTTTAAAAGACCAATTTTTCATAAAAAATATTCAATGTTGCGAAAATAAGGTTTTTCTTTAATTATCTTTATAATTTAACAAAGATTAAGTGAATGTGCATCGAGTGTGGTTTATGAAAAATACATTTCTATTGTTCTGCAAATCAGAAAAAACTGTTTAAATTGTTGTATTATTTATTTTTTAGTATTTTTGCAGACGGTTTTATAGAGAAAAATGACGAAAAATGACTAATGTTCACGATAACATTCTTGGCTTAATTGGCAACACCCCATTGGTAAAACTCAATTCGGTTACCAAAGACATACCAGCAACAGTTTATGCTAAACTTGAATCTTATAATCCCGGCCATTCTACCAAAGACAGAATTGCAGTTCACATTATAGAAGCTGCGGAAAGAAAGGGCCTTATAAAACCGGGTTCAACGATCGTTGAAACTACATCCGGCAATACCGGATTTTCCATAGCGATGGTTTGTATCATCAAAGGTTATAAATGTATTCTTGCCGTAAGCAACAAAACAAAAAAAGAGAAAATTGCGTACCTGAAAGCTTTAGGCGCTACAGTTTACATCTGCCCTGCGAATGTTGCGGCTGATGATCCCAGATCTTATTACGAAGTTGCTAAAAGAATCGCTTCAGAAACTCCTGATTCCATTTACATCAACCAATATTTCAATGAACTCAATATTGATGCACATTACCAAACAACCGGACCCGAAATTTGGGAACAGACCGGCGGAAAAATAACGCATCTTATTGCCTGCACAGGGACCGGCGGAACTTTATCAGGTTCAGCAAAATTCTTAAAAGAGAAAAATCCTAACATTAAAGTTATTGGTGTTGATGCTTCCGGTTCAATCTTAAAAGGTTTCCACGAAACAGGAAAAATCAATAAAGATGAAATTCATCCTTACCAAATCGAAGGCATGGGAAAAAATCTTATTCCTGCAGCATTATTATTCGATAAAGTAGATGAATTTGTTAGGGTTAACGACGAAATGTCTGCTTACAGAACACGTGAAATCGCCCTGAAAGAGGCCATTATGGGAGGATACACTACTGGTGCAGTAACGCAGGGACTTTTGCAGTACGCAAGTGCAAACGAATTTTCGAAAGACGATGTAGTGGTGGCAATTTATCCGGATCACGGTTCACGATACATCACTAAGGTTTACAGTGATCAGTGGATGGAAGAACAGGGATTCATCAATAACTGTGTTCATAATTACGACGAAGTTTATAAAACAGAAATTATCTCGTAATTAAACTAAAAATTTACATAACAACCTTTTTGTAGCCTGCAAAAAGGTTTTTTTTGGTCAAATTTTGTTAACTTTGTTCTCTATATAAAAATTACAAAAATCTTATAAAATAATGACAGATATTTTTGATCGGTTACGTCAAAATCCAGGACCGCTCGGGCAGTTTGCAGATTACGCAGAAGGATATTTCGTTTTTCCTAAATTAGAAGGACCTATTGGCCCAAGAATGAGGTTTCAGGGCAGAGAAGTTGTTTTCTGGAGTGCCAATGATTATTTGGGACTTTGCAACCATCCCGAGGTTTTAGAAGCAGACGCGAAAGCTGCAGCAGAATTCGGAATGTTCTATCCGATGGGTGCACGCGCCATGTCTGGCGAAACTGAACAGCACCAGCAGTTAGAAAAAGAGCTTGCGGAATTTGTAGGTAAAGAATCAGCATATCTTTTAAACTTCGGTTATCAGGGAATGGTTTCTACCATCGACGCATTGGTAGGAAGACATGATGTTATTGTTTATGATGCCGACTCACACGCCTGTATCGTTGATGGTGTACGCCTTCACATGGGGAAAAGCTTCACTTATAAACATAATGACATTGCGAGTTTAGAGAAAAATCTCGCTCGTGCAACAAAAGTAGCAGAAGAACAAGGTGGCGGAATTTTAGTTATTACTGAAGGCGTGTTCGGAATGCGCGGAATGCAGGGAAAACTCAAAGAAATCTGCGAGTTAAAATCTAAATTTAACTTCAGACTTTTGGTAGATGATGCCCATGGTTTCGGAACTTTAGGAAAAACCGGCGCAGGTGCTGGTGAAGAGCAAGGTTGCCAGGATCAAATCGATGTTTATTTTTCAACTTTTGCAAAATCAATGGCTGGTTTCGGTGCATTTATCGCCGGTGATGCTGATATTATCAGAATTTTAAAATACAATTTACGTTCTCAGGTTTTTGCAAAATCTTTAACAATGCCAATGGTAATTGGAGGTTTAAAGAGACTGGAACTTCTGCGTTCAAGACCTGAAATCAAAGCTAAACTTTGGGAAAACGTAAATAAACTACAGAACGGATTAATCGCAAGAGGTTTCAATATTGGCGGTACAGATACCTGCGTAACCCCTGTAATGATGGAGGGTTCTACTGTAGAAGCTACCCTTCTGGTAAAAGACCTTAGAGAAAATTATGGAATCTTCACTTCAGTAGTAATTTATCCGGTAATTCCTAAAGGAATGATTCTACTGAGACTTATCCCAACCGCATCGCACACTGATGCTGAGATTAATGAAACCCTGGATGCTTTCGATGCGATCCACGATAAATTAACCTCCGGATTCTACAAAGAGCAAGAGCAAAAATTACTTGAAGAAAAGGGTTTATCCTTTAAATCAACATAGAATTTTTCAGTATTTATATTTTTATATAAGCCGCCTGAAAAATTCAGGCGGTTTTATATTACCCGAATGTCAGTATTTAATGTTAACAATAATGCAAGCATATCGAATTATAAATTAATCACATATATTAAAAAAATAGCAAGATGAAGCAAATTTTAATCACCAAAAACGATTTCACCAGAATTCATAAATCCATCAATGATGCTAAACAAAACAACAGCATTAAAAAAGAGGAAGCAGAAAAGTTATTGAAAGAACTGCATTCAGCTAAAGTAGTTCCTTCAGAAGAAATACCTTCAGATATAGTGACGATGAATTCTATTGTAAAATTTCATTTCGAAAACAATAACAAAGAAATGCAGTTTCAGATTGTATATCCTGCACAGGCAGATTTCAAAAATGGCAAAGTTTCTATTTTTTCTCCTGTTGCTGCCGCTTTAATCGGTTACGGAGTTAATGATGAAATCGACTGGATTGTGCCTTCCGGGATGACTAAAATTATCATCGATGAGATTATTTACCAGCCCGAAGCTGCCGGAGATTTTGATTTGTAAGAACGCAAAATCCATATAACAAGATTCAAAACCGCCGGTTTCCGCTGGCGGTTTCTGTAATAAAGAAATCTTTAATCTGAAAGATTTAAATTTGCAAAAATATTCCTTTGAAAGAACTTCTGCTCATCACACCACCTTTTACGCAGCTCAACACCCCATACCCTGCCACAGCTTATTTAAAAGGCTTTCTTAACACCAAAGAAATCGCAAGTTTCCAGATGGATTTGGGAATTGAAGTTATTTTGAAGGTTTTTTCTCAACACGGTCTTCAGAATGTATTTAGTAAAAAATTGGAAGTACAGAAACTTTCAGAAAATGCCAGGCGAATCTTGGCTTTGAAGGATGAATACATCAAAACCATTGAACAGGTTATTCTGTTTTTGCAGGGTCACAATCCCACTTTAGCGAGACAGGTTTGCAGCATGAATTTTCTGCCCGAAGCGTCGCGTTTCAATACGATTGATGATTTGGATTTTGCTTTCGGAAACATGGGCTTGCAAGACAAAGCCAAACATCTCTGCACGCTTTATTTAGAAGATATTGCAGATTTTATTGTTGAATGTATTGATGAGAATTTCGGATTCAGTCGATATGCAGAACGATTGGGACGCAGCGCGAATTCCTTTGATGAACTCTATGAAAAACTTTCTGATTCCCCTACTTTCATTGATGAAATTACATTAGCAACCCTCAAAGAAAAAATGGAATACATACAACCGAAAATGGTTTGTTTTTCGGTTCCTTTTCCGGGAAATTTATATTCCGCGTTTCGATGTGCAAAATTCATCAAACAAAATTACCCAGAAACAAAGGTTGCCATGGGCGGCGGCTTTCCAAATACCGAACTAAGAGAATTAAAAGACAAAAGAGTTTTTGAATTTTTCGATTATATTACCCTGGATGACGGCGAATTGCCTGTTGAATTATTATACAACAGTCTCTCAGATGAAAAAGAACCTGCCGAAACCAAGAGAACATTTTTGCTCGCGGATAACGAAGTTGTTTACAAGAACAATTCCGCAAGAAATGATTACAGACAACATGAGACAGGAACACCTGATTATACAGATTTACTCCTCGATCAATACATTTCAGTCATTGAAATTGCCAACCCAATGCACAGTTTGTGGAGCGACGGAAGATGGAACAAACTCACCATGGCGCACGGTTGCTATTGGGGAAAATGCACATTCTGTGATATATCTTTAGATTACATTAAAATTTATGAGCCTATTTCAGCAAAAGTTTTAGTTGACAGAATGCAAAACCTCATTGCTGCAACAGGCGAAACCGGTTTTCATTTCGTTGATGAAGCTGCACCGCCGGCGCTGATGCGTGAAGTCGCTTTAGAAATCCTTCGCCGAAATTTAGTCGTAACGTGGTGGACAAACATCAGGTTTGAAAAAAGTTTCAGCAGAGATTTGTGCTTTTTACTGAAGATTTCCGGTTGTGTTGCAGTTTCCGGAGGTTTAGAGGTTGCAAGTGACCGGCTTTTGAAACTTATCGACAAAGGAGTTTCGGTAGAACAGGTCGCAAAAGTCACACGCAATTTCACGGAAGCCGGAATTATGGTTCACTCCTATTTAATGTATGGTTTCCCGACGCAAACGGTTCAGGAAACGGTAGATTCGCTCGAAATGGTACGTCAGCTTTTTGAAATGGGAGTTCTACAGAGCGGGTTCTGGCATCAATTTTCGATGACTGCACACTCGCCTATCGGAAAAAATCCGGAAGAATTTGGAGTTTCGCCCTTGAAAAAAGAAATTTTATTCGCCCATAACGATGTTGATTTTGTGGATAAAACAGGAATTGATCACAGTATATTCGGATATGGACTGAAAAAATCACTCTTTAATTATATGCATGGTATTAATTTCGAAATGCCACTTCAAGAGTGGTTCGATTTCAAAATACCACCAACGACCATTCATCCCGATTACATTCATGACTGTTTGTTGGATGAGGATGATTTTACATTCAAAGGGAATTCAAAAATAATTTTCATCAGTCACAATCCAGTTGCTGAAGATTTTATAAAAACGAAAAAAGGGAATTCCCGATACATCACCCAACTTACTTTTCATCTTAAAACCAATATCGTAAGAATTGAACTGGATCAGAAAAAAGCTTATTGGCTTTTGAAGATGATGCAGGAAAATTCAATAGCAAAACCACAGAAAATTACGCTTCAATACCTCAAAAATAATTTCGAGGAAAATTTTGAAGATTTTGAACTTTTTTGGTTTTCAAAACCTTTGAAACAACTTAAGGAGAACGGAATTATTTTAAGCCTTTAAGCAAAATGTCAACCACATAAAAAATCCCGAACTGTAAAAGAGCGGGATTTTTTATGATGATTAAAGTTTAATTATTCTGCGAGAATAATTCCTTTATTGTTACTGAATTCGATAACACCACTTTTCACCGAGAAAGAAAATACGCTTTCTTTGTCGTTCTCTTTCGTGAAATTTTTCGCGTATTTGTCATCTATTTCGTTAGTAAAAACTCTTACTTTACCACCGATTAATGACGCTACGATTGCGGCGTGATCTTTCATAATATGGAAATCGCCATTTTTTCCGGGAAGTAAAACTGATTTTACATCACCTTCAAAAACTACAAATTCCGGGGTTAGTATCTTTATATTCATTATAAATTGCTTTTGGCTTTTGGCTAATCGCTATTGGCAATAAGCCATAAGCAGTTTATGCGTTTTCCGCTAACATTTTCTCTCCAGCTTCAATCGCTTCTTCGATAGTTCCTTTCAGGTTGAAAGCAGCTTCCGGTAAGTGATCTAATTCGCCGTCGATAATCATGTTGAATCCTTTGATGGTATCTTTAATATCAACCAACGCACCTTTCAGACCTGTAAACTGTTCTGCAACGTGGAAAGGCTGAGAAAGGAAACGCTGTACTTTTCTTGCACGGTAAACTGAAAGTTTATCATCTTCTGAAAGTTCTTCCATACCAAGAATCGCGATGATATCCTGTAATGCTTTGTATTTCTGTAAGATTTCTTTTACTCTCTGTGCACAGTCGTAATGCTCATCTCCTAAAATTTCAGGAGTTAGGATTCTTGAAGTTGAAGCCAATGGATCAACCGCTGGATAAATACCTAATGAAGCAATTTTTCTGTCCAATACGGTAGTTGCATCCAAGTGAGCAAACGTAGTAGCCGGAGCCGGGTCAGTTAAGTCATCCGCAGGTACGTAGATCGCCTGAACTGAAGTAATTGAACCGTTTTTAGTTGAAGTAATTCTTTCCTGCATTGCACCCATTTCAGATGCCAAAGTTGGTTGGTAACCTACAGCAGAAGGCATACGCCCAAGAAGTGCAGATACCTCAGAACCTGCCTGAGTAAAACGGAAAATGTTATCAACGAAGAACAAAACGTCTCTACCTTGTCCTTGTCCGTCACCGTCACGGAAATATTCAGCGATTGTTAAACCTGAAAGTGCAACACGAGCTCTTGCTCCAGGTGGCTCATTCATCTGTCCGAAAACGAAAGTACATTTAGAGTCTTTCATTTCTTCCATATTAACTTTGGATAAATCCCAACCTCCATTTTCCATAGAGTGCATGAATTCATCACCATATTTAATAATGCCTGACTCAAGCATCTCTCTCAAAAGGTCGTTTCCTTCTCTGGTTCTTTCACCTACACCGGCAAAAACCGAAAGACCACCGTGACCTTTTGCAATATTGTTAATCAATTCCTGGATCAATACTGTTTTACCAACACCTGCACCACCGAACAAACCAATTTTACCCCCTTTTGCATAAGGCTCTACAAGGTCGATTACTTTAATTCCTGTAAAAAGAACTTCTGCAGAAGTGGAAAGCTGATCGAATTTTGGTGCTTCTCTGTGAATTGGTAAACCGCCGGTTTCTTTAGAAACTTCCTGAATCCCGTCAATAGCATCACCTACAACATTGAAGAGACGTCCGTAAACACCTTCTCCTGTAGGCATTGTGATTTGTCTACCTTGTGAAACTACCTCCTGGCCTCTCTGAAGCCCGTCGGTTGCATCCATTGCGATACATCTTACAGAATCTTCGCCAATATGCTGTTCTACTTCAAGAATTACCTTGTTACCATCAGTTTTAGTGATTTCCAGTGCGTCATAGATTTTCGGAAGCTCTGCTGCATCTGCGAAAATTACGTCGATTACCGGACCGATAATTTGAGAAATTTTTCCTTTAATTTGGTTTGCCATTGCTAATTTTTTCTTGAGTGCAAATATAATGAAAGTTCCCAAATCTGCAATTGCTTTAAAAGAAGATTTTTATCATATTTGCACCATCAAAAAATCTTCTTTTGAAAATCATCAAAAATCTTCATGATTATTCCCAGAAAACTCCCTTGGCACTTTCCATCGGAATGTTTGACGGGGTTCACCGCGGGCATCAAACGATCATCAAAAATCTCAATATCGCGGCCCAAAACAAAGATCTGGAATCGGCAATTCTTACCTTTTGGCCTCATCCGAGAACGGTGTTCAGCCCGAGCGATGATTTAAAACTTCTCAACACGATCGAAGAAAAAACATACCTGCTTGCGAAAAATAATGTACAGCATCTTTTTCTTAAAGAATTTGATGAAGCGTTCCGGAATTTGACAGGCGAAGAATTTGTGAAACAGATCCTTGTTGAAAAACTGAACGTGAAGCATTTAATTATCGGTCATGATCATACTTTCGGGAAAAACAGATCCGGAGATTTCAATCTGCTTCAAAAAATGTCTTCTCAATTAGGTTTTGATGTAGTGCAGGTTGAAGCTGTAGATTTTCAGGACCGACATATCAGTTCAACGCAGATCAGAAATGCGCTGATGAATGCAGATATTACTGCAGCGAATGAAATGCTGGGGCATCATTATTCTGTGTCTGGAGAAGTAGTTCATGGGAAGAAACTGGGCAGAACAATTGGTTATCCTACAGCGAATATCTCGGTGAATCCGATGAAGTTTTTACCTAAAAAAGGAGCTTATATCGTTGATGTTTTTGTGAAAAACAAACAGTTCAGAGGAATGTTGAGCATCGGAACCAATCCAACGGTAGATGGAAAATCGCTTTCGACAGAGGTTTATATTCTGGATTTTAATGGAGATATTTATGGTGAAGCCATATCGGTAAACTTTCGGAAATTTCTACATGATGAAATAAAATTCGATGGCTTGCAACAGCTTATTGAAAGGCTTGATGAGGATAAAAAGCTGACAGAAGATTTCGAATTTTAACTGTTTTCTACTTCTACTTTCATTTTTTTCGTCAGGGATTCAAAAATCAATTCGTACGAAGAATCGATTAATTTCATAATGAGCTCACGTTTCAAACCTTCACACAGCACCGAATTCCAGTGCGTTTTGTTCATGTGATAAGCTCCGGCTATCTGAGGATATTTTTCGCGGAGTTCTGCGCTCCACTCCGGATCGGTTTTTACAGCAATACTAAGAGGTTGTTTTTCTAAAGACATCAGTAAAAACATCTTCCCTCCCACTTTCATCACCAAAGTTTCTTTATCAAAGGGAAAAGTTTCTGTGACTCCTTTTTTGGCAAGACAGTAATCCAGAATTTCGTTGGCATCCATATTTTTTAGTAAGAATTCAATCAAATTTAGTAATTTTAATAATGTAAAATAATACTCATTTATAGTTACCTATCACTTATACTAAAAATATGAAGGCACTTATTATCGGCGCAACCGGCGCAACGGGGAAAGATTTGGTGAGTCAATTACTTACAGATAAAGGTTACGATGAAGTCAATGTCTTCGTGCGGCGACCTTTAGCTGTTGAAAACCCTAAACTTAAAACGCATATCGTAAACTTCGATAAACCTGAGGAGTGGAAAGATTTAGTAAAAGGAGATGTCGCGTTTTCTTGCCTTGGAACAACACTGAAAGCCGCAGGAAGCAAAGAAGCCCAGCGAAAAGTAGATTACGATTATCAGTACAATTTTGCAAAAGCCGCGAAAGAAAACGAAGTGGAAGATTATATTCTGGTTTCATCCTATGGAGCAAACCCAAAGTCTAAACTTTTCTATTCGCGTATGAAGGGTGAGCTTGAGCAAAGTATTAAAGATTTACATTTTAATAAGTTAACGATTTTCCAGCCAGGAATGCTCGAAAGAAAAGATTCAGAAAGAATCGGGGAAGTTCTGGGTGGAAAGATTATAAAATTTGCCAATAAATTAGGCGTTCTGACCCAACAGAAACCTTTACCGACAGAGGTTCTGGCGAAGGCAATGATTAATTCCTCCAAGATAAAGTCTTACGGTTATTCGAAAATCAAGCTTGGAAGTATTTTCAGTTTTGCAGAGAAAAAATATTAATTAAAACGGGTTTTTATTTGAAAAACAATTACCTTTATATAAGCAAACCCAATAAATATTTAATTATGAAAAAAATTTATCTTTTAGCAGCCATATCTTTATTTGGCTTCACTAATGCACAACAGCGACCTTCAGATGCAGAAATGGCTCCTATTTTTGCAAAAATAGAAAAGATTGAAAATCCTGCAGCGGCTTTTCCTAAAGGATTTTTCACTGCACAAGAAGAAAAAATGATTACGGATTATTACAGACCTGACACTCAGCAAACGACTCCGGCTATGAATTTTTTTGCAAACAATGATGCTCATGTACTTGATTCCAGAAATGTAGCGCGATCTTATGGAAACTTTCCGTATGCAGGTCCTTATAATTTGAATGTAACAGGAAGCATCCCGAATACACGCGCTATATATGCAGATGATTTTGACGAAAACGGAGTGCTTTATGCATTAGACAACACATCCAGGAAACTTGTTACTGTAGATCCCGCCACAGCGGCTGTTACGGAAATTGCTACATTAAATGGTATACCGACTACAGAAACTTTGGGCGGACTTGCGTTTAACTATGTAAACAATCAGTTTTACATCTTGTCGTCTTCTACCGCAGGCATGCAACTTTACACCCTCAATAAAACAACGGGTGCAACTTCGTTAATTGGAGTAACACCGGGAATTAGCGGGATTTGGCTTGTAATTGATAATACCGGAAATGCTTATACTGCTGATATTACCAATGATAATCTTCATCAGGTAAATCTCAGTACAGGCGTCGCTACACTTATCGGTCCTTTAGGCATAAATATTAATTTTGCGCAGGACGCAGATGTAAATACCGCAGACAACAACATATATATGGCCGGTTACCTTGGTGGCGGTGCAGGCGGAATATATACGGTAAATAAAACAACGGGTGCTGCTACGCTAATTGGCTCTACCACCTCCAATAACGCAGAATACACCATGTTCTCCATTGAAAATCCTAATCCACTTGGAGTGAATGATTCAGCTGTTAAAAATGGAATTACCATATATCCCAATCCTGTAGGCGATATACTCAACATTGTTTCTAAAAACAAAGTGGATGGTGCTGAAATTTACAGTGCTGACGGAAAAATGCTGATGAAGCAAAAATCAGAAAATGCTGTAAATGTTTCTGCACTAAAGCCGGGAGTTTATCTTTTGAAAACTACTTCTAACGGCAATTCTCAATCGGTGAAATTCATCAAAAAATAAATACACGATTTTATCTTAAAAAAGCCCTGAAAATTCAGGGCTTTTATATTTTTTCAGGAAGCATTATACTTTCATAATTTCCGCTTCTTTAACTTTTAAATGTTCGTCGCACATTTTAACATATTTATCAGTCACCAACTGAATTTTTTCTTCAGCATCTTTAATAAGATCTTCTGATACGCCATCAAGCTTTTTAAGTTCTTTCATCCCATCCTGTCTTGCATTACGAATAGTAATCTTGGTTGATTCTGTCTCCGCTTTCGCCAATTTTGCAAGTTCCCGTCTTCTTTCTTCTGTTAAAGGAGGCACATTCAGGATGATATTTTCACCATTATTCATGGGTGCAAAACCAAGATTTGAGTTGATAATGGCTTTTTCAATAGCTCCAATAGCTGTTCTGTCCCAAGGTTGAATGGAAATCGTCATCGCATCGGGCACCATTACATTGGCAACCTGATTAATGGGAGTTGGTGCGCCGTAATACTCCACC
This sequence comes from Chryseobacterium sp. VAUSW3, assembly GCF_002205795.1. Lineage (GTDB taxonomy): Bacteria > Bacteroidota > Bacteroidia > Flavobacteriales > Weeksellaceae > Kaistella > Kaistella yananensis. Next base: position 477,981 of record NZ_NIUY01000002.1, on the reverse strand, counting down.
ATCACATCCTGCACCATTGTTGTGGATGCACGGCCTGCTCTGATTTTTTGAAAAGCATGGTCAAGATGTTTCATCGCCGCATCCATTTCCTGCTTCACCATATCAATAATCATTTCTAAATCTTCCATAACGTGTTTGTTTTCAGTTTTTTATTCCAATGTTTCCCTTCATTAATCTGGAAATCGGTCTGGATTATTTTTAAAATTTTGATTTATATATTTACAAGTGTTCCGATATTTTCACCTTCCACAATTTTCAATAGATTTCCTTCTTTGTTCATGTCGAAAACAATAATCGGTAATTTATTTTCGTGGCTTAAGGTAAAGGCAGTCATATCCATTACTTTCAAGTCTTTTTCGAAAACTTCATCAAATGTTAATGAATTAAATTTCACGGCGTTATCATTTTTTTCTGGATCTGAATCGTAAATTCCATCGACTCTTGTTCCCTTCAGAATTACATCAGCACCAATTTCAATGGCTCTGAGCGTTGCCGCAGTATCTGTCGTAAAATATGGATTTCCGGTTCCTGCACCGAAAATAACGACTCTACCCTTTTCAAGGTGTCTCGTTGCTTTTCTCTTGATGAAGGGTTCTGCAACCTTATCCATCTCAATCGCAGATTGAAGACGGGTGTAAATCCCGGCATCCTCCAGTGCTCCCTGCAATGCCATCCCATTAATCACGGTGGCCAGCATCCCCATGTAATCTCCCTGAACTCTGTCCATTCCTTTAGCAGCTCCTGCCAAACCACGAAAAATATTTCCTCCACCAATAACAATGGCAACTTCGCAGCCTTTATCGACTACTTTTTTTATTTCAGCAGCATATTCTTTCAGCCGGTCATTGTCAATTCCGTACTGTCGGTTTCCCATCAAAGCTTCACCACTAAGTTTCAGAAGAATTCGTTTGTATTTCATTTTTTCTATTTTATCTCTTTTTTGCTCTGCAAATATAAGGAAACGCAAATAATCTCGTTAATAGAATTATATTTACAGGAAATATTTTTGATAAATTTTTAAAAAAATTATTTTTGCAAACATAAATACGAATTTGAAAAAAATTATCTCCGTTTCGGTTCTTCTTTTTACCACCATTTTGTTAGCTCAGGAAGGAACAAATGTGTACCCGTTTCTCAACATTCCGGTGTCTGCAAGACAGGCCGCTTTGGGAGGCGATGCTGTTTCGGTACGGGATTACGACGTAAGTTTCGCAGCCGTGAATCCCGGTTTAATGAATCTTGAACAGGATGAAATGATTTCGCTGAACTACGCTTCGTATCTCTCCGATTCTAAATACGGAACCATCAGTTATGTAAAAGATTTGGAAGAAGGTCATTTAGTAAGTCTCAATGCACGATACATGGACTACGGCAAAATGCCGAGAACCGATGAAAGCGCTATGATCGACGGTGAATTCGGGGCAATGGAAGCTTCAATCGGATTAGGTTATGCGTACCAGTTCGATGAAGACTGGACGGTTGCAGGAAGCGCAAGTTTCGTGAGTTCAAGAATCGACAATTACACTTCCATGGCTGTGGTAGGAAATGCTGGAGTAACATATCATAACAGACAGAGTAACGAAACGCTTGCACTCGTCTTCAGGAATTTCGGGTACCAATTCAAAACTTACAATGGGTTGCGTGAAAATGTAGCATTCCGCGTAGATTTGGGTTATACCAAAATTTTAGATGAATTTCCAGTCGCGCTTACAATTACCGCCCACGATTTACAGAAACTGAATATTTCGCAGGATTATAACAACAATGGTCAGGAAATTAGCTGGAGCAGAAAAATCACCGATCACCTTTCTTTTGGTGCAGAATTGTTTCCGCAACAGGCTTTCAACATCCGTTTTGGGTATAATGTAAAGCGCGGAAATGAACTTGCGGTGCTCGACCAGCGAAGCTTTTCAGGCCTTTCTGCGGGTTTCGGGATTAAAATTTCGTCCTTCCGGTTTGATTATGCCCATGTGCGTTATCACAACTCATCTAATGTAAACCTCTTCGGTCTTACTTTAGATTTAATTGAAGTGGGCGGAAACCGACGATAATTTCCCTTTAAAACTTTCTATTCTTCACATCATCGGTTTCGCAAATTCAAAAAAAATGATGAAATTTGCGGCATGAGAAAACCTGTTATTGCCATCGACGGCTATTCGTCCACCGGAAAAAGTTCAATATCAAAAGTTATTGCAGAGCGGTTGGGTCTTGTTCATATGGACACAGGAGCACTGTATAGGGGAATTACTTATTTCGCTCTTCAAAACTGTCTTAATGAATCCGGTGAAATCGATTTGCCTTTGCTTTTCTCTAACTTAAATGAAGTGCATCTTGAGTTTTCGGAACTTGAGAATGAACTTGTTCTGCTTCTCAATGGTAAAGACGTTTCCAAAGAAATCAGGTCAAATGAAGTCACATCACAGGTAAGTTTAATTGCCTGCCAAAAGGAAGTGCGCGATTTTTTAATGGAAACCCAACGATCCATTGCAGCCAAAGGTGGTGTCATCATGGATGGCCGCGACATCGGCACCGTTGTTCTGCCCAATGCCGATTATAAATTTTTTCTCACCGCCAGTATTGAAGAACGGACAAAACGTCGTTTTCTGGAACTGCAGGGCTTGGGCATGCCCAGTGAGGAGCATGAAGTAAGACATAATTTAATCACCCGTGACAAAATCGACAGTGAGAGAAGCGTAGCCCCTTTGAAACAAGCCGACGACGCAATCCTAATTGACAATTCAGATTTAACAAAACAAGAGACCATCGACCTTATTCTTTCCTTCATTAAAGACTTTTAACATAATTTTAAGAATGCGATTTGTTTAATTGGTATATAAATTGTAACTTTATGTGAGATGAAAAAAAGCATCAAACATTAATTATTAACTATTAAAAATTATCTAAAATGTCTAAAAAAGGAAATAATGCAGCAGGAGTTTTGGCAGGTCTACTTGCAGGTGCTGCGGCAGGTTTAGTTCTGGGAATGCTTTACGCTCCGGAAGAAGGTACTGAAACGAGAAAAAAAATCAAGAATAAAGCAAACGAACTGAAAGATCAGGCAGTTGATCAGTACGGTAGAGTTTCTGAAAAAGCGAAAGAGCAGTTTCAGGATGTTTCCGGCAAAGTAAGAGACCAGTATGGTAATATCTCTTCTCAGGTAAAAGAAACTGCCGACAAAGTAGTGTCTTCAGTAAAAGAAGGTTACGATAAATACAAAGACCAGGCAATTGCAAAAACAACTGAAGTGGTAAAAGATGTAGAAAATGAATTAGACGGACTTAAATCTTAATTGCACTTCCGTTTTATTCCATTAAAATAAAAAGGAACTTTAATTCTAAGTTCCTTTTTTTGTAACTTTAAACAAAAATTAGTATGCTAGACCTTGTAAAAGAATATGCTGCAAAGCGACTGGATCTTCTTAAAATGGAAGCTACAGAAAAATCTTCGGTAACCGCAGGAACTTTTACTTTTTTGGCAATTGCTGCAGTAGCGGCCATATTCTTCTTAATATTGCTCAATATCGGGTTAGGTTTGCTCATCGGTTCTTACTTAGGCAATTACGCTTATGGTTTGCTTATTATGGCAGGATTTTATCTTCTTATCATTATTATTGTATTCCTTATAAGAAATTCGATTAAAAATGCAGTAGCCAACAAAATTATTCAATCACTAAACAGTTAAATAATGGGAACCAAATACAGCAGCCTGGAAGAACTCCGCCGAAAAAAAGAATTACTTAAAAAAGAAGTTACCGAGATCGAAGAATTAATTACATTCGATAATACAAAGGAAAGCTTAAGCGCCTTCACCAACGGTTTTACAGATAAATACCTAAAAGAGGAAATTAAACCAGATGGTGCCACCAGCATTTCTTTAAATACCAACGAGATTGTAAAAGAATTTTCCAACAGCGTTAAAGATACGGTACTCAACAGAAACGCCGTTTACGGCTTTGCCAAAAGCGATACCGGAATGAATTTGGTAGAAAATGCCCTGAAAATCGGTGCCGTAACTTTTGTCGGGAATTATGCCAGAAAAAGTCTTTACAATACCAGCTGGAAGAAAAAAGCCATTGGTCTTGCACTGATTTATCTCGCACCCATTGCATTGAAATACGTGCGCGAAAAGCTTGAGCAATATCAGAGAAACAGAACAACCTCGAGCCTGGAGCAGTTGATTTAATAAAAGCCCCAATGCGTTTTTTTATTTTTCCGAAAAAATTTGTCCCAGAATAATGCCCGCTGCCATCGAAACGTTCAGGCTTTCAGTTGCACGGGATTTACCAAAACGGGGAATTGTAATTTTATCGGTTAAAAGGTCTTCGGTTTTAGGGCGTATTCCGTTGCCTTCATTTCCCAAAACCAAACTGAATTTTTCCGGAAATGAATATTGATACAGGTTTTTTCCGTCCATATCGGTTCCGATGATGGCTGAAGAAGAATTCTGAAGATAGGCGTGAATATCTTCATAAACAATATTTACGCGCAGAAAAGAACCCATGCTTGCCTGGATGACTTTGGGATTATAAAAATCTACGGTGTCTTCGCTGCATATAATCTGTTCAATCCCGAACCAATCGGCCAGTCTGATGATCGTTCCCAGATTACCGGGATCCTGAATACCGTCGAGAATGAGCTGTATTGAGAAATGCGGTAAAGTTTTTGCTTCTCTAAGTTCGCAAACCGCTACCGAATCTTTCGGGTTTTGCAGAAAGCTTATTTTTTTTAATTCGGTTGGGGAAACAGGAGTAATATGTACATTTTCAACTGAAAATTCATCTGGATTTACCGTGTAAATTTCGTTGATTTTATAATGTGACGAGGGTATTTCTTTAATCGTTTTATTGCCTTCAACCAAAAACAAATTGTATTTTTGTCTGAACTTCTTTTTGTCTAAAGACTGTAAAATTTTTATTTTATGAGCCGTAAGCATTTATCAAAATATTTTCAAAAGTATTACATATTTTTCGCATCTGCAATTACTCTATTTTTTCTGTACTCCTGCAGCACCACAAAAAAAGTTCCCGAGGGCGAATATCTGTTGACAAAAAACAATTACCGGTACGAGGACGGAAAGATTTTAGATGATGAAGTTCCTAATTATGTAAGCCAGAAACCCAATAAAAAACAGCTTTTTCTTTTCCCTATCGGGCTTTGGATGTATAATGCAACCAACCCGAAATATGATTCGATTCTGAATGAATACATGACATATCCCTCCGAAATGAGAAACCAGAAACTTCGCGATTCTCTTTTCATTAAATACGAACATCCAGAATATGTGGGAAAAAGTTTGTTTTATGAGCGTTTCATGCATAATATCGGGCAGGCACCGGTAATCCTGGATCAGGGAAAAACTGAAACAAGCGCCAATTCTATCCGTAAATTTTTTGTGTACAAAGGTTATTGGGATGCTGATGTAAAATTCAGTCATGAGCTGGATTCTGCAGCAAAAAAAGCGCAGGCAAATTATCTGATTACTCATAAGGATCCTACCTATATCAGCGATTACTACTATAATATTCCCGATCCTAACATCAGAAATATCTACGAAGAGGACTTAACGAAAAGTCTTGTAAAAGGCAAACAAATCCTTGATCAGAGCACGTTGGAAAAGGAGGTGAAAAGGATTAATGACCTGATGACAGACCGTGGATATTACAAATTCAATAATTCCAACGAAGAAATTTATTTTACAGCAGATACGCTTCAAAGCAGGAAAAACGTACCGCTTACCATGGATATCCACAAAGATTCTATGGATTCTCGCTATAAAATAACCACGATAGGTGATATTAAAGTTCATTTGCTAGAAAAACTTGCAGATTCTACCGAAACGGTAAAAGATTCCCTTTTAGGAATCAACTTTTATAAATTGGATGATCAGTTCAAAACAATGGCACTGTGGAGACCGATTATTTTAAAGAAAGGCGACGTTTATCAGCAGCGCAATCTGGATCTTACGAAACGGAATATCTCTTCTATGAACAATTTCAGCATCATTAAATATGATGAAATTTTACGTAAAGGGAATGACAGTATTCTGGATGTAAGCTACTATCTCGCTCCGCTTCCGAAATACGATTTAAAAATTGCTACAGACATTAATTACTCGCAGATTCTCAACTTCGGGGTTTCTCCGTCGGTTGATTTAACGACCAGAAATGTCTTCGGCGGTGCCGAAAACTTAACGACCAGTGTGTCAGGGATTTTTGGTTCTATTGTAAATACCAAGAATACGGATAAGCGGAGTTTGGCCTACGAAATATCCGCACAGGCATCTTTAAATTTTCCAAGGCTGCTAATGCCATTTAAAACTTGGCGGCTGATTCCTAAACGCTACTCTCCTACTTCATCGATTGTGCTGGGAGCTTCGGTTCAGGATAATATTGGTCTTGGTAGAATTGGTTTTAATGCAGGTTTAAATTATTTCGCGAATGTAAATGATATTGTTTCCCACCGGCTTTCTTTATTCAATACCCAGTTGAGTATTACACGCAACAAAGACCGTTATTATGATTTCTTTCCTGCAGATGCGGTGGTAAGAGAAAATATATTCCAGAATTATTCGCCTGCGCTTTATCAGGATTTTGTAAACGGACAAATCTCTTCCGATGATTTTTCTACCATAATCCTGAACGACACCAATTATCAAAATTCTTTAACGGGCGATGATCTGTCACTTTACAATACATTCAGACAATCACTTATCAACAAAGACCGCCAGACTCAGGACGTGCTGATTTCATCAATGATTTACAATGTAATTTACAATGAAATTGGTAAAAAAGACCGGCCAAATCCTTTCTATCTGAACGCCAAAGTCGAACTTGCCGGTAATGCTTTCGCACTGTTCAAAAGTAATCCAAGAGAAGTCGGTGTGATTTCAGGTGAAACCAAAAAGATTTTCGATATTCCGTATTCTCAGTTTGTGAAATTTGATGTTGATGTACGCAAATATTTCACCTTTTTCAATAACAAACACACGCTGGCCTTACGACAGTTTATCGGAGTCGGAATTCCGTACGGAAATTCTTCTACCATGCCTTTTGTGAGATCTTATTTCAATGGCGGTTCCAACGACATTCGGGCCTGGAGGGTTTTTGGAGGTTTAGGTCCTGCAGATTCGCAGCTCGACGAAAAAATCCGTTCCTACATCATGGACAATGTGAAACTCACCACCAATATTGAATACAGAATGCCTTTTACCCCAATGTTTGAAGGCGCAGCTTTCATAGACGCGGGGAATATTTGGAGTTTAAAAGACAGCGGCTTTGGCGACGAATTTAAATTCAACAAATTCCTGTCACAAATGGGCGTTGGAACGGGTGTAGGTTTAAGGGTGAATGTCGCCTACATTACTTTAAGACTCGATGCGGCATATAAAGTTTATGATCCGAATCAACCTGTTGGCGACCGCTGGGTTCTTGGCAACACCTGGAAACCGGTGCTCAACTTTGCTTTTGGATATCCATTTTAGTGATAATTTTCTATTTTGCATATTTTTTATTAATTTAACAAAATAATTAATATTTATTTACGTTAAATAAGAAAAACTATGAAATTAACATTAAAATTGCTACTTAGCATTATTCTTTTAGCAGCGGTATCGTGCAGAACAGACGAATTGCCAACGCCAAACGTTACCGAAGATCCTTTTTTTAACCTTAATGTTGGTAATATATAGGTTTATAAAACGTACAGAAATCCTGATTTCACAAATCCACAAAGTTCCTCCACATTCACAGGAAGAATTGATTCTGTAAGTATTGTCGGCAATGAAAACATTCAGGGATTCACAGTGGCAAAAGAGCGGACTAAGACCCATTTCCCGAATTCAAATTTAAATGGCAATGTGAGTTACAGATATTTGAGGGTAAATACAAAAGGTCACTTGGTCTCCTATCCTGCGTCGGGTAATATCGACATTTCTGAAACAGGTGGACATGTGCTCCATCCAGGTATGGATATTAATTACATATATAATAATCCCATTTTTGACCTTGGTCCCGGCTCTCCGATTATCGGAAATGTGCTTTACCAGTTGCAAAACGAATCCAATATCATTGTAGAAGGAACATCTTATACTGTTTTTCCTTATAAAGGGGTTTTTACCCCCATTAGCACTACAACTGGTCTGTTGCCTAAAACACAGGATATTTCGTACAAAAAAGGCTTAGGCTTAGTTAAAGAAATCTGTCATGCCGTATATGGAAATGATTATCTTGAAACCAGACTCGTTTCTTCAAAAATTATTTATTAGGAAAAAATTCAAAATCATTGATATTCATAAAATTGCCAAATTAATTTTGGCAATTTTTATTTATATTTGATATCAACCAATATCAAACTATGAATTTCTCCACAAGGTCATTTTGCATTGCGCTGCTCGGCGCTACTATGCTGGTTTTTTCGCAGGAAAGAAATCTCAGAAATATTCAGAAACTTACTTTCGGTGGCGATAATGCTGAAGCTTATTTTTCACCCGACGGAAAAAAACTTACGATGCAGGTTACCAATCCCGCGATCGGTGCACACTGTGATCAGATTTATCTTTTAGACTTGAATCAGAAAAATATTTCAACCAAAGATTTAAACCTTATATCTAAAGGAACCGGCAGAACAACATGTTCTTTTTTCATGCCCGATGGTAAACATATCCTGTATGCTTCCACTCACGAAGCAAATAAAGAATGTCCGGCAAAACCAAAACCGCGCACAGACGGCAAATATCTTTGGCCGATATATGCTGAATTCGACATTTATGAAGCTGATTTAAACGGTAAAATCACGAGAAAATTTACCGATTCTCCGGGTTATGATGCGGAAGCGGTGGTTTCCCCAGACGGCAAATACATCGTTTTCACGTCAATCAGAAGCGGCGATCTCGAATTATGGCGGATAGATATTGACGGAAAAAACTTGAAACAATTGACTTTTGGATTGGGTTATGATGGAGGTGCTTTTTTCTCACACGATTCCAAAAAACTGGTCTTCCGTTCATCCAGACCTAGTACCGCGGCGGAAATTAAGGAGTATAAAGACCTTTTGGCAGAAAACCTTGTAGCACCCACCAACATGGAGATTTATACCATGAATATCGACGGTAGCGGCCTCAAACAGATTACAAATCTCGGTAAAGCAAACTGGTCGCCGTATTTTCATCCCTCGGATACGAAAATTTTATTTTCATCGAACCACCATTCCACCAGAGGTTACGATTTCCAGATTTATTCCATTGATTTAGACGGAAGTAATCTTACCCAAATCACCTATGAAAGTGAGTTCAATGCATTTCCGATGTTTTCACACGACGGAAAAAAATTGGTATTCTCGAGTAACCGCCAAGCCGGAAAAGCTCATGAAACGAATGTTTTTATCGCGGATTGGGTAGAAACAGACCGTCATGAAAATGTTTCTGAACAAAACCTTAAGAAAACAGTTTCCTATCTTGCATCTGATGAGTTAAAAGGCCGGTTGGCAGGCAGTGACGGCGAGAAAAAAGCTTCAGAACTTATTTCCAAAGAATTTAAATCCCTAAAATTAAAGCCCCGCAACGGAAAAAGTTATTTTCAAGACTTCACTTACGACCTGAAACTTAATCCGCACGAGGAAAGTTCCGCCGTTAAAATTAACAGCCGTAATGTCATCGGATATATGGACAACAAAGCATCAAAAACCATCATCATCGGAGCTCATTATGATCATCTTGGCCTCAATGAGCACCACAACTCCACCCTGATGAATTCCGACGGGCAAATCCATAACGGGGCAGATGATAACGCTTCCGGAGTTTCTGCCGTACTGGAGTTGGCCAGAATGTTTTCTCAAAATAAAACAAAAGAAAAAGCAAACTATGTTTTCGCACTTTTCTCAGGTGAAGAAGATGGATTAATGGGATCAAAAAAATTCGCTGAAGAAGTAAAAAACCACTATCCGAACGTTATTTCCATGATTAATCTCGATATGATCGGTCGTCTGAACAAAGACAAAGATCTGACGGTTGGCGGTGTAGGAACTTCGCCTGTTTTTGGGGAGATGATTAAAAAATATAAACCTGCAGGATTCAATCTGGCGATTGACAGCGCTGGTGTGGGTCCGTCGGATCATACGAGTTTCTACCTGAAAGACATTCCTGTTTTATTTCTCTTTACGGGAACCCACAGCGATTACCACAAACCGACAGATGACACAGAAAGGGTTAATTTCACAGGATTGCGCAACATTACCCATTACGTTTTCAATTTAGCCAACGGATTGGCCGAGGTTGAAAACATTCCTTTTACTAAAACCAAAATCTCTCAGAGCAAAGCCATCCCGAAATATAAAGTAACGCTGGGAATAATGCCAAGCTACGCGGATTCCAAAGACGGCCTGCAAATCGACGGTGTTACGGAAAAAAGACCTGCAGACCTGGCTGGAATCAGAGCCGGCGACGTTCTCATTCGTATCGGCAAATGCGAAGTGAAAGAAGTGTACAGTTATATGGATTGCCTTTCGAAAATAAATTCAGGCGACGAACTTCCGGTAGCTGTCCTAAGAGATGGAAAAGAAATGACGGTGAATGTGAAGTTTTAAAATAAGTTAAATAAGAAAGGCGCTTTTCGGAGAGCGCCTATCTTATTGATTTTTCAATGTTTACTCTTCATCAAAAAGGTTTCCAATAGTGCCTTCATCCGGAAAATCAGCGTCTTTTACATCTTCATCAATGAAGGAAATGTGACCCTCGGTATTTTCAACGACATCAAAACCCGGATTTATTTCTTCTGTCGGTTCTGGAATAGTGACGTTGATGCTTTTTACTTTACTTTTCGTCAATTGATTACCAATCGCCTTGATCCCTTTCACAGCTATAAACTCATCAACAATGATGGTTTCCGGATCTTTTTCTTTGCCTTTGTCTTTGGCGAAAATAATTTCTGCAGTAGAATTATTGGCCACGATTACTTGCTCAATAAACGATTTCGGGTGTTCTGAAGGCATGAAATTCTGGATATTCGTATTGTTTTCGAGCAGAAATCTCTTGATAAAGTAAATCTGCTTCTCACCATCAAAGTAAATCGCGGTAATAGGCTGTTCCGGATTCCATTTTTCGAGAATCAGATATTCATCATCGAAGCGGTTCATCAGGTCAAATGAAACAAGTTTTGCCTCGCCCTGCGCATTGATGGTGAGTATTTTATCGTCGCCTTTGAAACTTCCGAGCAAAGTTCCGCGTGCATCGGCATTCAGCCTTCTCACAGTATCATCGAACCATATTTTTCTCGGTGCCAGGGTTGAATGACCTTCTTCCTTCATTTCAACTTTTTTAATGGCGTATTTGGTCACCAGATTTCCTTTGGAATCGCGGCCTTTAATTGCCAGCTCCGAGAAATCGATTTCCATTTTATTCTTTCGTATCCTGGCGTTAGGTTTCAATAAAACCGTAACAACTTCGGCTTCGCCATTGGGATTTGCAGAAAAATACAGCATTTCCGAACCTTTCTTTTCGGAGGCCAGTTTGTAATCTGTATTCCGTGTTACCCCGGTTACCGAAAATCTTTTCATGTAATAAGCGCCATCTCTGCCTTCACGGTAAATCATGTTGTAAACGGTACGCTTGTCGTTCTTTTTCCAGACGGCTACATGCACGATGTTTTTGCCGATAAAAGTTTTCGCCTCCACTTTCACCACTTTCATGGTACCGTCTTTCTGAAAGGTGATGATATCATCAATATCTGAACAGTCGAAAAGATACTGGTCTTTCTTTAAAGATGTTCCAATGAATCCTTCTTCGAAATTGGCATAGAACTTTTCGTTCGCTACTGCAACTTTTGTTGCGTCAATAGTGTCGAAAATTCTCAGTTCTGTCCGTCGCTCCTTGCCTTTTCCGTATTTTTTCTGGATGTTGATGAAATAATCGATGGCATAAGTGATCAGGTTATTCAGATGATGTTTTACCTGTTCTATTTTGCCTTCCAGATTCAGTAAATTCTCGATGGCTTTATCCTGGTCATATCTCGAGATCCGCATAAACGGAAGTTCGGTAAGCTTAATGATATCCTCGGTCGTAACAGCCCGCAAAAGGTTTTTGGTAAAAGGTTTCAGGGCTTTGTCAACCGCGTCATACACTTCTTCTTTTGAAGATTTACCTTTAATTTCCTGGTAAATTTCGTTTTCGATAAATATTTTTTCGAGACTGGCAAAATGCCATTTTTCCTGAAGTTCATTCAGCTCAATCTCCAGTTCTTTTTTAAGAAGAGCAACCGTATGATCAGTATTTCTTCTTAATATTTCTGAAACGGTTAAAAACTCCGGTTTATCTCCTACAATCACACAGGCATTGGGAGAAATCGGAATTTCGCAATCGGTAAATGCGTAGAGTGCATCGATGGTTTTATCTGGTGAAACATCATTATTGAGGTGGATGTTGATTTCAACCGTATCCGAAGTGTTATCCTCAATTTTCTTGATTTTAATCTTCCCTTTCTCGTTGGCTTTGATGATGGAATCGATGAGATCGCCGGTATTTTTACCAAAGGGAAGTTCTGTAATGCAGAGCGTATTTTTTTCTTTCTGAATGATTCTGGCTCTTGCCCGTATTTTTCCGCCGCGTTCACCGTCGTTGTAGTTGGAAACATCAAGCATTCCGCCGGTAAGAAAATCCGGGAAAAGTTCAAATTTCTTTCCTTTCAGATGGGCAATAGAAGCGTTGATCAGTTCATTAAAATTATGAGGCATAATTTTGGTGGAAAGTCCCACCCCGATACCTTCAACGCCCGACGCAAGGAGTAACGGAAATTTTACAGGCAGATCAATTGGTTCATTGTTTCTTCCGTCATAGGATTTCGCCCATTGCGTGGTTTTCGGGTTGAAAACAACTTCCAGCGCGAACGGGGTAAGCCTTGCTTCAATATATCTTGCTGCAGCGGCAGAATCTCCGGTAAAAATATTTCCCCAGTTTCCCTGCGTATCGATCAGTAATTCTTTCTGGCCAATCTGCACCATCGCATCGGTAATCGAGGCATCACCATGCGGGTGATATTTCATGGTATTCCCCACAAGGTTTGCTACTTTATTGTAGCGGCCGTCTTCCAGCTCACGCATGGAGTGCATGATGCGGCGCTGTACAGGTTTGAATCCATCAAAAATTGAAGGAATTGCCCTGTCCAGAATTACGTAGGATGCGTAATCTAAAAACCAGTTTCTGTAAAGACCGGAGACTTTTTTCAGGGATTCTTCGTGGTGATTTTCTTGTTCTTCCATCAACTTATAGCTCTCTCTTATTTTCTTTGTTTTCTTTGATGACTTTGCTTAATGAGAATTTCAGGTCTTTCAGTTCCTTTTTACTCAGGTAAGATACATCGTATTTCAGGGTTATAATTTTATTTTTTTTACTTGAAATATTTATGTACAGTTTCCTGAAAATCAATGCATCAATAATTTCATAACTGATGAGTTTGTATTTCGGAAACTCATCACTTATCGCTTTCTCGTAAAATAATACGTTTCGATTTTTAAAATTCAAAGCTTCACCGTCACTGTCGTATTCGAAAATCTGCCGTCCTCTCAGGTAAAATATCAATCCAAAAATGCTTGGAACAATGATGAGCAAGGCAGTAGTGCCTCTTCCCAGAAAGTCAAATTTGAAAAGTTCCATAAAGAACGCTCCACAGCCTAATACGAAAATAAGTAAAATCGTGGTGCTTATAAAATTATAGAAACCTGCTTTGTTGCGGTTATTGAGTCTCATCGATGTGTTACAGATTACTTAAACTTCGGCATCTTCCAGAATTTCTTTTTTATCAATATCCGGATCTTCCACCACCAGATTTTGCAGGATAAACTGCTGCCTGTCGGGCGTATTTTTTCCCATATAGAACTCCAGAAGCTGATCAATCGTGTGGTCTTTTCCTAAAACTACAGGTTCTAAACGGATGTCTTTCCCGATAAAATGTTTAAACTCATCAGGAGAAATCTCGCCAAGACCTTTAAACCTGGTGATTTCGGGGTTTTTGCCGAGTTCATTTAAGGCTTTTATCCTTTCTGCTTCGGTATAGCAGTAGCGGGTTTCTTTCTTGTTTCTTACCCTGAATAAAGGAGTTTGGAGGATATAAAGATGTCCGTTTTTAATTAAATCCGGAAAAAACTGCAGGAAGAAAGTAATCATCAGCAAACGGATGTGCATCCCGTCGACATCGGCATCGGTTGCGATAATCACGTGGTTATAGCGCAGATCTTCCAGTGAATCCTCAATATTCAGCGCTGCCTGCAGCAGGTTGAATTCTTCATTTTCGTACACTACTCTCTTAGTCAAGCCATAACAGTTCAGCGGCTTTCCTTTAAGCGAAAAAACCGCCTGGGTTTCAACATCGCGCGATTTTGTAATAGATCCTGATGCCGAATCACCTTCAGTTATGAAGATCATGGTCTCCCCTTTTCTTACGGCTTTCTGATCATTATAATGTTCGCGGCAGTCGCGCAGTTTTTTGTTGTGAAGCGAAACCTTTTTCGCCCTTTCCCGCGCCAGTTTCTGAATTCCTGAGAGCTCTTTTCTCTCCCTCTCGGAAATAATGATTTTACGGTGAATCGCTTCAGCAATTTCCTGATTTTGGTGCAGGAAATTATCGAGTTTATTCTTTAAGAAATTGGTAATAAAAGTTCTTACGGTTTCCTTTCCGGGCTCCATTTCGTTGGAACCGAGTTTGGTTTTTGTCTGGGACTCGAAAACAGGTTCTATGACTTTAATCGCAACCGCCGCGATAATGGATTTACGGATGTCTGCCGCCTCGAAATTTTTATTGAAATATTCGCGGATGGTCTTTACATAAGCTTCACGAAAGGCATTCAAGTGGGTACCACCCTGCGTGGTATTCTGTCCGTTTACGAAGGAAAAATAGGTCTCCGACTGCGACTTATCCGAATGGGTAATCGCCACTTCAATGTCTTCGTCTTTCAAATGAACGATCGGGTAAAGAATTTCGCCTTCAATTTCTTCCTGCAAAAGGTCTTTCAGACCGTTTTCGGAAAAATAAGTTTCGCCGTTGAAGATTATTTTCAATCCAGGATTCAGGTAACAGTAATTTTTGAGCATCTTCTCGATATACTCTTTCCTGAATTTAAAATGGGTGAAGATTGTGGCGTCGGGAATAAAAGTAATTTCAGTTCCGTTTCTTTCCGAGGTCTCAATTTCGGCATTATCGGTCGTGATAATTCCTTTTGAAAACTCCGCTACTTTCACTTTCCCTTCCCTTACCGATTTTACGCGAAAATATTCTGAAAGTGCGTTCACCGCTTTGGTTCCGACACCGTTAAGACCTACTGATTTTTTAAAAGCTTTGGAGTCATATTTACCGCCGGTATTCATTTTAGAAACTGCGTCAACTACTTTTCCCAAAGGGATTCCACGCCCATAATCGCGGATCGTGGCTTTGCCTTCGTCAATTTTAATTTCAATTCTCTTTCCGGCTTTCATCACGAATTCATCGATGGAATTATCGATGATTTCTTTGAGCAGAATATAAATCCCGTCGTCTGCAGAAGACCCGTCGCCCAGCTTTCCGATGTACATACCGGGACGGATCCTGATATGCTCCTGCCAATCGAGGGTTCTGATGTTATCTTCGGAATAGTTTACAGTGTTGATTTCGCTCATGGTTTTTCGCAGAATGCTTTTAAAAATTCAGTAACTCACAAAAATAGCGAAACTAAGTTTATATTTAAAATTTTGTGGAAAAATAATTTTGACAAAACACTCAATTACAGAAAAGTAAATTCAGATGTTGTGATTCTTTTTTCAAAAAGACTTCAGAAATAAAATAAAGATTGATCTTTTTACGTTTGATCGGGAATTTTAGTAGGCAGCAAGGGCTCCGCAATATCGGGGACATTTTTTTCTTTTTCGTTTTTGCTGAGGCTTCTTTCAATTTTGAAAATTTTAAAGAGAATTCCAGGCAGAGAAAGCATCACCGGACCAAAAACAAGTCCCATCACTCCGAAAATTTTCAATCCCAAAACCACTCCGAAAACAGTAATCAAGGGATGAATATCTGCCATCTGTTTCAGAAGGGTAAAACGCAGGATATTATCGATACCGCCAACTAAAACGAGACAGTAAAGCGTAAGAAACAAACCGCCGCTCACATCACCACTGGCAATCTGGTACACGCATACGGGGATATAGATAAACATCGTTCCCAAAACAGGAACAATAGAGGCTGCACCGGTAAGCAGTCCCCAGAAAATTGCATTTTGGACGCCAAAAATGGAGTACCCGATCATCGCAATCACTCCCTGCGCGAACCCTAAAATAGGAATTCCGTAGGCATTCGATGTAATAAGTGCCGCATTTTCACGCATGAAAAACTTTTTACTTTCCTTAGAAATCGGCAGCAGTTCTTTAAAACGCGCTTCCATCGTTCTTGCGTTGATGAGCATGAAGTATAGAATGAAAAGCGCAGTGAAAATGTTGGCAAAAGTTTGGCCCACCCACTGTACAGTAGAAGGAATGTACGAGATCACCTTGTTTACCAGCTGCAGCACTTTGTCGTCTGAAAATGTAAGATCAAATCTTTGCAGAAATTCATTATTTTCAATCAGCACCCGAATTGAATTAAATTTATCCAGAATGGCTTCGCGATCACTGAGAAATTCATTGATTTTTGGAATCAGAATCTCCAGAATAATCCATAGCGGTATAGCAAAAGTGATGATGATTAAAAATATAATAAGGGTTATTGATAGATTCTTATTCCATTTTTTCTCCTCAACCAGTTTCAGATATAACTTTCGGGTCAGCACATACAGCGTGATGGCACCAAGCAAACCTGACAGGAAGTATTTCAGCTCAACTAAAATAATGAGAACCAACAAAAGTGCAAGGAACAAAATGGCTTTCTGAACATTGATTTTCTCAAAGAGTTTTAGCATACTTCCGGATTTTAGCTCAAATTTAATAAAACATTGTACAATGATGATAACGAAGCTTTAAACCATTATTTTTTCCACATAAACAGGACTTTGTAAAGTTCGTGCGCGGCAAGTGGCAGCAGCCCGAGTACCGCAGCCATCATCCAACCTTTCTGATCAAGCATATGAAGTTTAAATGCATCCCGCAATACGGGTACAAAAAGTACCAGAACCTGAAGCAGAATCCCAAGAACAATAGCCCCAATCAGATACTTATTGCTAAAGAGACCCACTTCGAAGATGCTTTTTTTCATATTTCTCAGGCCCAGAGAATAGAAAAGCTGGGCAAACACCAATACCATGAACGCCAAAGTACGCGCATTATTAACTACTTCTTCCGGAACATTTTTGTCAGAAGGCGAATATCCCATTTCGTAATATCCGTACCAAAAGGCGAAAAAGCAGATTAAACCTATGAAAAGGCCTCCTAAAACAGCCTGCAGACCTGCGCCGTTGGAGAAGAAATTTTCTTTTGGATTGCGGGGTTTTTCATTCATCACATCCGGGTCGCCATTATCCATTCCCAGTGCGATGGCCGGTAGCGAATCGGTGATTAAATTAATCCATAAAAGTTGCGTTGCAATAAGTGGCGATGCCCAACCAATGAGCAGTGCGATAACCATCAGCACCACCTCGCCAAGGTTACAGGTCAGCAAAAAAATAACCGACTTTTTGATGTTGCTGTAGATATTTCTGCCTTGCTCTATAGCTTTTACAATGGTGGAGAAGTTATCATCCGTAAGAATCATATCCGCCGCGCCTTTGGCCACATCGGTGCCAGTAATTCCCATCGCAACCCCAATGTCTGCTGCATTTAAGGATGGCGCATCATTTACACCATCACCGGTCATAGAAACGATATTGCCGTTGGCTTTCAGGGCCCGTACAATTTTTACTTTATGTTCCGGCGACACCCGGGCATACACCAGATACTGATCTACATTTCTCCTTAAATCTTCATCGCTGAATTCATCGAGTTCGGGACCTGTAATGACCTGATTGATATTCTGCGCAATGTCCAGATCTTTAGCGATGGCAAACGCTGTGTTTTTGTGGTCACCCGTAATCATAACCGTCCTGATTCCGGCGTTTTTGGCAAGTGCGATCGAAGGCTTCACTTCGTCTCTGGCCGGATCCATCATCCCTACAAGCCCAAGCAGTACAAGATCCTGCTCCATTTCTTCGGGTTGTGTTTCCTTTGTTGCAGGCTTGTACGCAAGCGCCAATGTTCGTAATGCGTTATCCGACATTTTCCTGGCCGTATTGGTGAACTTTTCAAAATCAATGTCTGAAATATCGCGGATTTCGCCATCAATAAAAATCTTTGTGCAGACTTTTTTCAAACTTCCCAAAGCACCTTTTGTGAAGACTTTATAATCTCCATCCTCTTCCTTTACCAGAACCGACATCATTTTCCGGTCGCTGTCGAAGGCTTTCTCATTAATTCTTCTGGTATTTTTGCTTAAATCTTTCCTGTAGATCTCCATCGTATCACCCAGAATCAGCAGCGCAACTTCTGTAGGATCTCCGGTGGAATCACCGTTTTCCAGCGTCGCGTCGGAGCAAAGAATCATTCCCTTGGCAAGCATTTTTGCGGAGTTGGGAATTTCTACCTTCTGATCATCATCCACATTTATAAGACCGTCGGAAGTAAAAAGTTGGGTAACCGTCATTTTATTCATGGTTAAAGTGCCTGTTTTATCGGAACAGATCACGTTGACAGAACCCAGCGTTTCAACTGCGGGCAGCCGCCGGATAATAGCATTTTTCTTCGACATAGAAGTGACACCAATCGAAAGCACCACTGCCACGATCGCAGCCAAACCTTCCGGAATCGAGGCAACAGCCAGAGACACTGCGGTAAGGAACATCTCCGCCAGGTCCCTGCCCTGAAACCACGAAAGCACAAAAATAAAGACACAGATGCCCACAGCGATTTTGCCCAGCATTTTTCCCAAATCGTTCAGACGTTTCTCCAGCGGTGTCTTGGTAGTTTCTTCGTTATCAATCAGGTGGGCAATTTTACCAAGCTCGGTTTTCATTCCGGTTTCTACAACCACGCCGGCTCCTCGTCCGTAAGTTACCACCGAAGTCATAAAAGCCTGATTTTCTCTATCGCCAATCGGGGTATTGGGATCTTCATAAACATCTTCCGCCTTTTTATGCTCAGGAACCGATTCTCCGGTCAGCGCCGACTCTTCGGTCTGTAGATTAGCCGTTTCAATCAGGCGGAGATCAGCGGGAATAATTCTCCCGGCTTCCAGAATTACGATGTCGCCGGGAACAAGTTCAGAACTGTCGATTTCTTTGGTATGGGAATCCCTTTTCACTAATGCTTTTGGGGAAGAGAGTTCCATCAGGGCTTCAATGGCTTTTCCGGCTTTTAATTCCTGATAGACCCCAATACCTGCATTGATGAGAATTACCAAAACAATAATCGCGGCATCCACATATTCACCCATTAGAAAAGTGATGATTACCGCGGCAAAAAGTACATAAATCAGCCAGTCATTAAGCTGAGAAATAAAGATCTGAAGAACCGTTTTTTTCTTTTTTGCTTCCAGCCGGTTGGGTCCAAACTGTTTCAGCCTTTTGATGGCTTCTTCGGAAGTAAGCCCCGTTTCAGGATTTACGTTAAGCGCTTTTAGTGTGTCTTCGATGGATTTAGTAAACCACATATTTTTACTTTTGGAGAACATTGTAGAATTCTGCTTCTTAGAACGACGCAGTAATATTCTTTGCTGAATAATTCAGTATTACCGATGCTCTAACAATACAATCAAAGATACGCAATAAAAAAAGCAGATTTTATGAAATCTGCTTTTAATATCTAAAAATCTTTAATTATACATTGAATCGGAAATGCATTACATCACCGTCTTTTACAATGTATTCTTTACCTTCTACCCTCATTTTTCCAGCTTCCTTTACTTTAGCTTCGGATCCATAAGTTACAAAATCATCATAACCGATAACTTCTGCACGGATGAATCCTTTTTCGAAGTCGGTATGAATCACGCCTGCGGCCTGAGGCGCCGTCCAGCCCTGACCAATCGTCCAGGCACGTACTTCTTTCACGCCGGCGGTGAAATAGGTTTGTAGCTTAAGTAAATCGTAAGCTTTTCTAACGAGTTTGTTAACACCGGGTTCATCCAAACCAAGTTCTTCCAGGAACATCTGTCTTTCTTCAAAGGTTTCAAGTTCGTTAATGTCGGCTTCAATCTGAGCAGCCAGCACTACAACTTCAGCATTTTCTTTTGCTGCCATTTCTTCGATCTTCGCAATCCATTCGTTGCCGTTTTTAATGGAATTTTCATCCACATTACAAACATAAAGCACAGGTTTGTTGGTCAGCAGCTGAATTTCAGAAATCACAGACTTTGCAAAATCATCCATCGGGAATTCTCTGGCATTCTTACCGTCTTCTACAAATTTCTGAAGATTAACCAGTGTTTCATAGGTCAACACATCTTCTTTCTTTCCGGATTTAATGAATTTCTTCGCTTTTTCTGCAGCTTTAGCGATCGCCTCCATATCTTTCAGCTGAAGTTCGATATCGATGATTTCTTTGTCACGAAGCGGATCTACAGAACCTTCCACGTGAATAATATTGCCGTTTTCGAAACATCTTAATACATGGATAATAGCTTCGCATTCGCGGATATTGGCCAGGAACTGGTTCCCTAAACCTTCACCTTTACTTGCACCTTTCACCAGCCCGGCGATATCTACAATTTCTACCACCGCGGGCAAAACTCTTTCCGGATTCACCAGTTTTTCGAGTTCGAACAAACGGTGATCGGGCACGGAAACCGTTCCCAGGTTAGGTTCAATCGTACAGAAAGGATAGTTGGCAGACTGCGCTTTGGCGTTGCTCAGGCAGTTAAAAAGGGTTGATTTACCTACATTGGGCAAACCTACAATTCCACATTTCATAAATTTTTGCTTTTAGCAAGACACTTTTGGCGTGTTGCAGTTTAAATTAAGGTGTGCAAAGATAAGGTTTTTACACAAATTCTCAATAATATATATTAAAGTGACATCGGCGATAACTTCTAATTTTTATAACTGACAATCAAATACTTACAATAAATTTCATATTATCACTACAAAAATAGTTGTAAGAACGGATTTAATTCCTACATTTGTATCACTAAATAAATAGTGATATGCAGATTGCTCAATTAACAAAAGCTGAAGAACAGGTAATGCAGTACCTCTGGGAGATCGAAAAAGGCTTTCTTAAAGACATCCTTGAGCTTTTTCCCGAACCAAAACCGCACACCAATACCGTTTCTACCATATTAAAAGTGCTGAAGGAAAAAGATTTTGTAGATTATGAAGTTCATGGTCGCCAGCACCAGTATTTCCCTTTAGTTTCAAAAGAGAGATACAGTGGGAAATCAATGAAAAGCCTGGTGAAGAATTATTTCGAGGGTTCCTACAAAAACGCAGTTTCATTTCTGGTCGAAAAGAACGAAATGAGTGTGGAAGATCTTGAAATGCTCCTCAACGAACTCAAAAAATAAAAGGCATGCAACTCTTTTTTCTTTATCTGGCAAAAGTTATTTTAACATCGGGTGTAATGTTTTGCTACTACTGGTTGTTTCTTAAAGACAGGACTTTTCATCATTACAACCGTTTTTATCTGCTTGCTGTTTTGGTCATCAGTTTGCTGCTGCCGCTTCTGAAAGTAGATTATTTTACAGTTGAAGTAAACAGCGGTATTTATATGTTGCTTAATAAATTAAATAATATTAACGAATCAAAAAATTTAAGCCATGATCACTTTTATTATCAGTTTACTGCTTTCGGTTTTGGAGTGGCTGCTCTCTTTTTCCTGACCAGACTTTTCTACGGAATCCTTAAAATAGAACTGCTGAAACGCAAATACACCAGAGAAAAAATCGGGGACATTAATTTTTACCAGACCACTCTGCACGAGGCTCCTTTTTCATTCTTCAGAAATCTGTTCTGGAAGAATTCCATTCCACTGCACTCAGATTTGGGAAAGCAAATCCTAAAGCACGAAATGGTACATATCGAACAGAAACATTCCTTAGATAAAATCTTTATTGAAATTCTTACGTCCATCTTTTGGTTCAACCCGTTTTTTTACCTTATTAAAAAAGAAATAAGTTTAATACACGAATATCTGGCCGATAAAAAGGCTATTAAAAACTCGGACATGAAAGCATTTGCGCAGATGCTTTTGGCAAGTCAGTTTTCCGGAAACCACTTACCTGCCGCGAGTCCGTTCCTAAGTTCTAACCTCAAAAAAAGAATCACAATGCTCACAAAATCAAAAACCAGATTCAGCTATGCGCGGCGTTTATTCGCATTGCCCATTCTCTTCATCCTTGCGTTCGCCTACCTTGTTAACGCAAAAAACAGAGAAATTAAAGAAACCAACCTCGAAATCGAAAAGTACATCACCGCGGTACAGAACGATACCTTAATCACAAAACCTGATGCTCCTGATGCTCCTGTTGCACCACCTAGTCCGCAGGTTCCGCCTGCAGTAGAAAAAGAAATCAAGCTGAAAACTGAAGAACTTAAACCGCTGAATGATGCCCTGATGAAAAACAATGAAGAGGCAAAAAAAATCAGCAAAGAAATGAGCCTTACAGGCAAAAAACTCGAGAAATTGGCTAAGAAAAATGACTTCGACAGTCCTAAATTCAAGAAGCTTGAAAAAGAAATGAGGCAGCTCAGCGGAAAAATGGATCAACTTTTCAATTCTGAAGATTTTAAAATCAACATGAAAAAGCTTGAACTGAAACAGGTAGAAATGGATAAACTCTATGCCCAGCTCGATTTCTATAATTCCGACGACTTTAAATTAAAAATTAAAGAATTTGAAAACCAAGCGAAGGAAGCCGACCGACTCTACAACTCACCCGAATTCAGGAAAAAGATACAGGAAGCCGAGCTCAAAGCATTAGAAATGGAAAAGAAAGTAAATTCTCCTGAGTTCAAAAAGCAAATTGAAGAAGCTGAGAAACGCGCCAGAGAAGTTGAAAAACAGGTTAATTCACCAGAATTCCAGCAACGGTTAAAAGCAGCGGAAATTGCAGCAGAAAAAGCCGCCAAAGCTTCATTATCAGCAAACCTGCTCAGAAATGACGATGCCGATGTGAAAATTTATATCGATGGAAAACCTGTTACGAAAGAAGAAATGAACAGCCTGTCCCCCAACCGCATTGAAAGAATGAATGTTTATAAGAAAGGATACAACGGCAGCAAAGCCAACGAAATTCATATAACAACCAAAAAATAACGCCAACAATTAACAACGCTAAAGCCTCAGAACTTTAGCGTTTATTTTTGTACTGGCTTTAAAGATGTGATAATTTTCATGTACCGTTGGTTTAATATTTTCCTTAACTTTAATCTATCAAAATTCCTAAAATTTAAAGTCATGGAAAACCACAACCTAACCCACGAATTTCCTGAATACACAGACAAAATCAATGTCCTGAAGCTGAATGACGAAATTTTCAGAAAAATGTATGTGAATTACGAGGAGGTAAACGCGCTCATTCAGCATTACGAAGAAGGTGAACAGAATCACACTACCGACGATCACTTAACCGCTTTACGCAAAAAAAGAGTTCATTTAAAAGATGATCTTTATTCATACTTAAGGCAGAACTAGATTTACATATCAATCTGTTCCCAAAGCGGCCGATGTAGCCGCTTTTTGCATGCACTGACGCTGCGGAATTCTGATCTAATCAAAACAGATACTCCGATAACCAAACCCACTTCTGAGAACTCAATTAAACTTTCCTTAATTTTCTGTATTAATTTCTGTTAATTCTATATCACTTTGCAAATTATCCGGCAAAAAAGTTTACTTTTGCACCGTCAAAAAACGATTATGCAAAACATTAGAAATATCGCAATCATTGCGCACGTTGACCACGGAAAGACTACGCTGGTCGACAAAATCATTCACGCCACCAGTGTTTTCCGCGAAAATCAGGAATCCGGTGATCTTATCATGGACAATAATGACCTTGAAAGAGAGCGTGGAATTACCATTTTATCAAAAAACATTTCGGTAACTTATAAAGACACCAAAATTAATGTAATCGACACACCGGGCCACGCCGATTTCGGAGGTGAGGTGGAAAGAGTACTGAAAATGGCTGACGGAGTTCTGCTTTTGGTAGATGCCTTCGAAGGGCCAATGCCGCAGACGCGTTTCGTACTTCAGAAAGCTTTGGAATTAGGTCTAAGACCGGTTGTGGTTATCAATAAAGTTGATAAGCCAAACTGCCGTCCGGATGAAGTTCACGATCAGGTATTCGACCTGTTCTTTAATCTTAATGCCACCGAAGAGCAGTTGGATTTCCCTACATTCTACGGTTCATCAAAACAGGGCTGGTTCAATACTTCCCTAGAGCCTACAGACAATATTTTCCCACTATTAGATGGTATTTTGGAACACGTTCCAGCTCCTGACGCTAAAGAAGGTCCGCTGAGAATGCAGATCACTTCCCTTGATTTCTCTTCTTTCTTAGGAAGAATCGCGATCGGTAAAATCACCCAGGGTTCTGTAAAAGAATCGGAATGGATTGGTCTGGCACAGGAAGACGGCAACATCATCAAAGGAAAAGTAAAAGAATTATATGTTTTCGAGGGTCTTGGCAAAAAGAAAGTTCAGGAAGTAAAAGCAGGTGATATCTGCGCGATCGTAGGTTTTGATAAATTCCAGATTGGGGATTCATTCGTAGATCTTGAGAATCCAGATCCGTTGCCACGTACCGCAATCGATGAGCCTACTTTGAACATGACGTTCTCCATCAACAACTCTCCTTTCTTCGGAAAAGACGGTAAATATGTAACTTCAAATCACCTGAAAGAAAGGTTGATGAAAGAGTTAGAGAAAAACTTAGCATTAAGGGTTGAACCAACTGAAGATGCCAACACGTTCCTGGTATTCGGTAGAGGTATCCTTCACCTTTCGGTTTTAATTGAAACCATGAGAAGAGAAGGCTATGAAATGACCATCGGGCAGCCACAGGTAATCCTTAGAGAAATCGACGGGGTGAAATGCGAGCCTTATGAATCTATGGTAGTTGACGTACCTGAAGAATATGCTTCAAGAGTAATCGATTTGGCGACTCAGCGTAAAGGTGATCTTCACATCATGGAAACCAAAGGAGAAATGCAGCACATGGAATTCGAAATCCCTTCAAGAGGATTAATCGGTCTACGTTCTCAAATGCTTACCGCAACTGCGGGTGAAGCTATTATGGCGCACCGTTTCGTAGATTACAAGCCTTTCAAAGGAGCGATACCGGGAAGATTGGTAGGCGTATTGGTAAGTAAAGGTCAGGGACCGGCTACGGAATATTCCATCGCAAAACTTCAGGACAGAGGTAAATTTTTTGTTGATCCGGGTGAGGAAATCTACGAAGGTATGATCGTGGGCGAACAGAACAAACCTGGAGATTTGGTGGTAAACATCGTTGAGGCAAAACAACTGAATAACATGCGTGCATCAGGGAAGGATAAAGACGGCAGCGTCGCTCCGAAAATCTTATTCTCTCTTGAAGAATGTATGGAATACATCCAAGGCGACGAAGCGATTGAAGTAACACCAAACTTCATCCGTATGCGTAAAAAAGTTCTTTCTGAAAACGAAAGAAAACGCATCGAAAGAGTCGCAAAAGGATAAATTATTCTTAATCATATACAGCGCTGTTAGAGCTTGGAGCTCTAACAGCGCTTTTTAATTAAGCTCCGTCTGTCGGGGCTTTTTCTATAGTATAAAAAAATAACCACCATCAGATTTTGGGTAAAAACACGGTTTGGGCATTAAGGTTTTTACTATTCCCACAACCTGGGACCGAAGATTCCTTACCCTTTACTTTGACATTTCTTTGACATTTCTTTGGTAACACTATTTTTTTGAGTGTAGTTTTGTTTTTTATTGTTTTAAATTAAAATAATTAACAATCGTCTGGGAAATTTCTTCTCACGTTTAATTGATTACATTAATTACCAGATCATAATGACATTCATCTGTATAATCAATCTGATATGCATTTAAAAACTGACTTTTAAAACTTTCATTTCTTTCCCTGACTGTTTCAAAGTTTTCATCAGGGCGATTTGCTGCTTTCAGTCGTTCTAGCGCATCTTCTTCACTTATTTTTAGATATACGTGTAAGGCATTTCGGACAAACCTAAAACCCATTCTGTAATCTACCACAAGTTGGTCTTTCTCATTACAAAAACTCCCGAATTCTGCATCTATCTCTTTATCAATAGAAACGTTTTCTTTGCACCGCTTTTGAAATTCCGTAATGTGAATACCTTCCTGCTGAGCTCTTGCCCTAATTATGGTGCCCAGTGAAACGAAGTCATAGTTCAGTTTCTCCGCAAGCAGTCTCCCTATAGTACTTTTTCCCGAAGCAACTTCTCCTGATAAAGTAATTTTTGTTTTCATTTTCTAAAAATTAATCATTTTATTTCCAGTTATAAACACCTTTTCTGTTGATGAAATTTTGATAGTTGTAGTTCATTTCACGGTAAGTCATTTCAACACCGTTATTGAGAATAGACTGGCTGTATTCCTGCATCCCGTTCTTGTTATTGTAAAATCTTCCGGCAGGATCCACCATCACATAGCTGTCTTTCATTTCACTGTTGTTCTCTCTTATCAGAATGTTTTCTTCCAGAAACTGCCGGTGATTCGAAATAAATGTGCTGAACATTTCATCATTAATGACAAAATCATCGATATGCTTATCGTTCTCTCCTTTAACAGGCAGTACCTGAAATACTTTCCAGCGTTCTGGCTTTGCATATGCTATTACCTCACTCATCGATTCTTTGTAATTCAACTGATGAATGACCGTATTGATTTTTAAGCGATACTTATATTTTCTGATCCTGTCAATCAGCGTGAAATGCTCCTTTCTTGTCAACATTTTTTTGCCTGTAACCGCTCGTCCCGACTTTAGATTGGTTTCATCCGCCAGACTGTCAATGCTGATAATGATCCAGTCGAGACTTTCTTTATTTTGGGCCAGAAAGGCTTCATTAATTCTGCTGCCATTGGTAACGATCATGGTAGTCATTCCATAGTTTTTGGCTTCAGAAATCAGTTCAGAAATCCAGGGACATAAAGTGGGTTCACCACCGGCAAAAGTAATTTTTTCAAATCCAAATGCTGCAAGTTCACGCACAAGCTGCAGCGACTGCTCTTTCGGAAGATGTCCTTTGGGCAGCAGTTTTTTGGCATCATAAAAAGGAGCAAAGCAAAACTTGCATCTCATATTACAAGGTTCCCATAAATGATAATTCACTGAAGGAATGATGATATTCCTTTCTTCTGTTTCCATAACTTTATTAAATGTTTAATTTGTTGTGATGTCTAATCATCAAATCAACATCCATAAAACAAAAAAATGCGTCTCCCAATCATAAGAAGGGAGACGCAGTAACAAGAGCGGTAAATGGGGAAACAAGGCCGTTAGCCAAAATTCTTTTTGATGTCAGTCTGGTAAGTTTCTGACACTGGTAAATGATGACTTTTTGTCTTGCCCCAGTCATCAAAAACACTTATTTCGATGGTGGCTGTTTTTCTGTGGTAGCAGTGGATGTATTTTTTATTCACCCGAAACGATTTATGAACCGTGACAAACTGCGATTTCTGCAGACCTTTTTCTTCCATTTTGGAAAAAGAAAAATCGATGAGATTTTCCGGCTTTCGGTTGATGAAATAAATCTGCTTATTGTTGGATTCTGAACCGGCACGCTTATCGGCACACAGGTACACAATGTCATCAATCAGAATTTTATTTCTTTTTGTTTTGTTGAAATCCAGATACACATAATCCAGATTCGAGAAAAGATAAACTTCTTTCAGGAACCTGATAAAACTTTTTGCAAACTGTTCTTCGGTAAAGGGCTTGGTGATATGATCGACACAGATCTCTGCATCCCTCTTCAGTTCTTCGACATCCTCAATATAATCAGCCGTGTTAATGCTCGCAAAGAACACCGGAAGATTCAGCTCGGTGGCCACTTCTATCCCCGACATGCTGTCGTTACCCAAATCCAGATCTGCCACCAGAATATCTGGAGTCACAGTTTTTAAATGTTCAAAGAAGTCATCAGAGCTGCTGCTCTTCAGTACAAGTTGAGCGTTGGGTATCTTCTCCAGATAACCCGCCAGTTTTTCGAGCTGTTTCTTATTGTCTTCTATAAGGGCGATGCGGTAGATTTTTGTCATTGATTGGTTTATGATAAGTCAGTCTGGCGGAAAAAAATACTAAATGGCTGGATATTCATTTTAAACCCAGGAGACTTAAGCAGCTGGGATTTTTCTAGATCAGCCGGAAAAATATTCAAATTGTATGTGATGATCATCCAGTAACTCGGTAAACAAATCAAAGGCAGTCATTTGATTTTCGAGTCTGAGGAGCAGCGCGGCCGGTAATTCCTCATAGGTTACATTCAAAGATTCACAGAGTTTGCCGACCTCCGAAACAGTCGCACACCTTTCGTACTCGAAATCGGATCCCAGATCCTGCAAGTCCATTCTCACCTCAGCCGGACTGATGGTGAGCCAAATAACGCGTCCAAAATGGTCAGAGTAGATTTGCATGACTTGTATTCTTAGATTTTTATTTTTTTAAGTTTTTGAAGTGTGGAGCGCTTTGTAAATTAACGGTCAAAGTCCGGAGACTTTGCCGAGCAGGATGCTTGGCTTTTAGCGGTAGTCTTTTATCTTTTGAAGGATAATTGAGTTATTACTGTTGCTGTTTTTGTCAAGTACTATATTCAGAATTTGATTATAAAGTTCCCTTTGTTTCGGATTTGGAACATTCATTGGGTTCATCTGAATTAATTTTCCATCTGAATAAAATATGATGATGTTTGTTGACATCCCATCCAAATCTGGCATAATATCTTTATCATTAAAATCTTCTAATCTAAAAGAGTCAGTGATTTTTAAAATTTGCTGAACTTCAGTTTCAGATACATTTGTTTTGAAAGGTACCAATTCAGGTCTTTCATTCAAAAATTCTTTATAATCATCTCGGTCTTTTGAACTTGTGATTCCTTTTTCGGGCGGAGGCGGTGGTGGCGGTGGATTATATGAGGTTGGACTATAAAAAATCAAATAGTTTTCATTAAGGTTAAAAATCGTCTCAGCAGGTTGATGAAAACTGGGATAATATCCAATTTTTATCAGGATAGGTTTTGGTTTTTCAGTTTTAGCTTCTTCAACTTTTTTGTTACAGGAAATTAAAAAAAAAAGACAAAACATTGTTTGTATAATGGCTTTCATAGTATTACAGTTTACGAAAAAGTACTTGCGAAGATCGGGCTGGATTTAACTGAAAGTTCAATTTCGACCGAACGAAGCAAATTGCTTTTTCAGATTACCAAATTACAAAAAAAGTAATATGAAAAGCAAGTTGCGACTAAATGCAACTGGTAGTTCTATTATAAATTCAGCCCCACCTTTTGCAAATACCATGTTGTACTATGTTTTTATTTTTTGAATTTAGCGATTACCTTTCTAATATCTTCTCTAAAAATCTCAAGCATATCATTTTTAGTAACTAAATATTTATCATCATCTTTATTATCGGTAAATTGGAACCAATAGATATCTTCTTTGATTATGAAAATATTATCTGGCATGTCTTTGATTTTTATAAATTGAGAATTTCCATTTAAATCAACAATTTTTTCAGAGTAATCATTTCCAGAATTTCTTTTTAAAAGACTTTTCAATTCTCTATTTTGTTTTTTAGGAAATGCTCCGTGTGTTGGTTCATAAACAAACCCAACTTTACTTTTTTCTGAATAACAAATTGCTAAAATATGTTCGTTTTCATTTACTTTTATTATTCTGAATTCTCTAACCCATTCAAAACCTGCATTTTTCATTTCCTCACTAAGTATTTGAGCTGCGTCAATTTCGTTTAGCCAAGCAGTTGCTAGTCTTTTGCCTTGTAATTTTTCTTTTTTACCATAATTTTCATAATAGTTTTCAGAGTTGAATTTTTGAGAAAATAGTAAACTTGTAAAAGACACAAAAATGATAGAGTAAATTAATTTCATTATTTTATAGGTTTAGTTTTGTTGCAATATCGTACAACGGAAAAAGTATTGGCGAAGAGCGGGCCAAAATGGACTGAAAGTTCAATTTAGACTAAACGTAGCCGATATTTTTCCATGAAGTTAAATTACTAAAAACTAGCGAAATGGAAAAATAGCGGCGGCTCTAAATCACAAATCTTCAAACTTGCATTCAACCCCGCATTTTGCCAATATGTTAGCTGTAGTTGCAATTTGCAAATTTTTTATTTAGTCTGTAAAATTACAATACCGCCTTTTAAATCTAAATGTGGAAATTTATCTTGATAATTTTTTTTACTTAAGATTTTTATATTTTTTATTGAGTTCAAGTCAATTAAGACATTTGTTTTTAAATTCTCTGAACTTACAGGATATCCGTCAATGATAAGTAGCCCAAATTCAGGAATACTCAAATTTTTAATAGTTTTATTTTTTAAGTTTTCAGATTCAATGATATTACTATTTCCTTTCGATTTTATATTAATAGTTTTATTCCTATTATTTTTTGTAATTCTGTTAACTTGTTCTTTACTAGAATAAAAATTTTTAAAATTTATTTTCAGTGTGTCAAAAAAGACAGAATAACCATTTTCTTGAAGTTTAACAATTTTAGTATGATTATATGTAATTGATCTACTTTTACAAGAAAATAAAATCAAAGCAAATATAATAGTGTAAAAAAGTTTTTTGATTTTCATTTAGTCGGTCTGATTTTCTGTAATTACAGCTAACGGTTGCGTATTTCTTTTGGCGGGGACTTTTTATAACAAGTCTTTGTAAATATAACAAAAAGAACAATTAGCGAAAATCTTTATGATGTAAACTTCAACCCCGCTAATAGAAATACTTTGTTGCACGACGTTTTTATAAAATTATACCTCCGTACTTTATCAAAGTCAAGTGTGCATTTTCCATAAAGTTGATAAACGTTGTGTTTTCAGTTGCTTTGGCATTATAAAATTCGAGATAATATTCGTGTGGGTTTACGCTATTTAATAACGGATTTTTGTGTCCAGTATAAAAAATCCAAAATTTAAATCTTTTGGTTTGACTATTTGGATTCAGTAAAGTAAGTTCGTCGATCCATCCAATCTTTAAATGATAACTTCCGTTAATCCAGTAAGGATCAAGTAAACCACTTTTTAAAATTATTTTAGTTTTTTCATTACTCTGGTCGTTAAATTCCAGAGATTTCATTTCTCCTAAGATCACTTTGTTTCCGACAGTTTTAATTTGAGATTTTAAAAATTTAGGGTAGTGCTCTTTTTCGTACTTAGTTTCAAAAATTTCTTTTGCAGGGTAATATTTCCCCGAGTCAATGTTTTCAGCTTGTCCAAAAATGAAAACTGGAATAATTATTAAAATGATTTTTAGAATAACGGTTTTCATAAAATGTCGTACAATGGAAAAAGTATTTGCGAAGGGCAGGCTAAATTTAACTAAAAGTTCAATTTCGACCGAACGAAGCAACTTGCTTTTTCAGATTACTAAATTACCAAAAAAGTAATATGAAAAGCAAGTTGCGACTAAATGGAACAAATCTTTCTACTTGGTTTCAGCCCCGCCTTTTGCAAATACAATGTTATCTGCAGGCGTTTTTTACTTTTCAGTGAATTTGTCAATTTTTTTGTCGATATATTCTACAATGTGTTTATAATATTCTTTTTTAAATTCCTTGTTGTAATAATAATCTTCTAATTTTTCAGCCGACTTTATTTCAGCATATCCACCAGTAAATGCTTTCCATCTTTTTTCCCAAGACTTGTTTTCATCATTAAAAATTTGCTTTCTTTTTCCATAACTGTCAGCATTTCCCATTAATTCATTTAAGCATTTTTCATAATCATTTTTCAGTTTTGGAAGTTTTAATTCATCAAAAGTTTCTAAAACAGCAAATGCAAATTCAGGTTTGTTAAAAAAGAATTGATTAACGCCTCCGTTATCAACGTCTCCATTAAAAACCAACATACAATAAAAAACTTTTTGAGGACGATTTAGTTTATTGAAAAAATTTTGAGTTGGTATTTCTTCTCCCGCAATTTTTGGTAATTTATCAAAATATTCATACATATATTCCCAAAATCTATTATCATATTCATCAAAATTTTCCCAAGAATATTTTTTGTCTAAATTTTCTAGAAATTCTTTATTATATTTTGGTGCATAAATTACTTCGGTTTGATTTCCGTCTTCCAAACTGTAAAAGGGAACATTTTCATTACTTTTCACCTCAATATTTACAAGATTTTTTCGCTGTCTTATAAAAAATAATACTCCGAAAATAATTAATGTTGTAATTCCAATAAAAATTAAGGTTTTATTCATTTTTTGCTATTTAATGAGGGTTTTGATACGCTTGCAGACAACGAAAAAGTATTTGCGAAGAACGGGGCTACTGCAAACCAAAAGAGGAATGAAAAACCGCCTGGAGCAAAATGCTTTTTCAGATTTCTAAATTAGGGAAAATAGAAAGATCAAACGCATTTTTGCGCCTTTTATTAACTAAGCTTCGGAAGAAAACGTCAACCCCGTTTTTTGCAAATACACTGTTAGCCGTCGTTTTTTATCTTTTTTTGAATAATTACTAATCCAAATAACCTAATTCAAATAACTTTTACCACATTCTGAATCTTTGTTTGAGAATGTTTTTTATACGGTTTTTGTCATTGCTATCGTCATCATAATAAATATGTACAAAAATGGAATTGCACTTATAAATATCCATAAAATATTTTTTTTTAAATCAGTTTTGTATTTAGAAATCAACTGTAAAGTATTAATAAAAGACCAAAAAACACCACCATAAAATATAAATAATGATAAAGGAGCTCCGTACTGATATATCAATGTTCCTCTATAATATTCAAGAAATTGTCTTATCAACATTGCAGACAAACAAATTCCAATTATTAGAATTCCATTTTTTTTCGTCCAATCTAAATTTTCTAGAATAATTTTCATTTTAAAGTTCTGTTTTTTTTAAAATGACCGCTAACTCTCAAATATCCGAATATATTTCCAATCTCCCAACATAAATTGCGTGGTAAAACGTGATTATCCCATAACAGAAAGCACAACCCAAATCTACCAACATTTTTCAATGTCGATTTCTTTCATGTAGGTTTTCTATTTAAATGTGGGTTGTAGAATTACCGCCAACGGAAAAAGTATTGGCGAAGTGCGGGCTTAATTTGAACGAAAGTTCAATTTCAGACCAATCGTAGCCAATATTTTTTCAATGGAACTAAGTTAATCAAAAATGTGGAATTGGAAAATATTGGCGGCTAAATATTACAAAAAGTACAATTTAGGCATAAACCCCGCATTTTGCCAATACAATGTTATCTGCAGGCAAAACTATTCTTGCTGAATCCAATTGTATTTTCCATTTTCTAGATAAATTACTCCACCTCCGCAACTTTCTTCTGCATGAATAAATATTCCATCATTTTTTAGTTTTATTTTATCTTCATCTTTTACTTCATCTTCTGTAATAATTTCTCCTTCATCGCTTACATTATTGTAATATATTTCGTTTTTTGGGGCAATTTCAAATATTCCTGCCCAATCAATTTCATCAAAGCCTTGGTTTAAAACATCTTTTCCTAAACCTAAATGATCTATCTTTTTTTTGTTTCCAAAAATTATTCTCAATCCACTTTTTCCATTTTTAGTATTTCTTACAATTTGAATTATTTCATCAAGATTGTCACCATCCAAATCACATTTAATAGTATTTACTTTATGTTCTTTTGAAATTTGAATTGTATCTGTTTTATTTAGATTTTGATTAATTTTAGTTGAGTCAATTTTAGTGGAAGTAATTTTATTACTTTTTTCGAGAATATTATTTTTTTTCTTCTCCTTACAACTAAAAAATGATATTAAAATAAATATAAAAAATAGGTTTCTGTTTTGTGGCATAGCTGTCAAATTTGCTTGCAGATAACTCTCAAATATCCGAATATAATTCCAATCTCCCAACATAAATTGCGTGCTAAAACATGATTATCCCATAACAGAAAGCACAACCCAAATTTACCAATCATTCCCTTTATCCCAATACGGCAAACCGTAAACCATTTCCCGTGAAAACACCCACAAAAAAACCTGAAATTTGAGGTTGTGCAACGGTTACCCTTATTAGCGGTTAGGCTTTTATTCTATGTTTTGATTTTTCTGTTTTTCAAGACTATAATTGATACTATATATACTATGATAATTGCTATTGGAATTACTACAAATCTGTCTGAAGGAAACAAATACCAAAGAATTAAAACTAAAATAGTCCTTACAATTGAATGAAATAGTCCAACCCAATGGTCAATTATCCAAGTCAAAGGAACCCACATTAATCCCGTCAAAATCCCAACGGTTAATGGAAGAGAAGTGTAATCTACTATGAAAAAAGGTATTGCGATTGAATAGACTAAAATAGCTTGAGCCACTGTAAGAAAAAATAAATTATCAAATGTATTTTTAGGCTTACGTTTATCAAGATAGTCTTCACCTGTCAACTTTGAAACTGCCATAGATAAATAAACTATTGAACCGGTTGCTATAAACAAAACCCAAACAGTAATATTGTCAGGAAAAAAAATCCCTGAAATAGCTACTATCAACCACGCAATTAATCCTGCAATCGGAGAAGCTAAAAGCTTTTTGCTTTTAAATTCTTCTTTTTGTTCTTCAAGAGTTCTATGATTTCCTGTCATTTTCTATAGGTTAATTTCGTTCGGCGATTTATTATATGCTGACCGCTAACGGTTCGGGTATTGCCGAAGGCGGGGATTTTAGCACAAAAGTTGAACCGAAGAACTACAGTTGAACTTTGCAGTTTCGCCCCACTATTGCAAAACCGATTTTAGAAGCAGTTTCTTTATTTCATTTTAAAATATTCCAATGCTTCTGGTCCTTTTAGCATCGTCATTCCAAGTCCAATAAGTCCACCAATAACTAAGAAAATTATATATCCTAAAATGGCCAAACCTAAAACTCCGAGAACTTTTATAATAATTGACTTTAAAGGTTTGTCTTTGTAAAATTCTCTGAAAAACCAAACTAATATTATTGGAACAAGAAGTAATGAAAATTGAGTAATATTAAAGAATGTACTCGTTGAATGTCTAAAGAAGAACATAATTGGATAAACTACGATAATACTCACCAAAGTATAAAATGAAAGAATGTATGCATTCATCACAATGTGTTCATAATAGTTATGTCCCCATTTTCTAAAAGCGATTTTCGTTGTTAGAGCAAAAAGTGGAATCAAAAATACCATTAAGAATGAGTTGTAACTTGACAAAAACGACATTAAATCATTCATAAAGTTTGAGTTCATATGTTGCTGTGAAAAATAATCACTCATCATTTCTTTTAAATTTAAAACTTTAAAAGAAACTAAGGTGGCAATTCCACTCAATACAAAAACTAATAAAATCGGTTTATAATGGTTTACTCTGTTTCCGTCAATAAATTCTTTGGCGGTTTTGCCTGGATTTTTAAGTATATTTTTTACAGAAAATAGTAGCCCTTTATTGGTATGAAAAACAGTATATTGAATTTCGTCCCAAATATATTTTTTATCAATTCGTTTATATTTTTTCTGTCCGCAGTTGGAACAGAAATTTTCAATTACAGGATTATTGCAGTTTAGGCAAGTTTCAGACATTTTTATTTAGAATTTCTATTATCCATTTCATTTTTTAGTTCCTTTTCAAATTCGCTATTTTTCTTTCCACTATTCAGCAAAAAAAGCACGAAAAATAAAGGAAAAAAAGTGAAAAATGAAAATCCATTTTTCACGGCACTGTAAGCAAAAACGCCCAAAAGTAAACCAATAAGTGTAGCATTAACTATTTTATTTGTTTTCAATTTCTTTTGTTTTTGAATTAATTCTTGGTCATTTAATTCATTTAGCTTTATTTGTTCCATTTGTCAAATTTATGGTTTTCTTCGGTTTTTTGCCGTGTCGTTTGAAATTTCTGCTAACGGAAAAGGGCTTTGCGAAGGCGGGGCTTTTAGAAACTAAAAGTTCAACTAAAAACTGAACCGAGCAAAATCCATTTTCGTTTTTTCAAACTTACAAAAAAATAAAAAACGAAATGGTTTTTGCGGCTGAAATTGCGAAAATCGTCAACGCAAGGGACATTCACCCCGCTTTTGCAAAACCCATGTTGTACGCAGTCTCTTTAATCACTCCAAGGTATCCTCATTCCAGTACCTTGACAAGCAAAACAAATACCTCCTTGATAGTAATTATATTCAGGAAGAAACCCTGTTCCGCCACATCTTTCACAAGTTTCAGTTAATATTTTCTCTGATAATCATTTGTCAAAATAAATTGGAACCCCTTCTGTTTCATGAACTTTAATATGACAATCTGTACATAATGTTGTTAACGCGTCATCATATTCCCATGGCAACAAGTTCCTTATATAGTCTCTCCTTAAACCACCTATAATTTACTGATTATTAGTATTTTGGGTTTAAAATAGCTTGTTTTTTATTGCAAGAATTTGTATCTTAGAGCTTTAAAACCTTGCAAATATGTTGGGGAAAAATCCAGAAAAGAAGCCAGAATTATTCCGCCCAATGTTGGTGGATTTTATTGACCACGAGCATGAACTTGTTCTACTTTCAGAAAAAATAGATTGGAATTATTTTGAGAAAGAATTTTCGCCCTTGTATTCCAAAGTGGGCAATCCGAGCCATCCGATTCGGTTTATGGTGGGTTGTTTGCTACTGAAACATTTGTATAATTTGGGCGATGAGACGTTGGAAAAAGCCTGGATCATGAATCCTTATATACAGCATTTTTGTGGCAGGGTTTTCTTTGAACACGAATTTCCTTGTGACCCGAGTAATTTTGTTCATTTCCGAAAAAGAATTGGCGAAAAAGGTATCGAAAAAATCTTTGCCTACAGCGTAAGAATGCACGATGCCAAGACGAACACCTCAAATTTTGTTTTGTCCGATACTACCGTTCAGGAGAATAATACCTCTTTTCCTACCGATGCAAAATTGTGCAAAAAAGTGATCGATTATTGCAACAAAATAGCCGGAAATGAAATAAAATCAAAAACAAAATTATACTAGGTAAAAACAATACAATTAGAGGAATAATAAAAACTTTCATGAATTCTAGCTAAAGCTTCTTATTGATAAAAATATTTGCTAACATAAAAAAACCTTCAAGGTTTCCAAAACCTTGAAGGTTTAATCTAGACAATAACCCTATCAAAGATTTCTTTGTTTAACAAAAAATTTGACAAAGTGAATGATATTATTTTCCCAACAAAAACCCTTTCAATTCTTCATACTGAGGATTAATTTCTGTGGTAAATTTCTCTTGCGTCATCAATTCTTCTAATGATTTTGGGATTTCCACTGATTTTCCAGTTGCTTGTTCTACAGAATCTGGAAATTTTACAGGATGTGCCGTTTCTAAGAAAAATCCTTTTCCGTCGTTTTCTGTCAAATATTTTTCTAAAGCTACAAATGCTACTGCGCCGTGAGGATCTAGAACATAACCATAATCTTTTTCTACTCTTTTGATGGTTTTAAGCGTTTCTTCATCATCAATTGTATAACCCGAAAGTTTGTTTTTAACTTGATTTAATTCTTTGTTGAATAATTCTAAAATTCTCACAAAATTGCTTGGATCACCTACATCCATTGCGTTTGAAATGGTAGCAACGGTTTCTTTAGGTTGAAGAATTTCTGTTCTCAAATATTCCGGAACTACATCATTTACATTACACGCCGCAATAAAATGCTCAACAGGCAAACCACGATGATGCGCCAAAATTCCAGCACAAATATTCCCAAAATTTCCACTCGGAACACAGATTACTGGGCTTTCTGAATTGTTTTTCAGCCATTGTTTCAAGGCCAAAACATAATAAATTTGTTGAGGCAACCAACGAGCTATATTAATAGAATTTGCCGAAGTCAAAAGTAATTTTTCATTTAAACTTTCATCAGAAAATGCTTGTTTTACAAGAGCTTGACAATCATCAAAACTTCCATTTACTTCCAAAGCATGAATATTTTTTCCAAGAGCCGTCAATTGCTTTTCCTGAACTGGACTTACACGATTTTTTGGATATAAAATCACGACTTCAATTCCTTCCACACCATAAAATCCGTTCGCTACAGCACCACCAGTATCACCAGAAGTTGCCACTAAAACCGTAACTTTTCGGGTTTCATTTTTTAGAAAATACCCCAAACAACGGCTCATAAATCTTGCACCAACATCTTTAAAAGCCAAAGTCGGCCCGTGAAAAAGTTCTAAAACCGAAATATTTTCGGTAATTTTCTTTAATGGAATTTCAAAAGCGATGGTTTCGGCAACTATTTTTCTAAGTTCAGCTTCTGGAATTTCGTCTCCCGCAAAATCCTTCATCACTTGAAATGCTATTTCTTCGCTTGAAAGATTGGGCAAATTTTGTAAAAATTCATTACTAAATTTTGAAATATCTTCTGGAAAAAACAAACCTTTATCTTTCCCTTGTCCTTTTATCGTCGCTTCTTTGAAATTAAGCTGTTCTTCTTTATGTTTTAAATTGTAAAAATTCATTTTTTTTAAATTAGGATTTCGGTCTTTCAGACCTCATTATTTTTCTTCATTTATTTCCAAGCGCTTTGCACTTGCCTGTTGATTTTCGGTCTTTCAGACCTTACAAATTAGATTTTTATTTCAATCAATTAAGCAAAAATTTCTTCGGACTTCGGACTTCAGTCTTTAGACTATTCTTATTCCTTGGTCATTGATTTTAGAAACGTAAACAAAGTTTTCAATACCGCTTTCGTTGTAGATTTTCTGCATATTTTCTGCAACTTTATCAGCAATTTCTTTGGTTTCGCTCAACATAAAAATCGAAGGTCCAGAACCCGAAATTCCACCGCCTAAAGCTCCTAAAGCTAAACTCTGTTTTTTTACCTCATCAAACTTTGGAATCAAAATACTGCGAACTGGCTCCACCAAAACATCTTCTAAACTCCTAGAAATTAATTGATTATCATTTTTTAAAATCCCAGCCACCAAACCTGCAACATTCCCCCATTGTTTTACCGCATCTTTCATTTGGATATTTTTTTTGAGAATTTGTCTTGCATCAGAAGTTTTCACCTCAACTTGAGGATGCACCGCCGAAACGTACAAATCTGGTGAAGAAAGCGGAATAATATCCATTGGTTCAGAAGATTTTACCAAGGTAATTCCACCGAAAAGACACGGTGCAATGTTGTCTGCGTGTCTAGAACCAGACGCCAATTCTTCGCCAAACATCGCAAAATACACCAACTCTTCTTTAGAAAAAATATTTCCCAAGAGTTCATTTGCTCCGAAAGCTGCTCCTGCTGCACTTGCCGCACTGGAACCTAAACCGCTTCCTGGTTTTATTTTTTTGTTGATGGTGACTTCAAAACCGATGTTCTGATTTTCTAATTTTTCTAAAATTTTGAGCAAAACCACTCCTGCTACATTCTTCTCTGGCTCGGTTGGCAAATGGAACTTATCTTCGTGGTGAATGATGATTTTTCTCTCGTCCAACAGTTTAAATTCCATTTCATCAAACGGTTTATTGAGCGCCATTCCGAGAATATCAAACCCGCAAACCAAATTGGCAACCGTTCCCGGAACTTGTAATTTTATATTTTTCATTTCTTTTAAACGCAAATTGCGCTAAGATTTTTTATTTTTTTTGAAAATAATTTATTTTAACCATAAAAGACACAAAAGAAATGATTGGAAATAAGATTTACAAAAGC
This sequence comes from Chryseobacterium sp. VAUSW3, assembly GCF_002205795.1. Taxonomy (GTDB): domain Bacteria; phylum Bacteroidota; class Bacteroidia; order Flavobacteriales; family Weeksellaceae; genus Kaistella; species Kaistella yananensis. The sequence goes on along the minus strand of NZ_NIUY01000002.1, from coordinate 438,139 downwards.
ACAAAAAAGAAAAGTAAAATTCTTTTTTTTCTTTTGAACAACTTAAAAATATTACAAATCTTTTGTTTCTTTTTCGGTTGAATAAAATTTATACCGAACGCACAATATCTGCAAAAACTCCACTTGCAGTAACTTCTGCTCCTGCGCCAGCTCCTTTTACCACTAATGGTTGCTCAGAATATCTTAATGTTTTGAATATCACAATATTATCTTTTCCGTACAAGTGATACAAATCGCTTTCAGGAGATATTTTTTGCAAGCCCACTTTCGCTTTTCCATCTTTGAAATCAGCAACATACTTCAAAATTTTACCTTCAGATTTTGCTTCTTCTAACAATTTTCTGAAATGCTCTTCGTATTCCGTCATAGATTGATAGAAATCTTCCACACTTCCTTCCATACATTTTGCTGGCAAGAACGCTTCGTTTTCTATTTCATCAAATTGTAACTGATAACCTGCTTCTCTCGCTAAAATCAAAATTTTACGCGCAACGTCTGTTCCTGCTAAATCTAATCTTGGGTCTGGTTCTGTAAAACCTTCTTTTTGAGCTTGTCTTACCACTTCCGAGAATGTTTTGCTTCCGTCATAATTATTGAAAACGAAATTTAAAGTTCCACTCAAAACCGCTTGAATAGAAGTAATTTTATCACCACTTCTCATCAAATCATTAATCGTTCCGATAATTGGCAAACCTGCACCTACATTAGTTTCGAAGAAGAAATTACAGTTATGATTTTTTGCAGAATTTTTTAAATTTTTATAATTTTCGTAGTTTGAAGAAGCAGCAATTTTATTACAAGCAACTACACTTACGCTTTTTTTCAATAAATCTTCATAAATATCCACCACTTTTGCATTAGCAGTAACATCTACAAATATTGAATTTCTTAAATTTCTATTGATAATTTCTTCTGCAAATTTATGCGGAGTAGAAGATTCGCCATTGTGTAAAGCGTCTTTAAAATCCTCTTCTTGAATGCCTTGATCATTGAAAACCATTTTGGTACTGTTCGTTAAACCAGCAACTCTTAGATTCATCAAAAGATTTTCGTTCAAATATTTATTTTGAGAATAAATTTGTTGAATTAATTTAGAACCAACATTCCCAACACCACAAATATAAAGATGAACTTGCTTAATTTCTGATTCGAAAAACTCTTCGTGAAGAACATTTACCGCTTTTTTGACATCTTTATCAGAAATTACCACACTGATGTTTTTCTCTGAAGAACCTTGCGCAATTGCTCTCACATTCACACCGTTATTTCCTAAACCGCCAAAAAGTTTCGCACTTACACCGCTTCTGCTCTTCATATTTTCTCCAACCAAAGCAATAATTGCCAAAGATTTTTCCACTTTTACAGGATCAATTTTGTGTAATTTTAAATCATCTTCGAAGGCGTAATTCAATGCTTTTTCTGCTTTTTCAACATCACTTTCGTTGATTGCAACCGTGATAGAATGTTCTGAAGAACTCTGAGTAATTAAAATAACATTGATTTTTTCTTGGCTTAAACATTGAAATAATTTCGCAGAAACACCTGGAATACCAATCATTCCGCTGCCTTCTAAAGTAAGAAGAGCTACTTTGCTTAGATTTGAAATTCCAACTGCTACGTTGTTGTCATTTTCAGTTTTTGTATGAGAAATTAAAGTCCCAAAGTCATCTTCTGCAAATGTATTTTTAATCCATAAATCTATGTTTTTATCCATCACTGGTTGAATAGTTGGCGGATAAATCACTTTTGCGCCAAAATGCGACAATTCCATCGCTTCTTTGTAAGAAATTTTATGAATAATTTTGGCATTAGAAACCAATCTAGGATCAGCTGTCATCATTCCTGAAACGTCAGTCCAAATTTGTAATTCTTGAGCTTTCATCGCTGCTGCAATAATAGAAGCCGTGAAATCTGAACCACCACGTCCTAAAGTGGTGATATTACCATCAACATCCGAAGCAATAAAGCCTGGAGCAAGCGTAATTTGTTGTTTATTTTCCTTAAAATAAGTTTGAAGTGCTGCATTGGTAGTTTCAAAATTTACCTTTGCATCTGTAAAATTGCTGTTGGTTTTGATGTAATTTCTAGAATCTAACCAAACGCAATCTAAACCATCTGATTTCAACTTAGCAGCGATAATATTTGAAGACAAAAATTCTCCGTAAGCTGTAATTTTATCTTTAATTCTTGGCGTAAATTCGCCTAAAACGTAAATTCCGTTGCAAATATCTTCGATATCATTGAAATTCTTTTTCACGAAGCTCAACCAAGAACTTTGTTCTGTGATTGGCAATAATTTTTTTACAAATTCTAGGTGTTTTTCTTCAAGAGTTTTAATGGTTTCAGAATAATTTTCGTTTTTGGCAGAAGCTGATTCTGCGGCAGAAATTAAACCATCGGTAACGCCAGACAAAGCGGAAACTACCACTACTACTCTATTTTCTGACGATTCTTTTTTAACAATTTTTTCTACTAAAAGTATGTTTTGGGCGTTTGCCACAGAAGTTCCTCCAAATTTTAAGACTTTCATAATTTATTTTTTTAAGGAAATATTAAATAACTGATTTTTTCTCGCTCTTAAAAAAGAGCAACATTGCGAATGTTGATATGTAATAATGAACCCCAAATGATGGAACTACTGAAACAGAAAATTATTTTCTTATTTTATAAGATACAAATTATGCTGTTTTCTAATCCTGTTTTTAAATATAAATTAAATAGTGGGTTTTGTTAAGGAACGACTATCTAATTCTCTTTTTAATGCGATTGAAGCTTTTTTGACTTCTTGTGTCCAATCATCAGCAGCATTTCCGTCTGCTCCATCAGAAATATATTTCAAACATAGAAAATCGATTTTTTCCTGCTCAGCGACTTTCGCCAACGCAAAAGCTTCCATATCGATGACATTATATTCAGGATTGATATGCTCCATTTCGAATTGGTCGCCGGAACCGCAGATCCCGTTCGGGAGATGGCTTGTTTTAATTCCATATTCCAAAAGAATTGGTTCATCAGAAAATGGCGTCTCAAATTTCTTAAAACCCAATGCTCTTACATCCATATCCCGCTGGATAAAACGGTTGCAGTTAACAATAGTTCCTCTGTCAAAAACTGTACTTCCTGCTGTTCCCAAATTGATTATGAGATCTGGCTTAGATTTTTGAATGGCTTTTACAAGATGATAAGTCGCTTTAATTTTTCCTACACCAACAAACAATTTATTAAAACTCTCAAATTCTTTTCCGGCTTCTGATTCCAGAGCAAAAACCAAAAGGATGTTGCTGTAAAGCTTTCCGTTAATTGTCATTTTAGGGCACAGGTTTTTTCAGAAAGAACAAAGTCAATGTCCGTGCGCCCTGTGCACCGTGTACCAAAACGGCGCTGATGTCCGCTGTTGCAGATGGCCCCATCACAAAACAGCCATAATGTGAGTGTGGAAAATCTACTCTTTTGTAGGCGGTATGCATCTCTTTTTATTTTCCATTCTTCTAATTCTAATAAATCTGAATATGTAATTTCATTCTTTGGTTTGGTTTGTAATAATTTCTCATATTTCATTTTTCACGATTTTTAAGCGAGATTGCGTACAACGGAAAAAATATTGGCGAAGGGCGGGCTAAATTTAACTGAAAGTTCAATTTCGACCGAACGAAGAAAATTGCTTATTCAGATTACCAAATTACCGAAAAAAGTAATATGAGAAGCAAGTTTCGACTAAATGCATCGGGTTTTTCTATTATATATTCAACCCCGCCTTTTGCAAATACAATGTTATCTGTAGTGCTTTTTTTATTTTAGATATTTTGAAACGTCCATAAGTTCATATTTCGGACTTCTTTTCATAAAATCATTTATAAATGCAGTATGTGAAGCACCCATTATAATAAAAACACGGTCGTTTTTTGTTAATGGAATTTGATTAATATTAGAAAAAATCCTCAAATTTCTTCTATAAAACTTACTTGCTTCATCCGCTCCCTCAAAATTTCCTTGAGTGCTATTGTAAGTTAGGATATCAGCGTTTGCATTAAAGAAAATGTCAAGACCTTCTCTTGTATTATAGAATTTTAGTTTTTCCAAAGTAGATTTTTTTTCAAGTTCTTTAAATTTTGCTATAACACTCTTTAAATAATATTTTGAAGTCAAACTATCAACTTGATTTTTTAGTTCATTTCCAATATTGTAATTATAAGCAGCGGTTTCTTGCTCATCAATTCCATAGATTTTTTTTACACCAGCAATTTTGCCAATTTCGTATGCAATTAACGCAATTTCTCCACCAAATTTTGTTTTATAATCTTTACTTTTCAAAAAGTTTTGATAATCATTTTGAAGAACTTCATTTTTGTTAGGAACAACTTCAACTAAAATTACTGTTGGTTTAAATTTAGCCAATTTTTTTGCAATTTCATAAGTCTCAACTTTGTTTTTTTTGTCATATTGGTCAAATTCAACTTTGTTTGCATCGGGTGTATATTGCATATGAAAAGTCGCAAAATTTAACACTTCAATTTTTTGTCCAAATATTTGACTACAAATAAATATTCCAAAGATTAAAAATATTTTTCTCATTTATTAACGGTTTTTTTTAGCATTACAGATAACTCTCAAATATCCGAATATATTTCCAATCTCCCAACATAAATTGCGTGCTAAAACGTTATTATCCCATAACAGAAAGCACAACCCAAATTTACCAATCATTTCCTTTATCGCAATACGGTAAACCGTAAACCATTTCCCGTGAAAACACCCACAAAGAAACCGTAAAAACACCTGTACCGCTGCCCCGCTATTTTAATAATTTAGACTTATAAAAACATAATAAAATAGCCAAAACATGTCAAAAAAATCATTACCCCACCTTCACTACAACGATGTGCAGCACTATTACGAACAGGCAATCGCAGAACTCCCTTCCATCTTAAACATCCAGAAATCCGACATCCTTACCGATCAGGATGTTTGCGAATATCTGCAGATCTCGGTCAAAACCCTGCGCAAATTCTGCCGCGAAGACAAAATCCCCTATACCCGCCTCGGAGGCCGCTATTACTACATCCGCCAGGTCTTCGCCCTCAATCTTCTGAAACTCTGCAACGATTAGCCCTACGCACTGTAGTCCACATGGTTTAAGGTATGTGTGATGCTGCTCGATATTTTCTGTTGTGCTTGCTGTGATTACCTAGCCTTATGCTTTGTTCACTTGCTTATGCAAGTTGGGTACACATTAAGATGCCAGGCCTGTATTCGTAAACCGCTTTACTCTCGAATATCCATATCACTGATGGTCCAAAACTCGTATTGCGGATTTCCCGCAGCCTGGTCTGTGGTGCCTGCTACAAACACACGGTCTTCTGCCGAATAGAACATTCTGACTTCCCTTATTTTTGTATTTGAAGGAAGATGGATGTCTACATGCTTCTCTGTTTCAGGATTGAAGGCTTTCAATTGGTTATCGGTGGTAATATAGAACAGGTATTTATTGGTGGTAACCGCTTTTACCGGGTGGAAGTTAGCCGTGATCATGTCCGGAAATTTAGTGAGGGCACTTACCGTAATTTTCTTTGGGGTTTCTGTAGTTTGCTGATATTTGGAAGTGTAGTAAATATCATTACCGCTGGTGTAAAAAAGAAAGTTATTGGTAAAAATTAAGCTGCTGTTATTGATGATTTCCACATTCACCAATGGAACCGCCAGGCGTGTGAAGATTTTTGTAGTGGGATCGAGATAGCCTAAAAACTCTTTGTGAATCAGATAAATTTTTCCACCACTGGTACCCATGCCTATTCGGGTATCCGTTTTGCTGATCCTGACTTTGGTGTCATAAACCATAAAATCATTTTCTTCATTAATGGCCACTTCCAGTAGTAGCTTTCCTGTATTTTCATCGGGGCGATATAGAAATACAGCTGCATTATTCTCAAGATTGTAGACAGAAGAGAAAATTTGTCTTTTTTTGCTTTGCAATTGTTCGAAACTCAAACTTTTGGGAGTGTTATTAATAGCAGCGCCATTGATTTTTATGTTATGCAAAGGAAAACCCAGTGCTGATTTTGTGTTTGTATTCTGGGCGGGTGAATATCTGGATCCTATGGTGAAAAAGTTAGAATTGAATAGGTAGGGTTTATAAGAAAGTAAGAAAGGTTGGTAGGGCCCGTTGTCCTTATTGACATTAGGATAAGCCATGATTTCTTTCCAATAATTATTTTCTAAGTGCAAGGCCGAAAAATCGTACCGTCTTACACCTTCATGAAATACACCTTTTTTCATGCTTAATGCCAGTGCGTCTTTGCTGCCGGGAAAAGTATAGATGATGGTGTTTCTGTGATAGTAGTCACTGCTTTTGTAATTGTCGGAAGGTGGACCGCCGGAGTAGATTTTTCTATCGGCAGGTGAAAAGCTATGGTAACCCTGGTAACCCTGACTGGTAAAAACCAACAGTTCAGTAGTGGCGGATAGGTTGTAGATGCCGTTGTGATTTTGGTACACGGATTTTGCTTTTCCCTCTTTGGGGTCATACTCAAACAATGTACTGATTTGCATCACAAAATCATTCTGCTGTGGATGCACTTTGCCATAAGGATACACAAAATAGAATTTATCATGCAGCTTCACCACTCTGTCTGTTGGTACAATCATTCTGTGCAAACCCATAGGATTGGCATGTGGAAATACAAAAGCTTCCCGGGCAATAGGTAGTAATTGATTTTGCGCCCGGATACCCAATATTGTAATTACAAAAAGAAGCGATAATACTAATTTTCTCATTGTTGTATTCATTAAGATGCTTTTTCGTTTTACTTTTTTAGTTGTCTTATCAATGCTTATACTTTTACTGTCCGAAAGTTATAAGTCCGACTAATAAAATACTTGGGAGTAATAGATAACGCATTTTCGAATTTAAGGTTTGGCTTGCTGCTAACGTTTTGGGTATTGCCGAAGGCGGGGAAATCGAAGCCGAAAGTTTCGATTTTGCACCGAGGCGAGCCAAAACGAATTATTATGAGTTAAATTTAATAATAAAAAACGAATAAAATTCGTTTTTGGCGGAGATAGAAGCAGTTCTTGTTAATGATTAAGTTGCTTTTGAAATTCCTCTAAGTATTTCGCAAAATGAAATCCATCAGCTAATCCATGATGAGCTTCAATTGATACAGGTAAAAACTTTTTACCTTCTCGAATACTAAATTTCCCAAAGGTTATTTTTGGGACAGATTCTGTTCTGTCAAAATTTGTTGGATGCAAAAGTCCTGAAAATGAAGTCCAAGGAATTGTTGAATGACGTATCAAGTCTTTCTTTACATCATCATCATTCAGACGCAATCCAATTGAGTTCTGTACGGCTTTAATTTCTTCTTGTACTTCAGTATTAAAAGTTTCAAAATCCTCAGAAAAATTTGCAAATGCAAAACCGAATGTTCCATCTTGTCTTCCGACTGTAAAGCCAGCGTTTATTTTATCAAATGATAATACCTTATTTTCTACGATTCTTAATTTCAACTCTTCAACCGAATTTACTGCAATCATAGATTTGTGAAGATAATATGAAAAAAACGATTGTCCATTTTCTTGAACTTTATTATAAGCGTTGCTACAATCTAATTCTGTAATAATTCCAAAATATGGGCTTGCCATTTTCGAGAAGAATTCGAAATGTTCTTTTCTATTCCATTTTTCTATATCGATTTCTTTCATGTAGGTTTTCTATTTAAATGTGGGTTGTAGAATTACCGCCAACGGAAAAAGCATTTGCGAAGGGCGGGCTAAATTTAACTGAAAGTTCAATTTCAACCAACCGGAGCAGATGCTTTTTCAGATTGTCTAAATTATAGAAAAAAACAATATGAAAAGCAGCTGCGGCTAAATGCATCGGGTTTTTCTATTATATATTCAACCCTGCCTTTTGCAAAAACTATGTTAGCTGAAGGTTTTTTAATGTTATGAAGTTCATGGATAAGATATGATGCTTTATTTTTTTAAAATTTTTGAAGCAAAGCATTTCTTTTAAAGATTTTGTTCGAAATAACTAAACTCATAGTTATAAGAGTTTCCATATGAATCACTTACTATATATGTTTGTGGAAAATTTTTAGTATTATAAGTGAGCTCAAAAGTTCTGAAATAATTTTCTATTAAAGGTTCTCCGTTCACATTTCCTTCTCTTGAAGATGTTATTTTCGTTATATTATTTGTTTGAGGAAAGAAATCAGAAGAAATATCGAAAGCAATTAAAGAATATCCTTCTATATTTTTAAATGGATTATTTTTTGAATCATTTTTTACTATTTCAACTTTATCAATTGTATAATAATTGGGATAATAAGTATGGTTGGTTGATTTTACTACGTTTCCGTTGCTGAAATAAATATCAGTTTTGTTAATTGCATTTTCAGGCATGTATTTGTCATCCACAAAATAAACGTGATTGTCATCGACCCAAGTATAAAAAATATTATACTCTAAAAATGTAAATTTATAATTCGCTTTAGAAAGTTTGTTATTTGCATATTCATAACTAACTTCATATTCAACTTCTCCAGAAGAATCATATGTGGTAGTTTTTGTAATGAAATTACCTGTGTAGGAAATAATACTTTTTCTGCCATTATCTGAAATAATAGAAGTGAGTTTGTTCCCATCATATTTATATTCTGATACAATATTTCCCAACGATGATATGGTAGTTCGGGTTTTGGGCAAAGTCAAAGAATTTCCATTTTCAATTGAATCTTCATCTCTATTTGAACAACTTACAAGAAAACAAAAAATAAAAAAATAAGAAAAGAAAATTTTCATTTGGGATGATTTTTATAAACTTTCAGCTAACGGTTGGGTATTTCTGTTGGCGGGGATTATTATAACTGGTTTTGTAAATATAACAAAAAGAACAACTACCGAAAATCTTTATGATGTAAACTTCAGCCCCGCTAATAGAAATACTTTGTTATCTGCAGTTGTTTTACCATTCGGATGAATATTCTTTCCAATTTTCTGGTATTTTATTTGATTTTTTATATTCATAACAAATATATTCAGAAGGTTTGAACAAAAATGTTCCTGGAAGTTCTAATAAATAAATTTTGTCATTTTCTATTTTAACCTGATATGTTCCCACAAATAAAGTACCGTCCTGATCGGCATTAGTAAAATCGATTCGAATTGAATTGTTGTTCTTGTAAATAATTCCTCGTGTACCCGCATTTAGAGGATTAGCATCCTCTATCCCAAAACTGAAGAATCTTACTCGTCCATTTTTATAGAACTGAATTTTACGCGGAACATCTTCGCCAACGTCCCTAATTTTGCTGAAGTTAATATCTGCCATGTAGGAATCTACCATTTCATAAAAATAGTTAGTGTCAATATTTTTTAAGGAAGTTTTGTCGAATTTATTTATGTTTTTGAATTTTTTAGAAATAACTTTTGTTCCATTTGTCAGATTTGAAGTTGGCGTGCAAGAAGTAAAAAATAGAAATAATGGAAAAAAATTTAATAATAAGTTAAGTTTAATTTTTTTCATCTCTTTAAATTTTATAAGCATTATTTTGCAATTGCAGATAACGTTTTGGCGCTTGGCGCAGTGGCGGATTTCGGAGCACAAAACTGTCAATACACCACAAAAGTTCATGCGAGGTAGAATGTTCAATTAACCACGTCACCCGCCATTGTGCCAAACGCCTGTTAGTGGCTGCCTTTATTTCTCTATTTGGTTTCATTAAATTCGTCTTGATGCATTCATATGACCGATAATGTGGCTCTTTGTAAATTTATTTGAGTTATAAGTTTTGCCTGCTGTTGTCGTAATTTTAAAACCTATTTTATCAGAATCATTTAAGTTAGATAATATTTGATTGTTTAACGAAACAGTGTCGTAATCTTGCTTGAACTGCTCACCATTTTCCAATTTTCTCGGAAATGCCCCTGATGATTTCGGAACCACAAAGGTGTCATCACCATTGATTTTTTTACTTGTCTTGATAGACGGATTGTTTAGGTAAATGGATGAACCTGTTAAGTTTGTAACCGTTACTGTTAATAATGGTTCAGCAGCTGTTGTTCCTAATACAGAACTAATAATTTGATAACTAATTCCTGCTTCAACTTTTACTTTCGCAAACTTTCTTTTAATTGATTTTACAATAGGGATTAGTATCAATGTAATAATAAAACTCAATGTTGTAATGGTTGCAGCCCAAGCTGCAATTCTTACTTTGTTGTCAGGGTCAGAGAAAAGTCCTGAATACCAATTCCAAAAATCTATTACTGTTTGCATACTATTCGTTGTAGTTAAATATTTATTGGTTGTAAAAACCTTCTTCGCCAATTGGAGTCCAAAAGCTAAATTTTACAAACTTATTACGTCTTTTATTGTCAGGTATTTGTCTTACTTGATATGGCATTCCACCTGTCCTGACATTTTTGCCCGCTAAATAAGCAAATGTCAATTCAATAATGTCAAGCATATTCTTAGTTGTTATTTCTAAAAAATCGCCTAAAGAAGTTCTTTCCAATTTTACTTTTTTGTGGTTTAATTGGATTGTAGGTGAAATAATGTTTCCATCTGTCTGCAACTCAAAATCAAAAACCTTTGTATGTTCAAGTCTATGGTCGAATCCATTTCGTAACTCTCGGATAACTTGCATAAAGTAAACTGTCTTTTTAATGAACTCTACGAAGGGGTCGGTTTCTCCATATTTTTCTTTCAATTTTTCGTAGAAATTTGGAAAATGAGATTGCTTTGTTAAACCAAGATTAGGGTAGAACTTAACTATTATGTCCATAAGAGTCTGTTCTATGTGGTCTGCTTTCTGAAATATAGTTTTACATTTTGATTCAAGGCTAACAACAGATGGAAGTTTATAAGAAACTTTTTGGTTTCTTCTTTCTTCGTATTCGTCAGAAGCGGTTTTTTCGGCAAATTGATATTCTTTTATTTCCTTCTCAAGTATTGAAATTTCAGAAAGTAAATCTATTGTCAAACCTATGATTTTTGAACAGTCAACAGTGTTTGAAATGTATTCTGGTCTGAATAAAGTCATTGCTGTTAAAAGTGTCCTTGAAACAGTTTCTGATTCTGTTCCTTTGTCTATGATAAGTTTATGAATTGTTGTAGGAATATTTATATTGGTTCTTTCAGGGTCAATATCGTCTGCCATAACCATTTCATAGATTGACCTTTCTTTAATAATTAATAGTCGTCCACCTATATTTTTCATTTCGACAATAGCTCCATCTTCTTCTGAACCGATGTCTGCGTGTCCGCCTGATTCTCTTTTTCTGTCAATTGGTCGTTTTTCTTCCATATTGCTGGTCGTCTGTTAAGGTTGCCACTAACGGTTGGGTATTTCTGTTGGCGGGGATTATTATAATTAGTTTTTGTAAATATAACAAAAAGAACAACTCGCGAAAATCTTTATGATGTAAACTTCAATCCCGCTAACAGAAATACCGTGTTGTGCGCAGTATTTTTTAATTTCAAGGGAGTTTTAGTGCTTTTAAAAGTCAGTCAGACAGTTAAAAAGATATTGAATTCATGCAGTTTTGCACGTTTGTTTTTAGCAGAAATAGTTTTCCGAAGTTTAATTCAGAACGCTAAGTGCAAAGTAAGGGAGTCAGATCAGTAGTTTTGGAAAAGTCAGTGCGGTTTTTTAAGCGGCTATCCTCAGTGCGGTTATTTTTCGAAAGGTAGATTTAGATTCAGAATTCAGCCAGCAAAAAGTCAGTTCAGAATTAAAAAAATCTCATAAATTTGATTTGAAAGTCGCGGCGGTAATATTGCGCACAACGGTTTGGGTATTGCCGAAGGCGGGGATTTTTAGCACAAAAGTTCAATCGAAGAACGAATGTTGAACCTTGCACAAATGCTCAAACGAAGCCGTTCAACCCCGCTTTTGGCAATACAATGTTAGCGGCAGTGTTTTCTATTTTTTTCTTAATTCGTTAATTAGCCTCTTTATATTTTTTTTGTCTTTAAAAATTGTAATTGGTTGGGGTTTGAATTTTGTTCCGTTTGGCTTGCTATTTATTAGTATTTTTTTTTCAATTGGAATTAACGTAATCGTTTCACCCCAAGAAAACCAAGAAACATTAGTGATAACTTCATAATAACCGTTCTTGTTATAATTATAGTTTTCAAAACCACAATTTTTCAAAGCGCTCTCAATTTTTTCATTGTTTAATTCGTCAATTTCATATTCTTTAAAAATTTGATTTTCATATAGCCTGATTGAAACAAATAAACTTGCTAAAATTCCTAATATTAATGTTATAAATCCTAAAAATTTCAATTCAATTTTATCATTAGTAAATCCTGATTTTATCTCAGCTAAACCCACAAACACGAAACCTAAAGGAAATATGATAAAGAAATATCTTTCAAAAATGTCCCAATAACTAAAAGACCATCTTTTTCTTATTCTAATATTTTCAATTTCTTTTTTAGTCATTCTTTTGCGGAATTTTTTGGCAACATTGCCGCTAACGGAAAAGGGCTTTGCGAGGTGCGGGCTACTGCAACCGAAATTTCAAGATATAACCATACGCTAGCAAAAACTTTTTCCATTTTTTAAAATTACGAAAAAACTAAAAATGGAAAAGTTTTTTGCGGGTACTTTCAAAAAAAATTTCTGAGATTTCCTTCAACCCCGCATCTTGCAAAACCCATGTTAGCAGAAGGTGTTTTTTTATCTGTTTATTTTTCAAATATTTTTATTTTATAACCACTACCAAAAGAAGGGTAATAAAGTTCTAGTTTTTTATTATTCATTTTAAAATAGAAGATTGGATAGACATCTTTGCATTCTAACCAAAATAATTTGTCTGGATTTTTTGGTTTTTTGAAATGATATACTCCTTTTGAAATTATTGTATCATTCGGAGGATATTGATTACACAAAAGCAAATTTGAAACGAATGTGCTATCTCTATTTAAAGTTATTGTTTTGTTACTCTTTATTTTAGTTTCAGTTAGAGAAGAGCGATTAGCATAAGGATTTTCACTGTTTATTTCAGCAGTTAGTTTCCAAGTTCCATAAATCTCATTTTTTGTTGAGCAACTTGTCACCAAAGAAATCAGCAAAAATAAAATTGAATACTTTAATGCTGTTATTTTAATATTATTCATTTTTTTTGCGGTTTTTTGGATACACTTTCTGCTAACGGTTCGGGGCTTTGCGAAGTGGCGGAAAATCGAAGACGGAAGTTTCGATTTAGACGACACGTAGCAAAAGCCAATTTCTATTTGCTAATTTATGAAAAAAAGCCAATAAAATTGGCTTTTGCGGCTTACGAAGCACAAACTTTCAACTTAGACTTAATCCCGCCATTTTGCAAAACCCTTGTTATAGGCTGTGGTTCTTTATCATTTATTGTGGTTAGAGAGTTGATATTCATTAATCTCATTTTGTTTCTTTCTTTGTCAATAAGAATACTGTTGAAATAATACAAAGACTTCCAATCCACTCAATGACTGAAAAAGGGGTGTTTAGCCAAATGACGGATAAGATAACAGCTACAAGAGGTTCTGCCGATGCAAGCAAACTTGTTTTTTGACCGCCAATTATTTTTACGGCATTCAGGTAAGAATAGAAAGCTATCAATGTTCCGAAAATGATAATAAACGCAACACCCAAAAACGTTTTTAAATCCCAATCGCCCTCTACCTGCCAGGGTGCTTTTACAAAACTAAATACAATTCCACCTATGAGCATTCCCCAACCAACAACCAATGCAGAATTATACTTTGCAAGCAAATCTTTCGGTTGTAATGTATAGATAGCTAATGTAATTGCAGATGCAATCCCAAAAAACAATGCTATGCCCGAAATAGAAAGTGTGTTGAAATTTCCACGGGTTACCAATAAGAAAGTCCCTGCAACAGCTAAAAGTATGGCTAACAGTTCTAATTTCTTTGGGATTTTTTTGTATTTCAAAGCCAGATAAACAGCGATAAAAATGGGTCCTGCAAATTGTAAAACTGTTGCTGTTGCGGCGTTTGAATGTTTAATGGCTGCAAAATAAGTGTATTGAACACCCACCATTCCTATTATACTGAAAATAAAAAGCTGAATGGCGTCTTTCCTATTATTCCAAATCTTTAAAATGTCATTTTTAGTGCTTTTTGCAAGGATTAAAAGCCCAACACCCGAAAGCAACAATCTCAAAGTAATGAGCCATTCAACATTTATCCCTCTTTGCTGAAATAAGAATTGCCCTAACGTTCCTGATATTCCCCAAAATGCAGCGGCGATTATTCCTAACAATATTCCCTTTTTAGTTTTTGTATCCATTTAGAATGTATATTTTTTGCAAAATTGCATCAAAACTGGGTTGTTTTTTCATTAAATTTGATAGCTGTTTTGCAATTTTGTTTCATCAAAAAATATTTTGGTATGCTCGATACATTTGACCATAAAATTTTAAGCATTATTCAGAAGAACAATCTAACTCCCCAAAGAGATATTGGGGAAATGATAGGATTATCTGCCGCTGCGGTTCAGAGGCGGATTAAAAAAATGCGTGAACTTGGCATTATTGAAAAAGATATTGCTGTTATTGACAGGGAGAAAATAGGAAATAATGTTACTATTCTTGTTGAGGTTTTTCTCGATAGCGAGAAGATTGAACAAATTGACATTATAAAGAAAGAATTTGAAAAAGTCCCTGAAATTCAGCAGTGCTATTATGTTACAGGCGAGTCTGATTTTTTTCTCGTGATGGTTGTTCCGTCAATGAGCTATTATGAAAATCTTACCCGAACGATATTTTTCAGTAATGAAAATATCAAAAAATTCCGCACAATTGTAGTAATGGGAATAACGAAAAACAGCTTGGAATTGCCTTTAAGTTTGCTTCTACCAAGTGAGAAATAGAATTGGAAAATTTGGGCAGAAAAATTCTTGTGCATTTTTTTATAGGGAATTTTGGTTTGTTGTTGGTTGTCCTACCATTGCCTATAACTCTCAAATATGCGAAGATTATTCCAGACTGCCAAATTTTTAAACCCTTGTTGTATAGTCATTTATATTTTTATAACTTTGAGATATACAAAATGCGAAATGCTGAAGTTATGCAAAATGCGAACATCATTTTCGATCATGCCGTTTTTTCTTTTTCCACCGGCAACCACCGCGGCAATCATATGGATAAGCTTTCCACATGAACAGCACCTGCTGCGCAAAGTCTCCCGACTTTGAGCCACTTTACAACCTGTCCCTTTTCAAAACTACAAAAACCTCCTCCACCAAAATACGGCGAACCATAATTACCCCTTTTTTCCTTCTGTACCTGCTTTTTCATCCAGCATCCAGCATCCAGCATCCAGCATCCAGCACCCAGCATCCATCATCCATCACCCAGCATTCCAACATCGAACAGTATACGGCTAGTCTATATACACCGCATATAGAATGGATATACAACCCTTAGACAAATCATATACAGGGGATAGTGAAAAGTACTCATCTCTTTTCGGTCATCGCTTCCTGTTTCCCCTTAAACTCACCTCACAACAGGCGTTTAGAGAATAAAGAATACTAAGGATACCAATCCCATTAATGGATAAAACCACCCTTTTAATGACAGGTAAGGAAACGAATGGAAATTTTTGGAAACTTTTTCCACCTTTTCTAAACACGTCTTCAAAATCCTCAACTTTACACCATTAACCAATTAAAAATCAATACCATGGGTAAAATTTATGACTCCCTGTTATCAGGAACCTCGGGCCGCACCGGCCGAATCGTAGTAGCCAACATGTTCGGCAACGAATTCACCAAGATTCGTCCACGCAAAAGAACTTCGGCACCAAGTGCAAAACAGCTGCTCATTTACCAGCGCATGAGATTAAGCGCAGAATTCATGCAATCTTACCGTGCCTATGCCTGTGATCATTTCGGAAGACGCATCGGGATGAAATCATGTTACAACCTCGCAATGACCAACCTGATGACCAATTTCCTGATCGATTTTGCGGCAGGAACCATTACCCCTCAGTATCCTTCCATCTCCTTTTCAAAAGGATCTTTACTGGCTGCCGTACCCCTGACCCTAACCCTGCCCACTCCGGAAACCCTCACCGTAACCTGGCAAGACAATTCTGCCGGTAACCCAGCCCGTGAAACCGACTGGGTGCAGATCCTCATTGCGGCAAAAGACCAGCCCCTCACCTCCTTTGTCGAAAATGCAGCCCAGCGCAACGCCGGAACCTATACCGCCAATGTCCCGCCACAAATGGTAGGTCAGGACCTCTATGTCTGGCTCGCCTTTCGGGACATCCTGGGTGAAGAGGTATCGAACTCCGTCTACGCAGGAACCATCATCTAAAGCCACCAAAACACAGCCCACCACAAGAGACGCAATGCCTTGCGTCTCTTTTCCAGTAATAGTAAAGCATGGCCTCTCAACAGAAATGCACAGCGTCTCTCATCTACAAAAATCACAATTAATCTTTTTTTTATTAATTCAGATGACTGTCTAAAACTTTCTAAAACACAATTCATGACCATGGATCTGTTTAAAAATAAAAAATGCCTCCCATAAGCCCGTTTACAAAATCGGGATAATAACAGTGCAGGATGATATTTTATTACCATCTGCCTCCCCATACGCAATCCCAAATTTTTCAGTTTCAGATATAGTAGTATTTTTGCTTCATGAATATCCGCAACCTAAAATATAGCCTTCTGCTGGCAGCAGCCGTTTTTATCAATTCCTGTACTACCCAGAAACCTCAGGTAAAGAACCGCAGTACAGCTAAGAAGAGTCAGGTGACCAAACCTGTCCCTCCAAAGACACCAGCGAACCCGCTCCCCCCTGCAGGAACCGATGTAATAAAAGTTACGCTCCCGGAAATCAATCGCGAATTCCGCGCAGCGTGGATCGCTACCGTGGCTAATATCAACTGGCCTACAAGAAACAACCTCACGACCCAACAACAGAAAGACGAGGCCATTCAGTTGCTCGACATGCTGAAGGGTGCCAACTTCAACGCGGTGATCTTTCAGGTGCGCCCTTCTGCAGATGCCATGTACAAAAGCGATCTGGAACCCTGGTCTTATTTTCTTACTGGGCAGACCGGCAAAGCTCCTTCCCCATATTACGACCCCTTGGAATTCTGGATTGAAGAAGCACACAAACGCGGCATGGAGCTCCATGTCTGGATGAATCCCTACCGTGCCCATCACACCACCGGCGGCGCTGTAACATCCTCAAGCATGGCCTCGGTCATGTCACAGAGTGTATATAAACTGAGAAACGGAATGTACTGGATGGACCCGTCTGATGAAAGGGTACAGAACCATGTCTCCAGTGTCATTAAAGATCTGGTAAAACGTTACGACATCGATGCGGTACATATTGACGATTATTTCTATCCTTATAAAGAATACCACGGCGGCAGGGACTTTCCTGATGACAAAACCTGGAATATGTACCGAAATTCCGGCGGAACCCTTTCCCGCGCAGATTGGCGCAGGGCGAATGTGAATAAGATCATCAAAAGACTTCACGATGAAATCCATGCCGAGAAAGCTACCGTAAAGTTTGGGATTTCGCCTTTCGGCATCTGGAAACCGGGCTATCCTGCCGGCGTTACAGGCTCCTCACAGTATGATGAACTTTATGCCGATGCGAAACTGTGGCTGAATGAAGGCTGGTGCGATTATTATTCGCCACAGCTCTACTGGAAAGAAGGCGGCGCACAGAGTTTTTCTGCCCTCCTGAAGTGGTGGAAAGACGAAAACATCAAAAACATCCACCTCTGGCCAGGCCTGAATACCGTAGGCGTAAAAGCTGATAACAAACCTAATGAAATTACCGGCCAGATGAACACCATCCGCCGCATGCTGCCAAAGAACGGCGCAGGTGAAATTCATTACAGCACCGATGGTCTTAAGAAAAGCCCGGAAATGCTGAGTGCGGTGAAAAAACTCTATCGTGAGGATGCGCTGGTGCCTGCAACCCCGTGGATTAAAACAAAGAAAATCATGACGCCGACCCTCTCGGGAGCAAAATCAGGTGACGGTTACAGGGTGAACTGGGATTCAAAGGAAAACGGTACAGTCTTCCGTTGGGTACTTTTTGCCAGATATGGCGATACCTGGGAAACTAAAATCCTGGACCGCGATCATACAGGCAAAACACTTCCGCTTACCAGAAACGGCAAAAAACTCAATACAGTAGCCATTAAAGCCATCGACAGGTTAAGCAATGAGAGTGATTACGATGCGGTGAAGCTTTAAGCGTTTTTAGTAAGTACCGCCAGATACTGGTCATTCTCGTCTTCAAAAATCACCTCGGCGTGAAATCCCTCTTCGGCTGCAATCACCATCATGGTTTCAGGGTCCAGATACAGCCACCGGAACCAGTCGGTAAGCTGCTGGTCAAATTCGTATCGGGTATTGATTTCGCCATAGTATTTGTCGTAGGGTTGCAGAACGTCCTCGTACATGTAAGCAATGTCGCAGGAATCGAAAACAATCTTACCGTCATTATTCAGCAGTGTTGAAGCTTTTTTCAGAAACTCCCTGAAACCGTCTAAAGTCGATGAAATGCCGATCCCGTTCATCAGCAGAAGCAAAGTATCGAATTCCTGCCCTTCAAAGGTGAAAAAATCCTCACAGATAACATTGGCGACCCCTCTGTCCTTTATGACCTCACACGCCAGCGGAGAAATTTCCAGTGCGGTAACATCGAGACCTTTTTTAGAAAGATCTAAAGCATGCGAACCCGCGGCAGCACCAATATCCAGCACTTTACCGGAACATTCTTCAATCGCCACCCTTTCCAGTTCAGGCATTTTCCTGAAGTTCCTGAAATAATAGGAAACAGGCATCTCTACTTTGGGCCCAAATTCGTCATGAACAAAAAGCTTCTTTCTACGCTCAGTAAAATGGAAATCATGGATGGCTTTTCCGGGAAGGTCAATCATATGGGCAGGGTTCTTTTCGTAAGACAAAGATATTAAAAACCTCAGGACTCTGTGACCTTTAGCAGGCACAATTCCCGCCCGCGGAACTTGCTCCGGCATACCGGTTATATTATTGGCCGTAAGGACAGTCAACATAAAAGTAAAGAACTGAATTCATTATTGTTGCGGTCTCAGAAAAACACTAACTTTGTAAAGATTTAACACCCTGTACCTAAGGTCGTTAAACAATCAGCTGCACAAAACTAAAACGCTATATCATGAAAACCTTAATTGTTATTTTTACTACCTGTGTTATGAGCAGTCTGGCAGGCCAAATCCGGGATAAAGCTGCAAGAATCGACAGCGTATTCAGTTCGCTGCATCAACAGGATCAGTTTTCGGGCAATGTTCTGATTGCCGAAAACGGCAAAGCAATTTTCCAGAAGAGTTACGGCAAAGCTTTCCGGGAACAGAACCGGGATCTTAACAGTGAATCTGTATTTGAACTGGCTTCTGTAAGCAAACAGTTTACTGCGATGGGCATTATGGTACTGAAAAAGCAGGGGAAACTAAAATATGAGGACAGTCTGCGTAAGTTTTTTCCGGAGTTACCTTATTACGGAATTACGGTACGACAGCTGCTGAATCATACCTCCGGGCTGCCCGATTATATGGAACTTGCAGCAAAACATTGGGATTCCACGAAAATTATGACGAACGATTCCATGATCCGTCTGCTCGCTGAGAAAAAGCCGGAAATCCATTTCAGGCCCGGCGAGCAATGGGAATACAGCAACACGGGTTACGCGCTATTGGGCAGCATTATTGAGAAAGCCTCGGGGCAGCATTTCGCCCAATTTATGGCAAAAAACGTTTACCAACCGGCAGGTATGAAACGGACACAGGTTTACCATAAACGTTTGGAGCAAAGGACCATCGATAATTATGCCTATGGTTATGTGAAAGACGCAAAACGCGGCTATGTAATGGCTGACAGCTCCGCAGTAGAAAAAACAACAGTTTATTCCTTAGACGGCATTTTTGGCGACGGCATTACCAACTCCAGTACAACCGACCTGCTCAAATGGGATCAGGCGCTGTATAAGGAAAAACTGGTTCCAAAGGAAATGATGGCGGAAGCATTTACGCCCGGCCGACTTAACAACGGAAAACAGACCGAATATGGATTTGGGTGGCTGCTGAAACAAACAGAACCTTTCGGCGAGATTCAGTATCACTCCGGCGGCTGGCCGGGTTATGTGACTTATATTGAGCGCCACCCGCGGCAGAACAAAACGATTATCATACTCGCCAATGCAGGAACTGCGAACGGCAAAATTGCCACTGTACGTAATATTCTCTACGACCTTAAAGTTAAACCCAGGATAAAAATCACGCCCCAGGAAAAGATTTTACAGCAGTATGTGGGAAGTTATCAGTTCAGCAAGAACAATATTCTAAAAATAACAGTTGAAGAAGGTAAGCTTATGGGTCAGGTCAACGACCACACCCCACATGAACTGCATGCTGAAGCAGAAGATCTTTTTTTCAGGGCAGACCGGGATTTCAGCATCAGATTCGTTAAAGACACTGCCGGTAAGGTTACCAAACTGCAGATCATTCAGGAAGGACCCACGGTCGAAGCAGAGAAAATGTGATTTGGGGTAGATCATCTTTAGTGTTTTGAAGTTTATTAAATTCCACAGTCTTATAAGAAGATAATCATATTACTTCCCCAAACTTCTTCTTCCGCCACAATAAAAAAAGAGAACCACTGCTGTGATTCTCTTTGCTTAGTAGCGGGGACACGACTCGAACGTGCGACCTCCGGGTTATGAGCCCGACGAGCTACCTACTGCTCTACCCCGCGTTATTGTGGTGCAAATATACAACATTTTTGTAAACATCCAAATTATTTGCAAAAAATTCTTTATTCATCAATTTTTCCTAAATTTGTGTATGGCTAAAATATTAAAAATTTATCCCGATAATCCACAGGAAAACCTTATTGCTGAGGTGGTTAAATCTCTCAACAACGGCGGAATTATTATATATCCCTCTGATACGGTGTATGCGTTGGGTTGTAATATTTTCGACATCCGCGCGATGGAGAAGCTGGCACACATCAAAAAAGTAAAACTCGAGAAAGCCCAGTTCTCTATTATCTGTAACGATTTAAGTCATTTATCAAGCTTTACCCGTGCCATCGACACGCCGGTATTCCGCTTTTTAAAAAGCAAGATCCCGGGACCGTTCACATTCATCCTCGAAGCAAACAAAAGTCTGCCCCTGGCCTACAAAGGCAATAAGACAGTAGGTATCCGCGTTCCCGACCATCCAATCCCCCAGCTGATTGTGGAAAAACTTGGGCACCCTATCGCTTCCACATCCATCAAAGATGATGATGAAGTCATCGAATATTCTACCGACCCCGAGCTGATCGCAGAGAAATATGATCATTTGGTTGATATCGTTATCGATTCCGGATACGGTGACAATGTGGCTTCCACTATCGTAGATTTAACCAGCGGCGAACCCGACATTATCCGCCAGGGGAAAGGAATTGTGTAGCTTTTTGCACTAATTCCGTGCGTCAGTTTTTTTCAAAGACATTCCACTACTAACACAGCTAATTCCTTAAGAATATTATCAGCTTTAAAATTTTCAACCATCATCTCAATGAAAATTATTACCTCTCCTGCAAAACTCATGAACATAGAAAATTCAACAGATTTTCTGAAACCTACTACCCCAGCGTTCATTGAGGAAGCAGCATTTATTCACTCCCATTTAAAAGAAAAAACCCCTAAATATCTCTCGGAACTCATGGAGATTTCGGCAAAACTTGCAGATGAAAATTGGGAAAGAAACCAAAAATGGAAACCCCGACCCGCTTCCAGAGAGTCTGCTCCTGCCATGTTTGCCTTCACCGGCGAAGTGTACCGGGGATTAGATGCGAAAACACTGGATAAAAAAGCAGTCAACTATCTTCAGAAAAACTACCGAATTCTTTCCGGTCTGTATGGCTTGCTGAAACCATCAGACAAAGTAATGCTCTACCGTTTGGAAATGGGCAGGAATTTCGAGTTTGATGATTATAAAAACCTTTACAGTTTTTGGCGGGATAAACTTACAGAAAAACTCAACAGCGAACTGAAAAGCAACGATATCATCCTGAATTTAGCCAGCAGTGAGTATTTTAAAGCTCTCGATAGAAATAAACTGAATGCCCCGGTAATCGATTTCGATTTCTTTGAACTGAAAGACGGAAAACTCAAAACCATCGTGGTGTACACCAAACATGCCCGCGGACTGATGGTGCGCTACTGTGCACAGCAGCAGGCAAAAACCCTGAATGATGTAAAAAGCTTCAACCTGGAAGGCTACCGTATCGATGAAAAGCTTTCGACCAAAACAAAACTTGTTTTTACCCGTTAATTACTGCCAACCATTAAATTTAAAAAAGATGAACTACCATACCAGAAAATGGATCAAACCTGAAGATTTAAATCCTAACCATACCCTTTTCGGAGGCAGACTTCTGCAGTGGATTGATGAGGAAGCCGCGCTTTACGCCATTGTTCAGCTGGAAACTCCAAGATGTGTTACCAAATATATCTCTGAAATCAACTTCATCAGTTCCGCAAAACAGGGCGATATTATTGAAATCGGGATTGAAGCCACCAATTTCGGCCAGACCTCCATCACCCTCACCTGCGAAGTTCGCAATATGATGACCAGGCAAACCATCATTACTATTGATAAAATTATTTTTGTAGGCGTAGATGAAGAAGGAAAACCAACCAAACACGGAAAAACCAAAATCGAATTTGTGTCTGACCGGCTGAAAAATGTAGAATGAAACTCTATATCAAAAATATGGTCTGTAACCGCTGTATCGCTGCGGTAGAAAAAGTGTTGACAGATTTCCGCCTGAAATTCTCCACGGTTGAACTGGGCGAAGTTGAAATAAAAAATAATTTGGAAGCCGAAGACCTGCAGAAACTTGATCAGCGTCTTAAGGAATCAGGTTTTGAGATTCTTGAAGATGCTGCACACCAGCTTATTGCCAAAGTAAAAAAAGAGCTGATCCTGCTGATTGATGGACTGGATATTCCGGAAGACTTCATCCTTTCCAAATTTATTTCGGAAAAACTGCACCGCGATTACAGCGCCGTATCAAAACTGTTTTCCCAGACCGAAAGTGTGACGATCGAACAGTATTTCATCCTTCAGAAGATTGAAAAAGTAAAAGAGCTCTTGTTTTATGATGAATTCTCTCTAACCGAAATATCCGGAAAACTTGGGTACAAAAGTGTTCAGCACCTGTCTTCACAATTCCGGAACACTACAGGTTTTACCCCTTCGGAATTCAAAAAACTGAAAGTAAAAAACCGCATTCCCCTCGATAAAATCTGAAAAGTATAAGATTCTTCCATATATTTATAACAGTGTTTGGTTTCATTTTAAGAAATTTGAACAATAAATAAGCATATGGAAAATCATCACAACCATCCTTCAGAAAGAATTTCGCCAAGTTCCGTGTATTACTGCCCAATGGAATGCGAAGGCGAAAAAGTATATTTCGCATCCGGAAAACGCTGTCCGGTCTGTAACATGTTCCTTGTTCCCATTGAGGAACGAGATGACTATAAGAATAAGCCGGAGACCTTCTCCAAAACAAATTTACCCGAAAATTTTAAAGATAAAATCGGTGACTGGTTCTGCCCCATGTTCTGCGAAGGTGATAAAACCTACGGTTCCGATACCGGCTGCCCCATTTGTCACATGCATCTGGAAGAAATTACACAGGATTTAATTAAAAATGCTGCCCAACACACCCAGCACCACGGCGCTAGACATTCCCATTCGCATCATCCTGAGCCACCTTCTGGCAATGCGGAAAATCATGCCGGAAAATATTACTGCCCGATGTACTGCGAAGGCGACAAAGTTTACGATTCCAACGTAGGCTGCCCGGTTTGCGGAATGGATCTCGTAAAATATCCTGAGAAAACAAAAGCAGCCAAATATACCTGTCCTATGCACCCCGAAATCGTCCGAAACGAGCCTGGCGACTGCCCGATTTGCGGTATGGATCTGGTCCTTATTCCTTCGAAATCCAATGATGACGAAGATGAGACCTTTAATATTCTGAAAAAGAAATTCATTATCGCGTTAATATTCACGCTTCCGGTATTTGTCCTTTCTATGGGCGGGATGCTGTTTACTTTTCCGTTCTCCCATCAGGTACAGGGCATTTTAGAGTTTGTTTTAACGCTTCCCGTCTTATTTTATGCAGGCTGGTTCCTGATGAAACGGGGTTGGGTCTCCTTTAGGACCTGGAATCTCAATATGTTCTCACTGATTGCATTGGGGGTAGCAGCTGCATTTATTTTCAGTATTGCAGGTTTATTCTTTCCGGATATTTTCCCGCATGAAATGGTGCACAACGGCAAAGTCCCACTCTATTTTGAAGCCGTGTGTGTCATCCTTACCCTGGTAATTTTGGGTCAGTTAATGGAAGCCGGCGCACATAAAAGAACCGGAAATGCTATCAAAGAACTGATGAATCTTTCCCCGGACGAAGCAAATCTAATCACCGGCGGAACCGAAAAAAGAGTTCCGCTTTCCCAGGTTAAAATCGGCGACCTGCTGCGCGTAAAACCAGGTGAAAAAATTCCGGTAGACGGAAAAATAACCGAAGGAATTTCCAATATCGACGAAAGTATGATAACCGGAGAACCCATTCCGGTTGAAAAGAAAACCAATGATTATGTAACGTCCGGAACCATCAACGGCAACGGTGTTTTTATCATGAAAGCTGAAAAGATCGGTGATGAAACCTTGCTTTCCCAAATCATCCGAATGGTAAATGAAGCCAGCCGAAGCAAAGCCCCAATCCAGAAACTTGCGGATAAAGTTTCAAAGATTTTCGTTCCGGCAGTTATTGTGGCAGCGGTGCTCACTTTCATACTATGGTATATTTTCGGTGGAGAAAACCGTCTGATTTTGGCCTTTATAAATGCGGTTGCTGTGCTGATCATTGCCTGTCCGTGTGCTTTGGGACTGGCGACACCAATGAGTCTCATGGTCGGAATCGGTAAAGGCGCCAAAAATGGTATTCTTATTAAAAATGCTGAAGCTCTGGAACAGATGCAGAAAGTCAATATTCTGATTACAGATAAAACTGGAACTTTAACCGAAGGAAAACCAAGTCTGAATGAAATCTACGTGACAGAAAACGCCGATAAAAATGAAGTCTTGAAATTGGCGGCAGCACTGAACCAGAATTCAGAGCATCCTCTATCCGGTGCAGTTCTCCATGAATTCAAGAAAGAAAATTCTGTATTTGATAAAGTTGAAAACTTCGAGAATATCTCCGGAAAAGGAATTAAAGGAATCATCAATGGCCAAACTGTTCTCCTGGGAAATGAAGCATTACTTAACCACTTCAACATCAACATTCCTGAAGAACTTAAAAACAAAGTCATCCGCAAGCAGGATGAAGCGAAAACCATCTCTTACTTATCTTCCGGGGACAAAATTCTCGGATTCCTGAGCTTTTCAGATCAAATTAAACAGACTTCGAAACAGGCCATTGAATATCTTCAGAAAAACAATGTAGAAGTAATTATGATGACCGGCGACAACGAACACACTGCAAAAGCGGTTGCCGAATCAGTAGGAATTACAAAATATTTTGCAAGCCAGCTTCCGCAGGATAAACTGGCAGAAATTAAGCGACTTCAGGACGCCGGAAATGTAGTGGCAATGACGGGCGACGGAATAAACGATGCGCCTGCACTGGCCCAGTCTAACGTAGGAATTGCCATGGGAACCGGCACCGATGTTGCCATCGAAAGTTCAGAAATTACGTTGCTTAAAGGCGATATTTTGGGCGTGGCAAAAGCAAAGATTTTAAGCGAACATTTACTGAAAAATATTAAACAGAATCTTTTTTTCGCATTTATTTATAATGTGTTTGGCATTCCGCTTGCAGCAGGAGTACTGTACCCGATCTTCGGAATCCTGCTGAGTCCAATGATTGCAGCGGCAGCGATGAGTTTCAGTTCTGTATCTGTAATTCTGAATTCATTGAGATTAAACAGGGTAAACTTAAATATTCCAAAAAGCTAATTTTTTTCAGAGCCATCAAGTTTTGTAAGGTCCGTATTAAAGATTCAGCTGGAATTTAACCGAAACCAAACATTAAAATATATAATTATGGCAAAGAAAACAACAACAGGCGGCAAAGTCGCTCCTAAAGCTGATGCAGCTGACAAACTGAAAGATTTTATGGTAGATGGGATGAAAGATCTTTACTGGGCAGAAAAAGCACTGGTTAAAAATCTGCCTAAAATGGCGAAAAATGCCACTTCCAAAAAGCTTAAAGACGCGGTAAACGGACATTTAGCAGAAACAAAAACCCAGGTGAAAAGACTGGAAGACGCCTTCAAAGCACTGAAACTGAAACCCCAAGCTGTAAAATGCGATGCCATGGATGGTCTCATTAAAGAAGCTGAAGGAATCCTTGAAGAAACAGAACCGGGCGCAGTGCGGGATGCAGCAATTATCGCCGCAGCACAAAAGGTTGAGCATTACGAAATTGCATCTTATGGTACCATCGCAACTTATGCTAAATTATTGGGTCAGAAAGAAGTACTTTCACTGATGCTTGAAACGCTAAATGAAGAAAAAACAACTGATAAAGATTTAACCAAACTGGCAAAATCTGAAATCAATCTTAAAGCAAAATAATTGCACACAGTTAATAATTATTCATGCAACATTTTTTTGTTGCCTTTTTTCAACCACTGACTAAAAAAAATATGTCGAGTTTAAAAGATAAGAAAATAGCAGTTTTGGCTGCAGACGGTTACGAACAATCGGAACTTGAAAGTCCGGTAGATGCACTCAAAAGCGAAGGTGCAACAGTAGAAATTATTTCCCTGAAATCGGGTGAAATTAAAGCCATGAAAGGCCATGAATGGAGCAATTCCGTAGCTGTAGATAAAACAGTTTCAGAAGCCAAAGAATCCGATTATGATGCATTGCTGCTTCCCGGTGGAGTTTTAAATCCCGATGCGGTGCGCGATGACAAGGATGCGATAAAGTTTGTAAAAGACTTTTTCAGCAAGAATAAGCCTGTTGCTGCCATCTGTCACGGGCCTCAGACGCTCATCAATGCGGAAGTGGTAAATGGGGTGAAGATGACTTCATTTAAAGCCGTTTCCAAAGATTTGCAGAACGCAGGGGCAAACTGGGTAGATGAAGAAGTGGTAACCGACGGAAATCTTACCACCAGCCGAAAGCCCGAAGATTTACCCGCTTTCAACAAAAGAATTGTTGAAGAATTCGGAAAAGCATAATATTAAATCCTTAAAGTGCACGAAAAAATTCCGCCACAGAAAACCGGTGCAAAAAGCGACACCATTTCAGAAATCGAACTGGATTCAGTTGCGCTAGCAAAAGACCATTTCGACAAGGTGAAAAGGCGTTTCCTGGATGTAAATTGCTGGGAACTTTTTGCAGGAACTGAAAAGGCGGAATTTTCACTTCGTGACGGTAAAGGTGAATTATCGCTGGATCATCCGAAAGTCGGAGATTATTTCCGGATAAAAGTGCCGGGACTTCATAATCCTACCGGCGATGGATACGACTGGGTTCAGGTTGAAAAATTTGAAAAAGAACAAGACGAAAATTCAGAATGTCTTTACATCAGAGTGCGGCCAACTTCTGATCCAACCAAACCTGAAGATACCATTGCGCACTTTTTTGATTCAAAAGCAACTTCCAATTTCCTCATTAAGAGAGAGGGAAAGAAAATAATTGCTGAAGTTCACGGAAGAAACGAAATTCCAAACACTGAAAACCTGAATGTGATTGAAAAAATCCGGAACAGCCTCGTAGCCGTTGGCGGAATGATTGCAGGCAGCAAATTTCAGTGGAAATCGCTTACAGAGGGCCTCATTAAGCATGAAGAATAAAATCTACATTGGCTGCTCAGGATTCTCAAACCGCGACTGGAAAGGCTTTTTCTTTCCGGAAGATTTACCCTCGAAAGAACAGCTGAACTTTTATGCAACGCAATTCAATACGGTTGAAATCAATTCTACTTTTTACCGCAGGCCACGTGCACAGACTTTACAGAACTGGTATGAGAGAACAGGTGAAGATTTTAAATTTTTCATTAAAATCCCTAAAACCATTACGCATATCAAACGGCTAAAGGACACTGCAGCAGAAACCGGTGATTTCTGTAATCATATATATAGCGGAATCAAAGAAAAGCTGGCGGGATTTCTTTTCCAGATGCCTCCTACATTTCATTTCAGTAATGAAGATTTAGAAAAAGTGATCGAAACTGTAGCTCCTGAATTCCTGAACGTGGTTGAATTTCGACACAAATCCTGGTGGAATGAAGAAGTTTTAAAAACTTTAAAAGAAAAGAATATTGTTTTCTCCGGAGTGAGTTTTCCGAAAGACATTCCGGACGAATTTATCACCAACAGCAATAAATTTGCGTATTACAGGCTGCATGGTGTCCCCGTTCTTTTCAAATCAGAATATTCTGAAGAAGAGCTGATAAATTTAGCTGATGAAATTAAGAAAGCTAAGGAAACAGTCTTCGTATTTTTCAACAATACTTGGGGAACTGCGGCTTTAAAGAATGCGCTTTTTCTGAAAAAACTTTTGGAATAGCATTAAAATTTTCGTTCAATCACATAATCCAGCATCAGGTTCAGTGAATGTTTGGCTTCCGAATCCGGGAAATCATTCAGAATATTTTTCGCACGCTGCTGGTAATCTTTCATGACTGAAATAGCATAATCGAGTCCGCCTGAACTTTTCACAAAAGCAATCAGTTCTTTCACGCGCTTTGTGTCATTATTATACCGTTTAATCGTGTTGAAATAATGTTTTCTGTCGGTTTCATTGGCTTTTTTTAAAGTATAAATCAAAGGCAAAGTCATTTTCTGCTCTTTAATATCAATCCCGACAGGTTTGCCGATAATGTTTGACGTGAGGTAATCGAAAAGATCGTCTTTAATCTGAAACGCCATACCGGTAAGTGTCCCGAATTCCATCATCTTTTTGGCCATCGTTTCATCCACATTGTTGGATACTACTCCGATTTCGCAACACGCAGCAATTAACGTAGCTGTTTTCTGACGGATGATTTCGTAGTACACTTCTTCCGTAATGTCGAGTTTGCGCGCTTTTTCGAGCTGCAGAAGTTCACCTTCAGCCATTTCACGGATGGTTCGGGAAATCACCGCAAGCAAATCAAAATCTTTATGGTCGGTAGAAAGCAGCACTGCTTTAGAAAGCAGATAATCGCCTACCAAAACCGCAATTTTATTCTTCCACAAGGCATTGATGGAGAAGAAATTCCTGCGCTTGAAACTTTCGTCCACCACATCATCATGCACCAAAGTTGCAGTGTGAATAAGTTCAATCATCGAGGCGCCGCGGAAGGTTTTTTCATTCACCTCGCCCACCAGTTTTGCACACAGAAAAACAAACATTGGCCGCATTTGCTTGCCTTTGGTGGTTACAATAAACCGCGTAACTTTATCTAAAAGCGGCACATTGCTCTGCATGGATTCATAAAACTTCTGTTCGAAAAGTTTCATTTCACCGGAAATGGGTTTCTTGATTTCTTCTATGGTATTCGCCACGTACTATGAATAAAGATGTTGAAAGTTAAAGAATGACAAATATAATTAAATTTACGGCACGTTTCGCAGATTATTAAAGATAAAAAAGATCGATCGATTTTCTGTTTCAGATGAAAAAAACTTACTTTACTTTATCGGCAGGAACAAAATAAAATGTCTGTTTTGCAGTACCCAAAGCCGTGCGGAATTCTTCTCCGGAAATATAAATTCCACTTTCATCTACCGCAATTCCTTCAATCTGGCCGATGACCAATGAAGAACCGAGATAATATTTTCTGGGCTGTTGTTTGAAAAAAACGCCGGGTTCCGTTTCATCAAAGACTGACAGAAAAACTTCGGTATTTTTTGTGTATCCAACTAAATAAAGTTTTTTGTCAAAATAAGAAGCATCGGTAACAACAAAATCAGTTTTAAAAGATTCAATTTTTTCGGCAGGCTGCTGCACAAAAACATTTGGATTTACGGTGTAATGTGTTACCGATTTTGAAATCCATTCTTTGGTAAAAAGGTGAATTTTTCCGTTCAGGAAAATCATCGCTTCTGCGTCGAAATCGTTGTTGATGTTTTTTGGTTCAAAATCTTTCTGTTCAGGATAGAAAAATGGTATCTCCTGTATAGAATCAATTTTCACAGAATCTTTAAAAGGGATTTTATAAATCTTCAAGTCTTTCCTAGTTCCTGCATTGTTCCCGAAGTCACCGACATAGGTATTTGTGGAATCGCTTGTAATGGCTTCCCAATCCTTGTTTTTTAAATCTGTTTTAATGACATCAAGAATTTTTCCCGAAGATTTGTCGATTTCAAAAATTTCGGAGGAATTTCCGCCGTCGTTAATCGTATATAATTTCTCTCTGAAAAAAGTAAGTCCGGAAGTTTCTTTCAAAGAATCTGAAAGCGTGGCGACTTTGTATTTTTTAATTTTCAACCACTTCAGGTCTTGCTGAGCGGAAAGGTTCAGAGCAAATAAGAAAGAAAAAAGAAAAAGGATTTTTTTCATTTTTTATCCTGATAAATTTTTCACGAAATTTAAAACAAAAAAACCACCAAGCAAAAGTTGATGGTTGATTAGTTCAATATTGTTAACCACTATTATTTAAGTTTTTTGAAAAATGGCACATCTCTGAAAAACAAAATCGAATTATCACTTTTTGGATCTACATCTTTTAGTCCTGTTAGAGCTGAAGTCCAAACTTCGCCATCATCATACGTCAAAATTAATGTGAAATCTTTGATTTGATAAGTTCCTTTGCCTTCATCACGATGAATAAACCCAGAACCTGATTTTTTCATCCCAACAAAACCCTTTTTATTTTCGAATCTTCCGTCTGCAAAAAATTGGATCGTTCCATCGCTGTAGTTAGGATTTTTGAACCAATTGGGATCAGCAAAACTTCCTCCGGAACTCCATTCTCCTGCTAATTTCAGTCCATTTATTGCGACAGATTTAAAATAAAAAGTTACTTTATCGTTTGGTGGATAACTCATTTTACTTGCAGATTCAATTCCCAATTTTCGGACATAACCTGGAAAGGTTATGTGGATTTCCTTTCCAAAATTTTCAGCTTTTCCCCAATGTCTGTCCCTTACAGGATCTGTTGCTTTACTAAATCCGAGAATCCCTTCTTCCGGAAGATAATCCAAACAATCTCCGTTGGAATATTTTAAAATAAATGCAGGAACATATCTTTGTCTTGACATATTGTATTTGTAACTCATCCAAACTTCATGTTTTGGTGTTTCCATATTTTGTTGAGCATTTGATGAAGTTGGCTTTACTTTCGAATTTTCCGTTTTCATAAAAGTCACCGAGTCCAAAAAAGTTTCCATTTCTTTTTGAAAATTTTCAGTGTTGGTGAGGATTAGAATATTCATCATTTTGGAGTTTTTAGAACTGGTCATTAAAATGGCAGCACCTTGTAAACCGTCTTTATTGAACGGAGCAGAACCAATTTGCGTTTCCCAACCGTTATCGTTTACAGAAGGTTGCATTGTAGCGTCGGAAGTTTTCAACGTTTCCTGAACCAAAGATTCCCAAGAAATATCGAAGTTTTTTTTAGCGTCATTTCCGGCTTCAATGGATTTGTATAAAGTCATCACACAAAAGTTTCCGTTTGTATCGTCTTTACTGAAGGTTAACGTTTCAGCAGTTGAAGATTTCGCCCAATTTTTCGGCGGTTGAAAGGTGACAATATCAAATTTTTCCTGCGAGCAAAACAGATTTGAAATTATTGAAAGCACAAGTATAATTAAAGTTTTCATAGGATGGTGTTTTATTTTTTAATTCCTTTTATGGTTGTTATTTTCCCTGAACTATTAATTTTAAACAAGTACATTCCTGCATTTAAACCCGCTGTATTCACGGCGTTTTTCTTTTCATTCAATAATTTTTTGGAAACAAGTCTTCCGTTCATATCCAAAATTTCCAGTTCGGCTTTTTCGGAATTTTCAAAACTGATATTTACTTCGTTGGTGAAAGGATTTGGATAAATTTTGAACATTTGTTTTACATCAATTTCAGTTGTACCCAAAGATTGCATCGTAATTTTTCTGATATTGTGGTTATAATTATCAGTGATATAAAAGTTTCCGCTAGAATCTTGTGCAATTCCTTTTGGATACTTAAAAGTCGCCACATTTATACCGCCATTTGTATTTCCTTGCGCTCCAGTTCCTGCAAAAGTGGTTACTTCGCCCGCTGAATTTATTTTCCTGATGACACTATTATTGGTATCAACAACATATAAATTCCCAGCATTATCGGCAACAATTCCGCTTGGATAATTGAAGCTTGAAGCCGTTCCAGTTCCATTTACAAATCCAGCTGTTCCACTTCCTGCAATAGTTGTCACATCTCCGGTTGGAGTAATTTTCCTGATTCTTTGACCGAAATTTTCTACGACGTAAACATTGTCGTTTCCATCAATTGTAATTCCGCTAGGTTGGTAAAATTGTGCTGAAGTACCGTTTCCATCAGTAGATCCAGAGGTTCCGTTTCCGGCAAAAGTAATTGCACTTCCATCTGGAAGCACTTTTCGGACTTTGTGGTTTGCTCTTTCAGTAACGAATAAATTTCCATTGCTGTCAATTGCAATTCCAGTTGGACTTCCAAACTTCGCAACGGTAGCAATTCCGTCAATATTTCCAGTTCCTCCTGCTCCTGAAAAAGTAGAAACTAATCCTGTTGGCGAAATTTTTCTAATTTTATGATTAAATAAATCGGCAACATATAAATTTCCTGCAGCATCCACTGCAATTGCAATGGGGCCATTAAAAGCGGCAGCGGTTCCTTGTCCTTCCCACGAACCGGAAACGCCAACTGTTCCTGCGATTGTAGAAACTGTTCCAGTAGGTGTAATTTTTCGGATAGTGGAATTGGTGGTGTCGGCAACAAAAATATTTCCTACCGCATCAATACAAATTCCTTGAGGAAAATTAAAACTTGCAGCGCTTCCGTTTCCATCAGCATTTCCAACTATTCCACTTCCTGCAAAAGTGCTTACGTTTTGTGCATTTAAATTAAATTGAATGATTAATGCAATAAATAGTGATAAAATTGTTTTCATGATATTGTTTTTTAAGGGTTAATATTGGTGTAAATGGTGAAAATTCCGGAGGAAGAAAATCGAGAATCTAAAGGTTTATTTGCGGGAACAGCCACGAAATTTCCTTTTCTTGAAATTACAGGATTTCCTGTACCAATTCCAGAAGTGTTTGTTATGGTAAAAATTTTCTTGTTTTCAGTATTTTGAACGATGACATTTCCTTTGGAAACGCCCAAGTTGGAAGCATTGGTGTTGTAAGAAATCCATTTTCCATCAAAGGAAATCCCCACTTTTCCGCCTTGTAAAATTGGACTATCTCCGTTGGATTCAGCATTATTTTCAAGTGTTGAAATTCTTTTTAAACTCGAATTCTGAACATCATAAAGGAAAATATCCTGAAAAGTATTGGTGTCATTTTCTACTAAAGTGGAGGAAGTTGTCGCAAGAACCACTTTTTCTCCATCCCCTGAAATCGATGGATATACAATCCGACTCGTACTTTCGTTGCCTTGGTTTCTTTCCATTCCTGAATTGGGAACCGAAATTCTTTTGACATTTCCGTTTTTCCAAAGAAAAATATCCCACAATTTGTTGTTGTCATTTTCCACCAAACGATGATTGTTAGAATAAAATGCAATGGATTTCCCATTTTCAGAAATGGACGGCGCAGAACCTCCCGAAGCTTTTCCGTTTTCAAAATCTTTGGTGATAAAATCTGTAGAACCCGATGAAATTTGATGTACAAAAACATTCGGTGTGTTGAAACCACTTCCCAA
Source organism: Chryseobacterium sp. VAUSW3 (assembly GCF_002205795.1). Classification (GTDB taxonomy): domain Bacteria; phylum Bacteroidota; class Bacteroidia; order Flavobacteriales; family Weeksellaceae; genus Kaistella; species Kaistella yananensis. The sequence goes on along the minus strand of NZ_NIUY01000002.1, from coordinate 404,226 downwards.
ATCCGTAATATCACTTGCATAAGATGTGAAAGCAACCGTTTTTCCATCGCCGGAAATTACGGGTTCAAAACTTTCGCCATTGGAAGGAATATTTTGACTGGATTTACTAATTAAACTTACCGTTCCCAAAGATTTTTGCCACAAAAAAATGTCTCGAGTCCGATTGTTGTCATTTTCCGAAAAATTGGTAGCATAAGATTCAAAAACTACAGAATTTCCATCTGCAGAAATTGATGGTGCAAAACTGTCCTTATTGCCTTGTTCACCATTATTGGCTTTACTAATAAGTTTGGTTTCGCCTGTTTTCCGGTCCCTCCAATAAATTTGTCGGAATTTCCCATCGCTGCCGTCAATTCCGTTTCCAAACATCATCAACGCAACAAATCTTCCTTCATCTTCGCCTTTTCCGCCGATACTTGGCGAACTGCTTTCCACAAAAGTATTGGTGATGGTGTTTTCAGAATTTCTAGTAACCAAATCGATTTTCTTTTTCGGAACTGTGGGATTGGCTTCGTTGTTATTCGTTGTTGGATTAGCAGGATTGGAAGGCGTTACGGAAGTTTTTGAACAGTTTGCAAGAACAGTAACAGCATTTGAAGAAACCGTTCCTTCATTCAAACTTAATTTACAGTTTCTTGAGCCTTTTGTTTGTGTGATATTGTATTGTGAACCTTGAGTAAACCCGCCCAAATTTGAAGTGGTTGAGTGATTAACACTGGTTTCACGCCCCAAATTGTCTTTAAATGTGAACCATTCACCAACTTCAATTCCTGTAGTTTTTAGGGAAAGAATTGTACTTGGTGTTGGAGCTTCTTTGGTGCAATTCGCAACAACAATCATTGGAGTTGCTGTAACCGTTCCTTCGTTATAAATGAGTTTACAATTTCTGGTTCCATTTTTTTGAGAAATTTCATATCGAGAACCTTGCGAAAACCCTCCTAAATTAAAGGTTCCGGAATGGTTTGTACTTGTTTCCCGACCGAGATTGTCCTTAAAACTGAACCATTCTCCTGCTTCAATTCCAACAACTTTTAAAGAGAATAAGGTGTTTGCATTTTGCGAAAAAAGAGAATTCGTACCCGCTAAATTTGCTATTACAAAAAGTGAAAAAAAGACGGCATTTTTCATGATTTTAAATTTTTTAAAGTCCTAATTTTCCTTTCATTTTACCGAGAACATTGTTCTTTTTTTCTTTCAGTTTGTCTACTGTAGATTTTTCTCCTGTGGAAGAATTTTCATCTGAATTTTGAGTAGAATTTGAATTAGAATTTTCATTTTTAGAAGAATTTAAACTCACTTTTTGGTCGGAAATGATGTCGCCTTTCAGCCATTCTTTTGCGAAAGCAGTGGCAACGGAATTGGCTTCTTTTCCGGCTCTGTAAATAGCTTTCCATTTCAAGGATTTGTTTTCGTATTCCGGTTTTGCGAATTTTTTATATTTCCCGGAAGTGGTCAATTGTGCGTTGAAATCAACCGTTGAAACTAGATTCAAATATTCGTTCAAGCGGTTTTTAACCATCGTTTCAGGATTTTCAGGATACATTTTCTCCCAATTCGTTTTGTTTGGAGTTGGATCTTTCATGTTTTGGATTTCCTTTTTCTGTAAATCCATGGATTTTTTGGCTTCCGCTTTTTGTTCTGCGGTCATGTAAGCTGCAGCTTGTTTCATCGCTTTTTCGGCTTCAACAATGGCTTGTTCCATTTGTTGGATTTCGCTTGCGGACATTCGGTACGGTTCGCTTGTTGGTTTTGCGCGTTCCCGCAATTTTCGATATTCATCGATAAATTCCTGACTGTTCACATAATTTTTCACGTATTGACAGAGTTCTTGTGTTGCTGTTTTTTTATCAATGGAAGTTAAATTCGACATTTTCGGAAGTTTGAAAGATTTTAACTGAAACCTTACGCTTCCGTCGTCTTTGTAGGAATCTTCGTCAATTGGTTGGTTTTGGAAATCTCCCACCAAATTTTTCAAAATATGTTCTTGAGCAAATTTTTGGGATAATCCGAGTTGTGAAATCACGTCATTGATGACGGTGTAAGACATCAGCGTGAATGCAACTGCACCGATTATAATTGTTTTATAGGTTTTCATTTTTTTAGATTTTTGAGTTAAAATAAAATCTATTTATCGTGTATTTCCGTTCATTCCCATATAAACATTGTCCAACGTAGCAGGTTCCAAAACGATGGTTGCAATTTCGTCGCCCAATTGAACGGACATCACTTTTATCGCCGTCATTTGGATTTTTTGTGAAACGACTTTTCGCTCGGCTTGGATTTGAACAACAGCAATTTCTCCATTTTGCAAAGCAAATTTTGAATTTACAATAGATTGAAAAGCATTCACCGCTGGAGAATTGGGAATTGTAATGGTTACAGAATTTCCGTTGCTCACTGAATAAGAATTCACAATAATTTGTTTTTCAAAACCTCTTTCAAAAGAAGTTCCTTTCACGGGATAACCGTCTTTGTCGGTAAATTTTCCAAATTGGATCGTACGTTGTGCAAATAAATTTGCAGAAACCGTTACTAAAAGCAGCATTAAAATTTTTAAAGTTTTCATGATATTATATTTTTAAATGATTTGATTTTTAGAAAATGTTTTCATGGTTATTATTTTCAACAAGTCAAAATTCCGACGAAAACAAACGGGAAACAATCCAACAGAAAGGGTAAATTTTTCATCAAAAAAATACACCGAACAAGTGATAAAATCCAGCAAGAAAAATCGGATATTTGTGTAAACGAAAACCGACCATGAAGTTCAAATACCTTTTAATATCATTCATTTTTTTATTGAATTCAACGATTTTGAATGCTCAAAAGAGTCAAACAATAGAGCATTTACAGAAAATTGCAAATTCAACAAAAAATGACAGTGCGAAAGCCGCCGCATTAAATCAACTGGGTTTTGAAGGAGATGATTACGGACTTGATGGAAAAAAATTTACAGAAGAAGGATTAAAACTAAGCACAAAACTCAATATTAAATCAGAAAAAGCAATTGCACTTCTCAATCAATCCCAAATATTTAGTAAAAAGGGAAAGTACGATTCTGCTTTAATTGCCATTCAAAAAGCGCAAGAATTATATCCAAAAAAAGACTCAATAAAACATGCTTCATTCTACTCTAAATATTATTTTTCTTTAGGAATGTTGGAGCTTCCGCAAGGAACAGAAAAAGACGGCGCTTTGAAAAACGTTCTAAATGCACTTCGTTTTGCAAAGAAAACAAACGACAATTACCTTACAACTGTTTGTTATGGTGCAGTTGGAACCGCCTATAATCAATTAAGGGCTTTTGATAAAGCAATTGAAAGTAACAAAGAATTTTTGGATTATGCATTAAAATCTAAAGGTAATTTATCTCTCGCAAAAGCCTATAACAACATTTCTGCTTCCTATCTTAATGCCGGAAATAAAGAATTGTATGACCAATATTCGAAAGAATTTGAAAAGCTGGTTCCGCAACTCAAAAACCCTTATTACAATTGGCTTTTGGTTCATAATAACGCATTGAGCTTTGCTGAAAAAGGGATGATTGACAAAGCAGTTTTTGAAGCTAAAAAAGCTATTGAACTTGCAAAAAAAGCACAAGTGCCACCTGCAAAATTGATGGATTCTTATTATTTAACGGCATATTGTTTATCTCTATTGAAAAAAAATGAGGAGAGCAATCAATATTTGAATGAAGTTTCCAAAATAGCGGAGGAAATACAATCTCCAGAATACAAAATGTATGCAGTAAGCGGATTTGCCGAAAATTATGCTGCTTTGGGTGATTATAAAAAAACTGCAGAATACTTATCCGCACAAATATCATTATCAGACAGCATTTCATCGGAAAAAACAAAAATTAATTCCAATTATCTGCACATCAAAAACAAGATCGACCAGAAAGATAGCCAACTCCAACTTCAAGAAGAAAAAATCAACCGGAAAAATTTATTGAACTGGCTTTTGATTGGAGGTTTGGCTGCACTTTTAGCCATTGCGGTTTTAGGATATAGAAACTACAATCATCGCAAAAAAATCCAGGAACAAAAAATAACCAAACTCGAAACCGAAAAACAACTTTTAGCCACACAATCACTTTTGAAAGGACAAGAAGAAGAACGAACCCGCATTTCAAAAGATTTGCACGACGGTTTGGGCGGATTGTTGAGTGGCGTTAAACTACAATTAGGAGCCATGAAAGGAAATCTCATTTTAACCGAAGAAAACGGAAATGCATTCAACCGTGCTTTAAATAAATTGGACGAATCCATTTCCGAAATGCGCCGCGTTGCGCACAACATGATGCCGGAAACTTTGCTGAAATTCGGGCTTCAACAAGCGTTAACCGATTACAGCAACGGACTTTCGCAAGGACAATATTTCACGATCGATTGCGAATTTTTCGGAGTAGAAAACCGTTTAGAAAATTCCGTTGAAATTGTGGTGTATAGAATCGTTCAGGAACTGATTAACAATGCTGTGAAACATTCGGAAGCGACAAAAATTTTGGTTCAAGTCATGCGACATGACAAGGAACATTTGAATATTACAGTTGAAGACAACGGAAAAGGTTTTAATTTAGACGAAATGAAAACCAAAAATTCCGCTGGCTTGCAAAACATCCAATCCAGAGTAAATTACTTGAACGGAAAAATGGACATCCAATCCGTTATAGGAAAGGGAACTTCCGTATACATCGAATGTGATTTGAATCAAAATGGGTAAATTAATGAATAGTGGCGGGCTTTAGCCCGCTTAAGAAATCAGATTTCGTTCGGCTTTAGCCAAAATTTTAAACGCATTTTCAAAAAACATGAATTTGGATAAAATAAAAATCATAGTGGTAGACGATCATCCGATGGTCATTGAAGGCATGAAAGCGATGCTCAAACAAATCCGTTACGTGGAATTGTGCGCAACCGCTTCCAACGCTTACGAAGCCATGGAAAAAGTGAAAGAAAACCAACCCGATTTGGTGATTACGGACATCAATATGCCGGAAATTAGCGGCGTGGAACTGACTTCAAAACTGAAAAAAGAATTTCCAAATCTCAAAATTATCGGTATGAGCACCTTCAACGAAAGAAGTTACATTGCACAGATGATTCAAAATGGAGCCGATGGTTTTTTGGTAAAATCTGCATCGAAAGAAGAAATTGAAACGGCGATTTCATCCGTTTTAGACGGGAAAATGCACTTGAGTTCCGATGCAGGAATGAGTACTTCCGAACAAAAAGAATTGAAAAACCAACCCACTTTAACTAGCCGCGAAAAGGAAATTCTCACTTTAATTTCCGAAGGCTTCACCAATCCTCAAATTGCCGAAAAACTGTTCATCAGTTTATACACCGTAGAAACGCACCGAAAAAATTTGTTATCGAAATTTAATACGAACAATACGGCTTCGCTGATAAAAATTGCAGCGACAAATGGTTTACTATGAAAAAAAAATTGATTATTCGCCAGTTTTATTCGCCAATTGTCCGCAAGCTGCATCAATATCTCCGCCTCTACTTCTTCGAACCATAACGGTAATTCCGGCTTTTGTGAGTTCACGAACATATTTTTCTTCCGCTGCAATGCTTCTATGGTCGAATTTTCCTTCACCAATTGGATTATATTGAATGAGGTTTACTTTGCTTGGAACTTGTCTGCAATACTTGATTAATGCTCTGATGTCTTCATCTTTGTCATTAATTCCGCCCCATACACAGTATTCGAAAGTGACGACATTTCCTGTTTTTTCATACCAATATTTTAGGGAATCCATGATTTCGGTTAGTGGAAATTTCTCTGAAAAAGGCATGATTTCGTTTCGTTTTTCTTCGATTGCGGTGTGAAGAGAAAGCGCCAATTTCACCTTCAAATCTTCATCCGCCAACATTTTAATCATCTTCGGAATTCCCGATGTGGAAACGGTAATTCTTCGAGGTGACATTCCCAAACCTTCCGGTTTTGTTATTTTTCGGATGGCTTCAACCACGTTTTTGTAGTTCATCATTGGTTCTCCCATTCCCATGAACACAATATTTGAAAGAGGTCGATCGAAATATAGTTTGCTTTGTCGGTCAATTAAGGCAACCTGGTCCACAATCTCTGCAACTTCCAGATTTCTCATTCTTTTAAGCTTGGCTGTAGCGCAAAATTCACAGTTTAACGAGCATCCAACTTGGGAAGAAACGCAAGCCGTGGTTCTGGTTTCTGTAGGAATCAACACAGATTCCACCAAAAGGCCGTCATGAAGTTTCACTCCATTTTTTATGGTTCCGTCTTTTGATTTCTGCAGCAAATCCACAGAAACAGGATTGATGGTAAATTCAGCTGAAAGTTTATCGCGTAAATCTTTTGAAAGATTCGTCATTTCATCAATAGAATGGAGGTTTTTACTCCATAACCAATCATAAACCTGTTTCGCACGGAAAGGTTTTTCCCCGATTTCTTTGAAATAATCGGTTAACTGGTCTAAACTTAATGTTCTAATATCTTTCATAAAATTAAACCACAAAAGTCACAAAAGAAGAAAGTGAAATTTATGCTGCTTAAAAGCTAACAAAGTTGAAAATCAAAGATTTTCAAACTTTTGCAACTTCTTACTTTAAAAAATAAAAACACAAAGATCTTTTGTGACTTTTGTGGTTTATAAAACTTACAGAATCAGCATTGCGTCTCCGTAAGAGTAAAATTTATATTCGTTTTTAATGGCTTCTTCATAAGCATGCATCAGGAAATCTTTCCCGGCAAATGCCGCAACCATCATCATGAGTGTAGATTTTGGAGTATGAAAATTGGTAATCATGGAGTTAGCCACTCCGAAATCATGTGGCGGGAAAATAAACTTATTTGTCCACCCATGGTAAGGGCCAATTTTTTTATTTGATGAAACCGAAGTTTCCAAAGCGCGCATGGTAGTGGTTCCCACTGCGCAAACTCTTCTCTGCTCTGCAACAGCTTTGTTGATGATGTCTGCATTCAGCTGATCGATAATGGCTTCTTCCGACTCCATTTTATGCTTGCTTAAATCTTCAACTTCGATGGGATTGAAAGTTCCGAGACCTACATGAAGCGTAACTTCAGCAAAGTCGATTCCTTTGATTTCTAATCTCTTCATTAGGTGTCTGGAAAAGTGTAAACCTGCAGTTGGCGCTGCTACAGCTCCTTCGTGTTTTGCATAAATGGTTTGGTAACGCTCTGCATCTTCAGGTTCTACGGCTCTCTTGATGTATTTAGGAAGTGGCGTTTCGCCCAGTTCTTTCAGTTTAGCACGGAATTCTTCATAAGAACCATCATATAAAAATCTTAATGTTCTCCCTCTTGAAGTGGTGTTATCAATCACTTCGGCAACCAACGATTCGTCCTCCGTAAAGAATAACTTGTTTCCGATTCTTATTTTTCTCGCCGGATCAACCAAAACGTCCCACACACGGGTTTCTTTATCGAGTTCTCTTAAAAGGAAAACTTCAATTTTAGCTCCGGTTTTTTCTTTGTTTCCGTAGAGTCTGGCAGGAAAAACTTTGGTATTATTAAAGATAAAAAGATCGTGCTCGTCGAAATAATCTACTACGTCTTTGAATAATTTATGTTCAATGGTTTCCGTTTTACGGTTGAGCACCATGAGTTTAGCGTCGTCTCGGTGTTCTGCTGGATGTTCTGCCAAAAGTTCTTCCGGCAGATGGAAGTTGAAATCAGATGTCTTCATTTTTTAAATTACGGTTTAAAAATTAGCCCGAAAACCAAATAATTTTCGGACTGCAAATATACGGCTTTGAAAAGGCAAAGTCAAGCGATTAACGATTTATCTAGTAGTTCAGCGTTTTAGGAAGCGTTATTTTAAGTTTTACATCGTTATGATCTTCAAGCACAAATTCACAACTCACTTTTTTTTCGGTGATATCGTCCCTTACTACCATATAATTTCCCGGTAAATCTGCATCACTCGGCAACATATAATTAACGCTTCTGCTTAAAGCAAACATTGGAAACATATTTTTACTGGCCGGTTGCAGGGTAAGAATATGTTTAGCAATAGGTTTTTTTGCTTTTTTTGAACTGAAAATCTGCATTGAAACCTGCTTTGGATAAGATTCTGATATTTCACCAAAAGTAATATACTGCTTTTGATTAATTAAATGTTTCGTGTTGAGTTTGTAGGAATAATCGTATTCAAAAGCGAAAAAAACGTTTCCGTTTGACTTACTTTCTTTTACCGTAAAATGATGTGCCAGATCAGTTTTGGAATCAAAGAGTGTGGCACTAAGATAGTCCGGAACCCTTGTAACCTTTAGGAAATAATTAAAATCATCGGAATTAAAATAATTAACCGATTCTTTAATACCTTTTTTCTTCGCGTTATTAAGTACGTATTTGGTGACGGTATCAAATGAATAAGTCTGTGCAGAGCTCAACACAAACGCAAAAATAAAGGCCAAGAGATAAAATTTTCTCATAAAAATGATTTTAAGATTTCCCATTCCGCCAGTTTTTTATCGAATGAAACCGTATGAAGAGGACTTGTTGAAGGTAGAACAAATATTGGGATTTCTGATTCTTTACCTAAAATTTTCTTTAAGTTCTTGAATGATTTCTGGCCGTTGCAGAACACTGCTTTTATATTAGGGTGGTCTCGAAGAATTTTTAAAATATCATTGTGCTCCTCATTGCGGATTTTTGTATCCAGACTTCCCTCGCGTTCGCAGGAATCGATTACATCCCAAAGTGCGATGTTATTCTTCCTGATAATTTCAGTTCTCTTTTGGTAATCTGCCGTGAAATCTTCTTCCAAAAGTTTAAAAATAATCTTCCAGAACTGGTTTTGCGGATGTGCGTAATATTGCTGCATTTCCAGCGATTTAACACCCGGAACTGAACCTAAAATCAGGATTTTAGAACCTTCTGAAATGATTGGCGGGAAAGATGAAATTCGTTTCTGCATTTTATGACTCAGCATTTACACCTTGAATTTGGAACGATAAATGCAGACTTTAAAAATACTTAAAAAATCAGTTATGAAAAAATTATCGTTAATTATGGGAATGCTTGTGCTGTTTTTTACAACAAGCTGCAGAGATATCGTGAATTCGGTTTTGGATGTGTTGCCGCCTTTTGATGTACCATTTACCACAACATTAGCGGTTCCGTTTGCCAACGTAAGTACCACAACTTACACCAGAACTCCGGAAATACCGATGAATATTGATTTGGATGCGAAAATTAAGCAGAACAACCCCAACTACTCCATCAACAATTTGAAATCGGTTAAGATGAGCACTTTAGACATTGAATATGTGAGTTCGCAGTTCGATACCAAGCTCGATGTGATTAAAAATGCAAGAATTTATATTAAAGCCCCAAACCAGCCTGAAAAGCTGATCGCAACAGTGGCGAATAATACAAATCAAAACAACATCACCTTTTCGGTTCCCGATGAAGAACTTATTAATTATTTCAGGACAAACCAGAATTCATTAATTTTTGAAATCCAGGCCAATGCGGTAAGCGCTGACCAGATTACGATGAAAATGAATTCTGGTTTTAAGGTAAAAGTTCAGTTATAACGTTGTTAATGTCAACAAAAAAAGGCCTCTGATCAAATCAGAAGCCTTTTTTAATTTAGTGATTAAAGTGTTTCTTTCAGCCATTCGAAAAATTCTCTCTGCCAAACCAACCCGTTGTGCGGATTCAGAACCCAATGGTTTTCGTTCGGGAAATAAAGGAATTTCGATTTCAGACCGTGGAGTTTAGCTGCCTGAAAAGCCTGCTGACCTTGCTCATATCCTACCCGGAAATCGAGTCCACCCTGGATGATCATGATGGGCTTGTTCCATTTGTCAACAAAATTAGAAGGATTAAATTCTGTATAGGCTTTCGGCATCGGCGTATCTGTTGGTTTGCCCAGATCCCAGTTGGCAAAGAAGAGTTCTTCAGTAGTTCCGTACCAGGATTTCATATCGAAAAGTCCGTCGTGTGCGATAAAGGTTTTGAAACGGTTGTCGTGAATTCCGGCCAGCATGAAAACGCTGTATCCACCATAACTCGCACCTACAGCACCCATTCTGTCGTTATCCACGTAGGGCAAAGTTTTGGCATAATCTGTCGCTGCCAGATAATCTTTCATTACCTGTCCGCCCCAGTCTTTAGAAATTTCTTCGTTCCATTTTGTTCCCCAACCCGGCATTCCGCGACGGTTTGGCGCTACTACGATATAGCCGTTGGCCGCCATCAGAGCAGGACTCCATCTCGTGCTGAAAAACTGTGTAAGCGCAGATTGTGGACCGCCCTGACAGTATAAAAGTGTAGGATATTTTTTATTGGGATCGAAATCCGGTGGATACACAAACCATACGCCCATTTCCTTCCCGTCGGTAGTTTTCACCATTTTAAGTTCCGTTTTAGAAGGCGTGATTTTAGCGTAATTCTGCTTATTGACTTCAGTGACCTGATTCATCGTACCTTTTTTCAAGTCCACGGAAAACAGATCCGCGTTATGATTCATATCGGTCCTGCTCACCAAAAGTGAATTTTTATTCTGTGCATAAATTGACGTAACATCAAAATCACCTTTTGTGATCTGCTGAATCTTAGCGGTTTTTGGGCTTAAGGAAAACAATTGTTTTGTTCCTCTGAATGCCGTGGTAAAATACAGCGTTTTGGAATCCTGAGTCCAGAAAACATCGCCCACCACGCTTTCATCCCAATCTTTGGTCAGATTGCGCACTTTGTGAGATTTCCAGTCCATGATTTTGATGTCGTTTTTATCAGCTTCGTAGCCGTCTCTTTCCATCGACATCCATAGTAAAGTTTTTCCGTCCGGCGAGAATTTCGGAGCAACATCATATCCTTTGTTGTTTTCAGTAAGATTCTTTGTGGTACCGGAATTAAGATGGTATGCAAAAATATCGGTATTGGTAGACTGCGCATATTCTGCCCCGCTCAAAGGTTTGGTAACATACAGAAGCTGTGTGGAATCCGGGCTCCATACAAAATCTTCTGCTCCACCGAAAGGCCGCTGTGGCGAATCCCACATTTTACCTTCCAGTAAATCTTTGGCATTTTCAACTTTTTCGGAAACATTCACCACAAAAACATGATTGTATTTTCCTTCATTAAAATAATCCCAGTGGCGGTGATTAAGGTCGGTGTAGATATGTGCTGTCGTTTTCGGCACGTCGGTATATTTATCTTTTCCTAAAACTTTTTCAACCAACACCTGTTTACTGAAGGCAATTTTCTTCCCGTCAGGTGAAATTACGATATTGTCAACTTCTCCGATGGTATAAAATTCTGCCCAGGTTTTTCCGGCATCTTTTGAAAGATAAATAATATCTTTTTCCTGTGCATAAAGTCCGTTTTTATCCCATTGTATCAAGGCTTTTTTTCCCAAATCCAGGCTGGTAGCTTCAGCGTTTTTAATGTTGAGGAAATAAGTTTTCTTGTTGTTTTTTTCAGTTTTAAGGTCTGTTTTTCCTACGGTGTAAATGAGGGAAGACTGATCGGGTGATACTGCAGATACGCCGATTTTATTTAAAGTCCAGAGGAGTTCGGGCGTCATCACATTTTGTGCATTCATAAGAAATGGCGCAGCTACTGCGATTAAGGTATGTTTTAGCTTCATAAAAAATTAATTTCAATCCTTACAGCTGCGGACTGCAACTGTAGCTACAAATATAGAAAAAATCACCAGCAAGGAGTTGGTGATTTTTCTTTGAATTATTTAAATCTTATTTAGTCAGAAGATGTGAAAATCCCATTCACCAAAGAAGTGATAAGTGACAGCGCGATACTGAAGATGAATGCCCACCAGAATCCATCGATGGTCATGCCGTCAATAAAATAATCAGCAATGAGGATGACCAAAGCGTTAATTACTAAAGAAAAAAGTCCTAAAGTAAGAATGGTAAGCGGTAATCCCAGTATTTTTAACACTGGTGAAACGATCAGGTTTAAAATTCCCAGAACGATAGCGAAAACAATGGCCGTGGAAAAACCGTCGAAATGAACCCCCGATAAAATCTTGGTAAGAAAAAAAGCGACAACCGCCGTTACAAGAAGTCTGATAATTAAATTCATAGTTTATAGTTTATAGTTTAAAAATTTATAATTTGCTTAGCATTGCGTGATTTGTCCGTTTAAAGGTAAGCGATTTTCCAATCCATTTGAATTTCCAGTAACCTCTTACTTTCAGCAACCCCTGCTCTGTTATATGCGCAGCCGAATCCCAAAACCTGCCGGAACTCGCATCGTAAATTTTTCCATGTTCCCACTCATTCTTTTTCGGATTATAGACCAGTCCTTCCAGCACCTCCATACCCAGAATTTTGCGATTTCTGAGTTTAGGATCGGGATTTTCAAAATCGGTGCGGGTATGCATTGGTTTGCCACTTCCTAAATTTTCATCAAACCAAATCACTTTGGCTCTATACTGGCCACTCTGTTTATAGACTTCCACTGCCACGCTTTGGTCGGTTGCCAGCCATTTTCCAAGCACCGCATCCGATTTGGATTGGGCACCGAGATTAAAAAAACAAAAATAAAGGATTAAAGTGAGATTTTTTATAAGCATGTTAATCCTGATACAAGTATTTTGCCATTCAGACAATCAAATTTGATATTGAATTTTAGGAAAATCCTATTGTGCTGCGTTTTGAGCTCATCAACAAGTTTTTTTACTTTACCAATTTTTATTATCTTCATCACCAAAACTTATATATAATGAAGAACTACGCTAAAGTTTTAATGCTTTCAACCGTGTTTTCGGTGGGGTTAAATGCCCAGACGCAGGACCAGATGACCAAATCTATTATGTATGAAACCTACAACAATTCCCAGCTCGAAAAGCTCGCTTACGAACTCCTCGACGGGATAGGTCCACGTCTTGTAGGAAGTCCCAAAATGCAGCAGTCGCACGACTGGGCAGTAAGCAAATTCAAAAGTTGGGGAATCGATGCCCGCAACGAACAGTGGGGCGAATGGAAATCCTGGGAACGGGGAACCTCTTCTATTGAAATGGTATTTCCTTATGTTAAATCTTTGGAGGGAATGCAGCTTGCCTTCAGCCCTGCGACACCGTCTAAAGGATTAACAGCTGATGTTGTGATGTTGCCAACCTTTAGCAGTAAAGAAGATTTTAATAAATGGCTTTCTTCTGTGAAAGGAAAAATGGTAATGGTTTCTCAATATCAGCCATCCGGAAGACCGGAGTATAACTGGAAAGAATTTGCAACCCCGGAATCTTTCGAAAAAATGCAGAATGAATCCAAAGCAGCTTCTGAAGCGTGGCAGAATTCAATAAAAGCAACCGGAGAAACCAGCAGAACTTTAAATGCAAAGCTTGAAGCAGCCGGTGCAGCCGGAATTATTTCTTCCAACTGGTCTCGCGGATTTGGTGTAAACAAAATATTTTCTGCAGGAACAAAAAAAATACCGGTGATGGACGTTTCTTTGGAAGATTACGGACAACTCTACAGAATGCTGAAAAACGGCACCACTCCAAAACTGAAAATTACAGCCAATTCTAAAGACAAAGGAATGGCACCAACCTTCAATACCGTTGCAGAAATCAAAGGTTCTGAAAAACCCGATGAATACATCATTTTATCCGCACACTTGGATTCATGGGATGGTGGAACCGGTGCAACCGACAACGGAACAGGAACCATTACGATGATGGAAGTTGCCAGAATCCTGAAAAAACTTTATCCTAACCCGAAGAGAACAATCATTGTAGGACTTTGGGGAAGTGAAGAACAGGGACTTAACGGATCACGCGGTTATGTATCTGCGCACAAAGAACAGATGCCGAAAATACAGGCAGTTTTTAATCAGGATAACGGGACGGGCCGTATTGCGAACATCAGCGGACAGGGATTCCTGAATTCTTATGATTACTTGGGAAGATGGCTTGCTGCGGTACCCAGAGAACTCACTAAAGATATAAAAACCACTTTCCCAGGAACACCTGGCGGTGGCGGATCCGACCATGCGTCTTTTGTGGCAGCAGGAGTTCCGGCATTTATGTTGGGCTCACTGAATTGGAGCTACGGAAACTATACCTGGCACACCAACCGCGACACGTATGATAAAATTGTTTTTGATGATGTAAAAAGCAACGTCGCGTTAATCGCCATAATGACTTACATGGCAAGCGAAGATCCTGAGAAAGCTTCTGCGGAAAAAATTAAACTTCCGGTAAACCAAAGAACAGGCGAACGAATGGCCTGGCCAGAAGTAAAGGAACCGACAAGAAAAGGTGGTTTAGATTAAACTTTCTGTCTTATTTTACAGTATTGCCGCCGCGGTTTCACCGCGGCGGCTTTTTATTTTCATTCCAATTCTATCCAAACAGGCGCATGGTCACTGGATTTTTCCCAACCTCGCACCTCTTTATCTACACCCGCTTTCTTGAGTTGGGGAAGAACTTCCGGCGATAGCAGGAAGTGGTCGATTCGCAAACCGGCATTTCTCTGATAAGCATTTCGGAAGTAATCCCAAAAGGTATATATTGTTTCGTCTGGATGCAGATGACGCAGTGCATCAGTCCAGCCTTGTCCAATCAAATCACGGAAGGCATCACGAACTTCGGGTAAGAAGAGCGCATCTTTCGCAAACTTTTCAGGTTTGTATACGTCTTTTTCTGTAGGCATCACGTTAAAATCACCAATCAGCAAAACCTTTTTTCCGGAGGTTATGAGCATTTCGGCATGAGCCTGCAGGCGCTCGAACCACTGCATTTTATAATCGAATTTAGGTCCCGGAACAGGATTTCCGTTCGGGAGGTAAATACAGCAGATAATCAAATCATCGATTTTCACCTCCAAATACCGGCTGGCTTCGTCGCTATCGTCACCCGGAAGTTTTTTTCGTGAGACCACAGGTTCAGTATTTTTCGAAAGCACCGCTACTCCATTCCAACTCTTTTGCCCTAACCATACTGATTTGTAACCGGCTTCGAGGATTTCTGCTTCAGGAAATTTGTCCTGTGGCGCCTTAAGCTCCTGAAGACAAACCACATCGGGTTTTTCTTCCTTAAGCCATTTCAAAAGTACGGGAAGCCGTCCGTTCACGCCATTTACATTATAAGTTGCGATTTTCATGAATTAAATTTTTAAAATTCACTACAAAAACCGGGCAAACGATTTCTGCTTCATGCAATACCTCGATCTTGAAAGGTGCACAGTTTTTGATATCTGATTAAACCCATCACAAAAATCAAATTATGAGAGCAATATGGAACGGCGCCATAGGTTTTGGCCTTGTAAATATCCCGATTAAATTATATTCAGCAACCGAAGAAAGCAATCTGGATTTGGATATGCTGGACAAAGACGACCTTTCAAACATCAATTTCAAAAGAGTAAATGCCAATACCGGCAAAGAAGTGAAATGGGAAAATATTGTAAAAGGTTATAAACTTGAAGACCGTTACGTAGTTCTCACTCAGGAAGATTTCGATGAAGTAAATCCTGAGAAATCAAAAATCCTGAACATCAAACAGTTTGTCGACATCAACGAAATCGACAGTGCTTATTTTGAAACTTCATATTTTCTGGAACCACAAAAAAATGGTGAAGAGGCTTACAAATTATTGCTGAAAGCACTTTTAAAAACCAAAATGGCCGGTATCGGGACTTTTATCCTGAGAGAAAAAGAAATTCTTTGTCTGGTGCGCCCTTATAAAGACAAGATTCTGATGGTTAACAGAATGCGTTATCCGGAGGAACTGAGAAGTTTTGAAGATCTGAAAATCCCAAGTGCCAAAAATCCCAAAGCCGAAGAACTGGAAATGGCAGAATCCCTCATAAAACAGCGTGCGACAAAATTCGATCCTGAAAAATATAAAAATACCTACAATGATGATCTGATGAAAATCATTAAAGCAAAGGCAAAGGGTAAAGTTAAAAAGGTAGAAACCAAAGAAGAAGTCAGCGTGAAAGCTACCGATCTTATGGCTCAGCTGAAAGCCAGTCTGGAAGCCGGAAAAGTAAAAGCCGGTTAAGTTTAAACTTAATTCATCTCTATCATGCCACTTGAGGAATACAATAAAAAAAGAGATTTTACGCAGACTGCCGAACCCGAAGGCAAAGCCGCAGTTGGAAAAGGCAAACTGAAATTTGTGATTCAGCGGCACGCGGCGAGCAGGCTGCATTATGACTTCCGTCTGGAAATGGATGGAGTTCTGAAAAGCTGGGCCATTCCCAAAGGTCCATCACTCAATCCAGAAGACAAGCGCCTTGCGATGATGGTTGAAGACCATCCTTTTGCTTACAGAACGTTTGAGGGCTCTATTCCGGATGGAAATTACGGCGCCGGCGAAGTCGAAATCTGGGATGAAGGCACGTATGAGCCGTTGGGAAAAGTGAAAGGAAAGACCGATGATCTCATCATGCAGCACGAACTCCACACCGGATCGATGAAATTTGTACTCTCCGGAAAAAAACTGAAAGGCGAGTTTGCGCTTGTAAAAATAAAAAACGCCGAAAGTGGCGATCCCTGGCTGCTGATTAAACACAGAGACCAGTTTTCTGTTGATCATTATGATGCCGAAGAAAATACTGATCCGGATTCAAAAGTAAGTGCCTATCTTCAGTCGAAAAAAAAAAGCAGTAAAGTAAGCAAGTCATCTGCTCCTGAGATGAAGTCTTATAGAAACCATGCTCCTGCTCTTTCAGGGGAAAGAACACTCACCAAATTCATTACTCCCATGCTTGCTGGAACTTCGGCAAAACCTTTCAGCTCGCCGGAGTGGGCGTTTGAAATAAAGTGGGACGGCTACAGGGCTATTGCAGATCTCAGAAAAGACATTCAACTCTATTCACGGAACGGACTTTCCTACGCAGAAAAATTCAAAAAAATCAGCAATTCACTCAAATTTCAGGAGCACGAAATGATTCTGGACGGAGAACTTGTTGCTTATGACAACGAAGGAAAACCGAATTTCCAGTGGCTGCAGCGCATTGGCGAAAATCCCAATCTTAATATAATTTACCAGGTTTTCGATCTTCTGTGGCTGAATGGCCACTCGACGGAAAACCTCAGTCTTCTTCAGCGGAAAGAACTTCTGAAAGACGCTTTGGTAGAAACTGAACACATCAAATATCACGATCATATTCTTGAAAAAGGAGAAGCATTTTTCATGCAGATAGAAAAACTTGGACTCGAAGGAATGATCGCCAAAAAAACCGACAGCACTTACAGCCGCGGCACACGAAACGGCGACTGGCTGAAGATTAAAAGGCAACAAACCGAAGAAGTCCTGATTTGTGGATTTACCGCGCCCAAAGGCAGCCGCAAGAAATTCGGGTCGCTTGTTTTGGGGCGGTATAATGGGAATGAACTTATTTTCTGCGGCCATACAGGAACGGGTTTCAGTGACAAAATGCTGGTAGAACTTTACGATAAAATGAAACCTCTTATTGTAGCGGAATCTCCTTTCAAAAAAATTCCGAAAACTAATGATAAAGCTACCTGGCTGAAACCTGAACTCATTGCTGAAATTAAATTTACGGAAATCACCAGTGATCACATCTTCCGTCATCCGGTTTTTCTGCGTTTAAGGGAAGATTTAAATCCAAAAGATCTGAACTTTAAAAAAGATGAAAAAACCAATATCCCGGAACCGAAACCTTTAAAAAAAACAACAATGAAAAGAGATACTGATCAACTGCAGAAATTAGGGAAGCAGGAAGTGAAACTTACCAACCACAATAAAATTTATTTTCCAAAGGACGGAGTAACAAAAGGCGACGTCATTGCATACTACCAAAGCATTTCAAAATATATACTTCCACATCTGAAAGACCGCCCGCAATCGATGAACCGTTTCCCAAATGGCATTGAAGGAATGAGTTTTTACCAAAAAGATGCCTCCGACGAAATCCCGGACTGGATTGAAACCCAAAAAGTTTTTTCAGAATCTACCGACAAATACATTAACTACATTCTCTGTAATGATAAAGCCACGATGGCTTATCTGAACAATTTGGGATGCATTGAACTCAATGTTTGGACCAGCCGGAAAGATACTACCGACAAACCTGATTACCTGGTGCTGGATCTGGATCCCTCAGATAACAATACTTTTGAAGACGTAATTCTTACCGCGCAAACGGTAAAAAAAATTATGGATAAGGCAAAAGTGAAAGGTTACTGCAAAACTTCGGGAAGTTCCGGAATTCATATTTACATTCCGGCGGGAGCAAAGTATTCTTTCGAGCAGGTGAAGGATTTTGCACACGTGATGATGCAGATGGTACAGAAAGAAATTCCCGACATCACCACTCTGGAACGCAACCTTCAGAAACGCGACAAAGGAAAAATTTATCTCGATTACCTCCAAAACCGACGCGGCCAAACCCTTGCAAGCGTGTACAGCCTGAGACCTAAAAACGGAGCGCCAGTTTCAATGCCAATCGAATGGGACGAACTTAAAACTGGGCTAAAACCTACCGATTTCAACATCGAAAACGCACTGCAAAGAATTGAAAAGAAAGGTGATATTTTTAAACCGGTGCTCGGGAAAGGCTTTGATATGCTGAAAGCTTTGGAACTTTTGGAAAAGGAATAATACTTAGTGTTTAACGCTGAAATTCCCTTATCGATACGCTTCCGGCGGCTTTGGTTAAATTTTTGATAGAAAAATTTTATGAAAACTCAAAACTACAGCAATCACAAAAGGTATTACGCACCACATCATTTTATTTTACTGCCGATTCTCGCGGGACTTCAGGTACTCGGCATCTGGAAATATTTCACCGATTACGAAAACACGCTGGTTTGGCTGCTGTTTTCAGTAATCATTTTCCTGATTCTTTATCTCACCGTGATGTTGAGGCAGCATTACGCACTCGGAAATCAGAACCGAATTATCCGCCTCGAATTTCAACAACGGTACTTTGAAATCTTTGGGGAAAGGTCTGATAAGGTGATCGAACAGCTTACTTTCAGTCAAATTGCAGCCCTGCGTTTTGCTTATGATGAAGAATTTAAAACTTTACTTGCAGAAGCGCTAAACAAAGACGTTTCGGGTGATGAGATTAAAAAATCAATCACAAATTGGCGTCCGGATTATCACAGGGTTTAGAACAATCAATTCCATAAACATTAAATATAAATCATTAAAAATCACTGTTATGAAAAAATTTATGTTATTCAGTTTAGCTTTACTGGCAATGTTTACCCTTACGGGATGTGATGCGATAGGAACAATTTTCGAAGCCGGGATGTGGTGGGGAATTTTTCTTGTTGCAGTCGTGATCGGACTTATCTTCTGGCTTTTAGGACGGGGTAGAAAATAACGTTCTTAATTCCACAGATCATGCAGAAGAAATCAAAAACCAAAATCCGGCCTTTGCAGAAACAGAATAAGCCGGGACTCGAGGCTAAGCTCTCGCCACTTCCGGACAGTGAACCCATTCAACAGCATGGTAAGCTAAAAGGCAAAACCGCCATCATCACCGGTGGCGACAGTGGCATTGGGAAAGCGACTGCCCTGCTTTTTGCTGCGGAAGGTGCTGATATTCTGATTTCTTACCTGAGCGAAACTTCCGATGCAAAGGAAACCAAAAAGGAGATTGAGAGGTTGGGTAGAAAATGCATCCTCATCAAAGGCGATCTTGGCAGAGAAAACCACTGTAAAAAAGTAATCACCGAAACGGTTAAAAATTTTGGTAAACTGGATATCCTCGTCAATAATGCCGGCATTCACTGGGAATCCGAGAAAATTGAAGACATCACCACAGAGCAGCTGATGAAAACCTTTCATTCCAATTTTTTTTCAGTTTTCTGGCTTACGAAATATGCCATGAAATACTTGAAGAAAGGCAGCTGCATCATCAACACTACATCTGTTACGGCTTACCGCGGAAGTGATCACCTGATGGATTATGCTTCAACCAAAGGCGCAATCCTGTCTTTTACGAGAAGTCTTGCGGCAAATCTTGCACAAAAAAGAATCCGTGTAAATGCCGTAGCGCCAGGACCAATCTGGACACCACTAATTGCCTCTACCCTCTCTAAAAAAGCAGTTTCCGAATTTGGCAGCGACACGCCAATGAAGCGTGCCGGCGAACCGAATGAAGTAGCGACTTGTTTCCTCTTCCTTGCCAGTGAAGATTCCTCTTACATGACAGGACAGGTATTGCACCCAAATGGTGGGGAAATAGTTAACGGTTAAAAAACTGAATGATCAAATGAAAACTTCCGAGAGCGATGTTGTAATCTCACTGAGTCCTTCAAAGATTGTAAAAATAATGAAGGATCCGGTTAAATCTGCCAAGGCAGTAAGTCTGGTGTATACGAATGACCGTGAATCAGACGGAATTACCCGCAGAAAACGCGGAAAAAAATACGTGTACTATTACGGTGACGAGAGAATAAAGGACCAGGTAGAAATCCAGCGCATCAATAAACTGGCAATTCCGCCTGCCTGGGAGAATGTCTGGATTTGTGGACTGCAGAACGGTCATCTTCAGGCAACCGGCATCGACGCTAAAAAGCGCAAACAATACCGTTATCATCCAATTTGGAACGCACTGCGAAATCATACAAAATTTTACAGAATGCTGCAGTTTGGCTACGCACTTCCTCAAATACGTCTTAACCTCGAAAAAGATCTTTCACTGAAGACTTTAGAAAAACAAAAAGTACTGGCCGTAGTAGTGAGTTTAATGGAAAGAACCAATATTAGGATCGGAAATAATGTCTATGAAAAACTTTATGGTTCCTTTGGTCTTACCACATTAAAGGATAAACACGTTAACGTTAAAGGACAAAAAATAAATTTTTCATTCAAAGGAAAAAAAGGCATTTATCACGACATCGACCTTAAAAATGCAAAACTCGCAAAAGCCGTTCAGAACTGTAAAGACATTCCGGGGAAAGAACTTTTTCAGTATTACGACGAAGATGGCAAAAGACATCCCGTAGATTCCGGAATGGTGAATGATTATATAAAGGAAATAAGCGGCGACGATTTTACCGCAAAAGATTTCCGGACCTGGTCAGGAACTGTAAATGCGCTGATCGCCTTCAAAGAAATCGGCGAAGCAGAAAGCGACACTGCCTACAAATCAAAAGTAAAAGAAGCCTTGGAAATGGTCGCCGCCAATCTTGGAAATACGGCGACCGTGTGCCGGAAATACTATGTACATCCTCTCGTCATCAACCTTTACGAGAACAAATCAATTAAAAAGTATCTGGACGAACTCGATGAGATTGAAATCGATGACGGAAAAGCAGGACTCACAAAAGAGGAAGCCATTGTGATGAAAATCCTTGAAAACGAAAAACTGTAAATCCAATAATCAACAACATTAAGAAAACATATTATGAAAATTGAACTTCAGGAAAACGAAATTACCATCGTGAAATTAGGTCCGTCTCAAGAAGAAAACGGCGTAATGAAACGTGAAGTAACATTTGAAATTAATGGAATCGAATTCCAGCGCAACATTATCCTTGGACACAACGGCACAGGAGCAGATTTTACCGATCCGCAAAAATTTTACATGATGAACAAAGATCAGGTTGATGCCAGCCTCATCGTTTATTTATCCGAAAATCATCTGTATGACAATCTGGAAAAATAATTAATCCTGGAATCACATTACCTCTTTATTAATGGGGTAATTTTTCTCTGAAGTATCCGTAAACCCAGGTTCCGGCAATAGCGCTGAGGAGTGTTACTACAATTACGGTAGCACCAGTACCGATTTGTGCAAACAGCGGACCCGGGCATGCGCCAGTAACCGCCCATCCAAAACCAAAGATCAGCCCGCCATAAATTTGCCCTTTATTGAATTCCTTTTTATGAAAAACGATTTCTTCTCCGTAAATTGTTTTAATGTTGAATTTTTTAATCAACCAGATTGAAATCATCGCGACCAAAATCGCACTTCCAATAATCCCGTACATGTGAAAAGACTGCAGCCTGAACATTTCCTGAATGCGGAACCAACTGATGACTTCGGCCTTTGTAAAAACAATTCCGAAGAAAATTCCAAGAAGCAGATACTTTAAATTATGATACCAGCGGTGTTCCAGCATGCTTTCGTTAACACACATACTGTCCAGAGATCTCCTTTCCAAATCGTCATTTTTATTAATATCGTTTTGCATGTTTTCAATTTTAAAGTGAAAGAATAATTGGAAGTAACACATTGGCCATTAAGAAACCGCCGAGCATAAAACTGATGGTGGCAATTAAACTCGGGAGTTGCAGGTTAGCTATTCCCATAATGGAATGTCCGCTCGTGCAGCCGCCAGCATACCGTGTGCCGAAACCCACAAGAAATCCACCGCCCACCATCATCACAAGACCGCGAAGCGTAAATAGCGATTCCCAATTCATGAGTTGCGCCGGTACAAGATTTCTGAAATCTGTAATTCCGTAAACTTTTAATTCTGCAGCCAGATTTGGATGCACTTCAACCGGATTAGGATTGGTAAAAAAAAGTGCAGTAATTATACCTCCCACGAAAATACCGAACACAAAAAATAAATTCCACACCTCTTTTTTCCAGTTGTACTTAAAAAAAGGAATATTTGCCGGCAGGCACGATGCACAGATATGCCGGAGCGAAGAAGAAATACCGAAGTTTTTGTTACCGAGGATCAGAAGCGCCGGAACTGTAAGTCCGATTAATGGTCCAGCGACATACCAAGGCCAAGGCTGCTGCATAAATTCTATCATAAATTTTAATTTTCA
Organism: Chryseobacterium sp. VAUSW3; assembly: GCF_002205795.1. Classification (GTDB taxonomy): domain Bacteria; phylum Bacteroidota; class Bacteroidia; order Flavobacteriales; family Weeksellaceae; genus Kaistella; species Kaistella yananensis. The sequence goes on along the minus strand of NZ_NIUY01000002.1, from coordinate 381,530 downwards.
GTTTTAAATAGTACTGCAAAACCGGTTAGATTCTTCAAAACCAAGGGATTTGATTAAATCTGTAAATCAGTTTTTTTTCAAGCTGCAAATTTACCCAAATGTTTTGTTAAAGTAGGCAACTCTATAAATTATTCACGAGCTTCTTAAATGAAAGTTAAATTACATTAAATGAATTCACACCGGTTTTACATCCTTAAATTTGAGTGAAACGAAGAATTAAATTATATGGGACCGTTACAGAACAAAGTCTTCACCGTAAACAGGTATTTAGGTTTAAATTTTAAATAATCGTGACGATCTTTAAAAACCTTTATTCAGAAAAAAAGCGCAAATTTGCATCCGTCCTCAAAATGAAACTGAATGATGAAATTATGTATTGCCGAAAAGCCAAGTGTTGCCAGAGATATTGCCAAAGTATTGGGCGCAGACCTGCCTAAACAAGGATATTTTGAAGGTAATGGATTCTGGGTAACCTGGACTTTCGGACACCTCTGCACCCTCAAAGAACCTCAGGATTACAGCCCGCATTTCAAATCCTGGGATCTTATCTTTCTGCCTGTGATTCCACAGAATTTCGGTATTAAACTCATTCCGAATCCCGGCGTTGAAAAGCAGTTTAAAATCATTGAAAAATTAGTTGAAGATTGCGAAGAAGTCATTAATTGCGGGGATGCCGGTCAGGAAGGAGAACTCATACAGCGTTGGGTTCTACAGAAAGCAAAATGCCGGAAACCCATGAAAAGACTCTGGATTTCCTCACTTACCGAAGACGCTATAAAAGAAGGTTTTGCCAACCTGAAACCTGCCGAGGACTATCAGAATCTTTACCTCGCCGGAAATGCCCGCGCGATTGGCGACTGGTTGCTTGGGATTAATGCAACGCGCCTTTTTACCCGCAAATTTGGCGGCAACAAAGGCGTTCTTTCTATTGGGCGTGTACAGACTCCTACCCTTGCAATGATTGTGCAGCGGCAAAAAGAAATCAACGCTTTTACAACCGAAGAATACTGGGAACTGAAAACAAAGTACCGCGATGTACTTTTCGCAGCGGCAATTGACCGGTTAAAGACCAGGGAAAAGGCAGAAAAAGGTTTAGACTACCTGAAACAGCATGAATTTGAGGTCATCGCTTTTGAAATTAAAGAAGGTAAAGAAAAAAATCCCAGACTTTTTGATTTAACGGCACTGCAGGTTGAAGCCAACCGAAAATACGGCTATTCAGCAGAAAATACGCTGAAATACATCCAAAGTCTTTACGAGAAAAAACATACTACGTATCCGCGAGTTGATACGACTTACCTGTCTGAAAATCTTCATCCGAAAATTGAGGGAATCCTGCGTTCGATGAATTTTTATGCCCAATTTACCGCACCACTGCTCACAAAACCGATTCCAAAATCGAAAGCGGTTTTCGATGATTCAAAGGTAACGGACCACCACGCCATTATCCCGACTGAAATTCCGCCTTCTTCAAGTTTATCGAAAGAGGAAAAACTCATTTATGATCTGGTTGCCAAGCGTTTCATCGCTGTGTTTTATCCGGAATGTAAGATTTCAAATACTTTGGTTGAAGGTCAGGTCGGTACCATTCCATTCAAAGCGTCAGGAAAACAGATTCTGGAACCCGGCTGGCGCGAAGTATATGCTTTCGAGAAAAAAGACGAAACCGAAAAAAAAGACAAAGACGAAGAACAGACGATTCCGGAATTTAAAGTTGGCGAAAAAGGACCGCACAAACCCTTGATTCATCAGGGAAAAACCAGTCCGCCCAAGCCTTACACCGAAGCAACGCTATTGCGTGCGATGGAAACTGCCGGAAAACAGGTTGATGATGAAGAGCTGCGGGAAATGATTAAAAACAACGGTATCGGCCGGCCTTCCACCCGTGCGAATATTATTGAAACCCTCTTCAAACGCAAATATATTGAAAGGAAAAAGAAAAATATCCTCGCCACGACCACGGGTATAGAACTGATCGACACGATTGAAGATGAACTCCTGAAAAGTCCTGAACTTACGGGAGAATGGGAATTTAAGCTTAGAAAAATTGAACGCGGCGAATATGAAGCCAATCAGTTTAAAGACGAATTAATCACCATGGTTACTGAACTTACCAGAAAAGTAATCAGTGAAAAACCTAAGATAATTTCTTTCAATGACGAAGTTCAACCTAAAGAAAAGAAAGAAAAAGCACCCAGAAAAACAATTATAATTTCCTGGGAAGACGAAACCTGCCCGAAATGTAAAACAAACAAACTTATGAAAGGAAAAACGGCGGTAGGCTGCTCCAGTTACAGAGACTGCGGTTTCAAATTGCCGTTTACAGTATTCGGAAAAAAACTTACCGAAAAGCAGATTCATGATGTTATCCTTAAAGGAAAATCTTCAAAACTCAAAGGTTTTACAAACCACCCGGATCATTTGACAGAGGGAGTTATCCGGATTTCTGACCAGGGCGAAGCGGAACTTGCAGCGGAATAATTCATTAAATAATCAGCCATTAGCCAATGCATTCTCTTACAAAACCTTACCTTTGCTACCAGCCTTCAAAAGACTTTAATTAGAGGAAGATTTCCTCACAATTCAATTATAATGACTATAGAAAAACACCACGTAGTAGCTGTTCATTACACGCTAAACGCCCTGGAAGAAAACGGGGAAAAATCTTTTATTGAAAAAACAGATGCCGATAACCCGTTCACTTTCCTTTACGGAGTGGGCATGATGCTTCCGAAATTTGAAGAAGAACTTCACGGAATGGCTGCCGGAGAACAGAAATCTTTTACCATAACTGCAGAAGAAGGTTACGGTGAAAAACAGGAAGACGCTACGGTGCAGTTGCCTGTAGAAATGTTCGAACAGTCTGGAATGCCGCCAGTGGGTGCAATCCTCCCATTACAGGATCCTGAAGGAAACCACGTGAATGCTGTAGTTCTGGAAGTTTCTCCTAAAGCGGTAACAGTAGACCTTAATCACCCAATGGCCGGGAAAACCCTTCACTTTGATATCGAAGTAGTGGCAACCCGCCCGGCAACCGAAGAAGAACTGGCACACGGACATGCACACGGCATCGACGGAAACTCAGGACATTAATCTTCCGTTTTTAAAATAAAAAAGAAGCACACTGCCTTGCAATGTGCTTCTTTATCTATAATCTGCTGTATATTACAATCTCGATTCAGTATCGTCGTTATACCATCTTTCGTAAGTGTAACGTGCGTCTTCTTCATTTTTTGGTTTATAACCCATGTAGATTCCGCCATCTTTAATTTCGTTTTCGTATATCTTCGCTTCATCTTCAGGAACTCCTGTTCCGGTTAAAGCGCCTACTAAACCTCCGGTTGCTGCACCTGCTCCTGCACCAGCCAATCCTGCTGCCAGAGGCCCTGCAATTACCAGTCCCAATCCGGGAAGCAGTACATTAGATCCAATTGCGGCTACAGCGCCTACAACGGCTCCAATTCCGCCTCCGATTAACGAACCTTTTCCGGCGTTTTCGGCCACTTTATCATCCAAATCTGTATGCGTGTCGGAGTTGGTGAAATAACGGTCGCGGGTACTGTCAGACATCATTACGTTTACATCATCTTTAGTGTATCCTCTTCCATGAAGATCTTCGTAAGCCCTGTCGGCTTCTTCTCTTGTTCTAAAAACTCTTGAAACATAATCATTCCTGAATTCTGGTTTGTACTGTGAATTTGCCATAATAATAAATTTAAGTTAATATTTTGTTTAAGGTTTTTGATTAAATTCAATATCAATGCCACCTACAGGCTGTTTAACATTGTTTAACATCCTGTTTAAGATAAAAACTGCGCTTCTTTTACCAACTTTAATACAATTTGAAAAACACGGTAGATAACTGATGTACAGACGAAAAACTATATCAGCTACGGAAGTTTTTATCATGACCTGACGAATATGATCCATAAAAAAAATTAACAACCAAAAAAAAACCGCGCTGGCGTTCTGCTGCAGCACGGTTTAATAATTGTGTTAAAATCATTGTCCCATTAAGGATTGGTAGAGAAGATCGACGCACTGGCAATCATGGCTCTTCTGTTCATTTTCAGAATATCGCGAACCCACTCTGCGAAATCTTCAGGTTGCAACACTTTATCCGGATTTCCGTCGGTCAGCCCACCCTGTATGGACATATCCGAGGCAATCGTACTTGGGGTTAAGGTAATCACACGGATGTTTTCTTTTCTCCACTCTGCCATCATCGACTGAGAAAGGGAAACTACAGCCGCTTTCGATGCAGCATACGCCGACATATTCGGTCCGCCTTTCAGACCTGCGGTGGATGCAACGTTTACAATATCGCCCATTCCACGCTCCTTCAGGAACGGATACACCGCTTTTGCTGCATAATAAACCCCGAAAAGATTGGTTTTGATGACGTGTTCCCAGGTTTCGGAGGGCATGTCAGCAATCGATCCGAAATCACCAATTCCAGCGTTGTTGATAAGGATATCGATTCCGCCAAGTTCATTAGCTAAAGTCGCGATTCCCGCCTGTACTGCTGTTTCATCATCAATACTGAAAACGGAATAAGAAGCCTTCACGCCGAGGGCTTTTAATTCTTCAGCGGTATTTCTAAGCTGTTCTTCATTTCTCCCCGCCAGGCCAATATGTACTCCCTCTTTTGCCAAAGCGACCGCGACCGCTTTACCAAGACCTCTGCCTCCACCGGTTACGATGGCGTTTTTTCCTTTTAAATTCATATTACTATTTTTAATGCGCCACAAATTTAAGGATTTGTGCTTCTGCTTCCAATTAAGCTCATCTATCGTTATTATTTTAAATTGATTCCCGGCATTAATAAAATGAATCGCCGTTCTATTTTACACTGGAGTTCAATTGAAAAAATAACTACAGACTTATAGGATATAAAACCTGAATTTGTATATTTGCACCTCACTGCCCGGATGGTGAAATTGGTAGACACGCTCGTTTCAGGTGCGAGTGCCCACAAGCTTGCAGGTTCGAGTCCTGTTCCGGGCACAGAAAAAGCCTTCTTTTTTCCTGAAGGCTTTTTTATATGGTTTTTTTCTTAAAGATTGCTAAGCTTTTTTCTTCAAAAATTTAGCACTGATGAATTCCCAAACCATGGGCAGAATAGAAATTCCGATGATGCCGAAGATTACCGTTTCGAAGTTCTCCTGAACAATCGGCATATTTCCGAAAAAATATCCCAGAAGGGTTAAACCGAAAACCCAAACCACGGCACCAATGATATTGTACTTAATAAACGTGTTGTAATTCATAGTTCCAATACCTGCCACAAACGGTGCAAAAGTCCTTACAATAGGGACAAATCTTGCGATAATTATGGTTTTGGGACCGTTCTTTTCGTAGAATTCCTGAGTCTGAGCAATGTATTTCGGATTCACAAGCTGTTTTTCGCCGATCTTCCAGTTCAGCATTTTTAAACCGATATTTTTCCCCAGGGTATAATTCAGGGTATCACCCAGAATCGCAGCCACCGTAAGTAGTCCCAATACAAGCCAGAGATTAAGATGGGCCGATTCTCCGGATGCACCGATTACCCCTGCACAGAATGTTCCGGCGGCGAAAAGCAATGAATCACCAGGCAGAAAAGGCATTACGACTAAACCGGTTTCCACAAAAATAATGAGAAAGAGAATCAAATAAATCCACACTCCATAATCGATGATCATGGTGAAAAGGTGCTGATCGAGGTTTAAAAAGAAATCAAGTACCGTTTGTATAAACTCCATAGTTGCTTTAAATATAATGTCCGCAAAAATACACCAAACTATCCTGAAACCGAAATCTGTGAACAATTTTAATGTAAAATATAAAAAGCCGCGAATGAAAACGAATGATAGAAAATGAAATCACCGATAATCTTTATCTTTGCACTGCGTTTACAAATCAAGACGCGTACTTTTTATGGCACTAAAGCTTTTCAATCCTTTTGAAGATTTAATATTCGGAGAGCAGTTTTGCTTTCTTACCGGCGAACTAACCACCGAAAAAATGACGGTTTTCCCTATGTGGCTCATGGAGCATTTTAAATTTGATACCGACAGGATTGAGATGATGGATAAATCTAAAACGTATGTCTATGCCGACCTTCAGCTGCCGTGTGCACCCCGTGTGAAAAAAGCATTTGAGGAACTCGATGTAAAGATTAAGGAAGCTTATGACAAGGGATATGAAGGTATGGTGGCTCTTGATGATCAGTTGCTCTTTCTCTGGACCGGAAGAATTGTTTATGGTCTGCTGTATTACGAAATGCAGTACGAGAGCAACAGAATCCTTAAACAGGGCAGAAATTTTGATCTTTCGCCGATGTTACGCGAGCGGTTTGGGAACTTTCATCTCATGCTCCAGTCGATTATAGAACCTGTTTCTTTTATCGGAAAAAAACCATGGAGCATCATCGTCTTTCCGCTCAAATATTCGGCAGATATCATCAGTTACCGCGACGATGCGATTAACCTGCTGTTCTCCTTCGGGGTCAACGGTTTCGGGTATATCGCATGTCTTCAGGACAACGGCGCGATTGCGGAAAAGGAACAGGAACTTCTGACTAAAATGAAGGGCCACATCCTGCATCCCGTTCAGTTCGAGGAACTTTACGCACGCTTTCATTATTCCGATTATATCTTACAGTACAAACCGGAATACTTGATTGAAAACCACGGAAATCAGATTACCATTGAAGGTTTACCAATGGTAGCCCATGCCCAGCGCCCGCTATTTGGGTTTTGGGATCAGGATATGTTTGCCCAGTTGCTCGCGAATTACTGGCAGGTTTATGCCATACAGAAAGAAGATATCATTAAATTTCAAAAGCCGTTTCTGAGTTTTCTTGAGAATCCTTACACCCAGGAATTTATTGATCCGGAATCAATTTCACTGCCCTGGTAAATATGCGAACCTTTATAATATTCAACCTTTTTGAACAGTAACATGATCAGATCTAAAATTTTAAAAGAAGAATGGAAAACGGTAGAATTTGACTTCGAATTTACCAATAAGACAAGATTTGAGGTTTCAAACCGCGGTAACGTAAGAAGTTTTAATAAAGTTTCTGATGGACGTATACTTAACGGCTCTTTGACTGAAGGATTTAAGGTAATCCGGTTAAAACTTTATAAACCCAGAGCCGAAAAAGAGGAACAGCAATTCGATGTTCTGAAAAAAGAAATTTCTGAACTATATGCGAAGAGAAGAGAAACCATAAAGAAAAACAACGTTTCCGAAACCGAAAAGCTTACGCAACTTATCGAAAAAAAGAAAAGCCAGCTAAGCAAAAAACTGGAGCGCAACCTGAAAAAGCGAACCATTAACCATCATTTTATGATTCACAGACTGGTGGCTGCTTATTTTCTGCCTGCTCCGCAACCCGACCAAACCATTGTCGCCCATATGGATTACGACAAACTCAACAACAACGTTACCAACCTGAAATGGATGAATCAGGAAGAACATTCGCTCCACCAGAGCAAAAATCCTAAAGTGATTGCTGAGAAAAAATGGCTCAAGTACAAACGGAAACCCCGAGCAAAAGGAATGAAACTCACCTCTTCGCAGGTCATTCATATCAAACTGCAGCTGCGCCGGAAAAAACCCGCCAAACAGATTGCCAGGCAGTTTGGAATTTCAGAAATGCAGGTCTGGAGAATCAAAAGCGGCGAAAACTGGTCCAGCGTTAAAATTCCGGATTAATTACCACTAAAGATGTTTAAAATTAATTTATCTGGCTGGTGTGATCGGTATATCGGCCGGTTTCATTGAACGCTGTGCCTTTATAAAACCTTTCACAGCGAACCGTCCGGGATGTAAAAAAGTGGACTAAGTAAGAGCGTGATGTATAACTTTTGTTTAAAATCTCTTACCGAAAGAACTTCAGTCATAAAAAAAACCGGAAGAATGATCCTCCGGTTTTTCCGATTGTATAATCGTCTGCTATAAATTACTCTACGATAATCTTAGCCGACTGGCTTTTTGTGGTAATAAAATATACCCCTTTCGCGAGCGACTGCACATTTACTTTTTCGTTGTTTCCTACGTTTTCGAATGATTTCAGCAACTGCCCGGTAACAGAATAAATCTTTAGCGTTTCTTTTTTATCAATTCCGTTGATAAAGAATTCACCGTTTCTTACAGGATTAGGATATACTGTTAGTTTTTGGTTGATCAGTGCCGTATCGTTTGCCGACATTGGTGCATAACAGGTCCAGGTAAGGTTATCAAAAGAAACGCGGTTGCTGGTGGTTTCATCAATAAGTTCAATGGTGAAATCTCCGCTTACATTAATGTTTTCAATGGTTACAGTTGTTGCCGTTTTAGAGTATGTAATCTGGCCTTTTACCAGTCCATTGATTTTCAAAGTATAATTCCCATTGGAATCACTGAACGGAAGAAACGTTTTCACCGTCAAAGTGCCTATTCCACCTGAAATCAGAGAAGATTTTAATGATCCCTTTCGCATACAGATTGCTCTGCTTGTCCCGTCAATATAGATCTGAGCATCAGTTCTTGCATTGGTTGCGGTCCATACAATTCCTTTATTCGACCAGGTTCTGTCGGCATAAGATGAAGATACCGCAGGAATGTTTTCGAAATCCTCAGTTCCGCAGGAAGTTCCTTCTCCGGTACTGGCGGGCTGTGTAGTTGCTTGTACCGCTGCACTGTTACCTGAAACGTTTCCTGAATTGTCTTTAGCCACAATATGGAAAGTGTAGGCTGTAGAAGGATTGAGTCCTGAAACTGTAGCTGAAGTACCGAATACATTTGCTTTAAACACTCCGTTCACATATACGTCATAGCTGCTCACCGATACGTTATCTGTAGATGCAGACCAGGTGAGTGAAACCGTAGAAGAAGTCGTTGCCGTTACCGCAAGATTCATTGGAATGCTTGGTGCTTCGGTATCTCCAGCTGTTCCGCCACTGAAGGTATCGGGCCAGTTGTTCTGTGCTGCAGGTCCGCCCCAGATTACAGTGGCCAAGTAAGGATTGTCGATGAAAGGGTTTCTGTTTTTCTGGGTTTGAGCAACCACGTTATTTCTCTGGATTTCAAATGCGGATACGGGATCTTCAACATTCCATTTCAGGAGAATATCCGGGAAGTCCTGCGAATACGTATTGGGCGTCATGGTAATATTCAAAGGCAGGCATCTGGTGTTATATCTTACATACATATACATCAGGATTCTGGCAACATCGCCTTTCCATTCTTCTCCGGGATACCAGCCACCACGGCTCGTTTTATAGGCTGTTGCGCCGGTACCGTCATCAAAAAGAAGGCTTCCTCTGGTACTGTTCAATGTATTGTCTGCAGGACGTAGGTGATGTCCGTCGGCTCCCGGACCTGAAGTTCCTAAATTCGGTGTTCCTTTAGATTTGGCGTACACGTGTTCCCGGTTCCAGGTTCCGCCTACAGGCCGGCTTCTCTGGTGGGTTCCTGATGCCTGTGATCCGTAGATTAACAGTAGGTTTCCCGGTTTATCAGGATCTGCGTCACTTGTTTTCATGAGGGTCTGCAGCTCACTGTAAGAAATCACTTTGGTATGCGTCGCTGTGATTAAAGAGGCCAGTTCACTTTTCAGATCATTGCCGGTTTTGTTGAAATTTACCCCTGCATAGTAGCTGGGTGCGCTTTGCGCATAAAGTAAGAAAGAAAAAATACTTACTAAAAAAGATAATTTTAGTTTCATAATCAGTTGATATTTTTGATTTTTAAAATTGCGATGATTTGCTGTTCGTCACGAAGAATTAAGTTTTCGTCCAGCAAAGTGAGCGGAAACTGATTTTCTGCTTCCAGGAAGACTTCAGAGCCGAAAACGTAAAATTTGGCATGGACAGGATTTTCCAAAGAATGCGCTTCTACAGCGACAGGAATCCCGTTTTCCATTTCTCCTTGGGTGAATTTAAATCCATGCATTCCTTCAAGCTGTTCAGGATTAAATGTTAATACTTTCCTCCAAAGTGCCGGATGGTCTTTGCCTTCACCTACAAAAACTCGGTTTTCAGTGTGGTCGATGGCAATGACGTATAATGGCGCCTTCTTTCCGCCGACATTGATGCCTTTTCGCTGGCCCAGTTTATAATGTTCCGTTCCCGAATGATCCCCTACAAGAAAGCCATCGAATAAGGAATAATGAGGCACCTGTGATTCCCAACGGAGTTCCTCTTCCTTGGAAGGGAAAAGTGGTTTTTTTCTGCGATAAAGCGGAGAATGTTCGGGAATTTCTACAAGCTGTCCTTTCGTACTCATTATTTTCTGCACCCTAAATACTGGTGTTCAGTTCCCGATAAAGGGGCAGCTAATCTACTGATTAAAAACGAACTGGCAAGTGATGGAAATCATTATTATATATTTTTTTAATCCGGTAAAAAAAACAATTAAGAGCTTTCAACACAACCTATTTATTTTCAAAGACATACATTAAAAGAGACAGGAATCTTCTTTATTATGAATGATATCACATAAGCCTCATCTCCAGATTTTTGAGCATCAAAACCAACAGATTCCAATACAGCAAATTAACAAAAAAGCCCCCTTACGGAAGCTTTTTAGTATATATTTTAAAAATAGTTAAAGAACACCTGTTCTTACCATGCACTCCCGCATTTTATGGTAGGTTCTTTCAATATCATGATCCAGACCGATAGAAAAACGGATCAGTCCCGGCGAAAGTCCCATCTCCTTCTGTTCATCTTCCGGAATTTCTGAAGAAGTAGAGGTACCGGACGCAGAGAAGAGGGTTTTATAAAAGCCCAGACTCACTGCCAGATAGCCGAGATTTTCATGCTGCATCATCTCCATGAGTTCATTGGCTTTCTCCACGGTTTTCACATCCAGCGCGATAAGGCCGCCATAGCTGTACTCCGGATGCATCATCCCGGTAAAAAGTTCATGCTGAGGGTGGCTTTTCAGGCCCGGATATTTTACATTGAGGCCGTCTTTTTCCCACCGTTCTGCCAAATACTGGGCATTTTCACTGTGTTTTTTCATACGCAGATGCAGCGTTCTGAGGTTTTTCAGAATACTTGCTGCCCGCAAACTGTCCATGGTAGGTCCCAAAAGCATGCATGCCCCATTGTTTACATTCTTGAGGTCATTGATGAATGCTGAACTGGCGCATACCACTCCACCCACGGCATCACTGCTGCCATTGATGAATTTGGTAAGGCTGTGTATGGTGACATCAGCACCCAAAAACTTAGGTGAAACGGTAAGCGGAGAAAAGGTATTATCAACTACCAACTTCAGGTCATGCTTTTTTGCCAGTTCAGAAAGGCCTTTCAGGTCGGCGATTTCAAGAAGCGGATTGCTTACGGTTTCACAGTAAAGCACTTTTGTATGTTCATTAATGGCGGCTTCTACTTTTGCCAGATCGGTGATGTCAACAAAAGAAGTCGCGATCTTTAAGCCCGGCAGAAAGTTCTTCATAAAAGCATAAGTCCCGCCGTAAATTGTTCTGCTCGATACAATATGGTCGCCGGATTTGCAGAGCTGCAACAATACTGATGTAATCGCACCCATGCCGGAGGCGGTAACGTTGGCATTTTCTGTTCCTTCCATCTTTGCAAGAGCTTCGGAAAGGTAAAGGTTACTGGGCGAAGAGTGCCGTGAATAAAGATAACAGCCTTCTGCATTGCCTTCGAAGGTATCGAACATGGTTTTTGCAGAAAGGAAAGTATAGGTAGAACTGTCGGAAATTGAAGGATTTACGCCCCCAAATTCCCCGAAATACTGAAGGTCCTGAATGCTGTTTGCTGCATCGAATTGTTCCATGATAATGATTATTTAAGTTCTTTAAAATTGCAGGTTTTCCAATTATAAAACAAGGATTTAATTATTCAACCGAAAATAAAGTGTACAATTACACATTTCATAGATTTTAATTCTATATTTGAATACAGAATATTACAAGCACCAATTATTTTTCCGATGAACCTCGATAAAAAAGACCGCCAGCTTCTACTTTTACTTCAGGAAGACTCCAAAAGAACCACCAAAAGTCTGGCTGCCGACCTCGAGCTGTCGGTTACGGCTGTTTTCGAGCGCATAAAAAAACTCGAAAAACTGAAAATCATCAAAAAATATGTGGCTTTGGTTGACCGAAAACTTATTCAGAAAGATTTCTTAGTTCTTTGCCATGTAAAACTCAGCCAGCATAAGAAAGAATACATCACCCAGTTCGAAAGAGAAATTACCCAGTTTCCCGAAGTTCAGGAATGCTTTCACGTCAGCGGGGATTACGATTACATCCTGAAAATCACGGTGCGCGACATTCAGGAATACCGGGATTTCATGGTGACGAAACTCACGAATCTTCAGCATATCGCCAGTACCCAAAGTTCCTTTATGATCAAGGAAGTGAAGAGCACTACAGCGGTAAATATCGAATAAGTAAAGTGTTCTTAAGTGTTTGGATACCATCTGCGTTTCAGCCAAAAGGCTACATTCACCAGAGCAATAAGCGCAGGAACTTCCACCAATGGACCGATGACACCCGCAAAAGCCTGTCCGGAATTGATGCCGTATACCCCAATCGCCACCGCGATGGCCAGTTCAAAATTATTGCCTGCCGCGGTAAACGAAATCGCGGCGTTCTTCGAATAGTCCGCTCCAAGTTTTTTGCCCAGAAAGAAACTCACAAGAAACATCAGGACGAAGTAAATAACCAAAGGAAGCGCAATCCTCAGCACATCAAAGGGAATCTGCACAATCATTTCGCCTTTGAGGCTGAACATCAGCACAATGGTGAAAAGCAGCGCAATTAAAGTGATGGGTGAAACTTTCGGGACGAAAACCGTATTGTACCATTCTTCACCTTTTGCTTTCAGCAGAAAATACCGCGTGAAGAATCCCAAAACGAAAGGAATTCCGAGATAAATGGCCACACTTTCGGCAATCTGTACGATCGTGATATCCACCTCAGAGCCGGTGATGCCGAACAGCGGAGGCAAAACCGTAATAAAAAGAAAAGCATAGATGCTGTAGAAAATCAGCTGAAAAATACTGTTGATCGCTACCAGTCCGGCGGCGTACTCGCGGTTACCCTCGGCCAGTTCGTTCCAGACCATCACCATGGCAATGCAGCGTGCCAGACCGATCAGGATCAGGCCGGTCATGTACTCAGGTTTGTCGTGAAGGAAGATGATGGCCAGAGTAAACATAAGAACAGGTCCTATCACCCAGTTCAACAGCAGTGAAGTTCCCAGGATTTTTGTATTCTGAAAAACTTTGGGCAACTCCCCGTACCGCACTTTCGTAAACGGCGGATACATCATTAAAATCAGGCCGATGGCCAGAGGAATATTGGTTGTACCGTAGGAAAAGGTATTGATGATTGTAGAGGAATTGGGATAAAAATAACCAATCGCCACTCCCAAAAACATGGCCAGGAAAATCCAGAGGGTAAGGTTTTTATCGAGGAAGGAGAGTTTCTTTCTCTCGTGCGGTGCGCAGTTGTTTGCAGACATTAGCGGGAATTTTTTAGGGTTTCAGTAACGGATCTCATCACTTCATACATTTCCGCTGCGATTTCCAAACTCCGTTCAAGATAGACACGGTCCATTTCCTGGGTTCCGTCGCTGGATTTGGGATCTTCGAATTTTACTGCCACCCGTTTTTCTGCGCCGGCGATGAATGGACAACCCTCATCAGCATTAGAGCACGTCATCACCGCAGCGAAACCGGAGCCCGGATTAAAGGCATCATCAAACTTTTTGGAGAAGCAGATCACGGGATGCGCATTTTCTGAATATTTTACCGCATACACCGGATTCCCGTTATCGGAAAGTTTCTGAATATGAAAGCCCTGTTTCTGAAGCGTTTCCGCTACTTTGGGAAACATTGCTGTCGCCTCAGTTCCGCCGGAATAGCAATACACATTTCTAATATTAAAATATTCAGCCATCACCTGAGCCCAGATCTGGGAAAGATGACTTCTGCGGGAATTGTGGGTGCATATGAAGTTCAGGTTTATTCTTTCCCCGACCTCAGCTTTTTTCTGAATGAACTCAGCCAGAGGCTGAAGGATTTCTTTTCTTTCAGGTGACACCGGAATGCTTGCAATTAAATCGATAGTTTCTTTTAAATTTCTGAACATGGTTTTATTTTTTATACGGTTCTCATACTTATTATTTTTTAAAGGCAGTTTAAACCTTAGCAGCAGCCTGCTCCGGGATTACAGCCTGCAACCTGAAGTTGAGATAACTGTACTTTCGGTTTGTTCTGCGGAATTCCACAGCCATCCTGAGCAAGACAGGTTGTTGTTTTTGTGGTAAGAATGAATGCTGTTCCATTGAAATCGAGACCGAATTTACCGATGGTAGACTGCTGGTATTCCACTTCAATTTCCACATCTTCCAGGCCCAGTTTTTCTTCGGAAAGGGCAATGATTTTTTTGAGTTTCTCAGCTTCCAGGCGGTGGTCGTTATCGGTGGAAAACCAAAGCTGGAAGTTGATGGCTTTTTCGTCGCGCATCACGCCGCCACAGTCGATGAATCTTTTGTTGATCTGCCCCACTTCTGTTACATGGAAATGGTCTGGAACCTGTTCTCCGTTTTCTAAGACAAAATGCAGTTCCTGAAGGTTGGTAAGAATGTTCTTGATTTCTGAAAGTCTCATAATGAATGGTTTTGAAGGTTATTATTTTAACATCTGTTGTTTTCGAGGGAATCCATTTTATGGAAAATATGGTTGATGAAGGAGTCGAACTTTTGAATCGTTTCCTTATTGATGCAGTAATTAATGGCTTTGCCATCGATGCTTCCCTGAATAATTCCTGCATTTTTCAGTTCCCTGAGGTGCTGCGAAACCGTAGGTTGTGCAAGAGGAAGTACCTCAACAATATCATTGCAGATACACGTGTTGGTGGTAAGCAGATATTCAATAATGGCAATCCTGGCAGGATGAGCCATGGCTTTCAGCAGTACAGCCATCTCGTTCTGTTCATCAGTAAAATGTTCTGTTTTGGTAAGTCCCATAATGGTAGAAATTTTCGATCATGTTTTAATATTGCAATATTACGATAAATATAAATACCATGATATATTTTTTTTAAAAAACTTTAAATACGAATCATCAGTCAATATTTACATTGAAACGAAATCACTGTTCATATCCATCTATAAATCAGTGGATAAATAATTTACATCAGACATGAAATTTCGTAACTTTACTCTATAAATAAAACATGATGAAGACAATCCCGTGTTTTACTGTTCTTTTCTCTCCACGGTTCAAATCCGATGCAAGACACGAGGTTGGAAGTTACTCAATCACTAAAAACACAAGTTATGAGAGCGATTATTGTACCCACCGATTTCTCGAATCCTTCCAAAAACGCTGCACGTTTTGCGCTGAACCTTGCCATTTGGCTGAAAGCTGATCTGCACCTCTGTCATGCGTATAATATTCCTGTTGAAAGCCCGATGATGGGCGAAGTTCCATGGACATTACCGGGACTTCCCGATGTAAAGAAAGACACTGAAAAAGCCCTGAAAAAACTGGCGAAAGCCTTAGAAACGAAAGAAAATATTTTACAGGATGATGACCCTGCCCTTTTCCGGCCTGCCATTACCTGGTCCTGTGCACAGACAGATCTGGTGACACTCATTCATGATACCGCCAATTCAACAAAAGCCATTCTCGTGGTGATGGGTATGACCGGTAGTGGAAAACTGAACAGGCTTCTTTTTGGCAGCAGCAGTGTTAAAATGATTAATGAAAGCAAGTACCCTCTCCTTATCGTTCCTCACGATCACCGGTACAGAAAGATAGAGAAAATTGCGTTCGCTACCGACCTGAGCAAGCGGGATCAAAAAACCGCGCAATCCATCGCGAGGTTTGCAGAATATTTTGATGCCGAATTGATGGTCAGCTATGTTACCGGATTTTCAGATCTGGTTAATGAACTCGTCTATCTCCACAAAAAAGATGAATTCATTAAAAATATTGAAGGCAAAGTCACCTATCTTCCGATTGAGGTGGTTGGGGTCAATACGGGTCTGGGCGTACTGAGATACAAGGATGTGGATCTTGTGGTGATGGGACATGAGCGCAAAAGTTTTTTCGAAAGACTCACCACTGGCAGCCACAGCGCAGCACTGGCCCGCAAAGTTCAGATGCCGCTGATGGTCATTCCTGAAGGGCTCCCCTGCTCTTCTGACACGATTAATGATCAGATTAAATACTGCAGGCCTTTTTTCTGAGGCAGACTTCCGCCTTTGAAGACCTCAACAACAGTGTATTCCTTAAAGCGGCGTGGAGTTTTTAACCCCACAACCTTGGAGCGCAATACTCAGGAAAACATTACACCGCAGCAAGCACGCATTTGTACTTTACCAATTACGGACTTTAACGCAGATAAATCCATTTGATTACAAATGACTGCCTGCTTAAAGTTTATTGTAGCAAGCTGATTTACAAAATATTAATCAGCCCAATCAACTTTGTCCCCCATTTGTCCCCCTGCTTTTTTGTCAGAATGCATGCATTCACTTTATTTTGCCGTCGGTTATTCTGCAAGGTCACCAAAGAATGACCGGTGAGATTAACCTAAAAAAAATCCGTCCTCAAATAATCAGATAACTATTAAACAATTAACAATGAGAAAACTTTATCTTAAATTACTACTCTCTGTTTTTCTGTTCTGTGCACAGCTGAATTTCGCACAGTCATTTTCACAGAATTTCGATGACATCACCACGCTTTCAGCAAGCGGTTGGGTGATGCAGAACAACAGTTCGCCCGTGGGATCGCTCAGCTGGTTTCAGGGCACCTCCACCACCGCGACTCCAACGCCCGGGCCTTTTAACTCATTTAATGGCGCTGCAAACTCCTACATTGCAGTCAACTTCAACAGTACGGGGAGTACAGGGACCATTAGCAACTGGCTCATGACTCCAAACCGAACCTTAAGAAATGGTGATGTATTTACTTTTTATACCCGGAAACCAACTATAGGAGGTGGACAGACCGATTATCCGGACCGTCTGGAAGTGCGTATGAGTACCAATGGCGCAAGCACCAATGTAGGCGCGGGTGCCACGGCTGTTGGTGATTTCACCACCGTGCTTCTCAGCATCAATCCCACATTGGTGGCGAATGTTTACCCTCAGGTCTGGACTAAGTTTACCATTACCATCTCAGGACTCGCTGCACCAACATCCGGACGGATTGCCTTCCGCTATTTTGTAACAGGTGCCGGAAGTTTAGGCACCAATTCAGATTATATCGGGATTGATCAGGTGGATTACACCCCGTATGTATGCCAGGCATTTGCCATGACCCCTTCCGGATCACTGGCCAATGCGCAGGCAGGGGTTGCCTACACTGCACAGCTTACGCAGACCGGTGCACTTGGAGCACCGAATTTTATGGTGACCGCAGGGGCGCTTCCGCCGGGATTATCGCTCTCAGCGGCAGGAACAATCTCCGGAACCCCTACCGCTACAGGAACCTTCAATTTCACTGTGACCGTCAATGATGCGAGCGGATGTTCTGGATCGGCGGGCTATTCTATAACTTCGCTCTGCCGAAGCAACGTCGCCACACTTTCCGATTTCCCGGTGCTTTGTACCAATAGTGCAATTTATACCCTGTCCGAAGGTTTTCCTGCAGGAGGAACATACAGCGGAACCGGCGTAACCGGTGGCCAGTTTGATCCTGCCGCAGGAACCCAGGCCATCACCTACACCTATACAGACCCTTACGGCTGCACGTATAGTGTAAGTAAAACAATCGTTGTAAATCCAGCAATAACCATTACAGCACAGCCTACAGGAAGCACCATATGTTCAGGAGGCAGCATGCAGATTTTCGCTGCAGCCAGCAATGCTACAGGATATCAGTGGCAGGTGGATAGCGGCGCTGGATTTACGGACATCACCAACAGTGGTATCTACTCGGGTGCCTACACTTCTACCCTTACCATCACCGGTGCACCGGTGTCCCTTAATGGCAGCAAATACCGTATGGTAGCCACAGGTCTCTGTGAGCCAGCCATCTCCAACAGCGCAGTACTTACCGTGAAATCCGCGCCGGCTATTACCGCGCAGCCTGGGGCAAAAACAGTCTGTGCAGGTGCGGCTACAACATTCTCTGCTACTGTAGTAAATGCTACAGGCTATCAGTGGCAGGTAGATCAGGGTGCAGGATTTACAAATATCAGCAACGGAGGAATCTATTCCGGAGTGACGTCCGCGAGTCTGAATATTACGGGCGTTACCACTTCAATGAACGGATATGTATACCGGTTAATCGCAACAGGAACATGTACTCCAGCAGCAGCTACCAATACTGCGGTACTCACGGTATCCTCCACTTCGGCACCCACAGGACAGGCGACACAGAGTTTTAATGCCGGTGATGCGCTTAGTGCATTGACGGTTAACGGAAGCAATATCAAATGGTACGCTTCAGCAGTGGATGCGGCACTGCATCAGAATGAACTTCCGGCACAGACCCTTATTGTAAACAACACCACCTACTATGCGACGCAGACGGTAAGCGGATGCGAGTCTACATCCTCATTAGCGGTTCTTGCGTATAATGTATCTTTGGGTACTGAGCAGGCAGCCGGTCACCTTAAAATTCAGATATACCCAAATCCCGCACGCGAAACCGTTGCCTTCACGGGAAATGCGAAAATAAGCCGCGTGGTGATTTTCTCAGCCGATGGAAGAAAAGCAGCTGAAAAAACACTGAACGCCGACCGCAAAATAAATATTCAGGATCTTACCCAGGGAACCTACCTGCTTCAGATCTTTACCGATGAGGGAATCCAAACGGTGAAGCTGATTAAAAAATAGATATTTCAGTTCATTATTAATGAAAAGCCACTGCATTGCTGCAGTGGCTTTTTGTATCGACTAACCCTAATTTTTTACAGATCAGAAAGCGGCTCCGCCACACCCATCATGCGCTGACTCTTCAGCCGCCGCAATTTCAATTTGAAGATTCTACATCACTGCAGTCATGGCTTTGTTAGTTCCATAAGGTGGTTTAAAAGTTTATTAAAAATTGCTACACTGTTTCCACTGTCAGAGCTTTTTCGTTTTCCGTTGTATTGAGGAATGTTAAATCAGAGGAACGGGTCATGGGTTGCAGGTTTGCGGTTTTAAGGAAAAGCATTCGATCGTCTGTTAATCATCAGGTACGCATCAGGGTGTTTCTGTAAACACTTATCTAGGGCGCAAAAATTCTGGTTGCCTTCTTATCCTTATCAATAGCGACCAGCGTGAAGTCTCCGGAAACTGCTTTTTCCCGGCTCTCGTTATACATATCTTCTACAAAGACATCGATACTCACTTTCAAGCTGGTGTTCCCTACATATTTTACTTTACCGATCAGCTCTACCAGGGTGTCGGCAGGAATGGGGTTTTTGAAATCTATGCGGTCGCAACTTACCGTTACAAAGGATTTGCGGGCAAAACGCGTGGCGGTCATGAAGGCCACTTCGTCCATCATTTCCATTACTTTGCCTCCAAACATGGTGTTGTGGTGATTGGTTGTATTGGGGAATACGACTTTAAAAACGTGAGTTTCAGAAGATTTAACCTTTTCTTCGTAATTCATCTCTTTTAAGTTTTAAAATTAAAAAAATGAAATGAATAAAAATCCACAGCGGATTTTTACTTCAAATCGCGAAAGTATTTAGGGGATCCGACTTTCTGCACCTGCAGATTACGGTTGCGCGACAGCTCGTGATTTGCACACGATTCACCCAATGAGTGGCAAATATAGCCTTTTTTATGGGAAAGTCTCTTTAAACAGTGACTTGGGAATTTAATTTCCTTCGGTGGCAATTCACGCATAAGAGGTTTTTGGCGCAGTTTAAAAGGCTGCACCATTTTTAAAGATCTTTGTCAGCTTGCCGGCTTTCTGAAAGAAAAAATGACTGCAGAACTCTGCGATGTCGGAGCGTGGTATTACTATGCAGTGCCGGTGAAATCAAATACACGGACCAACCAACATCCAAACATTTTAAAAATGAATGGTTTAGCAGCGATCCCCGGGCATCTATGCGGCATTACAGAACTCATCAATCCAGATGACCGTACTTTTGTTCATGAAGAAGAACTTATGAAGATTGAAAAGATAAACGGAATAGGATTCCAACATATGATGCAGCTTAAAAACAGCCTACTGTTTATGCTTGCAAATGCAATCACGAGCTTACGAAATATCGGTGAGCGAACTGCATTACATAAAATGCAGTGGATAAAAGCGAAGGCCAACAGGTCGCAAATCCTATCCAAAAAAGAGGTAGAAATAATTGTACTGTTTGCCAAAGGGCTGAAAACAGGAGCCATTTCATCAAAACTGCACTTTTCTGACCACACGGTAAAAATCTTTAGCGGAATCAAAACGTGCAGTTCAGATTTCCGGATAGGGTGAATCAATGCCGTTGCTCTGCAACAACCCTAACCTTAAACCTCAACCATAACCTCAACCTATTTCGCTGCCCTCCTGTAAATTTCAATCGTATCAACTTTCAGCCTGGCTTTCAACCAGTTCTGCAGCGTTTTGGTCTGCTCATCACTAAGCGCATTCCCGCTTTCATACATGGCGACGGGAATCACGGATGCGCTGTCGCTGTCAGAAAGGATTTCATGCTTTGAGGCTGACAGTGTTGTCAGTTCCGGAATGATGGCTTTGGCTTCGCTGTAAAGATTATCTGTCTGGAATACGTATTTATCCATTTTCGCATTGAGTTCTGCTGCCACCTTGGAAACATCGTTTGCCACTTCATTATTCTGAATTTTCGAAGCCTGGGCAAGAAAAGCGCTGTCCTGCCGGATCACGAGGCGGGTATCTGTAATTCCGAATGCAGCCAGTTTTCTTTCTTCGTCCCTGATCTGCTCCGATGTAAATTTACGGGTAAGAAAAGCAAGTTCTATACGCCTGGGACTGGTGTTATAGAAAGTCTTTCGGTACACAATGGTATTTCCCTTATCCTCAAACTCTTTGGTGATGAAATTGGAGACCTGTTCATAAAATCTTTGCTGCTCTAAGAAACGGTAGGCAAAATAAACGCTGGGAATAATCATTAATAGCGTGACAACGGTAATCCAGGTGCGGACCCTGGATTCCTTTTTTTTATCTACAAATTCGGCAGCAGGATATTTTAAATATTTTACAATGATGAAGGTGGCAATACAGATAAAAACACAGTTAATGGCATAAAGAAACATGGCGCCGGCAAAATAAGCCAATTCACCGGTTGCCAGACCATATCCTGCAGTGCAGAGTGGCGGCATCAAAGCGGTCGCAATGGCGACTCCGGGAATCGGATTTCCTTTTTCAACCCTGGTTACGGCGATCACTCCCACCAGACCACCAAAGAAAGCAATGAGCACATCGTAGATATTCGGCGCGGTCCTGGCCAGAATTTCAGACTGGGCTTCTTTGAAAGGGGTCAGCAGAAAATATAGCGAGGACACCAGCAGACCTACCAGCGTAGAAATAAGCAGGTTTTTCAGCGATTTCCTCAGGAGCGCGGAGTCATAGATGCCCAATGCAAAGCCCGCCCCTACAATAGGTCCCATCAGCGGAGAAATCAACATCGCACCAATGACAACAGCGGTGGAATTTACATTAAGCCCAATGGAAGCCACCATGATGGCACACGCGAGAATCCAGAAATTGGAACCCGAAAAAGAAATGCTGTTGCGTACATTTTCCAGGACTTTTTCTTTGCGCTCTTCGCCGTTGTGGAGGTTAAAAAGTTTGTTCATATCAACAGTGAAATATCCGCAAATTTAATTCATTATTCTTTATACCATTTGAGTTCCTGAATATTTGCAGGCATAGAGATGCCAGTGGAGAGCAAATTGATTTTTACCTGATCGATCATTTCGCTGCGGATCATCAGGGCATCCCGGCGGTAATCTTCCGCGTCTACCCAAAAAAACACTTTGATGTTGACTGCATTGGTGGCAAGCTCGTCGGTAAGCACGAAAGGCTCATGGTCGGGGTCCCGCAAAGCCAGACGGTGTTTTTTAATGGTCTCTAAAATAATATTTTTAGCGCTGTCGATATCATTTTCATAGGCAATACCCACCATAAACTCCATACGGAAAAAGCCGTCTTCGGTGAAATTGAATACGGGCTTTCGGATGACATCACTGTTCGGGATATACACCACTTTACCGTCGAAAGTTTTAAGTTTGGTGTATCGGAATTCCATTGCTTTCACCTTACCGAAAATATCACCGATGCTTACCGTATCATCCAGATTAAAAGGCCTGTTAAAGGAAAGGATGATCCCTGATATAAAATTCTCGCCAACATCTTTAAAGGCGAAACCCAGAATTACCGCAGAAGCCCCTGCCGCCGTTAAAAGTCCGGTGGCGATACCGTCCAGTCCTGCAATTCTTAGGGCAAACATAATAACGACCGTTATAAAAACAAGTTTAATGGCTTTCACCAGAAAATTGGTCATCAGTGGGTCTCTGGATTTACCTCTGATCGTGTTACGGGCAAGATCTGATATTTTATTGGCTACGAAAGTTCCAATGGCAATGATGAGTATGGCCATCAGGATTTCGGGCACCCGGTCTATAAAACTGTTCCAGCTTTCCTGAAAGGATTGTAAAAGTTTGTTGGTTTCCATATTTCTTTTTATCGTACCGCAATGCAGGGATTAATCAGTGATACCATGCCCTTGAAGAACTGATGGTTTCTGTCACATGATTACTCCCGCGCCAAACCTACGCAAACTGCCTGCCATACTTCATGGTGAATGCAGGCATCCGGGGGCCACTGGACCTGAAGTCAATTCATCAGCTCCGGCAGCCCCCGGTCCGGTCACTTTTTTATGGACGTACCTTCCCGTTTCTTACATTGTGTTCCTTTGGTTTTTCCGCTTCGATATGGGTTAGGGTAATAAGTCCAAAGGAATCAAAATTTGAATCCACTTTCGTTGAAATCCCCGTATGTCTTAATTTCAGACTTTCGGGCTTTTGTCGGTAAAACAGGTCTGTTCTGCTTTTTGAATGGTGTGTTGAACTGTTATTTTTCATAAATATTGATATTAATTATTAATCGAATTTTTTCTGTACGTATCTGGCGTAAGACCGGTACTTTTCTTAAAATATTTTCCGAAGTGCGAATTGTCTGTAAATCCCAGTTCCAGAGAGATCTGTCGTACCGAGAGATCCGAATGCGACAGGAGTCTTTTTGCTTCTAGTATGACCCGGTTTCGAATGACAGTCCCTGCAGGTTTCCCAAGTGACTCCTTTACAAGGGCATTCAGGTAATTTGCCGTTATCGACAGCTCGTGGGCGTAATCACTTGTTGTTTTAAGTTCCCGGAAATTCACATTCACCAGTTTCTTGAACGCATCAACCAGCATACTTTTGTGGTCGGTCCTGCTGCTTGCCGGGTTGGAATTTTCCGCTATGCGCTCCATTTTTAAAACACAGGTCTTCAGCAAAAGACAGGTCACCTCTTCCGAAAACTTTTCAGATTTTTTAAACTCATGTTCAATATGCCCGCAGACGGAGAGCCAGGAAGAGAAATCTTCTTCCTCTATATCAACGTAGGTAGGCAGGTTTTCCAGCGCCGTGTCACTCCTAATGTCACTGTTACCGGTATAAATAAGGTTATAAAACGACTTTGAAAACAGAATGATTTTCCCGTGGATTGGCCCGTCTAACTTCCAGGAATGAATCTGGTCATAATTGATGAAGAACAGCCGCCTAGGTTTGATTTCGTACTCTTCAAAATCTATAATATGCGAACCCACGCCATCAACAGTGAGCAGAAAGGTATAAAAGTCGTGCCGGTGTGATTTTGTAAGATGTTCCGCATCCTTCAGAAACTGTTCAAAGGAGTAAAAATTGAAATCTACCACATGCTGGGGAGTCTTCTTGATGTTCTTTATGGAGTATTTCCTTGGAGGACTGGTGTTTTTCATCGGTATCATACACTTAGGATGCAAAGATAAAATATACCATAAAATAAATAATGGTATATTTTACCGCTACCGTGTGATGATTTATTTAATATGATGAAAAAATATGAAGATCGGAGATGTTTTTATTGGATTTAGGCAGGATTTAATTGCTCACGACCGGTTTTTACGGTTTTCTTTTCTACATAGTCGGAATTCATCAGACTCAGCAAACCCATATAATTGATATTGAACGTTATAAAATCCCCCACCTTATAATTCCGGTGGGCATCTTCAATATCCAGCACCAGCATATCCGAACTGCCGCCTACAATTTTCAGGGATTCATCTATGGGCTTCAAATCCTTAAGATTCATTTCAAGAAGCCCTACATCAATAATAGCCCGTTTGCTGGTGGAATTTTTCGGCTCAACGCTGAAATCCTTCTTTTCACCGGTAAGGTTATAACCTAACTTACCTTCCGGAATATTGGGTTTTTCTTTAATTTCAATAATTTCAGCATGAAGTTTAAATACATCCTGGCACATTCCTTCAATATCAGAATGATCATAAACATTGGTTCCAAAAAACAACGTTTCGCCCACCCGGAAATGGTTGATATACTCCGGCATTTCCCCGCTCATAATAAGCGGGATAGCCACTGAGGCACCCCCGGAGATATAAGGAATGTCTATCCCGAACATCTGTTCAACCTCGTTCCGGCATTCGTACAGTTCTTTCATTTTTCCGTAATCTGGGAGCACGCCATTCATACACGTTAAATTTGTGCCAATTCCGACAATTTTAATACTCGGAAGATCTTTTACCTTAGCAAAAAAATCCAGCAGACGCTCCCTCACCACACCTTCGCGCAACTCGCCCATCTCGATCATAATCACGGTTTTATGTACGGTATTAATCGAAACCGCTTTCTGCGATATTAGCTTGAGCGTATTGATTTCCGTATTAAAGCTTACGTCAGCATAGCTTAGAATATCCTCAACAAAAGTTAAAGGAACAGGTTTTATATAAACGGTCTGTGAATTTGGAGAAAGCACCTTAATTTTTTCAAGGTTGGATATTCTGGAATCACAGAATTCGTCGATAGGCAGCGACAACACTTCTTTCAGGAAGCTTTCATTCCCGCAAAGCACCTTTGTGACAACACTCCATTCGATATTGTTTTCCGAAAAAAGTTTCTGCAGAAAATTGAAATTTTGTATAAGTTTATCTCTATTTAATGTTACAATCGACATTTATCTTACTTTACAAGTCTCATTTCCAGATATTTTGAAGTGAAGCCCAATTTTTCGTAAAGTTTCCTCGCCGGATTATCCGGTTCACAGTGCAGGGCGATACTTCCTTCGCAAAGGTTTACCACTTCTTCCATCAGCATTTTGCCAATGCCCATTCCCCGGTACTCATGATGGGTAGCAATATAAACCAGAATATTCTCGGGAATATATCCCGACATTGCGGTTTTGTTGACGACCACCGCACCGGTGACCACATCATCGTGCTGTGCCACCAGAAGATACCCGCCTTTGCTCCCTGACGTATCTGAAACATAATCCAGAGCCAGCGAAATATCCTCATAAGAATCGCCGTACTGCTGTAGATGCTCCTCCAGAAACAAAGCGATTTCATTTCTGTAGGACTGTGGGATAAGGGTGTTTGAAAATTTTATAATTTGCATTGTGTATTTTTAAGTTAAACCGGGAACATAGGATAAGGAATCGTAACATATTGTATCAGGGCATCTTCAGGTTTTTTCTTTCGGTAAAATAATACCGGTATATGAGATTTATAGATAACATTTTCGGTAAAATTATTTTGAAAGATCTTTGCCAGTGGTTTTTCGGTTGTAACATTTACCGCAACCAGATCCGCATCGCAGCTTTTACAGGCCTGAAGAATCCGGTCTTCCGCATTTTCATCAATTAATACGTCCCGCAGGGCATATTCTACGTTCTGTCGTGCAAGTTTTACTTTCAGAAATTTTATGGTATTATTAACCGACAGTAAGGAATTGTTTATTTTACCGGTAGCGATGCCTAGAAGACTGATTTTTGATTTATTACGCTTTGCAATAGGTAAAACAGACTGTAATTTAGAAAGTACGCCTTCGGTATCCCTTACAGGATACAGCATGTGCTGGAATTCGTGTTTCGTACAGCTGTACGGAACCGAAATTACAGGAACAAAAGTATTTGTAATAATCTCGTATGCGTTGTAACTGATAAATCCCGGACGTTTCTTTGGATAATCTACTCCAAAAACAATAAGGTCTGCAGACTTTTCAGAGGCATATTCGGTGACACTTTGCGCAACCGAACCCACTGTGGCGTAGGTTTCTACATGTTTACAACCACCATTTTCCAGTTTATTTTTTACCTGAGCCAGTAGATTTTCTGAGTTATCCAGCAGCGCATTTCCATGATAATAAAACTTGCCGCTGCCTGCAGTACCTGTACCCAACAAACCGGACTTTATAACATTGATTAAATAAATATTTGCTGAATGCCTTTTCGCAATAGCCATTGCAGCCTTCAGAAAGTTTACATTATTTTTTGTGAAGTCTATAGGAATCACAATATTCTTAATTTCATTCGTCATCTTCATTATTTTACTTTGCAAAGATAAATGATACCACAGAGAAAGAATGGTAAGAACTGTTTTGGTCGTGGTATATCTTAGGGCAAAGGGCGTCAGGATCCTGTATTATGCCTTTAATCTACTGAAATTTCATCGAGAGAACTGGAATTGAGCATTTTCTGTACTATGTTTTTTGACCATATACATCACGGGCAATTCAGTTTCCAACTGCGCCACTCTCCACTCCCACTATTTTATTACGAATCACCCACAACCCTGATTGTGCCTATGATCAGAACCAGAAAAATCCCTTTCATCCAAAGTTGGGCAAGTGGCGGTTACCGCAGTTACTTCACTGATTATGCTCGTTGCGGTGGTCCTACCCTTCACTCCTGTCGCTCCCATGCTGAAAATGCAGCCGCTGCCCTTTGCGTACTTCCCGTGGCTCATCGGAATTCTTGTGGGTTACTGTCTTTTAACTCAAGTGGTAAAAAACTGGTATATCAGAAGATTTGGAGAATGGCTGTGATGACATATTTGTTTAACTTCGTGCCGACGCAACCACCCACTTCATCTGAAAATAACAATGAAGCCCTAAACTGCAGAATGATGTACGCTAAACTTGAAAAATTCATGAGGACAAAGACAGACATTGGTGCCGATGCCCTTCAGGCCATCCTGTCTTGTTTTAAACCGGTCTATACGCGGAAAAATGAAATTCTCCTGAATCCGGATCAGGTCTGCAGACATTATTATTTTATCAACAAAGGCTGCATTCGCCTCTTCACCGTAAACCGCGATGGAAATGAAAGTTCAAGGTATTTTGCTTTTGAAGAGAACTTCGCAACCGCTTTACCGAGTTTTATTGACCAGCGCCCGGCAGAAGAATACCTGCAGACCATAGAAAAATCTGAACTTCTTGCGATTTCCCGGACAGATTTTTATCACCTTACCCAAACCATTCCCCAGTTTGCAAAAATATATACCGAAATTCTGGAGTTGGGATTCATCACCGCGCAGAAACGCATCTATGGCTTCCAGGGTTTTGATGCCCTGCAGAAAGTAAAATGGATTATGGAACACCAGCCCCACCTCCTTACCCGCATTTCCAATAAAATGGCGGCTTCTTACCTTGGCCTGTCGCCCTCTACCCTAAGCCGCATAAAATCGAAATGGTAAAAACGTTGTCCCAGATCAACGTTTTTATCTTTTTTACCTCCTAATTTTGCAGAAATAAATCGTGATGAAATTGAAAATTTTAAGCTGCATACTGATGTCAGCGCTATATTTTGCACAGCAAAATCCCCTCAGTAAAAAATTACCGGCCGAGCAGATGGTGAAGTATGCACCCACTCTCACCTCAGATGCTGCAGTAGAAGTGGCCAACCGTGTAACCTTAAAAGCGAAATCAATGGATAAAAAAGTTTCCATTGCCGTGCTGGATGCTTCGGGATCTGTGGTTTTACTTTTGCGTGGCGACGGTGTAGGTCCACACAATACGGAAGCTGCACGCAGGAAAGCATTCACCGCTTTATCGACCAAAACTTCCACCCTCGTTCTGTTAAGAAATGCCGCAGGGAATCCCGATACGGAGAATCTGAATACCCTGCCCGAACTGCTTTTGCTGAGCGGCGGCATGCCGATATGGTTTAAAGGTGAAATCATCGGCAGTGTAGGCGTTGCAGGTGGCGGCAGTCCCGAAAATGATGATCTGTTGGGGAGAGCGGCAGAGTTATCGGAACTTGGAATTACGACCAAAAAATAACAATTAAAATATAAAAAATGAAAAAAACAATTTTTGCACTCCTGTTCGTCATGCTGTCTGCACTTACTTTTGCACAGAACAAGACCTATCAGCTCTCCAGTCACATTCTGGATGTCTCCAAAGGAATGCCTGCGGCAGGCGTCACCATTAAACTGGAAAAATACAATGAGGGCACCAAAGTATGGTCCTTTGTGGATGAAAAGGTGACCGACCACAACGGCAGGATAACGGATTTTTTGAGTAATGAAAACCAAAACCGGGGAATCTACAAGCTTACGTATTACACGAGCGACTACTTCAGAAAGAACAATACCGAAAGTTTTTACCCGTTTATCGAAGTGGTTTTCCAGATTAAAGACAGCAGTCATTACCACGTTCCCATTACCCTTTCTGCCTACGGCTACTCCACCTACAGAGGAAACTAAATCTCTCGAATTAATAAAAAATCATAACTCCGGAATCTCTGCTTCCGGAGTTTTTCCGTAGGATCTTCGAAATAAAAATTTAATAATTCCCATACTTACGGGCCCAAGATGCTGATGATTCTAATCCGAAGTTGCGTGACAGAAATGTATGGAAGTAACAGATACCGACCGTTCGAGAATTTGTTATTTCTGCCGGCTCTAAACTTTCTCAGAAACCACAGGTTCAGTAAAAACAAGCAAACGGATAAACGCTCAATATTTCGCGTCAGGGAAAACAGTATTCTATTTATTCTTTATCCTTAAATTTTACAAACGAAATATTGCCTTCACTTTCTACAAAGGCTTTCTTTACGTCGCTGAGGTTTTCTATTCCGTTTTCACGGAGATTTGTCATCAGTTCATCTTTTGTCAGGAGTTCCTTACGCATATTGCGGTAGAGTAATTTTCCGTTTTTGATGATCTGCACAGGCTCATGTTCAAATATTTTCTGAACAACGGAAAATGATAGCTCAGCTGATTGATTCCGTAATTACATCCAATAAAAACCAACAGCATGATGATCCCGTCTCCCACACTCGTAAAATCGTCGAGTGAATGTGAGGCTGCCTCGGTAAGAAGAAGAATAAAAACCAAATCCATCGCCCCGAGTTCGCCAGTAGTTCTGCATGGCAGAATTCTCAATACAAACAGGATGAAGAAATAAAGAAGAAATCCCCGCAGAGCGGTTTCTGAAAACAGGCATTTCCGGCATGAAAATTTTGCCCCAGTCTGAGATGAAAAATTCCATAATAATTTATTTTGAAACAATGGTCTGCAATTTTTATACCCACGGAACGCGATGCAAAAATCCCCGGAATATTTCCCGGGGATTAAGGAATTATAAATTCTGAAATTATTGGCTCACTTTATCGAGCAGTTCGAAATCGGCTGAATCTAAATTCAGGGATGAACTTGAGAGAATTTCAGTTAACTGTTCTTTGGAAGTGGCGCTGGCAATGGGTCCGCCGATATTGGGCTGGGCAGATAACCATGCCAGGGCAACAGCAGCCGGAACACTGTGATGTTTTGCTGCGATTTGGTCTAAAGCTTTTAAAATATTCAGACCCTGTTCGTTGAGATATTTTGCAGCACCCTGTCCACGCGGACTTTTGCTAAAGTCATTCTCTGATCTGTATTTTCCGGTTAAAAATCCTGAGGCTAACGCATAATACGGGAAAACCGTAAGTCCGTGTTCTGCAACAATCGGAGCGAAATCGGTTTCGTAACCCTTTCTTTCCACCAGATTATACAGCGGCTGCAACGCCTGATATTTTGCCAGATTGTTTTTATCAGAAAACTCCAAAGATTCTTTAAGACGTTCCGGTGAAATATTGGAAACCCCAATCTCTTTTACCTTTCCCGATTTTACTAGTTCGTCAAAAGCGCTTAAAGTTTCTTCTACAGGTGTTGTACCATCATCAAAATGTAGATAATAAAGATCGATATAGTCCGTTTGAAGTCTTTTGAGCGATTTTTCCACGGTTTCCAGGATGTGATTTCGGCTGGCGTCGATTCCATGCTCGCCGGTCTCGCCGCCAACTTTCGTAGCAATGATGATTTTGTCGCGGTTACCTCTGGCTTTCATCCATTTGCCGATGATGGTTTCTGATTCTCCACCTCCGCCGCCGTTGATCCAGTAAGAATACATATCGGCGGTGTCGATAAAATTATAGCCGGCTTCTACATAAGCATCAAGTATTTCAAAAGATTTTTCTTCGTCGAGGGTCCATCCGAAAACATTTCCGCCTAAACTGAAAGGTGCTACTCCATGAATGTTTTCGCCAATTCTTATTTTTTTCATTTTTCTTTTCGTTTTTAATTAATATGCTGCGGTAAATCTCTGGTGATGATGTTTCGGATGCTGGGCTTCGTCAATAAGAACTACGGCCACATCTTCTGCTGAAAGTTTTGATACGTTGTTTTCATCAACAACAGGATGATCTTTACCCAAGCGGTATTTCCCGGTTTTTCCGGTGGTAATGCCAGGATGCATTTCGATTGCCGGACTGAAAAATGCCCAGTCGAGCTCTTTTTCTTCTTTCAGAATATTCAGATAATCCCTTGCAGCCAATGCTCCGGGCTTAATCTCGTCCGGAAAGCCTTCTGTATCTACTAACTGCTGGTTTTCTGCGGTATATAGACTTCCTGCTCCGCCAATTACAATCAGCCTTTTTACTCCGGCTCTTTTTGAAGCCTCCTGAATGGCCCTGGAACCTGCAAGAAAATCTTCGTAAATATTAGGATTAGTCCATCCTGCGTTGTATGCGCTGATGACTGTATCGTGACCTATCAGTACTTCCGAAAGTTCATCCACATTGTTTACATCCACTGACACTTTGATTATGTTTCCGGGTTCAGTTTTCTCAGCATTTCTTGCAATGGCAGTTACCTGCAGGCCTCTGTCGGCAGCTTCTTTCACTAATTTGGAACCCACAAATCCGGTGGCTCCGATAATCGCTATTTTCATATGGTACTATTTTTAAAATGTAACATTTTTTGTTACATTACTATGTAAATTTTTTTACTGAAACTGGTCTACAAATTCCTGCAAGGTTTTATTACTGAGGGATTCGGTAACAATTCGGTCGGTTTCTTCGAAGAGTTTTTCCAGTTCTTTATTTATTTCTTTCCCTACAACACATTTGGTGTCGTTACAGGTATTTTTCTTTCCGAGCACATTTGAATTTTTCACAGCATTAAAAATATCTGCCATTGAAATTTTAGTGCTTGAGATGTTAAGCATCGTTCCGCCTTCTTTGCCTTTTTTACTCACAATCCAGCCCATTTGATGCAAAACAGCAAGCTCTTTTCGGACAATCACGGGATTTATGGTAATGCTTTCGGCAATCCACTCAGAGCTCAGCCACTGGCCGGGATATTTCGCCAGCAGGGTAAGAATATGAATCACGGTAGCAAATCTGGTGTTGTTCATGGTGCAAAGATACAGCTCTTTTTAATTGTAACCAAAAATGTTACAGTTAAATTTTCATAAAAACATTGGCAATTAAATATCGAAGGAAAAAGCCTCATTAAATCATTTTAAGAATATTGAAATGCCTTTACTTTCCGATACAAAACTTAGAAAAAATATTCCCCAATACTTCGTCGTTGGTAAATTCTCCGGAAATTTCGCCGAGGTATTCCAGGGCGTTTCGGAGTTCATACGCGAGAAGTTCAGTAGTAATTTTCGCATTTACAGCTTCTTCCACTGCTTTTACAGCATTGAGGGATTTCTGTAAAGCTTCGTAATGGCGCTGGTTGGTGATAACAACATTTTCATCGGTCTTCAGATTGTCAACGAAGTGTGTGAGGAGATTCTTGAGTTCATCCAGATTTAGGTTTTTTTTGGCTGAAACAGTAAGTGTTTTGAGGTTTTCATTCCCCGTAAGAAGCTTGATATCTCCAAAAAGTGAATGTTTTGTATCCAAATGTTCATCTATCTTCGTAAAACAGATGATAGTTTCCAGATCTTCCCGCAAAAGTTCCTTCAGCATTGCCACATCTTCAGAAATATCTTGTGAAGCCACATCGATCAGATAAATAAGGACATCCGCTTTGTCCGATTTTTCTTTCGCTTTCACAACCCCAATTTTTTCGATTTCATCGGTAGTTTCGCGTAAACCTGCGGTATCAATAAGCCGGAAGGCATTCCCTTTGATATGGATCACTTCTTCAATCGTATCGCGCGTGGTTCCGGCAATATCGCTCACAATCGCCCGTTCTTCTTTTAGAAGCGCATTTAGAAGGGTAGATTTGCCCGCGTTCGGTTTCCCGAGGATGGCTACTGCTACTCCATTTTTTACTGCGTTTCCGTACTGAAAACTTTCGATGAGGGCATTCAGTTTGTCTTCAATTTTATGGAGAAGTTGGGTTAAAGCCGTTCTGTCGGCAAACTCCACATCTTCTTCGGCGAAATCGAGTTCCAGTTCAATTAAGGAAACAAAATTCAGCAGATCGGTTCTGAGGACTGATATTTCATTTGTAATTCCTCCTTTCAGTTGATTAAGCGCCACTTTTCTGGAAGCTTCATTTTCTGAAGCGATAAGGTCGGCAATGGATTCGGCCTGCGACAGGTCGATACGTCCGTTCATAAAAGCACGCATCGTAAACTCACCGGCTTTGGCCATTCTTGCGCCGTTTTTAAGCAGAACTTCCAGGATTTTCTTGCCGATATAAGGCGAGCCGTGGAATGAAATTTCCACAGAATTTTCTGTGGTAAAGGTTTTGGGTGCCAGAAATACAGAAACCATTACTTCATCCACCGTTTCATCGCTGTCTTTGATGAAACCGTAATGAACCGTGTGAGATTTGGCTTTTTCGAGGTTCTTCCCTTCAAAAACTTTGTTCACGATGCCCACTGCATCATCACCCGAAAGGCGGATGATGCCGAGCGCACCCATTCCGTTGGCTGTGGCTAAAGCACAAATTGTGTCGTTGTACATGTTGCAAAATTACGGAATAATTCCTGTTTTCAGGAGCAAGAGGTTTCGGGCTTTATTCGGAGACCCGTCCCGCTGTCCGCTTTATCTTTTTATGCAGCAGCAAATCCGGCTCTATAAAAAGGATGCCGCTCCCATCGGGGCTAAGAAAAAGTGTATTTTGTTTATACAGACCCCTATCTATTCTTTCAAATAATTTGTGACTGAAACGCATAAAAAAAGTGCAGAAAACTGCACTTTATCTTATAATTAAGAGGTTTTAAAGCGGTTTTACCTGCTCGAGGAACCATTCTTTCACCTCACCTTCCAGATCATTTTCAAGTTTTACCCTGCACCATTCGTGGTAGCTGTTAAGCCAGTCTTTTTCAGGCTGCGTAAGCAAGGATGTTGCAATCACATTTCTGTCGAACGGACAGATCGTTAAGGTCTCAAATTCATAGAAAGTACCGAATTGAGTGGTCTGACTTTCCTTTACTGCGATAAGATTTTCGTGACGGATTCCGTAATGATTTTCCCAGTAAAAACCAGGCTCATTGGAAAGCACCATTCCCGGAATCAGTTCCTGGAAATTCATGTCTTTGCGGATGTTTTGCGGACCTTCGTGTACGTTCATGAAACTTCCCACACCGTGGCCGGTTCCATGGTTGTAATCTTTGGCTTCGTTCCAGAGTGCAAGTCTTGCAAACGCATCCAGCTGAACGCCGCGCGTGCCTTTCGGAAACTTCACCATAGAAAGCTGAATCATCCCTTTTAACGCCAAAGTACAGTTGTGTTTGAATTCATCAGATACCGCTCCTAAAGCCAAAGTTCTTGTGATATCGGTTGTTCCCTCGAGGTACTGGCCTCCTGAATCTACAAGGATTGAAGAATCATTGGTCACCGTTTTGCTGCCCTCTTTAGGAGCCGAATAGTGCATGATCGCACCATTTTCGATATAACCTACGATGCTGCCGAAACTTTCGCCCACGAAGTTTTTGCCTTCAGCACGGAAGCCTCTCAGTTTTTCACCGATGGAATATTCAGTCATTTCTTCTTTACCCGCCTGATGGGTAAGCCAGTAAAGGAATTTCACCATCGCTACGCCATCGCGCTGCATTACCGTACGGAAACCTTCGAGTTCTGCCGCGTTTTTCACTGCTTTCATCAGATTGCCGGGAACGGGGGCTTTGATAAACTGATTTTCGGCTTTTAAGGCTTCAAAAATCGACTGGTTGCTGTTGGGTGAAATAAGGACTGTTTCATTTTTAATGTTCTGAAGTTCGGTGAAGAATTCTTCGTAAGGCATCATTTTCACCAAAGATTCATCCATCTGTTTTCTGGCTTCTACTTCCAGTTTTTCAAGATCCACGAAGAGTTTAGCTTCATTTTTAGTCAGAATGATATATCCTAAAAACACAGGATTCGACTGTACATCGCTTCCTCTTAAGTTTAAAGTCCACGCAACATCATCAAGACTGGAAATAATATGAACTGAAGCGCCGAGGCCTTCCATTTTCTGGCGGATATCTGCGAGCTTTTCTGCGACCGATTTTCCGGCTCTTTCTACCGGATGAACAAATATTGGGTTTTTCTTAGCGCTGAGATTCCTGTCGGTCCAGATTTCTTTCAGCAATGGCTGGTCTTTTAAAGTAATATTTTTCGCGGAAAGCTTTTCCTGAAGTATTTCCCAATTTGAGTTGGAAGTTGCCAGAGCATTTACTGCAACGCTGCCGTTCTGAGGAATTTCAGCGATAATCCAGTCGATATAGTGTGGCGTTTCTTCTTCACCTTCCTTCATCAGATCAATTCCGGAACCCTGAAGTTCTTTCGGTGCCTGAACAAAATACCTTCCATCAGTCCATAAACCTGCTTTATCCGCAGTAATTACCACAAAACCTGCTGAACCTGTAAATCCTGAAAGCCAGCTGCGTTCCTGCCACTCCTCCGGGAGGTACTCGCTCATGTGTGGATCTGCGGAATAAACGATAAATGCGTCGATTTGATTTTCCTGCATTTTTTGGCGTAATGCCGATATTTTTTCTGATGAGGTCATAATTTTAAAATTTGGTGTGAATTTACGAAGAAATTGAGGATTCAGAAACCCATATTTCTTAAATTTTCTTTTAAATCGAGGGAAATGAATTTAGAAAACTGATATTTCAATATAAAAAATGCACCGAATATTTCGGTGCATCCATCATCAGTTAGAAACTGCTTGAGTATTATTTTTTGCCTGCAGCCTGCATTGCAGCTTCTTTGGCTTTAAATTCCTGGTATTTTGCTTCTTTTTTGTTAGACATATATAATCCTTTCAGCAAAGAAACAGCGTCGATATTCTGCTGGTCACTTTCATACCATTTTTCAGCGTATGGAAGCGCTGCGGCAAGTCTTGCTCTTCTTGCTTCGATAATCTTGTTGGCAGCTTCTGTTTTTCCTGCTTTTTTAGCTGCATTGTAATCTTCAATCGCTTTGGCATCGTCACCCATAGTAACATAGGTAAGGTTTTGCCACGCCTGAGCGAAATCCGGCTTCAACTCTATCGCTTTTTTGTACGACTTCACTGCTTCTGCCTCTGTTGCAGGATCCTTGCTCTGAAGAACTCCCAGGTTGTACCAGTTATTGGCATCTGAAGGATTTTTTTCGGTCTGCACTTTCAGGTTTGCAATAAACTGATCCATCTTACCGGATTTGTAATAAGCAGTTCCCTGAAGTTCTGTAAGCTTGGAATTTGACGGGAATTTTTTCAATCCTTTCTCAATGAGTGCTAAAGCGTCATCATATTTTTCAGCATCTACCATCAGTGCTGCATTGGTTTCGTACAGCTCTTTTTCGATACTTGTAGAAGTTTCGCTGGTAAAATCGGAATATTCTGAAGTTGCTCCCATCTTTTTGTTAAGATCCCAGGTTACTTTGTCCAACGGCTCTACTTCACCTGATTTTTTATTCTTAGCAAAATATGTGGTTGAAACACCTGTATATCCGGAGTTGATGAGTTCATTATAAACCTCGATTGCTTCATTCTTTTTATCAGCAAGCGCATAATTTAGCCCCGAGTAATACAGATACTGTTTGTTATCCTGCCCGCCTGCTTTCAAGAGATCATAAACCTCTCTGAATTTTGGTGCTGCTGCAGCATAATTTTTTGATGTATAAGCATTCATCGCGGTTTTATTGGCAGCTTCAATAAGTGGGTTAATGGTGTTGCCAATCTTGCCTGTTAAGACAGGAAGGTAAGTATCTTCTTTCAGTCCCGGAATTCCTGACTGATCTGCGGCTGCTTTACCCACATAATACACTTTGTTTTTGCTGCTGTCTTTACCGGTATATATTTTTTCTTTACCAAGTTCGCTCATTTTCGCGAGGTAAGCTGCACCTTCTGCGTTTTTACCTGATTTTAAAAGCGCCAAACCTTTTGCATAATAATACTGCTCCAGAACAGCAGGCTCTACCAAATAGGTTTTACCACCCATTACTGCTTCGGCTGCAGCAATCTGCGAGTTGGTAGCCGCAACATCGCCGGCGTCAATGGCTTTCACTGCCGCAGCGATTTCCTTTTTTTGTGCAAATGCAACAGTTGCAGAAACTAATGCAATGCTGAAAAATATTTTTTTCATTATATTAATTTTAAAAAAATTGGTTTACTGTTAGTTTTCATCATCGGTAGTTCCCTCTTCTTTTTCTTTCGCTATCCTGTTATTTTCTTTTTCCTCTTCTTCTTCAATTTTCTTCAGGTAAGCTTCATCGCCCATATTGCTGATGGCGTTGTCACCGGTCTGAGGCACGTCGCTGAACTCCGGAAGTGCAGATTCTACAGCACCCGGAAGCGGTTCCTCAGTATTTTCCTCTTCTTCTTCCACATCTTTATCCATTTCCACTTTTGCTATGGCAGCAATAGAATCGTTATTTTTGAGGTTGATAACCTTCACGCCCTGGGTGTTTCTTCCCATTACGCGCATTTCATCCATACCCATTCTTATGGCTACTCCAGATTTGTTGATGATCATCAATCCGTCTTCGTCAGTTACATTCTGAATGGCGATCAGATTACCTGTTTTCTCGGTGATATTCAAGGTAATTACCCCTTTTCCGCCACGGTTGGTAACACGGTAATCTTCTACCGCGGTACGTTTACCGTAGCCTTTTTCTGAAACGACCAAAACAGTCTCATTCTGCACATCATTTACTACAATCATGCCAATAACTTCGTCGTTATCTTCAAGCGAAATACCACGTACACCAATCGATCCACGGCCTACTGCTCTGGCTTTTTCTTCAGGGAAACGGATACATTTTCCGTTTTTGGTCGCAATCATAATTTCGGAATTACCATTCGTTAATCTTGCCCCTAATAACTGGTCGTTATCACGTATTTCGATCGCGTTTACCCCATTGGTTCTCGGTCTTGAATAAGCCTCGAGGGAAGTTTTCTTGATGGTTCCGTTCTTGGTAATCATCACCACATTCATCTGGTTCACATAATCTGTATCTTTCAGATCGTTTGTTCTGATGTATGCTTTAATTTTATCGTCGGGTTCAATATTAATTAAGTTCTGAACTGCTCTTCCTTTCGCTGTTTTGGAACCTTCAGGAATTTCGAAAACCCTGAGCCAGAAACATTTTCCTTTTTCGGTGAAGAAAAGCATGTACTGGTGATTGGTAGCAGCCACAATATATTCGAGGAAATCTTCGTCTCTTGTGGTTGCTGCGCGGTTTCCTACGCCGCCACGGCTCTGGATTTTATATTCTGAAAGCGAAGTTCTTTTGATATAACCCGCGTGCGAAATCGTAAGAACAACTTTTTCGTCCGGAATTAAGTCTTCAATCGACATTTCGCCGCCTGAATAATCGATTTCTGAACGTCTCTCGTCGCCGTACTTCTCTTTCATTTCAAGAAGTTCAGCTTTAATAATTTCGAATCTTCTGGACTCGTTTGCAAGAATGTCTTCGTAATCTTTAATCAAATTCATGATTTCTTCATACTCTGCACGGATCTTGTCGAGTTCCATTCCGGTTAACCTCGCCAGTCTGAGATCCAGAATGGCCTGTGCCTGAATTTCTGAAAGATCGAATTCTTTCATCAAACCTTCTTTCGCTTCAGCAGGATTCGCGCTGTGACGAATTATTGCAATCGCTTTATCCAGATCATCCTGGGTGCCGATTACCTTCATGAAACCTTCAAGAATATGAGCACGTTCTCTTGCTTTTCTAAGCTCGTATTCGGTTCTTCTGATCACGATTTCGTGACGGTGATCTACAAAATGATAAATGATGCTTTTCAGGTTAAGCTGCTCCGGCCGTCCTTTTACCAGCGCAATATTATTGACACTGAAAGAGGTCTGAAGGGAAGTATATTTATATAGCATATTCAGAACTACGTTCGGAATTGCATCATTTTTAAGTTCGTAAACGATTCTAAGCCCCTGTCTGTCGGACTCATCACGGATTTCGTAGATTCCCGGAATCTTTTCTTCTTTTACCAGTTCAGCAGTTCTAGCAATCATTTCTGCCTTGTTGACTTGGTAAGGAACTTCGGTTACAATAATAGCATTTCGGTTTCCAATTTCTTCGAAATTTACTTTCGCACGAAGAACGATGCGGCCTTTTCCGGTATGGAAGGCATCGCGAACGCCGTCGTAACCATAAATAATTCCGCCGGTAGGGAAATCCGGAGCGATGATGTGCTTCATGAGCTCATCAATCGTAATTTCGTTATTATCGATATAGGCAACAATTGCATCAATACTCTCTGAAAGGTTATGGGGCGCCATATTGGTCGCCATACCTACAGCGATACCTGACGCACCGTTAACCAGAAGATTCGGGATTTTAGTAGGCATTACGGAAGGCTCCGTCAATGAATCATCAAAGTTATTCTGGAAATCTACGGTTTCTTTGTCGAGATCAGCCAAAACATCGTCCGCAATTTTTTTGAGTCTTGCCTCGGTATAACGCATTGCTGCCGGCGGATCCCCGTCCATCGAGCCGAAGTTACCCTGCCCATCAATCTGCGGATAACGCAGACTCCATGGCTGGGCCATACGCACCATTGCATCATAAACAGAGGAATCGCCATGCGGGTGATATTTACCAAGAACATCACCGACAATTCTTGCAGATTTCAAATGTTTTCTGTTCGAAAAAACATTCAGATTGTACATTCCGTATAAAACTCTTCTGTGAACCGGCTTTAAGCCATCTCTTACATCGGGTAAAGCTCTGGAAACAATTACCGACATCGAATAATCGATATAAGAGGATTTCATTTCATCAACAATGTTGATAGGAATTAACCTTTCTCCTTCTTTATGCATAATATTTTTTAATAAAATGAAAATCAAGCACTTATGTTAATGCGTGATCATTCTTTTCTTTCTAATTTTAAGAACGTGCTAATTTACGAAAAATTTAGCGATTTTTGCGCTATAAATTTATCAACAAAACTTAAAAAAAACTTAAAAGCAATGAGCATTCTGAGCCTTACCTTTCACACGCCCGCCGATCTTGTAGCATCATGGGATGAGTACATAAAAACCGATCTGGAAAATATGGTTGAAAACCTTATGGATGTTGAAAAATATATACTCTCTGAAGTAGAAAGTGATATGATCAGCGAAGGCAAAAACACAAACCTTCTGTTGATATTTGATGACATAGAAAAACGTCAGGAATTTATTGATATCGAATTTAAAAATATCACCGAACGTATTGAGGCAAAATTCGGGCAGGAAGTTATGATTTTTGAAACTTTTCTAAACCAGAAGAAAAACAGATTTTAACAACAGGATAACAAAAAAATATAGTTAAAGCAATTATGAGTAATTGATACTTAGAACACTCTACTATAATTATTCATAAGTCTTTATTTCAAGCAAATTCTATTTCAGCTGGTAACTAAATAACCTCCAGAAATTTCATTGTATCTACGTGATCTGCATAAGTATCCAGACCTGGATTCTGTGCTTCGCCCAAACCAATACTGTCGAATCCCAATTCCGGTTTTGCCACCACAGCCTGAATATTTTCTTCGTTGACTGCAATAAAATCACGAACATCGTCAAGAGTTGAATATCGGGAGAAATTAATAACCGAAAGCGGCGAAAATAGTGCTTCATCCTCTTTCAGCATGACGAAATTATTGTCCCAGAAGTTCTCCTGGTTCAACAGATAAACCGCCCGGTTATATTCGTAATTATTGGCGTATTTATTATGATTAATGATTTCTTTAAAATTCAGGAAATTTTCAAAAATCCTGTCAATCACGAAATCATCTGGAATAAAAAGTCTCGTAACATTCCTGCATCCCAAGCCATAATAACGGAAAATATCTTCTGCCAGAAGCTGTAATTCCTCATCAGTTTCATCACCTTTCAGCACAGCTACCGACGTTCTGTTCTTTCTGATGATACTCAGGCTGTCTTTAAAATAATACTCCAGATATCGAGCGGTATTGTTGCTTCCTGTGGCAATTACAGCATCAAAACTCTCGAGTCTTTCCACTATTTCATACGGCACATTTCCGTTTGAAAATTCATTCCATTTATCCATTAAAAAAGGCAGCATCCGCTTATCCTTAGATGAGAGTTTAATAACCGGAATGTGATTGCTTAAAACCACCGAAATCACATCATGAAAACCCACCATGGGAATGTTTCCGGCCAGGATTAAGCCAACTCTTTTTGGAACGAGTGGAGCTTTATAATGCGAAAGCCATTCGTTCAGGTTTCCCTCATTTAATAAATCTGCCCATTGGTTCAAAGCAAACTTTTGATTTTCAATTGTAAACCATGGATTTTCGATTTCGGATTTTCTTAACAAAGCAGCAAATTTTTCATCATCGCCGTTATAATCGTCTTCTTTTTTTACTCTGAAATTCTTGATATACAGGCCTAATTCACAAAGTCCTGAAATTTTACTCTCTCTGCTCATCCTATTTAAATTCTGGATTTTTTAATAAATTGGGATATGATAATTTATGGATGACTTTCAAATTTTCACCTCTACACGTTTTATCAAACCGTTAATCGCAATATTTCTCTGGCATACACTAAGCCTGTAAATATCTCGTGCAAAGATAGTATTTGTAAAACTTTATTTGATAAAATACCTTAGCTTAGTTTTTTCCTTATTTCAGGCCGAAGCAACCGTAATAAAATAACGGGCCGCATATTTCGCTTCAAATTAAATCTTAAGAACTAAAAAAGATGAACATGACTGAAATTATATTTTTTAGTATATTTTTAAACCTTTAATACTAAATTTTATTGAAGAAACTTAAATTTTAAATAAATTTAGTACATTTGTTTCCTAAATTTAAATTTATGAAATATCAGTTGATTAAGGATATTATAGATCTGGTAGAAGAATTTGAAGCTGAAAACGACAATAATGAAGATGTTTCTATGCATGCTTTTAGGGATTGGTTGGCTGCCAGCAATACCGTGGCAAAGAACGAAGAATTGCCCGGCTGGATTGGAAAGGAAAAAGGACGCAGCCCGGAAAGTGTGATTAACACGCTGCTTGTTCACCTGAACCGTTACGCCAAAAGCTATTCTAAATCAGCCATTTTCGGTTCGAGTTTCTCTACCCAGGAGGATTTCATCTATCTCATCAATCTGAAAGCGTTTGGCGAAATGTCGAAAATGGATTTAATTAAAAAAAATGTACATGAAAAACCGGTCGGGATGCAGATCATCAACAGGTTAATCGAACAGAATTGGGTAACCCAAAAAGATTCGCTAAAAGACAAAAGACAGAAAGTGATTTCCATTACCCAAAGCGGCATCAGCGCCTTAGAAATGCAGATGGATAAAATCAGGATGGCTACAGACATTGTATCGGGAAATTTAACCGCCAACGAAAAGATGGAATTAATCAGGCTTTTGAAAAAACTTAATCATTTTCATTTACCGATTTACGAAAAAAATATAGACTCCAAAAACCTGCTCAATGAAGCCTACGAACACCTTCACAGCAGCAGGGAAATGAATAAAATCAGTTCAAACTGATGGCTTAAGGGTTTCGCAATCCGATGTACTACCTCACCGATAGAGGTAAAAAAAAAATAACTGCAGGCTGAGTCTGCAGTTATTTTTTTTTATTTCTGAAACATTGCTTTTCCTAATATTGAAGTAAGCACTGAACATTCCGGGAATTAATTAAACTTTTTCCAGCAGATGACCAAAGTAATTTCGTTTTTTACTGAGATAGCTTCTGTTCACTTCATTAGGTTGTATCTCCATGGGAAGCCTGTTACTCAGTTTAATGCCGCTTTTGTTCAGAGATTTAATTTTTTCAGGATTATTGGTAAGTAAATTTATTTCTTTTACGTTCAGTAGTTTCAGTATTTCAATCGCTACATCAAAATTTCTTCCGTCAGCGGGCAATCCCAGCATCAGGTTAGCTTCAACGGTATCATAACCCTTCTCCTGCAGCGAATACGCTTTAAGTTTATTGATAATCCCGATATTCCTGCCTTCCTGACGGAGATAAATGATCATTCCGCCATGTTCTGAAACAAATTTCATGGATTCGGTTAACTGTTGTCCACATTCGCATTTCTTTGAATGAAAAACTTCTCCCGTAATACATTCTGAATGAAAACGTACGTTTACGGTACGATTAAAATCTGTATTTTCTGCTACCCATACCAAATGCGGACTCCAGTCTTCTTTATGCTCCGAAAAAGCATACACTGTAAAATTTCCAAAATCTGTAGGAATGCTAGATTGTGCCTGAATCTGTATCATAATATTCTTTTTTAAAAATTATAGTACAAATATATACTTTTATATTAATAAATAGTTTACTTTTGTACTATATTTTTTAATAAATCAATAGAAATGAATAATCATACACCATTAACACGGGATTTTATTTTCACGCAGTACAGTGACTATCTTCTAAATCATGGCGACCGGCCGAAAAATGTATACCTGTTTGCCAAAGAAAACAATTTTGAGGAAAAGGATTTCTATCACTTTTTTTCAGACTTTGATCATGTAGAAAAAGAAATACTCAACCATTTTTTCCAGAAATCTGTAGCGTTGGTTACCGGGCAGGAAGAGCAAGTATCTTTAGCAAAAGAACAGTTGCTGAATCTTTATTTTGTTTTTTTTGAAAACCTTAGCATGAACCGCTCCATTGTATTAAAGATTTTAGGCGACAACAAACTACAGAGTCTAAAAATATTAGAAACCTTGCGCGGCAGCTTTATCGATTTCACCAACAGTTTAGATGTCGAAAACTGGGAAATGGCAGAAAGAGCGAGTGAAAAAATACGCAACCTCAATACAAAATCCAGACAGGCGGCGATGTGGCTGCACCTGATTTCTGTTTTAGAATTCTGGAAGATGGATCAGTCGCCGGATTTTGAAAAAACCGACAT
Source organism: Chryseobacterium sp. VAUSW3 (assembly GCF_002205795.1). Taxonomy (GTDB): domain Bacteria; phylum Bacteroidota; class Bacteroidia; order Flavobacteriales; family Weeksellaceae; genus Kaistella; species Kaistella yananensis. Next base: position 338,005 of record NZ_NIUY01000002.1, on the reverse strand, counting down.
CTTCATTGAAAAAACCATTGACACAGGCTTTGAATTCCTCGATAACGAACCCTTAAGAAAAGCCATTGATCTGGGGAAATTTTTATGGAAAGAGAAATTTAAAATAAGGTAAAATGAAGACATTAGACAAAATACCTACAAGTAAGTTAGAAAGAACCGGCAGCCTCTTAAAAGCAGGAGCAAAAGTAGGGGTAAATTACCTGAAGTATTATGGCAACAAAATAACAAAGGAAGAAGGTGAAGCCCGTAAAATCCTGCATCACGACAATGCGGAAGATATTTATGATTCCCTGAAAGAGTTAAAAGGCTCTGCCTTGAAAGTTGCCCAGATGCTGAGCATGGAAAAAAATATACTTCCGCTGGAATATGTGGAAAAATTTTCTTTGTCCCAGTTTTCTGTACCACCACTCTCGGCCGCGCTGGTAAAAAAAACTTTCAGAAAATACTTCGGTAAAAATCCTGAGGAAATTTATGATCATTTTTCTCCCGAATCCATAAATGCAGCAAGTATTGGCCAGGTGCATCATGCAAGCTTGGGCGATAAAGTCCTGGCGGTGAAAATTCAGTATCCCGGCATACGCGAAAGTATTTCCAGTGATTTGAAAATGGTGAAACCCATGGCCATTAAAATGTTCAATATCAAAAAAGAGGGATCCGAAACTTACTTTAAGGAAGTAGAAGACAAACTTTACGAAGAAACAGATTATAATCTGGAATTAAACAGCAGCCTAGCGTTTGCTGATGAGTGCAGCCATCTTCCAAACATCAGTTTCCCGAATTATTATCCGGAATTATCCTGCGAAAAAATCATTACAATGGATTGGATGCACGGCATTCATTTTTCTGATTTTACCAAAAAACATCACCAAGATCAGGAGCTTAATTTGGTAGGTCAAACACTTTGGGATTTTTACATGTACCAGATGCACGTGCTGAAAAAAGTACATGCTGACCCACATCCCGGCAATTTTCTGGTGTCAGAAGACAATAAACTTCTGGTTATCGATTTTGGCTGCATCAAAGAAGTTCCGTTAGATTTTTACATCCCATACTTTGAGTTGGCAAAAAAAGAAAATTTAGACAACCCGGAGATTTTCATGGAAAAACTACACCTATTAGAAATCTTGCGTGAAGAAGATTCAGCCCAGGAAAAAGAGTTTTTCTCTAAACTATTCTACGAATTGCTGGAACTGTTTACAAGACCTTTTAATCAGGAGTATTTTGATTTTTCAGATGAAAATTTCTTCAGGGAAATAGCTGAATTAGGGCAGCGTTATGCAAAACTGAATGACATCAAGGGAATGAACACCAACCGTGGCTCTAAGCATTTTATTTACATCAACCGGACTTTTTTCGGTCTTTACAATATGATGCATGAGCTTGGGTCTAAACATATCGAAATTAATAACTACAAAAAGTTTATTAAAGATTAGCAATTCCATCCGAATTACCTTCAAAAATATTTGAAACCCGCGGGCAGCCCTTTAACTGCGCAAAAAGTGGAAACTGAAATTGTCTGCAAGCAGATTTACAGCAAAAAGCTTCTGTCTCTAAAAATCATACCGTTTCATTATAAATATTTTGGCCAATGAAAAATTTAAGCATCGAACAGATTGACCGCATCATCGAGATGGCCTGGGAAGACCGGACTCCTTTTGAAGCCATAAAATATCAGTTTTCCCTCAGCGAATCCGAAGTGATACATTTAATGCGTTTACAGATAAAGCAGTCAAGCTTCAAACTTTGGAGAAAACGCGTAAACTCCGGGATCAGTAAAAAACATCTGCTGAAGAGATCCGCTGAAATAAGCCGTTTCAAATGCAGCAGGCAGCGCACCATAAGCCTGAACAAAATTTCAAAAAGAAGTAAAAATCTTAAATAATTAAAAGATGAAAAATATTGTAATCGTTGGTTGCGGAAAAGGAATAGGATTAGCTGCTGCAAAAATCTTATCGGAACAGCACCGGATTATTGGCATATCAAAAACAGAAAACGCTGAAATAAACCAGTTAAATATCGAATTCTATCCTTTGGATATCCTTTCTGGAAATATGGATGATATTAATTTCCCTGAAACCATCGACGGCTTAATCTACGCTCCGGGAAGCATCAACCTAAAACCTATTAACCGGCTTACAGAAGATGATTTTAGGAGTGATTTTGAGATCAATGTGATCGGAGCGGTAAAAATAATTAAGAAAATTTTGCCTAACCTTAAAAAAGCTGATCATGCTTCTGTTGTTCTGTTCAGTACGGTCGCTGCAAAACTTGGGATGCCTTTTCATGCTTCGGTGGCGGCAAGCAAAAGTGCGGTCGAGGGATTAACCAAGAGTCTTGCTGCAGAATTATCGTCACAAAAAATAAGGGTAAACGCTATAGCACCATCTTTAACCGATACTTCACTTGCGGCCCAGCTTCTGTCAACCCCCGAAAAACGGGAGGCCGCAGCCAAAAGACATCCATTACAGGAAATCGGAAACCCACACGAGATTGCCGAAATGGCAGCTTTTTTAATCTCAGACAATGCCCGCTGGATTACCGGGCAAATCATAGGAGTCGATGGCGGAATGGGTTCCGTAAAAATATAATATTCAGCTTTAAGCAGCCTGAAATTAGAAATATTTCAGCATCTATTGAAAGAAAACGTAAATGAACATCCATCTCAACAGTTTAGATATCCAACAGATTGAACATCGCAAAAGAACTGCTTTAATCAATTCCCTGAGTGGCTTCAAAAGTCTTAATTTAATAGGAACAGCAAGCCGGGAGCACGAAACCAATCTGGCCGTTTTTAACTCCGTGATACACCTAGGTGCCGATCCCGCCCTCATGGGTTTTATTTCCCGACCACATTCTGTGGAGCGGCATACTATTGAAAATATACAACAGACAAAATTTTTCACAATTAACCATATAACAGCAGATATTTTCGAAAAAGCCCATCAAACCTCGGCAAGATATCCAAGAGAACAATCAGAATTCGAAGCCGTGGGACTTACTGCGGTGTACAAAAATAGTTTTGCAGCACCTTTCGTTAAAGAATCAAAAATCCAGATTGGTTTAGAATTGAAAGAAACGTTGGCAGTGAAAAGCAATGATACCCTTTTGATTATCGGAGAAATAAAGGATCTGTACTTTCCCGAAAACATCTGGCTGGAAGAGGGCGTGCTTGATATCGAAAAGGCAGAAACACTTACCGGTTCAGCACTTGACGGATATCACACCACGAAACTGATCAAACGTATGAAATATGCAAAACCCTGAAAAAACACATTAGCACAGAAAATAAACCGAATTTCGCCTTCATCCAAACAATTTTTCCGTAATTATTTCGACGCTTATTTTATTCATTTTAAAATTGCAGCCGCAGTCTGAAAAGATGTCTTCCGTTACGCAGCAATACAGCAACTGACGCGTATTTCCCAACGTAAGCCATCGAAAATTAGTACTGTGAGGCGAATTATTTGTATATTTGCGGAAATTTAAATTAAAGTAGCAATGGCTATCAGAATAACAGACGAATGTATTAATTGTGGTGCTTGTGAGCCGGAATGCCCCAATAACGCCATTTATGAAGGAGCGGTAGACTGGAAGGCTTCAGAAGGCACCGCACTGAAAGGAATGGTTGTTTTGAAATCCGGTTTAACGGTAGATGCAGATGCACCGCAGGAACCTGTAAGCGATGATGTATATTTTATTGTAACCGATAAATGTACAGAGTGTATCGGCTTCCACGAAGAGCCGCAGTGTGCGGCAGTTTGTCCGGTAGACTGCTGTATCCCGGATGAAGACCATGTAGAATCGGAGGAAAGCTTGCTCGAGAAAAAAGCTTTCTTACACGGAGAATAATATAATCCGCTCACTTTTTGTGGGCGTTTTTTTTTCTTAAATCTCTTAACTTTACGGAATTAAAAAGAAATACGCAACTTTCGGATTTTCAAATACTAAAAACATGAGTAAAAAACACAATTTCAGCGCAGGTCCCTGCATATTGCCGCAGGAAGTTTTTCAGAAATCAGCAGAAGCCATCCTCGATTTCAACGGCATTGGACTCTCGATCCTCGAAATCTCACACCGTAGCAAAGATTTTGTTGCGGTGATGGATGAAGCCAGAGCAATCGTAAAAAGACTCATGAACCTGGGCGATGATTACGAAGTACTTTACCTTGGTGGGGGCGCAAGTTTACAGTTTTTAATGGTTCCATATAATCTCATGAAATCCGAAAACGGCAAAGCCGCGTATCTGGATACCGGAACCTGGGCTGCAGGCGCGATTAAAGAAGCCAAAAATTTCGGAACCGTAGATATCGTAGGCTCTTCAAAAGAGCAAAAATATTCGTTCATTCCGAAAGATTATACCGTAGGAAGCGAATACGATTATTTCCACTGCACCTCCAACAATACCATTTACGGAACGCAGATGAAATCGTTCCCAAAGGTTGATACGCTTATGGTTTGTGATATGAGTTCAGATATTTTTTCCCGTGTGATCGACTATTCACAGTTTGACCTTATTTATGCCGGAGCACAGAAAAATATGGGACCCGCAGGCGTAACGCTTGTGGTGGTTAAAAAAAGTATTTTGGGTCATACCGGAAGAACAATTCCGTCGATCCTGAACTACCAGAGTCATATCGACAAAGAATCCATGTACAATACACCCCCTGTTTTTCCGGTGTACGCTACCCTGCTCACCTTACAGCATCTGGAAAAAAATGGCGGTATTGCCGCTGCTGAAGCCAGAAACGAAGCCAAAGCAAAACTCCTTTACGAAGAAATCGACAGCAATCCTTTATTTGAAACCTTCTGCCAGAAAAAAGACCGTTCCCTAATGAACGTATCGTTTCAGCTGTTAGACGAATCTAAAAAAGATGAGTTCGATGCTGCCTGGAAAGCTGCAGGAATCAGCGGATTAAACGGGCACAGGAGTTTAGGCGGTTACAGAGCCAGTCTTTACAATGCACTGCCGATCGAAAGCGTTCAGGTTTTGGTTGATGTGATGAAAAGTTTAAAATAATTGCACAAACACACTTTGTATTTTACTTAGTTAATTTGATACAACATTTATGAAAGTTTTAGCCAACGACGGTATTTCAGAATCAGGTAAAAATGCTTTAGCAGAAGCCGGAATCGAATTGGTAGAAACCCGGGTTTCCCAAGAACATCTCATCAGTTTCATTAACGAAAATCACATTGATGTCCTATTGGTTCGAAGCGCTACAAAAGTGCGCGAAGATTTAATTGATGCCTGCCCCGGCCTGAAAATTGTAGGACGTGGCGGCGTGGGAATGGATAATATCGACGCTGAATATGCCATTGACAAAGGCCTTTATATCATCAATACTCCAAAAGCTTCATCCCGGTCTGTCGCAGAAATGGTTTTTGCCCACTTTTTTTCGCTGGCAAGATTCCTTCACGAATCCAACCGTCTGATGCCGCTGGAAGGCGAAACACACTTTAAAGCGCTGAAGAAATCATTCTCGTCTGCGGTGGAACTTGAAGGAAAGACATTAGGAGTGATCGGTTTTGGCGGAATTGGCCAGGAAGTGGTAAAAATTGGAATTTCGTTGGGGATGAAAGTGAAAGTCCTTACCAGAAAACCGCGTACGGAAACCCTGTTCCTGGATTTCTTCGACGGGCAGACCGTAAATTTCGAAATCACTTCTACCACCAACCAGGAAGATTTTTTTAAAGAGGTAGATTTCCTGAGCATCAACACCCCAAAATCCGACGGATATATTATTGATACACCACAGTTTGAAATGATGAAAGACGGAGTTTTCATAGTAAACACAGCACGTGGCGGAGTTTTAAATGAAGTTACCCTACTCCAGTTCATCGATTCCGGAAAAATTGCCGGTGCCGCACTGGATGTTTTTGAGAATGAGCCAACCCCGGAACTCCCACTTCTTATGAATCCCAATCTTTCGTTATCGCCGCATTTAGGCGGAAATACCATGGATGCGCAGGAAAAAATTGGAGCAGAACTTGCCGCTCAAATTATTGACATTAAAAATAAACTATAGAGATACGATGCCTATTTTTAAACCATTCCGGGGAATAAGACCGAGTGAAGATTACGTTGATATTTTCCCAACCCATCCTTTAGACAATTTTTCGCAGGAAGAAATCACTAAAAAAGCACAGCAGGATTCATCTTATATTCAGATGATTAAACCTTATGTGGTAAGTAAATCTAAGGATATCGACAGAAATCTAAGGAAAATACGCACCAATTTCGAAGAACTTCTCGATGATAAAAAACTCGTTCAGGATAGCTCATCGTATTATCTTTATGAACAGTTTCTGCCCAATAAATCTGTTTTCCGCGGACTCCTGGGATTGGTGAGTGTTGATGATTTCCGGAACGGAAGGATTAAAAAGCACGAATCTACCCTCACACACAAAAAAGAAAAACTTGCCTATTATCTGGAAAAAGTAAACATTCAGGCTGAACCTGTGTTGCTTACCTATATGGCAAATCCTAAGGTAGAGCTGCTGATGAATCATGAGGAAAAAAATGTTCCGGTGCTCAATTATCTTGATGATAATGGGGTGCGACATAAAGTTTGGCGTATCGATAACCGCCTGAAAATGCTTCAGTTTAAAGAAGTTCTGGAGAAGATTGATTCTTTTTATATAGCAGACGGACACCACAGGATTGGCTCTGCCGCGCTGAATGCGGCCAACATGAAGAAGAAAAACAAAAAACATACAGGTACCGAACATTACAATTACGTTTTCAGTTTTATCGTTTCGAACCAGTCGATTAAAATCCATGATTATAACAGGATTTTAAATGATTTAAACGGACTGTCGGAAACAGAGTTTCTTTCAAAAATTGAAGAAAACTTTCTCATTCATGAAAAAGGAGACACACCTTACTATCCTTCACAAAAATTCCATATCTCGATGTATTTGGGAGGCAAATTCTATTCGCTTCACGTAAAACACGATCTGCGGAAAAAGCAGAGCGAATTGAATGACCTGGATCATTTTCTTCTGGAAGAGTTTATCTTCAAGGATATTCTTGGTATTGAAGATCCGAAAACCACCGATAAAATCACGTATATTAAAGGAAATTCCGGGCTTGAAGGGATTAATCAGATCAAGGAAAAAGTAGATTCCGGAGAGTTTAAAGTCGGTTTCGGAATTTATCCGATAAGTTTTAATGATCTTCTGAAAGTATCGGATAAAAACATTAAGATGCCTCCAAAGTGCACCTATATCGAGCCCAAACTGGTTACAGCACTGGTAATGTACGATATGAAACAATAAACTGATTATAAAGTAAAAAGATTTAATTTGATGAAGTACAGCCGTGTATTAAACATTTTATTCAAATGGTTCTGCTGTGTTCATGAGCGGACTTTTATTTAAAACCGGCGTTCGTTAACCATGAGAAAACCCGCATTTCACATCAGTGTTTTAAATTCCATTAAAGGAATCCTCCAAATGCTAAGGTCTGAAAGGAATTTTCGGCTCGAAGTTCTGGCACTGCTGATCAACATTTTTCTAATCGTTTATCTGAAACTTTCACCGGAACACGCTGCTATTATCTTTCTGGTTTGTTTTGCAGTTTTAAGTGTAGAAATGCTGAATACAGCGATCGAAAAAATCTGCGATTTTGTACACCCCGGATTTAGTGAGCATATTGGTTTGATTAAAGATATTGCGGCGGGCGCGGTCTTACTTTTAGCTTTTGTTTCGGTAATTATCGCGCTCTTAATTTATCCCCAGTATATTTTTGTTTAGTTCGTAACTTTCAGCTGCAGTTTTGTATCCAATGGCGAAAATCTCGTTCATTCTGGTTATTTTAGTTTCGAACATATTATATTTCTGAAGGTCTGCCGGATTAATCAGCCAGTCGCAATAAGTAATCTTGCCAAGCTCGGCCTGCGTCGTCATAATATCGTAAGCCCTGGCAGTAATATTAAAAAGATTTTTCAGACTGCTTTCTTCAATGGATTTCTGCTGGGAGAAATACACGCCAATATTTTTTCTGCTTACATATTTCAGCACATCTACAGGGAAATTATTTAAAATTCCGCCGTCGCTGTAAAGATGATTCCCAATTCTGTAAGGAGTTGCCACCATGGGAACAGCACACGAAGCAATCACCGCATCCACCACTTTTACATTACCTCCGAAAACTTCAAGTTTTCCCGTGATGATATTGGTCGCAGTTACAAAAACCTTTTTATCAAGATCTTCGAGTTTGCGGTCTTCGAAGATGGGTTTCAGGTATTTCGCAAAAACATCAGACTGAATAAAGCCTCCCGGTTTACGGAACGCGAAATGATTCCATTTGAAAAAGTAAACTGATTTAAAAAAGGCTATAATCTCCTCCGGCGTTTTTCCCGCAGCATACATGGTTGCCACAATAGCTCCGGCGCTGGTCCCGGCAAGCACATCGGGCACAATATTCTTTTCGCTGAGAAACTTAATGACTCCGGCATGGGCGATCCCTTTGGAACCGCCGCCACAAAGGGCTAAACCTAAATTATACATCTAATAAATTTTGACAGTCAAAAATAGAAAACATTCACGAAATTCTCCCTACAAATTAAAATAAAAAGCCATTCGCGGGAATGGCTTTCTTACACTTGGTTTATTTTAAAAGATATTCTTCCATAAAACGGATCACCGCGAGTCTCTGGAAATCGACATTTTCTTTCTTGCGGAAACCGTGACCTTCATTTTTTGCTTCGAGATACCATACCGTGTTTCCCTGGGCCTTCAGTTTGTCGCGCATCTGCGTCGCTTCGGTTACCGGAACCCGGGGATCGTTGGTCCCCTGAATAATGAACATGGGTTTTTTAATTTTGTCGGTATTATTCAGTGGTGCAATTTTCGTGAAAAAAGCACTCATTTTAGGATCGCGTTCGTCGCCGTACTCTACTCTTCTCAGGTCGCGGCGGTATTCCTCGGTATTTTTAAGGAAAGTATTAAAGTCGGAAATTCCAACAATATCCACCGAACATCTGATTTTATCGGCATACTCATAGGCGGTAGCCAGGGTCATAAATCCGCCGTAACTGCCGCCCATGATCATGATACGGTCTTTGTCGAGTTCTGGCTGTTTTTCGATCCAGTCGAGTAAAGAACCGATATCTTTCACCGAATTCATTCTGTTGAATCCGTTGTCGCTTGCGATATAGGTTTTCCCAAAACCTGACGAGCCGCGCACATTGGGATAAATGAGTGCAACACCCATTTCATTGGTGTAGTAATTGCCGGAACCCAAAGATGAAGCCATCGACTGCCCTTCCGGACCACCGTGAATGTTGATCAGAACAGGTCTTTTACCTGTAAATTTCTTTGAAACCGGATAATAAAAACCGGTAATTTTCATCCCGTCGAAACTCTTCCATTCAATAAGTTTTGGTGCAGACATGTCGGTTTTCTGCATTTCTCCCTGTTCGCTGTCGGTCCATCTTTCGATTTTATTGGTAGCGAGATCCAGTCTGTAGATATCTGCAGAAGAATCGTAGGTAGACTGTGAAAAAAACAGGGATTTGCCATCATTCGTAAATTCAAAATTATTCACAAGACCTACAGGAAGCCCTTTTATTTCTGAATATTTCTTGGAATTGGCATCCATAAGGTACATTTTATTGAGTCCGCTTTCATTGGTTTCGAAAGCAATTTTCGATTTATCTTTAGAAAGCGTATAACCGGAAACTTCCCACGGAATATCAGTCGTAAAGTAACTGATTTTTTTGGTTTTCAGATTTAAAGAAGCTAAACGGTTGAACTCATTACCGCGGTCGGTTACATACCAAATTTCGTCGGCATTTTTACTGAATCTGGCATTTCCCTGAACGATCTGTTTTTCATTTCTGTCGGTAATGGCCTCCAGTTTTTGGGTTTCTGTATTGAAAAGATAGAGATACGATTCGTTTGCGGAAACATACTCGCCGACGAGAAGTTTATTACCGTCATCGGAAATATCGCTGATGCGCCAGCCACCGCCTTTCAGTTGCAGGACAGGTTTTGTATCTTCCGGTTTCAGCGGATTCATAAAATAGATATCGCGGTCGCCACCGTTTCTTTTGGTGGAAGTGAAATAAAATCCGCTGCCGTCTTTCTTCCAGACTATGCCGCCGTTCTGTGATCTTCCGCCATCGGTAAGCAGTGTAGATTGCATTGTTTTTAAATCTAATCTGAAAAGCTGCCCGAATTCATTTCCACCAATGTCTTTGGAATAAACCAGATACTCACCTTTTACAGGTTCATAATCAGCAGAATTCACCGGTTCGTCAAAAAAAGTAAGCTGCTTTCGGTTTCCCATAGGCTGGGAAATCTGGTGAAGCTGGTTGGTTGATGCAAATCGGGTCACCATAATCAGTTCTTTTCCGTTGGGATGAATGGCGGTGAAATTGGCGCTCCGGCTTTCTGAATATTTCTTGATTTTCTCGCTGAGACTTTTCGGAATAGCGGGAATATTTTCTGCTATTAGGTTTTCATTTGGCACGATGGTTTGGGAAGTTGCCTGCGAAAACAGCACCGTTCCCGAAAAAAGAAAAACAGGTAAGATGTACTTATAATTCATGTGATTAATTTTTTGTTAAGATATGAATTTTTGCAAACAAAAAACCACAGAAAATCTGTGGTTTTATACAAGTTGTGTTGTAATTTTTAGATATGAATCACTTCACCGTAAGCCGCCGCCGCAGCTTCCATAATCGCTTCTGAAACGGTTGGGTGCGGGTGAATCGACTTGATGATTTCGTGGCCGGTAGTTTCAAGTTTTCTTGCAACTACTGCTTCTGCAATCATATCAGTAACGCCTTCGCCAATCATATGACAGCCCAGCCATTCGCCATACTTGGCATCGAAAATTACTTTGATGAAACCATCAGTATTTCCGTTCGCTGTGGCTTTTCCACTGGCAGAAAGCGGGAATTTACCTACTTTAATTTCGTAACCTTTTTCCTTAGCCTGTTTTTCGGTAAGACCTACAGAAGCTACTTCCGGACTACAGTACGTACAACCCGGAATATTGCCGTAATCGATTTTCTCTACGTGAAGTCCCTTGATTTTCTCCACACAGGTAATTCCTTCTGCAGAAGCTACGTGTGCCAAAGCCTGGGTCGGAAGAATATCACCAATTGCGTAATAGCCCGGAACCGAAGTTTCGTACCACTCGTTTACCAATACCCGGCCTTTGTCAGTTTGGATGCCCACTTCTTCAAATCCCTGTCCTTCAATATTCGCAGAAATTCCTACAGCAGAAAGTAAAATATCAGCTTCAAGCGTAATGTTTCCTGTCGCAGTTTTTACGTTTGCTTTTACGCCAGCACCACTTGTATCAACACTTTCCACAGAAGCACTGGTCATAATCTCAATTCCTGATTTTTTCAGGGATTTTTCCAGGTGTTTTGAAATTTCTTCATCTTCTACCGGAACAATGTTCGGCATGAATTCAACAACAGTAACTTTTGTCCCCATTGAATTGTAGAAATCTGCAAACTCAACCCCGATTGCACCTGAGCCTACTACAATCATAGATTTTGGCTGTGACGGAAGATTCAGCGCCTGGCGGTATCCGATTACTTTCACCCCATCCTGCGGAAGGTTCGGAAGTTCTCTTGACCTTGCGCCGGTCGCAATGATGATATGTTCACCGGAATATTCAGTAGTTTTTCCGTCTTTATCGGTTACAGCAACTTTTTTGCCTTTCTGAACTTTAGCGGTTCCCATAATGACATCGATTTTGTTTTTCTTCATCAGAAAAGAAATTCCGCCGCTCATTTTGGTCGCTACGCCTCTGCTTCGCTGGATTACTTTAGAAAAATCGAATCCTGGATTTTCAACCTTATTTAAGCCATACTCTTCTGCATGTTTTAAATAATTGAAAACGTGTGCCGATTTCAGGAGCGCTTTGGTCGGGATACAACCCCAGTTAAGGCAGATGCCGCCTAAATTTTCCTTTTCGATAATGGCGGTTTTAAAACCTAACTGTGCAGCTCTGATGGCCGTTACATATCCACCGGGACCACTTCCGATGACAATAATATCGTAGTTCATGTGCTAAAAAATTTAGTGCGAATTTACGTAAAATTTCTGAGTGTTTCAGGTCCTTACCGCACACAATTTCGATTATTGAAGAAGCATCAGTTTTTAGCCAGCCATTCTTTTAACTCGGCGATTTCCGTGTTTTGGGTTTTTACAATATCCTTACAAAGCTGAAGGAGTTCTTTTTCTTTACCGTATTTAAGGTAAACCTTTGCCATATCTACGGCGCTCTGATGATGCGGAATCATTTGCTGGGCGTAATCTTTATCGATATTGTTATGAATCTGAATGTTTTTATCCATCATGGCTGCCATCGACCGGTTAAGTTCCTGAACAAATTCTTTGCTGTCCGGAGATGCTTCCTTGCGGTCTTCAAATTTTTTCATCAGCTGCACCTCTTTGTTTTGAGCCTCGATGACCTTGCGTGCAAAGTTTTTTAATTCATCATTCTTCCCTTTTTCCAGAAGCAGTTCCGACATTTCTACGGCGCCATCATGATGTTCAGTCATCATTTTGGAAATATCTGCGTCATTATTTCCCGTGGGTTTACCACTGTGCATCTCCTCCATCATCTCCTCCATTAGCGCTACCATTTCGTTCTTAGGTTTACTTTGCTGATGTTGCTCTAACGAGTGATCTTGCGTTTTAGTTTCTGTTTTACCGCATGAAATCGCTGTCGCGGCAGCAAAAAACATTACAAATATCTTTTTCATAAAATTTAATTTTTACGAAAGCATGCAAGAATAATGCACAAAAAAAGCAAACCGAAGTTTGCTTTCTATATTCAAAGTTTTAAAGATTAAATCTTAGGAAATTTAGCCGGATTAATCTCATTGAACATGGCATAAATCTTTTCAACCATGTCATCGGCACTTGGCTTACTGAAATAATCGCCGTCGCTCGCATAGGCCGGACGGTGATTTTCAGCACATATGGTGACCGGATCTGAATCGAGGTATCTGAAAGCCTTTTGTTTTTCGAGGATTTGCTGCATAATAAATGCTGAAGTTCCGCCTTCCACATCTTCATCAATTACAACCAAACGGTTGGTTTTCTTCACACTTTCCGCTATTTCGTGGCTTAAATCGAAAGGAATTAAAGACTGAACATCGATCACTTCGGCAGAAATACCGATTTTTCCGAGTTCTTCAGCGGCTTCCATCACGATTCTCCAGGTTGATCCGTAGGTGACTAAAGTAACATCACTACCTTCTTTAGTGACTTCAATTTTCCCGACAGGAACAGTGAATTCTCCTAAGTTATCAGGCTGTTTTTCTTTAAGTCGGTAACCGTTCAGACATTCTACAATCACAGCCGGCTCGTCGCTCTGCAGCATGGTATTATAAAATCCTGCGGCTTTGGTTAAATTTCTTGGAACGAGCACCAGAATACCTTTGGAAAGATTGATGATTCCTGCCATCGGTGATCCCGAATGCCAAACACCCTCAAGTCTGTGACCACGGGTTCTAATGATCACCGGCGCTTTCTGTCCGCCTTTCGTGCGGTACTGAACCGTAGCAAGATCATCGCTCATCCCCTGAAGACAGTACAGAATATAATCCAGATACTGTATTTCTGCAATCGGTCTTAAGCCGCGCATTGCCAATCCAATTCCCTGACCGAGAATGGTAGCTTCACGGATTCCGGTATCGGCTACGCGAAGTTCGCCATATTTTTCCTGAAGTCCTTCCAGGCCCTGGTTTACATCGCCGATATTTCCTGCATCTTCACCAAATACTAAGGTTTCAGGATATTTTGAGAAAATTTTATCGAAATTGTTTCTTACGACTACCCTGCCGTCCACTGTTTCTGAAGTTTCAGAAAAAACCGGCGGAATTTCTTTTACATTCGTTGATTTCCATTCGGACTGTGAATATAAATGCGAAGAATAATTATCTTTTTCAACCGCAAAGATTTCCTGATATTTCTGCTGAAGCGCATCTCTTTCAGCAGACTGGCTGCCTCTGGTGAGTAAAAGTGATTTTCTAACCAAATGGAAAATATCTCTCTTCGCTACCGAAATTATTTTGCCGAATTTTTCAAGTTCAGCAGAAATCTCAGTATTTTGGGATTCCAGTTGGCGAACTAATCCAAGCGCCTCTTCTTTTAACGCTAAAATTGGTCTCTGGTAATTGTCCCAGGCTTTTTTCTGACCAGCCTTTACAATCCTTTTGGCTTCTTCGTTGATAAGATCAAGTTCTTCAGCGGTTGCCAACTGTTCTTCTTTACCTTCAATTTCAATGGAATAATTAAGAATCCATTCTCTGAATTTAGTTAACCCGTCGAATTCCCCTTCCCACTTCAGACGGTCTTCATTTTTATATCGTTCGTGCGATCCTGATGTAGAGTGTCCCTGAGGCTGTGTTACTTCCACCACATGCACAACCACCGGAACACTTTCCGTTCTGGCGAAATGCTCTGCCCGTGCATAGGCATCCAGAAGCGATGGGTAATCCCACGCTTTCACCTGAATGATTTCGCAACCCTGATGCTGTCCCTCAGTTCTCTGGAAACCTGAAAGCATTTCAGCGATATCTGCTTTAGCACGCTGATTCTGTGTTGGCACCGAAATTCCGTAGCCGTCGTCCCAAATAGAAACAATCATCGGAACCTGAAGTGCACAGGCTGCATTGAGCGTTTCCCAGAAGTGACCTTCTGCAGTAGAAGCATCACCAATGGTTCCGAAAGCAACTTCATTCCCTTCGTTGGAAAATTTTTCGGATCCTTCAAATTTTACTGACTTATACACTTTGGAAGCCATTGCTAAACCTAAAAGTCTTGGCATTTGTCCTGCAGTAGGCGAAATATCTGAAGAAATGTTTTTTTGCTGCATTAAATTCTTCCAGCTGCCATCTTCATTTAAACTTCTGGTGGCGTAGTGACCGTTCATCTGGCGTCCTGCTGAAGCCGGCTCGCGTTCGATACTGGTATCTGCATAAAGCTGGGCGAAAAAACTTTCAACGCTTACCGCATCAATGGCCATAGCAAAAGTCTGGTCGCGGTAGTAACCTGAGCGGAAATCTCCGTTTTTGAAGACTTTAGCCATCGCCAGCTGCGGAAGCTCTTTACCGTCACCAAAAATACCGAATTTGGCTTTGCCGGTTAAAACCTCGCGTCTTCCTAAATAAGACATTTCGCGGGAGATTCTTCCTAGTTTATAATCTTCTAAAATCTGGTTTTTAAAATCCTGAAAAGAA
Source organism: Chryseobacterium sp. VAUSW3 (assembly GCF_002205795.1). Lineage (GTDB taxonomy): Bacteria > Bacteroidota > Bacteroidia > Flavobacteriales > Weeksellaceae > Kaistella > Kaistella yananensis. The sequence goes on along the minus strand of NZ_NIUY01000002.1, from coordinate 322,787 downwards.
ATCTGTTGGGTTTCTATATAGGTCGCTTCCATAAATAAAGGGGTATTTTACAAAGGTACGAAAATAAAGAAACTTCGGAAGAAGAGCAAACGCAGGCCTTTTTATTTCTTTACCTATAGATATAAAAGATTCTTCCGCGAAATCGCGGAAGAACCAAACACAAATGATGAAAAAAAAATATTTAGTTTAGGGGGTTACTTTCTTGGTGGCGGAACAATCTCCCCATCTACTAATGTAGATTCGGGATTACTTGGCTCTACCTTAATTGGATTGTCACTATTTTTGTCAAATGAATTATTTGACGAATCCTGCACTTTCTTCAGTGTTTCAATTTCTTCCTGTGAGAAAACATCGTCTGCCTGTCTGCACGAGTGTAATGAAATGGCAGTAAATAAAACTGCGGATATAAAAGCTAATTTTTTCATTCGTTTAATTTTTACAAATGTATCCCGGAAAGAAAACATAAAACAAGTTTTTCAACCGGTAGTTTATAAAAAACAGCAGGTGTATTATAAAAATAGTGCTGTTTTTTTAAAAAAATTACAGTATTATTGTAAAATTATTATCCGAAATTAATATAGATCACTCTTAATCACTTAGTAAGGTTTCATGCAGCCGAAGTATATCTTAGCAATTATTTTTTTTCTTACCGCATTTGTTTTTAACCATTTTCCCGCTCAGAATTTATCAAACTCTACACTGAGCAATGAGGAAATAGAAAAAAGAATAGATGAAAACAGTGGTAATCCCGTAAAAATGTGGGAACTTATCAACTTCTATATTACAAAATCAAAAAAAGAACAGAACAATGAGGCTTTATTCTATGCTTACCGTTATGCAAGTGTTAATAGTACATACCCAACCAATTTAAAATATGCGGACAGCGCTTTAACTACCGCAAAAAAATCAGAGATAAAAAAAATCGTGATTGATGCCTACTTAAATCACGGGAATATCAATATGGCGGAAGAGTTTTATGAAAAAGCATTGAATGATATATTGGTGGCAAATAAATTATCCCAAGAATCTGGTAATGAATATATTTTTAATAAAACCATTTATTATATCGCACAAAACAAAATTTATCTTGGTCAGTACGAAGATGCTCATAAAGAATTGTTAGTATGTTTAAAATATTTCAAGGAAAACCTCCATATTAAATCATCTTTGGGAAAAAACTATCAGGTTTACTATATCTATTCCCTTATGAGTCTTATAGACTGTAATATAAAACTGGGAAAATTCGACGAAAATAAGTCACTGTTAAAAGAAGCTTTCGGCTATATAAATGAAAACAAACTAGATCAGTACATTCCGTATTTCATTACTTCTGAAGGAATGACATCCTATTATTCTAAAGATTATAACACGGCAATTTCGAAATTTTCGGAAGCCATCAGATTATACAACGATCAGTGGGAGCACAATACCGAAGTTTTTTATTTAGGACTTTCTTACTGGCATATTGGCAAAGAGCGGCTGGCCATTAAATATTTAGAGGAAATCGATAAGCATTACGAAAAAACAAAAAAGCTGGATCCACAATTCCGGTCAGCCTACGAGATTCTCATTAAATACTACAACTCCACCGGCGACACAAAAAAACAGCTGGAATATATCAACAAACTGATGTTCCTGGACCGGTCCTACGAAAAAAATTATAAATACCTCTACCAAAGAATTGTAAAAGAATACGACACCAAAAAATTAGTCGCCGAAAAAAACAGAATCGAAAATACACTCCAGAAACAGCGAATTATCTTCGCAGCCATATTTTTATCCCTGCTTACTGGATTTCTATTTTTCGGATTCAGGATTTACCGGGAAAAACAGAATTATAAAAAGAGGTTTGAAGAGATTATCGCCCGCCAGAACAGTAACGAGGATCATACTGAAAATGTTATAACATTCGAAAATGGTATAGCCAACACACCAAAATTCGATTACGAATTCTACAACAAAATTCCGGGTCTGAATCCCATTTTTGTTGAAAACATCTTAAAGCAGCTTGAAACCTTCGAAAAAGAAGAAAAGTTTCTTGATCCACAGATTTCGCAAAAAACGCTGAGTGAAGAATTAGGCACCAATTCAACTTACTTCTCCAAAATCATCAATACTTACAAAGGCAAAAACTTCACGCTTTACATCAATGATCTTCGGTTAGATTATATTATTGACCGTCTGAAAAATGATGTAAAATATATTAATCTCGATGTAAAAGAGCTTGCTGCGATCGCAGGATTCTCGAGTACCGACAATTTTTCCGACAATTTCCGCAGAAAATTTGATCTGAAACCTTCTGTCTTTATCAAAATGATGAAAGAAAAAATGTAAATTCCTGTAGTAAAGTTCAAAAAATTGAAAACAAAAAAAACGGCGCCAAATTAATTTGGTGCCGTTTTCTGTAAAACGTAAAATTTAAAATTATAAAATCAATTTTTAAGGTTAGCAGTAAGGTCTAAATCTGATTCTTTAATAAATGCATCAATAATTTTAAATGCTCTCTGTTCATCCTTCAGGTTTACCATTAATTTTATGGTGTTCGCCGTAGGTGTAGTCGTAAATGACATGTATTTATCGTTTAAAAACGAAACGATTTTGGCCGCATCCAAACGGGATTTTACCAGTTGAATTTCTGATGGACTCTCGCTTTCAAACACCGATACTCTTGTTTCTCTTTCCATAATCTCTTCATTTAGAGCTATAAATATAACTAAAATTTCTTAAAGAGAATGTTAAGTTTTTATTAAATTTATTATTCAGTACCTAAGATTATATTTTATTTACGCTGGCCGCAATTTTATCAAGCGCAATCTGGATTTCTTCCTTAGTCACATTAAGATGCGGACGGAACCGGATCGATTGGTCTCCACAAGCCAGTATAATTAAACCGTCATCATACAGTATTTCGCGCATTCTGTCACGTGCAGCACCATCCGGCAGATTGATGGCACACATCAAACCGCGTCCTCTTGCGGCCGAAATTTTATCCGGGAACTGCTGCTCAAGTTTTTTAAGTCCTTCCAGAAGATACTCGCCTACCACTTTTGCGTTTTCTACAAGATTTTCTTTTTCAATCACTTCCATGGTCAGCTTGAAGCGCATCATGTCCACGAAATTACCGCCAAAGGTTGAATTGATGCGGGAGCTTTCTCTGAAAACGTTGTTCGGAATTTCATTAAATTTTTCCTTGTTCGCCAAAACACCACAAACCTGGGTTTTCTTTCCGAAAGAAATAATATCAGGTTTTGCAGTGAAATGCTGGAACGCCCACATTTTTCCTGTAATGCCGATACCCGTTTGCACCTCATCGAAAATCAGCAGAATTTCATTCTCGTCGCAGAGATTTCTTAAACCCTGGAAAAATTCATCCCGGAAATGATGATCACCACCTTCAGCCTGAATCGGCTCAATAATAATACAGGCCACCTGATCAGGATTGCTGAGTATGGCTTCCTGAATATGCAGCAAAGCCAGTTGTTCATGCTTAATAGTTTCCTCTAAATTTTCTTCGGTAATGGGGAAATTCAGATGCGGATTAAGGATTCTCGGCCAGTTAAACTTGGGAAAATACTGATATTTTCTTGGGTCTGAAGTATTGGTTAAACTTAAAGTATAACCGCTTCTGCCGTGAAATGCCTGCTTGAAATGGATGCATATTCCGGCTTCAGTGTCCAGCCCTTTTTCGAAGTTTTTTCTCGTTTTCCAGTCGAAGCATGCTTTCATGGCATTTTCTACTGCCATGGTTCCGCCTTCAATAAAAAAAGTGTACTGAAGTTCTTCAGGAATAGCAACTCTTGAGAATACCTCCATGAAATCTGCAAATTCCTGAGAATAAACATCAGCCAAAGTTGGTTTGTTCACTGCCATTTTGCCGAGCCAGGCAGATTTTTCAACAAGATAAGGGTGGTTGTACCCAATCGACGCCGACCCGAACATCGAGAACATATCGAGATATTCCTTTCCTGTATTCCGGTCATGAATCCAGCTTCCGTGAGATTTTTCAATGTCCATTACAAAATCGAAACCGTCGGCGAGCATGTGTTTCGAAAGCGTTTCCTTTACTTTATTTGTTATTTGCGGTTGAGGTGCAATTGCGTTCATATTAATACTGTGATTTAGTGTTGGTTAAGGTTAAAATTTAAATTGCGTCGGTTTTAAAGATCGAACTTAATTCCCTGTGCAAGCGGCAGACTGGTGGTATAATTAATGGTGTTGGTCTGGCGGCGCATGTAATATTTCCATACATCCGAACCGGATTCGCGGCCGCCACCTGTTTCTTTTTCACCACCGAAAGCACCGCCGATTTCAGCGCCGGAGGTTCCGATGTTTACGTTTGCAATTCCACAGTCGGATCCTGCCTGGGAAAGGAAAAGTTCAGCTTCGCGGAGATTCTGCGTCATGATTGCAGAACTTAATCCCTGCGGAACATCGTTCTGTAAAGCGATGGCTTCATCGAGTGCTTTGTATTTAATAAGGTATAAAATTGGTGCGAAGGTTTCGTGCTGCACGATTTCATAAGAATTTTCAACTTCAGCGATGCACGGTTTTACATAACAGCCGGAGCTATAATCTTCGCCTTCCAACAGCCCTCCTTCTACCGCGAATGTTCCGCCTTCTTTCTTACATTTTTCAATGGAGTTGAGATATTGTGCAACAGCATCTTTATCAATCAGCGGTCCTACATGATTGTTTTCATCAAGTGGATTGCCGATTTTAAGCTGTCCGTAAGCTTTCACCAAACGGTTTTTCACTTCATCATACACCGATTCGTGAATAATCAAACGTCTTGTAGATGTGCATCGCTGTCCGGCAGTTCCCACAGCACCGAAAACAGCCCCGATTACCGACATATCCAGATCGGCATTTTCGGTAATGATGATGGCATTGTTACCTCCCAATTCAAGGATTGATTTGCCGAATCTTTCTGCCACATTCTTCCCAACGATACGTCCTACACGCGTAGAACCTGTAAAAGAAACGAGGGCGATATTTTTATCATTTACGAGCTGTTCACCAATTTTATGATCGCCTACGATCATCGATGAAATTCCTTCCGGAAGGTTATTTTCCTTTAAAACTTCAGAAATAATATTCTGGCAGGCGATGGCGCAGAGCGGTGTTTTTTCTGAAGGCTTCCACACGGTGACGTTCCCGCACATCCACGAAAGCGCTGTATTCCAGGACCAAACTGCTACCGGAAAGTTGAAGGCGGAAATTATCCCGACAATTCCCAGCGGGTGATACTGCTCGTACATTCGGTGGCCCGGTCTTTCGCTGTGCATGGTGTAACCGTGGAGCTGCCTAGATAAACCAACCGCGAAATCGCAGATATCGATCATTTCCTGAACTTCGCCTAAACCTTCCTGCAGAGATTTTCCCATTTCATAAGAAACCAACTTTCCGAGATCATCCTTATACTCACGGAGTTTAAGACCAAACTGACGTACCAGTTCGCCCCTTTTGGGTGACGGAATCATGCGGAATTCCTTATAGGCAGCCTTCGCAGTTTCGATGACTTTGGTATAATCTTCCGCACTTGCGGTTTTTATTTCTGCGATAAGTTTTCCGTCTGTAGGAGAGTAACTTTCGAGCATATCCCCAGAGGCAAAGTAGCTGCCGCCGGAAGAGACGCCGTTATTCTGCTGAGATATTCCTAAGTTTTCAAGTGATTTTTCAATACCGTAATCGGTGGTTTTACTGGACATAAATATTAATTTGAGTTGCCTTTAAAGATAGGGTTTTTAGCCAAATCTGAAAAACTTTTAACAATTTTAATCAGGAATACCAATGAATCTGATTTAACTCATTGCCATGTTTTGAACAGGTGGCAAAGAAAATTCTTATTTTTGCTCAAATTGTTAATATGGAAAATCGGCAACCTGTAAATAACGGAAGTTCTAAATTTAAATTATGGTTTAAGCGTGTCGGAATCGGCGGTTTAATATTTTTTACCCTCAAGGGAATTGTATGGCTTTTTGTCTTTTATTTCGGTGCCGAAATGTTTCAGGAATGCGCTTCAAAATAAATTTATCCAGATCTTAGATAAAAGAAATCTGTTGAACAGCTCCATTAAAATATAAAAACCGGATCTGCAATGGGAATGTCACCTTAAAATTTTCTCAAAAGCCCTGCGCGCCGAACCACGGAAATAAACTTCACCGCAATACGTGTATCCGAGCTTTTCAAGAATCCTAAGCATCGCCGCATTATCGAAATTCGTATCGACTTTTATACTGAAAACACCGTTCTGACGGGAGTATTCTTCAATCCTTCTGAAAATCTCCGTTGCAAAGCCTTTTCCGGCAGCCTCATCAGACACCGCAACACGGTGTACCACATTGAAATCAGCGTCTGAAAGCCACTTGCCTTCAATAGCTTCGTAAGCAGGTTCGTCATTATAAATTACCGCGGCATACGCCACAACCGCATTGTTCTCCGTAAGTACATATCCGATTCCGTGCGCAATATCGCGCTCCACCGTTTCGGGATTGGGATAGCCGTCCTGCCACTGCCGCGATCCGTCATTTTTTCGCCGCCGAATGGCCTGCTGAAGAATCTGCCATATTTGCCCTGCATCTTCAGGTGTCGCCTTCCGGAAATTGATTTCTGAATTCATTGTTTGCTGATGATGTACCACAGATTGGGTGGTGTTCTGCATAATCCAGGCTTTTTTGTTAATCCAGTATTCCACATTTTTCCGGTCCGGTTCGCCGTGGTAAGCGACTATAATTTCACCTTTCAGTTCTGCTCCCAGTCTTTCCATGGCCTTGCGAGAGCGCCGGTTTTCAGCCCCGACATGAAATTTTACCAAATCTACATATTGGAAAATATAATCAAGCATCAATTTCTTGGCCTGAGGATTGAGTTTGGAACCCCAAAATTTCGTTCCGTAAAAAGTATAGCCTATAAAAACTGAACGTTCCTCTTCACTATGATCATAAAACCGTGTACTACCGGCCACTTCCCCACTTTCTTTATCAAGAATAAGAAATGCGCCGCCCGACATCATCGCTCCTTCAAAGAAATTACGGAAGGGTTCCTTTTCCCAGCGGTTTTTGTTCGGATGCTGTGCCCAGATTTCCGGATCTGAAGCCACCTTATAAAGCCGTTCAAAATCACCTTCTTCAAGAGGAACCAATTTTACTTCACTATTTTCCAAAGTGGGTTGCAGAAAGTTTTCCATAGCTTTTCTTCAAAGATAAAAATTTTAAGAATTATTACCTTCCGTTAAAATAAGTGACCTTTAAAAAAGAATCGACTTTTCCAGCTCCAGCAGTTTCTGTTTGCGCCAGATTCCACCGCCGTAGCCGGTGAGCGTTCCGTTGGTGCCGATGACTCTGTGACAAGGGATGATGATGGAAATTTTGTTGAGACCATTGGCATTTGCCACGGCCCTCACCGCTTTGGGATTACCCAGAATATTCGCCTGTTCCTGGTAACTTCTCGTTGTTCCGTAGGGGATTTTACGGAGCACTTCCCAAACACTTTTCTGAAAATCAGTCCCCACGGGTGATAGAGGAACAGTAAAATCCTTGCGTGTTCCTTCGAAATATTCAGCAAGTTCTTTTTCTAAAGTTTTGAAGTGCGGATTTTCACCCTGAATGATGTTGGCATTAAAATGTTTCGAAATCTCTTTCAGTTCCGTGGGCAGTGCTTTCCTGTCAGAAAATTCAAGCATACAGATTCCGTGTTCATCAGCGCAGGCGATCATGGTTCCGAGTGGTGTTTCGATTCTTTTTAAATCCACCACTTTTTCACTTTTCGACTGCTTTGGTGAAACGCCAAAGATATTTTTAAAACTTTCATTAAAACCACTCAGGCTCTCATAACCGCTTTCGAAGGCTGTGTCGGTCACGTTCCCGCCCAAATTCAGTTTCTTAAAAGCTGAATTCAGCTTAAACATCCGCTGGAACGCATGAAACGTCATGCCATGGTGCTTCATGAACCACCGGCGGACGGTTGCAGGCTCCAGACCTCTTATCACCAAATCGTAATCCCTGAATTTCAGAGAAGGATCCGCCTCCAGTTCATTCAGCAAATGCTGAATTCCTTCAGGCGTTTCATCCGGATTCTCAAGGGGTTTGCAGACTTTGCAGGGCCTGTACCCTTTCAGGATTGCATCTTTGGTATTGGTGAAAAACTCGACATTTTCAAACTTCGGTTTGCGTGCCGTGCAGGTAGGCCGGCAGAAAATCCCGGTGGTTTTCACGCCCATCCAGAAAACGCCTTGGAATTCGGGGTTTTTGTCAACAGAAGCCTGATACATTATTTCGTTAGAAAGTTCCATTTTGTAAATTTATAGCAAATTTAGGTCGGTATATAAAACTTTACAACCGAAAAATTGACAGGTATTTTTTGGTACTTAATAAAAAAATGTCTCAAAAGATTGAGACATTCAGTTTATTTCCTGCGGGTGTCCGTAAACTCATAAGAGTCGTTGTTCATTCCGACACTGATACTTTGGGATTTGAATTTTATCTGGTTTTCATTGAGCACAGAATAGGTATACACATCTGTTTTCCCTGATTCTTCATGATATTCGTAGAATTTATTTCCTTCGATCCACCAGTTTCCGGTTTCCTGGGTTTCCTGGGTTCTGCCGTTTTGGGTAAAAACAAAGTCTAAAATAAAAGTACCGTCTCCATTCCGTGTCATATCCCATTTTTTCGACACGCCGTCAATCTGCTGATCTTTTTCAGAGCCGGACCAAACGCCAACCAAGCGGTTATCGATTTTCTTTCCGTTTTCTAATGTTGTCATCTGGGTGGAACATGAAATGGCGAACATCGTCATCAATACAGCGAACAAACCCCAGTTTAAAATTTTCTTCATATTTATTTACTAATTATTTCTTTGCCGCAGCGTCACGTTCGATCTGGCGGATTTCTTTCAGCTTTTCAACCACTTTGTTAACGGTCTCAGGATTTGCAGTTTTTACGGGAACGGTCACTTTGGTCTGGTCCCATTTCACCACCATATCCACTGCATTATCGTCCACAGGATTAAGTTCGATGCCGAACCACTCCTGCTTCTCCGACAATTTCTGTACGGGCACGGTAATGTCGGTTACATTAAGTTTTTCGTCGTAGGCGTAAGCTCCCCACTGCTGGGCATCTTTATTCAGGATGACTTTCCACTCCTTCTCTGCCGGAATTACAAACAAACCGTAAGACCCTGCGGGCACTGTTTTTCCGCCGAAATTTACTGCCTGACCAAAGGTAATTTTAGTCGCGCCATTGGCACCGGCTCTCCACACCTTATTATAGGGTACAAGATCACCGAAAATCTTCCGCCCTTTTACACCCGGTCTTCCGTAATCCACTGAAATTTTAGTGGTAGAAAACTGCTGTTCCACCGTTTGTCTCGGACTGGCAGCCGGAAGCGTGTGCTGAGCATAAGTAAACAAGGTTGAGGAAATAAAAGCTGCAATCAATAGTTTTTTCATTCTTATAATTTTTTTTAAAGATAGAAAATTATCGGTAAACGAAAACATATCTTTAAAAGCTTGTCGCAGGTTCAACAAATATTTATTCATTTTTCTTTAAACTCGGTTTCAGGAATTCGGTATATTCCTTTTTAACAGTTTCCGGTTACACTATTGTCAGGGCTTCTGCGTGGGAACATGTCGTATTCTACAGACATTTGTTCTTCTTTTTTCATCGCCCTATGTTTATTACAATATTATAAAAATTTTCACGATGGTGTAAAAGGTTTTTTGAAACATATCAAAGCATCATTTGCGGAACTTCATGCGGACTTTATCAAACTTCCTAACCAACAACGCGCCCAGTGCGGACGCGTTTTTCTATAAACAGCTCTTGATTTAAATTCTGTTCCATTTTAAAACTCATGAACCGAAACAGGTTTTTCACAGTGGTTTTTGAAAACCCTGAGCAGACCAGTCTTTTTTCATGTCCGGTTCAATTTTTCCGGATTCACTTTTATGGTCATAAAAAAAACCTGTTACAAAGAATGATTAACAGGTTTTGTAAATGTTCCGTTATTTAAGAAATTTTGTAGATGCAGCGATGTTCCCCGGACCGAATATGCTGTACCCTTTCAATTTGAAATCCGGTGCCAATCAACTTTCTGAAATTTGATAATTCGGCATCGCAAAACCCGTGACATTCTGCAGCAGCCGCACCAATCGGGCAATGGTTCTCTATAAAAAAGTATTCCCCGTTTTCGGCCTTCCATTCCGCCATATACCCTTCTTCTGAACGTATCTTGCTGAGATGCTCCAGCCGTTCTTCCATGGTTTTGCTGTGCTGTATTTGCTGTTCATACCGTTGGTAAACCTGGTTTTCACGATCATTGATCATTAAATCTACCGCATTTTCACCCAACAGTTTTTTTACAGAACGCAGCAGTTCTACCGTTACCGTGGCATGGGTATTGGGGAATTTTGAAAGTCCTTTCTGAGATAAAGAATAATAAGTAACCGGCCTGCCTACGCCTTCATTTTTCTGGATGCTTTTCACCAAATCCATTTCTGTAAGTTTCAGGAGATGTAACCGGGCACCCTCTTTGGTTATTCCCAGTTCCATAGCCAAAACTGCTACAGAAATCTCGCCGCGCCCCTTTAAAATCATTAAAATACGATCGGTCACACTTTTCTTCATTTCATTCAAAATACTTGTTAAATTATGAAGGGCAAAGATAATCAATCTTAAGCAACCATAACCTATTCAAATAAAAAATTGACAAACATGATAAAAATCCTATGTATTAAAACAAGTTTTTTCTTGTTTTATTATCTTGTTTAAGGTATCTTTGAACTGCATATTAATCAGAAATATAAACTTTTAAACTTTTATGAGTATGAAAAAATTAAAACAACTCTCAGTAACAGCAATTGCAGGGATGATGATGGTCGCCTGCGGACAGAATAAAACCGAAGAGCAGGTAAGTACAACTGCTGAAACCGAAACCGTAACCCCAGCAGAGCAACCTGCCGCCGCACAGGATCAGGATACCATCGAAGTCGCCCTGAATGCTGAAGACGCGATGAAATTCGATAAGAGCGAAATTAAAGTTCCGGCAGGGAAACTCATCCGTCTTACCTTACACCATGTGGGGAAACTGCCAAAATCTTCGATGGGGCATAATTTTGTATTGCTGAAACAAGGTACTGATGTTACCGCGTTTGCCACCAAAGCCGTACAGGAAGGAAAAGCGCCTGATTTTGAAGTTCCTGAAAGTTTGTTACCCGAAGTTATTGCACATACCAAAACCATCGGTGGCGGAGAAAGCGTGACGATTGAGTTTACGGCGCCTGAAAAAGGCACTTATGATTTTATTTGTTCATTCCCGGGACACGCCGCAATGATGAACGGCAAACTGATTGTAGAATAACAGCCGTATTCTAAAGAATTAAAAATTCTATATCAGAACCCTTCCCTACAAACAAAAAACGCGCCCAATCCGGACGCGTTTTTGTATAATTAGGTCTTGATTACATCTGTTCCATCTTGAAACTCATGCTTTCAATGACTTTTAAAATGGCTTCTACGGTATCCATCGAGGTGAGGCACGGCACACCATTCTCTACCGACATCCTTCGGATCTGGAAGCCGTCTCTTTCCTCCTGTTTCCCCTTGGTGGTGGTATTTACCACATACTGCACCTTTCCTTTCTGAATCAGGTCGATAAGGTTGACGTCTTCTTCGCCGATTTTGTAACCGATTTTCACCGGAATGCCATGGTCTTCAAAATATCTTGCGGTTCCTTCAGTAGCCCATATTCTGAAACCTACTTCATGGAAACGTCGCGCCATTTCAGCGGCTTCTTCTTTGTGCTTGTCGGCTACGGTGAAGAGAATGGATCCGTGGGTCGGCATCTTACGTCCGGCTGCTACAAAACCTTTGTACAGTGCTTTTTCTAGCGTTGTATCTTTGCCCATCACCTCGCCGGTAGATTTCATTTCCGGGCCCAGGGAAGTATCCACTTTTGTGAGTTTCGAGAAGGAGAATACGGGGACTTTTACAAATACACCGGGCTGCTCAGGTGCCAGTCCGTTTTTGTAGCCTAAATCTTTCAGTTTCTTGCCGAGAATCGCTTTAGTAGCCAGATTCGCCATTGGGATTCCGGTGATTTTGGAAAGGAAAGGTACCGTTCTCGAAGATCTCGGATTCACCTCGATCACATATACTTCGCCATCGGAAAGTACGTACTGAATGTTCATCAGTCCTATTACATTAAGACCTTTTGCGAGTCTTTCGGTATAATCCACGAGGGTATCGATCTGTTTCGCGGTGATATTCTGCGGCGGATACACTGCAATGGAATCTCCGGAGTGCACTCCGGCTCTTTCGATGTGCTCCATAATTCCCGGTATCACAACAGTTTCTCCGTCAGAAATAGCATCAACCTCGACTTCTTTTCCGGTTAAATAACGGTCGATCAAAATTGGGTGTTCAGAGTTTTCTTTCACCGCATTGGTCATATAGTGGTTCAGATCATTCTCGTCGTACACGATTTCCATGGCTCTTCCACCCAAAACATAACTCGGACGAACCAAAACCGGAAAACCTATTTCGTTAGCAATGACCAAAGCCTCTTCTTTTGTAAAACAAGTTTTTCCTAAAGGTTGAGGAATTCCAAGTTCTTGCAAAGCTGCTTCAAACTTATTTCGGTTTTCTGCACGGTCTAAATCTTCCAGCGAAGTTCCCAGGATCTGAACGCCGTGAGCAGCCAGTTTATTGGCAAGGTTGATGGCGGTTTGTCCGCCGAACTGCACCACCACGCCTTTCGGTTTTTCGAGTTCGATGATGTTCATGACATCTTCTTCCGTTAAAGGCTCGAAATAGAGTTTATCGGAAATGGAGAAGTCGGTGGAAACCGTTTCAGGGTTATTGTTGATGATAATTGCTTCGTAACCGAGTTCTTTAATCGCCCAAACCGAATGTACCGTAGCATAATCGAACTCCACACCCTGCCCGATTCTGATCGGTCCAGAACCGAGGACGATGATTTTCTCCCGGTCTGAAGGCGTACTTTCGTTTTCTTCTTCGTAACTTCCGTAGAAATAAGGTGTTTCACTTTCAAATTCTGCAGCGCAGGTATCGACCATTTTATACACTGGCATCACGCCATTTGTTCTTCTGAATTCGAATACCGTTTTCTGGTCAGATTCCCACAGATGCGCGATATGAAGGTCTGCAAACCCAAGTTTTTTAGCCTGAAATAACGTTTCTATATCAAATTTATTTTCAGCAATCACCTTTTCAAAATCAATCAGTTTCTTGATTTTCCAGATGAAGAACTTATCGATTTTGCTCCATTCAACAATCTGTTCCCAGTCGTAGCCCCGTCTTAAAGCGTCGCCGATGATGAACAGTCTTTCGTCATCACAGACGCGGATTCTTCTTTCGATTTCAGCGTCGGTTAAGGCTGCGGCATCTTTAGTCTTCAATCCGATATGTCTTAAACCGGTTTCAAGGGAACGAATGGCTTTTTGCAAAGATTCCTCGAAGTTTCTACCGATTGCCATCACTTCACCTGTCGCTTTCATTTGGGTCGAAAGTCTTCGGTCCGCTGTTTCAAATTTATCGAAAGGAAACCTCGGGAATTTTGTTACGACATAGTCTAAAGCCGGCTCGAAACACGCGTAGGTCTTTCCGGTCACCGGATTCATGATTTCATCCAGGGTTAAACCTACCGCAATTTTCGCCGCAATCTTGGCAATCGGATACCCGGTTGCTTTACTCGCCAGCGCCGATGAACGCGATACCCGCGGATTCACTTCGATGATATAATAATCAAATGAATGCGGATCCAAAGCCAACTGAACGTTGCAACCGCCTTCAATTCCCAGTGCACGGATGATTTTTAAAGATGAATTTCTCAGCATCTGATATTCCCGGTCCGAAAGCGTTTGCGAAGGTGCCACCACAATGGAATCTCCTGTATGTACGCCCACCGGATCGATGTTTTCCATATTACACACCACAATGGCGTTGTCGTTTTTGTCTCGCATCACCTCGTATTCAATTTCTTTGAAGCCAGCGATGGATTTTTCAATAAGACACTGGGTTACCGGCGAATATTTCAGACCGAAACTCGCGATTTCCTTCAGTTCGTCATCGTTATGCGCGATTCCGCCGCCTGTGCCACCCATGGTAAAGGCAGGACGTACAATGACTGGATATCCGATGTTATGGGCAAATTCCAAAGCGCCCTGAACGGTGTTCACGATGTCGGATTCGGGTACCGGTTCGTTGAGTTCGCGCATCAGTTCGCGGAAAAGATCGCGGTCTTCCGCTTGGTTGATGGCTGAAAGTTTAGTTCCCAGAACTTCCACTTTGCATTCTTCAAGAATTCCTGATTTCTCAAGTTCTACCGCCATGTTGAGTCCGGTTTGTCCGCCTAAAGTAGGCAAAAGCGCGTCGGGACGTTCTTTCCGGATGATATGACTCACAAACTGAAGCGAGATGGGTTCAATATAAACCTTGTCGGCAATTTCGACGTCGGTCATAATGGTGGCAGGATTTGAATTGATCAAAATCACTTTGTAACCTTCTTCTCTCAGCGCCAGGCAAGCCTGGGTTCCGGCGTAATCGAATTCCGCAGCTTGCCCGATGATAATTGGTCCGGAACCGATTACTAAAATTGTTTTTATGTCGTTTCTTTTCATTTTTAAAATTTAACAGTGTATCAATTTAACAGTGTAACAATTTTACAAACTGTCGCGGTTCGATAAACTAGTACTTAATATTTTATATAAAATTTTTGCGATTTCATTGATTTGACTTTCCAGTTTCTCATCAAAAGGATAATTGTCGGAATTTTTGCAGAGATATAGCCAATATTTCGTTTCTTCTAATTCTTTGGCAGCTATTTTTATCTTATTAATAAAATCTTTTTTGCTGGCTGGATTTTGAGCTTCGAATGAGTTTGCTCCAATACTGGTTGCTGAACGCAACAATTGACGAGCGATAACTTATTTTCTTTTTTCTTCCAGTAGTTCACAATATCCAATAATGTCTAATGAAAATTGAACTGTCTTCCGAATCAGAGGATTATTTTCAAAATTTATCATCGATCAGTAGATTGTTACATTGCTACATTACTATATTGCTACACTTTTAAACTGCTCCATCAACTCAATAAACTCATCAAAAAGATAATTTGCATCTTCCGGACCCGGGCTGGCTTCCGGGTGATACTGTACCGAGAAGCACGGATGTATTTTATGTCTCAGGCCTTCATTGGTTCTATCGTTAAGCGCAATATGTGTTTCTTCCAAATCGGTATTTTTCAAACTTTCTTGATCTACTGCATACCCGTGATTTTGGGAAGTAATCGCCACTTTATTTTTGGCGAGATCTAAAACCGGATGATTTCCGCCGCGGTGACCGAATTTCAGTTTGAAGGTTTTTGCGCCACAGGCCAAACCAATCAGTTGGTGCCCCAGACATATTCCGAAAATAGGAACTTTTCCGAGAAGACCGTTGATGAGTTCTGAAGCTCCTTTCACATCTTCCGGATCGCCGGGACCATTGGAAAGCATGATTCCATCAGGATTCATCAACAAAATCTCTTCGGCAGTGACATCCTGAGAAACTACCTTCACATCGCAATCTCTTTGGGTAAGTTCGCGCAGAATACCGAGTTTGGACCCGAAATCAACCAAAACAACATTCAATCCTCTGCCGGGGTTGGCATACGCGGTTTTTGTGGATACCATTTCTACCTGATTGGTCGGGAAATCGGTAGTTTTTAAGGTTTCAATCACTGCAATTTCATCAGCATTCTCGTCTACAATTTTGCCTTTTACCACTCCTTTGCTCCGCAGCACTCTTGTAAGTTTTCGGGTATCAACTCCTGATATTCCGGATAATTTCTTTTTCTGAAAAAACTCATCCAGGGTGAGCTGGTTCCGGAAATTGGACGGGAAGTCGCACAATTCTTTTACAATCAAACCCTTAATGGCGGGTTCGATACTTTCATAATCATCACGGTTGATGCCGTAATTTCCGATGAGCGGATAGGTCATGCAGACAATCTGTCCGCAGTAGGACGGATCAGAAATAAGTTCCTGATAGCCGGTCATTCCGGTATTGAAAACCACTTCCCCGTCGGTATCCAGGTTGGCTCCGAAACCTTCTCCGTGAAAAACTTCACCGGATTCTAATATTAATTTCTTTTTCATTCTTTTTTACTAGATCTAAGATTTAAGACTGTGGATTCGAGACAAATCATGTGTAAGTGAATAATCTGATGTCTACTCTCCTGAACCTTATTTCATTTTATTTAAATTTAAATCCTTTAGATTCCAGCGCATCTTTCAGAATTGCCATTCTGGCAAACACTCCGTTTTTCATCTGCTGGAAGATTCGGGAACGCTCGCATTCTACCAGTTCACCGGCGATTTCCACACCGCGGTTGATGGGTGCGGGATGCATAATGATTGCTCCTTTTTTCATCATTTTCTCACGCTCTTTGGTAAGCCCGAATTTTCTGTGATAGCTTTCGAGTGAAATTTTCATTTTCTCGCCGTGTCTTTCGTGCTGTATACGGAGCAGCATCACTACATCCACTTCGGTCACCAAATCATCGATCGACAGATAAGTTCCGTTGATGATGGTGCCTTCATCAAACCATTTTTCGGGACCCGAGAAATAGACTTTAGCTCCGAGTTTACGCAGCGCTTCGGCGTTTGAGTTGGCTACCCTACTGTGTTTCACGTCGCCTACAATTCCTATTTTAAGTCCTTTAAACTTGCCGAATTCCTGTTGAATGGTCATTAAATCCAAAAGCGTCTGTGACGGGTGATTTCCGCTTCCGTCGCCGCCATTGATCACCGGAATACTGATATTTTTAAGCTCTTCATAATATTTATCCTGCTTATGACGGATGACGGTGAGATTTACTCCCAAACTTTCAAAAGTTTTTACCGTATCATATAAAGATTCGCCTTTATTTACAGAACTTGCCGTAACATCAAAAGGAACCACATGAAGTCCCAGTTTGCGCTGTGCAAGATCGAAACTGGTTTTTGTGCGGGTACTGTCCTCAAAAAACAGGTTCGAAACATAAATTTCATCCACCGCTTTCACGGTTTTTCCTTCTGCGAATTCCTGAGCACTTTTCAGTAAAGCATTAATCTTTTCTACAGTTAAATCTTTGGTTGTAAGCATAGTTCTTTAGTTTAAAATCAAAAAAAAACGAAGCCAAAATGACTTCGTTAAATAAAATAAATATTGTTGTTCCCGGCATCGCTGCCAATATATACATGGTCTAATGGAAATGTTCTTTTCATTAGCTGCAAAGATATAAATTTAATCTGAAAACCAAAAACGTAATTTACCAAAGACCCATTAAATGATATTAACCCTATATTTAAATTTTGTTATAATGCTAATTTAATATACATTTGCTAAAAAAGTATAGTTATGCCAGATACCTGTCCCAAATGCCAGCAGCACAACGTAGTAAAAAGCGGAATTGTAAAGGAAAGACAACGGTTCCGGTGCCGCGACTGCAATTACTATTTCACCGTAAAAAAACTGGGAAAACAGATTGACGACTACTATGTTACAAAAGCCCTGCAGCTGTATCTGGAAGGACTTTCGTTCCGGGAGATCGAAAGAATTCTCGGAATCTCCCATGTAACGGTAAGTTCCTGGATAAAAAAATACAACATCAGCAGACCCCCACATTCGGAGTTTCATACCACGTATAAGGTTTTTAAGCAGAATGAACTTTTAGAATTCATGCAGAAAGAAGAAAATATAAAAGGCTCCGGCCTTATCATTACTGAGTTTGGCGATAAGTACATGATGATCAAGTGGGAACGTTTCAGGAAATAAATCAGTCCCAAATAACACCCATCATTTTTAAACATATTTTAAAATATAACTATACCCTTAGCATAAATATATATTAAATTTCTTCAAACAAATTTTTAGTTTCACTTTCGTTATGTCAAAGAAAAGAACTAAAAATTAACATCCTATGAAGAAATCATCTATTTTGTTAGGAATACTTCCAACAATACTCTTCACACAGCAGCTACACGCTCAGGATACGGTATCCACCGCCGATCTTTTAAAAAGAATCGAAGCCCTGGAAGCCGAAGCCAGAAAACCCAAAGAATGGGACGCCTCCATTTACGGCTGGGTAAGAACCGAATACAGTTTCGACAGTCGCCAGTCGGCCTACTCCAGAGAATATAATTTGAATCTTTTTCCACTAGATGAAAAGCTGGATGCCAACGGAAACGATATCAACGATGCAGGTGCGAGTAATTTTCTGGCCATCACTTCTAGAGTTGGAATTAAATTCCGCGGACCCGACGTTTGGGGAGCTAAAGCCACAGGAAACATCGAAGCTGATTTCTTCGGCAATACTGAACTCAACAAAAGCGCGGCTGGTACAGGAAGCACAGGCCTGCTCCGTTTAAGACACGCAACTGCGACACTGACCTGGCCCAAAACTGCAGTAACTTTTGGCCAGACCTGGTATCCCACTTTTGTTCCTGACGTCTTTCCAGGCGTTGTGAATTTCAATACCGGCATCCTGTTCAACCCTTTCGGCTGGGCTGGTCAGGTAAAAGTGACCCAGAAATTAACTCCGGAACTTTCTTTCAGCGTGATTGCTTATAAAGACCGCGAATTTCAGACGGCAAACGCTGCTGGAGCTTCCGCCAATTCCGCGACCTTCAATTCTTCAATGCCCACTGTTCACGGGCAGGTTCAATACAAATCAAAAAGTATCACCGCAGGTGCCGGTGCCGAATACCAATCGCTGCAGCCGGTGATTGAATCCGGAGGCCTTGCTTCTGATGAGAAAGTAAATTCTGAAATGTTTTTCGGTTACTTCAAATACGCCAACGAAAAAATCATTGCAAAACTTTATGGGATTAGCGGCGGAAACCTTCACCACCTTGTGATGATCGGAGGTTTTGCAGGCTACGAAAACACCAACGGTATTGAATCATATAAACCCACCAAAACTTCAGCCTTCTGGGTTGACCTTGCGAGCGCCCATCCGAAAATTGCTCCGGGACTTTTCTTTGGTTACACAAAAAATTCAGGCACCGATGCCGGCTTTAAAAATCTTTATATGCGGGGCATTTCCGGGAACCGGATTCTTGATGAGGTTTGGCGGGCTTCTGCACGCATAGATTTCAAGCAGAATAAATTCAGTATTTCCCCGGAAGTAGAATATACTGCTGCAAAATGGGGTGATATGAATACAGAAGCGCTCGCTAAAAACAATCTCAAAAACGCCGGAAATTTAAGAGGAACCGTAAGGGTCATGTATTCATTTTAAACTTGATATAAAAAAATTAAATGATTAAATATTAAATGATTATAAAATCTATATAAATAGTACTTAAATCAAAAACAAATATAATTATGAGCAAGAAATTTAAAACCCAACATGAGCATGACGCGTATGTTGCGGAGAAAAAAAAGAATAAAACAATCTGGGGCGTAATCATGGCGTCGTCTTTGGGGACGCTCATCGAATGGTACGATTTCTACATTTTCGGGAGTCTGGCGGTAGTTCTCGCCACCAAATTTTTTCCGGCAGATAATCCTACCGCAGCATTTCTTTCTACCCTGGCAACTTTTGCCGCAGGGTTTGTGGTAAGACCTTTTGGCGCGCTGTTTTTCGGCAGACTGGGAGACATTATCGGAAGAAAATACACTTTCCTGGTAACGCTGCTGATCATGGGTTTCTCCACCTTTCTTATCGGATGTGTACCGAGTTTCGAAACCATTGGTTATGCCGCGCCTGTTTTGGTGTTAATTCTGAGACTTTTACAGGGACTTGCTCTTGGTGGAGAATACGGTGGCGCCGCAACCTACGTCGCTGAATATTCGCAGCCTCATCGCCGTGGGTACTGGACTTCCTGGATCCAGACCACCGCAACGGCAGGTCTGTTTATTTCACTTATCGTTATTTTGGTCACCAAAACTTCGCTTACACCTGAAGAATTCGACAGTTGGGGCTGGAGAATACCGTTCTGGATTTCAATTCTTATGGTCGGGGTTTCTTACGTCATCCGAAGAAATATGAAGGAATCACCTTTGTTTGCGCAGGCAAAAAAAGAAGGAAAAACCTCAACCAATCCTCTGAAAGAAAGCTTCGGTAATAAGCTGAATTTCAAGTTCGTGCTTCTTGCGCTTTTCGGAGCGGTAATGGGACAGGGTGTCATTTGGTACACCGGGCAGTTTTACGCCATGAGTTTCATGCAAAAAGTGATGAATATAGATTCTGCACAGGTGGATTCCATGATGGCTCTGGCGCTGTTCCTGGGAACTCCTCTATTTATTCTGTTCGGTTGGCTCTCCGACAAAGTCGGCAGAAAACCCATCATGATGATTGGGATGTTGATCGCCATTATTGCTTACAGACCCATTTATAAAACCATGTACACCGCTGTAAATATTGAAGACAAAGTACTGGCAGAAAAAGGTCTTGTAGAAAAAAGAACCGCCAAAGCCCATGAAAAAATTGCAGGAGACAGCCTTATCACTTTCCACAAAGAAAAAACATTTACAGACGGAACTTTGCTGAAACGCGACAGTATTGTGCACTGGGCTGCAGCAGGACCGGTGATGACCAACGGAAAAGCTGAAGCACCACTGATTAAAGAAAGCATTACGGTAAATCCGGATACGCGGTGGCTCCTGATATTTCTGGTATTTGTGCAGGTGGTTTTCGTAACGATGGTTTACGGCCCAATTGCCGCTTTCCTGGTAGAAATGTTCCCAATCCGCATTCGCTACACCTCCATGTCACTGCCCTATCACATCGGTAACGGAATATTTGGCGGTCTGCTGCCGGCAGTAGCTACTTATCTGGTGACTTCGGGCAAAGATGCAGGGCACGCCGAATGGTATCTTGAGGGACTTTGGTACCCGATCATTGTAGCGGCAGTATGTCTGGTAATCGGTACGCTTTACCTTAAAACCAAAAATAAAAGTCTTGAAGAAGACCACCAGTAAACCAACAAAAACAAATCCCGGAAACCTGAAAATTACCACACCGTTGTCCCCGGTTTCCGGATTTTTCTCTAACTTTAAAAAACAAAAAAAATGGATTCAGTAAAAAAAATATTAGGAATTGTATGGCTTATTTTGGCGGCGGTAGTCGCGTACTATGGCTTAAGCGTGTTCGGAATCCCGAAAATCATGTCGGATAAGCAGGAAGATAATGTATTCGGATGGATTATCCTGGTGATTCTTGTCCCCATCATCGTTGGCGGATTGGCAGTGTTCGGGTGGTACTCCTTCAAAGGCGAATATTCGGACGACAAAATTTAAAGTTCTGGTTTAAAAAACCTTTCTTAAAGTTTTAAAAGAAACTTTCAAATGAAAAAAAGACACAAGCAGAAACTGGTTATTTTGAGCATCACCTTATTTGTGATGCTCAATGCGCCGGTTTTGCTTCTGTTTAATCACACACAGGCAATCTTGGGGCTGCCGATGATTTATCTGTACCTGTTTATGATTTGGCTGGCATCCAGTATCGCGTCATTTTTAATATTCTGGAAATTCGATGAGTAGTCCGCTGTTGTTTTTACTGGTGATCCTGTATCTGGGGCTGCTGTTCTTCATCGCCTTCTGGGCAGAAAAAAAGAAGAGCAACTTCTGGATCAATAATCCGTATATTTATTCCCTGTCTCTGGCGGTGTACTGTTCGGCTTGGACGTATTACGGAAGCATCGGCGTGGCCTCCAACCAGGGTCTGGAATACCTGGCGATCTACATCGGTCCGGTAATCATTATTCCGGCGTGGATTTATATCAATTCGAAAATCATCAGAATCTCCCGCGTTCATAAAATAAGCAGCATTGCCGATTTCATCTCTTTACGGTACGGAAACAGCAGGTCTCTGGGCGCAATCGTTGCCATTGTGTGTATGCTGGCGGTGATTCCGTACATTGGTTTACAGATCAAAGCGATCTCCGATACCTTTCACCTGATGACCCACACGGCCAATTCAGACAATATTTTTCTGGATACTGCCACATATGTCGTGCTGATCATTGCGGTGTTTTCTGCCTATTACGGCACCAAATATGTCGATGCTTCGGAGAAAAGACTCGGCATTATTTCAGCTGTTGCCGTGGAGAGTTTCCTGAAACTGATTTTCTTTATCATTCTCGGAGTTTTTGTTGTTTATGGCGTATTCAACGGTTTTGATGACATTTATGAAAAGGCTTCAAAATTACCCGATTTTACACAGAAAAATACGTTCAACGGACTGGAGGGCGCCTTCAACTGGTTTCTGATGTGCATGCTTTCGATGACGGCGATTTTTCTTCTTCCAAGGCAGTTTCACACCACAATTATAGAAAACAGAACCGAAAAACACCTGAAAACTGCCATCTGGCTTTTTCCGCTTTATCTTCTGCTGATGAATTTCTTTGTCTTCCCTATTGCCTGGGGCGGCAAAATCCTGTTCTTCGGAGAAAATGTAAATCCCGAATTCTATTCAATCCTCATTCCGCAGAAATTCGGGAACATGATGATTGCAGGAATGGTTTTTCTGGGCGGTCTCAGCGCCTGTATCTCGATGATCATTATTTCGAGTATTTCCCTATCGGTTATGCTTTCAAACAACATTATTATCCCTTACGGCTGGCTCAACAGTCTGAAAACCGAAACCGAATATGCCAACAACCGAACCATTGTAAACATCAGGAAATTCAGTATTTTCTCACTCATCATCCTGGGTTTTGTCTTTTACAAATACCTCATCAGGAGTGCCACCTTATTTTCGGTGGGACTTACCGCTTTTGTTCTTATTGCTCAGCTGGCGCCGGCTTTTTTCGGTGCCATATTTTGGCGCAGAGGCAGTTATTCCGGCGCAGTAACCGGAATAATTGCAGGCGTACTTATCTGTTATTTCAATCTTATCCTGCCGAATTATTTTGAAACAACCTATCAGAATTCAGCGGTATTTAACTTTTTTAAATTAGCGTACCTCTCGCCTGTGGCCAGTGCGTTTTTCTGGAGTCTGCTCGTAAACGGCGGCCTGTTTATGATAATATCATCTTTTGTAGCGGGGAATTACAGAGAACGGAATTTTGCCGAACTTTATGTGGACATCAACGATTATATACAGCATCACGAAAATGCCTATATTTGGAAAGGAACCGCCAATATTTCAGACATCACAAACATCCTGACGAGATTTCTAGGCGAAAAGAAAACTAGGCAGGCGCTGAAAATATTTAATCTCAAATACAATCTTTCTGATGAAAACGACAGCGCCGATTCCCGGTTCATCAAATTTTCAGAGAACCTTCTCAGTGGAAGAATCGGTACCGCATCGGCAAAGATTTTAATTGAAGGCGTTACAAAAGAAGACAAAATTACCCTGCCCGAAGTGTTGAAAATTCTGGAAGAATCCAAAGAGAACATTTCAATGAACAAACAGCTCACCGAGCATTCGCAGCAACTGAGAAAACTTTCGGAAGAACTTCAGAACGCGAATGAAACTTTGGTGATAAAAGACAAACAGAAAGACGATTTCCTTGATTCTGTCGCCCACGAATTACGAACGCCCATCACAGCCATCCGTGCGACGAGCGAGCTGCTGCTGGATGATGACGAAATGCCAGCGGAGATTAAAAAAGATTTCCTCGGCAACATTATTTCCGAAAGCGACCGCCTGGCAGAAATCATCAACGATATTCTTTTTCTGGATAAACTCGAGGCCGGAACCACGCCCCTTAACCTTGCAGAAAAAAACATTACCGAGACTTACCATAAAGCTTTAAAGCCTTTGCTGCAGCTATTTGAGCAGAAACATCTCCATCACTCGGAAGTCAATTTATTGCAGCATGAGATTTTTGAGTTTGATGAAATGAAAATGATTCAGGTTTTTCAGAATATCCTTGGGAACGCGCTGAAATTCGCCAACGAACAGGGAATGATTCAGACCAAATTTCAGGAAAAAGATGGCATGCTGAAAATCTCAATCTTTAATACCGGCAAAACAATTCCGACGGAAGATTTGCAGTATGTATTCGAGAAATTTTACCAGAGCAAGAACCAAAATCTGAGAAAACCTTTAGGAAGTGGACTTGGACTTGCCATATGTAAGAGAATCATCAGTGCCCATGGCGGTAAAATCGAAGCCAAAAACAAAGAAATCGGTGTTACGTTTGAGATTTTTTTGCCCACTAAAAATGAAACCACATGAAAAAGATATTAATTGCAGACGACGAACATAAAATCATCATGACCTTGGAATATGCCTTCCGGAAAGCCGGCTACGAAGTCTTCATCGCCAGAGACGGTTCCGAAGTCCTGGAAATCCTAAAAACCCAGATTCCCGATATTATTCTTCTTGATATTATGATGCCGAATGTCGACGGATATACCACGCTGGCAGAAATCCGTAAAAATGAGGCGTACCGCAGTATAAAAGTGATTTTTCTTTCCGCCAAAACCGGAGAAGCTGATATTGCCAAAGGTTTGGAAATGGGCGCTGATGCCTATGTAACAAAACCCTACTCTATTAAAAAACTTACCGAACAGGTAGAAAATTTAATCAAATAAAACTTAAGATATGAAAGCGCACAAAATGTTCCGCGAAAGCGTGGAAAATAAAGAGAAATTTTGGGCAGAACAGGCAGAAAATATTGAATGGTTTAAAAAACCAACCCAAATCCTCACCGACGATGGCCAAAGTTACCCAACCTGGTTTACAGATGGTGAACTCAACACCTGTTATCTTGCTTTAGATAAACATATTAACGACGGTTTCGGTGATCAGGTGGCCCTTATTTATGATTCTCCGGTAACTTCCCGAATCATAAAATACACCTACAGCGAAGTTCGCGACCAGGTGGCAAAATTTGCGGGAGGACTGCAGAATTTAGGCTTACAGAAAGGCGACACCGCGATTATTTACATGCCCATGATTCCACAGTCGGTTTTCGCTATGCTGGCTTGCGCAAGACTGGGCGTTACGCATTCCGTGGTTTTTGGCGGCTTTGCCCCTACCGAACTGGCGATAAGAATCGATGACTGTCACCCGAAAGCCATTATTACCGCAAGTTCGGGGATGGAAGTTTCGCGCCGGATTCCTTATCTGCCTTTTGTGCGCGAAGCTGTTTCGATTTCAGAATACAAACCGGAACACATCGTGGTGTACGACCGCAAACTTCTGGGCAACAGAATCCATTTTGGAGCCGAGACTAATTTAATTGATTTCGAACAACTTATCGCCACGTCCGAACCTGTGGACTGTGTTCCAGTAGAATCCACCCATCCGCTCTACATCCTGTACACCTCCGGAACTACCGGAAAGCCCAAAGGTGTGGTACGCGATAACGGCGGACATGCCGTAGCGATGAAATTTGCGATTAAAAATATATACGGCGCCAACGAAGGCGAAACTTTTTGGGCAGCTTCCGATATCGGTTGGGCGGTTGGTCACAGTTTTTCGGTTTACGCCCCGTTGATTAACAGAAACACCACTGTTATTTTTGAAGGAAAACCCATTGGAACGCCCGATGCAGGAACCTTCTGGCGTGTAATCGAGGAGCATAAAGTTTCGGTGATGTTTACAGCGCCTACGGCCATCAGAGCCATTAAAAAAGAAGATCCTGAAGGCGAATTTATAAAGAAATATGATTTATCGTCGCTGAGAACCCAGTTTCTGGCAGGCGAACGATGCGATGTTGCCACCCTCGACTGGTATGAAGAATTCGTCGGTGTACCGGCTATTGACCATTGGTGGCAAACCGAATCGGGATGGCCGATGCTGGGACTGATGACGGGTGTTGAAGACGTAAAAATCAAGAGAGCCTCTGCCGGAAAGCCGATTCCCGGCTATGATATTAAAATCTTCAGTGAAGAAGGTTATGAACTTGAAGCACATCACGAAGGTTATCTCGTCATCAAACTTCCGCTGGCTCCCGGTGCTTTAACCGGAATCTGGGGCGATCCGGAGCGGTTTAAATTTGGATATCTGTCGAGATTTCCGGGCTATTATTTCTCGGGCGACGGTGCAATTATGGATGAAGACGGCTACGTTTTCGTTACCGGAAGAGTTGATGATGTGATTAATGTTGCCGGACACCGTCTTTCTACCGCTGAAATGGAAGAAGTGGTCGCCGCACATAAAGATGTCGCCGAATGTTGCGTAGTTGGAATTGATGATGATTTGAAAGGTCAGGTTCCTTTTGCCATCGCAGTTTTAAAATCTGGTTCCAAGGCAGATCAGGACCAACTAGAAAAAGATATTGTTGCCCTGGTGCGTGAAAAAATAGGCGCAGTAGCCTGTCTGAAAAACGCAATGGTAGTCAACCGTCTGCCGAAAACCCGCTCCGGTAAGATTTTAAGGAAACTCATCCGCACAATGCTGGACGGGAAAGAATACCAAATCCCTTCAACCATCGATGATGAAAGTATTGTAAGAGAATTACAGGAAATGATGAATGTGTATAAAAGAGAAAAAATTTAGATCAAAAACCGAAATCAGGTAAAAATAACAGCGCCCTAGCCCTGATGGAAGCGGTTACCCCGCAGCATGCATTGGTCAAACCCGGCCGCGAGGAGTATGAGCGGACAGCAGGTTCCCGGCTTCAAAAAAAACAGTAAAACAAAAAAAATTAAGAATATTATGAAAAATTATTTAATTGATGATCTTCCCGATTATTTCAAGCAGTATAAGAAATCGATAAAAAACCCGAAGAAATTCTGGGATAAAATTGCCGATGAAAACTTTGTGTGGTACCAGCGCTGGAGCAAAGTGGTGGAATATGACATGCAGGAAGCAAAAATCAAATGGTTTAAAAACGCCAAACTCAACATCACCAAAAATTGTATTGACCGGCATCTGAGTATCCGCGGCGAGAAAACCGCGATTATCTGGGAACCCAACGATCCGAAAGAAGAAGCCCAGCATATTTCTTATAACGAACTGCGGGACAGGGTCTGCAAAATGGCTAACGTGCTGCGTGATCTGGGAATCCAGAAAGGCGACCGCGTATGTATTTACCTTCCGATGATTCCGGAATTGGCGGTAACAATGTTGGCCTGTGCAAGACTGGGTGCGGTGCATTCCGTTATTTTTGCCGGATTTTCGGCTTCTGCGGTGAGTTCACGTGTTAACGATTGTGAAGCGAAACTTATCATCTGTTCGGATGGAAGTTACCGAGGCAGCAAAGCCATTGATCTGAAAGGAATCATCGATGAAGCTGTAGAAAACTGCCCAACGGTAGAAAAAGTGCTCGTGGTAAAAAGAACCGGCGGCGAAGTGAAGATGAAGGAAGGACGCGACTTTTGGCTTGAACCGCTTTACGAAAAAGCACCGGCAGATTTTATTTCTGTTATTATGGATGCTGAAGATCCGCTGTTTATTCTTTATACTTCCGGTTCCACAGGAAAACCAAAAGGAATGCTACACACCACTGCCGGATACATGGTTTACACGGCTTATACTTTCAAAAATGTATTCAATTACAGAGAAAATGATATTTATTGGTGTACGGCGGATATTGGCTGGATCACGGGACATTCCTACATTCTCTACGGTCCGCTGGCAAACGGCGCAACGACGGTTATTTTTGAAGGTGTTCCCACTTACCCCGAACCCGACCGTTTCTGGGAAGTTATAGATAAGCATAAAGTGACACAGTTTTACACGGCTCCTACCGCGATCCGTTCGCTTGCTAAGGAATCTTATGAATGGGTTGAAAAGCATGACCTTTCGAGTTTAAGGGTTATCGGTTCCGTAGGAGAGCCGATCAATGATGAAGCCTGGCATTGGTACAATGATCATGTCGGGAAGAAAAAATGCCCGATTGTAGATACCTGGTGGCAAACCGAAACCGGTGGGATCATGATTTCGCCCATTCCTTTTGTAACCCCCACAAAACCGACCTATGCAACACTTCCGCTACCGGGAATTCAGCCTGTTCTGATGGATGACAAACGCAATGAAATCACCGGCAACCAGGTAGACGGCAATCTTTGCATCCGTTTTCCGTGGCCGGGAATTGCCAGAACGATCTGGGGCGACCACCAGCGATATAAAGAAACCTATTTTACCGCGTTTCCGGGGAAATATTTCACCGGCGACGGTGCTTTGCGTGATGAAGTAGGCTATTACAGAATAACAGGACGCGTAGATGACGTGATTATCGTTTCCGGGCATAATCTGGGAACGGCTCCAATTGAAGACAGTATTAACCAGCATCCGGCTGTTGCAGAGTCTGCGATTGTGGGTTATCCGCACGATATCAAAGGCAGCGCACTCTATGGCTATGTGATTCTTAAAGATACCGGCGAAAGCCGCGACCGGGATAATCTTCGTAAGGAAATTAACCAGGTCATCAGCGATACAATCGGGCCGATTGCGAAACTCGATAAAATTCAGTTTGTATCTGCCTTGCCTAAAACCCGTTCCGGTAAAATTATGAGAAGGATTTTAAGAAAAATTGCAGAAGGCGATTTCGCGAATTTTGGCGATACCTCTACTCTGCTTAATCCGGAAATTGTTGAGGAAATTAAAAATGAGCGAATTTAAATAAACCCTAATTCCATCATAAAGAAAATCCCGCAGCAACGCGGGATTTTTGTTTAAAAACATGAACACATCCTAAAAATACTGATATAAAAAAGGGTTACATCACGGTTTTTTAAAAACTATGTTACGCATATATTTGTAATAGCAAATATCAATTAACAAATACAAGTACAATGAAAACAACAGTTGTAGGACTATTTTCAAGTTGTGATGAGGCAGTAAACGCAGCAAAAATCCTCAAAAAAACAGGATTGAAAAATCTTAAACTAGCCTGCAAAGAATTGTCAGATGACAAGAAAAACTGGTCAAACGCGTATTTAGGTTCTTTTTTCGGCATATATGCGAATAAACCGGTAAAATTGCTGAGAAAAAAATCGGAAAATTTAGTTGCCGGAATATTTTCTAAAAATGCTGAAAAGCTTGAAAAAGCAAGAACAATTTTGAAAAACGCCGGCGCCGTACATGTTTTTTCATTCGAAAACATGTCCAGAGTAGAATCAAAATCAAAAGAATTTATTATGAAAATGATTGCCCTGGCAGCAAAATCTGAAATCCGGCTGCCACTCCCATTAAAACACCATGAGTCGCACGAAGGAATTTTAATGATAACATAAAGAAATTCTTTCGGAAACTTAAAATTTAACCTGTATAATAATAAACCTTACGCGAAACCGTAAGGTTTTTTTACGTCTGAGCCTTTGTTTGTTTAATGCTTTTATAAAACCAATTATCATTTCCATATTGCTGGTTAATATGTTATCTTTGTGAAAATTTAGAAAAGATGATGCTGAACTGTTTATTACTCCATCTTCAAGACAAAATCAGCTCATAATAAAGTACCTAATAAAAATAAATACATGAAATTTTTTATCGACACTGCCAATCTTGAGCAGATTAAAGAAGCCCAGGATTTAGGAATTTTAGATGGTGTAACCACCAATCCATCGCTTATGGCAAAAGAAGGCATCAGCGGAAAAGAGGCGATTCTGAACCATTACAAAACCATTTGCGAAATTGCTGATGGAGATATTTCTGCGGAAGTTTTAAGCACAACTTACGAAGAAATGATCAAAGAAGGTGAAGAATTGG
Source organism: Chryseobacterium sp. VAUSW3 (assembly GCF_002205795.1). Lineage (GTDB taxonomy): Bacteria > Bacteroidota > Bacteroidia > Flavobacteriales > Weeksellaceae > Kaistella > Kaistella yananensis. Next base: position 293,186 of record NZ_NIUY01000002.1, on the reverse strand, counting down.
CAGCGCTCCATCCTAATATTGTGGTGAAAATCCCAATGATTAAAGACGGCGTGAAAGCACTTAAATATTTCTCAAACAAAGGCATTAAGACCAATTGTACCCTGATTTTCTCTGCCGGACAAGCGTTGCTGGCTGCAAAAGCAGGCGCTACATATGTTTCTCCGTTCTTGGGTAGATTAGATGATATTTCAGTTGATGGAATGAATTTAATCGAAGAAATCAGAATTATTTTTGATAATTATATGTTTGATACTGAAATTCTTGCAGCATCGATCCGTTCGCCGATGCATATTATCAACTGTGCGAAAATAGGTGCAGATGTCGTGACTTCTCCTCTCGCTTCGATTTTAAATTTACTTAAACACCCATTAACCGACAGTGGTTTAGCACAATTTGTTGCTGATGCCAAGAAAATGGATTAAGAAAATAAACTATTAATAGAAACCGCCTGACTACTTAGGCGGTTTTTTTTGTCCCTGATTATTGATTCAAAATATCTATCACGTAATTAGATTGTGCGCAATATAATTGTTAACTATCTTTGCAACCGAAATAGTAAAATTTAAAAAAAAATACAATGTCATTAATTGAAGATTTAAAATGGAGACACGCAGTAAAAGCGTATGATTCCACCAAAAAAGTTTCAGAAGAAGATTTGAATAAAATTCTGGAAGCAGCCAGACTTGCGCCTACCTCTTCCGGATTACAGCCTTTCCGTGTGATTGTAGTGGAAAATCAGGAATTGAAAGAACAAATGGTAAAAGGAGCCCTTAACCCGGAGATAATGAGAGATTGTTCCCATGTTTTGGTTTTCGCAGCCTGGGACAATTATTCGGCGGAAAAAATCGACAAAGTTTACGATTACCATACCGATGTTCGGGAATTGCCACGCGGTCGTTTCAGCAGTTATACAGATCAACTGAAAGTGATCTACGGCGCGCAGACCTCAGAAGAAAATTTCGCTCACACTGCAAGACAGACTTACATCGCACTAGGTTTAGCTATGGCACAGGCGGCGGAACTGAAAATTGACAGTACACCTGCCGAAGGTTTCAGCAATGAGGTGGTCGATGAAATTCTGGGTTTAAAAGAATTGGGACTGAAAAGTGTAACTTTACTGTACTTAGGATACAGAGATTCGGAGAACGACTGGCTTTCGAAGATGAAAAAAGTTCGTATCCCAATGGATGAATTCATCATTAAAAAATAATTTAGAAAATCACTAAATCCTCCCATGGATCAACACAAAACTCCACAACTTGGTAATCAGCTATGTTTCCCTTTGTATGTTATCGCAAAGGAAATCACAGGTCTTTACCGTCCGTTACTTGAAGAACTTGATATTACCTATCCGCAATATCTGGTAATGATGGTACTTTGGGAGCATCAGCGGCTTACGGTAAATCAGATTGGTGAAAAACTTTTTCTAGACAGCGGTACGATAACTCCAATGTTGAAAAGGCTGGAAGCAAAATCTTATATTGTACGGCAAAGAAAAATTGAGGATGAGCGTGTTGTGGAAATCTCCTTGACTGATGAAGGTGAAAGGCTTCAGGACAAAGCTTGCCTGATTCCTGCAAAAATGAATGATAGGCTGGATCTTTCGGAAACTGATGTACAGGAACTGAAACAGGCGATTTCTAAACTTTTAGATAAAATAAATAAAAAATAAAAAAATCAATGAAAACATTATACACAACTAGCGTTACCGCAACAGGCGGACGCGACGGACACGTAAAAAGTGACAACGGAATTCTGGAACTCGATGTACGCACTCCCAAATCCCTTGGTGGACAAAGTGATGATTATGCCAACCCCGAAATGCTTTTCGCCGCAGGATATGCGGCATGTTTCGACAGCGCCTTAAATCTGATGATTAAAAAATCGAAATCTGCGGCGGGCGAAACAAAAGTAAATGCCAAAGTCGGAATCGGACAAACCGAAAACGGTGGTTTTGGTCTGGAAGTGGAACTGGATGTGAATGTGCCCGGAGTATCACTGGAAGAAGCGCAGTCATTAGTGGAAAAGGCACATCAGGTGTGTCCCTACTCTAACGCAACAAGAAATAATATTGATGTAACTCTTAAGGTTACCAATAACTAATCTTACGCTGTAAAACGTAAAATAAAAATCGGCAGACTTCAAAGAAGTTTGCCGATTTTGTGACCCGGAAGGGACTCGAACCCCCAACCCTCAGAGCCGAAATCTGATATTCTATCCAATTGAACTACCGAGCCATTTTTGATGATGAATTTTGAATTAAATCCTCATTAATTTTTTAAAAAGAAATCTTCACACCTCCCAAAAACTGCGCTCCCAAAACTTTATATCCTTTGAAAGTCTGATAGTTTGTATTCAGTAAATTATTTCCGAGTGCAAAAATACTGAAATTTTTGTGAATTTTGTACTCCGCAGACAGATTTAAATCTGCAAAGCCCCCAACTTTATCATCGGTATTCTCTTCTGACAGAAATAAATTAGGCGAAGTTCCTGATTCTGTGAAAGAAAAAGAATTTGTGGTCTTATCAGATCCGAAAATCGCTTTCGCGCCCAGATGAAGTTTTTTTCCTAACAAAGAATATTTACCTCCCAAACTTGCATGTAGCAAAGGCTTATTGTAGATATGTTCGTAGTTATCAAGGTCATATTTTGCAAAATACATTTCGGCATCCAAAACAAGATTGGCCAGCGGGAAAAACTGCAGGCTTCCTTTCACCTCGCTTACCGTTCCGTTATCGTACACGGCAGAGAAGGTATTCGCAAAATCATACGGCGCACGGTCTAAGGTAAACGCATCATCAAAAAGACCATTGGCACGGAAGAACATGATGTCATTCATTTTTCCGTAACCTGCGCTCACATCATATTTAATCATCTGATCTACATCGCCGCGCAACCCAATATACCCTTTGTATTTGGTTTCTGTTGCACGAAGTTCCTGGTCCGAAACGAGATACGGATTTTCTTCGAGCATATTGGCATAAGTGTTCAGTTTCAAACCACCTTCTACGCCGGCATAAAATTTAAATTCGTCTGTAGCCGCAAACTGCAGTTCAGCTTTTGGGAACCAGTAGGTTTTATTGTTTTTAACTTCTTCTTCAAGAATATTATTTGAATTTTTAGCATTCAGGAAAGAGAAATCCGATCCGATCATCAGATAAGATTTTCCTTTGAAGAACGTCATTTTCGGCGATAGAGTCGCATTTAAAAAATTTGAAGAATTTTCATTCAGAAGTGAAAATTCAGATTTCACGGTTTCGAGATTAATCCCGAGGTCTGCGTTAAACATCATATCATTTACGGGCAGCTCTACTCCATGTTTCGAAAGATTCAGCAAAATTTCTGCCTGGGTTTCCTTAGCATCGAAATGATCGCCAAGAAAAGATGATTTGATACGGATGTCGTTCAGGATTTCATTGGAATAAAAATCGTAATATCCGTTGACTTTGAAACGGTTGGTTTTCTGGTTAATATCGATATCTGAAGCAGGTTTTAGGGCATAAATTCCGTAATAATTATAATCATTCAGCCCGTAATCAGCATTCACGTTGATTTTTCCTTTGTCGCCATAAGAATTTAAATAAAGGCCAAAGTTTCCGGTGTTTTGTTTTGAAGTCCAGTCGTATTCTTTCGTAAGTCCTTTGGTTGAAAGAAAATGGAGATCAGCACCAACCTGAATATCGTTCTCAAGCGTTGTAGAAATATTACCATCAGCCAGAATTTTCCCGAAATTCCCCATTCCGATCTGAAAATAATTGTCCTGATAACTCGCATCGAATTTCGGTGAAATATCTTCGCCCTGAATGGTTGAAGTTTTAAAATCCGAAGCAGCCGGAACGTCGATAATATTGTATTTCAGGTTCAGCGAATCCTGGGTTTTCTTTTCTTTTGGCGGATAGTTTTTCTCGGCTTCCACTGAAGTTTTTTTCTTTTCGATTTTCTTCACTTCAGGTTCGCGTTTGCGGTCCAGAATGAGTTTTTCTTCTTTAATCTGCGAAAAAACAGCGGTAGAAGAAACCAACATTCCCAATAAAAATATATTTTGAATTCTTAAATTCATATTTTCTGTTTTAAAACCTTTTGAGTTTAGTGTTATTTTTTAATCTGACTTTTCACTTCTTTGGCCTCGGCAACAATTTCAGGGAAATCCTGATAGTTTGCGATAATCTGATCGACCGTATAACTCGCCTGGTAATTATCTTTCAGACCGATGTAGTTTTTGGCCATCAGCACCAGCGATTTTGCACCCCAATATTCTTCGGAAGCATAGTTGTTGGCCAGTTTAAAGATGGTTTCGTTGGATGATTTAAAGGCTTTGGCTTTGTTCAGGTAAAATGCTTTTGCATATAAAGCTTCCGCGGCAACTTCGGTATTCGATGATTTTTCCAGGGCTGTGTAAGCCGATTTAGCTTCACTGTCTTTCCCTCTGTTCATCAGACTTCTTGCTTTAATCACTTTGGCTTGTTCGGTCACAGATGCTGGATTTTTGGAATTGGCAAGCACCAAATCCGCAAAAGCTTCTGCTTTGGTGAAGTTTTTCTCTGCCGCAAAAATTTTCATCAGTTCCAGATTCGCGAAGTTTTTCAGATTCACGTTGGTGGAATTCGAAAGTGGCTCCAGATACTTTTTGGCTTCGTTGGTATTATTCTGTTCCAGATAAATCTGTGCAAGTCTTGTTTGCGCATCTTCCTGATAATCGTTCTGTACATTCGCCACTTCCTGGAGAACCAAAAGTGCTTTTGCCGGATTCGCGGTCTGATAATAACTTTCGCCCAGCTCGTACTGTGCCTGGTAAAGGCCATCTCCCGTAGGATTCTGGGTTAAATATTTTTCGTAAAGCGGAATTGCCTTTTTGTAATCTTTGGCTGCGTAATAGTTTTTGGCACTATTCAGGTTGATTTCATCAAGCTCGGAAGCATCAATCTTCACTCCTAAACTTCGCGCAAAGTTTTCATAACCTGCAGTATCACCGTTTTTCACGTAAATTGGACGCGAAGCCTGAACAATTTTACTGGCATAAGCCGTGTTTCTGTACTGGTTTCCGAGTGATTTTAATTCAGAAAGCGCTTTGTCGTTCTGGTTGAGATCGATATAATTCTGTGCGCGGTAAATTTGTGCGTTGGCAACCAAATCTTTATCAGAACTGTTACGGATCACCTGTGAAAAATAATCGTTGGAGCTGTTGTAATCGTCGTTTGCAGCATACGCTGTAGCAATTTCATACTGCGCGTCATCAATATATTCAGAGTTTTTATACTGCGAAATCAGCTTTTTAAGTGAAGAAATTTTTGCTTCAGTATCGCCTTTAAAACCAAGCGCCATGGCTTTTTGGAATAAGGTATAATCGTCTGCATTTTCCGCCTTGTCATAAATTGCGATTGCTTCATTCAGCTGATTGTCTGCATAATACGTATCCGCCAAACGCAATTCTGCATCATTTTTAAAATCTGATTTCGGGTTTTTCAGGTATTCTGTAAAATACTGGTTCGCTTTATCGAATTTTTTTGACTTGAAATAAGCATAACCCAAATCATAGGTCAGTTGCTGTTTTTCAGGGAAATCCTGATTCAGAAGTTTTTCGTAGCGTACAATTGCTGAAGGATAATTCCCTTTCTGGTAATACGTCTGGGCTAACCAATACGTCGCGCGGGTATTGAACTCTTTATTGATATTAAATTCCAGACTGCGCATTAAATAGGTCTCGGCTGCATCGAAATTGCCTTTGTTGAATTCTTCTGTTCCCAATAAGAATGATACTTCCTGATCAATTTTATTGAGTTCCGGAGTGGAATTCGGCATTTTGTCGATCGCGCTCAAAGTTCCTCTGTAATCGCCCGAGTAAAGGTAAGATTTCACTAAAAGTGATTTCATTTCCTCGGTTTCTGAACTTCTTGGGTATTTATTGATGTAATTCTGGATTACTACGGGCGCAGATTCGAACGGATTTCCAATATCATAACTAAGTTTTGCATACTGCACATGAGCGAGCTGCTGAACTTTCGGATCGTAACTCATCTGATACGCCGAACGGAACGCAGAAAGGGCTTCCTGCTTTTTACCGACTTCAAGGTAAGCATTACCCAATTGATAATATGCATTCTGAGAAGTGGCAGAATTGCTGTTGATGAGTTGGTTATAGTAAGAAACTGCTTCGTCGTATTTTTTGAGCTGCGCAGAAACAAATCCCATTTCGTACAAATCGCTTTCTGAAGGGTTTGGTTTGCTTTCCAGATAATTTTTAAGATGCGGATAAGCCGATGCGTAATCGCCTTTCATGAAATAACTCTCGCCGATAATTTTGTGAACTTCACTCTTATAATCTTCTGAAATTGGTTCTCTCAGCAGATAATTTCCCTCTTCAATAGCTTTATCGTAATTTTTTTCGTTGAAGTACATCTGCACGTAATACGGTTTTACCAAACGTGCATATTTTTCGTCGTCTTTAATCTGATCAAAGAAAGTGAAAGCTTCATCATTCTGCCCGTCAGCATAATAAAGATGGCCGAGCATATACGCAATATCAGATTTGTCGGTATCTTCGGCATTTTTATAAGCTTCTTCCAAGGCTTCAATGGCACCTGCAGAATCACCGGTCATGAATTTTGCATAACCGAGTTTCATGATATACTGCGTGTTTTCGTCTTTCGAAAGCTGGTACTGGTTAACGTTATTTAATGTTTCCAGTGCTTTATCAAAATCTTTTTGCGCCAGATAATAATATGCCAGCGGTAGGTTTGCCTGCGCAAAATAAGCGGAGTTCGGATATTCTTTAATAAAAGCTTCCAGGCCCTGTTCTGCATGATTTTTTCTTAAAATCACCCCAATCACATTGTCAAAAAACTGCGAGGCTTCTTTTCTTGATTTAGAAAGTGCGCCGTTGTAGAAATACTGGCGGGCATATTCAAACTGAGAAGCGCTGTAGATTTTGTTTTGGTAAAGATTTTCGGCGAGACTGAAACGGTAATTTTCGCGGTCGCTGAAATATTGGGATTGCTGGGCATCAGATAATCCGTAATAGAAAATGGCTGCCGCAATAATAATTTTTTTTGAATTCATTTAATCCTGGTTTTCAGAAAGGTGTTGAATTGAATCGGGAACGTTGTTTGAAGGATAAGAGAATCCTTACCGCTTTCCACATTTAGTCAACGAAAATAAGGAAAACTTATTGCCTGCACAACATAAATTACATATTGTGGAAATGTGGATAACTGTATTTTTTTAACCGGAGTCTTTTGAAAATGAGTTAAAAAACAATCGTCTTAATTACGGTTTTTCATCAGAATCCAGCCTTGCCGCTGCTCAGATTTTTGCGTCACCGGATCGAACCAGGTCGCGGTATACCAATACGTTGAAGTTGGCAGCGAACGACCCGAAAACTTACCATCCCACTCTACAGTTCTATTATCCGTTGATTCGAAAACTTTATTTCCGTAACGGTCTACAATGATTACGGAAACACTTTCCATTTTGTCAAGATTATCAATTTTCCAGACATCGTTAATTCCATCAGCATTTGGACTGAATGCATTGTTGATTTTAATAAAATAGATGGTTTTGGGTTCTCCAAGACAGCCGGTCGCGGATTCCACCTGTATTTCGTAAGAGGCAGCGGTTGGATTCATCAAAATATTTGAAGACTGCGCAACACTGTTGAAATAATATTTATAGGGCTTCACACCCCCATTTGCGATGACTTCAATGGAACTGTTGGTTTGGTTTACCACCTCTATTTTAGGCTGATTTTCGTCCGAAACCGTAAAATTATGGGTATAAGTACAGCCATCTGCATTGGTTAATTCCACTGAATAATTTCCGGTTTTTGTAATCAGCACAGTTGTTGAAGTTTCGCCGGTACTCCAGGTTCTTGTAGGATTTTCAGGTCCGGCATCAACCGTTAAAGTTTCTCCGTAACAAATATAATATTTGCTTTCGAGGGTTGATGATTTCGTTGGAGTATTTACTTTGAGATTGATTATTCCTAAGGACGCACAAAAACCCGGAACGCTGATTCTCACATACACCTTTTGTGCAAAAGCAGTTTCGTTGGTATAATTTGCCGCGATCGGCTGGGTGAAATTCACATCTTTGAAAAATTCGAAAACAGCGTTTGGATTGGTACTGAAAACCGTCTTTTTTGAATTGAGATCAAATGCAGTTTTTCCGTCGAAATCTGTATCACAAACTACAAAATTAGTTTCAGAAACAAGTAAAGGAGTATTTGCACCTTTAACAAAAGTCACAGTCTGAACATCCGAAAAGCAGCCTGTAGCCTTATCTTTTATTAAAAACTTGACTGTTTTAGGCAATACCGACACATCGAAGTTTGGAGGAAGCGCATTACCCAGATCATCGGTAAATGTATATTGATCAGCGTTATTGATCACCGCGTTCTGGAATTTCTGAAGCGTATAATTAAGTTCGGAACAAACGATAATCTGCGAAACCAGCGCCGCAGGTTTGGGATTGAACTGTAAATCGAAGTTTACCACATCACCACAGTTCGAATTATAGGTGATTTTGATATATGGTTTTGTGCCAAAAACAGAAGCATCATAATTCGCAACCTCTGCCGGCGTGAGCAATGTTCCGTTTTGAGCATAATACTCCAGTGAAACGCTTACTTCAGGCCCCGCATTTACCAGATCAGTCACGTTTTTGGTAAGATTGAAAACATTATTACCCTGACAGTTTTTCATTACAACCGGATTCTGCGCAACAATCTGAGGTTTTCGGTACACCCTGAGAATAATATCATTTGAATTTGCAAAACAGGAAGAATTCGTTTTGCTTATCAACCTGGCATAAATGGTATAATCGCCAATAATGCTGGTCCAGAAATAGCCTGCAGCATTTAAGTTAGCTCCGGGACCATTCGACACCACAATCTCTGAGTTATCTGATTTGTTATAAAATTTAACATCGTACTGGTTCGCCGGATCCAGAACAGATTTAATATAGTTGAAATCGAATCTGTTTGAATTGTTGTCTGTACCGGCACAACGTTCCTGAATCGGCACCTGCGGAACTGCGATCGCAGGACCTGAAGTAAAAGTCACCAAAGTATTGGCAGAACAGGAAGCTCCTAAAAATGTGGTTTTAACGTTCACCGATTTGGTAACATCCACCGCCGTTCCGTTGCCCGCCGAAGTTCCGTCAACATAAGTGTAGGTAAAGGTGTAATAACCCGGGAAATTCTGTTCAAACGCAGCTTTCAAGTCAAAAAACGGCTGCGATGAACAGGTAGAAATATTCATGGCATTGGTAACCGAAATAAAATAAACCGGAGATCCTCCTGTGATGCAGGACATATTATCGTTTCCGTCTTTTACCGCAAAACTCAAATTGGCGATCTGGTTGGCATTGACCACATAATTCTCCGGATTGGTGACCAAAGTACTGGCAGATCCTTCGTAGAAGTACACATTATATTTTTCTAAACCGGAAGCGGGATCGTATTTTGGATAAATCAACTGATAAAGGTTTACTACCTTGGTCGCCGCCGGAACCGCTGAATTGTCGCAAACTACCGCCGGATTAGAGTTAAGTGGAGCAGGAAGTTTTTCGCTGAGATATTCCAGCTGGTTACTGTCGGAACCCGAGGCGCATACTGTACCATCCGGTTTTTTAACTTTCACATAAAATTTACCGGGTGAATCAGTAACCCTGCTCAGATAAATTTCCTGATTAGTACTGATGATTGTTGGGTTCCCTACCCGATACCATTCGTATTTCAGCGCAGCATCAAAATTGGTGATTTTCATGATGACCTGGCAGTTATCAAGCTGTTTGGTGATGACCGGAGTCTGGGCTTTTCTGAAAGTAATATCATCCGAAACCATCGGACCGACCTGGGCTCCGGAAGGATCGTGATAAGTGACTTCAACTTTCAGCACTTCATTATCATTGGGAACAAATCCAGAAAGTGAGTTTCCGGTTTCCGCAAGTTGGGTAGTGTTACGAAACCATTTAAATTTTGGCGTAAGATTCTGATTTGGAGTAAAAAGCCAGGCTTTCCCTTCACTTTTCCACGGACCGTTGTTGTAATTATAAGCGGTATTGCTATGCGTGGGAACTTTAAAATTAGTGGCATCCTCATTCTGAATACCCAATATTGCATTATAAGTATCCTCTGTTTTGTTATTGACGTAAATAACAATTCTTCCGTCTTCGAGCAACAAAACATTACTGAAATAACTGCTACTTGAAATTCCGCCTGTGCCATCGGTCCGGATTTGATTCTGGAAAGAAACAATAAGACCGTTCACACCACCTAGATTTATATTTTTGTACAGATAAGTTACACTTGAATTCTGCGAACGTGTGACCACATCTGTATATCCGAAAAAAATCTGCGCAAGATTAAGTTCCTGAGAAGCATTGTTTTTAAAAATTTTGTTATAATCCTTAGAAGGCAGTGCTGAATAGGTATTATATCCCGTAACTCCGCTGTAGGTACGGTCGGTATAGGTATTGATGTCTTTAAGATTCTCCAGTTCAGGATTGTTGGTAAACACGAGTCTTCCGTTGCTGCCCATCACCGCTTTAGTATAATCTTTTCCGTAAAAGCTAAAGGTAAAACCTATGGGAAAAGCTTCACTGAATTTATTAGAACCCGTTGCCGGAAAGTTGATAGGGATTGAACCTGCAGACAGGGGAAAAGCAGAGGGGTTAACACTTTCTATTTCATAATCTCCCGTAGAAGTAGCCACGGCATCGACTTTCAGATTAAAACTTTCGCCGCTGCAGAAATACTGCTGAGAAGGATATACTGCGTTATTCGCAGGATTAATAAGATTTACAGATTGGGTAAAGCCTGAGACAAATGATAAAATAAAGAGTAAAAAATAAATCTTCCGCATCAAAAAAATGTTTGGTCAAAATTACGACATTATTAAGAACCAAAAATTTACCATTTTTATTATCCTGAAACAAAAAAAATATGATTTTTAGAATTTTCTTTTACATTTGTGTAAATTATCTTTTTTATGAATCAGCTTTTCAGAAGAAAACAGTACAGTGAAAGCGAGCACTCATCGGGGTTGCTGCGTGTTTTGGGAGTTTGGGATATTGTATTCTTCGGAATTGCGGCCATCATTGGCGCAGGAAGTTTCAGCAGTTTGGGCGAAGCGGTTTTCCGTGGCGGGCCCGGCGTGATTATCCTGTATGTCATCTGCGGTTTTGCCTGCGGTTTTACTGCGCTTTGCTATGCCGAATTTGCCAGCCGGATTCCCCAGGCCGGCTCTGCGTACACGTATGCCTACGCGAGTTTCGGTGAATTGATTGCCTGGATTATCGGATGGGCTTTAATTATGGAATATTCTTTCGGAAACATTTATGTTGCCTTTTCCTGGAGCGATTATTTCACGAGCTTTATGGAAAGAATCGGGATACATATTCCCGACTATTTGACCTGCAGCTATACCGAAGCCAAAAAAGCATTTCTTGGCGGTTCTGAAAACAGGGAACTGCTGAATGCCTGGAGCAGCGCACCTCTTATAGGCAATTTAAAATTTATTGTTGATGTGCCTGCACTGGTAATCAACGGTTTGATTACGTGGCTGTGCTATGTTGGGATAAAAGAGTCTAAAAACTTCAACAATATTTTTGTGCTTTTAAAACTCTTCATCATCCTTTTGGTAATTGCTGTGGGAATTGCATACATCAATACCGATAACTGGTTTCCTGCAAGTCCGGAAACTGGTGTTCAGTCTTTTATGCCGAATGGTTTTACAGGCGTGATGAGTGCTGTATCCGGTGTTTTCTTTGCTTATATCGGTTTTGATGCTTTAAGTGTTTTATCAGAAGAGACTAAAAATCCACAGAAGAATCTACCGCGCGGAATGATTATTTCGCTTGTATTGTGTACGGTGATTTATATTGTATTAACACTCGTACTGTCGGGAATGGTAGATTACCGCAAGTTTGACGGCATTGGTGATCCGCTGGCTTACATTTTTGCAGGCTCAAATGCGAACGTTCCCTGGATGGAGTTTGTGGTTTCTTTGGGAGCAATCATTGCCATTACTACCGTGTTACTCGTATTCCAGATGGGGCAGCCGCGAATCTGGTACGCCATGAGCCGCGACGGACTGATGCCAAAGAAATTCATGACTATTCACACGAAACATAAAACACCGTCTTACGCTACCATCGTTACAGGGCTCGTGGTTGGAGTTCCGATTCTTTTTACCGATAAATCGTTTATCCTGGATTTCACGAGTATCGGGACAATTTTCGCTTTCGTTCTGGTCTGCGGCGGCGTATTGCTGCTTCCGGCGAAAGAAAAACTGAAAGGAAGATTCCATATGCCTTATATTAATGCGAGATTCATATTTCCGGTAACGTTCCTTGGAGGCCTGTTTTTCTTCTACTGGTGGCAGCCGGAATTCTTCCATAACCTAACCGATTGGCATGATCCAGCAGAAGGTGAATTCCGTATTTCGATTATCGTTTATATTCTGATTAACCTGGTTTTATGCGTTCTGGCGTTTGTAAGGAATTTATCGCTTATTCCACTTATCGGTCTCAGTTCATGCCTTTATCTGCTTACGGGAATGACGCATAACAACTGGTTTTGGTTTCTGCTGTGGTTTGCCATTGGCATGATTATTTATTTCTCTTACGGGTTCAAAAACAGTAAACTGAATAACGACCTGAACGGAGATTTAAATTAAAAAAAATGCGCGAGCGAATAAAAACCTTCAAAGAATTTTATCCTTATTATCTAAGTCAACACAATAAAAAAGTAACCCGCATATTTCATTTTGCGGCTACGCTCTTGGTTTTTGCTGTAATTATTTATGTACTGCAATCGGGAAAGGAACGGTTTCTTTGGTATATCCCGATTTTCGGGTGGGGTATTTCAGCCTTCAGTCATTACGTTTTTGAAAAGAATAAACCTACCAGTTTTACTAATCCCTTGTTTACATTGATCGCCGACTTTAAGATGTTCTTTGAACTGCTTACCGGAAAGTTGAAATTTTACGAATAAAAAAACTCCCGATCGGGAGTTTAATGTGGTTTTAAGCGCTTTTAATAAGTTCAAGGTTTTTAGCTTCAATTTCACCTTCATCAAGTTTAGCATCTCCTTTTCCTTTTTCAAGATCGAGGACTACGTTAGGGTGATTAACTTGCATGAAAGTCTTAAACTCCTCAATATTTTTGAATAGATTGAAGGATTCTTTCTCTTCGTCATAAATTACGCCTTTAGTTCTTCTTGCCGCGGCAGCAGCAATTATTCCACCCCACATGGCTGCGCTGTTACTTGTAAAATAATCTCTTACAAATAAATAACCGCCTTTGTTTTCAGCTTTGAGGTAGTAAATTCCACCATCGTAACCCTGTCCTTTATCTTCAGAATTAAACTTTTTAATAAGGTTTACTACGTGGATATAAACATTCTGCCCATCGGATACTGCAAAAGCTTTTTTCAGTTTCTTTCCTTTATCATCTAAATTATTGAAGCGGAAAGCAATCTGATCATCAGTAATTGCTGCAGAAAGATTTGGGCTGGCACTAGGTGTTTTCGTTCTGAAATCTTCATAGGTCTCGTAAACTCCTTTCGGATATTGTGCTGGATTAAAATTTTGGGAAAATCCTAAAGCAAAAGCCGTGAGGGATAAGAAAGTAAGCAATTTTGTCATATAATTATTTTTGCTAAATATATAAATTTATGAGAAATAAAAATTACTTTTGATAAAAATAATTTATGAAGAAAATATTACCATTTTTACTTGCAGGTACCCTTGCCCTAACAAGCTGTGAACCTGTGTATAAGGCTACAAACTTTCAACAGACAGCAAACACACACCGCCTTATTGCAGTGCTTCCGCCGAAGGTAATTATTGAAATTAAATCAGCAAAAGAAGCGGCCGCTATTAAAAAACAGGAGGTAATTGAAAGTGAGAGGTTTCAGAGTGCATTGGTAAACTATCTTAATGCTAACCAAATTAACAATAAAATCTTCATTAAGACACAGAATCCCGAGGAAACCAATAAGATTCTCACAGATAATAATGTTACCAGTTTAGCAGGCAGAAGCTATCAGGATCTGGCCGTTTTATTGGGAGTTGATGCGGTGGTAAGTTCCAGAGTTTCCCTGGCTAAGCCACTTACCAATGGAGAAGCCTTTTTCACCAGTCTGCTTACGGGCTACGCTGCTCCATCAAAAATTACAACTGTAGATTTATCACTAACCGACAAAGCAAGCGGAAAAATGTTCTGGAATTATAACTGGCAAACGGGTGGAACATTTGTATCAGCAGAAAAACTCACCAACTCACTGATGAAAGCGGCAGCAGTTCGATTTCCGTATAAAACGAAAGATTTAAAATAAAAAAATTCCCGAAATTTGATTTCGGGAATTTGATTTTTAATGCAAATGCTTACCAGTTGGCGGATAATCGCCTTTGCCCGTTTCTTCCATTTTCTGGGTGGCGGCCATTGAAACCACCAAATCATTCAGCATAGAGCTTGCTGCACTTGGTGAGTTAGGAAGGAGCACCAAATTACTTCGGTTGTTGGCTCCAATTGAATGTAACGTATCGTAATGCTGGGTTACAACAATCAGTGCGGAGGCTTCCTGAGAGCTTATTCCAGCTTCGTTCAGCATTTTTACCGATTCTTCCAGACCTTTGGCAATTTCTCTTCTTTGGTCGGCGATACCCATCCCCTGAAGTTTTTTCGATTCTGCTTCTGCTTTTGCTACCGCAACAATTCTGATTTTCTGAGCTTCAGATTCGTACTCGGCGGCGGTTTTTTCGCGTTCGGCGGCATTAATTCTGTTCATGGCGTGTTTCACCTGTTCATCAGGATCAATATCAGTTACAAGGGCTTTAATGATATCGTAACCGTAACTCTGCATCGCTTCCTGAAGTTCACCTTTCACGGCAATTGCAATATCATCTTTACGCACAAAGACATCATCAAGTTTCAGTTTTGGAACCTCAGCTCTTACCACGTCGAAAACGTAGGATGTAATTTGGTTTTCGGGATTTTCAAGCTTATAAAAAGAATCCGCTACCTGTTCTTTGATTACCTGATACTGCACAGAAACTTTCATTCTGATAAACACGTTATCGAGCGTTTTGGTATCAATAATTACATCGAGCTGTTGGATCCTGAGGTTCATTCTTTTAGCCACCTGATCGATAAAGGGGATTTTTAGGTGGAGTCCTGCGTGGCGGACAGAATGAAATTTCCCCAAGCGTTCTACAATGGCCGCTGTGGCCTGCTTGACGGTAAAAAATGATGCGAAAAGGACCACGAGGCCCAGAAAAATAAGTACGCCAAAAAATGTCATTGTTTAATTTTTTTATGGTTAATAAAGAACTTCTGAAAGATAGTAAATTTTACCGAAACTACACGGTCATGCCAATATCTATGCCTTTAATTTTACGGTAAAGATCGGTCGCAAAATTATCGGTCATCCCCGATACAAAATCTATAACGCCCAACACTTTCTGGTAATCTGTTCCTTCATCATAAACAAACTGTTGCGGCAAAAGCTTCAGAGCCATTTTATCATAAGATTTCCGCTGATTTTTTGGTTTTAAAACCGGCGGTATAAAATGATTCAGTAATTCATACATTACATTGTAACCTGCGTTTTCAATCTCGATGACATTTTTGTGGTTGTAAATCTTCGCAATCGAAAAATCTTCGATTTCCTGTAAAGCAGGATTATCTGATTTATAAATATCGAGCAAAGCCCTGTCGAGACTGCCGTCTAAAATTTTAGAAAAGTTCTGCTTGTAAAGCTCAATAGATTTATTGATGAGTGCATTGATGACTTTTGCTCTTAAATAGGAAATTCTTTCGTTCGAATTGGTCAGAATCGTGAGCTTCTCTTCTACCCTTTTGATGTTTTGATTTTCAGATTTAATGAGTTCCATAAAAAGATCTTCACAGTCTGAAGTCGATACAATCCCCAGCCGGTGCGCGTCTTCCATATCGATAATGTTGTAGCAGATATCATCGGCAGCTTCAACCAACCAAACGAATGGATGTCTTTTAAAGATGGAAGGTTCTTCATTTTCCGGGATTAAATTTACGCCTTTGGCAATCTCCAGAAACGTATTTTTTTCATTCTGAAAAAACCCGAACTTTTTTCTGTGGATGATTCCTTTTTTCTTGGCGACGGCTTCGCACGGATATTTGGCGATGCTTGCCAGCGTGGTAAAAGTAAGCTGGGTTCCGCCTTCATCTTTGCCGTTCTGCTGATGGGTTAAAACCCTTATTGCATTGGCATTTCCTTCAAAATTCACCAAATCTGCCCATTCTTTTTCTGTAAATTTCGGTTTTAAATCGTTTTCGTTTTTTTCGAAATAACTGGCAATGGCATCTTCACCGGAATGCCCGAAAGCAGGGTTCCCAACATCATGGCAGAGGCATGCCGCGGCAATTACGTTCTGCAGATTGTGCTGGTAAAAAACTTTCGCCTGATCATCCAGATCATTAGCGAACTGCGTAAAAATAAATTCACCTGCGGCACTTCCTAAACTGCGTCCTACAGAAGAAACCTCGAGTGAATGCGTTAAACGGTTATGAACAAAAACACTTCCGGGGAGCGGAAAAACCTGAGTTTTATTCTGCAGCCTGCGAAATGCTGCCGAGAAAATAATACGGTCGAAATCTCTTTGAAAATCGGTTCTGGAAGCTGAAGTTGCAGCAAGGTTCCCGGTGCGTTGGTGGGTAAAAATACGGTTTAAATCCATCCTTCAAAAATACATTTTTTATTGTGTAGATAAAATGATTTATATTTCGGTAAAAGCATAGTTTTTTTGCGAAAAAGACCAGAAACTTTATTCGTAAAATGATTAATTGTGGTTTAATAAATGCCATGTTTATGGCATCAATCACCACTTACATACGGAAGTTTTCTTTGATTTCCCATTTGCATCTGCAACATTGTTGTGCTATTATTGCAAAAATTTATTTATGAAGAACTTATATTTTCTTGCTGCTGCGTTTTTTTGCAGCAGTATTTCTGCACAAAACCAAATTTCATTCGAAACTTCCGAAGGTTACCAGTTGGGAAGTTTGAACGGACAGAATTCCTGGCAAATTACTGATGATGGCGAAGGTAATTTCGTTGAAAACTAGGTAGTTTCTGCTGAAAAATTCAGTGCAGGAATCTACTCATTTAAAAATGGATATACCGATGCATATGGTGGACAGATGTTCCCGATTATTGGTGCACAGAAAAGTTTTGATCAGCCATTAGATTATAATGACACTACCATCTCTTTTGATGTTTTGGTTACAGAAACTGACGGTTCAATTTTTGAAATGGCAGCCTACGGAATCAGTGCTGATGAAGAATACTATCCGGTATTTGATTTAGCTTTTGATTATTCCGGTACTCTACATGTTATCACCAGCATAGATTACGACATGGAAGACACGGGGATTTCGTGGCAGCCTAACCAATGGTATAAGGTAACGGTAAAAGTATCTGCAAATGAAATCAAGTATTTCATTGACGGGACATTAATTTATACGACTCCAAACTTCACACAGATCAATCTGGAAGGGATGAATTTCCTACATGATAATTACGGTGGTGATGCCTATATTGACAACATTAAAATCAATGAAGCAAATATGGCGGTAAGCAGCGCGACAAAAGGAAATATTGCAGTATATCCAAATCCTGTAAAAACCAATCTGCACTTCAATCTCCCGCACGGTGAAGTTGTTTCTGCAATCAGAATCCATAATATTGCCGGCCAAACTGTTATAAACAGAAAACTTAGCACGCCCGCCATTAATCTGGAGCACCTGAAAGCTGGAGCGTATATTATTACGGTTACTACAAATAAAGGAACTATATATTCGTCAAAATTCATTAAAGAATAAGCATCAGACAAACAATATCTATTCATAAAAAATTCCCGGACTCTCGTTCGGGAATTTTATTTCAAAGACTGCTAAACGCAAATTTTTACATATATGATTCAATTGGTGCGCAGGTACAGATTAAGTTTCTGTCACCGTAAGCTTCATCAACACGGGAAACCGTTGCGAAGAATTTGTGATCTCTCACCCATTCCAGAGGATACGCAGCTTTTTCACGGCTGTAAGGCTTGTCCCACGCGTCTGAAATCACTACCTGTTCCGTATGAGGAGCATTTTTCAACACATTGTTTGCTGCATCAGCAGTTCCTTCGGCGATTTCTTCGATTTCTTTTTTAATAGAGATTAAGGCTTCTGCAAAACGGTCGATTTCTGTTTTGCTTTCAGATTCTGTTGGCTCAATCATCAGGGTTCCGGCAACAGGGAAACTCACTGTAGGCGCATGGAAACCATAATCCATCAAACGTTTTGCGACGTCAGCCACTTCAATTCCAAGCGGTTTAAACTGACGGAAATCTACGATACATTCGTGAGCAACTCTTCCCGCTGCATTGGCGTACAAAATTGGGAAATGTTCTGCCAAAACTTCTTTCAGGTAATTTGCGTTAAGAATGGCATGTTCTGTAGATTTTTTCAAACCGGCAGTTCCGAGCATTTTGATGTAAGCATAAGAAATGTTTAAAACCAATGATGACCCGTAAGGTGCAGCAGAAATAGCGTCGATGGCTTCTTTATCACCGATTTTAATGTTAGGGTTCGATGGTAAAAACTTCACCAAATGTTCCGCAACGCAGATCGGGCCAACACCGGGACCGCCGCCTCCGTGAGGAATAGCGAAGGTTTTGTGTAGATTGAGGTGACAAACATCTGCCCCAATATTTCCCGGAGAGGTGAAACCTACCTGCGCATTCATGTTCGCGCCGTCCATATAAACCTGTCCGCCGTTGTCGTGAATCAGTTTTGTGATTTCTTTAATGTTATCATCAAAGAATCCATAAGTTGACGGATAAGTAATCATTGCCGCAGAAAGATTTTCCGCGTGCTGCTCTGCTTTAGCTCTCAAATCTTCGAAATCGATTTCTCCGCTTTCAAGATTTTTTACCACCACCACTTTCATCCCTGCAATTACCGCAGAAGCTGGATTGGTTCCGTGTGCAGACTGCGGAATAAGAACGATGTTTCTGTGGCTTTCTCCACGTGATTTGTGATATTCGCGGATGACCATTAATCCTGCATACTCACCCTGAGCACCTGAATTCGGCTGAAGCGAAGTACCGGCAAAACCAGTAATTTCCGCAAGATCTTTCTCCAATTCTTTAATTAACTGCTGATATCCCCCAGCCTGCTCGGTAGGAACAAACGGGTGTACATTGCCCCACTCGGGCCAGGAAATCGGCAGCATTTGGGTCGCAGCGTTAAGTTTCATGGTACACGAACCTAAAGAAATCATCGAATGCGTTAAAGAAAGATCTTTTCTTTCCAGACGCTTGATGTAACGCATCAGCTCGGTTTCTGTATGATATTTATTGAAAACATCTTCTTTCAGAATTTCATCATTTCTTAAAGACTGCTCAGGAATCAGAATTTCTTCTTTAAGCGTAAGTTTGAAGCTCTGCTTGTCTTTAAACTGCGCAAAAGCATCAAACAGCGACTGCAGTTTCTCTAAAGTTGTGGTTTCATTTAAGGCGATGCTCACAAATCCAGCGGTGAAATAATTAAGATTGATTTTACGATCAAGCATCAAAAACATCAAAGATTTTTTCTCTTCTTCGCTCATGCGGAACTTTACGGTGTCGAAAACCGGCTCTTCTACAATATCATAACCCAAAGCTTTCAAGCCTGCATTAAGTGCATTGGCTTTGAAATGGATTTGGTCTGCGATGAAATTAAGACCTTTCGGACCGTGATATACGGCGTACATTCCGGCCATTACGGCTAAAAGCACCTGTGCTGTACAGATATTCGAGGTGGCTTTTTCTCTTTTGATATGCTGTTCACGGGTTTGAAGTGCCATTCTCAGCGCACGTTTGCCGTACGCATCCTGGGAAACACCAATGATTCGTCCCGGAATATCTCTCTTATAATCTTCTTTACAGGCAAAAAATGCAGCGTGAGGCCCACCGTAACCCATCGGAATACCGAAACGTTGGGTAGTTCCCACCGCACAGTCAGCGCCCATCTCAGCAGGAGACTTCAGTTTTACCAACGCCATTGGATCGCTGGCAACTACAACCTGCAGGTTGATTTCTTTATATTTCTTAATATTTTCGGTATAATCGAGTACAATTCCGTTTTTACCCGGATACTGCAGCAAAACTCCGAAATAAGATTCATCAAAATTATGATTCTCATGATCACCTTCAACGATCTCGATTCCCAGCCCTTCTGCTTTAGTTTTCAAAACAGCAACTGTTTGAGGAAGTACCAATTCTGAAACGAAGAATTTTTTGGCTTCAGATTTTCTCTGGTCTTTGGTTCTGCTTTCGAAGAACATGTGCATTGCTTCCGCGGCTGCAGTAGATTCATCCAAAAGAGAAGCATTTGCCAGTTTGAAACCTGTTAAATCGCAAACAACCGTTTGGAAGTTGAGCAGCGCTTCCAGTCTTCCCTGCGCGATTTCTGCCTGATAAGGAGTGTAAGCGGTGTACCAGGATGGATTTTCGAGAATATTACGCTGAATTGCGCTCGGCAAAATGGTATTGTGATAACCGAATCCGATGTAGTTATCGAAAAGGGAGTTTTTGGCTGCCAATTCTTTAGAATGCGCCAACATTTCGTACTCCGAAAGTGCAGGTGAAATGTTTAATTCTTCTTTTAAACGGATGGAATCCGGAATGGTTTGGGCAATTAGTTCATCAATACCCGAAACACCAATTTCCTGTAACATTGCCTGTTTATCGGCTTCGTTTAAAGAAATGTGGCGGTTTACAAACTGTGTAGTGTTCATTATTTTTACTGGATTTATTTAGAAATAAAGGTTCGTAAAAATACAATATTTTGATGAACAGTACAATTGATAAATTTCATGCGCAAACCATAAAAAACACCTCACGTTATTTTGATTTATTCTAAATTAGAATTACATTTGCACCATGAATTCACAAATCATCCCTTTCAAAATTGCGCCTTTAACTCCGTTTTACCATCAAACAGAAGAAATGTTCTGTGATAAGAAAAAGTGCTGTAAGAAATTTAAGAAAGGAAAACGCTGTAAAAAATGTCCTGGAAGGCTTAAAATGGCTTAATATTTTAATGAAAAGTTTTACGTTTCTGAAAAATTATCCACCAAAAGTTTTCAATAAAAGCAGGATCGCAATTACAAGAAAGATAACCGCCGAAACAATCTTTAATGCTTTGGGCTGCCCACCGGGATTTGTAGGCGACGGTCGCTGAGGCTTGAAAAGTTCTTCTACCTCATTTCTGAATTTTTCTTTATCCGTTTCGAAAACCTGATTCACGGTGATGCCGCGCACTACAGTTTTATTCAGCAGCGTATTGGTTGCGTGCAGCAGCAGCTGAAATTTGCCCTCCTTGAATTCGGTAATCTTTATTTTTTTCTCACCATAACTTTTTTCGAGCCCGAATGGCAACACTTTTACCACATCTGCATGATTGGTCTGCCAGGTTATTATGATTTCTTCGCCCTTCTGCACATTCACCTTATTTACCGCAAATGATTTAATTACAGGCGGGAGGTTGGGACGAAATGTTCTTTGCTGATGGCTTAAATTATCATCGTAAATCCGTCTCTTCTCTTTATCACCAAGCGTATCGTAAGCTTCCTGAATCTCCATGAACCGGTGCGCAAAGAACTCGTCATTGGGATTTTTGTCGGGATGGTATTTCAGGGATAATTTCCTGTAGGCTTTTTTAATGTCTTCTTCAGATGCATTTTCCTTAACGCTCAGAAAATAATAGTAATTCTTCATTATAAGATACCGGATTCGGTTTTGGGCTGTAAAAGTAAGGATTTAAAAAAAACAGTTCTGCATGAAAAAACGGAAATTTTCTGTTTCCGTTTTTTGCTGACTACTGTTCTGCTAATTTCCTGAGCACTTCGAAACCTTTGGTAAAACCATTGCTCATATGGTCCTCATATTTCTGTTCTGCGTGTACAATCGCCTGAATCTCCGTCGTATTTTCATCCACAGCCCGCAGGAAATACTGTTCTTCGGCACCGCTCCATTCCTTTACTTCGCGGCTTTGGGTATCTTCTATCCCATTATTAACTGTTCCTAAATGACTGAAAACCACTTCAAAAGGAGGGTTTATACTTTTTATGGTAGACACCATTCCGTTTCCGGCACCATCAAGAAAATAGGTTTTCCCATTGATTTCCCAGTCTGTTTTCAACTGGCAGCCTGGTGAAAAAAACTGCGTCCATGCCTCATATGTTTCCGGTGCCCAAAGCATATCCCAAACCTTCTGAATGGGTGCTTTTACGGTGGTTTTATAACTAAGTATTTCCATGATTTAGGAGTTTAAGTTGATGATTCTGATAGTTTTTTTACTTTTTCGAAATTTGAAGGATATTTAGAATTAAAGAAATCCACAAATTCATCCAAAGCATTTATTTTTCCAGTAAGAAGTGTGCCGTTTTCGTTGGATTCAAGAACATAAGTTACCGTAGAATCTCCCCAATCCTGCGGACTAAGCTCGCCATCGTAAATCCAGCCCAAGTGTTTCATTGTAAGTTCTTTGTTGGGAATGTTTTTTTCAACACTGTTGTACATTCCATTGTTCTCATCATCCAGAAACCTCATCACACTGCCTTCTTCCCAGGTTCCTTCAAAATAAGTTCCCTCATTAACCGCTGACGGCCAGTTCCTGTTATCATGCTGGGTGAAAAGCACCTTCCATACTTTTATAGCGGGTGCATTAATCTGAGTTTTAAATTCGAGTATTTTCATAACTTTTATTAAGATTGATATGCCTTTTCCAGATCTGAAATTACAATTTTCTGCATCGTCATCATCGCCTGCATTACTTTTTGTGATTTAAAGGGATCCGAATCGTTCATAAGTTCAATAAGTTTTTTAGGAACAATCTGCCAGCTCATACCGAATTTATCCTTCAGCCAGCCACACATACTTGCTCTTCCGCCATCGGCAATCAGGGAATTCCACAAATGATCTGTTTCTTCCTGGTCATTGGTCATCACGACGATAGAAATCGCCTCGTTGAAGTCAAATTTATGGTCATAAGAATTATCCATACAGAAAAAACTGTAACCGTCGATTTCGAAATGCGCATGCTGAATATTTTCCGGAATTTCATGGCTTTCGTTTCCTACGCCTTCGCCATATTTCAGGACGCTGCCAATCTTTGAATCCGGGAAAATTTTTGTGTACAATTCCATCGCTTCCATTGCCTTACCATTATTCTGGTGAATGTACATCAGCGTCGGAATTATTTTCTGTGAGCCCTGTTTTTCGCCCAGGTAAACCTGCCACGTAACACCGTATTTGTCGCGTACCCAACCGTATTTTTTGCTCCAGGGATACTCGCCGAGTTCCATTAGTACGATTCCGCCATCAGAAAGCGGTTTCCAGTATTTTTCAACCTCACTTTCTGTTTCACAAAGAACCATGAATGATACCGAAGCGTTTTTTTCAAACTGCGGACCGGCATTGAGGATCATGAATTTCTGCCCAAAAAGTTCGAAATTGATGACTACCGGTGTATCTGCTGTAACTTTTCCTCCGAAAACATCGGTATAAAATTGTGCAGCTTCGTTGCCGGTTGCATCAAACCAAAGACATGGAAATATGTTGTTTTTCATTTTTAATATGTTGTTTTTTTTATGATTTTTGAGATTTATTGTTCCTGAATTTCACTATTTTACGAATCAGCTGATAAGGTATTTCATCTTTTAAAGGAAACTGTACTGAACCTTTTCCCTGTTGATAGACTGAAAGTTCTTTTTTAAATTCTTCATGGCCCGTAGGAGTTGCATAAAATCCGATATGGTTTTTGTAGGCTGCAAAATACACCAAAGGTTTTTTATTTAAATAAAAACCCGGCATTCCGTAAGCAATTTTTTCTGTGGATTCGGGAGCTTCTTCCAGAATAATCAGTCGGATTCTATTTAAAATATCCTGCACATTTTCCGGAAACTGGGCGATATATTTTTCTGTTTCGTTCATATTTAGTCCGCATACTGCTGCAATGAATTTTTGAAATGCAGATAAGCCTGCCTGTATCGATCAAGTTCTTTCTGCGAAGAATATTTAATCCCGAAAATCTTGTTGATATTGCTTGCAGTTTCTGAAGTTGATTCATACGAACGGAAATAGCTGCCGTCTTTCGCCTGAATTGTCCATCTTTTAACAGTTAATCCGTTTATAATTTCACTTGACGAATCGGTTTTTATTTCGTTGGACTTCAGAGCGATATCTTTTGCGTCACCGCTCCATTGAGGCGAGAATATGTAAAACTGAACGCTGCCATCGGCTGAAGTGAAAACAGCGCTGTCGAAACCGGTAATACTGGTTGAAGATTTTTGAGAATTTTCTGCTTTGAATGAAAAGGGATACGCTATGTCAAACCATGCTCCTTTATATTTTTTATAAGAAAGTGGCGGCTCTTGGGGTGCTGGTTTTGCTGGCACAGCATCCTTTTGGGGTACAGATTTAGCTTCCTGATTTTCAGATTTCTTACTGCATGCAAACAAGAGTAAAATCAGGAAGACCGGAAAAACGCGTTTAGTTTTTCTCCACATACTTGTGAAAACGGTCGAGAATGGCGTACCAACCCACGCGCTGCATTTCGATGGAATTGTGCAGTTCCGGCTCGAAGATCTCGATAATTTCAGTAGTATTTTCATCAATTTTATTAAATAGAACTTCAATTTTTCTGCCGTCATCAAGGTGGCTTTTTACATATTGCAAAAGTTTTATTTCGTCGATATAGCCTGAAAAATTATAACCGAAACTTTTGTCTTTATAATCGAGGCGGTAATCGAAACGGCCACCTTCCCGGAAATCACTCAGCGCTTTGGTGCATTGCCAATTTGTTGTCGGGAAATTCCATTTTACGATATGTTTAGGATTATAAAAGTAATCCCAGACTTTATGTACAGGCTGCAAAATGGTAATTTTAATGGTAATCGGATCAGTCATGATTTTTTTAAATTCCTAAAATTAAGGAATAATTTCCATATGATGACCGAGCCCCTACCTGCTAAAAATCATTAATGCATCAATAGCAGAAAAATCTTTGTATTAAAAGATTAAAAAATCAATTATTCTCAACATACTTATGGAAGTTATCGAGGATCGCATACCAACCTTCGCGCTGCATTTCTGCAGAGTTGGCCGCTTCAGGATCGAAAACCTCTGTAACTTTCGTGGTATTGAGATCAATTTCCTGAAAATAGACTTCAACTTTTCTGCCGTCTTCCAAATAATACCGGATGAGTTTCAGCGGGATAATTTCATCGTAAATTCCCACGAAATCGAATCCGAAACTCCCGTCCTTGGCTTCCATTCTGGTTTCAAGCTTACCGCCAACGCGTAAATCATTTGAGGCTGTAGGACAGTGCCAGTCTTCACTTGCAAAATTCCAGTTCACAATATGCTCAGGCTTATTGAAATAATCCCAGACTTTCTGTACAGGTGCTAAAATTGCGATATCTATTTTTATAGGTTCCATAATTTATTTTTAAAAAGTTTCTTTTAAATTAATTAAAATTTAAAGGTAAAAATTCCAGAATAATTATCCTTTAATCATCGTCAGCAGCATTTTGAATCTCTCCACGCCGTGTAGCGAATGAGGAACTGTTGCGGGCATAATGACAGAATCACCTTCGGAAAGCGTGAATTTTTCACCACCAATGGTAATTTCCACCACTCCTTCAATTACTTCTACCAACGCATCATAGGGAGTGCTATGCTCACTGAGCCCTTCGTGCTTATCAAACGAAAATAGTGTGATATTCCCGGCTGAGTTTTTCAGCACCTGTTTGCTGACTACTCCACCCTGCGCGTAATCAATCATTTCTTTGAAATTAAGAACTGTTGCTTTTTCGAAAGTTTTTGCCATGATTTCTTATTGATTTATTGAACTTTTATTTAAAACAACGAAAGTTGAATTCCACCATCAGGTTTTCTGTTGCCTGACGGTTTCGCATCGCCAAAAACAGTTTTGCCGCCAAAACGCCAGGAATTGTTCAGTTCTTCTTCAATTACTTCTTGAATATCAAAATCCGGCGTAAAGTTTTCCTCCAGTTTGACATTAATTTCGTGAAGTTTTTTGATGGCCTGCATTTTATCTGAATTTCCCAGTTTTGATTTTTCGATTCCGGTTCTTAAGATATCCAGCGTTTCATCATAAATCTTGGTAGGAACCGGAAAAGGATGTCCGTCTTTCCCACCATGAGCAAAGGAAAACCTCGCAGGATCCTGAAATCTGGACGGTGCACCATGAATTACTTCGGAAACCAAGGCCAGACTTTGCATCGTTCGCGGACCAACACCTTTAAGCAAAAGTAAATCTTCGAAATTTTCGGGCTGCATTTCGCGGGTCATGGACAGGATTGTCCCGAGACGTTTTAAATTTACATCCGAGGCCTGCACATCATGATGGGCAGGAAGAATCAGCGAAACTTCCTTCATGATTTTTTCTGGAGGCTCGTGAGAGATTTCGATGATGTCTTTTCGGTTTTCAACTGCAGATTTGGCAGTCAAATCGAGGATGATTCCCTGGTTTTTGCCACAAATCCCCGAGTGTGGCTCATCTACAAAAGATTTTAAATTTTCAGAATGCCAGTGATACCGGCGTGCGGTTTTATCTTTTCCGCTCATTCCCTGCTGCACGACCGTCCAACTGCCTTCATCATTAAGAATAAAATTGTGTGTATAAAGTTGGTAACCGTCTTGTATTGCAGTATTATCGACTTTAGCCGACAGTTTGCTTGCTTTTACCAGCTCATTTCCATTAAGGCCGGTGAGATCTGCAATTTTCAGCAGTTCGTTTGGGGTTTCTTTAGAAAACTTTCCTTTTCCTCCGGCGATGTAGATGCCTAGTTCTTTGGAATTTGGATTAATTGCTCTTTTTAGCGCGCCCATCACCGAAGTCGTAACCCCCGATGAATGCCAGTCCATGCCCATCACCGCTCCCAGACTCTGAAACCAAAACGGATCACTCATCCGGCGAATGATTTCATTTTTCCCATAGTCGGCAAGAATTACCTCGAAAACAGCTAGCCCAAGTTTAGACATGCGTTCGTACAGCCATTGCGGAACATAGCCATAATGAAGCGGCAAATCTGCTGAACCGGAGCGTTTCATTTTATTTGTTTAGTGGTTAATTCTCATCTCGCTTTTTGCGTAGACAAAAAATCAAAGATTCTCAGGGAGAAAATCTTTGATTTCTAAGCATAAATTTAGTCGAAAGTTTACTTTACCGCGTTTAACGCAGCATCGTAATCAGGTTCGGTTGTGATTTCAGGAACCTGTTCGGAGTAAATAACATGATTATTTTCATCGGTTACAATCACTGCACGGCTTAGCAGGCCTTCCATTGGTCCGTCGGTAATTGTTACGCCGAAATCATCACCAAAACTTCCGCGAAAATCTGATAGCGTTTCTACATGATCCAAACCTTCAGCTGCACAGAATCTTCCAAGTGCGAAAGGTAAATCTTTGGAGACATTGATTACCACGGTATTTTCCAAATCGCCGGCGCTCTCGTTGAATTTTCTTGCAGACGCTGCGCAAATCCCTGTATCAATACTTGGGAAAATATTAAAGATTTTCTTTTTTCCGTCGTAATCAGATAATACTTTTACCTCGAGTTTATCATTTACCAAAGCAAAATCTTTCACTGTCAATCCATTTTCAGGCAAATCGCCGATGGTGTGTACCGTATTTCCTTTTAATGTAATCTGTGCCATAATATTATTTTTTTGTTTCTCAAAAATAGCGATATTAAGCTTAAAAATATTTGAAACAAAGGTTAAATTAATCTTAAAGTTCAGTCGTGCGCACTTTCGTACTCCTTTAAAATTCCTTAAATTTGTGTTTCTTAAATTAAAAAACAAATACTAGCATAATGTCAGAAAAATCCAAAATCGTCTACACCTGGACCGATGAAGCGCCGATGTTGGCCACCCATTCTTTTTTACCGATTGTTGAAGCTTTTACTAAAACTGCAGATATTGAAATTTCGCCCAAAGACATTTCACTTTCAGGAAGAATTTTAGCCAATTTCCCGGAATTTCTGAATGACGGCCAAAAGGTTGAAGACGCTTTGGCAGAACTTGGTAAATTAGCAACAACGCCGGAAGCAAATATCATTAAACTTCCGAATATTTCAGCATCGGCACCACAACTTGATGAAGCGATTGCAGAATTGCAGAAGCAGGGTTTTGCGGTTCCGAATTATCCGGCCGAGCCTAAAAATGCTGAAGAAGAAGCCATTAAAGCAAAATATGCAAAGGTTTTGGGAAGTGCGGTAAATCCGGTACTGAGAGAAGGAAATTCTGACAGAAGAGCACCAAAAGCAGTGAAAAATTACGCAAAAGCCAATCCACACCGAATGGGAATCTGGGCTGCAGATTCAAAGACGAAAGTTGCCCATATGAACAGCGGAGATTTTTACGGAACAGAAAAATCGCTAACTGTAGAAAACGATTCTCAGTTTAAAATCGAATTTTTCGGAAATGATGGTTCTGTAAAGGAATTGAAAGGACTTTCGCCTTTGAAAGCGGGAGAAATCATCGACACTTCCGTAATGAATCTTTCAGCGCTGAAAAGTTTCGTCGCAGATACAATTGCTGAAGCCAAAGCAGCTAACGTCTTACTTTCAGGACATTTGAAGGCGACCATGATGAAGATTTCTGATCCAATTATCTTCGGAGCGATGGTTCAGGTTTTCTTTAACGACGTTTTCACAAAATATGCAGATCTGTTCAATGAACTTGATATCAATCCGAATAACGGACTTCAGGATTTATTTGATAAAATCGCAGGCAATTCTCAGGAAGCTGAAATTAAGGCCGACATCGAAAAAGCTTTGGCTAACGGACCGGCTGTAGCGATGGTAAATTCGGATAAAGGAATTACCAACTTCCACGTACCATCCGATATTATTGTAGATGCTTCTATGGCTGCACTCATCAGAGGTGGCGGTAAAATGTGGAATAAAGAGGGCAAGGAAGAAGATACCATCGCCATGATTCCGGACAGAAATTATGCGGGATTCTATCAGGCTGCAATTGACGATATGAAGAAAAACGGAGCACTCGACCCACGCACCATGGGTTCGGTTCCGAATGTTGGTTTAATGGCCCAGAAAGCTGAAGAATACGGTTCTCACGATAAAACCTTCCAGATGACCGCGGACGGAAAAGTAAAAGTTTCTGACGCGGACGGAAATATTTTCATGGAACAGGATGTTCAGAAAGGCGATATTTTCAGAATGTGCCAGGTGAAAGATGCACCAATTCAGGATTGGGTGAAACTTGCCGTAAACAGAGCAAGACTTTCCGACACTCCGGCAATTTTCTGGCTTGATGATCAGAGAGCGCACGACCGCGAAATGATTAAAAAAGTTGAGAAATACTTAAAAGATTACGATACCACAGGCCTCGATATTCAGATTTTGAGCGTTGTTGACGCCATGACTTTAACTTTAGAAAGAATCAGAAAAGGTTTGGATACTATTTCTGTTTCAGGAAATGTATTAAGAGATTATTTGACCGATCTTTTCCCGATTCTTGAGCTTGGAACATCCGCAAAAATGCTTTCTATCGTTCCGTTGATGAATGGCGGCGGACTTTTCGAAACCGGAGCCGGAGGTTCTGCACCGAAACACGTCGAGCAATTTATAGAAGAGGGTTATTTACGTTGGGATTCTCTGGGTGAATTTATGGCTTTACAAGCAAGTTTAGAGCATTTAGCACAGACTCAGAACAATGAAAAAGCACAGATTTTAGCAGATGCGTTGGATGTAGCGAACGAAAAATTCCTTGCGGAAGACAAATCTCCGGCAAGAAAAGTGGGATCTATCGACAACAGAGGTTCACACTTCTATCTGGCGATGTACTGGGCAGAGGCTTTAGCCAACCAGACTAAAAATGCTGAGATGGCTGCAATTTTCCAACCAATTGCAAAAGCGATGTTTGAAAACGAAGCTAAAATCAATGAAGAACTAATCGGAGCTCAGGGCAAACCACAGGACATCGGTGGATACTACAAGCCAGATTTCGGCAAAACCGATGCAGCGATGAGACCAAGCGCAACATTGAATGAGATCATCAAAACAATATAAGTTTGACTATTTAACCTCAGACTGAAAATAAAAACTTCCCGAATTTCCGGGAAGTTTTTTTTTATTTCAGCTCATCAATGATTTTATAAATCTGGTTGAAATATTTTCCATAATACCGTTGAAACCAAAACTTACCGAAAAAATACAGCGCACCTAATGTCCCGATGCAGGTGGCCAGAAACGTAAGGATAAATCTCAGACCTGTAATCTCCTTCAGAGGCGGCGAATATTCAAAAACCAGCAGCATCTCGCACACCACAAACGGTGCAAACGCAATATAAAAAGCCATATAATATTGCTCATTAAGCTTAAACTGGTATTTTAAATCCTTGAGTGCATCCCATGTGTTCAGGTTAATGGTACTGATATTTTTATAAAGCTGAAAGAATTTAAAGAAATAGAAACTCGTAATCAGCATCATGGTGGCCACCAAAGTGATAATATAGACTTTGAATTTGAAAAAATGCATATCGACCAGCAGAAAGAACAGAATTATGAGTACAAAAATTACTGCGGTCCAGTAAAACTCTTGTCGCATATTCTTCCGTATTTTTTCAAGCGGAAGATGTATTTCGTTTTGTTTTTCGGTTGAAATTTCGGGAGTTTCAGCGATATTTTCGTTGCTCCACAGTTGTTTTAAGTGATTTAATTCCATAACCTTAGTGATTAATGAGTTCTTTTAGTTTTTCTTTGGCGCGGTTCAGTTTTACTCTTGCATTTACTTCGGAAATCCCGAGCTGTTCGGCCATTTCTTTTCCGGAATAGTTTTCCAGGTAATAAAAAATCAGGGCTTTATCGATGGCATTAAGCTGGTTAATCGCACGGTACATTTTCTGGAGTTTCAGTTCCTCTTCATCGTTATAATCTTCATGTTTTATTTTAAAATCTGCGACTTCATCGTTTTTAATGAAACTTCTTTTCTTTTCAGACTTTAAAAATACAATTGCGGTATTCAGCGCGATCCTGTAAAGCCAGGTAGAAAAAGCGCTTCTGCCTTCGAAAGACGGATAAGCCTTCCAAACCTGGAATGTAATTTCCTGGAAAAGATCTTTCTGGTCGTCGAAATTATCCATGTACATTTTAGAAATCTTGAAAATCACCCCTTTGTGTTTTTCTATTCTTTCTAAAAATTCTTTTTCCACTGTTGGCATCATCATACAGTAATCTGTGAAGTAAGTAGCAATTTAAAATATTTGTTACAGAAATATTCTGCGTGAACGAAAAAAAACCTTTCTGCACACAACAGAAAGGCTTTGTATTTAGTAATCAATCATTAGAATATTACATCATTTTAAGATTGTTCACTTCGAGATCGGTAAGAATTCTCCAGTGTCCGCGCTTAATATTTTTCTTGGTTAATCCTGCGAACATTACCCTGTCGAGTGCTTCAACTTCGTAACCTAACCTTTGGAAAATTCTTCGCACTACCCTGTTCCAGCCGATGTGGATTTCAATTCCCACTTCGTTTTTTGGTTTTCCTTCGATATATGAAATACTGTCGACTTCAGCGACACCTTCTTCCAAACGGATTCCTTCTGCAATGGCGTTAAGATCGGCTCTGTCGAGTTTTCTGTCTAAAGTAACATGATAAATTTTCTTCATGTTGAAGGAAGGATGCGTTAATTTTTTGGTCATGTGTCCGTCGTTGGTCAACAGAATAACTCCGGTGGTAGAACGGTCGAGCCTACCCACAGGAAAAAGTCTGTACGGTGATGCATTTGCCACCAAATCCATTACTGTTTTTCTGGCTTTTTCATCTTTTGTAGTTGAAATGTAACCTTTTGGCTTATTTAAAAGTACATACACTGGTTTCTCCGGTGTAATTCCCTGTCCGTCGAAAATTACTTTATCGGTTTTTTGAACCTGATAGCCCATTTCTGTGACTACTTTTCCGTTCACCTGAACCAATCCCTGGGTGATCAGTTCATCGGCTTCTCTTCTGGAGCATATTCCGGAATTGGCGATATATTTATTTAAACGGATGCTTTCTTTTGGCGTTTCTTTGGCGAGTTTATCGAATCTTCTTTTCTGAACAAAAGATCTGGTTTTCTCGTTTTCACCCTGTGGTCTCTCGTAATTTTTGAAAAGTTTAGTTCCAGATTTCCGGTCTCCTTTTTCGTATTTATCGCGGGTATCGAATGATTTTCCGGACCTTTTTCCTGCCGGTTTGCGGGAGGCGGATTTATCAAATGTTTTTTCGAAAGATTTCGCCTCAGATTGCGACATCAGTCTTGGTTCTCTAGGTTTCTTAGGTTCTTTTGCAGGTTTTCTATCCTCAGTATTTTCATGCTTTGAGACGCGGGCACGTGAAGGAGCTGGTCTTGAACTTCCAGAGTTGGAAATTTTAGAAATTCTTACTTTTTTGGGTTTGTTGTTGCTGTTTCGATCTCGGCTCATTGTCTGAAAAATTTTTGCAAAGATAAAACTAATTCGCTGATATATCGACAATTCTTTTTAAACGGCTCAGATTCAACCATTAAGTATTGAAATAAATACATTTAAAGAGAAGTAATTTTTTTAAAATCTTTCAATGATACCATCCAGCAGCATGGCAATAATTCCGACAAAAACCCAGATCCTAAAAATATTGAGTACAATAAAATTCGACTTTTTCACTGAACTTAAGAGAAGATAAACCGACAAAATGATTACAAATAACCCGGCGGCAAAATAAAGTGGTAAAATGCTGTGAATTCCGGTATTGTTGATAATCAGCATTGAAACAGTAAATAACAGGACGGAAAGAGCCACAACAACATTCACTGCATTGTGCGTTCCAAAAGTATTGGGAATCGTCGTATAACCAAAAATTTTATCCGCATTTTTGGTTAAAATATCTTTCACGATATCGATCATCAAAAGCATCACAAACAGAAAAACTGCCATAAGAAATACTTTTCCCGAAAATGTATGGTAATAAACCATCATCCCAAAGAAAGGATAAAGTGTCAAACTCACAAAAGTGATGTTATTCAGTATAAGAATTTTACTGAGTTTATGGCTGTAAAACCACATAAAAAACTGATAAATCAGGAAAAAGTAGAAAACCCGCTGCGAAATAAGAAACGCCGTGGTAAGCGAAATTGCGACTAAAATTAAATAGGCATAAAGAAAATATTTCTGCTTTAAGAAATTCTGAATCTTAGTCCGGAAAGGCTTTGTAAGTTGATCTTTTTCACGGTCGTAGAACTGGTTGATAATTCCGCCCGCCAAAATGCTTAAAACGGTGCAGAAAATAATCCCGTGAACTTTGAAATCGAAAACAAAATCCCTCAGACTCTCTTCCTGATTAAAAAGAAAAAAGGTGGAAACGTATAATGCAAACGTAAGTAATACCGCGACGAAAATACGTGCTCCGAGGAGAAAGCCAACAAGCTGCGATGTTCTGTAAAAAATAGGTTTTTTCTTCATTTAAGCCCGCTTCAGATAAAAACAATTATTTTTTACGATATGAAAATTCTAGAATCTGTAGATGACTTCTTTCTGAAATCCTTCAAGCATTTTTTCTGCCTTTGCGTAATCTTTGGTGAAACCCAAAATATAACCACCGCCACCGCTGCCACAAAGTTTAAGATAATAAGCGTTGGTATCGAGGCCGTTTTTCCAAGCTTTATAAATGCTTTCCGGAATCATTGGTTTGAAATGTTCGTAAGCCCAAACCGACAGATTTTTAAGATTTCTGAAAAACGGATTCATTTCTTTTTTCAGGAAAGCATCGATACAGGCATTATTGTAGCGGATAAATTCTTCTTTCATGGTCTTACGAAAGCCCTCGGTTTTCATTTTTTCAAAGAAAATCTGAACCATAGGACCAGTTTCGCCGGTCATTCCTGAATCGATTAAAAAAATCGCGCCTTTGCCCTCTTCACTTTTCGGAATAGAAACCCGGTCAACATTTTCTTTATTTTCGATAAGAATCGGAAGATTCATGTAGCAAATTAAAGGATCGATGCCTGAACTTTTACCATGAAAATAACTTTCCAAGATGCCAAAAACTTTTTTAAGTTCCTTTAGTTCACTTTTGGAAATACTTTCGGGTGTATATTTTATGAAAGAATATTTTTCGAAAATTGCAGCAACTAAAGCACCGGAACTTCCTACGCCATATCCCTGTGGAATATTCGAATCGAAGAAAAGTCCACCAGCAATGTCTTTTTGAAAATCAGCGATGTTGAGTTTAAATTTTTCATCCAACTCAATATTCATTAGATAATCTGAATATTTTTTAAGGGATAAATTCGACTTTCTTTCGAATTCGCTGCTTAGATCAGAAAACTTCAACGTTCCTTTATAGAAACTATAAGGTACCGTGAGACCCTGAGAATCTTCGATAATACCGTACTCACCGAACAAAAGGATTTTAGCGTAAAAAAGTGGATTCGTCATTCTTTAATTTAATCCGTTGATTTTCAGTTGCAAATTTACAAAAAATATCTTTAGAAATATATTGTGTGATATTCAAAAATAGCGCCAGAATACTGCAATATTTTTAAACAGTCAAATACTTATTTTTCTTTTACCATTTTTACCTTTAAAAAGCGAATCAATACCAATCCTGCAAAGAAAAATATCGACATTGAAAGGGCTGCAAACCTCATATTATGGTACTTCTCGATCATTGTCGCAAAAATGAAAGTTCCTAAAATGATCGCCAGTTTTTCCAAAACATCGTAAAAGCTGAAAAAGGTAGTGTTATCCATGGAATCTTCCGGCAGTAATTTTGAATAGGTAGATCGGGACATTGCTTGTAAACCACCCATTACAAGTCCGATAATTCCTGCAATTCCGTAAAACTGATATTCAACATTTGGATTTTCTTTGTTAAGATAATAAGCTGATAAACAAGCTACAATCCACAAAATAATTGCAATTGAAATAACATTTTTATTGCCGATTTTTCTTGATAACCAAGAGAAGAACAGCGCACCAAAAATAGCTTCAATCTGTATGAGCAACAAAGTAAGGATCAATTTATCCTGCTCGAGATTGATTTCGCTTTTGCCGAAGAGCGTAGCCATTAAAAAAATCGTCTGCATACCGACACTGTAAAAGAAAAAACTGGAAAGGAAAAATTTCAGATTGCGGTCTGCAAACAAAGATCTTCCGACTTTGAAGAGTTCGCGGAAACTCTGTCGCGCAATATCAATATAGAAATCGATATTGTCTTTTAAAACTTCCCAGAAACCGCCCTGTTCTTCGTGTTTTTTAAATATATTTTTATAATTGAGCAACACCAGATCTTTCGGCAACTGGTCTTTTACATTCCCGAACTGTGGCAGATGCTTGAAGGTGTACTGTGCAAACCCAAACCACCAGGCTCCTGTAATAAGGAAAGAAATGCGGGTGTACATTTTAGCTTCCTCCGGAGTTTTTGCGAAAACCTGAATCAAAACAAGACATATTACGACCAATACTACAGATCCTAAATATCCGTAAACATATCCTTTGGCAGAAAGCGCATCCTGTTTGTCCGGTGTTGCAATATCGGGGAGAAATGAGTTATAAAATACCAAACTGCCCCAAAAACCTACGCTCGCCGTAACACTGAAGAGCAGTCCGAGAAAAACATTCTGCATGCCTGTAAACATGGCCAATCCCATACAGGAAGTTGCACCTAAATAACAGAAAAACTGCAGAAAAGATTTTTTGTTCCCGATGGTATCGGCAAGAGAAGAGAGAATTGGTGAAAGCAAAACTACAATCAGAAACGAAATCGTAAGCGAATAGCCGTAAATCGCATCCGGCTGGTATTGCTTACCAAATAACGTAATCATATGTCTTACCGGAACTTTTATCCATTGCCCAGTTTCTGCAACATATTCGCTTTTTTCTGTCGCAGTGGTAAGAATCGAATAATAAATCGGAAAAATGGTTGAAGTTATTACCAAAGAATATACTGAATTGGCCCAGTCATAATAAGCCCAGGCTTTCATGATTTTGGGATTATTCTTAATGTTTTGGTTCGTAAGATTATCGTTATCGGGCATTGGAATAGTTTATTAATGAACAAAAATAGAAAAACCATTAAGAATCTGATGAAAAAATTCATTAATAATTCTTAATGGCTTCATTATTAAAGCGAATGTGCAGAGTACAGTTTATAGATTCTCGATCACCATCGCACTTGCACCTCCGCCACCGTTGCATATTGCCGCGGCACCATATCTTCCGTTGTTTTGTTTAAGAACGTTGATTAGAGTAACAATAATTCTCGATCCTGAACTTCCGAGCGGATGACCCAGGGAAACCGCACCTCCGTTTACATTTACTTTCTCAGCATCCAGTCCCAAAATTTTATTGTTTGCCAAGCCTACAACCGAAAAAGCCTCATTAAATTCAAAGAAATCAATATCTGAAATTTCAAGACCTGCTTTTTTAAGCGCAATTGGTAAAGCTTTAGACGGAGCGGTGGTAAACCATTCCGGTTCATGAGCTGCGTCAGCATAAGAAACGATTTTCGCCAAAGGTTTTAAACCTAATTCCTCCATTTTTTGTTTGGACATTAAAACCAAAGCCGAAGCACCGTCGTTTAATGTTGAAGCGTTTGCCGCAGTTACGGTTCCATTTTCTTTTTGGAACACTGTTGGTAAAGTATCGATTCTGTCGAAGTTTACTGATTTGTACTCCTCATCTTCTGAAAAAATAATCGGCTCCCCTTTTCTCTGCGGAATTTCAACCGGAACTACTTCATCATTAAATTTACCTTCGCTCCACGCTTTTGCCGAACGCTTGTATGATTCAACCGCGAAGTTATCCTGGTCTTCTCTTGTTATTTCGTATTCTGCTGCACATTTTTCTGCACAAACACCCATGTGAACCTTGTTGTAAACATCTGTCAAACCATCGAAAACCAAACCGTCCTGCATTTTAACATCTCCTAATTTGGTTGAATTACGTGCGTTAAAATAATGTGGGACTGAAGACATATTTTCCATTCCACCAGCCACGATGATATCCTGGTCGCCCGCTTTAATAGACTGTGCACCCATCATTACCGCTTTCATCCCGGAAGCACAAACTTTATTGATTGTTGTAGAAGGCGTTTCATTAGACAAACCTGCTCCCAAAGCTGCCTGGCGTGCCGGCGCCTGTCCTTCGCCTGCCTGAAGAACATTCCCCATATATACTTCCTGAACCATTTTCGGATCAAGATTAATTTTTTCTAACGCTCCTTTAATTGCTGCTGACCCTAATTTTGTTGCAGGAACTGTGGATAAACTGCCCAGAAAACTGCCCATTGGCGTACGAACTGCCGATACAATGAATACTTCTTGCATGTGTGATTTTTAAAATTTTAATACGGCAAATTACAAAAAAAAACACACTTTAAAAAAAGTGTGTTTTGCTTTATTCAAGGCGAAATTTTAATGTTTTACGTCGGCTAAAACTTCCGGATTATGTTTGTGTTTGAACAATATTGCAAATAATATCGCAACGACAAAAGCGTAGATGGCAAAAACAAGCCAGATTTCGTGCCACGCTTTTCCACCATCTTGAGTAGTAAAGAAGCTTGAAATAGCCCAACCACTCACAGCACTTCCAAGGATTGCTCCGAAACCATTGGTCATCATCATAAACAGACCTTGAGCAGAGGAACGTATCTTACTGTCGGTAGTACTCTCAACAAATAAAGAGCCTGAAATATTAAAGAAATCAAATGCCATCCCATAGATAATATTGGACAGAATAATCAACAACAAACCGAACCCTTCCGGAGCTCCCGCTGAGAAAAATCCAAAACGAAGAACCCATGCAAACATCGAGATCAGCATTACTTTCTTAATTCCAAATTTATAAAGGAAGAATGGAATTGCAAGGATAAATAAGGTTTCTGAAATCTGCGAAATCGAAATTATCATAGTAGAATACTGCACCACTGCAGAATCTTTAAATGCTTCCACACTACCGAAATCTTTCAGGTAGGTGTCTCCGTACATATTCGTCAGCTGAAGCGCTGCACCCAAGAACATTGAAAAAATAAAGAAGAGCGCCATTTTTCTCTGCTTAAAAAGACTGAACGCGTCCAGACCAAGCTTCTGGGTAATTGTAGCATTTTGACTTATCAATCTTGGCGGCGGACATTTAGGTAAAAAGAAAGCAAAGATTCCTAATATGATGGCAAAAATTCCCGCAAGATAAAATTGGTTTGCATTCAGCGAGTTTCCAAAAATATTGGCAAGTGAATTACCTACGCTGATTCCAAAATCAGAAAATGATTGTTCATCACTAAAAATATTGGTAGTCCACATGGCGGCGATAAAGCCTATTGTACCCCAAACCCGAATAGGCGGAAACACTTTTACCACGTCATAATGACTGTCTTTTAAAAGCTTATAAGAAATCGAGTTCGAGAGTGAAAGTGTTGGCATATAAAAACACATTCCTATTAATAAAATCCAAAAAAATGTTGTAGGATCATCTGTTTTAGCCAAAAGAAAAAGTGTGACACCATACAAAATGTGGAGAGCTCCGTAAAGTTTTTCAGCATTAATCCATTTGTCTGCAACAATTCCCATTAATGCAGGCATAAAAATGGAAGCTATTCCTAAAGTTGAAAAAACGGCACCAAACTCAGCCCCACTCCATTGTTTATATGCAAAACCATAAGTTCCTAAGGTTGTAAGCCACGCTCCCCACACAAAAAACTGCAGAAAGCTAACAATGGTAAGTCGTAATTTTAAATTCATAGTTTAATTATCAATATTATTCAATCTTCTTATTTCTCTTTTTTATTTCCTGCTGAAGCTCCATCGCAGCATCAAAGTCTTCATCTTTCACCGCTTCTTCCAGAAGTTTCTGAAGATCCTGTAAAGTGAGGGAAGCCAAATCTCCTTCTGCAGATATTTGTTCTGAATCGCTGTCCTGAGGTGCAGGCTCTTCAAGTTCCAGAAGGATTCCCGCCTCGCTCAGTACCTGAGGAGTCGTATAAATCGGTGCATCGAAACGTACAGCCATCGCGACTGCATCCGAAGTTCGTGCATCCATTATCAGCTCTTCGTTATTAGTTTTGTTCTTAAAATTCAGATTTGAAAAAAATACCCCATCGATAATTTGGTAAATAACAACAGAAACCAGCTCATAATTGGTAATCGACACAAATTTGGCAAACAAATCGTGAGTTAACGGGCGCGGCGGATGAATATCTTTCTCTAATCCCAAAGAAATAGACTGGGCCTCAAAATTTCCTATCACTACAGGCAGTTTCACTTTGGTTTCCTCATGCTCCAAAAGGAGTGCATAAGCACCGGACTGTGTTTGGCTGTAAGAAATCCCGCGTATGATTAATCTTTTGTAATCCATAGCTACAAATATAATTGAATTTTTAGATTTGAAATTAGTTTAAAAATATTTATTGAAATACTTGATTAAAAACAGCATTTTTCATCAGGTTTGGGGCAGATTATCAATATTGATTTCGATGAGGAACGAACTGCCGGTTTTGCTCTCTGTTTTACTGAATTTAGCATTCATAAAACGAATACGCGAATCGATATTTCCAAATCCTATTCCTTTGTTATTTTTCTTCATTTCAAAGCCTTTGCCGTTATCTTTCACTGATACTGTAATATGAGGATGCCGGTGCGTAATCATTACTTCAGCAGTTTTGGCTTCTGCATGTTTGATGATATTGTTTACCAATTCCTGCACAATTCTGTAAATGTGAGTTTCGATGACTTTATCAAGTTCAATACGTTCCCCCGTAGAAGTAAATCTGATTGGAATTCCGTAAATATTTTCAATTTTCATACAGAAATTCTGCAGGGCGGTAATCAAGCCAAAATTGGTAATAGAAGATGGCGAAAGGTTATGCGAAATTTCCCTGATCTGGATACAGGATTTATCGATGATCTGTGTTACATCCCGAAGGACCTCTTCATTTTCGGGGTTTTTGTTCTTGAGTTTCAGATAGGCCAGGTTATATTTTATGGCAGATAAATCTCCTGCAATGCCATCGTGCAGCTCTTCTGCAATTCTTTTACGTTCTTTCTCCTCACCTTCCAACAGTCCCTGGAGTTTGCTGATTTGCTGCTGATGCCGGTGTTTTGTTACGCTAACATTAATGCGGTTTCTTTCTTCATTTATCAGTTTTACTTTGTGGGCCAAACCAAGGCTGAAAAAAATAGTTTCAATAATATTTCCGATGAAGAAAAATGTGATTGGATTTTCCATACCGAGCGACGGAATAAAACTTCCAGCCAAAGCAACTAATGCACAGAAAACAAATACCACAACACCAATTAGAAAAAAGAATTTGTGTTCACCGGAGCGCTGTATCGCCTGCATAAGTGTGAGGACAAAAATTACAAGCATTACCGGTACATAAATATAAAGGTAAAGCGTAACAAACAAATCGGCATTCCGCATCGCCATACACAATGCAGCGAATCCGACGAACAGATAAGCCATAAAGTTAACAACCCACTTTGTACGTTTAAAATATTTCTTGGCATTCTTATCAAAATCCAGGAAATAAAATGCAAAGATTGAATAAAAGGTGTAAAAAATGATTGGAACAAGGAAGTTAAGAATGGTCGTAATCATCTCAGCGTCCTCGCTGCCGAAAATTGGTTTTAAGAGGTCTTCAAATCCGTAGTAGACTGTATCGGAACGGCTCAGCACATAAATAATCAGAAAAATATTATAAAGTCCGTAATACTTGAAACTCTTGTCGCGCAGGTACAAAAAGATCACTCCACTGACAATAATGAAAAGCAGCTGGAAAGATATGGCCATGTTCCAAACAAACACTTCCATCCTGATAATTGTTAACCTGAAATCTCTTTTGAAAGTAAATTTACTTATTTTTTGATGAGGAATATGTTAAAAAATAATCTTTAAGAAAATACTTACATGAACACAAAAAAAACGCTGAAAAAATTTCAGCGTTTTCAGTAACAACTATTGAGGCTTAAATTAACCTTTCAATGCTTTGATTTTCTGAGTAAGTTCCGGAATAATCTGGAACGCATCGCCAACAATTCCGTAATCTGCTGACTTGAAGAACGGCGCTTCGGGATCGCTGTTGATTACAACAATGGTTTTAGAAGAGTTAACTCCCGCCAAATGCTGAATTGCACCCGAAATACCTACTGCGATGTAAAGATTCGGAGCAATTGCTTTTCCGGTTTGCCCAACGTGTTCAGAATGCGGTCTCCAACCGATATCTGAAACAGGTTTCGAACATGCAGTTGCTGCACCTAAAGTCGCTGCAAGGTCTTCAATCATTCCCCAGTTTTCCGGTCCTTTCATTCCACGTCCGGCAGAAACTACTACTTCAGCTTCTTTAAGATCAAGTTTTCCTGAACTTTGTTCGTGAGAAAGTACTTTGGTATCTTCATTTTCGATGGTCAGATTTTTTACTTCCTCAGTTCCTGAAGCAGGATTTTCTTTCACACCAAAAGCATTCTGTGAAACGGTTACAATAACGCCCGACGCATCAGCTTTAGCATGCATAAATCCTTTTCCTGAAAATGCTCTTCTCTTTACCTGGAAAGGCGTAACGCTTTCCGGAGCTTCTAAAACATTGGTAATTAAAGAATAATTCTTCATAATCGCCAACATGGGTGCAACAGAAGAAGCGTCGGTCGTGTGAGGAAACACAATGATATTTCCGTCAGCAACTTCACTTACTGCTTTTGCGTAAGCTTTTGCACTGAAGTTTTTCAACCCTTCATCCTTGATATTGATGACTTTATCTGCACCATATTTATACAAAAGGTCTGATGAATCTGTAGGGTTCACGGAAATTGCAGTCACTGTTTCACCAAGCTGACCAGCTACTGTTTTTGCATACGAAACCGCCTCGAAAGCAGCTTTCTTGTAAATTCCGTTTATATTTTCTGCGTATACGAATACTGCCATTTTTTTGAATTTTAAATGTTGAACTTAGATTAAATCACTTTTGCCTCTTCGTGAAGAAGTCTTACCAACTCACCGATATTATCGGCAGCAACCATCTTCACCGCTGCTCTTGCAGGTACCGCATCGTAAGAGACACCTTCCACTTTAACTTCCGAACCTACCGGCTCCTGAATATGCAATGGTTTTGTTCTTGCCGACATAATTCCTCTCATGTTCGGGATGATTAAATCTTTTTCGTCTACCATTCCTTTCTGTCCTGCGATTACTGCGGGTAATTTCACCGAAATGGTTTCTTTTCCACCTTCAATTTCTCTTACTGCATTTACTTCAGAACCGTTTACTTCAAGACCTACACATGCATTTACGAAAGGCTGATCGAGTAACTGAGCTACCATTCCCGGTACCGCACCACCGTTATAATCAAT
This sequence comes from Chryseobacterium sp. VAUSW3, assembly GCF_002205795.1. Classification (GTDB taxonomy): domain Bacteria; phylum Bacteroidota; class Bacteroidia; order Flavobacteriales; family Weeksellaceae; genus Kaistella; species Kaistella yananensis. The sequence continues at coordinate 250,770 of NZ_NIUY01000002.1, read as the reverse complement.
GGATTCTTTACCGCAAAGGATTAAATCGTAGCCGCCATTTTTAGCAATATTCGCAATCTCTGTCGCTACAGAAAAACTGTCTTTAGCTTCTGTATTTACTCGGATGGCATCATTTGCTCCAATAGCCAGTGCTTTTCTGATAACAGCCTCTGTTAAAGCGTCTCCTACATTCACAACTGTCACCGTAGCTCCCTGAGATTCCTGTAGCTTAACTGCTTTTGTTAAAGAGAATTCGTCCAGAGGATTAATTACCCACTGGATTCCGTTTTTGTCGAACGCAGATTTATCTGCTGTAAAATTAATTTTTGAAGTAGTATCGGGAACACTACTGATACAAACTAATATTTTCATGTGTTTATTATTTTTGATTTTTGGTTTTTAAGCCTAAGTTTTTTAATAAATATACGGTTGTAATTTTCGCTAAGATAAAAATAATATATTATGCATGCATAGCATTTAGCAAAAATTTGATATTTTATACATAATTAACTGTTTGGTTTGGAAGGTCTGATCTCGATCTTACTTGGCAAAGCACGTGGATTCATTTTGAAAATATCAACAACCAGTTCGCCCAGATCTTCAGGTTGAATTTTCCATGCATCTTTATCAGAAGGGTCATTACCATTAAAATAAGTGGAAACCGAACCAGGCATAATGGTTGAAACCTTGATGTTGTATTTACGCAAATCGATCATTGCAGCCTGCGTGAAGCCTACAACTCCGAATTTAGAAGCGTTGTATCCGCTACCATTTTCAAAGAAATTGGCTCCGGCCAAGCTTGAAATACTGATGAAATAACCCTCAGATTTTTTGAGTTCATCCACCGAGGCTTTCAGCGTATGAAAAACACCACTAAGGTTAGTATCGATCATATCATTCCATTCCTCTAACGAAAGTTCGTCAACAGGTTTGAAAATTCCGAGACCTGCATTTGCGATCACATAATCTAATCTGCCGAATTTTTTAGCAATTTCTGAAACTGCAGCTTTTTCGTCCTCAAAATTTTTAACGTCAGAGGCAATTCCGAAAACTCTTGTATCATCTTCCGATAAAATTCTGGCTGCTTCTTCCGCGTCTTCCTGTTTTCTGCCGGAAACCGCGACTTTAATTCCGTGTTTCAGTAAAACCTGGGCAATTCCGAAACCAATTCCTTTGGTTCCGCCGGTGATATAAGCTACTTTATCTTTCATCTTTTTCTGATTTTTAATTGTTAAAAAAATGCCTCAGAATGAGGCATTATAATGTTATGCTTTCGCGTAATTTTCAAAGAAAAGCGGAATACTTTCGATTCCTTTATAGAAATTAAATAATCCATAATGCTCATTCGGCGAGTGAATAGCATCGGAATCTAAACCGAATCCCATCAAAACAGATTTAGCTCCCAAAACCTGCTCAAACATCGCTGTAATGGGGATACTTCCGCCACTTCTGTACGGTAAAACTTCTTTACCGAAAGCCGTTTCCATCGCTTTTTTCGCTGCCACAAATTCTTTGGTATCGCTTGGTAAAACGTATGGCATTCCGCCGTGATGTGGATTAACTTTTACTTTTACGTTGGCAGGAGCAATTTTTTCAAAATATTTGGTGAATTTTTCCGTGATTTCATCCGGAGTCTGGTAAGGAACCAAACGCATGGAAATTTTCGCAAAAGCTTTGCTCGGAATTACTGTTTTCGCACCTTCGCCGGTGTAGCCACCCCAAATTCCGTTACAGTCTAAAGTTGGGCGGATCGAAGTTCTTTCTAAAGTCGTATAACCTGTTTCCCCTTCTACTCCGTTCAATCCGATTGATTTTTTGAAACCTTCGGGATCATCTTTCAGCTTGTTCATTTCTGCTCTTTCTTCCTGGGAAACCACATCCACGTTATCGTAAAATCCGTCGATGGTAATGTGTCCGTTTTCGTCAATTAAATTGGCGATCATTCGGGAAAGCACATGAATTGGATTTGGAACCGCACCGCCATAAAGTCCGGAATGGAGATCTCTGTTTGGTCCTTCCACTTCCACTTCAACATAACTCAAACCGCGCAAACCGGTAGTTACTGTAGGCTGTTCGTTCGAATAAATATGCGTATCGGAAATCAAAATCGTGTCGCAGGCAAGTTTCTCGGTGTTTTGTTTCACGAAACCTTCCAGACTTTTAGAGCCTACTTCTTCTTCACCTTCTAATATAAATTTCACGTTACATGGCAAAGTATTGGTTTTCATCATGGCTTCAAACGCCTTTACATGCATGAAAAACTGGCCTTTATCATCCGCTGCCCCTCTGGCAAAAATAGCGCCTTCCGGATGGAGTGCCGTTTTTTCGATATAAGGTTCAAATGGAGGTTTTGTCCATAATTCCAGCGGATCTGGCGGCTGCACATCGTAGTGACCGTACACAAGAACAGTTGGTAAATTTTTATCTAAGATTTTTTCTCCATAAACAATAGGATAACCTTCGGTTGGACAAACTTCCACATGATCTGCACCTGCATTTTTCAGGTGTTTGGCAACTTCATCAGCGCATTTCAGCACTTCGTCTTTGTATGCAGGATCTGCAGAAATCGATGCAATCTTCAGCAGTTCAAAGAGTTCATCAACATACCTCTGTTTATTTTCGTTGATGTAATTTAGGGTTTCTTGCATTTTATTTTTACTTAAATTATTAAAAATCGAATCTTGTAAAAATAAAAAAAATGTCCTGCATAAGCAAGACATCTTCTTCTTTTTATATAATACGGTGTACTATTTTACAGCTGTTTTTGTACTGTCTGCAGTAATTTGTACTTCTTTTACGTCAGCAGTTCTCACTGAATCCTGAGCCACTGCAGATTCGGCAACATTAGCGGCAGGAGCTTCAACATAAGTGCCTTTTACATCATCAGAATATCTTTCTGCACCTTCTTCCATTTTCAGGACTCCTTTATTGGAACCTGCCTGAATTTTTTTGCAGCTCACCACAAAACTTGCACATGCAAAAACTAAAATAATTTTTTTCATAAGTAATTTCTATTTTTTATAAAGTCTTATGCAACCGCTGAATATGCATTATGAACCATGGCGATCCCAGATCAACTTTTTGATTGGCCAAAAGTAAGAAATATTACGATTTGCCCCAAATATTTCAAAGATTATTCAACAGATCTTAAAATAATTCTCCCTTTCTGGCTTTGGGTAAAAATTAAATAGGTTTTTCCGCCATCTGAAATCTTATATTTTTTCTTAATTTCATCGGGTGAAAGCGGATAATTTTTCGAAATAATATTGAATTTCTCGCCTTTTAGAATCTGTTTTGGCGCAGTAACACCAACCTTCAGCACTCTTCCCGGAAAATCTTCAACCACCTCATCCGATGTATAAAAATGGGTGTTCACATGAAGCTTTAAAAGTTTAAACTTTTTTGCAACAGCATTGAAAGCCCCCGATTTTAAAACCGCATTGTTCGGTAAATAAAGGAAATTATGCGGATCAGAATATTCTGCAACCGCATTTTTTTCATCATTAAAAACAAAAACAAAATCCGGATCTGTACTTTCAAGATTTACACATTTAATTTCTGTATCGGTGTGGGAATTTTTCCTGCTTATAAAAACCAGAAGTTCCTTCACCTCATTTTTCACTGCAATAATTTCAATTTTCGATACATTTTTTACGACAGAAAGCAGATATGAAATATCGATGAGCGGGGAAAGTTTAATGATGATTTCATCTGAAATCTCGCCCAATTTTTCCTGAATTTCGAGTAAATTCGGCGAAAGGTCTTCCAGAAGGAATTTTTTGTTTTTCTGAGCATCGCGCCGCGCCGGATCAAGATATATTAAATCAAATTTATTGGTGTTTTTAGTAAGGAAATCCTCCAAATTTTGATTGAGAAAATTTGCGGTTCTGCCGAGAATTTTCCAGTTGTGTTTTACTGTTTCCAGGAGTTCGGTATTCTGTTCAACAAGCGTAACTTCATCAAAATTCTGAGATAAAAAATACGCATCGATTCCAAATCCTGAAGTGAGATCAAGAAAATTTTTCCCTTTTAAAATTTTGGCTTTAAATTCTGCTGTTGATTGCGACGAAGCCTGTTCCAGATTAAGATTTGGCGGAAAAATAATGCCATCCCGAAGCAGAAACGGAAACTTTTTCTGTGCAACTTTTTTTCCTTTAATCTGCTGCACAATTTCGTGCATCGAAACGTCCGGAAACGGCGACTTTTTCAGTAACAAAGAATGCAAATCAGCCGTGAGATTTGCATTGATATAATTTTGAATTTCTTCGGTAAGAATTGAAGGATTTATGCCTGTTTTCATCTCATATTATTCAAACATTTCAGCCCAGCGCACCGGTTTAATCACTGATGAATCATAAAGTTCTTCCACCGATTTTGTTTTTTCGTGTTTCGGATAAAGATTTATGCCGATGAGTTTTATTTTACCTGCCTCAACCCAACTCTGTTCTTTAACAGCCTGCTCATAAATCATTTGCTGAATTCTACCAGCTTTTAGATTTTCGCAGTAACCACCGTTATTTTCTAATTCCAAAAATAATTTCCATGCATTTTCTGCGAACTGCTGCGTAATATTTTCAATGTAATAACTGCCGTTTCCGCCGTCTTCAAAAACATTGATAATACTTTCGTAAGCCAGAACGATCTGCTGTTTGAACGAAATTTCTTCGGAAAGTGCAGTAGCATTTTCAAGTCTGAAATCATTGCTGAAAACTGCATCTGCACCGCCAATCATTGCCGCGGAAAGCTCTAATGTAGAACGAATCAGGTTGTTTTCAGGTTCATTTTTTGATTTGTTTCTCAGAGAAGTTTCAGTAAAAATATAGGGAACTTCATTTTTACCGAATTCTTTCGAAAGCTGAATAAAAAGAAGTTTAAATGCACGGATTTTAGCAAGCTCAAAAAAATAATTCGCGCCTACCGCAAATCTAAAAACGAACTTGTTTAAGATTTCTGCACCGAAAATTTCGGTTAGGTCTTTCGTTTTGGCCAGTGCAAAAGCAAGCTGCTGTACAATTGATGCACCGGAATTTTGATGAAAGGCTACGTCAATGCAGATATTTCTTTCGAAATCTTTGGCCAGAAGTTCTTTTCCCAGCTGTTCATTAACTTCACCGTTTTCTTCAGAAAAAATGTCGATGAGCGAAAGACAGCGGTTATTTTCATCGGGAGAAATATGTTCAGCAAGGTCTTTGTTATTGATGAACAGTACTTTTTCTTCAAGATTTTCTACGTTTTCGTTCAGGAGAAAAGCAAAAACATTTTCTTCAAGATCTTCGCGGTATTTTGCAACCAATTGGGTTGATTCCTCAATTTTGGGTAAATTCTCCAGCGGTTTTTCTACTGAGTCGTAAAAAGGCTTCACAATGATTCCTTCGAGATTTTCTTTTGAAAGAATTTCGTAAATATTTTCGGTTTTCAGTTGTTTCTGAACAAGATTTTCCCAATCGGAAAGCGAGGTCTTTGTGAACATTTTTTACTGTGTTTTCGTAATATTCGTACTATCTACCACTAAAATAAAAATTTCTTCATTGGGCTTCTTCATGAAATAATTTTCGCGGGCAAATTTCTCCTTTTCAGATTTGTTGTTCATGAGCTTTTTGTAGAAAGCATCGTTCTTTTGGTACTCTTCTTTGTAATAAGCCAGTTGCTTTTCGTACTTGTTTATTTCGCCGTTCATTTCGTTGATTACGAGAAATGAAGTGCTGTCGAAAAAGACCATCCAAACCAAAAAAAGGAAAATGGTAATGAAATATTTATTCAGAACGTATTTTTGAATGAATTTTAAAGCAGGCGTTTTCGGCTTGATGTCTTTAATTAATTCTTTCATAATCAATGTGTTTTTTTCAGCGTATTGTTGATTACCGTTGAAAGGAAATCAATCGCCACTGTATTTTGTTTCATGTTGGGAACGATAAGATCAGCTTCGTTTTTCGATGGTTCTATAAATTCCATGTGCATGGGTTTCAGCGTGGTTTGGTAACGGTGCAGCACTTCCTGCAGATCGCGGCCCCGTTCCTGAGTGTCGCGTCGAATTCTTCTGATCAACCTTTCGTCGGAATCTGCATGAACAAAAACTTTAAGATCATATTCCTTTAAAAGTTCAGGGTTTGTCAGTACAAGAATTCCCTCAACGATCAATACATTTTTCGGCTCAATCTGTACATGATCACCGGTTCTGGAATGGGTTACAAACGAATAAATTGGCTGCTCGATCGCTTCCCCATTTTTCAAAGATTTAACATGTGAAATCAAAAGTTCGAAATCGATGGACTTTGGGTGATCGTAATTCAAAACTTCGCGTTCTGCCAATGTAAGCTGCTGGTTATCATGATAATAATTATCCTGAGACAGAACATTTACACCTTCAGCATTCAGTTGCTGAAGAATTTTGTTTACAACGGTAGTTTTCCCGGAGCCTGTACCTCCTGCAATTCCGATAACGAGCATAAATTATAATTTCTGCAAATATAAGATTATGTATGGGTTTTAATAAAAATTAAAGTTATGAATTTACACAATTTTCCGGGAAAATCATCCTTTTCTTTCAATTCCAAACACATAATAAACCACCGCCAGCACACGGGCCAAAAATTCCCGCGACTGATTGCGGTAATAACTCTGGTTGCTTAAAACATCTTGCGCATCGAATCCCAGCGCATTCATATCATTATTCCGCGCATAAAAAAGCGCACGAAGGTTATGAAAACCCTGCGAAACGATTATCACATCGTTCTGCTGGTATATATTTTTGCAATTGCTGATGCTGGCTTGGGTTTTAAAACCTTTGGGGTCTTCAATAATGATACGTTCCGGCACTCCTTCCTGATAAACCAGATAATTTTTCATCGCAAAAGGCTCATCGTAACCCGGACTTTTTTCGCCACTCACAATAATTTTTTTAATTTTTCCGTGGTGGTAAAGCAAAGCGGTAGCATCCATCCGAGAAGTAAAATAGGGGTTTGAGAGTCCGGATTTCATCTTCGGGGAAGTTCCCAGGACCAAAGCTGTTTCCCGCGGTGGAATCTTAGAAATTCTGGTGTAGGTACGTCCATTCGTTAATGCATACACCCACACATTTGCCAAAATCATCAGCAAAACACCAATTTCTACCAGCGTAAAAAAAGATTTTAGTATGTTTAAAATTCTTTTCAAACCTTACTTAAACAAGATCAAAATTAACTTTTATTTTCTTACTCAGCATTACCGACATGCAGGCAAGGATTTTCCCTGAGGCTTCTTCTTTTTCTGTTAAATATTCGTTTTCAAGAAGTTCAACTTCTCCTTCTTCCAGAACACATTCGCAGCTGCCACAAATGCCTGATTTACAGGAATAAGGAACAGGAAACCCCTGGATTAAGAGTTGCTGCAGGAGTTTTACTTCATTGTTCTTTAAAGTTGTTGAATAATTTTTGTTGAACAGTTTAAAATCAACTTCAATATTCTCCACACGCGGAAAATCCTTTTCTAAAGGATAAATATCTTCATTGTATTCTTCGAAAAGCTCGAAATGAATATTTTTTTTGGGAATTCCGTTATTGTAGCAGGCATTTGCCAGTGATTTTATCATCTCACCTTTTCCACAAATCAACACTTCATCCACCGCATCCCAAATGGTACTTTCTTCATCGGTATCATCCAAATGAAGAATCTGGTTGATGATTAATTTTAGTTTTCTCTCATCTAAACGCCCGTAAAACAAGTTATCTGAAGTTGGTTCCTGTGAAAAAAAATAGAAAATCTGAAGCCGGTCGGCATATTTTTTCGCTAAACTGTCCAATTCATTTTTAAAAGCAATTTCTTCAGATTTGCGATTGCCGTAAAACATAAAAAGTCTGGTTCTGGGCTCTTTATGAAGAATATTTTTAAAATGACTGAGCAGCGGAGTAATCCCAATTCCACCTGCAAAACCAATGATTGTGCGAAATTCGTGAGGTTTTGAAACCAGCGTAAATCTTCCTTTGGGTTCAGAAATTTCTACTTCATCACCAACTTCGAAGTCATTATAAAGATCGTTGGTAGAGCTTTCCTGCCCGTTAATCTTTATACCCAGCGCAATCTTCTCCTCATACGGCGCGGAAGTCATTGAAAAATCGTTCTGAAAAACCCCTCCTTTTGACGGGTATTTTATCGTCACATATTGACCGGCTTCAAACTTATAATTTAATTTTAAAGCTTCCGGAATTTCAAACTCCAGTGCAAACGTGTTTTTGGTAAGTTGCTGCTTTTTCGCTAATTTTAGCCAGTGAAATTCTCCTTGCTTCGCTTTGGGTAATCGTTTTTCCATATCAAATATCTTTCAAAAATAATAAAAATAAAATGAAAAAATTCCTTCTGAGCGCGATGATTCTGGTTGCATTCACTGCATGTAAAAAAGAAACTCAAATCTCCGAAAACACCGAAATATCGCCTGCTGATTCTGTTACAGTTCCGGAATCCAACGAAATTTCTGAAGCGGTTGTTCCTTTCAAACAGATTGAATTAAGCCCCGAAGAAACTTCGGAAATCCTTGCTAAAAAAGATAACGACACTTTATATGTTACCAACTTTTTTGCAACTTGGTGCGGACCGTGCATGCGCGAAATGCCTCATTTTAAAGAAAAAATAAAAGAAATGGAATCGCAGCCGGTGAAATTTACTTTTGTAGGGCTGGATCCGAAAGAAGACTGGGAAACCAAAGTGAAGGCTTTTGCTGAAGAAAACAACCTCTCAAAACATATTGTTCTGGTTGACGGACAAAAACTTACACCAGAATTTTTTCCTAAAAACTTCAAACAGTGGGACGGTGGCTCAATTCCTTTTACGTTCATGAGAAAAGGCGATAAAACCGACGAAACAATAGGAATGATGAGCAAAGAAATGTTGGACGAAAAGATTAATTCATTTAAATAATTCGAAGGTTAAAAGCTTCAGGGCTTAATATAATGTCCAAAAAATTCAAGATCATTGCCTTTTTCATCACTGTCGGAATTATGATTTCGGTTGTCGTCAACCTGAATATTGGTTTTATGAAACTGAATTTTGCCGATTTTTTTGTTTCGGATACGGATAATTCTCAAATCGCGCAGCTAAGGATCAACAGGGCTTTGGCGATGGCTTTGGCAGGAATTTCAATTCCCACTTCTGGTTTTCTTTTACAGGAATATTTTCAGAATCCATTGGCCGGGCCTTCGGTTTTGGGAATTACTTCGGTGGCGAGTTTAAGTGTTGCTTTTTACATTTTTTTTGCACAGAATCTCGTACTTCCCGAAGTTTTACAGAACAGCTTCCTGAGCATTTCGGCAATTGGCGGAAGCTTGATCCTGATGCTTATTTTATTGGCATTTTCAAACAGATTTCAGGATAAATCTTTCCTGATTATTTTTGGATTTCTGGTATCGGCTTTGGCGGGCGCAATTGTTTCGATTCTGCAGTTTTATGCAGAAAACCAGAGTCTGAAAAATTATATTCTCTGGAGTTTCGGTGCGAACAATCAGGTTTCTACAAATCAGGTTTGGGTGTTGACAATAATTGTTTTGATTGGAATATTTTTGAGCTTTAAATCAATAAAGCCTCTCATCGGAAACTCTCTGGGAGCAGCTTACGCACAAAGCCTGGGTGTAAATCTTAATCAACTGAAACTTTTCGTTATTGTAGCCTCTTCTATACTATCGGCTTCTGTAACGGCATTTTTAGGACCTATTCTCTTTATCGGTATTGTGGTTCCGCATTTCTGCAGAATGATTTATAATCCTGCAAAACTTTGGCAACAGTGGATTCTGAACATGATTTTAGGAATTTTCATCATGGAATTTTTCTCTGTTATTTCCGAAACTACACAGTTTCCACTAAATGTAATTACTTCACTTTTCGGAATTCCGGTAATTCTGGCAATGATGATGAAGAATAAAAAAATTGCTTAAAATGTTTCTGGAGCTTAAAAATACAACAGTCGGATACAAAACACCTTTAATAAGAGGAATTGAAACCGATTTGGCTTTAGGGGAAATCTGTCTACTCATCGGAAACAACGGTGTTGGGAAAACCACTTTAATTAAAAGCATTTTAAATCAAACATCTCTAAGTTCGGGGGATATTTTACTTGACGGAAAAAACATAAAAACCCTCAGCAATAAAGAAATCGCCGAACGCGTCGCAGTGGTTTTTTCCAAATCGCAGATTCCTGCAAACTATACGCTTACAGACCTTGTCTCCTTGGGAAAATATATACATTATCCTTATTATTTTGAACTGAATGCCCAGGATCAGAATGAAGTTAACGAAATCATCGAAAGTTTAAATCTAAACCAGTACCGACATTTTCCTCTGCAGAAACTCTCGGACGGAAATCTTCAAAAAGCTTTTATTGGAAGGGCTTTGGCGCAAAATTCACCGATGATTATTCTCGACGAACCAACCACACATTTGGATGAGGAAAATAAAATCGTCATTCTGAAATTACTCCGGAAACTAGCCAAAACACGGAATAAACTTATCCTGTTTTCGTCCCACGACTGGCGCTTAGCAAAGGAATTTGCTGACCGGATCTGGCTTGTAAACGATGAAACACTGGATGCTGGAATTACGGAAGATATTTTATTAAAACATGACGAATTACTGAATCCCAAAATATTTCATTTTACCGACAGTTTTGTGGCGCCTCAAATTATTGCACCCGTTTTACAGAAAGAAATGCTCTATTCTTTTCTCCAAAAAAACACGTCCAAAAACCTTTCATCTATAAAATTTGAATTTAAAGATGGATTTTGGTTGATTTCCGGTGACAATTTTCAACAAAAATGCTTTTCCTTTAACGAAGTATCAGATTTAATTGCAAACATCGGATAATTCGATATTTACAGCATCTGTTTAAATTACTATGCATGCATAGTATTATGCTTTTCATATTAATTATTAAACTGATTTACAATCAATTACAGAAACAGGCGAAAATACTATGCATGCATAGTATTTTTTGTTATATTTGTCTAAATCACAACTTATAACACAATGGAACAAAAAAATATTGAAAGAGTTGAAAATATTGACCTGATTTTAAAGTCTACCTGGCTCGCAGTTTCAAAAATGTATTCTGAATTTGCACAGGATCACGATGCTACTGCTGTTCAAGCACTTACACTTTTAAAAATCGATCCAAAAGAAGGAACCCGAAGCACAAATCTGGGACCTAAAATGGCTATCGAGCCTACTTCTTTAACCAGAATCATTAAACTTTTAGAAGATAACGGCTATATCTACAAAGAAAAAACTCCAACCGATAAAAGAGAGGTCATCATCAAACTAACCGATAAAGGGCTGAACAGCAGAAACCTTTCAAAAGAAGTGGTGGTGAATTTCAATAAAAAAGTAGTTGAAAAAATTTCTGCGGAGAAAATGGAAATTTTCAAGGAAGTAATGCAGGATATTCTGAAAATCGCAAACGAATTAAACAATAAAAATAAAGGATAAAACCAAAAGGTTGCATCAATAAAAAATAATTAAAATTTTAGAGATGAAAAGAAGAATCAAACATGTTACGGTTCTTGGTTCAGGAATAATGGGTTCGGGTATCGCAGCACACTTTGCCAATATTGGTGTTGAAGTGCTTCTGCTCGATATTGTTCCCTTTGAACTTACGGAAGCTGAACAGAAAAAAGGCTTAACCAAAGAAGACAAAGCCGTAAGAAACAGGATTGCCGCTGAAAATTTCGAGAAATTGAAGAAAGCAAGCCCGGCACTACTCTACTCCCCGAAATTTGCCGACCGGATCACCGTAGGAAACTTCGATGATGATCTTAAAAAAATCAAAAACACCGATTGGATTATTGAAGTGGTGGTTGAAAGACTCGACATCAAAAAATCAGTTTACGAAAAAATCGAACAGTTCAGAAAACCCGGAACTCTGGTATCTTCCAACACTTCCGGAATTCCCATCCACTTCTTAATTGAAGGAAGAAGCGAGGATTTCAAGAAACATTTCGCGGGAACGCACTTTTTCAATCCAGTGCGATATTTACCGCTGCTGGAAGTGATTCCAACTCCGGAAACAGATCCGGAAATCGCTAAATTCTATATGGATTTTGGGGCTAAATTTCTTGGGAAGACTACAGTTTTAGCAAAAGACACACCTGCATTTATCGCCAACAGAATCGGTGTTTTCTCCATGATGAACCTTTTGCATGAAGTAAAAGAGTTAGGTTTAAATGTTACCGATATCGATAAACTGACAGGTCCGGTAATCGGCCGTCCGAAATCTGCAACCTTCAGAACTGCAGATGTGGTTGGTTTGGATACTTTGGTTCACGTGGCAAACGGTGTCCGCGAAAGCGGTGTTGAAGCCAATGATTTCAACAACGTATTTTCACTTCCGGAATACATCCAGAAAATGGTGGATAATAACTGGTTGGGTTCCAAATCTCAGCAGGGTTTCTACAAGAAAGTTAAAAATGCAGAAGGAAAATCCGAAATCCACGGCCTGAACCTCAATACCATGGAGTACGAACTTCAGGGTAAATCAAGCTTCCCTACCCTTGAACTGACCAAAAACATCGACAAACCGATCGACCGTTTCAAAGTGCTGATTGGCGGAAAAGACAAAGCCGGCGAATTGTACAGAAAATCTTTAGGAGCACTTTTCGCTTACGTGTCACACAAAGTTCCGGAAATTTCTGACGAAGTTTATAAAATTGATGACGCAATGCGCGCAGGTTTCGGCTGGGAAAACGGACCGTTCGAAATTTGGGATGCAGTAGGCGTTCAAAAAGGAACCGAACTGGCTAAAGAAGCCGGTTACGAAGTTTCGGACTGGGTTAAAAATGTTGAAACGTTCTATAAAGTTAATGACGAAGGGCAGAGTATTTTCTTTGACAAAAACTCAGGAAACTACAGCACTATTCCGGGTCAGGAAGCCTTCATTATTCTCGACAATATCAGAAAAAACAAAACACTTTGGAGTAATTCAGGTTCTGCTATTCAGGATTTAGGCGACGGAATCATCAATTTCGAGATCCGTTCCAAAATGAATTCCTTAGGCGGTGAAGTTTTAGATGGTCTGAACAGAGCAATCGACTTGGCTGAAAAAGAATACGACGGTTTGGTAATCGGTAATCAGGGAGCTAATTTCTCTGTTGGAGCAAATTTAGCCATGATTCTGATGATGGCGATCGAACAGGATTGGGACGATTTGAATATGGCGATTGCTTACTTCCAGAAATCCATGATGAGAGTTCGTTACTCTTCAATTCCTGTTGTAGTTGCTCCGCACGGAATGACTTTGGGCGGTGGTTGCGAAATGACAATGCACGCTGATAAAGTGGTTGCAGCAGCTGAAACTTACATCGGTCTTGTTGAAACCGGCGTTGGAGTAATTCCTGGTGGTGGTGGTACTAAAGAGTTTGCATTAAGAACTTCAAGAGAATTCCACAGTGACGATGTTAAGAATAACCGTCTTCGTGACGCCTTCATGAACATTGCAATGGGTAAAGTAGCAACTTCAGCGTACGAAGCTTACGATATGGGAATTTTAGAAAACCATAAAGACATTGTAGTAGTAAACAAAAACACGCAGATTCTTGAAGCTAAAAAAGTAGCAAAACTAATGGCTGACCAAGGTTACACGCAACCGATTGAACAGAGAGTGAAAGTTTTAGGTAAAGACGCATTGGGTATGTTCTACGTTGGAACAGACCAGATGCTGACCGGAAAATTCATCTCCGCACACGACAAACTGATTGCCGACAAATTGGCCAACGTTTTGGTCGGAGGAAATCTTTCTGAACCAACTGTTGTCACAGAACAATATCTATTGAATCTTGAAAGAGAAACATTCTTACAGCTTTGCGGCGAAAGAAAGACTTTGGAAAGAATTCAGTACATGCTACAAAACGGAAAACCGTTAAGAAACTAATTTTAAAATTTAAGAAAAATGTCAAAACAAGCATATATCATTAAAGGTTTCAGAACCGCCGTAGGCAAAGCACCAAAAGGCAGTCTGAGATTTACAAGACCAGATGTTCTGGCTGCAACAGTTATTGAGAAATTAATGGCTGCTGTTCCACAACTCGATAAAGACAGGATTGATGACCTTATTGTAGGAAATGCAATGCCGGAAGCCGAACAGGGACTGAATGTTGCCCGTTTAATTTCATTAATGGGATTAAATACCGACAAAGTTCCGGGAGTTACCATTAACCGTTACTGCGCCTCGGGTTCTGAAGCCATCGCCATTGCATCAGCAAAAATACAGGCAGGAATGGCCGACTGTATCATTGCAGGTGGAACAGAATCCATGAGTTATATCCCAATGGGTGGCTACAAACCGGTTCCTGAAACGGAAATCGCAAAAACTAACCCTGATTACTATTGGGGAATGGGTTACACTGCTGAAGAAGTGGCCAATCAGTACAAAATTTCCCGTGAGGAGCAGGATCAGTTCGCTTACGAATCTCACATGAAAGCTTTAAAAGCCAATGAAGAAGGTAAATTCGCAAACCAGATTGTTTCCATCCCTGTAGAGTATAATTTCTTGGACGAAAACCAGAAAATGCAGACCAAAAAATTCGATTTCAATGTTGATGAAGGTCCAAGAAAAGATACTTCGATTGAAGGTTTGGCAAAACTTCGTCCGGTTTTCGCAAACGGAGGTTCGGTAACAGCAGGAAACTCATCCCAGATGAGTGACGGCGCGGCATTCGTGATTGTAATGTCCGAAGAAATGGTAAAGGAACTAGGTCTGGAACCGGAAGCAAGATTAGTAGCTTATGCAGCTGCAGGTTTAGAACCGAGAATCATGGGAATGGGACCAATCTATGCCATCCCAAAAGCTTTGAAACAGGCAGGTCTGGAACTTAAAGACATCGATTTGATAGAACTTAACGAAGCGTTCGCTTCACAATCCGTTGCGATAAAAAAAGAAGTAAATCTAAATCCAGATATTCTTAATGTTAACGGTGGTGCAATCGCATTAGGTCACCCACTCGGCTGTACAGGAACCAAATTAACAGTTCAGCTTCTAGACGAGATGAGAAAACGCGGCAACAAATACGGAATGGTTTCCATGTGCGTAGGAACAGGTCAGGGAGCTGCGAGTATTTTCGAACTGCTTTAAAAATTTTAAATTTTGAATTTTAAATTTTAAATGATTTGTTAATAATAAATTCAATTTCAAAATGCAAAAGGAAAATTTAATATTAGACAAAAGCTTCTCTTTCGCATTGGCAGTTCTCGACCTGTATGTTCAGTGTCAGAATAGGAAAGAATATGTCTTGTCTAAACAGTTTTTACGGTCCGGAACCTCAATCGGTGCGAACGTAGAAGAATCGGTAGCAGCACATTCAAAAAAAGACTTTGTCAACAAACTTAAAATTGCAAATAAAGAAGCGCGTGAGACCCGATATTGGTTCAGACTTCTACAGCATTCTAAGCTTGTAGATGTTGATTTTCAAAATGCATTAATAGAAATTGAAAGTATTATTAATATTTTAACCAAAATAATTAAAACGACTGAGCAAAACACACCTGAATAATCTAAAATTTATAATCTAAAATCTAAAATTAACTATCATGAGCGATACAACACAAAAAACACTTATCGGGGGAGATTTCCTGATTACAGAAACTCCTGCAAAAGACATCTTCACGCTTGAAGAGCTTTCTGAAGAACAAAAGATGATGCGCGATTCTGCGAAAGAATTCATCGACAGAGAAGTGGTTCCGCACCACGAAAGATTCGAAAGCAAAGATTACGCATTAACCGAAGAGACCATGCGCAAGCTAGGCGAAATGGGCTTCCTCGGCGTAACAGTGCCTGAACAGTACGGCGGCCTTGGGATGGGTTTCGTAACCACCATGTTGGCGTGCGATTATCTTTCCGGCGGTAACGGTTCATTGGCGACTGCATACGGTGCCCACACCGGAATCGGAACTCTTCCGATCCTGCTTTACGGAACTGAAGAACAAAAAAATAAATACCTTCCGGATTTAGCTACAGGAACCAAATTCGGCGCTTACTGTTTAACAGAGCCGGATGCAGGTTCAGACGCAAACTCGGGGAAAACCAAAGCCAAACTTTCCGAAGACGGCAAACACTACATCATCAACGGACAGAAAATGTGGATTTCCAATGCAGGTTTTGCAGAGATTTTCATCGTCTTCGCGAAAATTGATGACGACAAAAACATCACCGGATTTATCGTAGAAAGAGATACCGAAGGTTTAACTTTCGGTGAAGAAGAGCATAAACTCGGCATCCGCTCCTCTTCTACCCGCCAGGTTTTCTTCAACGACATGAAGGTTCCTGTGGAAAATCTTTTAGGAGAAAGAAACAACGGTTTCAAAATCGCTTTAAATTCCCTGAATGTTGGCCGTATTAAACTGGCTGCAGCAAACCTTGACGGACAGAGAAGAATCTTAGCTCACGCAACAAAATACGCCAACGAAAGAAAACAGTTCGGTGTAGCAATCTCTACTTTCGGAGCGATCAGAAAGAAAATTGCTGAAATGGCTACCGGAATTTTCGTTTCAGAAGCAGGATCTTACCGTGCCGCGAAAGATGTTCAGGATAAAATTGACGAGCTTGTTGCAGGCGGAATGAACCATCAGGAAGCTGAACTAAAAGGCGTTGAAGAATTTGCGGTAGAAGCATCAATCCTTAAAGTTTTTGTTTCAGATTTAACGCAGAATACTGCCGATGAAGGAATTCAGATTTACGGTGGTATGGGATTCTCTGCAGACGCACCTATGGAAGCAGCGTGGAGAGACTCCAGAATCGGCAGAATCTACGAAGGTACCAACGAAATCAACCGTCTTCTTGCGGTAGGAATGCTCATCAAGAAAACCATGAAAGGCCAGCTTGATCTTCTGAAACCAGCAATGGCAGTAGGAAAAGAACTGATGGGAATTCCGTCTTTCGATGTGCCCGATTATTCTGAACTGCTGAGCGAAGAAAAAGCCATAATTGCGAACCTGAAAAAAGTATTCTTAATGGTTTCCGGAGCTGCGCTTCAGAAATACATGATGGAAATGGAGAAACAGCAGCATTTATTATTAAACGCTTCAGAAATCCTGAACCAAATCTATATGGCTGAATCTGCAATTTTAAGAGCAGAGAAACACTTCAGCGCAGATTCTGTGGAAGTTGCCATGGCTCAGCTGAACCTGTACAAAGCCGTTGAAAAAATCATCGCAGCGGCCAAAGAAGGAATTATTTCTTTCGCGGAAGGCGACGAGCAGCGCATGATGCTTTCAGGCCTCCGAAGATTTACGAAATACACCAACCAACCAAACATCATTGCACTTACCGAGAAAATCGCAGCGCATTATGTAGAGAAAGGTCATTACTAGAAAGTAACTTCATAACATTATCTTAAACGCCTCGGGAAACTGGGGCGTATTTTTGTTTAATCTTCAATTAAAATCTTCTTACTGCATTAAATATAATCAACTAGAAATAAAGTTTGGAGAGAGAAAATTTTAATCGGATATTTGAGAGATTTTACTTGCAAAGCATAATCAACAAATTAGGTATAAATGAGTCCATCAGATGAACAATACATTTTTAAAAAATTTAAAGAATTATGTACTTCCTTACCAGAAGGTGAGCCTACATTTCCAGACATGCCTGATGTAATTTACACTACTAATCTGGGCAAAACAATAGGAATTGAAATAACTGAGTGTTACTACAATGAGTTTCTTAAAGCATCCTCGGAATTTACTTTTAAATTCAATAAAGAGGTGATAAACAATATCGAAGAAGATTTTGAATACCCATTTATTTTAGATATTGAACTAAATCATGAAAATCCAATTAAATTAAAATTCCGAAATTCTATTATAAAAGATTTGCGAAAAATATGTGTTAAAGAATTTTCAAAACTAAATCCTAGAGAAAGCAAAAAACTTGAAAACATTGGTGAAATTGAATCATTTGGTCAAGTAAAAGAATTGCTTTTAAGCAGCGGATACAGACATCTACCAGAAAGTATATTAAGCATTACTATGACAAGAGTAGATGGAATAGAAAAATCATTTCATCTAGAAACGACTGCCGGAGTTGTACCATCATTTAATGACGAAATTTTAAATAAAATAATAAAAAGTAAAGAAAAAAGATTATTAAAATATAAAAAATGCGATGAAAATTGGCTTCTTATTTGTGAAGGAATTGATTTTTACAACTACTTTAGCGATATAGATTTAAAGGATAAAATAGTTTCAGACTTCAATAAAATATCTTTATATAGGCAACTTCACTCTCAAGTAGTTCAACTAAAATAACTCGACGCCTCCTCAACAACCCCCTCAAAATCTCCACTTTTTTTTCCAGTTCGGCAAGTTTCGGGTTACGTTTTACCGGGAAGTTTTCCGGGTAACGGGCAATAAAGATCCGACAGCAGATCATTTAAAATTAAAGTTAAACGTTACCTGCATATCAATAATTTTCTTAATTTTAAGGAACTTAAAAATACTTACTATGGGCAAATTTGTAATTTCAAAAAGGAAAAACGGCGAATTTCAATTTAATCTGAAAGCCGGAAACGGACAGACCATTTTGGCAAGTGAAGGATATTCCACCAAAGCGGCCTGCGAAAACGGTGTGGAATCGGTAAAGAAAAACGCATCCGACGACTCGAAGTACGAAAGAAAAGAATCAGCAGGCGGCAAGTTCCACTTCAACCTGAAAGCCGGCAACAACCAGGTCATTGGCTCGAGTGAAATGTACGAATCTGCCGCCGGAATGGAAAACGGAATAGAATCCGTGAAAAAAAACGCGCCCGACGCCACGGTGGAAGAAAAAGAATAGAAATTACATTAGAAATGCTTTGAATAATTAAAGCATTTCTTTATTTTTGGGAAAAACCACGAAACACGCATTATGGGACATTTACCAAAGTTAATTGAGGATCTGGCATTAATATTAATCGTAGCAGCTTTTGTTGTTTTGATTTTTAGAAAAATCAAGCAACCGCTGGTTCTGGGATATATTATTGCTGGTTTTCTGGTAAGCCCCAATTTCAAAATCTTTCCTTCGGTGGTTGATATGACCAATATTAAAACACTGGCAGAAATCGGGGTCATCTTCCTGCTCTTCAGTCTGGGTCTCGAATTCAGTTTCAAGAAACTCATGAATGTGGGCGGATCGGCATCGATTACCGCTTTTGTGGAGATTATTTTCATCACCATTGCCGGTTATTACACCGGCCGCATGCTCGGCTGGAGTACCATGGACAGTATGTTCCTGGGCGGAATGCTGGCAAGCTCCTCTACCACCATTATCATCCGCGCGTTCGACGAATTGGGTGTAAAGACGAAAAACTTCGCAAAAATTGTATTTGGTGTTCTGGTGGTGGAAGATATTGTGGTGATTCTCCTCATGGTATTACTCTCGACTATTGCTGTCACCAAAGAATTTGAAGGTACACAAATCCTGTTTACGGTGGCTAAGCTGCTGTTTTTCCTTATCCTGTGGTTCCTGCTGGGAATCTTCCTGTTGCCGACTTTGCTTAAGAAATTAAAACCCTTAATCGACGAAGAAATCCTACTCGTTTTATCGATCGGGCTGTGTCTTGGTATGGTTCTGATTGCTGTAAATGCGGGCTTCTCTGCAGAACTCGGTGCATTTGTGATGGGATCCATCATCGCGGAAACTACTATGGCTGAAAAAGTAGAACATACACTCAAATCGGTGAAGGATCTTTTTGCTGCCGTGTTTTTCGTATCGGTGGGGATGATGATCGATTACGATGCAATGATCACTTATGCATGGCCTATTCTCGCTGTTACGCTGCTCACCTTATTCGGCAAGCTTTTCAGTTCAACTTTAGGAGCGCTGATTTCGGGGCAGCCGCTGAAACAGTCGGTTCAGGTGGGAATGAGTATGGCCCAGATCGGGGAATTTGCGTTTATTGTGGCTACGCTTGGGCTATCTTTGGGGGTAATTTCAGATTTCCTGTTCCCTGTCGCGGTAGGTGTTTCGGCAATAACTACGTTTACTACGCCTTATCTCATCAAACTGTCTGAGCCTTTCTATAACTGGCTTGTGAAGGTGGTTCCGCCAAAATATATTGCCAAAATCAATAAATATTCTACCAATACCCAGAACATTCAGGCTGAAACCAGCTGGCAGACTATTCTGAAGAATTACGGCAGAATCGTTTTGATCAACGGTATCATCATCATTGCGATTTATCTCCTCTTTTCACGTTTTATAATTCCGGCCATCAATGAAAATCTGGAAAGTAACGGTATTAAAAATATCATTGGGAACGCACTTCCGGTTCTCTTTATTCTTCCGTTCCTGTGGGCTTTAATGGTAAAAAGACCAAGTTCGGTAGCGTATAAAGAACTTTGGACAAAAACTAAATATAACCGCGGACCGCTGCTTATTATCGAAATTATAAGAATTATCTTAGGTATTGGAATTCTGGGCTTTTTCCTGGACCGGTTTGCCTCCACCACCATTTCCATCTTTATTACGATTCCGGTCGCAATTATTCTTATGGTTGTATTTTCTAAAAGAATCAATAAATTTTATAACAGAATTGAAAAAAGATTCATCACCAACCTTAATGACAGGTCCGACAACCAACAGAGCGAACCCATTACCCGCCTTGCCGGCAATTCTGAAGTAACCAATAACCTGGCTGCCTGGGATGTACACATTGTGGAACTCGAGGTGAAACCGCTGGCAGAATATATTGGAAAAACCCTTGTGGATCTGCAGTGGAGAGAAAAATACGGAGTGAACATAGGCTACATTAAAAGAGGCGAAAAGCTTATTCACACGCCCGGCCGGTCGGAAGTGCTGATGCCTTACGATAAAGTGGGAATTATTGCAACCGATGATCAGTTCCAGATTTTTAAACCTGTTTTCGACAGCCAGGAAATTGTTGTTGAAGAAGACATTAATCACATTAAACTCGGCAAAATTCTCATCAATCACCATTCACCGAAAAAGGGTCTTAGCATCCGTGAATCTGGCATCCGCGATAAAACCGATGGTCTGGTAATCGCAATACGGCGTGGCGATGAAAGAATTCTGAATCCGGAATCATCTGAAATTCTTCAGGTTGATGATATTGTATGGGTCGTAGGAAATGGAAAGAAAATTGAAAAACTGAACATCGAAATCTAATGATGAGCAAAGAAGAACTTTTAAACAAAGCCATAAGAATAGCCGAAAAAGCCCATCGCGGACAAACGGATAAATTTGGCACACCGTATATCGGCCACATCATTCGCGTTATGAATTACGGAAAAACGTATGATGAAAAAATTGTGGGTGTGCTGCATGACGTAATTGAAGACTGCCCAAAAATTACCTACGAATATCTGCTGCAGGAAGGTTTTCCGAATGAGATTGTTTTTGCGATAGAATGCCTGACCAAAAATCCGCCCGATCAGGATTATACAGAATTTATTAAACAGACCGAGAAATCTGCGCTTGCTGTGGCGGTAAAGCTGAATGATCTGCGCGACAATATGGATTTAACAAGATTTACAAGACCACTGACAGAGAAAGATGCGAAAAGACTGAACAAATACCTTACAGCTTATCTCTATCTGAAGGAAAAATATTAATCCACCGTTTTTTCGGAATCTCCGAGTAAATCCTTGAGTTCTTTCATCTCAGCTTCGGTAAGATCACGCCATTTACCCACCGGTAAATCGAGTTTAATGTTCATGATTCTTATGCGCTTCAGTTTCTTTACTTCGTAACCCAGATATTCGCACATTCTTCGGATCTGGCGGTTCAGTCCCTGAGTAAGGATAATTCTGAAGGAGAGTGTATCGATTTGCTCTACTTCACATTTATTGGTCACGGTTCCCAAAATCGGGATTCCGTTTCGCATTTTATGCAGAAACTGAGGTGTAATGGGTTTATCTACCCGAACGATATATTCTTTTTCGTGGTTATTTCTCGCGCGGAGGATTTTATTCACGATATCGCCATCGGAAGTCAGTAAGATAAGCCCTTCACTGGGTTTATCGAGCCTACCGATAGGGAAAATCCTTTTCGGATGATTGATGAATTCTACAATATTATTTCTTTCGCGTTTAGTATCGGTAGTACAAACAATCCCGACAGGCTTGTTCAGCGCGATGTACACATGTTCTTCTTCAGGCTTCCGGATGGAAATTCCATCGACAAGAATTTCATCTTCTTCCGAAACTTTCGTTCCCATTTCAGGAATTGTGCCGTTCACTGTGATCCTTCCCTGCTCCAGCATTTTATCAGCTTCACGGCGGGAACAGAATCCAACTTCAGAAAGATATTTATTGATGCGTGTTTTTTCCAAAACTTAAAGATTTTTGTTGCTAAAAATAATGATTCCATAGGACAGACTGATAAATATACTGCCCTCACCATCCAGAATCTGATCTTCTACAGCGACACTGAACAGATGCCCAAATCTTTTGCTTAACGGTTCAACCATCCCGGCTCCGATACCCACAAAACCTGCATTATCAGTAGCAGTTCGGTTGATTTTTGTTCCCATACTTCCGAATAAGTAGAAAAATTCCTCATCCCGTGGATCGCCAAGGAAAAATTTCGGCTGTACCATCGCATACAGAAGATGATAATTAGGATCAATATAACTGTAGCGTAAACCACCTCCAAGGGCAAACCAATTCAATGGCTGAACACCAATCTGTGCAGTAAAACCATAATTATATTTACCAGGCGGCAGCTGGCTCTTTTCGTAATCGGTTTTTGCCCTACCATCCCGTATCATTTGTGCCAGGTCTAAACCGATATTGGTTTCAAGTGTACTGAAAACCCCCAGTTTTGCGGCTTTTTCCTGACCAAAACTAAGAAATGGAAAAATTAAAAACAAAAGATAAAAATATTTCATCTATAAAAGTTCTTTAAAGCTAAATTTATTTTCCAAATGCTGTGAAGACGCATGTTCAATCGAATAATCACCGATTTTTGTCCTCCTTAAATTGGTAAGATAAGCTCCGACACCTAATTCCTGACCAATATCGTGGGCCAGACTTCGGATATAAGTACCTTTCGAACAGCCCACGGTGAAGCGCACAAAAGGCAAGTCGATTTCGATGTCTTTAAGATAATGAATTGTTGTTTTACGGGATTTCATTTCTACCTCCTCTCCTTTTCGGGCAAGATCGTACGCACGGTTTCCGTCGATTTTAATTGCTGAAAAAACCGGTGGTTTCTGGTCGATTTCGCCAACAAAACTGCTTAGCGTTTCCTTTATAAATTCCTCTGAAATATGTGAATAATCCTGATGGAGAATTTCGGGTTTCTCGGTATCGTAAGATTCGGTTTGCACACCGATTTTTATTTCGGTTAAATATTCTTTCGGTGCATCCTGGATTTCCTGAATTTTCTTGGTGAATTTTCCGGTACACACAATCAGCAGACCCGTTGCACGCGGATCTAAAGTTCCGGCGTGACCGATTTTGAATTTTTTCGGAAGATTAAATTCGTTTTTCAGTTTATACTTGAGTTTGTTCACCGCCTGAAAACTCGTCCAATCCAAAGGTTTGTCGAGTAATATGATTTGTCCTTCAAGAAAATCTTCTGATGTCATTTAATAACTAAAACTGGTTTAAAATGCTACTGAAACTGTGTAAAATAAATCAGCAACACAATTCCTACAACGATCCGGTACCAGCCCCACGGTTTGAAACCATACTTTGTTAAAACGCCGATGAAAAATTTAATGGCAATAACCGCAACCACAAATGCCACTACGTTTCCTACCAAAAAATACATCAAATTATCGCCCTGCATGATCATTTCGTAACCTTTTTGCTCCAGACCTTTGTGATTCCAGTCTTTCAGGAATATTGAATATACAGAAACTGCAAGCATCGTAGGCACGGCAAGAAAAAAGGAGAATTCTGCCGCAGCTTTACGGGTAAGCTGCTGCTGCATTCCACCGATGATTGATGCGGCACTTCGGCTTGTTCCCGGCATCATTGCCAGACACTGCCAAAACCCGATAATCAAAGCACTTTTATATGAAACATCTTTCTCATCATCAATGACGTGTACTTTGAAGAGTTTGTCGATGAAAAGAAGAACAACTCCGCCAAGAATTAAAACAATGGCAATGGGAACCGGATCGCCGAGAACGGCTTCGATTTTATCATCGAAAAGTTTTCCTAAAACCAGGGCTGGTATTACCGCAACGGCAAGTTTTAAATAGAAATTAATATTCTTGAAATTGAAAAACTTTTTCCAGTAAAGAAAAACAACCGCCAGAATGGCTCCAAACTGAATGGAAACCTGAAACATCTTCACAAATTCATCTTCCTGAATACCGAAAATTGAACTGGTGAAAATCATGTGTGCAGTTGAGGAAACCGGTAGATACTCGGTTAATCCCTCGATAATTGCAATAAGAATTGCTCTGATTAAATCCATGAAATAGGTAAACTTTTAATTAAAAAACTTTGTCAAAGGCTACAAAAAAAGCTTTGACAAAGTCTGATACGTATTGTTGTAAATATTATTTGTTTCTTTTCAAAATCGCGTACACCTCAACTGCAAAACCTGCGATCACCAGCAAAGGTGCAATACGGATTCTTCGGATAGAAAAAATTCCCTCGTTCCAGGAATTCGGATCGTATTTTCCGTCCACCGTATTGGCATCAGCTCCCATCATCAGTAAAAAACCAACTACGATCAGCGCTAATCCGATGAGCATGAGTTTGTAATTTTGCGGACCGAAATAAAAGGAATTTTCCTGTGGAAGATCAGCTTCTTTTTTGCCGAAAGCTTCTGCTGAGAAATTTTTATTTTTTTTACTCATTTTTTAAGAATAGTATAAATCATCAACATTTGATCTCAGGAATCTCCAGGTGGCAAAAATTGTACTCAGAACGGTGATGAGAACACCCAATAAGAAAATCCCGGCCACTAAAATAATAAGTTGATTATTATCCTGTGCGAAAGGAGTTCCGATTTGGGTGATAAAGTAATACCAGGCACCGAAAAGTACGACCAAACCGAGCACTGCACCTATAACACCTAAAATTACAGCTTCGAGAATAAAAGGCTTTAAAATAAATCTGCGTTTTGCTCCCACAAGCTGCATTGTTTTGATAATGAAACGCTTAGAGAAAATCTTAAGGCGTATGGAATTATTAATAAGAACTACCGCCAAAATTAAGAAGAGGATTGAAAATCCTAAAATCCACTTAAGAATATTGTTAAGGTTATTATAAACTTCTACCATCAGTGTGCTGTTGTTCTTCACATCCACAATTCCGGGAGTTGCTTTAATCTGTTTGATGGCTTCATCAATTTTCGCAGGATCTACATATTCCGGTTTTAACGCAACTTCCACAGAGGATGGAAAAATATTTTCTTCAAAAAGTGCGCTGGACTCAATACCCATACTCTTTTTAGCTTCTTGGGCAGCCATTTCACGGGTGATATAGGTTGCTCTTTTTACAGGACCCAACGCCTGAATTTTTTTAAAAGTTTCCTGTTCTCTTTTTACAGTTTTTGCAGAATCTTTCGCATCAAAATTTTCATCAAAATAAGCGTTTACCACAAGCTGTTCCTTAATGTAATCGGAATATTTCTGAGCGTTAATCAAAATCAATCCCATTAATCCCAACAAAAATAAAACCAGTGCAATACTCACGACAACGGTAATATTGCTGGAGCGCAGGCGTCTTTTGTTAAAATCCTCAACTGTCTTTGCCATTAAATAAAAAATTTCTGCTAAAATAGAAAAAAACTTCCGTAATTTGCGGAGAATCCAAGAAAATCGGTGTTAAAAAAACATAAAGAAAGTCTTTTCAGCACCGGAATTCAGTTTAAGAATAACGATTTTATGAGCGTAAGAGCTAAGAAACATCTCGGGCAGCATTTCCTTACCGACGAAAATATTGCCAAAAATATTGTAGACGCACTAAGTCTTGAAAATTACAGTAAAGTACTGGAAGTAGGTCCCGGAATGGGCGTGCTGACCAAATATCTTTTAGATAAAAAGGCTGAAATTTTCGTTGCTGAGATCGACCGAGAATCTATCGATTACCTTAAAAACCATTACCCAAAACTCGAAGACCAGCATTTTACCGGAGATTTTCTTAAAATCAATATCACCGACGTTTTCAAGGATCAGGTGGCTGTTATCGGGAATTTCCCTTACAATATTTCTTCACAGATTTTATTTAAAATCATCGATTTCTATGATGATGTTCCGGAAATGGTGGGCATGTTTCAGAAAGAAGTTGCCGAAAGAACGGCTGCAGTTCCGCGTACGAAAGATTACGGAATCCTCTCGGTTTTGGTGCAGGCGCTTTACGATGTAAAATATCTTTTCACGGTTCACGAAAACGTTTTTAATCCGCCGCCAAAAGTAAAATCCGGTGTTATAAAACTTACCAGAAATCCAAAAGAAGGTTTGGCGGGTAACGAAGTTCTTTTCAAAAAAATTGTAAAAGCCGGGTTTAACCAGCGGAGAAAGAAACTTTCGAATTCGCTGAAAGTTCTGGAGATTCCTGAAGCGCTGCAAAATCATCCGTTTCTTGAAAAACGTGCGGAAGAACTTTCTGTTCAGGATTTTATTTCATTTACAAACGAATGGAAAAACGCTTAATTCTCAGGCGTTTTTTCTCCATTGTTTAACGCTTCATCTTCTTTTTTTAGACTTTCGAGCTGCAACTGAAGACTGGCAATCATTTCCTTTAAAGCTTTGATGTCGCTTTTATTTGAAGAAACGTTGCTTTTCAGCATTACATTTTTCGCGCGTTCGTTGTGATCCTCATCGTCTTCCTCTTCGGCGATGTCCTCGATATCTTCCTGAATATCATCAATATCTTCGCTGATTTCCTCAATATCTTCGCTGATTTCTTCGATATCGTCCTGAATTTCTTCAATATCTTCGCGGATATCATCAATATGTTCCTGACTTCTGTTCACCGACATCTGAATGAAAATAGCGAGGTAAATAGCTTCCAGAGAAAGAACGGTTGTTAAAACGAGCAGCATTTTATCAACGCTTACGATTCCAAAAACCGGCAGCAAAAATGCAGTAAGAAAAACTAAGGAATGTACGAGAAGCGAAGGAATAGAGCCAATCCACCACATCACCCCATCGGTTACTTTTTCCAGAAACTGAATTTTCTTTTCGCGTTCTTCTTTTCTGCCCATCTTATAAATTTTGAGCAAATTTACTTAAAAATCCTTTGAAACACCCAAACCAAAAAGCGCGAAATCGTACTTTGCAGGATCATCCGCATTAAATTTTCTTACTACCGAATCGAGTTCTTCCACCGTTTTCCAGTCGTTTTGTTTTCGCTGGATCAGGTTGAGTTTGCGCGAAATATTTCCGGTATGTACATCCAGAGGAACAGATAAATTTTTGGGATCAATATCTTTCCAGATGCCAAAATCCACGCCTTTTCTGTCTTTTCTTACCATCCAACGGAGAAACATCATCAGCCTTTTTGCGGAAGAATTTTTATAGGTTGAACTCACATGTTTGTGGCTCCGGTGCTGAACATTTCCAATAAAATTCTTTCTGAAGCGCTCAAGCGCATGGTAGAAATTTCCTTCGTTTTCCTCAACTAAAAAAAGATGCTCCAGACTTTCGTTTTCGTTATAAATCCTCTTAAGATTGAGAATAAATTCTTTAAAATCTTCACCATTAAATGTACGATGAATACTTCTGTTTTCTAAGGTCTGCAGTTCTTTCAAAGAAACGTTTCGGATAAAATCATAAGGTGTTTGCTCCATAAAATCGAGCATTTTCTCTGCATCGTTGATGATTGCTTTACGGTTTCCCCACGAAATGGTCGCTGTTAAAAAACCGGCAATTTCGATATCCTGTTTTAGAGAAAAGCGGTGCGGAATCTGGACAGGATCATTATCTATGAATTCGGGAGCATTGTAAAAATCTGCTTTTTCATCAAGAAAATCTTTTAATTCTGAAAAAGTCATTTTATCCGATTTTTACAGCCTCAAGGGCTTTGGGGAGAAAAGTGTTGGCGAAAACTTCGCGCGCTTCATCGGTAAACACATTTAAATCGTGATACCTGTTGGAAAAATGGCCGAGAATTAATTTCCCAACGTTTGCTTTTCTAGCGATCCGCGCTGCTTCCAGTGCTGTGGTATGACCAGTATAATCTGCCATATCTTTTAATTCGTGCAGAAAAGTAGCTTCGTGATAAAGTACATCTACATTTTCGATAATGGGCAGAATAGATTCGTGATATCTTGTATCGCTGCAAAAGGCGTATGATACAGATTTTGAAGGTTCTGTGGTCAACACCTCATTTTTTAAAACATAACCGTCGTTTAAAATAAAATCTTTACCGAGTTTTAAATTATGGTAATCGCAGGTTTCGATTTCGGGATATTTTGCGATTTCCTTCATGTTAAGATGCCGCTCTTTTACTTTCTCCCGGAAAAGGTAACCGTTACAATAAATCCTGTGGTTGAGTGGAATCGTAAAGACTTCGATCCTGCTGTCTTCAAAAATTTTAACAGATTTTTTGCTTTCAAGCTCATGATATACAAGTTCAAAACCTTTGTGTGTTTCGGTAATTCTGAAGATGGTTTCCAGCATTTCCTTTATGCCTTTTGGGCCATAAATATGCAGTGGTGTTTCCCTTCCAAGAAGCCTGAAAGAGGCGATAAGTCCGGGCAACCCAAAACAGTGGTCGCCATGAAGGTGCGAAATAAAAATATGGTTGATCTTGGAAAATCTCGCTTTCGCTTTGCGGAGCTGAACCTGCGTACCTTCACCACAATCAATTAAAAAAGCACGTTCTTCCATTTCCAGAAACTGTGCTGTAGGCGCAGAATTCACTGTAGGAATTGCCGAATTAAAGCCGAGAATAGTAAGATAGGTGCTCAAAACTGTGAATAGATATTAGTTTTCGAATTTCAGAAGTACAAATCTAATGATTATTTGGTGATTTTTCACCAAATGAAAACAGAATGGCCAGCGGATTTATGAACAATTTACTTTTTTAAAATTCATAAAAAAATCCCGGAAATAATTCCGGGATTTTGATATTAAAATTATTGCTAAGATTTTTCTATCTTCTTGAAACGGAAATAAGAAACCGCCGCAAGAGTAAACATAAACGCTGTACCGATATATACCCAGGCCGGAACCGGAACCGGATCACCAGCAGCATACGAATGCAGACCGCTCAGGTAATAATTCACTCCAAAATAGGTCATTACAATCGTACTGATGGAGAAAAGTGCTGCTACATGGAAAGCCCATCTACCGCGCAGCCCCGGAACCAATCGCATGTGAAGTACAAATGCGTAAACCATTACCGAGATAAATGCCCAGGTTTCTTTAGGATCCCAGCTCCAGTAACGGCCCCAGGATTCGTTTGCCCATATTCCACCTAAAAACGTACCTACAGTTAAGGCGTAAAGACCAATGGTAAGCGACATTTCAGATACAATCGTAAGCTCTTTAATCGTAGTATCATTATGAATTTTGTACACTTTCTTGTTAGAAAAAATATAAAACATCAAAACAATAATCGCGATAACCATGGAAAGTCCGAAGAATCCATAACTCGCTGTAATAATCGCAACGTGAATAATAAGCCAGTACGATTTAAGTACAGGAACCAAAGGCGTAATCTGCGGATCAAGCGCCGAACCGCCATGCGCAAAGCCCATCATAATTACCGCTACCATAAATCCAGCGGCCGGAATAAGTGCGTTGGAATTTCTGTAAAGCATCAAACCTGCGGTAATACCGACCCAAGAGATGAAGATGATGGCTTCGTAACCGTTACTCCAAGGTGCGTGTCCTGAAATATACCATCTTGCCACCAAACCTAAAAACTGGAAGAAATATCCTACAAGACCTATTAGAATAAGACCTTTGATGATCTTGCTGAAGATTTTGTTTGGTCTGAATAACTCAATAAATCCTAAAACAAGTAGTAAACCTCCAATTATGGTATAGAAAATCAACAAGTGAAAATTGATATTCACTTTGTTCATGAACACCTCCAGATCAACTTTAGATTTTGAAGGGACTACGTTTTTACCCCATGTCTGCTGGTATTGTGAAAGCTTCTGAAGTTCGGCATCAGCTTTACTCCAGTTTCCGGATTTTTGCGCGGCCAGCACTTCGGAGAAATACGGACCCATCACTTTCTGGGATTCCATATCCGGTTCGAAATTTTGGTCAAGCCATGAATGCCAAGTGTTGTTCGGGTCGTTTTGTACCGGAACAATACGCATAAACTGCCCGCTGAAAAACTCGTTAAATGCCTGAACACGGTCGTTAACGGCAATTACCTCTTTATCGTAATTCGACTGCTCAGCAGGTTTTTTTCGGAAAGCTTCCTGATAATCCTGCTCTAAAACATAATGCAGATTTCCCTGCGCATCAGCCGGAAACAGCGACATCAATGTGGTATAGCCGTCTTCATTGGCTTTGGTTTTTTTCTTCAGTTCGTCGCCACCTTTTGTACCGACTTTAATGATTGGAACCATCGTCCAGCTTGCAGTATCGGTGTTGATAGAAAGGAACCACTGGTTTGCAGTTAAATACTTCCCATCGGACCCGCGGAATGCATCTTTTTTGTAAAGTTTTCTTAAAACATCCAGTGCCTGTGTGTTCATCGGAACAATACGGCCTTCATAATTCTGCACTAATAAATAGGCAAATTTATCAGCATGCTCTTTACTGATCGTGTTTCTTGCAATAATTTCATCGGCGGTAATAGGACGTGGAGATCTTAACGCTAAAGAATTCTGCTGTTTTTTCGGAGTTGGTTCTTCTAAAAGCAAATCTGCATCGCTGCCGTGGTTATGTCCATCGTTTGCGGAATGGGTGGTTTTAGGCGCTCCATCCGTGCCGTGGGTATCGATTTTCTGCGCAGATAAATTTAAACTCAGCAAAAGCAACACAACCATTGCTGTTCTTTTCTTGTTCACGTCCTTCAGCATTTTATTGAGTTTCCAGAAATGGGTGCCTTTCCAGAAGAAAATCACAAACATACCCAAAAACAGGAAGAAATATCCGATATAAGTAATCAGCGTTCCCCAGAAATCGTGGTTAACCGAAAGCACGGTTCCCTGTCTGTCCGGATCGAAACTTGCCTGGAAAAATCGGTATCCGCCGTGATTTAAAACGTTATTCATATAAATTTTGTAAGGAGTCTGTTTGCCACCGTCAATAATCTGAACATGGCTTTCGTAGGCACTTGGGGACGAACTTCCCGGATAAGTTTCCATCACGAAATCATCTAATTTTAGTGAGAATGGCGTGTTATATACCTTAGGCCCAAAACCGAGGATCATATTCATCCCATCCAAAGAAATTTGCTTAAAAGCGTTGGGATTTCCCTTTTCTACCGGTAAATCTACCAGAAGTTTGGTTTTGGGTCCCTGAACTTCTACGGTAAGCTGGTCAGCCGCATCCTTGTCTTTTTTCCGGTCGCCTTCATAAGCGATAAGTTTGCCTTTCTTTAAACCTTCGGGTACAACCAGCTTCAGATCGTTCACCGTGTAAAGACTTCTGAGAACCAAAGGCTGGTATTCATCTTTTTTGGTGGTTCCGGTTGCCTGTGTTGCCATAGTCATAAACTCAGCATCTACGGGAGTTTTAATCATCAAACTTCCGCTGGTATTGTTAAATTCCACCGCACCTTCGATTGGGCGGTTAAAGGTCACCAATGTTCCGTTGATCGATTTGGATTCGCCGGATTTAATATAAATATTTTCACGGCCCGACTGTCCTGTGGAAACTACATGCAGATATTCGGTTCCGGTATTTCCCACAATTAAACTGTCTTTTTTTCTCTGAATAAAATCAACCGCTTTTACAGAAACCTGCTTGCCGTGATAATCATAAGTTGCTTTGAAGTTTTTGTGAAGCGGCGACATGAGATAAGGAACATCCTGATAATTCAGAATATCACCCTTTTCCTCGATCTGAATTTTAAAGAAATTTTTATCCGTAATTACTTCGTTGGAAGTTTCGCCTTCGCGAATGTGCATAATTCCTTCGTAGCTTATATATCTGGTAATTGCACCACCGATGAAAATTAAAATAAATGAAAGGTGAAATACCAAAACAGGCCATTTTTCTCTCTTCCAAAGCCGGTATCTTGAAATATTCCCGATGAAGTTAAGAATCAGCAGCAACATTACAGCTTCAAACCATTTCGCTTCGTAGATCAACGCTTTCGCGGTAGGGGTGCCGTAGTCGTTTTCGAGGAAGGTCGCGTAGGCCATGGCAAAGGCATAAACCAGCAACAGAACCGCCATTGTACGGGTAGAAATAAGAATACTTTGGATTTTTTTCATTTTAAGAAACTATCAGATTTATGTAAGTTCAAATAGCTGCAAAAATACATTCAAAATTCTGAACTAGCTAATCTGTGATATGTTTTTTGTCAGGTTAAATTATTTTTTCACACAAAAACACAGCACTTTACTGTCTTTTTCACTGTGATTTATTGATTCGTACTGTTAAGCATCGGGACAAATTTGTAAGCCCCGAATTCTTCTTTTTCGAATTCCTTTTCAGATTTTTTTGTGAACCTAGTAAGAATCTGCTCGTCGGTTTTTCCTAAAGGAATTACCATTTTTCCGCCTACTTTTAACTGATGCAGAAGTTCGGTAGGTAAAATCTCGGCACCGCAGGTTACTAAAATTTTATCAAATGGAGCAAAAGTAGGTAACCCCGCAAAGCCATCACCAAAACTTTGAAATTTCGGTCTTAAATGGAGTTCACGCAATTTCTTTTGTGCAAAATCATGTAGTTCTTTTTGCCGCTCTACCGTATAAACCCAGGTATTCATGGCAACCAGCACTGCAGTCTGGTAACCGCTTCCGGTTCCGATTTCCAGGACTTTTTCTTTTTCCTGAAGTTCCAGAAGTTCCGTCTGTTCAGCCACAGTGGAAGGGTGAGAAATGGTTTGCTGGGCAAGAATCGGAAATGCGCGGTCCTGGTAAGCAAAGTCTTCAAAGATGCTTTCAAGAAAGAGATGCCGCGGGACTTCGTTCATCGCTTTCAACACGTTTATATCACTAATCCCAATTTTGTCCCGGAGATATTCTACTAAAATTTTTCGTTTTCCTTTATGTAAAAATGAATCCTGCATCGCACAAAAATACTGAATAGATTTGATAAAACAGAACGCCGCATTCAGATATCTGCCATCTAATTATTATCTTTACCAAAATTTATTTTCTATGCTTAAAGCAGGTTTAGTGGGTGCCGGACATCTCGGTAAAATTCATTTAAGATTATTAAATCAGTCGGAAAAATATGAACTCGTAGGTTTTCATGACGCTGACGCTGAAAACGGAAGAAAAATCGAAGCAGAATTCGGTTACCGTTATTTTGAGCGATTTGAAGATTTACTTCAGGAAATCGATATGCTTGATATTGTTACTCCTACGGTCTATCATTACGATTACGCGATGAAAGCGATTGAAAACCGCAAACATTTCTTCATCGAAAAACCCGTGACCCAAACCCTTAAGCAGGCAGAAGAGATTTTGTACAAATGCCGCGAGTTTGCCATTAAAGCTCAGGTTGGTCATGTTGAAAGATACAACCCCGCTTTTATTGGCTCCCGGGAATACATTCACAACCCAATGTTTATCGAAATCCACCGTTTGGCGGAGTTCAATCCGCGCGGCACTGATGTTTCCGTTGTGCTGGATTTAATGATTCATGATTTGGATATTCTACTTTCTATCGTAAAATCTAAGGTTAAAAATATTCATGCCTCCGGTGTTGCTGTAGTATCGAAATCCCCGGATATCTGCAATGCAAGGATTGAGTTCGAAAACGGCTGTGTAGCAAATTTAACGACTTCCAGAATTTCAATGAAATCGATGCGCAAGTCCAGATTTTTCCAGAAAGACGCTTATATTTCTGTAGATTTTCTCGAGAAAAAAGCGGAGGTTATCCGCATGAAAGAAGCGCCCGAAAATCCTACTGATTTCGATATGATCATTGAAAATGCTGAAGGTGAAAAAAACCAGATTATTTTTGAGTATCCAAACATCCAGGCCAATAACGCTATTTTAGACGAGCTCGAAAGTTTTGCTAACGCCATTACTGAAAATAAAAATGTAGAAGTTTCCCTGGAAGACGGTACTGAAGCTCTGAAAGTCGCACTGGAAATTGTAAAATTGATTTCATAACCTTGAAATTGAGAAAAATGAGGAAAATATTCTTTATCCTATTGGCTGTTTTTTATACAACATCTTTTGCACAGGACTCCATTAATTTAAAAATTTATAGGGAAAACATAGGGAAAACCTACTACCTGTACGCCGATAATGAAGAGTTTGCTCCGGTTTCAGTCGAGTACACTTTTACCTCGGAAAACATGAGCTCTTCCCTAGCAGATAAAAGCCTTCTGATAATTCCTGCAGCCAAAAAAAGACATCAGATAACCGAGTTAAAACCAATAGATCCCAACATGGGTACAAAATTTAATTATGATGTTTATTTTGTACTTGGTGATGTAAATACAACTGCGGTTAAGCACGATTTTGTTTATTCTCTTCCGTTTGAAAAAAACAAAAAGCATCAGATATACCAAGGCTACAACGGTTCTTTTTCCCATCATAACTCATTTTCACTCGATTTCAGTTTAAAAGAGGGTGAAAAGGTGAACGCAGCCCGAGGAGGTAAAGTAGTATCGGTAATTACAGGTAATTCTAAAAACTGCCAGACCAAAGAATGTGCAAAATATAACAACAGAATTGTGATCCTTCATGATGATGGAACGTTAGCAGAATATGTACATTTAAAGTACTGCGGATCCGTCGTTAAATCTGGGGAAGATGTAGCAACCGGTCAGCTTATTGGTTACAGTGGTAACACAGGATGGTCTAAAGGTCCACACCTTCATTTTTCCGTATATATAAATAATATTGACGGTACCCGAAAGTATTTAAAAACCAAATTTAAAGTAGCTGAAAGCAGTACGCCTGTTTACCTTTCGGAAAAACATACTTATACCAACCTATAAACCATGAGGAAATATCTTTTACTCATCATAATCTTATTTTCGGGGTTTTGTTTCTCACAAAATTTAAAAAAGGAAATTCTCCAGATTACCAAAGGAAAAAACGCTACAGTAGCTGTCTCGGTGCTCGATTTTGAGAATAATAAATCGGTGCACATCAGAGGAAACGCCAAACTTCCGATGCTCAGTGTCTTTAAATTCCACATTGCTTTGGCGGTTTTAAATGAAGTTGATCGCGGGAAACTCGATCTTGACCAGAAAATTTTCATAAAAAAATCAGATCTTTTAGAAAATACCTGGAGCCCGATCCGGGAAAGATTTCCG
The DNA here is from genome assembly GCF_002205795.1 of Chryseobacterium sp. VAUSW3. Taxonomy (GTDB): domain Bacteria; phylum Bacteroidota; class Bacteroidia; order Flavobacteriales; family Weeksellaceae; genus Kaistella; species Kaistella yananensis. The sequence goes on along the minus strand of NZ_NIUY01000002.1, from coordinate 215,520 downwards.
GAGGGAAATATCGAAATACCTCTACGCGAACTCATTAAATATACCGTTGCAGAAAGCGACAACAATGGTTGTGATATCTTACTGAGGTTAATCGGCGGCACAGAAACCGTTCAGAAATTCATCAGCAGTAAAGGCATCAAAAACTTCACCATTAAAGCTGATGAAGAACAGATGCACAAAAGTTTTGAATTTATGTACCTGAATGTCACAACGACCAATTCCGCAAATCAATTGCTGCAAGATTTTTTCAATAAAAAGATTGTTTCGAAAACTTCCACGGACTTTCTCATGACCACGATGCTGGGAACTTCCACAGGAAGAAATAAAATCGTTGCACAACTTCCTGAAAACATTCCTGTTGCCCACAAAACCGGTTCTTCGGGAAAAAACGAAAACGGTTTAACGATCGCTGAAAACGACATCGGTATTGTAACACTTCCGGATGGAAGGCATTACGCCATCAGCATTTTTGTTTCCGATTCCATGGAAAGCGAAGCCACAAACACTAAAATGATTGCAGATATTTCTAAAATAGTTTTTGATTATTTTAGCAAAAAATACTTTTGATGAAGAAGATTTTCGCACTATTCCTGTTTTTCTTTTCTGTTTTAGTTTTGTCGCAGAAAAAATGGGACCTTAAATTCTATAACGAACTTGTCGGCAGCGAATATGTAATTTACGCTGATAACAGCGAAGTTATGCCTATGTCGGTAAAGTTCAGTTTCAAAATGACTAATCTTAAAAGCTCACTTGCAAACGACAAAATTATCGTAGTTCCAGCCAATACGAAAAGATTTTTCGTGGCAAAAATTACGCCTGTAAATCCCGGCGAAGGCAACCAGTTCTCATATACCACTACTTTTAATTTCGGGAATGCGATTCAGGAAGATTTTGATGAAGATTATCTGTATGTCCTGCCCTTTGCGAAAGGAAAAACACATTTGATATTCCAGGGCTATTACGGAAAATTTTCGCACCAGAAAGATGCCGCGCTGGATTTTGATCTAAAAATAGGAGACCCTGTTTACGCTGCCCGAGAAGGAACTGTTGTTCTCACCGAAGATTCTAACCACCACGGTTGTCCTACGATTTCCTGTGCAAAATTCAATAATAAAGTTTTGATCATGCACAGCGACGGTACTTTTGCCGATTACGCGCATCTTAAATACAAAGGTGTTGCCGTAAAAAAAGGTGACGAAATAAAAAAAGGTCAGCTTATCGGTTACAGCGGTAATACAGGCTTTTCAAGTGGCCCGCATTTGCATTTTGGCGTTTTCATCAACAGAATTGATGGCTCCAGAACATTTATCAAGACAAAATTTAAAACTTCCCAGGGCGAAGGAATTCTGCTGGAGGAAGGAAAAACTTATACCAGAAACGATTAATAAGCAGGATTTAAGACCTAAAAAAAATAAATTTTTATGAAGAATATCGTAGTTATCGGCGCCGGAACAATGGGCAACGGAATCGCACACACTTTTGCACAAACAGGATTCACTGTAAACCTCGTTGATGTTTCAGCTGAAGCACTGGAAAAAGGATTGAAAACCATCACTACCAATCTCGACAGAATTGTTGCGAAAGGCAACCTGACCGAAGAGCAGAAAAACGAAACTTTAAATAACATATCCACATTCACTCAACTTGAAGATGCCGCAAAACATGCAGACCTGATTGTGGAAGCGGCGACAGAAAATATCGATCTGAAACTGAAAATTTTCCGTCAGATGGATGAACTGGCACCTGAAAAATGCATCCTGGCAACCAATACTTCGTCAATTTCAATCACAAAAATTGCTTCGGTTACCCAAAGACCGGAAAAAGTAATCGGTATGCATTTTATGAATCCCGTTCCGATTATGAAACTCGTGGAAATCATCAAAGGCTACTCGACTTCTAAAGAAACTTTCGATGCAGTTTATGAGATGAGCAAAACTTTAGGGAAAGTTCCGGTTGAAGTAAACGATTATCCGGGTTTTGTGGCGAACAGAATTCTGATGCCGATGATTAACGAATCCATTGAGACTTTATACAACGGCGTTGCCGGCGTTGAAGAAATTGATACGGTAATGAAACTGGGAATGGCGCACCCGATGGGACCGCTGCAGCTGGCAGATTTCATTGGTCTTGATGTTTGCCTTGCGATTCTGAATGTGATGTACGACGGTTTTAAAAATCCAAAATACGCTCCCAATCCACTCTTACTAAATATGGTAACCGCAGGTAAATTAGGTGTAAAATCCGGCGAAGGATTCTATGACTATTCCGAAACTAAAAAAGCTGAAAAAGTATCGAAAATGTTTTCTAAGTAAATTTTTGATGCATTAAAAACAAGATAAATGCGGAGAAAATTACTCGAAAACCGGATACAAATTTTTTTGGTCATCGCAACTGTTGTGATGACCATTCTTCGTTTTCTGCTGAATGAAAAAGGCCGCACCAATCCTGATTCCATCCGTTTTATGCGGACTTCCAAGGTGTTTCCCGTTATTGATAATACCACGACACCAATGGGTTATCCGCTGAGTTTAAAACTCTTCACGTTCTTCGGATTTGATGAATTCTGGGCGAGCAAAATCATCGGAATTCTGGCCTATTTTTTTATTGTTTACTTCGCCTGGAAAAAGAAATTTTACCTAAAAGAAACCATTCTGGTTGGCGGACTTTTCAGTTTTGTTTCTATTTTTTCGTACACAATGAGCGAATCGCTGATGCTGCCTTTTGTTTTTGTATTTCTTTATGTGGCGAGACAAATTATCATTGGACAGATTAAGGGCGCAAAAGCATTTGTTTATCTCAGTTTAATGCTTATTCTTCTGTACAATATCCGTTATCCGGCGCTGTTCATCATCGGTGGAGTTCTGCTGTACGGTCTTTTAAATTTCAGAAAGCATTACGGCAAAACCTTTATTTTCTCAGGGCTTACCGGACTTACTTTCGTAGTGCTGTATAAATTCCTATTCATCGATTATTTTAATGAAACGTACGTTGAACAGTTTTTGAATATCGGACTGCATCCCACTTCAAAGCTTTTGGTAGAACTTTTCGAGGGAATGACAACAACCTTCAATCCCTTTATCCATATTGCCAATCCGGCCGGCGGAATCATTAACTACGGGATTTATGGAATTGGTTTGCTTAATATTCTGCTGCTGAGTTTACTTTTCATTAAAAACAAATTATCCGAGACCGAAAAGTTTCTTGTATTTATAGGAGTTAGCGGAATTATCTGCTCTTACTTCGTGCAGTATTTTTATTCGGTGAATGCGATTGATTACCGGCTTATGGCGCCGTTTTCATTTCCGATCTGGCTTGTTTATTTCAGAAAAATCTATTCAGTTTTGGGCAAATTCACCTACGGAATTACGATTTTAAGTTTAATGACCGGCTTTGTTTTCACCTGGTTATCGAGAGGAAATTATCTGGAAAACCGCCGGGAAATTACTAAATTCCTGAAATCTGAAAAGATGGAAGATATTCCGTTGAAATTTTACATGGAAAACGAAAAGGAACTCGATAAAATACAGATCGCCGAACTCATAAGCACCGTAAACCCAAGAGTTAATGTAACTTTCAAGGCAGAAGATACCTTGAAAAAGAACACGTTAACCCAATATAAAGTTTTACAAAAAATAAAGATCGATACCAACCAGTTCCAATAATTTTTACTATTTTTGAGTAGTTAAATTAATTATTATGAAAGTACCAAAATTTTTATTAGCCGACAATTCAGATTTTCCTGAAGATTTATTTGTTGTTCATACAGAATATCCAAGATTTATCCTGAATGTAGAAGAGGAAGAAGTTGAATGGTTGGATGATTTGGAAGGTGACGATGAGGAAACAATGGCAGATGAAGCTACCAAAGTTGTAGAAGCGGCCTTCAAATGGTGCGATGAAGAACTCGCAAAATACGATGAAGAAGAAGACGAAGAATAAATAAGAAATAAAAAAGGAACCCGATTTGAGTTCCTTTTTTTATTGTCTTTCGAAATTAATTTACTGTTTATTGAACTTCATCAGAAGAAGATCTCCCTTATAAAGTTCCAGCGTATTGCCGTTCACAACATACTTTGTAGCTTCATTCAGCATCCGGAAATAATTATCTTCAACTTCCATATTCTGGCAGGCCATTTTGGTAGCTCCTACATTTCTCACCACGAAATTTCCTGCAGTTGGATCCAGTGAAAGTTCTCCGAAATAGCTGTTGCAGCCGCCGTTTCCCGTAATTTTATTTGATTCTACATTCAGGGTTGGAGTTTTGCCTTTTACCTGCTCCGCCAAAGTCCATTTCGTATTCGCAATATTTACCTGCGAACTCCCAACCTTCGAACTCGACATTGTAGAGCAGGAACCCATTATTGCAGCAGCAAATATTGCTAAAAAAACATGCTTCATCTTCTTTATTTATTTTATCAAATTTAAGTAAATAATATTTATTTAACCTCTATAAAGAAGAATTATTGTTTCTGAAGCATAAAAAAAGCATCTACAAACGAGATGCTTTTGTACTGTTTTAATAATTTTTTAAGATCTTAATTCTGCTGAGAATTGTTTCTGGAAAGTCTTGATTAGCGAATTCATCACTTCTGTAATCTCTTTCTCTTCCAAAGTTTTTTCTTCATTTAAAAGTTCGAAACTCATCGCATAAGATTTCTTGTTTTCCGGAAGATTTTTACCTTCATACACATCAAAAAGATTGATGTTTTTCAGATATTTCGATGGATTTTTCTTCGCTGCTTTGTACAGTTCAGCGTAAGATATTTCTTTATCAATCAGCAACGCTAAATCTCTTCTTATTTTATTGAATTTTGGAATGTCTACAAATTTCAGATTGCCTTTCGAACGAAGTTCCTGGCAAGTCTCCAACTCTATTTCTGCGTAAAAACACTCCTGACTGATGTCGGCATCTTTCAGCAATTCCGGAGAAACTTTGCCTACTCTGGCAAGAATTCTGCCGTTTGAAGCCAGTTCCAGCGCATCAGAAAATCGCGAATCTTCCAAAGGTTTCTCTTCGATATCAAGATTCAGTTTATCAAAAAGAATTTTTACGTAAGATTTAAGATAATAGAAATCTGTAGCAGATTTTGGCTGCAACCAGTTTTCGGCGGAATTTCTTCCCGAAACCAATATTGCCAGCTGCTTTCTTTCCTCGTATTTTTCTTTTTTATGATAAATCTTGCCCAGTTCAAAGAATTTGATGTCCTGGTTTTTTCTTTTGATGTTATAGTCGGCATTCTCCAGAAGTCCTTCCAATAATGATTTCCTCATAAACGCCAAATCACCGCTCAGTGGATTGAGGAGTTTTACTGCATCGGTCTCGTCTTTAACAGAAGTAAGCGAATTGTTCATTACTTCGTTGAAGCCGTTACTCTGTAAAGTTCTCGCCCAGGAATTTTCCAGAGCATCCTGATCATCGAAACTAAGTTTCACAGGCGTAAAAGAGATCTTCTGCGGAGAATCGATTTTATTATAACCGTAGATTCTCAGAATCTCTTCAATCACATCAATTTCTCTTGTAACATCAGCTCTGTAAGCAGGAACGGAAATCTCCAGACCGTTTTGAATTTCATTTAAAATTTCAATATCAAGCGATTTCAAAATTTCCTTGATTTTTTCACGGTGCATGATGGTTCCCAAAATCTGGTCAACTTTGGAAAATCTTAGAATTACATAATTATTCTGTATTTTTTCCGGATAATGTTCCAAAAGTCCACCGGTCATTTTCCCACCGGCAATCTCCTCGATCATTTTAATGGCGTGCGTAATTGCAGTTCTGGTACTGTTAGGATCTACCCCACGCTCGAAACGGAAGGAAGCGTCGGTATTAAGACCATGGAATTTGGCGCCTTTCCTAACCGCAACCGGATTAAAATATGCACTTTCCAAAAATATTGTGGTGGTCTTCTCAGAAACTCCCGAATTCTGGCCGCCAAAAACTCCCGCAATGCACATCGGGTTGTTTTCGCCGTCTTTAATCATGATTTCGGAACCGTTCAAAGTTCTTTCTACACCGTCTAAAGTGGTGAATTTGGTTCCTTCAGGATTTACTCCAACCTTCACTTTTTTACCGGTAATTTTACCGGCATCAAAGGCGTGCAGTGGCTGGCCGAAACCGTGGAGAATGTAATTCGTAATATCAACAATATTATTAATTGGACTTAACCCTATCGCTTTAAGGCGGTGTTGTAACCACTGCGGCGAGTCGGCAACTTGTACATTTTCGATTACTGCGCCAATATACCTCGGACATAATGCCGAATCCTCAACTTCAAGCTGAAAATCTGTACTTCCTTCAATATCCAATGGTTTTGAGGTTACTTTCTCGAAATCAGCTTTCATTTGATTTGAAGTCAGAAAAGCATTTAAATCTCTTGCAACTCCGTAGTGCGACATTGCATCGGTTCTGTTTGGCGTTAAACCGATTTCATAAACTTCGTCCGTAGCAAGATCAAAGTAATCTGCAAAGTTCTTCCCTACTTCGTATTTTGTTTCATCGAGGATCATAATTCCGCCATGATCATCGCTCAGACCAAGTTCGTCTTCGGCGCAAATCATTCCCTGAGAAACTTCTCCGCGGATTTTTGCTTCTTTTATTTCAAAGGAATTACCATCTTTTGTATATATTGGCGTTCCTACCACGGCAACCGGAACGGTCTGTCCGGCAGCAACATTTGGTGCACCACAAACAATGGTCAGAATTTTTCCGCTTCCAACATCAACGGTAGTTTTTTTTAGTTTATCAGCATTAGGATGTTGCTCGCAGGTAAGAACTTTACCCACGACAATTCCGGCAAGACTGCCTTTTACGGCTTCATATTTTTCTATCCCTTCTACTTCCAGTCCGATATCGGTAAGATATTCTCCAATTTTATCGGTTTTTAAATCGGTTTTAATATAATCTTTGAGCCAGTTATTCGAAATTTTCATGCGGTAATAATTTGAAATTCAGGGATTGAATTTATCCCCCAATAAGTTTGCAAATATCGTGATTTTGCAGGTTAAAAAAAAATTGAGATCTGAAAAATTTCAAATCTCAATTGATATTGTTTTTATCTTCAACTTACATCCCGATTACCGGCATTGAAAGCATCAGGATATTTTCTTCAGCATCCAAACCATCTACCGGCTCAATGATTCCAGGTCTGTTGGGTTGCGACATTTTCATGGTAATATCATCGGAAACTAATACTGAAAGCATTTCAGTTAAAAATTTAGAACTGAAACCGATGTTGATATCTTCACCATTATAATCACACGGAATCTGCATATCTGCTTTGTTTGCATACTCTGTATCTTCTGCATGAAGGTGAAGAATATTTCCGGAAAGTTTGAATCTCACCTGATTTGTCGATTTATTCGACATGATGGAAGCCCGGCGGATAGAGCTGAGCAAAAGATTTCTGTTGATGGTTAATACATTTGGATTTTCTTTTGGAATTACCGCGGTATAATTCGGGTATTTACCATCGATCAGTCTACAGATCCAGGTATTGTTTCCGAAAGTGAATTTCGCCATGTTCTCGTTGAATTCAATCGTAACATCTTCATTGGAATTCGCAAGAATATTTTTGAAGATTGCCAATGGTTTTTTCGGCATAATGAATTCTATCGGTTCAGGATTGATTAAATCTGTTCTTTTATACACCACCAAACGGTGAGAATCTGTAGAAACAAAATTGGTTTCGTCTTCTTTAAACTGAAACAGAACGCCAGTCATTACAGGTCTGAGGGAATCGTTGCTTGTTGCAAAAAGAGTGTTGGTAAGGGCTTCGCTAAGAACTCCGGCAGAAATTTTTACGCTTTGTGACGCATCAAATTCTGGTAATTCGGGATAATCTTCAGCATTATCAAGTGCTACGGCGAAATTGTCTTTTTCATCTAAAATTTCAAGCAGTGACCCGTTTCCGTCTTCGGAATCCTTCACCGATAAAGTTAAAGGCTGCTCACCATAGGTTTTCACGAAATCCTGAAAAATCTTGGCAGGAACTGCGAATTTACCGGTATCATCAGATTTTACTTCCAGTAAAGTTACCAAAGTAGTTTCGCCGTCGGAAGCAGTTATTTTAAGATTGTTTTCTTCGATTTCAAACAGGTAATTTTCAAGAATTGGTCTTGACTGGGAACTTGAAATCACTCCACTTACGGTGTTCAATGCTTTCTGTAATTCCCCACTTGCAACAATAAATTTCATTTGGATATATTTATTTTAAAAAAGGACAAATGGAACGCAAGCGTTACATATAAAAAATTATTTTGACAAATATATGAATTTGAAGCAAAAAAAGGAAACAAACTTTGTAATTAAGAAGCAATTCGGTTAAAAGTTATCAACATTAGTCAGCCCCCGGGAATTGATAGTCTTTATCGTCGGAACCGTCAATCGTAATGTTCAGTGCGAGATAGAGAAAGTGCAGATTTTTGTTACCGGACTGGGCAAATTCCCTTTGCCAGAGGTAACCGGTCGCAATCCCTAAATTTTCATCGATTTGGTAGCCAAAACCTCCATAAACCCTGTTTCTTGCAAACAAAGGTTTTTCTGTAGTTACAAAGAAAACTTCGTCGTAAGCATTTGCAAAAACAGTCCCTGGTTTTACCGTATCAGCATTGAGAGGAACTGAAATATTAAGCCTGTACCTGAGCCTGATTCTGTCGGAATGCACGTCTTTCAACGGCTCATAAAACCAGCTTTTTTCGGCTCGGAAACGGTTTTCAAATTTGAATTTGCCAGATTTCAGATCGATCACATCCTGCAGCCAAACCCGGAATTCTTCTTTATCCATAACATGGTTTTTGTAATTTCCGTAGCGCCCAATACCGATAAACGGCTTGTGATTTTTTGTAAGATTATAACCTACTCCTCCTTTAATTTCATAGTAATCGGGATAAGAAAAATCTTCAATCCCGCGCAGTTGGCCTTCAGCATAAAGAAAAAATTTCGGATGAAATTTATAGGTTACCGTTAAGGCATTAAAACTCGAAACATGCTCCTGCTGCGCGTTTGCCGAGAAAGATAAAAGAAAAATAATAATGAAATATACTTTGTTTTTCATCCCGCAAAATTAAAATAATTATCTGAATATTAATAAAATATAATACAGACTGCCAATTTTCATGCTTCTGAAATTTAAAGCTTTAAAGTGCAATTTTATACGTAAAACCTACATGAAACCAGCGTTTCGGCATCGGAATCCCGAATGTTTCGGTATAATCGGAATTGGTGATATTGTTGATTAAAACGTACAGATTCAAATTCCGGAAATCATAACTTAGTTTTTCATCTAAAGTCTGGTAACTGCCTGTTGTTACCCTTTCATTGTACCGGTAAATGAGCTGACTTGTGAAATGCTTAAGAAAACGGTTCTCCAGTTTCCCAACAAACTGATGTTTAAGATTCTCCATCACGTATCTTGAGATCAAATGTTCAGGCTGGCTGTTTTTACTTTCAAGAAATGTATATCCTACTGAATAAGATTTCACAAACGAATCAAAATGCTGGCCCAGTTCAATCTCAAAACCTTTTGTATCGATTTCGCCGATATTCTCTGCTTTCCAGATGTCATTTGTATTTTGTTTCACCCAGTCGATCGAATTATTTGAATTTCTGAGGAAACCGCTTATTTTTCCGACAAAATTATTTTGCTGATAACGGTAACCCAATTCTGCAGCCAAAGCATGTTCGGGCTTCAAATCGGGATTTCCTGCCTCCGTCTTGCTCACATAATACAAATCGGTAAAAGTTGGAATCCTGTTGACTTTAGCGATGTTTCCGTAGATTTTATGGTTTTCTGTAATATCAAATCCTACATCCAAACCTGGGTAGAAAAAGTTTCCTTCTTCTGCATAATTGGCCCACAAAACTCCGGGAGAAATGTTTAGTTTATTCTGAATGAAAGAAAAGTGATGCTCCAGGAAAAGTTGAGTAATAAACCGCTCGCGATGTCCAAGATTATTGCTTGCCAAAAATTCTTTGCGCAGTTCCACTCCCAAACCAGTATTTCCCAAGCCGGAATGATAGGTTCCGTTGGCTTCAAAACCAATGTTGTTCCCAATGTGCATGTTTCTGTAGATTTCGGGTCTGTTGCGGACATATTCGTACATATCCTGCCCTCTTCTCCAGTAGATATTTGAATTGAATTTAAAATTACTGAAATTCTGGTTAAGCCCCAAACTTACAATCGACGCCTGCGTTTCCTCATACTGATCTTTGGCATTTGGTGAAGCATAAAACCCATTCGCCCCAAATTTCTTTTCCTGAATACCGGCCTGAAATTTCAAATTTCCGTTTTGCAGTGCAATTTCATTCTGGTAATAAACATTGTTGATTTTATAATCGGTATTATAGCGGTATCCTTCCGATGACGAAGTATTCACCTGGATAAAATTGGAAATTTTCGGACTCCCAAAGTTTGCGCCTACTCCTAAAGAATAGGTTCCAAAATCTCCGCCGTTAGCGGAAACAATTACTTTTTCCTCATCGCTTGTCTTTGTAATGATGTTTACAACGCCAGCGTACGCATTTTGCCCAAAACTTCGTGCTGACGGACCTTTTATAACTTCAATTCTTTCTACTGAAGCCAGATCGAACGGAAGATTCATTGAATTATGTCCGGTTTGCGAATCACTCATCCGGATCCCGTTCACCAAGATAAGAACCTGCTCGAAACTGCTGCCACGCAAAGAAATATCTGCCTGAACGCCGTTACCGCCTCTTCGGCGGATATCAAAACCAGTAAACTGAGCCAAAACTTCTTCAACACTTTTGGCTGGCGAGTTTATAATTTGTTCGCGACGGATTACCGTTACGTTTTCATTCACCTTTTTTACGGGAAGCGTAAGAAATTTCCCCTGGATATTTACTTCGTCAATTTCGCTTTCTTTTGATTGGGCAGCAAACTGCAGAATGTTTCCTACGAGCAAAATACTTAAAACTATTTTTTTCACTTTTATTAAATTTTGATATGGTTTACAATGAAAACAACAATCATAAAAAGAACAGAAAACAGTGCATTTATGATTAGTTACAGTAAAATAAGCGGCAAATATAAATAACAACTCAACAAAAAAAGAACGCAATTTTTATGACAAATATTAGTTAGGAAAATCATGATAATTCAATATTTTTCATATATAAATTAACAGATGCATGCTCGAAGATGTGCTGATATTTGAATTCTTATTTCACAATTAACATGATTTAAAAAGAATGTTCTCAGCATTTTCGGTGAAAAAATCCGTAATTTTGTGAGCTTTAATTTTAGTCATGACCACAACTACAGATATTGATATTAAAAAACAGATTTTCGTAAAAAACGCACATCTGAATAACCTGAAACAAATTGATGTTCTGCTTCCTAAAAACAAACTAATTGTAATTACAGGGGTTTCGGGAAGCGGAAAGTCCTCGCTTGCTTTCGACACGATTTATGCAGAAGGACAACGCAGATATGTGGAAAGTCTGAGTTCGTATGCCAGGCAATTTTTAGGCAAACTCGAAAAGCCAAAAGTTGATGACATTAAAGGTCTTGCACCGTCAATCGCCATTCAGCAGAAAGTTATTTCTTCGAATCCGCGGTCAACGGTAGGTACTTCAACCGAAGTTTATGATTACCTGAAACTTCTTTTTGCCAGAATCGGACGCACGTTTTCACCAGTTTCAGGCGACGAAGTAAAAAAAGATTCTGTAAGCGATGTGATTGATTTCATTCAAAAATCAGAGAATCAAATTTTCCTTTTAAGAAGCCCCCTACATTTTGAGGTTTCTAAGTTTTCAGAGCATCTTAAAACACTGAAAGTATCAGGTTTTACCCGTCTCGAAATCAATGGAAACGTAGCGGGAATTGAAGATTTGGAAAGTTTCGGATTTATTCCGGAAAAAGACATGGAAATCTTTCTCGTGATCGACCGTTTCAGTTATGAAGAAAACGAAAGTTTCCTGCAAAGATTGGCAGATTCTATCCAGATGGCATTCTACGAAGGACATGGATATTGTTCTCTTAAAAACACAGAAAGCGGAAAAGTCACCGAATTTTCAAACAAATTTGAGCTCGACGGTATGGAGTTCATGGAACCGAATGTTCATTTTTTCAGTTTCAATAATCCGTACGGAGCCTGCCCAGAATGCGAAGGTTACGGAAAAGTAATAGGCATTGATGAGGATTTGGTCGTTCCGAATAAAAACTTGTCGGTTTTTGAAGATGCTGTAGCAAGCTGGAAAGGTGAAAGCATGAGCGAATGGAAAAAAGACTTTATTAAAAAAGCTAAAGATTTTCCGGTTCATAAACCTTATTATCAGCTCACAAAAGACCAGAAAAACTATCTCTGGAAAGGCGACAATAGCAGAAACTTCCCATCAATCAACAGTTTCTTCAAAATGCTGGAAGAAAATCTGTACAAAATTCAGTACCGCGTGATGCTTTCCAGATTCCGAGGAAAAACACTTTGCCCGACCTGCGAAGGGTTGCGTCTGCGTGAAGAAACAAAATGGGTAAAAATCGACGGACACAATATACAGTCGATGATCGAGATGCCTCTGGATGAACTTTTACCGCTCATAAAATCACTGAAACTCAGTAAACATGACGCAGAAATTGCAAAAAGACTGCTTTATGAAATTACAACAAGACTCGAATTTCTTGAAAAAGTAGGACTTGGTTATTTAACGCTCAACAGAACTTCGAACACGCTTTCAGGTGGTGAAAGCCAGCGAATTAATTTGGCAACAAGTTTGGGAAGTTCACTTGTGGGTTCCATTTATATTCTCGACGAACCTTCGATTGGACTGCATTCCCGCGACACCGAAAACCTGATTGAAGTACTAAAAAACCTTAGAGATTTAGGAAATACCGTGATTGTGGTAGAACATGATGAAGACGTGATGAAAGCCGCAGATTACATCATCGATATCGGCCCGGAAGCAGGTTATCTTGGCGGCGAACTGGTTTTTGCAGGGGATTTTAAAGAACTTAAAAATTCAGACTCGCTTACCGCACAATATCTCACCGGAAAACTTGAAATTAAAGTTCCTGAAAAACGCCGAAAAGCCAAAGAATTTATACAAATCAAAGGAGCAAGACAAAATAATTTAAAAAACATTGATGTAGATATTCCGCTGGAAAATCTGGTGGTGATATCAGGAGTTTCCGGTTCCGGAAAATCGACTTTAATGAAAGAAGTTCTTACGAACGAAATTCAGGTTCAGTTGGGAATGGGCGGCAAAAAAGGAGATTACGATTCGGTTGAATTTCCCAAGAAACTCATTAAAAACATTGAACTGATCGACCAAAACCCAATCGGTAAATCATCACGTTCAAATCCTGTGACGTATTTAAAAGCTTATGACGATATCCGGGATTTATTTTCAAAGCAAAAATTGGCAAAAATTCAGGGACTGAAACCGAAACATTTTTCATTCAACGTGGATGGCGGAAGGTGTGATGACTGCAAAGGCGAAGGCGTAATTAACGTATCCATGCAGTTTATGGCTGATATCGAACTGGAATGTGAAACCTGTAAAGGCACACGCTTCAAAAACGAAATCCTTGAAATTAAATTCGATGAAAAAAACATTTCCGACATTCTGCACATGACCGTGGATGAAGCTCTGGAATTTTTCACCGAAAACAATGAAATGAAAATCGTCACCAAACTGAAACCTTTGCAGGAAGTAGGCTTAGGCTATCTGCAGTTGGGACAGAGTTCATCTACCCTATCCGGCGGAGAAGCTCAGCGTGTAAAACTGGCCTCATTTCTTGTGAAAGGCGTCACGACAGACAAAACCCTATTTATATTCGATGAACCATCCACCGGTCTGCACTTCCACGACATCAATAAATTACTTACCTCGCTTCAGGCTCTGATTGAGTTAGGACATTCAGTGATTGTGATTGAACATCAGCCAGATATTATAAAATCCGCCGATTTTATCATAGATATTGGCCCGGAAGCCGGAAAATATGGCGGAGAAGTAGTATTTTCGGGAACTCCGGAAGATTTGGTGAAAAATAAAAAATCGCATACCGGTAAATTTTTGCTGGAAAAACTTTAATTGTGATTAATGAGATTTTTAATTTTACTTATAATGATTCTATTTCTTGGTTCCTGTAAAAAGACGGAAAGCATACCTGATGAAAAAAGACTTTTTATTGTCTCAGAGTTTCTTAAAGACAGAGAAAAACATATTCAGGAATTAAAAAGAAAGGAACCGGATTTGGAAGTAATACCAGAAATCGAGCTTTACGATTATCCTATGGGTAAACTTAATTTCATTATAACAAAAGATAACAAAATTTTCTATCATTCTGAAGAGGTGTTTTCACCTTTATGTGGATATGGACTTGATGAAATAAAGCTTGAAAAAAGATCTTTATCTTCCGACAGCTTACATGAAATTAAGTTTGAAAAAATCTATCCATTTTTAAAAAAGTCATCTAAAAACCAAAATTTAATAGACAGTTGGGGATACTTGAAACCATTATCATTCTCGTTCGAGAGTGATTCTGTAAAAAATATTGATATCTATAAATTTTTAGAAAACATTGAAGACTTAGGGTATAAACAGTATTTTGTTCGTAGAACTGCTGCGTTTGAAAACCAAGCTCTAATTTCAAAATAACAAAGTCACTTCCACAGTTAGGTTTTATCCACAAAAAAATGTGGATAACGTGTGAATTTTAACAGTAAATTTACATTGTGTATCAGAATAATTGCTACATTTACTCTGAAAATAAATTGAAATGATCGCAATTATCCTTTTCAATACACAGCGAAATACCATTAAATTGATATAAAAATTTAAGAGAAGCACCGTCGGCTTCTCTTTTTTGTTGTTGTCTAACTAAAAAAAAATGAGATCCCTATCTATTGAATCCGCTGCTGAACAGCGGATTCTCTTATTTAAGGATCGTGACTCCACCAAGAATCGAACTTGGATCTAAAGTTTAGGAAACTTCTATTCTATCCGTTGAACTATGGAGCCGGAAATCAAATTTACAAAAACAAAAATCCGCTGCAAAAGCAACGGATCTATTTTTTTAATACTAAAAAATTACCTGTTATTTTTACCGTCAACCACAATGCGGTCTTTTCGGTTTGCCAGCTCCCAGGCAGTGGCAAAAACCAATTGGGTGCGTTTCTGCAATGCGTTGTAATCTATTTTATCAGCATCATCAGTGGGTTTGTGGTAATCTTCATGAATTCCGTCAAAGAAAAAAGCTACCGGAATATTGTGCTTTGCAAAATTATAATGGTCTGATCTGTAATACAGCCTTTGCGGATCATTAGGTTCGTCGTATTTGTAATTCAACTCCATTTTGGTTGTTTTATTATTGGCCGCTTCATTAATTTTCTTCAGTTCAGAACTCAACATTTCCGAACCGATCACATACACATAATCTTTACCACAATTCGCCGGATCGCATCTTCCGATCATATCGATGTTAAGATTCGTTACTGTATTTGCCAATGGAAAAACCGGATTTTCCGAGTAGTAATCGGATCCCAAAAGCCCATGTTCTTCGCCGGTTACATGTAAAAACAAAACCGATCGTTTCGGGCCATGACCAGCCTTTTTAGCATACTGAAAAGCTTCAGCAATTTCAATGAGAGCAACTGTACCGCTTCCATCATCATCTGCACCGTTGTAAACAACACCGTTTTGTGTTCCTACATGATCATAATGTGCAGAAATTACAATAATTTCATCAGGTTTTTCGCTGCCTTTTATAAATGCCAGAATATTTTCGGAGTCAGGCAGGCCTTTACCTCTTTTCGCGTTGAGAAATTCTGCAGGCACAGTCTGGTAATAAGAACTCATCGGCGTTGGGTAAGGAACACCCATTTCCTTGTACTGTTTGATGATGTATTCACCGGCTTTCTTCTGTCCGGGACTGCCTGTATTGCGTCCTTCCATTTCGTCCGAAGCAATTACATAAAGGTTTTTCTTTAAATCATCTTGGGTAATCGTGCGCATAGATTTTTTGAAAGCATTGCCATCATACGTATAATTTACCGTGGCACAACTTGTTAACAAAACTGCCGAAAGCAGCGGAATCAGGATGTTTTTCATAAATTTATTTTGTAAAGTTTAAAAATAGCATTTTTTTTAGATTAAGTTTCGAAACCATTATTATAAATTTGAGTATGATTAAAAGAAAACATTCAGGAAGCGACCTTACAATTTTCTCGGAAATGTCGGCTTTAGCGCTGAAATATAACGCTGTGAATCTTTCGCAAGGTTTTCCGGATTATGATATTGACGACAGACTGAAAAAACTTCTATGCGAAGGGACCGAGAAAAATTTCAACCAATATGCACCCATGGCAGGCTTGCCAATACTTGTCGAAAATTTATCTGAATTTAATTTGAAACGTAAGATTTCGGTTTCCAAGGAAAATATTACAGTTTCTCCCGGCGCAAGCTACGCAATTTACACAGCCTTGGCGGCCATTCTTGGCCCAGGTGATGAAGTTATTGTACTCGAACCCTGCTACGATTCGTATGTTCCTTCTATAGAAGTTAACGGTGGAATCCCAGTATATGTGAAGCTGAAGGATAATTTTGAAGTTGATTTTGATGCACTCAAGCAAGTCATCAGTCTTAAAACCAAAGCAATCATTGTAAATTCACCCCATAATCCTTCCGGAAAAGTCTGGAGAAAAGAAGACTGGGATCAACTCGCAAATCTCATTTCCAAGACCGATATTATTTTAATTTCTGATGAAGTGTATGATCTCCTGACTTACGATGAGCGCAGGTTTTACAGCGCCTTTCAGCATCCTGTTCTCAGGGAAAAATGTTTCAGTATTTTTTCGTTCGGGAAAATGTTTCACATTACCGGCTGGAAAGTAGGTTATGTATTGGCTTCCGAAGAACTTTCGCGGGCTTACCGGCGGGTACATCAGTACTTGAGCTTCAGTGTGAATGCGCCTGCACAATATGCCATCGCCAAATATTTAGAAATTTTCGATGCAGAAGAAAACAGCAAATTCATGCAGCAAAAAAGGGATTTCTTTATCGAATCTTTTAAGGATCTGCCGTTCACATTTACGGAAAAAGCAGAAGGTGGTTATTTCCAGATTATGAGCTATGGAAATATTTCAGAAAAGCCTGAAAAGGAATTCGCAGTATGGCTTACCGAACACGCAAAAGTTGCAACAATCCCTATTTCTGCATTTTATCATGAGCCATCGGATTCGGGAAAAATCCGTTTTTGTTTCGCTAAAAGAGAAGAGACCATTCTAAAAGCGGTAGAGCATTTAAAAGAGTTTTTATGATCTTTATTTTTGAGATTACGTATGATCAGAATTAATTCATTAATTAACAAGATGATTATCCACCGCAAATTTCACGAGCATTGAGGAATTTCTAACGTCAAGTTTGAACATAATTTTCCTGCGGTGCGTTTCTACTGTATGTGTACTGATAAATAGCTTATCCGCAATTTCCTTAGTCCGGAAACCTTCACAAATGAGGTCGAGAACTTCTCTTTCGCGTACGGTAAGTTCTTCGAAAGAACCAATTTTTTTCTCATTTGAATTTTCGAGATTACAGATAAAATTGTAAAGTATATTTTTTATTTCTTCATTTAGAAAGATCCGGCCCGCGATTACTTCATTTAATGCAAGCACGAATTCTGCGGTATCGGTACTTTTGCTGAGAAAACTTTTGATGCCTCGGTCGAAAAATTTCTTGATGTTTTTAACATCTATATTGGCCGAAAGAATAATAATTTTTAACTGTGCGTTAAGACCCATCAACTTTTCGATTATAGCCAACGCATCATTGGTACTGAATCCTAAAATATTAAGAACGGCAATTTGAGATTCTTCTTTAATTAAATTTTCAAGCTCATCGGCTTCAGTGGTAATGGTGTAACTGTATTTTTCACCAAAGCCATTTTTATCCAACAAACAACCCATCGCCTCAAGATACAGACAGTGATTATCAAAAAGAATAATTTCAGTTTTCATAGAATTTGTGTTTGGTTTTACGAAAATAATGATTTTATCGCTCTCCGATTACCGTAAAATCACCCAAACTTACTAATTATGAGCAAATTAACAACTCGTTAACATTGGTTTAAAAAAACAAGACAGCACCGAAGTTCGATACTGTCCTACTCATTACCTATTAAAATTGTCTTAAAATCTATTGTGAAATTTTAATTCAGAAATACCTCATATTTCTGCATATCGTGAATTACTTCCAGCAGATCTCCGTTAATTTCAATGTGCGCTTTCATTGCCATGAGTTCGATGGTCGACTGGTCTTCGGGATTTTTTACAAAGAAATTAAGCCTCTGTTCGCCTTTGTTTTCTGAAAAATTATTTTTGAAAAACTCAATATCTTCTCTGCGAAGATCCTGCAGATTTACCACAATTGTCATCTTTTTAGCAAACTTTTCAAACGCATCTTTCAGATCAATCACATCCGAAATATTTACAAAGACTCTGCCGTCTTTTGCCTGCGAGAATTTAATCTTGAAAATGACAAACCGCTGTACATCGATCCGGTCACGAAGCCTCATATAGTCGCGGTCTCCAAGCCGGAAACCATAACTTCCGCTGTAATCTTCCAGGGTGATGAAAGCAACTTTTTCGCCGCTGTTTTTCCCGTCGCGTACGGTGTATTCGGTGACCAATCCGGCAACCATATACTCGGGTGAGTTATTTTTCATGGCCTGCTTTTCCTTCCAGCTCATTTTTTCATCATTGAACAAATCAGGCTGTTGGCTAGCAAATACGCTGTCTTTGAAAGCTTCTACTTCATCCAGATTCAGGAAATTAAAACTGCCTTTTGGTTCTGCTTTTTTTGTCGGTTCCTCAATTAAAACTTCTTCGTCTCCGCTTAAAATTTCACCCGGAATATCGATGAGTTCGTCATCCGAATCTGTCGTATCTGCAATATCAACCGGCAGAATTATTTTTTCGAGTTCCGCAACTTCATCTTTCTTGCCTTCGAGGATTTCTTTTTTGCCTAAAGCACCCTGAATAAACTGAAACTGGAATTTGTACTCATCAAGCGGATGCGCAGACAGATAAAATCCTATGATTTCTTTTTCTTTATTAAGTTTGTGCATGCTTTGCCACTCTGGGGCAGGATTTATTTTAGGTGGCTCAATTTTCACCTCATCGGCAAAATCGGCAAACAGCGAGTTTTCTACTTCATTTTTGGTATCCTGAAAGCTCTGTCCGTAACGTAAAAGTTTCTCGATATTGGTTTTTCCAGCAATATCGATATCGAAATACTGCGCACGGTGATAACGGTCGACCTCATCGAAAGCGCCTGCAACCACCAAACTCTCTGCCACTCTTTTGTTCATTTGTGAGGATGGTATTCTTTCAAAAAAGTCATAAATATTTTTGAATCTTTCCGTTTTTCTTGCATTTACAATCGCTTCACTCGGTCCTTCACCAATTCCTTTAATCGCTCCCAACCCGAAACGGATCTGGCCTTTTTCGTTTACCGAGAATTCATACTGCGATTCGTTCACCGAAGGACCCAAAACATCCACGCCAATACTTTTGCAATCCTCCATAAACATGGTGATTTGCTTGGTATTGTTCAGGTTATTCGTCATTACACTTGCCATATACTCTGCCGGGTAATTGGCTTTGAGATAAGCAGTTTGGTAGGCAATCAGCGCATAGCAGGTTGAGTGGGATTTATTGAAGGCGTATTCGGCAAATGCCTCCCAGTCTTTCCATATTTTATTGAGTTTATCAACAGCGAGGTTATTTTTTTCGCCTTCTTCCATAAACTTCGGATACATTTTGTCGAGTGTAGCGCGGTCTTTCTTACCCATCGCTTTTCTTAATGTATCGGCTTCACCTTTGGTAAAATTCGCCAATTTTTGCGACAAAAGCATTACCTGTTCCTGATAAACCGTAATTCCGTAAGTTTCTGCGAGGAATTCTTCGGTTTCCTTTAAATCATACACCGTTTCTTCCAACTTATTTTTACGGTTGATGAAATTCGGGATGTACTTTATAGGTCCGGGACGGTAAAGCGCGTTCATCGCAATTAAATCCGCAAACTGAGTAGGTTTCAGTTCGCGCATGTATTTCTGCATTCCGGGACTTTCATACTGAAAAATCCCAATGGTTCTCCCCTCTTGGAACAGCTGATAGGTTTTGAGATCATCCAGGGGAATTTCATCCGGATTAATTTCGATTCCGTGGCGTTCTTTGATGAGTTTAATGGCGTGTTTAATAATGGTTAAAGTCCGCAAACCCAAAAAGTCCATCTTTAGGAGGCCTGCACTTTCAGCTACCGAGTTATCGAACTGTGACACTAAAATATCCGGATCTTTCGCTGCAATAGTGATCGGGACAAGATTCGAAATATCTTCCGGAGTTATAATCACACCGCAGGCATGAATTCCGGTATTTCGGATGCAACCTTCCATACGCTGCGCTGCCGAGAGCACTCCAAATCTGGAATCCTGCTTGTTTTCGAGGATATCTTTCATTTCCTGAGCCAGAACTTTATCTTCAGGACTTAATTTATCGAATTTTGCAAAAGCTTTCGCAATATTCATCCCTGGAGTTGAGGGAATGAGTTTCGCTATGTTATTGGTTTCCGGAATTGAAATATCGAGTACCCTACCGGCATCTTTTATGGCTGATTTCCCGCCTAACACTGAGTAAGTGATAATTTGGGCAACATTGGTCTTACCGTATTTTTCAACCACCCATTTGATGATTTTGTCACGTCCTTCGTCATCGAAATCGATATCAATATCCGGCATGGAAATCCTTTCAGGATTCAGAAAACGCTCAAATAGCAAATCGTATTTAATAGGATCCACATTGGTGATTCCTGTACAGTACGCTACGGCAGATCCTGCAGCAGAACCACGCCCAGGGCCAACCCAAACGCCCATTTTGCGGGCTTCGTTACAGAAATCCTGAACGATAAGGAAATAGCCGGGATAGCCGGTGTTGGCAATAACTTCAAGCTCGAAATCCAGCCGCTCCCTTATTTCATCAGTAATTTCGCCATATCTTTTTGCTGCGCCTTCATAAGTTAAATGTCTGAGATAAGCGTTTTCTCCGCGTTTTCCGCCGTCAATTTTATCTTCTTTACTTAAAAATTCCTCAGGAATATCGAACTCGGGAAGGAGAACGTCACGTTTTAAAGTATAGGGTTCAAACTTTGCCAGAAATTCTGAATACGCTTCAAAAGCATCAGGAAACTGGATGAAAGCCTGCTTCAGTTCATCACTGTTTTTAATGTAGAATTCGTTGGACGGAAGCCCGCGTCTCTTGCCAAAACCCTTACCTACAGGAGAAGAAAGCTTCTCCCCGTCTTTAATACAGTATAAAATATCCTGAATGTTGGCATCTTCTTTTTCGGTGTAGAATGTTTCATTCTGTGCTAAAATCTTTACATCATATTTCTCAGCAAATTCCAGCAAAACTTCATTTAAATGCTCCTCTTCCTCCACTTCATGATTCTGGATCTGTACGTAAAAATCGTCACCAAAAGTATCTTTCCACCACCGGAAAATTTCCTCTCCTTTCTGTTCACCAAATTCAAGAACGGTATTGGGAATATCTCCCAAAGTTCCGGCTGTAAGGGCGATAACATCTTTACGATATTCCGCAATCATCTGCCTTGAAATCCTCGGAACACCAAAATAAAAGCCGTTAACATAACCTAAACTCGAAAGTTTTGCCAGATTTTTATATCCGTTAAAATTTTTCGCAAGTAGAACCACGTTGGTCCTGCGGTCGGGATCATCTTTGGTAAACTGTTTCTGCTCCGGCCGGTCGGAAATATAAAACTCGCAGCCAATTACCGGAATCAGCGGGTCTTTTCTGGGTTCGGTGTCGGTAAATTCCCTGCCTTCTTCCTGTGCTTTTAATTTATTTTCTTCGTATTCTTTATATGTTTTTTTAATGTTTGCATTGGCTTTCTCTACTTCGGAAACAAACTTGAAAGCGCCCATCATATTCCCCAGATCAACCAATCCTACCGCCGAAAAATTATTGACCAAGGCTTTTTTTACAAGATCAGAAATATGCGTTGAAGCCTGCAGTGATGAGTAAATACTGTGGTTATGGAAATTGAAATAGTCGCCGATTTCAATCTCATCCGTATCACCAAAATCAACTTTTTTCTTCTTTTTGGAAGCCGCCACCTGCCTTCTGATAATAATCGCAAATGGCGGGAAAGTATTCGGATGACTGCTGATAAAATCCTGAAATTCTGAATCGGACATTTTGATTTTTTCCGCCGGAATAACACCAATCCGGATCATTTCGAAGAAAATCTGTGCGGTTGCGTTTACGTCGGCTGCAGCATTGTGTGCTTCATCGAATTTTTCGTTGTAGAGTTTTTCGTAGAGTTCGACTAATTTTGGTGATTTATATCTGCCGTTTTTTCCACCGCCGAGTTTACAGAAATCGGTTCCAAGCTCCATGGTATCTGCAGATGGAATTTTTTCAAGTGTATTTTCAAAATCTTTTCTGTGAAATTCAGCACCTACAATATTATAATCGAAATCAATATTGTGCCCTACAACCACTTCCGTTTTCTTTAAAACTTCCTGAAATTCCGCCAAAACCTCTGCGAGATCACGACCTTCTTCTTTAGCAATTTTAGTAGAAATCCCATGAATCCGGGTAGCGTTGAAAGGAATATCGTATCCTTCAGGTTTGATGATATAATCCTGATTTTCTAGCAGATTCCCGTTCCGGTCGTGCAACTGCCACGCAATCTGAACCATTCTGGGCCAGTTGTCGGAATCAGAGAGTGGTGCGCTGAAATTTTTTGGTAAACCTGTAGTCTCGGTATCGAAAATTAAATACATTATAAAGAAGAATTTTGGTAAAATTAGGGTAAAATATGTTTAGAAAAAAGCTGCTAAAACATAAAAAATTGATATCAGTCCTTATAACACAGGTGCAAAAAAAAGCGACAGATAAATCTGCCGCCTTCTATTAATTATTAAAAATCTTATTTTTTAATTGACTTCACTGTTTTTACAGAACCGTCAGCATACTGTAAATTCACGAAATACATTCCTGATTTCAGATGCCCGAGGTTTAGCTCAGCAGCAGGTGCCAAGGTTTTCACAGTTCGGCCTGATGCATCTACGATATTGATTGATTTTACTCCTTTGATATCGGAGATTTTAACTACATCGGTAAATGGATTTGGATAAACAGAAACATCCGACTTATTTAGATCGTCTACCGCAAGGAATTGTTGATAATTGATTGTATAATCTTCTGCTTGTCCGTTAACCATTTGAGCGCAGGCAGATACCAATGAGGTATGAATTGCTGTTCCTGAGAAATTATATTTAACCCTCATTCTTTTCTGTCCATAAGAAGTTCCTGCAGGAATTGCAATATTACCGGTTAATGAAATTGGATTATCAGGCAAATTAACCTTTCTGATCATTGTAGCAGTAGTATTGAAATAAGACTCACCTGCATCATCAAAATCACCATCGCTGTTCCAGTCAATAAATACCGACATTGCCCAGCCATTTACAGGATTTCCGTTAGTGGTTCCTAATACAGTAAGCGGAAGGGATGTTACATTATCTTTAACTTCAAAAATTGTTGTGGTAAAATCTTCATACGCAGGGAATGCCCCAATTGTTGTTGCTGTAGCATCTGAAGTCTTGGTAGTTCCCGCAAAGTTCACTGATTTTATAGGTGCTACAGCCGTAGGCGCGCTGGAAGTTAACGGACCGCAGTAAGTAATGACATTATTGGTTGAGAACGTAATTCCTGTACAGCCTGAAGCTTCCCCTACTGTATTCCAAGGTGTTACTGTTGTGTAATAAGTTGTATTAGGTGCAAGCGCTACATTCTGAGAGGTTCCTGCTACAACACCACCAAAAACGTCATTTCCACCAGGTGTAGTACCTACCGTAAGGATGTAATTTACTGCTGTTGGCACTGCTTGCCAAGTGAAGGTATTGGTTCCTGACGGCAAAACAGCTCCCGATGTTGGATTCGTAAATGTTGTACAAGCAGGAACTGCAGTTACAGACTGTTGAACTATTGATAAATCATCTACAAAAACATTTCCAGTGGTTGAGCCAGATGGAACAAACCATGCACCATACCCATAAGATTGCCCCGGCTGCATTTTTCCTGCAGGAATTATCCCGGTTTTTTGAGTACATGTTGTAATCGCTGCACTTCCCAAAACTGTGCCCGTGCTAACATATTCGATGTTCCATGCATTAGAAGCTGCAACATAGGTAAATACTGCTGCGTACAAAGTTCCGGTTACTCCGGCTGCCTTTTTGTAATTAAAACTTATAGCCGCTTCCTGGCCGTTATTGATTTTACCAAATTCTTCTTCAAGAACATCATTTAAAACCATCCATCCGGTTTGTGTAACGGTGCCACCAATGGCCAACTGACCACCTAATGTTCCCGAGCATGCAGCAGCTGCTGCGATTGTTCCACCTCCGAACTGTGCATACTGTCCCACATTAGTGGCTTCTTCAAAATCGCCTACATAGTTTAGTTGTGCATGAGCACCAATCCCTAAACCAAGTAAGCACGAAAGTAATAATTTTTTCATATGTCGTTATTTTAAAATTGTCTTCCAAATATATAATAAATAAATGAAATTTAGAATAATTTAGTTTTTTGGATTTTCTTTTATCAAATCACAATATTTTCAGCCATTAACAGATCGTGTTTACACCACTTTTGTGAAATAATTGCAGATAGCAGTTTTCTCAGCTATTAATCCAGTTCCCACAAACAGTAGTTTTATTATTGTCATTAAAATTTTTATATTTGTTTTATATGGAAATAGGCACAAAAAAACACATATCAGAGGAGATTTTATTAAAAGCCTTTAATCACATGATGCTGGCAAAAGCGATGGCCGACATTTATGAAGAAAATAGGAATATCACCAAGTATGTTCACAGCACCTCACGCGGACACGAAGCCATTCAGTTGGCTACAGCTTACCAGTTAACAAAGGACGACTGGGTTTCACCATACTACCGCG
Source organism: Chryseobacterium sp. VAUSW3 (assembly GCF_002205795.1). GTDB lineage: Bacteria > Bacteroidota > Bacteroidia > Flavobacteriales > Weeksellaceae > Kaistella > Kaistella yananensis. The sequence goes on along the minus strand of NZ_NIUY01000002.1, from coordinate 190,523 downwards.
ACGAAAGTTTACTGCTTGGAATTGGTTTTGAGCCCTTCCGCTTAATGCTCCAGCTTTTAGCTAAAGCCGATGATCCTTTTTCCGGCGGCCGCTCCTATTATTCACACCCGTCGAGTCGCGAAGAAGATTTACCAAAAATAATTCACCAAAGTTCCGCCACCGGTATGCAGGCGATTCCTACCACCGGAATTGCACAGGGAATTAAATATATTCAGGAATTCAATCTTGAAACTTATGACCAAAATCCTGTTGTTGTCTGCAGTTTAGGCGACAATTCTGTGACCGAGGGTGAAGTTGCTGAAGCATTTCAGTTTGCGGCCCTGCATCAGCTGCCCATTATATTTCTTATTCAGGATAACGAATGGGGAATTTCAGTAACAAAAGAAGAAGCAAGAACTTCAGATGCGTACGATTATGCTGCGGGTTTTGTGGGATTAAACAGAATGCGTGTGGACGGAACCGATTTTATAGAGAGTTTTGAAGCCATGAAAAAAGCCGTCGATTTTGTGCGGTCAGAAAGAAAGCCGATACTTGTTTGTGCGAAAACTGTTCTCATTGGTCACCACACTTCAGGCGTTCGGCGTGAATTTTACAGAGATGAGGATGATCTGGCAAAACACCGTGCAAAAGATCCGGGAAAGATGTTAAGAAACAGATTAATCGAAGACGGCATCAGCGAAGATCTTCTGAACAAGATTGAAAAAAACGCTAGGACAGAAGCGGAACACGCATTTGAAAAGGCAATTTCAGCTGAAGATCCGAAACCGGAAACTGTTACAGAACACATTTTTGCTCCGACCCCGATTACAGAAGAATCCGGCGAAAGAGAACCAAAAGGACAAGAAAAAATTGTTATGGTAGATGCGGCCATCCATGCCATTCAGGAAATTATGTGGAAACATCCGGAAGCATTGCTTTACGGACAGGATGTAGGTGAAAGAATCGGCGGAGTGTTCCGTGAAGCAGTAACTTTAGGCAAGAAATTCGGTAATAAAAGAGTTTTCAATACCGCGATTCAGGAAGCATATATTATCGGATCCACTGTTGGGATGAGTGCTGTTGGCCTAAAACCTATTGTCGAAGTACAGTTTGCCGACTATATTTATCCCGGAATTAACCAACTCATTACAGAGATTTCAAAATCAAATTACTTATCTAACGGAAAATTTCCGGTGAGCAATATCATCCGCGTTCCCATTGGCGCTTATGGTGGTGGCGGACCTTATCACAGCGGAAGTGTAGAAAGCATTCTCGCAAATATCAAAGGAATCAAAATCGCTTATCCGAGCAACGCTGCAGATTTCAAAGGTTTGCTGAAAGCAGCTTATTATGATCCCAATCCTGTGGTAATGCTGGAACATAAAGGGCTTTACTGGAGCAAAGTTCCGGGAACCGAAGATGCGAAAACCATTGAGCCTGCGGAAGATTACATTTTACCGTTCGGAAAAGCTAACATCATCAAAGAGGCCGATAAAACGGAAACTGAAAAAGGCAGAACCATGGTCATTGTCACCTACGGAATGGGCGTTTACTGGGCAAAAGAAGCCGCAGCAAATTTCCCAGGCAGAGTAGAAATTATCGACCTGAGAACCTTAATTCCACTCGATGAAAAATTAGTATTCGAAAGCGTAAAAATCCACAGCAAATGCCTGGTTCTTACCGAAGAGCAGCTCAATAATTCATTTGCCGAAGCATTTGCACACCGCATCACCAAAGAATGTTTTAAATATCTCGACGCGCCAGTTGAAGCAATGGGTTCATTAAATTTACCTGCAGTTCCAATCAACTTAATTCTAGAAAAAGAAATGCTGCCGAATGGGGAAAAGGTTTCTGAGAAAATAAAGGAAATGTTAAGTCATTAAAAAACTAAAAGCACCGAGATTGAAACGGTGCTTTTTTCATTAAAATTAAATACCAATGGATTCATCGTGCTGAGAAAGATCAAGTCCGAGGTGCTCTGATTCTTCCGAAACCCGCAGTGGAATGATGAAATCAGTGATTTTGTAGAGTAATAAAGCTCCAAAAAATGTAAACGCCGAAACCAGAACCAAAGCCAGCATGTGATGCCCAAAAACCGACCAGCCCCCATGCAACAAACTTGAATTTTCGCCATGCGCAAAAATTGCGGTAAGAATCATTCCCATAATTCCTCCTACGCCATGACAGGCAAAGACATCCAAAGTGTCATCTATTTTTTTGAGTTTTTTCCAGTGCATCATTGAATTAGAAATAATTGCAGAGATAAACCCGATGAACAGACTTTCAGCAATTGTTACAAATCCCGCAGCTGGGGTAATTGCTACCAAGCCAACAACCGCACCAATGGAAGCGCCTAAGGCAGAGACTTTTCTTCCATTAATTCGATCAAAAAATATCCAGGTGATCATTGCGGAAGCCGAAGCAATGGTGGTGGTACCAAAAGCCATCGCAGCAGTTGCATTAGCCGCTAAAGCAGAACCAGCATTGAAACCAAACCATCCAAACCAAAGCATTCCGGTTCCTAATAAAACAAATGGAATATTCGAAGGTTGATGATGTGGATTTTTTCTTCGTCCCAAAACAATTGCGCCGGCAAGTGCTGCGAAACCTGCACTCATGTGAACTACCGTTCCTCCGGCGAAATCTTTTACTCCGAAAAATTTATTCAGCAAACCTTCCGGATGCCAAACCATGTGGCAAAGTGGCGTATATATAAACAAACTGAATAGAACCATAAATAAAAGATAGGAAATAAAACGAACCCTTTCAGCAAACGAACCAGTGATTAAAGCCGGTGTAATTACCGCAAATTTCATTTGAAACAATGCGAACAAAATAAAAGGAATTGTGTGCGCCATTAAATGATGTGGAACTGTACCTACCCTACTGAAAAAAGGGTAACTCAAAGGATTTCCGATGATACCGTAATGAATGCCATTGAAAGTGAAACCTAAACTTTCACCAAAGGAAAGACTGAAACCAACAACCACCCAAAGAATGGAAATTACACCCAGTGCAATAAAACTCTGCAACATGGTGGAAATCACGTTTTTGCTACCCACCATTCCGCCATAGAAAAACGAAAGGCCGGGAGTCATCAACAAAACCAAACCTGCTGCGGCTAAAATCCAGGCAACATCAGCACCTACAATTTGGTCTTCGCTGAGGAATTCGCCGGAGTTTGGGACAGGAATTTCAGTTTTCCAGAATAATGCCGCGATTGAAATCATTGTAATTACAACAAAAGAAGCAATCCATCTTTTCTCAATTTTCATATTTTTTTATTTTTACCCCTGCTAAATTAGTATTTATTTTTAAAATTAATACAATTTATAAAGACAACCCATATAAAAATTAGGAGTAAATTTAATTTTATATGTTTTTATTTAAAATAAGCTATTGAAGTTATTGTTTCTATAGAATTAGTATTTTTGTAAAAATCTACCTTCAAAATGTCGGAAAATATTCAAAAAAAAATAGAAGATCTGCGCGAAGAACTTCATCAACATAACTATAATTATTACACCTTAGATGAACCTACAATTTCAGATTTTGAATTTGATTTGAAGCTCAAAGAACTTCAGGAATTGGAAGCAAAAAATCCTGAATTTTACGACAGCAACTCTCCTACTTTGCGTGTTGGTGGTGAAATCACAAAAAATTTCCCGACGGTTCAGCATCAGTTTAGGATGTATTCCCTTGATAATTCTTACGATTTCAATGATCTGGAAGACTGGGAAAAACGCGTTCAGAAAGCCTTAAATGAGCCTGTAGAGTTTGTCGCAGAACTGAAATACGACGGCGCTTCGATTTCAATCTTATACGAAAACGGAAAACTTAAAGAAGCCGTAACCCGTGGCGACGGCTTTCAGGGTGATGAAATTACACCAAACGTAAAAACGATTTCAGAAATTCCGATGCAGCTTCACGGTGATTATCCGGATCGGTTTTTCATCCGGGGCGAAATTTATTTAACGAGAAAAAATTTCGATAAAATCAACAAAAGACGCGAGGAAGAAGGTCTGGATCCCTTCATGAATCCGAGAAATACAGCTTCCGGAAGTCTGAAAATTCAGGATTCTGCAGAAGTGAGAAAACGCGGACTTTCAGCGGTTCTTTATCAGTACATATCAAGTGAATTTCCAGCACAAACACACTGGGAGCTGCTTCAGAAAGCGAAATCCTGGGGATTCCATATTTCAGAACAGGCAAAACTGTGTAAAACACTGGATGAAGTTAAAGCATTCATCACGCACTGGGATACCGCAAGGCATCAGTTAGGCTTCGATATCGACGGCATTGTGATAAAGGTAAACGATTTGTCGCAGCAGAGGACTTTAGGCTACACGGCGAAATCTCCACGTTGGGCGATGGCGTATAAATTCAAAGCTGAAAAAGTCGAAACTGAATTAGAGAAAGTAACTTACCAAGTTGGAAGAACCGGCGCAATAACTCCGGTCGCCAATCTGAAACCTGTTTTATTGGCAGGAACTGTGGTGAAAAGGGCGAGTTTGCACAACGAAGACATCATTAAAAAATTGGGTCTCCACGAACATGATTTTGTATTTGTGGAAAAAGGCGGCGAAATTATTCCGAAGATTGTTGGGGTTAATTTAGAGAAAAGAGATCCTGAAAATCCGGAAATTCAATACATCAAAACTTGCCCTGAATGTGGAACTGAACTGGTGAAAATTGAAGATCAAGCGATACATTTTTGTCCGAACGAGTTGCATTGTCCGCCACAAGTTGTCGGGCGAATGATACATTATGTATCGAGAAAAGCTTTAAATATTGAAAATCTTGGTAGCGAAACCATCGAACAATTGTATCGCGAAAAACTGGTAGAAAATCCGGCAGATCTCTATGCTTTGAAGAAAGAGCAACTGCTACCTTTAGAAAGAATGGCAGAAAAATCGGCACAGAATATTATTGACGGAATTGAAAAGTCAAAAGAAGTTCCTTTTGAAAAAGTATTGTTCGGAATCGGCATCAAACATGTCGGAGAAACTGTTGCCAAGAAATTAGCCAAAAATTTTGAATCCATTGACGCGTTAAAAAATGCCACTGTTGAAGAACTCACCCAAGTAGAAGACATCGGCGGAAAAATTGCGGAAAGTATTGTAGCATTCTTTGAAAATTCGGAAAATCAGTTGATGATTGAACGTTTGAAATCTTACGGAGTTCAATTAGAAAAAGGAGAAAGTACGAATGAGGTTTTAAGCAATGTTCTGGAAAACAAAACTTTTTTATTCACAGGAAAACTATCACTTTTCACACGCGACGATGCTGAAGCAATGGTTGAAAAACACGGCGGGAAAAACATTTCTGCGGTTTCTAAAAACCTTAATTATCTTGTTGTTGGTGAAAAAGCCGGAAGTAAACTTAAAAAAGCCCAGGACATCGGTACCATCGAAATTCTGGATGAGCAGCAATTTCTGGATTTGCTGGGAACACCATCCTAAAAACTAAAATAAAAATCAAATAAAAAACCCTTTAAAACTTACGTCTTAAAGGGTTTAAATGTAAACCGTGAAATTTACAAGGCGGAGGAACAGGGATTCGAACCCCGGGACCTGTTACAGTCAACAGTTTTCAAGACTGCCGCAATCGACCACTCTGCCATTCCTCCAGTAAAATGATTTCTCATTTTCAGTGGTGCAAATATAAAAAGCTTTTCTATACCGACCAAATATTTCTTTGAAAAATATCCTAAAAACCTAATATTCAAAGGGAAAAATTTAATTCTTAGCAATATTTAATCCTAAATAAACTGCGCCAAATCCCACAATTACACTCAAAAGAATATAACAAATCAGCATGGTATAATTTCCGTTTTCCCAAAGCGAAATATTTTCCGCCGAAAAAGTAGAAAATGTCGTAAATCCGCCGCAAAAACCTGTGATCAAAAGAAACTTCAGGTAACTATCGATCTTAATGAAATAAGAACTGAAGACTCCGATCAAGAAACAACCAATAATGTTTACCACAAAAGTTCCCATCGGAAAAGAGTTGATGTTCCATAATTTCTGGGTGTAATTGGAAACAACAAAGCGCAAAACGCTTCCGAAGCCACCGCCAAGAAATATATAGACCATGTTTCTCATCCTTTTTTATAAATATTTTACTGTGCTAATTCTGCCAGATATTTTTCTGCATCCATGGCAGCCATACATCCACTTCCCGCTGCTGTAATCGCCTGGCGATATCTGTGATCCTGAACATCGCCCGCTGCGAAAACTCCTGGCAAATTGGTCAAGGTAGAACCTGGAACTGTTTTAATGTATCCGTTTTCATCCAAATGGATTTGGCCTGCAAAAATATCCGTGTTCGGTTTGTGTCCGATTGCGATAAAAATTCCGTGCACGTCTATTTTTGAAATTTCCTGAGTTTGATTATTGATCACCACTGCTCTTTCTACCAGAGCATTTTCGCCTTCAATTCCGATTAATTCGTGGTTGAATTTCACTTCGATGTTCGGTGTGTTTTCTACCCTGTGAATCATCGCCTTCGAGGCGCGGAAGGTATCTTTTCTTACCAACATCGTAACTTTATTCGTGAGTTTCGCAAGATATGTAGCTTCTTCAGCAGCGGTATCGCCCGCTCCTACCACGATTACATCTTTACCTTTGTAGAAAAATCCGTCGCAGGTTGCACACGCCGAAACGCCTCCCCCTGAATATTTTTTTTCATCATCAAGACCTAAATATTTTGCCGTAGCACCTGTGGAAATAATTACAGATTTTGCCAAAATCTCTTTATTGCCGGCCCAGAGTTTATGAATCCCGCCTACTTCTGTAGAAAATTCTGCTTTTGTGATGAGTTCGTAATGAACTTTTGTATCGAATCTTTCTGCCTGTTTCTGCAGATCCATCATCATCTGGGGACCGGTAACCCCATCGGGATATCCGGGAAAATTATCAACTTCAGTGGTTGTTGTTAATTGTCCGCCAGGTTCAAGGCCGGTGTATAATTCGGGTTTCAAATCGGCTCTTGCGGCATAAATTGCTGCGGTAAATCCGGAAGGTCCGGAACCTACGATCACGCAGTCTAAAATATTCTGTTCCATTATTTACTTAATGTTTATGATTTTGAGTTTTCAAAAATCGTTATTTATTTTGGGTTGAAGTATATGTTATGATGAATTTTTTCGATTGCAGAAATCTGGTGTATTATTATTTTAAATTCTTCTGTAATGAGTAACTGCTTTTTCTTTTATAAAATATCCCGCGACCCGACCTGAGTGGAGCTCTTTTTGCGTAAAAAAGTGAAGCAAAAAAGCGGGAACGGAGGGCGGAAAAAGTCGCTCAAACTCACACTTTCACCTTTAAGCGGTCCACATGCAGAATTTTGTATACCATTTCTCGCAGCAACTCGCTTTCTTCCATATTTACGGCACCTAAACCTTTGTTTTTCAGATCCATTTCTCGCAGTATGGAGATGATTCGCGTACAGTGTTTGAGGTTGTAAAAACGTGCAGCTTCAGTATAACTTTTGACAAAATAAGGATTAACGCCCATTGCGGATGCCATTGCCTGCTGCGACTGTCCTGCCATGGTGTGGCAAATCACCAGATTCGAAAAAAAGTTGTATAAATTACCGATTACCATTGGGAACGAATTGTTTTTTGGAGATTTCCCCATGAAATGTGCTATTCGCAGCGCGTTGCTTTCATCTCTTTTACCAAGAGCTTTGATGAGTTCGAAAACATTAAAATCTTTGCTGATTCCGATGTGGGTTTCGATGATTTTTTCGTCGAGAAGTTCATCGTTTTTCAGAATCATTTTGAGTTTACTGAGTTCGTTGGAAATCCTTGACAAATCGGTTCCGAGGTATTCGGAGAGTAATAAAGGAATATCTGGTTTTGTTTTCAGGCCGACATTGCGAAGCTCCTGCTCGATCCATTTCGGGACTTCATAATCCTTCATTTTCGGACTTTCGAAAAGCATCTTATTTTTGGAAAGTATCTTGGCAAAACTTTTCCGCGAATCAACTTTTTTATATTTGTGAGCGATGACCAAAAGTGTAGATTCTACAGGATTTTCTGCATAAATTTTTAAAGCATCTGCTTCTTTTTCTGTCATGCGGATTTCTTGAGCTTCTTTAAGGATAATTACCTGCCTGTCGCCCATCATCGGAAACTGCCGGGCCAGAGATAATACCTCGCTGAAGGTAGTATCTTTGCCATAAACCAACGTTTGGTTGAAAGCTTTTTCGTCTTCTTCCAGAACGTCGCTTTCAAAAGCTTTTACAACCACATCCATAAAAAAAGGTTCTTCGCCATGAAAAAAATAAATCGGCTGAAACTCTTTATTTTTAATATTTTTGAGGATTAAATCTAATTCTTTCATAAATGCAACTTCCGGAACTGAATTTTGAGGATACTTTTGATTTGCAAATCAAGAGAGACAAAGATAAGTTTTTTATTTATGATTTGGTCCGGAAAAACTGGCTTCTCCTTACGCCTGAAGAATGGGTAAGGCAACATTGGGTGCATTATTTTCATGTAAAAAAACGCCGTAATCTCTCGTCGCTTATTTTAGAAAAAAAGCTGGAACTTAACGGAACCACCAAGCGAATCGATCTTTTGGTAACCGAAAAAACTGTCCCCAAAATCTTGGTCGAATGTAAAGCTCCCAAAATAAAGCTTACCCAAAAAACTTTCGAACAGACCGCAAGATACAATTCCATTATCGGGGCTGAAGAAATTATTCTGAGTAACGGTTTGCATCACGTGTATGCGAAATTTTCAGACAATCATTATGTGTTTTCGCGATTTGAAGAGTAATTTTGCATCATGATTAAACTTAACCCGAATCTCGTAGCAATTTTTCCGCTGCTGATTTTTGTTTTTGTATTTCTTGGTTTCGGGATTTACTACGATGATTTTTACTCGCTGCCTTCGCCCATTGCTGCTCTATTAGGAATCACCTCAGCATTTGTACTTTTAAAAGGCAGCATCAACAGCAAAGTTGATACATTCCTGAAAGGCTGCGGCGACGGGAAAATTCTCACCATGTGTATAATTTACCTTCTGGCAGGAGCTTTTGCAACGGTAACAGCCGCCACCGGAAGTGTAGATTCTATCGTTAATCTCGGACTCACCTATATTTCACCCGCATATTTTCCTGTGGGAGTTTTTGTTATTGCTTCGTTTCTTTCTTTCGCGTCGGGAACTTCAGTGGGCTCCATTGTTACCTTAGGTCCGATTGTGATTGCTTTGGCTGAAAAAAGCGGCTCACCTTTAGGGTTAATTGGTGCGTGTCTTCTTTCCGGTGCCATGTTTGGCGATAATCTTTCCCTCATTTCGGATACCACGATTGCCGCTACGCAAACTTTAGGCTGCCAGATGAAAGACAAATTCCGTTTTAACTCGAAAATCGCGATCCCTGCAGCGGTTGCAGCCATTATCATTTTAACGGTAATGGGCTTCAGTCAGGAAAACACAGCTGCTGCAGCCGCCACAGCAAAAGACTTTAATCTGATGTTGGTTCTGCCCTATATTTTGGTAATTGTGCTTTCTTTATTGGGTTTAAATGTATTTGTAGTACTGTTCGCAGGGCTTATTTTTGCGGGACTTCTGGGTTTCGGTTACGGAAGTTTCGATTTTCTTGGTTTCGCAAAGAAAACTTACGAAGGCTTTACCAGCATGACCGAAATTTTCCTGCTCTCGCTTCTTACAGGCGGTTTAGCCGCGTTGGTCGAAAAAGCCGGTGGAATTTCGTTTCTTATCGCAAAAATCAGCAAAGTCATCAGTTCAAAAAAAACAGCATTACTGGGAATCGGTGGATTGGTAACAGCAGCAAATCTTTGTGTCGCCAACAACACGATTTCAATTATTATCTCCGGGAAAGTTGCCAAAGAAATCAACGATAAATATGGTTTGAAACCCCAGCAAAGCGCGTCGGTACTTGATATTTTTTCGTGTTATGTACAGGGACTGATTCCTTACGGCGCGCAGATTCTTATTCTGATTTCTCTCAGCAGTTTTAAAATGAATTATATCGAACTCGTACAGTATTCATTTTATCTCCACATTCTCTTAATTTTCACACTGATCAGTATTCTGTTTGGTAAAAAGTAATCAACAAAAAATGCAGCAAAATTTAACGATAAAAAATATTATTTTCGATTTTGGAGGCGTGGTGATGGACTGGAATCCGCGCTATTTCTTCAAAGATTATTTCAATGATGATGAGCGGATGGAATATTTCCTGAAATACATTGCTCACGATGAATGGAATGCCGAGCAGGACCGCGGAAGAAGTTTATCAGAAGGAACCGAAATACAGGTTCAGAAATTCCCGGAATGGGAAAAGGAACTCCGTGCTTATTACGACAACTGGACCAAGATGCTGAGAGCAGATATCCCCGAAAATGTAGAAGTTTTAAGAAAACTGCAGCATTCTGATTATGAATTGTTCGGGCTCACGAACTGGTCGGCCGAAACCTTCCCTTACGCACTCGAAAATTATGATTTCTTCAACATTTTCGAAGGTAAAATTGTTGTTTCAGGTACTGAAAAACTCATTAAACCCGATCCGAAAATCTGGCATGTACTCCTCGAAAGGTATAATCTGAAGGCTGAAGAATCTGTTTTCATCGACGATAATCCGAAAAATATTGAAGTCGCAAAATCTTTAGGATTCGCAACTGTACACATTATGGAAGAAATCAACCTGGAAAAAGAATTGAAGAGTTTGGGTCTGATATTTTAATCTTCACGGTTCACCAACTCCATAGAAAAAGCTGGCAGACAAATGGCCAGATATTCGCAGGATTCTGAAAACGGATTGCTGTAACGGATCCGGGCACCTTTATTAATTTTTATACTTTCTCCGGCTTCCAGGACAACGATTTCACCGTCAATTTCAAACTGTTTTTTACCTTTGATGATGTAAGTATATTCATCAAATTCGGGCGTTTGATGCGGCTCGCTCCAGTTCGGCGGCGCCACCATGTGCGCAATGGAAACATCAGTATTTCCGGTAGAATTTCCCCAGATTTCCTCAATTAGTTTGCCATCGGTGGTTGGGACAATAAACGGATTTTTCTGAATTTTATATTTCGACATGATGAATTTTTTGAGAATTTAATGTATTCAAAATTAAAGAAAAAAATCAGGAAATTTTTCTGATTTTAAAAAGTAAATTTGGTGTCATTTTTTATCACCGAAAGCACAATATTGCTGTGATACTGGCCGATGTTAGGGATATTTGCCACTACCGTCGTCATAAAATTATTGTATTCTTTGATGTTTTTGGCAACCACTTTAATCATATAATCGTACTGCCCGGAAAGACTCACCACTTCCAGAACCTGAGGTTCAGACTTTATTTTCCGTTCGAATTCCTGAAGTTTATTGTTCGACTGCTCTTTCAAAACTATATTACAGTACGCCATAATTTCAAATCCGGCGAGTTCAGCGTCAATCAGCACCACATTTTTCCGGATGATGCCGTGATGTTTGAGGGATTTTATTCTTTCATAAGTCGCGGTGAACGAAAGTCCGATTTTTTCCGCCAAATCTTTCACGGAAACGGTGGAATCTTCCTGCAGGAAATTGAGAATTTTGTGGTCTGTACTGTCTAAAGTTTTCATAAATTATTTAAATTTCTGGAAGATTTCTTCAAACTGAGCAGAAATCTCATCGAGGCACAAATTCCCAATACTTCCTTTGTGGGTGTGCTTTAAATCATCGTTCCGGTAATGATAAGTACCGTTTTCAATGGAATTTCCGACCTCGCGGTAGGCTTCCCGAAAACTCGCCCCATTCATTACCAACTCATTGATTTTTTCGACGCTGAAAAGATAATCATATTTTTCGTCCTTTAAAATATCTTCTTTCACATTGATATGTTTCAGCATGAATTCAAAAATACTTAAACAATCTTTTAAATCCTGAATTCCAGGGAAAATAATTTCTTTGGTCAGTTGAAAATCTCTATGGTAACCGGATGGAAGGTTATTCGTAAGCAGCGTCAATTCATTCGGAATACTTTGGATTCGCGCAGATTTTGCCCGGATCAATTCAAAAACATCAGGATTTTTTTTGTGAGGCATAATACTGCTTCCGGTCGTAAGTTCCGACGGAAAGCTGATGAAACCGTAATTCTGATTGCTGAACATGCAGATATCGTAAGCCAATTTTCCAAAAGTTGCTGCCAAAGTACTCATCGCCATCGCCGTGATTTTCTCTGATTTTCCGCGGGTCATTTGCGCATAAACGGAATTGATGTTCATTTTTTCAAGATTCAATTCTTTGGTCGTAAATTCTCTGTCAAGCGGAAAAGAAGAACCAAAACCAGCACCCGAACCCAAAGGATTTTTTTGAACCACCGATAAAGCCGCTGCCAAAACCTCCAAATCTTCCGATAAAGATTCTGCAAAAGCGCTGAACCAAAGCCCAAATGAAGAAGGCATTCCGATCTGAAAATGCGTATAACCGGGCATTAAGGCGGATTTATGCGTTTCTGAAAGAGAAATTAATTGGTCAAATAAATTTTTTGAAAGTTGCGCAATCGATTTAATTTCCGCTGCTAAATATAACTTTATTGCCAATAAAACTTGGTCGTTTCGTGATCTTCCGGTATGGATTTTTTTGCCGGCATCGCCTAATTTTTCCGTTAAATTAAACTCAATTTGGCTATGAATATCCTCTACTCCATCTTTAATAAATAGCTGATTTTCTTTGGCCAAAATATACATTTCATCCAATTCTTTTTGAATGGATTCATTCTCTTCCTCTGTCAGAAATCCGATTTTGGTGAGCATTTTACAGTGCGCTTTCGTCCCGACAATGTCGTATTGAGCCAATAAAACATCGAAATCTTTATCTTTACCAACGGTAAATTTTTCAATGATTTCTAAGTGTTTTAGATTCGCGGAATCTTTTGCCCACAATTTTTTATTTTCCATTTTTTAGAGAATATGAGAGAGAATTTTAATGTATTTTTCGATGCCTTCGTTGAGTTCTTTTTCGTAAATAAATTCATCCGCGGTATGAGAACGCGTGGAATCTCCGGGACCAATTTTCACCGAATTGAAAGGCATTAACGCTTGATCTGAAACCGTTGGCGAGCCGTAAAGTTCGCAGTTTTCTTTCTTCGCTGCCAACACGAAAGGATGATCCAAATTAATACTTGAAGAATTCAAAGCCAAAGATCTGGGCTGAATTTCGGACTCCAATTCATTTCTGAAAATCTCCACAATTTCTGAATTTGAATAATGCTCGTTCGTCCGTACATCCACCGTAAAATGACACTTATCCGGAACCACATTATGCTGCGATCCGGCATTGACAATTGTTACCGTTGCTTTTACTTTTCCCAAAACATCAGAAACCTTATCAAAACTTAAATTCTGAATTCTCTGAATATCGCGAACCGCTTTATAAATCGAATTATCGTTATTGATATGAGCCGCATGAGAAGCCGTTCCTTTCGCCACACAATTCAAAACCACCAAGCCTTTTTCAGCAATCGCCAAATCCATTTTCGTAGGTTCGCCCACAATCGCGAAATCAATTTTTCCTAAATCTTCAAGAATCGATTTCACTCCGTTTTCGCCGGAAATTTCTTCTTCTGCCGTCGCTGCGTAAATCAAATTGTACTTGAGTTTCTGATCATAAAAATGTGTAAAAACCGCCCATAAACTCACCAAACTTGCACCCGCATCATTGCTTCCTAAACCGAAAATTTTTCCGTCTTTTTCAACAGCTTTAAACGGATCCAATGTGTACACCGAATTGGGCTTTACCGTGTCGTGGTGAGAATTCAGCAGAATTGTTGGCAAACTTTTATCGAAATAAAGATTTTTTGCCCAGATATTATTTCCTTTTCTCTGAAACGGAATATTCTTTTCGCTTAAATATTTTTCAATAATTAATGCCGTAATTTTCTCTTCTCTACTTAAAGAAGGCGTTTCGATGAGTTGCTTCAAAAAATTTTTGGCGTCTTTTTTTAAAATTTCCATTAATGTAAACTGATGTTTGTTCCCGGTTTTTCCTGATTAAAATAACTTTGTAGCGCATCACTTCTTAGAATTCTTGCTTCTTCCACACCATGATACAACGTTCTGAAAGCCGTTTGCAACTTAGGTATCATTCCATCGGCGATTTGTTTGGTTTCTTTCATTTGCGTAAAATCAGCTTTAGAAATTTCATCAATAACTGAATTTTCATCGGCAATATCTTTTAAAACTCCATTTTTTTCAAAACAATAAATAAGATGCGTTTTATAAGTAGCCGACATTGCTTTTGCAATTTCCGCGGCCATTACATCTGCATTGGTATTCAAAAGTTCGCTTTCTTCACTTATGCTGATCGAATTGACAACCGGAATGATATTTTTAGAAATAAAATCATCAAAAACCATTTCATCAACCTTCACAATATCGCCCACAAAACCATATTTAATGATAGAAGCATCTCTTTTTTTTGAAACAATACAGTTCAAATCAGCGCCGGAAAGTCCGATTGCTACACGATTTTTTGACGATAAACCTGCAACAATATTTTTATTAATCAAACCCGCGTACACCATTGTGCAAAGTTCCAAAGTTTCCGCAGAAGTGATGCGTCGTCCTTCCACCATTTGTTGTGGAATCTGCAGTTTTTGGGCGAGTTCTGTTACTTTTCTTCCGCCACCGTGAACCAAAATTATTTTTTTTCCCGATGTTGCAATTGTTTTTAAACAAATCTTCAGCGTTTCAGGATTATTAATGGTTTCGCCACCAATTTTTATGATGAATAAATCTTCCATTTTACAACGAATTTTCGAGAATTTTCTTGATGATTAATTGCGCAGAAAGCGTTCTGTTATTGGCTTGTTGATAAATTAAAGAGTTGGCAGAATCCAAAACCGCATCGCTCATTTCCAGATTTCTACGAACCGGAAGACAGTGCATGAATTTCGTTTCCGGATTGGTTTTTAAAAATTCTTCACCCAAAAGCCAATTTCCTTTTACTTCAGGCATTGCGCCATAATCATCAAATGACGACCAGTTTTTCACATACACAAAATCCGCATCCTTTAACGCTTCTTCCTGATTGTGATATACTTTTACATCACCTGTAAATTCTTTGCTTAAATCATAACCTTCCGGATTTGCGATACAAAAATCGACTTCCGAAGCGTTCATCCATTCCGCGAAAGAGTTCCCAACTGCTTGTGGAAGCGCTTTGATATGTGGTGCCCAAGATAAAACTACTTTCGGTTTCTGAGGTTTTTGCCAGTTTTCACGAATCGTAATTAAATCCGCAAAGCTCTGCAAAGGGTGTCGTGTAGCGGATTCTAGAGAAATTACCGGAACTGTTGCGTATTTGATGAATGAATTCAAAACGAACTCGCTGTAATCTTCGTCACGATCTTTTAAACCCGGAAAACAACGCAAACCGATAACGTCGCAATATTCGCTTAAAACTTTAGCTGCATCTTTGATGTGTTCAACCGTAGAGCCGTTCATCACTGCATTTTCTGCGAATTCCCAGTTCCAAGCATCTTGTCCGGCGTTGATGACCTGAACCTGCATTCCGAGGTTCATTCCAGCTTTTTGACTGCTCATTCTCGTTCTTAAACTTGGGTTTAGAAAGACCAATCCTAGCGTTTTATTTTTCCCTAAATCACTGAAACCATAAAGATTTTTTTTAAGTTCCAATGATTCCTGAACGAGGATTTCGGGATTTGATATATCGTGTACTGAAGTGAAATTTTTCATTTTTTAAATTGAATTTAAGACTGATTGAAGAGAAGAAATTAAATAATCCATTTCAGGATAAGAAATAGTAAGTGGCGGCAAAAGCCTCATCGTTAAAGGATTTGAAGCGCTTCCGACAAAAATTTTAAACTCTTCCCTTAATATTTTGGAAACTTGTGAAGCCGGAATTTCAAAATCGATTCCGATTAAAAGACCTTTTCCGCGGATTTCCTTGACCCGTGGAATTTCATTTAATTTTTGGACTAAATATTTTCCTTTTTGAAGAGATTCTTCAACTAGATTTTCATTAGAAATAATCTCTAAAACCGCGATTGCAGCTGCACAAGCCAAATGATTTCCACCAAAAGTAGTTCCAAGCATTTTGTGTTTTGCAGGAATTTTCGACGAAACCAAAACGCCACCGATTGGAAAACCGTTTGCCATTCCTTTTGCGGTCGTAATGATGTCAGGCTTTACGTTGAAATACTGATGAGCAAAGAATTTTCCGCTTCGCGCGTAACCCGACTGAATTTCATCTGAAATAAAGAAAACCGAATTTTCAACGCACAATTCGGAGATCTTCGACATCAATTCTTGAGAAGGAATCTGAATTCCGCCAATTCCCTGAATTCCTTCAATAATAACTCCAGCTAAATCCTGAATATTTTCAAAAAAGAGCTTTTCAAATTCCTCCACATTATTCCATTCACAAAAAATAAAATTTGAAGTTTCGTTTACTGGAGCCACAATCGAAGGATCGTCAGTCGCTGCAACTGCCGCGGAAGTTCGTCCGTGAAAAGAATTTTTGAACGTAATGAATTTCTTTTTCCCTGAAATAAAAGATGCAATTTTCAGGGCATTTTCATTCGCTTCCGCGCCTGAATTACACAAAAAAAGATTGTAATCTTCAAATTCTGAGATTTTTCCGAGCTTTTCGGCCAATTCTTCCTGCAATTTATTGATCACAGAATTGGAATAAAAACCAATTTTATCGAGCTGATTTTTAATTTTTCCCACATAAAAAGGATGCGAATGGCCAACAGAAATCACCGCGTGACCGCCATAAAAATCGAGATATTCGGTTCCGTTTTCGTCCCAAAGTTTACAGTTTTTTGCTTTCACAATATTTACGGGCATCAAAGGATATACATCAAATAATTTCATGATTAAAAAACAGAAGGTTTAAGATTTAATCCAGCTTTTTCATCAAAACCGAACATCAAATTCATATTTTGGATGGCTTGTCCGGAAGCGCCTTTCAACAGATTATCAATCGCCACGTGAATTGCCAGATTTTTCCCGACTTTTTCGATATAAACCACCGCTTTATTGGTGTTTACGACTTGTTTCAGATCAATCGGACTTGCGGAAACGAAAACGAATTTTGAATATTTATAAGCATATTTATAAATTTCCTCGATTTCTGCCTGAGAAAGATTGCTTTCCATCATTAATGAAACGAAAATTCCACGGGTAAAATCACCTCTCCATGGGATGAAATTAATTTCCGTTTTGGTTTCAGAAATCAGTGAAATGCTTTTATCAATTTCTGCGATATGTTGATGCGTAAAGGTTTTATAAGGAGAAATATTATCATTTCGCCAATTGAAATTCAGCGATTGGTGCAAAGCTTTTCCAGCTCCGGTAGAACCAGTGATTCCTACGCATTGTATTTTTTCAATTTTTTCTTGCTTTAAAATCGGTAAAATTCCCAACTGAATCGCTGTCGCAAAACAGCCCGGATTGGCGATATACGAAGCTTTTACAATTTTTTCTTTGTTAAATTCCGAAAGTCCATAGATGAATTTTTTATCATTCCATTCTTCATCCACACGAAAATCATTTCCCAAATCGATAATTTTAGTTTCGGGAGCAATTCGTTTTTCGTTTTCGATAAGCCAGTTTTTGCTTTCGCCATGCGGAAGACAAAGGAAAATCATATCGGCGGGTTGCGCCAGATTTTCAAATTTTAAAGTTGTTTCCCCGAACAAATCTTTATGAACATCAGAAACAAATTCGCCCTGAAGACTTTGACTCGTCACGAAAGAAATCTCTACATTCGGGTGATAAAGCAAGATTCGAATTAATTCGCCTGCTGTAAAACCTGTTCCGCCTACAATTCCTACTTTTATTTTTTCCATGTTAATTCTTGTTGTTTACCTGATGATAAATGCTTAGCGCATTCGAATAAATTTTGGAGAAACCTTTTACATCAGATTCCGTCCAGGTTTTGTTCATTTCTCCGTAAGAACCGAATTTTGAAGACATTAAATCGTTTTCCGATTCCACTCCGATCAGTGAAAAATGATAAGGTTTAAGTAAAATTTTCACAATTCCATTCACGGTTTTCTGTGAAGACTCGAAAAGCGTTTCAATATCCTGCATCACCGGATCGAGGACCAAACCATCGTGCAGATAATTCCCGTAGGAAAGACTCAGCTGATCTTTAATGAAAAGTTGGCTTTTGGTTAAGGTGTGTTTTTCCAGCAAATGATGGGCTTTCAGAATAATTAAAGGCGCTGAAGCTTCAAAACTCACACGACCTTTGATTCCGATAATTGTGTCGCCAACGTGGGTGTCGCGGCCGATGGCAAAAGCTTGTGCAATTTCCTGAATGAACTGAATCGCCTCAATCGGTTTAGAAAATTCTTGACCATTCACCGCTTTGATTTCGCCTTTTTCGAAAGTAATGCTCATTTCTTCCGGTTTAGTTTTTGAAATTTGCGTTGGAAAGGCCGTTTCCGGTAGTGACAGGTTTGAAGTTAAGGTTTCTTTTCCACCTACAGATGTTCCCCAAAGACCTTTATTGATCGAATATTGCGATTTTTCAAAATTGATTTCGAAACCATTTTCTTTTAAAAATTCTATTTCTCCATTTCTGGAAAGTTTCAGATCACGAATCGGCGTGATGATTTCAATTTCGGGCAAAAGAATCTGAAAAATACTGTCAAATCTCACCTGATCATTTCCCGCACCCGTACTTCCGTGAGCGATGGCTTTTGCACCAATTTTTTTAGCATAATTTGCAATCGCTGTTGCTTGAAAAACTCTTTCAGAACTTACGGAAAGCGGATAAGTATTATTTTTTAAAACATTTCCGAAAATTAAATATTTGATGCATTTTTGATAATAATTCTCCGCATCATCGATTACATGGAAAGATTTTACACCTAAATGATAAGCGCGCTCTTCCGTTTTTTTTATTTCTTCTTCAGAAAATCCACCAAGATTGACCATCACCGCATGCACTTCTAATTGTTTCACTTTCGAAAGATAAACGGCACAAAAAGAAGTATCGAGTCCGCCACTGTAAGCTAAAACTACTTTTTCCATAACATTGTTCTTATTTTTTTGAATTTTGAAAATAACTTCTGGTCATCTTCAGTTTCGGTTTTTTTAATATTTTCAGGTTCTTTCACTTCATTGGGATTATACAGCATTGCGGTACAAAGGC
The DNA here is from genome assembly GCF_002205795.1 of Chryseobacterium sp. VAUSW3. Classification (GTDB taxonomy): domain Bacteria; phylum Bacteroidota; class Bacteroidia; order Flavobacteriales; family Weeksellaceae; genus Kaistella; species Kaistella yananensis. Next base: position 171,397 of record NZ_NIUY01000002.1, on the reverse strand, counting down.
AATTTTTGCGCTCTTTGCTTTTTAGAATCTCAAAATTCACGCAGCTTTGGCATCCGCTCCAGAACACATCATCCTGGGTAAGTTCTGAGTAAGTAACAGGTTTGTACCCTAAACTGCTGTTGATTTTCATCACTGCAAGACCTGTTGTAAGACCAAAAAGTTTTGCGTTGGGATATTTTTTGCGTGAGTAGTGAAAAATAAACTCCTTTATTTTCCTTGCTAATCCTTCGTTCCTGAATTTTCTGGAAACAATTAATCCGGAATTGGCAACATAAGTTTTATTGCTCCACGTTTCGATATAGCAGAAACCCGCCCACTCGCCTTCCGGAGAGAATGCCATTACCGCTTTCCCTTCATTTATTTTCTCTTCGAGATAAGTTGCAGTACGTTTTGCAATACCGGTTCCGCGCTCTTTCGCAGATTCTTCGATCTCTTTCAAAATAGCCGGCACATATTTAAGGTCCTGAACCTTTGCAACTTTTACTGTAAATTTCGCATTCACTTGTACGTTTATCTAAATTAGAGGGCAAAATTAGATGTTTTTTGTTAAATTCAAAATATTTTTAGATATAATTTTTAAAAGAGAAAGTTAAGCCTATTAAAAATATCTGTAAACACGTTAAATTTCAGATAAATAATCTGTTTCACAGAAGCACAAAAAAAATCCCTTTCAAAATTTGAAAGGGATTATATAGGTTGGGTATTTGATTTAAAACTGCATTTCAGGAATTTCTCCTTCGATAATCAAATCTGCTTCAGTAGCTTTAATAATATCTTCCACGGAAACTCCGGGAGCGCGCTCGAGAAGTTTAAAACCTTTTGGCGTAACATCCATCACAGCAAGTTCTGTAACTACTTTTTTTACACAGCAAACGCCAGTTAAAGGAAGGGTACATTTTTTAAGAATTTTACTTTCGCCGGCTTTGTTCACGTGCATCATCGCTACAATAATATTCTCAGCTGAAGCAACCAAATCCATCGCACCACCCATGCCTTTCACCATTTTACCTGGTATTTTCCAGTTGGCTATATCGCCGTTTTCTGAAACTTCCATGGCTCCAAGAATGGTGAGATCAACTTTTTTGCTGCGGATCATCCCGAAACTGAAAGCAGAATCGAAAAAAGAAGCACCCGGTAGTGTTGTAATGGTTTGCTTTCCAGCATTAATTAAATCCGGATCCTCTTCGCCTTCGTAAGGAAAAGGTCCCATGCCAAGCACTCCGTTCTCACTTTGGAATTCAACGGAAATATCCTGCGGAACATAGTTTGCGACCAAGGTGGGAATTCCGATGCCGAGATTTACATAATAACGGTCTTTAACTTCCTTTGAAATTCGCTGTGCGATTTGTTCTTTTGTCAACATTATGCTTCTCTTTTTCTGGTTGTACGCTGCTCTATTCTTTTTTCGAATTTTTCGCCCTGGAAAATCCGCTGAACCATAATTCCCGGGATATGAATCTGGTTAGGATCAAGTTCTCCAGGCTCAACCAATTCTTCCACCTCAGCAATGGTAATTTTCCCGGCTCCAGCCATTGGCGCATTGAAATTTCGTGCAGTTCCTCTGAAGATTAAATTTCCTGCTTGATCACCTTTCCAGGCTTTCACGATAGAAAAATCTGCTTCGTAGGCATACTCCAGAATATGCATTTTACCGTTGAATTCTTTAGTTTCCTTACCTTCCGCAACTTCAGTTCCGTAACCTGCGGGAGTATAAAACGCCGGAATTCCGTGTTGCGCAGCGCGACATTTTTCCGCTAAAGTTCCCTGTGGCGTGAGTTCCACCTCAAGTTCACCGGAAAGCATCTGTCTTTCGAACTCTGCGTTTTCTCCAACGTAGGATGCGATCATTTTTTTAATCTGTTTTCTTTGAAGAAGCAAACCAAGTCCAAAATCATCGACTCCGGCATTGTTGGAAATGCAGGTAAGTCCGGAAATATTACTTGCAACCAGCTCGGCGATTGAATTCTCGGGAATTCCGGATAATCCGAAACCACCTACAATCAAAGTCATTCCATCAGTAATTCCCTGGATGGCTTCTTTGGCATTTTTTACTCTTTTATCGATCATTATTATATTGAAATTTTGTGGCTTGAAATTACAATTTTTTTTAATAAAAATCTATTTGCGTTTTTTGTAAATTCGTAAAAGCTTTTTTTAGATATTTTAAAATCATTATTGAATGACAAATTTTTAAAAAATATCTTTTAAAGTATTGGCAGACAGAAAAAATTATGTTATTTTTGCAACCTGTTAATCAACCTCTGACGAAGGACGTGAATGTTGCTTAGCTTGACAAAAAATTTTTATTATAAAAATGGATTTATTAAAGTACGTACAAGACAAGTACATTGCTAAAAAAGAATTCCCAGAATTCAAAGCCGGTGACACCATCACTGTGTATTACGAAATTAAAGAAGGCGCTAAAACTAGAACTCAGTTCTTTAAAGGAACTGTAATTCAGTTGAGAGGAACCGGTCTTACCAAAACATTTACCATCAGAAAAATGAGTGGTGATGTAGGAGTAGAAAGAGTTTTTCCTATCAATTTACCAGCACTTCAGAAAATTGAGGTTGACAGAAGAGGTAAAGTGAAAAGAGCGAGAATCTACTATTTCAGAAACCTTAGAGGTAAAAAAGCGAGAATTAAAGACGCTGCTTACAAAAAGTAATTCAGACAACAACCATAAAAAAACCCATCACATTTTATTTGATGGGTTTTTTAGTGCGTTTTTTTAATCCTGCCTTTACAGCTTTGAAGAAAACGCAATTAATAATTAAAACCTTCGTGAAAAAAAACCGCTCCACAAAAATTGCAGAGCGGCTGAAAAATATAATTATTAATTATTTCTTGATCATCAGTTTAGATGAATAATTCACTCCTAAACCTGTTACTTTCACCACATAAACTCCGTTTACGAGAGATTGAGTATTTACCGGATCAGCACCTGAAATCTTCTGGCTGGAAACCAGTTTTCCTGTTGCATCAAAAATCTCAACATTTACTTTTCCTAAGATATTTTTACCAGACTTCAGGAAGAATTCGTTCTTCGCCGGATTAGGATAGATGCTTAAGGCTTTACCTGCATTCACATCACTAGTTGCCAGTACACATTCTGCAGGCACATCAAAACTTTCAACCTGATCGTTAATATTTGTTTTTGATCCTGCAGATGCATTTGCACCCAGACCTCTTCTTGCAAAAACGTCCCAAATCATACATTTGTCCTGACCGCCAGTAGTTGCTTGTTCTGCTGCCAAAATTGCATTTCTGCCGCTCACAAAGGTAGGGCTACATTCCTGAAGTTTCAGTGCGTCGGTCACAAGCTGCAGCACTCTAGTACTTCCGTTGGTTGTATTTGCCATTACATCTGATGAGTAACCGTATTTTTCAACATACTTCCAGTGCAGGTCCCATAGCATAGACGCCCAAACGAAACCAATTGAGTGAACATTGGGTACCAACTGACCACTGGTATTGGTATATTCCATTCCGTTCGTATCGCCGTAAGCATAGTTATTAATTCCAAAATCCGGTGAGTACTGTGCCGGTCTGATTCCAAGACCTGTGATATCTTCCGTAATTGCATAAGTACCTATTCCTCTTGGAACAGAAGCGTTATCACCAGGCCTGTTAGTAAGCATCAAGGCAAAGAAATCCGACCAGCCTTCACCCATTTGTTCTTTTGAGTTGGACGAGGACAGACATGAATAACCGCTTCCTGTATTTCTGTTAGAAATTCCGTGACCATATTCGTGAATTACAATTCCGTTATCAAAACTTCCGTCTCTAATTTTTTGTGTTGCAGGGTCATATTTCAAGGTTATATTTACAGTCTTTGTTGCCAGTAAATTTTTCATATATACACCTTCGGAGTTCTCTACCAATACCGCCGGAATTGTAATAGTAGCATCAACTCCCGCCATTCCAGAGGTTGGCGTAGAGGTTGGTAAACTGTAAATAATTGCAGCGAGCGCACCGGCATTCTGTGCATTTTTCACTTTAACCACAAAATCACATGACCCTCTTTCGATTAAACCGATCATTCCGGTAAGCGAACCAGCTGGCAAAGCAGTACAGGCATCAAGCACGGGAGCAAGTTTCACATCTGCTGTAATGCCTGTAGGTGTAAGTGCAGGTCCAAAAGTGGTAGAAATGTAATTCTGAACCACTCTTCCTACCGCTTCTGCAGGAGCGTTGTAGAACACCCGCTCCAAAACCGAAGGATTCCATAAATACATCTGCATTCTAGGTCTTGATCCATCGATAGGTGTTGAAAAATTTGCATTATCTGTACCGCCGCCATCTTGTGATTCAGCCTGCACGTAATCGTTCTGGCCACCACCTTTACCAAAATTCCACGCCTGGAAATTTCTTGCAGTTTCGGTAAATCCTAAACGGTAAAAAATATCGTGAATCTTGTTGTTAACATAAAACAGATTGGTGGTTGAAGCATTTAAATTCGCAGGTGTATTATTTACGATAAATGGAAAATCGAACACACGGTTGACTCCACCTTCGGCATAAGCTCCCGGTGCATTGGTATTTGCCTTATCCTCATAAGCCATTACATTATTCCCGCGGGTAGTTGTAAAAGTTCCGGTATAAGTACCTCCGGGAATAGTATGCCACCCCTCTGGTGATGCGTCGGCTAGCCAAGGATTTACTTCTAGCGTTCGATCTCCATGACTAGGACTTTCTATCGGCAATGCGTACACTCTGTAGCTTGCATTTAATGGCGCTAATGCCGTTGCTGGTTTTAAGGAATCACTGAAATCACTGTTGAAACCTTCCGGGATATGTGCAGTATAATCGTGGTGGTAAGCATCATGATTAAAGGTACAGGAAAGCGTAAGATTTACTTTGTGGAGAATTTCCCCTGTTTTTGCATCTGCCAGAACATCCCAATAATTTGAAGTTCCTTTTTCCTCGAAAATATATTCGTGACATAATCTCAAATCATTATTTTCTGTCTGAAAATAAATCAAGCGGCTTTTTACAAAAGGTACATCGAGATCGGCGTCATGGATTCCAATAATCTGATAATCTGCTTTATTTTTTAACCCCAACGCCTGCGCGACATTATCGAAAACTGATTTATTGTTTACAGCTTCAGACGGCTGCATTGCTTTTGAATAGTTTTTTGCAAAACTGTCATTAAAAAAATTAATTTTCTGATCTTTAATCAAAGCGGTACCCACTGCATTGTAAACAGGGATTCCGTTATAGGACTGTTGGATTTTAACCACATCCGAATTCATGGATTTGGAAAAATCCTGATTGATGATTTCGAAATTCTTAAGATCGGCTTTCAAAAATGTATTCTTTGCTGAAAGATGGTTCTGAATGATAGACTTAAAGTCCTGTGCGCCCACATTTCCGAAAGAAAACATCAAAAATACCGCAGCAATTTTAAAAGGTAAATTTCTATTTTTCATATATTTTGATTAATTGGGTTCGAAAATATAAAAAATATCAATATGTTTTAGTTTTTTTTCACAAAAAAACGCCTCCGGTTAAGGAGGCGTCATTTTATTAAGATCTAGAAGGGATTAGTTACCACCTTCCATTTTCTTTTTCAATTCTGCTAATACATCTAAATCACCTAGGGTTGATTTTTCTTCGTTACCTGAAGAACCCATTGGCTTGTTAGATGAAGAAGATTCTCTCACGTTTTTCTTTTCTTCGTCTCTGAAGATTCCTGTGTGAGATACTACTACTCTCTTGAATTCTTTGTTGAATTCGATCACTTTGAACTGTGCTTCTTCACCTTTCTTGATTTTAGAACCATCTTCTTTTTCTAATAATCTTGATGGGCAGAAAGCTTCAACTTCAGCATCTTCAAACTGTACCTGTGCTCCTTTATCGAAAACTTCAGTAGCTTTTCCTGCGTGTACAGTACCTTCAGCATATTTAGTTTCGAATTTATCCCAAGGATTTTCAAGAAGTTGTTTGTGACCTAAAGAAAGTCTTCTTGCCGCTGTATCAAGCTCAAGAACAACTACATCTAATTTATCACCAACTGCACAGAATTCTGATGGGTGTTTGATTTTTTTAGTCCAAGAAAGATCAGAGATGTAGATTAATCCATCGATACCTTCTTCCAATTCTACAAACACACCGAAATTAGTAAAGTTTCTTACCGTTCCAACGTGCTTAGAACCTACTGGATATTTAGTTTCGATATTTGACCAAGGATCCTGGCTAAGCTGCTTCATTCCTAAAGAGATTTTTCTGTCTTCTCTGTCAAGGGTTAAAACTTCTGCTTCTACCTCGTCACCTACTTTTACGAAATCTCCTGCACTTCTCAAATGAGTAGACCAAGACATTTCTGAAACGTGGATTAATCCTTCTACACCTGGAGCAACCTCTACGAATGCACCGTAATCAGCAAGAACCACCACTTTTCCTTTTACTCTGTCTCCTACTTTTAAGTCAGCAGAAAGTGCGTCCCAAGGATGAGCTTCTAATTGCTTCATACCTAACTGGATTCTTGTTTTCTCGTCATCGAAATCAAGGATTACCACTTTTACAGTTTCACCGTCTGACAGAATTTCTGATGGGTGGTTAACTCTAGACCAAGAAAGGTCTGTAATGTGGATAAGTCCGTCAACACCTCCAAGATCAACGAATACACCGTAAGAAGTGATATTCTTAACAGTTCCTTCAAGAACCTGACCTTTTTCAAGCTGACCGATGATTTCTCTCTTCTGACCTTCAAGATCTGCTTCGATAAGCGCTTTGTGAGATACAACAACGTTTTTGAACTCAGGGTTGATTTTCACAACTTTGAACTCCATTGTTTTACCTACGAACTGATCGTAATCTTTAATAGGCTTCACATCGATTTGAGAACCTGGTAAGAATGCTTCGATACCATGAACGTCAACGATCATACCGCCTTTAGTTCTTGATTTTACGAAACCATTCACGATTTCTCCAGTTTCGTGAAGTTCGTTAACTTTGTCCCAAGCCTTAAGTGTTCTTGCTTTTTTATGAGAAAGCTGTAACTGCCCAGATTTGTCTTCTCTTCTGTCAACCATTACCTCTACTTCATCACCAACTTTTAAACCTTGGTTGTAACGGAATTCGTTAAGAGAAATAACTCCTTCAGATTTGAAGTTGATATCAACAATTGCTTCTTTATCAGTAAGTCTTACAACTTTACCAACAAGAACATCGTTATCCTGAAGGTTGTTAAGAGATCCGTTATAGATTTCCTCTAAATCACTTTTCTCTTTTCTTGCATCAGCATCTAATCCTGATTCGAAAGAATCCCAATCAAACTGTTCTGGTGCTACGTTTTGGTTCAAAAGAACCTCTGCTTTGTCTGTCGTTTCTGACATAATAAAATAATTTGTATTCCTTCTTTTTCAATCTTTGGCTTAATGTGGTTAATGAAAAATACGGAAGATGTTAATTGTTAATGTTTTAACTTAGCCAAATGTTCCCACAAAAAGTGGTGCAAAATTAAGAATTTATTTGGTAAATGCAATAATATTCGGGAGTATATTTTTAAAATCTTACCGGTCTCATTTTCAAACCAAAGCGTTTTCTTTTACCTTTGCAAAATGAATTTAGAAACCATCTATCAAAAACTGCAGATTCAGGACATGAATCAAATGCAGAAATCTACCTATACTGCCTCAGAAAACGAAAAAGATGTCATTCTGCTTTCTCCAACAGGATCAGGAAAAACGCTGGCTTTTTTATTTCCGCTGCTAAGAAATTTAAAGAAAAATTCATCGGGAGTTCAGGCGATGATTTTAGTTCCGGCAAGAGAACTTGCACTGCAAATTGAGCAGGTTTTCAAACAAATGGGTACCGATTTCAAAGTTTCTATCTGTTACGGAGGTCACGATAAAAAAGTAGAACTTAACAACTTTCGCGATGCACCTGCCTTACTGATAGGAACTCCGGGACGAATTGCTTATCATTTAAGAAATGAAAATTTTGACCCATCAACAATCAAAACTTTAATTTTAGATGAGTTCGACAAAGCGCTGGAACTGGGTTTTGAAGAAGATATGAATTACATAATTCAGGCTTTGGAAAACTGTTCGCAACGAATCCTAACCTCGGCAACTGCGATGGATAAAATTCCGTCGTTTGTTGGTTTAAAGGATGAAAAAATCATTAATTTTCTAAAAATTCATGATTCAAAACCTGACATTCAATTGAGAAAGGTAATTACAACTTCGGAAGAAAAATTAGATACTTTATTTCATTTAATCTGTAAAATCGGAAATAAAAGGACACTCGTTTTCTGCAACCACCGCGATGCCGTGGACCGAATTTCTGAGCTTTTAAGAGAAAAGGGAATTGAGCGCGAAACCTTCCACGGCGGAATGGAACAGGATGAAAGAGAGCGTGCACTTCTGAAATTCAGAAATGATTCTTCACGTATTTTAATTACCACGGATTTGGCCTCCCGCGGACTGGATGTTCCGGAGGTTGAATCGATTGTTCATTACCAGTTACCGCCGAAAGAAGATGCATTCATCCACAGAAACGGCCGTACTGCAAGAATGAACGCCAAAGGTTTTGCTTATTTAATTATGACTGATGATGAGAATTTCCCGTTCATAAAAAATAATATCCCGGAAGAAAATGTTTCCGAAAGCAACCGTGTTCCCGGAAAAACGCCTTTTCAAACTATTTACATCAGCGCTGGAAAAAAAGACAAAGTAAATAAAGTAGATATTGTAGGCTATCTCATCAAAAAAGGGGAACTCGGCAAAGAAGATATCGGTTTGATTGAAGTAAAAGACACCACTTCCTACGTTGCGGTTGACCGTAAAATGGTAAAAGATTTGCTGAAAAAATTATCTACCGAAAAACTAAAAGGTAAAAAAGTAAAAATGGAAGTTGCTTACTAAATAAACCTAAAAATTTCTACCTTTACCAACCTACATTCCTTTTATATGAAACTTAATTTACCCGATAAACTGTATTATTCGATAGGCGAAGTAGCCAAGGCTTTTAATGTAAACACGTCATTAATAAGATATTGGGAACAGGAATTCCCGATTATTAAACCTAAGAAAAATAAAAAAGGAAACCGGTACTTCACTCCTGAAGACCTCAAAAACCTGCAGATTATTTACCATTTGGTTAAAGAAAAAGGATACACGTTAGACGGAGCCCGGATCGCACTCGCTACCAATTCGAAAATATCAGAAACCATCAGCATGATCGACCGTCTGGAGTTTGTAAAAGCTGAGTTACAAAAACTGAAAGATTCCCTGATAGACAAACCCGAATAAAAAAGGGTGTTTTCAACGCAATAAAACAGGTGTTTTCACTGTAACTTATTGGTTTAATTCGTTTTATGTTTGCACAAAATGAATTATCATGCGCTTACCTCTACAAATTTCCGCCGCAAAAAATTATTTTTTAGGACTGGCCACATCGGGAGCAATCATGTTGGGCGGTCTTTTTTATTTTAATTCTGCAAAAACGGATGAGCGGCCACCTGATTCTCTTGAAACTGTAAATTATACAAAAACAGAGAAGAAAGAACTCTCAGAATTTAATCCCAATGATTTATCGGAAAGTGACTGGAAGAATTTAGGATTCTCTGAAAGACAAGTGGCTACCATCTTAAAATATAAGAACGTTGTAGGCGGCGAATTTACTTCAAAAGAACAGCTAAAAAAATGTTATTCCTTATCGGAAGAAAAATATTCAGAGCTCGAACCTTATATTTTACTTCCTGAAAAATCACCTTCTGATTCTTACCAAAGATTTACAAATTACCCATCGAAAGGTGGCAGCAATTATCCATACCGCGGTTACGAGAAAAAATCGCTCACGATTCCTGGAAAATTTAATCCAGATCATTTTACCGCAGATGATTTTGTAAAAATGGGTTTTACTGAAAAGCAGGCAAGTTCAATAGTAAAATACAAAGCTTATCTCGGTGGAAGCTTCATCAGCAAAGAAAAATTCAAAGACTGCTTCATCATCAGCGAAGAGCAGTACCGCAAAATGGAACCTTATCTTCTTCTTCCAGAGAAAACACCTGAAAATTTTTCAGTTAAAAATAATTACAGATCAAATTCTCCGGAAAAAGCCAAAATCGCTTACCAGAATTTCGATCCAAACCTAATTGATCTGGCAGGTTGGCAAAAGTTAGGCTTCTCCGAGAAACAGGCGCAGGTCATCATTAATTACCGAGACCGTAATCTAAAAGGCAGTTTTAAAACTCTGGATGATATTGCACGTTGTTTTGTAATTTCTGAAGAAAAGTTTGAAGAGATAAAACCTTACATTCTACTGAATCCCGAAAATTTTAAAACAACTTTACCTAAAAAGAGTTTCAGCGAGTCCGTGGTTACAAAAGCTGCAAATGAATCTGAATCCAAAACCGATTTTTCAAAAGTTGACATCAACCAAATTACGTTCAAGCAGCTTATAGAATTTGGTTTTGACGAAAAAAGTGCCGCCATGATGCTCAGTTACCGCAAAAAACTTGGTGGGTTTGTCAACCGACAGCAAATTATCGACACCTACGACATCGATAAAAATCTAGCGCAGAAATTAATTTCCACTGCTTATCTTGATGATTCGAAAGTCGCGAAATATACGCTCGCCGACGCTCCTGAAGATTGGTTGAAAACACATCCTTACTTTAAATATTCTGCCGATAAAATTATTTATCACCGGATTACAAATCCTGAAGACAGAAAAATATGGAAGCTGATAAAAGTAAAACCGGAATACGAAGCAAAAATGAGATTGTATTTGAAATAGTTTAATTATAGGGTAATAAAAAATCTCCTCAAATAAATTTTTTGAGGAGATTTTAATGACTGCGAAGATTTATTTTTTGATAAACTTCAGTGATTTATGATCTATATTCAGAATATAAACTCCCGGCTTCAGATTTTGAACATTTACCGAATTTTTGTTTTTAAACGGCCGACTTTCTTGCTGCACCAATTTTCCCGAAAGATCAAAAACAGAAATTTCCTGCGCGTTCTCCAGTTGTTTCCCTTTTACATACAGGCTGTTTCCAACGACAGGATTCGGATAAACAGACCAGTTATTTTCAGAATAAAACCCAACATCAGAGGTGGCCAAAACGCCCAGATTCTCGCAATAATCAGCAGGAAATGCTTCCCACTCGGAAAGGGTAAATGTATTTGACGGTTGCGTTACAGAACTCAGTCTGTACAGCGAAACATCACCCAAAACTGATGAATTACTCATGTCTTTAATTCCTACCGCATCTACCGTTGTCGAAGCATAACGAAGTTCAAGATATTGGCTTCCCGAAAAAGTGAGCTGAGGCGCAGCCGTTACAAATCTCGCCTCATCATTGGTAATACAGCTGAAATTGGAATATGGATTGAGCACAACAAATGTTTCGTTGTGCTGTACCAGTCCTTCGAGTTCATACGCATCGGGAAAATAATAATTACCTGCAGTGTTGTTATAAAACTGAGTACTGAGACGGTATTTATTGAGATTAACAGGATGCCCGGTTTTGTTGGTTATTTCAATTGCTCTATTATTCTCACTTCCTTCCAGATATTTTGTAATCATCAGATCCTTTGCATAAATATCGGTCGCTAAAGTTGTTGCAGAAACCGTATTGCTGTACATCGACTGATAGTAACTATTATCATAAGCCTGAACTTTGAAATTATAAAAGGTGGAAGGCTCCAAATGATCAATTGAAACTGAGGTATCTTTAGTATAGGCAATCAGCACATCATTCTGATAGATTTTGTATCCGATTACATCAGCATCGGGACTTGGCGTCCAGCTTAAATTTACAAAATAAGCACTTGTCTGCGTAATACTTAAGTTCGTGGGAGCCTGAGGTTCTAAAGAATTTGCGGTCTGATTCCAGATAGCATTTACCCATTGTGGATAATCGATAAAAGGATTTCGGTTTTTCTGTAATGCATAAACCTCATTATTCCTGTCGATCTCTCTTTGTGAAACCGGATCCTGATTATGCCACTGAAGAAGCATGGCAAGATACCAGTCTTCAAAAGCTTTTTCTTCGGTTCCGTCCAGCGGGCTTCGGTCGTTTGCAGCTGAAGTACCGTTATAATAATTAAAAAGACCTAATTTCCCTTCGTATCTCACCGCAAAATAAAGTAAACTTCTTGCAATATCTCCTTTAAATTCATCAACGGGTTCGTAAACACGTCCGGTATAACCGGAGCCAGGCGTTCCGTTGGCACTAATCCGCGATCCGTTTGTAAAAGTATAAAAAGGAGCGGTTGTAGTTTTAGCAATACCATAAGGATAGTTGCTCCTCAGCTGATTAATACGTGCATCCGTAGGAATTACGTAAAACAGATCCGAATACATCGGATAATTACTGTTGAATGTACTTTGAGGCATCATATGCTCTCTGTTCCAACCCTGCCCTTCTGCATTTGCAGATCCTGTAAGATTGGCGACGGTATATTCATAAACATCCGGACCGTTTGGGATTTCAGAATAAATATCCAGCAGGATGGTAGTATTACTTGCATCATGATCGTAATATTTATCTAAATCCGTTTTATTGTAAAATTCAGTCAAATCTCCATAATGCCAGTTAATATTTTTAGAGGAGATAATCTCGTGAAGTTTCGTTTTAAGCGCATATCCGCTTAAATTTGAAGTTCCTTCATAATAACCCGAAGGAATTTGTGAAAAAACCAAAGCTGGCAATAGAAAGCACAGAAGTAGAATTCTTTTCATTGATATCATTTTGAAGATTGCAAAATTACGCATTTAACTTTCGCAAAATCAGGAATTAAACCTAATTTTCAAAAAATATTTTCAGGCTTCACCAATTTAATTATCTTTGAAAGCAAATACTATCTATGAACAGTGACACTTTACACAACATTAATATGATTGCTGAAACTGCCAAAGAGTTTGCAGAAAAAAATATCCGACCGAATATTATGGACTGGGACGAAAGCCAGACTTTTCCGGTTGAACTTTTTCACCAAATGGGTGAAATGGGGTTTATGGGAATTGTAATTCCCGAAGAATACGGTGGTTCAGGTCTTGGTTATCACGAGTACGTGGCCATTCTTGATGAAATTTCACAGGTTGATCCTTCCATCGGACTATCCGTTGCTGCCCACAACTCATTGTGTACCAATCACATTTACGAATTCGGAAACGAAGAACAGCGCCACAAATGGCTCCCACAACTTGCTTCTGGTAAAGTTATCGGTGCATGGGGCTTAACAGAACACAATACAGGATCCGATTCCGGCGGGATGAGCACTACAGCGGTAAAAGATGGTGACGAGTGGATTCTTAACGGGGCTAAAAACTTCATTACCCATGCAATTTCCGGCGACATTGCTGTTGTAATGACCAGAACCGGCGAAAAAGGAGCAAAAAATAACTCTACAGCTTTCGTTTTGGAAAAAGGAATGCCAGGTTTCAGTTCAGGAAAAAAAGAAAACAAATTAGGAATGCGCGCCTCCGAGACTGCAGAATTGATTTTCGACAACGTAAGAGTTCCCGATGCCAACAGATTAGGTGAAGTTGGATCTGGATTCAAACAGGCAATGAAAATCCTTGATGGCGGAAGAATCTCGATCGCAGCATTAAGTTTAGGTATTGCCCGTGGCGCGTACAAAGCCGCTTTGAAATATTCTTTGGAAAGACACCAGTTTGGCAAAGCAATTAACCAGTTTCAGGCGATTAACTTCATGCTTGCTGATATGGCAACGGAAATTGATGCTGCAGAATTACTCATTCAGCGTGCTTCTAATTTAAAAAATGCCAAGCAACCCATGACCAAAGAAGGCGCTATGGCTAAACTTTACGCTTCGGAAGCTTGTGTTAGAATTGCGAATAATGCAGTTCAGGTTTTCGGCGGATATGGCTATACGAAAGATTTTCCGGTAGAAAAATTCTACAGAGATTCAAAATTATGTACTATTGGCGAAGGAACTTCCGAAATTCAGCGTCTTGTAATAGGCAGAGAAATTTCGAAATAAATTCAACAATATTCAAAGATAAAGCATCCGATATGGATGCTTTTTTTATCTTAATAAGACTTGAACTTTCAGAGTTTTGACATTATAATTTTTATATTTGTTCAAATTAAACAGTAAATGGATAAAATTGATGCACTAAACCAAGTTGCAGAATTTCACAAAACCTTTAATGCGCCCATTTTAGATACCCCGCAAATCCCATCCAAAGAAAGATGTGAATTAAGAATTTCTTTACTACAGGAAGAATTAAATGAATTAAAAGATGCAATCGCAGACAATAACATTGTAGAAGTTGCTGACGCACTTTGTGATCTGCAGTATGTTTTAAGTGGTGCGGTGCTGGAATTTGGTTTGGGCGAAAAGTTTGTAGAACTTTTTAACGAAGTTCAGCGGTCGAATATGTCGAAGGCTTGTGCAAACCAGCAGGAAGCCGATGAAACCATCGCATTCTATCAGGAAAAAGGTGAGGAAGCTTTTGCTGAAATTTCCGGCAATAAAATTAATGTTCACCGCAAAAGCGATTACAAAGTTCTGAAAAACAAATATTATTCCCCTGCCGACCTCGAAACCATTTTAAAGAAGATTTAAAAATAAAATATGAATAAATTAACCAAATCTATACTTCTATCCGCTATCTTGTTTTTTTCGCTTCAATCCTGTAACGCTCAAAAAGTGGTGGTAAACCGTGAAGTTGAAACAACCAACGACGGTAAAATGCTGCTCGGAATGCAGACAAAAGACCAGCTCCTAAAATTACCTTACAGCGATTGGTATTCGAAAGAGTACGATCAATACACCATCGATCAGAAAGCTGTGGCAGAACTTAAAAAAGAAAAACTGGGCTCTTACAACATCATCATTGTGTTGGGCACCTGGTGCGAAGATAGCCACCGCGAAGTTCCGAGACTGATGAAAATCCTGGAAAACGTGAATTTTCCCGAGCAAAAACTCACCATTATAGCGGTAAACCGTAAAAAGGAGGCTCCCGGCGGCGAAGAAGGCGTTTATAATATACAGCGCGTTCCAACAATTATCGTACAGAAGTATGGCAAAGAAATTGGTAGAATTATAGAATATCCGGCGTCGGGTTATCTGGAAAGAGATTTACTCGAAATCGTGCGCAAAGACAACACTTCATTTAAAGATTTACTGAAATAATTGAAAACAAACTCTAAAATACTGCCGTTTATCCTGGGAGCCGCGCTGGTGCTGTTCATTGTTTTACTTTGGAATGCGCTGACAAAAAAACCAGAGGATAAAGTTCAGAACGATTTTTACATCATCACCAACCAAATTCGCAAAATGAACAAAATGGTGGTGATGGAACAGAATTTCTCAAGCATGCAGAAAACCAAAATCACTTCCGAACTTTTTGGAGGAATGCTGCCGGACATCGAAAAAGAGCTCATTACCTTCACCAAAACAAATGCTCAGGTTTCTTACGATTTAAATAAAATGAAACTCGAAGTTGATTCTGTGAATAAAAAGCTGATCATAAAAGAACTTCCGAACGCAGAAATAAGAATTATTCCCAGCGTCGAAATACAGTCGATGGATGATTCTTTTATTGATCGTTTTAATGAAAAAGACCTTCAGAAAATCACCAAATCTGCAAAAGACAATGCATATAAAACGGTTAACCAGAACCGGCTTCGCGATGAAGGCCGCAAACAGCTTTTAGAAAATTTGGATAATATTTTTGTTTTGGCAAAGGCTTTGAACTATACAATTGAAGACCAAACAGGTCTCATTGATACTTCGAAATTTTAAAAACCAAAAATCATGGACAAAGAAAAGAACGACCCCAAAACAAATAAGGCCGAAATTAAGAAACAAAATCAGGATTTACCCAATATTCCGGCATCTTCAGAAAAAATTAAATCCGGAGAAACTGCCGAAAAAGAAATTAAGGAAACATCAATACTTCACAAAGACGGCAAAACCGACAACACAGACCAAAGCGAAAATTAATTTTTCGCTTTTTTTATGCAAAATAGTGAGCGTTAATTAATGTTAAACACAAATCAATATTCCGGATATTATGTTAAATAAATTTAAAGTTATTTTAATTAAACAATTCTGTCATAATTTTTGATTCGTACTTTACAGATCACAAATATTAATACTTAAAAATTAAACATTATGTCTTATACTATCGTGGGAATGTTCCCAACCACTGAAGCAGCCGATAAAGCATCGCATAAACTCGATAATGCAGGTTTCGAAAAAGAAGATTACAAAGTTTCGCGCTACTCCACTACCGGAGATTACGATCCGGAATTTGGGTACGATTATGAAGAAGATGAAAAAACAACGGGATTTTGGGACTGGCTTTTCGGAGACGATGATTCCAGCAAAAACAAATACAGCTATGCAGCTACTAAAAGCAACCTGGTAACCGTATATACCGATGATGCAGACCGTGCAGAAAGAGCCCGGGAAATTTTAAACGAAGAGGGTGCGTTGGATGTAAATGATTTTACTAAAGACCGATATACAACCGAAGAATTTAGTTCACCAGACAACAATTTAACTTCCGATGAACGCGCCAGAATCATCAGCAAAGCAAAAAACAACCTTTATTTAACTGATGATTACCGAACTTACAACTTAAGAAACCGTGGTATGACGAACGAAATGGATTCCCTGGGCAGCCGGGATACCTTCTAAACCAAGTTTCATAATTTTACCCGTCCGGTTTCAGTTATTCTGAAGCCGGACTTTTCTTTTTATAAGTAACAACAATTTATACTTCCTAAGAAAAGACCTGGATTTCCTTTTTAAACTTTTCTGGTGAAGCAAAAAAGGATTTCCATTTCAATCGGATCTAAAACTCTTTCTCTTTCCCTCCTGAAAAATTCATGCAAATTCACTTTAAAACACACAAATTTCTTGAAAAGTATAAAATAAAAATTCACAGAAAATCCGTACTTTTGCAAATTAAACTCATAGTTCACAATGGTAAAAATTACTCTTCCCGACGGAAGCATCAAAGAATTTGAAAGTGCCGTAAGCGCACTGGAGGTAGCAAAATCGATAAGCGAAGGCCTGGCCAGAAACACCATTTCTGCAATTGTAAACGGAACACAGGTTGAAATCAACACGCCAATCACCACCGATTCTACGATTCAGCTTCTTACGTGGAACGATGAAATGGGTAAAAAAGCCTTCTGGCACTCCTCCGCTCACTTGTTGGCGCAGGCAATTATGGAATTTTATCCTAATGCAAAATTAACCATTGGTCCGGCAATCGACAGCGGATTTTATTATGACGTAGATTTCGGTGACGAAAGTCTTTCTGAAAAAGACTTCGAGAAAATCGAAAAGAAAATGCTTGAAAACGCGAAAAAAGACGCAACCTTCAAATTATATCCGGTTTCCAAAGCTGATGCTTTGAAAGAATACGCAGACAATCCATACAAAACAGAACTAATTTCTAACCTTAACGACGGTGAAATTACGTTCTGCTCCCACGATAATTTTACAGATTTATGCCGTGGCGGCCACATTCCCTCAACCGGAATTGTGAAGGCTGTTAAAATCCTTAACGCTGCAGGAGCCTACTGGCGCGGTGACGAAAAAAATAAACAGCTTACACGAGTTTATGGTATCTCTTTCCCTAAACAGAAAGAACTCACCGAATATTTGGAAAGACTTGAGGAAGCAAAACGCCGCGACCACCGTAAATTGGGTAAAGAACTGGGAATTTATGCTTTTTCTGAAAAAGTAGGCGCTGGTCTTCCGCTTTGGTTACCGAAAGGAACCGCGCTAAGAAAAAAACTCGAAAACTTTTTATCTGAAGCACAGAAAAAATCCGGATACGAATTTGTAATGACTCCGCATATCGGTGCGAAAGAATTATACGTAACTTCCGGACATTGGGACAAATATGGTGCAGATAGCTTTCAGCCTATAAAAACGCCTAACGAAGGTGAAGAATTTATGCTGAAACCAATGAACTGCCCACATCATTGCGAAATCTATAAAGTTGGGCAATGGTCTTATAAAGATTTGCCGAAACGTTTTGCAGAATTCGGGACTGTTTACCGATACGAGCAATCCGGTGAACTTCATGGTTTAACAAGAGTTCGTGGATTTACCCAGGATGATGCGCATTTATTCTGTACACCAGACCAGCTTTTGGCAGAATTTGAAAACGTAATCGATCTTACACTTTACGTCTTCAAATCATTAGGATTTGAAGATTTCGTTACTCAAATTTCTTTAAGAGATCCCGATAACAAAGAAAAATATATCGGCTCCGATGAAAATTGGAAAAAAGCGGAAGACGCCATTATGCAGGCAGCTGAGAAAAAAGGTCTGAAAACAAAAGTAGAATATGGTGAAGCCGCGTTCTACGGTCCTAAACTGGATTTCATGGTGAAAGACGCGCTGGGGAGAAGCTGGCAGTTGGGAACCATTCAGGTAGATTACAATTTACCGGAAAGATTCGATCTTTGGTACACGGGAAGCGACAACGAAAAACACAGACCCGTGATGATTCACCGTGCGCCATTCGGTTCTATGGAAAGGTTTATCGCTATTTTGCTCGAAAATACAGCAGGAGATTTCCCACTTTGGCTCGCTCCGGATCAGTTTACCATTTTACCGATCAGTGAAAAATATGTTGATTATGCAAAAAAAGTTTCACAATTGCTGGAAAATCACGATATTTGCGGCTTGATTGACGACAGAAATGAGAAAACGGGTAAAAAAATCCGTGATGCAGAGTTGAAAAAACTCCCTTTCATGCTTATTGTAGGTGAGAATGAGGAACTTAACAACACAATTTCTGTAAGAAGAAGAAGAGGCGAAGGAGATTTGGGCGAGATGAGCATCGAAGACTTTATTTCTTACTTTAAAAAAGAATCAAAAATTTAAAATTAACTTTAAAATTTAATACCATAGCACAGAAATTCAATTACCGAGGTAGAGGCCCACAGCGCCGTGTACAGGAAGATTTGCACCAGATTAATGAAAAAATCCGTGCAAAAGAAGTACGTTTGGTCGGTGATAACGTAGAGCCAGGAGTTTATCCCTTAGCAAAAGCATTAGAAATAGCAAAAGACCAGGAACTGGATTTGGTTGTAATTTCTGATAAAGCGGAGCCTTATATTACCAGAATTCTGGATTATAAAAAATTCCTTTACGAACAGAAAAAGAAAACCAAAGAACTTAAAGCCAAGCAGGTAAAAGTAGTTGTAAAAGAAATCAGATTTGGCCCACAGACTGATGAGCACGACTACGAATTCAAGAAAAAGCATGCTGAAAAATTCCTGGAAGAAGGTTCAAAACTTAAAACCTATGTTTTCTTCAAAGGCCGTTCGATTATCTTTAAAGACCAAGGAGAAATCCTTCTTCTAAAGTTGGCGCAGGAACTGGAACATGTTGGAAAAGTTGATCAGCTGCCAAAACTTGAAGGTAAGAGAATGATTATGATGATGAGCCCGAAGAAACCGGCAAAATAGGAATTACAGAATTTAAATTTATTTCGTTTAAATTTAAACTCACAAAAGATATTGATAACAAACAGATAAAATTAAGCAAAATGCCAAAATTAAAAACTAAATCAGGTGCTAAGAAGCGTTTTAAGCTTACCGGAACCGGGAAGATTAAAAGAAAAAATGCTTTCAAAAGCCACATCTTGACGAAAAAAGAAACGAAGCAGAAGAGAAATCTTACGCAAACTTCTTACGTTGCTACTGTGGATGAGAAAAGCGTTTTACGTCAATTAGCCATTAAGTAGTTTTTTATAAATCAACCGGTTTATAAGAATTCAAAAAATTCAAAAATTTTAACCCTGAAACGGAGCAAAAAAGTGTAATGAAATAAATTACCGCCCTTTTCAAAAAAAACAATTTAAATTATGCCAAGATCAGTAAATGCAGTAGCTTCCAGAGCTCGCAGAAAAAAAGTAATGAAGCAGGCTAAAGGTTTTTTCGGTAGAAGAAAAAATGTTTGGACTGTAGCTAAAAACGCCGTAGAAAAAGCAATGCAATATGCTTACCGCGGCAGAAAAGAGAAGAAAAGAAATTTCAGAAGCCTTTGGATCACGCGTATCAACGCTGGTGCAAGAGAACACGGAATGTCTTACTCCCAATTTATGGGTGCTCTGAAAAGCAACAATATCGAACTGAACAGAAAAGTTTTAGCAGATTTAGCAATGAATCATCCTGAAGCTTTCAAAGCAGTTGTAGATCAAATTAAATAAATGTAAAATTTTTTGTTATCAATATTAAATCTCATACAAATTTGTATGAGATTTTTTTATTATTTTTGATGAATTGCTAATAGAAAATGAAAAAACTTTTTATCGTTTCCGCCCTTTACCTTTCTATATTCTCTTCAGCCCAAACATTTATACAGGCTTATCAAAACAGGGTTGAGCAAATTACACAAACCAACATCAATACTTATCTTACCGAGTTTGCTGGTTTTGGAGTGAAGACCACTGGAAGTATTAACAACAACAATACATTTAACTGGCTGAAAAATAAATATCTTGGTTTTGGTTACACCAGCACTCAGATTTCAGAAAACGCGTTTACTTATAACGGGAATACTACAAAAAATCTTATTCTTACCAAGACAGGAACCAAATATCCCAACACTTATGTTATTGTGTGCGGTCATTATGATACCATCGCGGGTCCTGGCGTAAACGACAACGGCAGCGGGACTTCAGTAATTCTTGAAATCGCCAGAATCCTGAAAGATATTCCCACCGAATATTCCATTAAATTTATCAATTTCACAGGTGAAGAACAGGGATTTCGTGGGAGTCAGAATTACGTAAATACCGTTGTAAACAGCACCAATCCTAAAATGGATATTAAAGTAGTATTCAACATTGATCAAGTTGGCGGCGTTGCTGGCGAGGTTAACAATACGATAACCTGCGAACGCGACACCAATAATTCACCTTCTACAAATAATTCAGCATCTAGCACTATTACACAGCAACTGATGAATTGTGTTGCACTGTATTCACCACTGCAAACTAATTTATCTTATGCCTATGGCTCAGATTATATGCCGTTTCAATCTAACGGAGAAGTAATTACAGGATTTTACGAATTTAATGAAAGTAATAAGCCTCATTCCGCAGGCGACACCTATGTGAATATGGATCCTGTATTTGTATATAATGTTACAAAAGCCGCTTTAGGCGCTGTACAGCATTTCGCCACGGCAGAAACCACTGCTCTTTCAACAAATGACTGTCCACCGGAAAAAATGCTGCAGTCTTTGCGAATTTACCCGAATCCCGCCTCAGACTTTATCAATATAGAAATGTTGAACACGAATTTAAAGGATTATTCTTTCAGCATTACAGACCTGTCGGGAAAACTTCTTCTTCGATCAGAAAATTCAAAAAAGATTAATATTTCTAGTCTTTCTCCAGGAATTTATTTAGGAACGATGACTGTTGAGGACCAGAAACTAACAAAGAAAATCGTTATTAAAAAATAGTAAAAGGATAAATAATTTCAGTTATTTACCACTCAAAACTTCGCTGTAAACGTTCATCAAATCCCTGGCGATATTTTCATCGCTGAATCTTTGAACATATTTTAAACCTTTTTCAACACGCCTATTTCGCTCCGCTTCATTGTTCCAGAGGAAAAGGATTTTCGATTTCAGATCTTCTGGCTGCGTAGGATTAACATAGAGCGAATCAGGCCCGCCAGCTTCCGGAAGACAGCTTGTGTTACTGGTAATAACAGATGTGCCGGAAAACAGAGCCTCAATTACAGGAATCCCAAAACCTTCAAAAACACTTGGATACACAAAAATTTCCGCAAGTTTGTAAACCGCAGCCAATTCCTCCATCGAAACATTTTCAAGAAAAAAGGTCTGATTCTGGAGCTTATTTTTTTTTATAAATTTTTCTACTTTATTAAAATATTTGGTCTTTTTACCGATTACAACCAGCGGAATATCTGTTCCGGTAATAGCTTTTACAATATTTAAAAGATTCTTTCTTTCCTCAATGGTGCCTACATTCAATATAAATTTTTCAGGTATACCAAATTTTTCTTTTACTGAATTTAAAAATTCCGAAGACTGCATTTCTTTAAATGATTGATGACAGCCCTGATAAACGACCCGTATTTTACTTTCAGGAACTTTCAGGAATTTTATGGTATCGCGTTTAGTCTGTTCAGAAATTGCAATGATCATGTCTGCCTGCTCAGCAGCCTTTTTAAATTTCCAGAAATGAATTTTACGGTCGAAAAAACTGTAATATTGCGGAAATCTCATAAAAATAAGATCATGAACCGTAGCAATTTTTTTTATGGGTTTATTATTCCATTTTAAAGGAAGCTCGCCTGAAAGTCCGTGGAAAATATCAGCATCAATATTTTGAGCATCTTTTCCCATTTTAAACTGTCGGGAAAAGCTACCTTTTGATGTTTTCTTAAATGAAACACCTGGTATTTCCAAAATCTTTTTTCCTCTTTCTGACTGCTCTTTATTGAGAATAATGTATTGGTTTTGAGGAAAATGAGTGGCCAAAATCCTCACCAAATCACGGGAATAATTTCCCAGACCCGATGCATTATTGAAAAAGCGTTTACCGTCGAAAGCAATTTTCATTACTCAAACGGTTTTATAATATCCTGCGACAATTGTTGCTTTTTCCAATGCTCTGTCCTGTTTTTATAAAGGAAGAACTTTGCAAGTTTGTATTTATCATCGATATGACCTTCGTACTCCATTCCCATTTCTCGGTAGGGTGTATTTGGAGCCTGCTGCAAAACCTCCTTGATAGCGTGTGTGAAAACAGTCGGACCTGTTGTTTGATGAACATCATGAGGATATCGGTGTTCAAAAATGTTGATCAGGCACAATTCCAATGTTCTTTTCAAGAAAGGATGACCGACATCAAAAATTAGCGCCCATTGCGTATAATGATGGCCATTGTTTTCGATTGAAATAATTGCCTCATCAGAATCTTTAATAAAATCCCGAAATCTGGAAATCAATTTACAATCTATATCCAAATAAATCCCACCTTTTTTATACAAAATTGCGTAGCGGAAAAAGTCTGCTTTAGCCGCTCCAACGGTAAGACTTTTATACGCCACATAATATTCACGTGGAAATTCTTCTAGCAAAAATTTTTCAATACGCTCATCGTCGTAAAAATGATAAGTATATTCCCGATTTCTTCGTAGCATTCTTTTGATATGCATCCGAGTAAGCCATGGTAATTTTTCTGACTTAAAGGTTTGAAATATTTGTTTTGGAATCGCCATATTCTTTAAACAGCAACATTATTTTCTCTCAATGCGTCGTTAAGAGAAGTTTTTTTGTCAGTAGATTCTTTACGCTGTCCGATAATTAAAGCACAAGGAACCTGATATTCACCAGCAGGAAACTGTTTCGTATAACTTCCGGGAATTACAACGGAACGGGCCGGAACTCTTCCTTTAATTTCAACAGGCTCGGAACCGGTTACATCGATGATTTTTGTAGAAGCGGTAAGGACAACATTTGCTCCCAAAACAGCTTCCTTTTCTACGTGAACTCCTTCTACCACGATACATCTTGAACCTACAAAAACATCATCTTCAATAATTACGGGTGCAGCCTGAAGTGGTTCCAAAACTCCGCCAATTCCTACACCACCGCTCAAGTGAACGTTTTTCCCGATCTGTGCGCAGCTGCCAACAGTTGCCCAGGTATCGACCATCGTTCCGGAATCTACATAAGCACCAATATTTACGTAAGAAGGCATTAAAATTACTCCTGAAGCAATAAAAGCTCCTTCACGTGCCACGGCATGCGGCACTACTCGAACACCTTTCTCAGCATAATTTCTTTTCAACGGCATTTTATCGTGGAATTCAAAAGGACCCACTTCAATAGTTTCCATTTTTTGAATAGGGAAATACATCACGACTGCTTTTTTCACCCATTCATTCACTTTCCAGCCATTTTCTGTAGGCTCCGCAACACGCAGTTCACCCAAATCCAACTGACGGATTACCTCACGGATGGATTTTTGGCTGTCTTCATCTTTCAAAAGTTCGCGGTTATCCCAGATATTCTCGATAGTTTGCTGTAACATAATTTTGATTGTTTTATAAGAATTTAATTGGCGCAAATTTACAAAACTCTTCGGGCGAATAGATAAGCTTTGTTCCAATATTTTTCGTTAAGTGAAGAAATAATCACGCCTTTAGACGTAGATGCATGGATAAATTTCACTTCGCCATTACTTCCGATATCGTGTACAATTCCTACATGAGAAACCCTGCTGCCGCCTGCTGTAGCGAAAAATACAAGATCTCCCGGTTTTGTATCACGAATATTGATTTGTTTACCAACCGTAGACTGATCTTCAGACCGGCGCGGAAGCTTTGTATTGTTTTCATTGAAAACCTTGGTAACCAAACCAGAACAGTCGAAACCAGCTGAAGTATTGCCCGCATATTTGTACGGAGCACCAAGATATTTTTGCGCATCTTTAAGAATTTCCTGAATCTGCGCATTTACTTTCCCAGAAAAATTAGACTCCAGCGGTTTAAGATCCGGGCTTTTTTTAACAGTTTTTGTAGGTACACTTCTTTTAACTACTGGGGTTGAAGTTCCACAGGAAACTACAAAAAATAATGCAAGAATTGCAAATAGAACGTTTTTCATTTTTAACAGTGAGGGTTGTTCAAAAATAGTAAAATTATTCACAAAATTACAAGAATTTCAATAATTTCCTTTATTACCGCGTGTTTTTACAGATTTTGGTGTCTCGATTTATGCGTTTTCAAAAAAAGGAATTATATTTAAATCCCAATTAAGAAGAATGATTATTTCTGAATTAAAAGAATCTTTTGAAAACCAAATATCTGGAATTTACGCAAATTCCGAAATCAGCGAACTGTTTTCAATTTTTTGCACCCAAATTTTAGGAATCAATAAATTTGAATTAAGGAGATCTGAGGACCACATTATTTCTGAAGAACAAAACAGCGTTTTTATAAAAATAATCACTGAATTAAAAGCAGGAAAACCATACCAGCAAATCCTGGGTGAAACCGAATTTTATGGATTGAAATTTTTTGTGGACGAAAATGTACTGATTCCAAGACCGGAAACTGAGGAGCTTTTGGAACTTGCAATCACCGAAATTCACAAAAATAAGGTAACAGATTTGAAAATTCTGGACATTGGTACCGGAAGTGGGATTATTCCCATTGTTTTGAAAAAGAAATTTCCTGAAGCCAAGGTTTCAGCAATAGATTTTTCTGAAAAAGCCCTGAAAACCGCGAAGAAAAATGCGGATTTCCACGAGGCAGATATTAATTTCATCCACCAGAATTATCTTGAAGAATATTTATTAGAAGTTTACGATATTATTATTTCGAATCCGCCTTACATTGGCATTGATGAGGAAAAAGAAATTGCTGATTCGGTAAAGGAATTTGAACCCAAAATGGCATTGTTCTCTCCTACTTCAAATGCCCTGATATTTTACGAAAAAATTGCTGAAGACTGCAATAATCACCTGACAGAAAAGGGAATGGTGTTCCTGGAAATTAATCAGAAATTAGGTGAGGAAACCAAAGCTCTTTTCACTAACGTTCTATCTGAAGTACATCTCATCAAGGATATTTCCGGCAATGACCGGTTTGTTTTCGGCAGGAAGTAAAGTGACCTAATCGGGCGCGAGCGAAGCGAGCGCCAAAAAGTGTAATTATAAATCTTCTGGAGAAAACCCGACAGAAATTCTAGCCCCGGTTGCAGTGGAAATCCTTTTTTTGCGCGAGCGAAGCGCGTGAAAAAAAAGATTGTAGCGAAAAACGGGACCACTCTTCAAAAGAAGAAATCCGTTTTGTTGCTCCTAAAAAAACTAACCAATTTTCTTTTTCACGAAAACCATATACGCCATATAAATAAGCGGTAATGCCATGATACCCAGGAAAAGTGAATTTTCAACAGCTCGTTCTGGCTGCAATGCGACTGCGTAAACCAATCCGAAAAAAGCTCCGCCCATGTGAGCAGCATGACCGATATTGTCATGTTGACGCGGATTCAGCATGCTGTAAACAGAATATCCGAAGTATAACAATCCGAAAATATATCCCGGAATCGGTATCGGTATAAAGAAGAAATAAATTCCCAGATCAGGAATCATGGCGATGGAAGCAAATAAAATTCCTGAAACGCCGCCACTCGCTCCAATTGCCGAGTACCAGGACTGGTTTTGGTAAAGATAAAGCGAGAAAAGATTTCCTAAAAGTATAGACCCAAAATAAACCGCCAAAAATCCTATTTCGCCGAAAGCCTGCAAAACAATAGGTCCAAAGAAATACAGCGTCATCATATTGAAGAGCAAATGCATTAAATCTCCATGTAGAAATCCTGCAGAAATTAATCGTATATATTCTTTATTGCCGCGGATTGCGCCAACATTGAACTTATATTTCTCGAAAAGTTGCTGGTTACTGAATCCAAAGTAACTGAAAATTGCAGTTGCCGCGATAATAATGATTAATATGGTGCTCATAATATTTTTATCATAAAAAAGTTTCAGAAAAACCGAAACTTTGTTTATACTATTTCTGAAGTTAAACTTCTGGAGATTAATTTTTCGTGCATTGGCTTCAGGATTTCCAAGCTTCCTGTTTTCACGGTACATTTCCCTTTGTAATGAACCAGAATCGTGCATTGCTCAGCCTGCTCAAGCGTGTGTCGGCAGATTTCGATAAGTGCTTCAATAACATAATCGAATGTATTTACATCATCGTTCCAGAGAACGAGTTTATAAACTTCGTCTTCTTTTTCCAAAAGCGCCACTTCTTCATCGTATTCGCGCTCTGGTTTTTCGTAATCGTGAACTGAATTATTTGTATAAAATCTGCTCATTTTCTTAAATTTCACCAAGTTCATCTGCCAAATCACTCAGAATATTGGGTTCTTCGAAGGTAAGCTCTACCAAATCAACACTCTTGTTCTGCATTTTCAGAATTTTAACGTGATAATCATTGATGCTGAATTCCTGGTTTTCTTCCGGAATATCTTCAAGTTCATGCAAAATAAAACCTGCCAATGTATTGTACTCCCCATCTTCTGAAAGTGGGAATGATTTCGGCAAATGTTCGTTAATTTCATCCAAAGGCTGAGTTGCCTGAACCCAAAACACATTCTCGCCAACTTTCTCTACAATTTTATCCTCGTCGTCTTCTTCATCCTGAATTTCACCTACCAATTCTTCCAAAATATCTTCGAGCGTGATAATCCCTTCTGTACCGCCAAATTCATCAATTACAACTGCGAGATGCTGTTTTTTCTGCTGGAAAACCTTCAAAAGGTCCGAAATCTTTTTACTTCCCACTACGAAAAACGGTTCGCGCATCAGTTCTTTTAAAACTTCGTGATCGATGATTCCTTTCCTTTTAATGTATTCTCGGATAATTTCTTTAGCATAAAAAATCCCGATAATATTATCAATAGAACCGCTGTACACAGGAACTCTGGAATAACCACCATCCATTATTTTTGAAATAATTTCCTCTACTGAATCATCAATATCAATCGACGCAATATTTTGGCGCGGCACCATGATTTGCTTGGCAGAATGATCTGTAAAATCGAAGGCATTTTTAATAATCTCGTAATTCTCTTCTTCAATTTCACCCGAATCTGCAGACTGTTTTACCAATAGCTGAAGTTCTTCTGTGGAGTGAATTTCGTGTTCGGAAGCCGGGTGAATTTTCATTAACCTTAAAACTCCGTTCGACATTTGGTTCATCGTCCAGATAAAAGGTTTGAAGATGGTGTAAAATGCCCTCAGCGGCACCGCAATAAACATGGTGGTAGGTTCTGCTTTCCGGATAGCAATCGATTTAGGAATTAATTCTCCAAAAACGATGTGCATAATGGTAATGATTAAGAAACTTGTCACGAGCGAAACCGTAGTAACGGTAGAATCTGCAACTGCAAATCCGAAATAATGAAAAAGATTTTCGATGATGTGGTGCAGCGCGCTTTCGCCGACAAAACCTAAACCAAGTGATGCAAGTGTAATCCCGAGCTGCGTGGCAGAAAGGTATTCGTCCAGATGTTTGATGATGTGCTCTGCCTGTTTCGCCATTGAGTTTCCTTCGGCGGCTTTGAGCTGGATTTGGGAGTAACGAACTTTAACGATAGAGAATTCTGCGGCTACGAAAAAACCATTGAGTAATACTAAGAATAAAGCTAACAAAAGCTTGACGACGTCCGAGTCCATTTAAATTTTTAAAAATATTTGATGCAAAGATATACAAAATTAAATTATAATAAAGTTCCGAAAATTGAATACCTATTTTAAGATTTTTCATCATAACAAAAAAAGCACCAGAACTCTCTGATGCTTTTAATATCTTACTACGCTGCTATTACGAATTCTTCAAAGCTTCTGCTCCGGATACAATTTCCAGAATTTCGTTGGTAATTGCAGCCTGACGGGCTTTATTGTAGAAAATTTTCAGTTCGTTTCTTAATGCTTCAGCATTGTCGGTAGCTTTGTGCATCGCTGTCATCCTTGCTCCGTGCTCTGAGGCAATTGAATCGAGAATTGCCTTATAAACCTGTGTTTTGATGGATTTTGGTATCAAAACATTCAGGATTTCTGCAGCGTTTGGTTCAAAAATATAATCGGTGTTTACCGTTTCATCTTTTTCAGCCATTGCAATTGGTAATACCTGCTCGGTTTTTACTTCCTGCGTTGCAGCGTTAATGAACTTATTATAAATCACAAAAACCTTATCGAATTTTTCTTCCTTATAATCCTTCATCACGTGCTCCATGAAATTGGAAACCACCTGAAAACTCATTCCGTCGAAAATTGCACTCTGGTTATCGTAAACTGTTCGTGTTCTTCTAACCGCATCGTACACTTTTTTACCTACAGAAAGAATTTCAACTTCGTGTTTGGCATTTCCGATTACTGCGTTCAATTCTTTAATAACCGAAGAGTTAAAAGCACCTGCAAGACCTTTGTTGGATGTTACTACGATATAAAGAACTTTTTTTACTTCTCTCTCTGCAGTGAAGGTAGAAATACCCTCCAACTCTGTAGTCGCACTCACATTTGCAATAATTTCCTGCAGTTTTTCTGAGTAAGGTCTCAACATGACAATAGCATCGGTTGCTTTCTTCAGTTTCGCTGCCGAAACCATTTTCATCGCACTCGTGATTTGCATTGTAGAAGAGATTGAAGTAATTCTTCCGCGTATTTCCTTTAAGTTAGCCATTCTATGGATTGAAAATTTAAAATTCAATATTCAGAATCTTTCATCTGAATATTGAATATTGAATTAATTTTAGTTGTATTTAGAAGCCAGTTCTGTAGCAGCCTGCTTCAAAACTCCTGTAATGCTGTCATCAATTTTTCCTGCTTTGATGGCTGCCATAGTATCAGGGTGTTTTGATCTAAGGAATTCTACATACTCTTTCTGGAATTCTTTTACTTTTCTGATCGGGATGTTTCTCAGTAAGTTTTCTGTTCCTGCATAAATCATCGCTACCTGAGAATCTACAGGAAGTGGTGAATTTACCGGCTGTTTCAAAATCTCAACGTTTCTTTCGCCTTTAGAAATAACTCCAAGAGTTGAAGCATCGAGGTCAGAACCGAATTTAGCAAACGCTTCAAGTTCTTTGTACTGAGCCTGATCCAATTTCAAAGTACCAGAAACTTTCTTCATTGATTTAATCTGAGCATTACCACCCACACGTGATACAGAAATACCTACGTTAATCGCTGGACGAACACCAGAGTTAAATAAATCTGATTCAAGGAAAATCTGTCCGTCTGTAATTGAAATTACGTTGGTCGGGATATACGCAGAAACGTCACCCGCCTGAGTTTCAATAATAGGAAGTGCTGTTAATGACCCGCCACCTTTTACAATTGGTCTTAAAGAATCCGGTAAGTCGTTCATCTGAGCTGCGATGGTATCATCAGCAATAACTTTAGCTGAACGCTCCAAAAGTCTGGAGTGAAGGTAGAATACGTCTCCTGGATAAGCTTCACGTCCCGGTGGTCTTCTCAACAATAGAGAAAGCTCACGGTAAGCTACCGCCTGTTTTGATAAATCATCATAGATGATCAAAGCCGGTCTACCCGTATCACGGAAATATTCTCCGATGGAAGCTCCCGCCATTGGTGCGTAAACCTGCATGGGAGTTGGATCGGATGCGTTAGCTGTTACTACAACAGTATAAGCCATTGCTCCTTTATCTTCTAAAGTTTTAACGATTTGTGCAACGGTAGAAGCTTTTTGTCCTACGGCTACATAAATACAATATACAGGCTGCCCTGCATCATAAAATTCCTTTTGGTTAAGGATGGTATCGATCGCTACAGTAGTTTTACCTGTCTGGCGGTCACCAATAATAAGCTCTCTCTGCCCTCTACCTACAGGAATCATAGAATCGATTGCTACGATACCAGTCTGAAGCGGTTCAGTTACCGGTTGACGGAAGATTACTCCCGGAGCTTTTCTTTCAAGCGGCATTTCAAATAAATCTCCGCCGATAGGTCCTTTTCCGTCGATAGGGTTACCAAGAGTATCTACTACTCTGCCTAACATCCCTTCACCAACTTTAATTGACGAAATTCTGTTGGTTCTGTTTACCGTATCTCCTTCTTTAACCATCTTAGATTCACCAAGAAGTGCAACACCCACGTTGTCTTCTGCAAGGTTAAGAACAATTCCTTCAATACCGCTTTCGAATTTTACCAATTCACCGTACTGAACATTTTCTAAACCGTATACTAAAGCGATACCATCACCGATGGTCAATACAGTTCCTACTTCTTCAATATTCGACTGGGTGTCGAAGTTGGCTAACTGCTGTTTAAGAATTGCAGATACTTCTGCCGGATTTATTTCTGCCATTTTATGGTTGTTTTTATCTTAATTTAATTGAAATTCTTTTTTAAGCTTGCTCAGTTTAGATTTTACTGAGGCGTCTACCTGCTGATCACCAACACGCAGAATATAACCTCCTAAAATCTCTGGATTAATGATGGATTTTACATCGAACTTATTATCGTGATTCACAAGTTCTGAAGACTTCAGAATATTGTTGATGTTTTCTGAAGAAAGTGCTGATGCAGAGGTAATCGTAATTCGCTGTACCCCATTCATGTCCTCCACTTTATTAATGAATTCCTGTGCAATGTTCTGCATCTGGCTTTCACGGCCCTGTTTGATGATAAGTTGAAGCATGCTTTTTGTAACCGGGGAAAAATCTTTGAAAATTTCTAAGGCAATGCTTACTTTTTTCTTCACATCAATGATCGGAGAAGCGAAAAAACTTTGCAGCTGCTTCGACTTTTCAATGGTTTTCACAATATCACCCATTTCAGTAAAAACAGAATCGGTATTTCCTGACTCCTGAGTGAAATTGAGTAAACCTTGCGCGTATCTTTTTGCTACTTTACTTGTAAGCATTTTAGTTCAGGTTAGATTTGTTAAGAATATTTTCAACCAAAGCGTTTTGAGCGCCATCGTTGTCTAATTTCTGCTTCAGGATTGATTCAGCAATCGTAACCGACAGTGTACCAATCTGGTTCTTAATTTCCGACATCGCTGCAGCTTTTTCTGCCTGGATAGACTGTCTTGCCTGCTCAATCATTTTGTCGCCTTCTGCTTTGGCAAGATCTTTTGCTTCACCTACAATTCTGTCTTTAATTTCTCTGGCTTCTTTCAGGATATTATCTCGCTCTACTTTTGCTTCACGAATGATGTTTTCGTTTTCAGCTTTTAAGTTCTGTACTTCCTGTTTTGCAAGTTTCGCCTGGTTAAGAGAGTCGATAATTGTTACTTCTCTTTCGTTCACCGCATCCATAATCGGCTTCCATGCAAATTTTCTTAAAACTAATAGCAGGATGATGAATACCACCGACTGGATGATGAATAAACCTGATGAAAAATTTTCTAATAATCCCATAATGAGTTATGATATATATGTAGTTGTTTTTAATTTTTTTTAAAAATCATCTGCCGTAACCAACCGTTCCCGGCAGATGAAAATTTTTGGGCTGAAAAGCTTGATTAAACTGCGAATAATGCAGCAAATGCAAGACCTTCAACAAGTGCAGCAGCGATAAGCATCGCTGTTTGAAGTTTACCGGCTTGCTCTGGTTGACGAGCCATACCCTCAAGAGCAGCAGCACCGATTTTACCGATACCTAATCCTGCTCCGATTACTACTAAACCTGCACCTACTAATTTAAGATCCATAATATAAAAATTTAAAAGGTTTTATTAATGATGTACCACTCCTTCTTCACCTTCGTGATGGTGCTCTTCGTTGGCCATACCAAAATACACCGCAGAAAGCATCGTAAAGATATAAGCCTGAAGGAATGCAACTAATATTTCAAGAAGATAAAGTACAAAAGTTAAGAATGGGAACGCAACACCCGCGATTACATTTTTGAAAACGTAGATCATTGCGATAAGCGACATAATTACAATGTGACCCGCAGTCATGTTCGCAAAAAGACGTATAAGAAGCGCAAATGGTTTAATGAACATCCCGATAATTTCAATCGGCATCATCACAATTTTCATTGGCAAAGGCAAACCTGGCATCCAGAAAATGTGCTGCCAGTAATTCTTGTTTGCAGTAAATTGCGTGATAAAGAAAGTAAAAATCGCTAACGCTGCGGTAATTGCAATATTTCCTGTAACATTAATACCAAAAGGTAACAGCCCGAAGACATTAAGGAAAAGGATAAAAAAGAATATCGTAAGCAAATAGCTCATGTATTTCTGATATTTCGCACCAATGTTTGGTTTAGCAATATCGTCTCTGATGAAAAGAATCAATGGTTCCAGAATTTTTCCTGCGCCTGTAGGAACCAAAGAGTTTTTGTAGCTTTTTGCAATTCCACCGAAAATAAAGATCATAAGTAATGCAGTAACTACAACCATTAGAACTGTTTTGGTGATCGAAAAATCCAGCACTTTTTCGTTGGTTGCGTGCTGATGTTCATCAAGATTAATTGTTCCTGAAGCATCAGTTTTATAAATCTTTTCGTGGAAGAGTTTATAATAACCACCTTTGCTTTCCACTACTTCTTTGCCGTGGTGAAATGCCGAACTCATCATTGTATGAAGACCATTGGCACTGTCGTAAAAAATTACAGGAAGCGGAAAACCAATATGTTTGCCTTCTTTCGTCACCATAATATCAAAGCTGTGTGCGTCGAGAAGGTGATGGGTGATAAAGTCCTTGTTTTCTTTCTTGATTTTGTCTTTTTCAGTAACCACTGCAGGTAATTCTGCCGCCTGTGCAGGAGCCGTAGCAACAGGTGTTTCGCTTACTACAACAGCGTCGTGCTGTGCAAACGATGTTGAAAATGTCGATAAAAAACCTAGTACAAGAACTACTCTTTTCAGCATTGCTATATCTTATTTTAAAGTTTTGCAAAAATAGAACAAATAATCATAATATAAAAATCAATTTTTACTGATTTTTTTCATCTTCGGGGGATTCTGTAACCTCTTCGGTCTGTATCAATTTTACGGCATACAAGGTTTCCAGAACCAAAGAAATTAAATAAGGAATAACAAAATGAACTTTATAATTAGGGACTTCATTTAAATTGAGCTTTTTCATTACCAAAAACATAATCATGAGCTTAAACATCACCAATCCCATAAATCCGAAACCTATATAATTAGGGTATATTTTTTTAATAATCGACAAAATTGTGATTACAATCGTGAAAAGCAACGTAAGAAAAAGATAATACCTGATAAAAGTTGTTTCGAAACCGACTTCCAAATACTGCCAGATTCCAAAATGGAGAAAAAACATGATAAAAAACAGAATGATATAAATGGTGGTTTTCTTAATTTTCATTGCAGATATAATATTGGATTTAAATTGTTTTGAATTATTTACTGAATTTTATTTTTTTGAATTGTCGGATTTGTCATCACGCTGCACGCTCTTCAGTTGCTGCAGCAAATTGTAGAAAGCGAGAAACATCCCTAAAAATCCAATCCCAACAGTTAAAAGATTGGTTTCAAACCCGAAATGATCATTAATTTTTTTGCCACCCCAAAATCCTAATCCCATAGTAGCAAGCATCTGAAAAACGATGGCTGAATAAACACCGTATTGCCTAAGCCCGTTTCTTCGGAATTTTTTCTCATCTTCCTGGCTGAATTCCTGCTGTGTTGGTTTCTCCTCAGACATTCAAGTTTTTTGCAAATCTAACCATTATCGACCAATTGAAAAATTTTGAATTTTAAATATCATCTAATTTCTGTATTTTTGCAACTCTTAAATAAAAAAACGATGTTCAACAGTTTACAGGATAAATTAGATAAAGCGCTTCATAATATATCAGGGCGCGGAAAAATCACCGAAATCAACGTTGCGGAAACGGTAAAAGAAATCCGCCGTGCTTTGGTGGATGCCGATGTTAACTATAAAGTTGCGAAAGATTTAACCAAAAGAGTTCAGGACAAAGCTTTAGGACAAAACGTTCTTACAAGTTTAACTCCCGGGCAGCTCATGACCAAAATCGTTCACGACGAACTTGTGGAACTCATGGGTGGTACGCAGGAAGGAATTAATCTTTCGGGCAAACCCAGCGTCATCCTGATTGCAGGTCTTCAGGGTTCCGGTAAAACAACTTTTTCCGGCAAGCTTGCAAATTATTTAAAATTAAAAAAGAACAAAAAACCTTTATTGGTTGCCTGCGACGTTTACCGGCCTGCGGCAATTGAACAGCTGAAAATTCTTGGTCAGCAGACCGGAATTCCCGTTTATACCGAAGAAGGTGCTGTAAACCCGTCTTCTATCGCTGAAAATGCCGTAAAATTTGCGAAAGAAAACAACCATGATGTAGTAATTGTGGATACCGCGGGCCGTTTGGCTGTTGATGAGCAGATGATGAACGAGATTAAATCGGTTCATTATTTCATCAAGCCTAATGAAACCTTATTCGTGGTGGATTCCATGACGGGTCAGGATGCCGTGAATACTGCTAAAACCTTTAACGAAGCACTGAATTTTGATGGAGTTGTTCTTACAAAATTAGATGGTGATACACGAGGTGGAGCTGCTCTTACCATCCGTTCCGTTGTTGAAAAACCTATTAAGTTTATTTCAACCGGTGAAAAAATGGAAGCGCTGGATGTTTTCTATCCGGAAAGAATGGCAGACCGAATCCTTGGAATGGGAGACGTGGTTTCCCTTGTTGAAAGAGCTCAGGAGCAGTTTGATGAAGAGGAAGCTAAAAAACTCCATAAAAAAATCGCAAAAAACGAATTCGGTTTTGATGATTTCCTAAAACAGATCAACCAGATCAAAAAAATGGGAAATATGAAAGATTTAATGGGCATGATTCCGGGCGTTGGCAAAGCTATAAAAGATGTTGATATTAATGATGACGCCTTTAAACATATCGAAGCCATTATTCATTCTATGACGCCGGAAGAACGAAGAAGACCGTCGATTATCAACACCCAGAGAAAAAACCGTATTGCCAGAGGTGCCGGAAGAAAAATTGAAGACGTAAATGCGTTGATGAAACAATTTGATCAAATGGGTAAAATGATGAAAATGATGCAAGGTCCGCAAGGAAAACAAATGATGGAAATGATGAGTAAAGGAATGCCAAAAATGCCAGGAATGGGTGGCAACCTGTTCGGAAGATAAAATATAAATTTCCAGAATTTCAAAATAAAAACCCCGAATTGAATGATTCGGGATTTTTTGTGAGCTATTTTTTAATCATTAAAGTCGTAAACCTAAACCAACATTGAAGAGATTGAAATGAAGCTTTTCGCCTGTCGCCGGGCTTTTAAAAGCATTATTCAGCTGAAATGCGTACCGTGCCTCAATAAGCAGCCCTGAAAATAAGTCGGCGCCCAAGCCTACAGCCGCACCAAAATTTGATTTGTTAATGGTATCCGGCACATCATCGAGCCTGAAGGCGAACTGCGGACCCAACTGCACATTTACTTTCGGCAGGAAATAAAATTTCATTATCACCGGGATCTGCAGATAAGAATCATCTTTAAATTTCACATAATTCAGCGCAGGTTGCATTTTGGCAAATCCAGGAATTCCAAATTCTGTAAAAACTCCCGCATAATAACCTGCAGTAAGCTCATCAAAATCATCAGAAACTACAGCCGACGAAAATCCACCGTTAATCCCAAATTTTACCTGAGCATTCATAAGCCCAAACATCATCATGGCGAACGCCAATACTACTCTTTTCATAAATTTTTAATTTTCATCAAAAATATCAATTTAATTCTGACCGGAAAGAAGATGCACCGTTTTTTTGAGAAATCTCCAGATATTGGGCAAAAAAAATCCCGGTTCTAATAAACCGGGATATTTATCTTAAATTTTTTTTTTAGAAATGTAGGGCAAAACCAACATTACCAGAGAAAATTCCGCTTGAACCTTCTGCAGTACCTAAGTCATATCTTAAACCTGGTTCAATAGAGATGTTAGGAGATACAAACCATGCATAACCTCCTTGAAATCCAACGGCGTTAATATTTTCGCCTTCGCTTGAAATTCCGTTAAAATCAACCTGAACTGGGAACATACTTGCAATATAGTACTTTACTCCAACTTTGTAGTTGAATGCAGTGGAAGTTTCATTATTTCCATAGAAATTATCTACAGTTAAAGAGGTAATTCCCAAACCTAATTTCAATGCCAAGTTATTCGCAACAAAATATCCAGCTTCTCCACCAATTTTGAACATAGAATCACCATCACTTGTATAAAATCCAATAGAAGTGTTTGAAGGGCTTAAAACACCAAAGTTAGTATTTGCTTCTACTAACCATTTACCTTTTGCTAAAGCTGGATTCTGAGTTTGTGCATTTACAGCCGCGAAAAGTGCTAATGCACCAACTAGCAATAATTTTTTCATAATTTTTAATTTAATTTGGCTGCAAAGATAAATCTATTTAACATTCCTTTAACATGACTTTTATCATGAATTACTCTTCTCTCTGTCTTTTCTCTTCGTTTCCGTAAGCGGTAATAATTTTCCGCACTACGGGATGTCTTACCACATCTTCTTCGGTAAGGTGTACAAACCCAATTTCCTGCACATCTTTCAAGATTCTCATCGCTTCCTTCAAGCCAGATTTTTGCCTTAATGGTAAATCGACCTGACTTGGATCGCCTGTTATGATGAACTTTGCATTCATTCCCATCCTGGTAAGAAACATTTTCATCTGCGAATGGGTGGTATTTTGCGCTTCATCCAGAATAACAAAAGCTTCGTCTAAAGTCCGCCCACGCATAAATGCCAACGGAGCAACTTCAATTACTTTTTTCTCAATAAATCCTTCCAGTTTTTCGTGAGGAATCATATCGCGAAGTGCATCGTAAAGCGGCTGTAAATAGGGATCCAGTTTCTCTTTTAAATCTCCCGGAAGGAATCCCAAACTTTCGCCGGCTTCTACCGCAGGACGTGTTAAAATAATCCTTTTTACTTCCTTATCACGCAAAGCCCTTGCTGCCAATGCTACGCTGGTATAAGTCTTTCCCGTTCCGGCCGGACCAATCGCGAAAACCATGTCTTTTTTCTCAGACTCTTTTACCAGTTTCTTCAAATTGGTAGTCTTCGCTTTAATAATCTTACCGTTTACGCCTTTTACAATGATATCCTGATCGAAAACAAGCTGTTTTTCGGTTTCATCTTTAATATTCAGAATGTTTTCAATATCCTTTAAAGTGAGTGAATTATTTCTGGAAATAAAACTCACAATATCATCCAGCTTATTTTTCAGTACATCCAGCGTTTCATTGTTCCCAATCGCAAAAATAAAATGATCGCGCCCCGTAATTTTCAGGGTTGGAAAACTGGATTTTAGTAAATTAAAATATTGGTTGTTGACTCCGTAAAAAGTCTTGGCGTCAATGCCTTTGATTTCATAATTGAGTTCGAACATTTATCTCTTGTTTGATGTTAATTATTTTCTCTAAAAATATCAAATATATTTTAAAAATAGCGGTTTTTGTTTTTGATTATCGCCCCAAAATATTTTTTTTTGCCCTAAATTTGCCATTCCCGAAGAGATACAAATGCCGGTTATTACTTTCACCTCAGATTACGGATTGGTCGATCACAGAGTTCCCGCTGTGAAAGGAAAAATCCTGAGCTTAAAAGAAGACGCTAAAATTGTTGATATTTCCCACGAAATACAGGCCTACAACCTGTTGCAGACCGCCTATATCGTAAGGAACGCCTACTCTTTTTTTCCTGAAGGTACCGTACATATTATTTCCGTAGACAGTTTTTATACCAAAGACCGAAAATGCATTCTTTATAAGGCCGACGGGCATTATTTTATTGCTGCAGACAACGGTGTGCTGAGTTTAATTTTTTATGACATTAAACCGGAAGCAGTTTACGAAATCACCTTCAACAACAGGTTTGATGATGAAGTGAAATTTACTTCTACCGATATTTTTGCGCCTGTTGCGGTTCATCTTCAAAAAGGTGGATTACCAGAGGTAATTGGTAGAAAATTTAAATCTCCTAAACAACTTTCGTTCCCCAGACCGGTATTCAGTGAAAACGAAAAAATGATTATCGGAGAAATCATGTATATTGATAATTTCGGAAATATGGTTTCCAATATCAGTAAAAAGTTATTTGAGAAGCACAGTGTAGGTTTTAATGGTTTTATCTTAAAGTTCAGAAATCTTGCGCTTACCAAAATTTACAACCAGTACACTGATTTTATAACAGATTGGGAGTTGGAACATGAATATCACGGCAAATCTGCAGCGATTTTTAACGATGCCGGCTTGCTTGAACTTACCATCTACAAAGGAAATAAAGATAACGGAGCCAAAACCCTGTTCGGAATGAAAGTGGGCGAAAGTATTTATATCGAATTTTACTAAAGATTCCGAATCTTGATGATACAAAAATAGCCGGCTTTTGCAGCCGGCTATTTATATCATTATACTATGTAATTATCTGATTACTTTCTTGGTTACTGTTTCTTTCGACGTTTTAACGCTGATCACATAACCACCCTTCGGGCTGGCTGAAAGATCGATTTTCTCTTCGCCTGCATTTAGTTTCCCTGAAGTTTTTACCAGTTTTCCAGAGGCATCAAAGACAGAATAAGACTCTATTTTGTCCTTAGCTTTTACAGTGAAGATTCCTTTAACAGAAGTTTGGGCAATACTTACCCCGTCTGTAGCAGAAACTTCTCCGGTCGCTAAAACATTAACACAATCCAGTGTGGCACTCCAACCTGTTCCGGTAGCACCGGCGTCAGAAATAAATCTTACTGTAATTGCTCCGCTTGCATGCGTGGATTGGAACGGTCCAGGAATGGTGTTGCCCGTAATCTGAGTTGCACCAGTGAATCGTGGAGAACCCGTGTTTGGTCCGTTGTAAATATTCATAAAGTCATATCCAGTTTCCAAATCGAATTCTGTAAATGTAATTTTAACCTTATCTGATGGATTTGTCGGATAGAAAGTTTTAATGATTGTTTGGTTATCCCCATAATTCGCATTTGCACCACCCGGATCTGTAAACAGTACTCCCGAACACCAGTTAGCATCAGTTAGTATTAACTGCTCGAAAGAAAACGCCTGAGGTCCTGAACAATCTGTACCTACAGAAATTTTATAATAGATCCCCGGCTCAAGATTGGTGAAATTTAAAACTTTGGTATTGGTTGTTCCGGATTGAATCACCGTTCCATCCATTTTCGCCAGCTTATACTTCCAGCTGCTTCCGGTGTTATCAACAATCGTTGCAGTCACCGAGTTGGTCGTAAGATTAGAGACTGTAAGGCCTGTAATCGTAAGGGCGCAGGATGTTACACAGTTTGTACCCAAGCATCCTTTAGAATTTACCGTATATCTGATGAGTGCACCAGGCTGTTCCCCAAATCCGTTAGCAAAATTAATCCCCACTGACGGAACAAGATGACAATAACTCATAATCGTTCCTCCTGTACCTGTAGGAAGCGGACCTTCGCAACCTTCGTTATTGCCAGAAGCCGGACCACAGCCATCGATCGCTGTATCATTACCGTTCCATCTACAGGCGTGTGTATGAGGTGAACCCAGATTATGACCAATTTCGTGAGTCATCGCTTCAATATTCCATGAATAAGTTGGAACATTCTGGTAACTCAGGTTCACACCTGAATAAGAATATTTATACGTGGTACAAAGCGCATTTACCCAAGCAATACTTGTTGTCGCAGGATTTCTTAAAAGCTGCGCAATATCCCCGTTGAACGTTGGGCGGCCATTTCTGAACTTATTTAAAATTTCAGACGGTGTACCGGTATAAGGGTCGGTAGTGGTCCATACAAAAACCTCGCTTAATGCTACAGTAATGCCGTCGTTTGCATAAAGTGTAGAAACATTGTTATGCATTGCTGTAACCCAGTTTGTAGTCTGTGAGACACTTGATCCATTCAGTGAATAAGGACCGAATCCTGCTTCGTAGTAAATTCTCACGCAGTTATCGGTTTTTTTATCCGTCATCGTTTTAGGATTGTAAGAAGGACCGGCCATTTTTTGATTTTCAAGACGTTCATCTGCAGAACAGGTAAACGGATTTTCTTCTTTCAACTTCTGATCGTTATAGGAAACGAAATCTTCACTGTTTTTCGCTTTACCGATAACAATGTTACCGATATTTTTAACCGAAGTTACCCCAACTACATCATCATTAAAGAAGCTTAAAGCCACGAGAGACTCATTATCACCCTTTACAATCCCGTGATAGTAGGCACCCGGAGTATAATTTGCATAACCTTTATCTGTATTGATTTTAAAATCGTGAGTAAAGAAATTGTTTCTCACCAGTTCTACAGTAATGTTTTTTCCTTCGAAAGGAAAACTCATTTCCATTGCTTCAGGTCTTTCAGAGTTAATTCTTTGCACCACTGTTTTATTAAGCTTCATCACGGTAATGCCGTCAGCAGCAGATTGGTACATGGCCTGTTTTTGTGCAGACGGATCTACTGTAAACAAGTTGTACTTCACAAACGTTTTGTTTGCAGCTTGCACATTTTTAACCTTCTCGGCAATAGGTTTTAAATTCTGAGAAAAACCTAAAGAGAAAAATACCAAACTGAAACACAATTGGAAAATTCTTTTCATAATTATTAGGATATATAATTTTAATATACAAAAAAACTAAAAATTAATGAGATAGGATAGACAAAAAATAATTTTAACACAATAATTTACACTTATGTTCTGTTGGCTTTTGGTAATCGTTTTAATCCGTTATCTTTGCAGCTAAATTTTTCAGATGCTTTACAATATTCTCAAAGCTTTTCACATCATTTTTATGGTCAGTTATTTTGCAGGGATTTTCTATCTCGTGCGGCTGTTTGTTTACTATAAAGATACCGATGAGTTTGAGGTTGGAAAGAAAGAGATTCTCCGCGAACAGTACCTTTTTATGGCCAGAAGATTATGGAATATCATCACCGTTCCTGCGGGTGTTATTATGCTGGTAACAGGTCTTTCACTTATTTATCTGAATTTTGGATTGATGAAGACACCTTGGTTTCATCTAAAACTGACATTCTTAATCGGACTTGCATTTTACCACTACTGGTGTTGGAAAAAAGTCCTCCAGATGAAAAATTTGAAAGGAGATATTTTACCCATTAAAAATATCAAACTTCGGCAAGCCAATGAAATTGCGACGTTTATTTTATTCCTTGTCGTTTTCACCGTGATTTTGAAATCCTGGGTACTGGAATACTGGTGGCAATTAATCACCGGATTTTTCGTTTTGGTGGTTGCAATTATGCTTACCGTAAAATTGGTTAATAAAGCGAAGAAATAATACTTTTTACATTCAAAAAAGGATGACAGCAATTTTTAAAAAAGAACTTTGGAGTTATTTCGGCAATTGGAGTGCCTGGCTCATTATCGCCGCTTTCAGTTTAATAGGAACCCTGTTCCTGTTTTTCTTTGAAAACGATTCTAATATTTTCGACATCGGAACCGCTTCTTTACAAAGCTACTTCGTGCTCGTACCCTGGCTGCTGATGTTCATAATTCCTGCAATCTCAATGAAAACGATTGCTGAAGAGCAACAATCCGGAACTTTGAACTGGCTTTTCTCACAACCTGTAAAAATTTCCGAGATTATCCTGGGGAAATTTTTTGCAGTTTGGTTTGTTGGGATCCTCTGCCTGTTGCCTTCAGTCATTTATCTTTATACCGTTTATGTGTTAGGCGTACCTGCCGGAAACATCGATCTGGGCGCGACTTTCGGGAGTTATTTTGGCTTAATTATTCTTACTGCAGCCTTTTCCGCAGTTGGAATTTTAGCTTCGTCACTATCTCAAAACCAAATTATGGCTTATTTGTTAGGCGTTTTCATGTGCTTTATTCTTTATTTCGGGATCGAGCAATTGGCCAGTTACAAATTATTGGGAGGTACAGATTATATCCTCTCAAACCTTGGATTTTACAAGCATTTTCTGGCCTTTACAAGAGGCCTGATAGACACCAGAGATATTTTTTATTTCGTCTTCGTTATCGGGATCTGCCTTGTTTCAGCTAAAATTTTTGTTGAAAAGAAAAAATAAAAGCGTTTTTAGAAAAAAAATGAACAAAAAATATATCATATACATCATCACGGTTTTAGTACTGCTTCTTGGGATTTTCGGAGTTTTCTCAAAAAGATTCGATCTTACTCAGGAAAAACGCTACACTTTATCTGAATCTACGGTAAAAATCCTGGAATCGGTAAAAAAACCTTTAACAGTAGATGTTTATCTGGAAGGCGATTTCCCGGCAAGCTTCCGTCAGTTGCAGAACGAGACCAAATTTATGCTGGAGGAATTCAGAAAAATTAATCCCAAAATCGATTATAAATTTATCGATCCCATTAAAACCAAAATGTCGCAGGATACGCTTGCGGCAATGGGTATGCAGCCTTCTATTCTTCCGGATATTAAAGACGGCAAAATCTCCGAAATCGTTATGTTTCCGTTTGCCACGCTTAAATACAACTCCTACGGAAGTTCAATTCCGCTCATCATTAACCAAAGCGGAATCGATGCTTCGGAACAGCTCAGCAAATCGATCGAAAATTTAGAATATAATTTCGCTTCAAATATTAAAGCAATTACCGAAGACGAAAAGAAAAATATCGGAATTCTCATCAATCAGGACGAATTAGGACCCGAGCAGTTTCAAGGTTTTATGGAAATGGCGCTCGAAAGTCACAACGCGGGTCCAATTATTCCCCAAAACCAAACCGAGCTTTCTTTAGCCGATGTTCCTAAACTGAAACAAATGCACGCCTTGGTCATCGCAAAACCAAGGAAAACTTTTACTGAAAACGAAAAAGTGATCCTCGATCAATATATCATGAACGGCGGAAAAACCCTGTGGATGATCGATGCCGTGAACGCGGAGATGGATACGCTTTTTCAGTCGAAAAAAATCATGGCCTATCCGATGGATACAAACCTTACGGATTTCTTTTTCAACTACGGAATCCGCATAAATCCGGGGTTGGTGAAGGACATGAAAAAATCTGCACTCATCCGAATTGTTTCCGGTGAAGTTGCCGGCAATCCACAGTTCAGCAGTTTTCTCTGGCCTTATTTCCCGCTCGGAATTGCCGAAAACAAAAATCCCATTACCAAAAACATCAATCCGGTGAAATTTGAATTTCCTACTTCGATTGATACTTTAGGAAGAAAAAACATTAAAACCCGCGTACTTTTTGAATCCAGCGAAAGAACAAATGTAAAACAGGTCCCGAACTATGTTGCATTGGGTGAAATTGTACGGGCAGATTCTTTAAGCGAATTCGACAAACCTACTACACCTAAAATATTTGCAGTAAGTTTAGAAGGAAAATTCACCTCCGCG
The DNA here is from genome assembly GCF_002205795.1 of Chryseobacterium sp. VAUSW3. Taxonomy (GTDB): domain Bacteria; phylum Bacteroidota; class Bacteroidia; order Flavobacteriales; family Weeksellaceae; genus Kaistella; species Kaistella yananensis. Next base: position 127,535 of record NZ_NIUY01000002.1, on the reverse strand, counting down.
TATGCATCCCGAAGCGAAAGAAACGCTTATCCCGATTTCAGAGCGCAAAGCAGTGAAAATAAAATGATCGTGGTTGCAGACGGTGATATTGGTCGAAACCAGGTTTATAAAGGAAAACCTTTGCCTTTGGGAGAAGATCTGCTGACGAAACAAACTTACGGCAACGAGCAGTTTCTGAGGAATGCACTGGATTTTCTCTTGGATGACTCCAATTTAATGGAACTCAGAAACCGAAATATCGAAGCGCGCCTGCTCGACAGACAAAGAATTGACGAAGAAAGATCCAAATGGCAATGGATCAACCTGCTGATTCCCATTGGAATTATAGGTCTTTTGGGAGGGTTTTTCTTCTGGCTCAGAAAAAAGAAATTCGGATAAATTTTCATTTAAAAACAATAAAAAACGGTTTCAGGATTTGAAACCGTTTTCTCTTTTAAACATCTTTAATAAAGTCTTCGTATTCGTAATAAAACCGTTCAAAACCGTCCATCTTTTCTACAAAAAATTCGAAAATTTCCTGCCAGGAATTTTTATTAAATATGGATACATTTTCTTTCGTTACCCAAATTCGGGAAATAACTTTCCCGTTCTCCATCGTGTAAAATTCATCTTTTTGAATGTCGCCCACTTCTTCTTTCAGCATTTCTTCCAAAGACCAAATCTTTTCGTAATAAGCATTGCGAAAGAGTTCATCTTTCATTTCAATATCGATCGAAACCTCTGCTTTTTTGTTGTCTGCGTAAAATTTCAGCGAAAAATCTTTAATTTTAGTGTCATATAAAAGCCATTTTCTGGGGAAACTCTTCCCAAAAGCAATCCAAAAATCTTTTTTAAGCTGCTGCGCCTCGTGTTTACTGAACATGTTGAAACTAAATTTATGCGAACTTAAACTATTTTTTCAAATTTTACCTCAGAATTTTATCTCTCAGGTTTTTATTACTTTTGCTTTATGCTATCCAAAAAATCGCAATACGCTTTGAAGGCGCTTTCTTATCTTGTTGAAAAACAGCAGGAAGGCCCAATTCTGATTTCAGAAATTTCGGAAAAGAAAAAAATTCCGCTTAAGTTTCTCGAAAATATTCTTCTTGAATTAAAAAAAGCCGAAATTCTCGACAGTAAAAAAGGAAAAGGTGGCGGTTATTTTCTGAATGTAAATCCTCAGGATATTTCTCTAGCCCGAGTTATTCGTCTGCTCAACGGACCGATCGCTATGCTGCCTTGTGTAAGCCTGAATTTTTACGAAAACTGCCTGAACTGTAATGAAAATCACTGCGCCCTACACGATGTTTTAATTGAAGTGCGCGATGCTACTTTGGCTATTCTGGAGAAAAAAACGCTTATCGAATTAAAAGATTAGCTTTTTTTGCTTTAATAGTCTACCAATTTTGTAGGTTAATAATTATAAAGTAAATTTGTGGCAACTTATACTATTATATGCTCTCACAAGAAGATATTCAGCACATCGAAAATTTATCCGCCGAAGAAAGCCTGCGTTTTATTTCCGAAAAATTTACTCAAGGCGCAGTTTTCTCCACTTCTTTAGGTCAGGAAGACCAGGTTATTACCGACATTATCTTTAGAAATCAGATGAATATTAAAGTGTTCACTTTGGATACCGGAAGGCTTTTTTATGAACATTACGAACTGCTTTCACAAAATAATGCCCGCTATAAAACCAAAACGGAAGTCTATTTTCCCGACACGCAGGATGTGGAAAAATATGTGAACGAAAAAGGAATCAATGCATTTTTTCATTCCGTAGAAAACCGGAAAGAATGCTGCTACATCCGGAAAGTAAAACCCCTGAACCGTGCTTTGGAAGGTGCTAAAATTTGGATCACGGGTTTACGGAGCGAACAGTCCGAAAACCGCGAAAACATGAAAATGCTGGAATGGGACACCGAAAAAATGCTGTTCAAATTCAATCCGCTTATTCACTGGACTTATCAGGATGTTTTAAATTATATTGAAACCCATAATGTTCAGGATCTTCCACTTCATAAAAAAGGTTTTATCAGCGTGGGTTGCAAACCCTGCACCAGAGCCATTATTGATGGTGAAAACCCGAGAGCCGGCCGGTGGTATTGGGAAGAATCACAAAAAGAATGCGGATTGCATTCAAAATAATTCTTTCAGTTTTTATCAGAATTTTTACAACAAACTTTTACAGTTGATTTTATGAGCAAATATAAATTAGACTATCTGGAACAGTTAGAAGCCGAAAGCATTTTCATCATGCGAGAAGTAGCGGCACAGTTCGAGAAACCTGCATTACTTTTCAGCGGCGGAAAAGATTCAATCACCCTCGTGCATCTTGCTAAAAAAGCCTTTGCACCGATGAAAATCCCCTTTCCGTTGGTTCATATTGACACCGGACACAATTTCCCGGAAGCATTAGCATATCGCGATCATTTAGCCCAAGAAATCGGTGCTGAACTTATTGTAAGAAAAGTTGAAGATACGATTCGCGAGAAAAAGCTCACCGAACCAAAAGGTAAATTTGCTTCCCGAAACTGGCTTCAAACCCATACTCTTCTGGATACGATTGAAGAATTTAAGTTCGACGCCTGTATCGGCGGCGCGCGGCGTGATGAAGAAAAAGCCAGAGCCAAAGAAAGGTTTTTTTCGGTGCGCGACGAATTCGGTCAGTGGGAACCTAAACTGCAGCGACCTGAATTGTGGAACATCTATAACGGAAGAATTCACAAAGGTGAAAATGTAAGGGTTTTTCCCATTTCTAACTGGACCGAACTTGATGTATGGAATTACATCAGAAAGGAAAAAATTCAGCTTCCTTCAATTTATTTCGCTCATCACCGCGATGTGATTGAACATGAAGGACAGTTAATTGCCGTTTCAGATTTCATTCAGATAGACGAAAATGATACCATCACCAATAAAAAAGTGCGGTACAGAACCGTTGGCGACATGACCTGCACAGCCGCTGTAGAAAGCAATGCAGCAACGCTGGATGAAGTGGTAAACGAGATTACAGCTTCCAGAATTTCAGAGCGTGGCGAAACAAGAATTGACGACAAAGTAACCGAAGCCGCCATGGAAGACCGAAAAAAAGGCGGTTATTTCTAAATTAATTCGCCAAAAAATCTCACCGTTCTTTCTCAATTATTACTTATACTAAACATGGATATATTAAGATTTATTACCGCCGGAAGCGTTGATGACGGAAAAAGCACCTTAATCGGAAGACTGCTTTACGACAGCAAAAGCATTTTGGTTGACCAACTGGAAGCCCTCGAAAAACAGTCTAAAAACAAAAATGCCGACGGTATCGATCTGGCGATTCTCACCGATGGTCTACGCGCAGAAAGAGAGCAGGGAATCACTATTGACGTGGCTTACCGCTATTTTTCTACCCCAAAACGAAAATTTATTATAGCAGACGCTCCAGGCCATGTTCAGTACACCAGAAACATGATTACAGGTGCCTCCAATTCTCAGCTCATCATCATTCTAATAGATGCGCGGCAGGGAGTCATTGAACAGACAAAACGCCATTCCATCATTGCATCGCTGCTGAAGATGAAGCATGTTGTAGTCGCAGTAAACAAAATGGATCTGGTTGATTATTCCGAAGAAGTTTTCAACAATATCAAAAAAGATTACGCAACAGCGGCGGAAAGTTTAGGCCTTAAAAACGTATACTACTTCCCTATTTCAGCTTTCAATGGCGATAATATTGTGGAAAGATCGGAAAAAATGCCTTGGTTTAAAGAAGAACCTCTTTTGTCATTTCTCGAAAATGTTGAAGTGAGCGATGATGTTGATTATGAAAGTTCAAGATTCCAGGTTCAGTATGTCATTCGTCCACAAACAGAGGAACTTCATGATTACCGCGGATATGCAGGGCAGGTTATCTCCGGAACTTATAAAAAAGGCGACAGAATCACCATTCTTCCGGAAAATATAGAAACCACCATTTCAAAAGTAGAAACAGGCGGAACAGAAGTGGAAGAAGTTTTCGCGCTGCAACCTGCAGTTCTGCATCTTGAAGACGATATTGATGTGAGCCGCGGAGATTTCTTCGTTAAAAACGATAACCAGCTAAAAGTTGAAAATGAGTTCGAAGCTTTGGTTTGCTGGCTCGACAAACGTGAACTGAACGAAGGAAACAAATATTTTATTCAGCACAAAAGCCGACTTATGAAAACTATTGTAAAGGAAATTGAATATAAAATTGATGTCAACACTTTACAACAAATCCCTGCGAAAGATTCCGTAAAACTGAATGAAATTGTAAAAGTAAGACTAAAAACCGCATCACCACTGGTTTTTGATTCTTTTGAAAAAAACAGCGCCACCGGCAGCGCAATTCTGGTAGATGAAACCAGTAATTCTACTGTAGGTGCAGTAATGCTTCTTTAGATTTTAAAAAGTTGAAAAAATTTTCTTGTGAATACCTCACCGCATCTTTTTAATGTCTATCGAAAGTAAAATACATAACAAATCACTCAGCGTTTTCCTGAATCTGGAAAACCTGAAAGTACTTATTGTAGGCGGTGGCAACCAGGCGCTGAAAAACCTGAATTTACTTGTTGAAAGTTTTCCGAACACCCAGATTAATCTTGTTTGTGAAAATATTTCAGAGAAAATTAAAGACTTTGCAAAAAATCATGAGAATATAAGACTTCATGAAAGACGCTTCTTTGAAGACGATTTTTACAATTCCCATATCGCTTTAATTACCGATTGCGGAGTCGATTTTTACACAGAAATCATTGATATCGTTCAGAAGAAAAACATCCTGATCAGCATCGCCAACAAACCGGAATTAAGTGATTTTCAGCTCGAAAGTTTTATTTCAGATAAAAATAAACTTCCACCAGAAGAACAGAAATCGAAATGGCAATATTCCAAAGACGCTAAAAAATACAGAAGACTGGTGATTTATCTTTCGCTCTCTTTTGCGGCTTTTTTTCTTGGAATAGCCTTCGATCAATACTTCTCCTACGCACAGGCAAAAGATTTTGTTTACGAAATTCCGAAAGAATTTTATTGGATGCTTGCCATTGGATTTTTTGCTCAAATGGTGGATGGTGCTTTAGGAATGGGTTACGGTTTAACGAGTTCAACCCTGATGCTTGGGATGGGAATTAAACTGCCCTCCATCTCCGGATCCATTCACACTGCAGAAATGTTTTCGAGCGCCATGAGCGGCTATTCACACTACAAATACGGAAATGTGAACAAAAGAATGTTGCTTTATCTTGCGATTCCGGGGATTATCGGTGCTGTTTGTGGATCATTGCTCCTTATTTATCTGGGCAATGAATATGAAAACCTCGCAAAAGGCTTAATGGCGACCTACACGCTGCTAATGGGTTACAGAATTACGCGTCTGGCTTTCAAAAAAATTGTTGTGAAACAGAAAACCCACATCGGAAGACTTGGTTTCCTGGGCGGAATGATGGATGCTTTCGGAGGCGGAGGCTGGGGACCGATTGTTACTTCTACGCTTCTTTCCAAAGGCAGAAAAACCAATTACGTGATTGGAACTGTAAGCATGGCTGAATTTTTTGTCACGCTGGCAGCTGCGATAGTCTTCTTTTCCAGTTTAGGCGTTTCTAATATAGAAATTATTTTGGGATTAATTATCGGCGGAGTGCTGGCCGCTCCCTTTGCTGCAAGATTAGCGGGGAAAATGCCGCGTAAAACCGCGCTGATATTGGTTGCGTTTCTGCTTATCGTTTCGAGTGCGAGAAATCTGTACAAAATCTTCTTTTAAACCAAAAAACCTCCCAAACGGAAGGTTTTATATTATTTGAATTCTGGCTGAAATCAGATTACCTCTAACTCTTTTCCAACTTTCTCGAAAGCTGCAATCGCTTTATCCAGCTGTTCTTTTGTATGAGCAGCCGAAAGCTGAACGCGGATTCTGGCTTTACCTTTCGGTACCACAGGATAGAAAAATCCGATGACGTAAATTCCTTCATCCATAAGTTTTTCGGCCATTTTCTGGGCTAAAGGTGCGTCGTAAAGCATCACCGGAACAATCGCTGCATCTCCGTCAGGAATATCGAAACCTTTGGCTTTCATTTCTTTTCTGAAATATTCAGCATTTTCCATCACTTTGTCTCTCAGCGAAGTATCTTCAGAAATCATATCCAGAACTTTCATCGCAGCACCTACAATTCCCGGAGCCAGTGAATTTGAAAATAAATACGGTCGCGAACGCTGTCTCAGCATATCAATAATTTCTTTTTTTCCTGAGGTAAATCCGCCAAGTGCACCACCCAAAGCTTTTCCTAAAGTTGAGGTAATAAGATCAACTCTTCCCATCACCTCATTGGCTTCGTGAGTTCCGCGTCCGGTTTTACCGATAAATCCTGTTGCATGAGAATCATCAACCATCACCAAAGCATCATATTTTTCAGCCAAATCGCATACTCCTTTTAGATCGGCTACAATTCCGTCCATAGAGAAAACTCCGTCCGTCACAATAATTCTGAACCGGTGATTTTTCTCGGAAGCAGCTTTTAACTGGTCTTCCAAATCTTGCATATTATTGTTTTTGTAGCGGTACCTCGCAGCTTTGCAAAGACGAACTCCATCAATAATGGAAGCGTGATTCAGTTCATCTGAAATAATGGCGTCTTCTTCTGAAAATAAGGGTTCGAAAACTCCCCCATTCGCATCGAAACAAGCCGCGTAAAGAATGGTATCTTCCATTCCTAAAAATTTGGATATTTTAGCCTCCAGTTCTTTATGAATATCCTGAGTTCCACAGATAAAACGGACTGACGACATTCCGTAACCGTGGCTTTCAATCATATCCTGCGAAGCTTTCATCACTTCGGGATGGTTGGAAAGTCCTAAATAATTGTTAGCGCAAAAATTTAAGAGTTTTTTCCCGTTCGCTTCAATCTCAGCAGACTGCTGGGAAGTAATGATTCTTTCTGTTTTAAAGAGCCCTTCGTTTTTTATATTATGTAATTCGCTCTGGAGGTTTTCCAGAAAATTTTTAGAAATCATAGTTGAATTTTTTAAGAAACGCTAATTTAAGAAAAAAGCCCTCATTTCTGAAGGCTTTTGTTTTTATTCCTTAATAAATTTGAGATTCTGGTTCTCGATCTTAAGAAGGTAAACTCCTTTTGTTAGTATATTTACATCAATTGTTTTGCCGGAAGAATAGGTGCCGGTTTTAATCATTTTACCGTCCATACTGTAAATTTCGTATTGTTGGTCTTTTGTAATTCCGGATACCGAAAGAGAATTTTTCACGGGATTGGGATAAACTTTTACCGGATCTTTCCCGGAATCATTTACTGCAAGAATGGTGGTATCTTTTGTTACTGTAGAATTCCTCTGAAGAATTTGGTTTTCATAATTAAACTGAACAGAGGAAACGGGGAAATTAATCTGTTCCGCAAAATTTTGATTTTTAGTTGTATGATTAAGAACAAGGTAGGCCACCTGCCCGCCAGTACCGTTTACTTTAATAGGCAAAGGCATTTCGAAGAAATTTACCGATGAATGACTGGTTGTTTGACTGACCTTGAATCTCAGCATCTGATCAGACGTTTGGTTCCAGCGGATCTGATATGTTGGATGTCCCTGCCCGTAAATCCAATCATTAAAAAACTCAGTGAAATCCTTTCCCGTTGACATTAAAAGCGAGTTTTTGAGATCGGCAGTTTTTGCATAGCCGTACGCCAGTTCGGGTCTTGAGTGATAATCCTTCAATGCAGAATAAAATACATCGTCACCTAAAATCCACTTGATCATTCTTACCACATAGCCACCTTTAGAATAACTTAACCTCCCACTGAAAATAGCTCCCGTGTTTCCCAGATTAGTATCGGAAACATATACACTACCACCAGAAGAGCTTGTTATATAGTTCATTTCGGAACTCAGATAACTCATAAACTGAGAATTGGTCATCAATAATTTTTCGTTAGCCAGATGTTCACCAAATGTTGCAAAACCTTCGTTAAGCCAAATGTCGTTCCAAGCTCCACAGGTTACCTTATCGCCAAACCACTGGTGTGCCAGTTCGTGTGCAATAATTCCTCTTCCCCAGGATCCCATTGATGACATGGTAGCGTGCTCCATACCACCACCCCATCCGAACTGCATATGGCCGTATTTTTCACTCCTGTAGGGATATGGCCCGAAATACTGCTCAAAAGTATTCATCACGGTTTTCGTCCATTCAATATTAGACATTACCGTAGAATTCGATGTGGTGGCTGGGTAAAGATAATTAACAAAAGGGAATGCAGGACTTCCCATTGTGTCGTTAAGTTTCGTATAATTTGTAATACCTAAAGCTATCAAATAAGCTGGAATAGGATAATTGGTTTGCCAAAAAGTAAGTTTTCTGTTGCCGGGCAGCAATGTTTCTGAATATAATTTTCCGTTTGATGCAACATTATATTGTGAAGGTGTATTAATTTTTAGATCAACTTTTTCGATCTTATCATTCAAACTTTGCTTTGTAGGAAACCATTCCTGAGCTCCATAAGGCTCTGAAAGCGTATACAGAACAGGAGTTCCGTTTTGTGTGGAAACAGTAAAGGCATCACCTGCACTTCCTCCGGTATCCGGAGCTCCAGAATATTTTATAGATAGTGAATCCAGAGAAGACGAGGGAATTACGGCAGGAAAATCAATTTTAAGTTCTTTCGTTGCAAGTTGCGTAAAAGGCAGAATGGCACCATGATACTTAACCTCCGAAACGGTAAGTGCATCAGATAAATCAAAATAAATACTCGATATATTTTGATTCGGAACAAAATGACTTGTTACGGTACCACTCACAAACTGTTGTGCAGGATCTAAATCAAGTTCCAAACGCTGATATCTTAAATCATAATTCAGCGTATTTGGATTTACATTGTAATCGACCATTTTAGAATACTTTAGCAGCTCCTTGTTGATCATGCTCTTGCGTTCTGCTTCTTCATTTTTTTGTGCATAAATCTGCACAAAAATCAATCCAAGCAGCATTACATAAATTTTTTTCATTTAATACTATTTTGCGATAAAGTTAAAAAAAACCTTTCAATAATTATTGAAAGGTTAATAAATTAGCGATTTATTTAAAGATTAAAGATTCAGCGCAGGCTGTAGAATCTGTTCCATCCTGCCTTTTACCTGATCTACTGATCCTGCATAATTGTTGATGAGTAATGAGAAAACCAATGTTTTTCCGGTATGGGTTTTCATATAACCTGCTAAGGTCTTTACTTTGTTTAATGTTCCGGTTTTGGCGAAAATCTGGCCGTTTCCTTCACCGTTGAACATACTTTTTAATGTTCCGGTCTGTCCTGCGATTGGTAAAGAATTGAAATAAGTTTTGTAATATTTTTCATCCATAATATTGGTTAAAAACTTTACCTGCGAAATTGGAGTCACCAGATTATTTCGGGAAAGTCCGCTGCCATCAATAAAATTTAACCCTTCGGTTTCGAATGCATTAGCTTTTAAATGCTCCACAACAACACTTCTACCCGACTCCAAAGTTTGATCTCCCTTTTTCTGAAAACCTACCATCCTCAGCGTAGCCTCGGCTAAATTATTATCGCTTCTTTGGTTGGTGTAGTATATAATGTCCGCTAAAGTTGGTGATTGGTAAGCAGTAATAGCCACTCTTTTTTCGGGATTACTGTCTGTGATTTTGGTAATTACTTTTCCTGTAACACCCACACCTTTTTTAATCATTGAAGTTCTTAGTGAATTTGCAAGGTATGCCGGTGGATCTGCAACTTTCGTTGTTAATGAAAGCCCATCGAATTTATCGGCATATACCATCTGCTTTATATACGGAGAGATGTAATAGAAATTCTTATTCTCAGCAAATGGATTTGAAGGCTTTGCAATGAGTCTTTCATTCTGCGGATTGATTTCGTATGTAGAACCCGCCGGTAAGTAATAATTACCATTCTCCAGCCACACGATATTTTCCGGGAGTGTCTGTGTTTTATTTATTTTGAATATTCCGGTCTGAATGATGATATCACCGTTTACTTTTTTAATACCCTTTTCCGAGATTGCAGCGATAAAATCAGACACTATTGCTGAATACGATGAAGCCCCAGCTTTGTTGGTTCCCAAAGATGGATCACCACTTCCTACGATGTACAAATTCCCGTGCAAATGTCCGTTCTCATCAATTTCCCCCGAATATTCCAACTGTGTAATCCAACGGAAGTTTTCACCCAGCAAACTTACCGCAGCATCAGTGGTAAGCAGTTTTGTGGTAGAAGCAGGAATTAAAGAGGCATTTTCGTTATAGGAACTTACGACTTTCTTCGTTTTGGGATCATAAATTACAAATCCCCAGTTCGCATTACGAAGTACAGGATCATTCATCATCGCGTTGATATTGATGTCCACAAGTTCCTTCGTAGACATTAATTTTTCAGGAGAACTGAAATCTTTAACGGTGCTGCTTGGTCGGTTATCGTAAGTTTGGGGGTAATTTGACGCGAATGTTCCCTGCCCGAATGCAATTGCTGAAAACGCTAATGCCTGGGCAAGAAAGATATTTTTAAGTCTAATCATTTAATATATTTATTTGATTATCTGAAAACTCTTTTAGTTAAAAATTGAAAACATGAAATGCAAAACATATTTTCAACGGTCAAAAATATATATTATTGTTGAAACACAAGGATTTAACAATCCCAAAAGCAGGTAAATTATGTTAAAAATTGTTAAAAATCGACAAAAATCATCTTTTTGATGCTTTGGTAAGCAGTAATTTCATCAAACTCTTCCAAACTTTGTAAAACTAAATTCTTCATCTCCGAATATTTTTTCCCTCTTGGAAGCTTGAGTAAAATCTGATATTGGTACATCAGATTAAGTTTTCCGATAGGCGATCTTTCGGGACCTAAAATACATTCTTCAGGCAGATATTTTCTTAAAACCGATCCCAGAAACTGAGCAGAACGGTTTACCTTGTCTTCTTTGCGGTGTTTCAGTTCAATCATAATGAGTTTTACGAAAGGCGGATAAAGAAATTTCTTTCTTTCTTCGAGAAAATGCTTATAAATTTTATCAGAATTATTCTCTTTAATCAACTGAAAAACCGAATGTTGCGGATTATAGGTCTGAATAAGAACTTTTCCTTCTCCAGAAATTCTGCCTGCCCGACCGGAAACCTGCGTGATGAGTTGGTATGCGCGTTCTTCTGCGCGAAAATCCTGTACATAAAGCATAGAATCTGCTCTGGGAATCGCCACCAGTTCGATATTATCGAAATCCAGCCCTTTCGAAATCATCTGAGTTCCAACGATAATATCGGTTTCTCCTTCCTCAATTTTTTCATATAATTTCTCGTAGGCAAACTTTTTCCGCATGGAGTCTACGTCCATCCGGTCAACCTCTGAATCTGGAAAAAGCCGCGAAATTTCTTCATGAATCTGTTCAACACCGACGCCTCTTTCGTTAAGGTTTTCGGAATGACATTTAGGGCAAACCTTTGGTTTTGAAGCCTTTTGCCCACAATAATGACATTTCATTTCGTTCGAATATTTGTGATACGTCATTACCACATCACAATTTGAGCAATAATTTACATAGCCACAGGTTTCGCACTCAATCACATTGGCATAACCGCGACGGTTGTGGAGAATCATGGTCTGTTTTTTTCTTTCCAGTTCTTTTTTAATTTCGTCAATCAGTTTTAAAGAAAAATTACCGATAATTTTCTTGGAATCCTGCTCTTCTTTAAAGTTGATGAGTTCAAACTCCGGAAGTTTTACTTTTCCGAAACGTTCGCCGAGAAAGATATACTTCAATTTATCTTTTTTCGCGAGATAATAAGATTCTACAGACGGTGTTGCAGAACCGAGGATCAAATTCGCAGCATAAAATTTCGATAGCATCTGCGTCGCATCCTTAGCATTGAAAAACGGAGAAACTTCCCGCGGTTTGTAAGCGGAATCGTGTTCCTCATCCACCACAATCAATCCCAGATTTTGGTAAGGTAAAAATAGCGCAATGCGTGTTCCGATGAGGATTTTTATATCATTGTTCTTAATTCTGCGCCAAACTTCTACCCTTTCGAAATCGGTAAGTTTCTGGTGATAAAAACCCAGCTCTTTGCCGTATTTTCTTTCTAAACGCTGCACAATTTGCTTGGTGAGTGAAATTTCAGGAAGCAGAAAAAGAACATTTTTTCCCGATTCCACAGCTTCTTCAATTTTCTCAAGATAGATATGCGTTTTGCCTGAAGATGTTACACCGTGAAGGAGCACATTTCTTCCTTCATCAAAGGCTTCATCAATTTCTTTTTTAGCAATTAACTGTTCATGCGTTAATTTTTCGATTTCTTCAATTTCGCCCTGATACGCTTCTAATCTATCTTTTTGAAGAAAATATTCCTGGACCAAATTTCTATCAACCAAAGATTTCAGTTGTGAATGGGAAAAATTTCCTTCTTCCAAAATTTCAGATTTCCTGATGGGTTTTTCGGGATTTTCAGTCTGTTTCTCGAGAATCGCGAGAAACATTTCTTGCTGCTTGGGCGACCGTTTCAGCGAAAGAAGGATTTGCGGAAGACTGTTTCCGGCAAGTTCTTCTTCGTTTACGCGCAGGTACGCGATTTCTTTGGCTTTGTATTTTTCTGCAATCTTTTCGTCGATTTCAATATACTGCAGATCGATTAATGATTTTACGGTTTTTACGATATCTTTTTTAGGAATAAAAGCTTCAATTTCAGTAACATTAATAAGCTGCCGAACTTCTAATGCCTGGATGAGATACATTTCATTTACATCCAGATTTTCGAAATCTATCTTTACATTTGGTTTCAGTTTCAGGTACGTTTCACTTTCAAGTTTCAAAGAAGACGGGAAAGCTAAACGATAAATTTCGCCGAGATTACACATATAATATTCTGAAATCCAGTGCCAAAAATTAATCTGTTCTTTTGGAAGAATCGGCGAATCATCGAGAATGCTGATGATTTCTTTGGGAAGAAAAGTTTCGGGATCGTTCTGATGAATTTCAGCAACAATTCCCGTATAAATTTTCTTTCCGCGGAAGGAAACCAGCACCCGCATCCCAATTTCAAAATTTCCCAATAATTCATCCGGAACTTTATAGGTAAATGTTCCTTTAAGATTAAGCGGTAAAATAATTTGGGCGAAATTCAAAATGATCGGTTTAATTGGGTAAAAGTTTGTATGGGTAAGGTTGACAAATTTAGAAATAATTTTGGCTAAAGCCGCGGAACTTTCTAAATAAAAAAACGGGCTAAAGCCCGTTCGATATTAATTTCTCTTATGAGATTATTTGTTTTTTCTACGTTTCAGTTCTTTATTGATGAGTCCTAATTCTCTACCTGTTTGTCCTGCGACTGAAGTGTTTTCCTGTGCTCTTCGGGTAAGGTAAGGAACCACGTCCTTCACGGGACCATACGGAAGATATTTGCAGACATTATACTTTTCTTCGCCCAGATAATAAGTGATATTATCGCTCATTCCATAAAGCTGACCGAAATGAATCTGCGGATGATCATGCGGAAGATTCATGGCGCGCATCTTATCCATAACAAGTTCGGTAGATTTTTCGTTGTGGGTACCAAAAAACGCGGAAACGCGGTCTAAATTATTCAGTACGAAATTGATCGCGGCATTGTAGTTATCATCTGAAGCCTGTTTTGTGGGCTGGATCGGATCTGGATAATTCATTTCAGCTGCACGCTCGCGTTCTTTTTCCATATAAGCGCCGCGGACGAATTTGTAACCCAGGAAATAGTTTTTTGCTTTGGCTCTTTCTAAATCTTCAGCAAGATATTCCATTCGGCCGGTGCGGTACATTTGGATCGTATTCCACACGATTGCTTTTTCTCTGTTGAATTTCTCCATCATTTGGTTTACCAAATCATCGGTTGCGTCCTGCATCCAGGTTTCTTCAGCATCGATCATCAGAACCACATTTCTGTCGAATGCCATTTGGCAAACCTCCTCATATCTTTTTACCACTCTGGCCCATTCTTCTTTTTGAGAGGTGGTTAATTCTACTTTTTTTCCTACTTCTTCATAAATTTCAATTCTGCCAAAACCTGTAGGTTTGAACACTACAAATGGAATTGCCGGATTACCTTCAGCGAACTTGATGTTCTGTTTGATTTCTTCGCAGGTTTCATCAAAAACACTTTCTTCTGCTTTCCCTTCAATTGCATAATCGAAAATACTGCCTACGTGACGTTTAAACATTTGCTTCACCACCTGCATGCTCTCTTCACGGGTTTCGCCGCCACAAAACTGTTCGAATAAAGTTTTTTTAACAATATCAGTTACGAACGGGAAGTTTTTTTCTACCGTAAAATTCAGGGCCGAGATACCTAATTTTGTAACAACGGGCTGTTCGATCGCTTTAAACATCCAGTATGCTTTGCGAAGTTGTGCATCAGTCTTGTCTGCAAAGGCAATTTGTGTATTATTGAAAATGCTCATGAGTAAATTTAAATTGAGCAAATTTAACGATACTATATGAATTGAAAAAACGAATTTAAAGTTTAATTTTGTGAAAAATTTCATAATATGATTTCAGTTTTAGACCAGAATTTTTCCGACCTCAACATTTTTCTTGAAACTTTAAAACCTTCAAAATTGTTTATTCTGGTAGATGAAAACACGCATGAACACTGCCTTCCCACACTTTTAGGAAATCTGGCCACCGAAATTCCTTTTGAAATCATTGAAATTGAAGCCGGTGAAGAACTGAAAACCATTGAAACCGCAACACAGCTTTGGGAAATCCTGGCTGAGTTTGAAGCCGACCGTAAATCGTTGATGATAAATCTGGGCGGTGGCGTGATTACGGATTTGGGCGGTTTCGTAGCTTCTACCTACAAAAGAGGCATCCGGTTTATTAATCTTCCCACCACGCTTCTGGGCATGTGTGATGCGTCAATTGGCGGTAAAACAGGGATTGATCACCACTTTCTGAAAAATATTATCGGAACTTTTGCGGAGCCGGAACAGATTTTTGTCTTCCGGGATTTTTTAAATACATTGCCTTTTGCTCAGCTCAGAAGCGGTTTTGCAGAGATGCTGAAACACGGTTTAATTGCAGATCACAAACACTGGAATGATCTTATTTCAATAGAACACCTGAATCCGGAAGCTATTTTTCCTTTTATCGAAACATCAATGAAGATTAAAGAAAGTATTGTAGCGCAGGATTTTAAAGAGCAACACATCAGAAAGACGCTTAATTTCGGACACACGGTTGGGCATGCCGTTGAAAGTCTTTTTTTACAGAACGGAACTGCGATCCCGCATGGCGAAGCGGTAGCTTTGGGAATGATTTGCGAAACCAGACTGGCGTTTCTGATTAATTTAATTTCTGAAGAATCGGCAGAAAATATTATCAAAAACATCACGAAATTTTATCCTTATATATCCATCAGTGAGTTTTCTGATGAACAAATATTGTCTTTAATGATGAACGACAAGAAGAATTTAGGCGGGAATATCAGTTTCTCACTTCTCAACACTATAGGCGAGGGCAATTTCGACTGTGCGATCTCAGAAACAACGCTAATTTCTGCCGTCCATTATTATCGAAATTTGAATTAAAACCTATTTTACTACTATTTACTACATAATATCATCTAAAAAAACAGCCCGGTTTAAACAAAATATAGATTAAGTAATTATTTGCTAATCAGTATATTACATTAGAATATTTTTAAACCATTGTTTAAATTTTAATATTTTGAAAGATTTTTGGCACACCATTTGTGAATAACCAAGCGTAAAACAAAATTTAAAATGTGAATTGATAAAGGATTGTGCGTTGTATTAAATTTTTTAATCTAAGAATTAACCAACGCTCAAATAAGATTATCAAATTCTCAAAAAATTAATTAAAATTTAAAAATTATGAAAAAGTTATTTTTAGGTGCAGCAATCGCAATGAGTTCATTAACATTCGCACAACAATTTGGTATTAAAGCAGGGATGAACGTTTCTTCACTTTCTACAGATTCTGAATTAAGTGATCAAGCATCGAAAATTGGTTTCAATGCAGGTTTATTTATGAATGCTCCAATTGCTGAAAACTTCAGTATCCAGCCAGAGCTATTGTACAACAATTTAGGTTCTAAAGTTACTAGATCTACAACAGTGAATGGAACTACGTACACTGCAGAATATGCAAGACACTTAGATTATTTATCTGTACCAGTAATGTTCCAGTATAATGCTACTCCATCTTTCTACCTTGAAGCTGGACCTGAGTTTGGATTTATGGTTAGCGCAAGAGACAAATACAAGAGTACTGAAAACGGAACACCTCAAAATGTTATAGAAAATGATTTAGATACTGATGATTTTAACAAATTTAACTTTGGATTAGGTCTTGGTGCAGGTTACTATTTTACACCTAATGTAGGTTTAACTGCGAGATATGTTGCTGGTTTTACAGATATTGCTAAAGACAGACCTAGCGGATCCGATTCAGTAAAAAACAACGTATTCCAAGTTGGTTTAGCTTATAAATTCTAAGACAACAATCATATTACACTTAATATTACAAAGGTTGGGAAATTTCCCAACCTTTTTTTATTTATTCATCAGTATAATCTGGATTTGGCCCCGCCGGAACCGGATATTCTTCAGTAAAACAACCGAAACAATGGTTGGAACTTCCCAGGATAACTTTCAGATTATCCATACTTAAAAACTCCAACGAATCTACGCCCAAATAATTACGCAATTCCTCTACCGACATATTGGCAGAAATTAAATCATCTTTCGAAGGCGTATCGATCCCCAAATAACACGGGGCAATTATCGGTGGTGAAACGCTTCGGAAATGGATTTCTTTAACTCCCGCATCTTTCAAAATTTTCACCAAACGCTTTGAAGTGGTTCCACGAACAATAGAATCATCGATGATGACCACCCTTTTCCCTTTAATTTCGGACAAAATGGGATTGAGTTTTAAATTCACTATTCTTTCCCGCATTTCTTGCGTCGGAACGATGAAGCTTCTCCCGATGTACCTGTTTTTAATTAGAACCGGACGGAACGGAATTCCCGATGCAGTGGAAAAACCAATCGCTGCCGGAACTCCGGAATCGGGAACACCAATCACAATATCAGCTTCCACAGGAGCTTGCTCCCAAATTTTCATCCCAGATTTTTCGCGAATTTCATGAACATTGATATTTTCCAGCACAGAATCGGGTCTTGCAAAATAAATATATTCGAAAGCACAGATTCTTTTCTCGCAGTTTTCTTTAACCAAGAAAGATTTTAAACCTTTTTCATTTTCACTGGTATAAACGATCTCGCCGGGTAGAATATCGCGAACATATTGCGCACCAACCGCGTCTAAAGCGACAGATTCCGAAGCTGCAACGAAGGTTTTCTCGTCAATCGCTCCCAAAATCAGCGGACGGATGCCGTGAAAATCTCGGAAAGCAAAAAATTTATTTCGTGTCATTCCCACCACTGAATAAGCACCTTCAATTTTTTCCATCGTAGCCTTGATGGCTCCTCGCAACCCCAGATCCAAGTTTTTCTGAATGAGTCTTAAAATTACTTCAGAATCGGAAGTTGCCTTGAAAACAACTCCTTCCGCTTCAAGTTCTTTCTTGAGTTCCTCAGCGTTGGTCAAATTACCATTATGAGCGATCGAAAGGATAATTTGGTCGTATTCGTTTTTCGCAAAGAAAGGTTGAAAATTATACTTTTTTTTGTCGCCCGCTGTGGTATATCTTGTATGTCCAATCGCGGAATTTCCCATGAAAGTTTCGGGTTCGCGAATGTTTTTGTACACATCGAGCACGAGACCTTCATCTTTCACATTGACTATTTTTCCGTTTTTCATTACTGAAATTCCGCAAGCTTCCTGACCGCGATGTTGCAATGCAAAAAGCCCAAACTGCGAAAGCGAAAAGGTATCTAAATCGGTGTCGGAATACAACCCGAAGATTCCACATTCTTCAGAGGGAGCATCAAAAACGTCTTCTGATTTCAGCAAATTTCTTCCGTAGGTTCTTTCTTTGAACTGGTTTAAATAATTTACTTTATGTTGTTGTAAATCTTTCATTTTTTACTTTTCTCCCAAAAAATTATTTGTTCAGTACCTTTTTCAATCGTTCGTAGATTTCAACGTAAGCTTCTGTCACCTCGCCCAAATCTCTTCTGAAACGGTCTTTATCCAATTTTTTCATGGTATCTTTATCCCAAAGTCTGCAGGTGTCGGGTGAAATTTCGTCGGCAAGAACAATTTTTCCGTCTGCAGTTTTTCCCAATTCGATTTTAAAATCAACCAGGATAATATTCATTTTATCGAAAAGATCGATCAAAATCTCGTTGATATCTGAAGTAAGTTCATACATTTCATCGAGTTCTTCGTATGTTGCTGCCCCCAAGAAAACTGCATGATGATCATTGATAAGCGGATCTCCCAACTCATCTTTTTTATAGCAAATATCGAAAATGGTGACTGGTGATTTTATGCCTTCTTCCACCCCTAATCTTTGCGCCATACTTCCGGCAGAATAATTTCTTACCACCATCTCTAAGGGAATAATGTTCACTTTCTTAACCAACTGCTCTCTTTCATCGATTTTTTTTATAAAGTGTGTCGGAATTCCTTTCTCATTCAAATATTCGAAAATCAAGGTGGTGATGGCGTTATTCATCTCGCCTTTCAAATCTACACTTCCTCTTTTCTGTGCGTTAAAAGCGGTAGCATCATCCTTGAAACGAACAATCACTTCATTTGGCTGATCGGTTTCGAAAACTTGTTTTGCTTTTCCTTCATAAAGCATTGCTCCTTTTGTCATTTTTATTTTTTATTTGATTATTTCAACTGTTTTTTTAATTTAAATTTTAACTAAAATCCCTGTCAATACAGCGATTCCGAAACTTAGTAAAGTTCCTATCAATACGTATTCGGTCAGTTTTCTTTGCTTTGCTTCTGCCAAATCACTAAATCTGAAAACCGATTTTGCGGCAATCATAAAACCCACGCCTTCCCAATGGTCGACCAAAATGAATACAAAAACCAAAAGTCTTTCGAGGATTCCGATGTATTTCCCTGCATTCACTAAGGATTCCGTTTGTAATTTGCTGTGCTCTACGGTAACTGGAGTCCAAATCGAGATTAATGTTTTGATAAAAATAGAAGACGGAACCGTTAAAAAAACCACGGCCGTTATGAGTTTTAAAGATTCAGAATTAAAGAAATCTTCCCATATAAAGTATGGAAAATACAACATTGATAGCGCGGCAATAACTAAAACATGAAGCAACTGATCGACAAAAAACCAGGTTCGTTTGGTTTTTGCATTTTGAAAAGTGAGTTTTGCCCAATCGATCAAAAAATGGGAAAAGCCGATGGTTGCAGCGATCCACCAAAGTTCAATATTCCATAAAAAAACAAAAGCCAAAACTGTATGAAGCAAAATATGCAAATACAAATAAACACTTCCGGCTTTTTTCCGCTCTTTATCAGCAACCCACGAATTGGGCTGTAGAAGAAAATCTCCTAACAAATGTGCCAATATGAGAGGAATAAAAATCATTAGAGTTCTGCTATTTTTTTTCTGAAAAACAAATCGGTTTCCTGAATCAAATCGAAATGAGACCGCTTAATTCTCTGACTTACTGATGATTGAGTAATATTTAATTCCTTTGCTAATTCTTCTTGCGTTAGCTCCGGATTGATCAGCAAGCGGTGAATAATTTCCGCCGTGGCAATAGACCAACTGTCGAAATCGATCGAGGTCCATTTAAAAAGAATATTTAAATCGCGGTTCACTTTATCATTATCGGTATTTATTGCCAAGGTGCGTCCTTCGGTAGTTATGTCATTTAAAAGTCGCCCGGAATTTACGTAGGCAGAGCCGTTGGATTCGGTGATTTTATCAGACAGAAAAACTTCGTTTCCAATGCCGATTGCTAATCTTACATCCAGATTCTCAAATGTTTTGATGAGTGATTTAATCATCATTGATTTTGCAAAAACTTCATCCACACTGCATTTTAACTGAAATTCGTCGCCGCGATAAACTTCCCAGTTTTCGGGAGTTGCAGACCAACTTCCTAATAAATTTTTCAACTTAGGAAGCCACAATTCGGAATCGGTATTTTGAGAATTGATAATATCTCCGGTAACAATAGCAATCATTTCACAAATATAAGCAATTACCCTTATAAAACATAAATATAAGCTAAATCGCTAATAAATTTATTTTATAAGGAAATTTACTTATAATTTATTTTTAAATTTTAAAATCCTCATAAATCAAAAAACACTAATTACTTGAAGTATTCCACACCATTTTTGAAAATATTATGATAATTGGCGGTCGGAATATTCTTCAGCAAACCTTGCGAAAATCTTTCCGGATGCCCCATTCTACCAAAAATTTTCCCGGATTTACTTGCAATACCTTCAATCCCGAATAAAGAATTATTTGGATTAAAAGGCATTCCGTGCGCAATATTCCCTTCAAAATCAATATATTGCGTCGCAATTTGTCCGTTTTCATATAATTCTTTAATCACTTCCTCAGAAGCCATAAACCTTCCTTCCCCGTGAGAAATCGGAATGGTAAAAACCTGATCTTTCATCCCTTTTAACCACGGCGACTGATCACTGACAACTTTCACATCAACCATTTGAGAAATATGTCTTCCGATCGCATTGTGCGCCAAAGTAGGCGAATTTTCATCTAAATCGCGAATTTCACCATATGGCAAAAGCCCGGATTTTACCAACGCTTGGAACCCGTTGCAAATTCCGAGAATCATTCCATCGCGGTTCAATAATTCGTGAACTGCATTTTTCATTTTCTCGTTTTTCAAAACATTGACAATGAATTTTGCGGAACCATCCGGCTCATCACCGGCAGAGAAACCTCCGGAAAACACCAAAATTTGAGACTGATTGATTTGCGAAATCCACGCATCCAGACTTTCGTTGAGAAGCTGATGATTCAAATTGATCAACGGCAAACTTGAAACTTCCGCACCTTCTTTTCGGAAAGCATTTTGAGTTTCATATTCACAATTGGTTCCCGGAAAAATAGGTGCAAAAACACGAGGTTTTGCAATTCCGTGTTTTTGAATTGTTATGGTTTTTGCTTTTGTGGCATTGAATTTTTCGTCCAGTTCTACCACAATTTTTTCTTTCTCTACCGTCGGAAATAGTTCTTCAAAAGTTCCTTTCCAAGCCTCAAATAAACTTGAGATAGAAATTTTTAAATCATTAATTATTAAAACTTTATCAGCTTTAACCTCACCAATAAATTGAAACAAATTATTTTTCAAATCTGAGGTAGTTTCAATAATTAAACTTCCAATATTTTTATTTAAAAGTAAACCTTCTTCCAAAGAAATTGCAGCTCCTAATTGATTTCCAAAACACATTTTTGCCAAGGCCACTGCTACTCCTCCATCTTTCACAGTTTTAACAGAAACGATATTTCCTAATTGAATATTTTCATAAATATCATCGAAAACTTTCTTCAAATTTTCATAATCCGGCAAACCATTTTCCTGAGGAACATGTTGGAAAAAATACAATTTGTTTCCCGCTTTTTTCAGTTCCGGAGAAATGATATTTTTCTTTTCGCCATTTGCACAAGCAAAAGAAATCAGCGTTGGCGGTACATTGATATCCTGGAAACTTCCACTCATCGAATCTTTTCCGCCAATTGCAGCGAGTTCCAAATTCATTTGTGCATCGTAAGCTCCCAGCAAGGAAGCCAAAGGTTTTCCCCATTTTTCGGGTTTATTTCCCAGTTTTTCGAAATATTCCTGAAAACTCAAACGGATATTTTGATATTTCCCTCCCATTGCCACGATTTTCGCAACGCTTTCAACCACCGCATTTGCAGCTCCAATCATCGAGTTTTGCGAAGAAATTTCCGCATCAAAACCCCAACTTGCCAAAGAAACAGTTTCGATATTTACTGCGTTTAAAACAGGAAGTGTTTGTACGCTTCCTTCCATCTCAGTTTCCTGATATTTCCCTCCGAAAGGCATCGCAACGGAAGTTCCGCCAACGGATGCGTCAAACATTTCTGCCAAACCTTTTTGCGAAGCATTGTTTTTACTAGAAATTGCCTTCAAGAAATTCTCCTCAGTAAATTTGATATTTTGATTATCAACTTTTTGCAAATGTGAAATTTCCGCGCGTTGAGATTTTGCACAACCGTTAGTATCTAAAAAATTGCGGCTTAAATCCACAATTTTATTTCCTTGCCAAAACATCTGCATTCTTCCGGAATCGGTTACTTTCGCCACTTCTACAGCTTTGATATTTTCATTTTCGCAGAATTTGATGAATTTTTCTTTGTCCTTCGCTTCAATCACCACCGCCATTCTTTCCTGAGATTCGGAAATAGCGAGTTCGGTTCCGTTTAACCCTTCATATTTCAAAGGCAAAATATCAAGGTTAATTTCCAACGAATCAGCAATCTCGCCGATAGCAACAGAAACGCCACCGGCTCCAAAATCGTTGGATTTTTTAATTAAAGTAGTAACATCAGGATTTCTGAATAAACGCTGAATTTTACGTTCTTCCACCGCGTTCCCTTTCTGAACTTCTGTAGAAAGCGTATGAATAGAGGTCTCATCTTGTTCTTTTGAACTTCCAGTTGCTCCTCCAACTCCATCGCGGCCGGTTGCCCCACCCAGCAAAATCACCAAATCTCCAGGTTGTGGTTTCTCCCGTCGGACCCAATCTTTCTTCACCGCTCCAACTACAAAACCCACTTCCATTCGTTTTGCTTTGTAACCTTCATGGTAAACCTCATTCACTAAAGTCGTCGCCAAACCAATTTGGTTACCGTAGGAAGAATAGCCGTTTGCAGCTTGTTTAGAAATAGTTCTTTGCGGAAGTTTTCCAGGTAAAGTTTCAGAAATCGGTTCCAAAACATCTGCAGCTCCGGAAAGTCGCATCGCCTGATAAACAAACGCTCTACCGGACAATGGATCGCGGATTGCGCCACCTAAACACGTAGAAGCACCACCAAAAGGTTCTATCTCTGTCGGGTGATTGTGTGTTTCATTTTTAAATAAAAGGTACCAAGGTTCCTTTTTGCCATCAAATTCGGCTTCAATTTCTATGGTACACGCATTGATTTCATCAGAAACAACGAGGTTTTCCAGCTTACCGGTTTTGTGGAAATATCTTGCACAGACCGTAGCCAAATCCATCAAAGAAATCGGTTTTGCTTCTCTTCCGAGAAATTTTCTTTTCTCTAAATAATCATTAAAAATTCTTTCTAAAGTATCTTTAAAAGAATCATTAAACTGAATATCAGTTAATGCTGTTTCGAAAGTGGTATGTCGACAATGATCGCTCCAATAGGTATCGAGCACTTTGAGTTCGGTTTCCGATGGATTTCGGTTTTCAGATTTGAAATAATTCTGAATAAATTCTAAATCATCGAATCCCAACGCAAAACCATGTTGGTGATAAAACTCATTAAGTTGATCCGTAGAAAAATCAATAAAACCCTCGTGAATAATAACCGGATCTGGGGTTTCTTCCGACGGGATTTCAAAATTGGACAAATCTTTTTCCTGACTTTCGACTTTGTTAATTAAATGATTTTTTATTTTATCAATTTCATTTTCTGTAACGCCAAAAAGTTCAATCAACTTTCCGCTTCTCACTTTTGAGTTTTCATTTTCTGTGAGTAGAGCGATACATTGTTGCGCAGAATCTGCTCTTTGATCGTATTGGCCAGGTAGAAATTCAGTAGCAAAATGAAGGTTTTTAGCCGGGTTTTCGGTGTGAAGAATATCAACGACCGGATCTACAAAAGTATTGAATATTACTTTGTTAAGATCGTTTTCTTCGATCCCGAACAGATCATAAATGTTATAAACTTTCACATCCTGAATATGAGGAACGATGGTTTTTACTTCACTGAAAATCTTAGGACTTTCCACATCGAAAATGCCGCGTTTTTCTACAAAAATTCTTTTTTTATCAGACATTCTATGTCAATTTTAAAGGGAGTAAAACATTAAAAAATGCAGACAAAATTGCCTGCATCAATTTATACTTTAAGGTCAGCTTCTAAGCCAATTAAATCGGAATATTTATCAAGAATTGGTTGTGCTTCATTCTGGACAAACTCCTCGGTTTGAATCGGAGCGAATCCGATGAAATTTTTCGGGTCGAGCATTTCCATAAATTTGGACTTATCCATTTTCAGGGAATCATCGTTCAAAATCCTTTCGATCAGGTCGTTTTCTTTGCCTTCGATTTTTACTTTTTTAGAAGCTTCCATGGAGTGCACGCGGATGGTTTCGTGGATTTCCTGACGATCGCCTCCAGCTTTTACTTCTTCCATAATGATATATTCTGTCGCCATGAAAGGAAGTTCGTCCATGATATGTTTTTTGATACGGTTTTCGTAAACCACTATTCCGTTCATAATGTTGTTCCAAATCAACAAAATAGCATCCACAGCAAGGAAAGATTGCGGAATTGCGAGTCTTTTGTTCGCTGAATCATCCAACGTTCTTTCAAACCATTGCGTTGCTGCCACCATGGCGGAACTCGAAGAAAGCGACATCACGAATTTCGCTAACGAGCCGATTCTTTCGGAACGCATTGGATTTCTTTTGTACGCCATCGCTGAGGAACCGATTTGATTTTTTTCGAAAGGTTCTTCAATTTCCTTTAAATTCTGCAATAGTCGTAAATCATTCGTGAATTTATGGGCAGATTGAGCAATATTCGACAATAAAGCCAAAACTTTCGCATCAATTTTTCGGTCGTACGTTTGCCCGGAAACGCCAAAAACTTTATCAAATCCAAAACGTTTTGAAAGTTCTGTATCCAAATGTTTTACTTTGGAATAATCGCCATTGAAAAGCTCCAAAAAGCTAGCTGCAGTTCCGGTTGTTCCTTTAACACCGCGGAATCTTAAAGTTTCGAGGAAAAATTCGAGTTCTTCAAAATCCAAAATTAAAGATTGTAACCAAAGTGTAGCACGTTTCCCCACGGTCGTCAATTGCGCTGGCTGATAGTGCGTAAATCCTAAAGTCGGCAAATCTTTATATTTCAAAGCGAAATCCGACAAATTTTTAATGACATTCACCAATTGTTTTCTCAAAAGCAACAATCCGTCGCGCATTTGAATTAAATCGGTGTTATCGCCTACAAAAGCGGAAGTCGCGCCCAAATGGATAATTCCTTTTGCAGAAGGAGCCGCATCGCCGTACGTGTGCACATGAGCCATCACGTCGTGTCGGAATTTTTTTTCGTATTCTGCAGCTTTCACATAATCAATGTTTTCTGCGTTTTCTTTGAGTTGTGCGATTTGTTCGTCGGAAATATCCAAACCAAGATCTTTTTCGATTTCGGCAAGGGCGATCCACAATTTTCGCCAGTTTCTGAACTTGTTGTTCGGCGAAAAATTATAGAGCATTTCCTCACTTGAATAGCGTTCTTCAAGAGGATTTTTGTAGGAATTCATTCTTTCTTTTTACTTTTTTAGATGCACAAATTTAAGAAAATTATAAGAATCTGAGGACTTGCATTTGCATTTTTTAGTGCTAAAATCAACAAATCCTGTGGGTTACTTTCTGCCTTTGAAATCTTTCATCGTATCGTAAACTCCGAAAACATTTTTCATCACCCAATCGAATATTGGCAGTGGCAAAAGCCCTTGAGAAAGTCGAATAAACCAATACGGCATTGGCATTGCAAGCATTTTTGTTTCGTTCTCAATTGCTTTTATGATTCTTTCTGAAGTTTTTTCAGGTTCCAGAATAGGAAGCAGTTTCGATTTTACACCATCAAACATTCCTGTATTAATATAAAAAGGCATGATGGTGGTGAAGGAAATATTCTTTCCGAGTTGTTCCATTTCCAATCTTAAACTGTCGCTCCACCCGACAACTGCCCATTTTGAAGCGGTATAAACCGACATTTTGGGATTAGAAATTAATCCGGCAGATGAAGCAATATTGCAAATCGCTCCTGAATTATCCGCCATCATTCCGGGAAGAAATTCGAGCCCAATATGCATGAAAGCGTTGGAATTGATGAGCATGCTTTTCTGAATCTCGTCATGGTTATGTTCATGAAAATATTTTCCGACTACAATTCCTGCATTATTAATTAGAATATCAATCTTTCCTACCTCTGTACGTACTTTCTGCGCAGCAATTCTAATTTCATCCAAATTCGAAACATTCACATGATAGGTAAAAATTTCATGGCCAAATTTTGCGAATTCCTGTTTTGTAATCGCTAAATTTTCTTCATTAATATCCCAAATCACCAGTTTTTTGACGCCTCTTTCCAAAGATTTTCTCGCCATAATTTTCCCAATTCCGGAACACCCGCCGGTAATTAGAATTTTTTTACTTCTGAAATCCATTTTATCTTTATCTCTTTAATTTGGAGTAAATTTGTTTGAATTATAAAATAAATGTAATGAATTTTGAAAAGATATTAGCAGATCAGCGTACCTTTTTTAACAGCCAGAAAACCAAAAGCATCAAGTTCAGAAAAATGTATCTGGAAAAACTGCGAGATTTGATCATTAAAAATGAAGAATTGCTTTATGAGGCCATTTACAAAGACTTCGGAAAATCGAGATTTGATACTTTTACGACAGAAATTTCTTTCATTTTAAAAGACATCGATTTTTACCTGAAAAACCTCAATTCCCTGTCGAAGCCAAAGAAAGTAAAAACCAACCTTGCGAATCAACTTGGAACGAGTAAAATCCATAGCGAACCACTCGGTTGTACACTGGTGATTGGTGCGTGGAATTATCCGTACCAACTTTCGCTTTCTCCTCTGGTTACTTCTATGGCCGCAGGAAACACCTGTATTGTAAAACCCAGCGAAGTTGCTGAAAATACGATGAAAGCAATGGCAAAAATCATCAATGAAAACTTTCCTAATGATTATATTTTCGTGGCAGAAGGCGCTGTGAAAGAAATTACGGAAATACTAAAACTGAAATTTGATAAAATATTTTTCACAGGAAGCACAAAAGTTGGACAAATCGTATATGAAGCTGCTGCGAAAAATTTAACACCAGTAACTTTGGAATTGGGTGGAAAAAGTCCGGCAATTGTAACTGCAAATGCTGATTTTGAGGTAGCAGCCAAAAGAATTGTTTGGGGAAAATTTCTCAATGCCGGACAAACGTGTGTGGCTCCGGATTATATTTTGGTGGATGAAAAAGTGAGAGACAGTTTTCTGGATACATTGAAATCTTACATTCAGAAATTCAAGTACCAACCAGATTCGGAACATTATACAAAAATAATCAATCGAAGAAATTTCGACAGACTGGTAAATTTCATTGAAAAAGATAAGATCTATTTCGGTGGAACACACGACGCTCAAAAACTTTATATCGAACCCACGATTTTGCATGAAATCAGTTGGGAAGACGCTGTAATGCAGGAAGAAATTTTTGGTCCGATTTTGCCGGTTCTCACTTTTAATAATTTTAATGAAGCTTTGCTTAAAATCTCAGAAAAAGAAAAACCCCTGGCTGCTTATCTTTTCACCAATAATTCCGAAGAAAAAGAGAGTTTTACTTCGAAAATTTCCTTTGGTGGTGGATGTATTAACGATGTGGTGATGCACTTGAGCAATGAAAATTTACCATTCGGAGGTGTTGGTAATTCGGGAATTGGAAATTACCATGGAAAATTTGGCTTTGAAACTTTTTCCCATCAAAAAGCCGTTCTCGAGCGTGTAAATTGGGGCGAGCCCGATTTGAAATATCCGCCATACACGGAGAAAAAAATGAATTGGATTAAGAAACTGCTATAAAAAAAGTTCCGGAAATTTCCGGAACTTTTATGTTTTATGATTTTGGACTCCACTTCTCGAAAAACGCTTTCACTTTTTCTTTGCTATACCCCTTTCCCTCTTCTAGCACCGCGCTATCTTGGGTATGAATCATCTTTCCGTTTTTGTCCAGAACGACAAAAACCGGGTATCCGAATTTCGCTCCCGGATTATCATATTTCGCAAAAACTTTCTCGTTTTTGTTCTCCGGCGAATAATTCAAGTGGTAATAAAGGAAATTTGCATCTACGATTTCTTTCAATTCCGGAGTTGTTTGAACAAAATTGTTGAACCTTAGACACCAAATACACCAGTTTCCTCCGGCTTGTAAAATGATATTTTTATTCTCTGCTTTTGCTTTTTTTACCAATTCGGAGATTTTACCTTCGGCATTTTCTGTTGCGTTATAAGGTTTCGGAAGTTTGGCTTTCTCCTCAGCTGCGGCTTTCTTCTTTGCTTCAGCAATTGCGGCGGAATCCTGTTCTACGGCAACAGTTGCTCCGGAAGATTTTTCAGCCGATTTTGTATCAGATTTTTGTGCACATCCTATTCCTGAAATAAAGACCGATGCGAACGCAAATATTTTTAAAAAATTAATTTTCATTGATTTTTGATTTTGATGTGCAAATTAACAAAATTAGCGGGACCATTCAAGTTAATAATTGCTAAATTTGCAAACTGTGAATTTTTTATTTAAAATTATCATTCTTTTTTCGAAGCTCCCGCTTCGGGTTTTATATGTACTGTCAGATGTTATTTTTTTTCTGATGTACAGTCT
This sequence comes from Chryseobacterium sp. VAUSW3, assembly GCF_002205795.1. Taxonomy (GTDB): domain Bacteria; phylum Bacteroidota; class Bacteroidia; order Flavobacteriales; family Weeksellaceae; genus Kaistella; species Kaistella yananensis. The sequence goes on along the minus strand of NZ_NIUY01000002.1, from coordinate 98,965 downwards.
GGTGGGCTATAGAAAAGAAGTGGTGACCGAAAACCTCAAAAATTCATTTCCAAAAAAATCTGAGTCAGAAATTGACAAAATCCGTAAAAGTTTTTATCGCAATTTCTCTGATTATATCGTAGAAACCCTAAAAGCTTTTACCATTTCTTCCAAAGAACTTCGTGTAAGGGTTCAGCATCTTAATCAGGATGTTTTTCATGAGGCAAATGCTGAAAACAAAAACGTAATTCTGCTTACTGGCCATGTTTTTAATTGGGAATGGTTTAATGCTTTGGCTACCATCATTCCGCAAGAAAACTGCTTCCCGGTTTACCGCAAGGTTCAGAACAGTTTTTGGGAAGAAAAAATCAAAGGTATCCGCAACCGTTTCGGCAATACTGCGCTCGAAGCAAAAGAAGTTATTCGGCATATTCTCCGCAATCCTAATGACGGAAAATCAGTGTATATGTTTGTAGCAGATCAGTCACCGCATGTATCAGAAGTTTCTTTCGGATTAAATTTCCTGAACCAGAAAACTCCAGCTTTCATCGGGTACGATAAACTTTCTACGAGGATGGATCTGGCTTTTGTTTTCTGTGAAATGAAAAAAGTGAAGCGCGGCTATTATCAGATCAATTATTACAGAATTTATCCCGACGGCGAGCAGTTTGTGGAACATGAAGTGGTAAAGAAATTTCATAAACTTCTTGAAAACACTATCAATAAAAGGCCAGACAACTATCTTTGGTCCCACCGCAGATGGAAATACCAGCACGCCATAAAAGTGATGGATGACGCAAACTAAAAATCAAAATCCTTGAATTTAGCCATTGCCATATTGAACTGGAACGGAAAAAACTGGTTAGAAAAATTTCTTCCCAATGTAATTTTGCATTCAGAAAATACCGACGTTTATGTGATTGATAACGCTTCAACGGATGATTCTGTAGTGTTTTTGAAACTGAACTTTCCGCAGGTAAAAATTATACAGAATACTGAAAATCAAGGATTTGCAGGCGGTTACAATGAGGGATTAAAAAAAATTGATGCGGAGATTTACTGCCTGCTGAATTCGGACGTGGAGGTTACCGAAAACTGGCTGAAGCCGGTTTTAGATTTATTTCAAAAAGATTTAAAGATCGCGGCGGTTCAACCCAAAATTTTAGATTACAACCGCAGGAATTTCTTCGAATTTGCCGGTGCTGCCGGTGGTTTCATCGATAACCTGGGTTATCCGTACTGCCGTGGGAGAGTTTTTGAAAATATTGAAGAAGACAAAGGCCAATTCGATGACGAAACCGAAATTTTCTGGGCTTCTGGCTGCTGTTTATTTATACGTTCTGAAGATTTCTGGAAGCAGAACGGTTTCGATGCGAGATTTTTTGCGCATCAGGAAGAAATCGATCTATGCTGGCGGCTTAAAAACGACGGAAAGAAAATTTTCTACACCGGAAAATCTACAGTTTATCATGTAGGAGGCGGAACTTTGAACAAGCAAAGCGCCCAAAAAACCTTCCTTAATATGCGGAATAATCTTTCCATGCTTGTGAAAAATCTTCCGTTTTCAGTAGTTTTCTGGATTATTCTTTCACGACTGATTCTTGATGGCGCGGCAGCTTTATATTTTGCATTCAAAAACGGATTGCCTCATCTTTGGGCAGTTTTGCGGGCTCATGTCAGCTTTTACGCGGAGTTGCCGGAAACTATAAAATTACGCGGTAAAAAGCAGATAAGAAATTATTATCAATGTAAATGGCTGATTTTTAAACACTTTATTTAATTAGTCACCAGTGTTTTCTTTATTTAAAATTTTCTAATCTTTTCTTGAAATCAAATAAAATGCATTACATTTATATAAATGAATGTAGATTTATATTTCATCATAACAATCATTGTTATCATTATTTTGGCGATCGGGTTGCTGATTTATTTTTTTCAGCATAAATTTTTCTTTCAGCCGGAAAAACTTCCACCAGATTTCAAATTCGCTTACGAACATTTAAAAGCCGATGAAAAAACGGTTGAGCCCGAATCTGGCGCGAAAATAAATTATCTACATTTTCAGGTTGACGAACCGAAAGGCGTTGTGATTTACCTGAAAGGAAATACCAAAAGCATCAAAGGTTGGGGCAAATTTGCCATTGATTTCACAAGACTCGGCTATGAAGTGATCATGATGGATTACCGCGGTTTCGGAAAAAGTACCGGAAAACGCACGGTAGAAGCCATGAAAAGAGACTCCCAATTTATTTATGATATTGTAAAAAACGAATTTTCTGAGGAAAAAATTGTCGTGTACGGCCGCTCACTTGGCTCGGGATTCGCGGCAAGACTGGCAGCAAAAAATAATCCACGCCTTCTTATTTTAACCTCACCACTCTATTCTCTTCTGCGGACTATTCACAGGTATTTGCCGTTTATGCCGGCAAAACCTTTTCTGCGGTACAACATACCCACATTTCAGTATTTAAAAAATGTAAAATGTCCTGTTAAAATTATTCATGGCAGCGATGACCGACTGGTCCCTATCAAAACCGCCGTAGATCTTTCAGAAATTAATCCTAAACTTACAAGACTCTACGTGATTTTGGGTGCAGGTCATATAAATGTGCATCATTTTGAAGAATATCACCATGTGATGGAAGAAATTTTCGATGAACGGAAAACAGTAATCGATAAAGAAAAAACCAGTTTAAACGTAAGACATAGAAATTAAAATTGCTTCTGCTTTTCACAATTCATTTATCTTTGCTGTAAATTTTTATTCTTAATGGAACTTATTATCATTATATTTCTGGTGCTGCTTAACGGAATTTTTTCCATGTCTGAAATGTCACTGGTGTCTTCCAGAAAATTTAAACTCGAAAATGCTGGCAAAAAAGGCAGTTCAGGAGCTAAAAAAGCGCTTGAACTTTCGGAACATCCCACGAAATTCCTCTCTACAGTACAGATCGGAATCACGCTTATCGGAATTTTACTCGGTGTTTATTCTGGAGAAAATCTGACAACAGATTTGCAGCATTTTCTGAGCAGGTTTTCCGCTATTGAACCCTATTCAAAAACTTTAGCAACGGCCGGTATTGTAATATTCATTACCTATCTGTCGATACTGCTGGGCGAACTTCTGCCGAAGAGAATTGCCATGACGTATCCGGAAATTGTAATAACGATGGTAGCAAAACCAATGGATATTCTGTCGAAAATCACTTCCCCGTTTGTATGGCTGCTCAGTACTTCAAATAATTTAATCCTGAAATTATTGGGAATTAAAAGCAGTTCCGACAGTATTGTGACCGAAGAGGAAATAAAATCGATCATAAAAGAAAGCGCCCAGGAAGGTGAAATCGATATCATAGAACACAATATTGTAGAGCGCGTTTTCGAACTTGGTGACCGAAAAATCAACACATTGCTTACGCACAGAACTGCAATGACTTTTTTCAGTACTGAAGATTCGTTACCGGAAATTCTCGCGAAAATTAAAAACGATAAACATACCGCCTATCCGGTAACCAAAAAAAATAACTTAGATGACATTCTTGGAATCGTTTTACTGAAAGACCTTTTTCCCATTGAAGAATCCGAAAAATTCGATATTAAAAAATATGTAAAACAGCCTCTTTATTTTAACGAAAACAGTTATGCCTATAAAGCTCTTGAAGTTTTCAAAAAAGAGAAAAACCACTACGGAATTGTAATCGACGAGTACGGAAACACGGTGGGAATGATTACTTTGGGTGATTTGCTGGATGCTTTGGTTGGTGACACCACGACCGAAGATAACTTCGATTACCGAATCACCGAACGGAACGAAAATTCCTGGCTGGCTGACGGGCAGGTTCCGATTGTAGAATTCCTAAAGTATTTTGACATTGATTATGAGTTCGATAACAAAGATAATTACACCACTTTGGTTGGCTTTTTCCTGAACCAACATCACGGCGTGACACAGGTTGGTGATAAAATCAATATTGAGGATCTTGAACTCGAAATTCTTGATAAAGATGGCCAGCGTGTAGATAAAATCCTCATTACAAGAACTAAGCCTTAATAATCATGGCAAAAATCCTTCAATACTTTCAGGAAAAGGTAGTGTTTCTTCCCGTTCCATTGCACCCAAAACATGAATTCAACTTTGAAGTTGATTTTGAAGAATATTTATGGGAAACTCCTTTTGAAGGCTTAATAAATGTGCTGCACTTTAAAATTAAAAATCCCAAAGGCATAATCCTGTATTTTCATGGGAATGCCGATAACCTTCACCGTTGGGGAAAAATTGCCTCGGAGTTTACTAAATTTGGTTATGACATACTGATAATGGATTACCGTGGCTACGGAAAAAGCTCAGGTTCAAGAAACGAAAAATTTCTGTATTCTGACGCACAGTTTGTATATGATTTCGCAAAACAGCATTATGGCGAAGAAAATACTGTAGTTTACGGAAGAAGTCTTGGCGGTGCATTTGCCGTAAAAATGGCTGCCGATAACAATCCAAAAGTGGTTATTCTTGAAGCTACATTTTATAATCTGCAGGATATCGCCAACCGTTGGCTTCCTGTTAAAGTAACTGATAAAGTTTCAACCAAAATGACATATCATTTTCTTTCCAACGAAAATATTCTCAATATCAACACCGCTCTTTACCATTTTCATGGAACCAAGGACAAAATAGTTCCGATAAATTCAGGAAAAAAACTTTTCAAAATATTTGCGGATCACCATCCTTCTCTTCCAAAAAAATTTATAGAAGTTGAAGGCGGAACTCATGATGATCTGGCGAAATTTCAGCAATACACTGATGAAATGAGAGAAATTTTAAAATAACTTACAAATCATCAAATTAGAATTAATTCAAAAACCTAGAGCAATTCATGATAGATTTCTGCGCCATCGATTTCGAAACAGCCACCCACGAACGCAACTCTGCCTGCGAAATGGGAATCTGCGTTGTGGAAAACGGAGAGATTGTAAAAACCCAGACCTGGCTTATAAAACCGCCGAGTTTCCCCTACTTCCATCCCCGTAATATTGATGTGCATGGAATTGTTCCTGAAGATGTGCAGGATGCACCTACCTTTGAAGATATTTGGCATGAAGCGGAAAACCTGATGTACGGCAATCTTATGATTGCGCACAATGCAGCCTTTGATGCGGGTGTACTGCGGAGTTGTCTCGATTATTACGGTTTTTTCAAGCCAAAAATTAATTACCTCTGCAGTATTTCGGTCGCGAAGAAATCCTGGAAAAACCTGCCGAAATACGGACTGAAAAGTTTGGCAGAACATCACCAACTCTCGTTCAACCATCACCGTGCCGGGGACGATGCGGAAGTTTGCGCTAAAATTTCGCTGCTGGCTTTCGATAAACTGATGGTTACCTCGAACGACGAAGTACAGGAAGTAATGAAGAAAAACATGAAATTGCTCTAACTTCTCAAACTTTTAAACAAAAAAAACGGCATCAGCAGTAAACTGTACCGTTTAAATTATATTTTGAATCATTTCTTAATTGCTTAAAACCTCTGCCATCAGGTTAAATTTGGGAATATCGATCGCTAAATTTTCGCTGTTGTGAAGATTGATGCAAAAATAAACACCGCTCATACTGCCAACTCCCGAGCGCAGCACAACATTAGAAAAATATTTGAATGTTTCTCCAGGGTTGATCTCGGGAGTAAGACCTATTACACCATCGCCTTCCACTTCAGTGTAACCGAAACCTACATCATAAATCAGCCATTTCCTTTTCAAAAGCTGCACCGGATGGTCGCCAAGGTTTTCGATGGTTACATGATACTTGAATACAAAACGGTTTTCAGACGGAAAACTGTTTTTAATATCATATTCGGGAATTACAGAGACTTTAATATCAAAGGTAGTTGTAGAAAACATTTCAGTAGGTTTTTTAGGGGAAATGCAAAAATCCCGCCTTTTCAGTACGGGATTTCATTTATTTTATAAATCGCTCGGATAAATTTATAATTCAAGCGCTTTTCTTTCGTCGCCTCCCATTAAGAATTCAACAGGATTGTCGATTGCTTCTTTTACTGCAACCAGGAAACCAACAGATTCTTTACCATCGATAATTCTATGGTCGTACGAAAGTGCAACATACATCATCGGACGAATTACTACCTGCCCGTCAATCGCCATCGGTCTTTGCAGGATATTGTGCATTCCCAGAATTGCAGACTGAGGCGGGTTGATAATCGGCGTTGACATCATAGATCCGAAAGTTCCGCCGTTTGTTACCGTAAATGTACCGCCAGTCATTTCATCAACAGTAATTTTACCGTCTCTTACTTTTTCTGCCAAAGATTTGATGTTGGCTTCTACTCCACGGAAGGTCATGTTTTCAGCATTTCTTAAAACCGGAACCATCAAGCCTTTTGGTCCAGAAACCGCAATTGAAATATCGCAGAAATCGTAATTAACTTTGTAATCTCCATCAATTGAAGCATTTACATCAGGATACATTTGAAGTGCTCTGGTAACCGCTTTGGTGAAGAAAGACATAAATCCTAAACCTACACCGTGTTTTTGAGCAAATTCTTCCTTGTATTGTTTTCTTATTCTGAAGATTTCAGACATATCAACTTCGTTGAAGGTCGTCAACATTGCGGTTTCATTTTTCACAGAAACCAATCTTGCTGCCAATTTTCTTCTGAGAACTGAAAGTTTTGTGGTGCTTGAAGATCTTGATCCGCCAGTTAATGATGCAGCACCCATTGCAGGTACCGACGCAGTTTCAGCGTCCTGTTTTGTAATTCTGCCATCTTTTCCTGAACCGGAAACTTGCGATGCATCTACTCCTTTCTCATCAAGGATTTTCTTTGCAGCAGGTGAAGGAGTTCCGGTTGCGTAAGAAGTTGGTTTTGCCTCTTCTTTTTTCGCTTCCTGAACGATTGCAGGTTTTTCAACCACTTTTTGTTCTGCTTTCGGAGCTTCTGCGTTTTCTGCTTTTGGAGCTTCCGAAGCAGGAGCTGAACCTTCAGGTTTTTTGGCATCCATGTCGATTAAACAAACTACTTGACCAACTTGTACCACTTCACCTTCTTCGGCTTTTAAAGTGATAATTCCGCTTTCTTCAGCAGGTAAATCAAGAGTTGCTTTGTCGGAATCAACTTCAGCAATGGGTTGGTCTTTTTCTACATAATCGCCGTCTTTTACCAACCATGATGCGATTTCAACTTCTGTGATGGATTCTCCCGGTGAAGGGACTTTCATTTCTAATATTGACATCGGATATATTTTTTTAATATTTGTTAATTAAGTTCTTTCAAAAATTTTTCAGGGATAAATTGCTTTAAAATTGGAATTTGTTTTTTTTCGATAACCGTAAATTTCCAATTTTTAAAATCTGATGAATTAGCTACTGTACTTTTTATAGTGTTTATCTCAAAAAAATCAGTTTTTTCATTATAGCGCACCTGATTATAACCAAACTGACCTTGCAATGCTGACAACAAATCCTCAGGTTTTACCTTAGAATCCTTGAATTTCATATCAAGTCTTTGATTATAAATTAGTTTTAAATATTTTTTTCCGTTTTCATTTACAACATTCTTCTCATCGATGATTATATTTTCAGGAGGATGCATTTTAAATTCCATTTCAGGAGCATTCATCACCATCTCCATCATTTCGATTAATTGCTCCTTTGGAACTATTTTAAAGAAATCTTCATTTGCATACAGATCCATTGCTTTCTTAAAATCCTTATTAGAAATCAATGAATTATAATCCCGAAATTGGTTTTCCACATCAGTTTTAAAATTCTGTCCGAAAAATAGGGCAGAAAAAAGAATAAACAGTGAAAGAAAAATATTTTTGGTCATAAAATTACGCAGTTACCGGTCTTTTTGCAGGAGCATCATCACGGTCGAAAACTCTGTTGATTACATTATTTTGGTTTCTTTCGAACATTTTGTGACTACCCGGAGCCGGAGAACCACTTGGAACCGGTGCGATTACCTGAATTCCTGTATCTCTGAAATTTCTCAAAATATAACTCCAGGAACCCATATTTTCAGGTTCTTCCTGTACCCAATACAATTCTTTTCTATTGCTGTATTTTGCAAAAATTTCTTGGATTTTATCTTGTTGAATAGGATAAATTTGCTCGAATCTTACCAAAGCAACATTTTCCATATTCAGTTCTTCTTTTTTCGCTAATAATTCGTAGTAAATTTTCCCAGAACAAAGAATTAGTCTTTCAACTTTAGCAGCATCTGCAGTCGCATCATCAATAATTGGCTGGAATGTTCCGTTTGCAAAATCTTCAAGCGGAGAAACCACTTTTGGATGTCTCAACAAAGATTTAGGCGACATCACTACCAAAGGTTTTCTAAAGTTCCACTTCAACTGTCTTCTCAACAAGTGGAAGTAGTTTGCAGGCGTAGTTACGTTCGCAACCACCATATTTTCGTTCGCACAAAGCGTTAAAAATCTTTCCAATCTTGCTGAAGAGTGTTCTGCACCCTGACCTTCAAAACCGTGAGGCAAGAGCATCACCAAACCATTCTGGATTTTCCATTTTTCTTCAGCGGCTGCTAAATACTGGTCGATGATAATCTGAGCTCCGTTGACGAAATCCCCAAACTGTGCTTCCCAGATTGTAAGTGTATTTGGTGAAGCCATGGCATAACCATAATCGAAACCAAGAACTCCATATTCTGAAAGATGCGAATTATAAATATCGAAACGGCTCTCGGAAATATGTCTTAACGGGATGTATTCTTCTTCTGTATCTTCTGTTTTCACCATTGCGTGACGGTGAGAGAAAGTTCCTCTTTCCACGTCTTCCCCGGAAATACGTACATTTTTACCTTCAGTAAGTAAGGTTGCATAAGCTAGCCACTCTCCAATTGCCCAATCGAGTGAATTGCTCTCGATCATTTTCAAACGGTTTTCGAAAAGTCTGGTAATTTTCGAAATGAATTTTTTATCAGCTGGTAAAGTAGTCATTTTCACTGCCAGCTCTTTCAGCATCTTTAAGTCGAATCCGGTATCTACGCTGTTTTGCATAGCGCCGCGCGGACAAAGCGGGAAATCTTTCCAGGCATCTTCCATAAAGATAGCCATGGCATTTTTTTCAATTTCCTTCGATGCGTCATAATCTGCATCCAATAGATTTTTGAATTCGCTTTCCATTTTTTTCAGCACCTCATCAGAAACAATTCCTTCCTTAATAAGCACTTCTTTGTAAATCTCGCGTGGATTTGGATGTTTTGAAATCGCTTTATAAAGATTCGGCTGGGTAAAACGAGGCTCATCACCTTCGTTGTGACCGTATTTTCTGTAGCCTAATAAATCGATGTAGACGTCTTTACCAAACTGAGCACGGAAATCTGCTGCAAATCTGATGGCATGTACTACAGCTTCCACATCATCAGCATTTACGTGCATCACCGGAGATTCGGTAACTTTAGCAATATCTGTACAGTAAATAGAAGAACGTGCATCCAGGTAATTGGTGGTAAATGAAACCTGATTGTTTACAACAATATGAACTGTACCGCCGGTTTTGTAACCTTCGAGGGTCATCATCTGCGCAACTTCGTACACAATTCCCTGGCCGGCAATTGCACCGTCACCGTGAATTACAATCGGTAAAACTTTTTTGTAGTCGTGGTAGGTATCATCTACTTTCGCACGGCATATACCTTCAACCAAAGCTGCAACGGTTTCCAGATGCGAGGGATTCGGGGTAAGGTTGATTGAAACTTCTTCTCCGTTGGCTGTTTTTATTTTTTTGGATGAACCCAAGTGATATTTTACGTCACCTGAAAATACATCCTCCTCAAATTCTTTTCCTTCAAATTCTGAGAAAATCTGTTTGTAAGATTTCCCGAAAATATTGGTGAGTACATTTAATCTTCCGCGGTGAGCCATTCCTAACACCACTTCATCAACTCCGTGTTGCGAAGAACGCGTGATGAGCTGATCAAGCGCAGGAATTAGCGATTCACCTCCTTCGAGTGAAAATCTCTTCTGCCCAACGAATTTGGTGTGCAGATAATTTTCAAAAGCAACCGCCTGGTTCAGCTTGCCTAAAATTTCAGTTTTCTCAGAAGCATTAAGCTGAGCACGGTTTTCGTTTACCTGAAGCCATTTTCTGATATACAGTTTTTCATCCGTATTATTAATGTGCATATACTCTACCCCGATAGATTCGCAATAGATATTTTCTAAACGTTTTACAATATCCTGAAGTGTTGCTGCGCCCGGCATTCCGATTTCTGTAGCGGAATTGAATTTACGGGTAAGGTCGGCCTGCGTAAGTCCGAAATTTTCGATTGCCAGTGTAGGCTCATAATGTCTTCTCTGGCGAACAGGGTTGGTATTGGTAAACAAATGCCCTCTGTGTCTGTAAGCCTCAATTAAATTTAAAACTTTGAATTCTCTCTGAATATCATCCGGAATTTGACCACTTGATGCAGACTGGTTGGCAAACTGCACTACTTTTTCAGATGAATTTGCTGAAACTGAAGTATTTTCAGAATATTCGTCACCGTAATTTTCGAGCGCAAAATCAAATCCCTGGAAAAATGCTTTCCAGGAAGGCTCCAGACTATCGGGATATCTTAAATATTGTTGGTATAAGTCTTCGATTAACTGCGAATGAGCAGCGTTCAGGAATGAAAATTTGTCCATTATTTACAGATTAACTGTTGTTGATTTATTTTACTACAAATTTAAGCAAAATAAGTGAACTAATAAAGCTGAAAAATTTTAAAAAACAATTAAACAAATCATCTGTAAACCGGCAAAGATAATTTAATCACTGTATTACTTTCCACAGCCGGTTCTTCGAGGAAGGTTTGCTGCAGATCGCCGGTACGCATCGTATCTTTATTGGCCTGCTGAAGGAGTTGCTGTATTGCACTAATTCGGCCTGAATAACTGCCCCGGTAATAAATGACATAGTTTCTGGACGCATTCACCGTTCTGAAGGTGAAGTTGTTATCGGATACACCAATTCTTTTGGAAAGCGGTATTCCGTAGTAATAAGAAACTTCTTTATCTTTAAAATTGTTGGCTTTAGTGATTAAAACCGGCTCGCCGTACTCGTCTTCTCTCTTCCCCAAATCCATTGTTATAAAGTTGAGGGTTTTGTTATGGTTCATCACGATATTCTTGAAAAGCGCGTCTTTGGTATTTTTGGAATTTACATTAACGCCTAAGAGAAGCTGGCCTTCTTTTTCTTCCACCATCAAACTGTCGAATTTCAAATTTTCGCGCGCCTGTTCTTTATTGACTTTGTTGCCTAAGATGTTAAAGAGCGTAATCATTCCGCTTTCAATATTCTGGTTGATATCGTCTTCTGAAATTAAATTAAGTGAACGTTTGAGGAAAGGCTGCTTCGGAGTATGAACATACCAAATGACTCTGGTCTTTCCATTTGCCGGAATAAATTTTAAATCGATAAGATAAGGATTGCGGTTTCGGCCTTCGAATAACTGATAACGAAGTGTTTTGTTTGGATTTTCGTAACGGATAAACAAGTCACCAAAAACATCTTCGTTTTTTTTATCGTGGTAACTCATAGAACTTCCCTGACCTTCATAAGGGGTAAAAAAATCGAAAGTAAGATTTTTGTTCCTGGCAAAGAAGCCACTCCAGCGGCTGAAATTCTGGAGATTATTAAACTGTGGAAAAACCTTATCGACAGGATAATTGATTTCTTTTTCAACGGTGAAACTCTTGCTTTCTGCCACGAAAGTCATAGAGACGGCGTACACTGCCAATAAAAAGATGATAATTAAAGTTCCGAATTTTAACCAACGCATGGGCAAAAATACAAAAATCTCTCACACAAAAAACGCGGCAGTATAAATATTACCGCGTTGTATAGGTGTTTCTGTTTTAAGGAATAATTGTTCCGGGGTGTATAACCGCATTCTTCTTCACGACTACAATACCGTCTTTTATCGAATGGGTATCGTAATCACCATCCTGGAGATGTTTACCGCCAATAATTCTTACATTATCACCAATCCTGCAGTTTTTGTCCAAGATCGCACGTTCGATATAGCAGTATTTCCCTACACCAAGATTTGCTGTACCGTTCTGGTCATTTATTACGATTTCTTTGGTATTCTGGTAATAGTCGGCACCCATCATATAAGTATTTATGAGTGTACTTCCTTTATCGATACGGCTTCTGTTTCCCACAATTGAGTTTTCAATTTTATCTGCCATTACCACACAACCGTCACCAAAAATAGCTTTGCTTACATAGGAACCCAGTATTTTGGATGGTGGAAGCATTCTCGCGCGGGTATAAATCGGCGAATGGCTGAATAAATTAAAATTCGGGAAATCCTGTGTAAGCTCCAGATTGGCATCAAAAAACGACTGTATTGTACCGATATCTGTCCAGTATCCGTCATATTGATAACTGATCATTTTAAAGGTTCCAATCCCGTTCGGAATAAGTTCGCCACCGAAATCATCTCCCGGATCATTATCGAACATTCTTTTCAGCATATTTTTACTGAACACATAAATACCCATTGAGGCAAGAAACTCTTTACCCTCGGATCTGCTTTTTTCAGAAACTTCAGATTTCCATTCATCCAACACCTCATGGGGCGGTTTTTCGATAAACGAGGTAATATTACCGTCGTCATCCGCTTTTAAGATACCAAATCCAGGCGCATCATGACAGTTTACAGGAATCGTTGCAATGGTAATATCCGCTTCCTTACTGCAGTGAAAATCGATCATCGCACGAAAATCCATCTGATAAAGCTGATCGCCGGAAAGTATCAGAATATAATCATATTCATACTTATCGAGATGCTTCATCGACTGTCGCACCGCATCAGCCGTACCCTGATACCACTGGTCGTTTTCGACATTCTGTTCTGCAGCCAAAATATCTACAAAACCCTTACTGAAGATATCAAAATGGTAAGAATTTTTGATGTGAGAATTTAAAGAAGCCGAATTAAACTGCGTTAAAACCAAAATCCTGTTGAATCCCGAATTCAGGCAGTTGGAAATCGGAATATCCACCAATCTGTATTTTCCGGCTATTGGAACCGCCGGTTTAGAGCGCGAATAAGTTAAAGGAAACAACCGTGTTCCGCGTCCACCGCCGAGCACTATTGAGATGACACTTGGTTTCATAGGATTAAATTTTTGTGTTTGCCAGCAAGATTGATACCTAACAATATTAGTGATTTTTAAGCACTTTTCAAAATACAAAGACGTAAATCATGCTGAGACATGATAAAAAAATTTAGGAAATATAAAAATCCGGAATTCTAACTGAAAAACCCAATGTTAATGTCGTGCAATAGAAATACAGGACTCGGTATATAACAAAAAAAATCTCCCAAATGATTGAGAGATTTTCGCGATCCGGACGGGACTCGAACCCGCGACCTCCGCCGTGACAGGGCGGCATTCTAACCAGCTGAACTACCGGATCAATTTTTTTTAAAAGTAATTGATAAACTTTTTGCGATCCGGACGGGACTCGAACCCGCGACCTCCGCCGTGACAGGGCGGCATTCTAACCAGCTGAACTACCGGATCATTGATAACTAAAGAACTTCTTTCGTTTTGGTGAGTGCAAAAATACAACTTTCTGGCTATCTACAAAATGTTTTCTCACAAAAAATGCTTTCTTTTTCAGAAAGCATTCATTTTCACGGGATTATTTTTTATAAATGCGCTGATAATTTTTCTGAAATTACCTCTTTTGATGCCACACCTACGATTTTATCAACCACCTGTCCGTTTTTGAAAATCAAAACTGTTGGGATATTTCGGATTCCGTAGTCTACAGAAACCTGCTGATTGTTGTCAACATCCACTTTTCCCACTACAGCTTTTCCTTCAAAATCTGTTGCAATTTCTTCTACAATTGGCCCCAGCATTCTGCATGGTCCGCACCAAACTGCCCAAAAATCAACTAAAACCGGTTTATCGGAATTTAAAACCATTTCCTGGAATGACTGATCTGTTATTTCTAATGCCATTTTTCTATATTTTTATAATTAAATTACTTTTTCGATACAAAATTACAACTTTTCAGCGACTTTGGCTAATCCTCTATCTATGTGAAACATTTGTATTTTCTATCTTAAATGATGCTGAATTTCCTTCAGGGCTGTGACCAAAGCATCAATTTCTTCTCTGGTCGTAAGATGACTGAAAGAAACTCTTAAAGGTGTGGAATCCTGCATTTCCTCCTCATCCAGAATCATCATCATCACCATCGAAGGTTTTGAAGCCCCTGATGAACATGCACTACCCTGCGAGATTGCGATTCCTTTCATGTCAAGTTTGAGGCCGATCATTGGATCTTTAAAGGGTAAAAGCACGCTTAAAACCGTATATAAGCTTTTGTCATCCTCGGCACTTCTTCCGTTGAATTTAACGCCTTCAATTTCAGCAGAAAGTCTTTCCACTGTATAATTTTTTATCCCTTTAATATGAGTGGCATATTCCGTCATATTTTTCAGAGAAAGCTCCAGTGCTTTACCAAGGCCTACGATTCCGCACACGTTTTCGGTGCCCGCACGTAAAGCCCGTTCCTGAGGTCCTCCTGTGATAATACCCTTTAATCCTGAAGATTTTCTTACAAAAGCAAATCCGCTTCCTTTTGGACCATGAAATTTATGGGCACTGCAAGATGCAAAATCCAGCGGAATCTCGGAAAAATCAAGTTCCATGTGTGCCATCGACTGTACGGTATCCGAATGGAACAACGCACCGTTTTCTTTACAAATCTTCGCTACTTTTTTAATATCCAGAAGATTTCCGATTTCATTATTGGCATGTATTAAACTTACCAGTGTTTTCTTTTCTGAAGCTTTAAGCAATTCCTCTACTTCATTGAGGTTGAAATCTCCTTTATGGTCGGGACGAAGATAAACCACTTCAACTCCCTTCCTTTTCTTCATATCCAAAACCGTTTCAGCAACGCATTTGTGCTCCATTGGTGAAGTAATGATGCGTTCTACACCCAAATGATTGATGCAGGATTTAATAATCATGTTGTTGGATTCGGTTCCGCAGGAGGTAAAAATAATTTCAGAAGGCGATACATGGAGATAGTCAGCCACTTCGCGCCTTACATTTTCGATGAGAATTTTCGCTTCCTGGCCGAGACTGTGGGTGGATGATGGGTTACCGTAATTTACTTTCATCACATTTACCATTGCATCGATTACTTCTTCGGCAAGTGGCGTGGTAGCCGCATTATCCAAATATATTTTATCCATTTTCTTAACTTTCTTTTTAGCGGTATAGCGGGTATAAAATTAGTGAAAAAATTCAAACTGGCTTTCATCTGCCCAAGACAACATTTCAGTATCGCCGGATGTGTCGCCAAAAGCTATGGTTTTATCGAATTTTCTGCCTTGCAATGCTTCATTA
Source organism: Chryseobacterium sp. VAUSW3 (assembly GCF_002205795.1). GTDB lineage: Bacteria > Bacteroidota > Bacteroidia > Flavobacteriales > Weeksellaceae > Kaistella > Kaistella yananensis. The sequence goes on along the minus strand of NZ_NIUY01000002.1, from coordinate 83,591 downwards.
ATCCTGTTCACTTTTTCCGGGCCGTTGCAGTTTTTTCCAATAAAATCCCCTGTAAAAATATCATTTTTAAACTCTGCCCGGGTTGACAATAGATTCATCCTGAGCTTCTCCGCGAATGGTTTCACCCACATGTCCAGGGAAGCGGTAACGATATAGCATTCAGTTTGGTTTCTGTCGATATTGGTAATGAATTCTAAAGCATTTTCACGAAAAATTTCGTGTTGGTATTTGTCAAAAAAAGCCTGCGATTTTTTTTCAATTTTCGTACGGCTTTGGCCTTTGAGGATTGAGGCAATAAAACTTTTTTTCACTTTCTCAGCATCCGCGAGCTTCAGTTTTAAAAGCAAAAAAAGCGGAATATGTTTCAGAAACTGTAAATAAAATTTCGACGGATTATAGAATTTAAGATACAGAAACATGGTGTCTTTGTAGGTTAAAGTACCATCAAAATCGAAGAGATACAGTTTTTTCATTTCCAGTTCATTAAAGTTTTAATTTTTTAAATATAAACTCCGGTATATTCTTAATAATCAACATAATAATTTCCCAAACCGGCAAAACATATGCTGTGTTTTTATTCTTTCTAAAAGCTTTATAAATTCCTTCTGCAGCCTGTTTTGGCGTTGCTGTAAGTGCAGGATTCAACGGTAAACCTTCTGTCATTTTGGTGTCCACAAAACCAGGTTTTATGGTAAGAACATGAACTTTTCTACTGAAGAGATAATTCCTTAAACCGCTTAAATACGCCGATAATCCTGCTTTTGCGCTGCCATAAATAAAGTTGCTCTGCCTCCCGCGGTCTCCTGCGACAGACGAAAGCACAATTAAGGTTCCGGAGCGCTGTCTTTCCATTTTACCGGCAAAAAAATTGAGAACAGGAATTAGTTTCGCGTAATTTATATCAATAATTATTTCAGTATTTTTATTGTTATACAGGCCTTCTTCCGTGTTTTCGCCCAAGTATCCTGTAGCGCAAAACAGTAATTCGGAATTGATCTCATCAAGCTGAGTATAGTCGATTTCCTTCATCAAATCAAGTTCGATGATTTCGGTACGCTGAAAAAATTTCACATCAAGATGGCGGGCAAACTTTTCTGCAGTTTCGTGATTTGATGTGAGAAGATAGATGACCGGATATTTTTCACCAGCTTCTAAAACCTTTTCTACAAAGGCCTGGGCGATTTCTGAATTGCTGCCGAGAACGATCATATTTTGTAGATTTAATTGCTGTTGCTGAGGATTCTCTTGTGTTGAACCGACACAAATTTAGGATTCTGAACGTTTCGAAGATAATTGGTAAGTGATGATTTGCTCATGCTGTCTTTGGTTAAATAAATCCTGCCGCCAAATTCTTCTACAATTTCATCTAAATCTGAAACCAATTTTGCAAGCTTTGGATTTACTTTAAAATCCAACGCCAAAGTATACCCTTCCAGAGGGAAAGAATTGTAAGCCGAAGGATTTTCTTTGCCGAAAAGTTTCAGGACAGCGAGGAAAGATCCGTTTCCGCTTTTGGCGATGGTTTCAAGTATTTTTTTCATGCCCGCTTTTCCTTTATCCTTCGGAATTACCATTTGGTACTGGATAAACCCTTTCTTTCCGTAGATTTTATTCCAGTCATTCACCACATCCAAAGGATAAAAAAAGGTTTCGTAATCCACAAAATTCTTCACCTCTTTTTTTTGTTGCTTACTGTAATACAGATAGTTGAATAACTTTACACTCCATTTATTAAGCATAAAATCAGGAAAATAGAAAGGCACTTTTGGAATGAATTTCTGTTTTAGCCTCAGTGGATTCTGGTGCAATTTCTTAGGAAGTTCATGTTTAAAAGCATGTTCGCCACGCATTATGATACTTCTGCCAATATTTTTTCCGGTTTGCAGGCAATCAATCCACGCAACATTATACGTCCAGGACTCGCTTTCATCAAAAAGTTTAAAAATTTCATCGAGATTTTCTGCCTTGATGGATTCCTGGCGGATATAGGCAGTCTCAATATTCTTTAATTTGAATTTTGCAGAGAGAATAATTCCTGTAAGTCCCATTCCGCCAATTGTTGCCCAGAATTTATCCTCATTTTGAGTTCTTGAACACGTAATTACTTCGCTGTTTTCATTGAGCAAAGAAAATTCCTCCACATATTCGGAAAAACAACCTTCGGCATGATGATTTTTGCCATGCACGTCCGAAGCTATAGCTCCACCGACGGATATAAATTTGGTTCCCGGAGTTACGTACAGGAAATACCCCTGCGGCACAATTACTTCTAAAATTTCAGAAAGTAAAACCCCTGACTCGCATTCAATGACACCGTTTAAACGGTCGAAACTGATGAATTTATTAAGCCGCTTGGTTGAAAATATATGTTCTGAAAGGGAAGCGTCGCCATAACATCTGCCGTTACCGCGGGCAATAACTTCATTATTGTTTCTAACGAAATCTTTTATTTTTTCAATAGAATCTTCTGACTTTATTTCCTTTTCCACCACAGGGAAATTCCCCCAATTTGTTACTTTCTGTATAAAATTCGGTTTCATTATTTGAAATAAATTTGAAGTAAAAATGCTGCGAGCCAAAGCACAAAAGTGACCTGAATATATCTGTCGCGGTATACTATTTTTGTTGGCGATTCGGTTTTATTATACACGAGCGTTTGCTGCAGATATCTTAAAAACGCAAATACAACAAAAATTACAGTATAAAAAACCCTGGAATGGAATTTCTGCTGAACTTCCGGTGAAAGCGTAAACATTAAATAACAAACGATTGCAAGGGTACAGCTTATTGAAAGCGCGATATCGGCAAACTGAACATTGTAACCATCGAGTGCCCGACGGGTTTTTCCGGAAATCTGCGCATTGATAAGTTCGCCTCTTCTTTTACCGATTGCCAAAACCAGCGCCAGAACGAATGTTAGCAGAATTGCCCACTGAGAAATATAAATACCTGTCGCATATCCGCCTGCCAAAACCCTAAGTACAAAACCGATGGCGATGATACAAACATCGATTATGGCTACATGTTTCAGTTTGAAAGTGTAGGCCACATTCATTAAAAAATAAAATACCACGATGGAGGCGAACTTCCAGAAATTATTCTGGAAATATGCTCCTCCGCAAAATATCAAAACTGAACAAAGGGCAATTAATCCTATAAAAATAAAAACCGCTGTAGGCTTTGAAATCGCTCCGCTTGCGAGTGGTCTTTTGCTTTTTTCCGGATGTTTTTTGTCGGATTCGATATCTGAATAATCATTTAAAATATAAACTGTACTGGCCGCAAGCGAAAATACTGCAAAAGCAAAGAAACTTTTGATCAGCAAATCGGGATTGGTAATATTTCCGGAAAAGAAAAGTGGCGCAAAAACGAAAAGGTTTTTCACCCATTGTTCAACGCGAAGCAGTTTTAAATATTTCGTCATTCGTATTACAGAGTATCACAAAATTAGTGATTTTAAAATAAATTTTCAGTAAAAATGAATCAAAGATAAAAAACTGGGAAAACGATGGAAGGAGATTATATTAAATATTTCATACCCAACCCTCTCTGATTGATTTTACCAATAATTCGTGCACATTGTTGCAACCCGATTTTTGAAGAATATTTTTGCGGTGATTGCGAACGGTGTGAATACTCCGTGCCAGCAGATCCGCTATTTCCTCACTTTTTTTACCCTGAATCATATGCTGTAAAATCTCCAATTCTTTTTTCGAGAAAAGCGAATCTATCATTCTAAAATCCTCTTCCAGATGCACGTTGTAATAAGAGGGCGCACCTTGCATCCCTATAAAAGACAGTTTTGGAATGCCATGGATATTAAAATGCGTTAGATCAGTAAAAATCCCTAAAGTTCTTACCCCACCTTCCGGAAAATAATAAATAGGTACAATTTGTTGCTGCACGCGTTTGTAACTTCCTTCTTTGGTTTTTAGACGGAAATCATAAGCAAATTTATAACTGAAAAATAGATCGGGAGCTAAGCCTGTGAAAAACCGCACTGCACTTTGCTCATAATGGTAATAATACGGCAGATCGTCTGCGTGTATACTATCCATAACAACTTGCAGGTGAAAATCTTCAGGTGCATAACCCAGTACTTTTTCCACATTTGGACTTACAAATTCCATTTCGGCAGTACGTGTATTGAAGATTACATAAAAATAATCGCCAAAATGAAACACATCCATATAACGGTTAATAAGTTCTTTCTGTGAAAGGTCTATTTGTTCAATTATTGATCTTGGAATGTTTTCCCAAATATTTCGCAGTTTCTCTATCTTATCCATTAAAAACAAATGATTTATAACTTATAAATAGCTAGATATAGCTATTTCTTTGTGAATATATTAAATTTATTTTTGCTAAAAACGTTAACATAAAAATATTTACTATGAAAACAATTACAAAATTAGGATTAGCTGTAACGCTACTATTCTTAGTGAGTTTTTTTACGCAGGCAAAGGCACAGTCTCACAATATAAAAGCAAGAAATTGCAAGTATTGGAAAGAGCCTCCGAGAATGGGAAGTGGTGCACAAGTTACAGATTTTAGTGTTTGCAAAGTATGTTCGGAGAAAAAAGACAAAGAAGAAGCTGCAAAACGAGCCGAAGACAAAAGACGCCACGAAGCCTTAGTGGCCAAAACCAAAGCCGAAAACGAACGCAAAGCTAAAGAAGATGCCGAAAAACAAAGATTGCAAAACGAAAAAAACAAACCAACAAATGCAACTATTGTAATGTCGCCGAATACGGGTAAAAGTACGCCAGCAAAAACAGAAGAAAAAAAAGACGTAAAAATGGAGAAAAATTATTTCTACGTTTCTCCTGAAACTGCCGGAATAACGCGCGAGAAACATTATTATGGGAGTTACGACTTTAGTCACGGTGATGATGGTTGGCATAATTTAATTGATTCTAACATCCCATACCCCGTAGAACGATTGTCGGAAGGGTTCATTATCAATAATCAAAAGGTTTTTGCACAGAAATACATTTTATGCAAAGGCATTGCAAATGATACAGACAATCAGTTCAATTTCCCTCCTAATATAGGCATTGTACAATTAAATGAATTCCCATTTAGTTTTAATGGTAAACACTATCCTATTTATAAGAAGTTGTATGACTTGATTGATATAAAAGGAAATCGGATTTTGAACGATAATACAATTATATTTATCGACCATATTATAGATGACTGGTTTATTATAGAACGTGATCCTAACCGCGTGAGTGAAAAAGGTAGGTCGCTCTACAACTACAAAACGAAACAAAATTTGATTTTTGATTATCCAGACCTTTATGAGGTTCTTCATAGAAGCTATACCAAAGAATCAATTAAAGATGATAAGTTGATAAATGAGGATTATCGGGCAAAGTTAGGAGGTAGATATAGTAAGCTTTATATACTTATTAAAGCAGATGGCACAGTAAAAACAATTAAAAAATAAAATCATGAAAACAACATTATTTACATTAGTATTACTTGTTTTTGCGGGGATGGTTTGGGGGCAGGAATTTTTCAAACCAAAAAAAGAAAATTTGAAGATTTTTTGACTGCATTTAGGATTTAGTAGAACCACTTCACTTTAAATAATTAAAAATTATGAAAACAAAAATACTTACTTTATTATTTCTGTCAATAGCACAATGTGTATTCGCGCAGGAAGAACCCGTATCGTATGAATGGCTGGAAAAGCAATCCAAAATCATTTCGGATTTGCAATACAAAGCCAACGGACAGGAAATAGATTTTGGCGACAACAAAGTGGTAACTGCCAATTATATTAAAGACAATTTTAGTGTTAGTTTCAGCGATAAGCTCGCCTCTGTTTCAGTTAATTTTAGTGCAAATGGCAATGAAGGGCTTATCGTTGTAGAAAATATCGATCTTACAAGGGTTCAATATCTGGCTGACGACAACGACGGAGTATTACTTTGGTTTCCAGATACTGAGCTGGAATGGCAACTTTATTTGGGTGGAGAACCAAATGTGCAAAAAGATAAGTTCTTTTATTTCAAAGCAGCTAATGAAGCTGATAGTAAAATGATGTTTACAACTTTTTGGCAAATCATAAACCGTTTGAAAATTGATAAAGAGTTAATTACTAAAAACGAAGCCGAAAAACAATGGAAAGACTGGGAAAGCCTTGCTATTGAAGATTTTTACATTAAATACCCTAAATCTATTTTAGCACACGAATTTAATGATGAAGCTTTGGAAAAAGTAGGATCTAAATATTACTTTGAGAAAAAATATTCGGAAGCGCTGCCTTGGTTACAGCGAGCTGCAAATCTTAAGAATGGATATGCAAACTATCTATTAGGCTATATGCACAATAAAGGACAAGGAGTTGATAAGGATGAAAAGAGAGCTTTTGATTATTACTTGAAAGGAGCAGAACAAGGTAATATCAATTCTTTAATAGAAGTAGGAAACGCATATGACTTCAGATCTAATATCGTAACAACCAATGATGATAAAGCAAGAGAATATTACCAAAAAGCAATTGATTTAGGCAGTATAGAAGCAATGAGATACATGGCAAATTCGTATGATGATAGCTCAAGAGAAGCGTACTATTGGTTTGATAAATTTCTAAAAAGCGGCGGAGTTATTACAAGTGGGTATTATAAAAAACAAATAGGTAAGGTTTTATATCTCAATCAGCGATACGATGAAGCAAAAAAATATCTAACAGAAGGATGTAAAGAAGACGGATGTGATAGCAGTTCTGTTGCTGGCTATATTGAAGAAATATATAAAAAAGGACTGGGCAGTACAGCCAAGGACAGAAGTACAGGACGATATTGGTGGAAAGAGTGCTTTTGTTGGAAATATAAATAAAAAAGATAAAGATAATTATGAAAGTAAAAATAATCATTACAGCAATTATATTGCTGTTTAGCCTTACAAGCTTTGCGCAAACCAAAGACGAAACCATAAGCTGGCTAAAAGAGAACCTACAAGCCAATATTTCGCCAGGTGGCAGTTCTTTTAAAGAAATTACAATACAATCTGTAAATGAATGCGAAATAGTAATCATGCATAAATTAGGTGAAGCAAATTGGAAATATACGCTTCCCACTAAAATCAAAAATATTATTCAACCCGGATTTCAGTATGAGGATGAAGTCGTTTTATTGGAAATAGATGATAAAGCTCCGATTAAGTCAAAATTTTGCTTTCTTCAACTAAAAGATAATGAAGAAAACCTTCGCGCAGAGGTAGTAAAAGCGATGAACCATTTATCCACATTTTGCAAGGAAAAGATATTTTAACCAACGGTTTAAACCGTGGACAAAAACTATGGGTGGCTAAAAAAACAAAAAAACATGAGTCTATTCAATCTATTCAACAAACCTGAAAAAACAACGCAAACTCCAACTTATAAAGTTGGACAAGAATGGCATTACCATACGTGCCCCGGCGAGGAAGAATCTACGGTAAAAATCACCAAAATAGAATATTATACCGCGGTGGGCTGCATTATTCATATTGCGATACTTAATGTTAATATTCAAAATCCTCAGCATCCTAATGGATTAAAAGAAATATTGCACATTCCCATTGCCGAAGCCGCTTTGCGCAAAAGTACCACACAGCTCAAAGATGATCGTTGCGAATTACCCGATTACGAATTTGGGTTTGTGCATTGGAAAAACCTATACGACGAAGAAAAAGCCGGCTATTTTGATACATCTGTGGACGAAATTGTCAATTATTTAGAATCGGGATCTTTTGAAAAAAAATAAATGAAATGAAAAAACTGTTTTTAATTCTTTTGTTAGGAGTAAGTCAATTATCGTTGGCTCAAAACCATAAAATTGTAACACTGCTCAACAAGCAACTACAAAAGGAAATGACTCATTTTTATGACGATGAAGAAAGAAAAAACTTTATCGTTACAGAAGCTTTTCGTATTGATGAAAACAACATCTTGCATTTTGGTTATACAATAAAGAGTTACGATGGAGGAAAAATAAACGTCTACAGTAAAATTCCATTAAACAAAATAATCAATATTGGAAGGGATCACAACATTTATTTTGAAACGTTAGACAACGACGTTACCGAAACCCAAACCCACTACGAAAAAAACGGCAATATCCTGAAAAAAAAGTCAGAACAAACTCATTTGTTTTCCACCGAAATCAATAAAGAAAGCTATCCCCACCGATTTATGAAACAAATGGATAAAGCATTAAAAAAAGCAGGTTACGACATCGAATGCAGTTATTGAATTGGCTGTAGAAATCAAGAAAAAAATATTTTATGAAAACAATCTTATTCTTGATGCTGATAATTAATATTCAGCTCATTGCGCAAACCAACAACAACAATAATTTCGACATTACAAAAACATATTTGTCCCAAATACAAGAAGCAGTAGATTACGCGCCTAATGCGATGAATCAGAAAATAAACAAACTTAAGCATGTTATTGAGCAAGGAAAACATCAAAGGAATATCTTAGAAAAGCAACTCCAAAAAACAAAAAGTGAAAAAGAACAACGGGAAATTATCCGTGATTTTAATTTTATTTTACAATCTGTTATTATGCTTAAAACAGATATTCAAAAAAACTTTCCCGTTTCTTCTGAAATAAATTACCTTAACCGTAATATTCCTCTTTTACTAAAGAAGTTGTAAAAATAATTTAGGCTTTATTTTTGAAGAAATCCTCACATTATAAAATCCAAGCCTAAACTTTTTAACTTACACACTTTACGATATAGTGTCCTAAATCGTTAACTACTTTTTTGATAATCTTTATAAAAACGTAGTACTCAACCGATACAGCTTTTTCCTGAAAACTTTAAAATAAAAAAATCCGCCGAAGCGGATTTAAAAATATAATGATTGTGATTTGGTCTTATTTACTGACCGGTTTGTGCATCGTTGATCATTTCTTCATTTGCGGTAATCGCAAATTCAACACGTCGGTTTTCTGCTCTGCCTGCATCTGTATCATTAGAAGCGACAGGTTCTTTTTCACCAACCCCCATTGTAAACATTCTGCTTGCTGAAACACCCTGAGAAACCAAATAGTTTTTCACTGCTGCGGCTCTTCTTTCAGACAAAGAAAGGTTATAAGCATCTGTCCCTTTACTGTCGGTATGTCCATAGATATTAATGTTAGTATCCATGTTATTTTTAAGAACCTGAGCCAGCTTGTCTAAGTTTGCTTTAGCTGCTGATGTTAAATCTGATGAATCGAAACCAAAGTTTACCATATTTTCTTTCATGGTCACTTTAATACCTTCTCCTACTCTTTCAACTTCTGCACCCGGCAAAGTTTCTTTAATCTCTTTGGCTTGTTTATCCATATTTCTACCGATAACATTACCTGCAACACCACCTACGATTCCGCCAAGAACTGCTCCGGCTGGTGCATTTTTGCCTTTTCCTAAGTTGTTTCCAAGAACTCCGCCAATTACAGCTCCTGCTGCAGTACCGATTACAGTACCTTTCTGTTGGTTATTGGCATTTTTTACTGATTCGCAACTTGTTAACATCATTGTAGATGTAATGAAGAAAGCTGCTATGTTTGTTGTATTAAATATTTTCATTTTTATAATTTTAGATTATTTCATTCCTGTTCTTGCAAAGTTATATACAATTCTTACGTTTTGACCACCTGAAGGGACGTTTTGTTCCAAACTGAAAGAATCTGTTGTTTGGCTGATTAAGTTTAAAGAGTAGCCTTGGGTTACAGCTTTTGCTTTGGTATCTTCCAGTAATTTTTTGAATTTAAATTCGTTACCGTTTACCACTTCAAATTTAATTGGCTGAATAACACTCGGGCAGGCACCACCTCCGTTAAGGGTATAAGATCCGCTCCAGTTATTAGGAATTAATCTCCAGTGGCTGCCTACGAAACATTTTGCATCTGCACCTTCATCAAAAGGCTTTACACTGTAATTTTTGTCGTAGTCGACACTTGTGATTTCCCAATCTCCTTTTAGCTGTAGAAATTCTGCTCTATTTGCCTGAGCGGTTTTTGCTGTGGAACAGGAAATGCTGATTGCAGCACCTAAAATTCCTGTAAGTAGTATATTTTTCATAGTAGTAAAATTATAACTACTAGTTACAAAAAACCGTGCCAAGTTTAATTTACAGATAAGAAAAGCCCGGATAAACCAGGCTTTTTATAGATAGTCTAAGTAACTATTACTTTCTTTTTACAGTTTTCTTCACCGTTTTCTTTACAGCTTTTGGCTTTGCTGTCTGTACAGGTGTTCCGGCTTTATAGAAATTTGTGAATGCATATTCCGCGGCTTTACGAAGGTCAATGACTCCGCCAGCTTCAGAGATCAAATCGAATCTGTTATTTGTATTAGAGTTGATCATTGCATTAACAGAAGATTTGTTGGATGTTTTCACCAATGCTTCAATGATCTGTTGCGGTTTTAAATTCGGCATATATGCCCAAAGAACAGAGGCTGCACCGGCAACTACAGGCGATGCCATTGAAGTTCCCTGCAGATACTCATATTTACCATCCGGAACGGTGGAATATATTTTATCTCCCGGCGCAAACACATTCACCATCTTTTGGTTATAGTTGGAAAAATCTGCCCGCAGGAATTCATTATTATTCGTAGAAGCTCCCACTACAAGCATGTTATTGATTAAGGGTTTAGCATCTGTTACCTCTTTAAAATTTGTTGGATAATAGACATTTTCAGCAATATTTTCATTTTCGTTGCCTGCAGCTTTAACCAAAAGAACACCTTTGTCCTGTGCGTACTTAAAGGCATCCCAAACTACAGTTTTACCCGGGGAAACAGGCTTGCCAAAACTCATATTCAGAATTTTAGCACCATTATCTACAGCGTATCGAATTGCATTTGCGACATCTTTATCCCGCTCATCACCATTCGGCACCGTTCTTACGGTCATAATTTTAGCCGTTTTGTAACCAACTCCGTACTGCGTTTCTGTACCTTGCGGATAACCTGCAATGATTCCAGCAACGTGGGTCCCGTGCTGGGCATCGGGACCTTCATAATGATTGTTGCCGTAATATTTCTGAGTATAATCTTCGTAATTATCACCAACCACAGATGCTCTTGGATCGAAATCAAGGTTATACTGCCGTGTGGCCTGCGGTGTGTAATAATCTAAAGCTTCTTTCATTTGCGCCTCCAAAAACTTCTGAACATCTGCAGGAGATTTTCCTTTTACAGAAGGATCTTGTGCGACCTGACCAAGCACTGATGCTGCCATTGCCTGCTCCTGGGTAGTTGGTCTTATTGCTGCCACCGCCTCTGGAGTCAGATTCTGGCCATTCAACAACTTAACCATATCCGGAATCATTTTCTGAATTCTGGAATAAGTTTCGTAACCCTGCTTTGCTTCGATGCTTTTCTTGGTGAAGATTTCTTTGGATTTCATGTACATTGCAAATTCTTCGGGCATTTTCGCCTGATTTGCTTTGTTTGTGGCAGAATTTGGACCTTCAAAAAGTGATTGGTATTTTTTTACCACTCTGGTCACTTCCATATTGTCAATATCAATATCAACATTTTTTCCACCAATGAAATTCCAACCGTAGATATCATCGACATAACCGTTTCCGTCGTCATCTTTTCCGTTGTTTGGGACTTCATTAGGATTTTTCCACATGTTTTTAATTAAACCCGGATGATCAACTTCTACCCCACTATCAAGAACGCCCACAATTACAGGCTTTGGTTTTAAACCTTTGGATTCAAGATATTTATAAGCATTTTGTGTATTAACTCCGTAAGTATTTGAAGAAGAAAAATCTTTGTGATACCAGGTCATTAAATCTTTGTCCTTCATGGGATCCAAAGCAACGTCGGTACTTTGGGCAAAAGAAGCAACTCCTGAAAGGAAGGCAGCTGCAATAAGTACTTTTTTCATTATAAATTTTTATTTGGTCTGAATATTCTTTAAATAAGTCAAAGTTTCCGGTCCTTTGTTACAAATCAGATCCAGAATTGAAAGGTCTTTCTCGAACCCCAACTTATCACTGAAGGTTTGGTAATATTCTTCCATTTCAAATTCTGTTTCTTTTTTAGCTGAAAATTTCGCACGATAATTTTCTTCCAACGGAATTTTGACATAGTCATTATTCAAAGAGTATGCCTTTTCGGTCTTCAGAATATCCTGAATAATTTTTAAGGCATTCAGATTAAACTCAATCAAAGAATCCGTTTTAAATTCAAATATTTTTTCAATTTTTTCCTCATAAAATTCAAAATAAGGAGAGCGCTGATACGCAGTTTTTATCGATTTCCAGTGAAGTTGCTGCCAGTTTTCGCGGTGAGAAATTTCGGTTTCCTTCATTATGCGTTTGCCGGTGTGCCGCGTGGGAATGATTAAAGACAGTCTTCCGTTGGCACCATAAATATTGGCCCTGTTCCGATAGGTTTGTTTCGGAAAGTTTTCGAATTGCTCCAAAACCACCTCGTTTTCAACCTTCAAAAAAACCGCAAACCACGAAAGGGGTGGCAGATAAAATATGGGTAATAAAATTTTCATAATCGGTTTAATAAAAATCCCCCTCCGATGGAGAGGGACTGTATTTATATCAGGATAGATTATTAGTCTTCGTTATTTTTCTTTTTGAAGAGTTTAGCAAAGTAATCCCAGCCAAAAAACAGTACTAAAAGTATCACCGCTACCCACCAGTAAGATGTCTTGTTTGCTTCGCCGGTGTTGGTGGCTTTGAACATACGGTCCCAACGGATTTTTTTACCGTCCGGTTGGTAAGATGAGCTTTTATCAGAAAACAGGCCTTCCACACTCATCCAGGTAAACATCGGGCTGCCGACAATATTTTCTTCCGGCACGAACCCGAAAAACCTGGCGTCGAGTGAAGCATCTCGGTTGTCCCCAATCATCATATAATAATCCTGTTTGATGGTATATTGATTCGTTTCCTGGCCGTTTACAAAGATTTTTCCGTTTCTGTTTTCGAGTTTATTATGTTCGTATTCAGAAATAATCCATTGGTATTCAGGTAAAGTTTCCTGATTTAAAGTTACCACATCTCCTTTTTTAGGAATTTTCAATGGTCCATACCAATCCTGATTCCATTTTTTATTGATTGGGAAAATAGACTGAGTCGTATCTAAATTCTTCGTATAGCTGTCTCTTGCGGCATTCACTTTATAGGAAAGCGCTGCCGAATCTTTTGGCCAGATGTGTTCTTTAAGGTCGATAACCTGTGGCAATTCTTTTATTTCTTTAGCCGTTTGATCGGTCAGACCTTGAAAATCGTACAAATAACCGGTTTCTGTTTGTATTTCCTGCACAGGCAGGAAACCGTATTGTCTGTAAAGCGCCGGAATATCTAATTGACTCCCTGTAGTTGCAATAAATTTGTGCTGTTTCTGCTGATCTCCTAAGATTGTTTCCGGCTTTCCGTTAACGAAAAGTCTTCCGGCTTTAATTTCAATAATATCTCCGGCTACAGCAACACAACGTTTTACGTAAGGATCTTTTCTGTCGATTGCTTTATGCACCGAATCCTGAGGATAATTAAAAACTACAATATCATTTCGCTCAGGTTTGCTGAACTGAAAAATTCTGGCGTAAGGTAATTTCACCGCTTCCACATATGATTTCGGATCGTCTTTCGGATTGCCTTTTTCGCCTGTATCCATAATGGTTCCCTGCAAGAACGGAATTGCCACAGGACGCATCGGCATTCTGAATCCATAACTCCATTTATTCACAAACAGGAAATCTCCCACGAGAAGGGTACGTTCCATGGAACCTGTCGGAATTCCGAAAGGCTGGGTCATGAACACGTGAACGATTGTCGCAAAAACTACAGCAAAAGTGATGGAACCTGCGAAAGACTCTTTCTTTTTCTCACTTTTCTCGTCCTCAGTTAAATACAGTTCGTCTTCAGTTTCTATCTCTGGATCTTTCGAATAATTGATGAAAGCCATATAAATGAAAGGAAGAATCACAGTAAGTAACCGCTGCGAGAAGGTGCTTTTACCGAAATGTTTCATCAGAAACAGATGAAAAACGGTCATCATAATAGGCCCGACAATCGGAAGATAAGCCATTGCGACCCACCATTTCGGGTGGCCGGTTTCTTTCTGTATGATATAATAATTATAAAAAGGTACAAAAGCAAAAAGCGGATTGTAACCCATTTTTTTATAGAGTTTCCAGGTTGAAACCCCCATCAGAACTGAGAGGATTAAAACATAAACTGTATAAGTGAGAAAATAATTCATAATGTGGTGTTGGTGGTTGTTTAATGGCTTATTAGTTAGCAGGATAGTGTAACTGTTACAAAATAATTTTTACTAAGAGAAAAGAACATCTTTCATGGAAAAGTTACCTGTTTTTCCCTGAATCCACTCTGCAGCAATTACAGCGCCCAGCGCAAAGCCGTTTCTGGAGTAAGCCGTGTGTTTTATCTCGATTTCATCGACCTCACTTCTGTAAAAAACGCTGTGCGTACCGGGAACCTCATCTTCACGGATTGCAAAAATTCCCAGTTCCTTATCTCTGGTTTCATCGAGCTTCCAAACTTCAAATCTATTGTCATTTTTGATGATTCCTTCTGCCAGGGAAATCGCCGTTCCGCTTGGAGCATCTTTTTTGTGAATATGATGAATTTCTTCAAGCTGAATATTATAGTCAGGAAAATTTTTCATCAGATCAGCTAATTTTTCATTCAGCGCAAAGAAAAGATTTACTCCCAAGCTGAAATTTGAGCCATATAAAAAAGAGGTATTATTTTCAGCTGCGATTTTTTCGATTTCGTGTTTTTGGTCGAGCCAGCCTGTCGTTCCGCAAATCACCGGAATTTTATTCTCCAGGCAGGTTTTAATATTGTTAAAAGCCACTTCAGGATTCGAAAATTCGATGACTACATCAGCATTATTTAGGTTTTCTGAATTTGGAGACTCATTAAGTTTTGCAACGATTTCATGATTTCTTTGGGTCGCTATTTCATCAATAATTTTACCCATTTTTCCGTATCCTACCAGTGCTATTTTCATACTTTACGTTGATTTTGCTTTAAAAATTATAACTTAAACTAAGACCTGCTTTTGAATTCTGTTTTCCGAATTCATCATAAATTACTGTAGGCTGCAAAGCCAAATCGGGATCCTTTCGGCCTTCATAAAGGTGTGCGTCCACTACCGCATCTACGATATTGAGAATGTAAACTAAGCCGGTAACCGCGATGGCGTAATCGCGCTGCCGCTTTGCCCTGTCCTGCGTTCTTCCCAAAGCTTCTGCCGTAATTCCGGGAATGTCGGAAAATTCATGAGTCTGGCCATTGAGCTGCGCAATAAATGCATCCCGGTATCTGTTATACTGTTTCTGGTTCCAAAGGGTAATCCCGATTCCGGTACCGATTCCGCCCCAAACGATTGGGATTTTCCAGTATTTTTTGTTATAATACTGGCCGAGTCCAGGTAAAACAGCCGAATATAATCCTGCTTTTGTGGGATTGAATTTTGCCACACTTGGCGCAGCGTTGGATTCCTGAATTTCGGTATAAACTTCGATTTCAGATTTTGGGGTTACTGCAGAGATGGAGTCTGTAGGATAATTTTCAACACGAATTGTATCTTTCGGACTTACCTGTGCGAAGATTTTCATTGAAAACAGTAGGACGAAAAGTACCGTTAGTTTCTTCATTTATCTGAAATGTGAAAGAATATTATCGAGCTCTTCTTCGTTTTTGAAATCGAGTACAATTTTTCCTTTTTTTCCGTTGGCAGCAGCTTTAATTTCAACCTTAACATCCAAAATATCGGCAAGGTTTTTCTCAGCTTTTTTAATATGATTCGGGACTGCGGCTTTCTCTCTTTTGGGTGAATTATCCGGATTCTTAAGCCGGTTGGACTCTTCTTCTGCCTGGCGAACGCTTAAATTATTCTTCACAATCTTGGCAAAAAGTTCTTCCTGCTTCTTCGGATCATCCAAACTGATGATTGCACGGCCATGGCCTGCCGAAATTTCTCCGCTGCGGATCGCATTCTGCACGTCCGGATTTAGCCTTAAAAGACGGATGGAGTTGGTGATGGTACTTCGTTCCTTCCCTACACGCTGACTCAAATTTTCCTGAGTCATCCCGATTTCTTCGAGAAGTCTTTGATAAGTTAAAGCAATTTCGATGGCATCCAGATCTTCTCTCTGGATGTTTTCAACCAAAGCCATTTCCAGCAGTTCCTGATCGTTAACCAAACGGATGTAGGCAGGAATAGTTTCCAAACCTGCAATTTTACTTGCACGGAATCTTCTTTCGCCGGAAATAATTTCGAATTTACTGCCGTCTTTCCTTAAAGTGATGGGCTGAATAATGCCTAAATTTTTAATCGACTGCGCTAAATCATTCAGGGCTTTTTCATCGAAATATGTTCGCGGCTGCGAGGTATTCGCGTAAATATCATCAATAGAAACCTGTACGATATTTCCCACAAACTTATCAGCTCCTTCATCGGTAGCGGAGTTTACCGTAGCTTTGGATTCGGCACTTAAAATAGCGCCCAAACCACGTCCCATTGCTCTTTTCTTGTCTTTCATTTTTTATGAATGATGATTTTTTATTATAGCGATCCGTATTAAAAGTCCAGTTTAATTTTTTACTAAGTTCTCGTTTTTCAACAAAACCTCTTCAGCCAGCTGAAGATACTGTATCGCTCCTTTGCTTTCTGCGTCGTAATTCAGGATACTTTCACCGAAACTTGGTGCCTCGCTTAAACGCACATTTCTGCTGATGATGGTTTCGAAAACCATTTCCGGGAAATGAGAATTGACTTCTTCCACCACCTGATTCGAAAGTCTTAAACGGGAATCAAACATCGTCAGCAATAATCCTTCGATATCCAGATCTTTATTATGAATTTTCTGCACATTCTTAATGGTATTGAGCAGTTTACCCAAACCTTCCAGCGCAAAATACTCACACTGAATCGGAATAATCACGGAATCAGCCGCAGTTAAAGCATTAATTGTGATTAATCCCAAACTTGGTGCACAGTCGATAATGATATAATCGTAATCTTCTTTTACAGACTGCAAAGCTTCTTTCAGCATGTATTCACGGTTTTCGCGGTCAACAAGTTCGATTTCTGCTGCCACCAAATCGATGTGGGAAGGAATAATATCCAGATTTGGAGAAGCGGTTTTCTGAATACAGTTTTTCGCATCTGTACTGTGCTCCAATAAATTGTAGGTTGAGAAATTAGCTTCATCAATCCCCAATCCTGATGTTGCATTAGCCTGAGGATCTGCATCAATCAAAAGGATTTTCTTTTCCAGAACTCCAAGTGCGGCTGCCAAATTAACCGCAGTAGTTGTTTTACCAACGCCGCCTTTCTGATTTGCAACCCCTATAATTTTAGCCATTAGTTAAATTTTAATCACCAAAAATACACTTTTTTATCATTTTCGGATGATTGTTAATAACTTGGTTTAAGTTAAAGTATTGTTAATTAAAGCTTTATAGCGGAAAAAAATTATCCACAAAACCTGATATTTTGTGGATAACTGAAAATTAAGAAATTCATGCTGAGCTTTTACTCAAACTGCATAGAAATTGGGAATTTAAAATAACTTCGCACATACGCCCCATTGAGTTTTGCAGGCGTCCATTTTCCTTTGATTTTTTTGATGGATTTTTCTGCTTCTGCATTAAAAGCCTTATTGCTTCCATTTGCTTTGATGTTCGAGATGGTACCGTCTTTTTCCACAATAAAAGTGACTGTAGTTTTCATAAGCCCAAAAGAGTCGTCGAAATCCTCTGAGTTAAAATTCTGCACGACCTGCGCCCGAAAGGAATTAATTCCTCCATTGAAACCCGCTTCAACATCTACCCTATCAACCGGAGTATTATCCACTTTTTTCGGAAGTTCAGGTACAATTGGAGCAGTGATTTGCGGAGTTTCTACAACCGGCGGAGTAAGTACCGGCGGATTGTCCAAACTTGTTTCTGTTCCCGGAATCGCATTTTGTTTTTGATCCGGAGTTACAGGCTTGGCTTCACGGGCGTTTTTTGTCGGTGTAGCAACCCTGGAATCATAAGTATTTATTTTTGGCGCAACTGGAGGCGCAGGTTTAATAACATCAGGCTCTTTATCTCTGATAATTGGGATCGGTGTTAAATCATGAATAACTGGCGGCGCCGGAAGCACTGTTTCTTTCACCACCAAGGCATTAATTAATAATGGAGTTAAAGCAATGGCAGCAAAAAAGGCAACTCCGATAAAGAGTGACTTTTTCATAATCAAGCCTTCTTCGTTTCGCAGCACGTACGCACCATAACTCTTGTTCCGGTTTTCGAAAAGAATCTCATTAAACCGAGATTCTCTGTCAGAAGTTAAAAAATTTTTCATGATCCTGTAATTTAAATGTTAAATATAGCAGTATTAAATTATCTAATTTGAATTAAATTTTTAATACCTTTAAATAATCATCAAAAAACAAACCAAATTTTTAACAATTAAAATTAAAAACTATTCTATTCATAGCAATGTGAAAATTTTAAACTAACCCAAACTGAATTTCATGACGAAGCAGACGAATTGATTTAAATAATTCTTAAATAATATGTTTATGGTTAAAAATATTTAAAATAAATTTTTAACATATTAAAAAAATACCATAAAAAAGCTGCAATAATTTCTTACCGCAGCTTTTTGATATTTCTAAATAACCTTTTAAAACAACTCTTTACGGATGATGTTCTGACTTCTTTCTGGTCCTACAGAAACCAAATACACACTAATTCCTAAATAGTTTTCAATAAACTCAATGTACTTTTTGGCGTTTTGCGGAAGCTCGTCGTAACTTCTAACTTTAGTAATATCTTCAGTCCAGCCTTCAAGCTCCTCGTAAATCGGCTCGTATTTATAAAGTTTTGTTGTGGAAGAAGTGAAATAATCGATGATTTTTCCGTCTTCAGTCTTATATTTTGTTGCAATTTTAATTGTTGGTATACCGGAAAGAACATCTAATTTAGTAATCACCAAGTTATTGATTCCATTGATCATGGTGGCATGTTTCAGGGAAACCAGATCTAACCAACCGGTTCTTCTTGGTCTTCCGGTTGTGGCACCAAATTCAAAACCAATCTGTCTTATTTTTTCACCCAGTTCATTGTTCAGTTCGGTGGGAAAAGGGCCTTCGCCCACTCTTGTAGTGTAGGCTTTTGCTACGCCGATTAAATTCTGCAAACTCGTCGGAGGAACACCCGCCCCAGTACAGACACCACCCGTTGTAGGCGAAGACGAAGTGACATAAGGGTAAGTTCCGAAATCAATATCGAGCATTGCAGCCTGCGCGCCTTCAAAAAGAATGTTTCTTCCGTCGTGGATGGCCTGGTTAAGTTCAACTTCAGTATCTACGATTCTGTCTTTCAGTTTTTCACCCAGCTCGAGGAATTCTTTATAAATTTCATCAAATTCTAAAGTGGGTTTTTCAAAATATTTCTCGAAAAGAGAATTTTTAATTTTAAGATTTTTTCGGATTTTTTCTTCCAGAACTTCAGGATTCAGCAAATCTACCATTCGGATGCCGATTCTGGCGATTTTATCTTCATAACACGGTCCGATTCCTTTTTTTGTGGTGCCGATGTGCGTTCCGCCGGCTTCTTCTTCACGGTAGGTGTCGAGTAAAATATGATAAGGCATAATCACGTGGGCTCTGCGGCTGATAAAAACATGATCTGTTCTCATCCCTTTTTCTTCAATTTGCCCGATTTCTTTAAGAAATGCTTTAGGATTTACTACAACTCCGTTGGCAATGATACATTTCCCTTTACACTGTAGAACGCCGGATGGAAGAAGATGCAATACAAATTTTTCTTCGCCCGCATACACTGTATGTCCTGCATTATCACCGCCCTGAAAGCGTACCACGTAATCGGATTTTGCCGATAAAACGTCTGTTATTTTACCTTTACCTTCGTCCCCATACTGAAGACCTACAACTACATAAGTTGACATATTTTACTTTTTTTTAGATTTCTACAAAAATAGATTTAATTAAGGTTTTGCGCAAAAGTTTTAACTCTAAATAATACCATCAACCTCTGTAAATGGATCAATTTGAATGGTCTGTAATTTATAATTCAAAAAAATTCCTTAAAAAACCTTAAATTTGCATTTTGTAAATATATATGGAGTCCATTCAAATTCACGACAAAACTTTTGTTCCGTATCTTAAAGATGCTGAAATCCAGGAAATCGTAAAAGCAACCGCGCTAAAAATCTATGAAGATTACAAAGATGAAACCCCAGTATTTATTGGTGTTTTAAACGGAGTGATCATGTTTTTTTCTGACCTGCTGAAACACTATCCCGGGAAATGCGAAATCGCTTTCATCCAGATGAGTTCTTACGCCGGAACCCAATCTACGGGAATCGTATACCAGAAAATGGAACTTACAAAAGACATCAAAGACCGCCATATTATTTTAGTTGAAGACATTGTAGACACCGGAAACACAGTAGAAAGCCTATTTCAGTATTTCACAGAAACCCAGCGTCCCAAATCGGTAAAATTAGCCTCTTTCCTTCTGAAACCTGATGTTTACCAGAAAGAATTTAAACTTGATTACATCGGCAAAGAAATACCGAACAAATTTGTTTTAGGTTACGGTTTGGATTATGATGAACTGGGCAGAAACCTCAGAGATTTGTACCAACTTGAAGAAGGCAGGATAAACGAATAAGTAAAAATTGAGTATCAACACTCAAATTCAAAATATAAATCTAATAAAATGATAAACATCGTTCTCTTCGGTCCTCCGGGAAGTGGAAAAGGTACGCAAGCACAAAATCTGATTGAAAAATTCAATCTGAAACAAATCTCTACCGGTGATCTGTTCCGTTACAACATGAAAAACGGCACAGAACTGGGCAAACTCGCTAAATCCTATATCGATAAAGGCGAACTTGTACCCGATCAGGTAACCACCGATATGCTGATTGATGAAGTAAAAAAACCGACTGATACTAGCGGTTTTATTTTCGACGGCTATCCAAGAACTGCAAATCAAACGGAAGCGTTGGAAAAGATCGTGAAAGAAATTCTGAATGGTGAAATCTCCGTTTGCCTTTCTTTGATCGTAAACGATGAAATTTTGGTGGAAAGACTTTTGAAAAGAGGCGAAACCAGCGGAAGAACAGATGATTCGAATGAAGAAATCATCCGGGCAAGAATTAAAGAATATTATACAAAAACTGCAGAAGTTGCAGAACTTTACAAGCAGCAGGGCAAATACGTTGAAGTAAACGGCGTAGGCGGAATTGATGAAATTTCCGAAAAACTCTTTGCAGAAGTAGAGAAGATTAAATAAAAAGCCGGTAAAGTAAGACGCGGAATTTCCGCTAAAACTTAACTTCAGTAAGGCAGATCAACCGATTCAGGAAGAACTTCAAAAGTTTTTAACTGAAATCAGAATTTAAAAAATATGTCAAATTTCGTAGATTACGTAAAAATCCATTGTAAAAGTGGTCATGGCGGCGCAGGCTCTGCACATCTCCGACGTGAAAAATATATACCCAAAGGCGGTCCCGATGGTGGTGATGGCGGAAGAGGCGGCCACGTAATCATGAAAGGAAACGCTCATGAATGGACGCTTCTACCTTTACGTTTCACCAGACACATCAAAGCGGAACGTGGCGAAAACGGCGGCAAAAACCAGCTCACAGGTGCTTATGGAGCCGATGTTTACATTGAAGTTCCTATCGGCACCATTGCGAGAAATGAAGAAGGCGAAATTATTGGCGAAATTATGGAAGACGGCCAGGAAATCATCATTATGCATGGCGGAAAAGGAGGTCTCGGAAACGAGCATTTTAAATCTGCGACCAACCAAACACCCCGCTACGCGCAGCCTGGACTTCCTGGTGAAGAAGGTTTTGTAACTTTCGAGCTGAAACTTTTGGCCGATGTGGGTCTTGTAGGTTTTCCAAATGCGGGAAAATCTACCCTTTTAGCCGCAGTTTCCGCAGCGAAACCAAAAATTGCAGATTATGCGTTTACCACGCTTACTCCCAATTTAGGAATTGTAGATTACCGGAATTACAAATCTTTTGTAATGGCCGATATTCCCGGAATTATTGAAGGTGCAGCAGAAGGAAAAGGTTTAGGGCACCGGTTTTTAAGACATATCGAGCGAAATTCAATTCTCCTATTCTTAATTCCGGCAGACGCTGAAGATTACTATAACGAATTTGAAATCTTGGAGAATGAGCTGAAAAAATTTAATCCAGAACTTTTGGATAAGGATTATATCATTTCCATTTCCAAATCTGATATGCTGGATGAAGAACTGAAAGAAGAAATTTCAAACAAATTCCCTGAAAACAGAAAACCCATTTTCTTTTCGTCGGTAACGCAGGAAGGTTTAATGGAACTGAAAGACGCGATCTGGAAGAAACTTCACGGATAATAATTCTAAAAATTTAAAAATAGATTTGAACATTCAAATCTATTTTTTTTGGAATAAAAGTTGCCGCAAATGTTTAAAATTAAATTATGAAATATATCGTTTTTCTCCTGTCACTCGTTTTTCTCGCTTCATGTGCAACGCCTGCAACTTCCAACTATTCCAAAATTGAATACAACGCTGAAGCCTGTTTTGGGTTCTGCCCGATTTTCAAAATAACCATTAATCCCGACAGAACCGCGGTTATTGATGCAGAAAGATTCACTTTTACTGATGGGTCGAAAGACGATTTCAGTGGCCCAAGAGAAGGTATTTTTAAAACCACAATTAAACAGGCAGACTACAACAAATTGATTTCACTTCTGGATGAGTTAAATCTTAAAAATCTAAACAGCTATTACGGAAACAAAAATATCTCCGATTTACCCACTGCGCATTTAAGAATCACTTTTACTGACGGAAGTACAAAACATATTGAAGATTACGGAAAAGGCGGCACCGAAAAACTGGATGAAGTTTATACTTTCATCGAAGAGCTACGTAAAACCCAAACGTGGACAAGGGTTGCGAAATAAGCATTAATACACGTTAAATAATTTTACACTATCTTTGCAGCACAAAATTCCTTCCTCGCCGGAAGGATTTTTTATGAACGATGTCATTCTTGATGAATCCGCAACCTGCGGAACCCTGAAAATTTCACGGATTTTCTAATTCATTTCTTCGTTACATTATAGAAAGAATGACGCCAGCTCATTTTATTTTAATTAAAAACATTTCATTTGAATTTTACCGACTTACAATTAATAGATCCTATCGCAAAAGCGTTACAGGAAGAAGGTTACACCCAACCAACACCTATTCAGGCAAAAGCAATCCCCAGCATTTTACAGGGCAGAGACCTTTTGGGAACCGCACAGACCGGAACCGGAAAAACCGCAGCATTTGCCATCCCGATTCTTCAGAATTTAACAGAAAAAAATATCCGTAACAATCAGATCAAAGCTTTGATTTTAACGCCTACAAGAGAGTTGGCCATACAGATTGAAGAAAGCTTTAATGCCTACGGACGACATTTAAAACTCAGAAATCTTGTCGTATTTGGCGGAGTAAAGCAGGGCGCGCAGGAAGCTGCTCTAAAAAAAGGCGTAGATATTCTGGTTGCAACACCCGGAAGACTTCTCGATTTTATTTCACAGGGAATTATTTCACTGAAAAATCTTGAAATCTTCGTTCTGGATGAAGCCGACAGAATGCTCGATATGGGTTTCGTACACGATGTGAAACGGATTATAAAACTGCTTCCACAAAAGAGACAGACGCTTTTTTTCTCGGCAACATTTCCGGAAGAAATCAGCAAACTGGCCAACTCGATGCTCACCAATCCTGTAAAAGTAGAAGTAGCTCCTGTTTCCGCAACTGCAGATACCATTCAGCAAAAAGTATATTTTGTTGAAAAAGAAGATAAACTCGATTTGCTTACTCATATTCTGAAAAACGATATTTCAGATTCTGTTTTGGTGTTCTCGAGAACGAAGCACGGCGCTGACAAGATTGCAAGAAAACTGCAGTCACAAAAAATTTCGGCGGAAGCAATTCACGGAAACAAATCTCAAAACCAAAGACAGAACGCTTTAAATAACTTTAAATCCGGCAAGACAAGAATCCTTGTCGCCACCGATATTGCAGCGCGCGGAATCGACATTGATGAACTGAAATATGTGGTGAATTTTGAACTATCTGATGTTTCGGAAACTTATGTTCACCGTATTGGCAGAACAGGAAGAGCCGGCGCTGATGGAAGTTCGATTTCGTTTGTTGACGGCCTCGACTTGCTGAATTTAAAAAACACAGAAAAACTCATCGGAAAGAAGATCCCTGTGGAAACCGATCATCCGTATCATACAGACGGTTTGGTGCCGCAAAAAAGAGATTCGAACAACAAACCTTTCACCCCAAGGCCGAAGCCACAGAGCAAAGAAAATATCGGTTACAAAAAACCGAAGAATAAAAGCAATTTTTCAAGGAAAAAATAAATATATAAAAAAACCGCGAAGCACATTTCGCGGTTTTTTAATTTTAATTCTTAGAAAAAATCCGTTCAGCATTTTCGGTCGTGATGCGGTCGATTTCTGAAAAATCTTTCCCATAAATATTCACGAGCTTTCCGGCAACGAGATCAAGGTAAGAACTTTCATTTCTTTTGCCACGGTGCGGAACCGGAGCCAGGTATGGTGAATCGGTTTCGAGCACAATTTTATCTAATGGAATTTCATGGAGAAACTGGTCGATCTTACCGTTTTTGAATGTTACTACTCCACCAATTCCTAACAGAAAATTCAAATCCACTGCATGTTTTGCCTGCTCAAGATTTCCGGAAAAACAATGGAAAATTCCACGGAGTTTTGGATGTTTCTTCCTTTCTAAAACCTCGAAGACTTCATCGAAACTTTCACGCGTATGGATTACGATCGGTAAATCCCTTTCAACAGCCCAATCGATTTGCTTTTCAAAAGCTTTCACCTGAATATCAAGGGTAGATTTATCCCAGTAAAGATCGATCCCAATCTCCCCGATTGCAGGAAAACTTCTTTGATTTAGGTAATCCTCTACAATTTTCAGTTCTTTTTCCCACGATTCAGGTTTTACGTAGCACGGATGAAGTCCCATCATCGCAAAAATCTGTCGTGGATATTCACTTTCCAGGGTAAGCATTTTTCCGTGAGTTTCAGAGTCGATCGCCGGAAGGTAAAATTTGGAAACTCCTTTATTCAAAGCTCTTTCGATCATTTCTTTCCGGTCAATATCGAATTCTTCGGAATATAAATGGGTATGGGTGTCGATCATTTTTATAGATTAAGATTTAGTTACTTCGATGTTTTAAATAGCAAGATTAAAATGTAAATCTGCAGAACAATCGAAAATAAATCAATTATTAGGAGGATAGGACTTGCGCCTCTAAAAAGAGTGGCGGGACTAAGAATGATACCAACAAAACATAAAAGCGTTATAATTAAAAGCACGTACTTAATCCAACTTACATTTTTCAACACTAATAAACCAGTTCCAACATTTAATGCTAAAGCAAACAATAGTACTGAGAAAGTAACGTCCGATTTTGGAATTTGATCATCTAATAAAAAAGAAATAAATGTAATAAACGCAGAAACAAATATTAATTTCGCAGCCAATCTACATTCTTTGGAGAGTACATTTTCCATCTTAAAATATTTTATGCTTCACTTTGGCCTGCTGATTTGCTATTCTTTTTTCAATATTTTCAAGAAATTCCAGATGTTTCGGGCTTTTCTCATCACCGGGTTTATGTTCCAAAGCCTTGGCTATTTTGAAGTTTTCTTCCACAAAATCCATGGTTTCATCGGAAAAATAAGCATTCCCGAATTTTTCCCAGATATACTGAATGGCCTGCCGGTTGGGATGAATTAAATCTTCTTTATAAAAACGGTAATCCCGTAAATCATCCATCAGAATCTCGTAAACCGGCAGATAATGGCAGTTTTCGAACTGTGGCAGGATTTCATGAATTGCTGCAATTAATTTGGCTTTACTCAGATTATTTTCAACCATTCCGTCTTTGGTATGACGCACTGGAGAAACCGTGAACAGAATCTGAACATTTTCTTTGCAGATATCTTTCAGCAAGGTTACTGTTTCGTAAACAGCATCTGTGATTTCCAGATGTGTTAAAAGCCTTTTTTCAAAATATTTTCCGGGGATTTTATGACAGTTTGCCACCAGTTTTTTCTTGGGCAGAAATTCATAAACAAATGAAGTTCCGTACGTGATAATCACCCAATTGGTTTCCTGCAGAAAACGGTTTCCAAACTCAATTTCAGCATTTATTTTCTCCAAAGTCTGATGAACAAACCGGGAATTGAATTTGCTGTGATGATCCAGGGAAATTACTTCTTCATTGAACTTTATTAAATCGTCTTCAGCATAAAATTCGGAATGGTACAGCCTTTTAACCGCCTGATTGATTGAAAAGGGGTTAAATATTGTTCCGAACGGATTATTTAATGTCTGAATTTGCCCAGTTTTCAGCAAATCTGATATTTCAGACGCAAAACATGAGCCGATTGAAAACACGCGGTCATCAATTTCCAGCGCTGTATCTGAAACTGGTATTTGTACTTCGGTACGGAATTTCATTGGTTGCAGTGTGGCTGTTAACTTTCGCGTCGAAGAAGATAATTTGCAAGTTCGATAAACGGCTTCTTTTTCTCATCCGGAACATTAATCTGGTTAAGGTATTCCTGGGCGATTTCGTTATACTTTTGAATAAGATGAAGGGTTTTTTCATCAACTTTTGTACGGCGGAAGATCTTCTCAACACTGTACACTTTGTCTACATTATCGGTTTTTTTCGCGTACCAGTAATCAAGTTCTTTCTTTTCTTCTTCGGTTCCGTGTTCTTTGGCTAAAAGATATAGAACGGTTTTCTTGTTTTCGTAAATATCACCGGCGTGTTTTTTACCGAACTGTTCCTGGTTACCGAACACATCCAGATAATCATCCATAATCTGGAAGGCAATTCCTACATTTTTCCCGAAATTAAAAATCGCTTTAGCGTCTTTAAAATCCGCACCGGCAATCAGCGCACCAATTTCAAAAGAAGAAGCACTTAAAACCCCGGTTTTATAAGTAATCATCCGAATATAATCATTGAAAGTTACATCTTCCTGGGTTTCAAAATTAATGTCGTACTGTTGTCCTTCGCAAAGTAAAAGTCCGGTATGGGTAAATACTCTGATGCAGGCTTTGAACAGTTCCGGCTCTAGGTCATCGAAAAATTTATAGGCTTTCAGCAGCAGTCCGTCTCCCGACAGAATCCCGGCATTAATTCCATGTAAAGTATGAATGGTAGGTTTGTTTCTCCGCAAGGGTGCCTCATCCATAATATCATCATGAATCAGCGTAAAATTGTGGAAAAACTCAATAGCCAAAGCCGGTTTTATCGCTTTTTGAAGATCACCGCCAAACATATCGTTCGCCATTAAAACCATAATCGGACGAAGTCTTTTGCCACCATGGGAAATGATGTAATTCATCGGATCATAAAGCTCCACGGGTTTATCTTTGAATCTATATTTGTCGATCGCTTTGGAAACTATTTCCTGATATTCTTCTAAAAACTGCATAAATTTCTTGTTTGTACAAAATTACGATTTTAAAAACTTTTCTCCCTCACAGTTGGGCATAAAAAAACCACTTTGTTACAAGTGGTTTCAGGTTTTTTCTGAATAATTTTTATCTTACTGCAATAACAAGCAGGTAAGTAACTCCTGCTACGATCGCCGAAATTGGGATGGTTAAAACCCACGCCCAAAGAAGACTTACGGTGATTCCCCAGCGTACTGCGGAAACTCTTTTTGTTAACCCTACCCCGATGATTGCACCGGTAATGGTGTGGGTAGTAGAAACAGGGATCCCAAGGTGATCGGTAATGAACAGAGTGATCGCTCCGGCAGACTCCGCACTTACCCCTTCCAAAGGAGTAACTTTAGTAATCTTGGTCCCCATTGTTTTTACAATCTTCCATCCGCCGCTCATTGTACCCAAACCGATCGCGAGGAAAGATACAAAAGGCACCCAAATGTAATCGGTAGTGAAATGCTTAAACCGGTCTGCTGAATCCATCAATGCATAAGGATCATTTCCGCCAATCAGCGTTACGTGATAGTAGATTACTGCAGCACCAATAATTCCCATTACTTTCTGCGCGTCATTAAGGCCATGACCTAAACTGAAAAGTGCAGATGAAACCAGCTGCCATTTCTTAAAATGCGCGTCAGCTTTTCGCGGATTGCTGTTTTTGGCAAAATTTACGATAATCAAAGTAATGATTACAGAAACCAACATACCGATAAACGGCGCCATAAAGATGAAGAGGAAGATAGGAATCACCTTTTCATATTTTACCACGTTTTGGGTAAACAGCTGCTGGAAGGCCAGTTTCAGTTTCTCAAAAATACCCAAATCCGGACTCGCTAATGCTACGTGATGATAATCCGTCACCAAAGCGTGCATTAAGGCCGCGCCAAGGAAACCGCCGATCAAGGTGTGCGATGATGAGGAAGGTATCCCGAACCACCAGGTAAGGAGATTCCATGCTATTGCTGCGATAAGCCCAGAAAATATAACTTCAAGGTTAATATAATCTTCGTTTACGGTTTTGGCAATCGTGTTACCGATTTTAAACTCACCAATGATGTACATTGCCACAAAAAACGCTGCGAAATTCCATACAGCTGCCCAAAGAACTGCCTGAAAAGGCGTAAGAACTTTTGTTGAAACAATGGTAGCAATGGAGTTGGCCGCATCGTGAAACCCGTTGATATAATCAAATATAAGTGCGAGGACAATAATGATTATTAATAATATTGGTAATTCCATTCTTAACTTTTAAGGTTACTTCCCTGGATTAAGCATATTTAATAACAATACTGTCCATTGTGTTTGCTACATCTTCAGCCTTATCGGTTACGATTTCAAGATATTCCAGAACAGATTTAATTTTGATGATGTTAATCGCATCATTAGTCTCGAAAAGTTTTACGGTAGCCTGACTTAAGACATCATCAGCAATATTCTCGTAGGAGTTAATTTTAATACACGATTCTTTCACGGCTTTTCCGTTTTTGAAATCCTTCAGGTTTTCCATTGCAGTTTGGATTTCAATACAAGATTTGTATATCAATAAGCTGAATTCGGTATAAGCAGGATCAAGCGGTGTTTTATAAAGGTAAATGTACTTTGCAGAAGCATACATATAATCTGCAATATCATCCAGCCCGCTCGCTAAATGGCTGATGTCTTCTCTGTCGAAAGGCGTAATGAAGTTTTCGCCTAACTGTACAAAAATCTCATGGGTAAGATCATCGAGTTTGTGCTCATAATCGCTCATATTGGTAAGCATCGTATCATCATTGATATCGAAATCCAGAAGCCCTTCATGAAATTCTTTAGACATCTCAGTCAAAGTTGCTGCTACTTTTTCAAACAGTACAAAAAACACTTTGTCTTTTGGTTGGAACGCTTTAAAAATATTGCCGATTCCCATTTTTTTTGATTTAAAATTAGTGGTGCAAATTTCCGAAAAACCGTTTTAACTTAGCCATTTTAATATTAATTTTTCGTAACATTGAGAAATATCTATCCACAAAATTACAAAAAATAAGTCCCGAAATAATATCGGGACTTATTAATTAATTGAGAAAGGAAATTAGTTTGCCACTTCGGCTCTCATTTCTTTTCCTTTAAATTTCTGGGTTTGTAAACCTTTTATCACTTCATCTTTAAATGATTTTTCAACTTCAAAGAACGAGAATTTTTCCAGAATCTCGATTTCACCGATATCAGGTCTCTTCTTGGATTTTGCGGTAGATTTGTTAATAATCTCTAGCATATCCATTTTCTTCAGCTGGTCTTTTTTTCCTAAGTTAAAGAAGAAACGCACCATATCACTGTTGCTTTTTCTAGGCTTTCTGTCGCGGTCGCGTCCACCATCTCTGAAGCTGTCTCTTCTGTCGCCTCTGTCGCGATCTCTGCCACGGTCACGATCTCTTCCTCTGTCACGGTCTCTTCGACTGTCGCCACGGTCATCAGCATTAAATTTCTGGTCAGCAAGATCATTTTTGTCTTTATAGAACAGGGCCAAATCTCTCAACTGAAGCTGCAGTAATTTGTGAACCAATTCTTCTTTCGAAAATTCAGATAAATCCGGGATCAAAGAATCATCAAAAGTAAAAAACTCTTCGTGTTCGGTAAATAATTTCTCGAAAACACCGCCAACCTGAGCTTTGATAATCGCCTCACCGGTGGGGATTTTCTTTTCAACAATGTCAATTTTAGTTGACGATTTAATCTGCTTCAATTTTCTTGATTCCTCTGGCTTTATTAAAGCCATTGATACTCCGTCTTTTCCCGCTCTACCCGTTCTACCGCTTCGGTGAACAAATACTTCAGGATCATCCGGCAAAGAATAATGAATAACGTGCGTCAATGAATTTACATCCAATCCACGTGCAGCAACATCTGTCGCCACCAAAATATCAATATTTTTAAGACGGAATTTTTTCATAACCGTATCACGCTGAGCCTGAGACAAATCTCCGTGAAGTGCATCGGCAGCATAACCATTCTGCATCAGAAAATCTGCAACTTCCTGCGTTTCCATACGGGTACGGCAGAAAATAATCGAGTACTGATTAGGATTTGCGTCGATCAGTCTTTTCAAAGCTTCTTTCTTATGACGGTAACCTACCACATAAAATTCGTGCTTGATGTTTTTCTTCACCTCATTAATCGATCCTACGGAAATACGGTGTGGTGAAGTTAAATAGTTTTTAGAAATTCTTTCAACCTCTTTGTTCATCGTTGCAGAGAACAGGTAAGTTTGTTTGGTCTCGGGAGTTTCTCTTAAAATTGTTTCCAGATCATCTTTGAAACCCATTGATAACATTTCGTCGGCTTCATCTAAAACCAACCACTGGATTTCGGAGAAATCAAGTGCTTTTCTGTTAATTAAATCGATCACACGACCTGGCGTACCCACAATAATCTGTGGTTTTTCGCGGAGTGACCGGATTTGATCCATAATACTGCTGCCTCCGTAAACCGCGGTGGTTTTAACGCTCGGCATGTATTTCGAATAATTTTTAATGTCTTTCGTAATCTGAAGACACAGTTCTCTTGTCGGACAAAGCACCAAAAATTGGATTTTGCGACTACCCTCGTCAATCATATCCAAAATCGGAAGCGAAAATGCTGCTGTTTTGCCCGTCCCCGTCTGCGCTAGTGCGATCATGTCGCGTATATCTGTAGAGATAAAAGGAATGGTCTGTTTTTGGATTTCTGTGGGGCTTTCGAAGCCCATTTCGCCAATTGCCTTCAAAATTTCAGGACTTAGATTGGTTTCCGTAAATAAATTCATTAAGTATTTTAAAATATTCTGCAAAGATACACTTTTTTGAATTGATAAAAATTACATTGTTTTATTAAACTTTTGTTAAAGCAGTCTTCCGTTCTGCAGCTTTATAAATTTTCTCTAAATTTGAATAAAAATACCAGAAACATGTCTGCTGTCATCAAAAATTCTACTTTACTCTTTCTTAAAGATCTTCATAAAAACAATAACCGCGAATGGTTTAATGAAAACAAAGGCCGTTATACCGCCGCAAATACCAATGTGTCAGATTTTGTCGAAACGCTGATTGAAGAAATTGGAGAATTTGATGAAGAAATCTTAAAGACAGATGCTAAAAAAGCACTGTTCCGCATTTACCGCGATGTAAGATTTTCCAAAGACAAATCACCTTACAAAACCAATTTCGGTGCGGGTTTGGGAATGGGAAAAGGAAACAGAATTTCAGGCTACTATCTTCATATCGAGCCCGGAAAATCTTTTTTAGCAGGCGGTGTTTACCAGCCCGAACCTACAGTTTTAAAGGAAATACGCAAAGAAATCTCCATGAACGGCAAAGAATTCCTGAGTATTTTACAGCAGGATGAATTCCGCAATAATTTTCGGGGATTAAGTGTAGAAAATAAACTGCAGCGGGTTCCGGTCGGTTTCGAAAAAGATGATCCCATGGCGGAATTTTTAAAACTGAAAAGTTTTATTGTGGTTCATCCGGTTTCCAACGAAGCGCTGATGAAAGAAAATGCCGCAGAAAGTTTTGCCAAAATCTATAAAAGCATTAAACCACTCAATGACTTTCTGAGGGCACCTTTCCTTTAAATATTTTTTCTAAAGACTTTTGTTTTTCAGCTGATCAATCGTTTTCTGCATTTCGGGATCGGTTGGACTGATTGCATAATATTTTGCGATTCCGCCTTTCTGGTCTACAATAATAAACCTTGGCACCCAGTTCAGATCGATATAATTATTGAAATTATTTTTCCAGCCTTCATCAAACCAGTAATTTTCACTTTCAGCAATCTGGTATTTTTCCAAACCTTTTTTCCATTGCTCGTGCGAGCGGTCGAGTGAAAAATAAACAAATTCAATTTCAGGGTTTTTCTCCTTAAGTTCTTTTGTGGAAGGCAGCGCGAGAATACAGTCTCGGCACCAGCTTGCCCAGAAATCGATGATTAAAATTTTGCCTTCATGCATTTTTAAAACTTCCGATACCGAAAGTTTTTTGCCGTTTTGCGAAGTAATTTTCTGAGCCAGGGCTTCTTTTGAAAATTCCGTTTTATTGACTTGGGGAACTTTCTGTGAAAAAATCGTACACGAAATGAATATAATGACTAAACTGAATATTTTTTTCATATTTAAATCTGTTCAAACAAAACCAACGAAAATTCAGTATTGATTATTGCTTTTCCGTTTTCAACTTTTATCGTTTTGCCGGAATACGCATCGCGGAGTTTTGTGCCGTTTTCGAAAATACCTGTTACAGAAACTTCTTTGGTTCCTGTATTTAAATCCAAACCAATCAAAACTTTGTCGGTATTGAAAGTTCTTATAAACCAATAAGGTGAAGAAGAAACCATCTGATGAACTCCTGCTCCAACAGCAGGATGATCTGCACGGAATTTTCCTAATTTTTGGTAATGTACTAACAGTTTTTTCGTCTCAGCATTATTCTGAACATCGTTCCAGTTCATGTTGCTTCGAAGTGTGGCGTCACCGGAAGCACCTTCAATCGTTAAATCTCTGGCGGTTTCGTCACCATAGTAAACCTGCGAAATCCCCGGTGTAAGAAGGAGTTTGGTCGCGGCTTCGAAAGTTCTTGTTCTGTCTTTGTCGAAAGGTGAACCATCGTCGTGGGAAGTCAGATAATTCATCACGGTTTTACCGTTCAGGTCGCCGTGCAGAAGTTTTGAATAATTTGAAAACAGTTCTTCATACGATTTATTTGCGTCACCTTTAAAATCGAAATTAATTAAAGATTTGAAACCGTTTTGGTAATAATTTACTTTTCGGTCACTAAAATTGTAATCCTGTTTTTGGGAAATCCCGTAACCGTAAACCTCGCCCACGGTGAAAAACAGATTATTATCCAGAACTTTTGTAGGATTATCCCGCTTATAAATATCGAAAGCTTCCTGACAAACTTTCTGGAAGTCTTTCCAAACATCCTCATTCGTATGTTTTACTGTATCCACGCGATACCCGTCTATTCCGAAAGTTTCCACATAATCTGCGAGCCATTTCATAATGTAATATTTGGGAGCTTTCGGATAACCAGTTCTCGCAAAAAAATTGTTGAGCGATTTCATCTCCGCATCGTATCTGCCCTCTTTTTTCCATTTTTCCACCAACATTTGCGGCAGCTGTGCTTCAGCATCCGATTCCGTAAGAACGTCCGGAAGATTGGCAACCAAAGTACATGCCGTGGTATTTTGGTAGCTGTTATAAGTACATTGCGGGGAAGTGCGGACCCAGGAATTCGGGTAAACCGAATCAATTGGCGTTACCGGACCGGTGTGATTAATCACTGCATCCAAAACAACTCGGATTCCTTTGGCGTGAGCTTTTTCTACAAGTTCCTTTAGATCTTGTTTCGTACCGAAATTGGGATCCAGCGCCGTCCAGTCTTTCGTCCAGTAGCCGTGGAATCCGTATGTTTTACCAGTTCCCTCGTCAGTGGCTCCGTGGATTTGTTCCACAATCGGCGTCATCCAAATCGCATTGATTCCCAAATCTGAAAAATAATTGTCATCTATTTTCTGAATGATTCCGCGGAGATCGCCTCCTTCAAAACCCCTTAAAACTGCTGCTTTTTCAGTTCTTCCGAAGTTTAAATCATTGGTTTGGTCACCATTCTTGAAGCGGTCGGTCAACAGAAAATACATATTGGCGCCCTCCCAGGAGAACGGCTGTTTATTGGAGTTTTGCACTGTTGCACACGATGTAAGAAGCGCAAATCCGGCGAGGAGAAATATCTTTTTCATAAAAAAACTGTTCGAAGGCTAAAGGTAATGAAAAGCTGTTTTTAGAGGAAATAATTTCATCTTCAAACGTTGTTTTAACATTTATTTAACATAATTTACTATCTTTGTTTGCTGCAATCGAAAAAACGTATGTCTTTATACCACCGAATTACTGAAAAATTACAGTTTTTTGCGCCGGCTTTTTACAAGGAAAGATATTTTAAACACTTAAAAAATATTTCTAAAGTAAATTATTCTGCACGCAATATCGAACCGGAACTGATCTGGATTAAAGATTTTTTACCAAAAAATGCGGTAATGATCGACATTGGTGCTAACGTAGGAAGTTTCATTTATCAGCTTGAGCACAAACTTTCGCCACAGAATATTTACGCCTTCGAACCGAACAAAAAACTTTACATGCGTCTTAAAAGAATTTTCCCTCAGGTTCATGTTTATCCACTGGCGCTTTCCGACCGAAATGAAACTGCAGAGTTTAAAATTCCGGTCATCAAGGGAAAAACCTACACTTCACGGGGAACACTGAAACTCGATTACCGCGAAAATGAAGAATCGAAACATTTTCTTCAGCAGGTGAAAGTAATAAAACTGGACGATTGGGCAGGCCTTGAAAATCTTAAAAAAATCGATTTTATTAAAATTGATGTGGAAGGGAACGAAATGAACACCCTGCGCGGCGCAAAAAAAGTGATTGAGGATTTCCGCCCAACTTTAATGGTAGAAATGGAACAGCGCCATCATGCGGAACCGCTTCAAAAATTGATCAGTGAAATTGAGCATTGGGGTTACGGGGCTTTTTTCCTGAACCGCACCACATTCGAACTCGAAAAACTTACTGAAAATATTGTTGCCGGACTTTCCGGAAACAGTGTAGGCAGCAAAGAGACGTATATCAACAACCTCATATTTATTCCGAAACCTCTAAAAAACACCCACGGATGAGTGTTGTAGCAAGACAGGGTTTTAAATATTCGATTATTGGGTATCTGGGTTTTTTACTCGGAACGTTTTCGGCAATTTTCGTATTTCCGCACGATATGGAATTTTACGGAAAGCTCCGCTACGTGCTTCCTACAGCAGAAATGCTTCTTCCGGTTGTGGTTTTCGGACTATCTTTTTCAAATGTAAAATTCTACACCCAAAGCCGCGAAGACGGTAAACACCAGAATTTTCTGTCGTTGTCTTTAGTGGGAATTCTGCTGAATTTCATCATCTTCCTCATCGGTTATTTTGCGGTAAACCTAATTTTTCCAAAACTTCAGGAAACTGAAATGTGGCAAATGAAGCGCCTGATTTTGCCGCTGATTCTCGTGCTGGCATTCAGTGCCGTTTTTAATAAATATTTATCAAACTTTAAGAGGATTGCCATTCCGAATGTTTTTGAAAACCTTCTGCCAAAGCTTGCCAATCTGGGTGCCTTCTGTATTTTCTTTTTCCTGGGATTTCCCGAAAAAGCAGCGTACCTGTTTTTTATATTGATGTTTGTTTTAGGGCTTTTCGGCTATGTGTATTACACGAACCGCCTCGAAAAATTAAAGCCCGATTTTTCCACAGATTATATTAAAAAAGACAATCTATGGAAAGAAGTGCTGAATTACAGTTTCTACGGTTTCCTCGGAAATATCGGGAACTTCGTCGCTGTAAGAATCGACAGTGTGATGATCGGTGAATTTCTTGGTTTCGAGCCGAACGGCGTTTACAACACGCTCTACTCTATCATTTCGCTCATTACGGTTCCGGCCATGGGATTGTACAGCATTTCGGCGCCGATTATCAATAAACACCTCGCCGGAAATGAGTTCGAAGAACTCGACAAACTGCACAAGAAATCTTCCCTTGTGCTGTTTTTTTTAGGGTTTGTACTGCTTTCCTGCGTTTTGGTTGGTTTCCCTTATCTCACTCATTTCATTAAAAACGGCGAACTTTTACGGCAGTCGGAACCTGTGATCTGGGTATTGGGATTTGCCATGCTTTTCGATCTGGCAACCGGTTTCAACGGGCATATTATTTCGCTCTCGAAGTATTACCGTTTTAATATTGTAGTGATGCTGTTTTTAGCGGTAACCACGGTAACACTAAATCTTTACTTCCTCAACAACACCAACCTTGAACTGCTCGGCGTGGCGATTGCGACCGCAATTTCACTTACCCTTTTCAATATTGCGAAGATCGTTTTCAACTACATTAAATTTGGAGTTTTCCCACTGACGATTGAAATGATTTATGCCCTGATCATCGGGACTTTAGGAATTACAGTAGCGGTAATTCTTCCGGAATTTAAAAGCAGTTTTCTAAATCTGTTTTATAAACCCGGAATCGTATTACTCATGTTTTTCGTCGGCAATTATTTCCTGAAAATCTTCCCGCTGGAAGAATACATCAACCGAAATTTTCTGAAAAGTCTTTTTAAGTTTTAAAGAAATTTGGCCAGCATTTTTTCTAAAGATTTTAACACGGTGCCCTTCGCGAAATGTTCCCGAAAATCATAATCCATCCACTTTTGATAGGTGTAAATCTGTTCTTCGATATTTTCATTTTCGGGAATGATGAAGGGTTGTGAATTCGGATAATTCTCCGGAAATATCGCAAGTTTTCCGTACTTAATCGCATCACCAATATTTCCGCTCATTTTGGTGATTCCGTATGATTCCTTTTGGCTGAAAAATTCAGTTTCTTTCTTAAGCGGACACCATAAAAGATCGGCTTTCTGCATCCATTCGTCGAAAACCAATTGCGGAACTTTCTCGGTAAAATATTTAACTGAAATATTATGAGGTTTGTGTTTCTCAAAATCTTTTAACCACGATAGCTCCTGCCCCGAAGCTTTTCCCAGAAAAACAAACTGATAATGACTTTTTCGCTGAAAATTTTTTAAGGAGTTTAAAACATGCAGGTAATCCCGTCTTTGCTGAGAAACCGCGCCAGGAATCACGATCGTAATAATTGATTTTCGTGATTTTTCGTACTTAAGCAAATAAAAAACCGGCAGGAATTTGAGGCTTAAATCCGGATTTTTCTTAATTAAACTTTCATCTAAAACCAAAAGATTGCTTGCTTTTTCGAAAACTTTTGGAGCAGAAAGCAAATCTTCTTTCAACAGAAGTTTTAAACGGTATTTAAAATCTTTTTTAAAGATATTTTTAAGAAGTTGAAACCTGGAAATCTTCGTAAAATTAAGATTATGAACGATTACAGAGGTATTGAACTTATTTGAAATTTTTAAAAACGCATCAAAATACCGGTGAACAGTCCCGATAATAACCAAATCATAATTCTTTTCTTTCAGAATATTGAAAATATCAGAACTCTCCGCCACAAATATTTTGTCAGCAGTTTGCCCGAAATGCTTTGAAATCTTTTTACTAAAATAATAATCCACAGAAAAATCGTTGGAATCCTGCATGAGATCCATAAAATTTCTTGCAATTTCAGCGTGCGTATCGAGCTCAATGTAGGCGACTGTCTTCAACGGTTAATGTACTTTTTTTCCGTTGGAATACGTTGTATTCACTTTTGTATCAAGAATTTTTCCTTCTTCAACAGTCATTAAATCCTGATTCAGCACCACGAAATCCGCAGATTTTCCTACTTCAAGACTTCCTATTTCTTTTTCCTGAAAAGCAGCTTTTGCAGCCCAGATCGTCATTCCGCGCAGCGCCTGTTCTCTTGTCAGCGCGTTTTCTTTCTGGAAACCGTTTGCCGGGAAATTCTTCGCGTCTTTTCTTGCCACCGCAGCATAGAAAGTTTTTATCGGATTGATTTCTTCCACAGGAAAATCGGTTCCCAAAGGAAGCCAGCCGTTCTGTTTCAATAAGTCTTCGTAAGCATAAGAATATTTCAGCCGCTCTTTTCCTA
The DNA here is from genome assembly GCF_002205795.1 of Chryseobacterium sp. VAUSW3. GTDB lineage: Bacteria > Bacteroidota > Bacteroidia > Flavobacteriales > Weeksellaceae > Kaistella > Kaistella yananensis. Next base: position 45,397 of record NZ_NIUY01000002.1, on the reverse strand, counting down.
ACCGCTCTTCTGCCCAATACATATCCGAAGTCGCGTGTGTAGGCTGAACCGATGGAATAACAGAATATTTACCGAACAGATCGAAATCGGTTTTTTCCACAATCTGTGCGTGCTCAATCCGCCATCTTCTGTCATTTTTTATGCCTAAAACATCACCGTAAATTTTCAGAATGGTACGGTTGGCAGAATCGCCAATCGCATGCGTACACATTTGAAGATCGCTGTTTTTGAGTTTTTTCGCCAAATTCTCAAAATGTTTCTGATCACTTAAAAGAAAACCTTTCCAATCTTTTTTATCTGAATAATCGTGTAGCAAACACGCACCACGACTTCCCAAAGCACCGTCTGAATAGACTTTATAACCACCAAAAGTGATGTTACCATTGGTAAATCTGCCCTTTTTAATCCATTCGTTGTAACTTGTAGGATTGTCCTCAAGCAAGGCAAAAATCTTCATCTGAAGTTTATTCTGCTTCTGCATTTCTTCCAGAAGCGAAAAAGTATGCGTTGAAATTCCACAGTCGTGAAGTGAAGTGAGTCCGTAAGAAAAACACTCTTTTTGAAGATCTGCAAAGTAGTTGATCGCCATTTCGCTGCTGATTTCAGGAATGTGTTTTTCTACTAAAAGCATGGCATTGTCAATTAGAATTCCGGTGAGTTTACCATTTTTCTGTTCGATTTCTCCACCGGTTAATTTTGTATTCACCGTAATTCCTGCAATATCCAAAGCTTTCTGGTTCGCCACTGCGGCGTGTCCGTCGATTCTTTTTAAATATACCGGACGGTCCGGAAACAGTTGATCAAGTTTTTCCTTCGTCGGAAATTCCTTTACCGGCCAGTCGTTTTGATCCCAACTTCTGCCGTAAAGCCATAGCATGGGAGCGTTTTTGGAGTATGCTGTAAGCCGCGAGATAATTTCGTCCCAGGATTTTGTTCCCCACAGTTCACATTTCCACTTATCGGTTGCGTAGCCTGTAAAATGGCAGTGTGCATCGATAAATCCCGGAAAAACCGCTTTACCGTCGAGATTCTGAATGTTTTGGGATTTATATTTTTTCAGAATATCCTTGCTTTTCCCAACCGCAAGAATTTTTCCGTTGGTAACCGCCATCGATTCTGCTACATCGAATTTCTGGTTAACAGTATAAATTTTTGCATTCGTAATGATGAGATCCGCAGATTTTTGTGCAGATAATCCTAAAGAAAGCAGGACAGAAAAAATTCCAAAAATGTATTTCATGATTTTATTTTTTTTTAAGCATTTCACGCCAGCGCAAATTGCGGATGAACTGAAGTTCTTCTTTCGTCAATGACCTTTCACCTTTCTGCTTAAGGAACGATTTCATTGTGAGAATAAATTCAGAAAATGATCTGTTTTTTAAAGAAGATTTTGCTGAGGAAATTACAGCCAAAGGTAAACTCAAACCAATGTTGTAAAAATATTCACCAAGTTTTACGGCTTTTTGATTTTTGTATTTGTAGGCGGTTGGCCTTAGGTGCTTCACCCACAAATCTTTAATCGTCACCACTTCCCAACCGTGTTTTTTTGCCAGCATCACGTCGATATTATCCCAACCGAGAACAGGCCGCAAACCGTTCATGTCCTGGAAACATTTTTTACGGTAAGATTTTATAGGTCCGCGAACATGATTTTTTGAGGAAATATTCTCGAAAATCCACTGCTTTTTTTCGTCTCTGAAATCGGAAGCCAGTTTCTTTTCGAAAACGGATTTTTTAATTTTTACGATTCCGGAAACCATTCCTGCTTTTGGATTATTCTCGAAAACTTCATTTACTATTTTGAGATAATCGGGCGGAAAAATAACATCTGCATCGAATTTACAGATGATATCAAAGCTTTTCAGGTTCACCGTTTCCAAACCTTTATTAAAAGTGCGGACCACTTTTGCGCCAGGCTGATGTTCCGATTTTTCTAAATTCTTTAGTTCAAAATCTCGATGATTTGCGACAAATTCCTCCACAATCTTCTGAGTATTGTCACTCGAGCCATCATTTACAACTACAATTTTATAGTCTTTGAAAGTTTGATTTTTCAAGGATTCCAGACAGAAAAGAATGTTCTTTTCTTCGTTGTGCGTAGGAATAATGATGAGGAATTTCATAGTTTAAAACCGTTTATTTCCGTTTGCTAATGGGCTTCCAGCCAGTTATCACCTACTCCAACTTCCACCAGCAAAGGTACTTTGGTTTCAAATGCCGATTCCATTTCGGTTTTTATTAAATTTTTGGCGACCTCAATTTCCTCTATCGGAGCTTCAAATAAAAGTTCGTCATGAACCTGAAGCAGCATTTTGGTTTTTAAATTCTGTTCCGTCAACTTCTCATCTATTCTGATCATCGCCAGTTTAATCACATCGGCAGCACTTCCCTGGATTGGTGCATTCACTGCATTTCTTTCTGCATGCGCTTTCACCACAAAATTAGCGGAATTGATGTCTTTTAAGTGGCGCTTCCGGTGAAGAATTGTTTCCACATAACCCAGTTCCTGCGCTTTTTGCACCTGCTCTGCCATATACCTTTTAAGTCTTGGATAGGTTTCAAAATACGCTTCAATCATCTGTTTGGCTTCGGTTCGTGAAAGTCCGGTCTGTTCAGCCAAAGCAAAAGCGCCCTGGCCATAAATAATGCCGAAGTTCACCGTTTTCGCCTGAGAACGCTGGGTTTTGCTAACTTCTTCGAGTGGAATATTAAATAATTTCGAAGCTGTGGAAGCGTGAATATCTTCTCCATTCTGGAATGCCAGAATCATATTCTCCTCATTGGAAATTTCTGCAATCAAACGCAATTCGATTTGTGAATAATCTGCAGAAATAATTTTTTTCCCTTCACCTGCAACGAAAGCCCCGCGAATCTGCTGACCTCTTAAAGTACGGATTGGGATATTCTGAAGATTCGGATTTACCGAAGCCAGACGGCCTGTAGCTGCAGTTGTCTGCGAAAAATTGGTATGAACCCGCTGATCATTTTTGTCGATCTGCAGAGGTAACGCATCAACATATGTTGATTTCAGTTTCTGATAGGTTCTGTATTCTAGGATATATTTAATGATTTCATGCTTGCCGGAAAGCTTCTGCAATATATCTTCGGAAGTGGCGTACTGACCGGTTTTAGTCTTTTTCGCTTTCGGGTCGAGCTGCATTTTTTCGAAAAGAATTTCGCCAAGCTGTCTTGGGGAATTCATATTGAATTCTTCACCGGAGAGTTCAAAAATATTCTTTTCAAGCTCTCGCAGATCATTTTCGAGGTCTTTACTTTCCTGTTCAAGCCAGTTTTTATCCAGTGAAACACCCTCAAGTTCCATCTTGGCCAGAACTTTCATTAACGGCATTTCAACTTTATAAAATAAATCCTGAAGATTTTCTTTGTGAAGCTGTGGCGCAAAAAGCTTGTAAAGTTGCCACGTAATATCTGCATCTTCAGCAGCATAATCCGTTTGCTCTTCAACGGAAACTGCCCGCAAAGTGACCTGGTTTTTTCCTTTGCCAATCAGCGTTTCAATGGATACCGGTTTGTAATTCAGATAAATTTCAGAAAGGTAATCCATACCGTGTCTACCATCGGGATTCAGCAGATAATGGGCAATCATCGTATCGAAAATTGCTCCCTGAACCTCGATTCCATACCGCTTCAGGATTTTATAATCAAATTTAAGGTTATGCGCTACCTTCAGGATTTCTTCTTTTTCAAATAAGGGCCTGAAAATTTCGAGCGTTTCCAAAACTTCCTCCCTGTTTTCAGAAAGCGGAATGTAATAAGCCAACCCTTTTTTATAAGAAAAACTCATCCCGATTAGTTCCGCTTCCAGCTCATTTAAAGAAGTGGTTTCGGTATCAAAACACACGGCGTTCTGCTGCAGCAGGTTTTTAACGAGAATCTTCTGTGCTTTCGGAGAATCGATGTATTGGTAAAGATGATCGTTCTCGGTAATATTGGACTTGGTATTGGTCGCGTGATCGAGTTCTTCGTAGCTGGCAAAAAGGTCGAGCTGAACCGCCGCAGCTCCCAGATTTCCTTGCGGAGCAGGATTTTCAACTTTGTCATACCGCGAAATTTTATTGGGATCGCCATTCTGTGGTTCTACCTGGGACGGCGCAAAAGCCCGGTAAAGGTTTTCATACAGTCTGCGGAATTCGATCTCGTCGAAAACTGTTTTCACTTTTTCGAAATCGGGAGTTTCCAGATCGTACTGTTCCTGATGAAATTCTATTGGTGAATCACAAATAATCGTGGCCAGTTTTTTTGATAAAATACCGCGTTCGGCACTGGCTTCTACCTTTTCACGCAATTTCCCTTTAATTTCGTGCGTGTTTGCCAGAAGGTTTTCGATGCTTCCGTATTCTTTAAGGAATTTTTTTGCAGTTTTTTCGCCTACACCGTCCAGTCCCGGAATATTATCTACTGAATCTCCCATCATGGCAAGGAAATCGATCACCTGTTTCGGATCATCAATTTCGTATTTGGCTTTTACTTCTTCAACGCCTAAAATTTCAAATTCCGCTCCCTTTAATCCGGGTTTGTAAATTTTAATTTTATCGGTCACCAACTGCGCAAAATCTTTGTCCGGCGTTACCATATAGGTCGTGTACCCTTCTTTTTCTGCTTTGCAGGCAATGGTTCCGATAACATCATCGGCTTCATAACCTTCAACTCCAAGAATGGGAACATGCATCGCCTCCAGAATCCTGTGAATGTAAGGAATTGCTATCTTAATGGCTTCCGGGGTTTCGCTTCTGTTGGCTTTATAATCTGAAAAATCAGCAGTCCTCACGCTGGCTTCCCCAACGTCGAAAACTACGGCCAGATGCGTAGGTTTTTCCCTACGGATGAGCTCGATTAAAGAATTGGTAAACCCAAAAATGGCAGACGTGTCTTTTCCGTCGCTCGTAATCCGCGGACTGCGGATTAGGGCGTAATATCCACGAAAAATCATCGCATACGCATCGATGAGGAAAAGCCGTTTATCGTTGTTGTGTGACATAAAAGCAAAGATAATATTTTTGGCTGTAAGCCGGGGACGAAAACAGAAGTTTTGGCGCTCGCGAAGCGAGCGCCAAAAACTATAATAATAAAATCAGTGAAAAATAGGCGCTGTCAGGAATTTGTTTTCTGTCTTTTGTAAATCACTTTTAATGAAAGTGTCGCAAAAAAACCGCCCAGGAAAAAGCCCATTAAAGCGCCCATGATAAGATCCATCGGGAAATGTACCCCCAAATAAATGCGGCTGTAGGAAACCATTGCGGCCCAGAAGAATAATAAATAGGGCAAATATTTGTGGGTTTTCCGAAGCAGGATGCTCATTAACGTGGCAATAAAGAAAGTATTTGAAGCATGGCTGGAATAAAAACCGAATTGCCCGCCACATTTCACCTCTCTTACTAAACCTTCCAAAGTTGGGTCATGACACGGTCTGAGCCTTGCAATCCCGGTTTTGAAAATCCCGGCAAGCTGATCTGAAACCGTAACTCCCAGCGCAATGAAGATCAAAATGAAAATTAAATTCCGGACTTTGTATTCTTTGTACAGTAAATAAAGAAAAATAACATAAAGCGGAACCCAGATCCAGGTTGCAGAAACCATAATCCAAAACTGGTCGAACGGCTGGCTCCCCAGATTATTGAGGTAGAGAAAGGCTTGTTGGTCTTCCTGAATGATTTCGTGCATATTAACGGCTTACAGGTCCTTCGTGCTGGTCGTCGTCAGCAAGATTAACTTTAGGTTGTACTTTTTCAGCGAGTGCTTCCTTATGCTGTGCCTCAGCAAGTGGATTATAATCTTTGGCGGCCTGCTTTACTTTGTCGATTTCACGCTTTATTTCAGATACAGGATTATCGGTTTCTTTTAAAATCTCAGTTTTCACATCCTCCATAGCACCGCGCATCTTACGCACACCCTCTCCCAAATCTCGTGCAATCTGAGGTAATTTATCTGGACCGAATAAAACGACGATTGCAACAGCAATCAAAAGCATCTCTCCTATACTTAATTCCATGGCGTAAAATTACGAAAGTTTATGAAATCAATTTTCATTTTTAAAAATTTAAATCTTCGAGGGAAAAGTTAATGACTCCTTTTCTCCCGGAAAACATAATATACGATTACCGCACTGATGGCCATCAGCAAAAATCCAAGGAAAAACGGTGCTCCCGGAAATATAAACGGTGCTGAATCGTGTGTAAAATAATAAAAAGTATTGGTCATGAGCGGTGGACCTACAATGGCGGTAAGACTAACCAGACTTGCCAGCGCGCCCTGAAGTTCGCCCTGTTCACTTTTCGGCACTTCCGAAGAAATGACCGACTGCAGCGCCGGACCTGCAATTCCGCCCAGACCGTAAGGCACCAGAAACGCGAACATCATCCAGCTTTGGCTTGCAAATGCAAATAAAATCATCCCGACGGCGTACAGCGAAAGACCGTAGAAAATACTTTTTTCGTTTCCGATCTTAGGTTGAATGAAGCGGATTAAGTAGCCCTGAACCAAAGCCGCCATAAAACCTGAAACTCCTAAAGAAATTCCGACTAAAGTTTCAGTCCATTTGAATTTATACATCGTGAAGAATGTCCAGTTGGTCTGTACCGCATGTCCTGCAATATATACGAAAATTAAAGCTGCGATAAGTCCAAGGATTTTGGGGTATTTTTTCAACTGCAAAAGCGAACCTATAGGATTTGCACGCCTCCAGTTAAAGGGACGGCGGTGTTCTTTATCGAGACTTTCAGGGAGAATAAACCAGCCATAGAGAAAATTGACAAGACATAGAATCGATGCTGCGTAAAACGGAACCCTTGCGCCATACTGCCCCAAAACACCACCGATCACCGGTCCGATGATGAAGCCCAATCCGAAAGCCGCTCCAATCATTCCAAAGTTTTTAGCGCGGTCTTCATCGGTAGAAATATCGGCAATATAGGCACTGGCCGTTGTAATACTGGCTCCCGTAACTCCGGAGAACATCCGGCCTACAAAAAGCCAGAAAATAGTCGGTGCTAAAGCCTGAATCATAAAGTTGATCGAAAACCCAAGCAGTGAAAAAAGAATAATCGGTCTCCGCCCAAACCGGTCGCTTAATCCTCCCAGAACCGATGCAAAGACAAACTGCATTGCGGCGTACACAAAACTCAGCCAGCCTCCGTATTGAGAAGCCACACTGAGATCCGGATTATGAATTAACTCCTGAATAAGCTTGGGTACCACAGGAATTACAATTCCCCATCCTGTAATATCGATGAGCAATGTGATAAATATAAAACCGATGGCTGCGGATTTCTGATTCTTTTTCATGACAGAATGCAAAGATAGTTTTTGTAAAAGCAAGTTTTATTACAAAGCCAAAAAAAATGCCCTTTTTTAAAAGGACATTCTCTTTATATAAAATAAGATTAAGCTTCTTCAGGCGTAGCTTCTTTCTTAGCAGCTAAACTCTTCTTGGTTCCTTCCACCCCTTTCTTCTTCAGCAAATCATAAGATACTGCTGATGCGATAAACCAGGTAGAATACGTACCAAAACCAACCCCGATAAGCAGGGCAAACATAAATCCTCTTAAGTTTTCACCACCGAATATAAAGATGGCAAGAATTACAAGGAAGGTCATGAATGCGGTATTAAACGTTCTTCCCAAGGTACTTGAAATGGAGTCATTGAATAATCCTTCCAGAGTTATGGCTTTTTTCTCGTTTAGATATTCACGGATTCTGTCGAAGATGATTACCGTATCGTTGATGGAGTAACCCAGTACCGTAAGAATTGCCGCGATGAAATCCTGATTGATCTCCATATTGAAAGGCATTACATTCTTCAGGATCGAGTAAGCACCCAGAATTACAATCGCGTCATGCACTAGCGAAGCCACTGCGCCTGTTGAAAACTGCCATTTCTTGAAGCGTACCAAAATGTAAAGGAAAATCCCGGCCAGTGCAATAAGCAATGCAATAACACCGCCTGATTTAATATCATCCGCTACCGTAGGTCCTACTTTTACAGAACTTACAATTCCGTAACTGCTTCCTGAATCTTTAAACCCTGAAAGCTGTGCATCTGCAGGAAGATAAGGCTTCAGTCCGTTAAACAATTTGCTTTCAACATCCTGATCGGCTTCTACACTTTCTTCATCAATTCGGTAATCTGTTGTTATTTTAAGCTGGTTATCGCTTCCGAAGGTCTTCACATCCACTGCGTTTTTCTGGCCTTCTTTGTTAACGAACTGTTTTTCAAGATTATCGGCAGCGTCATTTGCCACTACAGGTTTCTCAAAACGTACCACATAACTTCTGCCTCCTTTAAAGTCGACCCCGAATTTAAATCCTGAAGTTAAGATGGAAGCAAGACAGATGATGGTAATAATTCCGGAAATGATATAAGCATATTTTCTTTTTCCAATGAAATCAACCCAGGTATTTCTGAAGATGTTTTTACTGAATTTAGTCCATACAGAAAGACCTTTTCCTTTTTCAAGTCTGCTGAAAATAAGTACTCTCGTTAAAAGTACACAGGTAAACATCGAAAGGATAATACCGATACCCAATGTTACCGCAAAACCCTGAATCGGACCTGTACCGAAGATATAAAGCACCACCGCTGTAAGAAGTGAAGTTATGTTACCGTCGATAATCGCCGAAAGCGAGAAGTTGAAACCTTCGTTGTATGCTTCACGGATATTTTTACCGGCAAAGAGTTCTTCTTTGGTTCTTTCATATACAATTACGTTCGCATCAATCGACATTGCCATGGAGAGTACGATACCCGCGATACCAGGAAGCGTAAGCGTAGCATCTACAGAATCCATGATTCCCATCAGGTAAAACAAGTTGAAAGAAATCGCGATTACCGCATAAATCCCTGCCCCACCGTAATAGAACAGCATATAAAGAATAATGATTACAAAGGCGATGATGAAGGAATACATCCCGGCATTTACCGATTCTGCTCCCAGTGATGGCCCTACCACTTCTGCCTGTACAATTTTTGCACCTGCAGGCAGTTTACCTGCTCCAAGAACGTTTACCAGGTCCTGAGCCTCTTCCTGAGAGAAACTTCCGGAAATCTGTGTTCTACCGTTAGGGATTTCGTTTACAACGTTCGGTGCGGTATAAACCACGTTATCCAATGTTACGGCAACGGGTTTGTTTACGTTTTTACCGGTCAGTGTTTTCCAGTCTTTAGAACCTTTAGAGTCCATCTGCATGTCGACCACGATTCTTCCAAGGTCATCATAGTTTACCCTTGCAGATTCCACCGCACCGTCTACGGGAGCTTTTTGGTTGATGTTTCCACGGATGGCGTAAAGTACAAGATTGTTTGCGTCACCTGCTTCCGGCTTATATCCCCACATAAACTGGGTATATTTAATGTTCTGCGGTCTTAAATCGTGAGCAATTTTGCTGTTGATGATTTTATTAATCGCAGCAGTATCGGAAAGTTTTACATTCGCAACACCGTTAGATCTTAACGAATTTAACTGTAAAAGGTTTATGAGGTTGGTATTTTTGGCAACACCCATAGAATCACCTTTGGTAGCGATTACAGCATTAAGCTGTTCCAGGTAAGGATACACTTCCTGAAGCTGCTGAACCTCCCAAAACTGTAGTTTCGCAGAAGTCTGAAGCATTTTTTTCACCCGGTCGATGTCTTTCACGCCAGGCATTTCCACAGAAATTCTTCCTGTTCTTGGTACACGCTGCACATTCGGCTGCGTAACCCCCATTTTATCGATACGGGTTCTGATTACTTCGTAGGCAGTCCCTGTAGAAAGCTCAATTCTGTTCTCTATAATTTTTTTAACCTGCTCATCGGGCGTATTGAATTTAATCTCAGAAAGATTAGTGTTCCCAAAGATTTCAGCGTCTGCAAGTTTCAGGTTGGTCCCTTTTTCTTTATTTACCAGATCGAATTGGGTAAAGAAATCCTTGATATAAGGATTGGTAGAGTTTTTCTGCATCTGGTCGGTACGGTCCAGCGCCTCCAGAAGTACCGGATTGGTAGAATAATTGGTTAGGTTATTTACCAAATCTCTTTGGTTGATCTCCAAGAGTACGTTAATCCCGCCTTTCAGATCCAGACCAAGCTTCATTTCCTTTTCTTTCGCCTGGGAGTAATAAAGTTTTGTAAAACCGAGATTCAGGGTGTCTTTAGAAAGTCTGGCCATCTCTTTCTGATACTTTTCCGGGTTGTTACCGGCGAGTTCAGTGGCCTGTTTTTCAATTTTGCCTGCATACCAGGTTGGTAACAATTCATTAAGACAAATAAGTCCCAGAATTATCGCAACCAGCGTAATAAGTCCTTTTCCTTGCATTGTTAATAGTTTACAACATTAAAATTATAGTCGGCAAATATAATGATTTTCAATAGAATTAAGAATTTTTAACAAAATAATTTAGATTGAATTATAAATGGATAAAAACTCTCAAAACATTGCTAAACCAACGGCGTTTTGCGGGTTTCCCGACTGAAATATAAAAAGCGGCTCAATGGCCGCCTCCCTATTATATCGTCATGGAGAAAATTCTGGTTTCGGGCTTGTTGCGCATCATTCTGAGATCGAACGTCATGGCAACGTTTCTGGTAAAGGCCCGTCCTTTCTCGGTGATCTTTATGGAATTATCGTGCAGTTCCACCAAACCGTCGGCTTCCATTTCCTTTAAAGCTTCCAGCGCGTTTTCAAGCTCAGGGAAAGAATTCTGAAGATCCCATGAAGTTTCCAGACGGCACATTAAATTCAGGATGTGTCTGCGGATATTCAGGTCTTCTTCGTTCAGGATATGGCCTTTAACCACAGGAAGTATTCCCTCTTTCACCAATTTCTGATAACCTTCCACTGTTTTTTCATTCTGGCCAAAGGCGTACCACGAATCCGAAATAGCGCTCATTCCCAAACCAACCATCAATTGGGTTTTGCTGGATGAATAGCCCATGAAATTTCGATGAATCTCTCCCGAAACCATCGATTGATATAGGTCGTCATGCTCCAATGCGAAATGATCCATCCCCACTTCGATATAGCCCAAATCTTCCAAGAGTTTTTTTCCGTTTTCGTAAAGTTTTCTTTTCTCCTCTCCACTTGGCAAATCGTTTTCATCAAAACCTCTCTGTCCAACCCCTTTGATCCACGGAACGTGTGCATAAGAATAGAAAGCCAAACGGTCGGGTTTCAGTTGCAAAGTCTTGCGGATGGTATATTCCATTTTTTCCCAATTATGAAAAGGAAGTCCGAAAACCAAATCGTGAGAAACGCTTTTATAACCGATTTCTCTAGCCCAATTGGTCACTCTTTCTACATTTTCGAAAGGCTGAATTCGGTTGATCGCTTTCTGAACTTGCGGATCATAATCCTGTACCCCGAAACTGCATCTTCTAAAGCCTAAATCGTATAAAGTTTGCAAATGCGCTTTCGTGGTATTATTCGGATGTCCTTCAAAAGAAAACTCCGGATTTTCGGCAATTTCAGCGTGAGCGAAAATCCCTTCCAATAAGATTCTAAGGTTTTCAGGCGAGAAAAATGTTGGCGTGCCACCACCCAAATGAAGTTCTTTGATTTTCGGTTTTTTACCAAATAATTGCAGGTATAATTTCCATTCCATCAGCACACTTTCCAAATAAGGTGTTTCCACAGAATGTTGTTTGGTAATGCGTTTATGACAAGCGCAAAACGTACAAAGTTGCTCGCAAAACGGCAAGTGAATATAGATGGAAATTCCCTCAGCATCGTTGCTTTCATTGAAAGATCGGATGACGGATTGCTGCCACAAATCCGCGGTAAAAGCCGCTTCGTCCCAAAAAGGAACAGTAGGATAAGAAGTGTAACGCGGTCCGGGAATATTATATTTATTGATGAGTGAAGTATTCATGGTGCAAAAGTAGGAAATTTATTTCCTTTGTTTCACTGATTAATGTCAACTGAAAAATTGCCTATCATGATAACAAAGAACCTTAGGATTTTCAATTCGATGGGTTTTACCTCATCGTATTATTATTTTGATGCAACCGATGGTTGGTAATTCTTTTGTTACCGGAATTGATATGATTTTATCTATTCTAATTTCTCTACCAATCCGTAAGAATTCCATCTACCCTATTTAAAAAATCCATCAAGAGCGATGGATTTTTTTGGTTTCAATAGTTTACATTTGGAGTCAACAATTCTTTTGTTTGCAATTTAGAATGATAAAAATATGAGTGAGATTTTAAGACGTCAAATTGAGAAAATTACGCCATTAACTGACCAAGAGTTCGAGTACATCCTGTCTCATTTTACCTTGAAAAAATTTAAAAAGCATCAGATTTTAATTCAAGAAGGAGAAACCGTACAAAATGATTATTTTGTGATGAATGGTTTGTTAAAAGCTTCTTACCTGAATAAAGAAGGGAAAGAGCACATCATGCAATTTGCAATGGAAGATTGGTGGATTACCGATTATCAAGCGTATTTTAATCAAACGGAAGCTACTTTTTCCATTGATGCATTAGAATCTACCGAAGTACTTACTTTGTCTCTCTATAACCGAGAGAAACTATGTGCAGATATGCATAAAATAGAACATTTTTTCAGGAAAAAGTCTAATAATGGTTATATAGCGCTCCAAAGAAGGATTTTATCTCTGCTGAATAGCAATGCCAAAGAACGCTATGAACAATTTATTTCTCAATATCCCACACTTTTACAACGATTGCCCAAAACATTAATCGCTTCATATTTAGGTGTTTCCAGAGAAACCTTAAGTCGGCTTTCGGTGTAATGTGATGTAGGTCACAAAAAAGTTGTGAGGTAAGTCCTGTTGTTTGTGGGGAGCTGCATTTACCTTTGCACTATCAAATCATTAAAAATCAATAGTAAAATGAATCACAACAAGTTTTTATCCAAGATTATTTTCTTAACGGTTTGTATTCTTTTTTTAGGGATTAGTATGATAAATGCACAAACAATAAAATCTAACAAAATGAGCAAAAAAGTATTATTCGTGGTTACGAGCCACGACAAATTAGGAAACACTGGTGAATCTACCGGTTATTATTTAGGTGAAGTAACACATCCTTGGGCTGTATTAGTAGATGCTGGTTACGAAATAGATTTCGTGAGTCCAAAAGGTGGAAACCCGCCGTATTATGGAAATACTCCAGATGATAAGGTCAATGAAAGATTTTTGGCAGATGAATATTATCAAAATAAAATTCAGAACACCATGACGCCTTCAGAAGTAAATCCTGATGAATATGTAGGGATTCTTTATGCTGGAGGTCACGGTACGATGTGGGATTTTGCAGATAATGAAGAATTGGCAGTAATCGCACAAAAAATCTACGAAAAAAATGGAGTCGTAAGTGCTGTTTGTCACGGTCCTGCCGGATTGGTGAACATTAAACTCAGCAATGGAAATTTTTTAGTAGATGGCAAAAAAATCAATGCTTTCACCAACGAAGAAGAAGCTGCTGTGAAATTAGATGAAGTGGTTCCATTTAGATTAGAATCTAAATTAATAGAACGCGGAGCCAAATTTGAAAAATCTGGTTTATGGCAAACTCACGTTACCGTAGACGAAAGAGTGGTAACAGGACAAAATCCTCAATCTGCTCATGCAGTTGGCGAAGCTGTTTTAGAAGAACTTAAAAAACTTCAATAATCAAGAATAGAAAAGAGACGTTTTCAGTCTCTTTTTTTTGTGCTCAATTGAAATTTTCTTTGAATAATCAAGATAAATCTTGTATACATAGCAAAGGTTCAACCTTTCACAAAATGATAAAAAAAAATGGAGCCGGGGAAATACCTGGCTCCATTTAACTGTATTAAAAATTTGTGTTCGATTGCTTACTTTACTGCTAGTAGATCTACCATTTCAAGTACAGGTTCTTTAGCAAGTAATTCAGAAGCATTGGCCATTAAAGCCTTTGCAATCTCACCATTCAGGTGAGCATCTCTTGCATCTGTAGTTCCGAACGTATCGAATATACCAAAAGTAGAAGGGCCAATTTGTAAAGCATACCATCTTACGGTTCCTGGCTCACCTTCCGCAAGCGGTAAGGCAGACTTTAGGAATTCCAATACGTCATTTTCTTTACCCGGTTTTGCTTCTACTCTAGCTAATATTGCAAACTTTTCCATAATTTAAAATTTTAATGTTATTAAGAGTGTTCTTCAACTCTTTATAACAAAAATAGGTTTTACTAACCAGTCTAAAAACACAAAAGATGTTAAATAACGTTAATGTGGATCATCGCAAATCAGCATCATTTGTGCTGCCCACCTACAATTTGTTCAGCAGAAAGTAGTTCAGACGATTCCTTGGGTAGCTTTAGTATTATTTTTTATAATAATCTCCGGCTAAACTTGCACCGCCGCCACAAAAGTAATTTAATGCGAATCTATCTTCAAATCTCGAAGTAAATACTTCAGCTGTTTTATCCTTAAATAAAATCGTCATCGTCCCTTTTAATTCTTTATTGATGGTTTTTAAATCAACATCAATCTGATTATTCACTAACTTTCCTTTGCCCTCAAACGTACATCCTTTTAAAGCGCCGGTAAATGAAATTCTCACCGAGTATATACTGTCATTTTCAGATTTCAATTCCAGAATTTGTTTGTATCCTTTTCCATTGGCGTTGGTGTTATAGGTACCGTTCAATTGAGCGGGCGTATAAGCATTTACTTCTTTAAAAATATAATTTTTGGCTAATTCTCCGCTTACTTCTTTCTTGTCAGCATCCAATCTAACCAAGGTTTTGTTAGGTTTTACCATATAATATTCCGTGGGCGAATTTGGGATGGATACTTCAATAATGTCATCATTCTTTGTCCAAGTACCATACTCGTTTTCAGAAGTACCGTCGCTGTCTAAATACATTGTACTTTTAACCGCTTTGTTGTCTTTTTGAAAGGTAATATAGGTTTCGATTCCCATACAATCAGCGCAAGGCAACGTTGCAGTGTAGATTCCTGTAGAAAAATCATTATTCTGCTGTGCCTCAGTTTTTTCCTGCTCTTTATTTGCAGTTTCAACGGTCGATTTACTGTCGCTGCAAGAAACAAAAATGGTGGTTAGTGCTGCTACGGTTAAAAATTTAAATGTGTTCATTATTTTTTTTTGATTAATTTAAAATGTTTGATGACCTAATTATTGATTCTAAAAGACAGATTTAAGTCTTGAGAAGTATTAAAATTTGAAGTAATTATCTTTGATATAAGAATAAATTTCCATCGAAAAACTGCTGTTATCGTTGCAGGTGATTTCCCATAGAGGAAAAAATAACAAACTTAATTTTTGGTAGCTTAACTACTTGCACAACTTTGTTAAGATCAATTTAAAAAGGTTGCAACTGACTTACAAAAAAGAGACCATTCTAGAGGTCTCTTCAGTATTTTTAAATTTTTTATCGATAAACCCATAATGCTAAAAAAATCTTTCGAATCTTTCGTTCAACAGAAATCTATTTCAGCGTTTTTTATTTTTATTTTGATTCGATGATTTTTTCAATTCATTGTCGGCTTTTTAAGAAGGACAAAAGTCTGGTTATAACCTGCAGTCTTTATTATTCCAAATTGTTATCTGCAGCGTATCTGTGGGCGGGCATGCAGGGTGAGTAACATTCGGTCTGCATGCGTATGAATTCGCGGCTCAGCACGCTTGAAGATTAAGTTTTTATTGATTGAGAAGTCTGGTCAGCGCAGGGTCATTTTCACAATTCTGTCTTTGCCCGCAAAAATCAAGGTGTTTTTGTCGAGCCATTCGCACACATACAATCCTTTTTCATCGGAAATCTTCGTCCAGGTTTTCCCATAATCACTGGAGAATTCGATATTCTGGTCCCCAACGGCAATGATATCTTTTCCTTTGGATTTCGGGCGGATTTTTACACAGGTTTTATACCCGGCATTTTTCCCTGAAGCCTGAATCTGCCAAGTTTCGCCGCCGTCGTGGGTCGTTGCGATGTTGTTGATGTTTTCGGCCTGTTTGGTGTAATCGCCACCCACTGCGATACCGAATTTATCATCATAAAAATCAATGGAATAAATGCCCTGCGAAGAAGTGCCCTGGATGAAAGGGGTATCGAAAACTTCCCAGCCGCAAGATTTAATATTTTGTCTGAAAATTCTCGAAGATAGCCCGCCGGTTGCAAACCACATCTGTTTTTTTGATGAAGCAATATTGGTATTACTGGCTGCAAATGCAGCTTCACCAGTTTTAAATTCCGGCAAACAGCTCGCAGGACACTTTTGCCAGAGTTTACCGCCGGTTTTTAAGGAAGAAGTTGCTGCTTCTTTTCCGTTTGGGTCACTTAAAGCAAATCCAAATCCGTCTTTGCCAAAATGCAGTGCGTCATAAAAAGCGGTTTTCGCAGTATCTGTAAAAACGATTTTTGAGTTTAAAGACTTTTTGTCAATCTTAAAAAAATAAGCCGGACTTTCAATATTAATAGCGTAAAAAGCATTTTGATCCTGCCCCAGCGTTCTGAACTGTAAGTTCTTTTCAGAAAGTTTCAGCTGCTTTTTATCCGCTGTATCCCTCAGACTCACGTATCCGAATTTGGAATCGGTGCCGGAGTACCACACTTTACCGTCATACAGCTGCAGGGCTCGGATGGAGATTTTATCTTTCAGAAGAATTTTTGTTTCCAGCTTTTGTGAAAAAATGATTTGGCTGAACAGACACAGAATAATTAAAGCTGATTTTTTCATAAGCATAGTAAAAAAAGTCCGCATCAATGCGGACTTTGGAAATTAATTAATCTTTGTTATCGATGTCGACATCTACTTTTTCCAGAGGCTCCTGCTCGGCTTTGAAAGTCTCACCAAAACCGCCGTTCTGAAGGTTCGAATGTTTTTTACTGTAAAGAAAATAAATCACAGTACCGATAAGCAGCCAGATGAACGAGTACGTCTGGGCTTCAATACTCAGGTTAATGATCAGGTAAACATTGATGAGGATTCCCAATGTAGCGATCACCGGTAAAAACGGCACACGGAAGCTTCTTGGCAGATTAGGCTGCTTCACCCGCAACATCCAAACCGCTACACACACCATGGTGAACGCGAACAAAGTTCCGAAACTGGTCATGTGCGCCAGGTCATTGATCGGGGTAAAAGCCGCAACCACAGAAATTACAGCGCCCAGAATCATCAGGTTTTTTCTCGGTACCCCGCTCGCAGCGTTTACTTTAGAGAAGGTTTTAGGAATTAAACCGTCCTTCGACATGCCAAGGAAAATTCTTGACTGTCCCATGATCATCACCATTAATACAGAAATTAATCCTACCGTCGCAGCAATGGTAATAATATACCCTGCCCACGCCTGCCCTGCAATATCGAAAGCATACGCTACAGGCGCCTTAATCGCATCAGGATATTTCCCCAGCGGATTGAAATCGGTGTAATGCATCATCCCGGTAAGTACCAGAGATACCAAAATATATAGAATGGTACAGATCACCAAAGAGGTAATAATCGCAAACGGTACATCTTTCTTAGGATTAATAGCTTCACCGGCCTGCGTAGAAACGGCGTCGAAACCTACATACGCAAAGAAAATAGCAGAAGCTCCGGCTACAATACCTGCATATCCGTAGGCCTCATGTGAGACTCCGTTTTCTGTAATTACAGTAGGCTCAGGAATAAAAGGAGTCCAGTTTTCAACATTGATGAAGAACAAACCGGCGATAATTACGAAAATAATAGCCGACACTTTTAGGATTACAATAAAGTTATTGGCTTTCGCAGCGCCTTTGGTTCCTCTTACTAGAATAGAAATAACGAAAAGCACGATCAGTAGTGCCGGCAGGTTCATGGAGAATCCTGTTCCGCCCGCTGCCGCAAAGGTTTGCGGATCGGTCGTAAGCCAGTTTGGCAAATGGATCCCAAACATGTGCAGGAATTTGGTAAAGTAACCCGACCAGGATACGGCGACCGTCATGGATCCCATGGCATATTCCAGGATGAGCCCCCACCCGATAATCCAGGCGAACACCTCGCCTACGGTTCCGTAAGCATAAGCATAAGCCGATCCTTCCACCGGTAATATGGAGGCAAATTCTGCATAACACAAAGCAGCAAACACACACGCAATGCCTGCAATAACAAAAGAAAGCGCAAGCGCCGGTCCTGCATGATAATACGCTCCGGTACCTGTTAAAACAAAAATACCGCCGCCAATGATGGCACCGATACCAATTGCTGTCAAACTCCATTTCCCCAATACACGTTTCAGCTCGCTTTTTTTAATGTCTGCTTCATACGCTTCCATGGGTTTCTTAATCCAAATATTTGCCATAAGTTTTTAATTTTTTTAAAGATTTCCAAAAATATAAAATATTTTGAGATATAATTATTTTCTGGTGATTTTATTTGAGTTTTAATGGCTTTTATTGGCTTATTCACTGATTTTGAAAGGAAAAAGATAATTCACCTTTTCATTTTTATTCCGAAGCAGATCACATTATGCAATGTAACATCTGTTACCGAACACCGTGCAGGCTTGCCCTACCTTTGCATCATTAAATAACAGTAAAAATACAGAGCTATGTTCGATTCGATTAAAAATTTGTTCGGGATGGAAACCACCGATTTCGCCGCACTTGTAAAACAGGGCGCCACCGTAGTAGATGTAAGAAGCAAAGGCGAATATGCCGGCGGCCATATTAAGAATTCCATTAATATCCCGGTAGACCAGCTGGCCGCAAACCTGGCAAGACTTAAAGATAAAAACAAACCGATCATTACCTGCTGCGCGTCGGGAATGAGAAGTTCTTCGGCCCTGACGATTCTGAAAAATGCCGGCTATACCCAGGTGTACAACGGTGGCGGCTGGATGAGTTTAAACAATAAAATTTAATATCATGGATGCACATTTTTACAATGTAGACATTAACTGGAAAAGCGGGCGCAACGGCGAAATGACTTCTCCCGAACTTAACACCGCAGTAGAAGTGGCTACCCCACCTCAGTTCCCGAACGGTGTGGAGGGAATCTGGTCGCCGGAACATCTTTTTACCGCCGCCGTGGCAAGCTGCCTGATGACAACTTTTGTGGCGATCGCGGAAAATTCTAAACTCCAGTTCAAAGAGTTTGCCTGCAAATCCAGCGGAAAGCTCGACCGGATCGACGGTAAATTCCTGATGACCGAAGTGATTCTGGAACCAACAGTGGTCATTCTTAACGAAGAAGACCGTGAAAAAGCAGAACGAGTTCTTCAGAAAGCTGAAGCCAACTGCCTAATCTCGAATTCAGTAAATTCAAAAATTACGATGACTCCGAAGATTGTAGTCGGATCATAAAACAGAAAAGTGAAAATGACAGGACCCCGGTATTATCGGGGTTTTTCTTTTGCTGAAGTCTTATCTGGAAAATGCTGTCCCACCGCGTACGATAGTCAGGCAAAAAAATTATCTTTGAGTCATGAATTTCTACGATCTCTTCCTGAAACCTTACGAATCCTACGAAACCTATCAGATTATTCTGGAAATTACTGCGGCGGTCTTCGGCCTGCTTAGCGTGTATTTCTCGATTAAAAAGAACATCTGGGTGTATCCTACCGGGATTGTTTCTACGGCACTTTATGTTTACATCCTCTTCAAATTCGGGTTACTTGGCGACATGATGATTAATTTCTACTACACAGTAATGAGCATTTACGGCTGGATTTTGTGGGCTAAAAACGCTGAAGACCATGTACATGTAGAAGTTTCTGCAGCCACCAAAAAAGACTGGCTGGTAGCATCGGTTTTATTTGCCCTAAGTCTGGTTTTTGTTATGGTGGTATATTATTACAAACCATTAATCGACAATCAGTTTTCTACTGAAAATGTAAACTTCGGACTGTATCACCTCGACTGGGCCAACTGGCTCGACATCTTCACCACTGCTATTTTCCTTGTCGGGATGTGGCTCATGGCGAAAAGAAAGACCGAGAACTGGATTTTCTGGATCATCGGCGACCTCATCTGTGTACCCATGATGCTTTACAAAGGGCTCGGCATTACCTCTGTTCAGTATCTGGTTTTTACGGTGATGGCGGTGATCGGGTATCTGGAATGGAAAAAAAGCAGGGTTCCGAGCCCTTAAAGACGAACCCATATTTTGTAAAAACTTTAACGCAGCAACTTAAAATGAAATTACCGGTTTTAAGTATCTTTGCTGCCATATTTTATAACCATTTCGGTTTATTATGCAGAAAACCATAGAATTTTATAAATACCAGGGAACAGGCAACGATTTCGTGATGATTGATAACCGCGACCTGCAGTTTCCCAAAGAAAAAGAGTTGATCGAAAGACTTTGCGACCGCCGGTTCGGAATTGGTGGCGATGGGCTAATCCTTTTGGAAGATGATAAAAATTCAGACTTCAGAATGGTGTATTATAATTCCGACGGTAACGAAAGCACCATGTGCGGAAACGGCGGAAGATGCATCGTAGCCTTCGCTCATTTTCTGGATATATTTGAGAACACTGCTACGTTTGAAGCGGTGGACGGGCTACACGAAGCCGAAATCCACAACGGTATCGTAAAACTGAAAATGATTGATGTTGCCGGGATTAGTAAAGATGGCGAAGACAGTGTGCTGAATACCGGTTCGCCCCATTACGTAAAGTATGTGGAAGATGTGGCCAATTTTAAAGTCTATGATCAGGGTAACAAAATCCGCAATTCCGCGACTTACAGAAATGAAGGAATTAACGTAAATTTTGTGGAAGAGATGGGTGACCACGAAATCTTTGTGAGAACCTACGAACGCGGAGTTGAAGACGAAACGTTCAGCTGCGGAACCGGCGCTACAGCTGCGGCACTCGTTTACCTGAAAGACAGAGACGAAAACATGGTGAACGTAAAAGTTCTTGGCGGAAACCTTAAAGTATATGCCGAACAGCACGGTGGTTCATTTACGGAGGTATGGCTCGAAGGTCCGGCAAAACAGGTTTTCAGAGGAAAAATAGATCTCTGATCAGAACAACAATCAGAATAAAAAAAACAGTAAGAAGTATATGAAAAAAGGAAATTCGGCTGTTGCCGTTATCGCACTGGCCATTCTTTTAATCGGTGGATTTTTCGGGTTCCGGTATTACCAGAAGTTTTTCGCAAACAATGTGGAAAAAGAAGGCTACATCCTGATTCCGCATTCGGCCAGTATGAATTCTATTCTGGATTCCATTGCTCCTTATATTAAAAACAAAGAAAGTTTTGAAGCGGTAGCCAAAGACAAAAACCTGGGCAAACACTTCAATGCGGGTCGTTACCGCATTAAATCAGGAACGAGCAACACCGATCTCGTGAACATGATTAAAGCCGGCAACCAAACTGAAAATACCTACAGGATTGGTGATTTTGGTGATGTGTACCAAATGGTGGGACGCGTCTCCAAGAAAACCGAACTGGATTCTCTGAGATTTGTTAAAGATCTGAACACCATTGCGGTTAAAAAAGGCTACAGCAATGCAGAAGACCTGAAGAAATACTTCTTCATTGACACCTATAATTTCTTCTGGACGGTAACACCGGAACAGTTTTTCAAGAAATTCGAAGACCAGTATAATGACTTCTGGACTGCGGAAAGAAAAGCCAAAGAAGAACAAAGCGGCTTAACCCGTGACCAGATTTACGCCCTCGCCTCCATCGTGTACAAAGAATCCGGCGGTAAACCGGATGAGCAGAAAACCATTGCAGGGCTCTACCTGAACCGCTACAGAAAGGGCATGAAACTGCAGAGTGATCCTACGGTAATCTATGCTATTAACAAAGACAGCAACTTTACAACGCCAATCAAAAGAGTTTTTTACAAGCACCTGAAACACCCTTCTCCCTATAATACGTATGCCAACGCGGGAATTCCGCCGGGACCTATCTGTATTACTGATAAAAACTCCGTGGATGCGGTTCTGAATCCTGCGCAGCATAATTACATCTTTATGGCTGCTGATCCGGATAAATTCGGGTTTCACCGCTTTACTGCAAGCGATACAGAGCATGCTAAAAATGCCCGGGACTACCAAGAATGGCTCAATTCCAAAAATATTAAATAAATGTTTAACATTATTTAACATCTTCTGGTTTAACATTTTCGCGAAAACAGCGTCTAATTAACTGTTACATTAAAAAAATTGCCATCTAATCGTCTGTACCTGCCATCCCGGTAAGGGTGCTGAGCGATTACAAAACGACTAACATGATTAGAACTGAAATTACTCAAAATTTAACCAGAAAAACTTTAGGCTTAACCTTTATGCTCTCCGCTGCGGCGTTTGCATTTGCACAGGAAAAAATGAATGTAAGCGGCCAGATCGTCGACAAACAGAACCAGCCGGTTCCTTATGCTTCGATAAGCTTCAGCAACAAAGCAAACAAACTTTTCAGCGACGCCACACTCACCGATGAAAAAGGAACCTACCAAGTGGCACTTGTTCCCGGAAATTACGACATCACTATTGAAGCGATAGACTTTAAGAAATCTACACTCAACAAACAAATAGCAAAACCGGGCAGTCTGGGTAATTTTACTGTAGAACCAGAAGGTTCTTTAACCAATACAAAAACCCAGGATATTCAGGGCGTGACCATCACCGCTGCGGCAACAAAACCATACCGTGTAGAACTCGATAAAAAAGTATACGATCCTTCCACAGACCTCATCAGTAAAGGCGGTAACCTACAGGATGTGTTGACCAACGTGCCTTCGGTTTCTGTAGAAACTGATGGAACGGTATCGATGAGGGGAAACTCAAATGTGAGATTCCTGATCAACGGAAAACCTTCTGCATTACTAGGAATCGACAGTGGCGCTAATGCTCTGCAGTCCATCCCCGCAGACCAGATTGAAAGAATTGAAGTAATCACCAATCCTTCTTCTAAATTTGAAGCCAGCGGAACTGCAGGAATTCTGAATATTATCCTGAAGAAAACAAAAGGAATGGGCTTCAATGGAAGTGTTACAGGCAGTGTAGGCTATTTGCCAAGCACCAACCTCAACACCAATCTTAGCTGGAAAAAAGGCAACTGGACGTGGTTTCTGAACGGCGGCGGCGGCTACCGTGAGAGCGAAGGAAAAAATGACAGCGATACCAGATTTTTTGATCCTGCAACTGGGGCGACTACATCATACTTCGAGCAGAACTCGCTCAACGCCAGTGAAAATAAAAATTACAATGCCAACGCAGGTTTTACAGTAGATCTTTCAGAGAAAACAGCATTTAACCTTTCGGGAATGGTTCGTACTTTCGAAAGTGAAAACAACAATACAGTAGATAATTTCGCATATAATGCTGCAAGAGTTGTTGATTCCTATTCCCAGACCCTTGCTTTAGGGAACAGTAAAAACCTTTCACTTCAGGGTGATTTAGGTTTGGATCATAAATTTAATACTAACGGGCATAATATTTATCTCTCTTTAAGTTTACAGAAAAGCGACAATAAATCCAGCGAAGATTCCCGCGAATTTGACAATGCGGTATTTCAGTATGGATCCCTGGGTTCAAACAATACAATAAATACATCTGTAATCGGTAAAATTGATTACGAATTACCAATCGGTGAAGCTTCAAAACTAGAGGCCGGTTACCGTATCGACAGCAATAAAAACGATTACGACTTCCTTAACCGTGAGACCGATACCTTCCTGAATTATGGAACGGTAGACGCATACAGCGGAAACACTGTGTACAGCGAAACCATCAACGCGGCTTACGCACAGTTTAAAAGCAAAATCGATAAATTTGGTTACCAACTTGGTTTGCGTGCTGAAAATTCCGATATCGGGATCGACTACAGAAGTTTAAGCGGCAACGTTTCGCGTAAGGACAAAAATTATACAGGATTTTTCCCAAGTATATTCCTGAGCTATGATTTAGGAAGCACCAACAATCAGCTTTTATTGAACTATTCAAGAAGAATCAACCGTCCGCGTTCATGGTTCATGATTCCTTACCCGACTTCCTTGGCAAACCGCCAAAATTTATTCCGTGGTAACGAAGACCTAAACCCTGAATACATCGACTCTTTCGAATTGGGTTATGCCATCCAGAAGAAAAAACTTACCATTAACCCTACCCTGTACTACCGATCTACACAGGACGAAACCCAGTTTGTAGTGATGAGTGAGAGCCCGGGATCGAACGTACTGATTACCCGTCCGTACAATATCGGCAGCGATCAGCAGTACGGTCTTGATCTGAATGCTACTGCAGATCTGTTCTCGTGGTGGAAGGTTATGGCCAGCGCAGATCTGTTCGGGTATAAAACCGAGGGTGAATTTTTCGATGCTGCAACCATGACCAAACCACTTTCTTTCGACGGTTCAGGTTTCTCAACAAGATTTAGACTTACCAACAGTTTTAAAATTGATAAAACTTTGGGAATGCAGGTTCAGGGATTCTATCGAGGCGGTCAGAAAACAGCTTCCAGCGAAAGTAAGCCAATGTACGTTCTTAATTTTGGTGCTAATAAAACCATCTGGAATGGAAACGGCACTCTCGCCTTCAACATCCAGGATATCTTAGGAACCAGAGGCCGTGAAATGACAAGTTTCGGAAACAATTTCGAAAAAGAATCATTTATGCGGTGGATGCCAAGAACATTCAACCTTTCACTCACCTACCGTTTCAAACAGGGTGAAAAGGTTGATCAGCCAAAACGTAAGAAAGACATTAACAGTAATTCTTCCGGCGATGATGAGCCGCAAGGACCAATGTAAATAAAAGTGTTAGTTTTATTATAAAACAGTCCCGTTCGCTAATGAACGGGACTGTTTTGTTTATAATCTTAAATGAAATTATCGTCAATAAGTTAGTTGATAAGGACGGAAATGCAATAAGTCCCCAGACGGTAAAGACAATTCTGAAACCTTCCAAAGAAGAAAAGCGTCCAAATACCGATAAAAGAATAGATTTGAATAAACTCATGTAAAAAACTTGGTCCCCGGGGACCAACTGGGGACCTGGGGACTTCGTTCTATCTTGCAATTTTGCTTCATAATCTTAAACCCAATAAAAATTATGGAAGCAATCATCCTTACCAAAGACCAGTTCAACGAGCTCATTTCAAAAATCGAGGAAATCAACCAAAAGCTGAATACCTCCAGATCTGCCAAAACAGAAACCTACCTGAACAACAAACAGTTCATGGAAATGCTTGATGTCTCCCTGCGAACCGCACAATCCTGGCGCGACGAAGGAAAAATCAGCTTTTCCCAGGTCGGTAACAAAATCTACTACAAACTCTCTGACGTAGAAAAATTCATCCAGGACTACCGCAACGCCGCTTTTGCAAGGAAGTAATCGCTGTGATTACAGTGCCGCATGCTAAGCGCCGGCGCCTTTGCGAACACACAAGTTATGCGCGAAGACTGTAAAGAAAAACCTTTGCGGACTTTGCGCTTAATTTTTCACAATCCCCAGTCTCAAATCTCAAATCTCTAAATCTCAAATCTGAATCAAATGAAATCCACCATATTCAAAAACTTCAATGAAGTCATCGAAAACAAAGACATCCTGAAAATCCTCGACGACATCAAAACCGGAACGTACCGCAACGCCATCACTTACCTCCGGAAATCACTGGCCGAGAATAAAAAAGAAGCTGCAGAACGCGCCAAAAAATCCCTTCCGGCATTCACGCCATCAGCAACCTTTAAAGGCGGCAGAAAAATGCAATTCCTCACGAACTACAACGCTTTAGTGGTATTGGACATCGACAAAATCACCAAAGAAAAACTAGCCGAATGCAAAGAAAAACTCCAGAACAACGAGTTTGTATTTGCAGCCTTCACCAGTCCATCAGGAAACGGACTGAAAGTATTTGTAAAAGTGATAACCGACACAACGGAACACAAGGAAACCTTTTTAAAACTTCAGGCATATTTCGAAAACCTGCTGCAGCTCGAAATCGACAAATCCGGCAAAGACATCACCCGCCTTTGCTTCTTCTCTTACGATCCTGAACTCTACCTGAACGAAAACTCAAAAGAATTTTCGACGATTGAACCACAAAAACAACCTGAAATAAAAAAGCCTGCACCGACACCCAGCACCCATCATCCAGCACCCATCAATTACGATGCTTTGTACCAAAACGCCATCACCTTCACAGAAAAGAAATACCAGTTCGTCGAAGGCAGCCGAAACTACTTTGTATTCACCTTAGCGAATAACCTGAACAGAAAAGGAGTTCCCGAATCCCTTGCCTTAGGCTACATTCTCGCAGATTACGACTACAATACCCAGGAAGTAATGACAACCGTAAAAAGCGCATACGCAAACACCGCTGAACATGCCACTGATCAATACCAACCACCAAAAAAAAATCCAAAATTCGTGACATCTGCGAGCGTTAAAAAAAATTCAGGTGAATCATCCGTGACGACAAGCCACGATGGAACAATGACTTTAGACAAGGAAGAGGAACCCGCCCTTATCGACAAGCTCGAAAACTTCCTCAACAACCGATACAAGTTCCGGCACAACGAAGTCCTGGGTAAACTCGAATACGAAAGAGTCAACGGCAAAGTCTGGAAATACATCACCGACTTTAAAGAAAATTCAATTCTGAGAGAAATCCAGAAAGCTAAGGTCCGCTGCAGTATCAACTCCCTCCGGAACCTGCTTCATTCTGACTTCTGCGACAGATACGATCCGTTCAAAGATTATTTCGAAAATTTGGCGGAATATACGGGCGATAAAGATTACATCGAAGAATTGGCCTTAACGATTACCACTACAAAACCCGATCTCTGGAAAGAATGTTTCAAAAAGTGGTTTGTCGCCATGGTCGCCTGTGTTCTGGATGAAAAGCAAATTAATCAGACGGTAATTGTATTTTCCGGGAAACAGGGATTAGGAAAAACAACCTGGATAGAAAAGCTCATGCCTGCAGAACTTAAACAGTACATCTTCTCTGGAACCGTGAACCCCAACAACAAAGACACCCTAATCCACTTGGCAGAATGCATGCTCATCAACCTGGACGAACTCGAAAACCTGAACCGCACCGAAATCGGTTCCCTGAAAGAACTCATTACCAAAACCCATATCCGTATGAGAAAAGCCTACGGCCACAACAACGAAAACATGCCACGCCGTGCCAGCTTCGCCGGCAGCGTAAACACTGCGCAGTTCCTGAACGACACCACCGGCTCCCGCCGCTTCCTTTGCTTCGAGCTCGAAAACATCGAGTACCAACATGAAGTAGATATCAACCTGTGCTATGCTCAGGCATTAAAACTTTACAAAGACGGCTTCCGCCATTGGTTCAACCAGGAAGAAATCAAAGACATTAACGCGAACAACGAGCAGTACCCGTTAATGAGTCCCGAAGAAGAACTGTTACTTACTTGGTTTGAACCTGCAACGAGAGAAACGGCAAATGCATTCCTAAATGCGTCCCAAATAGCAGTCAGACTTGCAACCGTAGCTAACATAAATGTGACAGACGGAACTGTCAATAAATTAGGCAAAGCATTAAAGAAACATGGCTTTATCCGAATTCCTAAAAATAAAGCTTATGTTTATGCGGTTAATGTACTGGATGTTGATGAAGTTGACCGTAGAGCACGAGAAAAAGAAAAGGTTTCGCAGGTCGATTTTCAGACAGCAAAAATCCCTTACAGATTCGAAAACTGAATGCGATGCTAAAAGCACTGCGTTTCTTTCAAATGCGGGTGTAAGGGGTGTAACCATTTTTCGGCAAAAAACTTTTTTTTATTTTCTTTCAAAAAAAACATATGAATAAGATGAAATTTAAGGCAAGGTGAAACATCCATTTCCTTTGTCTGCCTTCCACTTCCTAAGATTAATAGGTAAATTTTTCACCTAAAAAATAAAAATTTTCTTTTGCTAAAATTTGCTTACACCCTTACACCCTCTTAAATGTGTATAAATTTTCACTTATTTGCATAATTGAAGATAACATCAAAATCTGCTTATATAAGTTAAAATCAACCCTGAACA
Organism: Chryseobacterium sp. VAUSW3; assembly: GCF_002205795.1. GTDB lineage: Bacteria > Bacteroidota > Bacteroidia > Flavobacteriales > Weeksellaceae > Kaistella > Kaistella yananensis. The sequence continues at coordinate 17,466 of NZ_NIUY01000002.1, read as the reverse complement.
TTTGTGCATTCTGTAAAAAATGTCACTGTAGCGACAGTGTAAATATTATAAATTTTAATACTAAATTTGCAATTAGCGGACAAAAGTTTAGTATTTGCTAAATCCCATAAAGAAATAATGATTATAAAAAATAAAAAAGTTGAAGGAATCATAGCTGAGATCATAGATCAGTATGCTTATGCTGACAACTCAGATAGACCTTGGATTATTGGTTTCAGCGGAGGAAAAGATTCTACCGTTTTGCTAATGCTCGTGTGGATTGCCCTACAAAGAATTAGAGAGGAAATGCCTTTTCCTTATCAATTAAGGAGAAAGGTCTACGTAGTTTGTAATGATACAATGGTGGAAAATCCAATTATTTCAAATTATGTAGAAGATGTTTTGGCCAAAATTTCAGAAGCAGCGAGGGAGCAGGATTTGCCAATATTTGTTCAAAAAACAACTCCTAAGCTTGAAGAAACTTTTTGGACAAACGTTATAGGAAAGGGATATCCAGTCCCAAATAATGCTTTTAGATGGTGTACTGATAAACTGAAGATTAAGCCTACGTCAAGCTTTTTGCTGGAGCAGGTTGATGAAAAAGGGGAAGCTATAGTTCTATTGGGCACCCGTTACGATGAAAGTGCAACCCGAGAACGCTCTATCAGAAAACACGAAGTTACTGGTAGCAGATTATCGAAACATCAAACTACAGTTAATACGTATGTTTATGCTCCGATAAAAGAAATGATTGTTGATGAAATCTGGTACATCATTAATGCGGTACCATCTCCATGGGGATTTGATAATTCCATTCTTTTCAAAATTTATGCTGATGCTAGTGCTGACGATTATGAATGTCCGACAGTAGTCGTGAATAAAGAACATAATTCATGCGGGCAGAGCCGGTTTGGATGTTGGACTTGTACAGTGGTGAAGAATGATAAATCAATGTCATCATTAGTAAACAACGGCCAAAATTGGATGGAACCTTTGCTTGCTTTCAGAAACAGATTGGTCGAAGGTAGAAATATCTCAGAAAATCGTTCAGATACAAGAAGAAATGGTCAGGAGGCCGTTAGAGATGATGGCACTTTTAACGGAAACTACACCGTTGGATACCGTTATCAAATATTAAAAGATCTTTTATTAGTTCAAAAGGAGATCCAAAAAGAGCGCCCCCATATTACGTTAATAAACAATCAGGAATTAATTGCAATTCAGGTAACCTGGAATCGGGATGGTTATTTCGACCATACAGTTGGTGAGTTATACAAAGAAATTTATAATAAAGATATCAGCACAAATAACATTAAATCCCTGGATGACACCGAACGAAGAATATTAAGAGATGTGTGCGACGAAGAGCCAGGATATTATCACCTCATTGACAACCTGATATCTTTACAGGAAACCAAAACATTGATGATCTCAAAATATGGGCTTCATAACGATGTGGAGAAAAGAATTGAAAGTTTTGTAAATGAACAGGAGTTATGAAAATAAATAAAATTAAATTTCAGAATTTCAGAATTTATAAAGGAGAAAACGAGATCATATTTTCCCCCAATCCTTCCAAAAACATCAGCATTATCGCTGGTAAGAATGGTTTTGGAAAGACTACTTTTTTGACTTCTTTGATCTGGGTATTTTATGGGAAAATGATGAACGAGGTTGAGGATAAATATAAAAAAGACATCAAGAACGCCGGTGGATACGATAAGTTTATCAAAACACTTCTAAACAGAGAAGTAAGAACAGACTATGAAAATCATGTTAAAACAAATCCAGTTTTTTCAGTAGAAATTGAATTAAAAGATATACTCATCCCATCCATTCCCTGTAAGTCAGTGGTCATCAAAAGATCGTATGATTTAAGAACAGATACGGAAGATTTAAAAATTACCATTGATGGTTTAGAAAATGAATTAACAAAAGAAGTTGGTTTTGAGGTTTTCATTAATGACTTCATACTGCCCCGTGAAATTGCTAAATTTTTCTTTTTTGATGCTGAAAAAATTGTTTCACTTGCAGAAGCAAAATCAAAATCTGAATTAAGAAATTTAAGCAAAGCATATTCAGAGGTTTTGGGAATTAAGAAATACGAAGATTTGCGCAAGAATCTAGAAACATTGCTTTCTAAATTGAGAAGAAGTGGTGCTTCTCCCGTACAACAGACCAAGTTATTTGAGCTCACAGAAGCCGAAGCCGAATTAAGTGGTTTATTGGAAATCAATCAAGATCGACAAGCTAATCTTGACCGGGAAATTTCCAATCATAAATTAAATAGTGATGCCATTCAGGAAAAATTAATTCGTGAAGGGAATGGAATTACCCTGGAGGAACTTCAAAAAATGAAGTCCGAGAGAGATCATTTAAAGCATGAATCTACCGAAATAAAAAGCAAGCTGAAAAAACTAATGGACATTGCTCCTTTAGTGATCGCAGGTAAAAAACTATTGCAGTTAAAAAATCAGCTTGTTTTTGAACAAGCTGCCAATAATAATTCAGCAGATAAGACGATGCTTTTTGCAGAATTAACTTCATTTTCTTCCCTATTATTAAAGAAATTAGAATCGCTCAATTTAGACCATACAGCACAATCTCAGGTAGAAAAGGCACTAGAACAGATCATATCAGAAAAAAAATCTGGCAGTATTCCGGGCAAAACCGAGAAAGTGCTCTTAGACTATACCGCAGAACAATACCGCAATTTTGAAGCTGTTTACAATAATATAAAAGGTGCATTTTCCAGCCAGTTTAATGCAGTAGTTCAGGAGGAAAAAAACAACAGAATTTATGCCTCGAAAGTGTACCAGCAGATCAGGCAGGCTGAAGCAAGGAAAGATAATCCTTTGGCCCAAAAATTACGGGAGGAAAAAATAGAAACAGACGAAAAAATTAATGCTTTAACCCTTAGCAAAGGAAAACTTATGGAGGAATATGAAGGATTAAGTACCCGATTATCTTCAATGAGAAAAGTGTTGTCTGAGTTTGAAAAGAATTTCAAACTGGTTAAAACTGATCAGAAGAAATTTGAGGTAACAGAAAAACTTTTGGTAAAAATCAATACAATTATTCAGAAAATTAAAGAGGATAAGAAGTTTGCTTTGCAAAAATCCATTATGTTGGGTCTTAAAAAGATCATGCACAAAGACGACTTTATTTATAATGTCCGGGTAAATGTTGTAGATGATGTGATGGATATTGATCTCTTAGGCAAAAATGACGAGATCATTGATAAAGATTCATTATCCAAAGGGGAACAGCAACTGTATGCTACTGCTTTACTGAAAGCTTTGGTGGATGTATCAGGTATTAAATTCCCGGTCTTTATAGACAGCCCTCTACAGAAGTTTGATAAATACCATTCTAAAAATATTATCAAAGAATTCTATCCTGCCATTTCAGAGCAGGTTGTTCTATTCCCTCTTTTGGAAAAAGAACTGTCTGAATTGGAATATGAATATTTAAAACCAAATGTAAATAAGGTTTTTGTCATTGAAAATTATAATGGTGGCTCTAGCTTTACACCGTACCCGGTTGATCAGTTATTTACTCACTTAAAACAGGAGCAAGATGTTTACGCAAATTAAAACGAGCAAAGAAAATAAAGAAATTGTTTCATTGTTGACTCGTAAACTGGGATTGGGAACAGAGAATGTCATTGCAAGAATTGCTTTTACATACTCCTTATCTCAAGATAAAAAACTAAATCTAAACGATATCCAAGATGCAGGTGGAAAAGAATATTCCAAATCTGTTCTGTTTGGTGATTATTACGATATCTATTTAGGCTTGCTTTGCGTACATTATGGGCTATATAAGACTGATAAAGATATTGGCAGATATATTAAAATGCATGTTGACGATGGTTTGCAACTTTTGAATTATGAAGTTAATGAGCGTTCAAATATTGATGGATTTGATTTTTTAACTGAAAAAATAGATATTGGTTTTAACAAAATATTTTAAAAACAAATTAAATGGATCAATTAGAATACCCATATTTCAATGGTAAAATACCTGTTGAAAATCTGATTCTTGATAATGAAAATCCACGATTACCTGATTACATCCAAGGTAAAGATGAAAGTGAGATTATAAGTCATATGTTAATTGAGGAGTCAACATTAGAACTAATGCAGGCAATTGGTCAAAAAGGCTTTTTCCCTGGTGAACAATTATTAGTTGTTCCTATTGGTGATGATAAGTATAAAGTAATTGAGGGAAATCGTAGGCTTACTGCTGTTAAATTATTAAATAATCCAGAATTAGCAACAGTACAGCGAAGTCTAGTTGATAAAATTAGAACTAGTATTAATATAACTTTACCAATTTCCTTTTTGCCATGTATGGTATTTGAAAAAGACGAAAATATTCATGACTATTTAGGATATAGACACGTTACTGGAATACAACCTTGGAATTTGAGACAAAAAGCGAAATACGTTTCGTATTTAAGAGAAAAAAATTACTCTGAATTATCTCTAGATCAAGCCAGTAATGAATTAAGAAAAATAATAGGTAGTAAAAAAGATTATGTAAAAAGATTATTGACAGGACACAAAATATATACATTAATAAGAGATAATGCTTTTTTTAAAATAAAGGGACTTGATGAAGAAGGACTTTATTTTTCATATATAGCTGATAGTCTGTCTAGGTCAAATATTTCGAATTACCTAAATGTTGATTTAGACTTAAACGATCCAATTGAAAAAATTAATTTGGAATCTTTAAAAAACTGGACATCATGGCTTTTCGAACCAATTGATGGTAGTGATAAGTATTTAAAAAGCACTAGATTAAAAGGTAAAAGCCAAGATTTGAATATGTTAAATTCCATTTTGGGTAATGAAAAAGCCAAAAAAGAGTTTATAGTAAATAATGCAACATTAGAGGAAGCACACACCTATACAGGAGAAGAAGATAATTTATTTACCAATTCCATCGCAGAATCATTGATGAGTCTAAAAAAAGCAAATAGTTTAATTTATAAAATAGATGAATTTTATCCTTCACTTGATGATGATTTAAGAGAAATAATAAAAGTAGCTAGAACTATTAAATCAGTTAAAGATGAATTAATCAAAAACGAATTCGATGGCGATGAGTTTGGAAGATAAAATATCAGAACAATTTGATGGTTTCACCATTAAAGCACCAGATCCTAAAAAAGACCATCCTTGGCATTTGGAACATTTGCATGCTGATTTTGTAGAGTTAAGAGCATTGTTGTGGGACAAAAATTCTTTTTTAACATTACAAGATGCAATAACATTTTATAAAGATTTTGAATTTAGTATAAATTTTGAGGAAACACATTCGATTGAAGATATGACTTCAAGTTCTGTATCTGAAAAAAATGATAAGTGGGTATCTAAATTTAAAGAAATCTTCGGAGTAATTGAAGAAAGATATTTGATTTATGAAGATTCTTATCCTTTTGAGATTGATGGGTTGAAAATAAAGCTAAAAGAAAGTTTAAACGATGTTAATAAACTCTACTTATATCTGTTAATTTCTTCTAATTTGAATAATTTCAGCAAGTTAGAAAATGTCTTGACCACTGAATTTGAAACACTTTCCAAATTGACTTTAGAAAGTTTCTTTCCTGGAATGACGGTAGAAGAGTTCGGTCAAAATTCTGAATATAAAGGAAACACCATAAATAAAATTAAAGCATTATCAACAAAACTAAAAGTTAAAAGTAGAATAACTGAAATTGAACAAATTACAAAAATTGCAAATAAAGAAAAAGGATTAGATATAATTGGCTGGCAAAATTTTAGGGATAATATATCAAATATGTTAGTTATTTTAGGCCAATGTGCATGTGGTAAAAATTGGGTAAACAAAAGAGGTGACACTGGAGATTATGAGGATTCATATTTAGATTTCCATAGATTAAAACCTATTCATGCCATGTTTATACCATATGGATTAATAAGATACTCTGACACCTTATTTCAATCAGATAATACTAATGGTAGATTACTTTTTGAGAGAAAAAGGATTCTTGATGTCTTGATTCCTAAAATAAATATTATTAAAGATATAGAATCATTCAAAATAGTTGAAAAATGTATTGATTTTGACGAAGTTGAAATTTAATACTAAAAAAATTATTTATATTATAAATACATTTCAAAGCGAAGTTTTAAAACTTCGCTTTTTAGTTTACAGGAATATACTTTTCTTTACAATACTCATCAATTTCAGTATCATTCAAAAAATAGCTATCGCAAAATTCATCAAGCTCTTTTTCTGTAGATTTGTAATATTTATCGCTTGCTGTCATCAATTTTTCAACCTGCTCTATAAATTTTTCAAAATCTTTATTGATTTTGCATAACTTATCAATTGTTTTGAAATCAAGATCTTTATATTTTGCAGGAAACAAAATTTTACTTTCATATGGATTGGCTTTCAATTCAATTATACCAATTCCGAACGATTGATTTAATCTTTCCATTTCCTCATTCAAACTATCACTAATTTCAAATGCTACAAGATATCCATAATTAGCCCAACTAGAATTTGAAACTGCTTGAAAAAATGTTTTCTTTAGTTCGTAATCTGAATTTATTTCTCTTTTTATTTCGTATGAGGATATTTTAAAAATGTCAAGTTTATTGATAGCTTTTAAAAAAGTTTGATTAATTTTTGAATGAAGATTCAGAAATTGTATCCCTACAACGTCTGGATGAATCCACTTTTGATGATTATCTTTGGAGTTTAATGATTGTTCATGAAAAATAGTTTTAGAATAAATATCTGTGTTCTTTAAAAAACTGCTCAACAGTTTATGTAAATCCCGTTCTTGGTATTCATTTTTTTTTGGCTTTATTTTATCAACATCCAAATCTAACTGATCGATTAAGACTGTCTTTTCTATTTTAGTAAGATAATACTTATAGGTTTGTCCGGAGACCTTAGTTCTTTTAATTCGCGAATCACCATTCTTAATAAACTCGCCTAACATTGCTGATACTAATGCAGCAGGGCTTTTTGCGCCAAATTCATAATACCCTTTTGTTACAATGTGATTGTAAACTTCAGCAGCATTTGCAAGATTATTTATGTCTTCCAAACTCTTTAATATTGATTCTTTGATAGTCATTACACGGTAATTAATTTATATTAACAACAAGCTGTCTAAGTCAGTTATATTCTATTTTGATTGAGAAGCTCCCAAAAAGCCTTGTCCTTTATCAAAATCGGTGCAGAACCTGCCAAGTTTACAATACTTTGGTGTTTCTCTAACCCCTTGATCGTTTTTATTAAACTTTCTTTTTCATATTTGTTATCCAGTGAAAATAAGGACTCAACTTCCTTCATTTTAATTTCATTCACACGATGAATAACCCACGTAAGAATGTAATTAGAGTACTCATTTTCACCTGTCGCAAAATGATTCAAGAATTGCGTTGAAAGAATCGTTCCGACACCAAATTCTCTTCCTTCCTTTAATATTTTGCGGATAGAGTGGAAGTTTTTACTTAGGAAGTTGTCGGCTTCATCTACCAAAATCATTTTCTTAATCTCGCGCGTACTACCATTGATCTTGCTGTGACCATGTCTTTGCATTTGAGAATAGAATGCATCTAAGGTAATAGCGACAATCAGATTCTGAATCGACTCATCATAACCGGATAAATTAATCACCACAACACCTTCAATCAATGAATACAATGACTGTGCTTTGGCCGCATCAGGTTCGAAAATCTCGAATTCGGAAAGATTGGAAATAGCAGCGTACAAACTGTCTTGTGAGTTTTTTTCGCTGCTCAAATAAATATCGCACACATCTCCTAATGTTGGTGGTGTTCGTGTCCAGGAATCTTTATTTGCCTTTGTGATGCCTTTGTCTTCATATGCTTCAACGATAACATCCCTCAACCGCTGTTTTTGAACGTTTCCTAAATTGAAAGCATTTGCAATGGTTTCCTTAAGATCGTTAGCCGTGTGAAGTGGCAACATTGGTTTTGAGTTCTGCGTGGCATCTAAAGCTAATGGATTATATGGCAAGTGATACGGGTGTAAAACCTTTGCATTGGTTTTATTTACAAAGTCTTCCTTAATGTAATCTCCCTTATAGTCAAATACCAAAATACCAAGTTTTTCATCTCCAATATTTTTGTTGGCGTGCGCATTAAGTTGGGTGATGAGCGATTTGGTAAATTGTGTTTTTCCGGTGCCCATTGTGCCAATAATACCTGTGTTGGTATGCATCACTTTGTTGGTGTTGTTGGGTTCCCAGAAAACGGTTTTAAAATTGTTTAAATCAGTTCCAAATTCTATTTCAATGCCTTCGCCCGTATTTTGAACAGCAGTGGTATCTCGCTCTGTAGTGGCAGTAACTTGATCCGCATTTGTTAGCCCCTCAATTTCAGTCTCTTTTTCCTCCTGATGAGGCTCCTGAAAAACATTTTCACCCGGTATAAAAAACTCTGTGGTGGCCGTTGAAAAGGTATTGATTAATAGTTTGCTTTTTTCAATAGTAGTCTCGGTTTCATGGAATAGATGTATGAGATCGTCAATGGATTTCACCAGAAAGTTATAACCATCTGTTTCCTGCAAATTAACACGCATAAAACCTTCCTTGATCTGAAGTTCTCTTTTATACACATCACTTCCAAAATAGATGAGTCCGAAGCTGCCCAGTGATTTATTTAATCGGTTGCTGATAGTGAAATTATTATTTAATAAATCTTTTCGGTAATCCTCGGTGATGACATTCCAGTTTTGGGTATCCCATACATGGAAAAGTTTCATCTTTTCCGCATTAGTAAGGGCAATTTTAGCAAAGAAGTTTTTGTAGAAGTCACTTAAAAAACCATCCTTATGTAAGTGTTCCCTGAGTAATTCAGCGGTGCGCTTTCCCTGATCGATTCCTTTTTTTACAATACCTAGTCCACCAATTTTTAATTCTACCGGGTACAGATGCATCAATAACGCTCCATCAAGATTCTCAAGCCCTATAAATAATAAATCATCGCTGAAGGAACCTATGGCCCCTAGATTTTTGGTAGAAAACAAACCGTCACCCATGTTCAACCCCGCATTTCCAGAAACCCTTAATATTTCCTCCAACGATATGGGGATCCAAATGATGTCTGGATGATAAAGGAAGGTTAATGACGTTTTGATTCCAGATAAAAGACTTAATTTCTCTCTCGGAAATTGATTGTGCTGACGGATTAATTTTAATAACCAGTCCCCATTAATAGCATTGAAGAAATTTATAATGTTAATAGTGTCGGTACTTGGATCAAACTTCACATTGTGTTTCTCAAGAAACTCTTTAACAACAAACTCGTACTGGCTGGTTTTACGGCTAACAGTTATTGCGTCATAGCCATTAGAGTTGTTGTATTGGTCACTATAATGAATAATAACCAAATCTTTATTCTCCTTAAAAAAATCGAGGTCAACTTTAGGGTCAATATAAGTTACCCATTGAGAATCTGAATATAGCTTTGCTAATTGTTCCTTTATTTCATAATTAATAGTAGTACAAATAGCCTTATTTCTTTCATAAGGATCTCCGTTGGTGGCAACACGCACGAAGGAATTATATAGACAAGATAGGGTAGTGAGATCATTTCTTTGTTCAGGCAAATCTTTTGTTCCAAAACCAGTTCTGTAATTTTGTACTGTGGGGGTGGAAGTTACATCAGCCATCAAACCATTAAAGGAAAGGCCGGTTTTTACTAAGCTCATATCGTCATACGATATTTCGGTCTTTGTAACATCAAACTGGTAGAACGTAATATGAGCATATTCGTATCTCTCAGTTTTCTCCGGATGCTTTTTAGTGTAAAATTTGACACGTTCTAGAAAAGCGTTTAATAAATCTTCTCTTTCAAAATTTTTTGTCTTCAGATCCAGTTCCAAGTGTTTTTCAACGTCGTCAACTTTCTCGTAAAAGGTAAGTTCTTCAAATTTATTTACTAATTTTTCCGAACCGTAGATATTTACTTCAATGGGAAGTAAATCAGTCATACGTTTACTTAAATTGGCGTTAAGAAATTTCCGGTAAAATTCAAAAATGCCTTCTACAACTTCCTTACAGTCTCCCAAATTAATAACATTAATTTTGATAGGCGCTTTTTTTGACTGATGAAAGAGAGATTCGAAATTAATTGCAAAATCCTTGATTTTATCAGTTACCAGATTTGAAACAAAACTTTTTGGTACCGCTTGCTTAGAATTCAAATAGACCGTATAATATAACCACTCTGGAGAATGACTTGATTCAATCGGAATGTATATTTCATTCGGCTTACCTTCTAAATAAGGGATTAAATTATAGGGGCTTAATCTTTTTAATACCGCATTATAAAGTTCTTCATCTTTTAAATGATTATCCAATTCAAGTTGGTAAGCTACATTAAGCGGATGCAAAGGGCTAAACTTAATTTTCTCTTCTCCATTTTGCTCTTTAACAACGCCTAACCATAACAGGTTTTTCTGTTCGTAGGTGAGTGGTTTGTTTTCTTCAAATTTTTCAAGTTGATCAATAAAGCAGTTCACATAGGCAAGAGACAGTTCCTTCAATTCGGTATCTAAAAATACTAAACTAGGTTGTGTTTTTTTATCTTTATAATAATTCCTTAAGTTATTGAATGCATTTTTTATATCAGTATTCAATTTCAACTCTCGATTAGAAATTGAATTGTCGTTTCCTAAAAACCATGAATATCCTTCAGAATTTATAATCTGATCTTCCTGTATTAAATTGTTTCTAAATTCTCCACTTACTGTTTTTTCATTATTTTTAAATAATAATTTAATGATGGATCCTTCTTTTAAATATTTAAAATTACGTTGGTGAATTCTTTTTTCTTTCCACACATCAAGCCCCGAAATTGGTTTGGGCATTTCAAAATCAGTTTTTATGGCGATGGGTACTAAAATATCGAACAGCTCAATCTTAAAATGAATCAAATCCTCTTGGGCAAGTGAATAATCATAGTTTACAATGAGTTGTTGATCCTCTCCCAATTTAAAATGTGAATCAATAGCTAATATTTCTTCAACAATGGTTTCCGCAATAGGATTGAAAATTAATGCTTCACTCTCCTTAATTTGAAGGTACGATTTAGAGTTCTGGACATTTAAATGAAAATTGCCCTCGAATTGTGATAAGACATTCGAATCGAACGGCAGATGAAGTACTTTGATTAAATACCTTTTATCTGTTTCAGAATCGCGATATTCAATTAAACTGAAGAGCTTGTCGGAATCAAATTCTTTAAATTCAATAATGATATTGTATCCGCTGGCTACAGCATTTATTTTGTCGGAACCTTGTTTTATGTTGATGCCTTCATTCCTGATGAATTGATCATATTTTAATTTTACTTTAAAAGGAAGTTCTAGTGATGGATTAAAAACGATGAGATTTACATTTCTTTTCTTCGATACAGAATCGCCATCCGTTTTGTACCAAAGCGTTTGTAGTAAATTCTCACCTTCGATAGATTGGAATACAGGTGGTGCCTTTTCTTTCTCCTTATCCATCCATTTTACAAGCTGGGCATAATCGATATCATGCCAATCTTCCTTCGTAATTTTTGCTAATGCCGAACTTGGTAAATCTTGTTCTAGGTCTGTAGCTGGATTGCCATTTGTAAAGATATTTTCAAACCTATCATACAAATTGAAATTACCTGTGAGGTCAGTGGTAAGATCTCCGGTTTTGGTACTTAATTCTTGATGAGGAAAAAGACCTAAATATCTATAGTCTGCTTGTTCAATACTGCCTTTTTGCAATGCATTGATTACCTGTTCATAATCAAATATTGAATTATTGTCTTCTACGACACTTTTGGTCTTTCTCTCTAAAACCTTTTTGAGGATATTTCTTTCGTAAGATTTCAATGAAGTGCTCCTCTCAATATCTTGCTCTATTCTATCTTTAAATCTACTATAGTGTAAAGGCATTCCCTCTTTAATCAAACTCCCGCTACCTCCCAATAAACTATCCAATTTACCACTAAACAATATTAATATTGCGGTACCATAAAAAATATCATTCTGATCAGCAACTTTATTTCTTAACATAGTGAGGTAATCCTCAGATGCTAAGGTGCTTGATGCAATGATTAACTTAGTGCTACCAATTATAAGGTAGAAAGTATTATATACTTCGCCACCTTCCGGATGGGTATAAGAAAAAGAGTGAGCTGATGTTTCCGGAATCGTTTTCAATGCTTCATAAAGCATTTCAATATTTTCTTTGTCTTCAAGATAAAGATTAAATCGATCTCCATACAGGATTTGCTGTAATGAGAAATATTCGACAATTAGATTCGAAACATAACTATATAGTTGACTTGACGTATTGTGCATCTCCGCTATCACTTTTTTTCTCAATTAAATTTATTTTTTCAAATAGTTTGATGATTTCCAGTTTACTGGTTTCATCAAACAGAACTCCTCTCTCCCTTAATCTGTCCCACAGTAATTTTAATCTGATTTTATCTTCATTTCCAATGCATAAGCGGGTTAGAAATAGTAAAAGTTCTTGTGACAGCACCGTAGTATGACCCAATCGCCCTCTGTTTTTTGTATAATTTACCTTTACAAAATGGGAGTACCATTTTGAATAATCGCTATAAGGTTTGCTTCTGGGTGAGTTTTCGAACTGGTATCTTATTTTGAACCATAGTGCATAAACGGCTTTTAGTATATCATCCTCAAGTTTGGTAAAATATAAATCCATGTTTAATAAGTACTCGCAATGTTCCCAATTCTTCCCAGTGTCAAAAACCGTGATATTTTTTGTGTAAAAATTACTGACTTCATCTAAACATCTTTTGAATTCCTGCTGCTCCATCAGGTCCAAACTATCATAAATCATTTTGATATTGTGATAATCTTTTAATGGTATTCCATCCACCTGCACATAATTCAATAATTCCAAAGTATTGACATGGGCAAAAATAGAGTGTGAATATTTATTAAGATGTTTCCAGCCAATAGTATGACTTGAAAGTCTTGATTCCGAAAGGGTTTCCCAATCCATTGTAAAGTTAATAGGCCTTACTTTTGGAGAACTGCTTCCAAAATCATTAAAAATAATCATTACTTGGCTCAGGTAGTGAAAGTAATAATATTTAAAGAAGTCTTCGGAATGTTTTAAGAGCAGAGAATCATTATTCTTTAAAAATTTAAAATCATTAACAAATTGTTGCTTGATCTCCGCAAATAAATTATGATAAGATCTACCATCCGATATTGTCTGCGCTGTCGAGAGCTCTGGTAAACTTTGAAGCATTAACTGATTTAACAAATTCTCATCACTGTCATCTGCCTTTAAGTCTTCAGCACTAAAATCTTCTTTCATAAACAAATCGAAGATATATCTTGCCACATCTTTGATTGCTTTATGGGAATTGATAAAATTCATATATGATAGCGTCTTAAGATTGAATTTTATAAGTCCATCGTCTTCATCAAAGAAAAGCTTGGAAAGCATGTGCGATAATTCATCTATATGCTCAGTATCAACATTACCAACTGCATTTTTTATAATAGTTTCTTTAAGCTCAATTTTTAAAGTTTCATGGTTCTTTCCTACTTCAACTTGCGATTTATTATTTAAAACTCTAAACAATTCGCCCACAATTCCTTGGAAAGATTTAAAATCTTCTCCAAATTTATCGCCGCTTGGGTTTGTTTTAAAAGGCAACAGCCTTATCTGATTACCGGTGACATGACTAAAGCTATTATTTTTAATATAATTTTTTTCAAGACTGTTTGGTCCTTCTATATTTAACTTTATATCTCTCATACCACTTGAAATTTGTAGCCGCTAAAAGCGTCTCTTGAAAATTTATAATCTACCGGTTTGCCGATATTCACTTCATCAATATACAGTGCAGCCTTGCTGTTGTTCTGTTTAATTAATATATTGACGGCATCAACAAAATATACAAAGTTGTTATGGTCTCTTTTATTAGGTCGATATCCTTTTAAAATCATTTTTAATATTTTAAACAGGCTGAAATCAACGTGTATTTTAACGAGTTCAGTACCATTATTGATTCTGAAAGTCAATGTGAATTCCTGGGTAAATTTGTGAAGAACATTATCCTGCTTCACATCCTTTTTACTTAACTCTGGTAAAACTTCAAAGTCTTTAAATACCCGATATTGTGTTTGTTTTTTTCCAACATTTATTATGACTTTATCACCTGCCTTTGGATCACCATTCCAGTTTCTCGCAGCATGTTCAACCAAGTGATATATTTCTTTGATGTACTTCGGATGATGATTGTGATAATAAAATAGCCATATTAAATATTGTTCAAAATCAGGATCTCTAAGGTATTCGTTCTTGTAGTAATTACTGAAATAGTTTAATCGCATAAATAAACCAGAAAGATCTGCACTTCCAACTTTCTTTTGAGCAAGCTTTTTTTCAATTTCTGATAAATAGTTTTGGTCTACATATTTCGAAAAAATTTCAAGCGGACGTTCAGCATTTATTAGGGTCAATAAAACGTCATCAGTACTGGCGTCTCGCAGGTTTTTAGGGTCTAAATTTTCTATTTTTTCAAATAAACTCGACAGCTCAGGATGCTCAAATAAATAATTAGGAATCAGGTTAGCTAGATAATCCGCAACATTCATTTTTTCCACAGTTTTAAAATAATCTGTTTCATTTACTGCAGAAAGGTCAACTGGAACTATAATGTCATAAACGAAATTGAGCAGGGTACGAAGCGAAACAATTTCTTTGCTCTGAATAATGGCTTTAATAATAAGCTGTGAGATAATATTTCTGTTATTCTCGCTGAATAAAAATTCATAATTGTACAGAATAGGACAAAATGAGCGCTCCGAATTAAGAAGTTTATAATCCAGATAAGCTTTGTAAATGGAGTTTTCTTCATCATTGGCAACTATTTTTTGTAGAAGCGTAGAAATTACTGGCGAAATTGCTCCATTTTCAGTTAAGGAATATAGGTGGTAGTCTGTAAAATTTACATGATGAAAATGACTTTCGCTGTCATATTCATCTTCATGTATTAAGTCTACATCAAGTATTTTATGGGATGAAATATAATCTCTCAGGATTTTAAATTCTTCTCCAAATTCCTCTATGAACTTACTTAGAGTTCCTAAATTAATTGCCAGGATGATCCTGTCTTTCGAATCCTTCAGTTGATCATCTTTAAAACCGCCTAAAAGCTTATAAAGTGTTTCATTCGAAGATTCATGAGGATTATGGGATTCCGTAGCATCATTATGTATCGCGAAGCGGCTGATGTCATCACTTAATTCATCATGTAGATAGGAAAGAATATGCGACTTCCCGTCACCTACATTTCCGCAAACAAGCAATAGTTGTGCATGATCTGCTTGACTTGCTTTGGTAATAATTGATTTTAATTTTTTTTCTACAGCTCTTTCGATATGAAGATATTTTTTAAAACCATTTAATTTTGAGTAAGTACCCTGTGCTATTGCATATTTAGATGATTCACGTAGCTTTCTTAACTCTTCAAGTAGTGGATTCTTAGTCATTTAATCTTTTTTATTTAAAAGTCTTTTAAAAGCTCAGAGATGGTGATACCAAAAGCTTTGGATATTTTTTCCACTACAAATAGTGACACATTTCTTTTTCCAGCTTCAATGCCTGGAATATAAGTACGGTCTAAGTCAGCAATTTCTGCTAATTTTTCCTGCGAGTACCCTTTAAGCAATCGCAACTCTTTAACCCTTTGTCCGAACTTTACTGAAATACCATCCATGTTACGAAGTTGTAACTTAGTAGACAATTGTACAACCGACAATAGTCTACTTTTGCATTTAAATGCACTTTAAAATGTATTTTTCATATTGATTCACCCTACAATTTGTAATATAAAAACATATTATGATGATAAATAAAGAATATTTGAATAATTGAATAACTGTAATAAATAAAACTGAACTCTACTACGAAAAAACGAATCCCCGCCTTGCCACAGCAAATAACATAATTGCAATTATAGTCAATTTGCCATCGCAAACCGTTGCCCTCCACTCCGCTGCGCTGCGTTACGTGCAAACCAGCACCATTATCACCTATAATTGAAAATTATGCTAAATGCTTTCCTTTTGTCTGGGCGAAGCCCACACAAGCCACCGCCTTCCAGCCGCCAGGATAGTTATAATTTAGAAGACTCTTTCGCCAATCCACCGCGCTACCCGGAAAATACAGTTCCAAAAACCCCATGTACCTGCAGTCCATAGCCTGCTTTTTTCAGCGGAAAGTATAGTGGCAGGCTATGCACATCGGCACCGCGCACAGCAGTATTCCGGGCAACAAAAAAATGCGTAGGCCGTCGCTTTCCCTTTGCCCCCTTCCAGCACCATCACGCATTTTTTCCATTGCCCTCCATACCGCTGTCTTTCCAGCCCCTTTAGTATTTGTTTATCGAAATGGAGTTGCCAGCGCTTTCCCATGTTCCTCCAGCACATAGCCGGCTTCCACTTCACGGACGTGCCCGGCCGTTCCGTTACAGCCGTCTATACGCTTCCGTCACCGCGCACAGCAGTATGCCGGTATACCGGGATTTGTCTATTGAATTTTAGCTCCGGCACACCGTCATACAGCTATCTTTTCCATCGCTTTTTCTTTCCTTGAAAGTCGGTTATAAAAGCAATCTATTCCTTGCCCGAAGACCCGAAAAACTCCCAGATCGAAGACTCGCTACAACAATTTGTCCCGTACCGTTCGTCAATAAACTGCTTTGTTTCAGCGGAAAAGTGTAGTGGTAGTTTATTCACTATCGTTACCGCGCACAGCAGTATGCCGCTGCTGCGAGCCCTCGCATCGGCATACCGCTGTCTTTCCCTCCGCTGAAGGGATTTAGTAAAATAGCGCTTCGAATTCCCTGAGTTTTATAATAAGCAAAACTCCTACTGCACCAATCGATAAACCCGGATAAGAAAAAATAAAAAAAAAGAAAGTAAAGGTATACCGTCGGAAAAATGCCCTGACAATATCTCGCCCTGCCGGGTTTTTTGCAAAAAAGTTGGCCGTGAAAAATGATACGGCAATCTTTTTTGCAAAAAAATATTGCATAGCATTTTTCCTCCCGAAGGGTAGAGCACTTTCTTTTTTTTCTTTTTTTCTTTTGAATAGTATTCAGAAGAGCAAATTTTTTAAAACAAAAGTTATGCTTACCAACAAAGTACGGACGTACTCAGTCCACCGCCCAGCCCCGGAAACGGCTGTTTTTATTCTGAATCGTGGCCACAATGCCGGAAAACCTTTGCGTGAACCTTGCCCGAACTGCTTCATCATCTACTGCGGCAACCAGGAAGAACTCGAAACCGCTTACTGGACCTGTTATGCCCTCTGGAAAAACGGATTCTTTCATCCTTAACTCTGAGGGAGCGTCATCGAAATGCTCCGTCTACTTGAGCCGACGAAGCTGCCGCCGAACTATATCTAGACTGGCATCGAAAAAGCCATCC
>NZ_NIUY01000010.1 GCF_002205795.1 Chryseobacterium sp. VAUSW3 | reverse complement strand
AAAGCAGCTTGCAGCGCTTGATGACAGAATTAAAACCCTGATCCGCGAAGATGAAATTCTTTACAAACAACAGCAGCTTTTAAAAAGCATTCCGGGAATTGGTGAGATCACTTCAGTCTATCTTTTGATGGTCACGAAAGGATTTACAGCATTTACAAACGGACGGAAATTTGCCTGTTATTCGGGAGTGGTACCCTTCGAACACACCTCCGGAACGAGCGTCAAGGGGAAAGCCAGGGTCAGCCATCTGGCGGATAAAAAGATGAAATCGCTACTGCATATGGCCACACTCACTGCAATAAAATATGATCCTGAACTCAAGGCATATTACCGCCGGAAAAAAGAAGAGGGAAAACACACCATGCTGGTTCTAAACAATATTAAATGCAAAATGGTGTACAGAATTTTTGCCGTTATTGCGCGAGAAACAAGCTTTGTGAACCTGCATAAATTTGCAGCATAATTTTATCACTTTTTGTTTGCTTTTTGTCATAGAATATGTTAGCCGCAGTTTTTTTAATTCAATGTTATTTTGATTTTTAAAATTTTGTAGGTTTCCATTATTAATATTACTGAAGAAATAATGAAAATCACCATAATTATAGAAGAGAATAAGTCAAAACTTGCGATGAAATTTTCTGAAGATAAGTCAAATGCAAAATAAAATGCAAAAATTAGATTAATAAGCAGCATCAATTCTAGTAAAGAGCCAATTATTATTCTTAAATTATTATTTGCAATTTTAGGAAGTCTAAATAATAAAAATGTATTAATTAAAATATAAAAAAATGTAAGATAATATTCTATTCCAATTTTTACTTTGTGACCACTTGCATAAAGCATAAGCAACAAGAAAAAGAATGTGAAAACTAAAATTGTTACATAAATAATTGAAAATAATTTGTACTTTTTTGTTATTAGATTCATTTTGTTTTTATTAGTCTTATTTTATAAAATTACCATAATTTGATATTATTTTTTTTAGTTTTTTGTTCGTCACATCAATTTCAGAAATTTCTAAATCATATTGTTTGTCGGACTTTGTTCTTATAGTTATAAAGTCACCAGAAACATTTCCTGAATAAATTTTTTCAATTTGAATTTCATCTATTTTGTTCCAAGCAATAAATTTATTTTTTAGCGTAATTCCAGTAGCATTTATTTTCATTTGAATTTTTTCATTTGTTATTCTTGATAAATAATAGATTACATTACTTATCCCTACAAGAAGAAGAATTATCGCAAATATTTTGCTCTCTTTTTCAAAAAATAAATATGCAGCTAGTCCAAATGTTATTAAAACAGTTAAAGATTCAAAACCTAATAAGCTTTTTGAGTATTTAAAATTATATTCTTTCTGGATCATTAAACACAAAGTTTGGATAAAATTGCAGCTAACGGAAAAAGTATTGGCGAAGTGCGGGCTAAATGGAACGAAAAGTTCAATTTAGACTAAACGTAGCCGATGCTTTTTTCGGATTGTTAAATTACAAAAAATGATAATACGAAAAAGCAGCGGCGGATAAATTTTACAAATAGTTCAACTTTCCCTTCTCCCCGCATTTTGCCAATACAATGTTAACTGCAGTTTCTTATTAATTTCTTCAATGTATTGTATTTTGTTCTAATATTCTTTGATAATCAATTTTATTTTGTTCAATGAATTTATTTTTAAAGCTTACAACAAAGACAAAAAGAAAAATAAAGGTGATGATTGAAATCAAAAAACTTTTTAGAAATGAAGATTCAAGTTGAACAATTTTTTTTAAGATAATAAAATTCAGTAACGTTAACGCAACGAAAGAAATCACAAAATAAGGAATGAGTTGCCTAATTACATCATTTGAAACAATTTTCGCCCTTTCTTCTGGCATTTCACGAACTATAATAAAAAATGAAAAATTTGAGATAAAGATTAAATAACCATAAACCGCAATAGTTAAAAGTATTACCAAAAAAATTCCGAGATTCCTTTTCATGCGGTTTTTTGTGAAATTGCAGTTAACGTAAAAGTATCTGCGAAGAACGGGCTACTGCAAACCAAAAGTGGAAAGACAAACCGCCTGGAGCAAAATGCTTTTTCAGATTTCTAAATTAAGAAAAAAAGAAAGATGAAAAGCATTTTGCGAATATTAGAAATAAATTCTCAAAGAAAACTTCAACCCCGTTTTTTGCAAATACACTGTTAGCTGAAGCCATAATTATTTTTTGTTATAACCAATTTTTTTAAGAATTTTTGTATTCAAAAGAATTGCGTGTTCGTATTCATTATCTAAAATGATGCTATCATTACTAAAGAAAGATATTTTATAGATTTGTGAATTCAGAAATATTTCATTTTTAGTTTTATTATATTTCCATTTGTTATGCAATGGTGGAAAACCTTTTAAAATTCCTACATCCTCATACGTAAAGTCTTTCTTGAATTTGTATTTTGAATTGAATTCAACTTTTTTAATATTTGTTGACCTTAATGGCATAAAAACCCAAATATTCTTTTCATTTGTTATCACCTTATAAAATTCGGATTTCTTTTCACTACTACAAGAGTTGAAAATTATACAGAATATTATTAAAATTAGATTAAATTTCACAAATTTTATATGATTTACAATTTGTTGGATATGGTTTCAGCTAACGGTTCTCGGCTTTGCGAAGTGGCGGATTTTCAGCACAAATGTTCAATTGAAAAACTGAACTTGAACCTTGCACTAAACTGTCATAGAAGCACTGTACCCGCCATTTTGCAAAACCGATGTTAGCTGCTGTGTTTCCTTCTTCTTTCAACTACATTTTGTTATAAAGTTAATGAAACTCCATATAATAAATGTTATTAGTCCAATTGAAATAATTGTAACTATTGTCTTGCTTTTTTGTTTGTCTGTTTTCCAAACTATAAATGTCAATAAAGTCTGAAACCCTATTGCAAATAATTCAATCAAAAGTAAAACAGGTCCGCAAATCCAATTACTTTTATTCTGGTCAAGCATATATGTTGTAATTGTCAGAACAATCAACCCGATAGTCAAAATGGTTAAAATCCATTCTGTTGTCCGTCTATATCTTATTTGTTGTCTTGTTGCTTCCATATATGTTAAAGCTGTATTTCATAGATAAAGCAAATACCTGTAATTGAGTCGCGAAAATATCTTGAACCTTGGTCGAAGTCGTCACCGCCACCATATCTTACTAAATTATCTGTTGGTTTAAACCAATTTGGTGCGTCATTCGGAACAGTCCAACTGTCTTTGTCTATCGAAATAGAATTTTGTTTAAGAAACATCCCACCATTCATTTGTTGGCTTAAATTTCAAATACATAATGTATTCTTTTGTGAAATGTGGCGATTGCCAATATTGTCCGTTTAGTAGTTCGAGGTCAGCAGGTGCTTCTGTTCCCGCCCAATATTTGAAAGTATCTTTCACGTCAGAAGTTTTTGTTTCCATACAACTTGTCAATGTAAAGATTGTCAGCAGTAACGTGATAAAAATATGCAGTCTTTTTGTTTTCATTTTTGAAATTCTTTAAATCGTTGTCTGTCGTTGTTATGAGGTCTTCTAACATAGCAGCTAACGGAAAAAGTATTGGCGAAGTGCGGGCTAAATGGAACGA
>NZ_NIUY01000001.1 GCF_002205795.1 Chryseobacterium sp. VAUSW3 | reverse complement strand
TCCCACTTGCTCTCGATTTGGGACTGCAAAGATAAGCACTTTTCAAACCATTCCAAAGTTTATTAACACTAATTTAATACTAAAAACACAACTCGCTGAATAACTGCGGGAAAAATTTACTTTAAAACGATAAATAGTTTTTCCTGTTCTATTTCCGAGCCTAGTATTATTCCTTAAAAGTTTCTTAAACCACGCAACCCACTATAATTATTCTGAAGACTCGTAGTAAAAATAAAAATCCCACTCCTTAAAAGAGCGGGATTAATATTTATACCTATTAAGTTGAATTACTTATTCAGACTTTTATTAAGATTTACGGCGTCCTGATAACCCGGGTTGAGTTCTACCGATTTAGCTGCATAGCTGCGCGCTTTGGCAGGATCGCTGTCTTTTACTAAATATGCTACGGCGAAGTAAGCGTAAGAAAGTGTTTCTTTATTAGCGGCCATATCTGCTGGTTTTACTGTACTGATGAATTTCTCATAAGCAATTTTAGCCAACTCATTATTACCTGCCTGCTGATAAGAGTAACCCTGGCTGTAATATGCCGGAGCCCAATCAGGCAACAAACCGCTCATCTTTTGCCAAGATTGAATTGCACCATTCCAGTTTTTAGCTTCCTGATAGGCATTTGCTAACTTAAAAAGAGCGTCTGTATCCTGAGGATTTGTAGCCACCTGTTTTTTAAGCGCTTCAATCTCTGGGGTCGTTGGTCCTGCATCAACGGCTGCCTGGTTAATACCACCGCCACCTTTGATTTTCACCAATTCTAGATCCCAGTTCATTGTTTCATCTTTTGCTGCTTTTGCAATTGCAATCTTCTGCTGGGAATCTGCATTTAAAGCAGTTTTCTTAGCTTCATCTGTTTCTTTCTGAGCTAATCCTGCAGAAATTAAACCTAGAAGACCCTGATCTGCTGCCTGAACTCTTGACTTTTCAGCTTTAGCAACAAATTGATCCATGCTTGCTTTTGCAGCGGCATAATCTCCATCTGCATATAATAGATATGCTCTCAGCTTATATTTAATAGGATCATTTACTTTATCGAAAACTTTATCCAAGTAAAGTTTAGAATTGCCATAATCTTCATTTGTGAAGAATAGTTTAGAAATCTCAAGTTGTGTATCCGGATCCTCATCAGCATACTTTGCATAATTAAGCAAATCCTGAGTAGCCAACGCATTTTGCTGATATCTGATATCATACGCTGCTTTTGCTTTATATGCCGGTGCATAAGTTGGGTCTGCAGCAATTGCACGGTCAATACTTTCTTTAGCTTTCTGCCACTGCTGAGCCTGCATCCAAAGCGTACCAATTCTGGTATACACTGAAGCCTTATTTTTTGCAACCGGCAATGCTTTATCATAAGCTGTCATTGCGGAACCTGCAACCTGTGGGCTGTTTGTTAATTTCAAACGGTATGCATCACCTAAAGTATAGTAATAATAAGCAGGAGTTCCTCCTTTCTGTGATTTTTCCACAGCTCTGTTCAAAAGGTCGATTGCGAGGTCTGCATTTGCTGCACCTCCAAAAATTGTTAAAGCTTCAGCTGCTCTGTATAGAACTTCCGCATCTTTATCACGGGAATCTTTAACTATATTTTGAATTTCAGCGATTGCAGATTTGTCTCCCTTACCTAGTTTTACAGAAGCTAATCCGATTTTGTTAAGATAACTTTTTTTATCTGCTGCTAAACCTTTATTAAAATTTTCCTGTGCCAGTTCAAAATTAGGTTCGAACTGAGTGAGGTAGGAATTCCCTAAGTAAAAATAATTTTCTGCCGTTGGTGATTTGGCAATCATTTCATTAAAAACTGTTTTAGCTTTTGCGTATTTATGACTGTCGGCATTTGCAACACCTTCCTGTAAAGTCTGCGCAAAAGCGAAGTTAGAAAAAAATCCTACCGCAACTCCTAAAGCAACTTTTCTTGTTAAATTCATTATATCTTTCATTTTAATTGTTTATATGTAAAAAACTTACTAACTCTATTACCCAATTTTCATACCATAAAATTTCACCATAACTTTTTAAGTAAAATTTAACGCATCTGAACTTCTCTTCTGAATATGTTATAGGGTTGTAGTCCTTCCTTCTGTACGACAATTTGGCCTAACTGTTGGCAGGAAAAACGAATCATACCGTTTCCTAAACCGTAATAAGCTTCATTCGTCAGGAAATATAGTGTTCGCGAAAAGGGATAGCTCATATCCCGAATTGTCGCGATTTCAGGCATTACCGCTTTTTTATTTGAAATCACGGGCAATATTTTAACCGAATTTCGCAGCTCCTGTGACTCTGTATCGTATGGTCTGCTGATGGTATTTAGACTAATTACCCCAATTTTTTCCGGATGTTTATTGATTTCATCTACTATATTTTTATTTCCATTGATAATGGAGAATTTTAATTCACTTGGCTTTTTATCTAATTTTTGCGCAACAAAATTTAAATTACTCGAATTGGCACCATCAAAAATGATATTTTTATTATCAGAAACTAATAAATCTGAAATTTCTTCAATTGAAACTGATTCCCTCGCCGCACTTTTCGAAACTACAAAGACAACAGCGTCTACAGCAAACTTTGCAGGTACAATATCCATATCGATTTTGTCTTTGTATGCTTTTTTTTCTTCTTCGCTCAAATCCCGGGACATTACAATAACCCTTACTTTATTTTCGAGCAGATCCAAAAATGCTAAATCTTCTTTTTTGATGACCAGATTAATCTTGGTTTTCGGATTCAGTGCCATATATCTCTGCGTTAAAGCTTCAGTGACACTTTGAAAAGATTCATCAGCAGCAACAGTAATTTCACCTTGCTGTGGATCGTCTACCAAAACTTTCTCTGTTTTTTTACATGAAAGAAAAAATGTAAAAATGCAAACTAATAATGCGAGTAATCTATTCTTCATTTTTATTCTGTCGGATTCTGTATATCGCTCTCACGATTCTGAAAATTCCGTAAAGGATTAATAAAGCGCCTAAAGCATAGGCGATATTGGGTTCAAGGAAAATGATGAAAAATTTATAAATAATGACAACAATGCCCAGAACAATATAAAAAAAACCTGTTACTAATGATAACCAATTAAACAACATGCGCAAAAATACAAAAAATTAAAAAAAGAGAAGCTTTTGCTTCTCTTTCATTATATTAAATTCAATTTTAATAAATTATTCGAACTGCATGGTAAGCGGCATTCTGAATCTATAACGTACAGCCTGACCGTTTATTTTTGCAGGGGCCCATTTATTTTTGATTGATTTTACAGTTCTGATTGCTTCCGCGTTAAAATCTTTATTAGATCCATTTGCTTTCACATCAGTTATCGATCCGTCTCTCTCCACAACAAATGTTACCTCAGTTTTCACTGTACCTTCATCACCATCCATCACAGAAGTATCAAAACTGCTGTTTACTTTACTTCTGAAGGAGTTGATACCACCAGGGAACTCAGCTAACTGCTCAACTTCCGTATAAACCTGGGTCTCAGAAACCTGTGGCTTCACTTCTACTGTCGTAGATTTTGTAGGCCCGGGTGGAGGTGGGGGTGGGGTATAACTTGGAGTCTTCACACCTTCCTGTGCAATAAGACCTGTTGTAGTTTCCAGCTGCTTTGTAATTGGCGGCGGTGGAGTTTCTACTTTTGGAGCTTTCACCGGTTCCGGTACCACGTTCTGAATTACCTCCTGCTGAGGCTCTTCTTCTTTTGGTGGCGGTGGTGGTGGGGGTTCATCTTCCACCACTTCTTCTATAATGGGCTCTTCCGGTAAAATGTCAATTAAATTGGCATTAACTTCGGTAGCTTCTTTCGCATTCATCTGCTTGATCTTCATGATCACAAACGGAGTGATTGCCGCTACCAGGAAGAGAATGGTTCCAAGAATAAAAGACTTGGTGAGTACTGATCTATAACTTGTTCTTAAGTCATAGGCCCCGTAAGCTTTATTTCTGTTTTCAAATACAATTTCATCTAAAGTAAGATTACTTTTGTATGCGTTATCTTCTGCCATTTTTCTTTCTTTAAAATTTAAACTAATTCATTCTAGTTTGTATCAGCTGCCGGAGCTGCTGGTGCAGAACCGCCAACCTTCTTGTCATAAATTGCCTGCTCCCAACTTTTAACATCGGTAATACCGTATATTTCGTTTTTGGTAATGGCCATCTCATCCAGAATGTCTACAAAGTTTTTATACACTGCATCGTCTGTCGGCTTAATGATCACGGTAAATTTAGTCTGATCTTTAGCTCTAGCTTTTGCCTGCTCGATTACTTTGGTAATCCCTTCTCTATCAAAAGATGTTTCCTGAAGCGTTTGCTCGTTAAGGCCTGCCTGGTCTAACTGATGATAGAAAATCCTGTTGTCTTTTCCTATAATTAGAGAAATTGAATTGGATAAATCAATTTCGGTTGGAGGTGGTTTCTGGGTTTCATCTTTCGGTTTTGCCGGAAGCCCCAGATCCATCACATTCGGTTTGTTGAAAGTTGTAACCAACATAAAGAACGTGATCAAAAGGAACGCCAAATCCACCATTGGGGTTAAATCTACGTGGGGCGGCTGCTTCTGCGAGCGCACCTTACCACCTTTCCCGCTACTGTCTTTTACTTGTACTTCTGCCATTTCTTTATTATTGTGCTACTTCCTGACTTGTTATTAACCAGAATTTCAAGAAATCAATATCTCTCAATCCTTCGAACAATGCTTTAACCTTAGGGTATTTCGTCTCTACGTCGCCCTTTACTGCTAACTTATAGTCAGGATTTACTTCTAAACTTTTCTGTACCCAGTCGATCAACTGCTTATTGGTACTGTCAAGCGGAACGCCTGTTTGGCTCTTAAATGCTTTTTTATCGTCCTCGGAAAGATTCAGATATCCTTTAAGTTGATTCATCGGCACTCCTACAGACTGCATTTTGGTGAACTCAACTTTCTCTTTATCCGTAAATTTCACTCCGTACTTCTCTCCCATTTTATCTAAAAGCTGCATTCTTTCGGTCCCGTTATCTACTGGTGTAAAGTAGAATTTTCCGTCTGTTGTACTGAGAACAGTCATCAAACTGGCGTCCGGAAGAAGTTTTTCAGAGATAGAAGATGGCGTGGTTACCGTTTCGACATCAGGAACATTGAACTGAGCCGTAAGGATAAAGAACGTAAGGAGTAGGAATGATACGTCGGTCATCGCCGTCATATCTACCCTTATGTTATGTCTTTTTGGTTTGACTCTCGCCATTATACTTTATTTTTTTATTAAACTTCACATATTTTAGACCTTAAAATAACCCTGAGGTTAAAAAAGGCCTGCCCTCAAAACAAAATTTCTTAGTGAAATTCTGCAAATGACTGCTGGATTGACATTGCGATTTCGTCAATTTTGAACGTTAACCCGTCAATCTTAGAAGTAAAATAGTTATAAAGGATAATCGCAACTGCAGAAGTACCAATACCTAAAGCCGTGTTTACAAGTGCTTCAGAGATACCGATTGAAAGTGCAGCTGAATCTGGAGTACCACCACCTGAACCTAATGCAGAGAACGCCTTAATCATCCCGATTACCGTTCCTAGTAGTGCAACAAGAGTTGCTACTGTACCTAAGGTAGAAAGAATCATCATGTTTTTCTCAAGCATTGGCATCTCAAGAGTTGTAGCTTCTTCAATTGATTTGTTAAGCGCAACCATCTTTTGCTCTTTGTTCATTGTAGTATCGTGAGCTAAAGCTTTGTAAGTCGTAAGACCTTCTTTTACTACGTTACCTACAGAACCTTCCTGTCTGTCGCACTCTTCAATAGCTTCATCTATTTTGTTCTGATCAAGCAATCTTCTTACGCTTAAAACAAAGTTATCAACATTTCCTTTACCTGCAGCTTTTCTCAAAACTAATGCACGCTCAATAGAAAACACGATAACGATGATCATAAACGAAATAAGAATTGGTACAATTGGCCCACCCATATAGATAATCCCCATAAATCCATCAGGATGTAATTCTTTTGTTTCCAAATCCGAGAAACTTACAGATGAAAGACCCTCCAGCCTTGGATCGGCTTTAAAGTTTCCTGGATTTCCCAATACAAATAAATAAATAGCAATACCTATTGCGATAAGAATAGGAATAACTAATGCAGGATTTAAGCCCCCTAACTTTTTAGCAACTACTTGCTCCTCGTTGTTTGAAACATTCATTTCCATACTAAACTAAATTATAATTGTTATTTTTTAAATTTTTCGAGCTGTAAAATAAAGTCAAAATTATCATTCACGCAAGTGTTTCGCCACTAATGAAATACATTTTTCTCATGTTAAGATTCATTAACATTGCCAAATTGGTAAATTTTCATTTAAATAATGATGATAATTTTCGATTTTCAAAATACCTTTAAAAATTCGCAGAAATTAAACCCCTTTTTTTACGATTTGAGCTACGGTATTTTTTTTAAAATTATTTTCAACACACAATATTAACGATTTTTTTTGGGACGATGATTACTTTTTTAGGAGTATTTCCTGCCAGCTGATCTAAAACACGTAAATCTTTCATAACGTTTTCTTCAATCTCGCCAACACTTAAATCTGCCGGCAAAGCCAGTTTGAATCTCATCTTCCCGTTGAAACTCACCGGATACTCAATTTCGTCTTCTACAAGGTATTTTTCCTCGAAAACCGGGAACTTCTCAAATTCAATAGAATTGGTATGACCGAGTTTTTCCCATAGCTCCTCCGAAATGTGCGGCGCGTAAGGAGAAACCACGATTGCCAAAGCTTCCAGAATTTTTCTCTTGTTTGATTTAAGTTTCTGGAACTCATTTACGGCAATCATGAATGAAGATACCGAGGTGTTGAAAGAGAAATTATCAATATCCGAAACCACTTTTTTAATCAGTGTATGAAGAATCTTATATTCTTCTTTTGTTGGTTCTTCTTCCGAAACATCGAAGCTACCACCATTATAATATAGGTTATAGAATTTCTTCAGAAAGCCGTAAACTCCGCTCAATCCCTGTGTGTTCCAAGGCTTCGACTGTTCCAAAGGCCCGAGGAACATTTCGTAAAGCCTCAAACAGTCTGCACCGTATTCTTCACAGATATCATCAGGATTTACAACATTGTATTTGGACTTAGACATTTTTTCTACTTCGCGTTCTGTAATGTATTTTCCGTCCTCCAGAATAAATTCAGCATCAGCAAATTCTGATCGCCAGTTCTTGAATTTTTCAAGATCAAGTTCATCAGAAGTTCCTTTTAATAAAGAAACATCAACGTGAATTTTTTGAGTCTCGTAGTTTTGAGCTAAATTTTTGGAAACAAATTGATTGGTACCGTCAACTCTGTAAACAAAGGCACTCATCCCTAAAATCATTCCTTGATTGATTAATTTTTGGAAAGGTTCATCTTGGTTAATGTAACCTCTGTCTTTCAAGAACATATTCCAGAAACGGGAATATAATAAATGCCCCGTTGCATGCTCACTTCCGCCGATATATAAGTCAACCTGACCCCAGTAAT
Source organism: Chryseobacterium sp. VAUSW3 (assembly GCF_002205795.1). GTDB lineage: Bacteria > Bacteroidota > Bacteroidia > Flavobacteriales > Weeksellaceae > Kaistella > Kaistella yananensis. The sequence continues at coordinate 1,144,273 of NZ_NIUY01000001.1, read as the reverse complement.
CCGAAAGATTTTTATCCGCGAAAACTTCTTCGTTTTTCGGATCCATATATCGTAGGAAATACCACGAACTGCCAGCCCAGCCTGGCATCGTAGATAATTCTAAAGGGAAAACAGTGACATTATCGATTAATTCGGTAGCTACTATTTTTTCGTTGAGTTCATCCCAAGCGAAATTTTTTGCATTTCCCAAAGGCGGATCTCCGTCTTCAGTTGGCAAATATTTCTCAACCTCCGGAAGTTCAAGTGGAAGCGAAGATACTGGGAGCGCATAAGGCATCCCTTCCTTATAATATACCGGAACCGGTTCGCCCCAATAACGCTGTCTTGAAAAAATCGCGTCGCGCTGTTTATAATTTGTTGTACCGTGACCGATGCCGCGGTTTTCTATTTCATCAATGATTTTAGATTTGGCGTCAGTGTAATTCAATCCGTCTAAAAAGTCAGAGTTTACACAAACCGAATCTTTCGAATCGAAGGATTTTTCCTGCACATCTTCATCGGTTTCTACAACCTTTACAATAGTAAGTCCGAATTTCTTTGCAAAACGGTGGTCGCGCTCGTCATGGGCGGGAACTGCCATTACTGCGCCTGTTCCGTAACCCATCAGTACATAATCTGAAATATAAATCGGCATTTTTTCGTCGTTAAACGGATTCAGTGCATAAGCCCCGGTAAACGCGCCAGAAACATTTTTCACGTCTGCCATCCGGTCGCGCTCCGTTTTTTTAGAGGTTTCTTCGATATAACGGTCGACTTTGGATTTCTGTTCTTCAGTAGTTATTTTTTCAACCAAAGGATTTTCTGGGGCCAATACCATAAAAGTCGCTCCGAAAATAGTATCAGGACGGGTCGTAAAAACCGAAATATTTTCTTCGGAATTCAAGACCTCAAAAGTTACCTGTGCGCCCTGAGATTTGCCGATCCAGTATTCCTGAGAATCTTTTAAGGGCTGTGGCCAGTCCAGCGTGTTCAAACCCTGCAACAGTCTTTCGGAATACGCGGTAATTCTCATGCTCCACTGCATCATTTTCTTCTGGAAAACCGGGAATCCGCCACGTTCAGATTTGCCGTCTTTTACCTCATCGTTGGCAAGCACAGTTCCTAAACCCGGACACCAGTTTACGGTAGTTTCTGCACGATAAGCTAAACGGTAGTTTAACAAAATATCTTGCCTGTCGAGCTCAGATGCAGATTTCCATTCTTCAGCTGTGAAATTTAAAGCATCATTCTGCACCGCTGAGAGGTTTAATGTTCCCCGCGTTTCAAAATGCTGAATCAACGTCTCAATAGGTTCGGCTTTATCAGTTGATTTATTGTACCACGAATTGAAAAGTTGGATGAAAATCCATTGTGTCCATTTATAATAAGAAGCATCTGAAGTTCTGATTTCCCTGCTCCAGTCGAAAGAGAAACCGATTTTTCGCAGCTGCTCTTCGTATCTTGTGATATTCTGCTCAGTAGTAATTGCAGGATGTGTTCCGGTTTGAATTGCATACTGTTCCGCAGGCAATCCGAAAGAATCATAGCCCACAGGATGCAAAACATTAAATCCCTGATGTCTTTTGTACCTTGCGTAAATATCCGAAGCGATATATCCCAGCGGATGGCCTACATGTAAACCCGCACCTGATGGATAAGGAAACATATCCAAAACGTAGAATTTCGGTTTATCGGTTTTGTTTTCGGTTTTATAGGTTTGATTTTCTTCCCAGAATTTCTGCCACTTCTTTTCGATCGATTGATGGTCGTAAAACATGTTTTATTTTTATATAATCCACAAATTTAAGGTTTTGAATTGAATTTCAAATCAAACTAATAATTGTAAATTTGTTGAAATAACTCTTAAAAAATTCAATGCCTGAAGTTTCGATCATTACTCCGGTTTTTAATTCGTCAAAATTTTTAGATGAAACCATTGCTTCCGTTTTGAATCAGACTTTTACAGACTGGGAATGGATGATTACGGATGATAAATCGACTGACAATTCGGTGGAAATCATTCAGAAAATCAATGACAGCCGCATACAATTGATTTTATCCGACAAAAATGGCGGCGCCGGACATGCCAGAAATTTATCTTTAAAGCAGGCCAGTGGAAGGTTTATCACATTTTTGGATGCTGACGATTTCTGGGAACCGAACTTTTTAGAAGAAATGATTTCATTCATGAAAAAGGAAAATACTGAACTCGCCTATTCTAATTATGCACGCTGCGATGAAAATTTAAATCCCGTGATCGACGATTTTAAAGCAGACAAACCTGTAACTTTTGATAATCTACTTAAAACCTGCCGACTTTCTTTATTAAGTTCAATGTACGATTCCCAAAAAATTGGAAAAGAATACTTTCCGGAAGGCAGCAAACGCGAAGACCACGTGATGTGGCTGAATTTACTGAAGAAAATTCCTGTAGGAAAACCACTTCCGAAAACAATGGCAAAATACAGAATGCACCAATCCAGTATTTCGAGGAAAAAAAGCAATATTGTGAAAGACCAATATCTTGTATACAAAGATTACATGAATTTTTCAACTGTAAAATCGCTGTATTATACCGCAAACTGGGCACTGAACGGATTTATGAAATATTCAAAACTGTTTAATTAATGGAATATTCAAAAGAATTTAAACAGGCGCTGAGTGAATTTTTGCCCATTGAAAAAGACCGGTTGATTTTCCGCCTGCTAAAAAAAGACAAACTGCTTTCGAAAAAACTGTATTTCGAACTTATCGATCCTGAAACGACCGATCAGAAAAGGGATCAGATGGAAGAAAACGTGACCGAAAAAATTGCATCAGCTGCCCGATACATCGGAAATCCGAAATATTACCTGTCAACAATCAGAACAATCAGTGCTGAAATTACCGAACATGTGAAAGTGACAACCGATAAATTTGGGGAAATTTATCTGCAGCTATTTCTGGTCAAAAAAATTTTAGAGAATAATGACAAACTCAATCAACAGCGTTTCGACAGTGTGTATAAACTTTACATTTATCTCATCAATAAAATTGTGCGCGCTCTGCTTTTAATCAGAAAAACCGATGAAGATTACTGGCTGGAGTTTGATGTTCTGTTAAGCGAAATCGATTTTCAGATTCACCAAAACGTCTATCTGGAGAAGCTTTGCATTAATAACAGTTTTGATTTCAACTGGCTGAAATCCGAAAACATCCCTGATCATCTGGATTTGATTATTAAAGACCTTAAAAGCCAGGGATTTTTAAGATAAAATCCTGGTCACAATAATTTCGGAAGCGTTTGGTTGCGAATCAATAAAATTTCGGGCGTTTTCACTCATCGTTTTCAAAAGTGCATCATCTTTAAGGAGGCTTAATAAATAAGGCGCTGCGAAAAATTCATCTTCAAAAGATTTACCACCATGATGAGCAATTAAATCATCAGCTTCCGGATTCTTCAAATAGTGGTCACCAAAAAGCACAGGAATTCCGAAGGTTGCCGGTTCCAGAATATTATGGAGACCTTTGGAATGAAAACCACCGCCCACCACTGCAACATCCGCGTAAGAATAAAGCTTTGAAAGCAAACCAATACAGTCGATGATCAGCACTTGTGCGTTGGTATTTTTCATCTGCCTCGCATCGGAAATTCCGGAATATAAAACAGCATTAGGGAAAATCTTTTTGAGATTTTCTACCCTTTTCAAATCATGTGGAGCGATAATCAGTTTAATTTCGCGGTTTTTTGTGGCGACAATTTCTGCCAGCCGTTCTTCGGATTCCCAGGAGCTTCCGAAAATAACCGTTTTTTGGTTTTGCTTAAATTCTTCAATAAACTCCACCGTATTATCACGTTCACGAAGTTTTTTCACCCGGTCGAAGCGTGTATCTCCGGCTGTAGAAGAGTTTTGAAGCCCAATACTTTTTGCCAGTGCAGTTGAATGTCTTGTCTGGTGAAAAAACCAGTTAACATTTTGCTTAAGCTGTTCTGTAAACCATCTGCCGTAAGCTTTAAAGAAAACCTGCATTTCATAAAACAATGCCGAAACCACATAAATTTCAGCACCTTTCTGTTTTAAATCTGCTAAAAGATTATACCAATATTCGTATTTTACGGTGATAAAAATGGCTGTTGTAAAGTTGGACGTAAATTCCTTCACCCATTTTTCGGTGTCGAAAGGAAGGTAACAGATGGCGTCGGCAATATGATTTTTGTGAATGACATTTTCGTAACCCGACGGGGAAAAAAAAGTGATGAGTATTTTGTGCGAAGGAAATTTTTCTTTGAGTTTTTCCAACACCGGAAGTCCCTGTTCATATTCACCCAAACTCGCTGCATGCATCCAGATTACCTGATCTTCAGGATTAAAAGTTTCGTTTACAATTCCGCAACTTTGCCTTCTGCCCGCTAATCCTTTTTTCAATTTATAATTAAATATCGCACCGATTTTCATCGCGGAAATAAGTAAGGAAACAAATATGTTGTAGAAAAATTTCAAACTGAATTAAGTTTAATTGGATGGAAATTCTTTGAATTTATTTTTGGATAACTTCCACGAATAGATCATCATCCCGATGATGAACAGAAAAAGTAATCCTAATAAACAGTGCGTTGCAGAACTTAATCCGGTGGTTTTCCCTAAAGCGTTGAGCACACTTTCATAGCCAATAACTCCTAAAAGAGAAATCGTGAAAACCATTAAAATGGACACCACCAGTTCTGAAATGATGGGATTTTCTTTTAAATTTTGGGGAATGTTAAGCAGAGGAAAATTCGGCCTTTTGGCAACGTACAGCAAAAACACAAAGATCGCTGTCATCACGATATTGAGCAGGATGAGAAGTTTTTTAGAGCCAAAACCATCTGGATTTCCTGCAAAATCATAATGAACAGGAATAATTTCTGGTAAATTTTTATAATTTAAAATCGTGAAAACCCAAATGAAAATCAAGATGAAAAAGGAAATCAACTTTAGAAAAAAGGAAATATTTTTCATGGCCAATAATTATAAAATTCGTTTCACAAAACGCAATTTATGGGTGTGTTTTGCTAAATCTTTATTGAAAATTCCTGTGGAATCCAGCAGATCGATTCTTACTTTTCCGTAAGCGTGAATAATTTTTTGATCTTCCAACATGATTCCCACATGAGAAATTTTGCCTTCCTGATTTTCAAAAAAAGCCAAATCTCCGGGTTCACTTTCTTCCACAAAATCTAAAACACTTCCCACTTCCGCCTGCTGGTAAGCATCTCTACGCAACTGAATTCCGTGAACTTTAAAAACCAATTGCGTAAAGCCGCTGCAATCAATCCCAAAAAAACTTCGTCCGCTCCACAAATATGGAACATTTAGAAAGCGTTTTGCAGTTTCAGAAAGCGAATTCCCGGTTGCTTCCGACAGATTTTGTTGTTCATCAGAAAGTATTTCACTTCCTATAGAAAGCAAGATTTTACCTTCGTTAAAATTAAAAAATTTAAAATCTTCAGTAAGAATTTGCGAATTTTTTTTAGCAAAATCTTGCTCGGAAATTTTGGAAATTTGGTTTGCATCAACCCAACCTTCGTAGCCATCAAAAACCATTTTAATTTTTGAAAAACTTCCGTTCTCCTCGATAATCTCCACCTTTTCGCCATAGAGAAGTTGGGAAACCATCTCCGACTGATGTGAGTTTTCTGCCCGAAGTGGCGCTACAGAAACATTGCAAATTCCTTTTTCCATAAATTATATATCGCTGATTTAAACGATTTCGCTGATCATCAATCCTGAAATTTATCAATAACTCTTTTAAAAATCAGCCCTATCATTTAGAACCGCGAGAAAATGTTAAATTTTTCTGATTAAATTAACCCCGTCACGCAAAGGTAAAATAAGATTTTCGAAATCTGTATCCTGCGCTACCAAATCATTGAGTTCCTTTATTTTTTTAGTGGATTGTTGCTTCGGATTTTCTTCCAGAACTTTCCCGTACCACAGCACATTATCAAACATAATTACGGAACCGGATTTTACTTTGGGTTTGATAAGCCTAAAATATTCCGCATAATTTTCTTTATCTGCATCAATGAATACAAGATCAAAAACCTCCTCGGTTTCCTTCAAAAAATCTTTTGCATCCTGTAACCTGAAATTGATTTTTTCACTGAATTCGCTTTCTGCAAAATATTTTTTCGGCAGATAAGCCAGTTCTTCGTTCACGTCGAGTGTTGTAATTTTCCCGTTCTCCGCTAAACCTTCTGCCAAGCATAAAGTCGCATAACCGGTGAAAGTTCCGATTTCGAGCACGCTTTTCGGCTGCATCATTTTTGAAAGAATAGAAAGCAGTCTTCCCTGCTGATAGCCGGAAATCATATGGGGCTGGGTAGTTTTCTGAAAAGTTTCTTTCCGAAGCCTTTTTAGAATTTCGGGTTCTGCGGAAGCGTGATTCTCCAGATATCGGTCCATTTCCGGACAGTTTTCTTCAAAAAAACTCATGGTAATTTTTTTTCAAATTTAATGAAATAAAAAATCCCGAAAAATTTCGGGATTGTATTATTTGAATGTTATCATTAGTTCTTAACCGGAGCAATATCCATCAGTTTCATGAATTCATCTAATTTAGGCATAATGATGATTTCAGTTCTACGGTTTTCAGCTCTTCCGGAAACCGACGCGTTGGTGGTTTTTGGATTGTATTCGCTTCGTCCGCCCGCTGTAATTCTTGCAGGATTCACACCGAATTTGGTCTGAAGAATTTTAGCCATTGAAGTTGCACGTAATGCGGATAAATCCCAGTTGTCTTTCGGTAAATTGGCTGAATTTAACGGAACATTATCGGTATTTCCTTCAATTAAAACCGAATAAGTATCGTAATCATTAATCACCTGGGCTACTTTACCCAAAACTTCCTGAGCAGCAGGCAACACGTTATAATCGCCTGTTTTGTAAAGCATTTGATCAGACAGGGAAATCATTACCACGCCTTTTAAAACTTTCACCTGAACATCTTTATCCGTGATATTATCAAGAGATCTTTTCAGTTTGTTTGAAAGAGCGAGGTTTAAACTGTCGTTTTTCGCGTTGGTAGAGATTAGCTGCTTGATGTATTTATTGGAAGCATTAATTTCGCCGATAAGTTCGGTAATGTTTTTAGAACCTTGACCGGTGTTAGCCAAACAGGCATCAAGGGAAGTTTTCAAAGCATCATTTTGGCTTCTCAGAAGATTGTTTTCGCTCGAGAGTCCGGCATTCATAGCTTTCAGATCCTGAATTTCGCGTTGTCTCTCCCCGATATTGGTAATACACTGGTTATAGTTTAAATTTAGAGCATCAAACTGCTTCTTGCTTACACAAGAAGTTAATGTTAGCGCCATGATTGCAATGGCCAAAAGTGTTCCTGTTCTCATAAAAATCTGTTTATTTAAGCCAAAAATAGCCAATTCATTTTAAACAGAAGAATTATCTTTGCTAAATATTCCTTAAAAATTGCTTACCCAAAAGACTTTTGAAGCTGCGCTGCGAAATCTTCACCGAAACAACACGTGGAGCACCTATCTTCTTGCGGTAAGCGGAGGAGCCGATTCGATGGTGCTTCTTCATTTATTCAAAAATTTGGGACTGCATTTTGAAGTCGCGCATGTGAACTATAAACTTCGCGGTAAAGATTCGGAAGACGACAGAGAAACGGTAGAAGATTTCTGCCTTGAAAATAATATTGCTTTTCATCTTTATGAAGTCTCCGAAAAAGATAATCAGCCTGAAAATTCTATCCAGAACTGGGCGAGAAATCTTCGTTACGCATTTTTCAGGAAGATACAGGAAGAGCGCAAACTGCAGCATTTGGTCACTGCGCATCATCTCAATGATCAACTTGAGACTTTCCTCATCAATCTTTCGAAAGCCTCGGGAATTAAGGGTTTGAGTGGAATTCCGCCAAATGAAAACCAGATTCTGCGTCCGCTTCTACAATTTTCGAAAGATGAAATTTATGCATTCGCTGCAGAACATGAAGCTAAATTCCGCGAAGATCTTTCCAACAAAAAAAACGATTACCTGAGGAATTTTATCCGAAACGAAATTGCCCCAAAACTGTTCGAGACCAATGGTCATTTTCTCGAGAACTTTGCAAAAAGCCTGAATTATCTAAATCAGGTTAAAACTTTTGCTGAAGAAAAGATTGAAGAAATCGAGAGAAAGATAATTTCTGAAAAGGAAAACCTCATCCTGATTCAAAAAGCAGAATTTTCAAAGCAATCTGATTTTGTAAAATTTGAAATTCTAAAGAAATTCAGTTTTGATGATGAAAAAGAATTTCCGAAAATTTTCAGTGCAGAGACAGGAAAGGTTTTTCACGCGCCGAATTTTCAGTTAAGTGTTGACCGGGAATATTTTGTTCTGACTAAAAAAGTCGGTGAAAAATCGAATTTACCCAATTCAGATGAAGAAATAATTGTTGCTGAAAGTTTAGATATAATCAAACACCACACACTTTCACTCTCGCCTTTTATTTCTGCGGAAAGTAAAGTTTCATCGGATGTGAAATGGATTTTTGATGGAGATAAACTTCAGTTTCCATTGAAAATAAGAAAGAAAAAGCAGGGCGATTTGTTTTTCCCAATCGGCATGATAGGCAAAAAGACCATCTCCAAATTTTTTAAGGATGAAAAAATCCCTATTTTAGCCCAGCAAAAAATCTGGCTCCTGTGTGACGGCCAAGATAACGTTCTGGGAGTAATCCCATCCCGCCAGGACCGCAGATTTGCTGCAGAAACGAATTCTAAAAGTAAAATAACGGTCACATTTTAACCAAAAACTGGTTCAAAACAAAAGTAAAAATGAAATTTAAAAATTGGCTTGTGCTGCTCCTGGTCTTTCTTTTCCAGGGAATTTCGGCACAGATAAAAGATCCTGTAAAATTTAAATACAACATCAATTCACTGCCAAACGGCGTTTACGAAGCTGTACTTACTGCAACCATCGACAAAAACTGGCATATCTACTCGCAGGATCTGCCGCCCGATTCCGGAATTCCTACTGAGATGAAACTATCTTCTAAAGAGGGAATACAGCTTGTCGGTAAAGTTACCGAAGTCGGTAAAAAGCACGATGAATTCTCGGAAGCCTTTGGGGCTCAAATTGTTTATTATTCAGATTTGGTATTATTCAAACAGAAATTCAAACTTAAAGACAATACCAAACCTGCAACCGTTACTGCAGAAATTACTTATCAAACGTGTAACGACCGCGTTTGTCTTGCACCCAATACACTGGAATTTGACCAGAATATTACGCCAACATCTACTGGTACTACTTCAATAACTCAAACCGAGACTCCTGAAAAGGCAGCAAATCCGGCGGAAATACCGGCAACCGTAGATTCAGCAGCACTTACGACTTCAGAAAGTGCGACTACTGTTTCGCCGATTAAAACTGAACAGAAAGGCCTGAAAGTAGAATCCATCGATTTTAAAAATCCACAAACCGACTGCGGAATTGAAGCGGAGCAAAACAACGAGAATTTCTGGACTTATATTCTGTTAGGCTTTTTTGGCGGCCTTATCGCTTTGCTTACTCCGTGCGTATTTCCGATGATTCCTTTAACGGTTTCTTTCTTTACGAAAGGAAGCAAAGACAAGGCAAAAGGAAAACGCGACGCTTTCATCTACGGATTTTTTATTCTGTTGATTTTCGTATTGCTGAGTGTTCCTTTTCATATTATTGACGGGATTGCGGGGAATATTTTCAACGAGATTTCTACAAGTGTTTGGCTGAATGTTACGTTCTTCCTGATCTTTATTTTCTTTGCCGGAAGTTTCTTCGGATACTACGACATTACGCTGCCAAGCTCTATTGCAAATAAATCCTCGAAAGCGGAAGATGCAGGCGGCTTGATCGGAATTTTCTTCATGGCATTAACTCTGGTTATTGTATCTTTTTCATGTACCGGTCCTATTTTAGGAAGTTTGCTTGGGAGCGCGGTGACAGGATCCGCCAACGTACCGATGCTGCTCACTTTTGCTTTGGCTGGATTTGGACTGAGTTGGGCGATTGTTTTTGGGCTTTTAGCCTTGTTCCCGCAAGCTTTGCAGAGTTTGCCGAAATCAGGCGGTTGGATGAACACCGTGAAAGTGGTTTTAGGATTCATCGAACTTGGGCTGGCACTGAAATTCTTATCTAAAGCTGATTTGGTCTCCAAAACATTTTTACTGAAAAGAGAACTTTTCATCGCGCTTTGGATTTTAATTGCGATCGGACTCGTTCTTTATCTGTTCGGGAAAATCCGCTTCCCGCATGATGACAAAAAACCGAAAATATCTTTAACAAGAAAAATCATAGGATTCTTCGGAATTGGATTCATCATTTATCTGATTCAGGGACTATTCCCTGCAGAACGCCCTACGCTGCAACATTTAAGTGGAATTCTGCCTCCAATAAACGTAAGTTATCTTCATAAAGAAGAAGATGGTATTTTAGGAATGCATCCTTCCCACGATTATTTTGAAGCCATAGAAATGGCCAAAAAGGAAAACAAACCGCTTCTGATAGATTTCACCGGTTACGGTTGCGAAAACTGCCGAAAAATGGAGGAATTTGTGTGGAGCGAACCCGATATCTTGCCGATCCTTCAGAACGATGTTGTGCTGGCTTCGCTTTACGTTGATGATAAAGAACTCTTGCCTGAAAGCGAACAGACTTCAATCGATATGGGTAACGGACAGAAGAAAAAAATCAGAACAATCGGTGATAAATGGAGTCTTTTCCAACAGATCAATTTTAATAACAATTCTCAGCCGCATTATGTATTGGTTTCTCCGGACGGAAAAGTCATCAATACACCGGTTTCGGGCTATATGCCGAAAGAAGATTTTAAAAATTTCCTGACCTGTGGAATTGAATTCTTCAAGAAGAATAAATAATCAACCAAGTACAACAAAAAATGTCCGCTAAAAAGCGGACATTTTTATTATATCTAAAATGCTGAATTAAGGATTTGTTACGGGAACACTGCTGAATCCTATGGAAGTTTTCAGCGAAATATCTGAAGTTGGAGACTGTTTCAAAACATATACAATTCTTGCCTGTACCGCACCCGATTTCATCATATTATCTAAAGTCTGCGACGTATTTACATCCAGTGACAGCGAACTTCCGACATTATCTCCGATGGCATCTCTGGAGGCGACAAGAACCTCATTACTTCCGTTATTCGAAAGATAAACTTTTACCGATTTGAAGATTCCCATACTCGTATTGTTCGGAACCGACATTGTAGCATTGGAAACCCTTATATCTCTCACATTAGCGCCCGCGCCGGTAAGCTGATTGATGCTCTGCGCCGGCGAAACATTAGACAAAGTGGTATTTGCCGGTGAGCCCGAAGTTACCAAAACCGTCGCATTGTATGGAAATGTGTTCTGTAAAATAGATGAAACGGTAGAACAGCTCGCTAATGTAGCTGTAGCAACAACCGCTGATAAAAATAAATTTTTCATAATAGTAAATTTTGATTTAAATCTTTCATTCAGAAACTATACCAACTTCATTAATTAACAGAAGATTAACTATGACAACTTTCTAAAATTTACTTAATGCTTACAGAAAATTTTCCCTTAGTTTCACCTGACGCCATATTGCTTTTACCGACAATCAGCCACAGTTCTCCATCATTTTTTGCTGTGTAAGAAATCTGTCTTCCAAACGGTCCGTCGAAAGTCCCATCCGGTAGTTTGATCTGATTGAAACGAATATTCATTTCTGCATTTTCAGGCGTTACTTCTCCGGAAATAGTTTTCTGTCTGAAATTTTTAATTTTCACGATAAACTGCTGATCATCTTCCGTAAATTCTTCGCCAATATTGAAAGGAATCTGTTGTGCATCTACAGTTCTAATAATTTTATTGCCCTCAACTTCCCTCATCATTCCCTGCCGTCCCATTGGAACCTCCTTTATAACTTCCGTCGCTGAATCTCTTTCCACAGGTCGTTGTTGACGAGTGTCTACACTGGATGCAGATTCTTCTACAGAATCAGATTTATTACACGACCAAAGTAATATAGGCGCGAGCAGGATTATTTTTTTCATGGGTTCTGAGGTTTTAGTGTTTGATAATAAATAATTTTGGAAAGGAAAGTTTTATTCTGTTCTTTAGCAATTTCTGTTGGTTTTGTCGTTTTTTCAAATTCATTTGGATAGACTTTAAGGAGAATTTCATCATTGTAATTCAGGCTTTTGTGAAAATCAAAATTACCTTTTTCATTTCGGATGTTGTAAACGGTGGCCAAATTACCCCAGTTGATAAAAGACGCGGCCAAAACTGTTCCATAAAAATACCATGACATGTGATTAAAAAGAAATGCGTTGGTTTTCTGATTTTTTATTTTGATGAAAGTAAGAATAAGCCCGATAAATGCAAGCGCCAGAAAGGCATAAACGCCAAGTCTTTTATATGTAATTCCTAGACTGATGATGTATTCAGAATTTTTAGCAAAAGCGGAAATGACCAGTACAGCATTGAGAAATATCCAGATTTTAGCTAAGACCTTTAAGTTTCCAGCTTTATTATCGAAATTAAATTTACCTTTAAAATAAAACATAATCACCAAAACAGCCATTACAATCGATAAAATAACAGCATTGACGCGGTCGTGAGTTTCTCCGGAGAGTTGGCTGGGCGATTTGGAAATCTCTACAAACTGTTCGTAATTAAAGGTGAAAATAAAAACCAAAAGTAAAATATTAAGTGCGATAAATGAAATTACGCCACTCATCCTTTCCGAATCTATATCCAGAAATGAACTTGATTCTTGTTCTTTTTTATCTTCATTAAGAAAATCATTTTTGAGATGATGGTTTAAATTGAAGATGAATTTTTCAATTTTAAAATTCCAGAAATTAAACGCAATAAAAAATCCAAGTGTTCCGAGAACAATAAACTGCCAGAGATCGAAACTGAACTCCCAGCCGGTAAAAAAACCTGAAAAATGTTCGCTTCCTAAAGCGTAAACTCCAAAAAATACAACTACGAAAAAAGCAGGAATCAGAAACATAGCGATCAGTTTCTTCACCGTTTCAGAAGTATTTCTCTTCGGAAGCCAGTCTTCAAACTTAAAAAAACGATAAATAAAAGTCACAAAATTTACCGCAAACACCGGAATAACCAGCAATGATTTCAGCTCACGGTTTTTCGATTTAAAAGCCAGTAAAAAAAGAGAAGTGAATACCGCCAGGAATGAAGCGAAATCGCCATACCATGCAAAAGCTGCGCTCGAGAGAATGCTGGCAACAAAAAGCATGAGAAAACTACGCGTCCGGTTTTCCTCTGGAGTGTGAAAGAGGGTAAGCAAGGCGTAGGCAACGCCGAAAAGGCCAAAATTGAGACCCATATCTTCACCGTAAAAAAGTGTTATAAAAAGAACGGTGGTAAGGAGGATTAATTGATGTGTTTTCATGACGATATTTTTAAAATTATTTATTTCAAAGCACTTTGTTTTACAAAGTAATTAATCAAAAAAAATTATGGCTAGCGTCCCAATAATTTTTCGAGGGCAGCAAGATGTTCTTTAAATGCATCTTTACCAGCAGTTGTCACACGGTAAGAAGTTTTCGGTTTTTTACCGACAAATTCCTTCTTCACTTCGATATATTTTGATTTTTCCAGAGCGGTGCTGTGGCTCGCCAGGTTACCATCGGTAATTTCAAGTAAATTTTTCATTTCAGTAAAATCAACCCACTCATTCACCATCAGAACAGACATAATGCCCAGCCTGACCCGGCTTTCGAATTCTTTGTTGAGTTTACTGATGTTGACCATGATAGAATATTACAGATTCTGTTTTTAAAGTTCCCTGTTCTCTCTTACTTATATTTTCTGTGCATTACCAGGCCGTACACAATGTGCAGCACACCAAATCCAATCGCCCAAAATACCAATCCCCAACCAAGAAAAAAGAAAGAAAGAAGCCCGAGAACGATCTGGCAATATCCTAAATTCTGAAGGTCTGTAAACGTATATTTAGATGCATTCACCAAAGCCAATCCGTAAAAAATTAAGGTCGCAGGTGCAATAAAGACAAACATTCCGTGATACAGCAATCCAAGACAAAACAATCCGCCTGTGACAAGAGGAACGGCAAAATTAAAGAGGAGCCTTTTAGTGGTCTGATCCCAGATCTTCAGATTTTTCTCTTTGCTTTTTTTAGCGGTAAAGATATAACCTGATAAAACAGCTAGAAACAGTATCACCAAACCTACAAACACAAGTTCCAGCAAAAGGTCTTTAGTGTAGACGTTTGTTTTACCTGCAAAATAATCAATGTTTTCACGCTTCAGAATATAGTATACATAACCTGCTCCCAGCAAAGCAACAAGCCCGGCAAAAACTCCGGAAAGTCCACTGAGGGAAATAAAACGTGAACTGCGCTCCATCATGCTGCGGATATGTGAAAGGTCTTCCTGATAATTTTTTGACTCCATAAAAAGAACTTTGAAATGCAAAGTTATTATTTTTATTGAACTGACAAAACATTTTTTTAAAATGTACATAAAACTTAAGCTGCAAATTCAGATGATGAATCTAAACCCGAAAAATTGTATCTTTATAACCAAATTTAAACATGTTCGATAACTTCAGACATACCATGGAAAGGCAGTGGTTTGGTGTTCTTACAAGAATGGGTGCTAAACTGGGGATTCCTGTCTCAAAACTGCGCGTGTTCTTCATTTATTCTACTTTCGCCACCGCGGGTATTTTCTTTCTAATTTACCTTGGCCTCGCTTTTACCCTTTGGATTAAAGATATGTTCATCACCCGACGGCCAAGCGTTTTTGATCTTTGATTTTATCTCCAAAAAGAATCATTTGAATTTTTCAACGGCTTGAAACTTGTATTGAGCATAAAGCATACAGCCTTTATTTTTTATGGAATATTTACAGATTAACTCTTTCGACGATTATCGGGTCGAAGAAATTTACAAGTCATATTGCGAAACTTTTCCGGAAGACGAGCGGCGCAGCGAACAGCAGTTCCGTCATCTCTTTTCGAACCCGAGGGTTAAAGTCTTTTCAGTTCTAAAAGATTTAAAAAATATCGGTTACCTCATTTCCTGGGAATTAACCAACTTCGTTTTTATTGAACATTTTGAAATATTTTCTGAATTTAGAAGTCTAAAATACGGTTCCGAAATCATCAGTCACCTCTACAAAAATTATTCGCACATCGTTTTGGAAGCCGAACCAGAAGATCAGGACGAAAATGCAGCAAGAAGAATTTCGTTTTACGAGAAAAACGGTTTCATGGTGATTGATGAAAATTATGTACAGCCATGTTACGACCCGGAAAAAAACTCACTTAATCTGTGGCTTTTAGCCAACTGGAAACCCGAAAAAACCGACTGGATTAAAGAGGAAATTTATGATGTAGTGTACTGTTAAGCGGAGGACTCACAATATGAGCCTGCAAAACTAAAAAACCAGGTGTTAGCATAAGATGATTAGGTGAAGCCAAAAGCCAGTGGGCAACCGCGGCCTAATCAACTTCGTATTCCAATTTAATCGTAATGCTGGCTTCTTTTTCCTTTGAAGAAGTATTGAAAGTTCCGCCGTAAGAAAACTCCTCAGTAGAATTGGGTTCAGTAATCTGAGTGACACCCATCGTCGCTTTTTTAAGGTTACCGAGTTTTGCACCTGCATTTTCGGCAATTCTTTCAGCGCGCTGTTTTGCGTCTTTAGTCGCGTCTGCGATCATTTGCTGTTTTACATCCGCCAGTTTCGTGTAAAAATAATTGGGCGGTGAAGAAGTAAATTCTATCCCAAGATTGATTATTTCTGTAATATTACGGGAAAGATTTTCAATCTTAGCCACATCCTTACTGTCGATGGAAACCCGCTGAGAAAGCTGATATCCCGCAAACGTCTGCTGACTTCTGCCCATATTATCGGTAGAATAATTAAACTGTTTCTGAATATCCACCGCTGAGAAAACCATTTCGTTTTTCGGAATTCCTTTGGAAGCCAGGTAATTTTCAATTACTTTTTTGTCATTGGCCAGTTCGTCATAGGCCGACTTAAGTTCGAAACTGTTGCGCGAAAAATTTCCGCTCCAGGCAATAAGATCCGATGTGAATTTCTTGGTTCCCAATCCGGTAACTGAAATGGTGTTTTCCGACTTATTTCTATTCTTAATGGCGCTGCCTAAAAATGCAAGACCAATGATAAAGCCGGCGGCGGCAATGGCGATGGCAATAATATTTCTGTTCATTTGGGGTAACATTTGATTCCTAAAGATAAGAAAAAATAAAACAAAGCCTTACAAATTATAACATTTTACGTAAAATCAGGTTCCCACTTTATGGGTTTTGATGTATTCGATATAAGCCATTTTCATATCAGAACGTATAGCAGCAATATCAAAACTTTTACGGTATTTTTTGGCCAGCGAATAACTGTTATCGGCATAAATTAAAAACCGGTCGAGATCCTCTTCGGTCCAGCCTCTCGACCAATAAAAACTTAAATCGATCTCTGCCTTTACCCGTCGATAAAAGGCTTGGGTTTCGGAATAATTGGCTGCTGTCTGTTGATCTCTTTTTGAAGGCTTAATTAAACCTGCAACTACTGAAAGCAAACCTGAGGAACCTCCGCTACCAACTGATAATAAACTTATTGTTCCTTCCCCCAGATCTTTGGGTTTAAATGCGGATGGAATCGTAGTAGCTTGAGGAACCGCTTCCTGCATCGGAGATTTCATGTATGCATCCAGAGAACTCTGTAATGCGACCAGTCTTTTAGGAGCATCTAATAATTTGGAATCTTTCTTAAGGTTGCCGGTGGGCGTGAACGCAAGTTCAATTTCCTCGATCAAATACGCCGATTTGGGAAGTGAAACATTGACCGGTGCGGAATAATGTTCGTTTGATATTTTCACAGAAATCCTGTCGTAACCGCTTTTCACAAAACGAAGCTCATCCGAGATTCTGGCGGCAATCATATAATTCCCGTCTTTGTCGGAACTTACTTTTTCCTCAGTACGGGTATTGATGATGATTGCGTTGGACATTTCCGCGCCAAATTCGGAGCGCACTTTCCCGAAAATATAATCCTGAGCGAATGCTGAGATGGAGATTAGAACGAAACAGAGAACGAGTAATTTTGTTTTCACGCTTTAAAAATTTGTACTAAAAGTAGAACTAATTTCAAACCCTATTTAAAATTTAACCTGCGTTAACTCTTTTAAGATTCTTTTTGAAAAATTTAAGGATGATTTCGTTAATTTTTTTGGGACATTGGTAACGGTATTCCCGCGTGAGGGATAGGAGCGGCATCCTTTTTTGGGGGCGGCGGCTCCGCCGCCGCCCCCAAAAAAGATATAGCGGATAGCCCGGCCTGAAGAAGGAAATGGCGGCGCAGACTGCCAAAGGCAGTTTGTGCCAGAATGACCGACTGAGGGACACGCCCAAAACACTTTGCTGTTGGGAATAATTTTTGCTTATATTTGCAGACTTACAAAAAATTGGGGTTGACTGGTTTCGACAGCAAGATCAATGGGTAAGTAAGCATGCAGAGAACCGTAGCGCGATCTCTTTAATCCCTTGCTACACAATTTTAACTGGCGACCAAGAGTTTGCTCTTGCAGCTTAATCTGAATTATAGTAGGATTCAGCGTTTTCCCGAAGCACAGTAAGGAAGCAAGATATCCCGCAGAAGTTCTGTTTCGCGACGTCTGATTCCGGGGTATAGCAATGCGGAAATAAGGTTTTGGAAACTTCGGCCAAAGCACGAAAACTAAAGAAGATAAGTCGTAAATTGGGTGTCTGTGCTCTGTTTACGATCGAAAACCAAACGCAGAATAAGCATGTAGAAAGCTTGCGTGTTGCTTGTTTGGACGAGGGTTCGAATCCCTCCAACTCCACACCATTTTTAAATAACCTCCTGTTTTTCAGGTGGTTATTTTTTTTATTTGTACCTATTGCCACCTATATGCAGAATAACAGTACTATACTAAGAAGTTCAGTAAGTTAGATTTGTGGCGAAATTTTCAAATTCATATTGCCCTAAATTTGATTTTATAGCCGATAACGTATATGACAAATAATTTAGAGCTTTCACCTTACCTATACATTCCTTTGACTTTGCTTTTACTTTAATGAAAAACACTAAAAATTATAAATGACAAAAATAAATTCACTCCTCATTTTATTAGTTAGCGTTGTATAAGAGTACCAGAAAGAAATCTTGCGGGAGCGGAGCGGATTAATTTCCAGCTTTTGTTTTGCATAAAATCGGTTTTTGATCTTATTTCACTATATTAGAGAATATTACAATCTAATACAATTTAAAATGAGCGACAATAAAAAAGAATTTAATCCACAAGAACTTATGGATTATCTCACAAATAAAATCTCGGATAATGAAAACAGACACTTACTTTGTTACGATGAAATAAACAGCTTATTTGTAGTTAATGACACTATTATCGACTTAGCAATCGATTTGCTCAAAAAATCAAATATTGTAACAATTCAACATAGACCATACAAAAGCTAAAATTGACAAAATTTTTTAAAAAAAGTATTTTCTGAATAAAACCTTTTAACTTCTTACTTTTGGAATTATAAACACAATCTATTATGGATGATAAAAAAAAGTTAGAAAAGGAGTTTAACCGGATAAAGAAATCCACATTTCGAACTTTGCAGCTTTTAGGCGTACCCACTCTTGAACTTGAAAATGATTTTACAGATTCTAATATAGGAGACGGGAACGTTAGAGCCTTACGAGATTTTGTATGGTATCAATTCAACAAGCACCTCGATAGGAAAGCAAGAGACTTTCATCTGCAATCACGGATTTATTATGAAATGGCAATGTTTCGATTTAATTTCGAAGAAGGGAAAGGAGTGGATGAGTTAAAGCAACTATCTATTGATGCAAAAAAAAACACATTATAAACTATCAGAAATAGGGAAAGGGGTGGTAATGGATGCTAAAGTTTATAATTCATTTAAAAATTGTTGCCCTGAATGCACAGCAGACCACGGGAAAGCCTACGATTTAGACGAATTTTTAAAGAGCGACAGATTACCACATAAAAATTGCACTTGCGGAGGTTTTGGTTGTGGATGTTTCTTTGATGCTGTGGCAAGACTGGATGAAAATGGTCTGTTTATCTTTAATGACGATTATGCAATACCAACTAAATCAACAAATTCTTTAAAATCAAAATCCACTTCAACAGCTTTACAACATGAGGATGCAAAAAGCATTTTAGGCATATTTAGTTTATTTAAAAAAAAACGATAACTTCCGTACTAAGCAATCTTTTTTTCATACGGATGAAATCTTTGTTTCATAGTACTGAGAACTTTTTTCTATAGCACTGAAACTTTTGTTTCAGAAGCATGAAACCTTCCGCTGGGTGAAATAAAAAAATTCCCACCAACCTTTCGGCCGGGGGAATTTCTATACAAAACAATTAATTAATGCTAAAGCTGTGGTCCTGCAGCAACCAGTCGCTGACCTTCGTTGGTATCGCAGTACTGCTCGAAGTTTTTGATATAGCGCGCACCTAAATCTCTGGCTTTTGCCTCCCAATCGGAAACGTGGGCATAAGTGGCTCTTGGATCAAGAATACCGTCGGTTACATTTGGCAGGGCAGTCGGAATCTCAAGATTCATGATCG
Organism: Chryseobacterium sp. VAUSW3; assembly: GCF_002205795.1. Taxonomy (GTDB): domain Bacteria; phylum Bacteroidota; class Bacteroidia; order Flavobacteriales; family Weeksellaceae; genus Kaistella; species Kaistella yananensis. Next base: position 1,124,658 of record NZ_NIUY01000001.1, on the reverse strand, counting down.
GAATAACGGTCTTCTCTGCCTTGTCAATGGATCCGTCGATAATCGCGTCGATAATCGCGCGGGTATCTTTAAGTGAAATTCTCTTTCCGGTACCGTTCCAGCCCGTGTTTACCAGATACGCTTTTGCACCGTGCTCTTTCATTTTACCAATCAGTGTTTTAGAATACATGGTCGGGTGCAGCGTAAGGAATGCTTCTCCAAATGCCGGTGAGAACGATGGTTCCGGTTCTGTAATTCCTCTTTCGGTTCCCGCTAGTTTAGAGGTGTAACCGCAAAGGAAGTGGTATTGTGCCTGATCTTCGTTCAGAATGGAAACCGGTGGCAAAACTCCGAAGGCATCGGCGGAAAGATAAACGATCTTTTTCGCGTGTCCGGCTTTCGATGGCAATACAATTTTGCTGATATGATAAATCGGATAAGAAACCCTGGTGTTTTCGGTGATGGAATTATCAGTATAATCTGCTTCACCATATTCGTTTACGACAACGTTTTCAAGCAGTGAATCTCTTCTGATGGCTTTGTAAATATCCGGTTCCTTTTCTTCAGTCAGGTCAATTACTTTTGCGTAACATCCACCTTCAAAGTTGAATACGCCGTTATCATCCCAGCCGTGTTCATCATCACCGATCAAATATCTTTTCGGATCTGCAGAAAGCGTAGTTTTACCTGTTCCTGAAAGTCCGAAGAATAACGCTACATCCCCTTCTTCGCCCACGTTGGCAGAGCAGTGCATTGATGCCATGCCTTTTAATGGAAGATAATAATTCATCATGGCAAACATTCCTTTCTTCATTTCGCCGCCATACCATGTTCCACCGATAATCTGAATTTTCTGCGTCAGGTTGAACATCACGAAGTTTTCAGAATTTAATCCCTGCTCTTTCCAGTCAGGATTTACGGTTTTAGAACCGTTCATCACGATAAAATCTGGCTCCCCGAAATTTTCTAGTTCATAATTAGAAGGACGGATGAACATATTGGTTACGAAATGTGCCTGCCAGGCCACTTCCATAATAAATCTAACTTTAAGTCTGGTATCAGGGTTGGTCCCACAAAAGGCATCAACAACATATATTCTTTTAGAAGAAGAAAGCTGTTTCAGCACAAGTTGCTTGCAGCTTTCGAAGATTTCCGGAGTGGTAGCTAAATTTACCTTACCGTCCCAGTGAATTGTATTTTCGGTTACTGCGTCTTTTACAATAAATCGGTCTTTCGGTGAGCGTCCTGTGAAAATTCCGGTTTTTACGGCAACAGCACCCGACTCTGTCAATGCGCCTTTTTCAAATCCTTGGTTTTTAGCAGACATTTCAGCTTTGAAAAGCTCCTCATAACTTGGATTGTAAACTACCTCTTCATAACCGGTGATCCCTAAATCATGTAATTGCTGGATAATCTTGATGTTCTTCATAATGACTTAATATTTCTGATTCTTTTTAATAAAACAAATTTACCTATTATAGGTTATTAAAATGCTTCTAAAACTACTGATATTCGTCAGAATTCACAAGAAATTTAAAAATACGCAACTTGCTTACAATCAACTTATTAAATCATCCCACGAAAAAAAACGGTGAAAACCTTTTCCCGAAAAATAGTCTTCAAAACCTGTAAATTTGGTACTCATCACAAAATCACCGCCCCAGGCGCCCAGACTTTTCACAAAAACAGGGCAGTTTTCGAAATATTTTTCTTTTACGGTTTTTATTCCGAGAAAGTTTGAAAGTTTTCGTTCGTGAACTTCCATTAACTGCGAAAAATATTCTAAATTTTCACATGTCATTACTTCTTCAGTAATCCACGAAAATGCTTCAATCAGTTCAGGTGATTTCGGCTTCGCACGGTACATTTCAATGCCTTCGCGGCTGTCCTGTTTCTGATTGAGATGAATGAAAATAAGGTCATTCATAAAAACAGGATTGAAATCTACAGCTTTAATCAGTCTATCCCTATCAGTTTTCTGATAAAGAATGGCAGATTTTGCTTTAGCCACAGCAATATCATAACCGCTGCCGCCCAAACTCAATTCATTCAGTTCGAAAGCATCAATGCCAGCCCAATCTGCGAGATTATTCATCAGTGTCGAACTGCTTCCCAACCCATAATCAGCCGGAAACTGCAGGTTGGTTTTTAAATGATAGGATGAATCTGATCTGAATTTAATATCCGAGAGCTTCTGCACATTCTGCAAAACTTTCAGGACAAATTCTGCAGCCTGCGGAAGGTTAGTCGCTGCAATTTTCCAGGTTTTATAATCGATCTCTGCGCTCAGCCACAGCGAATTCTGATGATAAGCTTCCCAAAAAACCATAGAATTACCATCTTCGTTTTCTTCAAAAAAAAACTCCTGCCCCCATTTTGTAGGTACGGCAAGAGCCAAAGCGCCATCTAAGACGACATATTCTGAAGTGAGCAATAATTTTCCCGGTGAAAATAGGTTACCCATCATTCCTTACACTGCTGATGAAACGGTAACTTCGATGTTGATTTTCTTGATCAGTCCCTGCAATGTTTTTCCTGGACCCACTTCAATAAAAGTATCCGCACCGTCTTTAATCATATTCTGTACAGATTGTGTCCATTTTACGGGACCTGTAAGTTGCTTAATCAGGTTCTGTTTGATTTCTTCCTGATCGGTAACTGCTTTTGTTACAATATTCTGATAGACAGGAATCATAGGCGTTCTGAACTTCGTTTTTTCAATCGCTGCAGCTAATTTTTCCTGTGCAGGCTGCATTAATGGTGAATGAAAAGCTCCGTTTACAGCTAAGATCAAGGCGCGTTTTGCACCCGCTTCTTTCATTTTTTCGCAAGCAAGTTCTACTGCTGCAGTTTCACCCGAAATCACGAGCTGGCCCGGACAGTTATAATTTGCAGGAACCACAATTCCGTCGATTGAAGCACAAATTTCTTCCACTTTTTCGTCGGCTAAACCAAGAATGGCAGCCATAGAGCTGGGATTAGCATCACAGGCTTCCTGCATGGCATTGGCACGCGCCGCAACAAGTTTTAATCCATCGTCAAAAGACAATACACCGTTGGCAACCAAAGCGGAAAATTCGCCCAGAGAATGGCCTGCAACCATTTCAGAACCAATACCGTTGATGGTTTTGAGTGCAGCTACCGAGTGAATAAAAATAGACGGTTGGGTAACTTCGGTTTTTTTAAGGTCTTCCTCCGTCCCCTTGAACATGATTGAAAGAATATCGAAACCTAAAATATCGTTGGCAGATTCCATCAGATCTTTAATGTCTTTCCGCGAATCGTACAATTCTTTTCCCATACCCACAAACTGTGAACCCTGCCCAGGAAATACAAGTGCTTTCATATAAATTATTTAGAAAAAATTGACTCCGTTGATTTTTCAGAATAATCAACTACATATTTATTTATCATTGTCCTTTCGGATTTATCTCCCGGAGAAGATACTTTGTGTCTTAATTCGGTAACAAACGCACCACTCTGTAACCCTTGTTCACATAAGCGCCGTTTTTGGTTTTTTCAAACTCGAACTTAGTTGCCAACTGGGTCTGCACTTTGTTCATCTGTTTGAAAATTTCACCTTTTTTATTTTCGCGGCTCAGCATGTCATTCACAACATCGAAACCGATTACCGCATATTTAGAAGGCGTTTTGCAATATTTCTGTTTGTAGGCAGCCAAAATTTCTTTCTCGAAATCTCCTTCAGTATCAATTTTTCTGTCCATCAGATATACAAGATTGGCTGCGCTGAGTTCGTCAACTTTTTTCTCGAATACCGGCGAATAATACATACTGAAAGCTTTTACGTTTTCTACCTCTTTGGAAAGTGTAATCATTTGGTTGGCAAAGGCATCACCTACAGAATCTTTGTCATTGGCTAACACTGCAATAACAGGAGCCGACTGGCCGGTCATCATATTTTTATCCAACTGAATATCAGCCGGAGAATTCACGATATTAACGGAGGCATTTCTAATCGTTTTTTCCAGATTTGTTTTCAGATAATTGGCTTTTGATCTGTCATCATCAGCAACAATGTAAATTTTCTGGTCAGAATATGCATCTTTTACTTCCTTCACGATTCTGTCTGCATAAACCATTTCGTTGGTTTCGATAAGGATGAGATTATCATATTTCAAAAGATCATCAGTATTGGCGAATGGCGCGACAACCGGAATTTTATTCGATTTCACATAATCCAGAACCTGGAGTACACTCGATTTGAAGAACGGCCCGATAATTAAATCGGTATTTCCTGCATTGATCTGGGTTAAAGAATTCTTGAAACTTGCTTCATTACCTGCGTCGATTACTTTTACATCAAGCTTTTGGCCTTTTGCAGCATTTCTTTCAATGGCTAATTTCGCCCCTGCAAGGAAGTCGAGAGAAAGCGTTCTGGCTCTTGCATCATCAGTATCAAAACCGAAAGGCAACATCAAAACGACATTCAGTGCATCACCGGATTTTTTTACATAGCCCGCATCCAGCTTTTTGATTTTTAGGACCATTCCTGTCTTCAAACCTTGGGAAAGATTTGGGTTGAGATTTAATAATTCATCTAAACTCACACCGAATTTATTCAGAATTCCGAAAACGGTATCTCCCGCCTGTACGGTGTACGTTACATAATCATCGCTCACCGAAGTGGTTTCATAATTGTTGGTAGAAACCTCAGAAACTGGTGTAGCTTTTGGCTCTTCTACCGCAGATGTATTTGAAAATTCTCCTTTTACTTTAATTATTTCTCCGGGCTGCAAACCTCTTGCTTCAAGGCCGGGATTCAGCGCGAAAAGTTCTTTCTGGGTAAGTTTGAATTTCCTTGTAAGTTTATAGTAATTGTCTTTTTCCTGAATCTGGTAAGAATCTTCATCAGCCTTATTTTCTTCTGCTTTTACTTCAACCGCTGCCGTTTGAGGATTTGCCGCTGGAACATTTGAAGCTACAGGCTGGCTACCGCCAAATTTATTAATCTTATCTAAAGGCAACACCACTTCGTCACCAATTTTCATGTGCGAATCCAAATTTGGATTCAGTTTGCGCAAATCGGCTTCAGAAATCTGATATTGTTTTGTAATTCCATATACCGTTTGCTTTGGCTGAAGAATAATTTTACCTAATTCGGAGCTGGTTTGTTCACTGGCAACAGCCTTTGTAGCACCGGATTTATTTACTACCAAAACTTCACCGAGGGTAATTTTACCGTCTTTCACCTTCGGATTCAGCTTGTATAATTCATCAATGCTGATGCCGTATTTCTTCGAAATGTTGTAGGGATTGTCGCCTTTAACAACGGTATGCATTTTTTGGGAATACAACCCAGAAAATGTGATTAAACTTGAGAGTAAGAAAATTTTTCTGATCATCTGTTATGATAAATATGTGCAAAAATACTGCTTTAAAATTAAATGCTGAGAATAATTAATTCCGATCTATAAACGTCTATTTCCTGGTAACAATTTTGAAGCCATTCGTGGCCCAGGTCAGCGTAAAAAACTGAAAAGTTGAAAACACGCTCCTGCCAGTTCTTTCCGGGGTGAATTTGCAGAAAAAGCTGCTCCAAACGTTCGAGTTTTTCATTCTGTTTTATTTTTTCAGCGCGAAGAAGCCGTTTTTTCATCCTTGCGAAAGATTTCAGCTGACGCGTTTTCTCAGCATTCACAAGACTTCCGAAACTTTTCTCGGTAAGAGAAGCTTTCGCTGAAATTTCATCAAATCTCTGATTGACCAGTGATTCTTCTTCATTTAAAAGATTAAGAATTTCATTATCCTGAAGCAAAATATCTTTTGTTACCGCAGCAAAATTCTTAAAAAAATCATTGATCTCCAGACCGAATCTTTTTACTTTTTCCAGGTTTTTATCACGCACAAAAAGCAGGGAAACCCGCGGAATGAGAACCGGAAAAGCAAGGTTCGTTTTCCCGTAATAATCCTTCAGTTCCAGCCAGTACATAATTTCGGCATTGCCGCCGATATAGGCCAGATTCGGTAAAACCGTTTCCTGATAAACAGGTCTCATCAGCGCGTTTGGACTGAATTTTTCAGGATGCTTTTCAAGTTCTTCTAAGAGTTCTTCTTTAGAAAAAGTAATATCAGTATCAACAATTTGGAATTTTTCACCGTTACATTCGATGCGGTTTCTGGTTTCTGTAAGATAAAAGAGATTAATTTCCCGCGGATTCACCTGAACTTTTCCGTAAGCTTCAGATAAGTATGCTACCGTTTCTTTTGTAGATTCAAAAAGCTCCTGATGAAGAAGTTCATTTCGGAACCGCTCTTTCATCTGGCTTTTCAGTTTTACATCGTCACCATCAATCACGAGTAAACCGTAGCTTGCAAACAGTTCCTGAACTAAAATACGGGTCGCCTGAGCCAGTGAATTGCCTTTTTTATAGGCTTTTTTCATCAGCAAAATCAGTTCAGTCCCAAAAACTGAATCTTTAAATTCTTCCTCGAATTCGGATATAAAGAAATCATCTTCCACAATAATTCTTCCCACAGCTCCACCGGCTTTTGCCTTGGTTTCATAATACCTGTTTTCTGTTTTAAAGTGGTTGATTTCTTCAAAATCATGATCCTCTGTTGCCATCCAAAAAACGGGAACCGTATTTCTGCCGGGAAACTTTCTGTTTAACTCATCGGCGAGTTTTATCGTCTGCAGAATTTTATAAATGAAAAATGCCGGACCTGTGAAAAGATTCAGCTGGTGTCCCGTGGTTACTGTAAAAGTGTTTTCCTGAAGAACTGAATTCAAATTTTCTTCCTGTCTTTCAGAAAACTTAAAACCGAAATACTGGTCTTTCAGAACATCAAAAAGCATTTGCCTTTTTTCAGAACTAAATTCCTGAGCTTTGAGCTGAAACTGATGTTCAATATTTTTATCATTAAAAACCTGATTCCCGAAACCATCAACCTTCTGCATCAGAAAATCTTTGATGAGCTGCGGAATACTTTCAATATCCAGAAAAGATATGCTGTTGTTTTTTTCCATGATTTAACTGAAAAGATACCAAACGATTCCCAAATTCAGACGGAAATCGTAGATCGGATAATTGGGTGCGGTGAAGGATTTGTTCTGCATGAAAGTCGTGTTGAGATGCTGCGCTTCGATGAAGAAAAACATCCGCTTCACTTTCATATTAAAATAAACATCAGCAATCGGCTGCCCACCAATGGACTGGGAGTTTGCGTTGGGCAAAATAAATTCATTCAGCACCGGGAAATATTCTCTGGAGGCAAATTTGGTAAAATAATATACTTTAATACCCGCCTGAATTTCTGCGGCTTTTTTGAAGGCTTTCCCCTGCCAAAAAAGATTTGCGCGTCCCACAAAATTCGGCATCGGCAAAAGATCTTTATTGTTAATGGCACTCTGAAAAAGCACTTTCGGATTCAGATGGAAATTTCCGTAAGAAAAAGTAGCTTCGCCGCCAATTTGTGAAATATTCAAGGCCGATTCGCTTTGTTTCGGCGCTGCAGCCGCATCCAAATAGGTATAGTTATCGATTCTGAAGTAATTCGCAAAGACTTTGCTCTGGAACCATTTCAGGTTGACATCGCCACCAATTTCCGTAATGGTTTCGTTGGCTGGATTTTCCAGATAATAATTGAACTGTCGGTAAACCGAAGGATTCAGGAGTAAATTGAATGTCGGCGAGGCACTTTGGAAATTTACTTTCGCATTCACGAAATAACCTTCAATGGGCTCGAATTTCATTAAATTCTGAGAGCGTAGAAAAGTTCCGAATTCATTTCCGTTTGAAAATTCAAGATTTGAATTCAGGGCAATTTTATCCCAAAGTTTAATCTGAAGATTTCCCACCGCACCAATACGGTTTTCTGAAAGTTCCTGCGGAATATTTAAAAATGCCGGTAAAGGGGCTCCAACTCCCAATTTGATAAGCTGATGACGCACGCCCGCATCGAGTTTGAAATTTTCTTTATCGAAAAGCACACTCACCGTATTGCTCAGATTTTTGGAATATTTTTTAGACGACAGCGGATAATCAATTAAACCGGAGGCTTCATCAAAATAATACGGTTCCGCAGACTGCTGGTTGTAGTAATATTTATTTCCCTGATGAAAGATCGTGTGGCGGATCTTAAACGGAAATTTCTCAGACGAAAACGGCCGGAACTGCTGACTGAAATAATACCTGCGGTACCCAAAACGAGAATCGGACGAATTCAGGTTTACAGGAATATTCAGACGGTTGTCGAAATTGCTGTTCCCACTCAGGAAAAGATCTGTATCTGCAATGCCACCATTTTCCTGGTTGTTGACATTCTGATGGAGAAAATGGGCAAATGCCTCATACTTATTGTTTTTAGAAGTATAATGTCCCGAGAAAATAACGTTATTGTTCGACGCCAGTGCGTTTTTGTACATCCCGAGTGACCGCAAACCGAGATACTCCACCGCAAAATTGAAATTTTTGCCGATATTCTGTGTGTAGGTAGACTGCAGTTCAGCGCCGCTGCTTACCGAATTATGATAGATGAAGGCCGCGGTAGGCGTTTTCACATCATAATATTTCACATCATTGATGCCAAGAATATTGAAAGATTTGTTGGTCGGTAAAAGTGAAAGATTCTGTTCTGTATTCACCTCGAAAACCAGAGGGTTAAATCCAGAACCGATATTGGCAAACTGTATTCTCCCGAAATTATCGCGGTTATTGTACTGCGAGAAAATAAAAGTTTTGTCGTGGGTAAAAACCGTATCAAAAATTTTCTTCTCAGAAAACTGGGTGTGATACTGGTAATCGTAAATCGTAGGTTTAAAGATCTGCAGCGAATCTTTCCTGCCCGAATCGATCACAAGCGTATCCTGTGGTTTTACTCTGTTGGAATCGGTTTTATTCACAACCTGCGCGTTCATCCCGAATCCACAGAACAGTATACAGAGAAGAAGATATTTCATCCGTTTGCTTTTAATAATGAGTATGTTCAATAAAACGCAGCTGATCCAAAAATTATGGTCTTTAAGAATTTCTGCTTTCATTAAACCTGGTGTACAAATGTAAGAAATATGGGGAAATAAAAAACCCCCGTTTTAAAACAGGGGCTTTTCAGGTGTTATGAAGTTTTTTTACCAACCAGGATATTGAGTTATATTAAGATTGATATTTCTTTCTCTTAAAGGCATCGGGATTACAAAAAGCTTATCATTTGGAGCTACTTCGCAAACGATACTATAGCAGTTGGTAAGTTTTGCAAAACCTAAGTTATTTCTTTTAAGATCGAAGAAGCGGTGTCCCTCCGCGAAGAATTCTTTTCTTCTTTCGTTCAGGATATTTTCAAGCGTTGCTGCAGCGTAAGGTACTGCGCCTCTTGATGCCGCAAAATCATTGAGTTCGGTTAATGCCAACGCGGTGTTTCCTATTTTGAACAAGGCTTCAATTTTATTAAGTTTGGCTTCAGACATTCTGAAAATCTTTACATTCTGGGCAAAAGGCCCTTCACTTGTCGTTCTGAAATATTTTCGGGTCCAAATACCTCGCGGATCATCCTGGGTTGGAACCGCTGTGGAAGTAAACAGTGAGCGTCTTACGTCTGATGATGCAAAGGTACTATAAAAGTTTTGTGTAAATAAAAACCTTTTCTTGGAACCGTTGAATTCATAAAAAGAAGAAAGAGAACTGTTAATTCCAGGGTTTTCACCGGATGTCGCATTCATATTGATCTCCCAAACTGTTTCAGGTTGATTTTCACTGGAATTAATATCGGCCGCAGTAAAGTACTTCACATAATCTTCTTTGGAAACAAAATTGAAAGAACCACTGGCAGAATTAATTACCTGATCAGCGTAATCTATAGCCTTTTGGTAATCCCCCGCTTTACCTCTGGTAAGGTAAACCCGGGATAATAATAACCTCGCAGCTGTAGGACTTAAAAAGCCTTTGTTAGAAGGATTTTCATCAGTCATGATACTTAAAGCTGTGGTAAGATCAGTGATAATCTGTTCATATACCGCATCTACTGTAGCTCTCGGCAACTGCTGGTTGGGGTCATAATTTCCCAGATTCAGAGGTACACCAAATTCCTGATTCATATTCGAGGTTGGATTTGGCGAATAAAATGCTACTGCATAAAAATAACCTACAGCACGGGCAATCCTGGCTTCACCTTTAAGATTCAAAACATTAGGTGTATTTGGCAAAGCGGTATTGTTAACAACGGTATTGGCCAGAACGATCCCGTCGTAAAGATCATCAAGCATACCAAAATCTGATATGTCGGCCGACCAGTTTAAAAAGCCTGTATTTCTGTAGGCAACATCCGATGGAAGTGCAGTAATAAATACGTTATCTGAGATCAGGTCTCCAAATGCCAGAATATCAGCACCAAAAGCAGTAGAAGTAGAGTACTGGTCGTAAACACCATTTAAGATGCTTCTCATATCATTTTCGCTCCTGATAGCGTCTTCAATTGGAAACTGATCTACAGGACTTTCAATCAGGCGTTCTTCGGAACATGAGGGCAGCACGAGTAAAGAAGTAAACGCTGCTGCTATAAATATTTTTGTAAATTTCATTGTAATATTTTTTTAAAAGTCTAACGAAACACCAAACGAAACACTTCTCATGATTGGTGATGTGTAGTCATACAAACCTTTACCGGCCCACGACGCTCCGGCTGCATTGGAGTTCGCTTCGGGATCGAAGGTTAATGTTTTATCAAATGTATAAAGCCATAAGTTTACTCCTCTTAAATAGAGCGTAAGATTATCAACACCGGCATCTTTCAAAACATTTCCAAAGCTGTAGCTCAGTTTTGCTTCTTTAAGTCTTATGTGGTCTCCATCTCTCATCCATCTTGTAGACGGTCCTGCCGCATTTGATGGATTATTAAGCAATTGAATCGGATTAGAGGCAGTGGTATTCGATGGAGTCCAGCTGTCATAAAGCGCATCAGTGATTTGGTTGTTAATCGCCGACCCGTCACCTAAGATATAGTTTTGCCATCTGTTGTGCACAGAATATTCAAACTGACCGGTAAAGAAAGCACTTAAACTGAATTTCTTATATCTGAATTCACTTTTTAAACCTGCGGTATATTTAGGGAAAGGAGTTTTACCCTGCCATACTCTTTGTGCTGCGGTTCTATTGGTTGTGGTTTCAGTATGCGAAGCATCTGTCCAGAACATCCCTGCTCCCGTTTGGGGATTTACTCCTGCCCATTCATAGGTATAATATTCACCCAAAAGATGACCTTCGCTAATGGCACGCATACTGTTAGAAACTCCAGATAAATCAATTTGTCCAGGGTTTGAAATACTTTCCACCGTATTTTTGTTATAGGCAAAATTACCGTCGATGAGCCATGTGAACTCACCCGTAAAAGGTTTTACGCCTGCTGTTACCTCCAAACCACGGTTTAAGATATCCCCTACATTTGTTAAATAGCTGTCGGGTCCTCCCGCAGTGGTTGCAGTGGTGTAAGAATAAATAGCATCAACGGTTTTTCTTTGATACACATCGATGGATGCATTAAAAATATTATCGAAAATGGTAAAATCTAACCCCAGGTTATATTGTTTTGAAACCTCCCAGCGAAGATCCGGATTACCCGGCTGAGAAATCGTTGTTGCCTGATCGGCGGCGTATAATGACGTAGGACTTACCAATGCAAGAGCGTTGTACTGTACATACCATTGATCAGCGTAAGGAATATTTCCAATTTCCCCATAATTTGCTCTTAAAGTCAAAAGATTGAAGAACTCGGGAATAAAATTCTCTTCAGACATCGTCCATGCACCGGCTACAGACCAGAAATTCCCGTATTTTTTAAGACCTAAAGTTGAATTACCGTCTCTACGAACCTGGGCAGAAAAGGAGTACTTTTTATCCAGATTGTAGTTTAAACGGGAATAATACGAAATCTGCGTCCATTTCAAGCGGTCTTCCCATGGCTGAAGATAGTCGGTACCAAACGAAATATAAGGAATAGGCTGAGACAGATTATCAACCTGAGCACCTAAAGAGTAGTACTTGTGTTCCTGGTATTCCATCCCCAGATAAGCCTGTACTTCGTGTCTGTCATTAAAAGTATTTCGGTAGCTTAAAGAGTTATTCCAGTTCCAGTCAAATGCACTTGATCTACTTTCCAGAACATACCCGTTGTAGGTCAAACCATCTCCGATTCGCGGATCCCAATACGTTTTTTCATCCAAAGCCTGATACTGTACCCCGAAAAGTGAATTGGCATATACATTTTTCATCACCTGCAAATCTGCGGTTACCGAGGAGACAAAAGTTTTAATAGAACCCTTCATAAAGTCCATTTCCTGAATGGCAAGAGGGTTGAAAAAATCGTTCCCGTTACCTAAATTTGTTTGATTGTAGGTCCCATCGGGATTATATGCAGGATAAATAGGCGCAATATACCAGTTGGTAAGCCACGGGTTTCTGTAGGCACCGCCATCATCGTAGGTTTTTCTTTCTACATTCGTAAAATTCGCATTAAAAGCCAGATTAAATTTATCTGAAATTTTATGATCGATGGCTGAAGTTAAACTGATTCGGTCAAAATTACTGTTCAGAACCAAAGGCTCGTTCTGGTAATATGAACCGCCCAAACGGAAAGAGGTATTTTCACCCCCTCCGGTAGCTGAAACATTATATGTATTTACAATTGATGTTCTTCTCTGAACTTTTTCCTGCCAGTTTTCGTCACTAACTCCGTCATAATTATTATCTTCCGCAAACTGAGCGGTTGCCGCCTGTAAATCAGTAAAAGCGCCACTGTTTACCAGCATCTGCCCACCCCACTGTAAAAACTCATTGGCATTCATATATTTCTGCTTGTCAAAAGCAATATCCTGTACCGACATATCACTGGAGACGTTAAACCTGGTTTTTTGATTAAAACGTCCTCTCTTCGTGGTAATTACAATCACACCGTTGGCTCCTCTCGCACCATAAAGGGCAGTTGCAGAGGCATCTTTCAGTACCGCTACTTTTTCTATGGAGTTAGGATCAATACTGGCCAGCGGATTCCAGGATTCCATCACCTGGGCATTGTCGGAACCTTTACCAACAACCACTCCGTCGATAACATACAGCGGGTTTGGTGTACCGATTAAAGACCCAACCCCCCTAATGGTGATGAGGTTAGTAGAACCAGGATCTCCGCCATTTGTTGAAAAAGTTAATCCGGCTACTCTGCCGTTCAGAACTTCATCAACTGAGGCTACTGGCGTAGATTCGAAGTTCGCCTTTGACACCACAGTGTAAGATCCCATTTTAACTGCCGGATCCAACTTAATACCTCCTACAAGCACTACTTCTTCGATATCCTTTGTCTTCGTAGCAGTATCTCTCTTTGCTTTCTGAGCCATTAACGCATGTCCGCTAAAGAACAGAACACCAATGGTTAAAACTCGTAATTTTACATTCATATTAACACATTTTAATATTTTATCTCGCAAATATGTTAATTTATTTTAACATAGCCAAATTAAAATTTCCATATCCTTAAGTTATTTTTATTTTTGTTAACATAATAGCGAAATATAGGTGTTTTATTTTCAGAAGTAGTAGGCATACAGGGAAGGTTGGTGAAAATTACCTAATGTGCCCACCTGTAATAAAATGATAAAGCCACCCTTTCGGATGGCTTTATCGGATGAAAGCTTATTTAACTTGACTTAACAAAACTTGTTTCCGTGATTTTAAGAACTTGCAATAATTTGTTATATGCTAAAACAGATTCTAAAGTTCATTTTGCTCAACAAGTCCTTTGGATGCATCAATTTCCGCCTGTGGAATAAGCCATGTCCAACGCTTATCGTCCGCAGGGACGGTTAATAAGTTATTAACTACTACAGGTGCGTAGTTCGTGTTTGTTCTGTCCAATGGCATATTCAGCCTCTTTAAATCGAGGAATCTGAAACCTTCACCCCAAAGCTCAAGTCTTCTGCTGGCAAGAATTTCATCGATATAGGCTTGACCAGTTTTTGTGGAAGTTACATAGGCAGGATTTCTGTTTTGCTCTAACTGAGTGAAGACCACTTTTGATTGTGCTTCCTGGTTATTTCTTGCCAAAGCCTCTGCTTCAATAAGATACATCTCAGCTGACCTCATAAAAGGAATATCACCTAAACTTGTATTATTGTCAAGAGCTCCTTCTGCATTTACAGAAAGGAATTTTTGTGAGGTATACGGCACCTTAAGATAAGTTGAAGGCAGATTGAGTGAAGTATGCGCTCCGGTTGGATCTATCACCTGTGTTCTCACATCCGTTGCAGGGAAACTGTTGAAAAGAAGTTTGTTTACAACTTTTGGTGCCTGACGGATTTGTGATGAGTTATAGTTTCTGGACATATACGCATGGAAGTTACCGAAGTAATCAGAAGTAGCTGCAATCGGTTTATATCCCCACATCCATTCACTTACAGCATAGCTGTTAAATCCAGACTTATAAACCGTGTTGTTCATTAATGCAAAGCCTTGTCTTGCTTCATTTGCATAAGTAGCAGCGTTTGCATAATCCCCTGTTGTTAGCGCAACTCTCGCCATAAGGCCTTTTACCACATTTACATTAAAGTGTGATTTGTTGGATCTTGCTTTACCATTAAGTAAGCTGATTGCCTGCTGAAGGTCTGCCTTGATTTGGGTATAGTTAGCCTCCAGGGTAGCTCGTGGAATCGGAGTCATGCTATCATCCAATCTTAAAGGAACCCCCAGGTGAGTGTTTGCACTGCCGGGAACATATCTTTTTGCATAAATCTGATTCAGCATGAAGTAAGAATATGCTCGGAATGCGTAAGCCTCACCCATTACCCGTTCTCTTTCGGTAGCATCACCGGCAGCGGCAGGACCATAATTGATAAGATCGTTAGCCATTCTGATTTGCTCATAGAAGAAATCGTACGGATAGAAAAGATTACCAGAGTTAGCATTCGCATTATCCAGCCATCTTATAGTGCTCACAAACCAGTTCGGTCCAGTTGCAGGGAAAATAAGGTCTTCACCCATTACGTCCATGTAAATTAAGATATGGGTTGCACCATTTTGGCCCTGACTTGAATTTTGACGCAGGTGCATATTACGGTGCATCCCGTTGATTGCTGTAGTCATGTTAGCTACAGAAGAATACACGGTTGATGAACTCACAGAATCGGTAGGATCTGTTGTGAGATACTCTCTCTCACAGGATGCTGCCGTAGCAAGCAGTACAGATGCAGCTGCTACAAAAATTGATTTTTTATTGAAAAATTTCATTTTAATTTAAATTTAGAAGGTTGTACTTAAACCAAAGGTAACAATTCTAGAAGGGGAGTATCTGTTTGTGGTAGTACCGTTGAATGATTGATAAGGTTCCAAACCTTTTCTTTTGCTTGTCATCCAGATATTTTCACCGCTTACAAAAAGTTTAAGACTGGAAATTCCTACAGATTTAATAATGTCCTTATTAAAATTATACCCTAAGGTTGCATTTCTGAGCATTACATAACTCGCATCAATCAGCCATCTTGAAGAGGCCGCAGCTGGACCTGCAGTGTACGATGAGTTCAATACAGGCACATCGGTAATTTGTCCTGGAGTTGTCCATCTGTTAAAAATATCAGTATGAAGAGCACCACCCTGAGGATAAGCTGTCATTAAATTGGCATAGTTTGTATCATAGATTAAACCACCGAATTGATAGTTAAGCGCTGCAGAAAGTTCCCAGTTTCTGAAATTAACTGTTGTTGAAACATTTCCGAAGAAATCTGGTATTGCAGATCCTTGATACTCCAGCAATGCTTTATTAAGGTTTGTGGTAACCTTCTGGCCATTCACTGTTCTTTCGTCAGTCGCGTTAAGTACAGATTTAGCAGGATCCAGCACGAAAAGTCCTTGTCCGTCGGCAGGATCTACACCAGCCCAGGTTCTAAGATAGAATGCATAAATGTCTTTGCCCTGTTCAATTTTCTTCGTACCGTTGATAAAAGATTCTTCAAGTTGAGTTACTTCATTTTCATAGGTTGAACCAAATGCAGTGATATTCCATTTTAAGTTTTGATTGCGGATTACATCTGCTGAAAGCGTTACTTCATAACCCCTGTTTACCATTGCACCGATATTTGTCACAACTTCGTTACCGGGTATACCTGCGTTAAGCGGTTTCTTCGTTGCAAAAAGAAGATCACGGGTCTCGGAGTTGTAATATTCTAAAGTACCTTTCAGTCTTCTGTCGAACAATTCAAACTCTAGGGCAACGTCACTTTGTGCTTTTGTTTCCCAGTGAACATCAGGATCAGCTACGGTGGTAAGAATCGTTCCTGCTTCGGTTCCATTGTTGTAACCAATTCCGTATAAAGATTTGAATGCATACCAGCTCGAAAGGTTGTCATTTCCTACCTCTCCATATGATGCTCTTAATTTCAGGAAGTCGATTTTGCTAATCCCACTCATAAAGTTTTCTCGTGAAATCACCCATCCGGCACCAGCTGACCAGAAAGACTGCCATCTTACTTCATCTCGGAAACGCGAGGAACCATCCCAACGGATAGATCCTTCAAGAAGGTACTTCTCCAGATAATTATAATTCGCACGCCCGAAATAACCCTCCTTACTTCTTCTGTTGAATGATGAACTTAGTGATGAGTTGTCTACGAAATTATCGAATTCGAACTGATCTTCCAGAATCTGCTGTCTCTTATAACCATATAAATAGTCATATTTTTCCTCGAAATTTTCGTGACCTGCCATTAAAGTGAAGTTATGATCACCTAAAGATCTGTTGTAAGTTAAGATCTGGTTCCACGTAAAATCTCTTCGGAAATAGGCCATTCTTGCAGCAGAACCAATTCCTATTGCATCACCAATTAGCGTATTGGTATAGGTCTTATTAAGTGTTCCCCTGTAATTGTATGCTCCGTTAGTACGGAAGGTTAATCCTTCTAAGATCTGTGCTTCTGCAAACACGTTACCCTGAATACTGTAGGCGTCAGTAATATTATCATTCAGTAGTGTTTCCCATACAACGTTTCTTCCAGATGCAGCATCAGGCCCACGCATCGCTCCATTATCGTACATTACGTTTCCATCAGCATCGTACATTCTTTGCCCTGTAATCGGATCATGTTTATAAGGACTATAGATCGGCCCCATTCCGCGTGTCCATCTGTATGGGTTTACAAATGCTGCGTTATTGTTTTCTCCATCTACTGCATTAGAACCGCTAGAGAAGGATCCATTAAGACTGGTCCCTAAGTTTAACCAAGGCTTAACCTGTGAAGTAGCATTCAAACGCAGTGTCATTCTCTCAAAGTCAGATTTTATTACATATCCCTCTTCTTTCATATAGTTTAGAGATGAATAAAAAGTACTCTTATCGTTACCGCCAGAGTAAGAGATGCTGTGTTCGTTGCGCAGACCTGTTCCCATGATCGCATCTGCCCAATCGAAATCATTATATTTCAGTTGCGCATTTGGGTTGAAAACTCCATCAACGATCAGTTGGTTATCCGGAACATTAAATACATTGGTTTTCAGGTTACCTGTAATTAGGTTAGCAGTAGCATAAGCATTAGCAGTTGCTACAGTCTGGCCTGCAGTAAGCAATCTACCATTTCTCATTGCTTCCCATGTAAGCAAATAATAATCTTTGGGACCGACACGGTCATATTCCTGTACAAATCTACCAATGATACCTGTACTTGAATTAAGGGTTACTCGTGAGGAATTTTTCTTCCCTCTTTTAGTAGTTACCAGGATTACACCATTTGCAGCCGAAGAACCATATAGAGATGTGGAAGCAGCGTCTTTAAGAACGTTAAGACTTTCGATATCATTGGGGTTAATCGAGTTAAGGTTTCCGGAAAAAGGAACACCATCTACTACAATCAGCGGTGAGTTACTCGCCAGGAATGAACCTGCACCACGGATTCTGATTGCGGGCGAATCACCAGGCTGTCCCGAAGACGCTGCAATCTGAATACCTGCTCCCGCTCCATCTAGAGCCTGAAGGGCATTGGAAATCGGTCTGTTTTCAATCTCTTTCGCACCTACTTGAAGGTTAGATCCTGTTAATGTTGATTTCTTTTGCGTTCCATAAGCCACTACAACCACCTCATCAATATTCTGAACTTTGGTAGTGTCGCTCTGTGCAGACAAGTGTTGGGCAGCAAAAAACATGGCCCCAATACTCAATACTCTTAATTTCACATTCATATTAACACTTTTTTAATATTATTGCGGCAAATATGTTAATTTTATTTAACATTACAAACTGTTTAATTATTTAATCATGAGTTTATAAAAAAATTGGTGAGATTTCTGTAATAATTATTAATATAAATGATTAAAATCCTAATTTTTTTGCATTTTATATAAATTCATAGCCATATAACACAACTTGGTTACAGAAACTTAACTTAAGTCCGCTGTAATTTATAATCAGTACAAATAAGATTTTTAATGCGTTTACTCGTTAGCTGCCAGGCTTGTAAGTTAGAATAAAAAAGGAGCAGAATAAATCTGCTCCTCATTAGTAAAACCTGTATTCTGATTATTTCAGCTTAGGGTTATTGTTGATTTCCGCCTGTGGAATATCCATGGACAGTCTGTCGTCATCATAGCTAAAAGTTTGGCCTGCGTAGAAAAGGTGGTTAGGCCCTCTCTTGATGGTAGCCTTGTTTCTCTTCATTGCCAGGTAACTCTTACCTTCGCCCCAAAGTTCAATCTTGGTTTGCAGATAGATTTCATTAAGTAATGCAGTTCCGGACAAACCATCAATATAACTTACATCAGTAATTCTCTGGGTAAGGAAGTCCTTAAGGATTGTTTTTGCCTGACCCTCATTGCCTGATTTTGCAAGTGTTTCAGCTGCTAATAAATGGAATTCGTCTGCTCGCATAAACAGGTAATCTGTTGTAACGATTCTCTGTCCTCCGATTGTTCTCCCCGGAGCATAGAACTTATTTGCAGGAACTGAAGGATAATCAAATGCTCCAGGTGCGTTTGCAGGTGCCATTGTGAAACCGTCTGCAGTTTCGTTAATAGATACAAACTGATTCTTTCTGATATCATCAGCTCTTATCGCGTTATACAAATCAAGGTCAATTGATTTCGCGTCTCCTACCCAAGAGTAAGAATAAGTAAAGATATCTGCCTGTCCCCACCAGCTGATGAGATCTAGATCATTTGCCTCTGTAAGGTCGAAGCCCCACATCCAGCTGTTTGTCTTAAGGTCGTTGAAACCACCTCCGGATCCGGTAACTTCATCAAAAACGGTTTCTTCTTTGGTCGTTTTAGGGAACTTAGCCATAATCTCCTGAGACAATGTAGCTGCTTTTGCATTCTCACCCATTGCTGCATACGTGTAAGCCAGTAATCCTTTAGCAACATCCTGGTTGATTACCCCTTTATTTGCACGGGAGAACCCTTGTAATAAGGTAACTGCATCAGTAAGATCTTTTACAATCTGAGCATAAATTTCAGACTGTGTTGCTTTTGGCTGGGCCTGTACTCCTGCATCAATATACAAAGGAATAGCCGGTGCAGCCGGATCATATTTCGTAGTGAAATATTGGGTAAGATAAAAATAGGCATAAGCACGCATCGCTTTCGCCTGCCCCATTGCAGCTTTATCCGCCGCTGATGCAGGAACTGCATCATTACCGCCTAACCCGGCAATTACGTCGTTTGCAGCATATGCAATCCGGTAATAATACCTCCATGGCTGGTAATTCGCGTTGTTGGTAAAGTCAGTAGTCGCAGTAAGGTTAGCGATATTTCTGTACCATCCATAAGTTACACCGCTCAGTACCATATCTGCAGAAAGCATATCGGATACCAAATCGTAACCTTTTTGTCCGTAGTCATCGTGACCTGTAGTACCACCAGTACCGGTGTTTACCATCATCAGGTAAAGACCGTTCAGTTTAGCCTGAGCTGGCGGGTTTGCCAGAGTTTCTGTAGGCTCGCTCTGCAAAAACTCCTCTCTACAGGAAGTTGTGGTTAGAAGCAGTCCCATTAGGGAACTTAATATAAGTATTTTTTTCATTTTCAGTAAAATTTAGAAGTTTGTTTTTACACCAAACGTGATGGTAGAAAGTGGTGAATATCTGTAAGTATTACTGTTTCCTGTTTCAGAAGTAGTAGGGTTGAAGCCCTTTCTCTTCGTCTGAATCCACAGGTTATCACCTGTTAACGAAACAGTAAGTCCGTTTAATCCAAGTCCAGCAAAATATTTGTTCGGCATGGTATAAGCCAACCTTACATTATTAAGTACAAGATAGTCAGATTTCGTAAGGAATCTGGTTGACATACTGTTGTAGTTGGTATCGCCGGTTCTGTTACTTGTTAATCTTGGAACATTGGTAATATCACCAGGGTTCTGCCATCTGTTCAGGATATCGGTATGCCAGTTGTTGTTACCAACTACACTGTTGTGCATTAATCCCGCATATGCGAAATCGTACGAATAACCACCGATTCCGTAAAGGAACTGTGCAGATAATGAAAGTGCTTTATAACCAGCGTTTACAGAGAATGCACCTCTTAAATCTGGGATTGCAGATTTACCTACATATTTCTGAGTTGCCTGCGTATAAACCTCGGTAGTTGCTTCTAAAATAGTAGCTCCCGGGTTTTGTGCCAAGAATTCTGTTAAAGATCCAATCTGCTCACCTGCATCGAACTTGCCGTTACCGTTGTTATCGGTATAGCTTACGTTCCACATTGCAGCACCTGTTTGAGGGTTAACTCCCGCCCATTCTCTCATATAGAAATCGTAAAGCGAGTGACCTTCCGATCTACCGAATCCTGATTCTGCAAGATCAATAATTTTTGGAAGACCTGTAGTGGGATCAATCGGCATTCTGGTTAATTTATTGTTTAACCACTCTCCGTTTAATGAAAGATCTAAATAGAAATCTTCTTTATTGATCACGTGACCGGTTAAAGTAAATTCAACACCCTGGTTAACCAAAAGACCGTCGTTTACTTTCATAATTGCGTTACCTGTAGAAGGTGCAAGTCTGTTATCAAAGATCAGGTTATCAGTTGTTTTGTGGTAATAATCTACAGCACCTTCAATGATTCTGTTCTTGAATAATGTGAATTCCATACCGGCATCGAAAGTCTTGGATTTTTCCCATGTTAAGTCTGGGTAACCAATTCTGTCGAATGCAGCCGCAGGAAGAAGCATAAAGTTACCCGGGTTATACACATTGTATCCTGGATAGTACCCTACACCCGACTGATCACCAACGGTTCCGTAGCTTGCTTTGAACTTAAGCTTGTCGAATACGCTGTTATCCTGCATAAAATTCTCTTTGTTCACAACCCATCCTAAACCTACAGAGTAGAACGTATCCCACTTATCGTTTAAGAATCTTGAAGTACCGTCTCTTCTTACACTTGCAGAAACTAGATATTTCCCGTTGTAATCATACATTGCCTGACCGAAGTAACTTTCTAACGCATAGTTGTAAAGGTAAGAATAGGCAGGGTTCTGGTTGATCGCGTTGTTGAACTCGCCACCATCAGGAATTACAAGACCGTATTTAGATGCAGACAGGTAATTATACTTCCAGTCCGTACTTTCGTGTGCCACGAATGCCTGAACACCATGGTTCCCGAAACGGTTCATATAACGTAACAACTGAAGGAAGTTATGGGAGAATAACTCGGTACGAACCTTGTAAAGAGATCCGTACTGGGAAGCCGAACTTCCGTAATATGGATTGCTATAATCGTTTCTTGAGTTATTGTAGTACTGACCACCGATTCTCGTTTCGAAACTTAATTTTTTGGTAATATCAGCCTTTAAGAAGAAGTTGGCGTTAACCTCATGTTTTTTTCTGTTGTCTAAATCGTAAGTGGCATCGGCAATGGAGTTGGTAAGAGCACCGAACCCTCTGCCGGTACCGTAATCATACTGGTATCCACCATAATATGGATCATTTACGAAGCCACCCTGAGCATTTCTAAGAAACAATGGATAGATAGATGGAATGTTATCTACGAACCAGAAGATACTTCCACTGTCTTCAGTCTGTCCGTTTCTGTCGGTATCAGAGTAAGCATAACCCATGTTGAATTCTCCTTTCAACCAGGATTTTGCCTGATGCGTTAGGTTTAATCTACCACTGTAACGCTCGTACTTGGAGTTAATGGTATAACCTTCATCTTTTAGATAACCTATACCAGTATAGTAAGTCGTTTTACCTTCACCACCACTGATACTGAAGTTGGTTTCAGATCTCATGGAGGTTTGGAAACCGTAATCTTTCCAGTTTTCCGGGCTGTATTTTCTGGTAACGCCTTCTCTCACCATTTTCGTCGCAGGATCGATCAGCTGTGCCGCATTAGCGTTCCACATATTGTATTGTGGTCTGATACCTGCACTGGAGAACAAACGTGCGTTTGCATAAGCTACAGGATCTGCACTTCCGCTGAGTTTCCCTTGATTATAAAGTGCTTCCCAGGAAAGACCGATATACTGCTCAGGGCTTCTGATTACATCATGACGAGGAATAAGCGGCGCATTGAAACCGATTCTGGTATCAATGGTTACCACGTCTCTTCCAGATTTACCTTTCTTGGTCTGGATCAATACCACACCGTTCGCACCTCGGGAACCGTAAATTGCAGTTGCAGTCGCATCTTTCAGTACAGTCATATTCTCGATGTCATCCGGGTTGATTGCCGATACGTTGCCGTTGAAAGGAATTCCGTCAAGTACGTACAATGGCTCTCTGTTACCACTTACGGAACCAAATCCTCTAATTCTGATCTGCGGCTCAGAACCTGGCTGACCAGAGGTTGTAATTACTCTTACCCCAGCTGCTTCTCCGGTAAGGGCCTGCGCCACGTTCGATACATTTTTCTTGGAAATATTTTCGCTCCCTACTTTAGAAACCGATCCCGTGTAATCTTCTTTTTTTACAGCGGTATACCCTACAATTACAACTTCATCAACTTCAGCTACCCTTGTTGAATCCGTTTGAGCTAGCGCAATTCCTCCTCCTAAAAAGAAGAGAACTCCTGCTCCTAGCACTTTAGATTTTAAATTCATATTAACACTTTTTTAATATTATCCGCGCAAATATGTTAATTTTAATTAACATTCGCAAGCGCATGAAAGCATCGTTAATAATAATCAAATTCATTATTCACAAGCATTTAAACAAAGGTTTGAATTTCCCAAAAAATGCACCTGAATAAATTTCGCTTTCCCTAACTATTTAATAAAAAAGCTACAGAAAAGATAAACTGCGATTTTTTAAAATTTTAACAATTAATTATTTCCCGGATAAAAAAAAGCCTGCTTTTCAGCAGGCTTTATATCAACTAAACTGTTATTTCAGTTTTTTCTTAACGGCAACTTCTTCATATACTTCCAGGATATCACCAACTTCAATATCGTTGTATCCTTTAATATTCAATCCACATTCGTAACCTTTGGTTACTTCCTTTACGTCGTCTTTGAAACGTTTCAAACTTTCCAGTTCGCCATCGAATTTCACAATACCGTCACGCAGTAATCGGATTTTCGAATTTCGGGTGACTTTTCCGTTTAGAACCATACAACCGGCAATAGTACCGACTTTGGTAATTTTAAAGGTTTCACGTATTTCCACGTTACCGATGACCTGCTCCTGAATTTCCGGAGAAAGCATTCCCTCCATCGCTTCTTTTACTTCATCAATCGCTTTATAGATGACCGAATAGGTACGGATTTCTATTTCTTCTTTATCAGCAAGATCTTTTGCATTGACACCTGCTCTAACGTTGAATCCAATCATAATCGCATCAGATGCTGCTGCTAGAAGTACGTCGGATTCGGTAATCTGACCAACTCCTTTATGAATGATATTAATACTGATCTCTTCCGTTGAAAGTCTCTGTAACTGATCGGAAAGTGCCTCAACAGAACCGTCCACGTCACCTTTAAGGATAATGTTGAGTTCTTTGAAATCTCCTAAAGCAATACGTCTGCCCAGTTCATCAAGAGTAAGGTGTTTTTTAGTTCTGATTGATTGCTCTCTCTGTAACTGCTCACGTTTGGTTGCGATTGTTTTCGCTTCTCTTTCATCCTCAAAAACTCTGAATTTGTCACCTGCTGTAGGCGCTCCGTCAAGACCAAGAACCGTTACCGGAATAGAAGGACCAGCTGCCTCCATCGGCTTCCCTCTTTCGTCAAGCATTGCTTTCACTTTACCGTGATTTTTCCCTGCAAGAATGTAATCTCCTACTTTAAGAGTTCCGGTCTGCACAAGAATGGTAGAAATGTATCCTCTTCCTTTATCCAAAGAAGCCTCGATCACAACACCCTGAGCATTTTTGTTAGGATTGGCCTTTAATTCCAACATTTCCGCCTGAAGCAATACTTTTTCAAGCAAAGCATCCATATTGTTACCGAATTTAGCAGAAACTTCCTGACACTGAACATTACCACCCCATTCTTCTACCAAAACATTCATTGCAGAAAGCTGCTGGCGGATATTATCTGGGTTTGAGTTTGGTTTATCTACCTTGTTCAGCGCAATAATCATTGGAACACCCGCTGCCTGTGCGTGGGAAATTGCTTCTTTAGTCTGAGGCATCACATCATCATCCGCTGCAATTACAATAATTGCGATATCGGTAATTTGTGCACCCCTGGCTCTCATCGCGGTAAATGCTTCGTGACCCGGTGTATCAAGGAAGGTAATTCGCTGACCGTTTTCTAACTTAACATTATACGCTCCGATGTGCTGGGTAATTCCTCCGGATTCACCGGCGATGACGTTCGTTTTTCTGATATAATCGAGCAAAGAGGTCTTACCGTGGTCAACGTGTCCCATTACGGTAACAATTGGCGCACGCGGTAACAGATCTGCCTCGGTATCGGTATCTTCTTCAACTGCAGATTCTTCAAGATCCGCATCGGAAAATTCAATCTTATATCCAAATTCGTCAGCTACGAGTAATAAAGTATCAGCTTCTAAACGCTGATTCATGGTCACCATCACTCCTAAGGAGAAACATGCGGAGATCACTTCTGTCGGGCTCACGTTCATGAGACTTGCCAATTCACCTACGGTAATAAATTCCGTCACCTTCAGCGTTTTGTCGGCAGCATCCATCTCCTGCTGGAGTTCATCCTGCTCACGTCTGTAAACTCTTTTCTCTTTTCTGTATTTAGCTCCTTTATTCTTACCGCCTTTATTGGTAAGTTTTTCTAAAGTTTCTTTGATCTGATTCTTAACCTGTTCATCTGTAAGCTCTACCGGCATGGTTGGCGCACCCCTACGGCTGCCGCCTTTTCCGGCATTTCCTCCACCTTGATAGCCTGGTCGGTTACCTCCCTGACCCGGACGGTTACCACCCTGTCCCGGCGGACGGTTACCCTGCGGACGGTTGCCCTGCTGAGTACCTGCCTGACCTGGTGTTCCTGTACCCGGAGTATTGGGCTTCTCGATTCTTTTTCTTTTCTTTTTCGCTGCAGCACTGTTGGCTCCTCCCTGTGGTTTCGGTTTATTGAACTGGGAAAGGTCAACGGTTTGCTTTAAAATTTTCACCCCTTCCAGTTTCTGATAAACGGTTTCTATTTTATCCGACTGGGCTTCTTCTGCAGCTTCCGGAGATTCTTCCGCAGCCGGAGCTGGGGTTTCAACCTTTGGAGCAGGAGTTTCTTCAGCTTTCACTGCAGGTTTTTCCTCTTCTTTTACAGGCTGATCTTTTTTGGAAGACTTCGGCTTGCTGCCTTCGATCTGCGAAAGATCAATCTTATCCAACACTTTGAATTCCTGTTTTTCCGGAGTGGCAGGAGTAGGCACAACAACCGGTTCCTCCTTCACTTCAGGTTCCGGCTCTTTTACCGCAGGAACTTCAGGTTTTTTTGGATCAAGATCAATTTTACCCAAAATCTTTGTTTCGGGTCTCAAGCTTGTTTTGGCTCTTATTACCTCAGGTTTTGACGGTTCAATTTCCAGTTTTTCTTCCGGAACTTTAATCATCACGACCTCATGAGAAGCTTTTCTCTGTTCACCGTCTTTTGCGAACTCAGCTTCTAATGCAGAATATGCCGACTCTTCCAATTGAGCGTTAGGATTACTTTCTACCTCGAATCCTTTGGACTGAAGAAATTCTACCAGTCTTGTCATCGAAATATTAAATTCCTTTACCGCTTTGTTTAATCTAATTTTGGGCATGTATAATTTATACTTTTGTTTTAATTTTTGGTAAAGTTAATTATTTTAACATTACTCTAGCTATTTTCAAGGATTAGTCTTCAAACTCCTCCTTCAAAATCTGTTTTACTTCTTCAATCGTTTCTTCTTCGAGGTCAACCATTTTCAAAAGCGCTTCGGTATCTTTATCTAAAATACTTTTTGCTGTGGTAAGACCTACTTTCTCGAATTCGTCGATTATCCACTGTTCGATATCGCCTTCTTCGGTACCTGCAAATTCTTTCAGTTCTACGTCATCATCTTCGCTGGCTTCTCTGTACACATCAATTTCATATCCGCTTAACCATGAAGCAAGTCTGATGTTCTGTCCCTGCTTTCCGATTACCCGTGAAATTTCTTCTACAGGCGTGTAAACCATGGCATACATGGTCTCCGGATTAATTTCAATTTTATTGATGGTAATGTTTCCTAAGGCTCTTTTCACCATAATTTCAGGGTTTTTAGACCACTGAATTACATCAATATTTTCATTTTTAAGTTCGCGTACTACGCCGTGAATTCTTGATCCTTTAACGCCGACACATGCTCCTACCGGATCAATTCTGTCATCATAAGCATCTACCGCGATCTTCGCTTTTTCACCAGGGATTCTCACTACTTTCTTAAGAATGATGGTACCGTCCTGAATCTCAGGAATTTCAAGTTCAAGCAGTTTCTCGAGGAATTTAGGAGCGGTTCTTGAAACAATGATCTGTGGTTTCGAGCCTTTGAAATCTACACTTTCTACAATCGCACGTACGTTTTCTCCTTTTTTGAAGAAATCAGAAGGAATTTGGTTTTCTTTCGGAAGGATGAATTCGTTATCCTCGTCATCAATTAAAATCACGTGTTTGTGACGGATGTGGTGTACTTCACCCACAACAATTTCGCCAATCTTATCCTTGAACTCTTCGTACAGCATGGCATTGTTATGCTCCTGAAGTTTGGTTGATAAAATCTGCTTCAAAGTAAGAATACTTCTTCTTCCCAGTTTTTCGATCGGGATTTCAACGGTAAAATCCTCACCTACCTCGAAAGTAGGGTCAATTTTCTTTGCTTCAGAAATCTCGATTTCCAAATCATCATCTTCAGACATCTCGTCTTCAACGATGGTTTTATTTAAAAATATTTGGAAATCCCCTTTATCGGGGTTTACAATAACATCGAAATGATCATCGGAATCAAATCGTTTTCTTAATAAAGTTTTGAGCGAGTCTTCAATAATCGCCATCAGATCAATCTTGCTGATGCTTTTTTCTTCTTTGAAATCGCCAAATGCTTCAATTAATGCTAAACCGTCCATATGTATAAGTGATATATAATGAATGTAGGGCGCGAAGCCTTTTCTTCATCTTTTTGTTATTAAAATTTTATTGTTACCAGTGCTTTTTTAATTTCAGTGTACGGAATTTCCTTCTCTTCCACCACATCTACTTTTCCTTTTCCTACCTCTTTAGGTTTACGGTATCTTAAAATAAGCGTGATTTTATCCTCATCAACTTTTGCAAGCTCACCTTCAATCTTCGTAGTATCTGTCAGTAAAATATCGAGTTCGCGGCCAATGTTTTTTCTGTACTGTCGCGGCGTGGTTAAAGGTTCGCTTAATCCGGCACTCATTACCTGGAGAGAAAAATCGTGTTCCTCACGATCCATATTAAATTCGATAGCGCGGCTTGCATCCAGGCAATCCTGCAGGGTAACCCCCTGATCACCGTCAAGAATTACCGTAATATCATCTGCCGCCGAAAATTTCAAATCGACCAGAAACAAATCTTCTCTTTCTTCCAGAAAACTGCCCAGCAGCTCTTCTATCTTCTTTCTAAATTCCATATCTTTCATTTGAGTTACGAAAAAAGGCATTCTTGCGAAGGCCTTTTCATGTTTATCCGTAAATCCGATGCAAATATACAAATTTTTGATAACACTGCAAACTCTCTAAAGAATCACTGATTCCCAATCAGGCAACAAGCGGTAAATTATTTATATTTGCAACGATCGACGGAAGACAGTATTTCTCTATTAAAAAAACACCTGAATTGAAACTAAATTTATTTTCCAAACTCGTTTTCGCAACATTATTGGCTTTCCTGATCAATAGTTTTGTGTATTTGTCATTTGGAAATATTTATTCTTCAAAGATTTTAAATTACACACAATTTCAGCAACAGTTCGGTTCCGGAATTTACCAGCACCGAATTTTAAGCGGATATTTCTTAATCTGGATTTATGAATTTTTATCTACTTTAAATATTGATTATTCAATCTTTAAACTGAAATTTTTCGACGCAGATGCAGAACCGAAAATGTATCTTTCCTTCTTTCTCCTCAACACTTTTTTTCTGGTTTTAAGCTCAGCTATGATGGTTTTAATTACGGAAACTAAAAATTTCGTCGCCACATCTTCGGAAAAGTTGCTGATGATCGCGGTAGCTGTTTTCGCAACAGCATTCTCGCAGTTTGTGATTGTTCCCTACGATGTTTCCAGTTACTTTTTCCTCCTGCTTTTTTTCCTGTTCCTCCTCAGATATCTGGAAAAAAACGCAGTCTCAAATCTGGCAATCTTAGTTTTGATGATGGCGGTTTCTACGTTGAACAGAGAATCATCTGCATTATCACTTGCACTCGCCGGAACTTTACTGTATTCGGAATTTGGATTGAAAAAGGAAACTTTGATTCCTGTAGCGGTTTTGGGAATCACTTTTATCCTCACCTATTTTGGAATGCGGCTGATGAATGGCAGTTTCACCACGAATGACGGAAATCTCCTTTTTCAGAATTTTTCTCAACCCAAAAACATTCTGGGACTTTTGTTTTGGGCAGTATTTTTTGTTCTTCCTCTTATGCTTGCGAAAGATCGGAATGCCATCAAGAACATCATTGTTTTCCATCTTCTTTCTATACCATATATTGCCATGTGTTTTTACGCGGGAATTCTTTACGAAGTACGGCTTTATATTCCGATATTTCTTACTTCCCTCTTCCTGAGTCACACCGATAGCAGGAAATTTCAATAATTTACCTTATTTTTGATAAAAATTTATTCTTTCACAAATGAGCGACCCAAAACAGCAGTGGACCGAAACCATTGAAGCTGACCATTCCATGTTCGACCTGAAACTCGGCGAAGTCTGGCGATACAGGGATTTGGTGTACATGTTTGTCAAGCGGGATTTCGTTTCATCTTTCAAACAGACAATTCTGGGACCTGTTTGGTTTTTCATCAATCCAATTTTAACCACCATTGTTTTTGTCGTGGTTTTCGGTAAGATTGCAGGTCTTTCAACAGACGGTTTGCCGCAGATTCTCTTTTATCTTTCCGGGGTGACACTTTGGAATTACTTCTCTACTTCCTTAACCAGCGCCTCCAGTGTTTTCACGGCGAATGCTGCAATTTTTGGGAAAGTATATTTCCCGCGGCTTGTAATGCCGATCACGATTGTAATTTCCAATCTTATGCGGTTCGGTGTACAGTTTTTACTTTTCCTTTTGGTGTGGCTCTATTATTTGACCAAAGGTGATATCACTCCAAATGTATGGTTACTTGCAACACCCTTATTAATAATATTGATGGCTGCATTTGCAATGGGCGCAGGAATGATTATTTCGTCGCTCACTACAAAATACCGCGACCTGCAGATGCTTCTCGGATTTGGGGTGAGCCTTTTTATGTATGCCACACCGGTAATTTATCCGCTTTCGTCACTTTCAGGCATCTGGAAAAAAATCGCCGTGTATAATCCACTCACCGGAATTTTCGAATGTTTTAAATACGGCTGGCTGGGTTCCGGAGATTTCTCACCCGTAATGCTCCTCACCAGTTCCGTCATTATCTTTGTATTGTTGGCAACAGGAACTGTCGTGTTTAACAAAGTGGAAAAAAGTTTCATGGACACTGTTTAATCCTTTCCCTAAACCTCAGCCAAAAGATGCTCGCATTAAAAGCAGAAAATATATCAAAACAATATCGCCTGGGCCAGGTAGGAACCGGCACGCTTTCGCACGACCTGAACCGTTTCTGGGCACAGATCCGCGGCAAGGAAGATCCTTACCTGAAAATTGGTGAAGCGAACGACCGGAGTTCAAAAGGAAACTCCGAATATGTATGGTCCCTGCGCGATATCAATTTTGAGATCGACCAGGGCGACGCGGTAGGAATTATCGGCAGAAACGGTGCGGGAAAATCCACGCTGCTGAAATTATTAAGTAAAGTCACCAAACCGACAACCGGAAAAATTTACACCAACGGCCGTATTGCCTCACTTCTGGAAGTGGGAACCGGTTTTCATCCGGAAATGACGGGCCGCGAAAACATCTATTTGAACGGCGCAATCCTCGGAATGACCCGGAAAGAAATCACCCGGAAATTCGATGAAATTGTAGACTTTTCCGGCGTTGAAAGATATATTGACACCCCCGTGAAGAGATATTCTTCCGGAATGTACGTCCGTCTGGCTTTTGCCGTGGCCGCACATTTGGAATCCGAAATCCTGATTGTAGATGAAGTTTTAGCGGTAGGCGATGCCGAATTCCAGAAAAAATGCCTCGGCAAAATGGGCGATGTAAGTAAGGGCGAAGGCAGGACGGTTTTGTTTGTGAGTCATGATTTAAATGCAGTTTCGCAGATTTGCAATAATGGAATACTTTTAAACAAAGGCATCGTTGAATATAATGGAAAAATTAGAGAAACCGTAGCAACCTATCTGACCGCCGATAATGATGATGTAATTTATCTAAATAATGATAATAACATCAACAAGGAAATGTATATAAAGCAAATTGAAGTTACCAAAACAGATGGTACTGTTTCCAAAGAATATCATTATGACGAACCTATCAATTTCAAATTTAATATAGACATCAACAACAAAAATGCAAAAGCAAGCTTCTTCGTGACGATATTAGATTCTAGAAAACGAAGGGTGTTTTCTTGTGAAAGAGAATACATTAGCGAAATAATGACCCTTAAAATAGAACCCAAAACATTGGTGAGAGGCAAATATTCAATACACGCATTCATTAATCAGCCTAAAATTGCTCAATTAGACGTAGTGGAAGATGTGTGTAAATTTGTAGTGACTGATTCTGACTCATATCTATCCAAACATGGTGAATATGATTATGGATCAGTGTTCGGAAGATATACTTGGCAATGATTATGAAAAATAAAATCAAAACTCTGTTAGCGGCTTACAAAGTCGAAAGGTATAACCAGATTGCTCAACATTTGGTCAATCCAAAAACCGGCATCACCCCTGCAGAAAGATTAAGGTTGCTCAATTACCCCCCATTTACCGAGGGAGTGGCTGATTTTTTTGGAAAACCGTTTCATTTTACGCATGGCCCTTCATTTATCCATTCTATAGATGAATTGTTTAACGATGAAATTTATAGATTTATTAGTGATAAAAAAAATCCATACATTATTGATTGTGGGGCAAACATTGGACTAAGCATAGCATATTTCAAAACACTTTACCCCGAAGCAGAAATCCTTGCCTTTGAACCTGACGAAAATATTTTTAACACTTTAAAGAAAAACCTTGCTTCGATTCCTAATCACGTAAATATCAATATTGAAAAGAAAGCAGTTTGGAAGGAAGATACCACTCTCGAATTTTTTTCTGAAGGAGCTCTTGCCGGTTCTTTGGTTACCGATTTTGGTAAAAAAAACAATATCATCAAGATTCAGGCTGTTGACATTAAGAAATACCTAAATCGAGAAATCGATTTTCTTAAAATAGATATAGAGGGGGCAGAAAATGCTTTAATTTTTGACATTAAAGATAAATTAGCAAATGTGAAAAATTTATTTTTAGAATACCATGGGTTAATTGGAGAGGAGCAAAATTTAGGAGAAATACTTAACCTACTCAAAAATGCCGGGTTTCAGTATTACATTAGACTTGCTGCTGAAACCATAAGATTTCCTTTCTGTAATGAAAAACCAAGATCATTTAATCAACAACTCAATATATTGTGTTATAGGGATCAAATATGATTTGAATTATTATTTCTTAATACAAGATTAGAAAAAAAATGATTTTATCCGTCGCCTTGTGCACATTTAACGGGGAAAAATATATTGCGGAACAGCTCGAAAGCATTCTGAGCCAGCAAGTCCCTGTAGATGAAATTGTTATTTGTGACGATGGTTCTACCGACAAAACCATGCAAATAATTGAAAAATTTCAAAAAGGGAACTCTATTATAAAGTTATACAAAAATTCCGAAAAGTTAGGTGTTATAAAAAATTTTGAAAAAGCGATTAATCTTTGTCAAGACGGAATTGTATTGCTTTGTGACCAAGATGATATTTGGTTTAAGAACAAAACTGAAAAAATTATAAATTACTTCGAAATCAATGGCAACCTTAAAGCTGTTTTCCATAATCTTGAACTTTTTAATGAAAAACCTTTAAGCGCAACAATTTGGGATTATATCGCTTTCAATGCCCAAAATCACGGTAAAAATTTACCCAATCATCTTCTAACGATAGAAAATCTAGCAACCGGAGCTTCATTTGCCTTTAAAAAAAATAAAAGAATCAACCTCGATGAAATTCCAGAAATTGCTTTGCATGATTATCAACTTGCATTAATTTTTGCAATGACAAATGAGCTAGGATTAATTGATGAAACTTTAGGTTATTACCGTATTCATGATGCTCAACAAATTGGCGCAGAAACTACTGCCAATGGCTTTATTAAAAAATTGACCCATCTTTTCTACAGTTCTGGACATCATTTAGAAAAGGTTGATTATCTCATTAAAAAGCAAGAAATGTGGGCTGAATATCAGTTTCAATTTGTAAAAAAAGAGAAAATTCTGGCTGTTTTTGAAAAATTGCGCAGCGAATTCATCAAGCAGCATCTTCATCAATTTAATTTCTTTCACAAGAAAGCAATCCTCCTTTATTGGCTTTTTAAGAAAAAATACAAAGTAAATTTGAATAATGTTTTATGGGTATGAATAAACTGGCAATTGTAATTCCGTACTACAAGATGGTATTTTTCGAAGAAACGCTAAAATCCGTTGCGTCCCAAACTGATAAAAGGTTCACTTTGTATATCGGAAATGATGCAAGTCCCGATGATCCATTTCCGCTCATTGATAAATATTTCCCCGATGGAAGTTACAATTATATTGATTACAAAGAAAACCTTGGCGGCAAAAATCTCGCAATGCAGTGGGAAAGAATCCTGGAGAATGTAACGGAAGAATGGTTCCATATTTTAGGCGACGATGATGTGATTTCGGAGAATTTCGTGGAAGAATTTTATAAAGACATGCCGGTAATTATTCAGAAAGAATGTAATGTTGTGAAATTTTCGCAATGCTGGATCAATGAAAACGGAGAACGAATAACGGATTTTACCGATTATGAGCAATTAATAGATCCGGCAGATAATATTGGATACAAAATTATGAAAGCGGAACGATCTAGTTTATCTGAGCATATCTTTAGAAAAAAACAATATTTAAAGTTTAATTTTAAAAAATTTCCTTTGGCTTGGGCAACCGATGATGTAGCAGTCTTGGAGTTTAGTGAAAGAAAATACATATATTTCATTAGAAATTCAAAGGTTCTTGTAAGAGTTAGCAACGAAAATATATCCGGAAGAACAGACAACCAACTGGAGAAAAAAAATGCAAAAATTGCTTCAGAAAAATACTTGATTAAAAAACATTACAAAAATCTCACTAAGGAATCACTAATAAAAATCATCAATAATCAAATTTATTATCGATATCATTTTAATACACCTTTAGGATTCAGTTTATTTAAAATGTATTACTATTTGCGACTTTATAAAAAAATATTAGCGCTTCCCAAAACATACTTAATACTTTGTAAAATATTAAAATGACCCACGGCATCACTGTTATCATCCCCGTTTACAACGCCGCAGCTTTTTTAGAAAAAGCCGTGAATTCCTGCATCCAATTTTCGGAAGTTAGGGAAATCCTGCTGATTGATGATGGATCTCAGGATGATTCTCTTCAGATTGCGCACGATCTTTCCAAAGAATTTACACAAATCAAAGTTCTTCAGCACCCCGACAAAAAGAATCACGGTGTATCTGCCACAAGAAATCTGGGAATAGACCGGGCTACTCAGGAATTTATTACTTTCCTTGATGCTGATGATTACTGGCTTCCGAACCGTTTTGATGCGGAGAGGAAAATTTTCAAAGATCCAAAAGTTGACGGGGTTTTTGGAGCGTTAGACACGGAGTTTGTTACGGAAGAAGGCAAAAAGCAGTACTTGGCTAAGTTTGGAGGTGTTGGCCTTACCACGGTTAATTTTCCGGCTGAAGGAAAAGATATATTTTACGGGCTTATAGGCATGAAAGGAGGTTTCGGTTCCTTTTTCTCTATGATCGCACTTACAGTAAGAAGATCAGCACTGGAAAATCTGCGGCTTGATGAAAAAATGGGTATTGGGGAGGACAAAGAATTCACCATAAAACTGGCTTGGGAAAAGAATTTAAAGACCGGAATTATAGACCGTCCTGTCGCCATCAGGACAGGCCACGAAAACAACAGCATTACAAAAGTAACCAACTACTCGACAAAGTTTTTTTATCACAATGCGCTATTATATGAATCTTTGTACAAATGGAGTTGTACAAAAAAAGATATGCCCGCAGATGTTGTGGCTCTTTTCAAGAATAAATATCTCTCCAATAGGATAGCTGCTGCAAGCGGGCTGAAAAAGTACCGGCTGTTTATTACAAGCGCCGTTTTTAATCCTGCGCTTCTAAAAACCAGATACCGCTATTACGCACTGAAAAACAATAAAAAATGAAAGAAATTGTAAGTGTGGTAATACCCTGTTACAATCAGGGAGATTATATTGAAGAAACCGTTGAATCAGTTTTGGGGCAGACCTACAGTGCCATAGAAATACTCATTGTAAATGATGGATCGACCGATCACTCTTATGATGTTATTAAGAAAATATTAGAACACAATCCAGATATCAAATATATCCAACTTGAAAACGGTGGCGTCTCAAGAGCCAGAAACAGAGGAATTGAAAAAGCTTCGGGCAAATACATCCTTCCTTTGGATGCTGACGACCTTATTGAGAGGGATTATATCTCACTTGCAATGGACGAATTTAGCGCAGATCCTCAACTAATGGTAGTAACTGCACAGGGACGTTTTTTTGGCCGCGAGGAACGAGACTGGAATCTGGCAGACTTCACGATGAAAAAAATACTGCACGGCAATGTAATCTTCTGCCCCAGTATTTTCAAGAAATCAGACTGGAGAACAGTTGGAGGCTTTGATGAGAATATGACGCATCTTGAAGACTGGGATTTTTACATCAGACTTACTTCCTTAAGGCCAAACAAGGTAAAACGCCTGAATTACAGAGCATTGCTATACCGCATTAAAGAAGAAAACGCCCGCAATACAGAAGGTTTTAAAGATGGTACTTATAACGATACAGTGCTGTATCTTTATACCAAAAATAAAAATCTTTTCTTTGAGCATTACGGGAACCCGTCGCTGATGATTAAAGAAATTGAAAAATTGAAATGGGAACATCAAAATGTTCAAAAGGAACTAAATTTTCTCAGGAGGTTTTCATTTAATCGCTTTCTCCTCAAATTAAGAAAAAAAAAACATGGCGGATAAATTGGTTTCAGTAATCATGCTCACCTACAACCACGCTCCTTATCTTAAGGAAGCGATTGATGGCGTTTTGATGCAGAACACGAATTTTCCTTTCGAACTCATAATATGCAATGACGCTTCACCAGATCATTCAGACAGGATCATTAAAACTTATGCCGAAAAATATCCCGAAATCATTCGTTACTTCCTACACGATATCAACATCGGTTTTATTGAAAATCAAAGATTTGCATTTCAAAAAGCTAAAGGAAAATACTTGGCCTATTGCGAAGGGGATGATTATTGGACATGTCCTAATAAACTTCAGTTTCAATATGATTTCCTAGAAAAAAATTCTGAATTTGTAATGACGACCGCACGAAATTTAGTGCTTCACCAAGACTCCGGAAAAATTGCGAACGACGGGAAAGATTTAATTTTTGAGAATAAAGAACTTGTAGATTATACACAGGAAACTTTTTTCACCGAAAGACCCACACAAACTTTCACTTACCTCATCCGCCGGGAATTTCTTGATCTAAAATGGATAAATATTTACCCAAATTACAGAGATCTTTATTATTTTTACCATCTACTTGAATTCGGAAAAGGAAGAGCTTTCAATAAAATAGTAGGCGTTTACAGACTGCATGAAGGCGGCGTTTACAGTTCACTGGCAATAGAAAAAAAACTTAGAACATCGATTTCAATTTTCAAAAATATTAAAAAGCAAAACAACGATACCAGAGCAAACCATCAGATTATTAAAGATCTGGACCAGCTAATCAACAAATACTATTACTTAAAAGAATTTCCGTTGCCTATCTTCCACAAAAACCTTTTGAAAAGTATCCGCGAAAGATTTGAAATTTCTAAAGATTACAAAATCCTGTTTTTGCAGTTGGTAAAAACAGTAAAATATAGCCTCCAAAAAAAGTAAAACCATGTGCGGAATCGCCGGAATCATCACACCCAACGCCAGTAACTATACTGAAGAAGTTCAGCAAATGACCCGTGCCATCGCGCACCGCGGTCCGGATGCAGAGCATCACGAGTTTTTTGAAAATGCTGCGCTCGGGCATCGCAGACTCTCGATTGTGGATCTTTCCGAAACCGGAAAACAGCCGATGTTCTCAAACACACGAAAAGAATGTATTGTCTTCAATGGTGAAATTTACGGTTATGAAAATATCAAAAAAGATTTTGCAAATTATCCATACCGTGGGAGCTCGGATACCGAAATTATTCTGGCAATGTATCAGAAAAAAGGGAAAGGTTTACTGAGCGAGCTCCCCGGAATGTTTGCTTTTGCGATTTGGGACGAAGAAAAACAACAGCTCTTTTGCGCACGCGACCGCTTCGGCGAAAAACCGTTTTACTACGCCATCGGAAAAAATGGTGAATTTATTTTCGCCTCAGAAATCAAAGCGATTTTAGCGAGTGGACTAATAGAGCCTAAAATCAACAGCGAAGCACTTTACCATTTTTTACAATATGGTTATGTGAGTACTTATCAAAGTATTTATTCTAATATTTTTACACTTCCTCCTGCGCATTTTCTTACTTATTCAAATGGAAAAATTTCAGTTGAAAGATATTACGAAATCCCAAAAAATGAATTGGGAATTTCACTGTCCGATGCAAAGGAAGAATTTACATCTTTGCTGAAAAATGCAGTACAGAAACAACTTGTAGCCGATGTAGAGGTCGGAAGTTTCTTAAGCGGCGGCTTAGATTCTTCCACAATTGTCGCGATGGTGAATGAATTTAAAGACAAACAAACCACCATCAGTTTTGGCTATTCCGGTGGAGACAGCGAGCTAAAATTTGCCGATGAAATTGCGGTGAAATACCACACCAACCATATTGAAATTTACGAAAACCGTGGAAATATCGCGACAGAACTATTGAAAGTTTCGCCTTTTTTTGATGAACCGTTTGCAGACATGAGCTACGTTCCGCAATTTAAAATTTGCGAAGCAGCTGCACGACATCTGAAGGTGGTTTTGGCAGGAGATGTGGGCGATGAACTTTTCGGTGGTTATAGCTTTTATAACATTGAGAATCAACTTAAAAACCATTTCAGTTACAATAATATTTTGTATAAATTTGGATTAAAACAGTTCGGAAAATTTCGGGAAACCTCCTACTTAACCAAAGAAAATATTAAACATAAAAACATCCTCGATTTCCATCAAAATAGCGTGAGAAATTTTTTCAACGCTAAAGAAATCGCAGAATTGGGAATAAATGCAAAATATTATCAACAGTATAGTTTCAAGGCAAATCCACATTCGTTGAACGATATTATGAGAACGGATCTGGAAAAATATGTGCCCGGAAATATGCTCGTGAAATCCGACCGAATGGCGATGGCAAATTCACTGGAAGTTCGGACTCCTTTTTTAGATAAAGATTTCGCAGAGTTCTGTATCCAACTTCCAGAAAATTTAAAATTAGATTCCGAAAACGACAAAATCATCCTTCGAGAAGCAATGGGAAATTATTGGACAGAAACCATCCGAAACCGCTACAAACAGGGATTTGGTTCTTCTGTAGAAAAATGGTTCGAGGAAAAAAGTTTGATGGAACTGTCGGATGATTTATTGAAAAACAGATCGTCGAAAGTGTACGATTTCATTCACTTTTCTACCGCACAAAAATATTTGAACAGAGATAAAAAACATTGGAACCTGCTGCAGTTGGCATTGTGGGCAGATCACACGAAACAACTAATCCACTAATTCCGTATTCTATCGTGAAAATTTCCGTCATCATTCCAGTTTACAACGCCGCCAATTTCTTGCGCAAAGCGGTGGAATCTGCTGTGAATTTGGATGAGGTGAAAGAAATTCTTTTGGTGGAGGATGCTTCCACAGATAATTCCTTAGAGTTGTGCAGAACTTTGCAAACCGAATATCCCAAAGTAAAACTTTTTCAACATCCCGATCATGGAAATCATGGAGCGGGAGCAACCCGAAATTTGGGATTGGAAAAAGCAACTCAAGAGTTTATTGCTTTCTTGGATGCCGATGATTATTATCTTCCGAACCGTTTCGAAGCGGAAAAAGAAATTTTTAGCAACGAAAAAATCGAAGGAGTTTTCAATGCAATCGGAACGGAATTCTATACCGCAAAAGGAAAAGAAGAATTTCAGGAAAAATTCAAAAATATCGAATTGACAACCGTCAAAAAACACGCCGAAGGAAACGATGTTTTTTTTGGATTATTGGGATTGAAAAACGATTTTGGAACTTTTTTTCACCTCAACGGATTGACAGTCCGAAATATAAGCATTAGAAAAAATAATCTAAAGTTCAACGAAAACCTTCGTGTTCATCAGGACAGCGATTTCATCATTAAACTGGCGTATCACGGTCATTTAAAATCCGGAAATATCACTGAAGCGGTGGCGGTTCGCGGAGTTCATGATGACAACCGGATCACCAAAATTAAACAGTATTCCCAATTATACAACCAAAGACAGTTCCTACTGTGGGATTCTGTTTTTCAATGGTCTAAGGATAAAGACTTACCAGGCAAATTTCGGAATAATATTTTACTGAAAAGAAGATCTTTTGAATTATCTTTGAAAAAAGGCTGGAAAAAATATGTACTGTTTTTTTTAACCGCTTTTTTTAAACCACAAATCCTGAAGACCAGATACCGTTTCACTGTCCTAAAAAGGTAGATTATATCAATAACTATATTCGCACGCTTCCGCATGAAAATCTCTGTTATCATTCCCGTTTACAATGCTGAAAAATACGTCACCAATGCGGTAGAATCTGCGCTGCAGTTTGATGAGGTTTTTGAAGTGATTTTGGTGGAAGACAAATCTCCGGACAACGCTTTGGAAGTTTGTAAAGCTTTGGCCGAAAAGCACGAAAGGGTAAAGCTTTTTCAGCATCCGGACAAAGAAAACCACGGAGCGGGCGCAAGTAGAAACGTGGGGATGAGCAATGCAACGGGAGATTTCATCGCTTTTTTGGATGCGGATGATTTTTTTCTTCCGAACCGTTTTGATGCAGAAAGAGAATTATTCAAAAATCCTGATGTGGATGGAGTTTACGGCGCAATCGGAGTTCATTATTGGTGCGACAAGGCGAAAGAACAATATTTCAATATTTACCAAGATAAATTGACGACGGTGTACAATAATCATCCCGCCAAAGACGTTTTTTCCGGGCTCATCGGTATGCGCGGAAGTTTCGGATTGTTCAGTATTGATGCTTTAACGATCAGAAAATCTGCATTAGACAAAATGGACGCGTTGATGAAAACCGATTTGAAACTTCACCAGGACACAGACTTTTTGATGCGGTTGGCTTTCTACAACAACCTTTATCCCGGAATTTTGAACGAACCTGTTGCCGTTCGCGGCGTGCACGAAAGCAACCGGATTTCCCAAGTTGATTCCGGAAAAGTGAAACCGGCGGCAACAAGAGTTTTGCTTTGGAATCACCTGCAAAACTGGGCAGAAAAAGAACCGGAAATGCCAAAAGAACAACTGCTGCACATCAAAAGAATTCACCGAAGTTTCGAAATTGCAAATGCATCAATACCGAAAAAATGGATGATGATCATGAAATATCTGATAAAAGATTTCAGGAGTATTAGAAGTGGACTGTATAATATTAATTTTCGGAAAGAACTGTTCTGAGTTCTAGTTCTTCACAAAAACACCCACATATTTCCCTTCAAAATCCACCACCGTTGGTTCAATCCCATTCTTCTCACAGAAATCCTGGAAAGCAGAATTGTCATTGATATCATCGCTGATAAAAACTCCGCCTTTTCTTAACCGAGGATAGAGTTGGGAATACGCCCACATCATTCCTTCATAAGCTTTGTCGGAATCATAATGTACCACATCGATTTCTTGGACTTCAGCCAAGATTTTCGGTAAAGATTCTTTGTCGGCATGGCGGAAAAGCTTCCAATTGGTTTTCAAATTTTCGGGAACAATGTAGCCTACATATTGGTCGCCGTTTTGCTCTAAATAAGGCATATCAGAACTATAAAGCGTTCCGTTTCTTTTTTCCAGCGAAAGTAATGCCGCAAATGAAGACCATCCGTATGCCACACCCGTCTCCACTACAGATTTCGCATCAGTAAATTCGCAGGCTTCATAAATCAGTTCAAGGGCACCGGCGCCACCCATTTTCACAGGGCATTCCTCTTGTCTTCTCACTGATTCATCATAAACCGTCCGGAATTGTTCTGCAAAAGGCACTGCTGTCTTGCCAAAAAGTTTTTGAATAGCTTGTTCCTGGCTCACGGCACGCTGAGCTGCCCACACATTGGTTTTTTCTTTTCCTCTGAAAGCACTGTTCCGTTTGAAAATATTTTTGATGATTTTTCTGCCCAGTTCCGGGTACAGATCGGGGCGCTGGAGATAGCCCACCAAAGTCTTTGTAACTCGTTTTAATTCGCCCACTTGTGATGTTTATTCAACAAAAATAAGTAAAATTCCTAAACATCGGGAAAACCGATTATATTTGTAATAGAGAGTTTGATGCTGCTGCTCATTTAATACCTTGAAAATAATGAAATTTTCTGTCCTTGTCGCCAATTTTAACAACGGAAAATTCTTCCGCGACTGCTACCAATCCATCCTCTCACAGACGTACACCAATTGGGAAGTCATTATCCTTGATGATAAATCCACCGACGATTCCCTACAGATTATCCGCGAAATTATTGGTGGGGATGACCGGTTCCGGATTTTTGAACATCCGCAGAATGAGGGCGTGGGCGTCATCAAAGCAAAACTCATCGAACTGGCAACAGGTGATATCTGTGGTTTCGTGGATCCCGACGATGCAATTCTGCCAAAAGCCATCGAAAATGCGGTCGCAGTGTTCAGAAATAATCCGAAAACGGTGCTCACGTATTCCAGGTTAATGAAATGCGATAAAGATCTTCAGCATTTGCAGCCTTCAAAATCTACAAAACAGATTGTAAACGGAGATCCTTATTTCTTTAACTGCCCTATTGTCGTTAATCATTTCGTGTGTTTCAGGAGAAATATTTATTTACAGACCGAAAAGATGAACCCCGAATTAAGAATCTCCGAAGATCAGGATCTCTATTTGAAAATGTATGAAAAAGGTAATTTTAAATTCATCAATGAAATCAATTACCTGTACCGCACCCATTCCGGAGGTATTTCGCAGAACGACAATAAGAAAAAATCCTACGAATACTGGGGGAAAGTAATTTGGGACAGCATGCAGAGAAGGGGCTTAAAAATAATTCATAGTAAAAAAGTACCCGAAAAATTCAATACTTCAGAGGAAATATTCCGCCTGCTCGAGTATCAGAATTCTTATTTTTACAGACTAAAGAAAAAAATTACTGCAGCAATTTTCAGTTCATCAGATTAAGAGCTTTCGGGACGAAAAGAAAACCTTTATCTTTGTGTATTAACCACCATTCCGGTGACTATTTTAGATCATTATCCTGTCATGAAGTTTTCAATTCTTATTGCCAATTATAATAACGGAAGATTTTTTACAGATTGTTACCACTCGATCATTTCGCAAACCTATACGGATTGGGAAGTGATAATTGTAGACGATGGTTCCTCGGATAATTCTTTGGAAATAATCGGAAACCTTACGCGTGGTGATAAAAGATTCAAAATTTTCACCAACCAAGAAAACCGGGGCTGTGGCTATACCAAACGCAAAACTTTGGAATTTGCGAGCGGTGAAATCTGGGGTTTTTTGGATCCTGATGATGCACTGGAAGAAAATGCACTCGAACTATCGGTGAAGCAATATCACGAAAATAATATTGTTGCCACCTATTCAAAAATTACGTTTTGTGATCCGAAACTAAAACCGGTGAGTGATTTTAAGAAAATTCAGCCAATTCTGAATGATCAGTATTTCTTTAATCTCCCCACTCAGATTCATCATTTTTTCACGTTTAGGAAAGAGGTTTACGATAAAACTGTTGGCATTAATCATGATTTAAAGTCGGCAGTTGATCAGGATCTCTACCTCAAAATTCTGGAGCAAGGTGACGTTAGTTTCATCCCGGTAAATCTTTATCTTTACCGCAGGCACGCAAAAGGAATTTCCCAGCATTCCTCCAAAATGAAAGCTAAAAATAATTTTGCCCAAGTGATCTGGGTAACTTTTAAAAGAAGAGGAATCACCGAAATCAATGGCCGGAAAATCCCCGAAACCTACCACAATGCGCAGGAAATTTTTGATTTACTGAATTACCAGAACGAGATTCCTTTCCGTTTGATAAAAAAACTGAAAATGTTTTTTCAGAAATTTTCATGAAACAAACCAACAGCAATACTCAAGGGATAATGCCTGCGCTTACAGGGTTTCGCGCCATTGCCGCGTGGATGATTTTTGTACTTCATTTTTTTCCTTACAACAATCCTGCAGCTCCGGATTTGCTTAAAAATTTTATCAGAGAATGGCATATCGGTGTCGACATGTTTTTTGTCCTCAGCGGATTTCTAATTACCAACCGGTATTTCGACCAGACTCCGCTGCAATTCAAAAAATATGCAGTTAACAGGTTTTCAAGGATTTATCCAATGTATTTCCTGATTACAATTGGTGTTTTTGTAGATTTTTTAATCAGAAATCAGTTATGGAATAGCGAAAAAACAGTGGAAGCAGTTTTGAGCTTCACCATGACCAAAGCACTTTTCAGGCAGTATTTTTTCACGGCGGGGATTTCGCAGGGTTGGACTTTAACCCTTGAAGAGCTCTTTTACTTCAGCGCCCCGTTCTTTTTCATTTTAATTAAAAAAAACCGGAAGTGGTTTTATATTTTGCCGGTGCTTATCTTTATTTTTGGGGGAGCCCTGAAGTTTTTGGGGGGTTTAACACCAAATCCATGGGGTTTTATGCAGAATAATATTGCGGTGTTTATTTTTGAGTTTTTCGCTGGTATGGGTCTCGCTTTACTCATTAAAAAACATACAAAAATAAAATTTGAGACGAGTTGGGTCACCTACTTTGGGATTAGTTTTATACTGCTCTACCTTTTGCTGAATCCTTTCGATTACGGCAGCCCGGATCTTATCCGAGCCTTGATGGTAATCACTTTATCCGTGTTTGGGATCGCACCTTTATTATGGGGACTCATCCACGAACGCACCATTGTAAGCCGTTTTTTGTCAACAGACACCATGGTTTTGCTGGGAAAAAGTTCTTATGTCTTTTATCTTATTCATAAAGGCTTTATTCCTGTGCTCATTTATGACTATATTGCGGAAAATGTCGCGGTCATCTTCATGCTCATCACCGGTTTATCGATACTGATGTTTAAATATATCGAGGAGCCTTTAAATTTATGGATCAGAAAAAAATATGCGAAATAAAAATTCCGTTTCACCGAAAATCAAGATCCTCTTTCGCCACCGTTCCATGGAAATGGGTGGAGTTGAAAAAGTGATGCTCAGTATTCTGAATAATCTGGATCCTGAAAAATTTGAAATGACTGTTTTATTGAGCTTAAACCAAGGAGAACTGCGAAATGAATTTCCCCATCATGTCCGTAAAATTTATTTGGGAGAAGGAAAAGAAGATCTTTCGAAAAATTATCTACTTCAAAAATTTCAACTTTTCAAAAGAACAATAAAGCTTGAAAAATTTAGAAAAAGCCCGGAAATCATTGATAAAGAAATTTTGAAAGAAAATTACGATATCGAAATCTCCATGACTTATAATGATTTTGAGTCGGTTCTACAATCCAGCAATAAAAATTCTAAAAAAATCGGGTGGTTCCACTCTGAGATTGATTTGCCAAAACTTCAGCCACTCGTTCCCAAAATTCTCAGACATTTTCCTCAGTTCGATCACATGGTGTACTGCTCAGAAAAAATCATGCAGATTATGCACCGCACTTATCCCAACCTCCAATATCCGCCGGAAAGCGTGATAATCAACGCTGTTCCTGTCGACGAAATAAGGAAAAAGAGTGAAGAAAAAATTCCCGATTTTAAAAACAGACCGGTTTTTGTTTCCGTGGGCAGGCTTCACACCAGAAAAGGCTACCATAAACTGATGGACGCGCATCACAAGCTTTTAAAAGAAGGCTTCGGACATTCGGTAGTAATTATTGGCGAC
Source organism: Chryseobacterium sp. VAUSW3 (assembly GCF_002205795.1). Classification (GTDB taxonomy): domain Bacteria; phylum Bacteroidota; class Bacteroidia; order Flavobacteriales; family Weeksellaceae; genus Kaistella; species Kaistella yananensis. The sequence goes on along the minus strand of NZ_NIUY01000001.1, from coordinate 1,079,793 downwards.
GGAGAAGAGCTTCAGAACCTCTTGGCTCAGCAGAAAAAGCTTGGCGTTGAAGAAACTTTTATTCTCGCCGGCAACAAAATGAATCCGTACCCTTACATTAGAAATGCAGACTTCTTCATTTTGCCTTCCGAATCTGAAGCTTGGCCTCTGGTAATTTCTGAAGCACTTATTTTGCAGAAACCTATTATAGCAACAAGGGTTGGCGATGTTGAGCTTATGATTGAGGACGGCAAAACCGGCCACCTGATCCGTTACGAAACCTCAGAAATCTATGAGGCGATGAAGAAATTCTTAAACGACGAAACCTTTGTTCAAAGCTTGAAACACAACCTCATCAATATTGAAGAACAGTTCGATAACCGAAAGATTTTTAATGAAGTTGAAGAAATCATTCTTAATTTAGTAAAAACGAAATAATGAATTTCCTTTACAGAGTCATTCTGAAAACCGAAGATCTTATCCGCCGGTTCCGGGACAAAGCCTATATCGAAATATGTAAATCCCGGGGCTTAAAGGTGGGCAAAGACGTAATTTTTATTGAAGCTCCTAAATTCGGTTCAGAACCATTTTTAATAGAAATCGGCGACAGTACAAAAATCACCGCAAACTGCACTTTTATTAATCATGATGGGGCAATGTACGTAATTCGTTCGATGGAAAAATATCAGGATGCCAGAAATTTCGGCAGAATAAAAATCGGCAGAAATTGCTTTATTGGAAATAACTGTACCATCCTCCCGGGAGTAGAAATAGGCGACAACTGTATTTTAGGCGCAGGCTCGGTTCTAAATTCATCCATGCCCGCCAATTCCGTTTTTGCAGGCGTGCCGGCTAAATTGATCTGTACCATAGATGAATACGGTGACAAAGCTTTAAAAAACAACACGGATTATCCCCGGGAGCTTGAATCTAACCGCGCACAGCTTGAAAGTTACATCAGGCAAAATCTTCCCCATGTTTACAAACCGGTGAAATAATAGCGCCAAAGAATGTCAAAGCAATATCAAAGGAAAGGGTAAAGAATGGAAAAATATACTGAAAAGAAGAAAATCCTCATCCGAATCGGTTCTCTGCGTCATGGCGGCGCAGAAAAGGTATTGGCGACTTTTCTTAAAAACCTTCCGGACGATAAATACGAAATCGATCTTCTCCTGAATTTGTATTCCGGAAAATATTTGACTGAAATTCCAGGTTGGATTAATGTTCTTTACCTCAACAAAGGGGAAATGATTACCACCAACAGGCCTCAGGATATTCCGGTAAAAGCTTTCCGCGTGATGTATCAGTTTGTTTTGAAGAAGTTTCCGAAACTGCTCTACTCCACGATTTTAAAGAATAAAAAATACGATATCGAATTTGCTGCAATCCACGGATTTCGCGATGAAATATTAAATTCGCCATTAAAAAATTCAAAAAAAATTGTCTGGATTCATAATGATTTACGCAAAACCCACTTTCACAACTACACCGACAACGAAATCCGGAAATTTTTCGGTTTTGATAAAATAATGGTGATTTCTGAGCATATTCAGAAAGATTTTGAATCACTTGCGAAGAATGAAAATGAAAAGAGTCGGATTGTCCGTATTTATAATCCATTGGATACAGAGGAAATTCTTAGAAAGAGCCAAGAACCAAGAGTCAAAAGCCGAGACAAACAACCAGAAACCAGCAACCGGCAACCTGTCTTCGTTTCCGTGGGAACTGTTTTTCCGCAGAAGGGGTTCGACCGGCTGCTCAAAGTTCATAAGAAACTTTTGGATGAAGGGTTCATTCACAGAATCAAAATTGTGGGCGACGGTTACGATTTTGAAAACATCAAAAAACTGAAATCTGATCTTGGTGTAGTTGAGACTGCAGAAATGACGGGCTTTACCGATAATCCTTATCCACACATCAGCAATGCGGATTTCTTTGTTTTAAGTTCGAGATATGAAGGTTTTCCGACGGTTTTATTTGAGGCAATTACTTTAAAAAAGAAAATTATCGCCACCGAAGTTTCGGGAGTTAGCGAAATGCTAGAAGACGGAAAATTAGGACTTATTGTGGAAAATACCGAAAAGGGAATTTATGAAGGAATGAAAAAAGCACTCGCCCAACCGGAAAGTTTTAATGCGTATGTTCAACAACTGAACACCTATAAAATGCCTTTTACTCTTGAAAATTCAGTGCAATCAATCATTAAGATTATTGATGAACTTTAAAACCTTTCACTTAAATTTGCGTTATGTCCAACTACACCATCATACAGAAAGATTTTTACCGTGAAAGCGGCAAAATGCTTTCGTCTCCGGAGATTTGGGCAAAATGCATCAATCCGAACCTTCACTTTATTTATATTCTGAGAAAATGCCAGCAATACAGAAAAAAATCTTTTCTGGGAGCATTCTGGAGGCTTGTTTTGCGACATCATCAAATAAAATACGGCTTTCAAATCTATCCTGAAACCCAAATTGGCGAAGGTTTTTATTTGGGGCACTGGGGCGCGCTCGTTATTAATCCCAAAGCTAAAATCGGCCGGAACTGCAACATTGCACAAGGTGTAACCATCGCACAGGCCAACCGCGGCAAAAATGAAGGCGTTCCCGTGATTGGTGATGAAGTGTGGATCGGTCCGAACGCGGTGTTGGTTGGAAAAATATCAATTGGCAACAATGTTCTGATTGCACCGAACGCTTATGTGAACTTCGATGTTCCTGCAAATTCTGTGGTCATTGGCAATCCCGCAACTATCAGTAGCAATACCAATGCGACATTGGGCTACATTAATAATAAAATTTAATATTAAAATCTGTTAAATATTCGGGATTTAAATTTCTATACTTTACATTTGCAAAATAATTGATACCATCTATTGCTTTTGCAAATAACAACTACAAAATAGTATAATCTCACAAAAATTAAGCTATGAAAAAATCGTATGAAGTTATTTTCGAAAATAATAAAAAGTGGGTGGAATCTAAATTGGCCGAAAATCCAGATTTTTTCAAAATCCTTTCAGCCTCACAAACTCCTGAATATCTCTACATCGGTTGTTCCGACAGTAGAGTTTCAGCAGAAGAAATGATGGGTTTAAAACCTGGCGAAGTATTTGTAACCCGAAACGTAGCCAACTTGGTAAACACCTTAGATATGAGTGCTACCGCGGTGATTCAGTACGCAGTGGAACATTTAAAGGTAAAACATATTATTGTGTGCGGACATTACGGTTGTGGCGGTGTAAAAGCAGCGATGACGGCGCAGGATCTGGGACTGATGAATCCCTGGCTGCGAAATATCCGCGATGTGTACAGGCTGCACCAGACAGAACTGGATGCGATTACCGACGAGCACAAACGCTACGACCGCCTTGTAGAACTGAACGTGCAGGAACAGTGCATCAACGTGATCAAAATGGCCGTAGTACAGGAGCAGTATCTGGTGGACGAATACCCAATTGTTCACGGCTGGGTTTTCGACTTAAGAACAGGAAAAATCATCGATCTGGAAATTGATTTTGAAAATATTTTGAAAGACATTCAGAAAATATACAATTTAACCAACTCTGAATGGGTGATGAGTAGAAAGAAGAATAAAAACCTTCTCTGATTTATATGAAACTTTGGAGCATCATAACATTGACGGTATTTTTGAATTTCATGGCCTTACCAAGTATTGCCACGTTTTTCGATTGGGATTTACCGGCAACCAACATGGTGATTTCCGAAGAAGAAACCCAACATTCCCCCTTAGTTATCAACGAAAAAACCATTCCGGGAACTCTTAATGTACATGATTTCCTGAAGTTTTTCGAAACAGACCGATCGAACAGATCCTTTATCTGTGCAGATGATTCCGTTCATCTTTCTCCTTTTCTTACGATATTTTCTCCGCCTCCGGAAGCTTAATTTTTTAAAATTTACAGTGGATATACCGTACTTTTTATAAGTGTGGAAAGCTGTACTATCTAAAAAAATTAAATTCTATACGCTGTAGCTACGTTCACAAGCACAGTTGGTTTCACATGCGAAACCGAGTGCAGAAATGTGCGCAAAACCAACAGCAAAACTTTCAAAAAAATGAAAAAAACACTTTCAATATACGCAGGAATAAGAGAAAATTTTCCTTCAGGGCTCGTCGTATTTTTGGTTGCACTCCCATTATGTCTGGGGATTGCACTTGCTTCCGGAGCACCACCACTTTCAGGAATTATTGCGGGAATCATCGGTGGTTTGGTTGTAGGTTCACTCAGCAATTCCAACATTTCAGTTTCCGGCCCGGCAGCGGGATTAACGGCAATTGTACTCACCGCAATTACGGATTTGGGTGCATTTGAACTCTTTCTTTGTGCAGGAATTATTGCCGGAATTCTTCAGCTTATTTTAGGATTTATTCGCGCCGGAAGTATTTCAAATTACTTCCCAACTAACGTAATCGAAGGAATGCTGGCAGGTATCGGGATCATTATTATTTTAACACAGATTCCCCATGCATTGGGATACGATAAAGATTTTGAAGGCAATGAGACCCTTTTTGCCAATGGATTTAATCCGAATTATTTTTCTGAACTTTTAGCCGGAGTTCATCCGGGTGCTGTAATTGTAACCCTGGTTTCCATAGGAATTCTTCTGGCGTGGGATAAAATTCCGGCGCTGAAGAAACTGAAAATGATTCCCGGTGCTTTGGTTGCTGTAGGCACTGGAATTCTGCTGAATTATATTTTCACGGTTTCCGGCAGTAATCTTGCGATTGGTGCTGAACATTTGGTTTCTCTTCCGGTTCCCCAAAGTGTGGCAGATTTTAAAAACATGATCGTTTTTCCTGAGCTTCAGGGTTTCCTGAATCCGAAAGTATGGATCGTTGGCGCAACAATCGCTATTGTCGCGTCTATAGAAACATTGCTTTGTATTGAAGCTTCAGACCGTTTAGATTCGAAAAGAAGAATTACCGATACCAATCTGGAACTCCGCGCTCAGGGAATAGGCAATCTGATTTCTTCAGCAATCGGCGGTTTACCAATGACCTCGGTGGTGGTAAGAAGTTCTGCCAATGCAAGTGCCGGCGCCACTTCAAAACTGTCAACTGTAATTCATGGCGCACTGCTATTAATCTGTGTCCTTACCATTCCGTTTATCCTGAACTTAATCCCGCTGGCTACATTAGCTGCGGTCTTGATCTTGGTTGGGTACAAACTTGCGAAACCGGCAACGATGATGCATTTCTGGCACAAAGGAAAATACCAGTTTATCCCTTTCATCGCGACAGTAATCGCAGTAGTTTCGCTTGATTTACTGAAGGGTGTGGGAATTGGATTATTAATTTCGGTCTTCTATATCCTTCAGGGAAATATGAAACGAGCTTACTATCTGAGCCGCGAAGAGCTTGATGATGCTGACGAAATTAATATAAAACTTGCGGAAGAGGTTTCATTCCTCAACAAAGCGGCCATTAAAAAAACGCTTAAAAACATCAAACCTAACTCTCAGGTCTGTATTGATGCAAGATCAACTTCTTATATCGCGACCGATATTCTTGAGATGATTCAGGAGTTTGCCAACATCCGTGCAAAGGAAGAGGATATTGAAGTGCGGCTTATCGGCTTTAAAACTTCTTATCAGGAATATGCAGATGACGAAGATTCACACATCATTATTGCCCACAGAAGAGCAATGTAATTTTAATTATCAACTTTAAACAAAAAATCAAATGAAAGCACATACTTTAGAAACACAATCTACCACAACACCGGAAAAAGCACTTAAATTCCTAAAAGAAGGAAACCAGCGATTTGTACAGAACCTGAAAATCAACAGAAATCTTCTGGAGCAGGTGAATGATACCCGCGCAGGGCAGTGGCCTTTTGCCGTAATTTTGAGTTGTATCGACAGCCGTACTTCTGCGGAACTGATTTTTGATCAGGGTTTAGGCGATATTTTCAGCGTAAGAATTGCCGGAAACTTCGTAAATAAAGACATTTTGGGTTCCATGGAATTTGGCTGTAATGTCGCAGGTTCCAAATTGGTAGTGGTCCTCGGTCATACGAAATGCGGCGCGCTGAAAGGCGGTTTGGACGCACAAAATATTGAAGGAATGGGCATGGAAAACCTTAACCACCTTGTAGGCCATTTCCAGGGCTGTATCGACGGTTTGATTAAAGAAGGCGAAGAGCGGTCGTCATCAAACAGCGATCTTCTGGAAAGACTGAATGTTTGCAATATCCAGAAAACCATGCAGGATATCCGTCACCAGAGTACGACGCTAAATCAACTGGAAAAAGACGGAAAAATTAAAATTGTGGGTGCAAATTACTGCGTTGAGAGCGGCGTGGTAACTTGGCTGGACGACAATATGAACGCAGAAATGGAAGCGCAAACTGGCGAAATGGCTATTTCCCGTTAAAAGCCGTCATCGTATTCTGTATTCCCGCGAAAACAAAAGACAGACACGCTTTAGAAAACTTCTCGATTCTTTCGGGAAGTTTTTCTTTTTCCTCAGCTTCCCATTTTCCCAGAACGTAATCTACCTGTTTACCTTCGGCAAATTCTGCAGAAATTCCAAAACGCAACCGCGGATAATTCTGAGTCTGAAGCTGTTCCTGAATGCTTTTCAAACCGTTGTGACCGGCATCGGAGCCTTTCATTTTCATTCTTAAAGTCCCGAAAGGCAAAGCAAGATCATCAGTAATAATCATTAAATTCTCTAAAGGGATATTTTCTTTCTGAAGCCAGAATTTTACCGCATTCCCGGAAAGATTCATGTAGGTATCCGGTTTCAGGATAAAGACTTTTCTGCCTTTGTATTTGCCTTCGGCAACTAAGCCAAAGTTGGATGATTTAAACGGAGCATCAATGGTTTCTGCGATTTTATCTGCAACTTTAAACCCGACATTATGCCGGGTTTCAGTATATTCATCTCCTTTGTTGCCGAGCCCGACGATAAGGTATTTCATTAGAATTAAAGTTTTATATATTCGAAAGTGAGTGTTCCTTCTGTGGAAACAGCTTTGGTTGGGTAACCCGCACTGTCGTAAGTATAAGCATAATTTGTAGAGTATGATCCCTCGGAAGTATTAACGGTTGTAGACCTGTAATTATTCATGGACAATCCTGTAAATGAGTTGGTGCCCGTCATAAAATGACCTGCCACAACGGTAAATTCTATCGGAAGTGTTGCAAAAGGATTTTTGTTGGTTTCGTAATTACTTAAATTAGCCACAATAACTACCGGTGGAATTACAATTGGCGGAGGTGCCAGGTTGGTCATTGTCATTTTCCACTGGGACAGATTATTACCCGCAAAAAGCAAATCGCTCACCATAGTGGTTGCAGGTTGATATGTTCCCGGATTTTCGGGATCCTCGCCCGACAATATCGTGTTCGCTTTTTTTAATTTACCTGTACTGTCATAGGTAAAATTGGTATCATTTTTCATCAGCACAGTTCCTCCACTTTCAGTATTCCCTGAAGCTTTCGCAACATTACCACCGTTGTAAGTAATATTTAATGTTGTGATAAGCTCTGTTGTGCCTTCATTTTGCACAATCTTCAGCTGGGAAAGCACATTATTTTCATAAGACAATGTATAATCATCCGTTTTTCCATCACTTTCAACTTTCACAGTAGTAAGCTTACCGGCATTATAATTATAATTAATTACAGATGCAATCCCGTCAATGTCAATTGATGTTACTTTTTTTAAAACTTTATCGTTTGATGCTCCGCCCCCAGATCCGGGTCCGGATTCCGTACCGGTGATCCCGTTGAGAAGATCGCCATTTTCAGCCCGGCTTGATTCACATGAAAATAAAATAGTCAAGCCAATGAGGAAAGTAAAAAGATGTAATATTTTTTTCATCTATCTAATTAATTTTAACAAAAGTAACCTTTTTTTCGAAATGCGTTTTCGAAAGTTTTATTTCCCAAGAATTCTTTCTAAAACCGCATTCACCTCATCCACGTGCTGCACATTTTCTTTGCGCATCATCAGCTGGTTGCTGTCGGCTGAATGTTTTTCTTTTAAAGTAGCATCTTTCGGATTCTGACTTAAATACGAAATAATATGCCTGAATTTATCACTCTGGTAAAACTTATCCTGAGGATTTGGCGGAAAATAACCCAGAAACACTCCGTTTTTCACCACGATTTTATCGAAACCGATTTCGGCGGCAATCCATTTTAATTCTACAGATTTCAAAAGATTTTTAGCTTCTGAAGGCAGTTTACCAAAACGGTCGGTAAGTTCATTTTCAAATTTCTGAAGATCTTCTTTATTCTGAATTTCTGCAAGTTTCTGATAAAGCGAAAGCCGTTCTTCAATACTCTGTACATAAGAATCCGGCAGCATCAATTCCAGATCTGTATCGATATTTACTTCTTTGTTGGATTTGAAGAGTTTTTTACGGTCTTCTTCATTTTCAAACAGTTCACTAAATTCTTCATCGTTCTGTAATTCTTCCAACGCTTCCTGCATAATTTTCTGGTACGTGTCAAAGCCCATTTCGTTGATGAATCCGCTCTGCTCACCGCCTAACAAATCACCTGCGCCACGGATTTCCAGATCTTTCATTGCAATCTGAAATCCACTACCAAGATCCGAAAACTGCTCGATCGCTTCCAGTCTTTTTCTTGCATCCGAAGTCATCATATCGAACGGCGGCGTGATAAGATAACAGAAAGCTTTCCTGTTGCTTCGGCCAACTCTGCCGCGCATTTGGTGCAAATCTGCCATCCCGAAACGTTGCGCATCATTAATGAAAATCGTGTTGGCATTCGGAACATCCACACCACTTTCCACAATCGTTGTAGAAACCAAAACATCGTATTTTCCTTCCATAAAATCCAGAACATTGCGTTCAAGCTGCTTTCCTTCCATCTGTCCATGACCGGTAATTACTTTTGCATCCGGAACCAACCTTTGAATAAGCCCTGCAATATCTTTAAGATTTTCGATTCTGTTGTTGATGAAATACACCTGTCCGTCACGCTGAATTTCGTAAGATACAGCATCCCGAATCACTTCCTCGCTGAAACCGATAATACTCGTTTCAACTGGCTGACGGTTTGGCGGCGGGGTTTTAATAACGGATAAATCTCGCGCGGCCATCAAAGAAAACTGTAAGGTCCTCGGAATTGGTGTAGCCGTTAAAGTAAGCGTATCGATATTATTTTTAATGGTTTTTAGTTTATCTTTTACCGAAACTCCAAACTTATGTTCTTCATCGATGATTAAAAGTCCTAAATCTTTAAATTTTACTGAACTCCCCACCAACTGATGCGTCCCGATTACAATATCGATTTTGCCTTCTTCAAGACCTTTCAGCGTTTCAGATTTCTGTTTGGCGGTGCGGAAGCGGTTCATGTAAGAAATATTTACCGGAAAATCCTTTAACCTTTCTTTAAAACTGCGGTAATGCTGAAATGCCAAAATCGTGGTTGGGACCAAAACAGCGACCTGCTTCCCGTCGGTTGCGGCCTTGAAAGCCGCCCTGATTGCTATTTCGGTTTTCCCGAAACCTACATCACCACAAACCAAACGATCCATCACCGTATCGTTTTCCATATCTTTTTTCACATCCAGTGTGGCTTTTTCCTGATCGGGAGTATCTTCGTAGATAAAACTCGCTTCAAGCTCATTTTGAAGATAAGAATCGGGAGTAAAAGCAAAACCTTTCGCTGTTTTCCGTTGTGCGTAAAGTCTTATCAGGTCGAAAGCAATCTGTTTTACTTTAGCTTTGGTTTTCTGTTTTAAAGATTTCCAGGCAGGTGAACCGAGTTTACTTAAAACAATTTCGCGACCTTCAGGACCATTGTATTTGGAAATTTTATGTAGGGAATGAATCGAAACATAAAGTAAATCTCCGTTTTTATAAACCAATTTGAAACATTCCTGAACTTTCCCGTTGTTGTTCACTTTTACCAACCCCATGAATTTCCCGATTCCATGGTCGATATGCGTGATGTAATCGCCCACTTTCATCTGCATTAAATCCTTCAGGGTCAACTGTTCAGATTTGGCAAACGTGTTTTTTGCTTTGAATCTTTGGTAACGGTCAAAAATCTGGTGATCCGTATAGACCGAAATTTTATGGTCGAAATCTACAAAACCTTCATGAAGTTCAGATTTGAAAGATTTAAACGGAATTTCCTGCTGTTCGGAACTGAAACTTCCCAATTCTTCAAAGATTGACTCAAGCCTTTCTTTTTGCTTTTCGGTGGAGAAAGAAATCCAGATATCGTAATCAGAATCCCGTTTTTCAACCAAATCTTCAATAAGAAGTTCAAAGTTTTTATGAAAAGTCGGTTGCGGCGTTTGGTTGAGCTGAACCGAAAAATCATCCGTAATCTTCAGATTTTCCAAGGTGAAATCTACGGTTCTGAATTTTTGATAATCCTTCAGCAAATCCTCTTCATTCACAAATAGTTCTGCCGGGGTTCTGTGTTTGATTTCCGTGTTCAGCGCTGCGAATTTTTCTTCTGCCTTGGCATAGAAATCCCGGTTTTTCTTCAGACCTAAAAACGCATTCTTAGAAACCACAAAACTGTCTTTCGGCAAAAGTTCAAAAAGAGAAACTTTCGTTCCGGAGACAGCGAAATTCATATTTGAAACCAACTGAAATTCGTTCACCTTTCCGTTGGTGAGCTGCGTTTCGATGTTAAATGTTTTGATGCTTTCAATCTCATTTCCGAAAAAAGAAATGCGGTAAGGCTCTTCGTTTGAATAGGAAAATACATCTACAATTCCGCCGCGAACAGAGAATTCGCCTGGTTCTGAAACGAAATCTGTCAGGTTAAAATTGAACTGCTGCAAAAGTTCTTCAGTAAAATCAAAATCCAGACTTTCACCTACTTTAATCTGATGAGAAATCGCCTTAAAATCTTCCTTTTTCAGGACTTTTTCCGACAAAGCCGAGAAACCTGCGACGATTACTTTAGGCTTTTTCGCCGAATTCAGCTTGTTGAGCACTTCGGTTCTTAGAACCAGGTTTGCGTTCTGGGTTTTCTCGATCTGGTAAGGCTCCAAGTGCGTTGCGGGAAAATAAAGTACGTTTTCTTTTCCCAGAAGATCTTCCATTTCCGATGTTATATACAGCGCTTCTTCTTTATCTTCAATGATAAAAAGAATCGTTTTTTTCTGTGTGAGAAAAAGCTCCGCCGCAAAAACTGAAGGCGAAGAACCCGCAAACCCTTTCACGGAGATATGTTGGTGAGTTTCTATATTTTTAAAAATTTCTTTCCCAAATTCGTTTCGCAACATATCGGGAAGAAAAGTTTCGTGTATGGCTTTTAACTGCATTCTTTAATTAAAATTTAAACCGTTTCGTAAAAAACAAACGGCGAAAACGATTCCGGGAAAATTCCGAAACCGTTCTGAGGACACAAATTTAAGTTATATTTCTGAAAATCTAACCATTACACTTTTATAGAAAAGTTAATTTTTAAACCCATAAAATATCATTTCTGCAGCGTTTAACCACAACAATGCTAATAAAAGTTAAAAGAAAACGATTATGAATCGCTGGCATAATGTTTGAAAAACTGAAAAACATTAACATTAAAAATATTATTATGAAATTATCAGTTCAGAACAACAACAAAAGTTCACGTTTCAGAAATTCGTTCAGGTTTGTAGGCCTGTTTGTTTTATTATTTTCTTTAATTTCACTCAGCTCTTGCAGCCGTGATGATGATCCCGCAGACAATGATTTTTTTGCAGGAACCTACAACGGAAGCATTTCTTATAACGATGGCACCACATCTATTTCAAAAGACAACGGAAGTGTTTTTGTAACCAAAATCGCGAGTGGCACAAAGTACAATTTCAGATTTTCTGACGGAATTCCAGATCTAAATGGTGTTGAATTTGAAAAAACCGGTGACAATACCCTGGTAATGGTGGGATCTTCTGCAACATCTTATATCAGAATCGATAACAAAGACCTTAAAATCTTATATACCGCTAATGGAAAAACCTGGACAGCCAATGCGGTAAGGTAAACTAAACTTCATATAAAACCGAAACTGTCTCAAGATAATTGAGGCAGTTTTTGTATTTTCACAAAAAATATGCTGATGAAAATTTATTTGAAACCAAGCGCACTAATGCTTTTCATCGCCTTACTGTTGCTGAGCTGCAGAAGCGATTCGCAGGACAACCCACGCGCTTATGTGGAAGGAAAACTTATATCGGCGACTGTTGATTACAATAAATTTCTCCTGAAAATCAGCAGCGAAAGCACCATTGTTGCAGAAACCATGTTGGCATCGGACGGAAACTTTAAACTTTCGGGACCGATAGGAAAAAATGGATTCGACATTGTTTCTACCGAAAAAATTAAAACTTTCAGCACTGATAAAACCGGCCTTCAAATTTCCTCCGACGGATTTAAAATTCGTGTTCCGGCGGGAATTACTTACATTAAGTTTAACGAAATTGTATTGGAGAAATGAGAATATTTATTGTTTTAATGTTACTGGTTTCAACCACCGCATATTCACAGAAAAAAAGGAAAGGGCTGGATGTGGTTTCCAATATTGATGTGAAGGTTCTGGCGATGAAACCTTTGGGAAATAATTCCCTTGCGAAAGACCTTCAACCATTTTATGGATTCGGATTTGGCGGAAATCTTATGACGCCGATTAATTTTGGAGTCGGCCTCGATTACAGCGAACTTTTTTCGAACGTGAAATATGGCTCCCAAAATCTGTATGGCAATTTAGGCTCACCCAGAATGACGGTGTTTGATGTCTTTCTAACGCACCGCGAAAACATTTCGGAAGATTTTATGGTGGAGGAAATGGCAGGTTTCAGTTATTACCGTTACACGAACCTTTATCTGGACAAAAGCGAAAAACTGAAAGATCATGCAATGGGTTTTAATCTCGGCGGAAAAGCGATTTATACTTTAGACGGACCTCAGCAGGTTTTTGCGGCCTTAAAGGCAAATTTCTATTATGGAAATGTTTACAATGAAAATCCGCAGATTCAGAAATACTACAGCCGTTCCACATTCCTGAGCCTGAGCTTAGGTTACCGCTATAATTTCTAGCTTCAAAAAACCACGGTATGATACAACGATTTATTTTTTCTGCTGTTTTACCCATCTCATTTCTCATGTCACCAAATGGCTGCCAACCCGAATATGTTAGTAATTCCAGAATTTACGCTGAAGGAAAGATCTCACCAAACATGGCAAACATTCCCGTAAAACTATATGCGGAGGATATTTTGATCTCCGAAACCCACACCGATGCTTCAGGGAACTTCAAGCTTGGCGGCCCTGGAACTACGAAAGAAAAGGCATTGTTTCTAAACCGGAAAATTATTTCATTCAGTTCCAGTGATCCGGAATGCCGACTTGATTACGATTCTTTATCCATAATTCTTCCGGCAAAAAACACTGCTTTTAAATTTCCACAAATACAACTCGAACCATGAAGAGTTTTTTATTAATTTTCATCCTGTTTTCCGGAATATGTTTGTCTCAGGAAACCGACAAATTTGCGTTCGAACTCAAAGGAAATACATTAACCGGAATGGGCAGTAATTTTATTGCAGAGGGCACCAACACTTTTACCGGATTCGGTTTGGGATTTACAGGTACTTTTTTAAAAAATATCGGTTTGGGAATCGAATTCAATAAAAGTTATTCCGAAGTATCTGATGTTTCCGTTTTCGGCGATCTGCACAGTCCGAAGTTTACCACTTTCGATTATTACGCGCTTTACCGATACCAAGCCAATAACAGATTAAGTTTCGAAGGAAACATCGGCGGAGGCTACGCAAAGCTGAAAAGTTATTCAAATTACAGGACAAAAAATTTTTCAGAAAGTGGGAACGCTTTTTTGGTGGGCGCGAAAGCAATGTACGGCCTTACCAAAAACAACAACCTTCAGCTTGTTGCGGGACCAAGATTCTATTTCCTCAGCACTTTTACCGAAATGAATGATCCCAAAATTGAAAAATACTACTCCAAATCCACATTGCTAAATTTATCTTTAGGTTTAAGAATTTGTTTCTAAAAACATCTAAATTTGCGGTATGCTGAATTTCATTAAGAAAAAAATTGCTTTAATCTGGGCAAAAAAACACGTTAAACAAACCGAAACCTTTAAGCAGAACGCTGTTGAAGATCAGGAAAAACTCCTGATTTCTCTGGTAAAAACTGCCGAAAAAACTTTGTTTGGCAGGGAACATCAGTTTGAAAACATAAAAACGGTTGCGGATTTCCGGAAAAATGTGGGGATTGCAGATTATGAGGATTTAAAACCTTATATCGAAAAAGTAAAAAAAGGCCAGCGAAATATTCTCTGGACCGAAACTCCCCTATATTTTGCGAAAACTTCAGGAACAACTTCCGGCTCTAAATACATTCCAATTTCAAAGGAAGGGATGCCGTATCAGATTGCGGCAGCGCAAAGCGCGATTTTTCATTATATCAATCAAAAAAATAATTCGGATTTTGTTTCCGGAAAGATGATTTTCCTTCAGGGAAGTCCGGAATTAGAAGAAATCAACGGAATCCAGACCGGCCGCCTCTCCGGAATTGTGGCCCATCACATCCCAAATTACCTTCAGAAAAACCGTTTGCCAAGCCTTAAAACCAACCTTATCGAAGACTGGGAAACCAAAGTTGATGAAATTGTGAAGGAAACCGAAAAAGAAAACATGACCTTAATTTCGGGCATCCCGCCATGGCTGATTATGTATTTTGAAAAACTGATCGAGCGCAACGGCAAAAAAATCACTGAACTTTTCCCAAATCTACAGCTCATTATCACCGGAGGAGTAAATTACGAACCATACCGCGAAAAAATGAAGGAGCTTCTGGGCAAAGAAGTTGATACCATACAGACTTTTCCGGCGAGCGAAGGATTTTTTGCTTTCCAGGATGATTATCAGCACGAAGGATTGCTGCTTCTTACCAATCACGGCATTTTTTATGAATTTGTTCCGCTGGAAGCATACGGGAAACCGGACGCAAAAAGGCTTACTTTAAAGGATGTTGAACTTCATAAAGATTACGCTTTAATTTTAACAACGAATTCGGGACTTTGGGCATATTCGATTGGCGACGTGATTCGTTTTATTTCTAAAACTCCCTACAGAGTAGTTGTTTCCGGAAGAACAAAGCATTTTACCTCTGCTTTTGGCGAACATGTAATTGCTTTTGAAGTGGAAGAGGCCATGAAGGCAACGGTAGAAAAATTTCCGGCACAAATCACCGAATTTCATCTTGCACCACAGGTAAATCCTACAGAAGGCCTGCCTTATCACGAATGGTTTATTGAGTTTGAAAAAGAACCTGAAAATATAGAAGATTTCCGAAAAAACCTTGATGATGAGATGCGCAAGCGCAACACTTATTACGACGATTTAATCTCCGGAAACATTCTGAAACCATTACTTATCAGCAAATTAAAAAGAAATGCATTTCAGGATTACGCAAAATCTGAAGGGAAACTTGGTGGCCAAAATAAGATCCCGAGGCTCGCAAACGACCGGAAAATTGGGGATTTCTTAAGTAAATTCAGAATTTAATGTTCTGTTAAAATTCATTACCATTTAAGCCTTTACATTTAACCGCAAACCAGACAGTGATTAGCTATTAATCCTGTGCTTTAACATTCATCTGTTTGCGTAGATAAAAAGCAATGTTCTGTCTTACAGCAACATGCTAAAACGAGATAAAAAAGCCTTCTGATTTAACATAATTTTTATATATTCACCGACTCAATTATAAAATTATAAAATGAAAAAACTTTACTTGGCAGCTGCAACATTTTTGTCCCTTTCACTATCTAACGCCCAAAGCCTTACGGCTGTTTCATCCAGTCAAAATATTTTACAAAATGTAAAAAAACCTGCGTCGGTTTTATACGAACAGGTTGCTACAGGAGGAAGCGGTATTGTTTCGAGTGTTCTCTCAAACGGCAACTTTGTTATGGCTGCAGACGATTTCATATTAAGCGGTGATGCTGGCGTAAAGACATTTTCTTTCCTTGGTTTTCAAAATGCAGGTACGGTTACCAGCCTTAACCGGGGACTTTTAATGTACATTTATGCCGACAACGCAGGGAAACCTGCCGGTATTCCTGGAGATGTAAATCCTTATATCGCAAAAATTGATCTTACTGAAGCTTCTACCGCATTTACCATAACAACACCGGCAACCGGTTACTTTGCTTATAACATTGATGTTGTGGAAGCGTTAGGTTCTGCCCTTCAACTCACTGCCAACACCAAATATTGGGTAGCTTTTGCACCGAAACTTAATCTTACCGATTATATAAGTTCCCAAAGATGGAATTGGTCGGTAGGGGCAGTTAATTCTGAATTTGCGAAACTTGTGGATCCTGCAAACGCATTTGGAGCAGGAGCTACAAGCTGGACAAACATCAGTGCGCTTACCTCTGATGCCTTATTTAACGGATTAGCGTTCTCTATAGAAGGCGACAACAATCTAGGAACTACCGAATCTTACAGCACTGTTAGAGATATTATGGTTACCCAGGCAGCGGATGAACTTTATATTTTCACCAAAAACGAAAAACTAAAATCAGCAGTAATCTATTCGGCGGATGGAAGAATTGTTTTAAAGAGCAGCAATGATAAAATGAATATTGCAAATCTTTCAAAGGGAATTTACATTGTAAATGTAACCACGACAAACGGAAAAACATTAAGCACTAAATTCATTAAAAAATAAAAAACTTAGGCAAAAAGTTAATCCGGGCATTGTGTCCGGATTTTTTTTTGAGATTTCAGATATTTTTATAAAATAATTTTTAATAAACCGATTGATTAATTAGTTACTCACTACCTTCAGCCCTACCACAGACGCAATTAAAGTGAACACAAAAAACATGCGCCAGAAGTTTACAGGTTCATTAAAAATAAAAATCCCCATAAAAACCGCGCCCACCGCACCAATCCCTGTCCAGACGGCATAAGCTGTTCCCACCGGAATTGGGTTCGCACCAAATGAAATGGCTTTATAAAGCAAAAACATGCTGATAAAAAGCGAAACAATAAACCCGGCCCACCAAAAATAACTTTCTTTTCCTGTAGTTTCCTGGGCTTTCCCAAGGCATAAGGCAAATCCGGTTTCAAACAGTCCACCGATAATGAGTATCATCCAGTTCATGCGCCAAAGATAAATTTTTAATTTTTTATCGAAAAAAATCATACGTATCATAAAGAATTCGTTATCAAAAATTACTTTTGCACCATGATTTCACTAACTCCCATTAAGACTTTACAAATTCCCGAATTCCGGAATTTAATGACCGGCCGTTTTTTTATTGTTCTGTCTTTCAGAATGTTAGCCACTTTGATGGGTTGGTGGATTTATCAGTTGACCAAAGATCCTTTTGCTATTGGGTTAATTGGTCTTTCGGAAGTGATCCCGGCAGTTTCTACTGCACTATACGCTGGACATGTCATCGATAATTCCGAAAAGAAAAAACTTCTTCTCATCTGTAATTATGTTTATGTAATCCTGATAAGTCTGTTGATTATTCCGGCATTTTTTGGAAATCAGCTCCTGCATTTCAGCAACAAAGAAATCTCGTATTTTATTTACATGGTAATTTTTTTCACAGGATTTTGCCGCGCGTTTTTGGGGCCGATTATTCCTTCTATGATCCCGAAAATTGTTTCAAAAGAAACGTTGCCAAATGCCATTACCATTAACCAGGGCACATTTCTCACTGCATCGGTTGCAGGCCACGCAATAGGCGGATTTCTTATCCACTGGATTGATATTTCGGGGACGATTTTGGTGGTTTTAGGCTTAATGATCTTTTCTTCAATTTTCTTTTGGATGCTAAAAAAGCATCCTTCTGAAAATACCGCAAGAGAAATTGGCGTCGTACAGAGCATGCGCGAAGGAATCGCCTACATTTATAAAACCAAAGAAATTCTGGGCGCACTTTGTCTCGACATGTTTGCTGTGCTTTTTGGCGGCGCAGTTGCGATGATTCCGGTTTTTGCGACCGATATCCTTAAAGTTGGTTCTGAAGGTTTCGGTTTGTTGAATGCCGCTTCCGATATCGGGGCCATGTGCATTATTGCGTTTCTGGCCTTTGTGCCTCTAAAGAGAAATCAGGGAAAAATTCTACTGCTCGCTGTGGCAGGATTTGGTGTATGTATTATTGGTTTTGGCCTCTCGAAACTTTACTGGCTTTCTTTCTTCCTGTTGGTCTGCAGCGGGATGTTAGACGGGATCTCGGTGGTCATCCGCGGAACCATTGTACAGCTGAAAACTCCCGATCATTTACGCGGGAGGGTTTTAAGCGTAAATTCTATTTTCATCATGTCGAGCAACGAAATGGGACAGTTTGAAAGCGGCCTTGCAGCAAAACTTTTAGGCGTTGTACGTTCGGTGGTTTTCGGTGGAAGCATGACTTTACTGATCGCTTTACTTGTAGGAGCTACCGTTCCTAAACTCCGCAAAATGAATTATTAAACCTTAAAAAAGTTATCCAAATTTATCCACACTACCGAAAACTCCTGCTAAAGTTGATGAGCGCGTCGTTTGTGAATTTTTAACATTTCTTCTACACAATCCGGGTTCCGAAATAATTAAAATTCTATCTTTGTCCCATGACACAGAAGGATACATTATCGTCACTCATCCACGGTAATTTTGCAAAAGAACTATCAATTTCCGACGGCAAAATGCCGCCCAATGCAGTAGAATTCGAGAGACTTGTTATCGGAACTTTTCTTATCGACAAGAAAGGCCTTGATTATTCCATCGATTTGCTCACTCCGGAAGTTTTTTACGATCCAAGGCATCAGGAAATCTTCCGCGCAATCCTTAAACTGTTTGAAGGAAACCATCCGGTGGATTTGATGACTGTAATTCAGGAACTCAAAAAAACCGAAAAACTGGGTTTTGCCGGCGGCGACCATTATATTATCGATTTAACGATGGGCGTTTCATCCAGTGCGCATATCGAATATCACGTTCGTGTAATTCTCGAGAAATTTATCTTAAGAAGTCTGATTAATGTTTCAGCCAACGTAATCGACAGCTCTTACAAAGAATCTACCGATGTTTTCGAACTCCTCGATAAAGCAGAACAGTCTTTCTTCGAAATCACCAACGGAACCATTAAAAAAGGTTTCGACACTGCAAATACTTTGGTAAAACAGGCCATTGACACCATTAAAGCGCTGAAAGACAAAGAAGGAATCTCGGGAATTCCATCGGGTTTCAGAGATATCGACAAAGAAACCGGAGGCTGGCAGAATTCGGATTTAATTATCATTGCAGCACGTCCGGCGATGGGTAAAACTGCATTCTTGCTTTCCATGGCAAGAAATATCGCAGTAGGGCAGAAAATTCCTATGGCGCTATTCTCTCTGGAGATGGCATCGGTACAGTTAATTACCAGGATGATTGCCTCAGAAACCGGAATTTCTTCAGAAAAATTAAGAAAAGGACAGATGAGCGATGAAGAATGGCAAAGGCTGTTCTCCAACGTATCAGAACTCGAAAATGCACCTTTATATATCGACGAAACACCGTCACTTTCAGTGTTCGATTTCCGGGCAAAATGCAGGCGACTGGTAATGCAGCACGGAGTGAAAATCATCATGGTCGATTATCTTCAGCTGATGACTGCAAATTCAGGTAAAGGCGGCGCGGGGAACCGTGAGCAGGAAATCGCCACCATTTCAAGATCCTTAAAAGCCATCGCAAAAGAACTGAACGTTCCTGTAATCGCACTTTCGCAGCTCTCCAGAAGTGTGGAAACCCGTCCCGGAAAGAGACCGATGCTTTCGGACCTTCGGGAATCCGGAGCGATTGAGCAGGATGCGGATATTGTTTCCTTCATCTTCCGCCCGGAATATTATAAAATCACCACGTGGGACAATGATGAAGACGGAGGCGAATCTTCCACAGAAAACCAGGCAGAACTCATTATTGCAAAACACCGTAACGGCGCAACTGCGGATGTAAGAATGTCTTTTTACAAAAATATCGCAAAATTCGCCGACCTTGACTTGTTTGGAAGCGGTTACGGCTATCAACCCTCAAATTTCGGGCAGCAGGATGAACCTACTGGTTTTGAAAAAATTAAAGCGACCATCGATCCAGGCGCAGCGTTCGACTTACCAAATAGCCAAAATCTTTCAGGTTCTTCTATGAATGATTTGGATGATGATGACGATTTCGATTTTTAAATATGAGCCTGAGAATCGAAATTTTTACAGACGGTGCCTGCAGCGGCAATCCGGGGAAAGGCGGCTACGGTATCGTAATGAAAGTTCCGGAAAAACACTACGAAAAGCGATTTTCAAAAGGCTTCCGCCTCACGACAAATAACCGAATGGAACTGCTTGCCGTAATTGTCGCTTTGGAGAAACTTAAATCTACCGAAAACGATATCCACATTTATACCGACAGTAAATATGTGGCAGATGCCATTAACCAGAAATGGATTTTCGGCTGGATTAAAAAAGGTTTTAAAAATGTAAAAAATCCCGATCTTTGGAAACGCCTGGTACCGCTTCTCAAAGCGCATAAAATCACTTTTCACTGGATAAAAGGCCACGCCGGACATCCCGAAAACGAAATCTGCGACCAACTCGCCGTGAAAGCCTCTCAATCTGACAACCTGGAAACCGACACTTTTTTTGAGAATCAACAGAACGGCGGACTTTTTTAAATTTGAATACCCCTCGCGCGGATTAACTTTCCCACAAGTTACGCTTCCGTTTTCCTACTTTTCCTATCTTTGTTTAATGGATTACTTAGAGGCACTTCAAAAAAGATATTCAGTAAAAAAATTCGATCCTTCGAAAGAGGTTTCATCACAGATTCTTCAGAATATTCTGCAGGCAGGCAAACTTTCAGCAAGTTCACTGGGCCTGCAGCCTTACAAAATTCTTGTAGTAGAAAGTAAAGAAATGCTGGAAAAACTCTTTCCCGCATTTCACAATGCATCCCAGATTTCTTCCTGTTCAAAATTAATCGTAATCGTTTCTAAAAAAACAGTGGACAGAAGTTATATTGACGGATATTTCCGACATATCTCTGAGGTACGTGAAATTCCGGTTGAAAACCTCAGCCCATTCCGCAGAAATATTGAAAGCTATACTGAAAGTAATGTGGATGTACAGGCCTGGGCCGATAAACAGTCGTATATTGTACTGGGAAGTTTAATTTTTGCCGCAGCGATGGAAGAAGTTGATTCCTGTCCGATGGAAGGTTTCAAAAAAGATTTAATTGAAGAAATCCTGGGTCTGGATACCGAAAAAGAAAGTGTGGCAGTAACGTTGGCTCTGGGT
Source organism: Chryseobacterium sp. VAUSW3 (assembly GCF_002205795.1). Lineage (GTDB taxonomy): Bacteria > Bacteroidota > Bacteroidia > Flavobacteriales > Weeksellaceae > Kaistella > Kaistella yananensis. The sequence continues at coordinate 1,058,514 of NZ_NIUY01000001.1, read as the reverse complement.
TACCGGTCAGAAGACGATGATTTTCAGCGGTTGAAAAAAGTCCGCAAACCCGACGAAAAATTATTTAAATTTATTTAAAAACCTATGATTAAAGCAGATGTACTCGTCATTGGTTCCGGAATTTCGGGGCTTTCTTACGCGATAAAAGTTTCAGAAAAAATGCCCGAAGCCCAAATCACCATTGTCACCAAAGCCGATGAAGACGAAAGCAATACCAAATATGCGCAGGGCGGACTTGCTGTGGTCACCGATTTTGACAAAGATAATTTCCAGAAACATATCGACGATACCATGCGTGCCGGCGATGGCGAAAATAAAAGAGATGTGGTAGAAATGGTCATCAAAGAAGGACCGGCGAGATTTCAGGAGCTGGTGGATTGGGGAACGCGTTTCGATATGGAAAAAGATGGCGATTTTAAACTGGGCCGTGAAGGCGGTCATACAGAAAACCGTATCGTTCATCACAAAGATATTACCGGTGCAGAAATCGAGCGCGCCTTGCTGGAAACAGTAAAGCGGTCGAAAAACATCGAAATGCTGGCACATCATTATGTGGTAGATTTAATTACCCAACATCATGTCCCCGGAAAAGAACTGAATACCGACGATATTTCCTGCTATGGTGCCTATATTCTGGATGAAAAGAATAAAAAAATCAAGAAAATTACCGCCAAAATTACACTTGTTGCGACAGGCGGCGCCGGACATGTTTACAAAAACACTACAAATCCTGTAATTGCAACAGGCGACGGAATTGCGTTCGTTCACAGGGCGCGTGGCAGGGTTTCGAATATGCAGTATTATCAGTTTCATCCTACCGCATTATATTCAAAAAGAGACGGAATGCTTTTTCTGATTTCGGAGGCAGTACGTGGTGACGGCGCAAAACTCAGAACCAAAGATGGCGAAAAATTCATGCAGAAATATGATGAACGCGAAGAACTGGCCTCCCGCGACATTGTTGCCAGAGCAATTGATAATGAGTTAAAAATTTCGGGCGACGATTATGTAGGGTTAGACTGCCGCGAAATGGATCAGGAAAAATTCAAAGAACACTTCCCAAACATCTACCAAAAATGCCTCAACGAAGGTATTGATCCCTTCAAACAGTTAATTCCAGTCGTCCCGGCCTGCCATTATCTGATGGGTGGAATCGACATCGATATGGACGGTCAAAGTTCAATCAATAATTTATTTGCCGTGGGCGAATGCACCAATTCCGGCCTTCATGGCGCCAACAGACTCGCATCCAACTCATTACTCGAAGGCGTGGTCTTCGGTCATAACGCCGCTTTAAAAACTGTAGAATTACTGAAGATTAATGATTTTAATTTTGATGATTTAAAAGCCGTACCCGAGTGGAATGAAGAAGGAATGAAGATGATGGACGAAATGGTGCTGGTTTCTTATCTCCGTCGCCAGCTTCAGGAAATGATGAGCGATCTTGTGAGTATCGTACGGAGCAACGAACGTCTTGAACTTGCCCGCAAAAAACAGCGCGAAATCTATGAAGCCGTTACGGAACTTTATAATTATTCAATCATGTCGCCCCAGCTTTCGGAACTAAGAAATCTGGTGAATATCTCTTACCTCATCATCAAACATTCGCTTGCCATGAAAGAGAACAAAGGTGCATTTTATAATAAAGACCTGGTATAAACTGGTAAAAATCTGGCAAAAGCCTTAAAAAATAAAATATGAAAAGACCTGCATACGTAACCGATAAAGCCTTAAAACAATTCATAAAATCTGCTCTCGAAGAAGACATTCACGATGGCGACCACTCTACCCTCTCTACAATTCCCGAAAATCTTGAACAGAAAGCAAAACTTTTGGTAAAAGAAGACTGTATTCTGGCAGGTGTGGAATTGGCGGAAATTATCTTCAAACAGTTCGACAAAAACCTGAAAGTTGAAGTAATGATAAAGGATGGTGCATCTGCAAAAGCCGGCGACATTGCATTTTACGTAACCGGAAGTGCACGCTCAATTCTTTCAACGGAAAGATTAGTTTTAAACTGTATGCAACGCATGAGCGGCATTGCTACTCTTACCCACGACTGGGATTCGAGATTACTAGGGACTAAAACCAAACTCTTAGACACACGTAAAACTACTCCCAATTTCCGTACTTGCGAAAAATGGGCAGTTGCAATTGGTGGCGGAACCAACCATCGATATGGGCTTTACGACATGATTATGCTTAAAGACAACCACATCGACTATAACGGAAGTATTACCAATGCCGTAAAAATGGCAAAAGACTATCTAAAAGCCAACAAAAAGAAACTTAAGATCGAAGTTGAAACCAGAAATTTACAGGAAGTGGAGGAAGCTCTAAAATCCGGTGTTGACCGTATTATGCTCGACAATATGAGAGTTGATGACATGAAGAAAGCAGTAAAACTCATTAATGGAAAATGCGAAACTGAAGCGTCGGGCGGAATCACCCGCGATATGCTGAAACCGGTTGCGGCAACTGGGGTAGATTTTATTTCCGCAGGCGCTTTAACCCATTCGGCGAAAAATATCGACTTAAGTCTGAAGGCGGTAAAATAATTATCGATTTCTCTTTTTTTACTGAAATTTTAAAATATTACGCAATGTATAATATTTTGAATTTGACAATGAAAGAAAATTTAACCCGCTGTAATACTGACAAATAGGCGGTTTGTTAACAAATATTTAAAATTTAACAATTCATTAATAATAGTTCCGTTTTTTTTAACGATTTTTGCCGAAAATATATATTTAAAATTAGTTAAATTTTATTATGAAAAGTAAAACTTTAAAGAAGACCGTGCTTATCGCTGCTATCGCTTTTTGCGGCTATGGAACTGTGCACGCGCAGGTTACTACAAGTAACATGACCGGTATTGTAACCACCGCTGATGGTAAGGCGAGCTCAGGTGCAACTATTAAAGCAACCCATTTGCCATCTGGTACCTCCTACTCCGCTAAGGCCAATGCTTCCGGAAACTTTAACCTTCCAAACATGCGTGTTGGAGGCCCGTACAGGGTTGAAATCACTTACGCAGGACAGCAGCCTCAAGTTTATGAAGATGTATATTTGGAATTAGGACAACCTTTTGTATTAAACTCTGTTGTAGGTGAAACCAAAACTACAGATATTGCAGAAGTAATGATTACGGCAGCTGGTAGATCAAATGTGAACAAAACAGGAGCTGCTACCAACGTAGGTCAGAAGCAAATCCAGGATTTACCTCAAGCTAACAGAAGCATAACGGAATTCACGAGACTTACCCCTCAGGCTAACGGAAATTCGTTTGCAGGTAGGGATGCTCGTTATAACAACCTTCAAATCGACGGTGCTAACTTTAACAATGGTTTTGGTTTAAGTTCAAGTCCGCTACCAGGTGGTAATTCGCAACCAATTTCTTTAGATGCAATTCAGGAAATCAGTGTAAACATTGCTCCTTTTGATGTTACCCAGTCTGGTTTTACCGGGGCTGGTATTAACGCAGTTACCAAATCCGGAACTAATAAATTCCACGGATCACTTTACGGTTATTATAACGGAAAAGAACTGAACGGATGGAAAATTAACGGAAAAGACATTGAAAAAGTTTCGGGAGGACAGGTTACCAACGGTTTTACAGTAGGTGGACCTATTGTTCAAAATAAATTGTTTTTCTTCATTAGTGCTGAAAGAGAAACCAGTACAGGAGCCAACGCATCTGGAGCTAACCTTTGGAAAGCATCTCAAGACGGAGTTTCTGATCCGGCAAACAATATTTCAAGGGTAAAAGAATCTGATCTTATCGCAGTAAGAAATCACCTGATCAACAGATGGGGTTATGATCCGGGAAGATATCAGGGTTATGCAAACGAGGCGGTACAAAAGGGAGATAAATTTCTTGCACGTTTAGACTGGAACATCAACGATCAGCATAAATTTGCAATCCGTTACAACATCCTGAACGGGACCTCCATGCAGGTAGCAAACGGCAACTCTGGACCTTCACCACGTTCTACATGGAACCGTGTAAGCGACAGAGCAATGACTTTCGAAAACGGAAACTACGGATTTGAAAATAAAGTTTCTTCACTTACTGCGGAATTAAACTCAACGTTTAACTCTAACCTTTCAAATAAATTATTATTTACCTATTCTAAAATTCAGGATTTAAGATCTACCCCTTCAGACACCCTGTTCCCTTTTGTTGACATCTGGGATGGTTCTCCGAATGGAGGTAACTATATCAGTTTTGGTACTGAACTTTTTTCTTATCTGAATGATGTAGTGAATGACAATTTCTCTTTCATTAACAACCTTACATATAATGCGGGTAAACACACAGTAACAGGAGGTGTTGCTTATGAAATGCAGAAATTTGGTAACTCATATACCCGTATGGGAACCGGTTATTACCGATATGCATCGGTAGCAGATTTCTTAAAAACAGGTACTGCTAACGAAGTTGCACCAATTATGTTTGGTCTTACTTATCCTTATGCTAACCAAGACACTTACGCAAGAGTAAACTTCGGTCTTGGATCAGCTTACGTTCAGGACAGAATTGCGCTTAACGATAAATTCAACTTTACGGTTGGTGTAAGAGCAGAACTTCCGTTCTATCTTAACGATCTTACAGCAAACCCATCAATCGACGCACTGGAATTATTGGATAAAAACGGTAATCCTACAAAATACTCTTCTGGATCATGGCCAAAATCACGTGTAATGATTTCACCTCGTGTAGGTTTCAATTATGATGTTTTGGGTGACCGTTCACTTACTGTACGAGGAGGAAGCGGTGTATTCTCCGGACGGGTACCTTTCGTTTGGTTAACAAACATGCCAACCAATGCTGGGGTGCTTCAGAACACCATTGAACCAGGATCATATGCAGCAGTTGCAGGATGGATCAACAATGTTACCTTCCAGCCACAGGATATTTATTATCACCTGAACAACGTTCCTGCAGGAGCTGAAAACGTCTTCATTACAAGCCCTAAAGCAGGTGCACCTTCATCTTTCTCTCTTGTTGATCAGGACTTCAAAATGCCTTCTGTGTGGAGATCAAGTTTAGGTATCGATTACAAAGTGCCTAACTCGGTTTTAACACTTACTACTGATATTCTTTACACTAAAGATATCAATGCAGTATTCCAGTTTGGAGCGAACAGAAAAGCATCAACACAAAAAATGACCTATGCGGACCGTGTTTATTATCCTAATGCTGCCTCATACACCTATAACTCAGCAATTGGAGGAAACAGTGCTACCATCTTAACGAATACAGACACTAAGGGTTATGCATTTTCTGCAACTTTCGGAGCTCAGATGAGACCATGGAAAGGACTTTCAGGATCAGCATTCTATACCTATTCGAAAGCTGAAGAAGTATCATCTAACTCAGGATCTAATGCATCATCATCTTGGTTAGGTTCTCCGACTGTAGATTCTCCGAACCAGGATTTCTTAAGTATTTCTAACTATGCAGTTCCTCACAGAGTTGTTGCAAACGTGACTTACGAGATCAAGAAAACGGGTACTACTATCGGTGCTTACTATTCCGGTGCGCATCAGGGAAGATATTCTTACTACTATTCCAATGACGTGAACGGAGACGGAATTGCAAATGACTTGCTTTACCTTCCAAACTCTACCGCGGATATGAACTTTGCTAACATTACAACCGGAAGTGGCGCCAACACTACTGTTCTGTTTACCGCAGATCAGCAGAGAGCAGCATTCGACCAGTTTATCAAAGACAATGGTCTCGAAGGTTACAGAGGACAAATTTTACCAAGAAACGAATTCCTTATGCCTTGGTTAAACCGTGTTGATATCCGTTTGACTCAGAATTTGTTTACTGACATGGTTCAGAAAGGTGATAAAATTCAACTTTCTTTGGATATCTTAAACTTTGGCAACATGCTGAACTCAGAGTGGGGAATCCAGGATCAAAACGTAAGCTCTTACGGTGCTGCAATCCTTGGCCGTTCCGGTGCATTATCTCCAAATCCAACATTCCAGATGTTAAGAAGCGGTAATGAATTGGTTACTTCACCTAACAGACCTGCAAGTTCAAGATTTACAACTTGGTCCGCAATGTTCGGTATGAAGTATTCATTCTAAGAAACCTAAAGTATCAACTTTAGATTTGATATTAATCCCGACTTTATCGTCGGGATTTTTTTTATATTTGCAGTTAACTTATAAAAAAATATTTATGGATTTCAACATCATGCTTCAGGCACACCGTGGTTTTGCTTATTTAATTCTGCTCCTGGCAGCTGTTTTTGTTGTCGCACTGCTTGTGACGATGTTCGGATACTCAGGTAAAATCTCTAAACTTTTAAGAAAATCAACGCTGTTTACGATGATTTTTTTCCACCTTCAGGCATTAATCGGGCTGATAATGTTGTTTTTCTTCTCTCCAGGTTTCAAAGCAGCTTCAGAAGCCGGAACCCTGATGAGCGATTCTGCATCAAGAAATGCGTACGTTGAGCATCCTTTCGCCATGATCGTGGCTGCAGTGCTGTTAACCATCCTAAATAAAAAATTCAAAACCAACGATAAACTAAAAATGGGTTGGGTCATTATGGGATTCGTTGCACTTGCATTCATGCTTTGGGCATTTCAGTGGCACCGACTTTTCGGGGCTTAATTTATTATCAATTAGCATCAATCAGACAAAAAAATGAAAATAGCAGTTGTGGGCGCTACCGGAATGGTAGGCCAAGTTATGTTGAAGGTTTTAGAAGAACGAAACTTTCCGGTTACAGAATTAATTCCTGTTGCATCTGAAAAATCGGTCGGTAAAAAGATCTGTTTCAAAGGGAACGAATATTCCATCGTATCAATGCAGACCGCCATCGATATGAAGCCAGAAATCGCGCTGTTTTCTGCCGGCGGAAATACTTCCCTGGAATTTGCACCGAAGTTCGCTGAAGTAGGAACTACGGTAATCGACAACTCTTCTGCTTTCAGAATGATGGAGGATAAAAAACTGGTTGTTCCCGAAATCAACGCGTCTGAGCTTTCGAAAAACGATAAAATTATTGCAAACCCCAATTGCTCAACAATACAGTTGGTAATGGTTCTGCACCCGCTGAATCTGAAATATGATCTCAAAAGAGTCATCGTTTCAACTTACCAATCTGTAACGGGAACAGGTAAAAATGCTGTTGACCAACTGAATGCAGAAATTTCCGGCGATAAAGATATAGCGAAAGTATATCCATACGAGATTTTCAAAAACGCGCTTCCACAATGCGATGTTTTTGCTGAAGATGATTATACCAAAGAAGAAATAAAACTGATGACTGAACCTAAGAAAATCATGGGCGACGACAGTTTTAATTTATCGGCAACTGCGGTGCGTGTTCCTGTTCAGGGAGGGCATTCAGAAAGTGTAAACATTGAGTTTGAAAATGATTTCGATCTTGATGAAGTACGGAAAATCCTTTCGGAAACTCCGGGAGTTGTGGTCATGGATGATGTTTCGAACAAAATTTATCCTATGCCGCTGTATTCCGAAGGAAAAGATGAGGTTTTTGTCGGAAGAATCCGCAGAGACCGATCCCAACCTAACACACTTAATATGTGGATTGTTGCAGACAATCTCCGCAAAGGCGCCGCCACCAACGCGGTACAGATTGCCGAATATCTCTTAGAAAATCACTTGGTTTAATATAAATGCTCACTTAAGGTGAGCATTTTTTTATTCTTAGACGCCTGAAACATTTTTAATTAAAACCCTCAAACACTGCTGTGGAAAATCAACATTCATCAAAAACCAATTTCGCATTTCAGAAAACCGTTGCCATTGTAGGAATAGGTCTGTTTATCGGAAAGTTAATTGCGTGGCATCTTACCAATTCTGATGCGGTATTTTCTGATGCCATGGAAAGTATTGTGAATATTATAGCAGGGTTTATGGGACTTTATTCATTATATCTGGCAGCAAAACCCAAAGACATCGATCATCCGTACGGCCACGGAAAAGTGGAGTTTGTGACTTCCGGAATCGAAGGCGCCCTGATTATTTTTGCGGGAGTCATTATCCTTGTGCAGGCTGTTGATTCCCTTTTGCACGGTAATGTCCCGAAAAAACTCGACTGGGGAATGCTCATTATTGCGGTTACCGCCGTAATCAACTATCTCATGGGTTATATCTCGGTAAAAAAAGGAATTCAGGAAAATTCCCTTGTCCTTCAAAGCTCCGGAAAACACCTGCAGAGCGATACTTTAACCACTTTAGGCGTTGTCATCAGTTTAATTTTGGTATATCTGACGAAAATTTACTGGATTGACGCTGCTGTTGCGCTTATTTTCGGCGGATATATCATGTTTGTTGGCTATAAAATCATTAGAAAAGCTTTGAGCGGAATCATGGATGAAGCCGATCAGGAATTGCTCTCCAAAATGGCTAAAATCTTAAACGAAAACAGAAAACGCGAGTGGATCGACATTCACAATACCAGAATTCAGCAGCACGGAAGCGGTCTTCATATCGATGCCCATTTAACGCTTCCCTGGTATTTTGAACTCCGAAAAGCGCATGAAGAAATGGAAGAAACGTATAAATTAATTTCAGAAAATTCCAGCAGGGCAATCGAATTTAATTTTCATCTGGATGACTGTAAACCTTTTTCATGCGAAATCTGCCAGCTTTCCGAATGCCAGGTTCGTCAGCGGCCGTTTGTAAAGAAAATTGTATGGAACGAAAATAATATTTCGCAGATGGATAAACATGATGTTACAACCTAATTTCAACCCTTTCTCAACTGCTGCTTTCTATAATAGAATAATGGAATAATCAACAGCAGAATTAATGGCTGAATCACAAATCTCCGCATATAAAAGGAGAAAAGATAACCAACTTCAAACCTGGTATAAATGCAGTAAAGATAGATGGGAAAGGTGATCGCGAAAACCAACAGCATTAATACAACCGCCTGCATCGTCCATTCTTTATTTTTAAATATAAAATGAACAATCAAAGCTGATAAAGTGAGGTTCAGCGAAAATCTGAATAAATAATTTAAAATCAGTTTTGCCCATTCAAAATCCGGAAACTGCGCATTTTTATCTGCCGAATGAAAATAACTTAGAAAAGGATCATAGAAAAGAGATTCTTCCACCATTCTCACTCCAATCAAACTAAAAATCCCGAGGATGACCGGTAAAACGCTAAGCGGTTTCATGTTCAGCATCTTTTAACGCAAAAAACTTAATCCATATTAACCAAAGCACTACAACACTGCCATAAATAATCGCCGGGAAAAGATAATCATGTCCTATTTTTGAATATTGTGGCAGTTCAACCAGAAGAATATTTAATCCTGCAATCCGTAAAACATTGATAATGTGCAGGAAAACAAATCCTAAACCGGCAAAAACAAAAGTCTTGAAACCCTGATAAAAAGCAAAAATAAACGCCAGAAAAAGTACCATTACCGAAATCGCATTACAGCCTTCGACCATGCGCGAAACATATCTGCCGCTCACATAAAACCAGTTTGTTTCCTGCTGCGGTGTTCCCGGCACCAAATGAGACGGATAACCCAAACTTTGCTGTACAAAAGCCGCTTGCTCTGCTACCCATTCCGAAACCGGATCAAGACCTGTATTTTTGAACTGGTTCAAATAAAACTGATAAGCCAGAACCATCACCACATAAAGGATGACGAAGCGTAAAAGAATTTTCAGAACCGGCTTGAAATCATTGAACATACTGCAAATATAATCTTTTCAAAAATTCTATTTTCTTATCTTTGTAAAAGTATGAATATGGACAACGCAAAACTCTTTTTCGAAGAATTTATTGGGGAAAAATCACAGGATTTTTATTCATTGCCCCAAAGCGGTTCGGCAAGAAAGAATTTCGTGGGCAGAACAGCAGAAAAGCGATACATCATCACCGAAAACGAAAATATTCCCGAAAACGAGAGTTTTTTTTACTTTTCTGAAGTTTTCACGGCACTTCATCTCAATACACCCAAAATATTTAAAATTTCTGAAGACCGAAAAATTTATGTCCAGGATTTTTTAGGCAAAACTACCCTCTCGGAAATTATTGAAAGTGAAGGTTTAACTGAAAGAACAAAATCTTTGGTGAAACAAACTCTCGAAAAATTATTTCACCTTCAAACAAGCACAGAAGATAAGATCGATTATTCAAAAACTTTCGAATATGAAAGTTATAATGAATTTCCGGTGACCAACGATCTGTTCTATTTCAAAAGTTTTATTGCAGATGTACTCGAGATTCCTTACCACAAATCTACTTTGCTGAAAGAATTCAAAAACCTTACCTCAGAAATTACAAACTGTGGCCCGAAAGGCTTGATGATTCGCGATTTCCAGGCGAGAAACATTATGATAAATGATCATGATGAGGCGTTCTTTATCGATTACCAGTCGGCGATGAAAGGTCCGCTGATGTACGACGTTATTTCGTTTCTTTTTCAGGCAAAAGCCAATTTTCCTGAAGACTTCAAAGAAGAGATGCTGCGTTATTATTTTTCGCTTTGGAAGGATGAAAATTCAGTAAAAGAACTGAAAAGTTCGGTAAAACCGATTCAGCTGATCCGGTTCATGCAGGTTTTGGGAGCGTATGGATTCCGCGGACTTATCCAGAGAAAACCGCATTTTATCTCAAGCATTGATAAGGGAATTGAAAATCTGGAAGAGTTAGCAAATTCCTGGGAAGGAATGCAACATTATCCGGAACTGAAAAAACTCGTAAAAGCACTGAAATCAAATTCAGTTAAAAATAAAATCGAATCAATAATTAAAAACCATTAAGAAATTTAACGGTTCAAATCAATAAAAAAATGAGTCTTACGATAGATATACACAGTTTTTCCTACAAAAAAGGCGGAATCCCAAAAGATGAAACCGGAAACGGCGGCGGATTCGCATTCGACTGCCGCGGAATCCTAAATCCGGGAAGAATTGAAGAATATAAAGCGCAAACCGGCTGCGACATCGGCGTTCAGGAATTTCTGGAAACCAAAACCGAAATGCCTAAATTTCTGAGCCTGGTAAAGGAAATTGTTTCCATCAATATCGATAATTATCTGGGGCGCAATTTCGAGCATCTTCAGATTAATTTCGGATGTACCGGCGGGCAGCACCGCTCCGTTTACTGCGCTGAAAAAACCGCAGCATTTATCCGCGAAAAATATCCGCAGGCCATCGTTACGATTCATCACGACGAGCAGCCGCAACTTAATCACAACTAAGATGAAGGCCCTTATTTTTGCAGCCGGTAAAGGCACCAGGCTGAAGCCTTTTACCGATCATCATCCGAAAGCGTTAGCCAAGGTTAATGATGTTCCCTTACTCGAACGAAATATTAAATATTTACAAAGTTATGGGATTAATGATTTTGTAATCAATGTGCACCATTTTGGGAATCAGATCATTGAATTTTTGAAAGACAACCAGAATTTTGGCGCCCATATCCAAATATCAGATGAAAAAGATCAGCTCCTGGAAACCGGAGGCGGCTTGGTTTTTGCAAGAAAATTTCTGGATTTTGAAGAAGACTTTTTAATTCTTAATGCTGACATTCTCACCGACTTAAATATTACAGAATTTGTAAAATACCATCAGGAAAAGAAAGATTTCGCTACTTTAGCAGTTTCCGACAGAAAAAGTTCCAGAAAACTTCTTTTTAACCCAGAAATGGTGTTGCGTGGCTGGGTAAATATAGACACTGGTGAGCAACGGCTGGCAGAATTCAACAAAGGATTCAAACCATTAGCTTTCAGTGGAATACATTGTATTAATCCTGCAATTTTCGACAAGATAAAGCGCACCGGAAAATTCTCTATTATGGAAGAATATCTGGATTTAATGCACACCGAAAAAATCCACGGATTTGAACATCAGGCAAAACTGATTGATGTGGGAAGACCGGAATCTGTACTGGAAGCGGAGAAACATTTTAAATAAGACGAAAAAAATCTATGAGCAAAATACAAAGAGGAAAAGGTACAACACGCGCGGCAACAGGCAACGAATTTGAAATTGATCAGAAAGTTCAGCGGTCTTTTTCCGAAAAAACATGGGACGAAACCATTACCAAAGACAGCTGGATGGTTTTTAAAATCATGGCCGAATTTGTTGACGGTTACGAAAGGCTTGCCAAAATAGGCCCATGTGTATCAATCTTCGGGTCTGCAAGACTTAAACCTGACAGCACCTACTATAACCTTGCGGTAGATATCGCAGAAAAGATTACAGAAATTGGATTCGGCGTTATTACCGGTGGCGGACCCGGCATTATGGAAGCCGGAAATAAAGGTGCCCATAAAGGCGGCGGAAAATCTATTGGACTAAATATTGAACTCCCTTTCGAACAGCATTTTAACCCTTATATCGATAAAGGTTACAGTTTGGATTTCGATTATTTCTTTGTAAGAAAGGTGATGTTTGTGAAATATTCTCAGGGATTCATTGTAATGCCGGGAGGTTTCGGTACTTTAGATGAACTTTTGGAAGCGATGACGCTGATTCAGACCAACAAGATCGGAAGATTCCCAATTGTTTTGGTTGGATCTGACTATTGGAAAGGCTTGCTGGATTGGTTTAAAGACACCTTGCTGGAAAACGGAATGATTTCTGAGGAAGATTTAAGCCTGTACAGGGTGGTTGATACTGCGGAAGATGCCGTAGCGCACATCAAAGCATTTTATGATAAATACACAGTAAATGTCAACTTTTAATTGGCATTATATTTGAGACTATACTGAAACAAGAAATACAGATGAAAAATTTTTTACATATTATCGGAATCTTTGCATTGGTAGTGATGACAAGTTTTGCGACCGCAGATTTTTACTCCTCGATGACAAAGGTAGATTATGTGGAAGGAAGCAAAACACTGAAGTTCACAACAAAGATGAATACCCAGCATATTTCTGATGCCATTAAAATAAATCCCAATACAGCAGGTTTTGAAGCAGAGGTAAAAAAATATGTAAACAATAATTTCGATTTGTTTGTTAACGGCAGTCCTAAGACGCTTACTTTCACCGGAAGCCAGGTTAATGGTCAGTCGGTTTGGGTTTACTTTGAAGCCGGCGGCGTAAGCGAGATCAGCACTTTAAAGATTAAAAACACCATTTTGTTGGGTACCTTTCCCAGACAGATAAATCTGGTCAACATCGCCTACAAAGGCAGCCAGAAGACAATGAATTTCCAGAGGGGAAAAGAAGTTAACGAAGTCAGTTTTTAAAGGTTAGGTTAAAGCATTAAACAGGGCCATCTCGCAAGCGGGATGGCTTTTTTGTAAAGAAATTTGAACCACCAGATTTTTTAAAGCTCAGGTTACAATCACCTACTTTTTTTGTGTCAAGCTGACTTGGAGAAGGTTGATAAATTCTTACAACATCAATAAGGCTCTAATTCCCAATAATAAAAAAGGCTGCATCGCTGCGGCCTTTCTTCTGTTTTAAGATATACTACTTAGAAACTTTCACTGTCGACTTCCCAAGTTGTAGAGGCGGCTGCAACAGACGTATATTTAAAAGCAATAACAACCTCCTTGATAAGGAAATTTTTCAGGTTAACTTTTTGGGAGGTTCTTAGGCTTAATTCATTTAAGTTTTATCCGGCAAGCACATGAAATTAAAAAATAAAGGCCGCATTTCTGCGACCTTTATAATAGTATAATATTGGATTATTTACTACCAGAAACTTTTAAATTATCAACTTCCCAAGTGGTGGAAGCAGTTGCTGTATTTGTATATTTAAACGCAATTCTAATCTTTTTGTTAGCATAACTGTCGATATTAATTTTACCGGAGTTAAAGAACGCAAACCCGCCCAAAGCTGTATCAATTGGTGCATTAATTTTCGTCCAGGTTGTAGTGGAAGGATTGCCTGAGAAATTCTCAGTGATATAAACTTCCAGCGGATTACCTGGTGTATTAGCACGCCCGTCTGAATCGAACGAGAAACTATATCCGTTGAAACCTGTAAGATTAATCTCACTTGAAACCAACCAGTCTTCGTTTGCGGTAGTACCACCATTCATCACTGCATAATAGTTTGTACCAGTACCTTGGTTAGATCTGGTCCATACCTGCTGCGGTCCAAGTATATCGTACGCTGTAAAGTTTGCGGTAAGACTTGTCTGGAAACCTTCGAAGAAAATGGTAGTCGGCGGCTGAGAACCATCGCATCTTGGATTGTCGAAATCAGCATGCACCTGTTTTGGAATCCAAAGTTGGTATGTCCCGTTGAAAACACTTAGGATTCCATAAACATCACCGTTTCCACCATCAACTTCAGCACCTGCAAAGTTTGCAAAATTACTTGTCCGTAATAAAATGGTATTTCCGGAACAGTCTTTCAGCGTTCTGTTGGTTACTCCACCAGATGCGTAAGGCAGACCGAGGTCTCCATCAACAAATTCCACATCTTTAATTTTCACCCATTTCCCTACATCGGCCAGCGTAAACTGGTTAATTTTCTTTTCTGTAGCAGTTACCGGAGTTGCAGGCATGTTGGAATCAAAAAAATGTTTGTAAACATCTGCCTCAGCAATCTGTCCAACGTTATTGTTGAAAGGTTGCCCAATCTGCAATTCACCGTTCACATTACCGACATACAATCCGTTCAGTTTGATGTAAAGTTCTTTACCTACTTTAAATCTCGCATCCTGATAAAGGTTTGTCTTATTGATGTTCACTCTAATACCTCCGGTTGCATCTTCAACATAAATATACTTGAAAAGATTTCCGGTTTCGTCATTGGCTGTTACTTTCGCTTTCAGAAGGAAGTTACCGTTGATCTGTGTAAGTCCGGTAGTGAAAAGCTGTTTTACTTCAGCCACTGTTTTCGCTGTGTAAGCGGAAGGATCAATAACACAAGGATTAGATGCGATTCCGTCTAATCTTGGGAATGTCTTCATATCAGCCAAATCAGCCTGTTTGTTGATATACATTTGGTACGTAGTGTTGAATTTGCTGAAAATTCCCACAAAGTCGCCGTTTCCGGCCGGAAGCAGCTGATTTGCAAATGCTGCAAAACCACTGTTTCTTACCACTGCTGTTGAGGTGTATGCACTTCCATTCCATCCCTGACCGATTGGCCGGTCTACCGTAACACCATCCGGAGCATAAGTTGAACAAAGTACTCTGTTTGTAAATTCTGCATCTTCTACTTTAATTAAAGCTCCAAGCAACGCCTGGTTGGCAGCCATTTCAGAAATCTTCAACACTTTCGGTACAATCTCTTCTCTAACAGAACATGACCGGAAAATTCTCTGAGGAACCAATTTCTCAGGAATTCTGGAAACTGCATCAACTCCCTGTGCAACGGCATTAGCATCTTCAATACCCAACTGAACCAAACCCCCGTAAGTTCCAAGCGCCAGACCTTTCAATTCGATATAAATTTTAGATCCCTGCGGAAACTTTGTGTAAGTGCTTACCGCATCTACACTGATTACAAATCCCTGGGTTGGATTAACTGGTGAATCCTGAATATAGATTGTCTTATAAATATTTCCCGATTCATCAGTAGAGGCTACATAACCTTCCATCACTGCAGTAGAATTTTCCGGGAATACATAACGCATATTGGTATGCAAAGCCTTCACCTGAGCAATCGTCATCGTAGCCGTAAGGTCTCTGCACTGGTAATCCTGGAGCACAGGATCATCGTACTTATCATCGTGCACACACGCCGAAAGCAGGAGCGATGCAAAAGTGATGAAGAAAATCTTAAAAAATGAACTGTATTTTTTCATTGGATGTTTTATTAGTAATTAAAATCTTAAATAAACGTTTGCAAAAAACGTAGTTCCTCTGTCGTACCAAAGTTTTGGACCGAAATAAGGTTTTTCTCTTTGTGCTTCTGCTTGAGCTTCCGGGAAGTTAACTGCCCTGCCCTGTTCGAAACCTCCGGTAACATAATCTCTGTTATTCAGGATATTGTTTACACTTAAACTAACACCCATTCTGTAATCTCCGAATACGAAAGTTTTTCCTGCGTTCGCGTTCAGCATAAACTGATCTTCAAACTTCTTCTGTGCAGTAATTGTTGCGATCGCCTCCGGTGTAGCTCCCGGATAATTATCTCCTGTACGTGGGTCGGTATACATGGCTGCGGTTTTATTGAGTGCAGAAAAATCAAGATACTGGTCCTGCAGGTAATTCGCTGTAGCTCCCAGCCACCAGAAATTTTTGGAGTTATAACGCAGACCAAAAGAGTAAGCTTTTTGTGGCGTACCGGCAATTTTATAATCTTTGATGTTTGCAGTACCCCACTCTCTGATTCCGAAATCGTCATCAAACGTGGTTACTGTAGGATTATTGGTAATTTTATAATCACCATAACTTACTACTGCAGTTGCGTTCAGGGTGGTTGTAATTTTCACATCAGCACCCAATTCCAAACCTTGGTAAGATTTGTCAATTCCGCTGAGCACTTCTGCTACAAGTGCATTACCCTGATCAACTGTTTCACTGGAAATATCCGCATAGTATCTGGAAATTTCTGTAGCATTTTTAATCGTCGTAGAGTATGCGCTTAATCTAAGTTTAAGAATCTGACCTCTTAAGATATAGTTTAAGTCATTTGAATTGATGATCTGGTTTTCAACATTCGGGGTAATCATATTGGTAACACGCGGGCTGATGAAAATTTCGTTTAAAGTAGGTGCCAGACTAAAGAATGCACCATTATACACGATGAAGTTTCTACCGTCTAATTTATAAAGCACCCTTCCTTTAAGACCTGCATCGATCGAGTTGAAAACCTCGCTCTTTCCTTTGCTGTCGGCATATTGGTGGTGTCTGAATTTACCGTCTCTCTGAGAATCCGCATAGGAAGTGAAAACCGACGCAGTTACCGTCCATTTCGGAAGGTCGATTTCAGTAGATGCGTTTAACGTGTACTGATCTCTCAATAAATCGTAGGAATATTGGGTTCTGTCTCCTACAAGAATTTTAGCGTTGGGATTATCTAAATCATAAGGCTGGTCGTTTCCGAAAGCGTTCAGGTTATTTGCATACAAAGCTCCCAACAGATCCTTCATCTCTCTGAAGTTATCAGATTTCAGTTTCTGATAATTAAAGTTGATGTTGAGTTTCCAGTTTTCATCAAGCTTAGTATCAAAGTGGGAAGCAAAGTTGAAGGTCTTGTCTTTATTTACATCTTCTACAATACTGTACACCGCGCCCTGTTCATTGCCCGCCATATCATAACGGTTCAGATAATTCGCCTGGTAAAGGCTCATCCAATCGATCTGTGCATTTGCTTTAAATTCTTCTTCGGTGAAAATACCGTAGCTTGGCAATTTTCTGTAGTACGTAGGGTTAGGATCGGCTGCGTGGAACCAGTCTAAACGGCTTCTTCCGTCTCTACCTTCCTGATAAGAAATCGTGTTGTTCCAATTGCTGTTTTTACCAATTTTCAGATAATCAGTAAGCATAAATATTGGTTCGAATACTTTTCTGATTCTTGAATTTCTTTTCTCACCGTCTTGCCATCCCCAGTACGCATTATAATTCTTCCCCATCAAGTCATAAGTTTCCTGAGTGTTTGGTGAATTATTCGCTCTGTAAGTTGGCGCTCCAAACGCTGTTAAATTAATTGCGTGGCGGCTGCTGAACTGCTTTTCAATGGCACCGAAATATGCGTAAGAATCCTGGTAAGTTCCGTCGATTACACCTTCGTCAGCCCATCTTCGGCTTCCGGAGAATGTGAATGCCCAACCGTTTTTAGACAAACCGCTTGAGTAGGTTGCCATTGCACGGTGAAAATAACTTCTGTTTGTAAATGAATAGGCAAGCGAAGTTTGTTTTCTGTAGCTGGATGCTCTCGTATTATAATATACCACCCCACCAAGGTTACCGAAAGCATATTCGGAAGGGGTAATATTGTCAACAGATTCAAAAGGGTAACGTGTAACGTCATTTAACCCGCCCCAGTTGCTGAAATCTACTTTACCATCATCGTTTTTCGACATCGATACACCGTTGAAAATAACATCTTCAAAACGGTTTTCCACCCCTCTTGGGCGGAACCAGTAGGCTCCAAGTTCGAAAGCAGTAACACTTTGGAAAACATCCCGGCCAGAGCTCAGAAGCCCTACAGTGGGCTGCATTGACGAACCGCCTCCTTCATCATTATCAGCGGCAGAATCATCAATTACCATCACCCCTGCATTTGCAAATGGTGCAGGTAATAAACTGATTACGCCTAAATCCCTTCTTTTTTCGTTTGCAGATACCGTAAATTCAATCACTTTTGTTTCAAAATTCGGCTTCGAAACATTAATCTGGTACTGCCCAGGCTGAAGATCAACAAACTGAAAATAACCAATTTTATCGGCTTTCACATCATCAGTAGACTGTACAAGATCAATCTCTGCGCTCTCAACTGGTTTACCTTCCTGGTCTTTTACATACGCATAAACCGTAGTTTGCGCAAAATAAAACGAGGCCGGAAGCAAAGTAAACAATGAGATTAAGGATAACTTTTTAATCATAACTAATTATTTAAATCCCCTTTATGATAAGATATTTTTAAGGGGCAACAAATTTAGGGTTAATTTTTGTTAAGTTAAAGATATTTAACACTTTATTCTTATAAAGAAGTATCAATTATTATTAATATTCCTAAATTCATAAGCCTCCAAAAAAATGTTGTTAAAAAGTATTACTCATAGTTTTAAGTGCTTGCTTGCGAAATTATTAGTAATTTTACGCACTTAAATTTTTTATGTATTTTCTAATGAAAAAATTTTTTATTACAATCACGCTGTTTTTTATGGGCTTTGTTTTTGCCCAGAAAATACAGGTACAGCGAGCAGCCATCGCTTTTTTTAATGTAGAAAACCTCTGGGACACTGTTCCGTCGGCAGATTATATTGATGGTACAAAAGATGTTAAGAATCCGGCATTCCACCGAAGTGTGCCGCTGGACTCTTTACAATATCTGGAAACGACTGAAGTGTACAAAGGCGAATGGAGCAACGAACTTCTTGTAGGCAAAAAAGTGGTGCGAAACCAGATTCTTGCCGATGATTTCACCGCAAACAGCTCTAAAAACTGGAATACCCAAAAGTATAACCAGAAAATGGCCAACATAAGTAAAGTACTTTCTGAACTGGGAAGACAATATACCAATGACAACCCTGCCATCATCGGCCTTGTGGAAGTTGAAAACCGCCAGGTGATCGAAGACCTTATCAAACAGCCTGCGCTCGCAAAAAGCAATTACGGGATTGTACACCACAATTCTTATGATGCCCGTGGCGTGGATGTGGCTTTAATCTACCAGAAAGGAAGATTCGTTGTAACCGACCACTATGAGAAAGATATTAAAATCTTCAACGAAGAAGGCCACAGAAGCTACACCCGTGGCGTTTTGGTCGTTAAAGGTTTGCTCGATGGCGAAAAAACAGCAGTTTTTGTAAATCACTGGCCGTCCAGAAGTGGAGGCGAAGCACGCTCTTACCCACGCCGTGCCGCCGCAGCAACAGTTTTAAAAACCGAAATGGACCGTTTAATCGCAGAAGATCCTTCCATCAAACTTATCGCAATGGGCGACTTCAATGATGATCCTGTGAGCCCAAGCATCAAAAAAGTTTTAGGCAGTGTGGCAGAACCGGAGCAACTTAGCGATAAAACTCCTTATTATAACCTGATGACCAAAATGTATAAGGCAGGTGTTGCTACCCTAGGTTACCGCGATGCACCCAACCTTTTTGATCAGATTATTGTTTCTAAAAACTTCTATTCTCCCGAAAAATTATCGGCAGGATACACCGTATTTAAAACCGAAGTTTTTGCACCTTCTTATATGAAAAACAGCGAAGGACAATGGAAGGGTTATCCTTTAAGATCCTGGGATGGCGACCGCTTCACTAATGGCTACAGTGACCACTTCCCGGTATTTACCGTGATGCAGCGCGAGCATAAGCGTTAAACCGATTTTTCTAACATCAAAATATAAAAACCGAAGTTCCGTACTTCGGTTTATTTTTTTCATAACTTTATATAAAAATAAAGCGATGAAAAAGTTATTATATTTAATTTTTGCACTGGGCGTAATTGCCTGTACACCGCAAAATAAAACACAGGACAGCACCCACGCCGAAATTACGCCTCAGAAAAATGAAGAGGGCGAATGGGATCTTCAGGTGATTGATACCCAGTACGACTATTTCCTGAACGCAATTGCGAAACCGATGAACATGTATTCTGAATCTTATCTTAAAAATAAAAATACTTTTCTGGTGAACGAATGGAATTCCTACTACTATTCGGGCAGGTACCGAAATGTGATTGAATCTTCGATAGACTATGATCCACAGGAAAACTACGGATTGAAGTTTGAATATAAACTGTATCAGGTTTTTGCTTATGTTCAGTGGAAATACGGTTTACGGATGTCGGGATTGAGCGGTGCAGAGATCCGTTAAATTAAAAAGGGCTCAGAAAACATCTGAACCCTTTTTTAATATTGTAGAACGTCTTACTTATTAAATTTTTCCTCCACTTTATCCCAGTTGATTACTTCGAAAAATGCAGTAACATAATCCGGTCTTCTGTTTTGGTAATGCAGGTAATACGCATGCTCCCAAACATCGAGTCCCAAAACAGGTGTGCCCTTGCAATCAGAAACCGGCATTAAAGGATTGTCCTGATTTGGAGTAGAGCAAACCGCCACAGATCCGTCTTCTTTCTTACATAACCAAGCCCAGCCGGAACCGAATCTTGTTTTTGCCGCTTCAGCAAAATCAGTTTTGAATTTTTCGAAACCTCCGTAAGCTTCAATCGCTGTTTTTACGTTTCCTACAGGTTCTTTGCTTCCTCCAGGAGTTAAAATTTCCCAGAAAAGCGTGTGGTTATAATGTCCGCCGCCATTATTTCTTACCGCTGCTTTATCTACACCTGTTTTGCAGATTTCTTCGATGGTTTTTCCTTCCAGATCTGTTCCTGCAATTGCTTTGTTTAAATTATCAATGTATGCCTGGTGATGTTTGGTGTGGTGGATTTCCATTGTTTTTGCATCAATGGTTGGTTCAAGCGCATCGTACGCATATCCCAATTGTGGTAATTCAAATGCCATAATTTTTAATATTTTAAGTTAATACCCAAATTTACTCATAATGTAGGGCAAGTACAAGCCACAGACATTACTTTAATAAATCTTTAACATAGATTAAATTAAAAAAATCGCTCCTTTCAGAACGATTTGAGAATATATTACGAAATCATTATCGGTTCATGCTCATCAGAAACTCTTCGTTAGTCAAAGTTCCTTTGATGCTTTTGTTTACAAATTCCATGGCTTCTACAGGATTCATATCCGCAAGATATTTTCTGAGGATCCACATTCTCTGCTGCGTAGTTTCATCCAGAAGAAGATCGTCCCTTCTCGTACTTGAAGATACCAAATCGATCGCAGGATAAATCCGTTTATTGGCGATTTTCCGATCGAGTTGCAGCTCCATATTTCCCGTTCCTTTGAATTCTTCGAAAATAACTTCATCCATTTTAGAACCTGTATCGATTAATGCTGTTGCAATGATGGTTAAAGATCCGCCGCCTTCGATATTTCTTGCCGCACCGAAAAATCTTTTCGGTTTATGAAGCGCATTGGCATCTACCCCACCAGAGAGAATTTTCCCTGAAGCTGGCGTTACCGTATTATAAGCTCTTGCCAAACGGGTAATTGAATCAAGCAGAATCACCACGTCATGGCCACATTCTACCATTCTCTGCGCTTTTGAAAGAACCAGATTGGCTACTTTTACGTGTTTATCGGCTGGCTCATCAAAGGTTGACGCAATTACTTCTGCATTTACGCTTCTTTCCATATCCGTCACCTCTTCCGGTCTTTCATCGATGAGCAAAATCATCATATAAGCTTCCGGATGGTTTTCGGAAATGGAGTTTGCAATGTCTTTAAGCAACATCGTTTTACCCGTTTTCGGCTGCGCAACAATCATTGCACGCTGCCCTTTTCCTATCGGAGTGAAGAGATCAACAATTCTTGTAGAAAGTGTAGCGTTTTTCCCTGTTAAATTGAATTTTTCTTCAGGGAACAAAGGTGTAAGGAATTCAAAAGCTACACGGTCTTTAATGAATTCTAAATCGCGGCCGTTCACTTCAGTAGGTTTCAGCAATGAGAAATATTTTTCGCCTTCTTTTGGCAAGCGGACAATTCCTCTTACGGTGTCTCCGGTTTTCAGTGCGTAATTTCTGATCTGGTTGGTAGATACATATACATCATCCGGGGATGAGATATAAGAAAAATCGGAAGAACGGAGGAAACCGTAATTATCCGGAAGAATTTCCAAAACGCCTTCAATGGTCACCAAACCGTCGAAATTAAATTCTTTTTTTGAATTTTCTTCCTGGTTTTCAGCATTCTGCTGGTTACGGTTTTGGTTGGGATTTTTATTTTGGTTTTTCTGATTCGGGTGCTGAGGTCTGTTCTGGTTAGGATTCTTATTTCCGTTTCCGTTATGGTTTTGATTTGGATTCGGATTTTTGGTCTCTTCAGCCTTTATTTCAAGTTTAGTTTCAGGTTCGGGTGCAGCGGCTGTCTCAGTTACGGGACTCTCTGCGGCAACTTCTTCTTTTGGCGGAGCAACGCGCTGTCTTTTTTTCTTTTGCGGACTTCTGTTTTCAGGCTCTTGTGCAGCTTCAGCTACGGGAGGTTCTGTATTTTCTCCAGGTTTTTGCTTTGCAGGTTCGGTGCTTGCTTCTGCATTTTCAAAAGGAATCTCGGCGGAAACCTCTGCGGGTTTCTCAATCTTCTTTTTGGCAGCTGGTTTTTTGGCAGCCGGTTTTTTGGGTGCAGGAGCTGGTTTTTCTTCCGTATTCATGGGAGTTTCGGTGGCATTGAAATACTCTTTTGCAATCTTCGTGTTGGAAGCCTGAAAATCCAGGATTGCAAAGATTTTATCATTATCTGTGCTGTTCTTAGCAAGTTTAATGCCCAAATCCTTGGTGATTTTAGTCAACTCCAGTTCGGATTTTGACCGTAACGTTTCAATGTTGAACATAAATTGTTATGTGAAAAAGTAAATTTATAAGTAAGTGAAAGTAAGAAAGTTAAGTCGGGCGACTTTCTTCATCAGATCAATTGTAATGCAAATCTACACTACTTTTTTTATTTATGCAAAAAATAATTGCTATTTTTGCAACTCATAGTTATTATAATGCTTCAAAGAATACAGACTATTTGGATTTTTCTGGCGATTTTAGGCGCAATTTTCCTCTTCGTTACGGCGCAGGATTTTTCCGTTTTTGGGCCGACTCCATTTATTTCTGTGGTTTGTGTTGTTTTAATCCTTTTCGGATTTTTAAGCATTTTAAGTTATAAAGACCGCAAGAGACAAATTCTGCTGAATAACATCAGCATTTTTATAAACGCTTTGTTGCTCGGTTTATTGGCGTATTGGCTACTCAGTTTATCTGGAGGAATTAATTTTCCTGAGAAAGGTATTGAGCCGCTTTTCCCGTTGATCTCGATGGTGAGTTTGTTTATCGCAAACATCTACATCAGGAAAGACGACAGGCTCGTGAAATCTGTAGACAGACTCCGCTAAACTCACAACGATTTTTTTGAGTGAAACAGTTCCCGATTTTTCAGGAGCTGTTTTTTTTATTAAATATTCAGCGGAAACAGTCACTTCGCTTTATCTGTGCAAATTTCTGTATTTTTGTGCACTAATTTCACTGAATGAAACCACTACAACGCATTCTTTCCTTCGCTAAACCTCATCAGAAATACCTTTTCGGAAGCATGTTTTTCAACATCATGTATTCTGTACTCAATATCTTTTCGGTAGCGACGATGCTCCCGATTCTGGGTTTAATGTTTGGGACGGTCGAGAAGGTTGATACTACAAAACCGCCGGTAAACTCCGGGCGAATTGTAGATTTTTTCGGCTACGCAAAAGATTGGGCGTATTACACCATCCAAAAAAGTATTGATGCCAACGGAACGGTAAAAGTCCTGGCGGTTTTATGTGCCGTAACTGCGGTTGCATTTTTACTTCGAAACATTTTCAGGTATCTTGGAGCATTTCTCCTTGTAAATTACCGTGTAGGCATCACCAAAGATTTGCGGACTGCGATGTACAATAAATTCCTGAAACTTCCGGTTTCCTTTTTCACCGAAAAGCGGAAAGGCGACATGATGAGTCGGATCTCCAACGATATTGGCGGTGTGGAAGGCGGAATTATGGGAAGCCTGGTTGATGTGATCAATGCGCCCTTTATGATTATTTCCTCGCTTATCACGCTGTTTATTCTTTCTCCAAAACTTACGCTCTTTTCTCTGCTTGTTTTCCCTTTGATGGGCGGATTGATTGCCTGGGTCGGAAAAAGTCTTAAAAAACAGGCGACTGCTGCACAGGAAGAATTGGGAAATCTTTTTTCACTTGTTGATGAAACCCTGAAATCATCAAAGGTTATTAAAATCTTTAACGCCGATAAAATCTTAAAGAACAGATTTAATTCCACCACCGATAACTGGAAAAAATATGCTATCGGGATGAGCCGCCGCCGCGAACTTGCTTCCCCGATGAGTGAATTTCTAGGGTCTGTCACTATTTTGATTATTACCTGGTTTGCGGGCGTTCAGATTTTAAATGAACAAACGATGGAACCGGAAACTTTCCTGGTATTTATCGGGATGTTTTTCCAGATTCTGGATCCTGCAAAAAAATTATCGAGTGCAATTTCAAATATACAGGGCGGAATGGCGAGTTTAGACCGGGTTTCTGAAGTTTTGGATTACGATCTGAAGGTGGAAGAAATCGAAAATCCACTTGGGATTTCAACTTTAAAAGATAAAATTGAATTTAAAAACATTGGTTTTTATTACGATAAAGACAATGTTATTCTAAAGAATTTCAATCTCATCATTCCGAAAGGTAAAACGGTGGCGCTTGTTGGTCAGTCAGGTTCAGGGAAAACGACCATTGCAAATTTACTTGCCCGTTTTTATGACGTTTCTGAAGGCGAAATTTTAGTTGACGGTGTAAACATAAAATATTTAAAACTGAATGACTTCCGGAATCTTCTGGGAATGGTAACTCAGGAATCCGTGCTTTTCAATGATTCAGTTTTCAATAATATCCTCATGGGAAAACCCAACGCGACCGAAGCAGAAGTAATGGCCGCCGCCAAAATTGCCAATGCGCATGAGTTTATTGAAGGTCTTCCGGAAAAATATTATACCAACATCGGCGACGACGGAAATAAACTTTCGGGCGGACAAAAACAAAGGGTTTCCATTGCGAGAGCTGTTCTGAAAAATCCGCCAATAATGATTCTTGATGAAGCAACTTCAGCCTTGGATACCGAATCTGAAAGATTCGTGCAGGACGCCTTGGAAAAAATGATGGAAAACCGAACTTCTCTCGTTATCGCTCACCGACTTTCAACCATTCAAAAAGCCGACTGGATTGTGGTGATGGAACGCGGAAGCATTGTAGAACAGGGAACCCACGAGGAATTGATGAACAACAATAATGTTTACAGAAGACTGGTAGAACTGCAGAATTTTGGGTAATGTGAAAATAACGGAATTAGAGTATTTAAAAAGAAAGCAATACTTTGAAAATCAATTAAAACAGAATAATAAAATAAAATTAAAACTTATTTGGGCTGTTTTTGTTACGCTTGTTGGTACATTCTTAATGCCTTTTATGAAAGCTGGGGACCGTTGGAGTAGAGAGACTTTTTCAACAACAATGGGTTATGAGAATTCGGTTTTACTATTTGGTGGATTCATGATCCCTATAATGTCGTATCTTATTTATAGCGAATATAAAAATATGATACGAAAAAAGTTTGATATTGAACGAGATTTGAGATTATTAGAAAAGGAATATCACAAACAATAAACTGTCGTTTACTTCCCAATCATTTTTTTTATCGAATTCAGCTTCATTAAAGCTTCTATCGGAGTCAATGTATTTATGTCGATTTTCGTCAGTTCTTCACGGATGTTTTCCAGAACAGGATCGTCTAACTGAAAGAAAGAAAGCTGCATGTTTTCATCGGTAATCGCTTTCACAGAATCTTTAGAACCGCTTTGGCTGCGGCTTTTTTCTAACGTTTTTAACACTTCATTGGCGCGGTTTACGACCTTTGAAGGCATTCCCGCCAGTTTCGCCACATGAATTCCGAAACTGTGCTCACTCCCTCCCGGCAACAGTTTTCGCATGAAAATAATATTGCCTTTGTTCTCCTGAATGGAAACGTGGAAATTCTTGATTCTTTCAAAATTTACCGTCATTTCGTTGAGTTCGTGGTAATGCGTTGCAAACAAAGTTTTCGCCTGAGTCGGATGTTGATGAAGATATTCCGCAATCGCCCAAGCAATAGAAACACCGTCGTAGGTTGAAGTTCCGCGCCCAATTTCATCCAGAAGAATTAAACTGCGGTCTGAAATATTATTGAGGATATTGGCGGCTTCATTCATTTCCACCATGAAAGTAGATTCTCCGGCAGAAATATTATCCGTAGCGCCAACTCTCGTAAAAATTTTATCGAGAATCCCGATTTTCGCATGTTTCGAGGGGACAAAACTTCCGATTTGTGCCATTAAACAAATAATTGCAGTTTGCCTTAGAATCGCTGATTTACCTGCCATATTCGGTCCTGTAACCATGATAATCTGCTGCGAATCTTTGTCCAAAAACAAATCATTCGGAATATATTTTTCTCCTAATGGAAGCGCATTTTCAATAATCGGATGTCGCGCTTCTTTCAATTCAATCGAGTAAGAATCATTTAAAATTGGTCTCGTATAACTTTCGGAAACTGCTAATTCAGAGAGACCAACGCCACAATCGAGCTCTGCGATAATTTTTGAATTTCCTTGAATGGCATCAATGTAAATCATCACATTTTCACAGACTTTTCGGTAAAGTTCGTGCTCAATTTTTGAGATTTTTTCTTCAGCGCCAAGGATTTGGTCTTCGTATTCCTTCAGTTC
This sequence comes from Chryseobacterium sp. VAUSW3, assembly GCF_002205795.1. GTDB lineage: Bacteria > Bacteroidota > Bacteroidia > Flavobacteriales > Weeksellaceae > Kaistella > Kaistella yananensis. The sequence goes on along the minus strand of NZ_NIUY01000001.1, from coordinate 1,031,544 downwards.
TTCGGTGATGTATCTTTCGGCATTCACCAAAGTTTGTTTTCGGATCCAATCGTTCGGAACTTTGTCTTTATGCGTATTCCGAACTTCAATAAAATATCCAAAAACACCATTGAAACTGATTTTCAAACTTGATATTCCTGTTCGTTCGATTTCTCGTTCGCACATTTCGTCGAGGAAATTTTTTCCTTTGTTTTGCAAACCTCGCAAGTGATCGAGTTCTTCGGAAATTCCGGTTTTTATCACATTTCCTTTTGCAATATTCACCGGAAGTTCCTCATTCAGGTAATTCTGCAAATACGTGATGAGTTCTTCAAGATTATTAAGCGGCTCAAGCCACGCCAAAATCTCCGCAAAAGGATGGAGCAAATTTTTTATCTGATGAATGTTCATCAAACTGTGACGCAGATAACCTAACTCTTTCGGTGAAATTTTTTCGGAAGCCAGTTTTCCCATTAGACGATCCAAATCTGAAATGGATTTCAACAATTGCTGAATTTCATATTTTAAATGATCTTCTTTATTGAAAAACTCAATTAAATTCAGTCTTCTGTTGATTTCTTCCACTGATTTTAATGGCAAAATAAGTCTTCTTCTGAGCAATCTTCCGCCCATCGGCGTTGAAGTTTTATCGATGATATCGAGCAAAGATTTCCCATGCGGATTACTTGGATAGACGATTTCGAGGTTTCTCAGCGTAAAATTATCCATCATCAGATAATCGTCCTGAGGAATGACCTGAATTTTCGTAATATGCTGCAAAAGTGCGTGATGCGTATCTTCTACCAAATAAGCAAAAATAGATCCGGCGGCGATAATTCCGAGTTTAAATTCTTCAATTCCGAAACCTTTTAATGAATTGGTTTTGAAATGACCGGTGAGTTTTTCGTAAGCATAATTGTACTGGAAAGCCCAATCTTCCAGCTTAAATGAATTTTTATTTTTGAGCTGAGAAGGAAGTTCCGTTGACCTTTGATAAATAATTTCGCTGGGATCGAAAGTGTGAACGATATGCAACAATTTCTCCAAATTCCCTTCAGAAACCAGGAATTCTCCTGTGGAAACATCTACCAAACCGATTCCGTATTTTTCTTTTTCTTTATGTACAGAAAGCAAAAAATTATTCTTTTTCGAGGTTAAAACCTGCTCATTGAAAGTAACTCCGGGAGTGACAAGCTCAGTAACGCCGCGTTTAACAATACCTTTCACGGATTTGGGATCTTCCAATTGATCGCAAATAGCAACGCGAAGTCCGGCTCTCACGAGTTTTGGCAAATAAGAATCCACGGAGTGATGCGGAAAACCAGCCAGTTCGATATGACCCTCTCCGTTGGCTCTTTTGGTGAGCACAATCCCTAAAATCTGGGAAGTTCTGATGGCATCGGTACCAAAAGTTTCGTAGAAATCCCCAACGCGAAACAGCAATAGCGCATCAGGATACTTCGCCTTGATGGTGTTGTACTGAGTCATTAACGGAGTTTCTTTCTTTGCCATAAGTTGCTTTAGGCTTTATGCATCGTGCTTTTAGCCATATTTTTAGTTAATTTTGCCAAAAATACGAAAATGTCATCCACCAAGAAACTGAAACTCGAAGAATTAGGAAGAATCGATATAGAAACCTTCAAACAAACCGAAAAAATTCCGTTGGTAGTGGTTTTGGATAATGTGAGAAGCATGCACAATGTAGGCGCAGTTTTCAGAACGGCGGATGCTTTTATCGTGGAGAAAATTATTCTATGCGGGATTACGCCGCAACCCCCGCACCGCGAAATTCATAAAGCGGCTTTAGGAGCAACGGAAAGCGTAGATTGGATTTACGAGAAAAATATTTCAGAAGCTTTGCAGAATCTGAAAAACGAAAATTATAAAATCATCGGAATTGAACAAACTTCAACTTCGGAAATAATGACGGACTACGCCATTAATAAAGAAGAAAAGTACGCTTTAGTTCTTGGTAACGAAGTGGACGGGTTAAGCGACGAAGCGCTTTCTATCTATGATGCATTCTTGGAAATTCCACAATTGGGAACCAAACATTCGCTAAATGTTTCGGTTTGTGGCGGCATTGTGATGTGGGAATTCTTTAAAAATCTAAAAATGTAGCATACGGGAATTTTCCTTTGCTACATTTTTAAAATTTATTTATCATAAATCTTTACTTCCAACCACCGCCAAGCGCCTGATACAGTTCTACTCCAGCTTTCATCTTGGCATATTCCGCATTGGAAATGTTCAGTTCGGCGTTCAGGGAATTTACCGAAGCATTTAATACTTCCAGATAATTTGCCATTCCGTAGTTCACAAGTTCCTGGGAAAATTCTACAGATTTTTGATAAGCGGTTAATTCCTTTCTTTTTAAATCGATAAAACTGTCCTGAGATTCGTAAACTTTCAAAGCATCAGAAACTTCTCTTCCGGCTGTAAGAAGGGTTTTACGGAAATTCAGATAAGCTCTTTCTTTGTTGGCTAAACTTACTTCGTAATTGGTCCGGATCTGTCTTTTATTTAAAACCGGCTGCACCAAACCTGCAACAACATTGGCAAAAAGTGAATTCACAGTGAATAAATGGTCAATATCCAGACTTTGAATTCCGCCGCTGCCATTAATTCTCAAACTTGGATAAAACTGTGCTTTGGCCGCATTGGTGAGTTCGAAAGCTGAAATTAAACCATATTCCGCTGCCATTACATCTGCCCTGTTCGAAAGCAGATTTGCAGAAAAACCTAACTGATACTGTTCCGGCATTTTTTGCTGCGCTAAAGTTGTACGCTCAATCGCATGCGCGGGTTCACCCATTAAAAGGCTTAATGCATTTTCTAAAAGCGCAGTTTGGATGTTGATGTTAATGAGCAATGATTCCGCATTGAAAACTAGGGCTTCACTTTGCTGTACAGCAACTTCAGATAACGTTCCGGCATCCTTCAACGCCTTTGTCGTTTCAAGATTTTTCTTTCTTAAGGTAATTGTTTCACCGATGATTCTTTTCTGCTCATCGAAAGTTAGAAGCTGATAATAGGCAGACGCAATTGCAGCCACCAAATCACTTTTCACGGCCTTATGTGCGGCAACTGTACCTAAATATTCTGCAAACTGCGATTTTTCCTGAGATTTCATTTTTCCCCAGATATCGGCTTCCCAGGAAATATCTGCACTCAAATCATAAATATTATTATACCTTCTTTCTCCTGCAAGCTGACCCAATTGCGTGTTTAGAGACTGTGTCTGGAACGTATAACCGGGTCCAACAGAAAGTGTAGGCTGATAAGCGGCTTTGCTTTGCTTTAAATAAGCCTCTGCGGCAGAAATATTCTGAAGAGCAATTCTGATATCCAGATTATTCTCCAAGCCTCTTGAAATATGTTTCTGAAGCACAGGATCGGTAAAAATTTCGCGCCACGAAACGGTGGCAATGCTGGCAGAATCTTTCGGAAGCAAATCTGTTCTGAAAAGATTTTCATTTACCTCATTTGGTCTTTCATACGTTTGCCGGACCGTACAGGATGAAAGTACAGCGAAGGTGATGAGCGACAGTACTAAAGTTCTTATATTGAAATGTTTTCTCATTTTAAAAAATTTTAATCAGTGGGAAAAAATTATTCTGCCAGATTAATTTCTTTCGTTTTTACAGGTGTTATCTTTTCCTGTAACCACTGGAAAATCACATACAGAACAGGAATCGCTACCAGACCGAAGAACGTTCCGATGAGAAGACCTGCTGCGGCTCCGGTTCCGATCGAACGGTTTCCTACAGAACCAATACCGGACGCGAAAACCAACGGAATCATCCCAAAAATAAAGGCGAAGGAAGTCATCAAAATGGGTCTGAGTCTCGCTTTTGCTGCATTGATGGCAGACATAGCCAGAGTTTCGCCATGATTTCTACGCTGTATAGCAAATTCAACAATCAGAATTGCATTTTTGGCTAGAAGTCCCACAAGCATAATTAAAGCGATCTGGAAATAAATATTATTTTCTAGACCGGCAACTCTCTGTCCAAAAAATGCGCCTACAACACCCAGCGGAAGCGAAATAATTACCGCCAAAGGCAACAGGAAACTTTCATACTGCGCGGCAAGAATGAAATAAACAAATACCAGGCTCAGTAAAAAGATAATTGCGGTTTGCGATCCCGAACTTAATTCTTCTTTCGAAAGACCGGTAAACTCAACTACATAATCTGCCGGGAGTTTTTCTGCGGCAACTTCCTGTACAGCACGGATGGCATCACCCGTTGAAAATCCAGGATTGTTGGAACCCGAGATAGAAATCGAAGTAAAGAGGTTATATCTTTCCACAGATTTGGGTCCGAAAGTTTTCTCCATGGTTACAAATTGCGAAATTGGCGCCATTTGACCTGAAGCTGTTTTTACAAAAATACTGCTGAGATCCGATGGTTCGTTTCGGGAATCGGGGAACGCCTGAACCATTACACGGAACTGTTTTCCGTATTTGGTGAAATCGGCCGCGTACACACCACCAACATATCCCTGCATCGTACTTAAAATATCTGAAACCGTAACTCCAGTTTCTTTGGCTCTCGGCACATCAATTACCATTTCATACTGTGGGTAATTGGTGTTGAATGAGGTTTGCGCAAACTGAATTTCAGGTCTCTCCATCAAAGCGCCGAGATATTCTTTCGCGACACCATCAAGCTGTTTTAAACTTCCGCCTGATTTATCTAATAAAACCGCAGAAAAACCATCACTGGAACCAAATCCCGGAATACTTGGTGGGGAGAAAAATACAATTTTAGCATCCGGAAATTTTCCAGCCAGCCCGAAAAGCTTTTTGGTAATCGCTTCCACGGATTGATCATCATGTTTGGCCCTTTCGTCAAATGGTTTCAGTCTAACGAACGCCTGTCCGGCATTGGAACCACTACCCGACATAAATCCCCGGCTGGCAGTAAAGGTTACGTTGGCGACACCCGGGATTTTTCTGGCTTCTGCCTGCAAATCTTTTAAAACATTATACGTTCTTTCCATAGACGCTCCCGGTGGGAGCGCCACATCGGTAAAGATAATCCCACGATCTTCTTTTGGTACAAAGCCAGAAGGCATCGTGGAATTTGACCACCAGAAAAACAATCCTCCTATAGCAAAGATTACGAGCGTTACCCATTTATGTCTCAAAAGGAAAACGAAAAGTCTTCCGTACCGGTCTGTTCCGCTTTTGAAGGCTGCATTGAATTTATAAAAAAACTTCTGCAGGAAGTTCATCGACGTATATTCTTTGTGATGTGCTGGGTTTGGTTTCAAAAACAGAGAACATAAAACTGGACTCAGTGTTAATGCATTAACCGCAGAGATTAAAATGGCCACGATCAGTGTAATCCCAAACTGCTGGTAGAAAACTCCGGTAGGGCCTGTAATAAATGTTACCGGAATAAATACCGCAGCCATTACCAAAGTAATAGAGATAATAGCACCGGTAATTTCGTCCATTGCACTAACCGTAGCTTTTTTAGCATCGGAGAAACCATGTTCCATTTTCGCGTGAACAGCTTCTACCACTACAATGGCATCATCAACTACAATTCCGATGGCCAAAACCAAAGCGAAAAGAGTTAAAAGGTTTAATGAATATCCTAAAAGATTCAAAAAGAAAAACGTGCCGACAATAGAAACCGGAACCGCAATCGCCGGAATCAAGGTGGAACGGAAATCCTGAAGGAAAAGATAAACCACTAGGAAAACCAATATAAAAGCTTCGAGTAAAGTAGTGACTACTTTGCTGATAGAAGCTTCAAGAAAGTCGTTCGTATCAAAGTTGATGGTATAGCCTACACCTTCCGGAAGTGTTTTTTCGTTCTCTTCGAGGAAGACTTTGATATCTTTAATAATTTGCTGCGCATTGGAACCCGGCGTCTGGAAAATCCCCATACTGATCGATCTTCTTCCGTTATTCTCTCCGATTCCTGAGTAAGACTGAGCATCAAGCTTAATTTCCGCGACATCTTTAAGTTTAAGGAATTGCCCGTTCCCCATAGATTTCAGGATAATGTCACCATAATCTTTTTCTTCGTTAAATTTTCCTTTGTAGGTAATTACATATTCGAAAGCGCTTCCGCTGTTCTGCCCCAACTGCCCTGCAGCAGCTTCCCGGGACTGTTCGTTGATCGCGGCGGTAACATCGCTGGGCTCTAAACCATAGGCTGCCATTTTTGCAGGATCGATCCAGACTCTCATGGAGAAGTTCTTGCCCCCAAAAGCCTGAGCTTCACCCACTCCGTTTACCCTTTTAAGTTCCGGGATTATATTGATGTTCATATAATTCTGAAGCCAGACTTCATTCAAATCTTTATTATCGGTATAAAATGAAAGGAACATCAGTGCACTTGTTCTCTGCTTCTGTACCGTAACTCCGGATCGGGTAACATCGGCAGGCAAAAGCGGAACTGCGCGCTGTACTTTATTCTGTACTTCCACCGCAGCGATATCTGGATCAACGCCCTGTTTAAAGAAAATCTGGATATTTGCAGAACCGTTGTTGCTCGCAGAAGATGAAATATAATCCATTCCTTCTACCCCATTTACCTGTTCTTCGATAGGAATTACCACGCTGTTCATCACCGTTTCGGCACTCGCACCGGTGTAGTTGGCGTTAATACTTACTGTGGGCGGCGCAATATCTGGATATTGGGTAATCGGGAGCGCCTGCAAGCCCAAAACACCAAGAATAACAATGAGGATAGAGACTACGCTCGAAAGAACCGGTCTGTTTATAAAATGTTTTACCATTAGAAAATCGGTTTTATAGCGTTAACAATCTCATCGAAATTTGCTGGTTTAGGTTTTACCGCAGTTCCGGGTTTTAATGTACCTACGCCCTGAGCCACAATTTTCTCACCTTTTTTAATGCCGTCTTTTACGACGACCAGATTATTCACACGGTCTGTAACTCCGATCATCACATTCTTAGCGGTATCCTTTTCAACTTTAAAGACGTAGACCAAACCCTGCTGTTCAAAAGTTGCACTTTCCGGTACCACAAGAGCCTTATTATATAATTTTGGGACTTTAATTGTTCCGCTGTTTCCGTTGCTCAGCAGTTTTGATGCATTGGTAAAAGACACCCGGAACTGAATAGTACCTGTGGTCGGATCAATCTGTCCGGTTGCGGCTTCAATTTTTCCTTTTTCTCCGTAAAGACTTCCATTGGCAAGTTCAAGCTCCACCATTGGCATATTTCTTAATTTTTCCGGAACCGTAGCACCATAAGCATTTTCCAGGAAATCAAGATATTCTCTTTCATTCATTGAAAAGTATGCGAAAATCTCACTCGTATCCGAAACAGTGGTTAAAGGAGTCGGGTCGTTGGGACCAACCAAACTTCCCACTCTGAACGGCAGTTTGCCCAGAACTCCTGAAATAGGCGCCCGGATTACAGAATAATCAATATTGGCCTGAACACCTTTGTAATTTGCCGAAGCCTGAGAAACACCTGCCGCCGCCTGTGCCTGGGCCGCCTGTGCCTGTGCCAGCTGCGCCTGTGCACGCGATAAATTTGCTTTTGCTGTTTCCAGCTGTACTGGGCTGATAATATTTTTCTGAACCAGAGGAATAAGTTTGTTAACCTCTACCTGCGATGCATTTACCGCGGCCTGCGCAGCACTTACATTTGCTTTTGCTGCAGCAACACCGGACTGTGCCGCCCCAATTCCTGCCCGTGCTGCATCTGCAGATTGGTTAAGCGTATTGGTTTCCAGTCTGAAAAGTGGCTGGCCTTTAGTAACATACTGGCCCTCATCTACCAAAACCTGTGTGATATAACCCTGAATTTTTGCACGAACATCATTATTAACACGCCCCTGAATGGAAGCTGGGAATGACTGATATCCCGTGACATTTCTTTCCTGCACTTCAACAACAGGAACTTCTTTAGGGCCTTCAGGCTTTTTCTCCTCTGTCTTTTTACAGGAAAATACCGATAGCAAAGACAGGGAAATAATGATTAATTTATTTTTCATACTTAAATTTTATGGAGGGTTTCTTCAATATTTTTAATATTCTTAATTAATAAGCTTCTGTAGATTTCGAATTTCTGAAATTCTTCCTGATCTTTACTCTTACGGAACTCGTTGAGCTGATCCAAGATCAATATTTCTTTTTTCATTTTACTGATGATTTCTTCGAAACGGATGTTGATGTAATTCTCGTTGATCCGGAAAAACCTTTTTCTCTCCTTTATGGTGTTGAAATCATTGATTAATTTGGCGTTTAGAAGCAAGTTAATATTCGCAGAAACCGAACTTTTACTGGCAGCGAAAACATGTACAAACTCATCAAAGCAAATCCCCTTTTTCTCGAAATCGAAAATAAGATAGGCGTATATTTTTGCAGCGAGTGGCGGGATATTCAGGGTCTCCCCATAGAATTTCACCATCTCCCGAAAAATCTCTTTATTAAGTTCCAGCGACTGTTTCATTTGTATTTTATGCCACAAATATAAAATATTAGTTCGGAACAAACCGAACCAAACTTTAGTTTTAACAAATATTTAGTACTCTTCATAGGGTTTTAAACATTGCTTTGCCTGAAAATAGCATTATGATGTACAAAAAATATTAAATTTGCTTTATGGATTTACGCGACCAACTGAAAAACCTTTTCCCGGAACATGAAGAACAGGATTTCGAAATGCCTGAAGAAGCAACTGTAAAGTCTTTACAGAAAGAGCCGCTTGTATGCAAGTTTGAAAAAAAAGGCAGAAACGGTAAGCCGGTGACCTTAATCGAAGGTTTTGAAGGAACTGAGGAAGAATTGAAAAATATTTCTAAGAAAATAAAAACCACTTTGGGAATCGGCGGTTCTGCAAAGGACGGAATCATTGTAATCCAGGGAGATAACCGCGATAAAATCATGAAAATCCTTCAGGACATGGGATACAAAACCAAGCGTGTCGGCGGATAATTCCAGACATTGTTTCATTACCCCAAAAATTCTCCGTACCTTTAAATTCCTTTTTTTTAAAAGGATTTTTTAATTTAAAACAATAATATTATGCTTAATAAATTAGCAGCTTCCGAACTGGTTCTTAATCCAGATGGAAGCGTTTATCACCTGAATCTTTTACCCGAAGACCTTGCGGAAAAAATCATTCTTGTTGGCGATCCGGACCGTGTACCGAAAGTGTCAAAATATTTTGACAAAATTGAAATTCAGAAAAATAAAAGAGAATTCTACACCCACACCGGCACTTTGCGTGGCGAGAGAATTACCGTAATGTCAACCGGAATCGGTACCGAAAACATCGATATCGTGATGAATGAGCTCGACGCACTGGTGAATATCGATCTTAAAGAAAAAGAATTCAAAAGTGAACACAAATCACTTCAGCTTTTCCGTTTAGGAACTTGCGGCAGCGTAAATCCTGATGTAGAAGTTGATAACATGCTGGTAACCCAAAATGTTGTGGGACTGGATGGGCTGCTTCATTTCTATCAGGATTATCATTTTGAGAACGAATTTTCGAAGAACTTTTTAGATAAATTCCCTTATCAAAAAATAAAACCAATGTTATATTTCTCCGATTGGGCGGAAGATATTGCTGATTATTACAAAGACGCCAAATACCATGGAAATACTGCAACATTCCCTGGATTTTATGCTCCACAGGGCAGGCAGCTCCGTTTAAAAGCGCTCGACGATAAATTTCTGGAAACTTTAAATGATCTGGGCATCACCAATTTCGAGATGGAAACCTCTGCAATTTATGGTTTGGCCAAATTATTAGGCCATAAAGCATTAACCGTGAACGCTGTAATTGCCAACAGAAGACGCGGCGAGTTTTCTGCGGACCATCACGCTTCAGAAAAAAATATGATCGAGTGGGTTTTAGAGAGAATTATAAAATAAAAAAGTTACTAAACTTTAAAATCCGGCCGGGAAACTTGCCGGATTTTTTTTATTAATTCCGGACCCAGCAATCCAGCAAATGATCATTCACCATTCCCGTTGCCTGCATGTGCGCGTAAACAACTGTGGAACCAAGAAATTTGAAACCACGTTTCTTTAAATCTTTTGCCAAAGCATCGGAAATTTCGCTTGTCGCCGGTACGTCTTTTAATGTTTTCGGATGGTTAATGATTGGTTTTCCGCCGACGAAACTCCAGATATACTCTGAGAAAGTCCCGAACTCTTTCTGAACTTCCAAAAATCTTTTCGCGTTATTCACCGTTGCCAAAATTTTCAGGCGGTTACGGATGATTCCGGGGTTCTGCATCAGTTCTTCCGTTTTTTCAGAGGAATATTCTGCGATTTTTTGATAATTAAAATCATCCAAAGCAAGTTTAAAATTTTCACGCTTTTTCAGAATCGTGTACCATGAAAGTCCGGCCTGAAAGCTTTCAAGCACGAGAAATTCGAAAATGGTCTTATCATTATAGACGGGTTTTCCCCATTCATTATCATGATAAGCTCTGTACAAATCGTCTTTTTCGCACCAACTGCAGCGGATTTTTTCCATCGTATTCTCAATATTCGGATAAAATTAAAGGAAATATTTAATAAAACTTTATTAAACTTTTAACATCCATTAATCTAAAGCGGAATAATTGTTGGTACTTAACATAATATCAAATTAAATTATTCACCAAATCATTAATTTAAAATTATTATTATGGACAGACAAGATTATAACAACGCAGAAAACGCTGTTAACAAAGCAAAGTGGACCGTAAACGATTATGCAGACAGAGCTAAGGATTATATCCGCGAACAGCGCGACAGAAATGAAACTCCAACAGCACAAGGTTGGATGGAACGAGCAAAAGATAATATTTCTGATGCTTGGGAAGATACCAAAGACGCTGTTTCCGACGCGTGGGAAAAAACCAAAGACTGGACTGAAGACGCTGTAGATAATGTAAAAGACGCAGGCGAAGATGTAAAAGCAGAATGGAACAAGAGCACCAATTAAGCAATTTCATATAGTTAGGAAGGAGAACCGTGAAAATGGTTCTCTTTTTTTATGCTTTAAACAATAAATATTCTAAATTTGTTGCAATTAAATAGAACTATTATGTCATACGGATTACTTAAAGGGAAAAAAGGAATTATTTTCGGAGCGCTGAATGACCAATCGATCGCCTGGAAGGTTGCAGAGAGATGCCACGAAGAAGGCGCAGAATTTATTCTTTCGAATGCACCAATTGCAATGAGAATGGGTGAGATTGATGAACTTGCTGCAAAAACAGGTTCCGATGTTATTCCGGCAGATGCCACTTCTGTAGAAGACCTGGAAAAACTTTTTGCCCATGCACAAGAAAAATACGGAAAAATCGATTTTATCCTCCACTCAATCGGCATGTCGGTAAACATTAGAAAAGGAAAAGCGTATACCGACCTTAATTATGATTTCCTTGAAAAAGGTTGGGATGTATCATCTGTATCTTTCCATAAAGTAATGAAAGCAGCCTGGGACAAAGATATTATGAACGAATGGGGCTCTATCCTCGCTTTAACGTATATCGCTGCACAAAGAACTTTCCCTAATTATGGCGATATGGCCGACAACAAGTCTTATCTTGAAAGTATTGCAAGAAGTTTCGGCTACTATTGGGGCGAAAGAAAAGTTCGTGTAAATACCATTTCGCAATCTCCTGTAATGACCAAAGCTGGTGCCGGTGTGAAGGGAATCAGCGGATTCTTCAACTTTGCCGACAGCATGTCTCCGCTGGGGAATGCAGATGCAATGGATTGTGCGAATTACTGCGTAAGTCTTTTCTCAGACCTTACCAGAAAAGTAACAATGCAGAATCTCTTCCACGACGGAGGTTTCAGTAATACCGGAGTTTCCCAGAAAATCGTAGATAAATTTGAAGATTTCGAAGGATAATCTCAAGTCAACATAAAAAAGAAATCCGCCCTTTCAAAGAGCGGATTTTTTTATCTGGCTATTTTCGGAATTACCGGCAAACTTTCGTTTCCATCCGCTGACACACTTTGTAGTGCGAACAGGAAATTATCTTTAGAATAAGGAATTGTTATTGAAGTTTCTGAAGTGAAAATTCTTTCCGTCCATACAGATTGGTCGGTTTCCCGAATCAAAATATGATAACCTTTAATTTTTCCCGAAAGTGGTTTATCCCAAGTAAGTTTTGTGGAATTTGAAAGTTCTTTCACGTCCATTTTTACATTTTCAGGTTTTGATGCAGACTTTGCAAGATTGGATAAAACTGCAATATTCACAGCCGTGTTCATTTTCAGATAATCAAAATCCATGAACTCGATAAGGTCACCATACTTTTTATTATTTTCAGTTCTGATGTTCTGATGTTGATGATCGTAATTCTCGTAATAATCTGTTAACCGCACCGCTGTAAAACCATGGTTCACGAAAGGCGTATGATCTCCGTCACGTAAAAATCTGTCGTTACGGTAAATGAGTTTAACATCTATGTTTTTCACGTATTTTTCACCGGTTTCTTTCACATAACGTGCAAGTTGACGGGCAGCTCCGTCGTTTTCCAGACCTAAATTCCTGATCGCTGCTGCTGTTTTTTCGGTTTCAAAAGCTGACAATCCTTCACTGAACACCCGTAGTTTTGGTTTCCCGACATTTTTACCCGCATCAAAACTGTTATTACCGATCATATCATTGTTTAAAACTGCTTCCAAATCCCAGTTCTCTGCTTTTGCTTTATCAGCCAACATTCGGGCACCAAGCAATCCCTGCTCTTCACCACTTACCGCGACAAAAAGAATTGAAACCGGGAATTTTGATTTGCTTAAAACTCTCGCACTTTCAATAACAGCAGCAACTCCGCTTCCATCGTCATTTGCTCCGGGCGCAGAACTTTCTGCATCCATCACATCCGAAACTCTGGAATCAAGATGTCCGGAGATGATGATCACCCGTTTATCATTGGGATCCGTACCTTTCAAAAACGCAATGGCATTGCCAAGATTTGTGTCTTTATTAATTCTTTTACCATCCGGTTTTAAATCCTGATTCTGGAGGTAAACTTCCATTCGTCCATTGGCATTCCGGGCATAATTCCGGAATTTTGAAAGCACCCAGTTTCTAGCAGCTCCAATTCCCCGCTTTGCATCAGTAGTTGAGCTCATCGTATGTCGCGTCCCGAAACTAACAAGCTTTTCGACATGAGCCTTCAGCGAATCTCTGTTAACCTGACTCACATATTTTGAAATTTCGGGATCATTTTTCGTTTTTTGAGCACTTAATGCGATGGACAATAATACGATCGGCAGAATCAGTATTTTTTTCATTTCAGTTTTTTTATTTCGTTTATAAACCCGGCAACAGTTTCATCAGTTGTTGCCCAGGAAGTAATTAACCGGATGGCAGATTTTTCATTGTTGATCTTTTTCCAAATATAAAAATCGAAATTTTCTGAAAGCAGTTCAATCTGTTTCGCATTTAACACAGGAAAAATTTGATTGGTAAACGTTTCAGAAAGGAAATCGCACCCAATTTCTGAAAAAGCAGCCTTAATCTTCATCGCCTGTCGGTTAGCATGATCAGCCAACTCAAAATACAGGTTATCTCTCATCAACTCCTGAAACTGAATCCCCAGAAGCCTTCCTTTTGCCAGCAATGCACCTTTCTGCTTAAGATGAAATCCAAATTCATCCTGCAGTGCTGGATTATTTATTATAATTGCTTCCCCAATCAAAGCTCCGTTTTTGGTGCCACCCAAATAAAAAGCATCCGTAAATTTGGCAACTTCTGCAAATGTTAAATCGTTAGTTACCGCGGTAAGCGCATGACCGAGGCGCGCGCCGTCCATAAATAGAATCAGGTTTTTGCTCTTGCAGAATTCGTACAGCTCCTGGAGCTCTTGCTTTGAATAAATGGTTCCGGTTTCTGTTGAATTCGAGATATAAACGAGTCTCTGTTTTAACTGATGCGGAATATTCTGATGTTCATTCATCACATTTTGTACGTCTGCGGGGCGCAATTTTCCGTCGATGGTTTGCACACTATGAATTTTGTGACCGGTTGCTTCAATTGCACCCGATTCATTGGTAAAAATATGACCTGTATGGGCAGCAACCACACTTTCATGCGGCCTCAGAAAAGCAGAAATCACCGTGAGGTTGGCCTGTGTTCCGCCCGACACCAAATGTACAGCTGCATTGGGCGCATCAAATTTTTCCATAATGAATTTTGCCGCCTGAAGCGAATATTCGTCAAGCCCATAGCCACTTTGCTGGGTAAGATTATGCTTAGTAAGCGCATCCAGAATTCTGGGGTGAGCACCTTCGGAGTAATCGTTTTTAAAGGAATATTTCATTTTGTTTTCTTGAAGCCTAAGATGATCTAGGGTATGCTTTATGGTTGTTAAATGTAGAAAAAATGGGTGATTTCACCAACAAAAAAAGGGTAAATACACCCTTTATCACCTGTAAAAGTATTTTGATCTTTGTACATACAAATGATGAAAAAAAAACTAATAACCATTATTTTATTAATTTTTAAGAAAAATTCAATTTTAGTTTTTTGTTAAAGCTGTAATTTTTTTTAAATGTTAATCGCGAAACGCACATAATTTTTGTGCGTTTTTTATTGTTTGTTTTTATTTGTTAGATTTGCGATACATTTAATCTAACTTATGATTTCACTTAGTGAAGAAAATTATCTGAAAGCCATTTTTCATTTAGCTGATAAAGAAAACACCGTAACCATTAACGAAATCAGCAAATTTCTTGACGTAAAAATGCCAAGTGTTAACAACATGATGAAGAAATTCGCTGAGAAAAACTGGGTGCGTTACGAGAGTTATAAGCCACTGAAAATAACAGATTCGGGCAAAAAACAGGCTGCTTTGGTGGTGAGGAAGCATCGCCTGACCGAAATGTTTCTCGTGGAAAAGATGAATTTCGGCTGGGAAAATGTACATGAAATCGCAGAACAGCTTGAGCACATTCACTCCGAGACTTTTTTTGATAAAATGGATGAAATCCTGAATTTTCCAAAGTACGATCCTCATGGCGAACCGATTCCTGATAAAGATGGAAACATTATTGCCCAGGATTTAAAGAAACTGAGCGAATGCGAAAAGCACCAAAAGGTAGTTTTCACCTCAGTAACCATCAGCGACGATGATTTTCTTACCTATCTAAACATCAAAAATCTCGAACTCGGAAAAGAAATCGAGATTCTTGATATCGAAATATTTGATAAATCGATGACGGTAAAGATTGATCAAACCCCTACGGTTCTCAGTAAAATTGTTTGTGATAAAATTCTTGTGAAGTGCGCTGTCTAAAAACTGGTTTTGGCATATTGCTTCAATTCCCGTAACTTTGTAAGATTCTCAAAATAATCAATAAAAATTAAAAATATGTCAAAAGCTATTTCGCAAGTTCCTTTTGCAGTAAACGAACCGGTAAGAAGTTATGAACCGGGTTCTGCAGAAGTAAAATCTCTGATTTCCACTTACAAACAAATGTGGAAAGAGCAGGTAGAAATTCCCATGATCATCGATGGAAAAGAAGTAAAATCTGAAGATAAAATTGCCATCAGTTCACCTCAGGATCACCAGCACAATCTTGGTTTTTATTACAGGGGAACTATGCAGCATGTTGAAGATGCAATAAATACTGCTTTGGCAGCGAAAGAAAAATGGAACAATCTCGGTTGGGAACAGCGTGCAGCAATTTTCCTTAAAGCTGCAGATTTGGTTGCCGGCCCTTACCGTGACCGTTTAAACGCGGCAACAATGATTGGACAAAGTAAAAACGTTCACCAGGCAGAAATTGATGCGGCATGTGAATTCATCGATTTCCTTCGTTATAACGTAGAGTTTATGACTGAGATCTATAGCGAACAGCCCGTTTCGGATACAGGCGTTTGGAACAGATCGGAATACCGCCCGCTGGAAGGTTTCTGCTTTGCGGTAACTCCTTTCAACTTTACAGCGATTGCAGGTAACCTGCCAACATGTATGGCAATGATGGGAAATGTTGTGGTTTGGAAACCTTCAGACAAACAGGTTCTTTCAGCTAAAATTATTATGGATATCCTTACCGAAGCGGGCTTGCCTGCAGGTGTAATCAATATGATTTTTACCGATGGTAAAGAAACTGCAGATAAAGTGTTGTCACATCCCGATTTTGCAGGTTTGCATTTTACTGGCTCTACAACCGTTTTCCAGGATATGTGGAAGAAAATCGGAAACAATATCCACCAATATAAAACTTACCCAAGAATTGTTGGCGAAACTGGCGGAAAAGATTTCGTTATGGTACATCCATCTGCGAATGTTGAAGCGGTTGCTACAGGATTGGTTCGCGGTGCTTTCGAATATCAGGGACAAAAGTGTTCTGCAGCATCCAGAGCTTACGTTCCAAAATCACTTTGGAATGACGTGAAAGCTGTAATGGAATCTCAGCTTAAAACAATAAAAATGGGAAGCCCGGAAGATCCTTCCAACTTCATCAACGCCGTAATCGACAAAAATTCCTTCGAAAAGTGTAAAGGATATATCGAGCGTGCTGAAAAATCCGAAGAAGCAAACATTATTTTCGGTGGTAAATGTGATGATTCGAAAGGCTGGTTTGTAGAACCTACAGTAATTGAAACAACAAACCCGAAATACGAATCGGTTTGTGAAGAAATTTTCGGCCCAATCTTATCGGTGTATGTTTATGAAGACCAGGATTGGAAGGAAACACTGAAATTAGTTGATGAAACTTCACCTTATTCTTTAACCGGATCTATTTTCTCTCAGGACCGTTACGCCATTGATGAAGCTTACAAAGCTTTGGAAAATGCAGCCGGAAACTTCTATATCAACGATAAACCAACCGGTGCAGTTGTGGGTCAGCAACCGTTTGGCGGAGCGAGAGCATCCGGAACCAATGACAAAGCAGGTTCTAAAATGAACTTGCTGAGATGGGTTTCTGTACGAAGCATTAAGGAAACATTTGTGTCGCCTAAAGATTACAAATATCCATATCTGGGATAAATATTTTTTCCTTTAAGTATAAAACTCTGTCAGTTGACAGAGTTTTTTTTTAATCTTTTTAATGCTATTCAGGAAGTTATTTCAATGCGTAAAGCAATTGAAGACCACCAATCACTTATTTTAACAAACTTTATACTTTAAGTTGGTTTAGTGGCACAGTTTTTACAATGATATCGATACATTACTTAATTTCACAAATAACTTAAAATTTAATATTATGAGCACTAAAAGAAATGGTTTATTAGCCTTACTTGGACTTGGAGCAGTAGCATTTTGGAAATATAAAAACTCTACTCCAGAAGAAAAACAAGCGGTAAAGGATAAATTTAACACCGCCAAAGATAATTTCAATAAATTAGGAAGCGACTTAAAGTCAAAAGCCAATGACGTTGCTTCTCAGGTACAGAATAAAGTTGATCAAACCAAAACATCGGTGGCTGATTCTGCCAATCAAAACTAAAAACTTAGTTTTCATTAACATAAATCCGCGGTGTAAATTTACACCGCGGATTTTTTATTTTAAATTTTCCTGAATTTACTTTAACAGCGCATTAAATGTATCACCCTGGCGAATATCTCCCGTGTTATAACCTTTCATAAACCACTCTTTACGTTGCGCTGAGCTGCCGTGTGTAAAGCTTTCCTGATTTACATAGCCCTGTGAACGTTTCTGGATATTATCATCGCCAACCGCTTCAGCTGCTGAAATAGCAGATTCAATATCACCTGGTTCCAAAAACTTTTCTCTGTTATCTGTTTGTCTTGCCCAAAGACCCGCATAAAAATCCGCCTGAAGTTCTGTAGCAACAGAAACCCTATTCATGTCTGCTTCAGAATATCTTCCGCTTCTTCTCAATTGGTCAGTTTTCTGTAAAGTTCCCAAGAGATTCTGGATATGATGCCCCATTTCGTGAGCCATTACATATGCAATTGAAAACTCTGAAACCTGTGCGCCAAATCTTTGCTGAAGTTCTTTAAAAAAACTCATGTCCATATAAATGGTTTGGTCTGCCGGACAATAAAAGGGTCCCATCGCAGCCTGTGCTGTTCCGCATCCCGACTGTGTTACCGCTTCGAACATTACCACTTTTGCGGGCTCATACTGCATTCCGTTTTCCTGAAAAACCTTTGTCCAGGTTTGTTCATTTTCTGCAGTAATCATCTGTACAAACTCGCGTACTTTTAATTCATCCGGCGTTAAATCACGCTGTTCGGTCCGCTGTGTTTCGCTTCCCATACCACTTGACAGAATAGCAGAAGGATCACCTCCTAGAAAGAATATAATTGCAGCGATAATAAGAGTACCGAGACCGCCGCCCACCATCATTCCACCGCCACCAGCGCCACGTCGATCATCTACATTTCCGCTTCTGTCGTTTGTCCATTTCATAGTTGATAATTTTTAAATTAATCTTGAGATTAAAAGTACGTTTTTTTTATTTATTTAGCTGATTTTTCTGCAACCAGAAACTTGTAGACTGGTACGCGGAGACATAGTCGTCAATCAAGTTTTGTACCGAATTTTTTAAAGGCACTTCATCGTAATATAGCTTGAAATTTGCCGGTAATTCAGATTTTTGAGGCCTTAAGGAATACTGACGTACTTTTTTTCTAGGTGAAATTACCGTCAGATAATTATCCTTAATTAAACCCAAATCCTGATAGGTTGCGATGTAGGCTTTCGGCTGAAAGCTTTCCTTGAAAATATCCTGCCCCAAATATTTAGAGGTATAATTGAAGTTTAAAAGTCCAAATATTGTTGATGATTTTTGGCGCTGAAATAATTATTTAATTTCCGAAACCTATATTGCCTTTCTTTTCTGAAAGTTTCTTCTTAAACTCAATCATCTGCAATGCGGTTACTGCAGCTTCAACCCCTTTATTCCCCAGGTTTCCGCCACTTCTTGCAATCGACTGTTCTTTATTATCATCCGTCAGCAAACAGAAGATCGTTGGAACGTCTGTTAAGATATTGCAGTCCTTGATTCCCTGTGCCACAGCGGAACAGACATAATCAAAATGCGGAGTTTCGCCACGGATTACACATCCTATCGCAATTACAGCATCAAATTTCCTTTCCTTACAAAGCTGCATGGAAGCAAAATTGAGTTCGAATGCGCCGGGAACGTTGAAAACTTTAATATTCTCATCTTTTACGCCTTCGGTTTTCAGTACTTCCAAAGCGCCGTCGCGAAGGTTGTGGGTTACAAAATCATTCCATTCAGAAACAACAATGCCAATTCTAAAAGAACCGGCATCATCAATTTTCAATGGTTTGTAATCTGAAAGATTTACAGTTGCCATTTTATATTTTTTAGTAGTATTTTACCATTTCGATGTAAGAATCTGACATTCCGTTGTCGTAATCCTGATATTTCTCGTCGATTGCAGAGAAATATTTTTTTGCTTCCGCATTTTTCTTCAAAGCTAAGGAGACCAAACCTGCTTTTCTTGTAAAGTAATAGGAGGTGTAAGGATCATCTGATGCCGAAGATGCTTTATCCAGAAGCGAAAGAGCGTCCTCGTTTTTATTGAGGTTGATTTGGCAGTCTGCCATCGCTCCATATTTCAGGGCCATTAAAATTTTATTTTTAGAAGAAAACTTTTCCAACAGATCGTAAGCTTCCTGATATTTCCCTTCTTTGAATTTCAGAAGGCCTGCATTATAAGCAGAAAGTTTACCAACCTTGGTTCCTGAATATTCGTTATAAGTTCCCAAATAACCGGGATTTGCAGCGGTTTTTCCTCCTAAAGCCAAATCCTCTTTACCATCTGCTAAATTTTTCTGGGCAGCAAGATAGCTCATCGTTGCCTCTTCATTTCTTGGGCCTACATAAAACTGCTCATATGCGAAATATCCCAGAACCAACGCTACCAAAGCCACAAAAACAGTAACTAGAGTTTTAGCATGCTTCTCCAAAAATCTTTCGGTATCCAGTGCACCTCTGTCTAAATCCTTGAAAACTTCTACGGTTTCCTTCCCTTCCATCTCTCTTTTGTCGGTGTGCGTTTTATGTTTTGCCATAATAAATTAAAAAATTGAAGTGCAAATTTAACTGTTTTTGAACGATTTACAAAATAAAGCCTGAAAAAACATTTCGGCTTTAAAATTACAGCCAAACAGCTAAGTTTTTGTTGTTAAAATAGGGGATTTAAAAGGTTTAATAATCCAGAATTGTATAAATATCTGCGTCGAACTGCCTCAATCTGTCTTCCCCATGCAGGTTTTTCAAGCCAATTAAAAAACTGAACTGCGAAACCGTTGCACCCTGCTTTTCTACTAGTCTTGCAGCGGCTTCAGTTGTGCCGCCGGTAGCGAGCAGATCGTCGTGAATAAGAATTCGTTGTCCCGGTTTAATTTGCCCGGTGCGCATTTCAATTTCTGCTGAACCATATTCTAAATCGTATTTCACGCCAACAAAAGGCGGTGGAAGTTTGCCTGCTTTACGAATAAGTACAAAAGGAACTTCTAGGGCAACTGCAACAGCGATACCGAAGAGATACCCGCGACTTTCGATCCCACAAACTGCATCTACTTTATCGCGACTGAAATTCGCGAGATCAGCAATTACATCTTCGTAGAGTTTTGGATTAAGAAAAATCGGTGTAATATCTTTGAACTGAATTCCAGGTTTTGGAAAATTAGGAATATTTTCAATGGTCTTCTCTAAATCGATAATAAGCTTAGAATTTTTCATTTTAATTGATCTTATAGCTTGAAATCTTCCATTCACCGTTTACATTTTTCAATCCAAAAGTTACCTGTAGTGCTGTTGTTTTTCCGCTTTTATCGGTTACATCATACGTTGCATTTACACTGGCTGAGTTCGTACTCGAACTTTGGGTGGTAATATTTTTAACATTGATGTTTTTCACTCCGCCAAACCCAGATGTCGGATTCGAGAATGTTTCATAAGATCCCCAGTTAGGATTATCGGAAGTATCGTAGGCTCCTCTCAAGTTTTGGCTTCCAAGATTATTCAGAAAACGGGTAACGCTGGTTTTAGGATCTCCTGAAGGCGCAGCCGGCTGAATTTCTGTGCCATTAGCAACATCGGTAGGATCTGTGACCGGAATATCAGTGTTTGGATTTGCTGGATTCTCTGCTGGATTACCCTGCGGAGAAAGCAAAGCTTTAGGATTTACCGGAACTCCGATTTTAGACATTTTATATGTCTTCTTTGTGGTCTTCACGGATACTGTAATGTCAATCTTGTTATCGCTTATTTTCTCCGCAGGCAGGGACGCAAATCTTAAATTAAAGCCTTTGAAGTTGTTATCCTGCATAAGATTCTTGGCGGTTAAAATTCGGGTGCCATTACTGAAAACTTCCATCACAGTTTCTAACGCTGCTCCAGTGAACACGATAGGATTCCCCGAACCATCTACGAGCCTTGGCACAACCTGCAAAGATTTTGGCCCCAAAATACTGTCTACAGCCAGCGGTTTCGTATTAAGACTTAAAGATTTTGCAGAAATATCGTTGGGATCAGATTCTTTTGCTTCTTCGTTTCCGAAGATATTCATCTCTCCGAGAGACGGCGGGCCCGTACTCTTCCATTCGATTCCGTTTTCCTGCGCAACCTTGTCTGCGAGAGCAAAAATGCCGGGAACTTTCATTCCGTTAATTAACTTACCCAACGCATTCAGTTCGTTGACATCGCCATCTGCTTCAACTCCAAAAGTCTTGAGAATATACAAGGCTTCATTGAATTTTACCTGCTGCAGTGTATTAAGACTGGAAGCCATATCGTTGATACTTGACTGTAATGACTTGGTGGTGCTTGCATCAACTTTGTCTTTCTTACATGCAACAAGTAAAAAAGAACAAAATATAATTAGAAAAAAATGCTTCATAAGATGAGGTTTAGATACAAATTTAACAAAAATCCCGACACAAAGCCGGGATTTTTTTATTGAACGATCTATAGAAAATTAGAACGGATATTCGTAAATTTTTGATTCTTTCACGTAAGGGTTGCCTTCCGGAATTAATTTCAGTTTTGAAAGTGCAGTTAAAACCACAAATACAAACAAACCAACGCCAAACAACACGGAGCCTAAATTAAGGATAAATACTTCCGGTGTCTTCCAGTAAGGTCCTACCGTTCCCGGCATCACCATATTGAAATAATCGAGCCAGTGACCTACAAGTACAATTACTGCAACGGTAGTTACTACGGTATAGTTTCTCTTAATGCTTGAACTTACCAATACCAATAATGGAATAAGGAAGTTTAGAATAAGCATTGGCAGGAACGTTGGTCCATAGTATTTAAACCTTCCGAAGAAATAGTTAACCTCTTCCGGTACGTTTGCATACCAGTAAAGCATAAACTGACAGAACCATGTGTAAGACCAAAGCATACTTGTAGCGAAAAGAAACACTCCTAAATCATGCAGGTGATTATCATTGAACTGCGGTAAAACACCTTTTTTCTTCAGATATACACTGATCAGAATGATCGCTGCAACCGCAGAAGCCAATGTACTTACCATCGCATACCAAATGTACATGGTAGAATACCAGTGAGGGTCAATTGACATTAACCAATCCCAAGCCCAGGCTGCAGATGCAAAACCGAAGAAAGCGATGTATCCGATACTCCAATTATAGTAAGATGCATAAACTTTTCTGTCTTTAGTTTCATCAACTTTCTTGGAAAGTGTTTTAAGTTTCCATGCGAAGAACGACGCACCCACTACGTAAAGTACGGTTCTGAAAGCATAGAAAGGAATATTTAAGAATATTTTCTTCTCATAAAGGATAGGATCGAAATGTGCATCACCAGGGGTTGTTAATTCCGGATCCATCCAGTGGAAAAGATGTCCCTGATGGCTGGCATTCAACAGCATGATGATAATAAGAATCGCACCTGCATAAGGTATAAAAGATGCGATAGCTTCCATTACTCTTAAAATAATGATTGACCAGCCTGCATGCGCTGCATTCTGAATAGAATAGAAAAACAATGCACAGCAGCTCAGCGCGAACAAAAATACCGCAACGGTGTGAATTGCTGCCAAAGGTTGGTTATGAATCTGCAGTTTTGCATGGTCCAAATGAGCTTGATGATCCTGAGGACCTACCATTTCGCTTGAATGTGTAGGAGCATGATTACCTCCGGCATGAACGGCCTCCATCATATGTTCAATTCTTGCATCATCGATACCGTGATTCATAAAGTAACCTACTCCAAAAAGCACTAATCCCAGAACGATAAATATGATTGAATATAATCTTAATTTAGGTGAAAAACTATACATTTTAATTTCTTTTTATTTTTTAGGACTAGTCGATACACTCGCAGAAGCTGCAGCAGCAGCATCAGTCGCAGGTGCTGCATCAGCAGGAGCTGCTGGAGCAATTCCACCTTTGAAGGCATTCATTACGTACATTGCAACTCTCCACCGGTCACCAGGTTTTAATTGTCCAGCGTAAGAACCCATTGCGTTTCTACCATTGGTAATCACATAATGAACAGAACCTACGGTAAGCTGCCGGTCGGCATAATTAGGAACACCCACATAAGCGCCACTGGCAACAATTGGTCCCTGTCCGTCACCGCCGGTACCGTGACATGCTGCACAAGCCTGGTTATATAGAAGTTTACCTCTTTCAATATCTTTTGCCTGATTCGCCGCATTTAGTGGTGATTCCGAAATCAATTTAGAAGCATCATAACCTCCATTGTACTGATCTGGCGTCATCGCAGTATTCATTGCTTCGTCTGCAACACCATCTTTATTCTGGGCAACAGTTCCATTTACAGGACTTAATCCTGTAGCGCCGTTGTTCTTAACAAAAGCTGGAATTTCATTTTCATGATCTGAATATGCATCTTCAGCTTTCATTAAAGGATCATATGCTACCGGAAAGTACATATCAGGAAAATAAACCAATGGCGGATTTTCTTTGCTGCAAGAACTTAATGAAATTGCTGCAAATCCTAAGATGGCTGTAATTTTAAATATATTCTTTGTCATTTGGACAATTTTATTGTTTTTATAATCAAATGGAACCGTTTTACAGGGTTTCATTCTAAGCATCTTTTACCGTAATTTCTTCTACACCGGTATCTATCAGGATTTGTTTTACAGATTCTACATCATCGGTTACAAATTCCATCATAAACTTATCATCGGTAGTTCTAGGATCTGGATTTTGTGGCGGGCAACCTGGATACATTTTGTTTCTTACCAAGAAGGTAAGCGACATCATGTGTGCTGCACAAAATACCATGAGTTCAAACATTGGAACTACGAATGCAGGCATGTTTCTGGACCATTCGAAAGCTGGTTTACCCCCGATATTCTGAGGCCAGTCGCGGTTCATTGTGTACCAAGTAACTAAAATACCTATGGTTACACCGTATACTGCGTAAATAAAAGCAGCATCTGAAATTCTGGTCTTTTTTAACCCTAAAGCTTTGTCAAGACCATGAACCGGAAACGGAGTATACACTTCGTCGATTTTGATTCCTTTGTCATTGAAGGCGTGTACGCCGTTCAATAAATCGTCATCATCGGCATAAATGCCGTAAACTTTTTTAGTGGTGCTCATCTTCTTCTTCTTTTGCTTTATAAGTTTCACCTGAGATTTTCAAAATAGACTTCAATTCAGCCTGAGCAATTACAGGGAATGTTCTGGCGTAGAGTAAGAATAATACTCCGAAGAAGCCTATTGTTCCGAGAAATACTCCTACGTCAATAATTGTCGGCTTAAACATTGTCCATGAACTTGGTAAGTAATCTCTTGAGATATTGATAACGATAATATCGAATCTTTCAAACCACATCCCGATGTTGATGATCAAGGCGATAATAAATGTAGCCATAATGTTTGTACGGATTTTTTTGAACCAGAACAAAGCAGGAATAACCAAGTTACAGATAATCAACGCCCAGAAAGCCCACCAGTAAGGACCGGTTGCTGCACCCGGTGAAAGGTATACGAAATCTTCATATCGTGAGCCTGAATACCATGCGATGAAATATTCACATGCGTAGGCTACAGTTACCATACCACCTGTTACAACGATTACGATGTTCATAATCTCAATATGGTACATGGTAATATAATCCTCTAAGTGTGCTACTTTTCTTGCAACAAGCAAGAGGGTTTGTACCATTGCAAATCCGGAGAAAATTGCTCCCGCAACGAAGTACGGAGGATAGATGGTTGAGTGCCAACCTTTAATTACCGATGTAGCAAAGTCAAAGGATACGGTGGTGTGTACCGAGAATACAAGCGGTGTTGCCAAACCTGCTAAAACGAGTGATAATTCCTCGAATCTTTGCCAGTGTTTTGCTTTACCACCCCACCCGAAAGCCAGGAATGTATAAATTCTTTTGGTCCAAGGGGTTTTTGCACGGTCTCTGATCATCGCAAAGTCAGGGATTAATCCCATAAACCAGAATACGGTAGATACAGAGAAATACGTTGAAATTGCAAATACGTCCCAAAGCAACGGCGAGTTAAAGTTCGTCCAAAGAGAACCGAACTGGTTTGGTAAAGGGAAAACCCAATATCCTACCCATACTCTACCCATGTGAATTACCGGGAAAATTGCTGCCTGCACAACGGCGAAGATCGTCATTGCTTCTGCGGAGCGGTTTACCGACATTCTCCATCTTTGTCTAAATAAGAGGAGAACTGCAGAAATTAAGGTTCCGGCGTGACCGATACCTACCCACCAAACGAAGTTGGTGATATCCCATCCCCAGTTGTTGGTTCTGTTAAGTCCCCAGGCACCGATACCGGTACCAATGGTGTACGCGATACAGCCAAATCCGTAGATGAATAGTGTTAAAGCTATCCAAAAGGAAACCCACCATAATTTTCCTGCGCGTTCCTCGATAGGTCTTGCGATATCTTCTGTGATATCGTGATAAGTCTTATGACCAATAATTAAAGGTTCCCTTATCGGAGCTTCGTAATGTCCTGACATTTTTTACCTATTTATTATTTAAACATTTTGTTCTTTTCTGTTTCTCACTTTGGTGTGGTAGAAAACGTTTGGTTTTGTACCAATCTCCTCAAGCAACGTATATCTTCTGTTAGAGCTGTATAATGCTCTTACTTCAGAAGTTTTGTCGTTCATATCACCAAACTTCATTGCACCTGTAGAACAAGCATTCACACAAGCTGTAGAAAATTCTCCGTCTTTTACTGTTCTGCCTTCTTTCTTAGCTTCAAGAATCGTTTTTTGTGTCATTTGGATACACATCGAACATTTCTCCATTACCCCTCTTGTTCTTACAACAACATCGGGGTTAAGAACCATTCTACCTAAATCGTTATTTTGATTAAAGTCGAATTTATCATTAAGGTTATAAGTAAACCAGTTGAATCTTCTTACTTTATACGGACAGTTGTTCGCACAGTATCTAGTACCGATACATCTGTTGTAAGCCATTTGGTTTTGCCCCTGCTTACCGTGCGATGTGGCCGCAACCGGACAAACAGTTTCACAAGGTGCGTGGTTACAGTGCTGACACATTACTGGCTGGAAGATTACATCGGGGTTATCTGCAGGATGGTTAAGGATACCGCTGTCCTTATCGAAAGCATGACCATACATTCCCGGTACATCAAGATCTGCAGAAACTGCTTCTTCCTGAGAAAGTTTGCGGTCTTTATTCTTATCCATTTCAGCAGGAACGTTGGTAGAATAATAGCGGTCGATTCTCAACCAATACATATCTCTCGACATTCTTACTTCTTCTTTACCTACAACAGGAACATTATTTTCTGCCTGGCACGCAATGATACATGCTCCACAACCAGTACATGAATTCAAATCCACAGAAAGGTTGAAATGTGGCCCATCGGTATCATCAAATGCATCCCAAAGGTCAATTTTACCTGCCGGAAGCGCTCCACCAATGGTATGATACTCCAAAGGTTTGTTCCATCCTAATACTTCGTCATCGAATTTCACATTAAGGAAGGTATCCAAAGGAACTTCTCTTGCGATATCGTAACGGCCCATCAAGGTATTCTGAAGCTGCATCCCTGCAAATTCGTGATCTCCGCCAGTTTTCTCGATTTTCACATTCGATAAAACTGAATTGGAACCGTCGAATAATGGATAAGCATTTACGCCTGTTTCTGCAACTTTTCCTGAATCTTTTTTACCATAACCAAGCGCAAGTCCCATAGAACCTTCTGCCTGACCCGGCTGTACAAATACAGGTACATCTTTAATTGTAACACCGTTTACTGTAAGGTTTACCAGAGAGCCATCCAACTGCATTCTTGCATTCAGGTCGTTATCTAAACCTAATTTTTCGGCATCTTTAGGAGAAACTGTCAGATAGTTATCCCAGGAAATTCTGGTGATAGGATCCGGTAATTCCTGCAACCAAGGGTTGTTGGCCTGGGTTCCGTCTCCCATAGAAGTTTTGGTATAAAGAACCAATTCTAAATCAGATGCTTTAAAGCTGTTTAAATCTGTGGCAGCCTGTGCAGCATTTCCGCCAGTATAGGAAAGCGAGCCGATCACGCTTCCTCCTTCAACTACACCATTGTAAAGTGCCTTGTTGAAAGGAGTTCCACCGATGAAAGTGGCTGCATTCGCTTTTAAATAATCGTAATAGTTATTGGCAGCATTATTTTTCCCGTTCATCCAAACCAATAAGGATTCTTCAATCTGTCTTGATTTGTAAATTTTCTGGATGGTTGGCTGCATTAAGGTGTAAATACCAGTCTGAGGTTCCATATCTCCCCAGGATTCCAGCCAGTTGGCAACAGGAATTACCGCTTTCGCTGCTTTGTACATTTCGTTCTTCTTGTCTGCAACAGCAACTACTACAGGTACTTTTGCTACAAGTTTTTTGAAATCCTCACCTTTACTGTTAGAATAAATAGGGTTTACATTGTTGGCGATCAATACACCTACCTGCCCTGCATTCATCCAAGCTAAAAATTCCTGATATCTTGCTGCATCAAATTCTTTCAGGAAGTTTGCTTTTCCTGTAAATGCTTTGGATGCTAATTTTTGATTGATTAAGTGTGCTAAAACGTGTGCTGCTTTAGATCCGTCAGCAAAAACAACTGCATTGCTTCCTTTTTCCTGAAGTTCTTTTACGATACCTGCAGCTTCTTTACTTACAGAACCTCCGTTAAGACCGTTATAAACTTCAACTAAAACTTTGTTTACTGCACTTGGCTTAAGTTTTATTCTTGAATCGGCATTTGCACCGGTTAAAGACATATTCGATTCGATCTGGATGTGTCTCAACATATCCGGGCCTGGCTTTCTTGCCGCAGCGTAAGAAGTTTCTAAAGAACTTCCGTTATAATCTCCTAAGAAATCTGCCTGGAAAGAAACGACCAGTTGCGTCCCAGTTAAATCGTAAACCGGCAATGCTCTTTGTCCGAAAACTTCCTGAGCTGCATCTAAAGCTGCGGTATGAGGAACTGCATCGTAAGTTACAAGTTCAGCTGTAGGATATTTTGCCTTGAAATCAGCAAATAACTTCTTGAATGTTGGCGACGCGTAAGAATGCGATAAAAGAACAATTTTCTTACCTCCAGCCTGTGCATCTGCCAAACCTTTAAGAACGAAATCATCAACTTTGTCGAAAGTTTCGTCTTTACCGTTAAGTTTTGGCTGCTTTACTTTATCATTGTCGTAAAGTGAAAGTACCGCTGCCTGTGCTCTTGCATTGGTTTTACCCAAGTCTTTTGCTAACGGATTCGGTTCTATTTTGATAGGTCTTCCTTCTCTGGTTTTTACTAAAACACTTGCGAAATCGTAACCGTCAAAATATGTAGTTGCATAATAATTGGGAACACCAGGGATAATTTCGTGGGGTTTTACTACGTAAGGAATGGTTTTAATCACCGGAGCCTCACAAGCGGCCAAAGTAACAGCAGCAGTAGAGAATCCTAAAAGTTTCAGGAAATCTCTTCTGGATGATCCCGATTCCTTTGATTTTTCACCTCCCAACAATTCACCCACAGGAATTTCGTCCTGAAATTCTTTAAGAGCCAGCCTTGAGTTTAGGCTTGGGTCTTTCAGTTCGTGAATACTTCTGAATTTTATTTTATTTGAAGCCATTGATACTTCTAATTTTTGTTATTAATAATGACATTTACCACACTCAAGACCTCCAATCGCATCTACGGTAATTTTAGTACCTGAACCATACTGTTTTTTCAGTTTGTCGTGTAGATTTTTGAAGTATTCTTTATTATAACCGTTGTTCATATCAACTTCAGTTGTTCTGTGACACTCGATACACCAACCCATGGTAAAGTCGTTTGCCATTTGCACCACGTTCATGGTATCAACCTGCCCGTGACAAGCTTTACAAACTACATCAATTTTAGCTTCAGGATTCTTCTTGTTATGAGAGCTGATGATTGCCTGCTCGCCAGCAACTACGTGCTGAGAGTGATCGAAGTACACAAAATCCGGCATGTTGTGGATCCTCACCCATTCTACAGGTTGTGTTTTACCTGTATACTGCTGTGATGCTGGATCCCAGCCTGTCGCCGCATAGATTTTTTGAATTTCGCCGTCGTAAAATGCTTTGTCTTTTCCTGGCTCCATGTATTTTCCGTTGTATTCAGAAATTGTACGGTGACAGTTCATACAAACGTTCATGGAAGGAATTTCTGAAACTTTACCATACTTCGCTGAAGAGTGGCAAAGCTGACAGTCGATTTTATTTTCACCTGCGTGAATTTTGTGAGAGAAATAGATAGGTTGTTCCGGCTTGTAACCTTTGTAAACACCAATCCACATTAGCCAGTTCCAGATTCCGTACGCTGCTAAAACACCCAGAACTACAAGAACTCCTTTACCTACGTAGTGGTATTTTCTATAAAGATCACCAAGAGAAACCGCTCTGTTTGCGTTGAGTTCTGTAAGCTCTTCACTTTGCTGAAGTTTTACCAGCTGCTGAAGTTTTAGAAGCAACCAAAGCAACAATGCACCGATAGCTACTAATGAAATAAGAATGATTTTCGAGTTTACTGATTCCTTTTTCGCAGCCTCTAAAGCAGCTACTGAATTTGTATCTGCAGCTCCGCCAGTCGCAGCATCAGCCGCAGCCGGTTCCGGCGCAGGGGGATTAGTTGTATACTCTAAAATGTCATCGATGTCCTGATCTGTAAGATTAGGAAAAGGGAGCATCTCCGTTTTGTTAAACTTCTCGTAAACTTCAATGGCGTACTTATCGCCCGATTCGCGCAGGGATTTATTGTCTTTAATCCATTTATGCAGCCAATCTGTATCGAGATTCTGCTCTTTTTTAAGCCTGTCTACTACGCCACCTAATGAAGGACCAATAAGTTGCTTGTCTAATGCGTGACACGCGGCACAGTTAGCTTTGAAAAGCTTTTCACCGTTTTTCGCATCTCCTTGAGCGTAAATAGAAGCACTGGTCGACAGCAATAGACCTATTGCGATAAGACCCCTCTTGTAATGCTTTCTCCAACTAATCATTTATAAAATCTTGGGTTAGTAAAATATTTGAGTTTACTTTTCAATTGGGCAAAAATAAGACTTTTAACAGAAATTTAACGGCAGAACAAAAGCCCTTTTGGCATATTTAGTTAATTTGTATTAATTCTAAATAGCAAATGTTGGTATAATTTTTATTTGTTATAAATTTGCCTAAAATAAATCTTAATGAACCGTATTCTTAAAATAATTCCTGTAATTTTTCTGTTAGCAATTAATAATCTTGATGCACAGCAAGTTGTAAAAAACGACACCATTTCGGGAACTCCGCTTTCTATATCAATGGATAAAAAAGTTGAGGAATTATTGGAAAACCTGGAAGAAAAGTGCCTTACCCGGAATTCATCAAATAATGACGCACCTAAAACAACTGCCCCAAAAATAGTAGTGCCGGAAAAAGAACTTACACAGGCTGAAATTTGTCGCAGAAACCCAAGAATCATGGGATATAAAATTCAGTTGGCCGTTGTAAAAAGCAATGAAGAAGCCAGAGAAGTTGGCCTTTTTTTCAGAAGAAGATTCCCAAATATGAAGGTTGAAATCGATGCTTCCCTTAGACCCAACTACAAAGTAATGGCGGGGAGCTATCTTACAAAACAGAGTGCGGCAGCGGATTTGGCCAAAATACGCGCACATTTTAAATCCGCAATTGCAATTCAGTACAGGGTGTTCTGCGTTGAAGCAAAATAATTTTCAATAAAACAAAAAAGCTCCGTAAAATTCCGGAGCTTTTTTTGTTCTTAATTTTTCACCAGAAGACGGAATCCTTCTCCATGTACGTTAATGATTTCCAGACCTTCATCATCCCTCAAGAGTTTTCTCAGTTTCGCGATGTAAACATCCATACTTCTGGCGGTGAAATAATTCTCTTTCTTCCAGATTTTTCTTAACGCCAGATCTCTCGGCATGAAATCGTTACGATGCATACAAAGCAGCTTCAGCAATTCGTTTTCTTTCGGAGAAAGCTTGTACTCATTATCACCCACTCTCAACTGACGCAGCATTGAATCGAAGAAAATATTACTGATCTTGAACTGCTCCTGCTCATCATCTTCCAAAACAGCACTTCTCTGCAGAATTGCCTTGATTTTATAAAGCAAAAGCTCCGTATCAAAAGGTTTTGTAATATAGTCGTCTGCGCCAAGCTGGTAACCTTTCAAAATATCTTCACGCATGTTTCTTGCCGTGAGGAAAATGATCGGCGTGTTTTTATCAATTCTTTTTACGTCTTCCGCCAGACTGAAACCATCTTTTTTAGGCATCATGACATCAAAAATACAAATATCGAATTCATTTTCTGTGAATTCCTTTAATCCCTGTTCGCCGTCGGTTGCGAGGGTAACTTCAAAATTATTTATGGTTAAATAATCCTTTAAAACAGCACCAAAACTTTGGTCGTCTTCTACTAATAAGATTCTGTTGCTCATAATTTATTTATTTTTATTTCTTTGATGAGGGTAA
Organism: Chryseobacterium sp. VAUSW3; assembly: GCF_002205795.1. GTDB lineage: Bacteria > Bacteroidota > Bacteroidia > Flavobacteriales > Weeksellaceae > Kaistella > Kaistella yananensis. Next base: position 999,668 of record NZ_NIUY01000001.1, on the reverse strand, counting down.
ATATTGTAGCCCCACATTATATTAATATTTTATCAGTGGACCATCGGTAGCTTTATGGTAAAGGTACTGCCCTTCCCCTTCTGCGACTCTACAAGGATCTGACCTTTGTGGAGTTCCACGATTTTTTTCACATAAGAAAGTCCGAGACCCTGGCCTTTTACATTGTGAATATTCCCAGTTTCTTCGCGGAAAAATTTCTCGAAAATCCGCGTTTTATTGTCCATATCCATTCCCATTCCCTTGTCAGAAATTTCTACAACATAGAAATTGCCTTCATTTCTTGTCTTTACTTTAATCTGAGGTGCGTCGGGAGAATATTTATTGGCATTGTCGAGCAGATTAACCAACGCATTCGATATATGAAATTCATCGATTTTAAAAGTATACTTGCTGGTATTGAATTCCTGGGTTAATGTACCGTTCCTCTGTGCAACAATAAGTCCGAAAGATTCAGAAATTTCTTTAATCAAAGCCCTTACATCGGTTTCTTTCAGAAAAAGCTGTACTTCATTCCGCTCTAATTTCGACATGTTCAGTACATTTTCGACCTGCTTTTTCATCCGGAGATTTTCCTGTTTAATCAATCCCGAATAATATTTTACTTTTTCAGGATTTGTCGCAATCTTGTCGTTGGCCAAAGAATCGGTCGCAACAGAAATTGTTGCCAACGGTGTTTTAAACTCATGGGACATGTTATTGATAAAATCCGTCTTTACATCCGCAATTTTTTTCTGGCGCATCATATAATTAATCGAAATGATGTAAATCCCCAAAATGGTAAGAAGCGACATGAACGTACCCAAAAGCATCGGTAAATTATTCTTTGCCAGTGAGTAATCTTTCCGGGGGAAAACAAGTGCAAGCGTATATAAAGTACGTTCCTTACTATCGGTAAAAAGCGGATAAGTGTAGTTGCTTTTATCTTTCTGGTCGATGTAAATATCATTTACCACTTTCGTGAGCCTGTTTGCTTTATCCATTACCGCAAAGCCAAATTTTGTATTTAAACCATTAAGCTTCAACTCTTTAGATAAAACCGAATCTAGAGCTGCTATATCCACTCTTTTTTCAATTGGAAGGTTCGAGGCGCTTAACTTTACAAACTGCCGCAATGCATAAGTATTATTGCTGATATCTTTGGATAATTGCGCAGTTAAAGGCTCGGCAGTATTATTTTTTTTAATTTTAAGAATACCTTCGTCGGTATAAAGTTTTGTAAGCTGCAAACTGTCACCTTTTGAAGAAATTGGAAAGTTTTGACTTTCGACAATACTTTTCTGGAAAGTTATTGTAGTTCTGTTCGCCGAATCCGAATTCTGCTGAATATAAGTCTGGGTAGGAAGATTGCTGCTGTCAACTACTGTTTTTCCAAAGTTCTTATTGTCTATATTTAGATATTTCTCCACTTCCATCTCCTGAGCTTTCAGTGCGGAGGATTCTAAAGCAGAATACACTTTGTTCGAAAAATCTTGGTTCAGTGCGGAATACAACTCTTTTATCCAATACAATTGCAACGTGACGAAGACAATCATTGAAATCGTCATCAATACAGAGATAAATGGAATAAACTTATTGTTCATTATGAAATTTTAATTTGAATTGTTAAAATTAATCATTTTAAGAATATAATAACAAGAAAACTATATAAATATTGTTTTTAATTTCTTAAAAAAACTCCTTTTAACAAAATATAAGTATTGCCAAAAGGTTTGTAAGCCCTGTGATATACTTTTAAAAATATTCTTTTACATTTGTTTTAAAATTACTCTAATGGAATCCAACACTGTTTTCAATAAAGATTTTGATGCTGCCAGCGTTTTTGTAATGAAAGTTTATGATGCCGATGTTTCCGTAATATGGAATCATTTTACAAAGCCGGAACTCCTTGACCAGTGGTGGGCGCCAAAACCGTGGAAATGCGAAACCCAAAATCTGGATTTTAAAAAAGGCGGAAGATGGAATTATGCGATGGTTGGCCCAGAAAACGAAAAACAATACGCCGGCGCCGAATACCACGAAATCACTTTTCACAGAAGTTTCGACTGGACTGATTTTTTCACTGATGCAGAAGGCAATATCGACCCAGATTTTCCCTCTGTGAAATGGCTTTTAGGCTTTACCGGCGTTGACGAAGGAACAAAACTTACCGTGAACATTCATTTTAATTCTGAAGCAGACATGAAGAAAATCCTAGATCTGGGATTTGAAGAAGGTTTTAAAGCATGTCTTGGACAACTGGAAGAAATTATAAAATAAAAAGACCAATCTTTCAATTGGTCCCTGTACTATTTAAAAAGTTCTTCGTCAATAAAATACTGAATGATCGCTTTTTTCATTAAAATCTGCTGCTCATTAGGTTTTAGTTCCGGCAACTGCTCGAGTTCATCAAAGTGAGGATACCCGTCGTCATCGTAATGAGAAAATTTGTAGTATCCGAAAGGTTCCAAAAGTCTGCAAACCGCAATATGTAAAATATTAAGTTTGTCATCTTTTGTATATTTCTGCTGTCCGCTGCCCAGTTCCTGAACGCCGATTAAAAACAGAATCGTATCAATCTGCGGATGCTTGTCTGTATCGAAATTTTCAACGAAAAAAGCCTCTACTTCTTCCCAAAGTTGGCTGTCGGTTTTATTTTCCATCAATTTTATTTTCCAGTTTTAAAATAAAGGCATATTCCAGCGCGTCTTCCTTTAATGACTCAAATCTTCCGGAAGCGCCGCCGTGCCCCGCGCTCATATCGGTTTTGAAAAGAAGCAAATTATCATCGGTTTTCAGTTCGCGGAGTTTGGCAGTCCATTTTGCCGGTTCCCAATACTGTACTTGCGAATCGTGCAAACCAGTTGTAATCAGTATATTCGGATAATTTTTCGCTTCTACATTATCGTAAGGCGAATAAGATTTCATGTAATCATAATACTTTTTCTTTTTCGGATTTCCCCATTCATCAAATTCCCCGGTTGTTAAAGGAATTGTTTCGTCCAACATCGTGGTAACCACGTCTACAAAAGGCACCTGTGCAATAATCCCGTTGAAAAGCTCGGGCTCTTCATTCATCACCGCTCCCACAAGAAGTCCGCCGGCGCTTCCTCCCATCGCATAAAGATGCTTTTCTGAAGTGTAATTTTCAGAAATTAAATATTTTGCAGCATCAATAAAATCGTAGAACGTATTTTTTTTCTTAAGCATTTTCCCGTTTTCGTACCATTCGCGTCCCAAATATTCACCGCCGCGGATGTGGGCAATCGCATACACAAAACCACGATCCAAAATCGAAAGCCGTACATTAGAAAAACTAGCATCTACCGTGTGTCCGTAACTTCCATAACCATAGAGCAGCAACGGAGTTTCAGCTGATCTTTGGGTGTTTTTGTGATAAACGAGCGAAACCGGAATGTGGTTTTTACCGTCGCGGGAAGGTGCCCAAATTCTTTCTGAAATATAATTTTCAGGGAAAAATTTTCCACCCAAAACTTCATGTTGTTTCAAAACCTGCGAAGTTTTCTCCTTCATATCGTACTCGATGGTGGAATTGGGCTTCGTTAAAGAAGTGTAGCCAAAACGGAGTTTCGTGGTATCAAATTCAAGATTTAATCCGATATAAGCGGTATATGTTGGATCCGAAAATTCTAAATAATGAGACTTTCCGGTGCTGTTTTCGATTAGTTTAATTTGAAGAAGACCTTCTGTTCTTTCTTCCAGCACAAAATAATCTTTAAAAATTTCAAAACCTTCGAGCAGCGTTTCTTTTCGGTGTGGGATTACGTCTTCCCAATTTTCAATTCCGGGATTTGCAACTTTTGTTTTTACGATTTTAAAATTGGTAGCGTCATCCGCATTGGTGATGATATAAAATTCATCCTCGTAATGTTCCACAGAATATTCAAGATCTTCTGTTCTTGGCTGAATGACCTTCCATTCCGAAAAAACATCGCCTGCAGGAATAAAATGCATCTCATCGGTAACCGAACTCGAACTCGAGATAAAAATATACTCCAAAGACTTTGTTTTGAAGATGTTAACGTCGAACGCTTCATCTTTTTCATGAAAAATCAGGACATCATGTTCATAAGGTGTTCCCAGTTGGTGTCTGAAGACCTGGAACGCGCGCAGATTCTCGTCTTTTCTGGTATAGAAAACGTGCTTATTGTCGTTTGCCCAAACCGCTTTGCCCGTGGTATTGGGAATTTGTTCACCAAAGAGTTCGCCGTTTTCCAGATTTTTGAAACTTAGGGTATAAATTCTTCTTCCAACATTATCCGTGGAGAAACTCATGAGTTTGTTATCCGGCGAAACTGCAACGCTACCTACTTCCAGAAAACTTTCGCCTTCCGCCAGAATATTTACATCGAGTAAAATTTCCTCTTCATGATCCAGCGTCTTGAATTTCCGGCTGAAAATGGGATATTCTTTTCCTTTTTCGAATCTCACGATATACCAGTATTTATTAAAAAAATAAGGTAAACTTTGGTCATCTTCCTTGTAACGTGCTTTCATCTCATCAAAAAGCAGCTGCTGAAAGTCTTCGGTATCCTTCATCATAAAATCGCAGTACGCGTTTTCCGCATTCAGATAATCGGTGACTTCAGGATTTTCTCTTTCGTTAATCCAGAAATAATCATCAGCTCTTTTATCGCCGTGAATTTCGAGAATTTTATGGATTTTTTTTGCTTTGGGAGCGTTCATTTTTGTAATGAGATTGTGAATAATTTGCCTGCAAAAAGCCCGCAAAGTTAAGATTAATTAAAAACAAAACCATCTTTAACGAAGAAAGACGGTTTTAAAATAAGATATAGAATCCAGGTCCTATTTGTTCATCTGCCGGATGTATTTCTCTATTGCCATCGTCATGGATGGTGTTTCTTTACTCGGCGCCATCACATCAACTCTTAACCCAGCTTCTTTGGCTGCCTGCTCTGTAGTTGTACCAAACACAGCTATTTTAGTGTCTTTCTGTTCGAAGTTTTCAAAGTTCTTTCCTAAAGACCTTATTCCCTGTGGGCTGAAGAATACCAGCATGTCGTATTCCTTCACACTAATATCGGTAAGGTCACTGCAAACGGTGCGGTACATGGTCGCTCTCGTCCATTCGATTGGCGCAGAATCCAGCACTTTCACAACATCCGGGCTTAGCACATCTGCTGCCGGAAGTAAGTATTTTTCTGAAGGAAATTTCTTGAAAAGCGGCAATAAATCAGCAAATGTTTTTTCACCGAAAGAAATTTTTCTTTTTCTGTAAACGATGTGTTTCTGAAGGTAATTTGCGATGGCTTCAGACTGGCAAATGTACCGCATCGAATCGGGTACCGTAAACCGCATTTCTTCTGCAAGACGGAAGTAATGATCCACTGCATTTTTACTTGTAAAAATAATTCCTGTGTATTGCGCGAGATCGATTTTTTGGGCTCTAAGCTCCTTAGCATCAACACCTTCAACATGAATAAATGGCCGGAAATCTATTTTGATTTTTTCTTTTTTGGCCATCTCCAGATAAGGTGAAGATTCATTGGGCGCGGGTTGTGATACGAGGATCGATTTTATTTTCATCATCAAAATATTAAAAAAACAAGAGTTTCCAGAGTACCAAAACAGGTACTATTTGGAGGGTGCAAATATACAAAAATTTATAATACCATTTTTCGGGCAATATACTGCTGGGGTGGAAAACATAGAAGAACTGTTTGAACAAAAAGGCAAATGCAAATACAGCCAGATATACATCAAGCATCAGAAATTTATCGAAAAGATAAAAAAACTGAAGCACAATCAAGATCATTATGAGTATCGAAAAACTGAAATAAAACTTTGAGGCAGTGAAGTAGAAAACTTCCCACTTTTTCGTCGTTCCCGTACCTGCAAAATACAGGTAGGTGCAAATGTTTTTCAGGAAATAAAATACGGATATACTGGCAAAAGTAAACCCGAATTTATTGAGTTCGTAGCCGGAGAACTGAAAATCTGTAACTTTTTGTGGCACTACCGGTATATTCTGTGACACCAAAACAGACAGCACCAGGGTAAAAACAAAACTGATGATGATCCAGCTCAGAAAATTATTTGTAGAGTCGGCAAATTTCTGCAACAGAAACTCGGTCACCGAAGAGTCACGCCGCAACGATAAAAGCATGAAAATATAGAGGAAAATGCAGCTTACCAGGATAATTACTACCCAATCATTATGCTGTACAATTCTTACCAATTTGTATTTTTTTGCAAAAATAAGCAAATAAAGCAAAGTTTAACCGCAATTTTCAGGCAATTGAAAACCCAGTATTATCTCGTAAAGAATAGCAAAAAATTTAAGCCGGAAAAGTTTATCTTTGCAAATTAATTTGTAGGATGAAGAAACTCGTCATTATCCCCACTTACAACGAAAAGGAAAACATCGAAAATATTATTTCAGCGGTCTTCGCTTTGGAAGAGGATTTTCATGTTCTTATCGTTGATGATTCTTCACCCGACGGTACGGCAGAAATTGTAAAAAATCTGCAGAAAATTTATCCTCACGAGCTTCATCTAAGCATCCGAAAGGTGAAAGACGGGTTGGGACAAGCCTACATTCATGGTTTTAAATGGGCGCTTCAGAATAATTTCGATTATATTTTCGAAATGGATGCCGATTTTTCACACAATCCAAAAGATCTTAACCGTCTTTACGAAGCCTGCCTAAAAAATGACATGAGCATTGGCTCCCGGTATTCAAAAGGGGTAAATGTAGTCAACTGGCCAATGGGCCGCGTTTTACTCTCTTATTTCGCCTCCAAATACGTAAGATTTATTTTAGGAATTCCGGTTCACGACACTACCGCAGGTTTTGTCTGTTTCTCCAGAAAAGTTCTTGAAGAAATCGGTTTGGATGATATTAAACTTAAAGGTTACGGATTTCAGATCGAAATGAAATTCCGTGCATTCAAAAAAGGATTTAAAATTGTGGAAGTTCCAATCATATTCACCAACAGAGAGCTGGGCGAAAGCAAAATGAACGGCGGGATTATTCATGAAGCGGTTTTTGGAGTTTTAAACCTGAAATGGAAATCTATCATGGGAAAATTATGAAAAATTTCTTTTTAATATTATTTTCGATTTTGGTCATGAGTTGCTCACAGCTGATTGATCCTCCGAAAAATCTTATTCCAAAAGACGAGATGTCCGAAATTATTGCGGAGTTTGCGGTGAATGACCAGTTCAACAACTTGCTTCCGCAGTCTGATTTGGAAAACGCCACCCGTTTTGTATTGAAAAACAAAAAGGTAAAAGCCAGTGATTTTACCGAAAGCTATAAATATTATATCGCATCGGGAGATTTAGAAGAAATCCTGAACGATGCACAAAAAATAATCGTTGCCAAAGATCCTGCAGCAAAAGATTATATCGATAAAAATGTAAAAGAAAACCAGAACGTACCTGCGTTTGCAAGATAAAATTATGTCCTTATTCTTCGAAATCAACAACACCACTACTGGCAAAGCACGCGCCGGAACCATTTCTACAGACCACGGCACAATACAGACGCCGATTTTCATGCCGGTAGGCACCGTGGCTTCAGTTAAAACGGTGCACCAGCGCGAACTGCGCGATGACATTAAAGCCCAGATTATTTTGGGAAATACTTACCATCTTAATTTACGTCCAAAAATGGATATTATGCAGGCCGCCGGCGGACTGCACAAATTCATGAACTGGGAATTGCCAATTCTTACCGATTCCGGAGGTTATCAGGTTTTTTCTTTGTCGAAATCAAGAAAATTAACCGAAGAAGGCGTGAAATTCAAATCGCATATCGACGGAAGTGCACACTTTATTTCTCCGGAAAAATCAATGGAAATTCAGCGACAAATCGGGGCAGATATTTTCATGGCGTTTGATGAATGCACCCCTTATCCTTGCGAATACAATCTTGCAAAAGATTCCATGGAAATGACCCACCGCTGGCTAAAAAGATGCATCAAATGGACGGAAGGTAATCAGGGAATTTACGGTCACAAACAAAGACTTTTCCCAATTGTTCAGGGATCTACCTATTCTGATTTAAGAAAAGCTTCGGCAGAATTTATTTCTGAACAGAATGCTGAAGGAAACGCGATCGGCGGACTTTCAGTTGGCGAACCCGAAGAAGAAATGTACCGCATCACCGATGAAGTAACCGATATTTTACCTAAAAATAAACCCCGTTATCTGATGGGTGTTGGTACACCGTGGAACATTTTGGAGTCAATTGGACTGGGAGTTGATATGATGGATTGTGTGATGCCAACCAGAAACGCCAGAAACGCCATGCTTTTTACCTGGCAAGGCGTAATGAACATGAAAAACGAAAAGTGGAAAGACGATTTTTCGCCGCTGGATGAATTCGGGACCAGTTACGTAGATTCAGAGTATTCTAAAGCGTATGTGAGACATCTATTTGTCGCGAAGGAATATCTTGCAAAACAGATTGCATCGGTACACAATTTGGCTTTTTACCTCGATTTGGTAAGAGTGGCGCGGCAACACATTATCGCAGGCGATTTCTACGAATGGAAAGATTCAGTAGTTCCTGTACTGAAACAGAGACTCTAATATAATTTGGCTTTATGAAAATCATCGATCTGTATATCATCAAAAAATACCTGGGAACTTTTGGTTTCATGCTGGGACTTTTGACGATTATTGTACTGATCATAGATGTGCAGGCAAAAGCACCCAGAATTGAATCGAACGGTTTTACGGTTGGCGAATTTTTAATTGATTTTTATCCTTACTGGATCATCAACCTGATCATCACGTTCATGTCGATTTTGGTATTTATTTCAGTGATTTTTTTCACTTCAAGAATTGCCAACAATACAGAAATTGTAGCAATCATAAGTTCTGGCGCGAGTTTTCACCGGTTTGCCAGACCTTATTTAATGACTTCAGGCTTTATTGCCGTGCTCGCGCTGCTGATTAATCATTTTGTTTTGCCACTCGCAAATATCAAGAAAAACGAACTCGAGCCTTATACTTACAATGCAAAAAGCCGGGAAGAATTTACCGGAAATGCCGAGATTGCCACCCAACTTTCAAAGACCGAATATATTTTCATTAAAAGCTATAACAAAAAAGAAAAACGAGGTTCTGGATTTATTTATCAAAAATTAGATAAAAACAGAAAACTTATTTACCAGTTAATCGCAAACGAATTTTACTGGGAAAAAGACAAAAAACACTTTGTCCTCAACTCTTATCTCGAAAAAACTATCAATAAAGATGAAACCGAGAAATTAGGCAACGGAGACAGCATGACCAAAAGTTTCGGGCATCCGCCGGAAGAGCTTTTCCCGGACGTGCTTTTAGGGCAAAATAAAACAACACCTGAACTCATAAAATTCATCGACCGCGAAAAAGAAAAAGGCAACGCCAACCTGAACAGCTATCTGAATGAGCTTTATCAAAGAACTTCAATGCCCGTTTCAGTCATCATTCTCACGTTTTTAGGGCTTTCATTATCGTCACAGAAAAAACGTGGCGGTCTTGGCGTAAATCTCGCAATCGGGATTGCCCTGGCGTTTGTATTTGTATTTTCTTTCGAAGTCTTAAAGGTAGTTTCAGAAAACAAAACCCTCCCACCGCTTCTTGCGATGTGGCTCCCCAACATTATTTTCGCGCCTGTGGCACTTTATCTTTATTTCAAAAGAGCCAATCAGTAAAGAAGTTCGATTTCTTTATTGTAGAATTTTTGAAGTCCCTGATTTTCAATTTCCACCCAAAGAAAACCCTCTTTGTCAACATTTCTGATGATGCCATTTTGTCTTATGCCTTTCATTTCAAAAACCGAAACCATTTCCTTCCTGAATAATCTTTGATTAATGTTTTCAAAAAGATCTTCCACGAAAATTTCATTCTGCAAATGTTCCTTAAGATACACAAAAAGTGAATCTGCAACTTTTTTAGGATTCAGCTTTATACCGGTTTGCGTTAGAATAGATCCTGCTTTTGGCAAATGATCAAAATTCTTCTGCAAAATATTCAGTCCGATACCGATGATAAAATAATTTATGGCGCCGAGTGTTTTTTTCTCTGTAAGAATTCCCGCAATCTTCTTATTTTTTATAATGATGTCATTTGGCCACTTTATTTCCACAGGGTTTTTTGTCATAATGGCAAGAAAATCGGCCAACAGCAAGGCGGTACGGAAATTGAATAAATGATCCTGTGTTTCCAAATGCTGTGCAGGAAGCGCAAGCGTAAACGCCAGATTCAGATTTTCAGCGCATTCCCAGGAATTTCCGTATTGACCTTTTCCCTTGGTTTGATTAAAAGTGTAAACGGCCTGAATATCTGCTTTCGTATGATTCAGAAATCTGAGGATTTCTTCGTTGGTCGATTCACATTCTTTTAAGAAAATTAGGGCCGGCATTTATGAAAACTTTAAGAGTTACAACGGGCAAATTTGACCCAAATTAAATAAAAAAACAATAAATTTGCAGATTATACAAAATTTTAATGAATAAAATTACAGAAAAACAGTTGCTTACAGACAAAATCGTAGAAGCAATAAAAGATACAAAAGGTGAAGATATTATGATTTTCGACCTCTCAACAATCGAAAACTCAGTGGCTCAAACATTTATTATCTGCACCGGAAATTCAAATACGCAGGTATCTGCCATCTCAGGAAACATTCAGAAAAAAGTAAGAAACGACTTGCATGACAGGCCCTGGCATGTAGAAGGAACCGAAAACTCCCTGTGGGTTTTACTCGATTATGTTTCGGTAGTAGTGCACGTTTTCCAGAGAGAAACCAGAGCATACTATGATATCGAAGAGCTTTGGGGTGATGCTAAAATTACCAAAATAGAAAATCAATTATAATTTGACGGAATATATTTTTCGTCAAAATTTTTATGAATAAAGATATGAATAACAATAAAGGATTTAACTGGTTTTTTCCGATCGTAATCGCTGCAATACTGCTGATTTTCTTTACGAATATGAACAGCAATTCCAACTCCAATACCTTGGATGAGGAGGGGTTTTATCAGTTGTTGCAACAGGGAAAAGTACAGAATATATTAATTTACAAAGATATTGAGAAAGCAGATGTGTTCCTTACAAAAGCTGCCAAAACCGAATTGGCAAACAAACAGGTGTCACAGGATAAAAGCCCTTTCTCAACCTTCGATTTTGCACCCAAACCGGATTACAGTTTAAGCTACGGTGATCTGCAGCTTTTCCTTGAAAAATTTGATAAAATTAAACAGGAAAATCCCGCTTTAACCACTAAAAAAGACTATGGAATCGGCAAAAACCCGATGACGGAACTGCTTTTCACGGCACTCTTCTGGATTGGTATTATGGCCTTATTCTATTTCGTAATCTTCCGCAAAATGATGGGCGGAGGCGGAGGTGGCGGCGGAGGCCAAATCTTCTCCATCGGTAAATCGAAAGCCAAACTCTTCGACGAAAAAGATAAAATTCAGGTTTCATTTAAAGATGTTGCCGGTCTGGAGGGCGCTAAAGAAGAAGTTCAGGAAGTTGTAGATTTCCTAAAGAACTCAGATAAATACACCAAATTGGGAGGTAAAATTCCGAAAGGAGTTCTTTTGGTAGGTCCTCCGGGAACGGGAAAAACATTATTGGCAAAAGCTGTTGCAGGTGAAGCTAAGGTTCCGTTCTTCTCACTTTCAGGTTCAGATTTTGTTGAAATGTTTGTGGGTGTTGGTGCATCAAGAGTGCGTGATTTATTCGCGCAGGCAAAGGCAAAATCTCCTGCAATTATCTTCATCGATGAAATTGATGCAATTGGTAGAGCCAGAGGAAAAGGTAATTTTACAGGTGGCAACGACGAACGCGAAAATACACTGAATCAGCTTCTTACAGAAATGGACGGTTTCGGAACTGATACCAATGTAATCATTATGGCAGCAACCAACAGAGCCGACATCTTAGATAAAGCTTTGATGAGAGCCGGCCGATTCGACCGTTCTATTTACGTTGACTTGCCGGAACTTCACGAAAGAAGAGAAATCTTCGATGTTCACCTGGCTAAAATTAAACTCGAGCCAAATATCGACCGCGATTTCCTGGCCAAACAAACTCCGGGATTCAGTGGTGCTGACATTGCCAATCTTTGTAATGAAGCGGCTTTAATCGCCGCCAGAAACGGTCACGAATCTGTAACAAAACAGGATTTTCTTGATGCGATCGACCGAATTATCGGGGGTCTCGAAAAGAAGAACAAAGCCATTAAACCTTCAGAAAAACGCAGAGTAGCATATCACGAAGCCGGGCACGCGACCATTTCATGGCTTGTAGAACATGCGGCGCCACTATTAAAAGTGACGATTGTCCCAAGAGGGCGATCCCTGGGTGCAGCATGGTACCTGCCAGAAGAAAGACAGCTGACCACCACAGAGCAGATGCATGATGAACTTTGTGCAACTTTGGGAGGAAGAGCTGCAGAACAGGCTGTTTTTGGAAATATCTCCACAGGTGCACTTTCGGATCTGGAGCGTGTTACCAAACAGGCGCAGGCCATGGTTACCATTTATGGACTGAATGATAAGGTAGGTAATATTTCTTACTACGACAGTTCGGGCCAGTCTGAATACAATTTCGGAAAACCTTATTCTGAGCAGACCGCAAAAATGATTGATGAAGAAATTTCAAAAATCATTGAAACCCAATATCAGAGAGCTTTAACTATCCTGACTGAAAACAGGGATAAGCTTGATGCACTCGCGGCAAAACTTCTCGAAAAAGAAGTTATTTTCCGCGAAGACTTAGAAGAAGTTTTCGGCAAGCGTGCCTGGGACCCGGAATTAACGGAACATCCGGTTTCCAATACGCAGCCAGAAATTGAGACTCCCGGCACTGTATTAGGACCGGAATCTAACACTCAGATATAAAAACAGTCCTGATAATTGCCTTTGCAGGTGAATTATCAGGATTTTTTTATTAATTTTATAGCCTGAATAAATATTTTCTATTTTTGTTTAAATATTTACATTAACTAATAGAACTTGAGCCTCTTCAAAAAAATTGTCGGAAAAATACTGAATCAGCCTGAGGATGATGAGAATCAGGATTTGGTAAAACTTGGTGATCAGTTGAAAAACGCTGATCTCGATTACAAGTTTGCGCAACTTTTTACGCATTCCGGAGGTTTTTTTAATTATTGTGGTGACGAGGCAGAAGCGCTTCAAACCCTTAATCATATACTGAAGATTGAAGATATAAAATCAGTGTTCTGCTGGGATCATGATCTTAAGAATTTTCTTGATGTGGTAAAGGTTCCCTACACCACAGAGCTCGAACTTTTTAATGACTGCGCATTTATCACCTGCGAATATTTAATTGCTTATGATGGCAGAATTATGCTTTCTCACAATAATATTCTGCATTATCATTCTTCCAGGCTTCCGCAAAAAATTATTATTATGGCCAATGTTTCGCAGATTGTTACCAATCTGAACGATGCAATGGCTAAAATAAAACGCAATGGAAATATCCGAAACTTAACTTCCATCAGCGGCGGAAATTCAAAATTAGATACCCCGAACAAAGACAATACAAAACTTTTCTTACTTTTGCTCGAAGATTAATTTCTTTGAGTTTTTTTAATTCAAAGTTTTCAACCTCTTAACTTATAATCATTCAATTTTGGATAAAAATCTAGTTCAACGCATTTTCGGAGGTGCTTTATATGGCTTGCTGGTCATTCTGTGCACAACACCCTGGGGTGCCAGCCTGATCAATAAAATTTCGCCGGGACTCATTCAGCCACACACGCTTTATTACGGTTTAATCACGATATTTCTTTTTCTGGGAGCCTGGGAATGCGTAAGAATGATGAAATTCAATCCTAAAAGCTGGGAAAAATGGGTGGTATTTCCCATCATCGTTTTTGTTTTTTACCGTTTTTCCAAAAGATACTTTCAACACGGATTTTATTACGATTTCAATTTATCCGAAATACTGGCACTTTCGCTTATCGTAATCGCTGTTTTTACTTTATTCCGTTTTTCAAAGGAATTATACTACGACAATGGAAAACTTATTTTCACCGTTATTTATACCGCACTGCCCTTTGGTTTCGCATTAGGACTACCAAAATTTTCTGTGGTAAACGAAACTTTCACTTTAGAGGTATTCTTTCTTTTCGCTCTGATCTGGAGCAGTGACAGTTTTGCATTTTTCACCGGTAAATTTTTCGGTAAACATAAAATGGCCCCTAAAATTTCTCCCAAAAAAACCTGGGAAGGATTTGCCGGCGGTGTTCTGCTGACTTTGGTTGTCGCTTTTTTCATTGAAAGATTTCATCCCGATCTCCGTGGTAACTGGATTGTTGTAGGATTTTTGGTTTCTGTATTTGCACCGTTTGGTGATTTGGTAGAAAGCCAGCTGAAAAGAAATTTCGGGGTAAAAGATTCAGGAAATGTAATTCCCGGGCACGGCGGAATTCTGGATCGCTTAGACAGTTTTATTATCTGTGCGCCTGTTGTATATTTGTACTTTATTTTAGAAAAATTTATATAAATCCATGAAACTACATAAGGAATCAAAAGGAACCATTATTGTTGCAAGCATTGTATTTGCAGCCGCAGCATTTCTCTCGGTTTATTTTCTTCGGGAGTGGTCACTGTTGATTATTATTCCGCTTTTAATTATTTATGGTCTTGTATTCTGGTTCTTCAGAGTGCCAAACCGCGATATTCAGGATCATAAGGAAAATGTAATTGCACCGGTTGACGGTAAAGTGGTGATGATTAAAGAAGTGGATGAAGACGAATTTATTAAAGGGAAAGCTATTCAGGTTTCTATTTTCATGTCTCCGCTCAATGTACACATTTGCCGTTATCCCGTTTCAGGAAAGGTTATTTACAAAAAGTACCATCCGGGGAAATATTTGGTTGCCTGGCACGAAAAATCTTCCACCGAAAACGAAAGAACCACTGTAGCGGTAGAAAGTCTTACCAATCACAAAGTTGTTTTCCGTCAGATTGCAGGTTATGTTGCACGACGAATTGTATTTTACTGTAACGAAGGTGATAACGCAAAAGCCGGCCACGAATTCGGATTTATTAAATTCGGTTCCAGGATGGATGTATTTTTACCTCTCGATACAGAAATCATCTGTAAAATTGGCGATAAAACCAAAGGCGGAATTGATGTGATTGCAAAAATGAAAGCCTAATTTTGCAGCGCTTCACAAAAAAAAATTAGAGTCAGGATTTTTCAGTCTTGGCTTTTTTTGTTATTTTTAAAAACACCAAAATATTTACTCATGAGGATTCTGTCGATTATCTGTTTTATTTTACTGCTGCCTTTCACTTCTTGCACCGACACTGAAAAAGAGAAAAAACTGGAAGAAAGAGAAAACAGCCTTATCCAGAAAGAAAAAGAATTTGCTGCTAAAGAAGATGAATACCGGAATCTACTCGCAATGCGCGACAGCATCATCACTCAGGCAGATTCTGTAGTGGTGAATACATTACCCGCAAATATCCTTGGAAAATGGAACGGCAAAATGGTTTGTACCGAATCGAACTGCCCGGAACATGCAATTGGTGACCAAAGAACCGATATTTGGGAATTTTCTGAAAACGGAAAAACCGTTCTGGCAAAAGTTACCGACCGATCCGGCAATCTGAAAGTTTACAGCGGAAATTACAGCAATTCGGAACTTAATCTTCAATCAAAAGAAGATTCAACTTCTACCCGAAAGACAGAAATTAATCTGATCTGGAATAATCTTCAGGCAAACAGCCTAAAAGGTATCCGCAAGGTAAGCGCAAATAATAACTGTGTCGCGAAATTTACCCTAGAGTTAGAAAAATCAAAAACCAAATTATGATTACCATTCTAAGTGTCGCCAATTTTTCTTTGCCACTGGAAGATCCGGTTCTGAAGTTTTTGGTCGTTTTGATCATCATTCTTTTTGCACCGATTCTGCTGAACAAAATTAAAGTTCCGCATCTGCTTGGGCTCATCATTGCCGGTGCTGTAGTAGGGCCAAACGGTTTTAATATTCTCTCCCGGGACAGCAGTATTGTAGTTACAGGAACAACCGGGCTGCTTTATATTATGTTTTTGGCAGGTCTCGAAATTGATCTTGCCGAATTCAAGAAAAACAAATGGAAAAGTGTAAGTTTTGGCTTTTATACCTTTGCCATTCCGTTTATCCTTGGGATCTTGTCTGCGCATTTTCTGTTTAATTTTTCATGGCTTACTTCTATTGTTTTTGCCAGTATATTTTCTTCGCACACGCTCATTTCCTATCCTATTGTCAGCAAACTCGGCATTGCGAAATCCCTTCCTGTGAATATCACCGTAGGTGGAACAATGATTACTGATATTCTGGCACTTTTGGTGTTGGCAGTCTGTGTAGGAATTACCCAGGGCGAAGTTGATGCCGCATTCTGGACCAAACTTTCGGTTTCGATGGTACTTTTCAGTGCTGTGGTCTTATTCGGTTTTCCGATTGTAGGCCGATGGTTTTTCAAAAAAGTAAATGATAGTATTTCCCAGTATATCTTTGTTCTGGTGATGATTTATCTGGCTGCACTTCTGGCAGAACTGGCTGGTGTAGAAGCTATTATCGGCGCATTTTTCGCAGGTTTGGCGCTAAACAGACTCATTCCTCATACTTCAGCATTAATGAATCGGGTAGAATTTGTAGGAAATGCTATTTTTATTCCTTTTTTCCTCATCAGTGTAGGTATGCTGATCGATTTCAAAATCTTTTTTAAAGACAGCAAAACCATTGAAATTGCTCTTTTAATGACCGTAATCGGAGTACTTTCGAAATACCTTGCAGCCGTTGCCACTCAAAAAACCTTCCGACTCACCAAAGAACAGGGCGGCGTAATTTTTGGCTTAAGTGCTGCGCATGCCGCCGCAACTCTGGCTATAGTAATGGTTGGATACAACATTATCATTGGGGAAACCGAAGAAGGCCAGCCGATCCGTCTTCTGGATGAAAGTGTGCTGAACGGGAGTATTCTTCTCATTTTAGTTTCCTGTACTGTTTCTTCTTTTGTCACCCAGAAAAATGCTCAAAAACTTGTAAAATCAGAGGATGAAAACCCAATTACAGATTCGAATCCGGATGCTGAAAACATCTTACTCGCTGTAAACCATCCGGTTACTGTAGAACCGATGACTAATCTTTCACTACTTCTTAAGTCAAAAAATAACAAAGAAAATATTTATGTTTTAAACATTATAAGTGAAGAAAAAAACGAATCCTCGAAAAAGAATGCTGAAAAACTTTTGCATCAGGCACAAAACATAGGCGCCGCAGCGGATGTAAAAATTACACCGCTTACAAGATATGATGTTGATGTAATTAAAGGTGTAAATAACGAAATTAAAGAATACGAAATTACGGATTTGATGATTGGGGTAGATCCCGACAAAGGTTTTTCCCAAAGTTTCGTACACAATCTGTACGGCGGATATCTGGATAATATCTCTGCAAACATGCTTGTTTATCACGCTTCGCAGCCCGTTTCTACCATTCAGAGGTATTTTGTTATACTTCCTGAAAAAGTACATCTGGAATCCGGATTTTTCCATTCTTTGCTGAAAGTTTGGAATATAGCGAGAAATTCCGGTACGAAAATAGAATTTTACGGGAATGAAAAAACCATCAAAGTCATCGAAAAAATTAGGAAAAAGGTAAATATTGAAGCTTCTTTCTACATTTTCAACGACTGGAATGAGATGAAAAGAATCTTCGGAAAAATGAAGGAAAATGACGCGCTGATTTTATTTATGGCGAACCGAGAAATGATTTCGTTCCTGCCGCAAATGCAGGATGTCCCTAAATATCTCAACGATCATTTTAGATACAGAAATTATTTGCTGATTTTCCCGTCCAGAAAAACAAAATCCGAATACGAAAAACAGGCCCGCGATATCGGCAATGCTGATGATTTTGTTGAAATTGGTAATATTGTGGGGAAAATTTTTAAATAATTGAGCTCATTAATAACAACAAAGACTCAGAACAATACTGAGTCTTTCCTATTTTTTATTTGTACTTTTTTATTAAATCGGAACAAATATTACGGCAGCAACTGCAGCCAATCCAACTACAATTGATGAAAAGACATCGAGTTTTCTGGCTTCGCGTACATCAGCTTTTGCGATAACAATATCTTCGCCGGTTTTTGTTTTTCCGTAGATCTGTGTATCATCCTGCTTCAGAACTTCCATTTTGGTTAGTTTACCGTCGTTCGTCTGGAAAGTATACTTCTGGTACAGTTCGAGTGAGTTCTTTTGCATCGGTTTCTGCTGACTTACAACTCTTGTTTGGCAAGAAGTTACGCTAAGGATGACAAGTAAAGTGAATATTGAAAAGTATTTCTTCATTTTTTAAAAGTTAAGCTGCCCAAAATTAATAAAATAAATGATTACAGAATCATTTCGGGCGGATTATTCCTTAGAATTCAAATCCTGGGCCATCAGCCAGGCTTCGCTCCAGCAGGCCTGAAAATTAAATCCGCCTGTAACAGCATCAATATTAAGCACTTCACCGGCAAGATAAAAATTACTGAGGATTTTAGAAGACATATTCTTAAAATCAACCTCTTTAAGTTCCACGCCGCCAGCAGTTACAAATTCGTCTTTATAAGTCGACTTTCCAGAAACTGACATTTCGTTTTCACACAGATTTTGGATGATATTCTGAATTTCTCTGGCAGTAATATTCGAAATATTTTTCTCTAAATTAACTTTTGAAATCCAAAGAATCCGGTGCCAAAATCGGGTGGTTATATTGTAAATTTTTGAATTTCCTATGGTTTTTTTAGGATTTTGGTTTCTGTAATTTTTAAAGGCTTCTTCAGCATCATCTTTATCCATGCCTAAAAAATTTACGCGAATATGAAACCGGTATTTCAGCGCAGCGAGTTCCCTTGCTTTCCAAGCAGAGATTTTCAGAATTGCCGGACCCGAAAGTCCCCAGTGGGTAATCAGCATCGGTCCTGATTCTTCCATTTTCAATTCTGGGATGGATACTTCAGCATTTGGAAAACTTGTGCCCATCAAATCCTTTAAAACTTCGTTTTTGATATTAAATGTAAAAAGAGATGGAACTGGTTCTACGATCTTATGACCCAAATTCTGAAGTATTTTCAGTGATTTGGGAGAGCTTCCTGTGGTATAAATAATATAGTCAGCAAGATATTCGCCGGAGTTTGTGATCACCAAATACTGTTCATTCTGTCGCTGAATATCTAAAACCACTATTTTTGTTTCGATTTTAAATTTCCTCCTCAGAACTTCATTTACCAACGTGTCCATAATGGTTTGAGACGAATTGGTTTCCGGAAAAATTCTGTTATCGCTTTCAATTTTCAGTGCAACATTTCTTTTCTCGAACCAATCCATGGTATCTCCCGGCTGAAATTTATGAAATACGCTGAGCAGTTCTTTATTGCCCCGCGGATAAAACCCTACGAGTTCTTTAGGATCAAAACATGCATGCGAAACATTGCATCTTCCGCCTCCGGAAATTTTCACTTTCTGCAGCACATCCGAATTTTGCTCCAAAATGGTAACACTTAATTTGTTAGCGTCCAGATTTGCGGCGCAGAAAAAACCTGCTGCACCGCCTCCGATAATGATAATTTTCTTTTTCTGCATCTTTTAATCTAAAACTTCCCTGAATTCAGTCCGCGGTGGAATGAAAATTTCTGGAGATGCAAAAATACAATTTTTCCAGCCCATGATTAATGCGTAATTTTGTGCCTTCATTCAACAGTCTATTTTGGAGACACCACTTCCGCAATAGGGATTGCAATGGAAATCCTTTTTTTGGCGGCCAAGCCGGAAAAAGATTGTAATGAAAAGCCCGACCCGAGCTGTGGGTAAAGCCTGGCGAGGGGATTGCCCAAAATATTAAACCTAAAAATATGTCAGTATATCATCATAAATTTGAAGTCCGCTGGAGCGACATTGATGCCAATAAACATCTTGCCAATTCTTCATACGTTCAGTATTGTGCGCAAACCCGAATGGCCTTTATGAACACCCATCAAATGGGACTTAAAGAACTTAGCCGATGGGGAATTGGTCCTGTAATTCTTCATGAAAGGTATTCCTTTTTTAAGGAAATTTATGCCGACCAAACCGTATATGTAAGTCTGGAAATTGCCGGAATGTCTGAAGATGCAAGCATTTACCAGTTTGTTCACAAATTTTATCTTCCGGATGGTACGCATTGTGCGACATCGGAAGCAACAGGAATCTGGATCGACATGATGCTGAGAAAAACCACTACTCCGCCGGAAGAAATTGTGGAAGTAATGAATGAATTCAGTACCGAAAACACTAAAATTTTAACAAGAGAAGACCTTAGAGCTTTGCCTTTCAAGCCTGAAAATGTGGAAGCGTTCCATAAAAGAGGAACCTTCACCTGGAAAAAAGGCAAAGAGGAAGACTAACCGCTATTTTAGCTGAAAAAATTAAAATTATGCTCGAAGATAAAAGTCCGCAACTTACCCCGATTTCTGCATACGGCGAATTTGGCCTTATCAAACACCTGACCGAAAACTTTAGTTTTGATAATGATTCTACAGAAGTTTCGATTGGTGATGACGCTGCTGTAATTAATCCCGGAAACCAGCGAGTAGTGGTTACTACCGATGTTTTGGCTGAAGGAGTTCATTTTAATTTAGGTTATGTGCCGCTGAAACATTTGGGCTATAAAGCGGTGGTTGTTAATCTGAGCGATATTGCAGCCATGAATGCTGTTCCCACACAGATTCTGGTTTCTCTCGCAATTTCGAACCGGTTTCCGGTAGAAGCGCTCGAAGAAATTTACGCCGGAATCGCGTTGGCCTGTAAACGTTATAAAGTTGATTTGGTTGGCGGCGACACTACAAGTTCCAATTCCGGTTTGGTGATGAGTATTACGGCGATCGGCTTAGAAAATTCAGAGAATATCGTAAAAAGAAATGGTGCAAAACCGAACGATCTGCTTGTCGTAACAGGAGATCTGGGCGGTGCGTATCTCGGTTTGCAGATTCTGGAACGCGAGCACGCCGTATTTCTTGCTAATCCGAATATGCAGCCTGAAATGGAAGGTTACGATTATATTCTGGAAAAACAGCTGAAACCGGAAGCGCGGACCGACATCAAAAAGACGTTGGAAGAACTTGGCGTGAAACCAACATCTATGATTGATGTTTCTGATGGCTTATCTTCGGAAATCCTTCATTTGTCGGATCAAAGTAAAGTGGGCTTCCGCCTGTACGAAGAAAAAATCCCAATGGATTCTCTCACGATTTCTACCGCTGAGGAACTGAATCTGAATCCTGCCATGTGCGCCATGAACGGTGGTGAAGATTACGAATTGCTGTTTACCGTAGCACCTGAAGACTTCGAAAAAATCAGGAATCATCCGGATTTCAGTATTATCGGTCATGCTGTGGAATTAGATCTAGGAAATTATTTGGTAGCAAGAGGCAGTAATGAATTGATTGCACTGAATGCGCAGGGATGGGACGCCTTTTTAAACAAATAAATCATATTTTCTGTCCAACAAATGCTGCAAAAACATTAGGATGAATTAGTTCTTCCAGGTTGACGGAAGTATCGCTGGTCACAATTTCAGGTTTGTCGAATTTGGTCTCATCAAAGAAAATGAGGCTCCATTCGCCGTTGTTGTATTCCAGATACGATAGATTTTCGATCCAGTCGCCGGAATTCAGGTAACGTACTTTTCCGTTTTCTTTGGTGATTAATCGGTCTGCAGGCTGGTGAATATGCCCGCAGATAACATAATCGTATTTGTTTTCGATGGCAATTTCGATGGCTTTTTCTTCAAAATCACCAATAAATTTCACTGCGTTTTTTACGGAATTTTTAATTCTTTTCGAAAGCGAGACTTTTTTCTTTCCCATACTTTCGAGGAGAAAGTTGATCGCGCGATTCACAAGAATCAGCCAGTCGTAACCGATTCCGCCGATTTTCGCAATAATTTTTGCACCGCCTTTTGTGGTGTGATCGAAAATATCGCCGTGGAAAAACCAATGTTTTTTTCCGTTGATTTCCAGAAGATATTTATCCGTCAGAAACAGATTTCCCATCGTTAAATCCGAATATTTCCTCAGGAATTCATCATGATTTCCGGTAATATAGATGATCTGGGTTTCGCTTTTCATCATCCGGAAAAACTCACTCAGCACGGCCATGTGCGAATTCGGAAAATATTTTTTCGAGAACGCCCATCCATCAATGATATCACCATTCAGAATAAGAAGTCTGGGTTTGATACTTTTCAGATACGCAACCAATTCTGTAGCGTGACAGCCGTAAGTTGCCAAATGAATGTCCGAAAGAACAACGATTTCAACTTCTCTCTTTTCCATATCTGTTTTTCCAAAAGTAAGATTTGAATATGAAATATGGATGAATTCAAAATTAAATTTCTCTGCTCAAAATTAAATGAACGGTTTAACGGGTTTATTTCAACAAAAAAATCCCCAGTCTTGCGGCTGAGGATTTAATTTTTATAGTCCGATGATGATCGGGACGCAGTAAAATTATGCGTTTGGTTCAATAGATACGAAAGATCTGTTGTTTTGTTTCTTTCTGAAAACTACTTTCCCGTCAACTAATGCGTGCAGTGTGTGGTCTTTACCCATTCCCACGTTTTCACCTGGGTGGTGTTGTGTACCTCTCTGTCTCACGATGATGTTTCCGGCAATAGCTTCCTGACCTCCGAAAATCTTCACGCCCAATCTTTTGGAATGCGATTCTCTACCGTTTTTGGAACTACCAACTCCTTTTTTGTGTGCCATTTTATTTTAAGGTTTTTGGGTTAAAATTATTCAGCAGTTTCGCTGTCTGCTTTTTTGGTTGTTTTTTTAGCTGCTGGTTTTTCTTCTTTCACTACAGCTTCTTTTTTAGCTTTTGGCTCAGCTTTTTTTTCTTTTTTACCGTTATCGAAACCTGTAATTCCAGTAATTACGATTTGGGTTAAAGACTGTCTGTGACCATTTTTCTTTTCGTAACCTTTTCTTCTTTTCTTCTTGAAGATGATTACTTTATCAGCTTTTACATGGTCTAAGATTTCAGCATCTACAGTGATACCGCTTACAGCCGGGGCGCCGATTGTTGTAGTACCGTTTACAGTAAGAAGAACTTTATCGAAAGAAACTTTCGCTCCTTTGTCTCCTTTTAAACGGTTTACAAACAACTTCTGGTCTTGCTCAACTTTGTATTGAAGCCCTGCTATTTCTACAATTGCAAACATTGTTTATAAATTTTGTTAGTTAATTCGAGGTGCAAAAGTAAGAAATATTTCTCACTTATCCACAATGATGTGATTTTTTTTGCTTAAAAACCTGAAAATTACATTTATAACTCCGGCGCATAAAAATTTTAGACCTGATCAAGTGATTTCGCTTAATTTAATTTAAATTTGATTTTTCCCGTTTACCATGAAAAGAGATCTCTACATTGATTTTGCCAAAGGTTTTGCCACGCTTTCCATTATTTTTATTCATACCGTATTTTGGTCCGGCCAGTTTTATGTTCCAACAGAAATTCGGGTTTTATCACTGCTCATCGATGTGCCGCTGTTTTATGCTTTAAGTGGTTTAACTTCCGGCGGAAATGTCGAAAAAACACTTTACCGGCTCCTCAAACTGCAGATCACCTTCATGATTTTTGTGACTTTTCTGTTCTTTCTTGATTACTTTTTCAAAGTTTTCGGACTGCATGTTTTCGGATTGGAATGGATGAAAGATTTCTACTCGACTTTCGGATCGAAATATGTTCCACACAATATTTCTGATGTTCCGCAATGGCAGAATCTCGGCAACTGGTATCTTCACCAATACACCAATGCAGATACATTTCCTGTAGTGATGGGAAGTTTCTGGTACCTGAAAGTGTATTTTATTTTAACTGTTTTCGGCGTGCTGATCCTCAGGTTTTTCCCGAAACATATCAACTGGTTTATCGGTTTATGTTTTGGACTGACACTCATCTTCAATCTTTTACCTCATTATTATCCTACAGGTCAAGTGGGTTACGTCGCTCTATATTTAGGTATTTTTCTTGCAGCCCACCAACTGAAAGGGAAAAAAATTCCCACCCAGTGGATTCCGTTTCTATATGGAATCTTGATTCTTATTTTAATTATTCTGTTCTGGAATTCAGGTAAAGAAATTTTCATGAAAATGAATAAAGCGAAATTCCCGCCGAAACTGCTTTACATTTTCTGGTCAGGGTTTTCACTTGTTACCCTTTTCGTGCTCTACAACCGGCTGAAAATCACAAAGGAAAGCATCATTACTTTTATCGGAAAAAATGCCATTTTCTTTTACTTTGCACAGGGCATGAGTTCTTCGTTGGTGTACTTTCTGGTGGTTCCGCTGCAGGATTCGATGCCGTGGTGGGTACTGATGATTTTAATTTACCTCATCAATATTGTTTTAGCGTTTGTAATCGCTGTCGGTCTGAAGAAAATTGATGCTTTCGGATGGAACTTCCTCGAATTTCTGCGTAAAAAAACCGCTTCAAATTAATATTGAAACGGTTTTTTATAATACGAAGTGAACAAGTGATTAGTCCCTTTTGCCTCCACCTCTTGCTGCTAAAGCAATAATGATGATGAGAACGAGCGCACCAATTACCCAGTAAAGTGGGTTCGTGAACCACTCTTCTGTAGTACTGGTGGTTTTAGTAGTAGTTACATCAACATTCAGATCCGGAGATTTGGTTGCATCCTGAGCAAATGCCATTACACTGAAGAAAAATGTAAGAATCATGATTCCCAATTTTTCTAACTTACTGGTTAATACCTGTGTGTTCATAATTTAAAATTTTTAATGTTGTAAATGCAACGTTCAAGATTTATGCCATAATTTGCTTTTTTGTTTCTTTTAGTATAAAAATCCTTCGGTTACATTGAAGATTCCATAGATTTCCACTGAAAAAATTATTGAGTAATTTTACCCAAACTTTTTAGCATGTTTAAACTGAAACTCCTTACCGATCCAAGATGGGCAAATATCGCCGAAAGTAATCTGGAAGAAATCCTTACCGACCATGCTTGGTGCGAGCAGAAAGCGACTACCAATGCAATAACTTTGATCACCATGTTGCCGGAATATCCCGATATCATCACCGAACTGATTCTCATCGCTCAGGAAGAGCTGGAGCATTTTCAGATGGTTCATGAAATCATCAAAAAACGCGGTTACGAATTCGGCAGGGAAAGAAAAGACGATTACGTGGGCGAACTCATTAAATTTATCCGACACGGAGGCACACGCGATGAAAGAATTATCGACCGAATGCTTTTTGCAGCAATGATCGAAGCCCGAAGCTGCGAACGCTTCAAAGTTCTTACGGAAAACATTAAAGACGAAGAACTGAAGGTTTTCTACAAAGAACTAATGATTTCTGAAGCCAACCATTACACCACCTTTATTAAATTTGCCCGCCAACTGGGTGATCCCGAAAAAGTAAATACACGCTGGGAAGAGTGGCTGGATTACGAAGCAGAAATCATTAAATCTTACGGCAAAAAAGAAACAATTCACGGCTAGTATTTTTTAACCACGGTTTTCGGATTTTTAGTATTTTTACTGCTAGTAACAACAAGTCTGAAAACATCAATGGACCGCACGCGCTTCGAACAACTTCTAAATACCTTGGTAAAATCTTTTTTCCAAGGTTTATTAATTATCGGGCCGTTTGCAGCAACGATATGGATTATCTGGTACATCGTTTCTAGCATCGATAATATGATTCCTGCGATTTCCGAAAAACTCTATCCAGGTATTACATTTATCACGGTTCTTGGTACCACCACCCTTATCGGATATCTCGGCAACAAATTTATCATCGGGCGCGTTGTGGTCGACAGTTTTGATTATTTACTGGAGCACACTCCGGGAATTAAATTCATTTACAGCTCCTTGAAAGATGTAATGACTTCCTTCGTGGGCGATAAAAAGAAATTCAACCAACCCGTCCTCATCAAAACCACTGAAAACCCTGCGATTTGGCGAATCGGATTCCTTACACAACGCGACCTGTCCTCTGTGGGATTTCCAGGCTATGTTTCGGTTTACCTTCCCCATTCTTACGCAGTTTCGGGTTGGGTAGTTTTTGTAGAAGCAAGCAATATTCAAATATTAAACAATGTAAGTGCTGCCCAAGCCATGAAATTTGCGGTAAGTGGTGGTGTTGCAGGTTTCCATTCGGATGACAATGTTTTTAAGGCTCCGGAATGAAATAATTAACAATTAATAATGAACAAAGAAGCGGGAGTTACCCAATTTTGTTCAAAAATCTCAATTTCCAATTATTAATTTTTTTAATTATTCATTATTTATGAAACTTCCTTACGCAGAACCTTATCGAATTAAAATGGTGGAAGAAATCCGCCGATCTACAAAAGAAGAACGTGAACTCTGGCTGAAAAACGCCGACTATAATTTATTCAATTTAAAATCTTCGCAAGTTTATATTGATCTTTTAACCGATTCCGGAACTGGTGCGATGAGCGACCAACAATGGGCTGCTCTGATGACGGGAGATGAAAGCTACGCCGGATCCCGCAGTTTTGAAGATCTGCACAACACGGTAAAAAATATCACCGGCTACCAATATCTGCTGCCCACTCACCAAGGAAGAGCCGCAGAAAATGTGCTGTTTTCGGTTTTGGTGAAAGAAGGAGATGTTGTGCCGGGAAATTCTCATTTCGACACCACCAAAGGACATATTGAATTTAGGAAAGCTCACGCCATCGACTGTACTGTGGATGAAGCTTTCGATATTGAAAACCTTTTCCCTTTCAAAGGAAACATCGATTTAGAAAAACTGGAAAATGTTTATAAAACCTATCCTAGAGAAAAAATACCGTTCTGTTTAATTACAATTACGTGTAATTCCTCCGGCGGACAACCTGTTTCACTGGAAAACATGAAAGCGGTGAAAGAACTTTCAGACCGTTATGGAATTCCTATTTATTTCGATTCTGCCCGTTTTGCAGAGAATGCTTACTTCATCAAAAGAAGAGAAGCCGGTCAGGAAAACCGCACCATCAAAGAAATTTGCAAAGAAGTTTTTTCTTATGGAGTTGGGATGACCATGAGTTCCAAGAAAGACGGCCTTGTCAACATCGGTGGATTTATCGCGTTGAATGACGAAGCTATTTTCCGAGCCGCTTCCAACATGACTATTATTTACGAAGGTTTCATTACCTACGGTGGAATGGCAGGACGAGATATGGCTGCTTTAGCGGTGGGTTTAAATGAAGCTACAGAATTTGAATATTTAGAAAGTCGAATTTCACAGGTTGAATATCTTGGAAATAAACTAATAGAATTCGGAATCCCAATTCAGAAGCCTATTGGTGGACATGCGGTGTTTATCGATTCATTGAAATTTTTACCAAATATTCCGCGTGAAGAATATCCTGCCCAAACTTTGGCGAACGAAATTTACAAAGAAGCCGGCATCCGCACCGTGGAAATCGGAACTTTACTTGCAGACCGCGACCCCGAAACTCGTGAAAACCGTTACCCAAAACTCGAACTCGTAAGGCTTGCAATTCCGCGCAGAACGTACACCAATAATCACATGGATTACATCGCTGTCGCCATTAAAAACGTTTACGACCGACGCGACGAAATAGAAAAAGGATACAACATTACGTGGGAATCTGATATTTTGAGACACTTTACGGTGAAGCTGGAAGAGGCTTAAAATAATGAAATCCGTTCGGCATTGCTGAGCGGATTTTTACCATTATTTTTCCTAATTTGTAAACCAATTTCTGTTTTGGATTTAATACGATCTCGGCACAGATTTTTAACAATGATCGCTAAAAAATTTCAGTGAAATGAGTTCC
Organism: Chryseobacterium sp. VAUSW3; assembly: GCF_002205795.1. GTDB lineage: Bacteria > Bacteroidota > Bacteroidia > Flavobacteriales > Weeksellaceae > Kaistella > Kaistella yananensis. The sequence goes on along the minus strand of NZ_NIUY01000001.1, from coordinate 971,824 downwards.
AATTTATACATGTTCAATATGCAGAGAGTGCTTTTCATTGCAGCTGCTTTGCATGAAAAAGGTTATGGAAAACTGAAAATAATTCCATCTTTGTCGCCGTCAGGTCTTTCCTGGAGATGCAGCTTTTTCTCGGAAACAGATAGAGAAGTAATTGTCTCAAAGTGGATCCAGCACAAATTTGATATTTCTTTAAATAGAATTGAGCCCAGTATAAGTCAACTAGCTGACCTGTTTATCGAGGAGCATGAAGGTTTTCTCAAACAATGTATCGGAAACAATAAAGAATATATTGATTGGTTTAAAGGTATTCTTGAAATCTTGGATGAAGAAGAGCTACCCTACGCTTTTTCAGATTACTTTGGCCCAACAGTTTACTGGTTAACCTCGTTAGGGAAAAAGCTTTATTTAAGCCATAGTGAAGCTGAAAGAATGGAAATTGATTCACAGGAAGTTTTCGATTACCGTAAAATGGAACAAATAATCAAATCATTTTATCAGAAAAAGGGCTATGGTACAAATTTTAAAAATGACCTGCTTTATCTCCAAACCTCTTTTGATAAAATAAAAAATATTTGGTTGAAAAATCTTGATGAGATAGACAAGATAAATTATATTATGATTGCTGAAGCACCGCTCTGGGGCAACAAAAGCAATTACATTTATAATCCTGCAACAAATTTTTCACAATTTTTCTTTAAAAGCGACCTGGAAGATGTACTGCGCATCTCTATAGACGATAAACAGGACTTTATCAATAGGTGTAATAAAATAGGTTTATTGATTATTGATATATCACCTTTTGCTTTGAACGAGACAGATACCTGCTTAAGCTATAGAACGCTTGGAAAAACGGATTACAAAAAATTGATCGAATCTACGGTGCGATTTTATTTTGAGAAAAAAATTGAAATAATGAAGTCTAAATTATCTCCTGAACCAAAAGTGTTTTTTAGATACAAACGTGTTAAAGACAGTTTTGAAACCATCATTGGAAAAACACTTATAGAACACAATGTTATAAACTCTCTGGAAGAAATTGGAGATATATCGCATGTTGGAGGCGGCATCAACAAGTCAAAACTTAAAGAAATTATCTCAAATCATTATTACATTTGAATTTTTATGAGGTCGTCTTATCCAAAAAAATAAAAAGTGTAGCACCATCTGATAATTTAAAATCCCCGTGAGCAAAGTCGAGAGCGTTTGCGACTCACTTTTAAATCATACTTCTAAAACAAAATTTTCACTATAATGAAACAAAAGTTCCATAAAGGTGAAACAAAAGTTTCAGCGGTATGTAACTGCTACTTCTTACTGTTCCTCCTAAAAAATTCTATTATTTCGGGGATAGATTCATGAGGGAATTCATGTCCGGCATTGCGTTCTTCGACCACGAGTTCGGTATGATTGGTTCCGGTGTAAATGGTTTTATCGCCTTTTACCAAGGCGGTTTTGGGATCTGTTTTCAGATTATCTGCGACGATAGGAATAGATCGTTTCTGCATCGTGTACGGAACCAGCGGATCGTTTTTTCCCATACTCATCCAAACCGAAAGCGGTTTGGCTCCTTTGATCATCCTGCCGCCCTGCGCCGCAACGGAACAGATGGCCGCAATTTTATCCGCTCTTTCTATCCACAGTACATTCACGAATCTCGCACCGTTGGAATGTCCTACGACATAAATTCTCGAAGCATCGATGGTGTAATTTTTAGTCAGATCTTTTAAAACCTCATCGAAGAATAATACATCGCGGTTGCCGTGATCGTTCGGGAACATTTGCCACCCGTTCAGAAGGCCTTTTTTATCCACCACATAGCCCGAAATTCCGGGGATGCCTTCCATAAAAACAACCAACGCTTCCTTATCGTAATTCTGGAAATCGATTTTATTTGATGCAAACTGCGCGTTGCCGCCATGTCCGTGAAACACAAAGATTACGGGAGATTTTGCCGTCTTTACCGATGGTTCAAAAAGAATTGCTTTCCGCGGAATTCCGCCGACCGTAAAAGTTCTGGCGATCTGGGAAAACAAAAAGCTGAATGCAAAAACAGACAGCAGCAAAAGGATTTTTTTCATGGTGGAATTTCAACTTTGATACAGGTTGATAAAAGTAGTTAAAAGCCGAAACATTGTATTCATTTTCTACCTGTTCTGCAGCTGCATCATGCCTTCCTGCGAAACGCAGTCGTAATTCCAGGCGGGGCTGAAGGTGAGTTCAATTTCTACCTCGATGCCGGGGAATTCGGTTTCCAGTGCGTTCTGTACCCCGGTTTTAATGGCGTCGCCCATGGGACAAAACTGCGAGGTAAGCGTCATCACGATATGAACTTTGTTTTCTTCGGGGAAATTAATTTCATAAACCAGGCCCAGATCCATGATGTTCACCATCAGTTCGGGGTCTATCACTTCGTACAGCGCCATTTCGGCACGGCTCTGCATATCGTAGGTTTTATCGTTTTCGTTGAATATCATGTTCAAATTTTTGTTTTGTGAAGAAGTAATTTAAAAACATTCAGGCAGTACATCACCGCTACGGCCAGCCATAACACCAACCCGATTCGGATGACAGTTAAGTGCTGAAGCACCAGCCCGAGGGCAAAAACCAGGAACGCCGCAATAAACAGCCTGAACTGCCAGATGGTGAGCTTTTCATGATAAAGGTCTTTGGGCAGCGGAATTTTCGCTTTTCCTGAAAGGTGTTTATACTGGTTATTCCAGATAATGAAGGGCAAAGTTTTGAAGGTTTTGCCGAGAATAATATTGGTAATCCACCCGAGGAAAATCAGGGTTCCGTAAACCATCGTAAAGCGGTAACCATCGGAGTAATACACCACAGGAATCAGCAATACCGCGAGAATTAAACTCAGAAAAGAAAGAAACGTATGCTTCATCAGCAGTTCTATTCTTTTCCTTAACCGGTTTCTGAATACATCGTAAAGATAAAGCAGCCAGCAAATAATGCCTGCCAGAACAATGGCGGCGTATATCAGTACCCGCCCCGTTACGGCAAAGAAATAACCGTCGGTCAGGAATAAAATAAGTCCCAGATTCTGAAAGATAAACGCGTTTCTGAGGAGGTATTCTTTGGAAGATTTCCCCAGCAGAAACATCGGGACAAGCTTGGTACTCACGCCCGTAATAAGTTGCAGAAACCAGCCCGCAATGCCCATGTGCGCATGAAGTTTCAGCACTTCCAGATGACTTACCCGAAACATGGGTGTGTTTAAACTCAGATTAATGGCCAGCAAAAGCCCCACGGAAACCGTAAAAAGCAGCCAGAACGCAGAACCTGTGATGAGGAGTTTCTGGGCGGTATATCTTGTACAGATTTGGGTAGTTTTCCAGACATTGATAACGAAAAGCAAAACCGAGAACACGATCAGGGAGCCACCGGTAATCATCATCCACCCCACATCGAGATTCCAGAATTTCCAGGTAAGGAGAATAATCCCTGCGGTAAGGGCGTACCAACTCGCCGAAGCCATTTTTTCGCTGTACAGATCCTGCTCGCAAATCACTGGCAAAAGCTGGTGCGCAGCCCCGAAAATAACCATGGTTCCCCAGCCCAGCGCAGCGATATGCACAATGGTGAGCAAATGCGGCGTGAAATAGTGCTGGGTAAACGACTGCGGCGTGCAGAGCATCACGATACACAACACCAAAAAAGCTACGGCTCCCGTGGCATAAAACGGCAGTACTGCTTTGTTTCCGGGTGCTTTCCCGATGTTGATCTCTGCCATTATTTTCTGAAAATAAGCATTTTTACATCGCCTTCAGCCACGTTATGGATATGAACTTCGAAATCCTTGTCTGCCAGTTCTTCTAAAAGATAAACCGGAACTCTTTTGTGATCGATGAACAGGGCGTTTCCTTCTGGAAGTTTTTCGAGTTCGCCCAAAATGGTGTGCATCGGGCCTGGCATTTCAAGTCCGCGCACATCGATCCGGCGTATCTGATCTTCACCGAATTTTGCAAGAATTACATTGAAGGCTTCAACGCCATTCATCTGTAATTTACTTTCGAAAGAATCAGCCATCTCCGCTTCTTTCTTTTTCTTCAGGAAATAGGTGTGGAATTCTTTGTCGCTGATGGTTTCCACAAAAGTATCTTCGGCTTTTTCCTGTTTCAGAAGATGGATTAAAGGCGTGGGCACAAAACCGTTGATCACGCAGAGAATTTCACCCGGTTTCACTTCTTTGAAACGGTGAAGAATTTCTTTCAGCGGGTCGGCACCGTCGTCGATAATCGGGCGCACATCGTAAAAATCAATGATTTCTTTTGGCGCATCTTTCAGCCATAAAGGTCTCGGAGCTGCTGACAACTCTTCCTTAGCGGATTCGTCGCCTTCAAAAATAAATCCCAGCGGCGAAAGCACGCGCTTGAAATCATCTACTTTTGTTCCCGTCATTTTCGAAGCTTCAGCAATAGTAACCCGCGAAGCCATGATCTTGCGGAGAATAGGATTCTTCAGCTTCTCCAAAGGTTTCGCAATAGAGGCGAGAGCATCTACACTGCCGGAGTTTTCTTTGATAAGCTCCGAAATCTTTGTATTGATTGAAATTGTTTTCATAAATGATTCCTTTTTTCCTTTGCCCAGAATTCATCATCATAATCTTCCACGGCATCGTGGTCTTCACTGTGCAGCGTTTCACCAATCTTCCCGAGTTCCAGCTCCGAAAACTTTTCTTCCAGATAAGGGAAAAGCTGACGCTCTTCATATCGGGTGTGATCATCGATCAGCGTGGCAAGCTCAAGCAACAGCGGATATGTTCTGGTGTTCGACCTTACGTTAATTTCATTGATTTTCGCCAGAATCCGTTGGTGATCGGCCAGCCCTTTCTTCACCATTTCGTCTTCGGTATCAATGAAAAGCAGTTTTTCTTCCGTTGCAAAATGGCTTTGTAAATGATTTAACCAGAACCAGTTGGTGTAACGAATCATTCTTTCGGGTTCGGTTTCCGCTTTTACACCGGTGCGCAGTTTCCAGCAGAAAAGCAGCGTTGCGTGATGTTCGCGGGAAACGGGAACCAGATTTTCGTTGCGTTTGATCGGTTTTTTTTCCATTGTTGATTTTTTTTATGAATGAGCCGCGGCAATCTCTTCATCCAGCTTTAATGCTCTCGGGAACAGATAATCGTTTTCGATGCGCAGATGGAGATAAAGATCGCTCTCGAACTCCTTCAGTTTTTCATAAAGGTAAGTAAAAGAGTTACATGCGTTTTTCGGAGGTGCGAAATTATTGGTGATTCTTCTCAGGAAATTGAGGTCTTCGCCAGCGATTTCGTGCTCCTTTAACAGGATGCGGATTGGGTGATCCAGAGTCCCGGCTTCGTAGCTTAATACTTCGGACGGATTGTCTTTTTTACTCAACAACTGCCGGATGACAGGGAAAAGCACTTCCTCTTCGTTCGTAATGTGATTGAGCAGATCCTGCAGGAAATGATGCGTACTGGTAGCCACACGGTGCAGTTCGGGATTATTTTCCCCGTGATGTTCGGCGACTTTTATGGCGAGACCGTTCAGGCTTTCAGCATTATCTTTAATGTACTGGTGATGCGTCGCCACGATATAATCGGCCAACATGCCGAGTTCCCATTCGTCGTAATCTTTATTGTCGGGGAATTTCGGACCGGAATCGCTGCAACCGAAAGTCACCCCTTTTTCTTTTAAAAGCGCTGCTTTTTTCACGTCCTTTTCAGGAATTGAACCTTTTTGTGGCGTGTTTTCATCGGGATTTTTGGCGATTTTCACTTTAAACCATTCAGGGCCCTGTTCCAGATATTCCCAGGTGAAGATATTTCCTCGTTCGGCTAGAAGTTCGTAATATAACGGTTTAGGATCGTGATCGTTTTCAATAACGAAAGCCTCACCGGCAGCCAGTGCATCGAAATATTTAAAAACTGTAGGATGCTTCATTCGCGGCTCAAGTTGGGTAACGTCTAACGTTTGTATATCGTGACTTTCCTCTGTTGGATTTTTTGCAATCTGAACAACGAACCATTCCGGACCTTTTTCCAGATATTCCCAGGTAAAAATGTTTCCACGCTCGGCAAGAAGCTCGTAGTAAAGTGGTTTTGGGTCGTGATCGTTTTCGATGACGAAGTTTTCACCAGCCGCCAACGCGTCGAAATATTTAAAAACTGTGGGATGCTTTAATCTAGGTTCTAAAAGGGTTACGTTCAGTGTTTGGAGTGTTGCCATGTTATTTAAATTAGGTTTAGGGTTGATTTATTGCTTTTTAATTAAGACCAATTTGTCTGATTATTGTTTAAAATTTTTTACCTTCTTTTCAGCTGAAGTATATCGGCTTCATTTCCGTTTCGGAAACTGCTCAGCGTCACTTCGCCATAAATTGAATACAGTTTGTCGCGGGCTTCTTTGTACTGGTTATGAATCGGACAGGGATTTGTCTCTGAACAGAATTCAAGTCCCAATCCACAGCCATGAAACATTTTACTGCCATCAATCGCTTCCACAATATCTGCCAGTGAAAATTCCGCTTCCTTATCGGAAATGCAGAATCCGCCATATCGGCCTTTTGAACTTTGCAGGTAGCCTTTTTTGCTGAGGCTCTGCAGAATTTTGGCGATAAAAAGCTCCGGTGAATTGATCTTCTCGGAGATTTCTTTAATATTCACCATATGTCCGTCCTTTGATTGCTGCGCGATATAGATCATTGCTCTTAACGCATATTCACATGTTTTCGAAAGCATACTGTGTAATTCTGTGACAAATTTAGATAATATTTTTAATTAAGACAAATTAGTCTTATTTAAATTTGCTATTTTATTTTATGAGTTTACGCATGAAAAAAACTCAACCAACATGTTGATTGAGTTCTTATAGATTTTTAATTTAAATTTACTATACCAGTTCTACAGAATGCTGTTTCACCAATTCCTGCTGTACATTCGGCGGCACGAGTTGATATTCTGAGAATTTCATTGAGAATTTTGCCTTCCCGCCGGTAATTGAACGAAGTGTGGAACCGTAATCGTGCATTTCTGCCAGAGGCACCTCAGCCAGAATTTTCTGGTAATGTCCTTCAGAATCCATGCCTGAAATCATCGCGCGGCGGGTCTGCAGATCGCCCATTACGTCTCCGGTATCTTCGTCCGGACAAAGGATCTCTACGGAATATATAGGTTCCAGCAGCTGTGGTTTCGCATTGTGGAAACCTTCTCTGAACGCGCCCGAAGCCGCCAACTGGAAGGAAATATCATTGGAATCCACGCTGTGCATTTTGCCATCGTAAACTATTACACGGATATTCTGGCAGTGTGAGCCGGTTAGCGGGCCTTCTTTCATCTGCTGCATAATGCCTTTCTTAATAGCTCCGATGTAGCGGTTATCGATCGCTCCGCCCACGATGCACCAGTAGAAAGCAAGTTTTCCGCCCCAAGGCAAATCTTCAATCTCTTTCTGACGGATGTTGAAACCTGTAGGTTCCGGCATATCCTCATAGAAATTTTCAACCCGCATGTGGATTTCTCCGAACTGCCCTGAGCCGCCGGACTGTTTTTTGTGACGGTAATCGGCATCGGCTTTTCCCGTAATGGTTTCGCGGTAAGGGATTTTAGGATTATCAAAATTCATCTTCACACCGAATTCTTTCTGTAACCGCTGTTTTACCAGATCCAGATGCAGCTGTCCCTGACCATGAAGAATGGTCTGTTTCAGTTCTGCAGACTGTTCCACTTTCAGGGTAGGATCTTCTTCCTCAATTTTATGCAAAGCGGTAACGAGTTTTTCCATGTCTGCTGTGGAGTCTGTAGAAACTGCTTTTCTGATGCGGCTTTCAGGGAATTCCATCGGCCTTACTTTTCGGTCTAAACCTTTTGTATTCAAAGTGTTGTTGGAATGACCATATTTCAGTTTTACTGTAACTCCTAAGTCTCCTGCAACCAGTTCATTGACTGGAATTCTTTCTTTTCCTTCTGCTACAAAAAGTTGGGAAATCCTTTCAGTTTCGCCGTTATTGGCATTTACGAGTTCATCACCGGCTTTCAGTTTACCGCTGAGGACTTTAAAGTAGGAAACCATTCCGACCTGAGGCTCAGAAAGTGTTTTATAGATAAAAATCGTGGTTTTGTCATTAGGGTCGTAAGTGATTTCACCTCCGTTTTCCAGTTTTCTTGCTGGTCTTTCGGCTGGTGAGGGAGCAATGTCATCGATGAAGCCCATCAAACGGCCGCTTCCCATATCTTTCAGTCCGCTGGTGACGAATACAGGGAAGAACTGCTGTTTTGCCAATGCGATGGTAATTCCTTTGGCGAGTTCTTCTTCAGAAAGGTTGCCTTCTTCGAAGTATTTTTCCATTAAACCCTCTTCATTCTCCGCAGCGATTTCCACCAAAGCATTATGCATTTCGTTGGCTCTTTCCATTTCGCTTTCGGGAATCGGTTTCTTTTCAGGTTTGCCTCCGTTTGCGGGGAATTCGTACATCACCATTCTTAAAGCATCAATGATCGCATTGAAATTGGCTCCTGAATTATACGGATACTGAAGCGGAACGAGTTTGGAACCAAAACGCTCTTTAGCCTGCTCCAGAGTTTTCTCGAAATCAGCTTTCGGGTGGTCCATCTGGTTGATAACGAAGATTGCGGGAGTCTGGTATTTCTCCACATATTCCCAAACCAGTTCCGTACCTACTTCCACACCATTTGCAGCATTAAGGACGATAACTGCGGTATCAGCGACCTTTAATGAAGAAACGACCTCGCCAACGAAATCGTCAAATCCTGGGGTATCGATAATGTTAATTTTGTTGTTTTTCCAGTTTACGAACATCTGGTGTGAGAAAATAGTTTTCCCTTTTTCGTGCTCGAGGTCTGTATGGTCGCTCACCGTGTTCTGTCCTTCGACTGATCCACGGCGCTTAATCGCTCCGCCTTCGTAAAGCATGGTTTCTATCAGCGTGGTTTTGCCACTGTCGGAATGACCGAGTAAAACCACATTTCGTAAATCTTTGGTATTAGCACTCATAATATATAGTTTTAATTATTTTATGGGAATGCTAAAAAGGAAATGACCTGCATTTGATTTTTAGGTAGTTAAAGTTACGAAAGATTTAAATTGGTTGCTGTTATTTTTAAAAAGTAAATTCATGACATTTCGCATTAAGGGTTGGAATTGCTTATTGCAGGCTAACACATGAAGTACACTAAAGGGAGACTTTAATTTGGTAAGGCAGATGTACGGTTCAACTACGGTTCAACCTTCTGTAAACGTTTTCAGTAAAGAGTTTAGAGAATTAACAGGCCTAAAAATGCAGTTTCAACAAGATGGGATGTTATATAACTACCTATTTTATAGCGTGTTATAAAAATACGAAAATAAACTGAAATTATTAGTTTCTGTCAGCAATATGGTTCAGAATTATTTCCGCATGAATTCGGGAGTTTTCGATGAACCAAAGATGGGTGTCTTTGCCGCCACAAACTACGCCGGCCAGGTAAAGGTTTTTGACATTTGTTTCCATGGTTTCGGCATTATAGGCAGGAACGAGACTGTCGCCCTTTAAGTCGATGCCAGAGTCTTTTAAAAATTCAAAATCGGGAAGATAGCCGGTCATTGCAAGCACGAAATCGTTATCAATTTCATGGATTTTGCCTAATTCGTCTTTAAAAATGACAGAATTTTCTTTAATTTCAATCATTTCTGCATTAAAATAACCTTTGATGCTTCCTTCCGCAATTCGGTTTTCTATATCAGGCTTTACCCAATATTTCACAGATTTGGAAATCTCTGAACCTTTGATGATCATGGTGACTTCCGCTCCTTTTCTGTAGGTTTCCAGAGCAGCATCTACGGCTGAATTGCTGGCACCGATGACTACAACTTTCTGGTTCGCATACGGATAAGGTTCGGTATAATAATGTTTTACTTTGGGTAAGTTTTCTCCGGGAATATTCAGCAGATTCGGGATATCGTAAAATCCGGTAGCGATGATGACGTTTTTTGCCAGATATTTTCCTTTAGAACTCTGAATCTCGAAGAGTTCGTTTTTCGAAATGTTTAATACTTTTTCATAAAGCTTAATTTTCAGTGCTTTTTGTCGGGCAATCCCTTGGTAATATTCCAGAGCATCCTGCCTTCCCGGTTTTGGCGATGTTGTGATGAAAGGAATTTCAGCGATTTCCAGCTTATCGGCCGTAGAAAAAAAGCGCATGTATAAGGGATAATTGTAGAGGGAATTGACGATGGTTCCTTTTTCTATAATCACATAGCTTAAACCCTTCTTTTCCGCCTCCAACGCGCAATTCAAGCCAATTGGGCCGGCGCCGATAATCAGTACATCTAAAATTTCCATCCGGCAAAATTACGAAAACCATTATTGGTGAAGCAAAAGAAAACGGACAGAAAAATCTGCCCGCTTCTATTTCGTATTTTTAAAAATATTTACTTAATCAATCCCAATTCTACCAATCTTTCGTGCAGAAATTCCCCGGCTGTGGTATCTGGATATAATTTCGGGTTATTTTCGTCGTAGGTTCCTTCCAGGGCATTCAGTGGCATTTCGCTCACCGGATGCATAAAGAAAGGAATGGAATATCTGGAAGTTCCCCATAATTCTCTTGGCGGATTTACCACTTGGTGAATGGTAGATTTCAGTTTGTTGTTGGTGTGTCTGGATAACATATCGCCCACATTGATCATCAACTCATCGGGCTCAGCGATCGCATCCACCCATTCCCCATCATGATTCATCACCTGAAGACCTTTGCCTTGAGCTCCCATCAAAAGGGTAATCAAATTGATATCTCCGTGTGCCGCAGCACGAACCGCGTTATCCGGCTCTTCTGTAATCGGCGGATAGTGAATTGGTCTCAAAATAGAGTTTCCTTCGCTTACGAATTTATCAAAGTAGAATTCATCCAAACCGAGGTGCAAAGCCAAAGCTCTCAAAACGTAAACACCGGTTTTCTCCAACATCTTGAAAGCTTCCTTTCCAACTTCGTTGAATCTTGGAACTTCAGTTACCTCAACGTTATCGGGATAAACGGAGGAATATTTAGATCCGTCTTCGAGATACTGACCGAAATGCCAGAATTCTTTAAGATCTCCTTTTTTGAAGCCTTTTGCCGTTTCTTTACCAAATCCTACGTAACCGCGCTGGCCTCCAATTCCCGGGATTTCGTACTTCTGTTTGGTTTCTACCGGCAGGTCGAAGAAGTTTTTAACTTCTCCGTAGAGTTCATCAACCAGTTTGTCATCCAGAAAGTGACCTTTCAGGGCAACAAATCCGATTTCTTCGTATGCTTTTCCGATTTCATTTACAAATTTTTGTTTGCGTTCCGGGTCACCCGAAAGGAAATCACGCAAATCCACACTTGGAACTAATTTCATTTTATTGGATTAAAAATTTGACTGCTAAAGTATGATTTTTCTTATTAAAATTTTAATTATGAGTAAATTTGCAGTTAGTCAATATTTCACATGAAACAATTTTCTTCGAAAAGAAGCATACAGGTTTTAGCGCACCTCCTTAAAGAATACGGAATTTTCGACATTGTAATTTCACCGGGCTCCCGAAATGCGCCTCTGGCCATTCATTTTTCTGAGACTGATGAATTCAACTGCTACAGCATTGTTGACGAGCGCAGTGCGGGATTTGTAGGTCTGGGAATGGCGAAAAGCATTAAAAAACCGGTTGCGCTAACCTGTACAAGCGGGTCGGCAGCAGCCAACTACTATCCTGCGGTTACTGAAGCATTTTATCAGAACATTCCACTTTTAATCCTTACTGCAGACCGGCCATCGGATTTCGTGGATATTTTCGACGGGCAAACCATCCGCCAGAAAGATCTGTATCAACAGCATTCTTACGGAGACTTCCAGCTTCTGGAAGATGATAAAGAAAATGCAGAAGAAGAAAACTTCAGTTTAATAAAGAAAGCGATCGAGATCTGCTTCGAAAAGCAAGGTCCGGTTCACATCAATATTCCATTAGCAGAGCCGCTTTATCAACTTGTATCTGAAATTCCTGTTTTCCCGACCGTAGAAAAAACGATACAGAAAAAGAAGTACGAACTGCCTTCGAATCTGGCTGCAGAATGGAATGTTTCGAAAAGAATCATGATTCTGGCCGGAACAAGAGATTACAGCGAAGAACTGGAAATGCAGCTTACACAACTCGTTAAAAATCACAGCGCTGTGGTATTAACCGAAGCCAATTCGAATCTGACACATCCAAAGTTTTTTAACCATATCGACCGGTATATTTTCAATTTCTCGGAAGAAGATTTCAAAACCTATGCTCCGGATCTGCTCATCACAATTGGCCAGAACGTAGTTTCAAAGAAAATAAAGCAGTTTCTGCGAAAAGCAAAACCTAAGAATCACTGGCACATCCACGAAGTGTGGCAACCCGACACCTTCTTTTCGCTGACAGAAAAAATTGAGACCAAGCCGGAAGTCTTCTTCTCAAAACTTTTGCCTTTCATCACGCTGGAGCCCCAGCCTTACTTCAATCTGTGGGACGTGCTGAGAGATAAAAGAGACGCAAAACATAAAGAATACTGCCTGAAAGCTCCGTTTTCGGATTTTAAGTTTTTTGAAATTCTTGCTGATAAACTTCCGGAAACCGTCAACCTGCATTTCAGTAATTCTTCCGCGATTCGGTATGCACAACTCTTCGAGTATAAAACCGACAGCATCCACTGCAACCGCGGTACGAGCGGAATCGACGGGTGCACCTCCACGGCAATGGGCTTTGCCATGAAGGCGAAAGACCAAACCGTGCTTGTTACGGGCGATGTGAGTTTCTTTTACGACATCAACGGTTTATGGAACAACTACATCCCGCCTTATACGCGAATCATCGTCTTCAACAATGGGGGCGGCGACATTTTCAAAATTATTCCAGGACCGGATTCTACGAATGCGCTCGATGAATTTATCCTTACTTCGCATCACAAAAATGCGGAACACCTGGCTAAACATTTCGGGTTTGCTTACACCAAAGTTGACGATGAAGATACGCTTTCGCGGGTTTTAGATCATTTCTTTAAACACGATGTAAAGGCAAAAATTCTTGAAGTTGACACTTCGGCTATTGAAAATGCGGCCGTCCTGAAAGCGTACTTTGAATACCTAAAGTAATTAAAAATTCATTTGGAAACCGAATTTTACACCGAATTTAGAAACATCTGGTCTGGCGAGGTAATTTCCGCGCCAGTTGAAATCGACGCGTAAAATCCTTAAGTTCCCGAAGCCGATATTTTCGAGCCCGAAACCGTATTCATAATAGATTTGCTGATCCGGAGCGGAATACTTCGTGCTCTCGAAGTTAATGTTTTTCGACGCCTCACTTAAGGTTCCGTAAGCACCGCGAAGGAAAACCACTTCTCTGAATTTCAGCTTTTTAATCAGCGGGATGTGTGCCAGGATTTTCCCCTGAAAATGATGTTCGTAATTTAAAGTCGTATATGCATCAGCGACAAATTCGTAGTATTTCAACAGCGCAAAAGTGTTGGGAACCAAACTGTAGGACTGGTTTCCGGGAATGATGTTCTGCAATGCCAATGGAACGGTACTGAAGTTTTTTCCGGCCTCAAAATTAATGACCGAACGCCCAAAATTCCCTACTACTAAAGGCTGAGAATAAAGAAACTGAAGTTTGTTATAATCGAAATCCCCATCCAGAACATTTTCGAAACCGTGGGTGAATTTCAGGACAAATGTTGGCGAAAGTGTTGTGAAAGCATATCTGTCGACACCATACTGCGAATATCTTGCACCCGGTTTTGCGATGAGACTGAAGGTGGTGTGGAAATCGTTCAATTCAGATTTCAACTGGTTGTCTTTATAAAAACCGAGGTCGAACTTTTCGGGATTGGCGGATTTTATGTTCTGAAGCGCAGCATCCATCCTGACTTCAAAATTCTTGAGAGGCTCCAGAGAAAAGAAGAAGTTGTTCTGCTTCACGGTACTCAAAGAAGCATTGGTTCCCGATGAAAAAACCGAAGACGAGGCGAAAGAGCGGGTCATAATTCCATCATCATTCATGAGTTGTGCGCCGAGCTGGATGACATCATTCCTGCTCCCGAAACCAACGGTAGCTCGGTTTTCGCGGCTGAACATGTACCTGCCCTCCAATCCGTATTTAAGTTTTTTATCTTTAAATCCATAAGCGGTATATCCGGCGACGCGCCATTTATCATTTGGCGAAAAATAGGTTCTTGCGCCGACACGAACGCGGTCGCCTTCCACCTCATTATTTCCGTAAACGGAATAAATATCACCGAAATCGATGGCATTCCAGGCGTTGATATAACCCGATTCCAGGATTTCAACCAGTTTTACGATTCTTTTGAATTTCGGAACCTGCTCGAGTTCGCCCACCATCGTGTATACGTTCTGTTCGGTTTCCGAAAGCGGTTCAGTTCTGTTCTGCTCCCAGAATGCGTCGGATTTCTTTAGATTTTCGTCGCTCAGCGTCTGGCCTCTGTCGACAAGAAGCTGATCATCAAAATTTTTATTGAAAAGATAACCGCTGAAAATTCCGGTTCTTTTAAAGAGTACACTTTTCGCATCTTTTTTCTTTCCAAAAACCGACATTTCCAGCTCTGTATATGTTCTTTGGGGCAGGAACACCGTATCATCCAAGTTGTTGTATTCCGTTTCGAGATAAATTCCGTTCACGAAATTCACATTGATTTTGTTGGTTGACCGCAATGTTGCCTTTACAATATTATAGGTGTCTCTGGATATATAAAGATTTCCCTGAAACGCAAGCACTTCCCTGTTTTTCGGAAAATATCTGATGACGTACGCATCGGTACCCTCTACAGAAAGCGAGTCAGTGATTTCATATTCATAAGTATTAAACCCATCGGTTCCAGCGGGACTTGGGAAACCAATGTTAAAGAAATTCAGTGTATTATCGTAGATATTAACTTCCTTGAACTGATTTTTTGCCGTAGAAGCCACCAGTTCGTTGTCGTTAAATCCAGAAAATCTGTTGGCGACAATGATTCTGTTTTCTTTCTTTTCAGGCGCGTTGCGGCCATAAGTTTTATACATGGTTTCGTTGAAAAAAACCGGCAGCGAAAGTTTTTTATCATAGTTCGCCGAATCCGCATAATCAAAAATAAATTCGAGGTTATTGAAGATTTTTTTCTTCATGAAAGCGCTGTCGATATTGTTCAGTGCGATTTCAATTTTCTCATATTCCTGAAGCTGGTAATCGCTGTACCGGGCTAACCCGTTTGTTTTACGGCGTTTCCAGACTTCCTGCATGATGGCGTACGCGGGATTTTCTTTTTTGTTTTTATACTTTTTTTTGCTGACGCCCGAAATCACCACTTCATTAATCTGTTCTACTTTTTCAGACTGAAGTTTCACGACAAGATTTTCAAAGCGAAAGTCGTCGAAAATGAGAATCTCCGGTTTATAATTTCTTTTGATGAAGGTTGCTGTACTGATTCCGGAATCAGATTCAACAAGAAAATCGGCTCCCTTGGTGACGGTTTCTGCCTGTTCCCGGTTATTAATGAAAATCTCAACTCCCGAAATTGGCTGGCCCGTTTTTTCATCGGTAATTCTACCTGAAATACGGGTTTGGGCAGACGATAAGGTCGCCAACAACAAAAGAATGGTGACTGTAAATTTACATCGCAGCAGGGACTGAAAATTTTTCTGGATCAAGTCGGTGGAAGGTTTCATTTTTTCAGAACAACGCGAAGCGAAAGCAGGCGAACCGGCAGTTTGGGGTTTAAGGTTTAAAATTCGTTATCACCGGAATTTCCGGGCAGATTGGTAATTCTGGCAATGGGATAAATAAACATATCATCGAAATCATTCATCGCATTAATGATTTGAAAATGAGAATACTCTGCGATATTCTGCAAGGTGATTTCTGCTTCCTTTATTTTTTTATTTTTCAGAAGATATTGCCGCTGAACACCGTTCAACAGATACGTTGAAGGCGTGAACCATTCTTTTCCCTTCTTAAACAGCAAATTCGAGAAAGAACTATCGGTAATATGATTATTTTTCACAATAATAATCTCACTGGATTTTGCCTGCCGAAGCATTTTCTCGAGTTCTTTGCGGTCTTCAAATTTAAAAGAGTAATCATAGATATTGTTTACCACCAGCTGGAAATTGCTGATCTCAGAAATTGCATAAGGAATGAGCTGGGTTCTGAAGTTTTTATCCAGGTCGTAACTGATCCTCAGTTTGTATAGACCATCTTCGTCATGCTCCAGATTTTTGAAGATTTCTGCGAGATTGATTGAACTTTCTTTACCGAAATGGGCAAAAGTGTCATCAACCCGCTTTTGGTGAAGGTCCAAGAGAGAAATTTTCTTGTCTTCTATCTTAATACTTTCAATAAATTGGGACATAAATTTTGTTTTTCATTTCCTGATATTCGGTTTCGGCTTTGCTTAAATGGGTGATTCCGCCACCGCTTTTGAAATATAATTTTCCGTTCTCTTTTTCTATAAACCTGATCATCACACAGGAATCCAAATTCTTGCCATCAAACCAGCCGCAAACTCCCGTATAGAAACCCCGGGCATAATTTTCGGCTTCGAGCACAATTTCCAGGGTTTTTTCTTTGGGTGCCCCCAAAACCGATCCGGCCGGAAGTAATTTTTTCATAATACTTCCTATTTTTCCCTGAAAATCGGGCTTCAGCACTCCGGAAATCTCCGAACTCATGGCGTAGAGATTTTTGTTGTGCGTTTTGATAAAATCAATCCGCTGAAATTCATCCAGTTTCACGTCATCTGCCACCATGCTCAAATCATTTCTCAGTAAATCTACCACAGTGTAATGCTCTGCCTTTTCTTTTACGTCGCCCTTCAAAACCTCCACTGCATTTTCGGTACCGGCATCGATGGTGCCCTTCATGGGATGGGTAAAGATTTTATTATCTGTAATTTCTACAAAAGTTTCCGGGGAAAAAAATACAAACCTGTCTGGGTATAAAACTTTGTATTTGGATTGCGAAAGATAGAAAATTTCATTTAAAGTAAGGTTGGTTTTCACCTCCGTTTTACAGGTATAATTGGTGAGATAGGAATTGCCGGCTTTCAGGTTTTTCTGTACCAGATCAAATCCTTTTCTGTAAGATTCTTCACTTTGCGGGAAGGATTGAAACGAAATATCAAGAGGTTTACCGAGCGGTTCATTCGTCTTCTTAAATTTCTGAAAATCAATTAATAAACCCGATTTATCCAA
This sequence comes from Chryseobacterium sp. VAUSW3, assembly GCF_002205795.1. Taxonomy (GTDB): domain Bacteria; phylum Bacteroidota; class Bacteroidia; order Flavobacteriales; family Weeksellaceae; genus Kaistella; species Kaistella yananensis. The sequence goes on along the minus strand of NZ_NIUY01000001.1, from coordinate 954,629 downwards.
TTCCTCTTCCGTGAAAACCTCAACATTCTCCATTAAAAAATCCACCAAAAAGAAGTAAGGCGTTCCGGTTTGGGAAAGCTCATCCATCTGATCGAAACTGGGGTGAAATTTTCTTACCATGCGGCAAAAATAGTCAAAAGCGGGTGAGCGAAAAATTAAAACCGGAAATTTAAATCTTAAACCTTATTTTTGCGGCATGCAAAATAACCATCAGCAACAGTTCGGCCTTGGACAGATTTTGAAAAACGCTTTTAATTACTGGAATAAAACACTCTTTTATCAGTTGGTTTTCAGTGTTTTATACTTTTCCCTGTTTTTTCTGGGTTATTTTTATATGTTTCAGTATTTTGGACTTTGGGATGAATTCATTAAGTATCAGGATTTAGTGCGTACTGATCTTCCGGCATTCAATAAAAAAATGGAGGAAATCGCGCGTTTACCACAAATGCGTAATTTCGCTTTGGCATTTTTTGTTCTCCTGGCGCTCATCAATCCCCTGAATGTAGGTCTTTACAAAATCTACCGGAAAACAGACCTGAAAGAACCTGTAAGCCTGAACGATCTTTTTGCGGGTTATATCGGGTTCAATTTTTTTAAGTTTTTTGGATTTTATCTGTTCTGGATTATTATCTTCACTTATGCCAATGCGCTATTGTTTCTGGGCGTATTCTGGATTTTCATCACGCTGTTCTGTGTTCCACTGATGTTTTTTATGGATGTAAAGACGTTTGAAGGAATTTCGCTAACGTTTAAAGTCCTGCGCAATAATTTCAGCACGGTGCTTCCGGCGATGCTGGTAGCTTTTCTCTTCAGCTTAAGCGGCGTATTAATTTGCGGCGTTGGTTTTCTGCTGACTTTTCCGTTTTTAAATGCTATGATTTATACACTTTATCAGCATTATTACAAAGAAGTTGTTTAAAAGTTAATTTTAGATGCTGTTTTTTTCCAATTTTAAATTTAAATTTGGGAAACATTAAAAATTAAAACTATGGACACTTTTCAGGAAATGGATGGCAATAAAGTGCCACAAAGAAGTACCAGCGAAATTATATCCCATGCTTTCGAGATGTATAAGGGAATTTTTCTTTATGCACTTCTGGCGATGGTGATTTATTTTATTGTCTCTATGGTTATTCAGCCGCTTTCGGGATTCGATTCAGAGAGTTTTTCTGAGGAAATCCGGTCTGCCGACGGTGATTTTTCATCGATCGATATCTGGGCAGTTCCCGGAATGAAAATTTATTACGGTCTTTCGGGAATTGTAAGCCTGCTTTTAGCTCCACTTTACGTCGGAGTCATTTATCTGGCAAATAAATATAACAATCAGGAGCGTTTGCAGGCTTCGGATTTATTTATCGGCTACAGACAGAACTTTGTTCAGATTGTAATCTACAGTCTTATGGCATCGGTAATTATGGCAATTGCGTTAATGATGTGTTTACTGCCTATTTTTTTTGTGATTCCGCTATTGCTTTTGGGTTATCCTATTTTACTTTTTGAAAATGCCACCTTTAATGAAGCTTTAAGCAAAAGTTTCAGAATCGCTAAAGATAATTACGGCGTATTTTTAGGAACATCACTCCTTGGATTACTGATCAGTATCGCGGGTGTTTTACTTTGCGGAATCGGAATCGTGGCAACACTTCCGTTCTATTTTGTAGTAATGTATTCAACGTATGTGGCGTACTGCGGAAAACCGAGACAACTGAATTTCAATAACTGATTCTGATTAGAATTTAAAATTATGCCCAACAGGAAACACCAAATCAGCGAGGTAAAAATAAAGCAGGTCTTTCTGCTGGCCCTTATTATTGTGCTTGCAGGATTAATCTGTTTTAATCTGTCTTTATTTATTCCTTCTGTTCTGGGCGCCATTACCCTTTACATTATCTCCAGGAAATACAATCTTTATCTTCAGGAAGAACGGGAATGGAAGCCCTGGCTCGCATCCACAGTAATTATTTTGGGCACACTGCTCATTTTAATTCTTCCTGTTTATTTTATCGCCGACCTGCTTATAGAAAAATTAGGAAATGCTTCTGCTTACATGCAGAAATTCAACATCTTCGTCGATAAAATTCATGATTATGTGTATTCCAAAACGAGAGTCGATATTCTGAGCAAGGAGAATTTAACGAAACTGAAAGACAAGGTGGGAAGTTTCTCGACCACCGCAGTGAGCAGTACTTTTAATACCCTTACTGTGATCCTCTCCATGTACTTTATTCTGTATTTTATGCTGGAGAAGCCAAGGCTTTTTGAAAGACTGGTAAGAAGTTCAGCCCCCCTTAAAAAGGCTAACATTAATTTGTTGGGGGAGAAAATACAGAAAATGGTTGTTGCCAACGCGATTGGGATTCCTGTTGTCGCCATCGGACAGGGAATTGTGGCGATTATAGGATACTGGATTTTTGGCGCACCCAGCCCGCTTCTCCTCTTTGCCTTAACAGCAGTCGCTTCGATGATTCCTATCGTTGGTGCGGCGATTATTTATGTTCCTGTGTGCATTTTTATGATTGCAGAAGGCAATATGGGTGCCGGGCTTGGGCTTGCAGCTTACTGTCTTATCGCCGTGGGATTAACGGATAACCTGTTAAGATTCACTCTTTTAAAGAAATTAGAAAACATCCATCCTCTAAATACGGTGTTCGGAATCATTATGGGTATGAATCTTTTCGGGTTTATGGGACTGATTTTCGGGCCGATTCTTATTTCGATTACAGTCCTTTTAATCCAGGTTTACAGAGATGAATTTTCTGATGACGACCGGGAACTCATTATGCCGGAACCAAAAGAGATCGAGAAAAAAATAGATTTAAGTATTTAAAAAATGGAAGGTTTAAAACCAGAAATCCTGCTGGAAATTTGCAGCGCGAGAATGCCTTTCGGGAAGTATAAAGACACTGTAATTGCAGATCTTCCCATCAATTATCTGGAATGGTTTCATCGGGAAGGTATGCCCAAAGGCAAACTGGGGATGCAGCTTTCTACTATTTACGAAATCAAAATCAATGGTTTAATGGACCTGCTTACCCCAATCCGTGGGAAAGTGAGTTTTGAAAAGACGAAGATGAAAGTTTATAAGTTTTAGTGTGATTGGATCAGGATTTTATATGATATTAGTCGGAGTATTCGGCATTTTTATGGGTCGCTATTTTTACAATAATGCCCATGATATTTACGAATACGAAAAATTAAAGACAAACCATTGATGGAGAAGAATTACTTTAAAACTTAAAACACTCCCGAAATTAAAATTTCTTGGAATTTCATTAATGGTTATCGGATTTCTTGAAATTATTTTCTTATTCTTTTCTCTACTAAGAAAATTACTGCTCGACTAAATCGAATTTGTAAAATCATTAAAAGAGCCAAAAGATAGCGTTCCTACGGAACGCCCCATTCATAGCTAAAGCAAGGTCTACACAGATTAGGTTCCTAACGGAACCGCTTCACAGAAATTTTATTATCAGGCCTTCAGCGCAGCAATTTCATCCCTTAATTTTGCAGCCTTAATGAAATCCAGGTTTCTGGCTGCAGCTTCCATGGCTTTCTGTTTTTCTGCAATCAATTCTGTGGCGTCTTTTCCATAGCTTGATTTTTCTTCGGCAACCTGTTTCAGAATTTCTTTTTGGGTATATTTCGGATCCGGGAAATCTTTGGATCTTCCGACAAGGATTTCCGAAATTTTCTTGTTCAGTGCCTGTGGAACCAAACCGTGTTTTTCGTTGTATTCCATCTGCTTTTCGCGTCGATAGTTGGTTTCATCGATCGCTTTCTGCATGGATCCGGTTATTTTATCGGCGTACAAAATCGCTTTACCATTAACATTTCTTGCTGCTCTACCAATGGTTTGAACAAGCGAACGACGGGAACGCAGCATTCCTTCCTTATCCGCATCCAGAATCGCAACGAGGGAAACTTCGGGCAAATCCAGACCCTCTCTCAATAAATTTACGCCCACCAAAACATCGAAAAGTCCTACCCGCAAATCCTGCATAATCTGAATTCTCTCCAAAGTCTCAACGTCGGAGTGGATATAACGCGTGCGTATTCCGAATTTTGTAAAATATTTTGTGAGTTCTTCTGCCATTTTCTTGGTCAGCGTTGTTACCAGAACTCTTTCATCAATCTCCGTTCTCTTCTGAATTTCTTCAATTAAATCATCAATCTGGTTTAAAGACGGTCTTATATCAATTACAGGATCCAGAAGTCCGGTCGGACGAATAATCTGCTCGATATATTCCCCGCCACTTTTTTCAAGTTCATAATCTGCCGGAGTTGCCGACACGTAAATCACCTGATTCTGCATGGCTTCGAACTCCTCAAACTTCAGCGGACGGTTATCCATTGCCGCCGGAAGACGAAACCCGTGTTCCACCAAAACCTCTTTACGGCTTCTGTCGCCTCCGTACATGGCGTGAACCTGGGGAATCGTTACGTGACTTTCATCAATCACCATTAAAAAATCCTTCGGAAAATAATCTAAAAGACAGAACGGACGCGAACCGGGCAATCTTCCGTCGAAATAACGCGAGTAGTTTTCAATTCCGCTGCAGTAACCGAGTTCTTTCATCATTTCCAGATCGAGTTCGGTTCTTTCCTGGAGTCGTTTGGCTTCAAAAGGTTTTTCGATTTCGTTGAAGAAATCCACCTGTTTCACCATATCATCCTGAATTTCGCGGATGGCATTGACCTGTGTTTCTTTGGAGGTCACGAAAAGGTTTGCGGGATAAATATTAATCTCTTCAAACTCTGCCATCACATTTCCGGAAAGCGGATCGAAGCTCTGAATTTTTTCAATCTCGTCACCGAAAAACTGTATTCGAACTGCATTATCGGCATAAGCTGGATATACATCAATTACATCACCTTTCACCCTAAATGTCCCGCGTGTAAATTCATTTAAAGTTCTTGCATACAAAGCATTCACCAGTTTATGCAGAAAAGCGGTCCGGGTGATTCTGGCATTTTTCTGAACTTCAATTAAAGACTTATTGAATTCCGTAGGGTTTCCGATACCGTAAATACAAGAAACCGACGCTACTATTAATACATCCCGCCGACCTGAGAGCAAACTTGCGGTTGCAGACAGTCTCAGTTTCTCGACTTCTTCGTTAATAGAAAGATCCTTCTCAATGTAAGTATTCGTTGAAGCAATAAATGCTTCCGGCTGGTAATAGTCGTAATAACTCACAAAATATTCCACGGCATTATCAGGGAAGAATTCCTTAAATTCCATGAAAAGCTGGGCCGCCAGCGTTTTATTATGCGCCAAAACGATGGTAGGCCTCTGAATTTCCTGCACAACATTAGCAACGGTAAAAGTTTTACCCGAGCCAGTAACTCCAAGAAGGGTCTGGTATTTTTCGCCAATTTCAATGCCTTTGACCAATTTTTCAATGGCCTGGGGCTGGTCGCCTGTGGGTTTGTATTCTGACTGAAGTTTGAACTGCATCATCTGCGCGAAATATTATAAAAATGTGAAAACTAAATTTGAAGTACAAAAATACAAAAGAAAGAGCAGTGATTCCTGCTCTGATTTATCTATTTCTTTCTTTTTAAAAAACTCTCAAAGTCTTCTATCACAAGGCCTTTGGCTTCATTCCTCGGTTGAAAACGTAGATTTCTGTTGCTATAGGTTACTGGATTTTCGGCCGTTTTTAAAATGGTTTGACCGCTGATCAGTTCCAAAGCTTTCTTCAGTTCCGGATCCGATACATTCCCAAACTCCTTTATATTGTTGATTGCCCGATAGGGATTGATATCGTAAGTCGGAAGGATTCCACCGCTGGGATTTGGATCTTTGTCCTTATTATAATAGGAAAATGTAATGGGCTGCAGCTTCCAGTTGTGTGCGGTATTTCTGGTGGAGTACGAAGTGTAATCTGATGCAGGCGAATCATAAAGGGTGATGGAACCAACAAATTTTCCGTAGGTTTCGTTACCGATGGTGGTTACCGGAACATATTTATTAAGACTGATGACGGTAAGTTCACTCGCAGAAGCAGTCTGGAAGGAAACCAATACATAAATCCTGCTCAAATTCAGGCTGTTTATATTTTGCTGGCCGGTCTGTTCGGGATATCCGTTCACGATATTATAGGTTTTCACGGTGTTGGTTAAATAATCCATTCCGTCTTCATCGTTATGCTTTGCGTTGAAATCAAGGTAAACGTAGGGCTGTCCGGTGTAATTTCCGTTCACCATCTGGGCCAGTGCAGTTGCCGTTTCCAGAGATCCACCTCCGTTGTATCTTAAATCCAGAACAAGTTCTGTAATCCCGTCGGCTTTCATTGTAGCAAAAGCAGCATTCAGTTCATCATTATAATCTAATTTGAAACCATTATAGACTAAATAGCCAATATTTTTGCCACCGTAATTGTACTTTTTATAAAAGGCTACGGGATTCTCATCAATATTTGTTTTGGTAATGCTGATGTTCTCAGCCCTGTCGGTTGTTACCAAACCCGTGGAAGTAATTACTGCAGTTGCAGCTCTTGTTATGGTAAACCGGTCCTGAGAGAGCTGCGAATAATTGCTGATTGTTAAAGGTGAGCCATTCACTTTAGTAATAATGTCTCCTCTTACGATTCCAGCATTAGCGGCTGAGCTTCCTGGAATTACGTAATTTACAAGTGCCACTGCAGAGGTATTGGTATTATCTTTGGGATAAACCGCATAATCAAAGCCGGTTAATTTTTCAATTTCAGCTATTTTCGATGCGGGTATAATGGTATTATTATTTTCTATCCAGGAGAACCGGTCGGTATTTCCATAATCATACAGCAGACTGTAAAATAGACCATCCGGAGTTTTAGAATTGATGTATGAAGCATAATCGGCAGAGTTTTTGAAGTTGTCAGCTAACTTAGGTACATTTGGCTGCCAGTAATACCACGAGTTCATCGCCTTCCACACAAAATCATTTACAGAGTTTGTAGCGGCCGGTGATGAGGGTGCCGGATCGTTATCCCTGGAACATGATAACAATGATAGGGTGGCAAGCGCTAGACCTGTTACATATATCTTACCTTTCATGTGTAATAATTTTAATAAATTTGAATTTAACCATTAACGGAAAATAATGAAAATCAATATCATAACCCCCGCAATTTTATTAGGCGTCTCTGCATTAATTTCTGTGTCCTGTACTGCAAACGCACTGCCAAAAGTAAAAAATCCGGTTTATGAATCGTATGATATTTCAGGAGAGAAAGGTTACCATGTATCATTTGAACTTAGTAACGATTCAATTCCTGCCACGTCTGTAGTTATTAACAGGATTCAGCAGACCATTTCTTCCGAAAATAAAACTGATTTAAAGTATAAAGTTAATGTAATCACGCAATCGAGAAAAATTTTGGGATTCAAACCTAAAATTACCGATCTCGATAACGGAATTTTCTTCAAAACAGATACCGCTGAAATTTTCAAACCTGTAAATTTCAAATTACAGAAACAGTAATTTTGTATAGCATTACTTTTTTAGTTACGGATTTTAAACCAAAAAATATTTAAATATGAATTATTTATCGATTAGAAATTTATCTATGTTGGGAATAGTTTTCCTTGTTTCCTGCACAGGAAGCCAAAAAACTTCGGTAACAGCGCAAGATACCACCGTGAACGGAATATTACCCAATCCTGAAACCGCCGACAAAAATTCCCCTGAATATCAGTCTGCTTTTGCAGGGCAAACCAGAGTTCCGGGCGTAAAAACCACCATTCCTTATCAGGTGGAAGTTATCAATTCAGATTTACAGAAACCGTGGGGAATCATCAATTTACCGGACGGCAGATTTCTCATCACTTCAAAAACCGGATACCTTAATATTGTTTCAGCAGACGGAAAAGCAATTTCGAAAGTTGAAGGACTTCCAAAAGTTGATGATAAAGGACAGGGAGGATTGCTTGATGTCGCGTTAGATCCAGATTTTGCCACTAATAGGGTGATTTTCTGGAGTTTCTCTGAACCGGTTTCGAGCGGAAATCATACGGCGGTGGCAAAAGGAAAACTTTCTGCAGATGAAAAAACAATAGAAAACCCAACGGTAATTTTCCGTGCAACTCCAACCTACGACGGTGATAAACATTACGGAAGCCGCCTGGCCTTTGATAAGGAAGGCTACCTTTTTGTAAGCACCGGCGAACGTTCTGACCGGGAAACCAGGCCTTATGCGCAAAAACAGGACTCTTATTTAGGAAAGATTTTAAAAATCACAAAGGACGGAAAACCCGCACCCGGAAATCCTAACCTTGCAGGTTGGAAGCCGGAAATCTATTCGACAGGCCACCGAAATCCGCAAGGAATGGCTATTGACCACAAAGGACAGGTTTGGGACGCAGAAATGGGACCGCGCGGTGGAGACGAAATCAATCTGATTCAGCCCGGAAAAAATTACGGGTGGGGTGATGTTACTTACGGAATTGAGTACAGCGGTAAAAAAATCAACAACGGAACAACAAAAAAAGAGGGAACAGAACAGCCTGTTTATTACTGGGATCCTTCCATATCCATGAGCGGAATCACCTTCTATACCGGAAATATTGAGGAGTGGAAAAACAATATGATGATCGGCTGCTTAAGCGGACAGAAAATCATCAGGCTGGTAATTGAAAATAATAAAGTAGTAGGTGAAGAATGGCTTTTAACCGACAAAAACGACAGAATCCGGGATGTGCTGAACGGGCAGGACGGTAATCTCTACGCCGTTTCAGACAGCGGAAAACTTTATAAAATATCTAAAAAATAAGAGATTTTAAATATGCATCAAGACCCTTGGCTGATGTTGAGGGTTTTTTACTGCTTTAAATATACTAAATCAGATTCGAAATTATCTTCCAAATTGGTAAGGATTTTTGCGGTCTTCGTTTTCACAAAGAGCTTTTCAACGAAAAAATTAGTTTCGAAGAACTGGCGGTGAATTCCAGGAAGTAATTCCATGAAAAGATCCATTCCCACCTGATTATTATGTAAATCCATCTTTTTCTCCAAAGGTTCGTTAGGGAAAAGTTCCTCGTGAAGATCGGTCATTTTTTTACAGAAATCTAAAGCTTTGTGCGGCGACGATATTTTGCAGCAGTACATCATGATGAGGCATGTCCACAGCGCATGTCGGTATGCATTCCCGATTCCGCTGTTGGCGTTGGTTTCCGGGAAATGCTTCTGAGCAAGCATAAAACTTTTCACCGTCGCATAAAATCCCAATAATGAGAAGAGCGGATGCGGCAGAGCAAGTCTCAAAAGTCTCAGAATTTTCCTGAAACTTAAAGTTCTTAAGGTGTTGAGCAATATTCTGGCTATTCTTCTCATAATAGAAATCTCCCCTGTAAAGGAGAGATTTTTATCGTTTTTAAGATTATATTAATGTACGAGAAGTCTCACGGTTTTGGAAACCTTCTCTTTAATTTCTGTACGCTTTACAATAAAGTCTACGAAACCTTTTTCCTGCAGAAATTCTGAAGTCTGGAAACCTTCCGGTAAATCCTTTCCTATGGTTTCACGAATTACCCTTGGTCCGGCAAATCCGATCAACGCGCCCGGTTCTGCCATAATAATATCGGCAGTCATCGCGAAAGATGCGGTAATACCACCAAAAGTAGGGTCGCAAAGATAAGCGATATACAGAAGTCCTTCTTCTGAAAGTTGGGCCAATTTCGCCTGAACTTTCGCTAACTGCATCAGGGAGTAAGTCGCCTCCTGCATTCTTGCTCCACCGGACTGGCAGATTATCATGTAAGGAAGGCGGTGTTCTATACAGTAATCTACTGCACGACGGATTTTTTCGCCCATTACCGAACCTAATGATCCTCCGATAAACGCAAAATCCATACATGAAATCACTATTTTCTCTCCGTTTACCGTTCCTACTGCATTACGGATGGAATCTGTTAACTTGGTTTTGGCTTTTACTTCTTTTAAACGGTCTGTATAAGCTTTGGTATCTTTAAAATTCAGCATATCTACGCTTTCTACGTTCGCGTCGAGTTCTGTATATTTATTTCCGTCGAAAAGAATTGAAAAGAATTCGTTGCTGCCAATTCTCACATGGAAACCGTCTTCGGGAGAGACATAATTATTAGCTTTAAGTTCCTCATGCTCAATAATTTTCCCTGTAGGAGTCTGATGCCAAAGTCCTTTCGGAAGATCTTTTTTGTCTTCTGTGGAAGTGGTGATATTTTTTGCTTTCCTTTTAAACCAGTCGAATGCCATTTTTGATAGATTTTAGATTCCAGATTTTAAATTATAAAAGTGCGACGCAATTAAAATTTATCATCTAAAATTTTAATTTTAAAGTGTATTTACATTGTTCAGATCTTCAAAAGCTTTTTCAAGTCTTGCACTGAAAGTTTCTTCGCCTTTTCTGATCCAAACTCTTGGGTCATAGAATTTTTTGTTTGGCTTGTCGTCTCCGTCAGGGTTTCCGATTTGAGTTTTCAAATACTCAAGATTGTTAACCATATAATCGCGAATTCCTTCGGTGTACGCAAACTGAAGGTCGGTATCGATGTTCATTTTTATCGCACCGTAGCTGATTGCTTCTCTAATTTCTTCAACAGTAGAACCAGATCCGCCGTGGAATACGAAGTTCACCGGTTTTTCACCAAGGCCAAACTTTTCCTGAACGTATTTCTGAGAATTATCTAAAATTTTTGGGGTCAGTTTAACATTTCCTGGCTTGTAAACGCCGTGAACATTACCGAATGCTGCTGCAATGGTAAAGTGAGGAGAAATTGCCTTCAATCTTTCGTAAGCATACGCCACTTCATCAGGCTGGGTATAAAGTTTAGACGAATCTACTCCCGAATTGTCTACACCATCCTCTTCACCACCGGTAACTCCAAGTTCAATTTCGAGTGTCATGCCCATTTTTGCCATTCTTTCGAAATATTTACAGGAAATGTCAAGATTTTCTTCAATCGGTTCTTCAGAAAGATCGAGCATGTGTGATGAGTACAAAGATTTTCCGGTTTGTGCAAAAAACTCTTCGTTAGCCTCCATTAAACCGTCAATCCAAGGTAAAAGTTTTTTCGCACAATGGTCCGTATGCAGAATTACAGTTGCTCCGTAAGCTTCAGCCAACGTGTGAATGTGTTTTGCACCTGCGACTGCACCGGCTATTGCGGCTTTTTGCCCATCGTTGCTTAAACCTTTTCCTGCATTGTATGCTGCGCCACCATTTGAAAACTGAATAATTACGGGAGAATTTAATTTCGCAGCAGTTTCCATCACCGCGTTCGCATTACTGGAACCGATAACGTTTACTGCGGGAAGTGCAAAGTTATTTTCTTTAGCATATTCAAAAATGTCGGTAACCATTTGACCTGTGGCAACACCTGCCGGAAAACGTCTGTTCATAATATATTTTTTAAAAGATTTATTCTGAATTTTAGGTCTGTAAAGTTAAGAATTTTATGCGAAAAACATTAGTTTCTTTTATCTTTTCCCCAAAGGAGTTTCTGGCGGATTGTTTCGTAAAAACTTAAGTTATTGGGATGAATGAGCAGGATCTGAAACTTTGCTTTACGCAGCACAATTTCCACATCGGTTTCCATGTGGATCAGCCTGGAATCGAGAGACAAAGAATATTGCGGAACACGGCTTTCAACTTTCAGGCGAATTTCCACATCATCATTTACAATTAAGGGCCGCACATTCAGATTATGAGGTGCAATAGGTGTGATGACGAAATTGGCGTTGGCTGGTGTAATAATTGGTCCGCCACAACTTAATGAATAGGCTGTAGAACCGGTTGGGGTGGAAATAATGACACCGTCGCCCCAGAAGACATTGAGAAACTCTCCATTTATATAAGATTCTACCGTAATCATGGCGGTAGTTTCTTTACGCGAGACTGTTAAATCGTTTAAAGCATAGGGAAAGAAAACAGAGTTGTTCGGCGAAACAATTTCAATAACCGATCTTCGGCTAATTTTTACTTCTCCTTTAATAATATCATCAAGTTCCAAAAAAACTTCCTCCTTACTGAAACTTGCCAGGAATCCCAGCCTTCCGGTATTTACTCCCACCACAGGAATTTCTAAATCCTGCACATATAGCAATGAGTTTACAATGGTACCATCGCCTCCGAAGGTAAAAAAAAGATCTACTTTTTTCTGCTTTAAATCTTCTTTCCCACAAAAGGTTTCAAAGATTTTCGAAAACTGCATCGCGTTGGCCATTTCTTCGTGTAAAACCGCCTGTACGCCGCGTTTTTCGAGCTCTGAAACAAATTTACTGAGATACAGAAAGGTATCTAAGTCGCTTTTTTGAGAATATATTGCTGCCTTCATCATTTAAAACTCCAGAAATTTTTGAAAGAAACCGAATCTGTCTTTCAGCAGGTCTTCCTTCTCATCATCATAATACTTATGAACTACGCTGTAGCCGTATCTTTCGAAGGTTTCGTCGATAGAGCTGGTATTTTCGCTATTGAATTTCAGGGTGATCTGTATATAGTCTTCGGTAATTAAATTAATGAAACAGCCGTAGATTTTACCATTGTTTGATTCTACAATTTTGCAGACTTCAGTCATGGAATAATGTCTGCCACTGGTCTGCACAATCATCACCGCGCCGTTTTCCGAGAAAAGCGGGTATTTTGAAAATTCATGAAAGATATCGTCGCAGCAAAGATAGCCCATGTATTTTTCGGTCTTCGAAATCACAGGAACCACGTTGCAGTTGAAGGTGTGAAAAAGTTTGATGGAATCGAGCAGATTACCGTCGTCCAGAATTGCAAATTTTTCGAAATGCATATCGAGTGAGCCCAGCGTTCCTTCCGGACTTTCATCTAAAAAGGACTGGCTGATCGCGCCCTGGTACACGCCTTTCTTTTTTACAAATACATGAGAATAACCGAACTCTTTCGCCATTTCATTCGCATCATCAATCATGTCGCTGGAGTTGAAAGCCGGGTAATCTTTCGAAATGTAATCTTTGATAAACATGATGCTAATTTAGGAAAATATTAAAAACCTGAGGCTCTTTTGAAAATTTTTAAAAATAATTTAAAAAATAGCTTGCTTCATATGGAAACAAAAACATATCTTTGTCGCCTTTCATTTTTACTTTTTATTAGATTTATTTCAAACTGCACTGTCCATTGGGCTTTGCAGTTTTTTATTTTTGGGCTGCGGGCATCTGCCGGAGAAAAATTAATCCCGCCAGAATAATCACTCCTCCAAAACCCTGCATCAAAGTAAGTTTTTCCCCATCCAAAAGTCCCCAGATAATCGCCACCACCGGCATCAGCAACGTAACGGTAGAGGCAAAAAGCGGAGTTGAAACACTCAGAAGTCTGTAATTAAGCATCATCGCCAGCCCGGTTCCGAAGATTGAGAGTAAACTTACAAAGCCAATCCCTTCCCATAAACTGCTGTTTACCTGAATATTATTAAAAAATCCTGCAAATACCAGCGCAATTACCGATGGAAGAATCAGAACAAATGAAAAGACAAATGCAGAAAGAATTTTTGCAGGAATATCACTGAGTTTTGATTTTACCGTCGTGGTACTTATTGCATACATTAAGGTCGCCAAAAGTAACAGTAATATCGGAATCAGTTTGAACTCGCCGCCTTCGCCACCGGAAAACGCCAAAATACACGCACCGGTAAAACTGATGATGACGCCAACAACCTGTCTTTTGGTGGTATGAAATTTCCAGAGCAGCGCGCCCACAATAATCACGAAAATCGGCATCATCGAGTTGATGATTCCCGCAATGCTGCTGCTTACCTCGGTTTCCGCAATCGGGAAAAGAAACATGGGAATGAAATTTCCTGTCACTGCAGCGAGTATAAGCCATTTCAAATGTTTTTTTGGAAATTTCCTGATGTTGAGAATTGCCAAAGGAAGCAGAATAATTCCGGCAATCAAAACGCGCAGCGCGCCTACTTCATACGGATTGAAATGCTCCAGTGATTTTTTTATCAGTATAAATGAAGAACCCCAAATAACGGAGAGCAACACCAGTAAAACCCATTTTTCTTTTTCAGGATTCATTGTTTCTTTTTAAAATGTTTAAATATTCAAGTTTGGGAATCATCCTTGCACCCAGACTTTCGAGATGCTCAGAGTGAATCTGACAGTCGATTAGTTCCAGATCTTTATTCTGCAGGATGAAATTTAGAAATCCGGCTTTTGAGGCGTTGCTTACTTTGGCGAACATACTTTCGCCACAAAACACGTTTCCGATCTGAACTCCGTAAAAGCCACCGACGAGCTCTTCGTTCTGCCAGACTTCAAAGCTTTTTGCAAAACCATGTTCATGAAGTTTTGTAAACGAGTCAATCAGTTCATCGGAAATCCAGGTTCCGTCCTGCCCCTTTCTGTAGGTGTTTTTGCAGTGAAGCATGACTTTGCGGAAACATTTGTTTTCAGTAAAAGTAAAGACTCCATCTCGCAGGATTTTTTTCATTGATTTTGAAATGCGCACTTCATCCGGAAAAAGTACAAATCTTGGATTGGGACACCACCAAAGAATTTCTTCGCCTTCATTATACCACGGAAAAAGCCCAATTTGGTAAGCGAACAAGAGCCTTTCGGGAGAAAGGTCGCCACCCACCGCCAGCAAGCCGCTTTCTGAATTCATCAATTCAGGATCGGGAAAAGAGATTTCGTTTGGATCGAGTAAAACCATTTTTCAAAAATTAAATCCTGCGCTTGGGCAAGGCAGGATTTTTATTTATTTTTTTGTTTCGACCAATCTTTTAGAAAGGTAAATCATCATCTTCTTCAGCAAAAACATCGGTATTGGAAGCTGCAGGTTTCGATTCTGCCGGACGTGCCTCTACAGGTTCATTGAAATTTCCACCGTCTACTTTTTCAATTCTCCATCCCGTGATCGAATTGAAATACCTTACTTCACCCTGTGGCGAAGTCCATTCTCTTCCTCCGATGTTGATAGAAACCTTTACTTTATCTCCTTCTTTATAAGCATTAAGTAAATCACCTTTTTCTTTCAGAAATTCGATACTAATTGGTTGCGGATACTGTTCTTCGGTCACAATAACCATTTCTCTTTTCTGAAAGCCGCTTGCAAACGTCTGAACCTCACCTAGTTTCTTTATAATTCCTTGTAATTCCATAATTGATTGTTAAAGGTGTAAAAGTAATAAATAAACGAGACAAAAAGAAGTTGGAAAATTAAAAACTTTAAAAATCTTAAAAAATGTAAAATTTTCTTGCTTTAAAAGAGAAAAAGTATTTATATTTGCACTCACAAAAAAAGAGAAGAAGTTATTTAGCGGATGTGATGTAATTGGTAGCCATGCCAGACTTAGGATCTGGTGCTGTGAGGCGTGTGGGTTCGAGTCCCTCCATCCGCACTTTTATTGCGAAAATAGCTCAGCTGGTAGAGCACGACCTTGCCAAGGTCGGGGTCGCGGGTTCGAATCCCGTTTTTCGCTCAACAATCTACCTGCCTTGGTGGTGGAACTGGTAGACACGCAGGACTTAAAATCCTGTATCCGCAAGGATGTACGGGTTCAAGTCCCGTCCGAGGTACTTTAAACGCTGTTAATCTTCATTGATTTGCAGCGTTTTTTGTTTTTTACCCACACCTTCGGCAAACATTTTGTAACTTTAAGATTATTAAAAATTACAAAACATTATGGCAAATCACAATTTAAAAA
The DNA here is from genome assembly GCF_002205795.1 of Chryseobacterium sp. VAUSW3. Classification (GTDB taxonomy): domain Bacteria; phylum Bacteroidota; class Bacteroidia; order Flavobacteriales; family Weeksellaceae; genus Kaistella; species Kaistella yananensis. Next base: position 938,987 of record NZ_NIUY01000001.1, on the reverse strand, counting down.
CCCTGTCCCAGGTAATCAATGTCCTAAGGGAACGTGGCATTACCAGAGAGATCTGCATGACAGAAGACAAAAAGTTTATTTTGCAGGACACAGATATCGCCTATGAGCCAACCGATTTATCCATCATAAAATCTTACCGATTTGAGGGCGACAGCAATCCGGAAGACAATGCGGTGCTGTATGTACTTCAGGATAAAAATGGTTTACACTCTATCATCATTGATTCTTATGGCGCTGAAAGTAATTATACAGGAGAAGAATTCGATAATTTCCTGAGAAGCATTCCGATAAACGAGAGTGAAGATTTTATTTTAGAATAACACATATATCCGAAAATTAGTTTTCGGATTTTTTTCTGAAAAGATTCCGGAAAATGCCTTTTTCCTTTATATTTTCCTTTGTTTGCTGTACTTTTTCTTTTACTTCCTGTTTTGTTTCTTTCAAATCGGTCTTATTCTGCTCCAGTGCAGCTTTTGTATTTTCAACTGTAGTTTTCACTGTTTTTTCGGTGTTTTCAACATTTTTCCCAATCAGGGTTTTCTTCAGACCCAATTCGATGCCTTTCCAGAAAAGGTTAAAAAACGATTTTGTAGGATCGCGCTGAACATTTTCAACCGGAACCGAATCGGGGTACGTACCGGAATCTGTCTTCACAAAAATATTTGCTACAGCGGAAAGAACTTTATCTTTATCGCCCGTTGGTTTTAAGATCGAAACTCTTAAGTCTTTATGTTTCATATTTAAAGTTCCGTTCAGGCCTCTGTTGTTGCCTTTAAAACTGAAAATGAGATCCGAAATTAAACCTGTCGCACGTATCTTTAGGTAAGGTTCAATAAAAGGGTTCACCCTTGACGCGGGCAAATCAGCAATATTGCCCGAAATCGAGAAATTATCCGTCATGCTGGCGGTATCCAAACTCCATTTTACGTTCATTGGGGAAGCATTCATAAACAAACAGGTGATATTTACAGGAATCTGGGTTGGTTTTCCCTTCATTTTGCCGGAGTTCAGGTTTTTCACATTCATATTGAAATGATTAAAAGTGAGTTTGCCCGGTCCGTCGCTTTTATGCGTATCTTCTTCATAAACCAAAACCGAATTTTTAATATCCGTATTCTGAATATATAAAGGAAACCCAATACTTCTGAGCAATTTTGAATACAGCGGTTTTTCTGACATATCATCTTTCGGAATTTTGCTGCGGAAAATATTCGCATTCATCCCGTTGAGTGTAAGTTGCGAGGCGTTCAGAAATTTCTGAGGCGATAAAAAATCCCAGTTTCCATTCAGTGTTACAAGATCTGCTTTCACGTCATACAGGTCTTTTTCAACAGGTATCATGCGGATGAACTGCGCGCGGGAAACTTTAGGCTTTAGGGCAAAATTTGAAATCTGAACCCCATTTTTCCCGAATTTCAGTAAAGAGGCCGAAAGATTATAAAATTTCGTTCCGTAACTGAAATTTCTTGTAGTAACACTGTAAAAACCTGTTTTAAAAAGAACAGGATTTTTTATCGTACTCGAATTCATTTCGACCTGCTGAACCGTCGCATTTAAATCTTTAAAAATTAAAGGATTATTCCCTTTATCAACTGTCAGATTCGAGTTTTTTAGGGAGAGATTCTTAACCGTAAGCGGAAAATAAATTGATTTGAAGTCCGGTTTCTTTTTATTCTTGTTTGTCCCGGTAATAATTTTTCCGTTCACCCTGTTGACCAGAATGTTATGTACATTAAGCTTCAGTCTGTTTTCCACAAATTTCAACTCATTGATCTTCAACTTTACATTTTGAGCCGTTAAATCCAAAAGCGTCTTGTCTGATTTGGAAACGGTAGGTTTTATAGAAAAACTGCTGAGTTCTGCAGAATTTGGCGTGAGTGCCATTGCAGCAATCTTTACGTTTTCAGTTTCTGAAGAAAAACCGATGTTTTTTCCTGAAATATTGAAATCTGCGTACTGAAATGGCAGCGGCTGTTTTGAGGTATCGCCGTTCATCAAAAATTTATTGATGTTCAGGCTGATGTTTTCAACTTTCAGCAGCGGAGTACCGGCGGGTTTCAGAATGGAGATTTTCGCATTGTTCATCAATACCTCTTCCATATTTACCACGTAATTAAAAACTTTCTTCGTGGCAGGCGGTTTTACATTGGTGGTATAAATTTTAAGTTCCGGATCTTCAAACTCGGCATTCGCAAGTCTAATCTTGTTTCCGTTAAGTTCGATATCTTTAAACTGCATTTCCGAAGTTTTGAAATCATAGAGATTTCTCCTTTCGGGATAGTATTTTCTGAAATCCCGGTAAGACAGAAGCGGAATCAAAGCAAAATTCTCCAGGCTCATTTTACCGTCTTTAGTGGTGATATATTTTGTAGTGACCGCATAAATATCATCAGGCCTGAAAAAGAAATTTTTGCCGTTAATATCGTACCGGTCGAAAACCACAGGAAGTTTATTTTCCACGGCTTCTTCTGTCATCTGCAGATTTTCAACTTCGAGATTGAGGTCTTGGACGGAAAGAAATTTCTGTTTTGTATGTTTAAAAATCTGAATTGTGCCGCTGCTGATTTTCAGATTTTCGAAAACCACAGGATTCCGTTTTTTCCCTGTTTTATCGTCAATCGGTTTTGCGAGAATGATGTTGAGATTGGGATTCTTAAGAAGCAGATTAGAGCTGTTAATCCTTTTCCTGAAGATCGCATCATAAATTCCCAGCCGCGAAACCGAAAGCGTATCCACCGTTCCCTGCAACCTTATAACATTTTGATTTTCAGAATTTTTATTATTGACTGAAATTCCGGTGGCGTAAATATTTCCGGTGCCCAAATCCACATCCAGCGACTGGTAAGAAATTTTGTAATCGGAATTGTTTTTAATATACCCGGGAAGTTTGCTTTTCAGCCAGAAATTAATTCCAAAATTAACTGCCAAAAAAAGCAGAAACATAATTCCCAAAATCCTCAGTAAAATTCTAAAGTAGTTATTCCTCATTTTTTTGAAGATTAAATTCTGTGCCAGTTTTTATTTATTGGGTCTGGGAGGTGGTGGCGGTTCTGGAATTTCGGTATTTTTCAGAACAGTTTTAAAAGTAATATTCGATTTTAATACTTCCCCTTTTTCATTAATCTGAAAATAGGCATTACCGTTTCTTGCATAAATTCTTTTTTCATCCGCTTTAAAATCATAAACATCTAAAAGGCTCGGGAAGATCTCATCGTAAATAAATGGACATATAACCCTTCCTTTCTCATTAATTATTCCGGCTTTGTTGTTCTTCTTAGCGAAAATAAGGCCATTTATATATTTGAACTCATCATAAATGGGGGGCACTGTTATTTTAAAAGTATTCTCATCAATTAATCCTGTTTTGCTATTCTTAACAATGAATTTAGAGACTCTTGGTCCGTATTCTGTCCAGTTGGAGATTTCATCATATTCAAAAGGAAGAATATTTTTGTTTTGTAAATCAACGATACCGTATTTTTTGTTACGTTTAACAATAAATTTCGGTGGCTGATTGTAGATCGATTGAATTTCTTCTCCTGAAAGAATTATTTTATTGTTCAAATCGATTACGGAAGCACCGCTCTGATTGGTAGCAATGAACAGATCTATATCCTCGTCATCAATTTGTACAAGCTCATTAAACTTAAGTGGAACGATTTCGCGATTATTAATGTCAATAATCCCTTTTTTATTATTTCTCTTCACAATGGAAAAAGCATTCCCTTGAAAATATAAACTTTCATCGTAGATAAAGGGAACTTTTATTTTGCCTTTATGATCTACAAGACCGTATTTATTACTGAAATTTTTAAATGAAATATATTTGATTTGGTTAGAATATGTGATGTTGAAAAATTCTTCATCTGATTCCGCTATTTTAATTAAACCCGCATTGAACAGTGCATATCTTTTGTCCTTTGTTAAAAGGTAAAAATTTGGATTAGGATCTCCATTGCTGTTATAATTTTCAATAGCAGTATACGCTATTGGGATAACTAATTTTCCGTCATTATTCAGAATTCCAAACTTTTCGTTCTTCATTACAATGGCGTTTTTATTAGAATCGAAAGAAGTTGCAGAATCAAAACTGAGATTAGAAAATGCAGGATGTAAATTTTTATTGAGAAAAATATATTTGCCATTAACCTTTACAGATGCAGGACCGTTTTCGAAGAATGTGGTATCATCTCCTTTCCACGCTCTCTGAACATCAGTGTATAAAAAATCCGTCAGTTGTTTACCTGTATTATCGAAGAAAGCCCACTTATAGTTTTTGCGGACGATAACAAAATCATCTAATTGTTCGCCTTTTACCATTTCATACGCAACAGGAATAATTTCTCTTCCATTCCTGTCAATAAATCCAGATTTACCATTACGCTTCACGGCACTGAGCCCATTCTGGGTAAAATATTCCACGCTGTCATAAAGCATTGGGATAACCAATTTGCCTTTTTCATCAATGAAGCCCCATTTTTTGTTTTTAGAGACCGGTGCTAATCCAAAAGTAAATATTCCCGCCTCATCATAATCACCTGTTAATTTTAAATTTCTTTTAGTGATGAAAAACTCTTTGCCATTGTTCTTTGCATAAGCCAAACCATTCTCAAAAGGATTTACAAAATCATATTCAAAAGGGATCATGATTTTATTTTGGTCATTCACAAATCCCCATTTATTTGGTTTTATAAGCAAAACTCTTTTCCAACCTGTTTCACCGTCTGTTTCCTGATAGGAAATGTTGCTTCTTGATAAATCAAATGTTTGACTTTCATTGTTGCATGAAAATAATATAACAATTAATAAAAATAAAAAGTTCTTCATCAACTGATGTTAAGTTCAATCACATACCCCTCATGCCCTCTTACATTTATAAAATCACCACCTTCAAACGACAGATACTGGCCTTTAATTCCGCGTAAAACGCCTTCAAATTCAGGTTTTTTATCTAAAGTGAAAGAGTTAATTTTTTCAGGTGCTTCATATGGGTAATCCAACCGGAGCATTTCATGTTCCATCGAATAGAAATTTTTGAAATTATCTGGAAAATAATCTTTTATCTTTTCGCGGAAGTCGGCAAGATCCAAATCATCCTCGAAGTCGTCTTCCAGCATTTTGCGCCAGTTGGTTTTATCCGCCAGATGTTCTTTCAGGGCGACTTCAATCATTCCGGCTTCGTAGCGGTTTTCGGTTTTGGCAATGGGAAGTGCAAAAGTCGCTCCCTGATCAATCCACCGGGTTGGGATCTGGCTTTCACGTGTAACACCCACTTTCACATCTCCAGTGTAGGCGAGATACACGATGTGCGGCTGCAACTGTATCGCCTCTTCAACCGCTAAATCCCGTTCGCCAATACCCAGGTGAGCGGTGGAGAGTTCCGGGCGGATGATCGTTTCGCTGGCATAAGGACTTTCGAAAAAACATTTTTTGCAGAATCCCATCCTGTAAATCTTTTCTTCACTGCCGCAGTTCACGCATTCGTAGCCGATATGTTTCAACTTAAGGTTTTTACCGATCAGCTGATTCATATTGATGAGATCATTCGACAGATTAAGGAAATATTGAATGGGTTTCGCGTTTTGCGTTGTCATTTTCAGGATTTGTCCGGAGAACTGCATATTATAATATTTCAGTAAAAATAATGATTTGATTTAATTAAATTTGTACTAAATAAAACCAAAGATGAAATATCTAGTTACCGGAGGAAGCGGTTTTATCGGTTCGCACCTGGTAGAGCAATTATTAAAAAACAGACATTCTGTCATTAATATTGACAATTTTGATGATTTTTATGATTATAGGATAAAAATCCGGAATACTCTGGAATCTGTCGGTAAACCTTTTGAGTTTTCCTTCCACAATAAAGAGCACGATATCCAGAAGCTTATTTTTGAAACTTCCACCAAGCATTATCAGCTTTATTATCAAGACATTAGGGACAAGGAAGGACTCGAAAAAATTTTGGCCAAACATAAAATTGATGGTGTAATTCATTTGGCAGCGCTGGCCGGCGTGCGACCTTCCATAGAAAACCCGTTGGAATACGAAGAAGTGAACGTGAAAGGCACCATGAATCTTTGGGAAATTTGTAAGGAATTTAAAATTAATAAATTCATTTCAGCTTCAAGCTCAAGCATTTACGGAAACAACATCAAAATTCCTTTCTCCGAAACCGATAATGTAGACCGGCCGATTTCACCCTATGCTGCGACAAAAAAATGCACTGAAATTCTTGGCCATGTTTATCATCATCTTTATGGTATCGATATGATTCACCTCCGGTTTTTCACGGTTTACGGTCCGCGGCAGAGACCCGATCTTGCCATTCACAAATTCACGAAATTGATGAGTGAAAACAAAGAAATCCCCTTCTACGGCGACGGTTCCACCTCCAGAGATTATACCTATATAGATGACATTATTGATGGCATCCAGAAATCAATTCAGTATCTGGATAAGAATGAAAAAGTGTATGAAATCATTAATCTTGGTGAAAATGAAGTGATTACCCTCGAAGAAATGCTTGCCGGCATTGAAGAAAATCTGGAAATAAAACCGCGAAAAAAAATACTGCCCATGCAACCTGGCGATGTACATAAAACCAATGCAGATATTACAAAAGCGAAGACATTAATAGGCTATCATCCAACCACAAGATTCCAAAATGGCATAAAAAAGTTTGTGGAATGGTTTTTGAGAAATGGTTCATGAAAAATTTTGAAATAAAAATCAAAGTTTATTGAAACTCAGCGACAAAATCTCTTTTTTATGTCGCCTAATTTTATACTTTTGCAAAAAATTAATTATATGTATTGGACATTAGAACTGGCTTCTTATCTAAGCGACGCACCTTGGCCGATGACAAAGGCCGAACTTATTGATTACGCCATCAGAACCGGCGCACCAATGGAAGTTGTTGAAAATCTTCAGGCGATCGAGGACGAAGGTGAAGTTTATGAATCCATTGAAGAAGTTTGGAGCGATTATCCTACAGACGACGACTTCCTGTGGAACGAAGACGAATATTAATAACGCAGCCGGCTATCTGCAGCCGGTTTTTTATATTTTAGAAAAATTCTAAAAAATTAAAATCTTAAAATGGCTGAATGCACGCGCAGGCAGCCGAACGCAAATACTATGGGTTTTATAGACAAAGTTCTTAAAGGTTTTCTGGGCGATAAAAACACGACCGACCTGAAAGAAGTAAAAAAAGTGGTGGCCAAAATAAAAGCTGTTGAGCCAAAAATTCAGGAACTTACTGATGACGGTTTACGCGACAAGACGGCAGAATTCAAAGAGAAAATAAAGACTGCTACAGCCGGAATCACTTCCCAGATTGAACAGATTAAGGAACAGATCAAAAATTCTTCGAATGTTGATGAAAAGGAAGAACTTTTTTCGAAAGTGGAACAACTGAAAAAAGAATCCTACCAAATAGAAGAGAAAGTGCTCAACGAAATCCTTCCTGAAGCATTTGCCCTCGTAAAAGAAACTTCCAGAAGACTTGCCCAAAACGGCGAAATCCGTGTAACTGCAACAGAACTCGACAGAGAGCTTGCTGCAACAAAAGATTTCGTTGAAGTTCAAGGCGACATTGCCATCTGGAAAAACCGTTGGGATGCAGCAGGAACTCCGGTTGTTTGGGATATGGTACATTACGATGTACAGTTTATCGGTGGTGTGGTACTACACAGCGGTAAAATTGCCGAAATGGCAACCGGTGAAGGTAAAACCCTCGTGGGAACTTTACCGATTTACCTTAACGCACTTCCGGGAAGAGGTGTTCACGTAGTTACTGTGAACGATTATCTTGCGAAACGTGACTCCGCGTGGATGGGTCCACTCTACCAGTTCCATGGATTAACCATCGACTGTATCGACCTTCACCAGCCTAATTCCGATGCAAGACGAAAAGCTTACCAATCCAGTATCACTTACGGGACCAACAACGAATTCGGTTTCGATTATTTGAGAGATAACATGGTTACTTCTCCAACCGAACTCGTTCAGGGTGAACTGAACTTTGCGATTGTGGATGAGGTAGACTCCGTTTTGGTTGATGATGCAAGAACTCCGTTGATTATTTCAGGTCCGGTTCCACAAGGTGACCGTCAGGAATTTGATGTATTGAAACCATCGGTCGACAGAATTGTAGAAATTCAGAAAAAAACGGTTTCAGCTATCTTCAATGAAGCCAAAAAACTTATCGCCAGCGGAAATACCAAAGACGGCGGCTTTAAATTACTTCAGGCTTACAGAGGATTACCAAAATCACGACCTTTAATTAAATTCCTTTCCGAAAGCGGAAACAAAGCGCTTCTTCAGAAAACTGAAGGGCAATATATGGCCGATAACAACCGCGATATGCCGAAGGTTGACAAGGACCTTTACTTTGTTATCGACGAAAAGAACAATCAGATCGATCTTACCGATAAAGGGGTTGAATACATGTCCGCAGGAAACGAAGACAAAGACTTCTTCGTATTAAATGATATCGGTACTGAAATCGCAGAACTTGAATCAAAAAACCTGAGCAAAGAAGAAGAATTCGAAGCGAAGGAAAAACTATTCAGCGAGTTTGCTGTAAAATCTGAAAGAGTTCATACGTTAAGCCAATTACTGAAAGCCTACACTTTGTTCGAAAAAGACGATGAGTATGTTGTAATCGACGGCGAGGTAAAAATCGTCGACGAGCAAACTGGCCGTATTATGGAAGGGCGCCGTTATTCCGACGGACTTCACCAGGCCATCGAAGCGAAAGAAAATGTAAAAATCGAGGCTGCCACGCAAACCTTTGCAACCATTACCCTGCAGAATTACTTCAGGATGTACAATAAACTTGCGGGGATGACCGGTACTGCAGAAACAGAAGCTAGCGAGTTTTGGCAGATTTACAAACTCGATGTAGTGGTAATTCCCACAAACCGCCCGATTCTTCGTGATGATAAGCAGGATCTTGTTTTCAAAACAAACCGCGAAAAATATAATGCTGTAATTGAAGAAATTGAAAGATTAACCGCTGCAGGAAGACCGGTTCTTGTAGGTACAACCTCAGTAGAAATTTCTCAGTTGCTTTCCAGAGCGCTTCAGTTGAGAAAAATTCAGCACAACGTACTGAACGCAAAACTGCACGCAAAAGAAGCAGAAATTGTAGCAATGGCAGGTGGGCCAGGCGTTGTAACCATCGCCACCAACATGGCAGGTCGTGGTACCGACATTAAACTACAGGGTGAGGTGAAGGCCAATGGTGGTCTTGCCATCATCGGTACAGAAAGACATGACTCCAGACGTGTTGACCGTCAGTTAAGAGGTAGAGCCGGCCGTCAGGGAGATCCTGGTAGCTCGCAGTTCTACGTTTCTCTTGAAGATAACCTGATGCGTCTTTTCGGTTCTGAGAGAATCGCGAAAATGATGGACAGAATGGGTCATAAAGAAGGTGAAGTAATTCAGCACAGCATGATTTCGAAATCCATCGAAAGAGCACAGAAAAAAGTAGAAGAAAATAACTTCGGCATCCGAAAAAGACTTTTGGAGTATGATGACGTAATGAACAAACAGCGCGACGTAATCTACAAAAGAAGAAAGAATGCACTGTTCGGTGATCACTTGAAATACGATATTTCGAACATGATTTTCGACGTGGCTCAATCTATCGTAAGTAAAACAAAACTTGAAAACGACTATAAAGAATTCGAGTACGAAATCATCAAATATTTCACCATGGAAGCACCGGTTTCTGAAAACGAATTCAAGACAAAACAGGTTCCCGAGCTTACCAATATCGTATTCAAGGCGGCTACAGAAGATTACCGAATGAAGCTTGAACTTCTGAAAGAAAAATCGTTCCCAATTATCGAGAATGTTTTCCAGAATCAGGGATCCATGTTCAAAATGATTCAGGTTCCGTTTACCGATGGTATAAAAACCATGACCATCGTGACCGATCTGAAAGAAGCGTACGAAACTAAATGTGATTCTTTAATCAATGATTTCGAGAAAAACATTTCACTTGCCATCATCGACGAAAACTGGAAGCTTCACTTGAGAGAAATGGATGACTTAAGACGTTCTTCACAAGGTGCGGTTTACGAACAGAAAGATCCGTTGGTGATTTATAAGCAGGAATCTTTTTATCTTTTCAGCGAAATGGTAGAAAGGGTAAACAAAGAAATCGTTTCCTTTTTATACAAAGGCGAAATTCCAGCATAAGCAGCGCAACTGAATAATATCATTAAACTTCTCCATTCTTGGGGAAGTTTTTTTGTTAACGTAATGTGAATTTGTTGTACTTTTAAAGTCTAAATTTTTTTTGAATGGCACTAATAGACTTGTCAAAACAGATTGCTTTAGGAATCGATATTGGAGGAACCAATACCAAATATGGCTTTGTGAACCACCGCGGAGAAATTCTTGAAAAAGGCAGCCTCAAGACCGATGAATACGAAAAAGTTGAAGACTTCATCGATGCTTTATACAATAAAATGTCGCCTTTGATGAAGAAACACAGCAACCAAACAAGACTCGACGGTATTGGTGTGGGTGCTCCCAACGCAAATTATTATACAGGAACCATCGAACAGGCTCCGAACCTCCGCTGGAAAGGTATTATTCCATTTGCAGAACTCATGACTAAAAAATTCGGACTTCCCTGCAAAATGACCAACGATGCCAACGCTGCAGCACTAGGCGAAATGATGTTTGGCGCAGCAAGAGGAATGAAAGATTTCATCATGATGACATTGGGAACAGGAGTTGGAAGCGGAATTATTTCCGGTGGAAATTTAATATACGGACACGATGGTTTTGCAGGAGAATTGGGGCATACCATCATAAAACCCGGCGGAAGGAAACATTGGAGTACCGGTTCCGAAGGTTCTTTGGAAGCTTATGCATCGGCGACAGGAATCGCGATTACCGCCAAAAAAATGCGTGCAGAATTTCCAGATTCTATGCTGAATCAATATCCTGAAGAAGAAATTAATTCTCTTGTTGTCCATGAATGTGCAAAAAAAGGCGATCCAACTGCCATCGAAGTTTTCCGATATACCGGACAAAAATTAGGGGAAGCATTAGCAAATTTCGTGATGTTTTCTTCTCCGGAAGCCATTCTTCTTTTCGGTGGGGTAATAAAAGCAGGAGATTTTATCTTAAAACCTACCAAACTCCACATGGAGCGCAACCTTTTACCAATTTTCAGAAATAAGGTTAAGTTAGTTTTCAGTGAACTAGACGAAGCTGACGCAGCGATACTAGGCGCAAGCGCTTTGGTATGGGAAAAGTAAAATAAAACTGATTTAATGATATTAAAACATCTCACTATCGGGATGTTTTTTCTTATTTGGATTTACCAAATTAATCTTTTGAGGTTCCATCGCTCATGGTTTAGGTTGTTTACCGAAAATTTGCGGCTTTAAGGCTCAAATTTGGGGTTGGGAGGTTCATGTTTGGGGTTCAGAGCCTCATGTTTGGGGTTAAGAGGCCCATTTTTGGTGGTAAAAGGATCAAATTTGGGCTTGGAAGCTCATTTGTGAAATTGCAGATCTGAAATTTGAGCTTTTTAACCTCAATTCATCATTAACCATCATTATAAATTAAAATTTTTATGATAGAAATACGTTATTAAAAAATGAATAAGATTTTAGTATTTTTGATGGGTCTTATTTTGTTTTCCTGCAACGGCCAGGAGACGAAGAAACCTTTAACAAAAAATCAGAAAATGGATAAACAGAATTTAGAATATATCACCTTCGGTGGCGGCTGTTTTTGGTGTGTAGAAAGTTGTTTCAATATGCTGAAAGGCGTGGATGCCGCAATTTCAGGATATTCCGGAGGACATAAAGCGAACCCGACGTATGAAGAAGTTTGCACTGGCGAAACCGGGCATGCTGAAGTGGTACAAATTGCTTACGACCCAAAAATTATTTCTTACGAACAGCTGATGGATGTTTTCTTTTTCCTACACGATCCTACTCAGCTGAACCGACAGGGAAACGATATCGGAACCCAATACCGGTCGGTGATTTTCTATAAGGAAGAGGCTGAAAAACAGAAAGCTGAAGCTGCGTTAAAAGCCTCAGAAGCCTCAGAAAGATGGAAAGGAAAATATGTTACAGAACTGGCAAAATTCGAGAAATTCTGGCCGGCAGAGCAGTATCATCAAGGATACTACAATGCAAATCCTACGCAGCCTTACTGCAGCGCTGTAGTTGGGCCGAAGATTGCCAAATTCAAAAAACATTACGGCGAGCTTGGAATGCTGGAAGCGGATACTGAATAATAATAAAGCGGAGAAAATTCTCCGCTTTATTGATGTCTGAAGATGGTGCAACCAGCTTCTGTCGGATGATCCTGAACATAGTCTTCAGGATTTTCTTTTTTTATCAAATGGTAAATCATAATATCTCCAGCAGCGGCACCTGAGAAAAAAATTCCGAATAACAGCACATCAATATTTCCAATGAACAAACTGATAATTGATGGTATTATTCCAAGAATTAACAGCGGTGCCAGCAAAGCGATGATATAATGTTTTATCTGCAGTGGTTCTTTGCAGTGGCAATAAGGCGTCAGCATTTTCATTAAAATCCCGAATTTCACAGACTTAAAACCGTTTTGGGCATATTTCGCAAAGAAAAACCCGTGGATCAGTTCGTGAACGATGATTCCGCCAAAAAAAGCAATAAGAGGAGCAAACCCCCGAAGTAAAACGCCATCTATATTCAGCAATATGCTCGAAAAATTGCCCTTCCAGATCAGATAAAACGGTGTGGCAAATAATACAGCAAATAATGCGAAGTATTTCAGCCCGACTAAATTTGCTTTCATCAAATCAATTATCTTTTCTTCTTTTTCAAAGTTTTCAAAATTCATTGCGCATTTTTTAATTTTATAAATATAAAAAAGCCTGCTGAAAAATCAGCAGGCTTCCGTGTGTTTAGAAAACACCTATTTTACTAAAGTCATTTCACTGATCAGGTGACCTGCTTTACCGTATTTTTCAATGATCCAAAGAACCATTCTTACATCAACGTTGATGGTTTTCTGAAGTTTAGGGTCGAAGATGATATCACCGCTAAGGGCTTCGCTGTTTCCGTCGAACGCAAGACCGATTAAGTGGCCATGTCCGTTAAGAATTGGTGAACCTGAGTTACCTCCTGTAATATCGTTATTAGAAAGGAAATTTACCGGCATGAAACCTTTTTTGTCTGCATACTGGCCAAAGTCTTTTCTCTTCACCAAATCAAGGAAATCCTGTGGAAGATCAAATTCCTCATCTCCTTTTTTGTATTTCGCAACCATTCCGTTAATTTCTGTGTAATAGTTGTTCTTTTCGTTAATTCCTCCATAATTACGGTCGCTTCTTACAGGCAGTGTATCAATAGATCCCGTAGTAAGTCTCATCGTAGAATTCGCATCCGGATAGAATACGGTATCCGGCTGGGATTTTCTTAATCCGTCTAAGAAAATTCTGCTGTTTTTAGCGAAAGCTTCATCTACTTTAGCATATTTATCACCTGCTAATTTTTGGTCTGTATAGAATCCGTTTGCCAGTTTCAGAAGTGGATCTGCGTCGATTTTCAACCGGTCCGGATTGTTTACAAAATTCAAAGCAGATTCTTTGGTTGCGAAAATTGAAGAAAACGCAAGTGTTGAAAGGTTTTTCGCATCAGCAGCCATTAGGGTAGCGGACGCATCGTTTTTACTAACTCGCTGTTGGTAAAGGTTGACCATTGAATTCAGCATTTCTCCTTCAAGCTTAGGATTGAATCCGTCGTACATCCTATCGATTGCATCGGTAACTTTGCTTTTCATCGCAGCTTTTCCGTTGGCATCCTGATCTGCATAGGTTTTCAATAAAGAACCTAACTGGTAGGCCACCGGGATATATTTTGCGTTTCTCTGAAGTTGTGAAGAATAATTTCTTTCAACGTTTCTGTTAGAGAACTGCGCATAATTGGCTTTGATATTATCCAATACTCCTGAATACATTACTTCGTTTGCAGGTAATATTGCCCATTTCATGAATTTGGCTTCCAAATCTTTTTTACCGCTGATTGTTCCGTTTTTAATCACGGCGTCGATGGTACCCTGTCGGTTTTTCCAGTAATTTGCCACAGAAGCATATTGGGAAGCATAGTTAAGCTTCGTTGCCTGATCTGCATCCATATACTTTTTCATAACATCCATGGCAAGTTTTGAAGCTTCAACCCAAGCCGGATAATCTTTATTTACCATCTGCTCGATTCCGAAAGAGGTAAGGTATCTGTTTGTTCTTCCAGGGAAACCAACAATCATAGCGAAATCGCCAGGTTTATAACCTTTAAGTGAAATCGGAAGCGCGTGCTTAGGCTTCATGGGAACGTTGTTCGGAGAATATTCAGCCGGATTCCCGTTTGCATCTGCATATACTCTGAATACAGAGAAATCTGCGGTATGCCTTGGCCACTCCCAGTTATCGGTATCACCACCGAATTTACCTAAAGCGTTTGGAGGTGTCCCTACCAATCTTACATCTTTAAAATCCTGATAAACGAAATAATAAAACTCGTTTCCGTTGAAGAAATCTCTAACCACAACGCTGTATTTTCCGTTTTCTGAATTTTCAGTCTGGATTGCTTTGTATTCTGCATCGATAATTTCTTTTCTTTGGTCTGCAGACATATTGTTATTAAGCTTATCGTTAATACGCTTGGTAACATCATCCATTCTCACCAAAAATCTTACCGATAGGCCTTTTGCAGGGAGTTCTTCGCTTTTTTTCATGGCCCAGAACCCATTGGTTAAATGGTCTTTTTCCGGAGTTGAAAGTGCAGCGATTTGTCCGTATCCACAGTGGTGATTTGTAAAGAGTAAACCTTCTTTAGAAACCATCTCGGCTGTACAACCACCACCGAACTGCACAATTGCATCTTTCAGGCTGGAATTGTTGACAGAATAAATTTCTTCAGGAGTAAGCTTCAGACCTTGCTTTTTAAGGTCAACACCGTTAAGTCTCTTGATCATTGTCATCAGCCACATCCCTTCATCGGCTCTTAACTGTACAAAGCTCATCATGAATGTGAGCAGTAAAAAAATTCTTTTCATTTATAAAATTATTTAGTAGGCTAATTTATGAAAATCATTTCAAATACAGCTTTTCTAAAAAAAAAATGGATGAGTAACCTCATCCATTCCTTAATTATTATAGTATTTAAAAAACTATTTTTTGATAAGTTTAGTGTTTTCTACAGCACCTTCTCCGTAATATACCTGAAGAATGTAAGTTCCTTTAGCTAAAGAAGAGACATTGATCTGGTTACCTGCTTTAAAGGACTGAACTTTTTTACCGGTCATATCAATAACTGTAATGTTCTCAATCTTCTTGTTAGAAGAAATATTTACGATATCAGTTGCCGGGTTTGGATAAACTTTTAAGTTAGACTTAACTGCGTTATCAGAAACCCCAAGTGCCAAGTTTCCACTGAATTTGAAGATTCCCTGAGTTCCTGAAGGTCCATCAGAGAAATATCCTGTCCAGCCGGTTGTAGGATTAAGGAAAGATACCTTCCCTCTTTGTCCCCCGTCTATTCCAGGGATATTATCAATGATTGTCCAGTTTAAACCTCCGTCAGTAGAATAGGCAGATCCGGTACCTTGTGCTGCAGCAGAGTTGATACCAGTTGTTACATAGGTATTAGCTGTACCAGGTACATAGGCAATATCACCGAAGAACCATGTCCCGTTGGGTGTAACTGGATCCCATGTTACCCCTCCGTCAGTTGTTGAATAGAGACCGGCAGATAATGTAGTAGGAGAGTCAGCTCCGTCCACTGCTAGTAAAAGTCCGTTATTAGCATCTTTAAAAGCAAAGGCTCCAGAAGATCCGGAAGTAATTACTCCACCAAAGTCAAGCACGGGGCTGTAGTTTCCGGTCCAGGTGTTTCCTCTATCGGGAGAGTGCAGAATTCGGCCTACGCTGGTACCAATCCATATATTATCACCAACAACTTCCTTAAGACCAACGTAAGTAAAATCATCACCGTTTACAGGTACTGGCGCGCCAGGCACTGCCGTCCATGTTGAACCTCCATTAGATGTTTTGAACATTTCGAATTTCCCGTTTAATGGGTCACCACTTGTCCATCCATTATTTGCATCCCAGAAGTAAATATGATTCGCAAATGAACCAGAGGTATAGCCTACGGTTTGCTGCGTCCAGCTAGTACCTCCGTTTGTAGTTTTCCAGATTCTGTTGGCATTAGTTCCTGCTGAAGCCGGTGCGGTTACTACCCATGCGGTATTTCCGTCAATAGCTGACAAATCGGACACAAGAGTATTTGATCCTGGGCCAGTGATATTGTTAGCAGTCCACGTAGTGCCGCCATTTGTAGTACGCGAAACTATTTTAGGATAAGTTCCGGCTCCGGAGCCGTCGTATGCAAATATCCATACCGTGTTTGCATCTACAATATCAATCTCATCAACACCAAAATTCAGAGGGAATTTGGTTCCCTGAGGAACCCAAGATTGAGCCTGAGATAGCATAGAAACTAGCGCAAAGCCAGTGAGTAAAATTTTTTTCATAATCTTTAAAGTTTAATGATTTTTTGTAAAATTATACAAATCCCAAATAATACACAAACTATATTGCCATTTTTTTACCTTAAAGATAATTTTGATGCTAAATAGTGAATCTTGTTTTAAAGAACTTAAAAGAAAAATTTAGACATATTTATAAGATTTTAACATCTCCGTGTGAGGAATATCATCTTCCAGATATTTTTTGCCGGTATCCTGAAATCCAAATTCCGAATAAAACTTTAAAAGATAATCCTGTGCAGAAATTCTTACATCTCCTGCACGAAATCGGGCTTCAATAATAAAAAGTGCAAATTTCATAAGCGTTTTCCCCAACCTCAGATTTCTGTAGTTGGAATTCGTTAAAACACGACCTATAGATGCTTCCTTATATTTAATTCCTGAATCGAAAAGTCTGCAGTAAGCTAAAATTTCGCCGTTAGTCTCGGCCCACAGATGCACTGCTTTATCATCGTAACCATCAGCATCCAAATAATCACATGTCTGTTCAACAACAAATACAGCCTGCCGGATTCTTAAAATTTCATATAATTCCGTCACTGAAAGTTCTGTGAAAGATTTAATTTTCCAATGAATCGTTTGCATTACTGAAAGTTTACTTTATTGTTTTCCAGAAATGCGTTAGTTTCGGCGATGAATTTCAAAATTGCGTCGCCTCCTTCTTTTTTCTCCGCCGATGTTATGTAAATTTCAGGCAGGTCTTCCCATGTTTTCAGAAGTTCCTTTTTGTAATCTTCTACATTAGCCAGTACGGCGTTTGGTTTGAGTTTATCCGCTTTTGTAAATACAATGGAGAAAGGAACTCCGTTCTCGCCACACCATTCTATAAATTCAAGGTCAATTTTCTGTGGTGTATGTCGTACATCTACCAACACAAAAAGGTTGACAAGATTTTTTCGGTTCAATATATAATTGTTAATCAGTTTTTCGAAATCTTTTCTCATACTTTTCGAAACACGGGCGTACCCATAACCTGGCAAATCGGTAAGATACCACGCTTCGTTGATTATAAAATGATTGATTAACTGGGTTTTTCCAGGAGTCTGCGATGTTTTGGCAAGGTCTTTATGATTCAGCATTGCATTGATTAGCGAAGATTTTCCAACATTAGACCTTCCGATAAAAGCATATTCCGGCAGCACAGCTTCCGGGCAATCCTGCCATCTTCCGCTGCTTTTTATAAACTCTGCTGTCTTGATAGTCATTTTATTATTTTTTTCAAATTTAATTAAATAAAAAATGGAAGTTAAAAACCTCCATTTTATTTTTCTATTTTCTTCAGCCAGCTGTAAAGGATTTCGTTAAACTCATCCGGCTTTTCCATCATGGCGGCGTGACCACATTTTTCGATCCAGTATAAATCAGAATTTGGTAAGAATTTATGCATATCTACTGCTACATCAGGTGGTGTCACGTTATCATCTTTGCCCCAGATTAAACAAACAGGTGTTTTAATTTTCGGTAAATCGTGCAGCATGTTGTGCTTTATTGCGCTTCTGGCAAGCATTACTGTTTTTATTCCCTTCATTCTATCATTCACTACAGCAAAAACCTCATCTACCAATTCGTCTGTGGCTACAGCCGGGTCATAGAAGACTTCTTCTGTTTTCTTCCTTATATATTCTTTATCAGATTTGCGTGGAAAACTGTCACCGAAAGTTCTTTCATACAGACCCGAACTGCCTGTTAAGACTAAGTTGGCAACAAGCTCTGGGCGGGCAAGCGTAAGGATCAGTCCAATATGTCCACCCATGGAATTTCCTACGATCGTTACTGGCTCATCGGTTTTTTCTTCGATGAATTTGGCGACATATTTTGCAATTGTAGTAAGATTGGTGTGCAAAACCGGTAAGTCATAAATAGGAAGCACCGGTACAAAGACCTTGTACCCGCGTTCGGAAAAATATTTTACCGTTTTATCAAAATTACTCAAACCTCCCATTAATCCATGCAGAAGAATCAGCGGGTGACCTTCTCCAGCCTCAATGAAAGAGTATTTTTTTTCTTTTTTCGTAATAAATCTCATAGAAATGCTTACTAAGCACTGCAAAAATACAAATTAAAGACCAACTATTATTTACATGAATGAATTTATAATAAAAATAAATTTCAAAGAAAAAGATGAGAGTTTTTCAATTTATTTTTCAGAAATCCAATAATATGTTAACTTCTTTTTAATCAGCCGTTTAGTATTACTAATCAAAACTTATTAACATTAAGTCAAAAAGTGGGAAAAAGTGGGAGCTTTTAGAAATTTTTATATAAATTTGTCCCAAATGAAGAATTTCATCGGCACATATGAATGTAAAATCGACGACAAGGGTCGCCTAAAACTCCCTTCATCACTGGTAAAACAGATGGAGAATTTTGGCGGAGATTCTTTTGTAGTCAAGCGTTCCGTATTCCAATCCTGCCTCGAGGTTTATCCAATGTCGGGTTGGGAAAAACTGATGGAAAAAATTAATAAGCTGAACCGCTTCCAGAAAAGAAATGCAGATTTCATCCGCCAGTTTACCGCGGGCCTGAAAACTGTAGAACCCGATAACGCAGGCAGATTACAGATTTCTAAAGATTTAACCCTTTTTGCAAATCTAAAAAAAGAAATTGTGATTACCAGTGCCGGCTCGCTTTTCGAGATTTGGGACAAAGAAGCTTATGAAGCGGTAATTGCCACTTCGGAAGAAGATTTTGCGAAACTTGCCGAAGAGGTAATGGGAGACATCAGTTTTGATGATCAGGAAGAATAATTATTCCAAAACGTAGTGTGCAGCGGCCACTTCACCTTAATATAATACAGAATGTATCACAATCCGGTTTTGCTGAAGAAAAGTGTTGATGATTTGGTAACGAATCCTGACGGAATTTACGTTGATGTTACTTTCGGTGGTGGTGGGCATTCCCGGGAAATCCTGAAAAGACTTTCACCGAAAGGCAGGCTTTTCAGTTTTGACCAGGATTTGGACGCACTAAAAAACACTATTGAAGACGAAAGATTTACCCTCATCAATCAGAATTTCAGGTTTTTAGAAAATTCTCTACTGGTTTATGGTATTAATAAGGTAGACGGAATTCTGGCAGATTTAGGCGTATCGTCCCATCAGTTTGATGAAGCAGAACGCGGTTTTTCTACAAGAAGCAATGCACCGCTGGATATGCGGATGAATGTGATGCAGGTTCTGGACGCCAAAAAAATCATTAACGAATACGAAGAAGAACAGCTCGCCAATATTTTTTACTATTACGGAGACTTACGGGAATCCAGAAAACTGGCGCGCGAAATTGTGCACCATAGAAAAATAAAACCTATTGAAACCACAGAGGATCTGAAAAAACTCTTCAGCTACATCCCGGCATTCAAACAGAATAAGTTTTTCGCACAGGTTTTTCAGGCCATCCGAATTGAAGTAAATCAGGAGTTGGAGGTGCTAAAAGAAATGCTCCTTCAGGCATATAAAATATTGAAACCCGAAGGCAGACTGGTCGTAATCTCATATCATTCTCTGGAAGACAGACTGGTAAAGCGTTTTCTGAAGAACGGCATGTTCGAGGGTGAACCCGAGCGCGATATCTACGGAAATTATGCAAAAGCATTTAATCTGCTTCAGAGCAAGGCAATTGTGCCGGATCACGCAGAAATAGAAGAAAATTCCCGTGCAAGAAGTGCAAAAATGCGGGTTGGAATAAAAATATAAATTAAAGATGAGTGATCACATTCATCAGATCAATGGCAAAAAAACAAACATACCGCCCCCAGAAAAAATTAACCTTTATTGACATCATAAAGGGGAATTTTCTGAACCGTGATGAAGTGAAAATTCATTACCGGTACTTTCTGCTGATTTTTCTGCTTTTGATGATTATGATTTACAGTAACCATTTGGTGAGTAAAAAAATTGAATTGGTAAATGAATTAAAAGAACAGACCGAAGAATATAAATCGAGAAACGCATACGCCCAAAGCAGACTGATTAAAGTAAAACTGGAATCGGAACTGGGCAAGGAAATGGTGGAAGATTCCCTTTTATCTCTGGAAAACCACCCACACAAATTATTGATAAAATTAGACAGTACAGATGGCAGTACTCAATGAATTCGAAAATAAGCGCTCAAAAACTTTGAGATGGGGCTACCTTTTTGCCGGGGCAGCCTTCATCCTTTTTGTGGTGTTTTTAGGCCGGATTCTTATTCTTCAAAACACTAATGTTCAGGAAATTAAAGACGACTACATCAGTAAAAACTACCGTGAAGCTACTTTAAAAGCTGCGCGCGGAAATCTTTATGCTGCCGACGGTTCCATTCTCGCCACTACGGTAATGCGTTACGATGTTTTTCTCGATTTCAAAACAATAAAAGATACAGTTTACTCCAACAACATTGGCGCACTTACCGATTCTCTTTCCAAAATGTTCGGAAAGCCACGAAGTTATTTCAGAGACAGGCTCGATCAGCAGAAAAAAGCAAATAACCAATACTATTCTTTGGTAAAAGGTCTCGATTTCGATGAGTACGACCGAATCCGTAAGTTCCCGATTTTCAAAAAAGGAAAAAACCGCGGTGGATTTATCGTAGACCGGAATTTTAAACGAGAACTCGCCACCACACAGATCGGTGCCGGCACCATTGGGATGGACAACGGCGTTACAAAATCTGGTTTGGAAGGCGCCTTCTCCAAATACATGACAGGAGTCAACGGAACCCGCCTGGAGCAGCGTGTAAACTCCAGCCAGTGGAAACCCATTGATTACTGGAAAGTTAAGGAACCTGTAGACGGCCAGGATGTTTACACCACGATTGATTTAAGAATTCAGGATATTGCACATTCGGCTCTCGAAAAGCAACTCATCAATTTCGATGCAGACCACGGTTCTGTATTGGTAATGGAAGTCGCTACAGGCAAAGTGAAAGCAATGGTCAACCTAAAGCGTACCGAACCCGGAATGTATGTGGATTCCTATAATTACGCACTTAAAGACGCCACAGAACCTGGCTCAACCTTCAAAACGGTGTCTCTGTTAGCCGCAATGGATGATGGTTTTATTGATGAAAACACCACAGTAAATGTTGGAAATGGCGTGTGGACGTATGCCAAGCAGAGAATTTCCGACGGTCATGGCGGTGGAGTTTATGAAATAGCCGATGTTCTGGCAAAATCCAGCAACGTAGGGTCAGCGAAACTCATTACCCAATACTACGCCGATAAACCACAGGTTTTTCTGGATCACTTAAAAAGATGGAAAATGTTCGAAAAAATGGACATTGAGCTTCCCGGAATCACCAAACCTTTCATTGTAACCCCAGAAAACAAAAGATGGAACGCTGCGACACTGGCTTCACTTTCTTATGGTTACTCCTCACGATTCAATCTGCTGCAGCTTACCACATTCTATAACGGAATCGCCAACAAAGGTAAAATGCTGAAACCGCTTTTCATTGATAAAATCATGAAAGACGGGCAGATTCTGTATTCCGCTCAACCAGAAGTTATGGTTAAAAAAATGGCTTCTGAAAAAGCAATTACAATGATGACCAACGCGCTGACTAAAGCTGTTGAAAAAGGTACGGCAAGAAGTATTTTCACCCCGAACCTGAAAATGGCCGGAAAAACGGGAACCGCAAGATTCGAGTACTGGAAACCCGGTCCCGCAAAATATCAGGCGAGTTTTGCCGGATTCTACCCTTCCGACAATCCCAAATATACTTGCATTGTGATGGTTAATCAGCCAGATAAATCTAAAAGTTATTACGGATCAACTGTAGCCGCGCCGGTTTTTAAAGAAATTGCAGGAAAAACCTTCCTGAAAACGCCGCAAAATATTGAAAGAGAAATGCTGGTTGACAAAAAAGTTGATCTCAGCAAAATGGTGGAACGAACCGAAAAAATCGCTGTCACAGGTAAACAGATGCCGAAAGTAGTAGGACTCATCGGGAAAAACGTAATTCCCCAACTTGAAAACCAAGGCTATAGAGTTGATTACAAAGGTGTTGGACGCATTAAAGAACAGTTTCCGCTGGAAGGCACCACGATTAAGAAAAACCAAAGAATTTACCTGAGTTTACAGAATTAAAAAAACTGGAACAGGCTGCAAGGCTTGTCCCTGAAATATAAAATGAATTTAGAAGCATTATTGAACAGAATCCCCGTACTTGAAATTTCCGGACGTAAAAACCCGGAGATTTCGGAAATCGTTTTCGACAGCCGGAAAGCTGTGGAAGATTCACTGTATGTCGCGGTGAAAGGAACGGTTGCCGACGGACATTCTTTTATTCATGCGGCCATCGCAAAAGGTGCCATAGCGATTGTTTGCGAAGTTCTGCCAGAGAATCTTTATCCAGAAATCACTTACATTCAGGTGAAAGATGCTTCGAAAACTTTGGGTCAGCTGGCTTCAAATTTTTACGGAAATCCTTCAGAAAAACTCAGTTTGATTGGAATTACAGGCACGAACGGGAAAACTTCGGTTACTACCCTTTTGTTCGATATTTTCAAGAATTTAGGATTTAAATCTGCTTTAATTTCAACGGTTGAATACCGAATCGCAGACGAAATCATTCCGTCAACGCACACCACGCCCGATGTTGTACATTTAAATCAATTGCTGGCAAAAGCGGTTGAAGTGGGCTGTGAATATGCCTTTATGGAAGTTTCTTCGCACGGAATTCACCAGAACAGAACTGAAGGTCTGAATTTTAAAATTGCTGGATTTACCAATATTTCTCACGATCATTTAGACTATCATAAAACCTTCAGCGAATACCTCAAAACCAAAAAAAGGTTTTTTGATGACCTGAATCCGGAAGCCATTGCCATCACCAACATTGATGACAAAAACGGAACTGTGATGCTTCAGAATACAAAAGCAACGCAAAAAACTTACGCGCTGAAGACCATGGCAAATTACCACGGCAGAATTCTGGAAGCAGACTTCAATGGGATGCTGTTGAATTTTGGCGGTAGAGAATTCTGGACCACCTTGACCGGGAAATTCAATGTTTACAACCTGCTGCTGGCTTATGCAGTTGCCATCGAAAGCGGTTTTCATGAAGAAGATATACTGAAAGCCATCTCAACGCTGAAAAAAGTAAAGGGACGTTTCGAAACCCTGAAATCCGACAGCGGAATTTTCTTTGTTATCGACTATGCGCACACGCCCGACGCACTCGAAAATATTTTAGATTCCATCAACGATATCCGCACAAAAAACGAAAGACTTATTACGATTTTCGGCTGTGGCGGTGACCGTGATCATGCAAAACGTCCCGAAATGGGCAAAATTGCAACAAGAAAATCAACGCTGGCCATCATCACAAGCGATAATCCAAGAACTGAAGATCCGGCAGCAATTATCAAAGAAATTGAAGCAGGTGTGGAACCGCAGAATTTCAGCAAATACACCTCGATTCCCGACCGTAAAGAAGCCATAAAAATGGCGATTAAATTTGCGGAACCGAGAGACATCATCCTTCTTGCCGGAAAAGGGCATGAAGATTATCAGGAAATCAATGGCGTAAAACATCATTTTGATGATAAAGAAACCATTATGGAACTCGCAAAATTAATGTCGAAATAATTTGCGAAAATTAAATTATTAACCGAAAACCAAAGAAAATGTTATACTATCTCTACGAATATTTTACCAGCATCGGGGTTCACGTTCCGGGACTCGGTATGTTCAGATTTATTTCTTTCCGTGCAGGAATGGCGGTTTTGCTGTCACTAATTATCGCTTTGGTTTACGGAAAAAAAATCATCAATTACCTCCGCAAACAGCAGATGGGGGAACTGGTTCGTGATCTGGGCTTAGAAGGACAGAAGCAAAAAGAAGGCACGCCAACAATGGGAGGACTCATCATCATTCTGGCTACCCTGATTCCGGTTTTACTCTTCACCAAAATAATGAACATTTACATTCTATTACTCATCGTTTCGGTGGTGTGGATGGGCGTTATAGGTTTCATTGATGATTATCTGAAGAAAATAAAGAAAAATAAAGATGGCTTAAGCGGAAAATTCAAAGTGATCGGACAGGTTGGTTTGGGATTGATCGTGGGAGTGCTCATGTATTTTCATCCCGATGTTACGGTAAAAAGAAAATATGCTGACGCCAAAGAAATCAACCGTAACAACATTGAAAAAAACTTCATGCCTACGGAAAAAGCTACCGTTTCCACAGTACCTTTCGTTAAAAATAATGAATTCGACTACAGCGGAATACTCTTCTGGATGAGTCCCGAAGATGCCCACGAATGGGCCTGGATCGTTTTTATTCCAATGGTAATTTTCATAGTAACTGCGGTTTCCAACGGCGCCAATATTACAGATGGCATCGATGGACTTGCTGCGGGAACAAGTGTCGTCATCCTGCTTACACTGGCCTTTTTTGCCTACATTTCCGGGAATATTATTTTTGCAGACTACCTCAACATTATGTTCCTCCCGAATATGGGTGAAGCTACCATTTTCGCTCTGGCCCTCGTGGGTGCGGTGATTGGTTTTTTCTGGTACAATACCTATCCGGCTCAGGTATTTATGGGCGACACAGGCAGTTTAATGCTGGGCGGCATAATTGCTGTTTTAGCCATCATCCTGAGAAAAGAACTTATGATCCCTGTGCTATGCGGTATTTTCGTTGTCGAAAATATTTCTGTGATGCTTCAGGTGGCAGTTTTCAAATACAGAAAAAGAAAATATGGGCTTGAGTATGCCCAGAATAACAGACTTTTCAAAATGTCGCCCCTCCACCATCATTACCAAAAAGAAGGTTATCACGAGAGCAAAATCGTGAACCGAATGATCATTATCGGGGTTCTATTTGCGATTATCTGTTTAATTACTTTAAAAGTGAGATAGCGACAGATTGACTTGTCAATAAAAAACAAAAAAATGAAAATAGTTGTTTTAGGAGGCGGAGAAAGCGGCTTTGGTGCAGCATATTTAGCAAAGAAAAAAGGCTTGGAGGTTTTTCTTTCAGACAAAGGTCTGATTAAGGAAGACTACAAAAAGCTTTTGCTCGATGCCGGCATTGAATATGAAGAAGGAAAACACGATGAAGATAGAATTCTTGCAGCCGACTGGATCATAAAATCACCGGGAATTCCTAAAAAAGCTGAGATCATTTCGAAAATCAACAAAAAAGGAATCCGGCTTTCCTCTGAAATTGAATTTGCTTCTGAATTTACCGATGCCAAAATCATCGCGATTACCGGAAGCAACGGCAAAACAACAACAACGTCACTGATTTACCATATTCTGAAAAATGATGATTTGAAGGTAGGTTTAGGCGGCAATATCGGTAAAAGTTTTGCAAAACAGGTTGCTGATGAAAATTTTGATTATTACGTTCTGGAAGTAAGTTCTTTTCAGCTCGACGATATCCAGAATTTCAGGCCTTATATTTCCCTGTTGTTGAATTTGAGTCAGGATCACCTGGATCAGTACAATTACAATTACGAAGAATACGCTTTGGCAAAATTCAGAATTGCTGATAATCAGGAGAATGATAATTTCTTCATCTATAACAAAGATGATGAAATGAGCATGAATCTTCTCGAAAAACTCGAAATAAAAGCCAAAATGATTCCTTTTTCACTGAAAGAAAAACTCAAAGAAGGCGGTTATCTCACCGAAGATAAAATGGTGGTAAAACTTCACGACGAATTTTCGATGAAAATCGACGAATTGGCATTGGTAGGAAACCATAATGTTGCCAACAGCCTGGCAGCTTCAATCGCTGGTAAAATACTTAAAATAAGCAATGAGAGCATCCGGAATTCCTTAACCACATTCCAAGCAGTAGAACACCGGTTAGAGCAGGTAGCCGAAATTAACGGCGTAAGGTTTATCAACGACAGCAAAGCTACCAATGTAAATGCGACCTATTATGCTTTGGAAAGCATGAAACAGCCTACCGTATGGATTGTTGGTGGTACAGATAAAGGAAACGACTACACCGAAATCGAAGATCTGGTAAAACGCAAGGTAAAAGCAATTGTCTGTTTAGGGCTCGACAACCAAAAAATCATCGATTTTTTCAAAGAAAAGAAAGAATTAATCTACAGTACATCCAGCATGGAAGACGCTGTGAAAACAGCAAAATCTCTTTCAAAAAGCGGCGACACCGTATTGCTTTCACCATGTTGTGCAAGTTTCGATTTATTCGAAAATTATGAAGACCGCGGAAATAAATTTAAAAAAGAAGTTTTAAAATAACACCCCAAACGGGACGCAAAAATGCAGGAAACAGAAAACAAATTCGAATTATTGAAAGGCGACAAAGTCCTTTGGAGCGTAATCTTACTGATTTCGTTCTTTTCGGTGTTCCCTGTCTATTCCGCAAGTTCGAATCTGGAATATATTGTAAACAGCGGCACCACGACTTCGCATTTAATTAAGCACACATTTTTTGTAGTGCTGGGTCTGGCGATCATGCGTGGCGTTGGAGTAGTAAAATACGAACACATCGGTAAACTGAGCAGTATTTTATTGGCCATTATGATTCTCCTGCTTGGATTAACGATGTTTGCAGGCCAAACTATTGATGGTGCTTCAGCCTCACGGTGGCTGAAAATCCCTGGTACGCCGATTTCCTTCCAGCCGTCGTCGTTCGCTTATTTGTTACTTATCATTTACCTGTGCAGATATTTAACCAAAAAAATTAAAAGAGAGCGCCACACCTGGGAAAATATTCTATTTATTTTCGGGCCGGTTCTTCTCGTATTTGGCCTGGTAGCAAAGGATAACGGATCTACAGCTTTAATGATCCTCATCGTTTCACTGGCCGTAATGCTTATAGGGCAGCTCAGTAAAAAATACATTTTCGGATTTGTCGGAATCGCTTCACTGGCTATTGGGATTTTCATGTTTGTCGCGCTGAAAACCGATTTGATCGAAAACAACAGGGTACATACCTGGATGAGCCGTGTAGAAGTTTTCATGAATTCCAAAAAGGAAAATCAGCTGGAAAACGAAATCGACAAAGCCAAAAATTATCAGGTAATGCAGGCGAAAGCTGCCATCGTACACGGTGGAATTGCAGGAATGGGACCTGGAAAAAGTGCACTGAAGCAAATGCTGCCACAATCTGCCTCCGACTTTATTTTTGCGATTATTGTTGAGGAATATGGATTTATCGGCGCTTTGGTACTTATTTCACTCTATCTCATCATGATCATCAGAATCGTGATGATTGCCAGTAAAATGCCGGCGTTTTTCGGCAGTTTACTTGTGCTGAGTCTCGGAATTATGATCTTCGTACAGCTTTCAGTGAATATTGCCGTGGCGGTAAATCTAATTCCGGTTACAGGACAGCCTTTACCATTAATCAGTTACGGTGGAACATCGATGCTCGTTACTTACATACAGCTGGGAATTATCCTCAATGTAAGTTCAAGAATTCAGGTTTACGATGAAGAAGGAATGGGCAAAAAACAGGATCTCGAAGAAATAAATGATATCGCATAAAGTGCGGTTTTTAGAATATGAACAAGAAGATAAAAGTTTTAATGAGCGGCGGCGGAACAGGTGGACACATCTTCCCGGCTATCGCTGTTGCCGACGAAATTAAAAAAAGATTTCCGGAGGCTGAATTTTTGTTCATCGGAGCCAACGGCAAAATGGAAATGGAAAAAGTTCCGCAAGCGGGCTATAAAATCATAGGTTTAAACATCGCAGGATTCGACCGGGGGAACCTTCTGAAAAATGTCGGTTTACCTTTCAAAGTTGTTTCAAGTCTGGCAAAAGCAAGGAAAGAAATTAAAGATTTTAAACCCGATTTCGCTGTAGGAACCGGCGGTTTTGCAAGTGGACCGGCATTATTTATGGCTTCAGCGCTTGGCGTACCTATTTTTGTTCAGGAACAGAATTCCCTTCCGGGAAAGACCAATACTTTTCTGGCAAAGCGTGCGAAGGCAGTATTTACCGCATATCCCGATATGGAGAAATTTTTCCTCGGAACAAAAACATATTTTCTGGGAAATCCGATCCGTAAAAACATCATTACCAACTTAATTGAAAGTGATGTCGCCAAAGAAAAAGCAGGTTTAGACAAAAATAAACTCACCATCCTTTCCGTAGGCGGTTCCTTAGGTTCCCGAACGCTGAATAACGCGTGGAAAGAACATTTAGATGAAATCATAGAAAAAGATTTTCAGTTGATCTGGCAAACCGGAAAAACCGATTACCAAAATATCTTAGCCGACACAGAAACCAAACAGAACAGAAACATTCAGATTGCTGAGTTTATTAAAAACATGGAGCTTGCCTATTCTGCAGCAGATATTATCGTATCAAGAGCCGGCGCCATTGCAATCTCTGAACTGGCAGTTGCAAAAAAACCGGTGCTTCTGGTTCCATTTCCTTTTGCGGCGGAAGATCATCAAACTAAAAATGCGATGACTCTGGTAGAAAAAAATGCAGCCAGAATGGTGAAAGACACAGAAATGAAGGAGAAATTCTGGCCTACACTCATGGAAATCTGCGAAAGTGAAAAACTGAGGAAGGATATGTCAGCAAACCTGGATTTCTTCGCGAAACCCAACGCAGCGCAGGAAATTGTAACTGAAATCTTATCCACTTTAAACATCAAATTCTAAGCGAGATGAAAGCTTTATCAACATATCAGAACTTCTACTTTGTAGGCATCGGCGGCATCGGAATGAGCGCTTTGGCGCGTTATTTCAATGCATCCGGAAAAAAAGTGATGGGTTACGATAAAACCGCGACAAAAATTACGTCTGCTTTAATCTCAGAAGGAATTAATATTATTTTTGAAGATGTGGTTTCTGAGGAAACTAATCATTTAAATCCGGAAAATACGCTGGTAATTTTCACACCTGCCATTAAAAAGCTCGAAATTTTAAACCATTTCAACGGTCATGGATTCACGGTGCTGAAGAGAGCAAAAGTTCTGGGTTTAATTACTGAAAATACCGCGTGTATTGCTGTTGCAGGAACGCACGGAAAAACCACAACCTCTTCCTTAGTAGCGCATCTCTGTAAAGAAGCCAATCTTTCGTTTTCAGCTTTTTTAGGTGGAATTGCAGAGAATTTCAAATCGAATTTTCTGTACAACGGAAGTGACATATCGGTGGTTGAAGCCGATGAATACGACAGAAGTTTCCTCAACCTTTCTCCGGACTGGGCGGTAATTACTTCAACAGACGCTGATCATCTGGATATTTACGGTGATAAAGCCACGATTGAAGAGGGATTTAAAGATTTTGCAAATCTGGTTCCGGCAGATAATCAGCTTTTTGTAAGAAAAGGAATCAATATCGGCAGAAATGCCAAAAGCTATGCGGTGAATGAGGAAGCTGATTATTATTCAGACAATATCCGCGAAATCGGCGATAAAATATATTTCGATTTTCACACGCCAACCGAAGAGGTTAATGATTTCGAATGGGAAATTCCGGGAATTCACAATGTAGAGAACGCCACGGTTGCTATTGCGATCCTTCATAATTTAGGCGTTGATTTCGAAACTTTAAAACAGGGAATTGCCAATTTTAAAGGAATTAAAAGACGGTATACCAAACACCGTTTCGAAAACGGAAAAATTTATATCGACGATTACGCGCATCATCCCACAGAACTCAACGCGGTAATTGGTTCCATCAAAACCTTTTACCCGGAGAAAAAACTTTTGGTGGTTTTCCAGCCGCATCTCTTCAGCAGAACCCGAGATTTTGCGGATGGTTTTGCAGAAAGTTTAGATAAAGCTGATGAACTTATTCTGCTGGATATATATCCGGCGAGGGAATTACAGGAAAATTTCGAAGGAGTAACCTCATCTTGGCTGTCGGAAAAAATAAATTTGGAAACTCGCGAAGTTTCGACTTTAGAAGATGCTTTCAGCAGGATTAAAGAAAAAAATTTCGATGTTTTATTAACAGTAGGAGCCGGAAATATCGACACTTTATACGACGGAATTGTAGAATGGCTTTCGGGCAAATAGAAAAACAGTTTAGAATTAAACAATGAAAAACAAATTCAGAATATTAAAAATATTAATAACAGTAATCATTTTCGGATTTCTACTGAGTTTTTCGTTGAAAAGATTCAATAATAAATCCATGGAAAAAGTTTCGGTTAATCTGATCCAAACCAAACATCCCGTTTATTTCATTGATGAAAAAGACATCAGGGAAATCGTAAAAAAATCGAATCCTGAAAAACGAATAGGCGACATCAACATCCCGGAATTAGAGAAAAAACTCAACCAGTTACCGGCGGTTGACAGTGCCAATGTATATTTGAATTTGAACGGCAACCTGCATCTGGATATTAAGCAGAGAGTCCCCGCGTTCCGGCTGAACAAAAACGGAAATGACTTTTATGTGGACGGAAAGGGAACAGAATTTCCAATCTCCAAAAATTATTCGTTCCCCTGCATGTTGGTTACCGGCGACGTTGATAAATCTGAATATATAAAACTGGCTGAACTGGTCAACAAAATCGACCGCGACGAATTTAGTAAAAAATATTTCATCGGCATTTCCAAAGAAAAAGAAAATTATAATTTACTTACCAGCCAGGGAAATTATAAGGTAGAAATAGGTAATCTGGAAAATATAAATCTGAAGGTTAAAGGTTTTAAAACCTTCGTGGAGAAACACCTTGTTTATCAGGAACCGGAGAAATACACAAAGATATCGGTAAAGTACGATAACCAGATCGTTACCACGCTGAATCCGTATTTCAAAGAAAACGACAGTATGATGAAAGTGGGCAGCAAAGAATTGGCGAAAGCGCCTTCAGCAGCAAATTCAATTAAAAAAGAATCTCTGCAGCCTGCCGCCAAAAAACCGGAAACAAAACCAAAGGAGAAGCCTAAAGTCAGCGTTTCAAAACCTAAAACAGAAGTAAAAACAACGGCAAAGAAAGAGACTTCCAAGCCTAAAACTGCCACTTCTAAACCGGCTGCAAAGCCCAAAACAAAAGTTAAAATAGAGTAAAAAATCAAATCGACATATCAATGAAAAATCACGAGTATTCAGTAGGCCTCGACATCGGAACCACAAAGATTGTGGCGATTGTCGGTAGAAGAAATGCCCACGGTAAAATTGAGATTCTCGGCGTTGGAAAGGCGAAAAGCCTGGGCGTTCATAAAGGAATTGTGAACAATATTTCCCAGACCATACAGTCCATCAAAACTGCCGTAGCCGAGGCGCAAGCCAGTTCAGGCGTAGCTATTCACAAAGTTACAGTTGGTATTGCCGGCAAACACATCCGGTCATTACAGCATTCAGATTATATCATGAGGGATCATCCCGATCAGTATATCACGGAAGACGATATCGAAAAACTGAAAGAACAGGTTAAAAAACTGGTAATGCTTCCGGGTGAGGAAATTATTCACGTTCTTCCCCAGGAATATAAGGTTGATTCTGAGGGAGAAATCCAGGAACCCATCGGCATGCACGGCAAACGTCTGGAAGCCAACTTCCACGTTGTTGTAGGCCAAATGGGAAGCATCAGAAATATCGCAAGATGCGTTCGTGAAGCTGGCCTGGAAATGGAATCCTTAACCCTCGAACCTCTCGCTTCTTCCGAATCTGTATTGACTAAAGAAGAAAAAGAAGCGGGTGTGGCTATTGTAGACATTGGCGGTGGAACTACTGATATCGCAATCTTCAAAGACAATATCATTCGTCATACCTGTGTAATTCCATACGGTGGCGGAATTATTACCGATGATATTAAAGAAGGCTGTTCAATCATCGAAAAACACGCAGAACAACTGAAAGTAAAATTCGGCTCTGCAATGCCGGAGATGGAAAAAGACAGCACATTCGTTACCATTCCAGGGCTTCACGGCAGACCTGATAAGGAGATTTCGCTGAAAACTTTGGCGCATGTAGTAAATGCGAGGGTTGAGGAAATCTTAGAAATGGTAAATACCGAACTGAAGGCTTATGGCGCTTTTGAGCAGAAGAAAAAACTCATCGCAGGCATCGTTTTAACAGGTGGCGGTTCTAACCTTAAAAACCTTAGACAACTCGCAAACTATACCACAGGTTTCGACAGCCGTATCGGGTTTTCTAATGAATATGTGGCCAACGACAAAAACCAGTTTCTTAAAGGTCCGGAATACGCAACTTCCATCGGTCTTTTAATGGAAAGTTTAAAAATCCGCGATAAAAAACACAGCCCTGAACAGCCGAAACCGCAAGAAGTTGTTAATGAAGTTCCTGCAAAAGAGGAAACTTCAGCACAAATTACCGAAACTCCTGAATTCAGAACAGAAGAACAGGTGATTGCAGAGTCTGGAGAAAAAAGACGCAACAAACTCACCATCGGCCAGAAAATTATGGAAAGCGTAAAAAAATTCTTTGAAGAAGTTGAATAACTAAAAAAATACAAATACTATGGAAAATATGAACACACCAGGATTCTCATTTGATTTGCCAAAGGGAAATTCATCAATTATAAAGGTTATCGGAGTTGGCGGCGGCGGAAACAACGCATTGAAGCACATGTATGAAAGAGGGATTCACGGAGTAGATTTTGTAATCTGCAACACCGATTCCCAGACTTTGGATAACAACCCCGTTGCCAACAAAGTTCAGCTTGGGGTAACCATTACCGAAGGTTTGGGCGCTGGTGCAGACCCTGAAGTAGGTGAAAAAGCTGCTATCGAAAGTATTGAAGACATTAAAGCTTCAATGGGACAAAATACGAAAATGGTTTTCATCACCGCAGGAATGGGCGGCGGAACCGGTACCGGTGCAGCTCCTGTGATTGCAAAAGTGGCGAAAGACATGGGAATTCTTACCGTAGGAATCGTTACCGTACCTTTTAGTTTTGAAGGAAAAAGAAGGCTGGAGCAAGCCGATTTAGGTTTGGAAAAACTTAGAAATAACGTGGATTCCCTTATCGTTATCAACAACGATAAACTGCGCCAGCAGTACGGAAATCTTGGTTTCAAATCAGGATTCTCTAAAGCTGACGAAGTGTTGACAAACGCTGCAAAAGGAATGGCAGAAGTAATTACAGGATATTTTGATGTAAACATCGACTTCCGTGATGCAAAATCTGTTTTGCAGAATTCAGGAACGGCTTTAATGTCGAACGGTATTGCTTCCGGCGAAAACAAGGCCGAAGAAGCTGTGAAAAAAGCACTCGACTCTCCTTTATTGAATGATAACAAAATCACGGGCGCAAGAAACGTTCTTCTTTTGATCAGAAGTGGTTCCGAAGAAGTTACCATGGACGAAATCGGCGTGATTATGGACCACATCCAGAAAGAGGCAGGAAATACTGCTGATATCATTTTCGGAGTGGGAACCGATGAAGAACTGGGCGACGCAGTAAGCGTACTTGTTATTGCAACAGGATTTGCGAAAGATAACCACAAGCATTCAGGCACTTCAGAAAAAATTAAATTTTCTCTTACCGATACCATGGCGGCGCCTTCAAAACCAGAATCTCCTTTCAAACAAAAAGCTGAAAAAGAAGAGATTACAAGAGAAGATTTTACCAGAAAGAGCCTTTTCGTTTTAGATGATGAAGACGATTTCCAGACGCCACAGTTCTCCGCAAAAACTGCCGAGAAAAAAACCGCTGCCGAAAATGATACGGCCACCGAAATGCGTTTCTTCGACCTGAATGAAGAATCCAATCCAGATCAGACTTTCAACATCAACGAGCCGCAGGAACTGGATTTATTTTCTTTCGAAGATCAGTATGACGCGACCGAATCCGTTTCTTTCAAATTTGAAACTGAAGATACACCGACCGAAAAAGCACCTGAAACCAACAACACTTCATTTACTGAAGAAAAACCAATGGAATTCAGTTTTTTCGTAAACGAACCGATTGAGGAGCCGAAAGTTGAGACACCACAACCTAAAGCAGAAATCAAGGAACAGCCGGTTCAGAAAACCGAAATTAAGGTGCAGCAAACCATAGAAGAGCCACAGCAGACAACAAAATTGGAAACTTCTGATGATTTTACCTTCATCAGTAAAGTCGCTCCGAATGATAAAATAATTGAAAGAAGAAACAAACTCCGGGAATTCAACTCCAGATACCAGACGACAGAATCTGAAAACGATTTTGAAACAGTTCCGGCCTTCCGCAGAAAAAATATTACCATTGAAAACGGTAATGCTTCTGAACAGAAAATAAATAATTTTCTTGCAGAAAACAACGGTAGAATGCAGGTTCGCGAAAACAGATTTCTAAACAAAGACGTAGATTAATTATGAGCTTGGAACTTACCATCAGCGAGGCGATAAAAACCGCCATGAAAGATAAAGACAAAGTAGCACTCGATTCTCTGCGTGCCGTAAAATCTCAGATCATGTTGCTAAAAACCGAGGCCAAAGGCGCCGAAGTTTCGCCGGAACAGGAAATTGCTATTTTACAGCGCATGATAAAGCAGCGCAAAGATTCTTACGAACAGTTTACTGCACAGAACAGAGCTGATCTTGCCGAAGTAGAAGAAGCACAGATGAAAGTGATCGAAAAATATCTTCCCAAGCAGCTTTCTGCGGAAGAACTAGAAACGGAAATGAAAAAAATCATTGCCGAAACCGGTGCACAAAGCGCCAAAGACCTGGGAAAAGTAATGGGAGCTGCCAGTAAAGCACTTACAGGAAAAAGCGATGGAAAAAGCATTTCCGAAATGGCTAAGAAATTACTCTCCTAAAAACAACGGATATTCAACCTTTGCATATCGATTTGATTGAAGCCCGGCGCATTACATGCTCCGGGTTTTTTATGACAAAAAGACAAAAATTGATTTTCGGAATGATTTTGATGCTCATTATGAATGAAATTTAGTGCACGAAATTCATTAAATTTGCAGTGAGAAAAGTCTCAATTTTAACCATAAATAATTTTTTATATGTATCCAGAAGAATTAGTAATGCCGATGAAGGCTGAGCTTACCGATAAAGGATTCCAGGATTTAACCACTCCTGAAGAAGTAGCTAACGCAATTAAAAAAGAAGGTACTACCCTTTTGATGATTAACTCTGTTTGCGGGTGCGCAGCAGGAGCAGCAAGACCGGGGGTGATTTTTTCTTTAACCGGAGATAAAAAACCTGATCAGTTAACCACTGTTTTTGCAGGTTTCGATAAAGATGCGGTAGCAGAAGCAAGAAAATTCCTGGCACCGTTCCCGCCAAGTTCTCCATGTGTAGCGCTTTTCAAAGATGGAGAGTTAGTTCACATGCTTGAAAGACATCATATCGAAGGAAATCCTGCCGGAGCCATTGCTGCCAACCTGCAGGCTGCCTATGACGAGTACTGCTAAAATATCCTTTAATTACAATAAAAAATCTGCACTTATTATTCGGTGCAGATTTTTTTATGTTAAATTCATATAATTTTTTCAGCTTGGTATCGTTATTGAAGAGGTCAAAAAAGCCGAAAACATTTAATTAATAAAAAGTTATGAAAAAATTACAGTTATTATCAGCAATCGTGGCAGTATTATCACTGTCATCATGCACAGATGATGCAACGGCAGGAGGCGGCTCAGCTTCTGTTAATGTAAGACTCACCGACGCACCTGCACTTTATGACAAGGTGAATATCGACGTTCAGAAAATTGAATTCAACACCAATAATGGATGGAATTCGCTGAGCGTAAATACTCCAGGCGTCTATAACCTTTTAGACTTTAGAAACGGAATGGATGTTCTTCTGGCAAAAGCCGAACTTCCTGCAGGAGCAGTTAAACAAATGAGACTTGTATTGGGACCAAACAACTCCGTTGTTAAAAACGGTGTAACATATCCATTGGAAACTCCTTCTTCAATGCAAAGCGGCCTGAAGTTCAACTGGAACCAGACCTTAGAAGAAAATGGAGCTTACAACGTATGGATTGATTTTGATGCTGCGCGTTCCATCGTAAAAAGAGGTAACGGAACTTATGCGCTGAAACCGGTAATCAGAGCTTTCAGTGAACTTACTGATGGACAAATCAAAGGATATGTTCTTCCACAGGCTGCCAATGCACAGGTTCATGTAATTTCGCCGGCTAACGATACCATCGCAACCGCATTACCAAATCTGGCAGACGGATTTTACATGTTTAAAGGATTGCCGGCAAACACTTACACCGTTTCATTTGATGCTGATGCAACTACGCCTTATGTTGATCAAAATCAAGCGGGTGTAACAGTGGTTTACGGACAGGTTAATAATGTGGGAACAAAAACATTAACCCAATAATCAGTCACAAAATATCAGCCGCAAAGTTTTTTTCTTTGCGGCTTTTTTTATTTTTTCTAAAAGCGGTTTTCATTATATTTGTATCAATGGCAACAAAAGCGCTTTTTAATACCGTTGTAAACTGGTTTATCCGCCAGAGGATCGATCAGATGCAGAATTTCATCAATCACCCTATCGAAACGCAAAACGGCGTCTTATTCTCTCAGCTTTATCACGCAGAGAATACGGATTATGGGAAGATTCACGGCTTCAGCTCTATTTCCAGCTACGAAGATTTCTGCAAAAATGTTCCCATCGTTACTTACGAAGATTTCGAACCTTATATTGAAAGAGCCCGACAGGGACAACCCGATGTTTTCTGGCCCGGATATATCCGTAAGTTTGCAAAATCTTCGGGAACCACCAATGCGAAGAGCAAATTTATTCCGATCTCTGAAGAAAGTTTAGAAGACTGCCATTTCAAGGCCGGGAAAGATTTACTTTCCATCTACGCGAATAATCATCCTGAAAATTCACTCTTTTCAAACAAGAATTTAAGACTTGGCGGAAGTTCAGAACTGTATGAAGATTTCAATACAAAATTTGGCGACCTCTCGGCAATTATGATTGAAAACCTCCCGTTCTGGGTGGAAATTACCACGACGCCAAGCAAAAAAGTCTCTTTAATGTCGGAATGGGAAAGTAAATTGAAAGCCATCATTTCTGAAGTGAAAAATGAAGATGTAGGGAGCATGACCGGCGTACCAAGCTGGATGATGGTTTTGCTGCAACGAACCTTAGCAGATACCGGAAAACAAACGATTTCTGAAATATGGCCCAATCTTGAAGTGTTTTTTCATGGCGGCATCAGTTTTACACCTTATCGAGAACAGTATAGAAAAATTATCGGTAAAGACATAAATTATTACGAAATATATAACGCTTCCGAAGGTTTTTTTGCCATTCAGGATCAGCCAGGCAGTGACGAAATGCTTTTGATGCTTGATTACGGAATTTTCTATGAATTTATTCCGATGGATAAATTTAATCCCGATAATTTACAGGCCATCCCATTGCAGGAAGTTGAAATCGGTAAAAATTATGCGGTTGTAATTACCACCAACAGCGGGTTGTGGCGCTATCTGATTGGCGACACCGTAAAATTTACCTCGCTGCAGCCATTCCGCATTAAAATTTCAGGAAGAACAAAACATTACATCAACGCATTTGGTGAAGAACTGATGATCGACAATGTAGAAACTGCATTAGCCAAAGCCTGCGAAATAACCAATTGCTCAGTTACCGATTTTACGGGCGCTCCGGTATTCATGAAAGACAGCGAGAGCGGCGCCCACGAATGGATTTTCGAATTCACCCAGGAACCTGAGGATCTGGAGCGCTTCACCGAAGTTTTCGATAATTACCTTAAATCTGTAAACTCCGATTACGAAGCCAAACGCTATAATAATATGACCTTAAAAAAGCCGATCGTGCATATCGCAAAACCTCAGCTTTTTTATAACTGGATGTCGTCCCGCGGAAAACTTGGCGGACAGAACAAAGTTCCGCGGTTAAGCAACGACAGAGAATATATAGAACCTTTGCTGCAAATGAACCAATAAAAAATCCGCTGTATTCAGCGGATTTTTTATTTACTTTTTCAGATCTTCTTTTACTTTTTCGGCGCCATCTTCTACTTTTTCAGCGCCTTTCGCAGCTGCGTCTTTTACATCTTCACCGGCTTTTTTGAGTTGTGTTCCTGCATGTTCGGCAGCCTCATCAATTTTTTCGCCTGCGGCATTAAGCTTTTCTTTCGCTTTATCTACGGTTGCATTGATCGTTGCAGAATCCAAAGCGGTGGTTTCTTCTTTTTCTATAGTTGTGGTGGTAACGCTGCCGTCTGGATTTTCGGTGGTTTCGACCTTTGTTTCCGATTGTTTGCAGCTCATCAACATTAATGAGAATACTGCTGCGGTTAAAAAATATTTTTTCATAATTGGGTGATTTGTAAGGTTTAAATTTAAAGAAAATTATGGTTGATTTGGTGTTTCAGAAGGTTGATTTTCTGTTGGAGCATTCTGTTTTTCTCTTTTAGCCTTCTCAGCATCCAGTTTTTTCTTTTCTTCAGCCAGTTTGTTTTCGGCTTTTTCCTTTTCTTCTTTGGCTTTATTCAGCAATTTTTCTTCTTCCAATTTAAGCGCTATTTTTTTCAAAGAATCCTGATATTTTAGCGACGAAATTTTTATCCGCCTGGCCACATCCACGGAAGTTGCACCCACCGAAAAAGAATCTACGGCTGTGGTATCATAAGGAACAGTGACAATTTCTTTTTCCACAGGAACCGTTTGAACCGCTTCTTTTCCGCAGGAAAAAAGGATTATAAAAAGCACAAAAAATATATAGTTTTTCATTCTAATCAATTTTAAATTCTGTAATTACAGGAAAGTGATCTGAAACTTTCGCGGATCGGTCTACTTTGTAACTGATGGGCTTTAATTCCGGCGAACAGAACACATAATCGATCCGGATCGGGAATTTATAGTCGTGAAAACTTGTTGAGCTGCCACTACCCGTTTCTACGAAAACATCTTTCAGTTTTTTACCGATTTGATAATATTCATAGGAATTTGGAACAGCATTGAAATCTCCCGCCAAAATTACCGGATAAGGCGATTCTGAAACCGCACGCTGAACATCAGCAACTTCATCCTGATGATTTTTGAATGTAGGAACCAGCTTTCTTACAACATATCTCAACTTGAGTTTGTTTTTATCCAGGTCTTCAGAAGGTTTCATTTTGCCTTTTTCAAAAGAAAAAGGACTCAGATAAACATTAATCAGCCGGATTCTTTTCCCGTTGACTTCCACATCGGCAAAAAAAGAATTTCCGTTTCCTACCGTTGCAATTTTACCCTGTTCAAGGATTTTAATTTTTGAATTTAATGCTACGATTTCGTAAGCATCCGTTCTGTGCTCATAACCTGGAACTTTGAATTCGCTTGCATATTCCTGGGCTAAAATAATATCTGCATCCGTAGTTTTCAGGTAATCATAAACCTTTTGATAGCCGAAAAGTGTACCTCCTTTTATATTAACTGAAACGATTTTTAAATTGGCTTTTTCATGAGCCGTGTCGCTGTAATTCAGCCATCTTCTGGTTGGGTTAACTAAAAATGAACTAAGCAGTAAAAATAAAAACACCCGTTTTTTCCAGAGCACGAGCCAAAATATGCAGAGTAAAACATTCAGAATCATTAATACCGGAAAACTGAGTGAAAGCATATTCACCCACGGAAAAACCCGAGGCGGAATGTAATCATTCAACAATGTTCCCAACAAAAGAACAATAATGAACAGGTGTAAAAGTGTGAGTAAAAAACGGAATATTTTCACAAAAACTCAGCTTAATTAAAACGGTAAAGGTGTTTTTTCCAGATTTTGGCTAGTATAAAACCAACTAAAGCTCCACCAACGTGGGCAAGATGTGCAATTCCGCCTGCATTTCCGGTGACTCCTAAATAAATGGAAACGATGATCACCACTGGCATCAGATATTTTACCTTCACCGGAACCGGGATAAACATCAACATGATTTTGGCATCTGGATATAACGTTGCAAAAGCGGCAATGACACCAAATATTGCGCCTGACGCACCCACCATCGGCACCGAAATTATCGACTGTAATTTGTTCACAAGTCCCTGCTGCTCCAGAACAGCCTCAGAATTTCCTTTAAAGGAAACATTTTCACCATTCATGTAACCGGCTAAATCAAATCCCAAATTCTGCAGGCTGGACTTTATCAACTCAACTTCTACAAAATTCCAAAGATTAAAAAGAAAAAAAGCGCCCAAACCACTTACAAAATAAAGGATTACATATTTTTTGTCTCCCAGCACCTGCTCCAGAACAGGCCCAAAACTGTAAAGCGTCATGAGATTAAAGAGAATATGCAGAAAACTCCCATGCATGAACATGTGCGTAATGATTTGCCACGAATGGAAAAACGGGGAGAAAGGATAAAATGCCGCTAAATATCTGTACATTAAGTCAGTCTGCAAAACGTAAGTCAGGATAAATACGACGATATTTATGATGATAATATTGCGGGTAATGGGTGGTATATTATTAAACATCTGTTTTAAAATTTATTTTTTAATTCATCCAGTGGGATTTCTATAAAACATCTCTTCCCGCCGGGTAAATACTCCGGGAAACCCAGCGCGGTAAAATCGCGTATTACTTGCTCGGCA
The DNA here is from genome assembly GCF_002205795.1 of Chryseobacterium sp. VAUSW3. Taxonomy (GTDB): domain Bacteria; phylum Bacteroidota; class Bacteroidia; order Flavobacteriales; family Weeksellaceae; genus Kaistella; species Kaistella yananensis. The sequence continues at coordinate 897,992 of NZ_NIUY01000001.1, read as the reverse complement.
TCAATTTTATAAAGAAAATCAAAACGGGATTTGCTTTGTATTTTATTCCACTGGTTTTGGTAGAAATTAAGGAATTCCTCTTCGGTTTTGTACTCCAGAATGTCGAAAAGATTCTCCATGAATTTCATGACCTGGGTTTCTTTCAAACCTTCCGGAACAGCGTCTATTCTCAACACATTATCGTTCGCAATTACCATTTCGAAACCAAGTTCAGGTAAAAATTTCTTTATTGAACGGAATTTGTTTTTCTCGGTTTCATTCATGTGATATTCCAGAGAAAAAAGCAAGGTATGTTTTTCATTGCTGATTTTTTTCTTTGCATTTCTTTCGCTTATCACCAGACGCTGCATGCGTCCAAGATCGAGCATCAGCGTTTTGCCGCCTTTATTGAAAAGCCAGTAGCCGTTCGGAAGCCTCATTAAATCCTCATCGAAATCTTCATCCTCAAAAAGATTTATTTTAGAAGGTTCTGCGGGAATATTCTGCTGATACATTTCCGTAAGGGCGGTTCGGTCTCCGGCAGAAGCTCGTTCTTCCAAAAACGGATTATAGTCGCGGTCTACGGTAATTTCAGGTGCGCGGAAACTGCTGCTTTTACTGGTTTGGTGAACAAATGCATCGATGCTTGCATCCCTGTCGAAATCAAGGCTTGGAGCCACATTATAAATTCCCAAAGATTTTTTAATCGTGGAACGGACCAAGGCGAAAATTAAATTCTCGTCTTCAAATTTCACCTCGGTTTTTTGAGGATGAATATTAACGTCAACTTTCTCCGGATCAAGCTCCAGAAAAAGGAAAAATGTAGGAATATATCCGGGCAAAAGCAGACCTTCAAATGCTTCCTGTACGGCTTTGTTGAAATAAGCACTGCGGAAAAACCTTCCGTTGACAAAGAAAAACTGTTCGCCACGAACTTTCTTCGCGCCTTCGGGTTTTGCAACAAATCCGTGGAGTTTTACCCAGCCTAAATCTTCTTTAATCGGAATTAAAATAGAATGAAGCTTACGGCCGAAAATCTCTACAATTCTCTGCAGCAGACTCGATTTACGAAGGCGGAAAACAATATCATCGTTATGAAAAAGCTCGAAATCCAGATTTTCATGCGCCAATGCAACCCTTTGAAATTCATCAATAATATGACGGAATTCTACATTGTTGTTTTTAAGGAATTTGCGTCTCGCCGGAACGTTGTAGAAGAGATTTTTTACTGAAAAGTTAGATCCTTCTGCAGTCTGTATCGGTTCCTGAAACTGAAATCCGCCTCCTTCGATGTAAATATTGGTTCCGGTTTTGGCGTCTTGGGTTTTGGTTTTCAGTTCCACCTGAGCCACCGCAGCGATAGAAGCCAGCGCCTCTCCACGGAATCCTTTGGTTGAAATCCTGAAAATATCTTCGGTGGTACTTATTTTTGAAGTCGCGTGTCTTTCAAATGCAAGTCGGGCATCGGTTTCGCTCATTCCGCTGCCATTATCTACAACCTGAATTAAATTTTTCCCCGCATCACGAACAATGAGTTCAACTTTTGTAGCGCCTGCATCAATGGCGTTTTCCATAAGTTCTTTTACGATAGACGCAGGGCGCTGCACCACTTCTCCCGCTGCGATTTGGTTGGCGACATGATCCGGCAAAAGTTTTATAATATCTGACATTTTTTTATTCTCCCACAAAAATAACAATTAGATTCGGGGTTTTGGAAATTTAATAATGATTAGTTTTTCTGCAGTTATCTGTATTTAGCTGCATCTATTTTGGTGGTAATTTTATGGAATACTTTTTCGGAAAAGTTTCTCTGGTCAGCAAGATGTTTCAGCTCGAAATTCCTCTTCTTTCTGATAACCATAAAATGATAGTCGTCCTGTTCCCAAATCCCGTACTTTTCGAAATATACAAGTTCCAAACCGTTTTTCTCCAGATGCTGCATCAGGGTAAAAAGTTCTACTTCCTGGTCAATTACCTGCAGGCTTTCGGGATGGTTAATTCTCGCATAACCAATATATTGCGGATTCGGAATATTGATAAGAATAATTGTTTTTTCCGTGGCAATTTCTGCCAAATTTCGGAAAAGTTCTGCGTGATGCTCCAAAGGAATATGTTCAATGACATCCATCAACGTAATCATATCGAAATCTGAATTTTTGGGCTGGTATTTTACCACATCGGCAACATCAAATTGAATATTCTTCCTATATTTCAGTTCGTTCCCTGCGACGGCGATACTTTTTGCACTTAAATCCACGGCTTCGATGATTCCGTTCTTCACTTTTTTTGCGAGAAGTTTAGTGAAAATTCCAACGCCACAACCCAGTTCCAGGACTTTAGAATCGGTATTCAACCCACCGTTCAGCAATCTTTTATAAAGAGAAATAAGCCTTTCATTGGCACCGGTTTTTATTTGCCGCTGAACGTATTCATCATAAAATTCAGAGATTTCATTCTGTTTCATTGCGTAAAAATAATGATTTATTTTTTGCTTCGATAGCTAAAAAAACTTCCTGAAAATTTCAGGAAGTTTAGAGTGATCATTTTTTTAAGTTTTATTTTTTTAATGCTTTAATCCCCATTTCATACAATGCAAAACTAAGTAAATCAGCATTTTCACCGATAACCTGATCTGTACTTCTGCCTGCTCCGTGGCCCGCATTCACTTCAATTCTTACCAAAACCGGATTATCACAAGACTGTTTTTCCTGAAGCTCAGCACCAAATTTAAAAGAGTGCGCCGGAACAACGCGGTCGTCGTGATCGCTGGTAATAATCATGGTTGAAGGATAACAAACTCCTTTTCTAACCTGATGTACTGGTGAATAAGATTTCAAATATTCGAACATTTCTTTGCTGTCTTCCGCGGTTCCGTAGTCGTAACTCCAGCCTGCTCCTGCAGTGAATTTATTGTAGCGCAGCATATCTAAAACGCCCACGCCAGGGAAAGCCACTTTAGCAAGATCCGGACGCATCGTCATCGTAGCTCCCACTAAAAGTCCACCATTTGAACGGCCTGAAAGCGCCATGTATTCTTTGGAAGTATATCCTTTCTGCTGAAGATATTCTCCTGCTGCAATAAAATCTTCAAACACGTTTGTCTTCTGCATCTTGGTTCCTGCATCGTGCCATTTTTTACCGTATTCGCCTCCACCACGAATGTTTGGAACGGCGTAAATTCCACCATTCTCCATCCAAATTGCGTTTACTACAGAAAATGCCGGCTGCAGACTGATGTTGAATCCTCCATAAGAATACAAAATTGTTGGGTTTTTACCGTCGAGTTTTGTTCCTTTTTTATAGTTGATCATCATCGGAATTTTGGTGCCATCTTTCGAAGTGTAAAATACCTGCTCCGATACATAATTTTCAGGATTGAATTTTACATTTGGCTTTTGATACACTTCAGATGTACCTTTTTCGGTATTGAATTTATAAATCGTGCCCGGCGTGATATAGTTGGTGAATGAAAAATACAGGTCTTTTTCTTTTTCCTTTCCGCCAAAGCCTGATGCAGTACCGATTCCCGGAAGGTCGATGGTTCTGATGAGTTTTCCGTCGTAATCGAACTGTTTCATGCTGGTTACTGCGTCTTTCATATATCTAGCAAAAATATATCCGCCCCCTGTTGACACGCTCAACACGTTTTCAGTTTCAGGAATCACATCAGTCCAAACATTCGGATTGTTGATGTTAAATTTCACCAAACGCATGTTCGGGGCGTTTTTATCGGTTAATGCATAAATATAATCACCTTTGGAATCAATAAAGTCCGTATTGAAATCATATCCATTCTGTACCGGAATGAAATCTGTTTTATTTTTGAGGTCTTTAATATAAAGTTCGTTTCCGTTTGTCGCTTCCGAAGCGCTCAGAATCTCAAATCTTTCATCATCAGAAACACCAATCCCCATATATCTGCGTTTGAAATTTTCGCCTCCAATGATTAACCTGTCGGCAGACTGCTTTGTTCCAAGTTTATGGAAATATACTTTGTGGGTATCTGTTTTCGCAGAAAGTTCGCTGCCTTTCGGTTTGTCGTAGCTGGAATAATAAAATCCTTCATCACCCAACCAGGAAGTTCCGGAAAACTTAACATCCACAATCGTTTCATCAATGATTTCTTTAGTTAAAGCATTCATAATGATGATTTTATTCCAGTCGCTTCCTCCTTCGGAAATTCTGTAGGCTACAAGATTTCCATTTTTATTGAATGAAACTCCGGCAAGCGAAGTGGTACCTTTTTCAGAAAATTTATTCGGATCGAGAAAAATTTCAGTTTTACCGTTTTTATCGGTTCTGTAAAGAACAGATTGTGCCTGCAGACCATCATTTTTATAGAAATAGGTAAAATCGCCTTCTTTAAAAGGAGCACCAATTTTTTCATAATTCCAGATGTCTTTCAGCTGTGATCTCAGTTCTTCACGGAAAGGAATATTTGCAAGGTAATTATTGGTAAATGCTACTTCACGCTGAACCCAGTCTTTGGTATCTTCAGCCATGTCATCCTCTAACCAGCGGTAAGGATCTTCTACTTTAGTTCCGAAATACTCATCAGTGTGTTCCACTTTTTTAGTCTCCGGATAATTGAGGGAATTATTCATTTTTTGAGTAGTACAGGAGGCAAAAAACAACGCTCCTGTAAGCATAATAATTGAATTGGTCTTCATTTAAAACAGTTTTTTCAAATTTATAAAATTAAAACTGTATTCATGTACAGCATCTAAATATTAACAAACTTTAAAATAAAACCTTACAAAAAAGGAATAGGATTTGCTTAACTTCACCCATAAAAGTTTTAGTATGAGAAAAGAAACAGGAATATTATTGGCGGGAGGTCTTGGAGTGGTAGTTGGTTTAGGAATTTTTGGTATTAAAAAATTTTTAGCCAAAAAACACAAAGACTATCACGATTATTATTCAGATTTCCACTGCCATTTTAGTAAAAACAAATATAAAGATGACGGCCATCATGGGGTTGAATTTTTAGCAATGCTATAGAAAATAATCTTTCACCATAGATCCCGGATTCATTGAATTCGGGATTTTTTTTGTGGAAAAGTGTCGGCATAAAACTCATTATTATAACAACTGATGCTTTTACTTTTGCTCAAAACAATTAATCTAACATCATAAAATGTCTTCTGAAAATTTTAAAAAAGGCCAGGGTGCGCAGCGAAACGAAATCAACCGTTTCGACAGATACACTTTTGAACCTGAAGAAGAAGATTTTCAGAAAACAAAAACTGTTTTCACAGAAGTTTTCCCCAAAACAATCGTCAATGAAGTAAAAAGTCCGGATTTGATGATGGAATATTCCCTTAATCCCTATCAGGGCTGCGAACACGGCTGCTCTTACTGTTTTGCCAGACCTACGCATGAATTTTGGGGATATTCTGCCGGAACCGATTTCGAACGCAAAATCATGGTGAAAAAAAATGCTCCGGAATTGCTCGAAAAATTTTTTCAGAAAAGAAATTATGTTCCAAAAACAATCACCCTTTCCGGCAATACCGACTGTTATCAACCTGCTGAGCGGGAATTTGAAATCACCAGAAAACTTCTTCAACTTTGCCTCGATTACCGGCATCCGGTTTCAATTTTAACAAAAAATGCTTTGGTTTTAAGAGATTTGGATATTCTAAAACCTTTGTCTGAGCAGAATCTGGTTTCGGTTTCTTTCAGCATTCCAACGGTCAACGAAGAGATTCGCAGAAAAATGGAGCCACGGACTTCCTCGGTAAAAAATAAACTGAAAGCCATTGAGATTTTAACCGAACATAAAATCCCTGTCGGCGTTATGGTTGCACCCGTAATTCCAGGTTTAACAAGCGATGAAAGTCTGAAAATCTTAAAAACCGTTTCCGAAGCCGGCGCACAGAAATTCGGATATGTTTTGATAAGGCTTAATGACACCGTAGAACCCGTGTTCGTCAACTGGATCAACGCCCACTTTCCTGAAAGAGCAGAGAAAGTCCTAAATCATATCCGCTCCATGAGAGGCGGAAAACTGGGTGAAAAAAGATTTCATGAACGCTATAAAGGCGAAGGAAATATTGCAGAAATGATTCACGATACTTTCGCTTTAGGCAAGAGAAAATTCTTCGCAAATAAAGAATTTACGCCACTTTCTACTGAAAATTTTACGGGCAGCAAAGTCCAGCAACTCAAACTTTTTTAAAATAAATATTATTTTCACCTGAACTTATTTTGTCCCAAAAACCTATGGAATAAACTTTTTAGTTATTTTTAACAAAATTTTCAGCAATGGTTTTAAGCAGGATTTGGAGCGCATTTATTATTGTCGCCATTATAGTTGCAAGTATAAAATATTTGTTTTCAGATAATTACAAGGCAATTTACAACGACATGGTGGTCGGCAAAAGTGGAGACACGGTGCAGATTGCTTCAAAAAAAATGGCTGAACTGAATCCTGAAATCCAGAATGCACTCATCGCAAACCCGAATTTTGATCAAAACAGGGTTCATTATAAAACAGATTCTGCAAAATCTGAAGTTCAGATTTACCGGGTTCAGGAAACCGATGGCGTAATCGGAACTTCCGAAACGGCCGTGAAAATCTGTCTCGGTTTGATTGGGATTATGACCCTTTTTATGGGTTTCATGAGCATCGCTGAAAAAGCAGGCGGAATAAATTTATTATCGCGACTGATACAGCCTTTTTTCTCCAAATTATTTCCGGAAATCCCGAAAAACCATCCTTCATTCGGACATATGTTACTGAATTTCAGTGCTAATTTATTAGGTTTGGATAATGCCGCAACCCCGTTCGGACTGAAAGCGATGGAAAGCCTCCAGACTTTAAATCCTGATAAAGAACGGGCCAGCAACTCGCAGATTATGTTCCTTTGTCTTCATGCCGGAGGCCTAACATTAATTCCCGTTTCCATTATAGCCATCCGTGCATCGATGGGTTCGGCTACACCAACAGATATTTTTCTGCCCTGTATGATTGCCACTTTTGCAGCAACCATGGCAGCAATGATTATTGTTTCCATTTATCAGAAAATCAACCTTTTTCAGCCTGCAGTAATCGCCTATGTTGGCGGAATTTCAGTTATTGTAGGACTTTTGGTTGTTTATTTGGTAAACCTTACAAAAGAAGGTCTCGATAATTTCAGCATGCTGTTGAGCAACGGAATCATTCTGTTAATCTTCTTTGCGATTGTTCTCGGAGCAGTTTATAAAAAAATAAATGTTTTTGATGCATTTATTGACGGAGCGAAAGAAGGATTCTGGACTTGTGTGAAAATTATTCCTTATCTGGTAGGAATGCTCATCGCAATTTCTTTGCTCAGAACTTCAGGAGTTTTTGATGTTTTAATCGATGGCATGAAATGGGTAGCGGCGGTAGTTGGTTTCGACACGAGATTTGTTGACGGCTTACCGACCGCACTAATAAAACCGCTTTCAGGTTCCGGCGCAAGAGGAATGATGGTGGACACGATGCAGACTTTCGGCGCCGACAGTTTCCAGGGAAGGTTGGCTGCTGTACTTCAGGGAAGTTCGGATACCACGTTCTACGTTATCGCAGTATATTTCGGCGCGGTGGGGATTAAAAACACAAGATATACTGTAACTGCGATGCTTTTAGCGGATCTTGTGGGAATCATTACTTCCGTGATTTTGGCCTATATTTTCTTCGCTTAAAAAATTAATATGATACACGATAAAGATTACCTCATCAGAATAGTTAAACAGTTTTCAGAATTCCTTTCAAAGATGATTTTAGGAGGCAAAAATGAAGGCGATCTTACTGAACTCGAACGTGTTTTCGATACCAATATGAGAGATACCTTTAAAATAAGTTTTGAGGAACTTGCTCACAAATCAACCGAAGAAATTCTTGCAATGGTAAGTGAAAAAGACACGGCACATCATATTCCATATTTTGAGCTTCTCGGGCACTTGTTCTATTTCAAAAACAAAGAAATTCCCAACCCTGAATTCGCCGCGAAAGCAAAGACTTTCTATGAAACTTATCTGCAAAAAAGCGGAATCTTTTCAATGCCAATTGTTTCAAGAATAAACGAATTGAAGACTTAACTGTAACAAATTCATAAAATACCCGTCTTATTCTTTAAAATTTCCTATGAAAAAAACGGCGGTCTTTTTGCTGAGTTTTGTGTCTTTTGTAGCTTTTTCCCAGAAGAAATGGTCGCTTCAGGAGTGTGTAAACTACGCGGTGGAAAATAATCTGCAGGTCATTCAGAATACATTAAATACCAAAACGCAGGATAATTCGCTTCAAATTGCGAAGCGGCAATATCTGCCTTCTGTTTCAGGGAACATCAATAATAACGCATCATTCGGGCAGGGTCGCGATGTTTTCGGTACGACCAACCGAAACGATAACTTCAGCAACAGCGCAAGTGTAGGCGCCGATATTCTGGTTTACAACAACGGAAGACTCGAAAAAAATATCAGAAAAACTGAATTCGAAGTCGAAGCCAGCAAATTTGATCTGGAAAGAATTAAAAATGACATATCGCTGCAGATTGCACAGCAGTATTTATCGGTTTTACTCAACCGGGAAATAACCAAAATTTCTGAAAGTGCATTAGAAAACGCTGACAGACTTTACAAAAGAGCCAAAATTACCACCGAAGTGGGAACTACACCACAAACGGTTCTTGCCGAAGCCGAAGCAGCACTGGCAAGAGAAAAGCAGAATGTAAAAACCGCGGAAATCAATACCAACAGAAGTCTTTTTGCTTTGGCGATGCTCCTTCAATTGCCTGATTATAAAAACTTTGATATTCAGGAAGTTCCGGTAAACACAATGCTTGATGCGCCACTTTTTACCGCTGAAAACATTATCGCTAAAGCCTATGAAAACCAACCGCAGGTGAAAGCTGCCGAAAGCAGAATAAAATCGGCCGAAGCGCAAACTGAAGTGACCAAAACCGCGTTCTGGCCAACCGTTACCGCAAACGCAGGACTCGGAAGTTCATATTTTTACCTCATCAGCCCGGCAAAAGACCTTAACGGAAATTCAATTCAGCAGTCACAATTTTTCACGCAGTACAAAGATAATTTCGGGCAACAACTTGGTTTGTCGGCTAACATTCCTATTTTCAATAAAGGAATAACGAAACTTCAGGTAGAGCAGTCGAAAATTAATGAAGATATTGCCAAGACCACTTTATTGCAGCAAAAGCAGCAGGTTTTGCAGAATGTACAGCAGGCACAGTTTGATGCAGAAAGTAATTACGAAGCATATCTTGCAGCCACCGAAGCAGAGAAAAGCGCGAAGCTGGCTCTGGATTTTGCCGAAAAAAGCTTTGCTGCAGGCCGGTCAACGGTTTACGACCTCAACGGTGCCAGAAATAATTTCGCTAATGCCCAGGGATCTGTTGCCCAGGCGAAATACAATTACCTTTTCAGCATGAAACTGCTTAATTTCTATGCCGGTATTCCGCTGAGTTTATAATTTAGCAAGTACTGATTTCAGCATGTCGATTACGAATCTCGAAAAATATCTGCCTGAAAATACTTTGCCTTTCCTGAAAACCTGGTTTGGCGAACATTATATTCACATTAAAATTACAAAAGGACGAAATTCCAAACTGGGCGATTACCGTAAAATGCCGGATAAATCGCACCAGATTACGATAAATTCTACATTGCAGCCGCAACTTTTCTTTTTTGTCTTAACCCATGAACTGGCGCATCTTCTGGCTTTTGAAAATTTCGGAAACCGTATTTCGCCGCATGGTTCGGAATGGAAAAACACTTTCAGAACAATGCTTTTAGAAAGCATTTCTATTTATTCTGAAGATTTAAAACCGATCATCCTTAAATTCTCGAAAGCACCGAAAGCCAATTTCATGTCGAGTCCCGATTTGGTAAAATACTTCCATATCAAAAATTACGAAGACGAAACTTCATACATCGAAGATTTAGAAACCGAGGACCGTTTTATTTACCGTAAACAAACTTATATCATAGAAGGTAAACGCAAAAAGAACTATATTTGCCTGAATCTCGATAACGGAAAAAGGTATATATTCAAACCTTTAGCAAGAGTAGAAAAATTAAGTTAAGCATGTCTAAATCAAACAATTACTGCGTTATTATGGCAGGAGGAGTCGGCAGCCGGTTCTGGCCAATGAGTACACAGAAATTCCCTAAACAGTTTCAGGATATTTTAGGAACGGGCCGAACAATGATTCAGCAGACCTATGACAGAATCAGCCAGATTGTTCCGAAAGAAAATATCTATGTTATTACCAATAAAGAATATGTTTCGCTTACCGAACAGCAGCTTCCGGAACTGAAACCGCAGAATATCGTGGGCGAACCGATGATGAAAAATACCGCAGCATGTAATATTTATATGGCAAAGAAAATTGCGGCTGAAAATCCCGACGCCAACATGATTGTGCTGCCTGCAGACCATTTGATTCTGAAAGAAATTGCGTTCCTGCAGAAAGTGGAACTGGCTTTCAATTTGGCTTCAAAAAACGATTACCTCATCACGTTAGGAATTACTCCTACCCGACCTGATACGGGTTACGGCTATATTCAGTTCATCGATAAAAAAAATGCAGACCATTTTAAAGTGAAAACTTTCACCGAAAAACCGATTCTGGAAATTGCCAAAAGTTTCCTGGAAAGCGGTGATTTTCTTTGGAATGCCGGAATTTTTATCTGGAACGTAAAATCAATTCTTGCCGCCTTCGATGCGCATCTGGAGGAAATGTCGCAACAGTTTGTGAGTTGCGAATACAATACCGAAGATGAAGTACGTTGTATTGAAATGATTTATCCCAAAGTAACCAAAATCTCCATCGACAACGGTATTCTTGAAAAAGCAAAGAATGTTTACGTAATTCCTGCAGATTTAGGCTGGAGCGATTTAGGAAGCTGGACTTCGGTTTACGAAAATTACGATAAAGACGAAAACGAAAATACCGTGCATCCAAAACATGTACTTTTATATAATGCAAAAGGCAATATCGTTCAGTTTAAAAATAAAAACAAAGCTGCAGTTATCGATGGTTTGCAGGATTATATTGTAGTAGATACCGATAAAGCACTTCTGATTTGTCCGCGGGAAAATGACCAGCTCATTAAAGAATACATCCATGACCTGAAGAATGTGAAAAAAGGAGACAAATTTCTTTAAAATTTACAAACAAAAAATTCTTTCATTAACCTGAAAGAATTTTTTTTATCATTTATTGAATTTTATCCATAATCTGCTGAATATTAATTTCATGAAGACACGCCCAGTCTCCGCGGTAACACTTTTTGTCCCCGAAAACCGAACAGGGTCTGCAGGTAAGATCTTTAACCTGAATCACATCGTCTTCGTGCTGTCCGTAACCCAAAAAACCTGCATAAGGGTGGGTTGCTCCCCATACTGAGATGCATCGCGTACCTACCAAACTTGCCAAATGCATATTTGCGGAATCCATGGAAATCATAATTTCAAGGCCTGCAATTTTTAACAGTTCTTCCTTTAAACTGAGTTTACCGGCCACATTTTCGGAATTGGGGATTTGAGAAACCCAATTATCAAGGGTTTCTACTTCATGTTTTCCTCCGCCAAAAAAGTATATTCTGTATTTTTCTGAAAGATGTTTTGCCAGTTCGAATGACTTTTCAAGGGGCAGCATTTTTCCTTCATGCTGTGCGAAAGGAGCGAAACCGATTCCATTTTTTTGTAATGAAACTGTCCTATACTGATGGGATAATTCAACTGAAAACCCTAAATCCCGAAAGACATCAGCATATCTTTCGGTAGTTTTTTTCAGCGGTTTTTTTTCCAAATTCCAAATATCGGTGAGATGCTCTTTTTCATCTTTTCCTTTACTGATGACGGCTACACGATAGTTTTTCCGACTAAAAATTCGGTTGAGTATTTTTGTCCGAATAACATCGTGTAAATCAGCAATATAATGAGGATTAAATTCTGTGATGAGTTCTTTCGCAAGTTTCCGCAAACCTAAAAATCCTTTGTAATCATCAATATTTACTCCTTTAAAAATAAGATTAGGAACACCTTCAAACAAATCGCTGAAGTTTTTCCGCGTTACAAAAACAATCTGCATCTCGGGATTCTGCTCCAGAAATTCAGTCACAACAGGCACTGTCATCGCTACATCGCCAAAAGCTGAAAAACGGTATGCTAAAATGGTAATCACTTCTTAAGTTGATAGGCAACGGCGTAAAACTTAATTTGCTTGGTCATGGCCATCAAGCCGTTGGCACGCGAAGGCGAAAGAAATTCCTGCAGCCCAATTTCCGAAATAAAGTCAAAATCGGAATCCAGTATTTCCTGGGTTGTATGCCCGCTGTAAATAGAAACCAGCAACGAAACAATTCCTTTAGGCAGAATACCGTCGGAATCGGCTTCGAAAAACAGTTTACCGTCCCGGAACTCGGCATCAATCCAGACTTTAGACTGGCAGCCCTTAATTAAGTTGGCATCCGTTTTCTTGTCCTCAGAAAGTCCTTTTAGTTCTTTTCCGAGGTCAATAATATATTCGTATTTCTGTTCCCAATCTTCAAGAAATGCAAATTCTTCGATTAATTCCTGCTGTTTTTCTTTGATGGTCATCTTAAAATTTCTGTTTGTGCAAAGATAAGAATTTAGCTTTTAGGAGTTCTGGATTTAATTTTACCGAAAAGCCCAAGTAATCTGTGTTCTTCGTTTTCCCAGCAAAGTTGTGAGGCCGCATGATCTAAAGCATCTTTATAAAAATGTTTCCCATTATTAAGAACCAACTGAATTTTTTGTGCAAGTTCGTTGTAATCCCGGATTTTTTCACCTGCTTTAAAATGGTCTGCAACTTTCCTCATCTCCGGAAAATCTGACACCACCACGGGAATCCTTGCCTGAATATAATCTGATATTTTATTGGGCATTGAGAAATAATAACTCAACCCGTTATTTTCTTCGATACTTACTCCTAAATCTGCTTTTTGGGTGATTTCGCGGAGTTTTTCCGGCAGAATTTTACCAATAAATTTCACTTTATCATCCAAACCTAAATTTTTAGTCAATTCCTGAAATTCCTTCTTTTTAGGTCCGTCACCGGCAATCCAGAGTTCTGCATTTTCAATTTTATACATTTCCGGGATCAACTTATCCAGACCTCGGGATGGATTGATTACCCCTTGATAAATAATTACTTTTGGTGAATTAACTATAGAATAATCTTGTGGATTTCCGGATTTCAGCGGGAAATTCTGCACTACAACAGGTCTTTCAATTCCGTAGGTCTTATGAAACCAGTCTGCGTAACTTTCACTGGCCGTCATCATAAATTTCAGTTTGGGTACAATAAAAGACTCCAATGACCGCCAGATATTTTGGGTAAAGCGGCCGTTGACCGACGGCATTTCGGTAAAAATCTCGTGGCTGTCGTACACCAAAGGTATATTCAGCTTTTTTGAAACCATATAATTGGGCAGTAAGGTATCCAAATCATTCGAAAGGAGAATAGTGTGCTGATCAGCTTTCTTCAGCAGTTCTTTATAAAGTTTCCATTGAAATTCCACATAAGCATACCGCAGAATTTTGGATTTTAATATAATTCTGGAAACCGGATAATCGCGTCTCAGATCAGGCAAGCCACCCCAGTTATTCCCGATAAGTTCGATGGCGAATCCGTTTTCGGACAATGTTCTGCATACCTTTTCAACACGTTGGTCTGTAGATAAATTATTAAAAACGCTTACCAGAACTTTCATGAGAGAAATTTAGTCTTTTTTTACCAGATGATACCCCTGAATAATGCACAGAATGGCATTCGGAATAATAATAGGCCACAGATAATTACTGTAAATCCCATAAATCACAAAGAAAATACATCCGATAAGATTTACGATTCTGATTTTCTTGATGTCTTTCAGCACAAAACTCAATACAACGAAGAAAGAAGCGGCGTAGCCGATATAGTTGGTAATTTCCGGACTCATAATTAAAAAATTTAGGGAGACAAACGTAGTCATTTTCAGCCGAATGATAAAATATATCCTGCCATAAAGTCATTATTTAATTTTGGTAAAGTATTTGTAACTTTGATATGGCATAAAAGATTCGTTGCAGTCTTCATGCTTAAATAATGAATCAAAAATATGGATCATAAATTTTCAAACGGTTTGGATCAGGTGTTCCAACAAAGTAAAAAAGAGGCAAGACGTTTGCAAAGTGAGTTTCTTAATACAGAACATTTCCTTTTGGGAATGATTAAGACAGAGAACTCTGCAAAGGATATCCTGCAAAATCTGGGTGCAGATTTAACGCAAATTAGAAGAAAAATCGAAACCATGTCGGTGTCGGGACTTAATCCGTTTTCGGCAGAAAGCGATAAGATTTCTTTTACAAAAATGGCCGATCAGGCAGTAAAACGGTCAGAACTCGAATGCAGACAGTATCAGGGTTCAGAAATTAATACCGTTCATCTGCTTTTAGGTATACTTTATAAATCGGATGACCCTTCAACCAATATTTTAGGCTCTTATGACATTGATTATGAAAGAGTAACCAAAGAGTATCAGACCATGCTTAAAAACTCCGGACAGGATCCGAAAATGAGCGCTTACGACGATGACGAAGAGCGAGAAGAATTCGGGCAGATGCGTAAACCTACCGGAAACATCGGCACAGGGAAAAGCAAAACGCCGACCCTGGATAATTTCGGACGTGATTTAACTGCGCTTGCGAGAGACGGCAAACTGGATCCTGTGATTGGCCGTGAAAAAGAAATTGAAAGAGTTTCGCAAATCCTTTCAAGAAGGAAGAAAAACAATCCGCTTTTAATCGGTGAACCCGGCGTCGGTAAATCAGCGATCGCCGAAGGTCTGGCTTTAAGAATTCAGCAGAAAAAAGTGTCGCGTGTGCTTTACGGTAAAAGAGTAATTACGCTTGATCTTGCAAGTTTGGTTGCCGGAACGAAATACCGTGGACAATTCGAGGAGAGAATGAAAGCCATCATGACCGAACTCGAAAAAAACCGTGACGTTATCCTATTCATTGATGAGCTGCATACCATCGTCGGGGCGGGAAGCTCTACCGGAAGTTTAGACGCATCAAATATGTTCAAACCTGCTTTGGCAAGGGGAGAAATCCAATGCATCGGTGCAACGACTTTAGATGAATACCGACAGTATATTGAAAAAGACGGGGCTTTGGAACGCCGTTTCCAGAAAGTAATGGTAGAACCTACTACGGTAGAAGAAACCATTCAGATATTGAATCAGGTGAAAGACAAATACGAAGATCACCATAACGTTACATATACAGACGAAGCAATTCTGGCGTGTGTAAACCTTACTTCACGATATATTACCGATCGTTTCCTTCCAGATAAAGCAATTGATGCGATGGACGAAGCCGGATCAAGGGTGTACATCAAAAATATGAAGGTTCCTACGGAAATCATTGAGTACGAGAAGAAAATCGAAGAGATTAAAGATCTGAAACAGAAAGCGGTAAAAGCTCAGGATTATCTGGAAGCCCGAAAACTTAAAGACGAAGAAGAACGCCTACAGATCGAACTGAATATTGCTCAGGAAGCCTGGGACAAAGATGTGAAGGAGAAAAAAGAAGTCGTTACCGAAGAAAGCGTTGCCGAAGTAGTATCCATGATGAGTGGAATTCCTGTAACCAAAGTCGGTAAAAATGAACTCGACAAACTTTCTCATATGGATGAAATGATGAATGGCAAAGTGATTGGCCAGGAAGATGCAGTGAAAAAAGTGGTGAAAGCTATCCAAAGAAACCGCGCCGGACTGAAAGATCCTAACCGCCCGATCGGCACATTTATTTTCCTGGGAACAACAGGTGTGGGTAAAACCGAGCTTGCCAAAGTAATGGCCCGCGAACTTTTCGATTCTGATGAAGCCTTGATCCGTATCGATATGAGTGAGTATATGGAGAAATTCGCAGTTTCGAGACTGGTTGGTGCGCCTCCGGGATATGTAGGTTATGAAGAAGGCGGACAACTTACTGAAGCAGTTCGCAGAAAACCTTACGCAGTGGTACTTTTAGACGAAATTGAAAAAGCACATCCCGATGTATTTAATATTTTGCTGCAGATTCTGGATGAAGGTTTTGTGACCGATTCTTTAGGAAGAAAAATAGATTTCAGAAATACGATTATCATTCTTACTTCAAATATCGGAACCAGAGATCTTAAAGATTTCGGTGACGGCGTAGGATTCGGAACTTCTGCTAAAAAATCGACCAGCGATGCAAGAGCAAGAAGCACGATTGAAAATGCCCTGAAAAAGGCGTTTGCGCCGGAATTCCTGAACAGAATCGATGATATCGTAATCTTTAACTCTCTTGAAAAAGAACATATCAACAAGATTATCGATCTGGAACTGTCTAAACTTTACAAACGTCTGGAAAAACTTAATTATCATGTAGAGCTTTCTCAGGATGCCAAGGATTTCATCGCCGAAAAAGGTTGGGACAAAGATTTCGGTGCGAGACCACTGAAACGTGCCATCCAGAAATATATTGAAGACTTGTTGGCCGAAATGCTTGTCAACAAACAGCTTTCAGAAGGCGAAACCATCATGCTGAAGGTGAATGAAGAGAAAGACGGTTTGGTCGCGGAAACGCCAAAAAAGAAACAGAGCGCAAAGTAAAAGTGTTCAAATAAATAAACCCCTGTCAAATGATTGACAGGGGTTTTTTAATTGGTTTATCTAAAGTTCAAATCCAATATAGCTGATGCTTTAAATTATTTCTTTTTCGTTTTTACTTTTTCAACTTCTTCTTTAATGAAAGGATATTTCAGTTTCATATCTTCGAGAAGATTGGGATCCAGATCTAAAGCTACATCCAGGGCTTTTCTGCCTTCTTTCTGGTTATTCATGTGGAAATAGCAGTTGCTCAACTGATAATAAATTTCAGCACGTTTATGAAGCTTCGTAGCCTGATTTAAAACCGTAATTGCTTCTTCAAATTCACCGATGAGCATTAAAACTTCTGAATAAGCGTACCAGTTATAAAACCGGTTTGGCTCGAAATCTACCAACTTTTTCAAGCAAACCAAACTTTCCTCAAACCGTCCGGAGTCGATATATAAAAACGCCAGCCTTTTCTGATAATCCAGATTGTTATCATTCATCGAAACAGCTTCTTTCGCAAAATGCAGCGCCTCTTTCATACTGCCCATTTCTTCGTAGATATACGATTGCTCCATCATCGAAAGATAGAACTGCGGATCGTCTCTTAAAGATTTCTGGAACGCATTTAGCGCTAAAACAGGCTGTTTGTTTTCTTTATAACACAACCCGATTTTATAGAATGTGAAGGATTTGGTGTATTCCAGTTCCAGCATTTCTTCATAAACTTCCACCGCTTTCAGCCACTCGCCCATCGCTTCATAACACGCCGCTTTATTGGCATATACGCCAACAGCCTGTGGATTAATCGCTAGAAGATAATCGAACCCACGGATGGCTTCTTCATAATTTTTGCGGTTGAAATAAAACTGTCCGTATTCGTACCAAGCAGTTTCAGAAAAAGCAAACTCATTCAGATATCCGTTAAGAAACTCAATCGCTTCATCACTTCTGCTCAGCTGATTATAGCAAAACATTACATTTTCGAGCGAATATTCGTCCTGTTGGTCATACTTTAATGCCAGTTTGTAATGTTTCAGCGCGTTGAATGGATCTTCCAGATTTACATATTCATCTGCGATGAAGTTATGAAGGAAATTTTCTTCTTCCTCCAATTCCAGCGCTCTTTCACAAAAAGTGATTGCGCGTCTGGGGTTTCCTAGATTCGAATAGTATTTAGCACAGCACACCAGAAAATCGGTGCTTTCCATGGAAGCTTCCTGAAGCTCCTGCATCAGTTCTTTGGCCTGTGTATAATTTTCGAGTTCAAGCAAAACCTCAAACTTTTTAATTTTCAGTTCTAAAGAATTGGGATGAAGTTTCAGCGCATAATTGGTCGCCATTTCCGCGAAGGAAATGTCGCCCATTTCAAGGTAGTAAATGATGATATCTTCGTATTCTTCGGTTTCGAAGTACAGCTCATCATTGTTTTCTACCATTTCTTCGAACTTTCTAATGAGTTCGTTTTCAAAAAATTCTTCCAATTTATATTCTCAGTGTTATTTCCAAAAATTTGAAGCATGCTTACAAACTTCGGAAAAACGTTTTATTAATAATCTAATTTAATAAAAAGATGATTTTAAATCAAGCTTTTTATTTTGGTAATCATTTGGTCTCCCAAACTATCGGCTTCTTCCTGAGAAAAAGCTTCGGTGTAAATCCTGATAATCGGCTCTGTATTGGACTTTCTTAAATGCACCCAATTTTTCTCAAAATCAATCTTCACGCCATCTACCGTGGAAACCTCTTCATTATGATATTCCTTTTCCATTTTAGTTAAAAGTGAATCCACATCAATATCCGGTGTAAGTTCAATTTTCTTTTTCCCCATGAAATAGCTCGGGTATGTCGCTCGAAGTTCAGAAACTGTTTTGTTTTCGTTAGCCAGATGCGTTAAAAATAATGCCACCCCTACCAGTGAATCTCTTCCGTAGTGAAGATCTGGGTAAATAATTCCGCCGTTTCCTTCGCCGCCGATTACCGCGTTTTTTTCTTTCATTAAAGTTACCACATTAACCTCTCCCACTGCACTTGCGAAATACTCGGAATCATGCTTTAAAGCAACATCTCTCAATGCACGGCTTGAAGAAAGGTTCGATATAGCTACTCCTTTTTTATTTTTTAAAAGGTAATCAGCCACCGCAACTAAGGTATATTCTTCGCCAAAAAGTTCGCCATTTTCGTTTACCAAAGCCAATCGGTCTACATCCGGATCTACAATGATTCCTAAATCTGCTTTTTCTTTCTTCACCAGTTCGCAAATGTCGCCCAAATGCTCCTTCAATGGTTCCGGATTGTGAGGGAAATGACCGTTAGGTTCGCAGTAAAGTTTGATAACTTCGCAGCCTAAATGCTCCAAAAGCTGTGGAATCGCAATTCCGCCGGTTGAATTTACCGCATCTACAACGATTTTATATTTTTTGGCTTTAATGGCTTCGGAATCCACCATCGGTAAATCCAGAATCTTCTGAATATGAATCGCAAAACCATCGTCTCTGGTTTCATATTTTCCCAAATCATCTACCTCAGCATAATTGAATTCCTCACTTTCAGCTAAGGCCAAAACTTCAGCACCGTTTTCTCCGCTGATGAATTCACCTTTTTCATTTAAAAGTTTCAGCGCATTCCATTGTTTTGGGTTGTGTGAAGCGGTAAGGATAATTCCACCGTCAGCATTCAGTTCAGGAACCATCACTTCCACTGTAGGAGTGGTCGATAGTCCCAAATCAACCACATTTATTCCCAATCCTTGAAGGGTCGCGGTAACCAAAGAATTCACCATTGCTCCTGAAATTCGGGCATCACGACCAACAACAAGCGTTAAATCTTTTTTGTTTTTATTGTTTTGAAGCCAGGTTCCAAATGCGGAAGTGAATTTTACCACATCGAGCGGCGTAAGATTTTCGTTTACTTTACCGCCGATGGTTCCGCGGATTCCTGATATACTTTTGATTAATGCCATTGCATGATTGATTTTAAAACGGTTGATTTAAACTGAGGCAAAATTACGAATAAAAAATCTACGTAAAGTGAACAGATTATGAACAGCAATCTGAATCACAGCCCGGTTTCCCCTTTTTGAATTTATTGGGAGAAAAGGTTTTTTTTAAAATCTTAAAGATGGAGTAAGCGGCAAAAATAACAATTACCGCGACGAGCAAATATTGCAGAATTAAAGCGTTTTCCATTATTTAAGTAACTGATAGGTTATAAATGAAGCGAGATACGCGAATCCCGACATTCCGAAAAGCTGGATCAGAGTCCATTTCCATGATTTTGTTTCTCTGTAAACTACGGCCAATGTAGATGCGCACTGCATTGCGAACGCATAAAATATCAGGATAGAAATTCCTGTAGCAAAACTGAAGACCTTTTCCCCATTGGGTTTTGTATCATTCCTCATTTTATCGATGATTCGTTCTTCAGGAGCTTCTTCATCCAAACTGTACAGTGTTGAAAGTGTTCCTACAAAAACTTCACGGGCCACAAAACTTGTCAGCACGCCAACACCCATTTTCCAGTCGTATCCTAATGGCTCAATTGCAGGCTCAATAAATTTACCGGCCTTGGCAAGATAAGAATGCTCTAACTTCACATCGGTTGCAACCATTTCATTCTCATTTTGTTTTGGTCCTAGATAACTGAATGCCCAAATAATGATGCTGAAGAAGAAAATAATTTTACCTGCTCCGGTGATAAATTCCCATACTTTGCTAAGCATTAATTTAAAATCGTACCCGAAAAGCGGCATCTTATAGGAAGGTAAATCCATCACAAGGAACGATTTTGTTTTGTTTCTAATTACCGTTTTAAGTAAAAGTGCAGCAGAAAGCGCGGCAAAAAAACCAAGGAAATACATTCCCATCAGTACCAACGCTTTATAACTTATTCCGAGAAAATAATGATCCGGAATGACCAAAGAAATAATGATACTGTAAACCGGAAGTCTTGCCGAACACGTCATAAAAGGCGTAACTAGAATGGTGATGAGTCTTTCCTTAACATTCTCGATATTCCGGGTCGACATTACCGCCGGGATGGCACATGCAGTACCTGAAACCAAAGGCACAATACTTTTGCCGTTGAGTCCGAAAGGTTTCAGAAACCGGTCCATTAAGAAGATTACCCTTGCCATATAGCCTGAGTCTTCGAGTAGATACAGGAAATATAAAAGAATCCCGATTTGAGGGGCAAACATTGCAATTCCACCGATTCCCGGGATAATTCCATTCGAAATCAGTGAATTGATTGGTCCCTGCGGAAGATGTTCTGCAGTGAAAGATGACAGCCAGAAGAACGCATCGGAAATCCAGTTCATCGGATATTCCGCCAGGAAAAACACACTCTGGAATATCAGCAGCAGGATGAGCCCAAAAACAATATAACCCCAAAATTTGTGAACCAGAATTTTATCCAGTTTCTCGGTAAGAAGTTCTTTGAAATTTGCTTTTTTCGACAAAACCTTAGTAATAATCCGGTCGATATTCTGGTAACGTCTTATGGTTTCCTGAGTCTGTAAACGCTTGGGAACAAGGCATTTAATTTCATCCTGATTGATCTGCTCATTTACCGATTCCAGTTTGCCAAGATAGGTATCGGATGCAAGCAGCGTCCATACTTTATACTGGTTGCTTTCTTTTGTTTCGGCTAATATTTTAAAGACAAGCCCTTTCTGCTCCAGCGGAATTTCGAAAGAAACAGTTTCAGATTTGGTAAAATTATTTTTGAAAATTGCTTCGCGCAGTTCGTCGATTCCCAGATTCTGTTTGGCATTGGTGCACAAAACCTGCACATTCAGTTCTTTTGAAAGTTCTTCGAGATTGATGTTGATTCCTCTCCGTTCTGCCTGGTCGATTTGGTTTACAACGAGCAGAACAGGAATTCCCAAATCCTGAATTTGCTGAAAAAGAAGCAAACCTCTTTTAATACTTAACGCTTCCAGAAGATAAACAACGCCCGAATAATTTTGCTGTTCCTCGACTAAAAATTTGGAAAAAATAGCCTCATCTTCAGAAGTTGGGTACACACTGTATGAACCCGGCAAGTCGATTACCTCTACCTCTTCGCCTTTGTATTCGTACTTTCCGGAATGGCTGGCTACAGTAACTCCGGCATAATTTCCTGTTTTCTGGTTTTTGTTGCAGAGCAGGTTAAATACGGTTGATTTACCTACGTTGGGATTTCCTACGAGGAGGATCTGTTTATTGTTTAAGATTTTCTGCATTTCTACTTCGCCTTAATTTCCGGAGAAAATGATTTGAAATTTAAGTTAACGGCTGCACGACAATGAACCGCGCTTCTTCTTCACGGAGGGCAATTCTGCTTTTTTCATCACCAAATTCCACGTAAAGCGGCCCGCTGAACGGTGCCTGATAAAGGATTTTAAAAGCGGTATCCGGCAGAAGACCCATTTCGATAATTTTATTTGGCATCTTAAGGTCATCATTTTCATAACCTACAATTTTTCCGAATTTGTTTTTCGGGAAACAGCATAATTTGTCTGAACGATCTCTTTTCAACACTAAAAATTTATACCGCAAAGATAGGTTATTTAAATTAAATCTAAATAAGGTTTTGCGAGGAAAATCGCAAAAAAACCCTGAAACACAATTATGTTCCAGGGTTGACAAAAATATAATTTAGCGTATGAATGAACTATTTTTTCCCTTTCGCAGGTGGAGCAGGAATTTCTATCGGATTATTGTTGGCACCGTAGAAATCTTTCAGCATTTTTTCCTGCTGTTTTACCATATCTCCGATGGTAGTGTCGCTTCCGGGCATTTTCTGCGATAACATTTCAGGTTTCAGCAGCGGTCTTGTAGAAGCAAACGGATCTTTCTTAAAGTCATTAAAGGTTTTATCGAATTTTTCGCGGGATACTTCCTGAACTTTTCCACCGTTTCCGCCCGGAGAAATTGATTCGAGATAGGTAACTTCGTTAAAGTTTTCAACTTTTTTGTTTCCCTTAAGTTCCCAGGAATAATTTTGTCCTTCGTCTTCAATTTTTACGATAAGTCCCGGCAGACCATTAAATTTGTACGGACCGTCCTGAAGTGGAATATCTGAGCTGAACCACGCGTTCCATTTTCTTCCGCCAAATTCAGTAGTTGCCTTCTGCGCATTGTAACTCCCGATTTTTGCTTTCTCGCTCAGGATTTTCCAGTTAAATTTGGTATCGTCATTATATCCGATATTCATCGGGGTAAAACCGCTGGAAATTCTTTCCACGTACTGCACTTTCATGTCGGGATAAAATTTATATACTTTCTCTGAAAATTTCGGCATCGTCACCATCTTCGAAAGATCTTTGAAAACACCTGATTTTTGCATCGCATCTACCTGGATTTTAAGAACAGAATCCTGCGCAATCATGGTATAATCTCGGTAAATTGACTTTTCTTTTGTAATATCCAGAACCATCATTACTTTTTCCGTTCTTGCAGAATCTTTCTTTGGCTTGTAATTCAGTTCATAGAAGAATCTGTTCGCAGTTTCCTGCGCATTCATGGCAAAAAAGAAGGTCAATAAAAAAAGGCTTACTAATTTTTTCATATTTTTGATTTTAATAATTAGTGCATGCAAGGTTTCATTTGTTACAAAGTTTTAAGAATAAATTATATTTTTTTGTGACTGGCATTCACCGATTTCGGCTTAATTTTATTTTCACAAAACAAATTATTATGGAAACTTTGCCGAATCTTAAAACTGAATTTCTGCAGGAATATGAAACCGCCAAAAAATTCATTGAAAACTTTCCCGAAGGTAAAAACGATTATGCGCCACACGAAAAAAGCATGAAAATGATGCCGCTCGCCACGCATATTGTGGAAATTGTAGGCTGGCCGGAAATTATTCTGAATACCGAAAAACTTGATTTTACTGCTGGGGATTACCAACCGTTAAAATTTACAACCGGGAAAGAACTGAATCAAAAACTCGAAGAATTTTACAACAAAAGCTACGCTGCATTGAACCAACTTTCTGAAGACGGCCTTAACGGAAAATGGGCAATGTACATGGGCGACCAGCTGTTGGCAGATTATACAAAATACAGCGCCATTCGCCATGCACTTAACCAGCTTACGCATCACCGGGCGCAGTTGGGCGTGTATTACCGCCTGAATGAGATACCTGTTCCGGGAAGTTACGGACCAAGCGCCGATGAACAGTATATATAGTTTTAATGTTTAAATAAATGAGGAATACCGTTCGGCACATCCCGGGCGGTATTTTTTTATGGAATCCTTTCGATTTTATTGTTGTTTCTTGCCATTTCTTCTTTGGCATTCTGCTCCATCGCGCGCAGAATCTCTGCAGGATCCGAAATTTCTTTACCTCCCATATTTATTTTCACTTTGGAGTTAGGGCGCGAAAGGATTTCGCGCATAGACTGTACAGGATCGTTTTCGAACTGTTTCAGTTGTTTCACATACTGCTGCCGGTTTACATCAATGGGTTTCTTTCTGGTGAAGGGAATGTCTTTTCCCTGGGTATTAAGTTCTTCGGTTTTAGTTTCGGGAATTTTTTTCAGGCCTTTGAGCTCCATTTTATGGGTTCCAGTCTGGTCGTAAATTTCAACAATTAAGCCCGGCAATCCTGAGAATTTATACGGTCCGTCCTGAATAGGAACGTCATTTGTGAACCACGCTGTCCATTTTCTGCCGGCAAATTCTGTGGTTGCTTTCTGAACTTTAAACTCACCCAACTGTTTCTTTTCAGGTGCAATTTTCCAGTTAATTTTCCGGTCTTCCAGAACTTTATACGCATCGTTTCCTACGCTGGCAATTAAATAGGTTTTGTAGTTGGGATAGGTTTTTTCTACTTCATAATTAATTTCGCCACCCTGCCGCTGTCTTGAGACCGATACATTCCTGGTGCCTGAAGCCAGCTGTTTCTTTATACTTTCCTGAACGATAGAATCGCTTTCAAAAGAGCTTTTGCTGTAAAATTTCGATCCTTTTTTGTTGATGTCGAGATACATCCATTCTGTTTTCAGACTGTCGGTTTTTGTCGAATCCGGTGCGAATCTGTATTCATAAATCACCCGGTTGTTCTGCGCAGAAAGCATCAAACCAACAAATAAAAATAATGCTGATAATTTTTTCATGATCTGCTATTTAAAGTTGAATTTCACCGTAAACATCACCTGGCTTGGGCGGATTCTGATGGAGTTTACCGTGGTTAACAGAAACTGCGGATCGTAAGTAATTCTTTCAAAAACGTTGGTATTGGCAATATTAAGCCATTTGATTTCGAAATCTATTTTCTTCTTAGCCCACGTGTACTGGTAAGAAAGGTCGTAAAAAGCGTTGTTAAAACTCTGGTTTCTGGATTTGGTATTGATTTCGTCCCAGAAGAATCCAATTGTATGGTTTTCCAGCGGGTAAATGTAGGCCGCCAGATTGTGATTCCAGCCCGAAGTTTTGTTCTCGGTATTCTGGCTTGCATTCTTTTGAGTTGCCCAGTTCAGCGTTGCACTATAATCTACGCTCAGCCATGAAAAATAGGTGTTGTTAAATTTAACGCCCATATTCTGGCGGTTGATTTTTGACTCCTGAAGTTGGTTGAAAAATGAAAACGATTTAGAGTCAGCATTTGAAAAACTTACTGAAGCATTGGTTTTAAACTTCGGAAAATACTTTCCTATTTCTGCGCTTTCAGTTTGGGTCTCAGATGTATTTTCAAGCGCCAGCAAGGTCAAAGAAGAGTTGAATCCGTCACCTGAAAACTTCTCAATTAAATTCCTTTTGTTCACCGAATAACCATAACGCACATTGAAAAACAGGTTATTCAGTGGGTTACGGTATTCCAGTCTTGACCCGAGGTTGCTGTTTCTGTATTCCGGCATAATCATCGGGCTTTCGTAACTGTATCTTTGGGTAATCCCTAAAGGGGAGGTAAGCATTTTACCTTCGTAAAGAAAACCGAAATTCCCGAAATCGTTGTTCTGGCTGGCAAAAGCCCATATCTTGAAGAACGAAGCAAAATCAAGACTGGCGAATAAACTCGGCTCCAGCACAGATTTGGTGGTATGAAGGCTGTTGTTGCGCAGATTGTCTCGGTACGTGATGTCGTAAAAATTAAAAGGAAGATTCAGGCTTAAATTAAAACTATTCGATTTGAAATTAACACCCAATTGCGTGTATGGCTGAATTTCGTTCCATTCGGTATCATTCTGAAAACTTTGCCCCAATCCGATATAATTCATCCCATTAGAACCGGTTAAAAGTGATTCTAATTTATTGAAATTCAAATTAAGACCCATTTCCGGCGTGAAAGTCCATTTTTTATAACTGAAACCCACCGACGCAGAATGATTAGCGGTAAAGGTCTCCGAAGAAGCATTTTGTCTCAACTTTTCAAACTGATTTGCCTCAGGAAAATTCCCGTTCGCATTCACATAACTTGCCGGTAAAATATCCATTGCCTGGCGGTCTTTTTGATAACTCACATAACTCATCACATTGAAAAGCTTTTCTTTCCATGGCAAAATGGTGCTGAGGGAATTCTGAAAAATCCCTGAAGGTGAATCCAGAAACTGATTTCCGAATTTATTGATTGGGGTACTGCTTCCGCCTACAGGTGGAAGAAAGTTATTGATGGTGGCATTCGTATCATTCCACGAACCGTTCCAGGTAGTGGTATTTTTAAAGAATCCTTTTTTGGCATTCTTCGTGAAAATCAACTCACCTTTACTGGCATTGGTATAAAAATGATTGGCAGATTCTGAAACATAGGTGCCGCCTGAAGGAACAATTGACGAAGCGGGCTCATAAATTTCGGTTTTGCTGTCGGTTCTTTCGATGGCGTTATTGGTATAACTGGCGCTGGCTTTCAGTTCCCAATCTTTACTTTTGAATGGTGTGCTTAAAACATTTGCAGAAAAGAAATGCACATTGTTCATTAAATATCTTTTCTCCGGTACATCGGGCACATTTGCAGTTTCCACACGCAGCCAGGATTTCGGTGAAGCTTGTCCCCGCCGTCCTTCCCAACGGTTCCCGAAACTCAAAAGATTGCCTTCATTTTCTACACTTTCTCCGTTGTTATTGGCTTTATAATTCACGACCCACTGGTTTTTCTGCCCGAAAAACATCGGCGTCAGTTTTACATTCCAAAGCAGCGGATCCATTCCTACGCCCACTTCTCCCCGGCCGGTGATCGTGACAGATTTCTTTAAAACTACGTTTAACCCCGCATTTTCAGAAGGAACTTTATCCTGAAGAATTTTCACAGGTTGGTGATTTTCCATCACTTCTACTTTCTGAACGGCATCTTTCGGCAATGAATTATTCACGGTTCCGTAACCGCCTTCCATTAAATCTTTTCCGTTCACATAAAATTTATTGATCGGCTCGCCCTGATAAAGCACCGATCCGTCGCCATTCACTTCAATACCCGGAATTTTCTTTAAAACATCGGCTAATGTGCGGTCGGCTTTGCTTTCAAACGCTTTCAGATCATAAGAAATGGTATCTCCTTTTTTGGTAATGAGTTTTGTCTTCAGTTTTACTTCCTTAATTTCTGTAGCATCCGATTCGAGGCTGAAGTTCAGGTTTTGGGTTGTATTTTTAATGGATTTAAGCACAGGCTTTTGGTTGAAAGCCTTGATTTTTAGATCCACATTCGGTTCGGGTGAAGTAAAAGTAACTTTATATTCCCCTTTCGAATTTGAAATGGAGAAAGCCATAATCGCATCTTTCCCCTGCTCTTCAATGGTTACACTTGCGCTGGGAACGGGTTGACCATCAGAATCTGTAATTCTTCCGGAAACAGTGGTTTGAGCAAAACCTATAACAGAAAATAAAAAAGTAA
The DNA here is from genome assembly GCF_002205795.1 of Chryseobacterium sp. VAUSW3. Lineage (GTDB taxonomy): Bacteria > Bacteroidota > Bacteroidia > Flavobacteriales > Weeksellaceae > Kaistella > Kaistella yananensis. The sequence continues at coordinate 870,584 of NZ_NIUY01000001.1, read as the reverse complement.
GGAAAAGCGAAGCGTAAAATTTCATGGATTTTTTTTTGATTAGTGTACTTTACAATCAGATTGTTACATCCGAAGCAACGCTAAAAGTATGTTTCGGGTTTTGAGTGTGTTTCAGGATTAGATAAAAACAATTAAAATTTGCAGATTTGCGCATTCTTTTTTGCTAATTTTGCTCATTAATATTTACTTAATATGGGATTACATTTAACGCCTATTGATGTTGTAGAGGATATTACACAGGAAGAATTCCGCAAAAAATATTTAATTCCCCGCAAGCCCGTTGTTATCCGCAATATGGCCAAAAACTGGCCGGCCTACCAGAAATGGACGATGGAATATATGAAGGAAACTGTTGGCGATGTGGAAGTTCCGCTCTATGATTCCTCAAAAGCTGATCCTGCAGCTCCAATCAACGCTTCTGCAGCGAAAATGAAATTTGGCGATTATATTGATCTGATCCGGCGTGAACCGACTGATTTAAGGATTTTCCTTTTCGATCCCATTAAATCTGCGCCCAAACTTCTGGAAGATTATCTTTCGCCGAAAGAGCTGATGGGCGGTTTTCTGGATAAATATCCCAATATGTTCTTCGGCGGAAAAGGTTCGGTAACTTTCCTGCATTATGATATTGATATGGCGCATATTTTCCACACGCATTTCAACGGCAGAAAACATATTCTGCTTTTTGATTACAAATGGAAAGACCGGCTTTATAAAATTCCGTATGCGACATATGCCCTTGAAGATTACGATATTTCAAACCCTGATTTTGAAAAATTCCCGGCTTTGGATGGTGTGGAAGGCATTGAGTGTTTCCTGGAACACGGTGACACCCTTTTTATGCCGACCGGCTGGTGGCATTGGATGAAATACCTCGACGGAAGTTTTTCGATCTCACTCAGAGCCTGGGATAAATCATGGGCAGTGAAAGCGCATTCGCTTTGGAATTTAACCGTTCAGCGTAATTTTGATAATTTCATGAAAGCCAAATTCAAGAAAAGATACATGGACTGGAAAGAGAAAAAAGCCGTTGAAAGAGCCAATTACGCCCTGAAAAAAGGATTACCAAGATAATTTTAAAAGATATTGTGAAGAAAAAACCCTTTCAACTTCAAATTTGAAAGGGTTTTTAATTTCGAAATCGTTTAGAGAATCCTATAAATTGGATATAGATTTACGCTGCCTTCATAATACTCGGAATGCCTGTAAATATATTCCAGCTGGGCTTGTCCGTCTTTTGCAAAATCAGGATTTGAAATTTTTTCTAACTCAAAAGCAGTTTTTAGAACCTGATCATTTCTGAGCAGTTCGGCCGCTGTATCTTCAAAAACATAATCTGAAAAGTACTCTTTCTGCCCCAAAATGGCATCAAAGAAATTCCAGTTAAAGAAAGAATCGGTCGCTTCCGGCTCCAGGGTTTCGAGCAGGTATTTTACACCTGGCTGTTTCGTTGAAACCAACAGATCGCCTTTTCTGAAGTTCACGTTTCTCAATTCAGATTTGGTTTTGGTGTCGTAATGCAGATAATGTCCTTCGTACGGGTTTTTTACGGTTTTGTAATCTGTGATCCTGTAAACTTCAACACTTATTGTAGAATCCTGAGCGATTTCCTTCATTTCGATATTGTTTCTTTTCAGGTATTCTATCACTTTATTTTCAGATTTTGGAATCACATAATAATTCGGAATCCTGATTTCTTTAGTTGGAACATAGTCACTAAAAAATTTAACTTTTCTGGTGAAAGGTTTACGTCTGTCGTAAAAAAGTCTTGGCTTTCCGGACACCTCACTGTTTTTCTTACCGGCTTCATAACCCTTAAAATCAATATGTTGAAACTTATTTTCGTTGAGTTTCCACTGGATCGGATATGATGTTCCAGGCTTCAGACTGTTTAAGTTTTCCGCCATCAGTTTCTGAATTTCCCTGGTGTTTTTTCTTGTGTAATTAATGGCACTCACCATATATTCATAAGTGGCGCGAACCCTTTCCGGATAGGGCTTCAGCATATGGGTTTCGGCAACGGTTCCCAAAGTGTTAAAAAGCGTGGTATAACCAGTTGCATAACGCGGAGAATCCATAAATGCCGGGAAACCTTCATCCGGTGAATCACCGTGGATATTCACGTAAGGCGTCGTGAGAATTCCCTTTTTTTCGATATTTTCCAGAATTTCCGGCTGCATTTTTTCATTGAAGTAGTTGCCTAGTTTACTGCCTAAACGTTCCTTGTTGGTAGAAATATAGGTGAAAAGATATTGGTAATCTGCTCCGTTACTCACATGATTGTCGATGAAAAAGATTGGCTTAAAATGCTGAAAAATCTGCTGAAAGGTCTTGGCATTTTCCGTATCATTTTTAATGAAATCGCGGTTCAGGTCATAGTTTCTGGCATTTCCGCGGAAGCCGTATTCTTCCGGTCCGTTTTGGTTGGCACGGCTGAATTTCCCTCTTCTCAGCATTCCCGAAATATTATAAGACTGAATTGCGGCGATTTTAAGGTTTTTAGCAGAAACTTTTCCGGTGGCTAAATCGCGCATCAGCATCATCGTAGCATCAATTCCATCGGGCTCTCCCGGATGAATTCCGTTGTTTATAAGGATTACTGGTGTATTTTTATTTTTAGAATCATCAAAAACCACTACTTTTATCGGTTCGCCGTTATCATCTTTCCCGAAATTCTGTACAGTTATACTTTCGAAATTCTTATCAAGTTCATCGTAGTATTGTACCATTTCCTCATAGGTAACGGTTTGGTTTCCGTTGCCCTTTTCGTAAGGGGTTTTGAAATCTTGAGCGAAAAGCAGATTAGAAGAGAATAGAATGATGAGTAATTTGAACTTCATTATTAAAATTTTTAACGAAAGTAAATAAAAAATTCCTTAAAAAATCAGGAATACACAATCTACATTATCGGAATTAGAAAAGGAAATTAACCCAATTCACCTGGTCTTTCATTGTTCTCTGATTTATCTTCTTCAAATAAATAGTCTTATACTAAAAAAATTCCCGTCGAAACAGGAATTTTGTTGTTATAAAATATTGGATAATATGCGAAAACCCGCGCCCCGACTTGAACGGAGCTCTTTTTTCTTAAAAAGAAAAAAAGCGGGAGTGGAAGGCGGATTAAGGCGCCCAACTCATTTTAATCATTCAGTTTCAGCACCGCCATAAATGCGGATTGTGGAACCTCTACCCTGCCGATCTGCTTCATCTTTTTCTTTCCTTCTTTTTGCTTTTCAAGGAGTTTACGCTTTCTGGAGATATCACCCCCGTAACATTTCGCTGTAACGTCTTTTCTTAAAGCTTTGATGGTTTCCCTAGCGATTACTTTCGCTCCTAAAGCCGCCTGTACCGCGATATCAAACTGCTGTCTCGGGATGAGTTCGCGAAGTTTCTCGCACATTCTTTTACCGATATAGTAAGCGTTTGAGTCGTGAATTAGGGAAGAAAGCGCATCCACCATATCACCGTTGATCAGAATATCCATTTTAACAAGTTTGGAAGGTCTGAAACCAATCGGATGGTAATCGAAAGAAGCATAACCTTTGGAAATAGATTTCAAACGGTCGTAAAAATCGAAAACCACTTCCGCCAAAGGCATGTTGAAAACAAGTTCTACACGGTCTGAAGTCAGATAACTTTGGTTAACAATCTCGCCGCGTTTTTCAATACATAAAGTCATTACCGGACCCACGAAATCTGATTTGGTAATGATTGAAGCTTTGATGTAAGGTTCTTCCACACGGTCCAGCAAAACCGGATCTGTCATTTCCGACGGGTTGTTGATGAGGATCATCTTGTCCGGATCTTTTTTGGAGTATCCGTGGTAAGAAACGTTGGGAACCGTGGTAATCACGTCCATATTAAACTCTCTGTCGAGTCTTTCCTGAACGATTTCCATGTGAAGCATGCCGAGGAATCCGCAACGGAAACCAAAACCTAATGCTGCAGAACTTTCCGGCTCGAAAACCAAAGATGCATCGTTGAGTCTAAGTTTTTCCAATGAAAATCTCAGTTCTTCGAAATCTTCAGCTTCAATTGGGTAAATACCGGCAAAAACCATAGGTTTTACTTCTTCGAAACCCTCAATCGGTGCCTCAGCTCCGTTTTCGAAAGTGGTGATGGTATCTCCCACTTTTACTTCGCGGGCATCTTTGATTCCGGAAATAATATAACCCACGTCGCCGGTTAGAATTTCTTTCTTTGGTTGCTGTTTCAGCTTTAAAGTTCCCACCTCATCAGCTTCGTACATTTTCCCGGTCGCCATGAATTTAATTCGCTGGCCTTTTTTAATGCTTCCGTTTACGACTTTGAAATAAGCTTCAATTCCGCGGAACGGATTGTAAACAGAGTCGAAAACAAGAGCCTGCAGGGGTGCATCTGGATCGCCCACCGGAGCAGGAATCCTTTTTACAATCTGCTCCAGAAGATCGTGAACGCCTTCACCGGTTTTTCCAGAAACGCGCAAAACGTCTTCGTATTCGCAGCCGATCAGGTTCATAATCTCGTCGGTAACTTCTTCAGGATTTGCTGAAGGCAAGTCGATTTTATTAAGGATTGGAATGATGGTTAAATCGTTTTCCAAAGCCAGGTAAAGGTTGCTTATCGTTTGTGCCTGAACACTTTGCGCGGCATCTACAATTAGAAGCGCACCTTCGCAGGCAGCAATAGAGCGGGAAACTTCGTAGGAAAAATCTACGTGCCCCGGCGTGTCGATAAGATTCAGTACATATTTTTCACCGTTGAGTTCGTAATCCATCTGGATGGCGTGGGATTTTATGGTAATCCCGCGTTCTTTTTCCAGGTCCATATCATCCAGGGTTTGGGACTGCAGTTCTCTTTGAGTTACCGTATTGGTATACTCCAGAAGCCTGTCTGCCAGCGTTGACTTACCATGGTCGATATGTGCAATAATGCAAAAGTTTCGTATGTTTTTCATTGAATATTCAGATAGTGGGCAAATTTAGTGTTTTTTCCCGGAATTTTTTGTGTGTATTTCTTAATCCTATTTGCGATAGGGATAGCAGCGGAAACCCCGCAACAGCGTTGGGATTGCTGTGGCGTGAGGAGTTGCAGCGGATAGCCCGACCCGGGAACGGATTCAGCGGCTGCGAGGGGATCGCCCAAAAAAAGAACGACCTCTGCAAAATAATTTGTAGAGGTCGCTCAAACATTAAAAAAATAAACTATTATGGTCGCCTGCTCTGCGGGCTGTTGGAGCGCCCGTCTTGTTTTTTGTCTAATATCTTGCTGCGCATTTTACCTTCTGTCTGGTACATTTGCAAAACCTGCTGTGGTTTAAGAACCTTCATGAATTTTTGCGCGTATATTTTTCTGTTGTCTAAAAGCTGCTGCCCAATATCGAAACTTTCATTGAGCTGTCTTTTAGCTTCGTCATCACTCATATTTTCGTAGTCTTCGCTGGACTTAAACTTACTTTTAATACTGTTCTGTTTTTCCTGATACTCCGCATACAGCGTTTTAAATTCCTGCTGATCAGTTTGCGGCACATCCAATTCTGAAACCATCATGTTTTCGCGGAACTGCTTCAAAAGCGACATTTTTTCCTGCGGACTCATTTTCTGGATGACCTCCTTTCGCTGTTCAGGCTTCATATTCTTCCAGTCGTATTTCTGTTCCTGTGCAAAACTAAGTTGTGAGCCAGAGAATACTGCGATGAGTAATAATAAAATCTTTTTCATAGTGGTTTCCTTTTTAATAATACAAATCCAGATAAATGTCCTGCTCAGTATTTTTTCCTAAATCTGCCAGTTCTGCCGAAGTAAACCCAGCCAGAATTTGATCTACCTGCACTTCAGGATTTAGTGTTTTTGTCTTATTCTGAACTTCTGCGCTTGTTTCTGCTTTGGTAGAAACTGCAAATTGCTCTTTGTTTCCTTTTTGATTAACTGATGCAGCAGAAGTTAAATCGTTTTCTAAAATTTTATAGGCAACTGTCGCTTCATTTTGTACCTGAGTTTGTGGTGATGTATTGACAGCCGGCGCGTTCACTGCTAATGCCTGATTTTCAGTTACTGCGGTGTTTTCTTCACCACCCTGATTCACAAAGAATGTAATCCCGAAAATCATCGCGACTGCCGCAGCTGCACCGTAAGCCCAATTCATCTTAAAAACCCTGGCCGGCTTCTGATGGACAGTTTCCTGCAACACTTTGGCCTGAATATCCTCAAAAAAATGATCGGGTGCAGTGTAAATATTTTTACGTTCTAATTTCTCAATATCCAAATTTTTCATTCTAGAAAAAATTTATTCTGTATAATTTGACTTTATATAATCTTCTACTTTCTGTTTCGCGTAATGGTAATTTGTTTTTAAAGTACCTACCGACATATCCAGAATTTTTGAGATTTCCTCGTAAGGTAAATCGTCATAATATCTCATATTGAATACGAGCTTCTGCTTTTCCGGCAGCGAATGGATTGCTTTCTGGAGTAAAACTTGAATCTCGTCGGCTTCTGCAGATACGTTATCTGCTACCAGATTCTGAAGATGATATTCTGCATCTTCATCCGATTTCTGCATCTTTTTCATTTTGTTAAGCTGCTGCAGCGATTCGTTGGTCGCAATCCGGTAGAGCCAGGTGTAAAGTTGGCTGTCCTGCTTAAACTGGTGAAAGTTTTGGTAAGCTTTTATAAAAGTTTCCTGCAAAACATCCTGTGACAGATCATGATCTACAATAATTCTTCTGATATGCCAATACAACCTGCTCTGATAAGCATCCATCATCAGGCGGACTCCTTTTTCACGGAATTTCTCGCCAGACATCAGCCGGATAATTTCTTCTTCCTTAATCTTCATTGAGATGCTTTCGGTGTTTTGATGGTAAATTTAACTAAAAGTTAAATAAGTATTTCAATTTTCAGTCCAAAGCAAAATATTTATATTTGTTCATATTTAATTTCATGAGGATTGTAATTCTGGGCTCGGGAAATGTTGCTTTTCATTTAGCGCAAGCTTTTAGTGAAAATAAAATCGGTGTTTCGCAGATCTTTGGCCGCAACGGAAAGGACCTGAAAGAAATTTCAGAACACTGCAATATTCCGTATTCTACAGATGAAATGATGGATGCCGACCTCTACATAATCGCAGTGAAAGATGATGTAACAGCAGAAATTTCGAGAAAGATCATCAAAGAAGACTGCCTTGTCGCCCATACTTCAGGTTCGCTGCCGAAGGAAATTCTGGAAGGCAATTACCGGAAGGCCAGTTTTTATCCATTACAGACGTTCTCTAAATCCAAGAAACTTAATTATGCTGAAATTCCTTTTTTTGTAGAGGCAGAAAATCAGGAAGATCTGGAAGTGCTGAAAAATCTGGCTTCGCAGGTTTCAGAAAATGTAATGGATTCTGATTATGAAAAGAGAAAATATATTCACCTTACAGCCGTATTCGCCTGCAATTTTGTGAATCATCTTTTTGCCAGAGCAAAGGAGATTTCCGATGGTCAGCAGATTCCTTTCAGTTACTTTTTACCGCTTATTGACGAAACCGTTCAGAAAATACATGAAATTGATCCTAAAGCTGCCCAAACCGGACCGGCCGTGAGAAACGATGAACGCGTGCTGCAGCTTCATGAGGATTTAATCACCAGTAAAGAACACCTGAAAATCTATAAAACCATGAACGATTCTATAAAAAAAATGTATGAGTTATAAAGCGAAACTTAAAAATATTAAAGCCTTCGTATTCGATGTTGACGGAGTTTTTACCGACGGAAGCATTTACCTGATGCCCGATAAAAGCATGTGCCGTGTCATGAATGTTATCGACGGTTATGCCGTGGTAAAAGCCATAAAAAACAATTATAAAATCTGCGTAATCACCGGCGGCGACGATCCTGCTGTAAGAAACCGAATTCATTACCTCGGTATTGAAGAGTATTATGCAAAAGTATCCCACAAATTAGAAAAATATGAAGATTTCCGCAAAAAATATGGTCTGCTGAACGAAGAAATCCTTACCATGGGCGATGATCTTCCCGACATCGGAATCATGAAAGCTTCGGGTATCGCTACCTGTCCGAAAAATGCAGTTCCTGAAGTGAAAGCGGTTTCCGCATATATCTCAAACATCGAAGGCGGCAAGGGTGCAGTGCGCGATGTCATCGAGCAGGTGATGAAAGTTCAGGGCACCTGGATTCAGGATGATACCAAAAGCCTTTAATTCAGATTAAAGAATGAAAATATTATTAGCCTCCAATTCCCCGAGAAGAAAAGAACTTTTAAAAGCTTTAGGTTTCGATTTTGAGGTCGTTTCTGTAGATTGTGATGAAGTGTATCCTGATAATTTGCCGGTTGACAAAATAGCCGAATATCTTTCTGATTTAAAAGCTGATGCTTACAAAAATTTACAAAATGGGGAAGTACTGATTACCGCAGACACCATTGTAGCGCTGGAAAATGAAGTGTTAGGAAAACCGAAAAATGCTTTGGAAGCAAAGGAAATGCTTCGAAAACTCTCAGGAAAAACCCATGAGGTTTATACCGGAATTACCATTAGAAATTCACAGAAAAGCATTTCCCAAACCGATGTTACCCACGTAGAAACAGATGATTTGACGGATGAAGAAATCGATTTCTATATTGAAAATTATAAACCTTTCGACAAAGCTGGCGCATACGGTGTCCAGGAATGGTTCGGAATGGCGAAAATCAAACGCATTACCGGCAGCTACTATACAGTGATGGGATTGCCAACCCATTTGGTATACGGCATTTTAAAAGATTTTGAATAAGCGGTCAGCAAAAATAAAATTTAATTATTTTTACAAAAATTAAGAGGCATTTTTCATAATAAAATGCTAATTTGGAAGTTATTATGAAATAATGAAAAAAACTATACTTTTCCTTTCTGCAATCGTTGTTTTCAATTCGTGTTCATCACGAAAGAAAACCGATGATTCTACCTTCATGAAGGGATTTTTCTCCTACTACAACACACTCTTCAACAGTAAAGATGCGTTACAGACCGAGTTGAAAAACCGCGACGAAGCACACGTTGATAATTTTTATGCACCCTATATTCAGCTTCTTACGTACGAGGAACAGCCCCTGGGCAGCGATCTGCAGTCCGCAGGGATGTTTGGCGATGATCCCACACCGCCGGGCAGCATGAATTCTGGTGGACCTGGAGTTCCTGGTGGAAGAGGAGATTCCCAGAATTCATCAACTGCAGGTTTTAAAAGTGGGGCTTCAATTTTAGAAATATCGGAAGCAAAAGCATTGAAAGCCATTTCAAAATATTCGGTGATGAAAGGTGGCGAAGAAAAAAACCGGAAAATTTTCGATGCGAATCTTCTGCTGGCTCAGGCAAGGATTTACCGCAATAAACCGCTCGAGGCGCTGGACGGATTGAACTATGTTTTCGCAAATATGCGCAATGATAAAAGAATTCCGCTGGCAAGAATTTATCAGGGCCTGGCCTATTCTAAAATGGGTGATTACTACAGAGCTGAAGAAGTTTTTACCGATGTAAAGAAAGACGATAAACTTAAAAAAGATTATAAAAAATTACTGAGCATTTACTATTCTGAAATGCTGCTGCAGGCGGGCAAAAAAGAAGCGGCTGTTGACGAGCTCGAAGAGTCCTACGCGCTGAATAAAAACCGGAAAATGCGCAGCAGGATTGCATTTCTTCGTGGACAGATCCTGGCAAATCTCGACAGAAACGAAGAAGCCAGAGAAAGTTTTGTTACCGCGTATAAAAATGCCAATGACTTCGAATTTGAAGTAAAATCGCAGATTGAAATCGCAAAAACCTTCAACGGGAAAGGCGATGATTACGAAGGTGCGAAGGAATATCTTGAAAAAATCAGTAAAAAAGGAACTTATGGCTCCAGGAAAAACGAGTTTTATTACGCCCTGGGGCTTATGGCAAATAAAGCCGGAAAAAAGGAAGAAGCCAAAGAATATTTTTCAAAGTCACTGAAAGAAAAAATGTCGGATCCCCAGATTCGCGGCCTCAATTATTACGAAATCGGAAAAGGTTTTTTTGAGGAAAGTGATTATCTTTCTGCCGGTGCGTACTACGATTCTGCACTCGCGGTAATGACTTATGAACCGTCGAAAGTTCTGTTGACGGAAAAATCGGGCAACATCAAGCAGGTTTCCGCAAATTATTATCTGATCAGGAAAAACGACAGTATTCTGGCCTTAACAAAAATGCCGGAATCGGAAAGGATCGCCTATTTCAACAAATACATCGAAGGCATTAAAGCCAAAGAAGCCAGGGAAGAACTGGAAAGAAAAAAGGCAGAAAGGAATAAAGGTTTCGATACAGGCGATTATTCTGCAAACTCTATTTTTGCCGGAAATACCGGTGGATTTCAGGATTTTGGCGGTAACAAGGGCGGTTTTTATTTTGCCAACCAAAGTACCGTTGCCAAAGGAGAATCCACGTTCAAACAACTGTGGGGAAACCGTGCCCTCAGCGATAACTGGCGTACTTCTGCAAGGGGCAGTTCTATTGAGGATTTAAAAAATGAGGCGATGGGAATTGCATCAGCTCCCGACCCAAGACGACTTGAACCTGCATTCTATATTGAAAAAATACCTACGGCGTCCGAAGACATTTTAGCGCTGAAAAAGGCCAGAGATACAGCAAGTTTAGGTTTGGGAAGAATGTACGAGGCATACTTTTCGGACACCCCGCTTGCCACCAAAACACTTTATGATTTGGTTGATGCCCAACCGGAAGAGGAAACCAAACTTCTTGCACTTTACCATATTTTCGCCTTTAATTACGAGAAAAATCCTGCGGCTGCAGAGCGAGCGAAACAGATGATTCTGACCGATTTTCCTTACACTTCTTACGCGGAATTTGTTAAAAACCCAAGAAACAATTCATTTTCGAAATCATCAGAAGAAGTGGAAAAAGCTTATGCGGAGGCGTTCGAACTTTATTCAACAGAAAAATATGAAGAAAGTAAGGCGCTGATCGAATCCTCTTTACAAAAATATCCGAAAGATGCGCTTGTGCCTAAATTTGCTTTGCTGAATGCCTTTAACACAGGAAAAACCGCCGGAAAAGAGATTATGATTCTGCAGCTGGAACAGATTGCCCTGAACTATTCGCGGACTTTAGAAGGTGCAAAAGCAGAAGAGATGCTGCGATATCTGAAAAGCGATCTCGAAATTGAAGCGACCGATGAATCGGGGAACAAAATAAACAACCAGCCGCCTGCAACTCCTGTACCGCCAGCAGACGCAGATTCACCGCCGGTACCGGGGAAAAGGGACGACCAGCCTGCTCCACTGAGACCGCGGCGTACGACCGACGAGCCTCAAAAAGTCGCCAGTCCTGCCCAAATGGAAATAAAAATATAAAGCGAAGATTACTCTTCGCTTTTTTTTATTATAAATCCTTTGGAATTTATTCTGATTTCTTTTTCTTGACGCCCTGAAATTCCTTCAGGTAAAAGGGCTCGAAATAAGCGACATCTTCAAATTCTTTGTTATTGAATTTCCCAACTGCCTTTTTAACTAAATATTTTGCGGAAGGGTAGAAGGTTTCGCTGAATTCTGCATCCGAAAGCTGAAGAATTTCTTTTGCCTTCGTGGATCCATCACCTACAAACATGACCTTTTTATCTTTAAATTCCTGAAAAGAGGTTTCGTCTAAGATTTTTGCTTCGGTTTCGGTGATCATGTTGGCGGAAATTCCGTCGAAAACAGCCGTATAAACCTCCATTCGTCTTGCATCGAGCAAAGGAATAATATAATCGAAGTTCTGACTTAAAAACGGCTCAATCATCGTCTCCAGAGAATTTACAGCGATGAGCGGAATTTTTAACCCATAACAGAAGCCTTTTGCCGCGGAAGAACCAATCCTGAGTCCTGTATAAGAACCCGGACCCATGCCCAAACAAACGGCATCCAGATCTTTCAGTGAGATTTCAGCCCCTTGTAAAGCCCATTTAACAAAGGTGTGCAGACTTTCAGACTGTTTATAGTTTTCAGAGACTTCTTCACATACACATAGAAGTTCTTCACCATCAGAGATGGCGACAGAGCAGTTTTTGGATGAAGTTTCGATATGGAGAATTTTCATTCGGCAAATTTGTTAATTTTTGGCTGTACAATCCAAATTCCCAATGGAAAAAACCACATTAAAAAAAATTCTCCTGCAAAATCCCCAAAGGTTACTTTTCTTTGGAATTCCGCTATTTTAACTGTCATCGCAGCTTTATACATCATGAAGAAAATACTGAACATGGATAACAAATGTGCCGGAATAATAATCATCTGAGCTACTGTTCCTACAGAACTTCCTTCTGTAGAAATGGTAAATCCGTACGGCAAAACGATAAAAACAATGAGCAGATAAAGGGCAGGAAAAATAACAAAAAAAAGATACGAAGCTCTGAAAACTTTTAAACCTGTTTCTTCAATCTTCTTACTTAAACCCTTAATTATGAAATAAAACCAGCCTAAAAATGCCAACAATCCAACAGATCCAATCAAACCAAATAAAATGCCTACGGGTAAATTTCCTCTATTAAGTAGAGCAGGTACGGCAATTATCTGCGAAATAACTAAGAATAAAATAAAGTAGAGGAATAGCTTCCAATGCTTTGTCTGCAAATAAAATTTTTCTAAATCCATTATTTTTTATAAACTGTTCTCGGTTCGCTCTGGACGCTCGGATAAATGGTTAAATCTGAAATTGCCACATGCTTCGGCGCGTTAATACAGTAAGAAATGGCGTCGGCAATATCTTCCGGCTGTAAAGCTTTATAACCTTGATAGACTGCATTGGCACGTTCTTCGTCGCCTTTGAACCGGACCTTCGAAAAGTCGGTTTCTACAAGCCCTGGCTGAATATTGGTCACTTTTATGCCAAATTCTGTAAGTTCAAGGCGCATTCCGTCGGAAATCACATCAACAGCTTTTTTGGAAGCACAGTAAACAACACCATTCGCATAAGTTTGTCTCGCCGCAACACTGGAAATATTTACAATATGACCGGAATTTCTCTCTTTCATCCCCGGAATCACACATTTTGAAACATACAGCAGCCCTTTCACATTTCCGTCGATCATGGCATCCCAATCCTCCGTATTACCATCGGAAAGAGGTTCTAAACCGTGAGCATTGCCGGCATTGTTCACCAGCACATCAATATTTTTCCAGGAATCGGGTAGGGAAGCGAAGGCGTTTTCAACCTCATGTAGGTGTCTTTGGTCGAAGTTTAAAGTATAAACCTCGTTAACGGATGAAAGTTGTGTCTTGATTTGTTCTAAAACTTCAGTTCTTCTTCCGCAAAGGATCATTCTGAAACCTTTTTTTGCAAGTAATTCGGCGGTGGCTTTTCCAATTCCCGAAGTTGCTCCGGTGATGAGTGCTGTTTTCATTTCAGTATGAGTATTTATCAGAATTATTTAATTTGCATCGAAACTCTGGAACGCGTCCTGGATATGAGTGAGTTGCAGAACGCCCTTTTCATCGCGAAGAACCGTGATAATATCGAACCGAACTTGCTTATCAATCGTCCGGTCCTGCATGAAAAAATCGGTACACATCACGATCGATTTTATTTTTTTCTTCGTCACAGCTTCCTGAGGCTCGATTAAGGTGTTGTAACTTCTGGCTTTCACTTCGGTAACAACAATCAGGTTGTCAAATTCAGCAACAATATCGATTTCAGCTTTCTGATATCGGAAATTTCTGGCAATGATTCTGTAATTTTTCTTTTCCAGGTATTCCACAGCAAGATCTTCTGCAAGATTCCCGAAATCGTTGTGTTCTGCCATAATTTTAAAATTTTACTTCAACTTTATTACCGACTTTCATCGAAATTTCTGCTCCGATGATGATGGGGCGGTTATCGTAAATATGACCGTTCGGAAAGCCGAATATCACAGGAAAATCATATTTGGAAATCCGCTCGGCAATGATGCGGTAAGAAAATTCATCGAAGCTTTCTTCGTAGTTGATGTTTTCTTTTTCGTCTTCCATAAGCGTCATTCCGCCAACGATCATCCCTTTGATTTTGCTGAAAACGCCAGCAAGTTCCAGCGACATCAGCATCCTGTCCAACGCGTAAAATTTCTCGCCGATATCTTCAATAAAAAGGATTTTATCTTTGAAATCAAACGAATATTTTGTTCCCAGCAATGCGTAAATAAGTGCCAGGTTTCCGCCCACCAGTTCGCCTTGGGCAAATCCGGAGGTGTTAAGTTTATTTTTTTTGATGGAATATTCCGGCATTTTTCCCTTCAGAATATCGAAAGTGAGATCATAACCTTCCGGCGTCACTCCAAAACCCGACGTTTTAACGGTTTGTGCGTGAATGGAAGCAAAACCTTTTTTCAGTAAATAGCTTTGGATCACGGTATTGTCGGAATAGCCGATATACCATTTGGGATTTTTTCTGAATTCTGAAAGTTTTAAATGTTCCACTAAATGCTGGCATCCGTAACCGCCTCTGGAAGCCCAGACTGCTGAAATTTCAGGATCGTTCAGTGCCCAGTTCATATCGGAAATTCTTTCTTTCTCAGTCCCCGCGTAATTATAGCCGTTTGAAAATTTTGTATAAAGATTTTTGCCCAGAACTGGCTCGTAACCTCTGGTCCGAATAAGATTTAAGCCGTTTTGAAGTTGCGATTCTTCGACAGAACCGGCGGGAGAGATCACCGCAATTTTATCGCCTTTCTTTAAGGATGCCGGGAAAATAGGTGCTTTCATTACTGCGTAAGTTTTTGCTCGGTTTTTTCTGCTTCTTCCAGCTGCCTGTCGAACTGGTTAAATTTTTTGAAACTCTGCAGAAATATAAAAATACTGAATCCTACAAGAATAAATCCTACGCCTTTACGGATTTGGTTGGCGAGTTTTTCAGTAAGTTTATCGTGAAACTGTTTCGCCAGATAGATTTTAAAGAAATCGATACCAAGATATGTTGCAACAACCAAAGCCATGTACAGCAGAAATTCGTTGAGATCCGGATAAGCATTCCGCACAGAAATTACGGTAACAAGCCAGAAAAGCACGACCCCGATATTAAGGATATTGAAGAAAAATCCGTTTAAAAAAGTCTTGAAGTAATTCTGCCCTATCATTTTTTCCTCACCGGCAAGATGCATTCGGGTTCGGGAAACAATCATGTAAATGGCGTAAATTAAAATGATAAAGGAGGTAATTCTGTAAAATCCTGGATGTTTATCAATAAGCTGTACCAGGTCGGCACTGGCGAAAAAAGCTGCCGCAATACACAGTATATCTGCTACAATTACACCTAAATCCAATGCCAGCGCATGTTTCGGACCGCGGGAAAAACTGGTTTCTATCAAAAGAAAGAAAATAGGTCCAATGAAGACCAGACTGAGCATAATTCCTAAACCAATGGCAGAAAGTATAAGTTCAAACATCAGTATTGAAATATATGATTCGTGCTGTCTTCAGAAAATTCATAATCCTTTACCACCCTAAAACCGAAGAAACCGTCTTCTATATCGTATGTAATCACGCTTTTATCCTTCATTTTTTCATAATTAAAAAACATTCTCGGCAAGGTATATTCTTTATAAACTCCGCCTTCCAAATAAATTGTTGTTGACCTGCCTTTTTGCGAAGAATATCTTCCTTCACTTCCCTGAATATCAGTTATTCCGTAAGCATAACGGCAGGTCTCCTGCGTAGGACGTTTAGAAAAGACGTAATTAAACAGGAAGATACAATTAAAAAGTAAAGGTAATAAAAATTAAAAAAAAGACATATCTGTTGATCTGAATCCGGAAAATCCGGAACAGAATAAACTCAATGCTCATCAACAATATAAAGCTGATAAAGAGATTTTTTTACCGAAATAAACGTATAATGCTAAAAAAGAGAAAAGCGTTCAGAATAAATCCAAACACTTTAACTAAATCGGTGAGAAAAGCCTTGTAATGCTCCGTCATTATTCAACAATCTTGAAATCCAGCTGCTTCTGGATGAGATTGGCTTTCATTACTTTTATTTTTACTTCCTGGCCTAACTGGTATTGGTTTCCGGTTCTCGTACCGATTACCGCATGAATTTTGGCATCGTACTGATAAGAATCGTCCATAAGATCACGTAGTTTGATTAAACCTTCAGCTCCGTTTTGCGGAATCTGTACCCAGAATCCGAAATCGGCAACCCCGGAAATTACACCGGTGAAGACTTCGCCCAAATGTTTCTCCATGAATTTTACCTGCATGAATTTAATAGAATCTCTTTCCGCATCGGCGGCCAAACGTTCCATCGCACTGCAGTGTTTGCTTTTTTCCTCAAAATCCTGCTTGTTCGGCGATTTTCCGCCATCCAGATAATGCTGAAGCAAACGGTGCGCAATTAAATCCGGATAACGGCGGATCGGGGAGGTAAAGTGGGAATAATACTCGAATCCCAGACCATAATGGCCAATAGGATTGGTAGAATAAATCGCTTTACTCATGGATCGCATCGCTAAAGTTTCAATCATATTTTCTTCGCCCTTGCCTTTTACATCTGTTAACAAACGGTTGAGCGATTCCGCAACTTTTTTCGTGTTTGCCAAATCCATTTTATAGCCGAAAGTGGAAACAAATTCTCTTAGTGCTTCGAGTTTTGTGGGATCGGGATCGTCGTGAATTCTGTATATAAAGGTGTTTCCTGTAGGATCTCCTTTTCGGTTCAGCGAAACAAATTCCGAAACTTTTCGGTTGGCCAGAAGCATAAATTCTTCAATCAGATGATTGGAATCTTTACTTATTTTGAAATAAACACCGATCGGTTCGCTGTTTTCATCCAGGTTAAAGCGTACTTCGCTTCGGTCGAAGGTAATCGCGCCATTATTAATTCTGTTTTTTCGTAGAATTTTAGCAAGTCTATCTAACACCAGAATTTCTTCAGCTAAATCGCCTTCTTTTGTTTCAATTCTTTCCTGAGCTTCTTCATAACTGAATCTTCTATCGGAATGAATTACGGTTCTGCCGAACCACTCCTTCACAACATCTGCATTTTTATCAAGTTCAAAAACGGCAGAAAAAGTATATTTATCTTCGTTTGGTCTTAAAGAACACACGTCATTACTGAGAACTTCAGGAAGCATCGGCACCACTCTGTCTACCAAATAAACGGATGTTGCCCGGTCGTAAGCTTCATCGTCAAGCATCGTTCCTGGAACCACGTAATGTGAAACATCGGCAATATGAACGCCGATTTCCCAGTTTCCGTTTTCTAATTTCTGTATCGATAATGCGTCATCAAAATCTTTCGCATCTTTCGGATCGATGGTAAAAGTGCATATTCCGCGCATATCGCGGCGTTTTGCGACTTCACTGTCGAGAATACGCCGGTCGATTTCTTGCGCTTCCTTTTCCACTTCTTCAGGGAACGTATAAGGCAAACCGTATTCTGCCAAAATGGAATGAATTTCGGTTTCATGTTCGCCTGGTGCGCCTAACACTTTAATGATTTCACCTTCAGGATTCTTCTCGCCGGATTTCCATTCGGTCATTTTTACAACGACTTTATCTCCGTCCTGTGCACCGGCAATTTTTCCTTTCGGAACAAAAATATCAGTATTGATGGTCTTTTTATCACATACAACAAATCCAAAATCCTTATGTTTAATGAGCTGGAACGTGCCTACAAACTCATCACGGTTTCTTTCGATAACCTCCAGCACAGAACCTTCAAGTTTTTTACCTTTAAAATGATAGGTGACGATGAGTACCTTGTCACCCTGAAGCGCATCTTTTACGTTTTTGGAATGAATGAAAACATCATCGTCAAGTTCTTCGACTTTAACATAAGCGTTTCCGGCCTGGTTGAAATCGATAATCCCGGTTAAGGTTCCTTCGATCCGGAGATTGATGATGTATTTTCCTTTTTCAGTTTCTTTAATCCGTTCCTCAGAAAGTAATTTGTGAAGTGCCTGGATGACCAGCTCGCGCTGTCGAGGATTTTTATAGTCAATACCGTCTGCAATCTGTTTATAGTTATAGATTTTAGAGGCTTTCTGGTTCATAAATTTCAATATCAAACGTCCGATTTCCTGGAGTTTGTGATTGTTTTTATGGGATATAAATTTGCTTTTTTTAGCCATGTAAATTGGTTATTAATGGGTGCGGTAATGGTTAGCAGCACGAGATTTTTGCTACCCTGTTTTCATGTCTACCTCCTTCAAAATCAGTGCCGAGGAATTTATCAACAATATCAACTGCTAATTCACTGGCGATAAACCTGGCCGGAAGCGCGATCATATTGGCATTGTTGTGCTTACGTGCAAGTTCGGCCAATTCTGGCATCCAGCATAATGCGCAACGGATCTGCTGATGCTTGTTCGCTGTAATTGCAACACCTTGGCCGCTTCCGCAAATCAGGATTCCGAAATCGCATTCGCCGCTCTCAACGGCATTAGCACTGGGATGAACGAAATCAGGGTAATCCACAGAATCTTTGGAAAACGTACCGAAATCTTTTACTTCATAGTGAGTTTCCAGATGTTTTTTTATAATTTCTTTGTAATCGAAACCGGCATGATCACAGGCGATGGCTATCTTTTTCATTTTTAAAGGATATTAGAAGGTAGATTTCCTACAAATTTAAGATTATATATAGAAAGAAGTGATTTTATAAGCTTTAAATATCATGTTTTTAACGCTTTTTAGCTTGATTTTAATCTAAAATCTGATGCGCAAGTAGGTTTAGAAGACTATTCCACAAAACATGTGAGGATAACACGGAATTGGTGTGGATAACTCTTCAAAACATTTGGTTTTATTATCCGTTTTTATTTCCTATTGGAAAATGTTTTTGGAATTTGAAGAAGAATGTTCAATAAAGTTTCAGTGATCAATTCCTACAGTTGTCCATACAAAGGTTCTCAGGAAAGCCGGAGTAGCAAAATTATTAACAAATGTTGATAAACGTTAATAAACGTTAAAAATCAAATACTTGCATTGTTAATCATTTATGAATTGAACTTCAACTAAATGTGTTGAACTAAAAGGCGTGTTTTTCTCCACAAATCCGTCTTCTACAACAACACTATTCATTTCTTTCTTTTAAAAAAAGAATATAATGTAGATAAAATGAGTCTTCGGGGATTGTGGAATTTTAGCGGGAAATAAATTTTTATTCAGGTGAATAAATCTTAAATTTGTGAAACTAAAAAACAAAGGATTTTTATGAAAACAGTGAACGATTTCAATTTTAAAGATAAAAAAGCATTGGTGCGTGTAGATTTCAATGTACCTCAAAGTGCCGATCTGAAAGTTACGGATAATACCAGGATTCAGGCAGTAAAACCTACCATTGATAAAATCCTGAATGATGGAGGTTCCGTGATTTTAATGACTCACCTCGGACGCCCAAAAGGCAAAGTAACTGAAGAATTTTCTTTAAAGAATATCGTAGGTGAAATAGAAACGGTTTTAAGGAGAACAGTTAAATTCTGTGCTGACTGTATTGGGAATGAAGCGACTGAAATGACTTCAGAGCTTCAGCCTGGAGAAATTCTGTTGCTGGAGAATTTGAGGTTCTACAACGAGGAAGAAAAAGGAGATAAGGAATTTGCTGAAAAACTTTCTAAATATGCGGATGCTTATGTAAATGATGCATTCGGTACAGCGCACCGTGCGCATGCATCTACCGCCATAATTGCAGAATATTTCCCTGAAACTAAATTTTTCGGTTTACTGATGGCCAAAGAGCTTGAAGCGGTAGAAAAAGTTTTGGGAAATGGAGAAAAACCAGTTACTGCTATTCTTGGAGGATCCAAAGTTTCGACCAAAATTACAATTATAGAAAATATTTTACCGGCTATCGATAACTTGATTATCGGAGGTGGAATGTCCTTCACCTTTATTCGTGCGTTGGGTGGACATATCGGAAATTCTCTTTTAGAAGAAGATAAATTAACGCTGGCATTAGAAATTCTGGAAAAAGCCAAAGCGCAGAATGTAAGGGTATTTTTACCGACAGATGCTGTAATTGCAGATGAATTTAGTAATGACGCAGACAGAAGAGAAGTAGATATTTATGATATTCCGGAAGGTTGGATGGGAATGGATGCGGGATCTAAATCAAGAGTTCTTTTCCATGATGTAATTATGAATTCCAGAACAATTTTATGGAACGGCCCGATCGGAGTTTTCGAAATGCCTAATTTTGCTGCTGGAACTATAGCTTTAGGTGACAGTATTGCCGAATCTACCGAACTCGGAGCTTTTTCACTTGTTGGTGGGGGCGACAGTGTTGCTTTTGTAAAACAGTTTGGTTATGATGACAAAGTAAGTTACGTATCTACTGGAGGAGGTGCGATGCTTGAAAGTTTGGAAGGAAAGGAATTGCCTGGCGTAAAAGCAATCAACAGTTAATTGATGATATTATTAATAAAAAAGTTTCCGGAATTACCGGAAACTTTTTTTTTTGCTAAACTTTGAAAAGTTTTTTAAAAATTGAATAAAAACAGTAAAAATCGACCTTCATAAATACCTTAAAAATCGAAAAACTATTTTTTTTCGATAACATATATCAAACTCGAAAATTCGTCGTTTTTTAATGCTTTAAAATTAGAAATCGCTCCGAAAACAAAACCTTTTAGCCAAAAAAGCGGTGAATTTTTATATTTTTCGCTCAACATCGAAATATAGAACGCATCGAGCAGGAGGGGCTTAATATATTTAATTTTCCACTTTTCGTTATTCATTAATTTCTGCATTCCGGTCTTCGAGAAATGATAAATATGTCGGGGAACATCATAAGCTGCCCAAAATTCCCTGTATTTTTTCGCATCATAAGAGGTGTGATTGGGGACCGCTATAATCAGTAAACCATTGCTTTTCAGTTTTGAGTGAAATATATTTAATATATCTTCTTGATTTTCAATATGTTCAAGAACATGCCACAGGGTAATCGCATCAAGTGAATGGTTTTCAATTCTGCTAAGGTCCTTAATAATTTTTGTTTTTGATAACTTTTTCACTGCGTATTCACCGGCTGACTGGTTAGGTTCGTATCCGAAGGTTGTAAAATCATCTTCAATATATTTCAAAAACTCTCCGGCACCGAAACCATAATCCAACACAGTAGCATTTTTATGAAGTTCCTTTGCAAGTATATTTCTTTTGAAATTCAAATTAAAGCCCTGTAAAAATTTATAAAGCTTATGTTTTAAACCTTTTTCATCCTGATAATGCGAAATATAATCGGTGCTTTCATAATACCGGCCTAAGTTCTCCGGAACGGGATGGGTTTTATAAATTCCCGTAATAGAAGTTTCTTTGATTTCAAAATCTTCTTTGGTCAAAAAGTGATCTTTAATTATCATAAAATGATTAGACTGTATTTAGATTATCTTGATGTTTCACGTGAAACATCAAGATAATCATAAGGTGATTTATCTGCCCAAATAGATAAGAAGTACGTTGATATCTGAAGGTGATACGCCGCTGATTCTTGCTGCCTGCGCAATGGTTTTGGGCTGAATTTTATTCAGTTTTTGTTTGGCTTCAGAAGAAAGTGAACCTATTTTAGTGTAGTCAAAATCATCCGGAATTCTGATGGTTTCCAAACGGTTTATCTTGGCTACATTTTCTTTTTCTTTCTCAATGTAACCTTTGTATTTGATATTGATTTCAGCCTGCTCTTTAGCTTCTTCTGTAAATTCCTTAGTTTTCTCACCAATAAAATCAATTTCACTCAGTTTTTCAAGCGTCATATTCGGTCTTGTAAGGATTTGCGACGCGCGGTATGCCTGATCGACAGGAGAGGATTCAATGGATGCGAGGATAGGATTGATAATCCCGGGTTTCAGAGACGTAGATTTCAGATATTCTTCCAGTTCATTACTGGCGGCGATTTTATTTTCTACGTTTCTAAGACGTTTTTCATCAGCAAGACCTATTTTATGTGACTTTTCAGTTAATCTGATGTCGGCATTATCCTGTCTTAAAAGCAGCCTGTATTCGGCCCTGGAAGTGAACATACGGTACGGTTCTTCGGTTCCTTTAGTAATTAAATCGTCGATAAGAACGCCGATGTAAGCTTCATCACGGTTGAGAATAAATTCTTCTTTTTCGTGAACTTTGTTGTGTGCATTAATTCCTGCAATTAGTCCCTGTCCGGCAGCTTCTTCATAACCGGTTGTACCGTTGATTTGACCGGCAAAATAAAGGTTTTCTATAAGTTTTGTTTCAAGGGTGTGATGAAGTTGAGTAGGAGGGAAATAGTCGTATTCAATAGCGTATCCGGGGCGGAAAACTTTTACATTTTGGAATCCTGGGATGTGCTGCATCGCTTTAATCTGAATATCTTCAGGTAAAGAGGAGCTGAAGCCGTTAACGTAAATCTCTACCGTGCGCCAGCCTTCAGGTTCTACAAAAAGCTGGTGTCGTTCCCGCTCTGCAAAACGGTTGATTTTGTCTTCAATACTTGGGCAGTATCTTGGCCCAATACTCTGTATTGTTCCGTTAAACATAGGGCTTCTGTCGAATCCTTCTCGCAATATTTCATGAACCGTTTCGTTGGTATAAACAATGTGACAGCTTAGCTGTTTTGTAAGTTTTGGCGTATGGGAATAGGAGAATTTCTGCGGATTTTCATCTCCTTTTTGTTCTTCCATTTTAGAGTAATCAAGGCTCCTGCCATCAACACGCGGCGGGGTACCTGTTTTCATTCTTCCTGCTTCAAAACCTAATGATACGAGCTGTTCTGTAATCCCGAAAGCTCTGGGTTCGCCCATTCTTCCTCCTCCAAGTTGTTTGTCACCAACATGAATTAAACCGTTTAGGAATGTTCCGTTGGTTAATACTACAGATTTAGCTTTAATGTGTATTCCTAATGAAGTTACAACCCCCGTAACTTTATGGTTTTCGATGATGAGGCTTTTCACCATATCCTGAAAGAAATCAAGATTTGGTGTGTTTTCGAGGGCAATACGCCATTCTTCCGCAAACAACATTCGGTCATTTTGGGTTCGTGGAGACCACATGGCAGGCCCTTTGGAGAGATTCAGCATCTTGAACTGAATTGCTGATTTGTCCGCAATAATACCGGAATATCCGCCCATAGCGTCAATTTCGCGTACAATTTGTCCTTTGGCGATGCCGCCCATGGCAGGATTACAGGACATTTGACCTATGGTCTGCATATTCATTGTAACCAAAAGGGTTTTAGATCCCATATTGGCTGCAGCAGCCGCTGCTTCACAACCTGCGTGGCCGGCGCCGACTACGATTACGTCGTATATCTCGTTGATCATGTATATTAAAATGATAATTAATAATTGAATGTTTCACGTGAAACATTTAATAAATTTTAATACCCGTTAATCGGATACTGCAATTCATGTTAAATTTGATTGAGTAAACGGGGTGGGGTACCGAATGATTTATCTATTGTTTAGATAATAATCTTCTTTACTGCGCATTTCTGCGATTTCTTCTTCTGTCTTGTCCTTATATCCACAAAGGTGAAGAAGTCCGTGTGCTAAAACCCTGAAAAATTCAGATTCAAAATCTTTAGACAAAGTTTGAGCGTTATCAAAAATGCGCGGCAAAGATACAAAAATATCTCCTGAAATGGTTTTGCCCTTTACATAGTCGAACGTGATGATATCAGTGTAATAGTCATGTTTTAGATATTCTCTGTTAACCTGGAGTAAATACTCATCATCACAGAAAATATAATTGATTTCACCTGGCTTTTTGCCTTCAGAAAGGATAATATTTTCCAAACTGTTGCTAAGGTTGCCTTCGATTTCGATTTTATCGATATCTTCAAAGAAAAATTGTATCATATTAAAACCAGTGTCCAAGAATTACACTAAAAATATTATTATTACGGTTCAAAGATTTGCTGTAATTGAACTTTATCTGCCCAAAAGGTGATTTATAACCTGCAGTAATACCTGCCGATGACTCGGTAATATGAAAAATATCATCAACTTTAATATCATTAAAGAGATTTCCTATGCTTAAGTTGGCATCGAAAAAGTAATTTTTATAAAAGTTAAATTGGAAGGTATTTGCTGCGATAAGCATGTTTTTGGAATATAGCTGCCCGAATTCATAGCCTTGAAATTTAAATAGGTTTCCCATATTCTGCTCGAATATTCCACCGATCCGATAGTGGTAGTAAGGAGAAAGCTCTTCCCCAACCGTAACTCCGCCGAATAATCCAAGCCGGTAAGTAAACCACGAATTCAAAGGAAAATTGATCTGGGACACGATTTTTAGCTGAACCGTTCTTCCTTCCTGCTCATCATTAAGAAGATCCAGTATCTTTCCTTCGGCATAAAGGAATAAACCTTTTGTAGGAAAACTCGTATTATCCTGGGTATCGGTTTTAATAAATACATAAGGATTGATGAAGTTATGGGCATTTGAGTAGTTAGACTCCGATATAAGCTTAGATTCGTAATAATCGTGGCTTATACCGCCACCAATGGCGTATTTATCCCGCCATACGGACTGGATAAAAGCTTCGTTTCGGAACCAGTTCCATTTTTCGTACACATTAGCATCGATATCGATTAAATCCAGCGTCATTCCGGAAGCATAAACACCAAAACCCGGAATATATCCGTTATCGATAAAATAGTTGAGATAGTATCGCGGTTTATCGCCCACCACTACATCCAGAGATACCGTAGAATTTCGGAAAAGGAGTCTTTTTGCCGTGGCATTAAGAAGAAGCCCGGTTTTGAATACTTCATCGTAATGAAGCCCGAATTTTAGGAAAAAACGCGTGTCCTCTTCAGTAACATTTAGTTTTAAATAATTCCGGTCTTCCTGTTGCGTGATATCGTAATTAATCAGCCTGTAATTATTGGTTGCATACAGCCTGTCAATCATTTTATTGATGCTCCCATAGGTCTGTAGTGAAGGTACACGGAGATTCATTTTCCCCTGTACATAGTTTTTACCGAAAATATGATTGTTTTCGAGAATCAAGCTGTCGATTTTATAGACATTGGAATATATCGAATTCAAAGGTACCCTCAGAAGATCAGTTTTTCTTTTTGGCAACAGCGAAAGCGTTTCTGCATATTTTTTAGCCTCTACATAACCTGAATCTAATATGGCACCCTTAGCATCGTAACTTGTAGCGCTCATTCCCGTTAAATCCGGATGAATATTGATATCAGTATAGTGATACTGGTTTTTGGTTTCTTTCTGAATTCCAAAATCAATCACCTGATTCAGAATATCAATGGCACTCTGCAGATTTGCTCTGTTTGCTAAGCCCTGGCTCAGATCCACACCAATAACGACATCGATCCCTTTATCTTTAAGTGGTTTTGAAGGATAGTTGATGGTCATTGCTCCATCGATATATAGAGAATCTTTGATCATCACCGGATCCATCAAAGAAGGAAACGCAGAACTTGCCATAATGGAACTCACCAGATCACCTTTCTCGAAAATCTCAATTTTTCCGCTTTCTAAATTGGTCGCAATACACATAAAGGGAATAGGAAGTTTCGAGAAATCATCGATTGTAGAAACGTTTTTAAACAGCTCCTTTAAAAGATAGATGTTTTTTTGACCGGTAGAGATTGCTTTTGGTAAAACGTTGAATTTACCGTCTTTAACAGGGATATTAAGAATATACTTATCAACGGATTTATCAAAAAAGGTGGTTTCTTTACGCGTTTTTTCGTTTGCAATGATGGTGTAAAAATCGGTTTCCATTACAATCTTTTCGATCTCTTTCCCTGTATATCCTGAAGCGTAAAGACCGCCCACAATCGCTCCCATGCTTGTTCCAGAAATATAATCTACCTTTACGCCCAGCGAATCAAGAACTTTTAAAACGCCGATATGCGCAAAGCCTTTGGCACCGCCACCCGAAAGCGATAAACCGATCTTTGGATTTTGTGGTACAGTAAAACCTTCCTTTACCTGTGCATTAAGGTAGAAGTTTATAAATAAGGCTGAAAAAAGCACCAGTATTTTCTTCATTAATTTTTGATATAAATTCTCTTTACACGTCTTGAGATCGAAGTTAAAACTTCATAAGGTATTGTTTTACAGTAATTTGAAAATTCTTCGAGAGAAGGATTGGAATTGAATATAATCACCTCATCTCCCTCCTTTGCGGCAGCATCTCCGATATTGATCATCATCATGTCCATACACACATTGCCTACAATAGGAAAAAGCTTCTTCGCGATGCCTACCTTTCCAACTTCATTTCCGATAAGCCTTGGGATTCCGTCGGCATAACCCACCGGTATGGTTGCGATCTGCGTACTGTTTTTTGTTCTGTAATTCCTGTTGTAACCAATTGATTCTCCTGCATTAACCGTTGAGATCTGTGAAATTACGGTTTTAAAACTTACCGCACCCTGCAATTGTTTTTTTATTTTTTCACTGGAAGAAATTCCTACCATCCCGATACCAATTCGAACCATATCAAACTGATAATCAGAATAATGTACAATCCCGGAAGTGTTTAAAATATGTCGTATGGGCTGGTAATGTAACCCGGAAATGAGATTATCGGAATTTTTTTTGAAAATTTCGATCTGCTCTAAAGTGTAATCTTTTCCTTCAGGAACATCAGCAATGGAGAGATGACTGAAAATGGAGGCAACTTTTACATTCAGGTGCTTCAACTTTTCGGTAAGTTCATTGAGTTCATCTTCCTTAAAACCAAGCCGGTGCATACCGGTTTCAAGTTTGATGTGGATAGGATATTTCTCCTGAATTCCTTTTTGAGCGAGCTGTTGGGTGAACAGTTCAAGTACCCGGAAACTGTAAATCTCCGGTTCCAGATTATAATCAATGATAATGTTATAGCTGTGCTGCTCAGGATTCATCACCATAATGGGAGCGGTAATGCCGTTTTTTCTTAAATCTACCCCTTCATCTGCATAAGCAACGCCAAGATAATCAATGTGATGATGCTGGAGAAACTCGGCGATCTCGTAACCGCCAAGCCCGTAAGAATAAGCCTTTACCATTGCCATCATTTTCGTTTCAGGCTTTAATAAGGCTTTATGCACATTGATGTTGTGCAGAATGGCATTAAGGTTTACTTCAAGAACAGTATCGTGCTTCTGAAGTTCCAGGTGATTTTTAATTTTTTCAATTTCGAATTTCCTTGCACCTTTTAAGAGAATCAATTCGCTTTCGATCTGATTAAGAATATGACTATCAATAAGTTCATTAACGTTATTGAAAGTGTAAGTTTCAGCTTTAAAGTCGTTTTGGTAATTTATTATTTCATCGCCAATGAGAATTATTTTGCTAAAATCCTGCTGGTTTGTGATTTTAACAACTTCACCATAGAGCTGTGCAGCGTTTTTTCCTTCGACAATATCGGTAAGAATAAGCGTCTTTTTTGGTTTGTTATATTCCTTGATAAATTGGTAAGCAATTTTTAAAGAATCCAAATCCAGATTAAAGGAATCGTTGATGATAAGATTATTCCGAAGTCCGTTGACACTTTCAAGACGCATTTCTACAGATTTCAGGGTATTGATCTTATCAACAATCTGTTTGAAATTAAACCCAAATTCCTTCAGAACCGCCACAACACAGAGCGCATTTGTAAGTGTCGCTTCGTCTCTTTGCTGCGCCGGAAGTTGAAATTCATCCTTGAAATAACGGATCTGTAATGGTTCAGACTTATCATTCGGATCATTCGTAATGGTAGTATCATTCCGGTGTTTCAAACCATACGATATTAAATTTTTACAGGAATAGATCTTGTTTATTTTATTGTATACCAAATCATTGTCACCATTAAAAATAATAGTTTTAGAATGTTTGAAAAGTTTTATTTTTTCTTCTGTCAGTTCTTCTTCGTCCACAAAATTTGAGGAATGTGCAGAACCGATATGCGTAAGGACACCAATTTTAGGCGGGAAGATATCTTCCAGAATTTCCATCTCGCCAGGCTTGGATATGCCCACTTCAAAAATGCCCACTTCATGGTTTCCGTCAATTTTCAGGAGTGAAAGTGGAAGTCCAAGCTGCGAATTGAAACTTTTCGGGCTTTTCACCGTATTAAAATCCGTAAACAGACTTTGATACAACCATTCTTTTACGATGGTCTTTCCGTTGCTTCCCGTAATCCCTACCGTCTTCAGATTAAAAAGTGAAAGATGATGCTTTGCCAGTTGCTGGATGAATCTTAAAGAATTTTCTACAATAATCCAGGTAATATCTTTCAGACCAGCGACTTGATGTTCAGAAATAATGATTTTAATTCCTTTTTCAACGGCAGCCTGAATATATTTTTCTCCTGAATTTTTTTGGGTATTGATGGCGATAAATGCAGTATCTGCCGAGGAATATAGGGTTCGACTGTCGAACGAAATCGTGGTCACCTGCAGACCTCCGTCCCCAATCAATTGGGATTTTGTGACGTCTGCAAGTTGTTTGGTCGTGTAATTCATTTGTTTTTCCGCTTCAAAATTTCTTCGTTAAAAACCTTCCGGCTTACCGCTTCGTAACTCTCGGTCTCACCCAGTTGTACCAAATCTTCACTGGCTGAAGTTCGCATCGAGTAATGGGCAAGATTTCCGGTTCTTTTACAGATGGCGTGAACTTTTGTAACATATTCCGCTGTAGCCATCAGATTGGGGATCGGCCCGAACGGCCTGCCCATAAAATCCATGTCGAGGCCCGCGATTACCACCCGCACTCCGTTATTGGCCAAAGTATTGGCAACCTCTACCACACTTTCATCGAAAAACTGCGCTTCATCAATCCCTACTACATCGCAGGTAGAACCCAGCAATAGTATTTCGCTCGGGCTTTCCACAGGCGTACTTCTAATCTTATTTTGGTTGTGCGAAACAACTTCTTCTTCGGCGTATCGGGTATCGAGTTTCGGCTTGAAAATTTCAACGTTCTGGCCGGCCATTTCAGCACGCCGCAGCCGCCTGATGAGTTCTTCAGTTTTTCCCGAAAACATCGAGCCACAGATAACTTCCATCCAGCCGCTTTGTTTTGCGTGATTAATTGTATTTTCTAAAAACATTTGTTAATTTAGCCGTGATATTCAAAGCTCAAAAATACGGAAATTTAATAGACTTTATTATGCAAAATCTCCAGGACATACAGGAAAAAATTTTTTTTGAATCCAAGACAATTCTCGAAACACTTTCACGGATCAATTCAAAAGAAGAACTTCTCAACAAGCAGGATTTATTTGCAGAAGTAAGCGACAGAATTGCATTTCTCAGGATTTTGGAGAAAAATAAAGACAGTTTCATGAGCGATGATAGCGTGGAAAAACCGGCCCATGAAGAATCCAGAACTTTTTCCGGAAACGAAATCATGAGCCCCGAATTCAGCCATTTTGATGACGCACCACTGGAAGAAGATCTTATTGAAGAAGAGGTGATGTTTACCAATGAGCTTAATGAAATTGAAAACGAAGAACCTGATGTTTCTACAGAAATATCTGTTGAAAAACCTTTGGAAATTGAAGAAGAAGCGGTAGAAGAGGAACTGCTGGCAGCTATTGAAACTGAATACAGCTATGAAGAACGCATTGCACAGAAAGAAAAAGAATTTCAGGAACTTGAAGAACGCCGGAGAAAAATCGTAGAATTCAACAAAGAAGATGTAATTCACCCTCAGAAACCGGAAATTTTTCATGAGGAAAAAAAACCTGAACATCATTCCGTCGAGAAAAAAATTAAACTGGCCCATATAAAAGGCTTAAAAGTAGTGCAGAATCTTTTCGATGAAGATCCGCTGGAACGGCTTGAAGAAGAAAAAACCCACATGGCTGAACCTAAAACAGAATCCGGAAGTATTTTGAAAACAAATATTCCTACGGATTTTATGGAGGCCGAGAAAAAGAAAAACGAATTCAGACTCGATTTGAATGATAAGGTAGCTTTTACAAAACTTCTTTTTAATGGCGACGCAGAGGAACTTAAAACGACTGTAGATAAACTGAATTCCTTTGATAATCTTGAAGATGCGAAACAGTATTTAAGCGAAGTGTATTATCAGAAAGATTGGGGAAAAGTGGATGAATATGCACAGAGACTTTGGAACCTCGTAGAAAATAAATTCTTGTAACGGATACAGATGAAAGGAATGATAACTAAGATGGAGGATTTTCAGAATGTATTCTTCATAGGCGTCGCCGGTGTGGGCATGAGCGCTATTGCACAATATCTTAAAGGAATCGGTAAAGAAGTTTCCGGAAGCGACCGCTATTTTCATCCCGTTGAATATAACCGCACAAAAGAGCAGCTGGAAGCAGCGGGGATCCACTGTTTTTTACAGGACGGAAGTGGTATTTCAGATAAGACAGATTTGGTTGTAGTATCCACAGCGATTGAAGACACGGTTTTTGAAGTTCAGAAAGCTAAGGAACTCGGAATTACCATCATCAAAAGAAGTGAACTTTTATCCATCATCGCCAAAAGCAAGAAAACCATTGCTGTTGCCGGAACTTCCGGTAAATCAACCACATCAGCGATGTTATATCAAATTTTACTTGATGCAGATTTGGAGCCGAGTATTATTTCCGGAGCGGGCTTAACCTCCATCATTAAAGATGGTAAAATAGGAAACGCCGCGGTGGGCAAAGGAGACTGGCTCATCATTGAAGCCGATGAAAGTGACGGTTCTGTCGTTCAGTATGAGCCGGAAATTGGCTTGCTGCTCAACATCGATAAAGACCATCAGGAAATTGATGAACTCATAGAATTATTTACTATATTTAAAAAAAATACTAAAGGTTTATTCGTTGTAAACCAATCGAATACACTTGCCAAAACACTGTCGGCAAATCCTCAGAATGATTTTGGTTTTGAAAACGAAGATGCGGGATATTCGGCTCAGAATTTTGACCAGAACGGACTTTCATTAACATTTGATCTTCATAATCAAAAATTTCAGATGACTTCGCTCGGCAGACACAGTGTTGAAAACGCCGCCGCAGCCATCGCAGTGGCCCATCAAATCGGAGTGCCTTTGGAAACCTGCGCGGCAAGCCTGTCAAAATATGAAGGCATTTACCGACGTCACCAAGTTCTTGGACAGAAAAATGGGGTATGGGTGATCGATGATTACGCGCACAATCCGGCCAAATGTGCCGCGAGCATCAGGGCATGTCAGCCTTTGGCAGAAAAAGTAATTGCCTGGTTTCAGCCTCATGGCTATGGCCCTACAAGATTTCTGCGCCACGATTTTGTAGACGAAATCTCAAACGCGCTAAGACCTCAGGACGAAATATGGATGAGCGAAATATTCTATGCCGGCGGAACTGCTGTGAAAGATATCTCCGCAGATGACTTGATTCAGGACATCAAAGCCAAAGGTAAAAACGCTCATTTTGTTGAAGACCGCAATAACCTCCTTGAAGCCTTGAGACCCGAACTCAAAGAAGGAACGGTACTCCTCTTAATGGGAGCCAGAGATCCTGGATTGGAAGATTTCTGTAAAAACCTATATAACGGAATTTAGTTTCCTGTACTCACATCAATATGGACGGGCTTTAGGCCGTCTAAAATATAACAGATTTAAATTAGGCATTAGCCAAAATTTATAGAGTCGAAATAAGATTTAAAATCTTAAAGATCAAATAGGGACGGGCAAGCCCGTCTTGAACGGACAGATGATTTGCTGGCTTTAGCCCAAGCTTACAAACCGGCAGAAAAGATATCGTCCACAAAAAATTAAGAAAACTTGAGGCTTTATAAACCCTCAAAGACTGAAACATAAATAATATGTCAGGAACGCTGTATTTTGTTCCAACACCCGTTGGGAATTTGGATGATATGACTTTCAGAGCGGTCAAAGTTCTGAAGGACGTTGATTATATTCTGTGCGAAGACACGCGAACTTCCGGCGTTTTACTTAAGCATTTCGAAATAGCTAAACCGTTGAAATCCTATCATTTGCACAACGAGCATCAGATGACGCAAAAGGTAATGGAAGACCTGAAAAGCGGCCAGAATATCGCCATCATTACCGATGCGGGAACGCCAGGAATTTCAGATCCCGGTTATCTGTTGGCAAAAGCAGGTTCTGATGAGGATATTGAAATGATTTGTCTTCCGGGAGCAACAGCTTTTGTGCCGGCTTTGGTGGTTTCCGGTTTACCGAATAATGAGTTTATATTTGCAGGATTCTTACCCCAGAAAAAAGGCAGACAGACAAAACTTAAACAACTCGCGGAAGAAAAGAAAACCATCGTTTTATACGAAAGCCCGCACAAAATAAATACGACTTTAGAGCAGATCAAAGAGTTCTTTGGTGAAGAGACTAAAGTAAGTTTAAGCCGCGAGATTTCAAAGAAATTCGAAGAAACCAAACGCGGGAATATCAATGACTTAATTGAGTTTTCCAAAAGTAAAAATTTAAAAGGAGAAATAGTCCTCATTATCAATAATGCAGTAAGCGAAGAACAGGATCAGGAGAAATCTTTATCAAAGAATAAATACAAAAATTTAAATACATAACATGGGATTATTAGAAGGTAAAGTTGCTTTAATTACCGGAGCAACACGCGGTATCGGAAAAGGAATCGCCGAGGTTTTCGCTAAGGAAGGCGCTAAAGTGGCCTTTACTTATGCGGGGTCTGTTGATAAGGCCAAAGTTCTGGAAGAAGAACTTTCAAAAATTACAACAGCAAAAGGTTACCAGTCGGACGCGTCGGATTACGATGCTGCGCAGAAACTCGTAGAAGATGTACTGGCAGAATTCGGCCGGATCGATATTTTAATCAACAATGCCGGTATTACGCGCGATAACCTGATGCTCAGAATGTCCAAAGACGATTGGGATACCATCATCAAGGTGAATCTGGATTCCGTATTCAACCTTACGAAAGCGGTAATTAAACCGATGATGAAAGCAAAATCTGGCTCTATCATCAACATGACTTCCGTGGTTGGGGTTAAAGGAAATGCCGGGCAGGCAAATTACGCGGCATCCAAAGCTGGGGTAATTGGCTTCTCGAAATCAATTGCGCTGGAATTGGGTTCCAGAAACATCCGTTGTAACGCCATCGCTCCTGGTTTCATTGAAACTGAAATGACAGCCGCTTTGGACGAAAAAACAGTGCAGGGCTGGAGAGAAGGAATTCCTTTGAAACGCGGCGGACAGCCCGAAGATGTGGCCAACGCCTGTGTGTTCCTGGGTTCTGATATGTCGGCATACATCACCGGCCAGGTGCTGAATGTGGACGGTGGAATGCTGACTTAGGAGCAACAAAGGTCGGTTGTTCTCCCACAGAAACACCCGCTTTCCACTGCAATCTTTTTTTTCAAAAAAGGATTTCCGTTGCAATCGGGGCTAATATAAAATTTAGGTATTCTTTTGAAGATAAACAAAATCCCTTCAGTTCTGCTGAAGGGATTTTTACGTTAAGGTGACCCGGTTCCTTTTTTGTAATGACCTAGGAGATTTTTGCGTCAAGAAAAACTTCGAAGAAGTTTGCCGACTCCTAATATATAAAATTAATAAGGAGGTAAATCTTAATTTCTTCAATCTGTTATCTTCTATTATAACTAAAAATTTCCACTGTTTGACGCGCGGCAATCATATAACTTAAACAATAACTTTTTCTTTCCGCGCGAGTTTGGAGATTTTCTTAGAAGAAATTTAGGTTTTTTAGAAAACCGACAAAGGAGGTTCGCCGATTCCATTAAAAAAATAAACAAGGATGAGGGACAAAGATCCAGTCTTGAACTTTCGGTTATTTTGTCTCAAAACAAAAGCACTAAAATCAGGTAGTTAGCGATGATTGCTTTTGCTTTTTACTCCAACTCCTTACCAAAGCACACTGAAGTTTCCACCCCTTTATACTGACCGTAATTTTCAATTTGCAGATAAGTCTTCCTGTAAAGCTTTATTGCTTCTTTTTGGCCGGTTCCGGTCTCCAGAATAATCTTTTTAAACTGAAGCTCCTTTGCCCACTCCTCAAGTTCAGTGAGAATTGCTGTAGCATAACCTTTACCACGAAATTCCGGTATAACGAACATCCGCTTGATTTCCGCAGTTTCTCCGTCGTAACCTTTAAGCGCGCCACAACCTACCGCGTTTTCTTCTTGGTATAGCACAACGCAGTGATTCAACAAGTCAATTTTATTGAATTGATCATAGAAAGCGTGATCGTCGCCATCCATAAAAGCAAGATACTCATCCAGCATTTTAACAAGCTGTATAAAATCCTGGTTTTCGGAGTGGGTTCTTAGGAGTTTCACGATTATTTTTTTAAACTTTAAAAGGGAAAATATTACAATTTATTTCCATGGAAAGGGCAGAAATTCCAGTTTCCACTCATCTTTTGTTGATCTACAGGACAGGTTTTTTCATCCATTAAAGAAACCAAAGGAAGCTTCCACTGAAAGATTTCTCCGTTAAGATCAACTTTAAAATTTCCAGTTTGATTAGGATCGATAATCCTTTTTCCATTTTCCACATTGTTATAAATGAAAAAATTAACGCCGGATCCCATTTTTCCGAGCATCTGAGCAAAGAGTGGTTTTAAGGTTTGGTTCACGATAATGAGCACTTTATTATCGATTTCCGATTCCTTCAAAGGCGTTACTTTTTGACCTTGAAGTCCGTAAAAAACCACCTTTTTACTCGAATCAATCACAGTGAAATTAAGTCCTCCGCTGTCGGAATCTAATTTATAATTTCCCGCTGCAATGATGGTATAGTCATTCAAAAGTTCCTTCAAATAATTTAGTTGTTCTGCCGTAACGCTGCCGTTTTCTCGCAAAGCGACTTCCCAGTATTCCGTTGGAATCCACCAGACGAGTTTCATTTCGGTTTGGTTTTGCTTGATTTGTTGAATTTCTTCAATCATTCGGTCGGTCTGGGTTTTCTCTTGTGAAAAACTCATTATGCCGTAGAACAGGAGAAGAATTAATCCGTATTTTTTCATTTGAAATATTTATGAATTTCCAAAAACTTCGTTGTGCTGCTCCGCAACACGGATAAAAGTGGTTCTTTTCGACAGTTCGCGCAACTCGGACGCTCCTACATAAGTGCAGGTGGAACGAACGCCGCCTAATATGTCTTTCACGGTTTCGGCAACAGGACCTTTGTAGGGCACTTTCACCGTTTTTCCTTCGGAAGCCCGGTATTCTGCCACACCGCCTGCGTGTTTATCCATCGCGGTTTGCGAACTCATGCCATAAAAAAGCCTGAATTTTTTGCCGTCTTCTTCTACAATATCGCCGCCACTTTCATCATGCCCCGCGAACATCCCGCCCAGCATCACAAAGTCTGCGCCACCGCCAAATGCTTTAGCCACATCTCCCGGAATTTTGCACCCACCATCGGAAATAATATGTCCGCGAAGCCCGTGCGCTGCATCAGCACATTCAATAATCGCTGACAGCTGCGGATAACCCACGCCGGTTTTAATTCTCGTTGTGCACACCGATCCGGGACCAATCCCTACTTTAATAATATCCGCTCCCGCCAGAATAAGCTCTTCCACCATTTCTCCGGTCACCACGTTTCCTGCGATAATCGTTTTCGTGGGAAATTGTGCCCGTGCTCTTTTTACAAAGTCAACAAAATGCTCTGAATAACCGTTGGCAACATCAATGCACAGAAATTCTATCTGAGGATGCTCCTCCATAATCTGTTTGATTTTTTCCTCATCAGTTTTCCCGGTTCCGGTGCTTAATGCGATATATTCATAAATCGAATTGGGTTGATTCTTCAGAAAAGCAGTCCATTCTTCCGGGGTATAATGTTTGTGGATGGCGGTAATAATTTTTTCTTTTGCCAGCGCCTCAGCCATTTCGAAAGTTCCGACCGTATCCATATTGGCGGCGATAATCGGGACGCCGCTCCATTTTTTCTTCGAATTGACAAACGTGAAATTCCGTTCTAAACTTACCTGAGATCTCGATTTTAAGGTTGATCTCTTCGGGCGGATCATTACATCCTTAAAACCCAGTTTTATTTCGTATTCTATGCGCATTCTGTAATTTTTAAAGATTTTGATCCTGAAGAAACAAATAAGATGCTATTCCAGGATTCCTTTAAGATCCTGCATATATTCATAAGCAGTTAAATCAAATTTTACCGGAACTACCGAAATATAACCTTCCGACAGGGCCACTTCATCAGCATCAGGACTCTCATCCATATTATTGAAGTATCCGGATAGCCAGAAATAGGTTTTCCCGTGCGGATTCACACGCTGGTCGAAACTTTCTTCCCACTTGGCGTCGGCCTGTTTACAGACTCTGATTCCTTTTATTTGGTCTTTCGCCAGTTTCGGAATATTCACATTAAGTACAACTCCTTTAGGCATCGGATTTTCCAGAACTTTCTTCACAATTTCCTGAATATGTTCTTTTGCCTGAGTGAAATCGGCATCCCACGAAAAATCAAGAAGCGAAAAACCAATCGCCTGAAGGCCTTCTACACCGGCCTCCACTGCCGCCGACATCGTTCCTGAATAAATCACATTAATGGAAGAATTTGCGCCGTGGTTAATTCCCGAAACCACAAGATCCGGTTTGCGGGTAAGGATTTTATCGAGGGCAAATTTTACGCAGTCTACCGGCGTTCCGCTTAAGGAGTAATCTTTCTGCGGACCTTCCAGGTTTATTTCTTCAAACGTAAGGGTAGAGTTGATGGTGATAGCGTGACCTTTTCCGCTTTGGGGTGAGTTGGGTGCTACCACCACCACTTCACCGATTTCATTCATAAAATTTACTAAATTCCGTACGCCGGGTGCGGTAATTCCGTCGTCATTGGTCACTAATATCAAAGGTCTCTGCATATAAACAAGGGTTTTCCACAAAAATACTTAAAAATATAGTGTTTAAATATAAATAAGGTATTAATTTTGATACTTTGTACGATGCTGTAACAAAATATCATAAACCTTAACAAATCAGCTATTAGTAATTAATTATATGTTCAATAAATTTAAATTCAATACATTATTGCTCTTCATTCCGCTTACAAGCTTGGTGTTCTGCTTTAATTCCCCTAAAAATGATGACGATAAAATGTCGACCATAATGGTGAGTGTAAAAAATACGCTCAGCTATCTTCATTATTCTCCTAAACCTATTAATGATGCCTATTCGCAAGAGGTGTACAAACATTATTTCGAGATGGTGGATGCCTCGAAAAGATATTTCCTGCAGTCGGATATGGACGAGTTTGCAAAGCACAGAACAAAACTCGATGATTACCTGAACCAGGGCGACCTTACCTTCTATAAACTCACTATCGACCGACTGTACCAAAGGGTGGACGAAATCGACAAGATTACCCAGGATATCTTGAGTAAACCAATTAATTTGGACGAAGATGAAACCCTGATTCTGGAGCCAAAGCTCAAGAAAAACGCAACCAATGCGAAGGAACTTTCCGCCGAGTGGAAAAAGTATATAAAGTACAATATCCTCCAGGAAATGGAGTCTCTTACAGCAAAGGAAGAAATTCAGAAAGAGAAAAAAGATTCGGTACAGAAGTTTAATCTGAAGGATACCATCAAGCTCGAAATCCTTACGCCGGAACAGAAAAGACTTAAAGCAACGGAAGAAGTAAAAGATCTTATTACCGACACTTTCAGAAGGTTCAAGAAAAGAAATAAAATGGATTGGTTTACCGTGTACATGAATGCGTACACCGAAGTATTCGATCCGCACACCAATTATTATTCACCTAAGAATAAGGAAGATTTCGATACCCAGTTTACCGGAAAAGTAATCGGAATTGGCGCCATCATTCAGGAAAAAAGAGGTTATCTGTATCTTGGGGCACTCACCATTGGAGCTCCGGCCTGGAAATCGAAACAGCTTTCAGAAGGTGATAAAATCTTAAAAGTCCGCTCTAAGCCGAATGAAGATCCTGTAAATGTAGTAGGGATGCTTTCTGACGAAGCGGTGCGCCTGATCCGCGGCGAAAAGGGAACGAAAGTAACTTTAACGGTTGAGAAAAAAGATAAAACCATCAAAGAAGTGACCATGATCCGCGAGGAAGTGGCCATTGAAGATACTTTTGCCCGAAGCATCATTGTAAGTTCAAAAGACGGTAAAAAATATGGCTTCATCAATTTGCCGAGTTTTAATGCAGATTTTGAAGACGAAAAGGGAAGAAATGCTTCCGATGATATTAAAAATGAGTTGGTTAAACTTAAAGCCCAAAACGTTCAGGGAATCATTCTTGACCTTAGAAATAACGGCGGCGGTAGTTTAACAGAAGTGGGTGATATCCTGGGACTGTTCATGAATACCGGACCTTACGTTCAGGTAAAAGACGGAAACGGTAAAATCCAGACGCTTAAAAATAAAACAAGTGCACCGCTTTGGACTGGGCCTTTGGTCATCATGCAGAACGAGCTTTCTGCTTCGGCATCTGAGATTCTTGCCGGTGCGGTTCAGGATTACGGTAGAGGCGTGGTAATAGGCTCTCCACAGTCTTTCGGTAAAGGTACTGTACAGACTTTTGTTGACTTAAACAGATTCCTGAATACCAATGATGATTTCGGTTCACTTAAACTAACCATTCAGAAATTCTACAGAGTTACTGGAGAATCTACCCAGAGAAAGGGTATTGAATCCGACTTCAAAATGAAAGATTTCTTTACCTATGCCGAAATTGGTGAAAGATATGACGATTACGCACTCGCGTGGGACAAAATTCCGGCGGTTCCTTACCAGCCAATGAACTATTTCACCGCGCAGGCGCTTCAGAAAGATATGGAGGAACGCCTTATGAATAACAAAACCTACCAGTTGGTTCAGGAATCAGCACAATGGAAAGAAAATCTGGATAAGGAAGAAAGCATTTCACTTAATCTTACAAAATTTAATGAAGTGATGAAAACCAGAAAAGCCCAGATCGAGAAATTCAAAATCCTGGATAAATTCAATAACGGATTGGTATTTACCCTAAATCCTGATGAAATCCTTCGCGAAAAGAAAGATGAAGTGTTTGCTAAAAAATCTCAGAACTGGAAGAAAAATCTCCAGCGCGACCTCTACCTTCAGGAAGCGGTGAACATCGCTTCACAGTTGAAATAAACTGAAATATTCATATAATTCGATAAAATTAAACCACCCTTTGCGGTGGTTTTTTCTGTTCAGTACCGAAAACCTGCCCTTCAGCGAATAATTTTTTTTTCTACCTTTAATAAAAGATACCTTTGAAACAGAATTTAACTCCATGAACCGCAAAAGTTTCATCATTGTCCTTTGGATTTCATTTTTTATCGGGACCTTTACTTTTATCTTTTTTACAGGCGATAAAACGGTTTCCGTGTATTTTATAAACCTCTTTATTGCGGTTTTATATGCGCTCACGATTTCCGCAGGCAACGGCATGATCAATGATTATCTATCGCGTCACTATTCCTGGGTCGAAGAAACAAGAACGCGTGCCATATTGGGAATCGTTGCAACTGTTTTAGTTAACGTAGTACTGATACTTTTCTGTAACTACACCAATTTGGTGCTGTTCCAAAAAATGGAATTTACCGGCTTTTTCTCAGGAACAATGGGCTTTGCAAATTGGTTTGGAATTAATATTGCGCTTCTTATTTCAGCTGTTTTACATGCCAAAGGTTTTATTGAAGAATGGAAGAAATCTACCCGAAAAGAAATTGTAGAACAGAAACTCATCGCCAAATCAGCCAACGCACAGTTCGAAAGTTTAAAAAACCAGCTCGATCCTCATTTCCTTTTTAATTCACTGAATGTTTTAAGTGCTTTGATTGACGAAAACCCCAGTCAGGCACAGCATTTCACGGCAGCAATGTCGAAGATTTACCGCTATGTTCTCGAGCAGAAAGACAAAGAACTCGTTACCATTGAAGAAGAACTGGATTTTGCAAAAACCTATTGCGAACTCCTGAAAACAAGATTCGAAGACAGCGTAAATTTTGAATTCAGCATAAATGAAGACCACAGGAAGTTATTTGTTGTGCCGCTTTCCCTGCAATTGCTTTTGGAAAACTGCATCAAACATAATTTCGCGACGGCACAAAAACCTTTAAACATAAAGATTTATGCCAACAGTGGATTTCTGTTTATTGAAAACAATCTTCAGCAAAGAGAGCAGATGAAAGAAAGTGCCGGAATCGGCCTTGCGAATATCGTTCAGCGTTATTCATTACTGACAAAACAGAACGTTTTCATCGAAAAATCAACTGATTTTTTCCGGGTGAAAATTCCAATATTAACTCAAAAAATTACCGCGATGACACCACAACCCTCCGAAGAATCACTGTCTTACGACAGAGCCTTTAAACGTGTAAAAGAACTGAAAGGTTTTTACGGAAACCTGATCTCTTACTGCCTGGTAATTCCGTTTTTAATTTTCATCAACCTAAAGACCGTACCAGAATATCAATGGTTTTGGTGGCCCATGCTTGGTTGGGGCATAGGCGTTGCTTCCCACGCACTGCAGGTCTTCGGAATCGGAAGAGACTGGGAAGAAAAACAGATCCGCAAAATAATGGAAAAAGAAAAACAGGCAAATAACTAAAATCATGGAAACAAATCATCCCGATAACCACATCTACAGGGAAGCCAAAAGAAAAGTAAAAGAACTTAAAGAGTTCTACATCCACTTTTTCGTCTACATTATTGTCAACCTGTTTCTTGTTGCCAGATATGTGCAGGGCGGCGACAGTTTGTATGACATGGATAATTATTGGACGGCAATTTTATGGGGAATCGGCGTTTTAGCGCATGCCCTGAGTGTTTTTGTTCCCAATTTTATTTTTGGAACCGACTGGGAAAAGAAGAAAATCCGTGAATTAATGGATAAATACAAATAAAATTTTAAGTTTGGATATGATTAAAACCGTAATTATAGAAGACGAAAAACCCGCTGCCAGAAAATTGGAAAGATTATTGACTTTATTTCCTGATTTAGAATTAGTTGCAACTATAAATTCTGTAGAAGAAGGTGCACAGTGGTTTTCAGAAAACCAGCATCCGGATCTTATATTTTCTGATATCGTTTTGGGTGATGGGCTGTCATTCGATATTTTCGAAAAAATACCGACCAAAAGTTTCATCATCTACACCACGGCTTTTGATCAGTATACTTTGAAGGCTTTTAAACTCAATTCAATCGACTATCTTTTGAAACCGATTATGGAAGAAGATTTGCGACAGGCGATCGAAAAATACAGAAGTTTCCTTCCAACGGAAAGCAGTCATAACTTAAAGCATATCAAATCTTTAATTAAAGAAGAGAAGCAGAAGCTTTCAAGAATTTTGGTTAAAATTGGTTACAATCTGAAAATTGTTCAGACCGAAGAAGTTTCCTGTTTTTTCAGCGAAAATAAGATTGTTTACCTCCAGACCAAAGAACGTACTTATCCCACCGATTTCACCTTAGACGAGCTTCAGGAAGTCCTTGATAAGAAATGTTTCTTCCGGGTAAACCGGCAGTTTATCATCAACTCAAATTACATCAAAAACATCCATACCTCGCCTTATTACAAAGTGGAAATGGATTTCCAGCCCGATGAAGAAATCACGGTAAGCCGCGACCGGGTGAAAGATTTTAAGGACTGGTTGTCGAAATAAAGCAAATAAAAGGCGGAATTTTTAGTTCCACCTTTTATTTAATTTAAATGCTGTGTTTAGCTGATCACGCCGCTCCCAATAAGTTCATCCTCCAGATACCACGCTGCAAACTGGCCTTCAGCTACTGCAGACTGGGGATTTTCGAACTCGATATATAGTCCGTCTTCAAACTGATATAAAGTTGCATCTTCCAAAGCCTGGCGATAGCGGATTCTGGCTTTTACTTTCATCGATTCGCCGTCTTTTAAACGCAGATCTTCGCGAACCCAATGGATTTCCGGCGTAGCAATCTTTAAAGCAGATTGGAAAAGTCCCGGGAAATTTCTTCCTTCACCGACGAAAATCGTATTCGTTTCCATATCACGGGAAATGATGAAACACGATTCTTTATGCCCACCAATTCCCAAACCTTTGCTTTGTCCAATCGTGAAATAATGCGCGCCCTGATGTTTGCCGATGACTTTTCCGTCAGATTTCCGGTATTTTATTTTTCTTGAAAGAAACTGTAATTCCTCTAATTTTGATCCAAAACGAGGGTTTTCCCTATGATATTCAGCAAAATCGTTGAATATTTCAATAATTTCACCTTCTTTTGGTTGGAGTTGCTGCTGCAGAAAAGTTGGCAGGCTCACCTTACCGATGAAACACAATCCCTGAGAATCTTTTTTATCAGCAGTTACCAATCCCATTTCCCTGGCGATTTCACGAACCTCAGGTTTCGTCAGTTCACCAATCGGAAACAGCGCTTTCGAAAGTTGATCCTGGTTCAGCTGGCATAAGAAATAAGACTGGTCTTTATTCTGGTCTTTCCCCGCCAAAAGATGAAAGATTTCTTTTCCGTTTTCATCAAAATCCGAACTCACGCGTGCGTAATGTCCGGTTGCAACTTTCTCAGCACCAAGTGATAAGGCTGTTTTCATGAAGACGTCAAACTTCACTTCGCGGTTGCATAAAACGTCAGGATTTGGCGTTCTGCCGTTTTCGTATTCGGCGAACATATAATCAACGATCTTTTCCTTATAAAGTTCGCTCATGTCGATCACCTGGAAGGGGATTCCAAGCTTCTGGGCCACCATCAGCGCATCGTTGCTGTCTTCAATCCACGGACATTCGTCCTCAAGAGTTACCGATGCATCATTCCAGTTCCGCATAAATAGCGCCACCACATCGTGACCCTGTTTTTGCAGCAAATAGGCGGCAACACTGGAATCTACACCGCCCGATAAACCTACTACTATTTTCATATTTTAGTTACACTTTCGTCAAGGGAAAGTTTCACGGTGCAAATTTACGGTTTTAAATGCATATTTTTCAGGAGCAACAAACTCCGGATGTTTTTTGGAAAACCCGACCCGCTGTACGCTGTATCTTTATCTTTTCTGCCAAAAAGATAAAGGATGCCGCTTCCATCGGGGCTAAAACCTCTTTTTGCTTCTCTTCCGAACATTCAGAAACACTCAAAACCAAAATATTTTGCGGTTATTGAAAATATCGATTTCAAAAAAAGGTTTAATTTTATCTATTATTTCAACATCTATGAAAAAAATTATTCTTCTCCTGACGTTCATTGCAGCAGTGGGTGTAAGTGCCCAGATCGGAACTGCAACCACGGTCAGTAATCCTGATTCGAAATGGACATTCGGCGGATATGCCGGACTTGGCGGTGCTTTTGGAGATGGTGGCGGAGTGTCCGTTTACCTTTCACCAAGAGTAGGTTATAAGGTTACCGAAAATCTGGAAACCGGTCTTGCAAGCAACGTTAACTGGTCAAACTCAAAATACTATTCATCAACCATGGTGGGTGTAGGACCTTTTGTGAATTATTACTTTTCGCGCAGTTTTTTCCTGAGCGGAATGTTTCAGGAATATTTTATCAATCAGAAAAATAAAGTGGATAACTTGAAATACTCCGGTGATGAAGCTGCCCTGTATCTCGGTGGCGGTTATATGCAGCGGCTGGGGGAACGGACTTATATGCAGATTGGCGGGATGTATAATGTGCTTTATAATAAGCAAAAATCGTTTCTCGGCGGTGGTTTTATCCCAAGTATTGGTATTGTTTACGGACTTTAATAACAAAAAAATCTCCTGAATTTTCAGGAGATTTTCTTAATATGTTACGGTTTATTGGCGATAAAATATTCTGCCTCGCCTTTTCCCCAGTTCGGGTCCAAAGCAGATTTTGTCTTATATACTTTGAACTGATTCAGTGATTTCTGAAAAAG
Organism: Chryseobacterium sp. VAUSW3; assembly: GCF_002205795.1. Taxonomy (GTDB): domain Bacteria; phylum Bacteroidota; class Bacteroidia; order Flavobacteriales; family Weeksellaceae; genus Kaistella; species Kaistella yananensis. The sequence continues at coordinate 826,878 of NZ_NIUY01000001.1, read as the reverse complement.
TTCCAGTCCTCTGGCTCTGCTTCCGCCGAACTGTTCGGGCGTGAAATAGGTGTCTTCAGCCTTCATAAGGGTTATTCGCGGGTTTTCGGCATCAATTTTTTCAGCTTTAGATAAGGCGTCGGCAGCCAGCATCCCTTCACTCATAAACCGTTCCTGTGGATTTACCATCATCTTCAGCCCGTGAATCATTTTTTGAAGGATGAGGTTTTCTGCATTGTCTTTGCTCAAATCCATGGCGAAATCCAAGAATTTCTGTGCTTCAGTGGCAATGGGATCCAGGTCGCTAAGTTTTCCTTCACGCATCGCCATTCTTCCTTTCTGGATCGTGGAAAAAGCAGCATAATAATACGGAAGCCACTGTGTTTTTTCTTTGTCACCAATCCTTTTAAAATCATTTGCCAAAGCAGTGAATTCGTCTGCGCTTTTATGGTTTTCAACGAGCGCAATTTTTTCTGACATTGCTTTTTCGTAAGCGGTTTGAGAAAATGCATTCATTCCGATAAAGAGGCAGATTCCGAAGACTAATTTTTTCATATTTACATATTTTAGTGGTTATTTTTTGATGGGATAAAGGTATCTGTTAAAGGTACTTTTCAAAGAAAGTTTTTACCCGAAAGGCCGGTTTTCTTTCCTGAACCGTTAAAGATTCTTGTCGATCGCTTCCTGCGTCCTGTCGATCCCGAAACTGATGAATGCGCCGATAAATACAAAGGTATTTGCAGAAGGTAAAATTGGTTTACGCCGCATCCCGTCGTTCGAGAAGTTGTATCCGTAAATATTCTTCTGGCCTAAGATATTGTTTACGGAAAGCACCAGAATAGTGAATGCTTTCGCTTCTTTTTTACCTAAATTGGGTAGATAATTAAGGCTGAAATTCAATGAGTTAAAATCTTTCAGTTTCCCTTGGGTGTTTAGATAATAATCCCCGCTGTCATTGGTAAGGAAATGATAATAAGGTCTTCCTGAAGCATAATTGTAAGACAAGTTGAAACCGGTTTTCCAGTCGGTCACGAATTTTTTTGCGACCACCGAAAGCGTATGTTTTGCAGCAAAATTTGGGAATAAACTTCGGTCATAATTCTGAAAATTTCTTTCGGAATCCAGAAACGAATACGTAATCCAGTAGTCTATATTTTTAAGAGATTTTTTGTCGCGCCAGAACAACTCAATGCCCTTCGCAAAACCGTCTCCATTGTTGTTGATTGCTGCAGGAAGGTAATTTTCGACTTTTGTTTTGATCAGATTCGTGTAGTTTTTGTAAAAGGCCTCCACCCGCAGGCTTCTGCCTTCTTCAGCTTTCTGAACCTGCAGAACATAATGTTCCGCTTTCTGAAAATTCAGATCATGGATTCCAAAATATCTGTTTTCCGGGTTCTGATAAAACATTCCATAAGCGAGCGAACTGGTCCAGTTTTTAGAAATCCTGTAAGCAAAAGCAAGTCGGGGCGCGAGATTCCACTGATCAACAGCGGATGAATATTCGGATCGTAACCCAACTTTTGCAGAAAAATGATTGCTGAAACCAATATCAGTCTCCGCAAAAACCGAGGTAATTTGATCCTGAAAAGGATAGGAAATAGGGGAAATAGCAACAGACGTATTTTCCCGCGTTTGGTTAAATTCTACTCCGCCTCTTATGGCTGAGATTTTATTGATTTTTCTCTCTAAAGTTCCTTTTGCATTAAAATAATTTCCGGTACTATTGATCGAATTTAGGTTGGATTCCGAGTTTTGAAAGGTGTTGCTTAAATTGATAATATTTTGGTTATACGAATAAGAACTGCCGAGATTCACCAGATATTGCCCGAATTTCTGCCGGTAAGAAAAATTGTGAAAAGTATTTTTACCTTTCAATGCAGTATTGTCGGAATCGGTTTCAGGTTCCAGACTTTCTTCCTGAAGTGCGAAGGTATTGGTGTCGAAACTTCCGTAATATTTAAAGATTCCACCGTTTTTATTTTTAAGCCTGAAATTAAAATTGGTGCCAAAGCTTTCAGGAGCTTTCGTGAAGTTATTGTTGAATTTCAGTAATTTAGTCATTAAACCCAAATGGCTGTACGCTGCAGATACACCGAAAGATTTCGTTTTTGCCTGATCTACATTCTGGAAACCGCCGCTCAAAAATATCGGCGAAATACCGATATCGACAGCGTTTGTTTCAGGGAAATCGATGCTTTCCAGAATAAGAACCGAAGACAGCGCCTGCCCGTACATCGCAGAATATCCGCCGCTGGAAAAAACATTTCCTTTAAAAAGTGAAGTATTCAGCCGGTCCATCGCCTTGATTCCCGGAACAGAATTTCCGAAGAAATTATTCACAAGGTTTCCGTCCATGAAAAATTTGGTTTCAGCACCGGTGCCGCCGCGCACAAAAAGACCTTCGGTTTCCCCGATTTTCTGTACTCCAGGAAGTGTTTCCAGCGCTGAGGAAACCTGGCCATTGGCTCCTGCAGTAGTGTAAATATCAATGGGCGTCAGAAGTACAGTCGCCCTTTTTCGGTCGCTGGCTTCAATTGATCCTGCGGAAATGACCACAGCGTCAATATCTGAAATCTGCTCTTTCAAATCCGCATTGATGAAGAGCGGCTGGTTTTCGATGATGACCGGTTTTTCAACTTCAACAAATTTTGGGTGAGAAAATACAAGGATATGATTTCCTTTCTCCGAGGTGTGGAATGAAAATGTTCCGCTTTCATCAGTTGTGGAACCATCATAAGTGTTTTTAAGCGTTACGGAGACATCCTTAATTCCTTTGTTTTTAAAGTTTACCTTTCCCGAAATCGTTAGTTGGGCATTCATGAAAAATCCCATAATGATTAATACAATTGCGAGAATTTTGGAGAGGATAAAGGTTGACATGATTTGCAGTTTTATGAAGCAAATCTATTGCGGAACGAATTTTGCTGAAAATTTTTATACCCGAAAGGTCAAATTATGCAGCTGAAAGGCACCTTATCTTCTACCTGAAATTATGCTTACCTTTATGAAATCTAAACACTAAAATAAAAAGTTATGAAAATCGCTAAATTTTCGATCCTCGCCTGCAGCGCAGTTTTGGCTGTATCGTGCTCAACCACAAAAAATTACGTAATAAATTCCAAAAGCGGAACAGAAACACAGGGAACGGCAAAATTTACCCAAACCGGTAAAAATGTTGCACTGGATTTGAATGTTTACAAGCTGACACCGGGGATTCACGCAGTTCACCTTCATGAAAAAGGAGACTGTTCTGCAACCGATGCCAGTTCTGCCGGCGGACACTGGAATCCCACTACCGAATCTCACGGAAAATGGGGGCATGATGAGTATCACAAAGGCGACATCGGAAACCTGAATGCCGATAAAAGTGGAACAGCAAGATTACAGTTCAGCACAGATAAGTGGTGTATTGGCTGTACTGATGAAACAAAAAACATAGTGGGTAAAACACTGATCATTCACGCAGGACCTGATGATTTTAAAACCCAGCCAACAGGAAATGCGGGCGGTAGAGTAGGTTGCGTAGAAATTAAATAGCAGCTATTTCCTGATACAGACACGGAACGCATCCTTTGGAATGCGTTCTTTTTATTGGTAATATGTATTAAGGAAATCGAAGAATTCCTGCATTCTCAACGTATTGTTCAGTATTAAATAGGAAAATAAAAACCAGACCGAAGCGTAAATAAACGAAAGTATTTTTGGCGAATTCCGGTAGGAATAAAAAAGCCAGCCGATGAGCAACGGAACTACAAAAACGAAATGGCCGCCATAAATGTACGAAGTGTGAAGGCCGAATTTCAGAATGCAATGAATGATAATATCCGCGAAAAACGAAATCATCAAAATCTGGACAAACCTGTTTCTGAAGTTTTTCACATAACTCCATAAAATCAAAAGCAGTACTGCAGCAACAAAAATATAAGGAATCCATGACGCATAAACATCCATGAAAAGCGCTTTGTATTCAAATCCTTTTTTGTTGTGATAATCGCGCAGCACGAATCCCGGAAAAAGCATGTTCCCACCAAAAAACCACGATGATATCATATCCCAGATGGGTGTAACTTTGGGTTTTGAAAATTTTTCTAACTGCTCACCGGATTTATTGAAGAAATTCATATAATTAAAATTCAACCGGTTGAGAAATAAAAGGGCAAAAACAGCAACGGAAATAAAAACGCTCAGGAATGCATGTCCGAACTTTTTCCAGCTACGGAATATTTTGTTTTCAAAAAGTAGCGGGATATAAATTTTTACGGCATTGGTAACCGTTAAACCGCCTACCGAAACGACCGCCAAAGTAAGCGCCGCCACAGGTATTTGCTGCTCTTTTTTTAGTTTTAATGCGGCATAGTAATTAAAAAGTACCAGGAAAAACAAAGTGTAAGTGTAGGTTTCCGGGGTGAAGGAAAGTAAAATATTGGTCGTAAAAAAGGCAAAGAAGAAGACAATCAGCACACTGATTTTCTTTGGTAACGCAATGATATTTTTTAAATATTTGTAAATCTGGATTAAACTTAAACTTATCGCAAAGTTGCTGCACCAGGCCAAAACCAGACGGAAAGTTTCATCTTTTTTTCCACCTGAAAAAAGATAGGCAAACTTGCGAAGCCAGTCAAAATAATAATTGGCAAGCGGATGTCTCTCAAAGCCGCCGCCGGTCATTACAATAGCGCGGTTATCAAAGCTGAAATAGGCATCCCACGGAATTCTGTCATCAAAAATTATTCGGTAATTAAGGGCGATAAATGACCCCAAAATCCCATAAACGGTAAGAAAAATCAGAAATAATAAAATTTCGAATTTTGTTGCAGGGAAAACAGTTTTAGGAAAATCTGTAAATTTTTGTTTAAATACCAAGGTGAAAAATTTCGGCAAAAGTAATAAAATTTAAGAACTGCACGAAAGCGTGGAACTTCCTGTCTGTCCGTCATACAGTGAAGGCCGTTTTTGCGAAAATTCAGGATAAATTTCTGTATAAGGATTTTCGAGCGCCGTAAGAAGTTTATTCAGCAAATCTCTTTTACCGCTGTTAATTTCATTGATACATTCAAACAGAAGATAGTTTCTGAGAACAAATTTCGGGTTGTTCTGCTGCATTAGTTGCTTTGATTCGGTTTCTGAAATGGTATTTAATTTTAACCTTTCAAAATAAGATTCGGTGAATTTCTCAAATGCTGAAAACTGCTCATCGGTTAGGTTATGGTAGAAAATATGACAGAAATGAGATTTCAAGTCTGTGTCTTCTTTTAAGGTTTCTAATTTATTGAAAAACAGCGTGTAATCTATTTTTAGATCTTCCAAGATTTTCTGCGCATCTGTAAAGAACTGATCATCATTTTTCAGTACTTCATTGAAGCCAAATTTTGCGGCCATCATTTTATCATGTTTTCGCCAGAAATCTGTACTGAAATCATTCAGAATTTTCTCCAGAATTTTTTCGTCTTTAATTAAAGGAAATAGTGCGTTCGCGAGTTGCCAGAGGTTCCATTGGGCAATTTTAGCCTGATTTCCGAAAGCATATCTACGGCCCGGCAAATCGGTGGTGTTTGAAGTAAAATTTAAGCTGTATTCATCCAGAAAAGAAAAGGGTCCGTAATCGATTGTTAAACCTAATACCGACATATTATCGGTATTCATCACCCCGTGAACAAATCCCACGCGATACCATTCCACGATAAGGTCTGAAGTTCTGTCTGAAACTTCTGCAAAGAACTCCGCGTATTTTGCGGAACTTTTAGAATCAGTTTCACGAAAGTAGTTTTGTATGGTAAAATCGGTCAGTTTTTTTAAAATTTCGGTTTCCTTCTGAGCAGAAAGCAGTTCGAAATGCCCAAAACGCAGAAAACTTTCGGCTGTTCTCATCATCACGGCGCCTTTTTCGTATTCCGGATTCCCGTCGTACATCATGTCACGAAGGACATTTTCGCCGGAAAAAGACAGCGACAAAGCTCTTGTCGTAGGAATGCCGAGATGGTACATGGCCTCACTCATCAGATATTCGCGGACTGTGGACCGGAGCACCGCGCGGCCGTCCGCATGTCGGGAGTAGGGAGTAGCGCCTGCGCCTTTCCATTGGAGTTCTGTTTTTTTGCCGTTTTTATTTGCGATTTCACCTGCAAAAATTGCCCTGCCATCACCGAGTTGCCCGGCCCAATTACCGAACTGATGGCCGGCATAAGCGGTGGCGTAAGTTTGAAGGTGTTGAGGAACATCCGAGGCATTCAGAAACATGGCATCGTGTTCATCTTCAAGTTTTCCCAACCCGATTTCTTCTGCGAGCTTTTCATTATAGAGAATGAGTTTTGGAGTTTGAAACTTTTCGATTTCTACTGCTGCCAGAAGTACTCCCGGTGTTTGTCGCTGCATGGTATTGCCCGATAAATCTGCGGGGAAAAGGGAGTAATATTGTTGTGTAATTTTATTTAAATTCATCTTTCAAAGTTCGCTAAAAAAAACATCCTTCCAAAAAAATTGAAAGGATGTTTATATGGTTTAATTGAGCAATATTATTTATTGAAGTCGATCTCGTCGCCGGTATTGATGGTTTCGTTGACGTTTTCTTCTTTTCTGCCGTTAGATTTTTTTGGAGCGGCTGCAGGATCTTCAATTTTAGGATTCTTAAGCTCTTCCATGGTCTGAAGCCCGCCTTCATCACCGTATCCGCCTAATCCCTGAAGATCAGAGCAGCTTCCGGTCCAGTTTGAAGGTTTAATGAATTTATCTTCTACCGTAACGCCAAGATCTTTATCAGCCCAAACTTTTTTCATAAATATTGCCCAGATCGGGAGGGCCATTTTAGCACCCTGACCTTCGCCGGTTCCGCGGAAGTGCGTTGCACGATCTTCCCAGCCAACCCAAACTCCGGTGGCGAGATTTGGCGTAATTCCCATAAACCAACCGTCGGAATTGTTTTGGGTGGTTCCGGTTTTTGCAGCAATTTCAATTCCTTTCTGCACGCCTCTTCTTCCAAGTTCGCCGGATGCGGTACCATATTCAGCAACCCCTTTCATCAGATCGATCATGGTATAGGCATAGAGTTCGTTCATTACTTCCTTCAGAAGGGGTTTTACTTCCTTAATTACCCTGCCGTTTGCGTCTTCTATACGCCAGATCATTTCAGGTTTTATGTAATTTCCGTAGTTGGCAAAAGTACTGTAGGCACCAAGCATTTCATAAATGGTAATGTCGGAAGATCCCAGCGCTACTGCGTATTCGTTCGGGATTTCTTCGGTAACTCCTAAATCTCTTGCGGTTTGAATTACGCTTTTAGGGCTCGTCATTTCAATAAGTCTTACTGCCACTGGGTTTTTCGAGTGGGCAAGTGCGTCTTTCAGAGTGAGCATTCCGCCGGATCCTTCCACTGTCCAGGTTCCTTTTGTATAGGTAGCGTTGGAAACGGTAGAACAGGGCGTCATACCCAATTTCATAATCGCAGTGGCGTAAACGAAGGGTTTGAAGGTTGAGCCAACCTGACGTTTCCCCTGCTTAATATGATCGTATTGGAAGTGCTGCCAGTTGATCCCTCCAACCCAGGCTTTAATTTCGCCGGTTCCGGGAACCATAGACATTAATCCTGCCTGAGCAATCTGTTTGTGATAACGGATGGAATCCCAAGGCGACATTTCAACTTCTTCTTCACCATTCCAGGTAAATCTTGAAGTCTTGATTGGTTTTTTGAAATCCATCATGATAGAATCTTCCGGAACACCAGCGTTTTTCAGCTGTTTATATCTGCCGGTTCTCTTCATGGCCTGCACCATGATTCCTTCAATCTGCTTATCATCAAGGAAATAGAATGGTCTCTGTTTACGTCCGCGCTGTTCTGCATCAAATCTTTGCTGAAGATCGGTAAGGTGTTCTTTAATCGCCTCTTCTGCATAAATCTGCATTTTAGAATCCAGAGTGACATAAATTTTCAATCCGTCTTTGAAAAGGTTTAATGTTTTTCCGGTTTGCTTTTCGTAGTCTTTTAAGTAACCTTCAATTTCTTTTCTAAGATAGAATTTGTAATAGGCGGAATATCCTTCGTCGATAGATTTTACCGGATGGTAATCTAAAACGATTGGAGTATCTACCGCTTTCTGGTAAGTTTGCTGATCGATGTAGCCGGTTTTCACCATCTGATCCAGAACGACATCTCTTCTGGCTTTTGCCCGCTTCTCATTTCGCATCGGATTATTTTTCACCGGATTCTCGAGCATGGCGACGAACATTGCTGCTTCGGGAAGCGTAAGTTTGGAAGTAGGTTTGTTGAAATAAATTCTTGAAGCCATTTCGATTCCGTTGGCATTATAAAGGAAGTCGAACTTGTTGAAATACAGCGTAATGATTTCCTCTTTGGTGTATCTTTTCTCCAGACTTACCGCAACAACCCACTCTTTAAGCTTCTGAAATGCTCTCTGAATTTTATTTTGCGAAACCCTGTCGGTAAAAAGCAGTTTTGCCAGCTGCTGGGTGATTGTAGACCCACCACCACGCTGTCCTCCGTATACAACAGCCCTTGCAACAGACTGTAAATCAATACCTGAGTGTTCTTTGAATCGTTCGTCCTCTTTAGCCTGAAGTGCATAAATAAGATGAGGCGGAAGATCTTTATAAGTTACGGGCTGGGTTTTTTCTTTTTCGAATTTGCCCAGTAATTTACCATCGGAGGAATAAATTTCGGAAGCTACATAGATGTCAGGATTTTCGAGTTCCTTCACATCCGGCATGCTGCCCAGAAATCCCTGTGAGGTTGCAAAAAATACCGCTGCAATTCCTAAAATTACAGCAATTAGTGCCATCCAAACGAATTTCACCCACTTCTTCCAGCCAGTGTCCCTTTGTTTTTTTGGAGGAAGCGGAAAAGTCTGCTTTGGTTTGCTTCCCTGGTTTTTTTTGTTTTCCATAAATGATGTTACGGTTTTGCCGTTTCTATTTTTACACCAATATCTTCAATACCCTTCAAACTGTCTGTTCTCATTGCCTGGATTATACCGATGGAGTAACCGCCGTTTTTCGGAAATTTATAATTTACTTTATACTGAAACAGTGTTTCTTTGGTATCACCAAATCCTTTCCCCAGCCACTCGCCATTGGGTTTCGCCAAAACATAATTCAGTGTGTCTGTAGTTTTGTTTTTGGCACCAGCCTCCATAAAATTTACGATAAAGCGAATGTTGCTGTAGGGATAATCATTATTGTTCCTTACAACAAATATAATATTTTTTGGATCTTCTGCATCCGCAATTACAAAATCGAATTTCTGTTCGGCTTTTTTGGGCCAGATTCCGTTGAGGTTTTTCATATCCACCGTTTCGGAATTATCTGAACATCCTGTAAACATTAGCAAAACGGAAAAAACACCCAATATCTTATGCATTATCATCACGTTTAGGCTGAGGCTTCTTTTTAAATTTTTTCGGCTGCTGGTTCTGCTGGTTTTGTGGTTTCGCATTTTGTGGTTGAGCCTGTGGCTTTGCATTCTGAGGTTTTTTCTCAGGTGTGTTTTTGCGTTGAGGCGTGCCAGTGGCCTTCTGCTCAGTTTTTTGATTAGGATTATTTTTCGGACCGTTCGGTTTTTTCCTGTTTTGGTTTTTACCGGAGTTTCGATTTTTCTTCTCGAAACGGTCCATATTATTTTCCTGAATCAGATCGACTGATTTTACCGGAATATCGTGCTGGTTGCGAAGTTCTTCCAGTGGCGGTGCTTTCTCGCCTTTTTTATTTTGCGAAATAAGTTTCTTTACGTCCTGTACATCCAGATCATACCACGCCATAGACCGGTCTACATACGCAAACCACATTCTTTTTTTGAAAACGTCGATTTTAATACAGAAAGCTTTTCCGTTCACTGTATCAATCGTTGTTGAAGACGAAGGGAAGTCGCTGAGCGCATCCAGATAACTGTCGAGCTCATAATTGAGGCAACATTTCAGTTTACCACATTGACCCGCTAATTTTTGAGGATTAATGCTTAACTGCTGATAACGTGCAGCATTGGTGTTCACCGAACGGAAATCTGTAAGCCAGGTCGAGCAGCATAATTCGCGCCCACAAGAGCCGATACCACCAACTTTTGCAGCTTCCTGACGGAACCCAATTTGTTTCATGTCAATCTTCGTACGGAAAGCAGAGGCGTATTCCTTGATCAGCTGCCGGAAATCGACACGGCTGTCCGAAGTATAGTAAAAAGTTACTTTCGCACCATCGCCCTGAAATTCTACATCGGTAATCTTCATATCCAGATTTAATGCGTAAGAAATCTTTCTGGCCTGAATTTTCACGGCTTCTTCTTTACTTCTGGATTCGTGCCAAACCTCAATGTCTTTTTGATTGGACAAACGATAGATTTTCAGTGGGTTATCTTCAGAAACATGTTTCTTTTTCATCTGAATTTTTACCAATTCACCGGTAAGGCTCACTACACCTATATCGTGACCCGGACTTGATTCTACTGTGACAACGCTTCCTATATGAAGCGGTAATTGATGTACGTTTTTATAAAAAAATTTACGGTCGTTCTTGAATCTTACTTCCACAAAATCGGTTTGTGATTTTGATGGATTGTTAACATTCGAGAGCCAATCGAAAACACTAAGTTTATAACTATTTCCGCAGGTATCTACACTTCCACAGCCATTCGCAGATTTTGTTCCGCATGAATGGGACGAATCGCCGGATGTTTTACATCCACAACTCATATTGTTTTTTTGATTAAATTCATGCAAATTTAGTATAAATTTATTTGTGCAAACCATGCCTTTGAGAATTTCATGGAAGGATTAGTATTTTTCATATAAATTCAACATCTGTTATGAATAATGCATTATTTTTAATATTATTATGTAAATCATATAATTCAAAAAATGTGTAATTGTTATGGTTTCCATGGTAATATTTAATTTAAATAAATGCTGTAAGCCGAGATCAATTCTCAGCAGAAAAGTCTGTTTTTACAGGCATTTTTAATAAAATATTGTAAAAGTAAAATTAAACAGATGGCATAAGCCCGAAGTTGTTTAAAATAATTTATGATAAATTAACATTTGTTTAAAAAATAATTTTATATTTGGAACATTAATAATGAATTTATGAAAAAAATCGTTGTAACAACAGCACTTTTAGCCGGGATTCTTGCGCAGGCGGGCGGTTTTAGAGTGGCATTACAGGGCGTGAAACAACTCGCTATGGCACATACAAGTGCCCACGCAGAAGATGCGAGTGTAGGGTTTTTCAACCCCGCAGGTATTTCCTTTATTCCCAACAAGCTGAGTGTTGCTGCGGGAGGATTTGGAATTAACGCAGACATTTCTTATCAAAATCCCTCGACTCTTGAATCTTACACTACCGAAAATCCTATGGGGACACCAATTTATGCGGCAGTGGCTTATAAGATTGTAGATGAGGTTTCGGTTGGTTTCAGCTTTGCGACACCTTTCGGAAGTACGGTTGAATGGCCGACCGATTGGGCAGGACGCGAAATTGTGCAGAAAATTGAACTGAAAGCGTTTTATTTTCAGCCAATGGTATCTTTCAAACTCGCACCATGGGTTTCTTTAGGGGGTAGTTTTATCTATGCAAAAGGATCTGTGGATTGGACTAAAACCGTTTCACAGTTGGGAGGAACTTTAAACATTAAAGATGATCAGGCCACAGGAAAAGGATTTGGCTTAGGTTTCTATTTTAAACCAAGCGAAAAACTGGATGTGAGTATTGCCTACCGATCACCTGTTGATATGAAAGCAGATGAAGGTGTTGCAAGTTTTAATGTGTCGTCGAGCCTTTACCCTCTGTTGGGATTAGATGCCAACGGACAGGATAAATTTAAAGCTATTTTACCCCTGGTTGATGAGTACACGCTTGGGGTTACCTATAAAATTACTCCGAAATGGCAGATTTCAGGGGATTTCAACTACAGTGGTTGGGATAGATACCAACAGCTAACTTTAGACTTCGAGAATGCACCGGTGGGGAATCAGCCTGATGATCCAACAAAATTGGTATCACCTAAAAATTTCCACAGCACACAAAGCTGGAGAGTGGGAACACAATATATGGTTACCGATAATTTTGCTGCAAGATTGGGGTATTATTATGATGAGTCTCCTTACAGCGATGAAAACTTCATCCCGGAAACACCATCTTTCAATGCCAATGTTATTACAGGAGGTATTGGCTACAAATGGAAAGGTTTGGGCATCGATTTATCCGGAGCATACAACTTCCAAACTCCAAGGACTGTAAACAACAGTTATCTGGATTTCTACGGACAGGCAAAAGCTAAAGCTTATTACTTTGGTTTAGGTTTATCTTATAACGCATTTTAAGTATTATATTAATTATGAAAAGAATATTAATTTCAACAATAGCAGTCTCAGCATTATTATTTAATATCAGCTGCGACACAGATTTTGATCAGGATGTAAGCAGTATTGTGGTTTCTAAAGGAGATGCAGACTTTACCAAATATGTAGCTTTAGGAAACTCCCTTACATCCGGTTACCGTGACAATGCGTTATATATTGACGGGCAGAACGAATCTTACCCTTCCATGATCGCACAACAGATGCAGCTTGCGGGTGGAGGAGCGTTTAAGCAGCCTATGATGCCAAATAACACTGGTGGTTTTACTAATCTACCAGGTTTTGCAGGCAAACTGAATCTTCAGGTGGTAAATGGAGCGTTGTCGCCAGTGCCATCAGCGCCAGCGGCAGCTTTGGATAATGTTACTCCTGGAGGACCGTATCAAAACCTTGGGGTTCCTGGTGCGAAATCCTTTCACTTAGGAGCCGCAGGTTATGGTAACATGGCAGGATTGGCTACGGGACAGGCAAACCCTTATTATGTAAGATTTGCTACAAGCGGAACTTCTTCAGTAATTGGCGATGCAGTAGCTCAGGCACCTACATTTTTCTCTCTCTGGATTGGAAATAACGATGTGCTTTCTTATGCAACCAGTGGAGGCACGGGTGTAGACCAGACAGGGAATACAAACCCAGCGACTTACGGTTCCAATGATATTACTGATCCAAATGTTTTTGCTTCAGTAATCAGCGGATATGTAAATGCGCTTACCGCGAACGGTGCGAAAGGAGTAATGGCAAATATTCCTAATGTAACATCCATTCCATTTTTTACAAGAGTTCCTTACAATCCGCTGACTCCGGCTTTACTGGGATCAAATATTACTGCACTTAACAGCGGATTATATGGTCCGTTAAAACAGGCGCTTACTGCGTTCGGAGCTGGGGACCGTATCAATTTGCTTTCAGCTACCTCTGCAAACCCACTTTTAATTGTAGATAATTCTTTAACCAATCTTTCTGCGCAGCTCACTTTAGCGCTTACACCTGCACTGGGAGTACAAACTGCAACAGCTTTTGGCCAGATTTATGGGCAGGCAAGACAGGCTACTTCTGAAGATTTGGTTCTTTTGTCTACAAGTTCAGTAATCGGAACTCCGGTTGCCGGTGCGCCAGCAAGTATTAATTTAAATGGAATTTCTTATCCATTGGCTAATCAGTATATCCTGACAAATACAGAAAAAAATAAAGTTTTAACTGCAACAGCTGCGTATAATGCTTCTCTGAAAGCGATCGCTACTTCTAAAGGTTTAGCTTTCGTAGATGCCAATGCTAAAATGATAGAGTTATCCAAGGCATCAGGAATCCAGTTTGATGGAGTGAAATATACAGCAACTTTCGTTACGGGAGGGACTTTCTCTCTGGATGGGGTACACCTTACAGGAAGAGGGTATGCATTAATTGCCAATGAATTTATCAAGGCGATAAACACGACTTATAAGTCTACATTGCCGATGGTGAATGTAAACAGCTATTCCGGAGTTAAGTTCCCGTAATGCCTATTTGAAAATAATCAAACTTTAAAACCACTTGAACTCTTCAGGTGGTTTTATTTTTTTAAATTTGCACCATCTAAAAAAGTAAAAATGGCTGATCAGGCAAGTTATCTGTTTTCCACGAGGACCAGTAAGGTTTTGGCGGAAAAAATTGCTCAACATTATGGGCAGGATTTAGGAAAAATTAAGTTTCAGGACTTCAGTGACGGAGAGTTTGAGCCGGTTTTGGACCAAACCGTAAGAGGTGGAAGGGTATTTTTAATAGGCTCTACATTTCCACCGGCAGACAATCTTTTAGAGCTTTTATTAATGATTGACGCTGCGAAAAGAGCATCAGCGAAAAGCATTACCGTAGTTCTTCCGTATTATGGTTTGGCGAGACAGGACAGAAAAGACCAGCCCAGAGCACCAATCGGTGCAAAATTAGTGGCAAATCTACTTACTGCAGCCGGCGCTACCCGAATCATGACCATGGATCTTCACGCAGATCAGATTCAGGGGTTTTTCGAAATTCCTGTGGATCATTTGTACGCATCCACTATTTTCATCGATTATATACAGAAACTGAATTTAGACAATCTTACCATCGCTTCTCCGGATATGGGTGGCGCAAAAAGAGCGAAAAATTACGCAAGTCACTTAGGTGCCGAAGTCGTGATTGCTTATAAGGAAAGAAAAAAAGCAAACGTAATCGAAGAAATGTTCCTTATCGGTGATGTAGTAGGAAAGAACGTAATCCTTATTGATGATATGATCGACACCGCTGGAACACTTTGCAAAGCTGCGGATATCCTTATAGAAAAAGGAGCAAAAAGTGTTCGTGCCATGGCAACCCACGCTGTTCTTTCAGGAAAAGCTTACGAAAACATTGAAAAATCCAAAATTTCTGAGGTAATCGTAACCGATACAATCCCTGTAAAAGCTGAACTTTCTTCAAAAATTAAAGTGCTTTCCTGTGCCGAATTGTTTGCAGATGTCATGAAAATGGTTCACGAGCATAAATCAATTAGCGATAAATTTATTATTTAAAAAATAATTACATATCTTTGCACCCTTAAAATTTTTTAATACATTATAATGAAATCAATTACAATTCAAGGTACAAAAAGAGAAAGCGTGGGCAAAAAGTCTACTAAAGCTTTACGTGATGCTGAATTAGTTCCTTGTGTTGTTTACGGAGGAGCCGAAACTTTAAATTTTTCTGCAGAAGAAAGAGCTTTTAAAGGTTTGGTATATACTCCTGAAGCACACACGGTATCTATTGAGGTTGACGGACAAACAATTCCTGCCGTACTTCAGGACATCCAGTTTCACCCAATCACCGACAAAATCCTTCACGCAGATTTCTATCAGTTAGCTGATGACAAACCTGTAGTGATGGAAGTTCCTGTAAGAATTACAGGTCGTGCAAAAGGTGTTGTTTCCGGTGGTGCAATGAGACAGACTTACAGAAAGCTTAAATTAAAAGCATTACCAGCAAACTTACCAGACGAAATCGTAGTAGATGTTACTCCGCTTAAAATTGGTAACAAACTTTATGTAGGTGATATCAAGACCAACAATTTCACATTCATGCATCCTGACAACGCAGTAGTAGTAGCTGTGAAGATGTCTAGAACGGCAATGAAAGGTGGAGCAGCAGTTGAAGACGATGAAGAAGAAACTGCAGCAGAAGGAGAAGCTCCGGAAGCAGAAGCTACAAGTGCAGAATAGTATTTTCTCGAAATATAACAGAAATCCCGTCATTAATGGCGGGATTTTTTTGTATGAAAAAAGCCCTGCCAATGGGCAGGACTTCCTTCTTTCACTTTTACCTTTACATTTTTTTACATGGGTTCCGGTTTTTTCGCGGCTGGTTTTTCAGTGGTTTCTTCCTGTTTTAATTCTGCGGCAGTTTCGGTTTTTACTGCGGCCTGTTCTGTAGCTTTTATTTCTGTGGGTTCTGCAGGAAGCACGGCTGCGGCGGCCTCCGCATTTACTACTGTTTGCACCTCAGTTTTTACTGCTTTCTCTGCTTTCAGTTTTTTTGCTTTTTCTGTACTCTGCGCGTTGGCAAAACTCACACCTGCAGCAATTAAAACTACTGCGAATAACGACTTTCTCATAATAATTCAATTTTTTAATTATTGGTGTGTTAATAACGCAGGTTCGGATAGGGAATTATTCCAGATTCTTAAATTTAACACAATTTATTAAAGTTTGTGATTTGTTTAGACTGAATTATTTTTCCAGATTTTTCTTCAAAAGCTCTACAAATTCGAATGCAGCGGGGCATATCGCTGTATTTTTGATGGTAAGATGATTAATCTGATAAATTTTTTTCCGGTCGGTGTGGGGAAATTCACGACAGGCTTTAGGACGCACTTCATAAATCGAGCAGGTATTGTCTGCATTCAGAAACCAACACGGGAGATTTTGAAGGACTTTATCATTGTCTTCGTCGGTTCTCAGGAATTTGGCTTCGAAATCGGCCTGCTTCATGCGTAGATGTTTAGATATTCTTTCCATATCCTTCTCGGTGAAAAGCGGTCCTGTGGTTTTGCAACAGTTCGCACACTGGAGACAGTCGATTTTACTGAAAACTTCTTCGTGGGTTTCCTGAACTTTGTAATCGAGGTTTTTAGGCGGTTTTTTCTTAAGCTGATCCAGAAATTTTTTGTGATCTTTCTGTTTTAGAGCGGCCTGATTTTTATAGAATTCCAGATTCATGGTGCAAAAATAACTGATATTTTGAAAATCAAGGCTTTCTGCTGCAACTTATCTGCGGCCGCGATAGCAGCGGTTACCCCACAGCGAAGCGGCGGAACGCAGTGGAGCCGCTGAGCGAGGAGTATGAGCGGATAGCGCGAATTGTCCGCCCTACAAATAACGATTAACGACCCTGGTCATAAAACCAATCGTTTTAAAATCTTAATTTTGCAACATGAAATTATTAGAATCCAGAGAAGACATAGAGTTTTTGGTAAATACTTTTTATAAAAAGGTGGCAAAAGACGAAACCATCGGGTTTTTCTTTACCGATGTTGCGAAGGTGAACTGGGATCTCCATTTACCAAAGATGTATTCGTTTTGGGAGTCTTTGCTTTTCGGGCAGGCTTCTTATAAAGGAAATCCTATGGCGATGCATTTTCCGGTAAATGAAAAAGTGGCGATAGAAAAACCTCATTTTGCTCACTGGATAAAGTTATGGACTGAAACCGTGGAAGAGAATTTTGAAGGTGAAACCGCCGAAGCAGCGATTTACAAAGCCTCAAACATTGCCAATCTCATGGCATATAAAATGGAAATCGCCAGGAAATTGAAGTAAAAAGAATAAAAAAAGAGAATTTTCAGACTTAGAAAATTCTCTTTTAATTTTTAAGGTACGATTACAGTGAAGATATAGGCCGCCAAATTCACGATGAGTACGGCGCCGTACATAATGTTTGTTTTTCCGCGGCTTAAAGAAAGCATCACTATAAATACCGAAAGTGCAAGCAGAATAATCGATTTCATATCCAAACCAAGGACAAACGGAATATCAAACCAGATACAAACCATAGAAACTGCCGGAATGGTAAGCCCTACACTCGCCAACGCAGAGCCAAGTCCAAGATTGATAGAAGTCTGGATTTGATTGTTCTTTGCTGCACGTATCGCCGCAAAACCTTCGGGAAGCAATACCACTGTTGCAATTATTACCCCCACCAAAGCTCTTGGAGATCCAATGCTTTCCACAAAATCTTCGATCACCGGCGAAAGTCCTTTTGCCATGAAGATTACAACGGCCAGACTTACAATCAAAAGCGCGAGACTTAGAAAAGTTTTGGGTAAGCTCGGCGGATCAGCTTCATGGGTGGTATGGTCTTCTTCTTCAATTACAAAGAAATTCCGGTGACGTACCGTTTGCACCCTGAGAAACGTGCCATAAATTACTAAACACGCAAAGGAAACAAAAATTAACTGTGCCTCAGTATAAAATGGACCCCGCACACTCGAGGTATAGTTAGGTAATATTAGCGTAAGCACCAGAATCGCAACAAGACTTACAAGATATGTAGTGCCGGAACTGCGCATGAAAAACTGTTCTTTGTATTTTGCGGCACCAATCCAGATACATGCGCCCAAAATACCATTAAGAATAAGCATTACCGCGGCAAACACCGTATCACGGGCATAGGTCATTGCACCTTCCCCGCCTGAGAGCATAAAGGAAATAATCAGACCCACTTCCAGAATTGTGATACAGATTGCCAGAATAATGGTTCCGTAAGGTTCTCCCACTTTATGTGCGATAACTTCTGCATGATGTACTGCTGCCAGTACGCTGCCGAAAAGCAGTAAACCTCCGAGGATATTAGAAATAACACTGTCTACTAAAAATCCGCCCAAATAAAAAAGACCGGAGATGACAGGGACCAGAACAGTCCAGTGAAGAAAGTTTTTTAATTTCATAAAAATTTTCGACAAAATACAAAAAAACTATCAAAAACAGAATAATTATTTAAAAAACCAATCAGAAATTAAAATTTAATCGCCAGAAATAATAATCCTGAAAGTCTGTAAACATATGAAACAGTAAGCCTACAGCGGCTATTTTGTAATTTCCTTTGAGAAAAACAGTTCCTAAAAAATAAACAGCGATTGCAGGATAAGTGTGAAGCGGATGAAAACCTATACTTGCACGGTTTGGATCAAAAATAGGATCAGCAAAGGCATGATCAATATCCACCGCCATGGTCGCCAACATGATAAAGTAGGCTTTTCTCCAATTGGATTTAAAAAAAACTCTCGCAATTACAACAGGGAAAATAAAGTGCAGAAAATAATGAAAGATTTCGCGCAGATAAAATAATTCTGTCATTCTTAGTAGTTTTTAAATTCTGCCTTTTAAAAAATCCTGTCTTAAGTCTTCATCAAACTTTTCGATGGCGTAACGCAGTGTTGTGCGCGGCATATTTTTGTAATTTTTAACAAGAAAATGCTGAAGTTCGGCTACATTTTCATTACCCATTTCCCGCAGAAGCCAACCGTTAGCTTTGTGCATTAAATCATGCGGATGTTGCAGATTATACAGTGCCAGTTCCTTAAGCAACGAAAATTCTCCGAGTTTTACATGAAACATCGTCGCTACAATGGCCATCCTTTTGCTCCACATATTTTCTTCCCGGGAAAGTGTTCTTAACAGGTCATCATCCTTTGTTTCGTATGCATGTCTGCCAAGTATTTTATAAGCAGAATTATCGACCAAATCCCAGTTGTTGATAAATTTTTTATGTTTAAGATAAAAGTTGACAATCTCTTTTTTCTCCTTTTCAGTCTTTGCTTTTTCGAATTTATTTACCAGTATGAGCAAAGCGCAGTGGCGGTGTTCATGGATTGTTGAAGATAAAAGTTCAGCAATTTCCTCTAATGAAATCCGGTTCCAGTATTCTTTAACAACTTTTCGCTGATCGGGAACGATAACGCCAAGAAATTTGTCGCCTTCAGCATATTCGCCTTTTCCGGCTTTAAAAAACCGTGGAAAAAAAGCGGCCTTTTCGGGCAGAGCTAAATCCTGAAGTGCAGCTTTTATTTCCTGAACTGTATTCATTATTTAAACATGTCTTTATGATGCACGGTTTTTATGAAATATAAGTCAAGACCGTTTTTAAAAATGTCTAACCAGGATCCGTCTTCGAGTTGTTTTGTTTTAAAACTTATTCCACTTGCAAGAACTTTCGAAAACTGCTCCAATGCCAGAAATTTGTCCTGGAAGCTTGTTACCACAATTGGCGTTTCTTCTAAAAGTCCTGTTCCGCTTTTGCCGATAGTTTCTACCAACAATTGATACTGTAGCAAATGGAAATCCCTTTTTTCATGATCGCCGGAGTACCCGTACAGGAGTGCCAAGTCATTAAGTAATGTTTTGTTGAGCGGATTAAGTTGATAAAGAGATAAAGCTTTAGTTAAAACTTCACCCGAAAGTTTTTTTGAAAGTTTTCTTCCTGCAAATTTTGAGACTTCACTCAGTTTTTTATTAAAATCACCTCTGTCGAAACCATAATCCACATAATTATTGCCATAATAAATATAGTTCAACTGTTCCTGAGAAAGTGCAGAGGGATTCGTTTTAAACGTTTCGAGATTTTGGTAATAAAATTTCTGAGGGTTTTCGGTAACGTTTTTTTTAATTTCGTCGATATTCACCTGGCCGAAAACAACAGAAACACAGAAAATCATTAAAACACCATACAATTCTTTCATTCTAAAGCCTTGATTTAAGTTGTTTCTTCTTCAAAATATTCGAAAAGGAAATCGTTGTACGGGAATCTGGAAATATGAATTTTAAGCACTTCGTCGTAGATCAGCTTCTTCATCTGCTCGAAATTCTGCTTGGTTAAGGCCGAGATAAATACAGTGGGATATTTTGATTTCGACATCCAGGTTTTTTCCCATTCTTCCAGCGAAATATTTTTGCGGGATTCCGGTGTCAGGTCATCTTCTTCCTTTTTCTCATAGCTGAAATCATCAATTTTATTGAAAACCATGATCATCGGTTTCTGATGGGCGTTTATTTCCATCAGAATCTGGTTCACGGATGCAATATGGTCTTCAAAACTTTCATGAGAAATATCCACTACATGAATCAGCAGATCGGCCTCCCGAACCTCGTCCAACGTCGATTTAAAACTTTCAACAAGTTGGGTAGGAAGCTTTCTGATAAAACCTACCGTATCGGTGAGCAGAAATGGTAAATTTCCGATAACAACTTTTCTTACTGTGGTATCCAGCGTCGCAAATAGTTTATTTTCAGCGAACACATCAGATTTTGCCAGTGCGTTCATTAAAGTAGATTTGCCCACGTTGGTATAACCTACCAAGGCTGCACGCACTACTTTTCCGCGGTTGGTGCGCTGGGTAGCCATTTGGCGGTCGATGGTTTTCAGTTTTTCTTTGAGCAATGAGATTCTATCGCGGATAATCCTTCTGTCGGTCTCGATTTCTGTTTCCCCCGGACCTCTCATCCCGATTCCTCCTTTTTGTCTTTCAAGGTGAGTCCACATTCTTGTAAGTCTTGGTAGAAGATACTGATACTGAGCTAATTCTACCTGAGTTCTCGCATAAGAAGTTTGAGCACGTTGGGCAAAAATATCTAAAATAAGGTTGGTTCTGTCAAGGATTTTAACTTCGATTTCACGTTCGAGGTTCTTGAGTTGCGAAGGCGAAAGTTCGTCATCAAAAATTACGGTTCCGATTTCATTTTCTTTTACAAAATCGCGTACTTCCTGGGCTTTTCCGCTTCCGATAAAGGTTTTAGGATCGGGTTGGGTAAGTTTTTGGGTAAAGCGTTTTACTACGGTGGCGCCCGCGGTTAAAGCAAGAAACTCCAACTCATCCATATATTCTGTAAGTTTGTCTTCGTCCTGATTCTGAGTGATTAAGCCTACCAAAACGGCTTTTTCGTATAAATGTTCTTTATTGTCGAGCATAGATTAGTTTTTTTCTGATGAGTACAAAATTAGTTTTTTTCTTCGGTATAAATGATTTTTAGCACAATCAACACGCTTGTAGCGACAATAGAAATGCTGTTTGTGATGATCATGGAAATGTGTTCTCTCATCACGCCGTACCACAGCCATAGCCCGGAACTTATAATTCCGATGATACACGTGAGTAAAGCAATTTCTTCTGCAGATTTTTCTTTTAAAATCTTTACGATCTGTGGGATAAAAAGCGCGGATGACAGTCCGCCGGCGACAAAACCTATAATTTCGGGATTAATATTCATTTATAATTTTTTGGTGGAAGAGTGATTGTGGGTTTTAACTCAGTAATATTCCATTTTTATGCCGCGATTTTTATATTTTTGAATGATATAAAACCTAAAATCTTAATCTGATGACCGAAAACATAGTAACCGAACGTCTTATTCTGAAGCCTGTTTCGGTTGTAGATGCTGAATTTATATATCAGCTGTATAACAGCCCGAGGTTCATCGAGTTTATTGGAGATAAAAACATACGCTCGGTGGCTGATGCGGAAGAATACATCAAGAACCGATTTTTGCCGCAGATTGAGAAATTAGGATACGGTAATTATGTAATCACCCAAAAAGACGATGGAAAGAAACTCGGAAGTGTTGGTGTTTTCGAACGAGAAGGACTAGATGTTCCCGATATTGGATTCTCGTTGCTGCCGGATTATGAAGGTAAAGGTTATGGATTTGAAGCCGCTTCGGTGTTGCTTGATAAGGCTTTCAAAGAATTTGGTTTGAAAAAAATATCGGCCATTACCAGTGATTCCAACCTATCTTCCCGAAAACTGATTGAAAAACTGGGTTTAACTTATCAAAAGAAAGTTCAGTTACCGAATGATCATGAGGAATTGAGGTACTATGAAATATAATTAAAAAAGGAAACACCGTAAGCGTTTCCTTTTTTTTATAATTAAACTTTTTGACGCTCGCTTCGCTCGCGCCATTATATTAAATCGGTTTCCAGTCAACTACAGCGCGGATAAACGCTTTGGCGTTTTCTAATGGAATATTGGGTAAAATTCCGTGACCAAGATTTACAATATAACGGTCTTTTCCGAAACGGTTAATCATTTCGTGCACCATTTTGCGGATGGTTTCCGGAGAAGAATGTAGTCTTGTAGGATCGAAATTTCCCTGCAACGTCATCGTATGATTCGTTAAAACTCTGGCGAATTCAGGTTTTATTGTCCAGTCAACACCTAATGCCGAAACTTTAGACATCGTCATTTCTTCCAGTGCAAACCAACAGCCTTTACCGAAAACCACAACGTGAGTCAGTGGGCTCAAAGCTTCAACAATCTGGTTGATATATTTCCAGGAGAATTCCTGATAATCTTCGGGAGACAGCATACCGCCCCAGGAATCGAAGACCTGTACGGCAGAAACACCTTTTTCTACTTTTCTTTTCAGATAAGCAATCGTAGTATCGGTAATCTTCTGCAATAATAAATGGGCAGCTTCCGGATTTTGGAAGCAGAACGTTTTAGCGATTTCAAAAGCTTTAGAGCCTTTACCTTCAACGCAATAACATAAAATTGTCCACGGTGAACCGGCAAAACCAATCAGCGGAATATTGTTATCCAACTTCTGCAGCGTCAGTTCGATGGCATCAAAAACGTAGCCTAAAGTGTCGTTTACATCAGGAACCACCACATTCTGCACTTCTTCTAATGTACGGATCGGATTATCGAGCCAGGGGCCAACGCCTTCCTTCATTTTAAAATCGATTCCCATCGCCTGTGGAACAACTAAAATATCAGAAAAAAGGATTGCCGCATCCAAAGGATATCTGCGGATTGGCATCATGGTGATTTCTGCGGCCAGCTCGGGTGTACGGCATCTGGTAAAGAAATCGTACTCATCTCGAAGTGCACGGAATTCCGGCAGAAATCTTCCGGCCTGTCTCATCATCCAAACCGGTGGTCTTTCAACGGTTTCGCCTCTTAATGCTTTTAAATAAAGGTCATTTTTAATCATAATATTTTTTTTGATCCTGATGCTTCGGCCTCACTGCTGTGTTCGGCAATTAAATTCAGCAAATCATCAAGATTACTTTCTTTACTGGTAATTATTGGGCTTTTAGTGAATTTTCTGATCTCTTTTTCGGTCGTTTCGCCGATGGAGAAAATCTTCACATTCTCCAGAGCATTAAACTTTGCAAAACTACGCACTCCGCTCGGACTAAAAAAACACACCGCATCATAAGCTCCGGAAAACTTCGGGTAAAGCAGTTGTGTCTCGTAAACGGGGATTTTTTTATAAGATATATTTTGCAGCGGCAGCGTTTTGTTCAGTACATCGAGCGCAAGATTCCCACAGAAATGAAGAAATTTTTCTTTGCTGCTGTTTTCAATAATAAATTCTGACAGCTCTTTGGCATGTTTGGTCACTTTGAATGTTCCGTAACCGTATTTCCGTAATTCTCTTTTGGTCGTGATTCCTACGGTATAAATCTTATTGTATTTCTTACTGGTAAAGTCTTCGTCGGGTTTAAAGCCGTTTGCGAAAAAGCTTTGTACGGCATTTACGCTGGTGAAAATCAACGATTTGTTTTTCAGGTCAAAAGATTCCACGGTCATGGGATTTATCTTGATGACATCCATAAAATCATAAGAAAAATGACTTCCTAACTTTTTGGAAATCATTATTTTACTGATTTTTTTGGTGAAAATAATCTTCATGTTTATATCGTCAGAAACTTAAATCTCACTTTTAATTTGATGCATCAACTCGCGTCCGCCGTTTTCAAGAACTTTTTGGGCTAAAGTTTTCCCAAAATTTTCATGTTCGTTCCACTCGAAGATTTCATCGGTTTCGATACAGTTTTTGCCGTCGAGTGAGCAGAGTCTGCCAATAAAACGTACTTCGTTGCGGTCGTTAATTTCTGCAAAAGCACCAATTGGCGCGGTACAGCCACCTTCAAGGGTGTTGAGGAAGTTTCTTTCGATTTCAACACAAATTTGTGTGGGTTTGTGGTTGATTTGGCTGAAAATTTCTTTCATTTCTGCATTATCGCTTCGTCCACAAATCGCAACAACTCCTTGTGCAGGTGCCGAAATCATGATCGGAAGATGCTCATAATGAACATCTAAACCCATTCGCTCAATGGCAGCGAGGGAAAACATGGTAGCGTCGAAATCGTTTTCTTCAAGTTTGTTCAAACGGGTCTGTACATTCCCGCGAATATCTGAAAATTGGGTGTCGGGAAATTCTTTGCACCAAAAAGCACGTCGGCGTAGGCTGCTGGTTGCAATTTTCAGATCGTGGAGCTCCAGATTTTGTGCGTCTTTTTTTCTTACCAAGACATCCTGTGGATAATCGCGCTCTAAAACAGCGATGATTTCAATGTTTTCCGGAAGTTCAGTAGGAATGTCTTTTAAAGAATGTACCGCGATATCAATTTCGTTATTAAGGAGCGCTAAATCTAAATCTTTTGTAAAAATGCCGGTTATCCCTAATTTGTACAGCGGCTGGGTAAGATTTTTGTCACCCGTTGCAAGTACTGGAACGATATCGGTGGTATAGTTAAGATTCTGTAAGTTACGCGCCACTTCACGGGCCTGCCACATGGCCAGAGGTGAATTTCTCGTTCCTATTTTAATGCTTCTCATTGAATTCGTTGTTAGGCTGTTCGACTAAAATTTCGTGCATTAACTTGCTGATTTCCTCGGCTTTCCAGGGATTATCAATGATATATTTTGCAAATCTGTTGGTGATTTTCTGAATCATTTTATCCGAAAGCTGCATATCTGTTACCTCAACATATTTATGTTTTTTGTGGATATTGTGCATTTCGTTGCGTTCCATATTTTTTAGAACAGCTTTAAAATGATGGATGTTAGGGGCCAGTTTTCTTTTCTTTTCCCATTCCAGAAAATCCTTGGTCATTTCTTTAATGATGCCTTCTGCTTTCGGGATTTCCTTTTGACGCTGAACCATTGTTTCGCTGATGTGCAGGGAAAGTTGGTCAACATCTACCAAACTTATATTTGTATTTTCGGTAATATTTTTTTCCACATTATTGGGAATTGAAAGGTCGATGACCAGCGTTTCTTTTCCGTTCGGGAAGTGGGTTTTGTTTATAATG
This sequence comes from Chryseobacterium sp. VAUSW3, assembly GCF_002205795.1. Taxonomy (GTDB): domain Bacteria; phylum Bacteroidota; class Bacteroidia; order Flavobacteriales; family Weeksellaceae; genus Kaistella; species Kaistella yananensis. Next base: position 801,468 of record NZ_NIUY01000001.1, on the reverse strand, counting down.
GGATGCTGCGCACCGGTAGCCACAATAAGAATATCGGTTTGGGCAAGTTCTTCCTGAAAATTCTCGAATTCGATATGTGGAATTTTATATTTTTCAGCAATTTTTTCAGCTTTGTCTGATGTTCTGTTGGCGATTTTTACTTTGGGTTTGTAAACATGTTTCACCAGATTTTCTACGGTGTTCTGGCCAATTTCTCCCACTCCTAAAAGCAGAATGTTTTTATCTGAAATCTGGGGTTGATTTTTCAGTATATAGTGAACTGCTGCATAAGACACAGAAGCGGCACCATTAGAAATTCCGGTTTCGTTTTTAATTCTTTTGGAAATCTGGATCGCAGAGTTAATCGCACGTTCCAAAAACGGGTTGGAGTTTTTCTTTTCTTTTTTGAAACGGTGATACGCGTTTTTTATCTGCCCAATGATTTCGAAATCGCCGATAATCTGGCTCTCCAGACCGGCAGCAACACGAAAAAGGTGATTCAGCGCTTCTTCATGCTTCAGAATGTTAACATACTGCATAAATTCGGTAAGGCTTACGCCAATTGTTTTGCAGTATAATTCGGCAATCAGAAGATAATTTTGCGATGTAGTATAAATCTCTGTACGGTTACAGGTGGAAACCACGAATGCGTCACCAAGATTTTCATTATGAATTTCGCTGACAAAATTTTTAATATTCTCATCAAAAAACGCAAATTTCCCCCGCGTCTCGGCATCAGCCTTTTCAAAACTGACACTTAGAACGGCAAAATTAGCGGTTTTGTGAATGTTGGTATCCTGATTCATAAAGCAACCGCAAATTTAAGACTTTAAATTGAATTGGCGAAGATTCTACAAGATGAACATTATCAGTAAAATATATGGTATGGAGATCAATTATTTCCGAATTTTCATTTAAAAATGAAATAATTAAGAAATAAAAAAGTTATTGTAGAATAGCTTTTAACTTTAATAAAATTTTAACCTAATTTAGTCTGAATCTAATTTTTAGAACGGTTCTAAATTTATATCTTTGTACACTTAAAAAAATCACGAAAAAAAATGGGTTTATTTGATATGTTCACGCAGGATATTGCGATTGACTTGGGAACTGCAAACACACTAATTATACATAACAATAAAATAGTTATAGATCAGCCTTCGATTGTAGCCATCGAACGTTCCAGCGGAAAACCAATCGCTGTTGGTGAAAAGGCAAAACATATGCAGGGGAAAACCCACGAAGACATAAAAACCATCAGACCACTGAAAGACGGAGTAATTGCTGATTTTCATGCATCTGAGCACATGATTAAGGAATTCATCAAACAAATTCCGGGTATCAAAGGAAAGCTTTTTCAGCCCACCTTAAAAATTGTAATCTGTATCCCTTCCGGCATTACCGAAGTTGAAAAAAGAGCCGTAAGAGATTCTGCACAAAAAGTAAATGCGAAAGAAGTACGTTTAATTTACGAACCAATGGCGGCAGCGATTGGAGTAGGAATTGATGTACAGAAACCTGAGGGTAACATGATCATCGATATAGGAGGAGGAACTACCGAAATTGCTGTAGTAGCTTTAGGAGGAATCGTTTGCGATAAATCAGTAAAAATTGCCGGTGATGTTTTCACCAATGATATTGCGTATTATTTAAGAACGCACCATAATTTATATATCGGAGAAAGAACTGCAGAAAGAGTAAAAATCGAAGTTGGTTCAGCGGTTGAAGATCTTGATGTTGAGATTGAAGATATTCCGGTTCAGGGACGTGATTTAATTACCGGTAAGCCAAAAGAAATTATGGTGAACTACAAAGAAATCGCAAGAGCTCTAGACAAATCTATCATCAGAATTGAAGATGCGGTAATGGAAACACTTTCGCTTACTCCGCCGGAACTTGCTGCTGATATCTATAAAACGGGAATTTATCTTGCAGGTGGTGGCGCTTTGCTGAGAGGACTTGCAGACAGACTTCACAAGAAAACAGGTTTGCCGGTTTTTGTGGCTGAAGATCCTTTGAGAGCTGTAGTTCGCGGAACAGGTATAGCCCTTAAAAATATGGATAAATTCAACTTTCTGATTAAATAATTTATAACTTTTTACGACATTAACAGATGGGATTTTTGCTGCGATTATTTTCGAAGAACGGTTTATTCGTCTTCTTTATATTTCTGCAGCTTATCGCTTTGGTATTGATTTTCAGCAGAAACTCCATGCAGCAGTCGTGGCTTGCGGGCCAAACTGCGGCGTTCAATTCCTGGGTTTCGGGATATATCGATGAAGGCACCTCTTATTTAAAGCTTAAGCAGATTAATGACCAGCTTGTAGCGCAAAATAAGTTGCTCATGGAGCAGGTTTATGGGAAAAATTCTGGTGTTCCAGTTTTTAGAAAAGTTCATGATACCATTGGTGGCGGGCAAATCTATACTTTTGTAGACGGAGAGATCGTGTTCAACAGTATTAACCGCAAGGATAATTACTTCACTATCAACCGCGGGAAACGCGATGGTGTTTTTCCTCAGATGGGCGTAATGGCTCCAAAAGGGATCGCCGGAATCGTGATTAATTCCACGGATTCTTATGCTTTAGTGCAGTCTGTGCTGAGTTTAAATAAAATCAAGATTAATGCGTCGCTTAAAAAATCCGGATATTTCGGGACTTTAACCTGGAAGGGCGAAGATTCGAGGATCATGCACCTCTCTGATGTTCCGAAATACGTACCGCTGCAAATTGGCGACACGGTGGTAACCGACGGGAAATCAGCAATATTTCCACAAGGAATTACCATTGGAAAAGTTTCTGGCTACGAAGTTGACAGCAAAACAGGGTTTTGGGATATTTCTGTAGAACTGACTGAGAAAATGGGAAATCTCAGCAAAATATATGTGGTGAAAAACCTGAAGAAAGCTGAGGTTCAGAGAATTCAGGATACTTTGCAGGCTACCATAAAGAGAGAAAAATGATAAGCAGAACACTTTTTACAGATATCCTGATGATTGTTTTCCTGGTGGCATTACAGATTTTTGTGCTGAACCGGATTGCACTTTTCGGAAAATATACACCGGTGCTTTATCCTGTGTTCATCATGTTTTATCCGTTTTTCAGAAATAAATTTCAGTTTCTGGCCCTGAGTTTCATCTTGGGACTCAGCATTGATGCATTTCTATATACGTGGGGAATTAATGCTTTTGCTACCACGCTTATTGCCTATTTCCGCACCTTAATTTTCCGGACTTCTACGGATACTTCCACCGACTTCTTTTCTTTCCAGTCTTTGCAGTGGTCGCAATATTTTTTCTTTATCCTATCGAGTATTTTCCTGCACCAGCTGTTGGTTCAGTATATTGAATTTTTTAAATTCAGTAGATTTTTCGAAATCTTCATGAATGTTTTGGCAACAAGCGCCATTTCCTTTATATTTATACTGATGTACGCGCTGGCCTTTAAAATCAAACAGAAAGTTTAACGTTATTATTGCATAAAGAAACCTTGTCTAAAGGTTATTCACAGACACATGAAATCACAGTATCTGAAAATCACCGTATTATTAACCTTCCTGGCCATTATATTTATTGCCAGGCTTGCATACCTGCAGCTTTTTACGGACCGTTATGCATTAAACGCGGCGAACACTTCAATTAAAACAGAATATATTATTCCGCAGAGAGGTGTTATTTTCGACAGAAACGGAAAAATAATGGTGGGTAATCAGCCTTCCTACGAAATTTCGTTTACCGAAGCTTTAATAAAACCCGATTTCGATACACTTGATTTCTGTAATCTTATGAGAATAAGCAAGCAGGATTTCATTAAAAGAGTTAACGCGATTAAGGCCGAAAAATATTATTCGAAGCTTACTCCCATGACTTTTATGAAGAATTTGAGCAGGGAAGAAATCGCCAGAATTCAGGAAATCATTTTTAAATATCCTGCCTTCAGCATCGTTTCAAGACCTCAGCGACAGTACGAGGTTTCTACTTCGGGCAACCTTTTAGGTTATACCAATGAGGTAAACGAGCGTGATATTAAGAAAGATTCGCTTTATTATCTTCCGGGAGACTTTATAGGAAAAACTGGTGTCGAAAAATCCTATGAAAAGGAATTGCGCGGTGAAAAAGGCGTGCAGTATATCCAGAAAGACATCCGTTTGCGAAGTATTGGTTCCTATAAAAACGGTGCTTTAGATAAAGAAGTAATTACCGGAAAAGACATCACCCTCACCATCGACTACGATTTGCAGAAAATGGCCGAAGAAATGCTTGTGAACAAGCAGGGCGCTATTGTTGCACTGGATCCTACAAATGGTGAAATCTTGGTTATGGCTACCGGCCCCGATATTGATCCCAATTTATTTACCGGTCCCGATAAAACGAAAAACCTTTACCGTCTTCAGATGGATACCATCTATAATAACCGGCCAACGTTTGACAGGTCGGTTCAGGCAGCGTATCCGCCGGGTTCAACTTTCAAACTTCTTACAGCCGCTGCGGCAATGCAAATGGGCGTTATGGATGAAAATACCATCTTCCCCTGTGGCGGAGGATTTAATTACCGGGGCTTGAGAGTGAAGGGGCATGGTGGTGCTGATCCTTTAGTGCCAGCGATTCAGGTTTCCAGTAACTGTTACTTTTCTTATGCCTTTATTGCAATCATGAATAAATATCCCGGCAACCCAAGTAAAGGAGTTGATGAATGGAAAAAAATAATGAGCAGTTTCGGGTTAGGTGAATACCTGAATAATGATATTGCCGTTGGCTCCAAAGGGAGAATCCCAAGCGGGGCATTTTATGAAAAAAGAAGTGGTGGTAAAAAAGACTGGAGTTCTGCTTACACCATGAACGGCTCCATCTTCAACGGAATGGGACAGGGCGATGTACTTCTTACCCCATTACAAATGGCGAATGCTACGGCTGCTATTGTGAATAAAGGCTGGTACTATACGCCCCATATTGTAAAATCAATCGACGGAAAACCAAATCCTGATCCAAGATTTAAAGTAAAACACAAAACCCTGGTTGATCCGAAACATTTTGGACCGATCATGAAAGGGATGGAAGCTGTAGTAACCGGCGGAACCGCAAGAAGTTTAAAGTCAAATGAATTCACCATGCTCGCTAAAACCGGTACAGCACAGGTTCCGCAGGGAAAAGATAACTCAATATTTGTTCTTGCAGCACCAGCCGAAAACCCAAAAATTGTTATTGCAGCGGTGATGGAACACGCAGGCTTTGGCGCAACATGGGCCGGCCCGGCAGCTACAGCAATTGCAGAGAAGTATTTAACCGGAGAGCTTAAGCGGGAACACCTTTATAATAAACTTGTAAACGCGAGTTTCATGCCTGAATATAAAAGACAATGGGTTGTTGACCTGAAAAGAAAAGGTCTTTATAAAGAGCCCAATAAAGACTCTCTGAAAATAGAATCTATTGAAGACAGCCTGAAATTCATCAAAAATGACCAAATCAGAGCAAGACTGATTTACAAAAGAGATTCTCTTCGCACAAGATTAAAAATACAAAGCTCTAAAAAATGAAGTGGACAGAAGGATTAGATAAACTCAGCCTGTTTCTGTATCTCGCAATCTCGCTTTTTGCAGTTGCGAACATTTACAGTGTTGATGAAGGTTTAGGTAAGAAACAGTTTATTTTCTTGTGCTTATCACTCGTGGTGGGATTCATTATTTTTGTTATGAGGACTAAATTTTTCGAGAATTTTGCCAGTATCATCTACGTATTTGGAGTTTTGCTTTTGATAGGTCTTTTTCCTTTCGGAACTGAAATTTTGGGACAGAAAAACTGGTATAAATTCGGCGGTTTTACCATGCAGCCCGTTGAATTTGCCAAAATTGGCGTTGCTTTAATGCTCGCAAATTATGTTTCAGGACCAGATTTTAACATTTCAACACGCAAGTCGCTTCTCACAGCACTTGTTATTATTGGGATCCCGGCGCTGGTGGTTTTAATGATTCCGGATGTTGGCTCGCTGCTTGTCTTTACTGCTTTTTTTATTGCCCTTTTCCGGGAAGGATTAAACGGATGGCTTTTCGGAGTTGGCGGTATTCTCGCAGGTGTTTTCCTTTTGGCTCTGGCTGTTGATCCGCTTTATCTGATTATTGGGATTGCTGTAATTTATGGATTGATAATTTTCGCCAACTATTACAAAATTCACTGGAATGTATTTTCCGTGGCTGGAATCCTTGGCTCGTTACTGCTTTTATGCGGAATTGCTTACGGATCGCCTAAAATACTTGAAAAAATGCCCAAACACCAGCGCGAAAGAATTGAAGTTCTTTATAAAGGCGAAAAAGCGTTCCGCGACACGTCGGGCTATAATTTACTTTATTCAAAAACTGCGATTGGTTCCGGAGGGTTTTTCGGTAAAGGTTATAAAGAAGGTTCTGTTACCCAAGGGAAATTCGTTCCGGAACAGGAAACCGATTATATTTTCTGTACAGTGGGAGAAGAGTGGGGGTTCTTCGGAGCTTCGCTTTTGGTTATTTTCTACGCGGTTTTTATCGGCAGAATCTATTATCTGTCAGAGAAACAGAAGTCGGCTTTTAACCGCGTTTTCGGGTATTCCTTTGCATCAATTTTATTAATGCACTTTGCCATAAATCTCGGGATGGTTATGGGGCTTTTCCCTACAGTTGGGATTCCGCTGCCGTATTTCAGTTACGGTGGAAGTTCACTGTTGGCATTTTCTATCATGACATTCATCTTCTTCAAACTGAATTACGCAGACCGAAACAGTTTGGTATAATCTCTTGTTGACAACAGTCCTAATCAATGCATTTCTTTCTAAATAACGCGCAAGGAAGGTTTTATTTCAGTTTTAAATATCAATAATTAAAGTTTGAGTTTCAGACATAAAAAAACTGCCGGAATTAGCAGTTTTTTATGATCAATTATTTATTTTTAATTATTTGCAAGGTTGTTATTGAAGGTTTCCGGAGAAATTATTCTTTTTGCAAACCTGTATTTTGGTCCCCAATACGAATCATTAAGTGAAGAAATCATTACCCCTCTTGAAGTTGCGGCATGAATAAATTTAACATCTCCCTCTTCAGTTACATTTTCTACGATTCCCACATGAGAGATTCTTCCTCTACCCTGCGAAAAGAAAACAAGGTCACCTTTCTGAAGATTGCTTTTCTCAACTTTTTCACCTTCCTGGGCCTGTGATGCAGCAACTCTTGGTAAAGTCATGCCTGTAGCAGCGCCGAAAACTGAAAGTACAAATGCTGAACAGTCGATTCCTCTTCTGGTCATCCCGCCGTATTTGTAAGGAGTTCCTAAATAAGATTCCGCTTCAGTTAAGATGTCATCAATTTTTTTGGTGAACCTAACTGTTTTTGCAATTTCATCATTCTTTATTGTAGCCTCCATTGATCTTGCTGCTGCAAGTTTTTCATCACTAAAGCTGCTAAGTAATTGAGCTTTTGCCGTTTCTAATTTTTTGTTATCGATTGATGCAAGTTTGGCATCTGATTTGTATTCATTTGCGTAGGTTGTTGGGGTTGATACAACGTAATTCGTAACGCAGGATTGTAATGAAAATGTAGCTGATACAGCAACTAAATAATACAGAACTCTTTTCTTCATATATATTTGATTATCTGTGTTAAATTGAGATACTTCGTTTTAAATGCAAAGCAAAATTAGGTATTCGAGTTAGATAGGGGGTGAAAACACCCTTTTTGAAAACCCAGTTTAACACTTTTTAACACTTTTCTTTGCTATGTTAAAGAAAAATAAACCGCAATCCCTTTATTTTAGAGGTTGCGGTTTTATTTTTTTTAAGATTTGTTAACATTTATACAAATCATCTATTAAGGATATTATATTGCTCTATAATGTTAGTAAAAAAGACCTGAATTAATCAGGTCCTTAGGTTATAAGTTTTATCTTGTAAAAAGAAGTTCCCTGTACTTCGTCATCGGCCAAAGTTCATCATCTACTACCATCTCCAGGGCATCCGAAGAATCTCTTATTTTTTCGAATCTTGGCTTCACATCATTACAGAATTGGGTTGCGCTTGCTTGCGGGTCTTCTACTGATTTGGCATTTTTAATAGCTGCAAGAAGCGCATCAGCCTCAACTTTAATAATCGACACATGCTGAGAAATTTCTGCAATCATATTCATCTGTTCTTTTGCGAGATCCTTGAATTCTTTATCACCGAAAATTTCTTTAATTCCTTTTACGTTTTCGATAAGTCTGTTCTGGTACTTAAGTGCGCACGGAATAATGTGGTTGCGTGCAATATCAGCTAAAACTGTTCCTTCAATCGCAATTACCGTTGAATATTTTTCGAGTTTAATTTCGTTACGAGCTTCAATCTCGCGATGGGTATAAATGCCCAGTCCTTCGTACAAATCAATAAACTTTTGGTCGAGTTCTTTTGTTAGTGCTTCAGGGGTGGTTTTCAGATTATTTAAGCCTCTTTTTGCGGCTTCTTCGGCCCATTCTTCGGAATAGCCGTCTCCTTCAAACATAATATTCTTCGATACCTTAATATACTCTCTTAAAATATTGAAGATTGCTTCATCTTTTTTCAGCCCATCTTCGGTAATGAGTTTATCAACTTCAATTTTAAACGATTGCAGCTGTTTTGCGACGATGGAGTTCATCACCGTCATTACTTCCGCACAGTTTGCGGAAGAACCCACTGCCCGGATTTCAAATTTGTTTCCGGTGAATGCGAAGGGTGAAGTTCTGTTTCTGTCAGTATTATCAAGTAAAATTTCAGGAATTTTACCTACAACATTTAGTTTAAGTTCGGTTTTTTCTTCCGGCGAAAGTTTTCCGTCAGTTACTTTTTCAAGTTCTTCCAAAACCCCGAAAAGTTGGGTTCCGATAAACGCTGAGATAATCGCAGGAGGTGCTTCGTTTGCCCCCAAACGGTGATCGTTGCTGGCCGAAGCAATACTTGCCCTTAAAAGATCTGCATAATCGTGTACAGCCTTCAAAGTATTCACAAAGAAGGTGAGGAACTGCAGATTCTTTTTTGGGTTTTTTCCTGGCATCAAAAGGTTCTCTCCTGTGTCAGTTGCCAAACTCCAGTTGTTGTGCTTCCCGCTTCCGTTAACTCCGGCGAATGGTTTTTCATGAAAAAGAATATGGAAGTGATGCTTATGTGCTACTCTTGCCATAATATCCATTAATAAGGAGTTGTGATCTACTGCAACGTTTACTTCCTCAAACATTGGCGCAAGTTCGAATTGGTTTGGCGCCACTTCATTATGTCTTGTGGTCACAGGAATTCCTAACTTCATACATTCAATTTCCAGCTCCTTCATGAAATTCATCACACGGGTAGGTATGGAGCCGAAATAATGGTCATCAAGCTGCTGCCCTTTTGCCGGCGAATGTCCCAATAAAGTTTTTCCTGTAATCACTAAATCCGGACGTGACTGATAAAGAGCGGAATCTACCAGGAAATACTCCTGCTCCCAACCCAGAGTTGGAATCACCTTTGTAACATTTTTATCGAAATAAGACTTACAAATATCCGTAGCAGCCTCGTCAAGCGCATGAAGTGCTCGTAACAAAGGAGCCTTGTAATCCAAAGTTTCGCCGGTATACGAAATAAAAATTGATGGTATACAAAGTGTTGTCCCCATAATAAATGCCGGTGAAGTAGGATCCCAAGCGGTGTAACCCCTTGCTTCAAAAGTATTTCTGATTCCCCCGTTCGGGAAAGAAGAAGCATCGGGTTCCTGTTGAATGAGCATTCCGCCGGAGAATCTTTCAATAGCCCTGTCGCTTTCGAAAGGAGTGAAAAACGAATCGTGTTTTTCTGCAGTAGAACCGGTTAAAGGCTGAAACCAATGCGTGTAATGTGTTACGCCTTTGCTCAGCGCCCAGTCTTTCATGGCAACGGCAATCTGGTCGGCAACGTCACGCTGGATTTTCGTTCCTCTCTTTATTGCATTCTGAATTGAAGTAAATGCTTCCTTGGTCAAATATTCCCTCATGGTTTCCTCTGAAAACACATTCTGGCAGAAAAGTTCTGATAATTTTGCAGGAACTGTAACTGCATTATCTCTTCTGAAATCTGTAAAAGATAACATTTCTAAAGCCTTAAATCGTAATGATGACATAATTAGGTTGTTTTTGATGGGGTAAAATTACAAAAAAATAGAAAACTAAGAGAAAAAATGTAAAAATTATAGGGGTTATTTAAAAAAAGATTAAATTAATGAGTTCTGATTGATTAATTAAAAAACAGTTAATCTTATCATAATCCTATAAATGCAGCAAATTTGAGAGATATGTGCTATATTTGCCAAAAGATACACTATGGTAAATTCACGTGCACGGGAAACTACAGAAGCTATTGAAAGGCTTTATGTTTCAATGCGACACTTATTCTATCGCGGTTTCTTCAAACCATCCGGGATCTCCGGCGAAAGTCTCCGGTCTTTGTTAATGACCATCAACCCTGAAATTTACGGAACAATGGGCGTTCCCAATAAAATTGAGTTGGATGGATTGCTGTATGTTCTGGACCGCCTTCCCGAAGGGATCGAAGAATGCTCATTCATTCACTTAACTTCTGATGAAGGATTCGAGAAAGGCAGTTTTGAGGTTATTGTTCCTAAGAAAAGACGGAGAAACTGTTACCGTATCGATCAGCACCAGATGAACATTGAAGTGCTTCTAGGTCGTTCGGAAATTTACGATATCCTTACCCACCTTACCTTCTTATATATAGAAGCTGATAAAATCATGAACCTTGCGTTTGTTTCTGATGAAAACGACAGGCCGACACGCGCCTGGAGAATCATCGAAGAAGTGGCCAAAGGTGAGAAAAAATTCAGCCGTAAAGAAAAAGAGGTAGCGCTGATTCATCTTTCTTCTCTGTTGGGAAGAACTTTCGACGAAACACTTAACGCTTATAATAATTTTGGCGACGATGCCAACCCGGACAGACTTTTCAAAATTATTTATCATCTTGGAAACGAAAGTTTCAATGACAATAAAAAGATTAGAGAGCGAGAAGTGCATTTCTCTGCAATCCTCCGCGAAAGGGTTGGGCATCATTTCTTTGGTGAAAAATGGGCCAATAAAGTAAAAGAAGTTCTTGCAGAAAATAATCTGCAGATGAGACCTTTGCACATTATCTCCGCCAATATGCACTCGGTAAAGAATATGCTTTACGCCAATGATGCATTAGGGAAAAAGTCGACGAAAGATGTCGATTTTAAACTTTACGAAGAAATTTCCAACAAAAAATCGCTTCAGGAAAAAGTACTTACCCATTCCCAAAAAGCCGGATTAATCTACATCGACGATCAAAGCGGAAGTAATATTGATGTACAGATCATCGATTTGGCAAAAACCAACTTAAAAAACACGCCGTTCGGAGGGATTAAATTTTCCGGTGATGATGTGGTGATGGTTTTCGATTATGCTTTTGGTGAACAGGCTTACGAAGTGATGGATGAACTTCTTCGTCCGTACGACTACAACGGCGAAATTTACACCATGAAAGTGAAATCCATCTCCATCATGGGTAAAGCAGGAATTCTGATGGGCGGAAAAGGCGATATTATGATACCGACTTCACATGTTTTCGAAGGAACCGCAGATAATTATCCGTTCGAAAATGCATTGACGCTTGCTGATTTCGAAGACGATGAATTACAGGCATTCGAAGGCGGAATGGTTACTGTTTTAGGAACATCGCTCCAGAATAAAGATATTTTAAAGTATTTTATGGATACGTCCTGGAAAGCCATCGGTCTCGAAATGGAAGGAGCGCATTACCAGAAAGCCATTCAGGTGGCCTCGAAAATCCGTCATCACATCTCCGAAGATCTTTTTGTAATGTACGCTTATTATGCTTCCGATAATCCTCTGGAAACCGGTTCTACGCTTTCTTCCGGCGGACTTGGACTTACAGGTGTGAAACCCACGTATTTAATTACACTGAGAATTTTAGAGAAAATTTTAAACAGCGCAAAAGTTGCCGATAAAAAATAAAACTCTAAACAGATTTATACCCTTTCAGAATCCCTGAAAGGGTTTATTATTTCGGTTGTGTAATGAATTCGTTTCCATGTTTTTTAAAATTCATATCTTTCCCCTTCAAAAATTTATTTAAAGATGAACAAAGGATTTCTTGTTATTCTCACTTTCGTTTTCGGAATACTTTCAGCACAACAAAACGCCTACTACCAGCAATTTGCCAAATACAAAATGGATATTGATGTAGATGCGCCAAATTTCACCTACAAAGGTGCGCAAACTTTAACCTACACCAATAACTCACCCGACGAACTGAAGGTCGTTTATTTTCACCTTTACTGGAATGCCTTTAAACCCGGCTCAATGATGGATCAGCGTGTACAGAATCAGGGAAAAAACGGAGACTCGAGATTGCAGATTAACGGGATTTCAAGACTTGCTTCAATACCGAAAGGTGAAGAGGGCGCCCAGAATATTCACTGGATTAAGCAGAACGGAAAAAATCTGAAGTTCGAGGTTCAGGAAACGATTATGAAAGTGGAACTTAACACGCCGCTGAAGCCTAATTCAACCACAACATTTACGATGGAATGGGATGCGGTGATTCCTCATCAGATTCGCCGTGCCGGCAGAAATAACCGTGAAGGAATCGATATGACGATGACGCAGTGGTATCCAAAAATTGCTGAGTACGATTACGATGGGTGGGCAACATTTGATTATATCGGCCGCGAATTTCATGCACCGTTTTCTGATTTTGATGTTTCGATTAAAATTGACAAAGATTATGTAATTGGTGCCGGCGGAACTTTGGAAAACCCACTTGAAGTGAAAGGTTACGATCCAAAAGCAAATATAAAAGCCGACAATAAAAACAAAGCAACCTGGCGCTGGACAGCCAAAAACCTCCTCGATTTTGCGTGGGCTGCCGACAGAGATTATACCGTGGAGGAATTCACGATTTTAGATGGACCGAAAGTGTATTACGTGTACCAGAAATCGGAAAAAACCAAACTCTGGGAAGAATCAAAACCTTATGTGACTAAATTTTTCCAGCTGATGAATGCAGCTTTTGGGCAGTATGTTTATCCGTCGTACGCTTTCATCCAGGGCGGTGACGGCGGAATGGAATACGGCATGTGTACCATGATTTTAGGAGAAGGAAGATCGCTTGAAGGATTAGTGGGATTAATGGTTCATGAAGGCGGCCATTCTTATAACCAGCAGATTTTAGCATATAACGAAAGCGTGAGACCATGGATGGATGAAGGTTTTACCAGTTATTATGACGATTATGTAATGCACCAGTTATTTCCGCCGAAAGAACCGGTTGCGAATCCGTTTGTGGGATCCATAAAATCTTATGTAAACTTTACCAAAACCGGCAAAGAGGAACCTGCGGTTTGGCTGGCAGACCATCACGACGACGGGCGGGCTTATTCCATCGCATCTTATGTAAAAGGTGATTTGTTTTTGGTACAGTTAGGCTATATCATGGGCGAACAGAATCTTTCGCTGGTTATGAAAGAATTTTACAGCCAGTGGAAACTCAAACATCCTACAGACCGTGATTTCATGCATATCGCACAGAAAATTTCGGGGATGGATCTGAAGTGGTTTCACCATTATTGGATTAATACCACCAATACCATCGACTATGCCGTTAAAAATATTGAGTATGGTACAGCTTCCACTACCATTACCTTAGAAAATCAAGGAAAAATCCCAATGCCGGTAGATTTCTCGGTCATGACTAAAGACAAAAAGGTGATTAACTATCATATTCCGCTGAATATGACCCATACCTGGAAGAGTAAAGATATCTACGGTAATTTTACCACACTTAATTACTGGCCTTGGACGCAGAAAGAATACACGATTACCGTTCCGTACACCAAAGACCAACTTTCGGTAGTGGGAATCGATTTCTCACAACGTATGGCTGATGTGAATCCTGAAGATAATTTCGTTGAGGTGAAGTAATATTTAAAACTGTTTTCCAATGACTTCAATTGTAATTAATATTGGGAATACCAATATCAGGTTTGGGCTTTTTGATGATGAAAACTGCGATGTTTCCTGGATTCTTAATACAAAACCATACCGCACGAGCGACGAACTGCAGATGCAGTTTATGATGATGTATCAAACGCATAAGATCAATGCCGGGAATATCGACAAAATCATTATTGGATCTGTAGTTCCGCAGCTTACATATGATATTACCCGTGCAATTCAGAAAATTCATGGGAAAAAACCTGTGATTGTAGACCGCAATACCCATTCTGGTGTTCAGCCGAAGTCCAAACAAATGGGTACAGATATTTATGCCAACCTCGTTTCCGCACACCATCTTTATCCCGAAGGAAAGAAAATTATTTTTGATTTTGGTACGGCTTTAACGGCAAGCTGTATTGATGAAAAAGGAGAAACTTTAGGCGTAATCATCGCGCCGGGAATTATCACATCACTCAATTCACTGATTCATGACACCGCACAACTGCCTGAAATTGAACTCATAAAACCTAAAAAAGTATTGGGACTGGATACCGTTTCCTGTATGCAGAGTGGTATGGTTTACGGATTTCTGGGTATGGTAGAAGGTTTTATCGACCGTATAAACGAAGAAGTTGAAGAAGACTGTTTCGTGGTCGCTACCGGCGGTGTTTCGCATGTTTACAAGCCGCTTACCGAAAAGATTCATGTGGCAGACCGCCTGCACACGCTGAAAGGTTTATTTTATTTAGGAAGGGATCTGTAAAGTTTCGGAGAGATTATCTTTTATTCTGAAAGAAATCTTTTACAATCTGCGAGCATTTGGCTTCCAGCACATCCAGCACAATTTCTGTTTTGGGATGGAGGGAAAGATGCTTATTGATAAAGCCGCGCTGTTCGTCGCGCGCACCGATGACCACCTTGGAAATCTGCGACCAGTTCAGTGCGCCGCAACACATTACACATGGCTCCAGTGTGACGTACATGGTGCAGTTTCTCAGATATTTACCGCCCATAAAATTAGCAGCCGAAGTGATGGCCTGCATTTCTGCGTGAGCCGTAACATCATTCAGTGTTTCGGTAAGGTTGTGCGCTTTTGCAATAACCCGATTATTCGAAACAATAACGCAGCCGACAGGAACCTCGTCTTTTTCCAAAGCAACTTGAGCTTCCTGCAGGGCCATTTTCATGTAATATTCGTCAGTAAACATAATTCTGAATGTTATTATTTAATCAAAACTCATTGATAAAGGCAGTCGGAAGCGGTACCGAACCGCAGTTCCGTTGATAGTGGCGGGAGAAAATTTGTCCGGAAGAAGGTACATTGCAATTTCAGCCTGGCGGTTGAAGGTGAAATTTTCGCCCTGAGCCTGCACATTTGCAATGCTCCCGTCCTTTTCTACAACGAAAACAACATTTGTTTTTAACAATTTCTGATCAGGAAGAACCGAATCGGTGTAGAATAAATCAGCAACCTGTTTTCTTAAAGTTTCGAAACCTCCGGGATACTGGGCTTCCTTATTCAGGTCCTCTTTTTTCGGATTTAAACGAAGTTCCGGCAGATTTTTAACGTTAATTTTTTCTAAATCTTCGCGGTTTTTTACTTTGATTAAAGTTCCTATGAAAGCGGTGTTCTGAATACTGTCGAGCTTTACCATAAACTCCGAAAAGTCTTTTTTGATCGCTATTTTTTGCGTGATATCTTTTTCGTTATCAAATTTTTTCTTGAATTCACTATTCAGCATAAATCTTTGATAATCGAAATAGTCTTTCGCACTTTTGAATTCATCATTTTGTTGCGCGAAAGAAAGATTCATGCAGAAAAATAAAATCAGATAAAATAATTTTCGAGTCACTTTTTTGCTTAATATGAGTGTAAAAATAGTTAAAATATCCGATACGTTTGAAGAGGAATTTTCGCGAAAGATTCCCCAATATGAAGTACTTTCCTGTTATGATTTAAAATTAGAGACTTTATCATCCAATTCTTTAATATCTTTTTTAATTTCCAAGAACATGCTTTTTATTCCTGTATCATAAGACTGGTTGGGTTTGTAATCCTGTGGCAAAATTCCGCGCACATAACGCCAGATTTCCACAAGATCCTCGAGAGCGATTTCGTACGGCGGATAAAATGGGTTGTCAGCAGATACGGTGACAGAAGAGGAATTTACCGCCACTAAAGTTTTATAAGTGATTCCCTGTGGGGTTACAAAAATGTATTCCTTCTCGGGTTTCAGGTCTGCAATATTTTCTACATACTCGCCAATTACATAAGATCCGTCAGCAAATGGCGGCATGGAATCTCCATCAGCCAGAAATCCGCGGAACTTTCCATGTTTCAGAAACGGAAGATTCATGCGCTGCAGACTTTCCATATATTCCGGATCGCTGTACCCATTTAGATAGCCCATGGAAGCTTTCTGCGGTACAATTTCAATAAAATTATTGCCGTGCTGATCGACTACTACCGGCAAAACAATCCGGTTGTCAGGCAGCTTCATCATTCCTTCCAAAGGATATTTCCGGATATCCACCGTTAGGAGCAAATCAATACTGATGTGGAAAAATTTGGATATCTTGATGAGGATTTCATACGGTGGCTCCGAGCGGCCACTTTCATATTTCGAATAGCGATCGCGACTGATTCCGAGCTGATCTGCGAACCCTTGTTGAGCTAAATCCTTCTTACCTCTTAAAAACCTGATGTTATCTGAAAAAACTGACATTGGGACAAATTGTATCCACAAATATAATGATTTTGGGACAAATAGTGTATAATTTTGCGTCATGAATCATGCAATTGCACATATGGATTTGGATGCGTTCTTCGTTTCCTGCGCCAGGCTTCAGAACAGCGATCTGAAAGGCATTCCCCTGATCATAGGTGGTGGCGAGCGCGGTGTAGTGGCATCATGTTCATATGAAGCCCGATATTTTGGTGTGCGCTCGGCGATGCCGATCCAGATGGCGCTGAAACTTTGTCCCGATGCAAAAGTGGTGAAAGGTGATTATGAAATGTTCTCGAAATTATCACATGATGTCACCGAAATCATTCAGCAGCGTGTCCCCGTGATGGAAAAAGCAAGTATTGATGAGTTTTATCTGGATCTTACCGGAATGGATAAATTTTTCGGCTGTTACCAGTGGACTCAGGAAATTGCATCACAGGTAACTAAGGAAACCGGATTGCCGATCAGTTTTGCACTTTCTGTGAATAAAACCGTTTCGAAAATCGGAACCGGAGAATCCAAACCTTCCGGTAAGCTTGAAATTAATGAATCCCAGATTAAGCCATTCCTTAATCCACTTTCCATCCGGAAAATCCCAATGGTTGGCGAAGCGACCTTTCGCTTGCTCTCAAGAATCGGCATCCGGACCATTAAAACCCTTTCCGAAATGCCGGTATTAGCCCTTCAGCAGATGATCGGAAAAAATGGAACCGAGCTCTGGAGAAAAGCCAACGGAATCGATGAAACCCCAGTAATTCCTTATTCCGAAAGAAAATCAATTTCAAAAGAACATACTTTTTCCAATGATACTATGGATGTGTTTGCCATAAGAAGTCTGATTTCAGGAATGGCAGAAGAACTCGCTTACCAGCTGCGCAAAGAAAAATGGCTCACTTCCATCGTGGTCATCAAAATCCGTTACGCCAATTTCGATACGGAGACCAAACAATGCAAAGTGGCTTATACTGCAGCAGATCATACCCTTTCGCGGATTGCTCAGGATTTGTTTAATAAAATCTATACCCGCAGAATGCGCCTGCGTTTGGTTGGTTTACGGTTTACCGGCTTGGTACACGGCAGTCACCAGATGAATCTTTTTGAAGATACCGAAGAACTGATGAACCTTTACCAAACCATGGACCGTATTAAGAACCGCTTTGGCGCTGATGCCGTGAGACGGGCTTCAGGGTTTGATTTCTCGGACGGAACTGCAGATGCCCCAAAAACATATAAATAATGTTCCTGAACTGTCATTCATATCACAGTTTACGCTACGGCACACTCTCCATTGAGGCACTGGTACAGCAGGCGTACAAATCAGGAACTAAAGAATTAGTTTTAACGGACATTAATACCGTTACCGGAATTTATGAATTCAAAAAAGAGTGCGAAAACTATGGCATCAAACCCATCGCAGGTGTTGAAGTAAGAAAAGAAAACAAACTGTTATACATTGCTGTGGCAAAAGAGTTCAGCGGGATTGGAGAAATCAACCGCGTACTGACCGCACACAATTGTGATGGCGAGGAACTCACGGAAAAAGCGCCCCCGTTTGAACAGGTTTTTGTGATCTATCCAATCAATAACATTCCGGAAACGCTTCAGGAGCATGAATTTATCGGTTTGCGCGAGGAAGAATTAAACTTAATGATCCGTCCGGAGTTGATGAGCAGAACCTACAAAATGGTAATTCTGCATCCGGTAACGTTCAGTACCAAAAAAGAATATCATTTACATCGGGTTTTAAGGGCGATTGAAAATAACACTTTGCTTTCTAAACTTTCTGAGGAAGACATCTGCAGCAAATCAGAATATCTGAGTTCTGAAGCAAGTGTACTGAAATCATTCGAGCGGTATCCCGAAATCATCAGAAATACAAAGAAAATTCTCTCCGAATGCAGTTTTGAATTTGCCTACAAAGAACGTGGAAGCACCGAAAACAAAAACAAAAAATATTTCAAAGGATCTTTAGAGGAGGATATGGAACTTTTGACCAGTCTCGCCTATTCGGGATTAGAAAAACGATACGCAGCCGATGATGAGGTCGCACGCAAGAGAGTTGAAAAAGAACTTAAAGTGATTGGTGACCTCAAATTTTCCGCATACTTTCTCATCACTTGGGATATCGTTCAATACAGCAACAGCATGGGATTTATGCATGTCGGACGGGGAAGTGGAGCCAATTCTATCGTAAGTTACTGTTTGGGAATCACCGATATCTGCCCGATAGAACTGGATCTTTATTTTGAACGTTTTCTGAATCTTAACCGAACCTCGCCGCCGGATTTTGATATCGACTGGAGCTGGCAAAACAGAGACGCAATCCTGGAATATATTTTTAATAAATACGGAAAAGATCACGTTGCGTTTTGCGGAACCAATGTCGAATTCAAATACCGTTCGATATTCCGGGAAGTGGGGAAAGCCTTTGGTCTGCCCAAAGAAGAGCTTGATGATCTTGCGACAAAACCGATGGAAACCCATGATGGCAACAAAGTCGTAAAACTCGTTCACAAATATGGTAAACTTCTGGAAAAATTCCCCAACCAGAGAAGTATGCATGCCTGCGGAATTCTGATTTCCGAAGAGCCTATTACGAATTACTCTGCCTTGGAAATGCCTCCAAAAGGATTTCCGATCGTTCAGTTTGATATGCATGTGGCTGAAGACATCGGGCTCGAAAAGTTTGATATTCTTTCTCAGCGGGGCTTGGGAACCATCAGCGACACGGTGGAACTCATTAAAAAAAACCGTGGAATTGAGGTGAATATCCGGGATACTTCTATTTCTAAAGATGAAGCGGTGTGTAATGAGTATTTGGCAACAGGAAAAACAATAGGATGTTTTTATATAGAAAGCCCGGCAATGCGCGGACTTTTAAGACGTTTAAAATGCAGTGATTACAGAACTTTGGTGGCTGCCTCTTCCATCATCCGGCCGGGTGTGGCGCAAAGCGGAATGATGAAGGAATATATTTTCCGTCACAACAATCCCGATCAGTTTGAATATTTTCATCCCGTATTTGAAGAAAATCTGAAAGAAACCTACGGAATCATGGTTTATCAGGAAGATGTGATCAAAATTGCGCAGTATTTTGGCGGCCTCAGTCATGCCGATGGAGATATTTTAAGACGGGCCATGAGCGGAAAAGAGCGGTCCATTCAGAAGCTGAATGAAGTGAAAAACAACTTTTTTGAATCCTGCAAAAATCAGGGACATTCGGAACAGATGACTACGGAAGCTTTCCGACAGATTCAGTCTTTTGCGGGATATTCGTTCTGCAAGGCGCACTCGGCGTCTTATGCGGTAGAAAGTTACCAGAGTTTATATTTAAAGGTTTATTATCCGCTGGAATTTATGGTTTCGGTCATTAATAATCAGGGTGGGTTTTACAGGACCGAAGTTTATGTTCACGAAGCGAAAATGTCGGGCGGAATCATTCAGAATCCCTGTGTTAATTCCAGTGAATTTCAGACTTCACTGCAGGGAAAAAATATCTTTCTGGGATTTATGCACCTTCAGTCGCTCGATACCAAAATTGCGCAGCTTATCTCTGAAGAACGGGAGAGAAACGGAAATTATCAATCATTGGAAGATTTTATCCGACGCATTCCGATTGGGATTGAGGGAGTACAGATTCTAATTTTTATCGGCGCTTTCCGGTTTACCGGGAAACAGAAAAATGAACTTCTCATTGAAGCAAGATTGCTGCTCATTAACTTCAAGCCCGAAAACAGAGGTAGAATGCTGTTTGAAGAACCTGTTCAGGACTATCATCTACCGGAGTTGAAAAGGGATTTTTTTGAAGATGCTTTTGATGAGATCGAAATCCTGGGATTTCCGGTTTCCTACACACCGTTTGACCTTCTGGAAACCCAATACAGAGGTTCTGTTTTTGTGAAAGATCTTTTGAAAAATCATAAAAAACAGGTAAAAATGTTGGCGTATCTGATTTCCCGAAAACACGTGCCAACCAAAAAAGGAAATATGTTTTTCGGCACCTGGATCGACGTGAACGGCGATTATTTCGACACGGCGCATTTTCCGGATTCTCTGAAGCAGTACGATTTTATGGGTGGCGGCTGTTATCTGCTGTTGGGAACGGTTGAGGTAGACTATCATTTCCCGACCATCACCGTCATTAAAATGGCTAAAATGCCGATGATTCCCGATCCGCGTTACGCTTACCACAAAGAGAAGCAGTACGATATTCACCGCCAGATTAAAGAAGATGTAAGCATGACGTTCCGGAAGCCTTATCCTCAGGAACATGAAATCGGTTTACCGCGGCATAAAATCAGTTAAATTAGAAAATCAGCGTTTCTCATATTTCCAGTTGCGGCCTTTTCCTTCGGAAATCCACTCTAGCGCCTGTTGCATTCTTTTGTTTCTGGTAGTTTCGGTTTTTGCATCGGTGATCCACATGATGTATTCTTTCCTGAAGTAAGGTGATGCGTTTTCGAAGACTTTTTTAGCACCAGAATTTTGATTAAGCGCCTCAGAAAAATAGGCCGGAACTTCGGTTTCTTTCTTTTCGGGAGCTGCTTTCTTCAGCGTAACGCCCATGTCGGTAAGGTCCATGGCTTCTTTAATCGCTGCTTGTAGCAGAACTTTCGATGGAAGGTCGTCGATGCTTGTAATTTTTCCTAACGTAAACATTCCGGTTCTTTCGGCGTTCTCGGTGATTTCTTTTATGGTTTTCATTTCCTTTTCAAGCCAGAACCCGAAGCCGCAGTGTTGCTTAAATGCAGTGAACGCGCAGAGGATTTTCCCCTTGTACATGAAATGCGGAAAACTCCACTTCCAGGTTTCTTCCACCTCCGGACAGGTTTCGTGGATGATTTCGCGGAGATGAATAAGAATGGGTTTTGCGAAGGGCTGGGCATTCTCAATATAGGCGTCAATCCTTGGTTCTGAAGTTGGCATGTTCATAAAGATTTAAGTAAAATTAGTAATTTTCGGAATACAGAATCTGCGGCTTCTTTAAAAGTTCGGGGTGAAAATAATTTCTTCAGTTTTCACCAAAATAAAAAGCACTGAAAAATCAATGCTCTTTATCCTTTCATTTTACTTTTTTTCCCATTATCCCGGGACAGGCTTTATGAAAAAAGCCGGAGAGAATCCGGCTTTATTTTTTATACGACACCTTGTGCAAGCATTGCTTCTGCAACTTTTACGAAACCTGCGATATTTGCACCTTTCACATAGTTTACATAGCCATCTTCTTCTTTGCCGTAATCTCTACAAGCTTTGTGAATGCCGATCATAATTTCCTTAAGTCTTGCATCAACTTCCTCGGAAGACCAGTTCAAACGGATGGAGTTCTGGGTCATTTCCAGACCGGAAGTGGCTACACCACCAGCGTTGGAAGCTTTCCCCGGAGAGAAAAGAACTTTGTTTCCTAAGAAATGATTAATTGCATCTAAAGTTGAAGGCATATTTGCAGCTTCGGTAACGCAAATTACTCCGTTTGCTACAAGATTCTTCGCATCCTCCAGGTGAAGTTCGTTTTGTGTTGCTGCAGGAATGGCAACATCACATTTAACTTCCCATGGACGTTTCCCTGCATGGAATTCAGCACTTGGGAATTTCTTCGCATAATCTTCGGCTCTGTTGTTCCCTGATGCTCTTAATTCTAAAAGATAATCGATTTTTTCGCCACTGATGCCGTCTTTATCATAGATGTAACCGTCTGGACCGGAAATAGTTACAACTTTTCCGCCAAGTTCGGTAGCTTTTTTCACAACACCCCATGCAACATTTCCGAAACCTGAAACACAAACCGTTTTTCCCTTGAAATCCTGTCCAATGGTTTTCAGCATCTGCTCTGCGAAATATACAACCCCGTAACCTGTCGCTTCCGGGCGGATCAATGAACCACCGTAGGCTAAACCTTTTCCGGTAAGTACCCCTGTAAATTCGTTTCTGATTTTTTTATACTGACCGAATAAATAACCGATTTCTCTTGCACCAACACCAATATCTCCTGCAGGAACATCGGTTTCAGGACCAATATGTTTGCACATTTCCGTCATGAAAGCCTGGCAGAAACGCATGATTTCATTATCAGATTTTCCTTGTGGATCGAAATCTGCACCTCCTTTTCCACCACCCATTGGTAATGTGGTTAAAGAGTTTTTGAAAGTCTGCTCGAAAGCCAAAAATTTCAGAACTGATAAATTTACGGTAGGATGAAAACGGATGCCGCCTTTGTATGGACCAATTGCAGAGTTCATCTGGATTCTGAAACCTCTGTTTACCTGAATTTCACCTTTGTCATCAACCCACGGAACACGGAAGATAATTGTTCTTTCCGGCTCAGCCATTCTTTCCAAAAGTTTTTTTCCGGTGTACTGTTTTCTAGTTGAAATAAAAGGAATTACAGTAACTGCAACTTCTTTCACGGCCTGAAGAAATTCCGGTTCATTCGGATTTTTAGCTTCAATTCTGGCCATAAATTCCTGAATTTTCTGGTCTACGTTATAGTGCTCCATAAGGGGGTGATTATTATTGTCAACAAATTTAATTTTTTTTTCAAAACTTGCAACAAAAATTTTAATAATTGATTAAATATTAATAATATTGGAGTTTATTTTTGTTAAATTCACAATTTTAACATTTATAATATCAATTATTGAATGTTAACTTAAGATTAATAAATTTTTAAAAACCTGCATATCTTAATTCGCCAGATATTGTCTTCCCGAAAGTGCTTTGATGTACCCGGAAATTTCAAGTTGAAGCAAATCGGGCAATATTTTATAGGATGGAATCTGCATTTTTATCGAAATCTCATCCAGTGAAAGCGGGGTGTTTTTATCTAAGGCCTTTAAAAGGGTTTGCTGAATTTCAGGCAGTTGAATCCTGATTTCTGAACTTGGAAAGAGCTCGCCCGTTTTCTCACTTTCTTTATGAAATCCCAACTGTTCTGCCAGAGCAGAAAGGGTGTAAATGGCCGCCGCTTTATTCTGAAAGATGAGCTGGTTGCAGCCCTGGCTGTATTTATCGGTAATTTTGCCTGGCAGCGCATACACTTCGCGGTTATAATTGTTGGCAAACGTCGCAGTACTGATGGAGCCGCCGCCAAAAGCTGTTTCTACAACTATTGTTGCAGGAGAAAGTCCAGCAATGACCCGGTTTCTTTGGATAAAATTTTCACGGTCGGGTTTCTGCCTGGAATTGAATTCCGTAAAAAGAACGCCGTTTTCTTCTAAAATTCTTTCGGAAAGTTTTTTGTTTTTGCTCGGATATAGCGTGTGGAACCCATGTGCTAAAACCGCTGCAGTCGGAATGTTTTTCTGAAGCGAAACTTCGTGAACTTCAGTATCAACGCCTAAAGCCAAACCACTTACTGTAATGACTTTTTTGGTTTTAATCTCTTCCAGAAAATCCTGTACAAACATTTTTCCGTATGGTGTAATATTGCGGGTACCAACAATACTAAGCGGTTGCCGGGCGGGATCGTAACTGCCTTTTTGGTAAAGGATGGCGGGAGCATCTTCACATTCGTTAAGATGATAGGGTAGGTCGCCGAGATGGCGGAGGTTGATTTTAATATTATTTTTCTCGCAGAAATCCAGTTCTTCTTCCGCAAATTTCAGATGGTTCGGATTGCCAATTTCGAGAGATATTTTCCGACCGATCCCATAGATGTTTTTCAATCCAGATTTTGAAATTTTCCAAACTTCTTTTGCAGAGCCAATTTCACTCACCAATTTTCTGAAGACCATGTCGCCGATGAGCGGGCAGTGGCGAAGTGCAACAGAATATAGGGTTTCTTCGGAAAACATGGGTTATTTTTCTCAAAATTATTAAAAATTATTCGTTTTTCCGGATTTTGTCTAAATGATCCCAAGGATCTTCTTTTTTAAGATAAGGAAGCTCCATAAAATCATCGGGATGATTTTCTTTGTATTCCTGCCAAAGTTTATCGTCTTTCTCGCTGTAATAATTCGGGAACTGCCAGATAAAACGTTTGTTCTTTTCACCTGTTTTTCTGAAAACAAATGCCATGATCATCCCTACTACCGCCCCTGAAAGATGCGATTGCCACGAAATTCTGCTGGGCTCTTCAAGATTCGTAAACAGTTCTTCGGGCATCACACCCCAAACCAAACTTCCGTAATATAACGCCACAATGAGTGAAACGGTGAGCAGCTTCATATTCCACCGGAAAACGCCACTGAAAAAAAGGAAAAAAGCCAATACATATACGATTCCGCTGGCACCGATAATACACACAAAATTGAAATTACCGGTAAAAATATCAATCGGTGGCAGGAGCCAGACCAAAAATGCTGATACAAACCAGCCAAGAAAGAACACTTTTTTTGCGATAAAAGGGTAAAACTGAAACAGCAAAAAAATCAAGACAAAAATAGGGACTGAATTTCCAAAAATATGCTCGATATTGCCGTGCAGGAAAGGGGATAAAAAAATTCCCTTCAGGCCTTCCGGATTCAGCGGAATAATGGCGCCACTACAACCGTCGAACAGCCCGAGATATTGCAGGAAAAACCCCAGCCACATTGCTGAAACCATTATGGTTGCGTAGATTACCGCTCTGTAATTCAGGGATTCTTTTAGCATACCTATTTCTTTGTCAAAACTTTTACCAAAATAAATTTTAAGTAAATATGGCTAATCTTTTACAATCCTAAAAACTTATATAAGACAAAAAGTAATAAAAACATCTGCAGGGAATTGTAAGGTTTTATTTGTTTACATTAAATTTGCAGTCTATGAGACAGTTTATTATCGTTTTTCTTACATTGCTGGCGTTGCCCGCCTATTCCCAAAATGGCAGAAATATTTTAAAAGAGATTGATTCTATTTCTCAGCAAAGATGGGATTCCGTAGCTTTAGATCTGGACAGTCTGGCGAATCCTAAGCTCATCAACTTTGATGTCCGTTTTAAAGACACCCTTGTAATCCGCGATAAAGTAGTGATTTCAAACATAACGGAAGATATTCCGATTACACCTTATAACCTTCTGAAACTTAAAGAACCGGTAAGATGGTTTTATTTTGGGCAGAATAATCTGGTATTTAACCAATCGTCTTTTTCTAACTGGAATTCGGGTGGAAATAACAACATTGGCATCATTGGGAAAATTAATTATAATTTAAGTTACAAAAACAGAAAGCATTTCCTTGATAACAACCTGCAGCTGGGTTACGGGTTTGTTACGTCTCAGGGTGAATCTTCAAGAAAAACTGAAGATTACATTAACCTTATGACCAATTATGGATATGATGTTGGTAAAAACTTCTATCTATCTACCGGTTTTCAGTTTTTATCGCAGTTTTCTCCCGGTTACAATTACAGCGTAACGCCAGATCCGGAATTCGCCGACCGCGTTTCAAGATTTATGGCTCCCGGTTATTTAAACGCCGGTTTAGGTATTTCATACAACCCGAATGAGAATTTCCAGGTGATCTTCCGGCCTGTAAACGGTAAATTCACTTTTGTTACTGATCCTTTTCTGCAGAAAGCAGGCAAATATGGTTTGGAACGTGATGGGCAAAGTGTGCGTTCGGAGTTAGGTGCGCTCGTAAATATTCTTTACCGAATGAAAATTTATAAAGACATTAATCTGGTCAATCAAATCAACTTCTTCAGTAATTACGTCTTTCATCCGGAACGTGTAGATATCGCTTATAACGGAACTTTAAACATCAGGTTCAACAAATTTATTTCCACCGTGGTAAGTCTGGATCTGCTTTACGATCATGATCAGCTGCAGAAACTTCAGATGAAACAGACCCTGGGAGTTGGTTTCTCCTATAATTTAGGTTTTGAAAACAAAGAAAAAAACAAGAAGCTTATAAAACCTTTTGTTAATTAAATTTTGTGTGTGTTATACATTCCAAAATTCCCGGTCGAGGCTTCTGTACTGAATGGCTTCTGCGATGTGACTTGAATTGAGCGTCTCTTCGAGTTCTAAATCTGCTATGGTTCTGGCTACTTTCAGGATTCTGTCATAGGCTCTTGCCGAAAGATTTAGTTTTTCCATGGCAGTTTTGATGAGATTTTGTGAGGTTTCATCGAGTTCACAGTATTTTTCAATTTCCCTGGGACCCATTTGGGCGTTGTAATGAATTTCGGAGTTATGGTATCTTTTGGACTGAATCTCGCGGGCTTTTAAAACGCGGCTCCGGATTTCATCACTCTTTTCACCTTTTCTCTTGTCAGAAAGCTGGTCGAATTCCACTTTCTGGACTTCAATATGAATATCAATCCTGTCGAGCAACGGTCCGGAAAGTTTGTTCATGTACCGCTGCATTTCAAACTGTGAGGAAGTGTTGTTGGGGTCATCTGGGAAATAACCGCTCGGGCTGGGGTTCATACTTGCTACCAGCATAAAGCTTGCGGGATAATTTACGGTAAATTTGGCGCGTGAAATGGTGACTTCGCGGTCTTCCAAGGGCTGGCGCATGACTTCGAGGACGGTTCTTTTAAATTCGGGCATTTCATCTAGAAATAAAACGCCGTTGTGCGCCAGGGAAATTTCTCCCGGTTGCGGATAGCTTCCGCCACCAACTAAAGCCACATCAGAGATGGTATGGTGCGGACTTCTGAAGGGTCTAACGGTCATCAAAGAAGTCTCTGTTCCTATTTTTCCTGCTACCGAATGTATTTTGGTGGTCTCTAAGGCTTCTTTTAGGGTTAAAGGCGGAAGAATACTCGGAACTCTTTTTGCGAGCATCGTTTTTCCGCTTCCTGGCGGACCGATTAAGATAATGTTGTGCCCGCCTGCCGCCGCAACTTCCATGGCGCGTTTGGCGGTTTCCTGGCCTTTCACTTCCGAAAAGTCGGTGGAAAAGAAGTTGATTTTATCCTGAAACTCTTTGCGGGTATCGATGGTTGTTCTTTCCAGTGGAATTCCTTCATTAAAAAAACCGATGACTTCCCTGATGTTTTCAATCCCGTAAACCTCCAGCTGATCTACAATAGCTGCCTCACGGATATTCTGTTTAGGTAAAATAATTCCTTTGAAACCTTCTTCACGGGCTTTGATGGCGATGGGTAAAACGCCTTTAATTGGCAATAGTCCTCCGTCCAGCGAAAGTTCTCCCATGATGATGTAATCGCCGATGTCTTCAGCTCTGATTTGTTCTGAAGCGGCCAGAATGCCTAAAGCGATACTGAGATCGTATGCCGAGCCTTCTTTCCGCAGGTCTGCGGGCGCCATGTTGATGGTAATCTTCTTGCCCGGTATTTTATAACCGACGTTCTTTAAAGCCGCAGAAATGCGGTAGCTGCTTTCTTTAATTGCATTATCGGGCAGGCCCACCAAATGATATCCCACTCCTGAAGTATCTACATTCACTTCGATCGTAATCGTTTGTGCAGAGACTCCAAAAATGGCACTTCCGTAAATTTTTACCAACATATCTGTGTTTTGAGATAAAATTAATAATTTTTTTTGTGATTAGTCAGCAACCGGTTTTCTGTTTTTTTTGGACCGTTAAAAAGCATGAGAACTTTTCCTTTTGATATACTGTTGACCTGAAGTATTAATGGGGAGGATATGAAGGGGACGTTAAGAAGAATAGCGGATGTTACGGCGCGACTACGGGGCAACTACGGCTCAATCTCTCTAAAATGTTTATTAAAAGTGGTTCTGGAGGTTTTATTTAATAAGAAATGATGGTTTCTTGTCGCAGCTAACTCTATAACCGTCTGTATTTTAGCATGCTGCAAATTTAATAAATTTTCCAATACTGCGATTTGTGATTATTTTATAACCTTTTACATTGATTTTATATTTCTTATAAGGAATAGTGTTGAGGTTTTCATTGATTTAATGGGTAGTTGATATGGTAACCTGAGAAATTTTTGGGTAACCTGGAGGGTAACCTAAAATGGAATAATTTAAGGGAAAAAGTGAAATATAGAAAGGAGTAAGAAATCCATTAAACCTAATGTTAGATTCTAAGCACAAAAAAACTCCTCAATTTCTTGAGGAGTTTGTGGGTCCTGAGGGATTCGAACCCCCGACCCTCTGGGTGTAAACCAGATGCTCTGAACCAACTGAGCTAAGAACCCTTGTTTTTGGTGTTGCAAATATACAAGCTTTTTTTATTTCTGCAAATTTTTTTCAAGAAATTCTCCCACTACAAAGTTACTTCCGCCGATAAAAATCATTTCCCCGTTTTTAAGATTCTGTTTTGCAGAAAGATATGCATCATTGACGTGATCAAAAATTTTATAAAAAATTTTCGATTTTTTCAGTTCATCTTCATAAAAACTGGGATGAAGGCCCCGGTTGAGGTAAGGTTTGGCAAAATAGAAGGTGGCATTCTCCGGAAGAATCTTTAAAACTTCATCAATTTTTTTGTCTTTTACGAAACCAAGAACAATATGTTTGAACTTCGGGATGGAATTGAGCTGAGCAAAAACCTCTTCCAAACCTGCCTGGTTATGGGCGGTGTCGCAAATTATCTGTGGAGCTTCGGAGAACTCGAACCAGCGGCCGATAAAACCAGTGTTTTTCTGAACATTCAACAAGCCTTTTTCTACCTTTTCCTGTGGAATTATCAGCCCTAAATTCCTCAGT
This sequence comes from Chryseobacterium sp. VAUSW3, assembly GCF_002205795.1. Classification (GTDB taxonomy): domain Bacteria; phylum Bacteroidota; class Bacteroidia; order Flavobacteriales; family Weeksellaceae; genus Kaistella; species Kaistella yananensis. Next base: position 772,228 of record NZ_NIUY01000001.1, on the reverse strand, counting down.
GCTTCAACAAGTGCAATCACCACCTTAGTATTCTTCTGCTGATAATTTCCCTTTAAATCTGAAGGTAAAGATGCTTCAATTAAAGTGGCATCAATCCATTCCGAGCTGTTCTCTTCTGCTCTTTTTCTGATGATTGATTTTACACTTTCATCGTCGTCACCGCTGATGATGGGCGTGTTTTGTTTGATGATTCCTGCTTTTTCTGTCGCGATTTCTTCCACTGTGTTTCCCAGAATATTCTGATGGTCCAGCGCAACATTGGTGATGGCTGAAACCAAAGGACGTATGATATTGGTAGAATCTAATCTGCCGCCGAGACCTACTTCAATAATGGCGAAATCTACATTTTGCTGTGCAAAATATTCGAAAGCCATGATGGTGGTGAATTCGAAAAAGGAAGGGCGGATGTCTGCGGGCAGGTTTTTTAGCTTTTGTATGAAATTATAAACAAATTCCCTGTCGCAGTTTTGACCGTTTACCTTAATTCTTTCGGTGAAATCGATGAGGTGGGGCGAATTGTAAATTCCCACTTTATAACCCGACTCCTGAAGAATTGAGGCGAGCATGTTGCTGGAAGAGCCCTTGCCGTTGGTTCCGCCAATGTGGATGGTTTTTATTTTGTACTGTGGGTTTCCGAAGAATGCGCAGAGTTTAGTGATGTTTCCGAGGCCCGGTTTATAGGCTTTTTTCCCATCGATCTGGTAATTCGGGGCCTGTACAAAAAGCCATTCAACGGCTTCCTGATATGCTTGGTTTGTCATGGTGCAAATTTGATTAAAGTTTTTGGAATTCAGGAAATTTTGAGGTTAAATTTCGGTGTTCAACATGCCGGGTTTCGTTGCTATTATCTGCCCGCGCTCCCGATTGAACGGCATGTCTGAGCTCTCCGCGACAGCGGAAGCGAGTAGTGAAAGCGGGAAATATGCGCCCAATAAAAATTAAAAAGTTATGCGGTAAGTGCCTGTAGATGAGGTGGAGGCTTTTTCTGCCTTTACATATTTTTTCACCCACGACACGGATGTAGAGGAAATACATGGATCGGAAATACCGCCGGATCTGCGGGCAGAAATTACATTTCCGGCTTTATCGACGGTGTAGGCAATACTGATGGTGCCGCTTGCGGAGCAGTTGTGCGAAGGTTGCGCACCGCCACGACCCATGGTTCCGGGAATAAAACCGATAAGGTTTCTGTCAACGCCTATTTTACTGTCGCCCTCTCCGTCGCCGCCCAATGGATCGCCTTGGTTTCCTGCAGTTCCGTTGGTGCCCTGTGTACCGGTCTTTGTTCCACGGCCTTTAATCAGATTTCCGATGGCAGCTGTACCTTTTCCGTCGCCGGTTCCTGTGGTGGAATTGGGTGTCGAAGCCTTGGTGGCAGAGGTTTTTGCCGGTGCCGGTTTTGTCGCTTTTTCAGTTTTCGGGACAGAGACTTTGGTGTTGCTTCCGGTAAGAATTTTTTCTTTTATTACAGGTTTTGTAACGGCTGGTTTGGGCTCGGGTTTGGTTTCAGCAATCACTTCCTTTACAGGTTCGGGGTTTGCGATTTCTGTATTTGCGGCTAAGCTTCCGTCCTGATTTGCGGGTTCTTCGGCCTCAGCACCGTTTTGGTTATCGCCGAAATTAATGAGCATTGTGGTGATTTCCTCAGGTTTTTCGGTGATTTTGGTAAATTTATAAAAGAATATTCCAAGAAAAACCAACAATGAGATGATGAAGGTAATCACTGCACTGTTCCTTCTGTCTCTTTCTTCGGCTTTCTTATGTTGTAAGGTATAACTCATTAATTTTCCTGAGTGGTGGCAATCGCTAAATTAAACTTGTGCGTTTCTGCAATTCCCATTACAAAAACCACATCTTTGTGTTTGGTGTTTTCGTCGGCCCGAATGGTGAATGATGGATTGGGAACGTCTTTCAGGGCAGTTACCAAAACATTTTCCAGCTGTTCTTTCGGGATTTCCCTATCGTTTACAAAATATTTGCCATCTTCCTTAATAGTTACGGTTGAAGGATCCTGAACGCTGGGATTTGTAGCATCCGCTTTCGGAAGTTTCACATCGATGGCGCTTTGGCTGATGGCGGAACTTGTGATCATGAAAAATATCAACAACAGAAAAATTATATCTGTCATCGACGCCATGCTGAATTCGGCATTTACTCTGTTTCTGCGTTTCAGTTCCATTAAAGCGGTTTATTTAGGGCATCAAGAAACTCGTTCACATGGGTCTGGATTTTCAACACCAGTCTGTCAACGTTGGTTACCAGAATATTATAGAAGAAATAAGCAGGGATTCCGACAAATAACCCAACTGCGGTAGTTGCCATCGCGGTATAAATTCCCGATGCTAAAAGTTTTGGGCTCACCGCACCGGTAACATTCGATATTTCAAAAAATGCCATGATCATCCCGACAACGGTTCCTAAAAACCCAAGCATTGGTGCTGCTCCGGAAGCAGAAGCTAGGATGTTCAGGTTTTTCTCGAGTTTTGAAACCTCCAGTTGACCCTGGTTCTGCATCGCATTCGAAATGTCTGAAATGGGTCTTCCGATTCTTGCCAGACCCTTTTCGATCATCCTTGCTTCAGGCGAGTCGATGGTTCTGCAGTAATCTACCGCAGTCTGTATTTTACCGTCCTGTACGAAATCTTTAATGTTTTCCAGGAAATTCGGAGTTTCCTTTGAAGCTCTTTTAATAAAAAAATATCTTTCGAGAAATATATAAAGCGCGAGAATCCCCAGCAGGAATATTAAAACCATAATGATGTTGCCGAGCAAACCGCCGCTGAAAAGGATTTCCCAAAGCGAGAACACATGTTTTTCGGTCGTGGTATTAATAACTTGGGTAGGAGTTTGTAAAAACATTTTTTAATTCTTGATTATAGAGTTGAACGGCAATTTTAAAATAATATTGTAAAAAAGCCGATGAATAGAAGATTAAATTAAAAAAGACTGCGGTAAAGTTTAGTCTTCTTCTACGATAATTTCATCTTCCTTGAAATGACATTTGAGTTTGAACGGGATCGGTTCATCGGATCCGGTATAGAAATCATCGATGTTTCCCTTCCAGTACAACTGCAGTTCGCCGTTTGCGTCGGTGTCGAACTTCAATTCGTTATCGTAAAGATAGGCATCCTCATCGTCGAAAAGATCTACTTCGGTATAAGTTTCGTCTTCAGTATCATTTATCACAAAGGTTTTCCCGTTAAGTTCGTCTTCATCGATAAGAAAATCGAAAATTTTCAGAGACATCTGTGGAAACGGATATTGCAGGGAATCATCATCTACATGATCCAAAGAATCATCTGTAATGATCTCAATTTCCAGAAAATGTTGTTTGTTGCTGTAAACCGCTTTGCAGTAAGTGCTTTTGAGGTGGTATTTAAGGGTTTCTTCAGGATGGTAGATTTTTAAAATCCCTTTCATTTCTTTAAGAAAATAGTGTTAATTAATTGTTTGTGATCCAACCCAACAAAGATAAAAAATTGATTGATTGCGCAAAATTATTTGTTTCTTTTTTGAATTTACCTTTGAAATGGTTTTTTGAATAGAAATTTTTAAACAAAATACTATAATTTAGCAATTCTTAAAAGATTAGAAATGAACAAAATTTTTCGCCGCGTACTTTTCATTATCGGTCTGTCGGCAGGTTTAGCTTCCTGCAAGAAATCGGATTCTCCGCTAACCAAAGAAACTCCGCTGGAAATAGATTCTATTGCCGCCAATTATTATGAGCAATATCTGAAGCTTTATCCGCTAGAAGCCACCGCGCAGGGAGACTTAAGGTACAATGACCAGTTGCCGGTGAATATCGATAAAGATTTTATTTCGGGTGAAATATCGTTTTACAATACCGTACAGAACCAGATGAAAAAGGTGGATTATGAAGCCTTAAGCGACGAAGATAAAACGACTTATGATGTGCTGGATTATACGCTGAAAGATAAAATCGAGCGCTATGCTTATCACCCGGAATATATTCCTTTCAGCCAGTTTTCCGGACTTCCGCTGGATTTTCCTTTACTGGGCAGCGGGCAGGGAAGCCAGCCTTTTAAAACTGAAAAAGAATACGAAGACTGGCTGAAGAGAGCCGAAAAATTTCCGGTTTGGATGGATACCGCGATCGAAAACTTCCGCGAAGGAACGGCCAATAATTATGTGCTGCCAAAGAAACTGGTCGTAAAAATGATTCCGCAGATGCGTGCCGAGGAAATTGTAACGCCCGATTTCGAAAAAAATATCTTTTACGGTCCGGTTAAAAATTTCCCGAAAAACTTTACCGATGCTCAGAAAGAAAAATTTACCGCGTTATTTAAGGAGTTGATATCAAAGAAAATCATTCCGGCCTACACGAAAATGGGAGATTATCTGGAAAAAGAGTATTTGCCTAAAGCCAGAAATTCAGACGGAATCAACGCGTTGCCAAAAGGAAAAGAAATTTATTCGTACTATGTAAAAAGCTGGACGACTACCGGGAAAACACCTGAAGAAATCAATAAAATAGGATTAGAGCAGGTGGCAGGTATCCGCGCTGAGATGGAAAAAGTAAAACAGCAGGTAAAGTTCAGCGGCAGTGTGGATGAATTTATCGCTCATGTAAAAACTGACCCGAAGGCTTTTCCTTATAAAACAAGTCAGGAAGTTTTAGACGGATTCAACGCGATTTTGAAGAAAATTACAACGAAACTGAAAACCATGTTTACCGTGACGCCAAAAACTGCTTTCGAAATCCGGCAAACCGAAAAATTTCGGGAAGCGAGTGCAAGTGCAGAATACGTGGTGGGAACTCCGGACGGAAAAAGGCCAGGGATTTTTTATATTCCCATTCCTGATCCGGCGAAGTTTAATGTGACTTCAGGAATGGAATCCCTTTTCCTGCACGAAGCAATTCCGGGTCACCATTACCAGATTTCGCTGCAGCAGGAAAACACTGCGCTGCCGAAATTCATGCGTTTTGGCTGGTTTGGTGCTTATGGTGAAGGCTGGGCGCTGTATTGTGAGTCGCTTGGGAAAGAATTTGGGCTTTATACAGATCCTTACCAGAAAATGGGTTCACTGAGCGATGAAATGCTTCGCGCAGTGCGGCTTGTGGTAGATACCGGACTGCACACCGGAACCATGAACCGGGAAGAAGCCATCAAATATTTCCTGAGCAATATTTCGTATGATGAAGCTGCGGCAACTGCCGAAATAGAGCGATATATGGCAATGCCGGGACAGGCGCTGAGCTATAAAATCGGCGCACTCAAGATCCGCGAACTTCGCGATCAGTATCAGGAGGAACTTGGCAGTAAATTCAGCTTAGCGAAATTTCATGATGAAGTGCTCAATCAGGGCTGTTTGCCACTGGATGTTCTGGACCGAAAAATGAAACTCTGGGCAAAAAAACAATAATTAATATTAAAACATTTTCTAATAAACGATCCTATTTAAGTAAAATAATTTAGGTTATCATTTATGATTAATTATTTGCCCATTACTATAGGAATGTGTCGAGACGATACGATGCGGAAAAAGAAATCATTGGCGTAGATAATTTTCTTACCAAAACTTTCGAAATTTATGAGCTAGTGAGCAAAGTTGAAGCACTTTTAAAATAAGCTCAATATTTATTTTTCAAAAAGCATTCTCGTTAAAAAATCTTTTTCTTTATTTCCTCTTGCGGGAGAGTATTCTCGGCCGTAGAAAATAATTTGCAGATGAAGTTTGTTCCAGCTTTCTTTCGGGAAGAGTTTTTTCGCGTCTTTTTCTGTTTCTACAACGTTTTTTCCGGAAGTTAGTTGCCATTGAACCATTAATCGATGAATATGCGTGTCGACCGGAAAAGCAGGTATGCCGAAAGCTTGGCTCATCACCACCGACGCAGTTTTGTGGCCAACTCCAGGAAGCGCTTCCAGTTCCTCAAAAGTTTTCGGAACTTCTCCGTTATGTCTTTCTACCAGGAGTTCTGCCATTTTTTTTAGGTTTTTCGCCTTGTTATTTGCCAGTCCTATTTCTTTAATTAAATATTTAATCTCGTCAACTTCTAAATCCTTCATTCTAAAGGGGTCTCCGGCAACTTCAAATAATTTTGGGGTAATTTGGTTCACCTTTTTATCAGTCGTTTGGGCTGAAAGAGCTACCGCGACCAAAAGCGTATAAGGATCACTATGATCCAAAGGAATTGGAACTTCCGGATATAATTTTTCGAGTTCCATCATCACGGTTTCGGCTCTTTGCTTTTTTGTCATTTTAGCTTTAAATTTGAGCAAAATTAAACATTATGTTGAAAGTTGGTGATCAGTTGCCCGAATTTGTAAGTGTAAATCAAGATGGTGAAACCGTAAATTCCCAAGATTTATTAGGAAAAAAACTTGTGATTTTCTTTTATCCAAAAGCCAATACGCCAGGCTGTACAGCGGAAGCCTGCGATCTAAATAATCATTTCTCAAAACTGAAAAAAGAGGGTTTTCAATTATTAGGCGTTTCGGCAGATCCTGTGAAAAATCAGAAAAAATTTCATGAAAAATTTGACTTCCAATATCCGCTACTTGCCGATGAAAACCGGGATGTCATCGAAAAATTTGGCGTTTGGCAACTCAAAAAATTCATGGGTAGAGAATTCATGGGAATTGTTCGTACCACTTTTATTTTCGATGAAAACGGAATATGCGTTCGCGTCATTGAAAAAGTAAAAACAAAAGAAGCGGCAAAACAAATCTTGGAAAACTAAGATTTAACCCAACATTTTTTGCGCTTTTTTCACCCCTTCAAAAAGAATATCAATCTCTTCAAATGTGTTGTAAACCGCAAAACTCGCACGCACTGTTCCTGCGATATTGAAGAAATTCATAATCGGTTGCGTACAATGATGGCCGGTTCTCACAGCAATTCCCAACTTGTCCAGAATCATTCCAACATCCGAAGAAATGCCAATTCCTTCCAGATTGAAAGAAACCACGCCGGTTCTGTGGGCCTTTTCGCCATAAATTTTTAAACCTTCAATTTCCAGAAGCTTCGTCTGAGCGTACTCGAGCAAGGCATTTTCATGGTTCTGAAGTTGTTCATGGCCAATATTTTCAATGAAATCTACGGCCGCTCCCAACGCAATATTTCCGCCTACGTTTGGTGTGCCGGCTTCAAATTTGAAAGGCAAATCTGCATAAGTGGTTTTCTCGAAAGAGCAAGTTGCGATCATCTCGCCACCACCGTGGAAAGGTTGAATTTTCCTCAGAATTTCTTCTTTTCCGTACAAAATGCCGGTCCCCATCGGGGCGTACATTTTATGCCCCGAAAAAACGAAAAAATCGCAATCCATTTTCTGAACATCTATATCGAAATGTGGCGCAGATTGAGCTCCGTCGATTACAATAATAGCGTCAGAATTTGCGCGTGTTTTTGCAATAATCTCTTCAATGGGATTTACAATTCCCAACGCGTTGGAAACCTGATTTACAGAGACAATTTTTGTTCTTTCGCTGAGGTTTTCATCTAAAAAATCGAGTTGCAGAATTCCGTTTTCATCCATCGGAATTACTTTTAGTTTTGCGCCGGTTCTTTCGCAAAGCATCTGCCATGGAACGATATTCGAGTGGTGCTCCAAATAAGAAATGATGATTTCGTCGTTTTCTTTAATTAAATTGGTTACCGCGTACGCGATGAGGTTGATTCCTTCCGTCGTTCCTTTGGTGAATATGACTTCGAAATCTTTTTTTGCATTGATGAATTTTTGGACTTTTCTCCTGGAAAGCTCCATTTCCTCGGTAGCCAATTGACTTAAAGTGTGAATTCCGCGATGAACATTCGCATTGATCTCCTGGTAATATTTTTCCCAAGAATTCAGTACCGATAACGGTTTCTGCGAAGTGGCAGCATTGTCGAGATAAACCAAGGGTTTTCCGTTAACTTGTTGGGAAAGGACAGGAAACTGGCTGCGAATATTTTGTAAATCGAACATTTTACTTATTTAGAATGCTTCAAATTTACGGAATTTATATTTGAAAACTATGTATTCTGATTGATTGTGTTAATAATGAGTGGCCACTTGATTTACTAAGAATGCTGCCTGTTCGGGTCTTCCTTTGGCGTCTTTTGGTTGGTCTTTATACATTCCTGTTCTTACGATGACCATGCTTTTTTCCGGAACGATGATGATGTATTGCCCGTAAAGTCCCCAGAAATAATAATGATTTATGGTGGTGTCGTTATTAATCCAAAGTCCCATTCCGTAAGCATTTTTCGAGAGTTTTGTCGGTCTTTTCATCTCATTTAAAAATTGCGAACTGATGATCTGGTGATTGCCTGTTTTTCCATCGTTCAGGAACAGCTGTCCGAGTTTTGCAAAATCCCGCGAAGTGGAGTGAATGCAGCAAAAAGTTTTTTCCATCCCGAATTCATCGGTGCTCCAATCTGCGTTTTCTTCCATTCCCAAAGGCTTCCAAAGTTTTTCAGAGGCGTACTGGGCGAGAGGTTGGTTCAGGGATTTTCTCAGAGCAAAACCGAGAAGCTGCGTTGCGCCGCTTTGGTATTCGAATTCCGTTCCCGGCTGTTTTTTAAAGCCCCGCAACAGCACAGCTTCTTCCAGAGATTTTCCGTAATAGGCTTTTGCGTTCTGGAGGAAAGGATTGCTAAAATTTTCAGTCCAGTTCAGCCCCGCCTCCATTTTTGCAATATCACCGACCGTTAAATCTTTCCCGAATTCTACATTTTTATAGTTTTCATAAAAATCTGAATAACGCTGGTGTAAACTGCTGATTTTTTTTTCTTCAAGGGCTTTGCCAAGCAGCAAAACCGTTACGGCTTTCGCCATGGAAAAAGAATTGGTTTTGGAATTTGCGGAGTAGCCATCCCAATATTCTTCGTGAAGAAGTTTTCCGTCTTTAATGATTAAAAAAGATGTGGTTTCAGTATTTTTAAGATCTTCCACTAAAGCTTTAGATAAAGGCTTTTTATTGTAAAGTGAATCTTTTTCCCAGAACGACGTATTTCCCTTTGCGATGGTATGTGACGGAAAATATTTCCCGTCGTGAATTGTAGCACCCGATTCTCCGCGAAGATAAGTCTGGCGGATTGCGTTGAAAAGATAGTCGTAGCCAAATGAATAGGTAAGTGCGATCAGCAAAGCGAAAAACACCAGGATTCCTTTTATAATTTTCAAAAACATTATTTAAACTTTAATTACAAATTTAAGATTAAATAACAAAAAAGTTCCGGAGCACATCCGGAACTTCAATTTAATATGTTTTTTAAACTTAAATCTTAGAAAGTAAATTTCTGAAATTCGTTTTCTCGTCGATAATTCTGCGTAAATCTGCCACCGGAACACGTTCTTGTTTCATCGTGTCGCGGTCTCTTAAAGTGACCGTATTAACCACCAAAGAATCATGATCTACGGTAATACAGAACGGCGTACCGATCGCATCCTGCCGTCTGTAACGTTTTCCGATACTGTCTTTGTCTTCATAAATAACGTTGAAATCGTATTTCAGATCGTTGAAGATTTTCTCACCATATTCGCCGAGCCCGTCTTTTTTCATTAAAGGCAAAATCGCAGCTTTTACCGGAGCCAAAGCTGGCGGAAGCGAAAGCACTGTTCTTTCCGAACCGTCTTCCAGAACTTCCTCTTTCAGTGAATTGGAGAAAATCGCTAAAAATAATCGGTCTAAACCAACCGAAGTTTCTACCACATAAGGAATGTAATTCTCGTTTCTTTCCGAATCGAAATACTGCAGTTTTCTGCCTGAGAATTTTTCGTGGGCTTTTAAATCGAAATCGGTTCTGGAGTGAATCCCTTCCAGCTCTTTAAATCCAAACGGGAATTTAAATTCAATATCTGCAGCTGCATTCGCATAGTGAGCTAGTTTTTCGTGATCGTGGAATTTATAATTTTCGGCACCTAAACCTAAAGCCAAATGCCAGTTCAGCCGTTTCTGTTTCCATTCTTCGTAGAAACCAAGTTCGGTACCCGGTGGAACGAAAAACTGCATTTCCATCTGTTCGAATTCACGCATTCTGAAAATAAACTGTCTGGCAACAATCTCGTTTCTGAAGGCTTTCCCGATCTGGGCAATTCCGAAAGGTAATTTATGACGCGAAGTTTTCTGAACATTTAAGAAGTTCACAAAAATCCCCTGTGCAGTTTCAGGTCTCAGGTATAAATCGGTTGCTGAATCTGCGGAAGCACCCAGTTTTGTCCCAAACATCAGATTGAACTGACGAACATCGGTCCAATTTTTTGAACCGGTGTCAGGATCGGCAATTTCGAGTTCCTCGATCAAAGCTTTTACATCGGCAAGATCATTACTATCAAGAGATTTTGCCATTCTGGAAAGAATGGTTTTCTGTTTTTCGCGATATTCTAAAACTCTTGGATTGGTCGTTTCAAATTCATCTTTATCGAAAGCGTCACCGAATCTTTTGGCTGCTTTGTCGATTTCTTTCTGTGCTTTTTCTTCCAGTTTCGCACAGTAGTCTTCCAGCAAAACATCGGCTCTGAAACGTTTTTTCGAGTCTTTATTGTCGATCAAAGGATCATTGAAGGCGTCAACGTGCCCGGAAGCTTTCCAGATTGTGGGATGCATGAAAATTGCAGAATCAATTCCCACAATATTTTCATTCATCTGCACCATTGCTTTCCACCAATATTGTTTGATGTTGTTTTTCAGTTCCGCACCGTTCTGTCCGTAATCGTAAATCGCTGAAAGTCCGTCGTAGATCTCACTCGAAGGAAAAATAAAACCATATTCTTTCGCATGTGAAATCAGTTTTTTGAAAACATCTTCCTGTTTAGCCATCGTTTTTAAGTATTTGTGCAAAAATAGGGAATTTTATTCTAATTTTCAGGAGCCGGGAACCTGCTTTGGCTTCGCCGAACCACTTCGTTAGGTTCCGCTCTATCTTTTGCTCTACTTCGTGTCGCAAAAGGATGCCGTTGCGATCAGAACTAGGTTCGTGCAGTTTTCTTTAAAAAGTTTAGTTATAAATCCTTAAATTTGCTAAACTTTTCTCCCATGTACAAAAGCATTATCCGCCCTATTCTTTTTAAATTCGATCCTGAAGAAGTACATTATTTCACATTTAATCTTCTTAAAAATTTCGGATTTCTCACCAAATTGTTTTTTTCGAAACCCATTGAAGACAAAAGATTAGAACGTGAAGTTTTCGGTCTCAAATTTAAAAATCCGGTTGGGTTGGCTGCAGGTTTTGATAAAGATGCGAAAATGTTCAGCGAACTGTCAGATCTTGGATTTGGTTTTATTGAAATCGGAACTTTAACCCCAAAACCGCAGGATGGAAATCCTAAAAAAAGATTGTTCCGCCTAAAAGAAGATTCTGCCATCATCAACCGCATGGGTTTCAATAATGGCGGATTAGACGCGGCGGTAGAAAGATTAAAGAAAAATAAAAACGTACTGATTGGCGGAAACATCGGTAAAAATAAGGTGACGCCGAACGAAGAAGCGGTGAACGATTATATCATCTGTTTCGAAAAACTTTTCCCTTACGTTGATTATTACGTGGTAAATGTGAGTTCGCCTAATACACCAAATCTCCGTGCTTTACAGGAAAAAGAACCTTTAACGAAACTTTTAAGTCAACTTCAGGAACTCAATTCCAAAAAAGAAAAACAAAAACCGATTCTACTGAAAATCGCTCCTGATCTTACAGACGAACAACTTTTGGATATCATCGACATTGTAAAAGACACGAAAATCGCAGGCGTTATTGCCACAAACACTACGCTTTCAAGAGAACATCTGATTTCAGAAAATCAAAAAGAAACCGGTGGGCTTTCGGGTAAACCTTTGACAAAACGTTCCACGGAAGTCATCCGTTTTCTTTCCGAAAATAGCGGAAAAGCTTTCCCCATAATCGGTGTTGGCGGAATTCATTCTGCGGAAGATGCGCTCGAAAAACTGGAAGCCGGGGCAAGTTTAATTCAACTCTACACCGGATTTATTTATGAAGGACCAGGATTGATTCATGATATCAACAAGAAACTCCTGCAAAAAGCTGTTTGAAAGCGGTTAAAACGCTCACCGATTATAAGAAAAAATTCGTAACGGTATAAATAATCAGCCCCACCAAACCACCGACTAAAGTGCCGTTCACGCGGATAAACTGCAGGTCTTTCCCCACTTCCACTTCCAGTTTTCTGCTCAGGTCACGGCCTTGCCAGTTTCCAACCGTTGAACTGATGAGATTGGCTGCCTGGTGCGTGTTTTTCAGAATGTATTTATATGCGGTGACGCGTACCCAGTGATCGATTTTATTCTGGAAATTTTCATCATCTTTTAAATTCTGAGAAAGTTCCGTCAGGTTTTTTTTGATATAATTTTTAAGGGCCGAATTTTCTTCTTCCAGTTCTTTTGACAGTGATTTTTTAATGGAATTCCAGATGTCTTTCGAGTATTGTTGTAGTTTTTCTTCGTTCATGAAATCATTTTTTATCGAGCGGAATTCATCTTCCCATTTTTCTTCAGAGTGAATTTCGTGTGAAAAAGTATAGAGTTTCTGCGTGATTTCTGTCCTTAAAGAATGGCTGTGATCGTTTTCAACCTCTTCGAAAAAAGTGGATAGTCCGTTGGTAATTTTTTCAGCGATGCTGTTGTCCACAAATTTTGGAATGAGGAAATAACTTTCTTTCTGAACGCGCTCTTGTACAATATCCCGATTGGCGATCACATAATCTTTAATCTGTTTGGCGAGGTTGGTGATGATTTTCTGGTGATCCTGCTTATTAAGAACGTATTCGATTCCGGTTCCTACGATTTGATTGATTTTCAGGTCATCCGACATTTCTCTGGCTTTATGTCCGATAAATTTCACCACCGCTGTATCGTCGAGTTTATGAAGGATATCCAGAACGATATTCGAAAGTTCCTTCACCAGATTTTCCTGGTTGCGCTGCTTCGAAAGCCATTCGCCGGCAAAGTGAGAAATTTTGAGCTTCTGAATATACGGCCGGATATTTTGGGGAGAAAGAAAGTTAGAAACCACGAAATTCCCAAGATTATCCCCAATACGTTCCTTGCTGTTTTCAATTAAATTCGTGTGAGGAATTTTAAGGCCTAAAGGATAATTAAAAAGTGCGGTAACGGCGAACCAGTCGGCCAAAGCCCCAACCATTGCTGCTTCGGAAAAAGCGCGGATGTAGCCGATCCAGTGAGCCGGATTTTTCTTTTCGAGAATCGTCATCACCACAAAAATTACCGCCATCAAAACAAAAAGTCCGGTGGCAAATGTCTTGTATTTTCGGAGCTGTATTTTTTTTTCTTCGTCGTTCATTGTTTCAAATTTACTAATTTTGAAGTCTAAATTCGTTTTGAATACTAAATAATTTAAAAATGAGTTTTTAAAAAATGAAAATTATAATTTCGATGCTGATGCTCATTTCCCTGCAAATGTGTTCTCAGGTAAAACAACCTCAAAATAAAGAAGTAATGGAAAATTCTGCTACAAAAAACAATCCATATTATTCCCGTACCGACCGTACGAAACTGAATGTTCCCAATTCTGAATGGAGAAAAATCCTTTCGCCGGATTTGTACGCTATCGCCCGCGAAGCCGATACTGAAAGACCCTTCACCGGAAAATATAACGAATTTGATGAGTTGGGCGACTATTACTGCGCGGTTTGTGGTAACCATCTCTTCCGTTCAGATGCTAAATTTTCTTCTACCTGTGGGTGGCCAAGCTTTTTTGAAGCCGATAAAGAAGGTACCGCTTACAAACGGGACTCCTCTCATGGGATGGAAAGAATAGAAGTGGTTTGCAAACGCTGCGATTCGCATTTGGGCCATGTTTTTAATGACGGGCCGCCGCCAACCGGAACGAGATATTGTATGAATTCTGTAAGTTTAGAATTTGTAGGAGATTCAGAGAAAAAATAAAAAAATTGCGGAATTTATGATTCCGCAATTTCTATTTTAATAATTAAATTTTTAAGTCAAAGGCGTGCCTACCTGCAGGTCGCAACGGTGGTGCGGCTCGCCATGTGGTGGATTCAGCGCTGGTTTCGGTCCTAATGATGAAGTTGAAGACACCGATGGTGCCGGTGCCGCTGAAGGTGCAATAGGATTGGTATTGAAATTATTACTTACCGGCGCCTGTTGAGGAATAACCTGTGGGGCGGGAGCCTGAACCGGAGCTGGGCTGTCAAGTGGTGCACCTACCTGAATATCGCATCGGTGATATGGTTCGCCATGAGCGGGATTCAACGCTGGTCTGTTGGGATCTGCTGTAGTAGTTGCTGTTGCTGTACTCTGGGGATTTTCGCCAGTAGCTGCAGCACTGGTTGCTGTTTCTGAACCATCTTTTGCTTGAGATTCCGTTGTTTTGGTATTTTTGCACGAAACCGTAAAAGCTGCGGCTGCAAAAAGTACGATTGATATTTTTTTCATAAGGATTAATTTAAGTTTTTAACTAAAACGAAACATCCAGACCAAGATACACATTTGCGGGCATAATTGGCGCATACACCATTCCGCCGTCGAAATAATTGCCGAAAGGATTCTTAGCATCAATAATCGGCTGATCCTGGGTGTAACCGGTTAGGTTTTCTCCACCCAAATATACACGAATATTTTTATTGAAGTTTCTCGAAACCTGTGCATTCAAAGTGGCGAACGAGGCGGAATATTCAGGAAGTCTGAATTCTGCAGGGTTTGCATTTAAATTGGGGAGTTTTTGTTTGCCGACAAGCTGTAGGGTCGTATCAAAACTCCAGAAGCTGCCTTTATCATTTTTATCAGTAGCATACGAGGCATTAAAGAATCCTCTGTTTTTCGCCATAAACGGTATCTCTCTTTTTCCGCCTAAAAAATCTGCCTGAACATCATAATATTTGTAAGCCAAACGCAGTTCAAGATTTTTTGCCGGTACGAAATCAAGTTGTGTCTGGAAACTGTTGGCGTAAGAATTTCCATCAAGATTATAGAATACAATTTTGTTCGGAGAAGTATCCAGATCCGCCAGAACCTGATCTTGGAAATCGGTTCGGAAAAAATCAGCCACCAAGGTCGCTTTTCTGTTGAACAATTTAAATTCCTGCTGAAGGCTTGCCCCATAATTCCAGGCAATCTCTGGCTTCAAGTCATAAATGTTTCCGCCGTTTCCTAATATTTCAATCTGGCGGTTTGAAGCGAAATACTGCTGATTTTCAGCAAAAATATTGGCCGTTCTGAAGCCTTTTCCGGCAGAAAGTCTCAAGATTGTCTTCGGAGAAATGTCGTATTTAAAGTTAAGTCTTGGCGTAAACTGGGTTCCGGCCAGGTTGTGAAAATCGGTTCTGGCGCCTGCAACCAAGGTGTATTTAAGACCGGTCAGCGTATATTCGAAGAAGAGTCCGGGAACGGTTTCAGTTCTTTTAAAATTCTGCGTCAGATAATTTTCATCGAAATCATCATACAGAAAACTCGCTCCGGTTTTGTATTTATGATTGGTATTCCCGAAAATACTTTCGAAAATTAAGTTTGAATAAAAGGTTTTCTGGTTACCGAGATAATTTCTTTGGCCGAAAAAACTGTCCTGCTGATGATACGTAAACTGGTTCATCCAGCCGATACTTTGGTAAGGTTTACCCTTAAAGACATAGCCGGTTTTATTCCAAATGTCGAATTTAGAAATATCAATTCCTACTCCATAAAAGCTTTGCTGTGAACGGTCTGTATTTTTATCGAAATCTGTCTGACCGCCGAATCTTTCATCTTTAACGAAACTTATTCCGAAATGTGAACCCAAACCAGAATTTTCCAGATCATTGTAATCCAATAAATACGCGGCATTGATCTGGTTCCCTGTTGGTTGATCCAGGAAACCATCATCGTTGGTATCCATTTTGGCTAATGTAGCGTTCCCATGAAGCAGCACCGACTGGTTCCAGTGGTCCTTAATTTGGGTAGTTGAGGTAATATTGGATTCAAATCTCCCATTGATGTCTCCGAAAAAATTGATGGCAGTTTCGGGTTCTTCCTGCATTTTTAAAAGCTCGGTATTAATCTGTCCGGTGATGCTTTCATATCCGTTAGTCACAGTGCTGCCGCCTTTCGTAAGCTGAATTCCGCCAATCCATCTGCCGGGAATTAAATTCATTCCGTAAGGAGACGCCAAACCGCGGATGGAAGGCAAAAGTTCTTTTGTTAATGAAGTATATTTTTGGTCCAGTCCCAACATTTTCAGTTGTTTAGTTCCGGTAACGGCGTTGCTGAATGCGACATCAACAGTTGCGTTGGTTTCGAAACTTTCGGAAAGATTACAGCAAGCGGCTTTCAATAATTCTTTAGAACTGATATTGAAGGTAAGGCCGGTTTCCTTTTTGCTGAGCGCTGTAGCTTCGCCCATTTTTATGAGTTTCACCTCTTCAATGCTTTTGTCAACATGATCTGCATGTTGGGTGAAATCTTTTTTTGGAGCTGGGCTTTCTTCCATGTGAACCAAATCACTCTTTACGCCCAAAGGCAATGTGCGGTCGTAAAGACAACAGTCGGGAAGGTTTTTATAAACGGAATCGCTCGCGGTATATTTTTCATTATCATGACCCACATCGGCAATCATTTTCAAAATTGCATCAGCTGAAGTTTTTGCGGGATTAAAATCCAGCGTTACGGTTTGGGTTTCAGGATTCCAATCTGCCGCATCGGCGCCGGCAGTTTTTGCAGCTTTTTCGATTCTTGTTTTACACGAAACACAATTTCCTCTCACGAAAAACTGATTGTCCGATTTTACTGGTTTTGTACTTTCTGCAGTCGTTACAGTTAAAAAAGAAGGCTCTCTTTCGTAATGACAGCAGCCCGGAAGATTTTCGTAAACGCTGTCCGGCGCTTTGAATTTTTCGTTATCGTGACCGGCTTCGGCGATTTTTTTAAGTAATTCTTCGGGATTTACTCTCGCTGCATCATATTCTACAGTAAGTTGTTGGGATTCTGCGCTCCAGTTGGCAGATGTTGCACCTGTTTTTTTTGCGGTGGTTTCTATTCGGTCCTTACACATGCCGCATTCGCCCTTTACCTTAAAGGTGGCTTTGGTAATTGTTTGTGCAAAAAGGAAATTATTGAATAAGAGTGAAAAAATCAGAAGACTTTTCAGTAAAATTTTCATTTTATTTGAATTTGTTAATTTAAAATAAGTGTTGCCAAAAGAACATTCTTCTGGCTGACGGTCAATAAATTAACAAAGTTTTGGCGGTTGCCAAATGTTTTGAATACTTGAGGAAAAAAAAGAAATTTCGTAATTATAACTGATCTTTTTAATGAACAGTTGCTTCTGCGAGGTGTATGATTCGGGAGAAATATAGTTCAGCGCAATATTTACCGAGCATGAGTGGCAATTGGCACAGTCATTTCCGCAACCATTTTTCTCAGAACCTTTTTTCGGATTGCTTTCGTGGCAGGGTTTGGTTTTTTCTGTGTTGCAGCATTCGTCTTTTTTAGATTTCTGCTCACAACAATTTTCAACCTTCTGCGCAAACACGGTTTGTTTGGGTAGAATAAAAATTCCTAACCCTAGAATAATTAAAAATATTTTTAATGATTTCGCCATGCGTCTGCAAAATTAATAAAATAAATCCGAATGCAGCCAAATCAGTTAAAGTTTCATAAAAAACAGTTAAAAAAAATTGATTCAACCACTTGATATTTAATTATTTGTAGTTTTGCGGTCTTAAAATCAATTTAACATAATGTTTTATGAAGAAAGTTCTTTTAACACTGTTTTTGGTATTTATTGTCGCAACCTCTTTCTATAAAAGGGATGTAGCGACAGTTTCAGACACCAAAACTTCACTTAAAGCTCACGCCAAAATTTTATCAGCCGGAAATATGGCCAATTCAATAAAAATAACGGGCGAAGAAATTTTTTCCTCCCTCAGTTTTGAAGGAATAAACGCCTTAAATCCTGATGTTTTTTCAAAAGCTTATTTAGGATTCAATAATCTGAAAAAAGCCGGCAAACTTCCAGAAGATTCCCATTTGCTTACGGTCTGCGATTTTTCGCTTTCCTCTACCCAGAAAAGACTTTGGGTTATTGATCTTGAAGAGAAAAAAGTACTTTTTAATTCGCTGGTTGCTCACGGAAAAAATACGGGAGAAGAATTTGCAGCGAAGTTTTCCAATACCGAAAGTTCTTACCAGAGCAGCCTTGGATTTTATATTACCGAAAATACATATAATGGCAGCAACGGTTATTCACTGAAACTTCTGGGGCAGGATCCGGGCTATAATGACGCCGCTTTGCAACGAGCCATCGTGATGCACGGTGCCGATTATGTAAGTGAAAATTTCATTAAAAGCCAGAACAGAATTGGCAGAAGCTGGGGTTGTCCGGCGGTGCCAAGAGCGCTGGCAGAACCGATCATCAATACGATAAAAGGCCAGAACTGCCTCTTTATTTATTATCCCGATGAAAGGTATCTTTCAAAAACGGAATGGCTGAAAAATCCCGAAAACATTTAGTTTTTTCAATAGTTGATATGAAAATCCCGGTTCGATGTGAACCGGGATTTTCTTTTATTTTAATTCGATCGGGTTGTTGTTTTTCTTCAGCTCTTCAGCCATTCTTGTTTCCATCTGCCTGCGCTGGTTTGGGTCGGGAGTTCTCATTGAACCTCTGCTCTGGGGAGCAGTGATTCCGGATCCTCCTCTTGCCGAACCCATTGATGCCTGCATGAAAGATGCCGGATCTTTGCGGAAAAGAGTTTCCTGTTTTACAAAGTCTTTTCTTTTTACTTTAACAGGATTTCCCGATTGGCTAAAAGCCTGAATTGCTGCGATTTTTTTAGTCTCTTTCAGGTCGAAAGAATAGTCGCCTTTGGAATCCTCAACTTTTACGATAAGCCCTGGAAGTCCGGAAAATTTATACGGCCCATCCTGAAAAGGAATATCGGTGGTAAACCATGCGAACCATGATCTTCCGGCAAACTGAGTTTCAGCTTTCTGGGTTTTGTAATCTCCAATTTTTGCAGTTTCCGGTAGAATTTTCCATTCCATTGGCCGGTCTTCTTCATAAGCATACTGGTCTCTGGCAATTCGGGACGTAAAAGTTTTGGTGTTTGTTTTAAAATCTTTATTCACTGTAAAGTCGATGTTCGAACGGAGATTCTGCATTTGGCTCCGGTCGAAATTGAAACTTCCTGTTTGTCTCACTTTTGTAAATAGAGAATCGCGCTGAAGCCTTTTTTCTCCGTAGAATATCGATTTTTCGGGCGTAGCGTCAAGATAGGCGAGTTCAGTTTTGATATCGTTTCTGTTGGTAGAGTCGGGTTTCATTGTTACCTGATAGATGAAACGGTTCGCCTGCGCAAAACTCAATTGGGAACATAATCCCAGAATAATAAGACCGATTTTTTTCATTGAATAGCTGTTTGGTTTTTTGATCCGGATCGTTCCGGAAAGTTAAATTCTTTCTTCTATAAGTCGGATAGACAAATATACCGCCACAAATTTGATATTCATTATATTATTAGTAATTTTGCAATCTAAAATCAGTCTAAATAAAAACAATGATAAAAGTTAGCGATCATGCGAAAGAAAAAGCTATTCAGTTGATGACTGAAGACGGTTTTAAGCCTTTTGAAGATTATATAAGAGTCGGCGTTAAAAGCGGTGGCTGTTCGGGTCTTGAATATGTTTTGAAGTTCGATAACGAAAAAACTGATGCAGATCAGGTTTTCGAGGATAACGGGATTAAAATTATCATCGATAAGAAATCGATCCTGTATCTTGCAGGCACAACGCTGGAATATTCGGGAGGTTTGAATGGGAAAGGTTTTATTTTTAATAATCCCAATGCAAACAGAACTTGCGGATGCGGTGAATCTTTTAGTTTATAAAAAATTATGTCAAAATATACAGAAGACGACTTAAGGGTTGATCTTGAAAACCAAAAATACGAATTCGGCTTCGAAACAGATATTGAGTATGAAGATTTTCCTACCGGTCTGAACGAAGAAGTGGTAAGAATGATTTCGGCAAAGAAAAATGAGCCGGAATGGATGACGGAATGGAGGCTGGAATCTTACAGAATCTGGCTGAAAATGGAGGAGCCAAACTGGGCCAATGTACAATATGAAAAACCAGATTTTCAGGCAATAAAATATTACGCTGCGCCTAAGAAAAAACCGGAATTGGCAAGTTTAGATGAAGTAGATCCGGAACTTTTAAAAACATTCGAAAAATTAGGAATCAACATCGAAGAGCAGAAAAGACTTTCCGGTGTGGCGGTAGATATCGTGATGGATTCCGTGTCGGTGAAAACGACCTTTCAGGATACTTTGATGGAAAAAGGAATTATTTTCTGCCCGATTTCGGAAGCCATCCAGAATTATCCTGATCTTGTAAAGAAATACATCGGTAAAGTTGTTCCGCGAGGCGATAACTTCTATGCCGCGTTAAATTCTGCCGTATTTTCCGACGGAAGTTTCTGTTATATCCCTAAAGGTGTGAAGTGTCCGATGGAACTTTCTACCTACTTCAGAATCAACCAGTCTGGAAGCGGGCAATTCGAAAGAACTTTGGTGATTGCTGATGAAGGAAGTTATGTTTCTTATCTCGAAGGCTGCACCGCACCGGCAAGAGACGAAAACCAACTCCATGCGGCAGTTGTAGAACTTATTGCGATGGATGATGCGGAAATTAAATATTCTACCGTCCAAAACTGGTTCCCAGGTGATGCAGAAGGAAAAGGCGGTGTTTTCAATTTCGTAACGAAAAGAGGAATTTGCGAAAGAAATGCAAAAATTTCGTGGACGCAGGTAGAAACCGGTTCTGCCGTTACGTGGAAATATCCGAGCTGTATTCTGAAAGGCGACAATTCTATTGGCGAGTTTTATTCCATTGCCGTGACGAATAATCATCAGTATGCCGATACCGGAACCAAGATGATTCACATCGGTAAAAACACGTGTTCCACCATTATTTCGAAAGGTATTTCCGCAGGAAAATCCAATAACTCTTACCGGGGATTAGTAAAAGTGATGCCTTCAGCGAAAGGAGCAAGAAACTTTTCACAGTGCGATTCGCTTTTGATGGGTAACGAATGTGGTGCACATACTTTCCCATATATCGAAATCAAAGATCCCACGGCACAGTTAGAACACGAAGCTACCACTTCAAAGATCGGCGAAGACCAGATTTTCTACTGCAACCAGAGAGGAATAAATACCGAAAAAGCTATTGCATTGATTGTTAACGGTTTCGGGAAAGAGGTTTTAAACAAACTTCCTATGGAATTTGCAATCGAAGCTCAGAAATTGCTTGAAATTTCCCTGGAAGGATCAGTTGGATAAAAACAGTTTAAAGTAAGATTCAGAACCGATTGTTACATTTGAACAAAATACAAAACAGAAGTACATTATGCTAAATATCAATAACTTACACGCTAAAATAGAAGACGGCGTAGAAATTTTAAAAGGAATCAATTTACAGATCAACCCGGGCGAAGTTCACGCCATTATGGGACCAAACGGCGCCGGAAAATCTACCCTTTCATCGGTTATTTCCGGGAAAGAAGATTACGAAGTTACCGCCGGAGAAATTCTTTTTGAAGGTGAAAATATTATTGAAGATGCTCCTGAAGACCGCGCACACAAGGGTATTTTCATGTCATTTCAGTATCCTGTAGAAATTCCGGGAGTTTCTGTGACGAACTTTATTAAAGCTGCTCTTAATGAAACCAGAAAAGCAAAAGGTTTGGAAGATATGCCGGCAAAGGAAATGTTGGCAATGATTCGCGAGAACTCAGAAAAATTGGGAATCAAGAGAGATTTTCTTTCAAGATCTTTAAATGAAGGTTTTTCAGGAGGCGAAAAGAAAAGGAACGAAATTTTCCAGATGATGATGCTAAATCCGAAATTAGCTATTCTGGACGAGACCGATTCCGGTTTGGATATTGATGCGCTAAGAATTGTTGCCGATGGCGTAAATTCATTCAGAAATGAAGGTAATGCAGTTTTGGTGATTACTCACTACCAAAGACTTTTAGATTATATTCAGCCCGATTTTGTGCACGTTTTAGCTGATGGAAAAATCATTAAAACCGGTGATAAGAATCTGGCGCTTGAACTGGAAGAAAAAGGCTACGACTGGCTACTTAATTGATTAGAAATTTGAAGTCTGAAATTTGACATTATGGGGACAATCAGCAATTTTGAGGATTTAGATATTTGGCAAAAAGCCCGTGTCTTATGTCAAATGATTGACCGGCATTGTCTAAAAAACCCTAAGTTTTTTCAGCACGACAAGTTTCAGATCGACCGAGCCTCTGCATCAATAATGGATAATATTGCAGAAGGTTTTGAGCGGGAAGGCAATAAAGAATTTTCAAATTTCCTGTCGATGTCCAAAGGTTCAGCTGGTGAAGTCCGCTCTCAGCTTATTCGTGCATACGACCGGGCCTACCTGAACGAAGAAACCTTCAATCTCCTTAAAGATGAAACACAGGCAATTTCGAAAATGCTTTCAGGATTCATAAACTATCTCAAGAACTCCGATTTCAGGGGGAATAAATTTAACCGAAAAAATGAATAAGATTTGAGAAAGAGCAATCCGTAATTTCAAATTCCAAATCTCAAATCTCCAATTAATATGGCACTTTTAGAAAATATACAGAATAACCACGCCGCTTTTTTAGAAACCCTGAAACACCGTTTTCTGGATGACCAGAGGAAATCGGCTTTACATAAATTCTTTGAACTGGGCATCCCCACTAAAAAAGACGAGGAATACAAATACACCAACTTGCGCGAAATTTCCGAGAAAAACTATAACCTTTTCCCAAAAGAAGCGCACACCATTACCAAAGAGCAGATCGATCAGCTTCATTTAGGTGAAGAAAACTTCGACTGGATTGTCTTTATTAACGGGCAACTGCACAAAGAACTTTCAAAAATTTCCATTGAAAATGTGGAATTTCTTTCCTTTAATTTTGCTTTGAATGACGCAAAACACAAAGAAGTTTTCGAGAAATATTTCAATACAATTGCTTCCAAAGAGTTAGCTTTTCCTAATCTGAATCTGGCTTACTGCAAACAGGGATTTTTCCTGAAAGTTCCGAAAAATATGGTGATTGAAAAACCGATTCATGTCTTCTATATTTCTCAGAATCAGGACGAAAACACCGTTTATAATACCCGTAATTTACTGATTGCCGAAGAAGGCTCAAAGGTGGAGGTCATCGAAAGTCATCATAATTTTGACGACACTTTTGTTTTTACCAATTCGGTGACCGAAATTTTCGCGTACCAGAACGCAAAAGCAGACTGGCATAAAGTGCAGAACGACAGCGATACTTCGTATCTGATTGATCACACTTTTGCAAAGCAGGAACGCGACAGTTTAACCACGGTGAACACTTTCACTTTTGGTGGAAAACTCGTAAGAAACAACCTCGATTTCATTCATAACGGCGAGAACATCAACTCTTTCATGAACGGAATTACGATTATCGGAGGCGAGCAGACGGTAGATCATCACACCGCCGTTCACCACAAAAAACCGAACTGCGAGAGTTACCAGAATTACAAAGGAATTTACAAAGATAAATCTCATGGTGTTTTCAACGGGAAGGTGTTTGTAGATAAAATTGCACAGAAAACCAATGCCTATCAGCAGAACAACAATATTTTGCTCAACGAAGGTGCCATGATTGATACCAAACCGCAGCTTGAAATTTTTGCTGATGATGTGAAGTGTTCGCACGGCTGTACCGTTGGTCAGCTCAATGAAGATGCGCTTTTCTACCTGCGTGCCCGCGGAATTTCGAAAAAAGAAGCCCAGGCTTTACTGTTATATGCTTTTGCAAATGATGCGATGCAGAATATTGATATTGAGCCGCTTAAGGTGAAAATTTCGAAACTGCTCGCCGAGAAGCTAGAAGTGGATATCGAATTCTAAAAAATTAAAACGTGTTTCTGACACGTTTTTTTTATTATTTTTAGGGCGGACAATTCGCGCTCTCCGCTCATACTCCTCAGTCGGCGGCTCCACTTCGTTCCGCCGCATCCTTGTGGGGTAACCGCTGCGATCACGGCCGCAGAGTCGGTTTCCAAACAAAACCAGTAATCAAATGAATTTAGAAAATATTACGGATCATCTTAAAGCTTACAAACAGCACGACCAGATTATCGATGCGGCCAATTTCGTCATCAGCAGCTTCGGTTTGGAACATGAAAACTTTGCAGGTTTCGGTTTCCGGCCCGAACTGGAACCCAACAAAATGCTTCTAACGGCAGAAGGCGAAATCGGCGGAATGCAGATGGTGATGATTCCTAGAAACCTCTTCGATTTCGACTTGAACTTAGTAGTTAACATGCTGGCTCACGAAATGCTGCACGTCCGGCAGAAAGATCCCCAAACATTGGTCGAGGATAAGAATGAGCGCGAGTTTCAGGCGTATTACGAAATGCTTTTTCATAAAATTTTCCCGCAAGTTCCTGAAGTGTCGGATTTTCACAAGAAATTCTTTGGTGAAAAAGCGTTGGAATATTACAGAAGAATGGGAGAGCATTCGGAATTGCAGCAAAAATATGTACAAGAAAAACTGGAGATTGAAGAGTTAATTTCCTCAGTCACTCAATAAAAAAAGGAGACTTATTTCGTCTCCTTCACTTTTTTAGATTTCTTCGGCATTTTTGATTTTATGAATTTCTTTCGCTCTTTCACTGATTCCAAACTTTGTGAATTGAAGCAATATTTTTCCGTTTCTTTCAAAAAATGTAATGCATTTGTGAAACTTCCTCTCATCTCGGAAAGTAAGGCTCTGTAATACAAGATCGAGTACTTATCAATTCCTTTTATTTTTAAAGAATAATTAATGAGTTTTTCTGCTTCCTGAAAATCTTCATTATCTAGAAGACATTTAATGTAATATTTTGGAGTATTTAAATTGGTCACATCGCATTGCATCGCTTCTTCAAAATAGAGTTTTGCTTTTTCATAATCCAGAAGCATTTCGCTGTAGATTCTTCCCATCAGACAAAGCGAATCCGCGTCTTCCGGGTCGTAGGAAAGCGCATAATTCAAGGCTTCCAGGCAATCCGGCAAGCTGTACGGATAATTATCCAACGCTTCGAAGTAATATTTGTTTTTAGTTAAGTTCATTTCTGTAATTTTTTAATTCGTTTTTCAGGCGATTTCTATCTTTTTTGAAAGATCTGTCCTGATGATTCTTTTTAAAATCGGTTCCGGAAAATGTCCGAATCGGATTTCCTCTCTGAACATTTAAATGATTGTTCCACGTTTCCTGCACTCTCCTTTCCAACTGCTGAATATGAAGTGCCATTACTTTTTCTTTCAATCGGATAACAGAAAGCTTCTTATTCTCCAATTGTGAACGGGAATCCTGCACGAAAACGCTTTGTCCGGTTTTCAGATCCGTTGCCCGAACTGCAGTTTCCACTTTATTCACGTTTTGTCCGCCACTTCCCTGGCTTCTCGCGGTTTGAAACTGAATTTGTTTTTCACTAAATTCAGTTTTCTCCAAACCTTCGAGTTCAAAAATTCCGATAAACCAATTGCTTCGTTTATGTAGTTTTCTGAAAGTGCTTTTGCCAACCCAAAGAATGCTTCCGATCCAGGTTTCCAAAAACCCGTTCACTTCTTTTCCTTTTAAAAGTAAGGTTGCGGATTTCAACGTCAGGTTTTCATCGCCATTTTCACGGTGAATGATCTCGTAATCGATTTTATTATTTTTTGCTTCCTCAAGAAAGACCTTCAGAACTTTGGCAACTACCCACTGACATTCCAAAGGTCCTCTTCCCGAGGTTATTTGTATTATTTTGTCCATTGTTTTTAATTTATTAACTGTTATTCCGACGAAGGAGGAATCACAACTGAATTTTTGAGATTCTTCACTTCGTTCAGAATGACAAACTGTAAAGTTTACTTATCCATTCTCACAATTCGGGGTTGAAAAGTTCCCAGAATATCGACCAGTTCGCTTTGCGCATTCATCACTTCATTGATGTCTTTGTAAGCCAGCGGTGCTTCTTCCGCATTTCCGCCTATTAAGGTGACATTTTTAAGTTTTAATTCTTTTTTAATGTCATTTTGGCTGAAACGGTTTCTGCATTCTCCTCTAGAAAAAGCCCGTCCTGCGCCGTGCGAAGCTGAGTTCAGAGAATCCGGATTTCCTTTTCCACGAACGATAAATCCTTTTGCTGTCATCGAACCGGGAATCATTCCCAACTCATTTTCGTTGGCGGGAGTTGCACCTTTTCTGTGAACAATCACTTCTTTTCCGTTATGGATTTCTTTCCACGCGAAATTGTGATGGTTTTCGATTCTGGCTCTCACTCTTCCACCAACTGCTTTTACCAATCTTCTGTGAATATCGTCGTGGCAGGCCGATGCGTAATCTCCCGCGAGATTCATCGCTGTCCAGTATTCTATTCCAAGATGCGTGTTCAAATCCAGCCAGGCGAAGTTTTGCGCTTCTTTTGGCAACGGACACTGATCTGTCGCTACTCTTGAATAATACTGGGCGATTTCGGCTCCCAAGCCACGGGAACCGCTGTGTGAAAGAATTCCGAGGTATTTTCCTTTTGGAAGATTGATTTGTTCGTTCTCTTCCGTAATCTCCACTTCTCCAAATTCCACAAAGTGGTTTCCGCCGCCGGAACTTCCCATTTGCTTGATGGCTTTTCCTTTTAATCTTCTCAAAACCGGAATTAAATTAAACGTATCTCTTTCGAAAATTTCGTGATCGACATGAGATTTGTGCGTTTCGTACATTCCGAATTTGGTGTGTTCGGCAAGCGCTTTTTCGTATTTGTCTCTTGCTCCGTCGAGATATGAAATCGGGGTATCCAAAATACTGAGCGACATTCTGCAGCCAATATCCATGCCGACTCCGTAAGGAATTACCGCATTTTCAACCGCCAAAACTCCACCGATTGGAAGTCCGTAACCGCTGTGAGCATCGGGCATTAAAGCACCTTGCGTTGCAATTGGTAGTTTCAAAGCAGTGTACAATTGGTTTTTTGCTTCATCCGAAATGTTATTTCCGAAAATTTGGAAAGTTGCTCTATTGGTGTTGAGCATTCTTTTTTCTGTTTTCTTTGATGAAAGCAAAGCTTCTGCGATTTGTCCGAATGTTAAATCTTTCTCGAAGTTATCCGGATTCTGCTGGATTTCTTTTAATAAAGATTTCACGTGGTGAATATTTTTGGTTGCGAAGTTTCTTTTCATAACTTCTAAAGCGATGTTAACGCTCTGATTATTTGGATAACCTAATTTTAGTATATCTTTTCCTTTAAGTTTTAAATTTCCCATCTTTTTAGATTTTAGATAATAGATGTGAGATGTTAGACACTCTCGCATCAAATATTTGTACCAACTAGATTTTTTGTTGATTGTTTTTTTTGTCAAAGTTTTCAATTTTCTGACAAAGTTTGTTTGGAGTTGTAATCCTTAGCCCCGATTGCAGTGGAAATCCTTTTTTTTGCGTAGGCTTGAAAAAAGCGAGGGCAAAAAAAGATTGCAACGGAAAGCGGGATTAAGCTCCTGATAAAAATCTGATTTCGGGGAAAGTTATTTTGAGTTTGAAATATTGCGCAATAAAAAACCCGAAATCTTACGACTTCGGGTTTTGATATTTCATTATACTGTTGTTCTAAGAATGTACCAAACCGCGAAGCCCTGCCTTTGCAAAAGGCAATCCTACTGATGAATGTTGATTAAATTTGAACATTGCTTCGTTGTTTTTTTGTTGGTTGAACTTGATTTTCAGGTGCAAATATAGAATAAATTCTGGAACTGCGAATTTTAGCTTAACATTTTCTCCAAAATTTCACAAGCCGATTTGGGTAAATTGGTTCCCGGACCGAAAATATGATCGGCTCCGTTTTGGTAAAGGAATTCATAATCCTGTTGCGGAATTACTCCACCAACAACGATGGTAATATCATCTGCACCGAGTTTTTTCAATTCTTCCACTACTTGCGGAACGAGCGTTTTATGTCCGGCAGCCAAAGAAGAAACTCCCAAAATGTGAATATCGTTTTCCACTGCCTGTCTGGCAACTTCTTCCGGTGTCTGGAATAAAGGTGCAACATCCACATCAAATCCCATGTCCGCGAAAGCGGTAGCAACAACCTTTGCACCGCGGTCGTGGCCGTCCTGACCCATTTTCACGACCATGATTCTTGGTCTTCTGCCTTCCTCATCCTCAAATTTCTGTGCTAAGGAAATGGCTTTTTCAAAATATTCGTTTTTGCTGGCATTCATGGCGTAAACTCCCTGTATGGTTCTGATATTGGCTTTGTATCTTCCGAAACTTTCTTCCATCGCATCGCTCATTTCACCTAAAGTTACTCTTCTTCTTGCGGCTTCGATGCAGATTTCAAGAAGATTTCCGTTTCCTGTTCTGGCGGCTTCTTTAAGTTTGATGATAATTTCTGAAACATGTTCAGCATCCCTGGTTGTTTTTATCTGTTGGAGTCTTTCGATCTGTTTTCTCCGAACTTCAGAATTATCGATATCCAGAATCTCGAGTTCCATCTGTTTTTGGGTGGATTTAAATGAATTTACACCAATGATAAATTCTTCTCCGCTGTCGATCTTTGCCTGTTTTTTGGCTGCGGCTTCTTCAATTCGCATTTTCGGAATTCCTGCTTCGATGGCTTTGGTCATTCCGCCTTCTTTTTCCACTTCATTAATGAATTTCATTGCCTCATCAATCATTTGCTGCGTCAGGCTTTCCACCAAATGGCTTCCACCCATGGGATCTACAACATCGCAAATTCCGCTTTCCTGCTGAAGAATGATTTGGGTGTTTCTTGCGATTTTCGCGGAATAATCAGTGGGCAAAGCGATAGCTTCATCAAGGGCATTCGTATGCAAAGACTGGGTTCCTCCCAAAGCAGATGACAAGGCTTCAATGGCGGTTCTGGTGATATTGTTGAATGGTTCCTGTTCAGTTAAGCTCCAACCAGACGTTTGTGAATGCGTTCTTAAAGCTAAAGATTTCTGATTTTGTGGGTTGAACTGGGTTAAAAGATTTGCCCAAATATATCTTGCAGCGCGCATTTTTGCGATCTCCATGAAATGGTTCATGCCGATGGCCCAGAAAAATGATAATCTCGGCGCGAAATCGTCGATTTTCATGCCTGCTTTAATTCCTGTTCTCACGTATTCTAAACCGTCGGCTAAAGTATAGGCCATTTCCAGAACCGGTGTAGCGCCGGCCTCCTGCATATGATAGCCTGAAATGGAAATCGAATTGAACTTCGGAATATGTTTAGAAGTATATTCAAAAATATCTGCGATAATTTTCATGGAAGGTGTTGGCGGATAAATGTAGGTATTCCGAACCATGAATTCTTTCAGGATATCATTCTGAATCGTTCCTGAAAGTTTTTCCTGAGCAACACCCTGCTCTTCGGCTGCAACAATATAAAATGCCAGGATTGGAAGCACCGCACCATTCATCGTCATCGAGACTGAAATTTCATCCAAAGGAATTTCGTTGAAAAGAATCTTCATATCTTCCACAGAATCAATGGCTACACCGGCTTTCCCGACATCGCCAACCACTCTTGGGTGGTCGGAATCATACCCACGGTGCGTTGCCAAATCGAACGCAACCGACAATCCTTTTTGTCCGGCAGCAAGATTTCTTCTGTAAAAAGCATTGGATTCTTCAGCGGTTGAAAATCCCGCATACTGCCTGATCGTCCAGGGTTTCTGAACATACATTGTGGAGTATGGACCTCTCAAAAAAGGCGCAATTCCCGCAGAATATCCTTTTTCAGTTAACTGTTCCGAATCTTTTTCGGTGTAGGAAGATTTCATTTCCAGACCGTCTTTTTCAAAAAAATAAGGCAGTTTATTATTGGAATTTGTATTGAAGTCCGGAGTTTGATTTTTAATCGGGTGGCGCATTCTCATTGAATTTACAGATGGGTAAAGTTAAGAATTTTTCATCGAAAGTTTTTTGAATCTGTCACTAAACAAAAAACTCACGGAAAGACCGTGAGTTTAATTTTTTTTACAGGAGGTTTATTTGGTGATATCTCCGTCGCCATCAGTAGCATCTTTTGCAGCATCTTTTACTGCGTTAGCGCCGTCTTTTACGGCATCTCCAGTCGCCTTCGCTGCACCTTCAACTGCGCTTGCAGCTGAATCAGTAACCGGCATTGCATCGTCATCTACAATAACTGCAGCAGAGTCACCAACGATTACTGCTGAGGAATCTACAGTGGTAGCATCAGAAACTGTAGCTTCTGTTTTTTTACATGATACTAAAGCGATTGTGGCGAAAACGCCTGCTAACAAAATTGATTTTTTCATATGATAATATTTTAAGTGTGCGCTAATATATAAAAAATCAGTTTACTGCTTAATAATTTTCTTCCTCGCCTTTCATTTTTTCGGCGTTCTCGGCCATAATTACAGCATCGATCATTTCCTGCAGGTCGCCGTTCATATAAGCATCCAGATTGTACATTGACTTATTGATTCTGTGATCGGTTACTCTTCCTTGCGGATAATTGTACGTTTTAATTTTCGCAGAACGGTCTCCCGTGGAAACCATCGTTTTTCTCTGGGCCGCAATATCGCCCTGTACCTTCTGAAGTTCGATATCGTAGAGTTTTGTGCGGAGCATTTCCATCGCCAATTCGCGGTTAGCCAGCTGCGAACGCGCCTGCTGACAAACCACGACCAAACCTGAAGGCTTATGCGTAAGCTGTACCTTAGTTTCAACTTTATTTACGTTTTGTCCGCCGGCTCCACCAGAACGCGATGTCTGCATTTCGATGTCTGCAGGATTCAGTTCGAAATCCACTTCTTCTGCTTCCGGAAGTACGGCTACTGTGATGGCAGAAGTATGAACTCTCCCCTGAGACTCGGTTTCGGGAACGCGCTGAACACGGTGAACACCGGATTCGAATTTCATGATTCCGTAAACGCCGTCGCCTTCTACCTTCAGAATGAGTTCTTTATATCCTTTAGAAGCTTCGCTGGAATCGGTTATTTCGTGTTTCCAGCCTTTTGTTTTAAAATACATCGCATAAGCTCTGTACACGTCTTCTACAAATATCGCTGCTTCGTCGCCACCGGTTCCTGCCCGTAATTCGATGATGACGTTTTTATCATCTGCGGGATCTTTTGGAATCAGAAGAACTTTCAGCTGTTCTTCAAGACCGGGAATTCTCTGAATGGCTTCATTTTTTTCTATTTTGGCCATTTCTACAAATTCTTTATCTGATCCGTCGGCAATAATTTCGTCGGATTCCTCAATGGTATTCAAAGTCTGTTTGTACTGATCGAAAACCGCCACGATTTTTCCGAGGTCGCTGTATTCTTTGTTCAGCGAGGAGTATTTTTTCTGGTCGGAAATTACATCGGGCTGAATAATGAGGTCGGCAACTTCATTATAACGCTGTTTAATGGCTTCGAGTTTTGGGATAAGAGACTTTGACATTTGTAGAAATTTGTGGGTGCAAAGATAGGAAAAAAGCAGAAAACAATATTTCTTACCTTAGAACAACCATCCTGTTTTATAGCCCGGATTGAAACGGCATCCTTTTGCGGAGGGCGGCGGAGCAAAAGATAGAGTGGAAAGCCGGTATCTGTATGTAAAGAAAAACGTAAAGCGTTGCTCCCAAAAAAAATCAGTCTCTAAAAAATTAGAAACTGACTGTATATATGATTTTGCTTTGTGACTGCTTTTCCCGGAAATTAAAGTGGGAGAGCAGTGACATCAACTAGTGATGACCGTGGCTGTCGTGGCTGTGTAAAAACGGCCCGTGACCTTTTGGGTTGCTGTAAACCAGTTCTACACCTTCCTGCTCTGTAAGCGTTTTTCTTCTGATGTCTTCAGGATCGAAAGGTTTGGTTTTACCGAAATATTCCATTAATCCGGAAGTTAACCAAATCGGGATTACATAACCGAAAAACATAAAGATACACCAGAAACCGATAAGGAACATGATTAGGAAATATACGGTCCAAAGGAACTGGTAGAACGGGAAAAATGCTGATAACATCATCATTGGAATAGATTTTAGGCAAAAGTAGGATAATTTTTGTTTTCAGACAAAAGATTTCCGGTGATTTTTCGCTATTTAAAATGATTAAAAAATATTAATGCGCGATGGATTCGAAGAAATCGTTCCCTTTATCATCGGAGATGATGAATGCCGGGAAATTTTCGATTTCGATTTTACGTACGGCTTCCATTCCAAGTTCTTCAAAATCAACAACCTCTACGGACTTGATGTTTTCTTTGGCTAAAATTGCCGCAGGTCCACCTATAGAGCCGAGGTAAAAACCGCCATATTTTGCGCAGGCGTTGGTGACATCCTTGCTTCGGTTTCCTTTCGCGAGCATAATCATACTTCCGCCGTACGACTGGAATTCGTCTACATAAACGTCCATTCTGCCGGCAGTTGTAGGTCCAAAACTTCCGGAAGCCATTCCGTCCGGCGTTTTTGCGGGACCGGCGTAATAAATTGGATGGTTTTTGAAATATTCGGGCATTGGTTTTCCGCTGTCGAGAAGTTCTTTAATCTTTGCGTGTGCGATATCGCGCGCTACGATTAAAGTTCCGTTCAGACTTAAGCGGGTTTTAATCGGATATTTGGAAAGTTCTTCCAGAATATCCGGCATTGGCTGATTCAGGTCGATAGAAACTGCTTCTTCCAAATGCGGAGGAATTTCCGGCAGGTATTTTTTTGGATTGGTCTCTAACTGCTCGAGGAAAATTCCTTCACGGTTGATCAAACCTTTAATGTTTCTGTCGGCAGAACAGGAAACACCCATTCCCACAGGACAGGAAGCTGCGTGACGCGGCAAACGGATTACCCGAACATCGTGTGTGAGATATTTACCGCCAAATTGGGCTCCTATGGAGGATTCCTGGCAGATTTGCTGAACTCTTTTCTCCCATTCCAGATCACGGAACGCCTGTCCGCCCATGTTTCCTTCGGTGGGAAGGTGATCGTAATATCCGGCGCTGGCTTTTTTCACGGCTGCTAAATTGGCTTCCGCGGAAGTTCCGCCAATAACGAGCGCGAGGTGATAAGGCGGGCAAGCTGCAGTTCCCAAATCCATAATTCTTTCGCGAATGAAAGCTTCAAGTGAGGCATCATTCAAGAGGGATTTTGTTTTTTGGTAGAGGAAGGTTTTGTTTGCAGAGCCACCACCTTTCGCGAGGAAAAGAAATTTGTATTCTTCGCCTTTTGTAGCATAAATATCAATCTGTGCCGGGAGGTTCGAGCCGGAATTTTTCTCCTCAAACATCGTTAAAGGCACGATCTGCGAATATCTGAGATTGCGGGTTTGGTAGGTATTATAAATTCCTCTGGAAATCCATTCAGCATCATTTGCTCCAGTGTATACGTTTTCGCCCTTTTTAGCAACGCAAATTGCTGTTCCGGTATCCTGGCAGGAAGGAAGCGCGCCTTCCACTGCAACTGCAGCGTTCTGCAGGAGATTATAAGCTACGAAACGGTCGTTGTCGGTCGCTTCCGGATCATCTATAATATTACGGAGTTTCTGAAGATGCGAAGGCCGAAGCATGAAAGACACATCTGCCAAAGCCTGTTCTGCAAGAAGTTCCAGTGCACGGGGATCTATGGTTAAGATTTCTCTGCCGCCGAGGTATTCTACTTTTAAATATTCTGAACTGAGTTTTCTGTATTGGGTGTCGTCTTTAAGAATAGGAAAGGGATCCTGATAGTGAAATTCCATATTTAATTTTTACGCTGCAAAAATAATGAAATTAAAGGGATATTAAAGAAAAGGCGGGAAGGACTTTTGTCACAAAAAAAAGGCAAAGGAAGTATTACTTCGTATGCCTTTTTCATCATTTGTGATTTGATGCTTCAAAGATAAACCTTGATTATGTCAATTTTTGTCAAGCGCTTCAGTATTCATAAAAGAATTATTTGAAGAAAGCGGCATATCGGATTCGTAATTATCTAATATCTCGAGGTATTTTTCTTTCACGAGGCTTTGCAGGATTTGCGGTTTGATCACTCTGGCGTTACTCATCCACTGGAAAATCCAGCCTACCAGTTCGCGGTTAATACCGCAGCGCAGAGTCATAACATAATTTCCGTTGCTGAGTTTTGAAAAATTCTGCGAATGGTGCCAAAAATGATGTTTAACAAATTCGCCAGTGAGTTCAGAAAATTCTATTTCGATATCGTAAATTTCATTGTTCATATTATCGGTAATCCCAAACCGGTTATCCATTTCGCGGCGCAGGGCGGCTAAAAGATCCCGGTTATCAAACATATTGTTGGTAAGGGAATATTTTTTAAGCTGATTCAGAGCGATTGCCAGGATTTTATTCTTCCCTTTTACAACTCCGGAAAGGTGAATAACGCCCCGGTGATAAAGGATCTGCAGCGGGAGGAAGTCTATCGGGTAAGCGACGGTCTGTGGAATACAAGTGTAATCGTAACCAACTTCTACAAGTCTCATTTCCCGTTTATTCTGAATGCTCCATATGGCATCATTCAGGATCTTCTGGTAGCCGTCTAAGGAAAGAAGGTCATAGAAATAACTGTTAGATATCTGCCTGTCGGCGAAAATCGAAAAGTCTTCGAAATTACTCTTGCTATAACTTTTATAGAATAGATTTTCGATACGGACGAAGGTTTCTTTGCGGGATTTTACCAATGGCAGTGGCATGAGGTTTTTGAAAAGCAGATAGCTTTGAATGTCGAACCCATTAAGCTTAGCTGAACTTTCATCATATTCAATCTTCCAGGTTTTTTTGTTTTTTTCACCCTCTGTAATGATGAGTTTTTCATTGTGCTGCACAATATCTTCAAGTTCGTCCAGATAACGGTATAATGTTCTTTCAGAGATATTGAGGTCGTGAGACTTAGCCCACTGCTTAATAACTTCGATGTTTACAGGACCTCGTTTCAGGCGATTGTAAATCCTCAGCAAATTTTTAGATTTCTTTGACATAAATTTTCTTCTTCTTACCAAATTTAGTTAATAAAATGTATAATCTGTAATTAATCTCTTAATTTTTAATTCTGCATCAAATAGGAAAATTGTAACTTTAATTTTTAAAAATTTACTTGCGATGAATTACAGAACAGAATATGATACGATGGGCGAAGTGCAGGTTCCTGCTGATAAATTCTGGGGTGCACAAACCGAACGTTCCAGAAACAACTTCAAAATAGGACCGGAGGCAAGCATGCCTCACGAAATTATTGAGGCTTTTGCCGTCCTCAAGAAAGCTGCAGCATATGCTAACGCAGAATTAGGTGTGCTTTCCGCTGATAAAAGGGATCAAATTGCCCAGGTTTGCGATGAAATCCTGGAGGGGAAATTAAACGACCAGTTTCCTTTGGTTATTTGGCAAACGGGCTCAGGAACCCAAAGCAATATGAATATGAATGAAGTGATTTCCAATAAAGCACACGTAAACAATGGCGGAATTTTGGGAGCGAAATCTGAAATCCACCCGAACGACGATGTCAACAAATCGCAGAGCTCAAACGATACATATCCCACAGCGATGCATATTGCTGCTTATAAGAAAGTGGTAGAGCATACACTGCCGGCTGTTGAAAAACTCAGAAATACACTCCAGGAAAAAGCCGAAGCTTTCAAAAATATTGTGAAAATCGGGCGAACACATCTGATGGACGCAACACCCTTAACCCTCGGGCAGGAATTTTCTGGATATGTTGCCCAAATCGATTATGCGATGAAAGCCATTGCCAATACTTTAGATCATCTGCAGGAAATCGCTCTGGGCGGAACAGCGGTGGGAACGGGCCTTAATACCCCGAAAGGTTACGACGTTTTGGTGGCAAAATATATTTCAGAATTTACCGGACTGCCTTTTGTTACGGCACCCAATAAGTTTGAAGCGCTTGCTGCCCATGATGCAATTGTCGAAAGTCACGGTGCTTTGAAGCAGCTGGCTGTTTCTCTCTACAAAATCGCACAGGATATCCGTTTTCTGGCTTCGGGGCCGCGTTCCGGTATCGGGGAAATTTTAATTCCTGAAAACGAACCCGGATCATCCATCATGCCCGGAAAAGTAAATCCTACACAAAATGAAGCAATGACGATGGTTTGCGCACAGGTTTTGGGGAACGACACCACCATTTCATTTGCAGGAACGCAGGGAAATTATGAACTGAATGTTTTCAAACCGGTAATTGCCTATAATTTTCTGCAGTCTGCACAGCTTTTAGGCGATGCCTGTATTTCTTTTAATGATCACTGCGCAATAGGTATTGAAGCTAACGAGCCTAGAATTAAAGAGCTCGTAGATAAATCGTTAATGTTGGTAACCGCTCTGAACACTCATATAGGTTACGAAAATGCCGCGAAAATTGCAAAAACTGCCCATAAAAACGGAACCACTTTAAAGGAAGAAGCAGTTAATCTGGGACTTTTAACCGCCGAACAATTTGATGAATGGGTAAAACCGGAAGATATGGTCGGAGGTTTAGCATAATTCAACTTATCGTAAATTAAAAATCCCCGGAAATTTTCCGGGGATTTTGTTTATTAATCTACAGAGACGGAACTGGCGAAAAAATCTTCGAGTTCGCGCAAGGTTTCGGGATTTGTTCTGATGTCTTTCACGAGTTCCCCTTTGTTTAAGACAACAATTCGGTCGCTCACTTCGGTAGTATGAGCAAGGTCGTGACTGGAAATAAGAAAAGTAACTGACTCATTCTGAGACCATGTTCTGATGAGTTTTTTAAGCTTTATCTGTGTAGAGGGATCCAGATTTGCAAATGGTTCATCGAGAATAATGATTGCCGGAGTGCCGATAAGCGCTCCAACAATTCCTACTTTTTTTTGGTTGCCTTTCGATAGGTCTCGTACATATTTTTTAGCATTCAGAATTTCATCGTTGAAGAAATCGTCAAACTGTTTCAGGAACTCATTAACCGTCGTCTTATCCTGCCCGCGTAGCTCGCCGATAAAATAAAAATACTCTTCGGGCGTCAGATAACCAATTAGAAATGATTCATCAATAAAGGCGGAAACTTTATTTTTCCAGTTTTCGTTTTCATTTACTTTATCACCGCCAATTTCAACAAAGCCGGATGATGGCTCTATTAAATCCAGCAAAAGCGAAAAAAGAGTAGTTTTACCGGCGCCGTTATTCCCCACCAATCCAAAACTTTCGCCTTTAGGGATTTGGAGAGATTCAATATGAAGAACTTTTTTGCTGCCGTAAATTTTAGAAATATTTTGAATGTTTATCATGTTTATAGCTTAAATTATGCTGTTTTTTTAAATGCTTCTATTGTTGAATATTTTTCGGATCTGTAAATTTTCACGATATAATCGAAAATTTTATCACGCAGTAAAAATCCGATAAGACCTAAAGCTCCCAGACTTGCAACCGCAATTTCGATTCCCGCGAAAAATTTCACGAGTGCAAAAACGCCCATTGGCAGTACCATTTGCGGAATCATTATCAGCATTACTTTCATGTTAAAGTTATTTCCTCCGCCGCCAAATGATTTGGAGCTGGAATTGAGGTCAATAGGTTTTTTGTTAAATGCTCCAGCCAAAAGAGTGAGGTAAGAGTTCACCCCAAGATTATAAAGTCCGGCGGCAAAAATAGTAAGATAAAATTCCCAGCTGATGAGCAGGTAACCCAGCGCCAAAACCATAGAAACAGCGGTAGCGAGCACCACGAGCGCCCATTTCGCTTTCAGATAGTCTTTATAGGGAACTTTCTGCGTCATCATCAGCGGATAATAGGAGCTGTCCCAGGAGGGTACTCTTTGGCCAAACATGAGCATAAAACCACCGGTCACAAAGATTCCGAGAAAGACCCGCATAAAATCTGTAGCATAAGCTTTGCCTGAAAAATATAGAAGTCCGTAGAATAAAAACATAATTCCCGCAAACAACGCAGACTTTGCAGCTTTGCTTCTTTTCAGAAGTCGGATATCATTATTGATGAAAGTGCCAAGTGTTCCGAAACGGTTAAGGAAATCGATATTTTCGGTTTTACCTACTGCCTGTTCAAGTTCCAGTCCTTTGTCGAGATAAAAGTTGCTGTAAATATTGCGGTAAGCCCAGTATCCGGCAGCAGCGGCTAGCAATACAGGAATCAAAAAGGCACCAGGAAATTCATAAAAAGCTTTAAAAATTTTTTCGGAAAAAGAAGAAAGATGAACGTAGCCGTAATATTCCAGAAAACCGAAAATAATCATTATCGCCGCTACAGTATAAAGAACCAGATTCTGTTTGTTCAATACAATATTTACGAAATTACTGAAATAGAACACTGCCATTATCCCTGTGAGGAACATTAAAACCCCCGGGATAGAATAACTTCCGTGGAAAATAAGCAAACCGCAAAACGGCAACAGAAAAAGCAGATAACCCCAATTAAAAAAATTAAAAATAATTTTCAGGATGGTATAGTTCACCAGTTTTTTCTTGGTGATATTTTGCGTGAGAAATGGTTTGATGTTTTGCGTTGGCATTTGCTGAATAAAATACCTTAGAACCAAATCCAGTGCTGCATAGTAAAGGAAATACCGAGAAAAAAGTGCTATAGGATCAGTCTTTAACTCTTCGACTGAAATAAAATAAAGACCCACCGCCATCATAACAAAAGTAAAACTCATTCCGGCATACGCGAAAGCCATCAGGATTTTCATGGCAAGCTGTGCCCCGAATTGTGGATTCCTGATAAAACTCTTGAATTCTAACTTCAGTAATTTTGTATACATTTCATGGTTTTAAACATTAGTTAAGAACCAACAAGATTTGTTACAAAATAGATGAGATTAAAGCCCTTTTATTATGTTAAGAGATTTGTTTTGAAGCAGAAAAATGATTATTTCATCAATTCCTGCGCTTGAGAAATGGCAGCATCTGTAATTTTACTGCCGGAAAGAAGTTGCGCAATTTCCTGAAGCTTCTCCTCCTCGCTAAGCGGAATAATGTTGGAGCGCGTTCTACCTGAAATGTCTTCTTTAATAACTTTATAGTTATTGTTTCCTTTTGCCGCAACCTGTGCGAGATGGGTAATTACGATAAGCTGCATGTTCGTTGACATTTCCTTCATTACATTTCCCATTTCTTCCGCTACTTTCCCGGAAACTCCTGTGTCGATTTCATCGAGGATTAAGGTCGGCAGTTCCGCATTTTCAGCGATCAGTTTTTTAATAGAAAGCATAACCCGGGAGCGTTCACCACCGGAAATTGCGGACTGTATAGGCTTTAAAGGAAAACCCGAATTCGCCTGAAATAAGATCTGTATACTTTCTTTCCCGAAACTGTTATAGTTAATACCGTCCTTCAGTTCTGCCATAATTTTTGCTTTTTCAAGACCCAATTGTTTCAGTAGAGATTCAATTTTATTGGTGAAATCTGGGATGTGCTTTTTACGGTTTGCCGACAAATCCGCGGCCATTTTTGCGAGACGGATTTCCGAATCCTTCTTCTTCTTTTCGAGTTCGATAATTAAATTTTCAAGATCGGCAAAACCGCTTTGTTCATTTAAAAGTTGATCGCGAATTTCAATTAATTCCGGAATGCCGTGTACGCCGTGTTTCAGAAGCAGTGCGTTTACGGTATTTAAAGTTTGGTTCAGTGTGAGAAGCATTTCCGGACTGGTTTCCATCTTTTCGGCAGCGTCCTGAAGTTCAAAAATGATGTCTTTAAATTCAATAAAATTTTCCTGAAGTCTTTGGTTCAGTAACGTGAATTCGTGTGAAAGATCGGCTACTTTCCCCAGTTTGCCTTTGATCTCGGTCATCGAATCGAGAACGCCGATTTCTTCTGCATCAAGTTTTGCAAAAATTTGTGAAAGATTATCGGTAATTGCTTCAGCGTTTTCCTGTTTTTTTACCTGATTCTGAAGTTCTTCCAGGTCCAGGTCATCCAGATTTATATTCTGAAGTTCTTCCAGAAGAAAGTTTTTGTAATCGCTTTCTTTATTGCTTTCCTCCAACTGATTTTTAAAATTATCCAGTTCCTTCAGCACTTTTTTGTATTCTGAAAACTCCGTTTGGTATTTTAAAATCAGGATTTTATTTTTCGAAAGACCGTCGATGATCTGGAACTGGTATTCTTCATCGAAAAGGTTTGAAGTCTCAAACTGCGAATGAATATCAATGAGTTTTTTTGACAGCATTTTCAGTAAATCCAATGTTACAGGAACATCGTTTACAAAAGCTCTGGATTTTCCGTTGGGAAGAATTTCGCGGCGGATGACGGTTTGATGTTCAAAATCCAAATCGTTTTCCTCAAAAAAAAACTGAAGATTATCGTTGATGGCAAATTCAGCTTCTACAATACTTTTAGTTTCCGAATTCTGTATGGATTTCGCGTCTGCTCTTTCGCCCAAAATTAAACGCAAAGCTCCCAGAATAATCGATTTTCCTGCACCGGTTTCACCCGTAATTACCTGCAAACCTTTGTTTAAAGTAATTTCGAGGGTATCGATAAGAGCAAAATTCTGGATGAAAATTCTTGAAAGCATGTTTTAAATGGCGAATTACAATGTTTTTTGGAAACTCAATTAAACGCAAATTTAATGTTTTGCTTTTTAAGTCGGAAATTAAATGATTGTCAATAATTTCCCCGTCATCCGGTTTATTTCCACTTATTCCACTTGCTGTCGATATCTTTTGGTGAAAGCGTAACGAATAATGACTTTAGGTCGGCCATATTAATATTTGTATTGCTTCCGTTACTGAAAATATCAAAGATTTCCTGTTTTTTTGTGTCGATAAAAATATTGATAGGATAATTCATCTGAAAATTATTTTCATAAGTTTTCAGCTGCATCAGCGCATCAGCAATGATTTTTTTTCCGGAAGTCTGGTCCTGTTTTCCCAGAT
Source organism: Chryseobacterium sp. VAUSW3 (assembly GCF_002205795.1). Classification (GTDB taxonomy): domain Bacteria; phylum Bacteroidota; class Bacteroidia; order Flavobacteriales; family Weeksellaceae; genus Kaistella; species Kaistella yananensis. The sequence goes on along the minus strand of NZ_NIUY01000001.1, from coordinate 731,451 downwards.
TATCCAAACCGGCGCGGTGATAGGTGTAATAAATGTTGCGCAGCGTATTTTGCTCCGGTTTCATGATGTTGTCGATCAGTGCGGCTCTGGTTCTGGTTCCTTCAATTAGCGACCATCCGGCAAAATTCTGATTCTGACTATTGTTGGAGATTTTCTGCGCTTTTTCAAACCACGGCTGGCCGCCACGCACCTTGAAGCTGTCGCCGTCGTACCCTAAAATCGTGTACACATAAAAACTTACCACATCGATTAAGTTTTTCCCGGAAAACTGTCTTTCGTTAAAAACAAGATTTTCATTCTCCGTATAATCGAAACCGAAATTGGTGTCATTAATATTGACTAAAGGAGTTTCGTAAGTCGTGTTGAAAACCGGGCGAACGGCCTGTACCACAATACTTCCTTTGAAATTGCTGCTTCCCGCGCGTTCGGTAATTACAATCGCAAAATTACATTTTATCTTTTCGAAGTTCTGAAGTTTTTTCCCTGTCCAACTCGTGTTGTTGATGAAATCGCGAAGATTTTTTTCTAAAGTTTTGTACACCTGATTGTTGCTGCCACCCAGTTGCTGCGCATTTACCTGAACGGTAGCCAGAAGTTCCTGAGAAAAACTGTAATTAAAACTGAAAATAAGGATGAATATGGTAAAAAGTTTCTTCATGTTGGTGATAAAAGTTGAAAACGGAAATTTAGTTATATTATTTCAGAATTTCCTGTTCTACGACATTTAAAATATCTTTTGCTACTTCATTTTTAGCTTTCAGAGCAAATTCCTTTCTGTCGTTTTCAGTGAAAATCTTGATTTTATTGGTGTCATTTTTAAATCCGGCGCCTTCATCACGAAGCGAATTCAGAACAATCATGTCGAGATTTTTTTTCTGGAGTTTTCCCAACGCATTTTCTTCCTCGTTTTGGGTTTCGAGCGCAAAACCGACTAAAAACTGTTTCGATTTTCTTTCGCCCATTGTTTTAAGGATGTCAGGATTTTTAACGAGTTCAATCGTTAAAGAATCATCATTTTTCTTGATTTTTTCGCTGGCGATTTCCTTTGGAGCGTAATCGGCTACCGCAGCACTTGCGATGGCAATGTCCGAAATTTCATAGTATTTAAAAACTTCATTAAACATTTCTTTCGCGGAGGTTACGCGGTGAATTTCGATATTAGGATGAGAAATACCCAAAGAGCTAGGTCCTGAAATCAAAATTACTTTTGCGCCGCGTCTTGCCGCTTCTTCCGCCAAAGAAAATCCCATTTTGCCTGAAGAATGATTTCCAATAAAACGTACAGGATCGATGGATTCATAAGTGGGGCCCGCCGTAATGAGCACTGTTTTCCCTTCTAAGCTTTTCGAAATTGTATTTGAAGTAAAAAAATCTTCAATGGTTTTAGAGATTTTTTCCGGTTCGGCCATTCTTCCCTGCCCAACCAGTCCGCTCGCCAGTTCACCCGTTTCAGCAGGAATAATGATGTGCCCGAAATCTTCAGCCAATTCTAAATTCTGTTTGGTTGAGGGATGTTCATACATGTCGAGATCCATAGCCGGCGCGATCATCACCGGACATTTTGCTGACATATAGGTTGCGATCACCAAATTATTGCAAATACCATGAACCATTTTAGCCAAAGTATTGGTGGTGCAGGGCGCAATTAAAATTAAGTCTGCCCAAAGTGCAAATTCCACGTGATTGTTCCAGGTACCGTTTTCTGAATAGAAATCTGAAAAAACCGGTTTCTTAGAAAGTGTGGAAAGCGTGAGTTTAGAAACGAAATTTTCCGCTGAGGGTGTCATCAAAACCTGCAGTTCCGCTCCCTTTTTTACAAGGTCGCGAATGAGGTAATTGATTTTGTATGCGGCAATTCCGCCGGTAACACAGATGAGGATTTTTTTTTCCTGAATTGCCATTTCGAGTGTTTTAAAGTCGAACGAATTTACTTAAATTTTTAGATATACCATTTCTAAAGGTTCAGTATAAGTTTTGCAAAAAAGAAAATCGCAGAAGCAGTAGTGCTTGTGCGATTTTTTTATATTGTCTGTAAAACGCTGCGATTAGTTTCTTTCGTCCGTATTTCTGAAATAAATTTCATCATCAAGCCATTCCTGGATTGCGATAGAAGTAGGTTTCGGAAGTTTTTCGTAGTGTTTTGAGATTTCGATCTGTTCTCTGTTTTCGAATACTTCTTCCAGAGTAGAATTATGAACAGCGAATTCATCTAATTTATTATGAAGTTCTGAGCGGATTTCAGCATTAATCTGCTCTGCTCTTTTCCCCATAATTACAATGGCTTCGTAGATAGAACCCACTTTTTCTTCAATTTTATCTTTGTCGTAAGTTATAGTACTTAATTCGGCTTTAGAATCTTTAACGCTCATTTTCAGTGAATTATTTTATTTAGAGTCTGCAAATATACAGCTTATTTTTGAATATTGAAAGTTGCTGCAGGAGCAGGGGTATTAAGCGCCGCGCTGTCTCTTTTGATCTGTCTGGCTTTCTTCTCGGCTTCTCTCTGGTCTTTTTCCAGGTTCAGTCTGGCTTCTTCCTCTTTCTGTTTATCCTGAAGTTCCTTTTTTCTAAGTTCTACTTTCTTCTCCAATTCCAGGAAGCTCTCTTTTTCTTTCTGAAGTTTAGCTCTTAGATCAACTGCGGTTTTCGCATTTTCGGTGTTCGGCATATCGCGTTCTACCTGTTTTGTGAAGGCCAAAGCATTTTCAATACGGTCTTTTTTGAGATCATAAACTGAATTTACAGCAAGTTCGTATTTCGAGTTTAAAATGTATTCGTAGATTTTCGGAGCCAGTTTAGTACTTGGGAAATCATTCAGAACATTTTCAAAAGCGACATTCGCTGCTTTATAATCTGCCATTTTATAGTACTGTCTGGCGTTTTCGTAAGCCTTGAATTCCAGTTTATAACTCAACTCATCGATGAGTTCGTTAATGTTTTTAGATTTCTCTGTATTCGGATAATTGTTCAGGAAGTTCTGGAGTTCATTAATTGCCAGTTCAGTACTCGTCTGATCAAGATTATAATCCATTGATCCTTCGTAATAACAAAGTGCCGACATGTAAGCCGCGTCTTCAGCGCGTGGATCCTGCGGGAAAGTCACCGAGAAATTTTTGAATTGGTGGCCTGCGAGTTTGTAATTTTTATCGTAGTAGTTGGCGTAGGCTGAGTTGTAAACAACATTTGGCGCATCGTCGGTACCGGCAACAAGGTTCGAAAGTCTTTCGTAAAGCGCAAGCGCGTCAGTCCATTTTTTCTTTTCGAAGTTCTCGTTGGCAACTTTCAGGATATAATCTTTGTCTGCGCTTTTCATCGCCATTTCCTGCTGTTTGTTACAGGCCGATAAAGCAAAAAAAGCAAGCAGTACTATCAAATATTTTTTCATAAATCTATTAAAGCGAAAATGATGGATTTTCATCTTCTGCGGTTCAGTCTGCAAAAATATAATTTTTTTATCAATAGATTTTTTTTTATGATAATTTAACTAATAATTTATCTGCATTTGATGTTTTACTACAAAATTGCGGTGAAATCAGTACGCGTTATAACCCAAAACGGAAAAAACAGTCACCAAAAGATTAGCCAGGACTTTCTGTTCAGCATCACGCAGATAATTTTCTTCTTTTCCTGCGACATATAATTCGTAGAAATTTTTGTTTCTGATGACGAAAAGCGATGAGCCCAAAATCAAGGTCAGAATATCTTCAGGTTTTGGTGCGTGGTGAAATACACCCGAAGCCACTCCTTTTTTTATAACATCATCAAGTTTCGACGTAAAAGTGGTGTAAAATTCGAGTAAATCATCTTTAAGATGCTCGGTATGGCGAAGTTCCTGGGTCACAAAACCATGGAAATAATTGAATTTAAAAAGCTGGTTCACTACATATTTCACCAGTTCTTTCATCTGCATTTCGGGTTTACCGTCTTTAATAACTTCCGCAAATTCGGCAAAACTCTCTCTGGTTTTCATCACGCGGTATCGGTAGAGATACGACATCATTTTCTCCTTCGAGCCAAAATAGTAAGAAATCATGGCTACGTTAATATTCGCCTGAGAAGAAATATCGCGGATCGAGGTTCCTTCAAATCCTTTTTTGGCGATTAATTTTTCGGCAACATCCAAAATATGAATCTGCTTTTCGGTAAATTTCTTCTTCATTTTTGTTATTTTACGTAAAGTTAAGAAATTATAAAGAATTTCAAACGAATGTTTAATGTTTTAAGGCCTTTTTTTAATAATTTTGAAGATGGGTTTTTTCGATTTCCATCACCACGATGCAGGTAAAAATTTGGGGATTTATAATTTGAAATTCAATGAAATTCCGCCAGAAAATTACTTTTCTGCGGGCATTCATCCTGATGCTGTTGCTGATGATTTTGAAGAAAAGTTAAATTGGTTGCTGAAGATTTCTGCCCATAAAAACTGTGTAGCAATCGGCGAGTGCGGACTTGATGGATTAATTGATGTTGACGAAAAACTTCAGCAAAAAGCTTTTTTAGCCCAGATCGAGATCGCCAATTCGCTTCAGAAACCTTTAATTATTCACTGTGTGAAAAGATTTTCGCAACTTCTTCAGTTCCGAAAAATGGCTAAAGTTCCCATGATTGTCCACGGTTTCAATAAAAGGAAAACGATTGGTGACGATCTCCTGAAAAATGGTTTCTGTTTAAGTTTTGGAAAATCAGTTTTGTATAATGTAAATTTGCAGGATTTTTTAAAAGACTTTCCGACTGAAGAATTATTTCTGGAAACTGATTCTTCAGATTTTGAAATCAAGGAGCTCTATCAAAAAGTTGCAGACCTCAAAAAGATCAGTTTAGAAGATTTAACACAGAAAATCAAAGAAAATCTCAAAAATTTACAAATTCCGATATAAAAATGCAGAAAAAATGGCTGGAGCGAACAGAGCTTCTTATCAAAGAACAGGGAATTAAAAAACTTCAGAACGCCAATCTCCTCGTGGTAGGTTTGGGTGGGGTAGGTTCTTTCGCTGCTGAATTTCTGGCACGTTCGGGAATCGGTAAAATGACCATAGTTGACGGTGACACTGTAGATATTACGAATATTAACCGTCAGCTGCCCGCGCTTCATTCAACTGTTGGGAAATCTAAAGTTGAGGTGGTTTCAGAAAGACTTCTCGATATTAATCCTGAACTTCAGCTGACTAAAATCAACGAATTCCTGAATCCAGAAAGAATGGAGGAGGTGATTGGCAGTGAAAAATTCGACTATATTCTCGACTGTATCGACAGTGTGACGCCAAAACTTGCACTTATCATCACCGCGAAACGAAAAAAAATAAAAATTGTTAGCTGTATGGGAGCTGGCGGAAAAATGGATCCTTCGAAGGTTATGGTTCGCGATATCAGCAAAACTTATAATTGTTTTTTGGCAAAAAATGTTCGCAAACGCCTGAAAAAAGAACAGATAAACAAAGGAATCCGCTGTGTTTTCTCCAACGAAATTCAGAATGAAGAAAGTTTGAAAATGACCGACGGCGCGAATTTTAAAAGGTCTTTTTACGGAACAAGCAGCTTTATGCCCGCAATTTTTGGGTTGTATGCCGCAGCCGAAGTTATTAACCACTTGCTCAAGAAAACAGATGACTGATTTCAAATTTCCTAAAGAGGAAAAACTTAAACATAAAAGGGAAATCGATCTTCTTTTCGCAAAAGGAAAATGGCAGACCTGCGGAAATTTGCGGATCATTTCTATTGATCTCGAGAAAAAACCTCAGGAAGGTTTTCTTATTTCAAACCAAAAATTTGGCGTCTCTGTTTCAAAAAGGTATTTTAAGAAAGCCGTTGACCGGAACCGGATCAAAAGATTGCTTCGCGAAACTTACCGACTGAACAAAGAAATTTTTACCGACGCTTTTGGGAAAAACTCAATTTCGATGATTTTCTGGGTTTCAAGTGAAAAACCAGTCAGTTATCGATCTCTGGAAGAAAATTTCATAACACTTTGTAAATCAAAAAAATAAAATTCCAGCTCGGAATACATTATTTTGTAAATTTGGTTTGTTAAATCTAAATTCAACAAATAATGTCAGATCAAATTCCTTTTCTTCCTTATATCATCAGCGCGTTCATCGGCATCGGTCTTGCCGCAGCTACAGGTTTCAGGGTTTTTATGCCCATGTTTGCGGTGAGTCTGGCTTCTTATTTAGGCTGGATTCCTATGAATGAAAGTTTTGAGTGGCTAGCCGGTTTGCCTACACTTATTACCACAGGAATTGCAATGATTGCTGAAATTCTTGCCTATTACATTCCTTTTATCGATCACCTTTTAGATACGATTTCAGTGCCTTTGGCTACAATCGCCGGTTCTGTAATGTTTGCCAGCCAGTTCGCCGATATCGGAACTTTTCCGCAATGGGCTTTAGCTTTAATTGCAGGCGGCGGAACTGCAGCAGCAATAAGTTCGGGATTTGCGGGAACGCGAGCTGCATCTACCGCCACAACTGGTGGTTTGGGGAATTCAGTTGTGGCAACTACCGAAACAGCCGGTGCAGGAATTATGTCGTTTCTGGCATTAGCAGCACCTGTAATTGCATTTATCGCTGCTGTTGCACTGATTATTACCGTTCTTGTTTTAGGAAAAAAACTTTGGCGGAAATTTCGGAATTTTAATTCAGACCGAAACGCAAAAGTCATTAATGTAGATGCGGTTGACCGAAAAAATTTAGAATAGCTGAAATTTTACTTCTGGAAAAACATCTTCACAGCGACGACCAGCATGAGAATTGCAAAAACTTTACGAAGCATTTCCTGTGAAAGTGTAATCGCAGTTTTACTGCCCAGATAACTTCCCAAAACAAAACCTGCACAGAGCAGAAGCGTTGTTTTAATATCGACATTTCCTGTTTTGTAATAGTTCATCACGCCCAGAATGCCGACAGGAAGAATTAGAAGTGCCAAGGTAGTTCCCTGCGCTTTATGTTGCGTAAATCCGAAGAGTAAAACCAAGACCGGAACCATCACAATGCCTCCGCCAATGCCCACCAAACCGCTTAAATAGCCGGCTAATAATCCCAACAATATAAGTCCGATAATAAGTGTCGCATCCATTTTCATGAGGTTTAGGTTATTTGTTTTGTCTTAAATCTTTAACGTAATTGATCTGTTCGGCGAAATGTGCTTCTTTTTCCGGATGTTTTTCCGATAAGATCTGGTACGCTTTGATGGCCTTGGAATACAGTTTCTGTTCAACGTAAAGTTTCGCAAGCGTTTCGGTCATCAGGTGCGAAATATTATCGCTTTTTTCCTTCACCACAAAATCAGATTCTTCTTTAAGTTTTGAAATTTTCGGTTCTTTTACGATGAAATTTTCAATGACGGTATTTTTTATTTCTGCTTTTGATATCGGTTTTTTGGCTGACTCGATTTTGCTTCTGTCGATTTTTAGCCAGTTTTGCCAGGTGTTGATGAAGGTTGGAACGTTGCTTTCTTCCGGTGTTGTTTTTTCTTCTGCAACTTGTTTTTCAGTTTCAGATTCAATCGGAGCTAAATTCTGCGAGAAAAATGAAACATTGAAGACAGGTCTTTCTTCTCGAATTTCAGTTTTTTCAGATGAGGTTTTTGGTTGGTCATTTGTGGTGTTTGCCTGTTCAGGAACTGGTTTTTGCTCTGCTTTATTTGCTGTATTACCAATTAACGCGTCAGGAGTGTTGCCTGAAAAAGACATTGGTTTCCATCCTCTTTCTTGTGTTGAACTCGTGTTTTCAATGGTATTATGCGCTTTTTCCTCTGCCTGGATTTCAATTTTTTCTTCCGAAATTTCTGTGTTTTTGGTTTCTGAAACAGATGGTTCAGGCTTGGCAATATTGAAATTCTGAGTTTCAGAGAAGTTAACGTCAGTGTTTGAAATTTCTTCCTCCTTTTCCTTAGGTTTTACCTTTTTTCCCGCTTTCATTTTTGCTTCCACTTCAGCAATAAGACGCTGCATCTCGATCTCATGTTTGTTTGGTTGAGGTTCAGGAGCTTTGTAAGATATTGGTTCTGAGTGTTTAGGTGCAATTTTTATATCAGCAAAAAATTCTTCCGTAGCGTGAAAACTGATTTCAGCCGGATTTTCTACCGTATCGGTTTTCTCCGAAATTTTTTCTTCTTCTTCTTCAATAATTGTTTCTACTGATAAATTCTCTGTTTGTTGGATTTCGGTTTCTCCAGAAATACTTGGTTGAGTTGACGGTAAGAACTCATCAGTTTCCTGAAAATTAACTTCTGCAGCATCAACCGCAATTTGTTCATTAGTATCAACGGTTTCGGAAATTGGATCTTCCTGTGTTTCTGATTGAATTTCATCAATAATTTCCGTTTCTTCAGGAGTTGTTTCTACTTCAACAGTTTCAATTACTTTATTTTGGGTAACGATTTGCCCTGATTCCAATGTAGATTCAAGATCAATGACTTCGCTTTTTTCATCCAGAAAATTATCTTCCCCTTCAAATAAAATTCTGTTCAACTCACCGTTTACATATACAGGTTTGGGAAGTTCGGTGGGTTCAGATTTAATTTTACCGAAGACTTCTTTATGTTTTTCTTCCTTTTTAATGTATTGATAATCAGTTTTTAATGCACTGGTTGTTGTTTCTGCTGAATTCCTGTTAATAAACTGATAAAGTATTTTTTTATCGGTGGTATAAGCAGCGGTAGTCGAAAGTGTATGCTGGTATACTTCCGGGTCGAATTTGTGGATGCCGAACAGGTGCAACGCTCTTATACTCTGTATATAAGGGTGTTTTTTTATTTCAGAATTCAGGATTTCCAAATCTTGAGACTGAAATAATTCGGGATTTTTTATTAATTCTAAAATTCTTGCGTTCATTACCAGTTGGCTACAATATCGTTAAAAATTTTATTGATGATTCTCTCGTTCACTACTTTTACCTGTGAAGCTTCAATTGCGTTGATATCAAGGTCGCTGCTGAAAACTGCTTCATCAGAGTATGTTCTGTCGAAACTTTTATCTGGCTCTATTTTGTTCTCGTAATGTACTTTTACAGTGATTGTTAACTTGTTTTGTGCTGCCTGAATGTTTCCGCCCGGAGCGTTTACTGCAGAAGAAATTGTAGTGGGAGTAATCGAATAATCGGTGATTTCACCCTCAATTAAAATATCAGGATTTTCTGCGGCGCCCTTTAAAGTGGTTCTCTGTAAAAAGCGGTTCTGTATATCGGTAGAAAACTGCTGTGCCAAATTTGGATTCATGAGTGCCGCATTGTTCGGGAAATCTTTTATCTGAATCGTTTTAGTTTCAGGGCTCAGAGATGAACCGGTAAAACTGTAGCAGCTCTGAAGAAAAAAGAAAAAAGAGAACAAACAAAAACTTAAAGATCGTCTTAATTTCATATGAATTCTGATGGTATGCATTAATCTTCTAAATTATATTGTTTGATTTTTCTGTAAAGTGTTCTCTGAGAAATCCCCAATTCGTCAGCAGCCTTGTTTCTTCTGCCTTTGTGTTTCTCTAAAGCCTTGACAATCAGTTCACGCTCATTATTTTGAAGCGAGAGAGAATCTGGTTTTGTTTCCTCGATCTCAATATCTTCCACATCATCGTACTCATTATTTCCTTCTGAAATAATCGTTGGATTTTGAAACTGATTTGCATTATGGTTTTCAAAATAAAGCAGCGATCCGGAATTCTGAACCTGCGTTTCCGGCGTAAAAACCCGGTTGATGAGATTTTTTTCCTGACTGCTGAAATCGCTGTTTCCCCGATTTTTTATGAGTTCCGAAGTTAGCGATTTTAAATCATTCAAATCATTCCGCATGTCGAAAAGTATTTTGTACATGATTTCTCTTTCAGAATTAAATTCTGAATTCGATATTCCGCCGCCGTTTTTCTGTACTACTGCCGGAAGATTTGTAGAAGTAGGAATGTATTCTGCAAGTTTTACAGAATTTACCGTTCTGTTCTGCTCAACCACCGTCATCTGTTCCACCAGATTCCGCAACTGCCGAACATTTCCGGGGAAAGGATATTTTTCGAGGTAATTCACTGCATCTTCGGTCAGAACAAGTTCGGGCATGCGGTATTTTTCAGCAAAATCGATTGCAAATTTCCTGTATAGTAAATGAATATCTCCTTTTCTTTCTCTCAACGGCGGCATGTCGATTTGCACAGTGTTCAAACGGTAATACAAATCTTCGCGGAATCTGCCGTCATTAATGGCATTCAGCATGTTTACATTCGTGGCAGCCACAATTCTTACATCGGTTTTCTGGATTTGTGAAGAACCCACTTTCATAAATTCGCCGCTTTCCAGCACACGAAGTAAACGAACCTGGGTTTGGAGAGGTAATTCACCCACTTCATCAAGGAAAATTGTTCCGCCGTTCGCAACCTCAAAATATCCTTTTCTGGTAGAAGTTGCTCCGGTAAACGCACCTTTTTCATGCCCGAAAAGTTCAGAATCAATTGTTCCTTCAGGGATTGCGCCACAGTTGACCACAATATAAGGCTGGTGCTTCCGTCTGGATTCGCTATGGATAATCTTCGGAATAAATTCTTTCCCCACACCGGATTCACCCATCACCAATACCGAAATGTCGGTTGGCGCGACCTGTATTGCTTTTTCAAGAGCCCGGTTAAGAGCCGGATAGTTTCCGATAATACCGAAACGGGTTTTTATGGATTGTAAATCTGTCATTTTTTTAATTTCAAAGTTTTCAAAACGGTTAAAGAGATTTACGTCAATAATCTTATACCGTAATCTCAGCTGCGGTTGTCCCCAAAAGCGTTCCCTGGGTGTTTCCGTGAACAAAAACAGACACAATGTCGCCTAACTTCTGGCCTTCGATTTTATCGAAAACACAAACAGCGTTCTGCGAGTTGCGACCTTTCCACTGGTTTTCGTTTTTTCGGGAAGTGCCTTCAATCAGTACTTCGTGAATTCTTCCGACATAACTCTGCATTCTTTTTCTAGAAAGTTCCCCCTGAAGCGCGATCACTTCTGCTAATCGTCTTTGTTTTACATCAGCAGGTACATCGTCTTCCATTTTTTTATGGGCTGGCGTTCCCGGTCTTTCGGAATAAGCGAACATGTAGCCATAATCGTACTCCACTTCTCGCATAAGGGAAAGGGTAAGTTGATGATCTTCTTCAGTTTCGCCGCAGAAACCAATAATCATATCCTGAGAAAAAGAGATATCGGGAACGATTTCTTTTCCTTTCTTAATTAAATCCAAATATTCCTGGCGGGTGTGTTGGCGGTTCATTTTCTCTAAAATCCTGTCGCTTCCGCTTTGTACCGGAAGGTGAACATATTTGCAGATATTATGGTGGTTCGCTATCACTCTGAAAACCTCTTCCGTCATTTCATGCGGATTGGAGGTAGAGAATCGGATTCTCATTTCAGGAACAGCAACCGCAACCATATCAAGAAGCTGTGCGAAATTTACTGCAGTAAGTTTTTGCATTTCCGATGCGTTTTTGAAATCTTTTTTCGGTCCGCCTCCGTACCAAAGATAGGAATCCACATTCTGGCCGAGAAGCGTAATTTCTTTATATCCGTTATTCCACAACTCTTTACATTCGTTGATGATCGAATGAGGATCGCGGCTTCTTTCGCGCCCGCGGGTAAACGGAACCACGCAGAACGTACACATATTATCGCAACCCCGCGTAATCGTTACAAAAGCGGTAACACCGTTCCCGCCTAAACGGACTGGGTTGATGTCGGCATATGTTTCTTCTTTCGAGAGGATTACGTTGATGGCATCGCGGCCGCCATCGGTCTCTTTTAAAAGATTTGGCAGATCTCTGTAAGCATCAGGTCCTACAACTAAATCAACCAGTTGCTCTTCTTCCAGGAATTTTGTTTTCAGTCTTTCGGCCATGCAGCCCAATACGCCAACTGTGAGATTGGGTTTTGCTTTCTTTAAATTTTTGAACTGAGACAGACGCATTCTCACTGTTTGCTCAGCTTTTTCACGGATAGAGCATGTGTTTAATAAAATTAAATCTGCTTCTTCCTGATTTAGTGTCGTGTTGTATCCCTGTTCGCTGAGAATGGAGGCAACGATCTCAGAATCAGAGAAATTCATCTGGCATCCGTAACTTTCCAGAAAAAGTTTTTTGGAATTCTGTGGCTTCTCTGCAATAGCAAATGCTTCACCCTGTTTGGTTTCGTCTATATATTTTTCCTGCACAATTAATGATTTGAAATACGAATTTAAGATTTGAGGTTTCAAACTTTAATTCAAATTTGTTAAGGGTGCAAAGATAAGAATTTTAGTGACAGAATGGCAGAAAAATTTAATCCATTGTAAAGGCTAAAGGTAATTTGAAATGGTATCTCACCGGAATCCCGTGGATGTTTCCCGGAGTCCATTTGTTACGGATTTGAGATATGCTTTTTACCACCATATCGTCGAACGCCTTTAATCCAGAAGATTCGGCGAGTTTCACATTGCTTATTTTACCGTCGGTTTCTACGACAAACGTTACGGTAAGTCTGAATGTTCCGGTGAAAGTGAACCGGGAAAGATCGATACTTTGGAATACTTTTTTGCGAAAATTGTTGATGCCGCCTTCGTAAGTGGCCATTTCCATATCATTTACAGGATCGTAACCTTCTTTTAAATCCTGAAAAAGTTCATGAGGAATAATCCAGAAGCTGGTGAGAGCTGCGACTTTGTTTCCGTCTACCACAGCGGGATTCCAGCCGGTTAAGTATTTGGCAACTTCTTTGGTAAGTGCAAAGGCACATTTGTTTTTCTCTAAACTTTCAGCGTCTTCGCTTTTAACATACTTTATTTTTTTGTCGGGATACACTACGATCCGGAAACTGAAAGCTTCATTTTTGTTTTCGCAAGGCTGCATCTTCTTATCAATTAAAACCTGATGGAAATCTTTGTAAAACTGAACATTTCCGCCAACATAATCGGTTTGTCCGGTAGGATATTTATCGTATATGTCCTGTGAAAAAGCAGTTGAATAGAGAAAAAGCGAAAGAAAGAGTAAAAATTTAGGGTTCATAGAAAAATATTAGCGCAATGTTAAATCAAGAGTCGGACGGAATCTTTTTGGCCAAGTTCTTAAATTGTCTTAGTGGTAAATGACAATGGCATTCTGAATAAAAATTTTATTGGAACTCCGTGTAAAGTTGCTGGTTTCCACTTGTTTTTTATCTTTTTAATAGTACGCAGAATCATTTCATCGTATTCTTTGAGACCAGATGAATTTTCTAATTTTAATTCCTCCATTTCTCCTTGCTCATTCAGTACAAATAAAACAATGACGGTAACTTTGCCCTTGCCCTTTACGTAAAAATCCTGCGGATCTGCTCTCTTCATCACTTCTTTTCTGAATGCATCAATTCCACCTTCATAAGTGGGATTTACTATGATGTCATCCGCATTATAATCGTTTTTAAAATTATCAAAAAAAGCATCCGGATAAATATAATAGTGCGCTACAGCTGCTTTGTTATTACCATTAATTTTTGCCGAAACCCAGCCAGGCATATTTTTTACAACTTCTTTTGTAAGCTCCCGGGCACATTTGTTTTCAGGTTTATGTAATTTTTCGGGATCATAAAGCACCGCTGTGTCATTTTCCAGCACTACAACGTCTGCGGACAGAAATTCATTTTTGTTTTCGCAGGGTTTAAGTTTTTTTTCAAGCAACACTTTCTGAAAATCTTTATAAAAATTTGTTCTGCCTCCGAGGTAGCTGTGCTGATCTTTGGGAAAATATATCAGTTGAGTTTGGCCGCTTAAAAAACTGCTGATAAAGAGAAATAAATAGAATAACTTCATTCAATAATATTTTCATAAATATAAAAAAAAACTTTGCACCGAATGCAAAGTTTAATTTTTTTAGAGATCGAAACTTTCTGTCCTGAAATTTATTTTCTGTCTCAGCTTAGAATCAACCGGCGAACCGTTGCAGGTTGCGGGCGTAAATTTCGGATTCATCTTCCTCAGTGCGAGTTCAATATCGCGGTAAAGCAGGTTGCTGTTAGGCACTTCGGGTTTTAATTCCAAACGCTGCAGATTCCCATTTTTACTGATGTTAATGATCAGCTCGAAAGTGCCGTTTACGGAGTAAAATCCTGTATCCAAATAGCCACGCATATTTTTTAAAAGCGTCTGCTTGAAGGCATTTTCGCCACCGGGGAACTGGGCGTAAACCGCATTTTCGCATTTGAGACGATAAAATTCAAGAGGATTATTCAGGTCATAAGAAATCGCAAGTTTTCCGGCTTCTGTAGTGTTTTCGGAGATGTCATTGTCTTCTACAAGGTATTGCGCCTGCAACAATGTGGCTGAAAAGAGTAAAAGTATTAAGAAATTTTTCATTGTTTTAAAATTTTATTAAAGTTACCTCTTTTTAAGCAAACACCCGATTTTACAAGTGTTTTTTACAGTACCTCGATCTGATTTTTCAGTAAATCTTCGAACTCATCGCGTTTTCTGATAAGGTGCGCTTTACCGTCAAGAAATAAAACTTCTGCAGGTTTAAGTCTTGAGTTAAAGTTGGAACTCATTTCAAAGCCATAAGCTCCGGCATTTCTAAAAACCAGAATGTCGCCTTCGCGAACTTCGTTCAGTTTTCTGTCCCATGCGAAAGTGTCGGTTTCGCAGATGTTTCCGACCACAGTGTAAATTCTTTCAGCACCTTTTGGGTTCGAAAGGTTTTCAATAATGTGATACGAATCGTAAAACATCGGACGGATCAGGTGGTTGAAACCAGAGTTAATTCCTGCGAAAACCGTAGCAGTAGTCTGTTTGATGACATTCGTTTTTACGATAAGATGCCCGCTTTTACTCACGAGATATTTCCCAGGTTCGAACCAAAGTTCGAATTTCTTTCCGGAGTTTTTTGAGAATTCAGCAACGGCTTTCTCTACTTTTTTGCCCAATTCTTTCACGTCGGTTTCCATATCGCCTTCCTGGTAAGGAACTTTGAAGCCACTTCCCATGTCCAGATATTTCAGATTCGGGAAATGTTCCGCTAATTCAAACATAATTTCCAAACCTTGGAGGAAAACATCAGGATCTTTTATTTCGCTTCCGGTATGCATGTGAAGTCCTTCTACATTGATATTGGTGGTTTTCATCACCCTTTCAATATGCCGGAGTTGATGAATGGAAATACCAAATTTAGAATCGATATGGCCTGTAGAAATCTTATAATTTCCACCGGCAAAAATGTGTGGATTAATTCTTACGAAAATTGGGTAGGCATCGCCATATTTGTTTCCGAACTGCTCCAAAATCGAAATATTATCGATGTTGATATGTACTTTCAGCGTCATGGCTTCCTCAATCTCTGCAAGATCAACGCAGTTCGGCGTAAAAAGAATTTTCTTTGGTTCGAAACCAGCTTTTAAACCCAGTTTTACCTCGTTAATGGAAACACAATCCAGGCTTCCGCCAAGATTTTTCACATATTTTAAGATGTTGATGTTCGAAAGTGCTTTACAAGCGTAGAAAAACCGTGTGCTCTTGTGGAATGAAGACGTGAGTTTTTCGTATTGAATTTTAATGGATTCTGCATCATAGACATACGTAGGTGTGCCATATTCAGCGGCTATTTTCAATAAATCCTGGTTGGTCATTGTAGTAAATTGTTAAGTGTTACAGTCGAAACCTGAGGCTAATTTCTGGTTTGGAAACAGAGCCTAAACATCAGATTAAAATCTTAAGAAGTTGCAAATGTAGAAATTTTGCAGAAAAAAATTATTTAGGAAGAGGCTGAATTTCAAAATCTTCTCGCAAAAGGGCCAATTTTAAATCATTTTGCAGATCTGCGGTGGTCGTATTAAGGTCGATTTTCAGTGCTGTAATTTTTTTCCAGGAATTGATTTGCGTGTGAAGTTCGTAGAAACCATACGCTGTAAGTTTGCCTTTTTCAAAAATAACAAATGATTTTTCGCCCAGGGTTCTGCCTCCGGAAAGCCACATTTCGTTGCGGTTTTTCAGACTTAATGTTTTAATCAATTCTTGTGGGTCGACATATTTTTCCTGAGTGTTGATGAAGCTTACCGCTTTTAAACCCTGGGTAAAAGAACTGAATTTCAGGATTGGTTTTTCGGTTTTCTCACTGGCGACTTTTTCCACAAAATATTTTCCGCTTTTATGATAAAGTCCAAACGGAAGATTTTCGCGTTTGCGCAATCCTTTGGTTTTCATCATCAGTTTTGCAAGAATATCGTTTCCTGTGAGTTCGTACTGAATATGCTCTACCTCATCCTGCAGTTGTTTCCAGCGTTTGGACTTAGAATTGAACATCATTTTCGCGAATTTGCTCAGATCATCTACAAAGTCGAAGAAGATAATTTTTCCTTCGGCATTCTGCAGGTAAATTATCCCTCTTTCAAACGGTAAATCCTGAGTTAAATCCCTGATTTTGTTGAGATAAGACTTTGAATTTAATTCTTCATGGTGTTGCTGAATAATTTCGGAATCTTTATCCTTAATCATCAAAAGCTTAAAAAGATCTAGGGTCGCACGCGCATCGCCGGAAGCGCGATGGGCATCTACCAAAGGAATTCCCAAGGATTTTACGAGTTTTCCTAAAGAATAACTTTCTGCTTCGGGAATGAGCTTCTTAGCCAGCGGAATGGTGTCTAATGTATTGATTTTGAAATCATAACCTAATCTTTTAAATTCCTGGCGAAGCATTCGGTAATCAAACTCAATATTATGTCCGACTAAAGTGGTATTGGCAGTAATTTCGACAACTCTTTTTGCGATTTCATGAAATTTTGGTGCAGTTTTCACCATTTTGGGTGAAATATTGGTTAATTTCTGAACAAACGGCGTAATATCGCTCTCTGGATTCACCAATGAGATAAATTGGTCTACGATTTCGTGACCATCATATCTGTACACTGCAATTTCAATAATGCTTTCTTTCCTGAAACCTGCTCCGTTACTTTCTATATCAATTACTGAATACATTTTTTCTTTTTCTGGCATCAGTTTTTGGATTCCCAAAAAACAGGTGCAATTTTACCTTTTTCTTCCGCCCAAACCAAACATTCCCAGTACAAATTTTGCGCCTTCGCGCGCAAGGGTAGTCGTGAAGGTTCGTCCGGCGCGTGATTTCATCACTGATTCGAACATTCCGGGCTCTTCTTTTACAGGCTTTGATTTTTGAGTAGGTGCTGCATTCTGAACGGCCTGTTCCATTCTGCTGGTGAGCATTTCGTAAGCAGAGTCCTTATCGAGATTTTCTTCGTATTTTGCTACAAGTGCCGAGCGGCTGGTTAAATCTGTAACTTCGGATTCATCCAGAATATCCATTCTTGATTCTGGAGAAATGAGATACGTATGAACCAATGGCGTAGGAATTCCTTTTTCATCGAGCGCCGTAATAAAAGCTTCCCCAATCCCGAGATTCTGAATCAGTTCATCGGCCTTGTAATATTCTGTAATCGGGTAATTATCAACTGCTTTCGAAATCTCTTTTCTGTCTTTCGCGGTAAATCCGCGCAATGCGTGCTGAATTTTCAGACCAAGTTGGGAAAGTACATTTTCGGGAACATCACCGGGGATTTGAGTGATGAAATAAATCCCGACGCCTTTAGACCTGATCAGTTTCACCATGGTTTCAATCTGGTTGAGCAGTGTTTTTGAAGCTTCCTTGAAAATCAGATGTGCTTCATCAATGAAAAGCACCAGCTTGGGTTTACCGGAATCGCCTTCTTCCGGAAAAGTCATATAAATTTCAGCAAAAAGAGAAAGCATGAAAGTTGAAAACAGCTGAGGTTTGCTCTGGATATTTCCTACTCTCAGTATATTTACCACGCCTTTTCCGTCTCTTTGGTGCAGTAAATCCTCCACATCGAAACTTGGCTCTCCGAAAAACTGGGCTGCTCCCTGTTGTTCCAAAGCTACAATTGACCGAAGAATTGCACCCAAAGATGCGGGAGAAATAGATCCATAATTATTGGCTAAATCTGCTTTTCCCTGCGGATTATCAGTGACATACTGCAGGACTTTTTTCAGATCTTCGAGGTCGATAAGCGGCAAACCTTTGTCATCGCAATATTTGAAAACGATAGAAATAATGCTTTGTTGGGTATCATTCAGTTCCAGAATTTTCGAAAGTAAAATGGGTCCGAACTCCGTTACTGTTGCGCGGAGTTTAACACCTTTTTCACCGGAAATCGACATCAGTTCCACCGGAAAAGCCTGTGGCTGATAGGTAAGTTTTGTTTTTGCATAACGCTCGCTGATGTTCTTATTTTCTTCACCGGGTTCAGCAATTCCCGAAAAGTCACCTTTAATATCTAAAACTAAAGACGGAATTCCTTTGTGGGAAAGCTGTTCTGCAAAAGCCTGCAAAGTTTTTGTTTTTCCTGTTCCGGTAGCGCCGGCGATAAGGCCGTGTCTGTTAATGGTTTTCAGGGGAAGGGTAACATTTACTTCAGGTATAACTTCACCATCGAGCATCCCCTTTCCCAATATTATGAAATCTCCTTTTGGAGAATATCTTGCCGAAAGCTCTTCAATAAATTTCGCTTTATCTGCCATGTTGAATTAAGTTTTATTTTATAAAGATAAAAAATATTGAAAGACTTCAGAATTTTTCCTACAGATTAGTAGTTAAGGTGCTGATGAAAATCATTTTTAATCCGGATGAAAAAGTCTTAAATTTGGATTGTCAAAATGAAACGGTTTTTTCTTACCATATTATCCGCATTAATTTTTCTGGCAAGTTTTCAGAATTCACTGATTTTGGTCGATTATCAGATCAACAGAGATTTCTATGAAATCCATTGCGTGAACAAGGCAAAGCCCGAGCTAAACTGCCATGGTAAATGTGAGATGCAGAAAGAAAGCAGCAAAAACGAATCTTTGTTAAAAGTCGTTAAATACAGTTTCGAATTTAATATTTTACCTTCTCACCAACCAGAATTGGCATCCTCCAAGAATCCAGATTTCAAAACCATTCAGCAGATCAATACATATAAAAATTTAGGTATGCTGAAAGTTTATCTGAATATTCTTCCGCATCCGCCACAAGTATAAATTTCATTTATCGGGCTGTTCACTTTTGGGCAGCAAATTTTAATTTTTTTAAGACTTTGTCCTTAAAAGCATTTCCTCCATTCTAAAATTTATAAAAAATGAAATTTTCACTAAAAATATTCGTGGCATTCGTTGCGCTTTCAATCTTCCTTATTTCCTGCAGAACATCAGATGATCCTGTTACACCGCCATCAGTTAACGAACTTGAAGGGTTGGTTAAGGTTAAAGAATTTTCAAATGACACCCACACCATCGAACTTTATACCGTTACCGGAACGACACAATTAGGTTATAACGACCTGAAATTCAGGATTAAAAGCAAATCCAGCAATCAGTACGAAAAAAACGCGTCAGTAAACTGGAGTCCCGTGATGCACATGACTTCAATGAGCCATTCCGGGCCGAAGTCTTCAATTACCAAAGTAACCCCAGATGGCACTTTGTATACCGGCTATCTTGTCTTCCAAATGCCACAAAACGCGACGGAATACTGGGATTTGAAATTTGATTATTCCATTAACGGAACGGCTTATACTGCAACCACTGTTGTTGATGTTCCTGATTCAGCAAAAAGAAGGGTAAACTCGTTTTTAGGTAGTGATAACACGAAATATATTGTTGCGTATATCGAACCCAGAACACCAAAAGTTGCTGTAAATGACATGACTCTTGGAGTTTGGAAAATGCAGGATATGATGACTTTTCCTGTGGTTGACGGTTACACCGTGAAAATCGATCCCAGAATGCCGGGAATGGGAAATCACGGCTCGCCAAATAACGTGAACGCTACCCAAACTTCACCCGGAAAACTGTATAACGGAAAACTTTCGCTTACCATGACCGGTTATTGGAAGATTAATCTGCAACTCGCAAACGCAGCCGGAACAGTGTTGAAAGGTGAAGAAGTTACAGACCAAAATCCTGCATCGTCACTGTTTTTCGAAATCGAGTTCTAAGATCAATACCTGTTTTCGTAGTCTTTTAGCAAAATCTGAATGTCCGTTTTTGAAGGATTGGTTTCCTGAAGTTGGTTATTTTATCCAGCCTGAACGGACATTTCTTTCATTTTTGAATACAAATTATAATGAAAAAGAATTTCGTCCTGATTTCAATACTTATTTCTGTGGCAGCCGCTGCTCAAAACATCAATCCGGATTCTCTGCAGCACCACAGCATTCAGGAAGTTGTGGTTATCGGTACCAACCGAATTTCTGCGAAGGATTCCAAACCCCTGAGTTCCATTGACGAATATCTGCAGAAATCAGCAAAAATAGAAATGATCAAGCGCGGAGCCTACGCCTGGGAACCGCTGCTGAACAATATGCCAACCGAAAGAACGGTAATTACCATTGACGGTATGAGGATTTTCGGGGCATGTACAGATAAAATGGACCCTGTAACTTCTTATGTGGAAATATCGAATCTTTCAGAAGCGGAAATCAGTTCAGGACAGGCTGGAACAGCGCATGGCAACACGATTGGCGGAGCAATTGATCTGAAAAGAAACCGGACAGGATTTGGTGAAAAAAAATGGAGTTTCGGTGTAAATTCAGGCTTTGAAAGCGTTAACAGACAGAAGATTTTCGGCGGTTCAGCGGCCTATAAAGCGCCAAAGTTCTTTGCAGATTTTAATGTGATGTCCAGAGATGCTGATAATTATAAGGCTGGCGGTGGTACAGATGTTCCATATTCACAATTCCGAAAAATTAATTTTTCAGGAAATTCCGGAGTTAAATTAGGCGACAATAAAATGCTCGAAGCCTCCGTGATTTACGATAAAGCTACCGATGTAGGTTATCCGGCTTTGCCTATGGACATTTCACTGGCTGAAGCGCTGATCAGTTCAGTAAAATTCCAGCTCGTTCCCGTTTCAGATTTCTTCACCAACTGGGAAACTAAGGTTTATTTTAATAACATCACGCACAGAATGGATGATACCAAACGTCCCGCAGTTCCCATACATATGGATATGCCGGGTTGGAGCAAGACTTTTGGTTATTTTACCAACCTTTATGCGGAGTTGCCCGACCATCACTTTACCGTAAACCTTAACGGTTTTTCGAATTTGTCAACGGCTGAAATGACCATGTATCCAGCCAATTCCAACGAAAAACTGATGTTTATGTACACGTGGCCTCAGGTGAGAACATTATTTCAGGGGATCTATCTTGATGATCATTTTAATCTGAACGGAAATTCTTCGCTTCAGATTTCAGGATCGCTGGGTTTCCATTCAAATAGAGTGGAAAGTGAATTTGGACTGAACAGTCTACAGATTTTTTACCCAGAAATGGATGGCCAGAAAAACCGTCTGCTGAAAAGCATTTCTGCAAAATATAAGTATTCAGTAAATATGTTTGAATTCGGTTTTGGTGGTGGTTACGGCGACCGCGCTCCTTCGGTATCGGAAGGATATGGTTTTTACCTTTTCAACAGTGCCGAAAAGTACGATTATGTCGGGAATCCCAACCTTAATAATGAATCGTCGCTGGAAGCCAATGCTTTTGCCGCCTTTAAAAATGAAAAATTTTCAGTAAAACTTTCTTCCAGTTATTTCCATATTTCAGATTATATCGTTGGAAAAGTTATTGGAGGACTCGTACCGATGACGATTGGTGGAAAGGGTGTAAAACAATATGGCTCTCTGGATTATGCCACAATTTTTAATGCAGATCTCAATACGCAGGTTCAGCTTTTTTCTTTTCTAAAATGGAATTCGCAGTTTACCTATGCCCGCGGAAAGGATTACCGCAAAGAAAATCTTCCGTTTATGAGTCCGTTGAGTTACCGTTCGGCATTACAATTTTACAAAAACAAATTCTCCGCAGAATTTTCAGTTTTCGGCAATTCCAGATACCGTGATTTTGCAGCTGTTTACGGTGAAACAGAAACGCCGGACTACACAATCTTTAATGTTAATGCAGGTTATCAGTTCAGCTTTAACGGGGTGAAAGTTTTAACTAAAATTGGCGTTGAAAATATATTCGACCGACTTTACACAACGTATGCTGACTGGAACAAAATTCCGCGTCCCGGAAGAAATTTTTACCTTAATCTGAATCTGAATTTTTAAAATCTTTAATTCAAAAATCACATATCGACCCCGAAAAAGGCAGATATTTTTAGTAAATTTGTTAACCATCAAAAAATGAAAATCATGAAAAGGGATTTAATTATTGGGCAGCTTATCGCAGAACAGCGTAAGGTTATTGAAAGTTTACAGCAATCTGTAAATCAATATAGAACCGCTTCGGATATGGATGAAGAAAGCACGCACGATCCGGAAGATTTTTCTCATCAGACCCAGGCTAAAGATATGCAACTGCGGTTCGAAAAGATGTTGAGCGAGGCCGAAGAAAATCTTAGTTTTTTGATGAACGAGAAAGAATCAAGTCACCATATGATCGAAAAGGGAAGTGTAATCGAAACCGATAAAAACTTTTTATTCGTCGGAATTTCGGTGCCGGTTTTCGACATTGATGGCAAACAGGTGATTTCTTTTTCCGATAACGCGCCAATATATGAAGGATTCAAAGGAAAAAAAATTGGCGACCGAGTTAAGATTGGTGATAATTCATATGAAATACAGTCCATTGGGTAAAATTGAATACAGTTGGGCTGTAACAAAGGTTACGCTGGTTTTTAATTTAATAAGTTAGTTTTGCCAAAAAATAATTGATGGAGTTTTTAGGATATTTTTCGGCAATCGTAATAGGCCTGGTAATGGGTCTCATTGGTGGTGGTGGAAGTATTTTGAGCGTGCCGGTTTTCGTGTATGTATTTGGTTTCGATGCAGTTACTGCTACCGCGCTGTCGTTATTTGTTGTAGGAATTACGAGTTTGGTAGGCTCGGCAGGTTTCATCAGACAGAAACAGATTGATTTTAAAACAGCATTTACGTTCGGGATTCCATCGATTTTGGGCGTTTTGTTTTCACGCAGGCTGATTCTGCCACATTTACCAGAATATATCATTAACCGGTGGGGAATAACACTCACCAAAGATATGTTTCTGCTTTTGCTTTTTGCAATTTTAATGCTGATTGCCTCGTATAAAATGATCAGAAAAAATGAAAGGCCAAGATTGCAGAGTTTCGAAGATACCAACTATACCATTTTAATTTCGCAAGGACTTTTGGTAGGAATTATCACAGGATTAATTGGTGCCGGTGGAGGATTTTTAATTGTTCCCGCACTGGTTATGCTGCTGGGTCTGCACATGAAAAAAGCGGTAGCTACTTCACTTTTTATCATTTCAATGAATTCTATTCTGGGATTCATCAGCACCATGGAGATGGTGAGCCATGACTGGGGATTTCTACTTGGCTTCACAGGTTTATCCGTAGTGGGCATCTTCGTGGGTATTGCCGTTTCCAAAAAAATGGATGGCCGAAAACTAAAACCGCTGTTTGGATGGATCATTTTGGGAATGGGCATTTTTATTATCATCAAAGAAGTATTTTTAAAACAACAATTTTAGATATGAAAAATATACTCGTCGCAGGTTTCGCATTGTTTTTAATGAATTCCTGTACCAAAACAGAAACCAATTCAGCTTCAACAGAAAATGAAAAATCTCCTGAAATAGGACTTGTACAAAAACCTTTAACACTGAAAAGCGCTACAGGTGAAGAAATTTCGGTAACCTATTTCTCTGAAGGTGATGCAGTTGCTGTAAAAATTCAGAAAGCTGGAGAGGAAGAACAGAAGCTATCTGCCAAAACAGTGAACCCAAGCGGTAATCCTATTTTTACAAATGAGGAATTTATGTGGGAGCTCACACAGGAAGGCCAGGCCGGTAAGTTGTCTGACAAAGACGGTAATGTTACCGAATATAACTAATTCAAAATGCTATAATCAATTATTTCGATTGATCGGTTGGTGTATATTGTGAGCAATTTCACCAAATTTGCATGGGTTAAAAAAAATTACCATGAAAATAGAACAAATATATACAGGATGTCTCGCACAGGGTGCATATTATATCGTTTCTGAAAATGAAGCAGCCATCATCGATCCGTTGCGGGAAACAAAACCTTACCTCGAAAGGCTTGAGAAAGATGGGGTAAAACTCAAATATATTTTTGAAACACATTTTCATGCAGATTTTGTATCGGGACACTTGGATCTTTCAAAAAAAACTGGTGCACCAATTGTGTACGGGCCAACAGCAGAACCGGATTTTGATGCGATAATTGCAGAAGATAATCAGATTTTTACCATAGGAAAAATTAAAATTAAAGTGCTGCACACGCCAGGACATACTATGGAAAGTTCAACTTTTCTCCTGATTGATGAATCTGGAAAAGAAACCGCAATTTTCTCTGGCGATACCTTGTTTTTAGGGGATGTAGGCCGCCCGGATCTCGCACAGAAAGCTGCGCACATGACTCAGGAAGAGTTGGCCGGCTTACTTTACGACAGTCTTCAGAACAAAATTGTTCCGCTTGCTGATGACATCACGGTTTATCCGGCACACGGAGCAGGTTCAGCGTGCGGAAAAAATATGCAGAAAGAAACTGTGGACACTTTGGGGAATCAAAAAAAGACCAATTATGCACTGAAACAGCCCAATAAAGAATCTTTTGTAAAAGAAGTTTTAGACGGACTTTCGGCGCCGCCCCAGTATTTTGGGATGAATGTCGCCATGAATAAAGGTGGCTACGATGATTTCGAAAATGTACTCGAAAAAGGTAAAAATCCATTGAACGCAGAAGATTTTGAAAAAACAGCCGAAGATTCTGGCGCATTGATTCTCGATACCCGAGCTGCGGCCGATTTTCACAAAGGATTTATTCCAAACTCCATCAATATCGGGCTGAAAGGAGATTTCGCACCGTGGGTTGGGGCCATGATTGTAGATGTAAGGCAGCCCATTCTTTTGGTATGCGAAAATGATACGGAAGAAGAGGTGATTACAAGGCTGTCAAGAGTTGGTTTTGATCATGTTTTGGGATATCTGGAAGGTGGTTTTGAATCCTGGAAAAATTCAGGTAAGGAAATTGACACGATTCAAAGAATTTCTGCCGAAGAATTTGCTGAAAAATACAATGAAAATTCAAAAGTAATTGATGTAAGAAAAGAATCCGAATATGAAGCAGAACATGTAAATGAAGCCTTCCGAAGACCGCTTTCCGAAATTAACGATTGGGCTGGAACTCTGGATAATGACGAGCATTTATTCATTCACTGTGCCGGCGGATACCGCAGTATGATTGCCGCCAGTATTTTAAATTCAAGAGGAATTAGGAATTTCACAGAAATAGAGGGTGGTTTCAATAAAATAAATGAGACGAGTGTGCCAAAAAGTAATTTTGTTTGCCAAAGCAAAACTTTGTAAGCGATTCCAAAAACAACAAAAATGATCGATTTTATCAAGAAATTATTCGTTAAAAACAAGGTTGATTATAAGGCTCTTGTAGAAAATGGGGCACAAATTATTGATGTAAGAACTCCCGCCGAATACAGTAGCGGAAGCATCCGCAATTCTAAAAACATCCCTTTGCAGCAGCTTGTATCGGAGGTGGAAAAATTAGATCTTAAGAAACCAATTATAACCTGCTGCGCAAGTGGGATGAGAAGTGCATCTGCCAAAGCTATTCTTAAACAGAACGGTTTTGAAGTGTATAACGGCGGAGGCTGGAATGCTCTACAGAAAAAACTTTAGCAGAAAAAACTGCTCTCCTAAATCTTTAGTTTAATTTTAAAAATAGTACTATGTCACAAAAATTTCAGGAACTGATCAACTCTGAACGTCCTGTTTTAATCGACTTTTTTGCTACCTGGTGCGGGCCATGCAAAGTTCAGTCTTCGGTGCTTACCACCGTTAAAGAAAATATCGGTGATCTGGCAAGAATCGTAAAAATAGACGTAGATCAGTATCCTGCGATTGCTGCAGAATATGGTGTAAGAGGCGTTCCTACTTTAGCGGTTTTCCGTAACGGCAATTTGCTTTGGAAAGAAAGCGGGGTTCACGATGTGAATACTTTAACCAAACTTCTTACGGATTTTTCTAACAGTTAGATTTTTAAAAAATTTCAAAAGAATCCCGGTCATCTAAAAACTGAAATCGCCCGCGGTATTTCTTAAGTTCATCTGAATTAAATTCTGCGGAAACAAAATGGTTTTCGGTTTCAGAAATAATGCTTCCATCCGCAAAAAAACAGTAAGAACTTTCCGGATAATTCAGATTATTTCCGTCTGTTCCGATTCTGTTTAAGCCAAATACATAACTTTGATTTTCTATGGCGCGGGCTTTCAGCAGCGTAGTCCATGCATCGATTCGGGTTTCCGGCCAGTTTGCGACGTAAATCACCGCGTCATAATCATCATTGTTTCTTGAAAACACCGGAAAGCGAAGATCATAACAAACCTGCAGCAGAATTCTCCAGCCTTTGTACTCCACAATTACCCTTTCTTTTCCTTTTGAGTAAGATTGATCTTCGCCGGAATAGGTAAAAAGATGTCTTTTATCGTAAAATTGATAACTTCCGTCGGGCTTTACGAAATAGAAACGGTTTAGAAAACTGCCGTCATCAAAAACTGACGCGCTTCCGCACACCGCTGAATTTCTTCTTGCGGCAAAACTTTTCATCCACTTCAGGGTTTCTTCATTACGGTCAGCAATTTCTGCGGCGTTCATATAAAAACCCGTGGAAAACATTTCCGGCAACATCAGTAGGTCTGCAGATCTGTCCTGAAACTGTTGCTCGATGTTGTGAAAATTTCGCTCTTTGTCTTTCCAAGTGATATCGAAATTTAAACCGCTGATTTTTAAATTAGTTCTCATAAAATATCATAAAAATGTAGTTAATATATAGATGGCAGAACAAAGTCGGTGATACTGGACTTTTTCTTTGGTCTCATTTTTGATTATTCAAAATTATAACATTAAAACTATAAATTATAACATTATGAAAAAGTTACTATTAGTATGCTCCATGTTCTTTTTAGGACAAACAGCATTCGCACAGGCCTGGAACGGCAAAGGAGATCAAAAACTTCAGGTAGGTTTTAACGGTTGGGGTTATGGAAACGGTATTACTGCAACTTACGATTATGGATTAGGAAACATTGTGTCACTTGGTGCCGGTGCTAACTTCTATTTCGATGGTTACAAAGACGACAACAAAGATAACAACGTATTTCTTTTTGGTAGATTAGGTTTTCATTTACAGGAGCCATTGGGATTACCTGAAAAATGGGACATTTATCCAGGTGTTAATTTAGGCCTTTTAGGTAAAGATTTCGGATTCGGTGCACATTTAGGTGTTAGATATTTCTTCAATAACAATGTTGGTATCTATGGTGAATTCGGTAATAATGGTAGCTTAGGGGTATCATTCAATTTCTAACATCACTTAATTTCATATATCAAAGGTTTCCAGAATATTGGGAGCCTTTTTTATTTGGCATGCTTTTGATAATTCGTATCTTCGCAAATCTTAAAAAATTTAATTAAAATCAATGACATTAATACAGTTATTTCAGTTCATACTCAGTATTTCTATTTTAGTGATATTGCACGAATTAGGACATTTTATCCCCGCAAAATATTTTAAAACAAAAGTTGAAAAATTTTATCTCTTTTTTGATCCCTGGTTTTCGCTGGCAAAAATAAATTTCCGAGGTACCGAATACGGAATCGGTTGGCTTCCATTTGGCGGTTATGTGAAAATTGCCGGAATGGTGGATGAAAGTATGGATACAGAACAGCTGAAAAAACCGGCCGAACCCTGGGAATTCCGGAGTAAACCCGCATGGCAGCGCCTGATTATTATGATGGGTGGTGTAACGGTTAACTTCTTTTTAGCCTGGCTCATTTATTCGAGCCTTAGTTACTTTAAAGGCGAAACCTATCACGACAATTCAAAATTCGAGAACGGAATTGCGGTATCTGATGCCGGTAAAAAAATGGGTCTGGAAACTGGAGACAAAATTCTAAAGATCGACGGAAAGCACGCCGAGCGTATGGAACCTTCAACCGTAAACATGCTTTTCGCAGATGAGGTAACGGTGGAAAGAAACGGTAAAGAAGTTACATTCCCTGTCAACGAGCAAGGTGTAGCTGATGTGTTGAAACAAAATGAGGCTAAAGCTTACTTCAGCCCACGTTTTCCTGTGGTTATCGACAGTCTTCTGCCAAATGGTCCTGCGAAAGCTTCCGGCTTGCAGAAAGGTGATAAAATTGTAGCAGTAAACGGAAATCCTGTAAAGTATTTCGATGAGTTGGCAACTGAACTTGCAAAATACAAAAACACCAATGTAAAGTTGGATGTTGAAAGAAATTCTGCGCTACAGCAAATCGATATTAAAGTTGATCCGCAAGGAAAATTAGGATTTTCCACAGACATCAATGTAGCACAGGCCGAACTTGAAAAAGCCAAAATCACCAAAAAATATTCTTTCTTAGAAGCTATCCCAAGAGGTTTTACAAGAACCATCGACGTTTTGACGATGCAGATTAAGCAGTTTAAAATTGTTTTCAATACCACTACAGAAGGTTATAAGAAAGTTTCGGGACCTATCGGAATCATCAAACAAATGCCAGAGACGATTAACTGGGAGTTTTTCTGGAGTTTTACAGCAATGTTCTCGGTATGGTTAGCATTCCTGAATTTAATCCCGATTCCTGGGTTAGACGGGGGTCATGTAGTGTTTACCCTGTGGGAAATGATCACCGGAAAGCCTGTTCCGCAGAAAGTTTTAGAAAATGCTCAAATGATTGGTGTAATTTTCTTACTTGGGCTAATGGTCTTAATCTTTGGAAACGACATAGTTAAGTGGATTACAGGAAAATTTTAGTAAAAACTTTGCAAAAATATTTTGCAAGAATTAAAAAAGTTTTTATATTTGCACACGCTTAACGCAAAAGGATACACTCCTCTTTAGCTCAGTTGGTTAGAGCATCTGACTGTTAATCAGAGGGTCGCTGGTTCGAGCCCAGCAAGAGGAGCAAGCCATCACAGAAATGTGATGGTTTTTTTTGTTTTTTGATGGGTAAAGAATAAAAAAATAACCCTCAATATTATTGAAGGTTATTCAGGTACAATATTTCTTTAAATCTTCTTCACCATCTTCGCGATATTAATAATCACTTTTACTGCTTTTTCCATCGATTCCAAAGCTACGTATTCATAAGGCCCATGGAAGTTGATTCCGCCCGCAAAAATATTCGGACAAGGTAAACCCATGTAGGAAAGCTGTGCCCCGTCTGTTCCACCCCGGATGGCCTTGATTTTAGGCTCGATGTTGGCGTCTTTCATCGCCTGTTCCGCGATGTCGATAATATGCATTTTGCCTTCAAACTGCTGCTTCATGTTTCGGTACTGTTCTTTAATTTCGATTTCAGCAGTTCCTTCACCGAATCTTTTGTTGAATTCTGCTACCTTTTGTGTCATAAATTCTTTTCTGGCTTCAAATTTATCGGCATCGTGATCACGGATGATGTAGTGAATTTTTGCCTCAGAAACATCAGATTTCAAATCTGTTAAATGATAAAAACCCTCAAAACCTTTTGTAGTGGATGGTGTTTCGTTTTCAGGGAGCATTTTAATGAATTCGGCGGCCAAAAGCGAGGCGTTCACCATTTTTCCGAAAGCATAACCCGGGTGCACACTCAAACCGTGAATTTTCACCACCGCGCCAGCTGCGTTGAAGTTTTCATACTCTAGTTCTCCAACTTCACCGCCATCCATGGTGTAAGCCCACTCGGCACCGAATTTTTTAACATCGAATTTATGTGCTCCTCTTCCGATTTCTTCATCCGGAGTAAATCCGATCGCAATTTTCCCGTGTTTAATGTCTGGATGAGCCAACAAATATTCAGCAGCAGTTACAATTTCGGCAACCCCCGCTTTGTCATCTGCGCCAAGAAGGGTTGTACCGTCTGTGGTAATTAAAGTTTTGCCGACATAATCTTTCAGACTTTCAAATTTTGAAGGAGAAAGTACGAAGCCAGTTTCTTTATTCAGAAGCAAATCTTTGCCATCGTAATCGTCCCAGATCTGAGGCTTCACATTTTCTCCATTAAAATCCGGAGAAGTATCGTAATGTGAAATAAAACCTACCACCGGTTCGTCATCATTTTCAAGGTTCGAAGGAACGTAAGCATAGATGTAGCCGTTCTCGTCCAGAGAAACATCGCTTAAACCCAAGGTTTTCAGTTCTTCGAAAATATAGTTGGCCATGTTCCACTGTCTTTCGGTTGAAGGTGTTGTTTCGCTTTCCGGATCACTGGTCGAAAAGATTTTTACGTAGTTGATAAATCGGTTTTGCAGTTTCAGTTTCCAGTCGAGGTTGAAATCTATGGTAGTCATCTTTAATAAAATTTGATTTAAACAAAGATAGCGAATTTGTATGACGGTAATGGCTGCAAATTGCCAGTTTTTTATGCCTGCAAAACTCAAATTCTGTCATTCAAAAAAAATATTATCTTTGAGAAAATTAAAAATCAACAATGTTTTTAACCGAATGTCCGCGAGATGCTATGCAAGGTTGGGGCGAATTTATCCCGACTCAAAAGAAAATCGATTACATTAATGCCTTGATGGATGTTCGTTTTGATGTGTTGGATTGCGGTAGTTTTGTTTCACCAAAATCGATTCCCCAAATGGCGGATTCCGGAACGGTGCTCGATGAGATTGATAAATCGATTTCAAATACAAAACTTTCTGTGATTGTTGCCAATTACCGCGGGGCAGAGAAAGCTCTGGCTCACGAGCAGGTTGATATTCTGGGGTTTCCTTTTTCGATTTCGGAGACTTTTCAGCACCGGAATACGAATAAAAATCAGGAAGAAGCTTTTAATGATATTCTGAAAATCACAGAAATTCTGAAAACCGATGGCCGTACACTGAATGTGTATTTTTCCATGGCTTTCGGAAATCCTTATGGTGAGATGTGGAAATGGGAAGACGTGGATTTCTGGGCAAACCGTTTTAATGAAATCGGGATTAAAAACATTCTGCTTTCCGATACCACCGGAACCGGAACTGTAGAACAGATTGCACTTCTGTTTGATAAAATTCCGGCAAAATATCCTGGGATTGATTTCGGTGCGCATTTCCATAACCGCTATGAGGATTCTTACAGTAAACTGAAAGCCGCTTATGATAACGGCTGCAGAAGGTTCGATTCGGCAATTAAAGGAATCGGCGGTTGTCCGATGGCCAAAGACGACCTGGTCGGAAATATGCCTACCGAGCAGGTCATTAATTTTATGGCTTCCGAAAAAATTGAGCATTCACTGAACTTACTTAATTTCGAAAGTGCTTATAATAAAGCCAAAGATATTTTTCATTTTTAAATTACGCTCATGACCTCAAAAATAACATACCTCGGCGATTTGCGGTGCGAATCTGAACATTTACAGTCTGGAACCAGAGTTTTTACCGATGCTCCTACAGATAATCACGGTAAGGGCGAAGTGTTTTCGCCAACCGATTTGTGCGCAACTTCCCTTGCACAATGCATGCTCACTACCATTGCGATTTTAGGAAAAGATAAAGGAATTAATATTGAAGGATCTTATGCTGAACTCCAGAAAATAATGAATCCGAAACCAAGAAAGATCGCAGAAATTGTTTGTGATTTATATTTTCACGGTAGCTTTTCCGACGAAGAAAAGGCCTTTATTGAAAATACTGCAATGAATTGCCCTGTAGCACTTACCTTAAGCCCTGAAGTGAAAAAATCTGTCACTTTTAACTATCCGGATCAGCCGTTATAAAAAGATACGGAGTGTAGATATGTTTGTTTTATATTTTTAATTTA
Source organism: Chryseobacterium sp. VAUSW3 (assembly GCF_002205795.1). Lineage (GTDB taxonomy): Bacteria > Bacteroidota > Bacteroidia > Flavobacteriales > Weeksellaceae > Kaistella > Kaistella yananensis. The sequence goes on along the minus strand of NZ_NIUY01000001.1, from coordinate 699,682 downwards.
CAGTGACTTATATCATTTTTGCGTAAAATACCAAAAAGATTTTGCTATCTTTATTGTAATAAAAAACGCAATGCTATGACTTCAACAATTACTTATTCGGGAGATTTTACAATCGTATCCCAACATGCTAAATCCGGTGCTGAAATTACTACCTGTGCACCATTGAGGGAAGGGGGAACTTCAGAATATTTTTCACCTTCAGATATTTTCGGTATTTCCTATGGCCAGTCGATGTTAATGGCAGTAGCAGTTTTAGGAAAGAACAGAGGAATTGATATTACCGGTGCAACTTGCGAACTAAAAAAATCTACCCATCCTGAACCGAAAAGAATCGGAACTATATTTTGTATCGTGAGAATTCCCGGAACATTTACTGAGGAACAGAAGAAATTTATTGAACATACCGCTCTTAACTGTCCGGTTTCTTTGTCTATTCATCCAAATGTGCAGCGTACGGTACTTTTTGAGTACGGAGTGTAGAATGAAATTAAAATGCCGGAGATTTCCGGCATTTATTTTTTAAAACATTCCAAGTTCGAAGCGTGCTTCTTCACTCATCATGTCTTTGTTCCAGGCAGGTTCGAAGGTAAGTTCCAGATCTACCTCTGTTACGCCTTCAACTTCGGTAACCTTTTCGCGTACTTCCGCTGGTAAACTTTCAGCCACCGGACAGTTGGGTGTTGTTAATGTCATAATTACCTTCACCGCACCCTGGTCCGAAATCTGTACATCGTAAATAAGACCGAGTTCATAGATGTCTACGGGAATTTCGGGGTCATAAACGGTTTTTAAATTTTTAATAATATTTTCGCCAATATCGGCGATCTGATCGTCTGTTAAAGCCATTTTACTATTGTTCAACCGTGGCTGCAAACCGCAGCAAAGGTCATTTTATTTTAAAAGTTAGTCTGTTTTACGTTCCAGCAATTCTTCCTGTCGCATGCGCCGGAAAATATTTGCCAAAGTTAAGACATCTTTTTCACAATATTGAACAATTCTAAATAAGTCTTTTTCTATATAGTAAATTGACGAAACCATAGAGCCGTCGATATCATCTTTTGGAGTTGGAATACCGAATACATGAGCCAACAATTCCAGTGAAATAAAAGATTTGTAATCGCCGAACTTCCACAGCTCCATAGTATCGAGGTGCGGGATTTCCCACGGTTTTTTCCCAAACATCTGGAAGGGTTTCGGTGGCTGCATTCCGTTGATCAGGAATCGTCTTGCAATCCACGGAAAATCGAATTCTTTTCCGTTGTGCGCACAGAGAATTACATCGTGAAGTTTTGGATGATTGAAGATTTCGCCGAATTCTTCGAGCAGTTTTCTCTCATCATCACCTGAAAAACTTTTAATCATCAGTTTTTCACTTTTTTCCAAAATACCAACAGAAATGCAGATGATTTTGCCAAACTCAGCCATGATTCCGCCTCTTTCATTATAAAATTCCTGCGCAGTGAAATCTTCTTTCCGCTGCATTCTGGTTTTTTTGTCCCATAGATACTGGTCGGTTTCATTCAATTCTTCCCAGTTTCCGGCTTGTGGAACGGTTTCAATATCCAGGAATAGGATTTTTTCTAAAGGAATATGCTGAATCATCATGAAGATTTTTAAAATTTAAGAAAAGTGCAATAGGTTTAACCTAGAATAGAACCGTTTTTAACCGGTAGCGAAGGTGTTATAAGTGTAACATCCTTGTTTTCTCCATATAGTCCCAAAACCAGACATTCGCTGAAAAAATTGGCAATTTGTTTTTTTGGGAAATTCACTACAGCCAAAATCTGCTTGCCAACAAGTTCTTCTTTTTGGTAAAGTGAAGTAATTTGAGCAGAAGATTTCTTAATTCCAAGCGTCCCAAAATCTATTTCTAGTCTGTACGATGGTTTTTTGGCTTCCGGAAAATCGGCAACAGAAATTACCGTTCCGCAGCGTATATCGAGTTTTTCGAAATCCCGCCAGGTTATTTCAGGTTTTAAATCCATTTTATTTTTTCACGGATACAATGTAATCGTAAACCAGCTGGTGTTGCTGATCATTCAGTTTTGCCTTTGGTGCCATAGCGTTCATAATTCCAACCCAATCCTGAGCGGAATGAGAAGTAGGACTCGGCAAATCATGGCATCTGCCGCATGAATTGTCGAAAAGTGTTTTTCCTAAAGCCAGATTTTCTGCAGTCATGGTTTTTGTTCCTTCGGTAACGGCGGGTTTTGTCGTACAGGAAGTTAAAAAGCCGATTATTGCAATTGCTGAAAAAATGGTAGTAATCCGTGTAAAGTTTTGAGGTCTTTTCATATTTAAATACTTTGTTTCTTTCAAAAATAAACAAAATTCTCTTTACAATGGCTTCAGACCAAAAAATTCAAAAATAATGACGCTGTCGGATTCCCCACTTAAGTTATTATCCTGAAAGAATTTGTATTTTTGGTTAAATGAAAACGTTTTCTGTAGAACAACTTATTGAGGGAATAAAATCGGGCGATAAAAGATTGCTCGGAAAAGCCATCACTTTGATAGAAAGTAAAAAGCCTGAACACCGTGAATTGGCCGAACAGCTTTTGAAAGAAATTTTGCCTTTCACAGGAAATTCTGTAAGAATTGGTGTTACCGGTGTACCGGGCGCAGGAAAATCTACTTTTATTGAAAACTTCGGAAGGCTGCTTTTAAAAAAGGGGAAAAAAGTTGCAGTTCTGGCTATCGATCCAAGTTCGTCACTCAATAAAGGCTCTATTTTAGGAGACAAAACCCGAATGGAAGAACTGGCCAGAGAAGAAAATGCTTTTATACGACCTTCGCCCAGCTCTGGATTTCTAGGCGGAGTAGCCAATACAACATTTGAAACTATGATGCTTTGTGAGGCTGCAGGATACGATACCATATTAATTGAAACCGTGGGCGTAGGCCAAAGTGAAGTGTTGGTTTCGGATATTACTGATGTTTTTTTGTTCTTAAAGATTATCGGCGGTGGCGACGAACTGCAGGGAATTAAACGCGGAATTATGGAAATGGTAGATATCATCTTCATTAATAAAGTGGAAGAAGGTAACCGACAGAAAGCCAAAAACACCAAACTGGAATTGTTACGCGCGCTTCATTTTTTACCTTCAAAAGAAAAAAACTGGAAAGTGCCGGTTCTACTCGGTTCGGCACTTCATAATACTGGGTTGAATGAAGTGGATGAGAAGATTGATCAATTCATCCGGATGAAGCGGGAAAGTGGAAGTTTTGATAAAACCCGCCAGCTTCAGGCAGAAAAACGTTTTGATTACTGGGTTCAGGAATATATTCTTCAGAAGGCAAAAGAAGAACAATCGACAGGAGATTCTTACGAGCTGCATAAAAAAAATGCTTCCGACCTGAAATCCAATCCAAGTTCGGAAGCGAAAAGATTTGTTGAGAAGCTGCTGAAGAAATAATTACTTTTTAGGCAACTCGCTTTCCATAAGATAGCCGTTGTACGAAATTGGTGTGCGGTCATTCGAATCGATCGACACATAAGTTTTTCCGTTGCTGAAAACTTCCATTATGATTCTTCGGACCGTCGGCTGATCTTTGGTAAGAAAAGTGTAAACTGTACTTCCTTTTTTACCTGTTTGCTGACTTACAGTAAAATCTTTAGAAGTGAACCGGTAAGAATTATTTGCAGTGTCGTAGCTTGGGCTGTACATCCTGCCAAAATAAGGCAATTCAACACGGAGTTCAGATTTTTTAAGAACAATGGTGTAGCCATAATCCAGATCTAACATTCGGGAAGAACTGGATCTTGGCAAAGAATTCATTACATTTACCACATCATAGTTACTGGGTTGCGCCTGTTCGGCCATAAAGGTAAATTCACCGTTCCTTAATAACGCTGCCACTTTTTCGGAGGGCATATTTGGTGTTGCTGCGCAAGCGTACATCAGGATGAATAAAACTGCTGCACATAAAATATTAATTAATTTTTTCATTTTGATTTTTCTAAGTTCATAGCAAAAATAATGCGAACTGTAAAGTTGAAAAAAAATTGTGGAATAAAAATTGTTAATAGGAATTTATATCGAAATATTAAAGCTATGAAAAAAGTAAATAAGTTTTTAGGAATTGGCGCTTTATCATTAATGATGATGGCGTGTACAACAAATCCGATTACAGGGAGAAAATCCCTTCAGTTAGCCAACGATCAGGAAATTAGCGCGATGGCAGTGCAGCAGTACAGGGAAGTTATTTCTAAAGCAAAAGTTGTTAAAGGTACAACTGCGGCAAAAAGTGTTCAGAATGTGGGCTTGCGCATAAAAAATGCTGCGAACAACTATTACAGAGGGATTGGTAGAGAAGCTGACATTACAAATTACCAATGGGAATTTAATCTGATTGATGATAAGCAAGTCAATGCGTGGGCAATGCCGGGCGGTAAAGTGGCAGTGTATACAGGAATTATTCCAATCACTCAAAATGATACAGGTTTAGCTGTGGTTTTGGGTCACGAAATTTCTCACGCACTTGCCGGGCATGGTAACGAAAGGATTTCTCAGGCTATGGTTGCGCAGTACGGCGGTGCAATTTTAGGAAGTGCTACAAGCGGGCAGATGGCTGCGATCTTCCAGCAGGTTTACCCAATCGGTGCACAGGTTGCGCTTTTGAAATACGGAAGAGGGCAGGAGCTTGAAGCCGATGAAATGGGATTATACTTAATGGCGATGGCAGGTTACGATCCGAGACAGGCACAGCCGTTCTGGGAAAGAATGGAAGCCTCTTCAACCGGAAACCGCCCGCCGGAATTTCTTTCAACACACCCAAGTCCGGAAAGCAGACGTGCAGATTTGCAAAAACATTTGCCAAAAGCTTTGGAATATTACAAAGTATCGGGCGGAAAAATTTAAAATCTTACCAATAAAAATGAAACCTTCCCTAAAAATTATTAATTTTGGGAAGGTTTGTTAATTTAACACTATGAAAAATTTACACTTTATTGGGTTTTTACTCCTCGGTCTGGCGTTTCTGCTGTATTATATGCTCCCCGAATTTTCATTCGTGAAGCTGTTTGAACCGATCAGTTTGATGGGAATTCTTGCAGGAATCGGAATCGGCCTCATCATCGGTGGGATTGTTGGATATGTAAGCAAAGGTTCTGCGCTTAAGGAAGAGCAAAAAAGAAAAGAACTTCAGCAGCTGCGGAGAGAAAAAGAAGATCTTGAAAAACAGGCTGCAGAATTGGCTAGACAACAGACAATACAGAATACATCAAATGAAAATCCTCAGAATTACTGATTCTGAGGATTTTTTTATTTTGAAATTTTAAGCTTAGAACTGATATCCTAAACCGAAGATTAGCATGCTGGGTCGGCTGTCGTAGCGAATCGTCTGATTGGTGTTATTATTAATGAAATCTCTCTGGTCATCGGTAAACGCACCCTCGTATCTTCCGTTAATAATAAATTTCTGCAACTGAACCTGAGCTCCGAACTGGTAACCTACCGTAAAATCATTCTTTGCATTTTCTTTGAAATCATTAAACTGATTATCGGTAGAAAGGTTGTAGGATGCTACAGGACCAGCAAATACACCGAACGTGTCACCAAGCACATTATAGCCTAAAAGTACAGGTACGTCAACACGGTTGCTTTTAACCTCAAGCGTAGTGTTAGATATAGGTTCGATAAATTCAGATTTTAAAGTTGTGTAATAGATTTCCGGCATTAAAAAAAGCGAAAGTGGCAAATTTACTTTAGCTGAAAGACCAAAGTTAAATCCTGCATTGTTTTTACCGGAATCATTATAAGCGCCGGTTGCAGTGTTGCTGATGTTTTCCCACGTTGGTTTATCAGTCTTAAAAAGTAAGTTAGCGCGTCCCGATAATTTTACCTGCGCAGAGGCGAATACAGTAGCTCCCAATAGAGCGATACTAAGAATTTTATTCGTTTTCATTAGATTTTGTTACAATATTATCGATTGAGGTTTTGTTGGTTTCAAGGAAGTACTCGCGCAGCTCCTTGAATAATTCTGAGGAATAAACGAAGTCGATCAGGTTTTTATTGCCTGCATTAATCAGGATGTCTTTGTTTCCTTCCCACTCTTTAATTCCTAGACGTAGGTATACAATTTTCTCGCCAATCGTCATCACCGAGTTCATGTCGTGGCTGTTGATGATGGTTGTGGTATTGTATTCCTTGGTAATCTCCATAAGAAGATCATCGATAATATTGGAGGTATAAGGATCGAGTCCCGAATTCGGCTCATCGCAAAACAGATATTTAGGGTTGTTTACAATTGCACGTGCAATAGCAACCCTTTTTTGCATACCTCCTGAAATTTCAGAAGGATATTTTCTGTTAGCCTTTTCGAGGTGAACTCTTCCTATTACTTCAAAAACTCTTCTTTTCTTTTCTCGGAATGACAGATTGGTGAACATATCCAGCGGAAATGTTATATTTTCTTCCACCGTCATCGAATCAAACAGCGCGCTTCCCTGAAATACCGTTCCGATTTCTGAACGGAGAATTTGTTTTTCGTCACGGGACATTTTATTGATGTCTCTGCCATCAAATAGAATTTCTCCCGATGTAGGCTGAAAAACATTGAGTAGACTCTTGAGAAATACAGTTTTTCCAGAACCACTCTGCCCAATGATGAGGTTTACTTTCCCGGTATCGAATGTTGTGGTGATGCCTTTTAAAACTTCAACCTCCTCGAATTTCTTCTTTAAATCTTTTACTTCAATCATCAGCTGAGGAACATTTGGGTTAAAATTAAATTGGTAATAATAATGGAAACAATGGTCCACACTACAGCTTGTGTACTGGCGCGGCCAACTTCAAGCGAACCTCCTTTTACATTATACCCAAAAAATGCCGGTATCGTTGCAATTAAAAATGCAAATACCGCAGTTTTGAAGAGTGCATACCAAATAAAATGCTGTGGCATGTACATTTGTATTCCGGTAATATAATCGGCTTTACTCCAGTTTCCGGTGGCAATTCCTGCCAAATATCCTCCCCAAACTCCAAATACGATACTGATTGCGATAAGCAAAGGATTGAAAATAACGCTCGCCAGAATCTTAGGTAAAATCAGGAAGTTTGGTGAATTTACGCCCATAATGTCTAACGCGTCAATTTGCTCTGTAACTCTCATAGTACCAATGCTTGAGGCAATATAAGAGCCTACTTTTCCTGCAAGTATTACAGAAATAATGGTGGGTGCAAATTCTAAGATCAAAACTACTTTGGTCGCATACCCAATAAACGAGTTCGGAATGGGGAAGGTAGACGCCTTAAAGTTGTTGAACATCTGTATGGCGACTACCGCTCCTACAAATATGGAGGTAAAGAGAACTAGCCCGAAGGAATTAACCCCAAGATCGTGAATTTCTCTCATAAAGAGTTTGCCGAAAACCGAGGTTTTCTGTGGTCTTTTTATTGTTTTGGACAGCAGGAGAAAGTAAGCTCCGATCTGGCTCAAAAATTTCTTTAACATTCGGCTAAATTAGTGTTTTATTTTTTTCTATATTTTTTAATTGGCATTTTTATCGCCGCAAATAACCAGAAAAACTGTTTTTAAAATGATCACAAGATCTAAGCTGAAACTCCAGTTTTTAACATAAAAAGCGTCGGCCAGAATTCTTTTCTGCATTTTTATATCCATATTTCCACTGTCACCACGCAAACCATTCACTTGCGCAAGACCGGTAACACCAGGCTTAACCAAACTCCGTACCGAATAGCGACCGATTTTAAGTTTGTAAAAATCATCTACCAACAGCATGTGGGGTCTTGGCCCTACTACCGACATTTCTCCTTTCAGCACATTGATGAACTGCGGCATCTCATCTAAACTTGTTTTGCGCAGAAACCTGCCAATCCGGGTTACTCTTTTATCTGTTGGCAGCGAATCTGCATTCATATACATCGTTCGGAATTTTATACACCGAAAAACATCGTCATGGAAGCCATATCTTTTTTGGAGAAAAAATACAGGTCCTTTGCTGTCCCTTTTGATCAAGATTGCAATAACAGGAAAGAGCCAGCTACAGATAAAAATGAGGATTATAACCGAAAATATAATATCGAAGACCCTCTTGAGCAGGATATTGGTAAGATAATCCAGGGGGAATTTAGAGCGCTCCAGCACCGGCTGCATTTCAATGTATCCAAGGTCATACTGGAAAAAATTGTTTTTTACAATGCTGGGAATCAGCGATATTTTTACTTTGTGCAGTGCTGCCAGTCTGTAGATTTCCTGTTCGTCATTTTTCTCGAAACCATTTGAAGGCATATACATCGTGTGGATGCCTTTTTCTTTCCAAAAAGTAATGAGTTTATCCAAATCAAACTGCTCTTCTTCAGGATAATCGAAGATTTTAAAACCGTAATCCTTTCTATCTGTTAAAATATTCTTCAGAATTTCTGATGAGGAATCATTGCTAAAAAACATAATATTTCTGTAATTGATTCCCAATGTCCGAATGTACTTCAGCGTGAAAAAAACTATGGATTTAATGAAGAAGAGAAGGAAAAAGAGGTTGATGGCGATGAGAAACCGATCCTGTTTCAGAAAATCATTATTGCTTACTTTTGCCAATAAAATTACCCCAAATATAAAAAGGAAAATATGCGTAACCAGCCGTTCTAGATAAATGGTGTAGGTAAGATTTCGGGCGACAGAATAGAGTTTGGTTCTCCCGCTGAGCAAAATCCAAAATAGCGTAAGAAGAATAATGGACAGCAGATTCTGCTCCCAAATGTCTTTTTCGTAGCGTGCATCGTTATTCCTGATGAAAAAGAACAAAAATACACCGGTAATAACCAACACGTCCAGGAGTATAAATGTAATTTTAAAATATCGAGAATATCGAATTTTTTGCATAAAACCGAATTATATAAAAAGTAAATTTAACTTAATTTACGGAATATTCAAATATTTATGCGTCTGCACGGATGCCTGCCATTTCGGATTTAAAAGAATATAGTCTGTTATTTTTGGGTACATTTCATTTCTCTTGCTCCACTCACTCTGCAGATAAAGTTTGCAGTTTTCTGAAACTTTTGCAGCCTGTTCTTCAGCAAATTTAAAATCACTGTGGTTGAAAACGATCATTTTCAGTTCGCTGGCTTTCGCGTAGATTTCTTCTTTTGGCAGACCGGTTTTTTTAGGAGAAAGGGTGATCCAGTCAAGTATTCCGCTCATTTCATAGGCGCCGGAAGTTTCGATATGAATTTCGCAGCCCAGTTCTTTCAGGCGCGAGGTTAAAACCTCCAGATTCCACATCAGCGGTTCGCCACCTGTAAGTACAATCGTTTTGCAGTGGCTTGCAGCAATTTCGGCAATCTGTAAAGCATCCATCACGGGATGAAGGTTGGGGTCCCAACTTTCTTTTACATCGCACCAATGGCAACCTACATCGCAGCCACCAAGACGGATGAAATATGCGGCTTTTCCGGTGTGTGCACCTTCGCCCTGCAAAGTATAAAAATGCTCCATCACCGGGAGCATTTTACCTTGGTTCAATAAAATATTTTCTTCTTCTTTAGTCATTATATACTGAAGTTTTGTAAGCTAAAAGAGTGTTTTTCATCAGCATCGCTCTGGTCATAGGCCCCACACCACCAGGTACAGGCGTAATCCAGCTTGCTTTTGTTTTACAACTTTCGAAATCTACGTCACCTACCAGTTCGTAACCTTTTTCAGAGTCGTTTGTAATTCTTGTAATTCCCACATCAATAATTACGGCTCCTTTTTTAATCATATCGGCTTTCAGGAAATTAGGATCTCCCAGGGCGGTAATTACAATATCCGCGTGGTGGGTGAATTTCTCGATGTGCGGGGTGTAGGAATGGGTTAAAGTCACGGTGGAATTCCCCGGAAAATGTTTTCTTCCCATCAAAATACTCATTGGTTTGCCCACAATGCGGCTTCTTCCGATGATTACACAGTGTTTCCCTTCGGTCTGGATACCGTAACGTTCGAGCAAAGTGAGTATTCCGAAAGGAGTGGCGGGTAAAAATGTGTCCATTTCCAAAGCCATTTTTCCGAAATTTTCCGGATGAAATCCATCAACATCTTTCCGCGGATCTATTGCCATGATGATTTTTTCCTGATCAATCTGTTTAGGTAGCGGCAACTGCACGATGAAACCATCAACATCTTTCGACTTATTAAGTTCCTCGATTTTCTCTAAAAGTTCTGCTTCCGAAACCGTGCTTGGGAATTTAACCAAAGAGGATTTAAAGCCTACCTCCCTGCAGTCTTTGATTTTGTTGTTTACGTAGGTCATACTTGCGCCATTGCTGCCTACCAAAATTGCGACCAAGTGTGGTGCACGTCTTTTTCCTGCAACAATTTTTTCAACATCAGATCTAATTTCCTGCTTGATTTCTTTCGAAATCTTAAGCCCATCGAGAATTTTTGCCATTTTACTTTTACTTTAGATTATGATTTATTTCTTCGCTTTATAGTAATTCATCAAACCGTTGGTTGAAGAATCATGGGAATTTACCGGCTCCTGACTTTCGAGTTCTGACAAAATTTTTCCGGCCAGCACTTTACCGAGTTCCACACCAAACTGGTCGAAACTGAAGATGTTCCAAATCACCCCCTGAACGAATATTTTATGTTCGTAAAGCGCAATTAACTGCCCGAGAGAGAACGGGGTAAGTTCATTAAAAATGAATGAATTGGTAGGCGAATCTCCGGCGAATACCTTGTAATTCAATAGTTTTTCAATCTCCTCGTCAGATTTTCCTGATGCTTTTAATTCTGCGTGTACCTCCTCTGCGTTTTTTCCGAAAGCCAAAGCTTCTGTTTGTGCAAAAAAGTTGGCCAATAATTTATCCTGATGGTCGGAAACTTCATTGCATGACTTCGCGTAAGCCAGGAAATCAGCAGGAATCAATTCCGTGCCTTGGTGAATCAGCTGATAGAACGCGTGCTGACCGTTGGTTCCCGGTTCTCCCCAAATAATTGGGCCTGTTTCGTACTCAACATATTCGCCGTTTCTGTCGACCGATTTTCCGTTACTTTCCATATCTCCCTGTTGAAGATAGGCCGGGAAACGATCCAAATACTGGGAATACGGAAGAATGGCATAAGTTCCGGCGCCGTAAAAATTACGGTACCAGATTCCTAAAAGTGCCATGAGGACAGGAATGTTTTCCTCAAAATCTGCGGTTTTAAAATGAGTGTCGGTTTCGTTTGCGCCTTTCAGTAACTGTTCGAAATTGTCATAACCTACAGCAAGACAAATACTTAATCCGATAGCGCTCCAAAGTGAATAACGGCCACCAACCCAGTCCCAGAATTCAAAAATATTTTCTTCTGCGATGCCGAATTCTTTTACCGATTTGGTATTTGTAGAAAGTGCAACGAAATGTTTTGCCACATCCTCCTGAGCACCTTTTTTCAGGAACCAGTCTTTTGCTGATTCAGCATTAGTCATGGTTTCCTGGGTGGTGAATGTTTTCGACGCAACAATGAAAAGTGTAGTTTCGGGATTTAGATTTTTAAGGGTTTCTGCAATGTGATTTCCGTCAACATTGGAAACAAAATGAACATTTAAACGCGTTTTAAAATGTTTCAATGCCGAGCAAACCATTACGGGACCCAAATCTGAACCACCGATACCTATATTTACTACATCTGTAATTTCTTTGCCTGAAAAGCCTTTGTGTTCCCCGGAAATTACTTTCGCGGAAAAGGATTTCATCTGATCGAGAACTTTTTTAATTCCTGGCTTTATGTTTTCGCCATCCACTATAATTTCCTCTTCTGAAAAGTCCCGCAATGCGGTATGAAGCACAGCTCGTCCTTCGGTTTCATTTATTTTTTCGCCCGAAAACATGGCTGAAATCGCTTCTTTCAAATGAGTTTCTTCAGCTAATCTAATCAGTAAATTAAAAGTGTCCCGATCGATTAAGTTTTTAGAAAAATCGAAAAGATAACCGTCTCTTTTTACAGAAAATTCTGCGAAACGGTTGGGATTCTCTTTAAAGAGTGAACGTAAATCAAAATCATTTTGTGCAAAATGCATTTCGAGATCCTGCCAGGATTGTGTGTGTTCGGGATTTATCTTTGGTAACATTTTCAGAAGGTTTTAAGTAAGGAGTTATGCTCCATTGGTTAAGACGCTGCAAATTTACAGAAAAATAAAACCTCCGAAAAATTCCGGAGGTTTAAGTTTTTATAAAAATCAAAACGATGTATTCTGAAAATTATTTTTCAATTGCCAGGTCGATTACTTCGCTCATTCTGCTCACATAACTGATTTTTAATGTCTTTAAATAATCTTTTTTAATTTCTTCGACATCTTTTCTGTTAGCTTCACAAAGAATAATGTGGGTGATTCCTGCGCGAGCTGCGGCCAGAAGTTTTTCTTTAATTCCGCCTACAGGAAGCACTTTTCCGCGCAAGGTTATTTCGCCGGTCATGGCGAGATGAGCTTTCACTTTTTTATTCTTGAAGCTCGACACAATGGACGTAAGCATTGCAATTCCGGCGGAAGGCCCGTCTTTAGGTGTTGCACCTTCCGGAACGTGAACGTGAATGTTCTTCTTCTGAATATCTTCTGAAGAAATACCCATTTCATCATGTTTTGCCTTAATGTATTCTAGAGCAATTGTTGCAGATTCCTTCATCACCGTTCCGAGATTTCCGGTCATTGTGAGATTTCCTTTTCCTTCGCTTAGAATACTTTCGATAAAAAGAATGTCGCCGCCAACCTGCGTCCAGGCTAAGCCTGTTACAACACCAGGAACTCCAGTAATTTCAGAAAGGCTTTTAGGTCTTGGAACTCCCAGAATTTCATCCACTTTTTCAATTGAAATCTTGGGATCATATTCCTTCTCCATCGCGGTCTGCAACGCTACCCATCTGGCAATGGCTGCAATTTTTTTCTCGAGACTACGAACGCCGCTTTCAGAAGTGTGGGCATCGATAATGTGTTTAAGTTCGGGATTTCCGAGTTTGAATGATTTAGCGGTCAGTCCATTTTCGTCCTGCTGTTTTTTGATTAAGTGTCGTTTTGCAATCTCTACTTTTTCTTCCAAAGTGTAGCCGGCGATTTCGATGATTTCCATTCGGTCCAAAAGCGGACGCTGAACGGTAGACAAAGAGTTTGCGGTTGCGATAAACATTACTTTCGAAAGATCATAACCCATCTCCAAAAAGTTATCGTAAAAAGCACTGTTCTGTTCTGGATCAAGAACTTCCAGCAACGCTGAACTTGGATCGCCATGAATTCCCTGACCGATTTTGTCGATTTCATCCAAAACAATCACCGGATTAGAGGTTCCTGCCTTTTTGATTGACTGAAGAATTCTTCCTGCCATTGCTCCGATATAGGTTTTTCGGTGGCCACGGATTTCAGATTCATCATGAAGTCCGCCTAATGAAACGCGAACATATTTTCTGCCAAGAGAATCAGCTACCGACTTGCCAAGCGATGTTTTACCCACGCCCGGAGGGCCTACCAGACACAAAATCGGAGATTTCATGTTGTTTTTCAGTTTCAGAACTGCCATGTGTTCCAGAATTCTTTTCTTGATATCTTCTAACCCGAAATGTGCTTTATCTAAAACTTTTTGCGCTTTGGTGATGTCGAAAACGTCTTTAGAATAGTTTTCCCAAGGCAGATCTGTGAAGAAATCGAGATAATTTCTCTGCACGTTATAATCCGGTGAATTTGGATTTTGGCGCTGCAGTCGGTTGATTTCTTTCTGGAAATGATTTTCAACCTCGTCATTCCATTTTATTTTTTTTGCTTTCAGAAGAAGCTCTTCCACATCAGATTCCGGGCCGCCGCCCAATTCTTCCTGGATCGCACGGATCTGTTGGTTCAGGAAGTATTCGCGCTGGCTTTTATCCAGTTCGCGGTTTGTTTTAAGATGGATTTGGTTCCTAAGTTCAAGTTTTCTGAACTCATCATGCATCAGTTCATAACATTTCTGGGCACGGATCATTAAACTTTTTTCCTCCAGCAGTTTCTGTTTCTGCGCCGACGTGAAATTGGCGTTCGTGCAAATGAAATTGAGCAAATCTTCGTTATCATTCATGTTTTTGATCGCGAAATTTGCAGCCGATGGAATGTTTGGATCCAGTTCAACAATTTTCAGGGCCAAATCTTTAATGTTCTCTAATAACGCAGCGTATTCTTCTGTTTTCTTAGAAGTGACATCTTTCAGTTTGGTAATTTCTGCTTTGAAATAGGGCTGGCTTTGCGTGAAATTTTTAACCGTAAACCTTTGAAAACCTCTGGTGATGGCGGTAATGTTGCCTTCTGGAAGTTTTATGATTTTAATGATTTTCGCAAGGGTGCCGGTTTTGTAAAGATCATTTTCCGTAGGATTTTCGATGCTGGAATTGTTCTGGCTGATGATTCCGATAAATTCGTTGTTTTTCTGTGCCTCTTCCAACAATTTTATCGACATTTCGCGTCCGGCGGTAATAGGAATTACCACTTTTGGAAACATCACCATATTTCTTACCGGCAAAATCGGGAAAACCGTTTGTTCGTTATTTGTAGGTTCGTTCATGAGATCGGAAAGATTAATTTCTTCTGCTACGATACTGAAGCCGTCGTTTATAATTTCATCAAAATTAAGATCATCAAATTCTGCCATAATATTTATGCGTGACAAATTGTCATTTTATTGTAGGGTTATTGAACTGTTGTTAAAGATTTTCCTTTAAAACAGCCTTAAATAAATAGGTAGCCTTAATTTCACAAGCATTATGCCAACGCTATATTTAGACAGAATTTCCATCTTTATGAAAAAAAAAGTTTAAAATGTTTAAAATTTTTCTTAATCTCTTAAAAATGTGTATTTTCGCAAACTGATAAAATTATACAAAAAAGATGGCAGTTTTAGGAGAGATTAGAAACAGACCTTGGCTTTTAATGGGGATTATCGCAGTTGCGATGTTAGCTTTCGTTGTAAATCCTGACAGTTTGGAGAAATTATTCGGTGCAAAACCGGGTGTTTACGGAAAAGTAAATGGTGATGAAATTACAAAAGAAGATTTCGATGATCAGCTTTTCATACTTCAGCAGCAGGCACAGCAGCAAGGCCAGCCCACAAAAGGTCTGGAGGAACAGGCTTGGCAAATGGTAGTACAGTCGAAACTGATTAAGCAGCAATTCGAAAAAATGGGACTTACCTTAACCGATGAAATGTTCTATAACCAATTGCAGTTTGATCCTATGTTTGCGCAGAATCCAGAAAATTTTGATGCAAAAGGAAATTTCAAAGTGCAGGAAATTAAAAAACAGATCGAAGAACTTCGCAACAGCGGAAACGTAGAAATGTACAACAACTGGTTGAAAACAAAAAAAGCCATCGAATACAGAATGATGGCCCGACAGCTTTTCGCCAACGTTTCAACAGGGATTACCGTAAGCAAAAAAGAGGCTGAGGAAATGATGAAGCAGAGAGACCAGGTTGCTGACATCGATTTTGTGAAAGTTGATTATGCAACATACGCTCAGAAAAATCCTGTGAAAGTTACAACAAAAGATTTAGAAGATTATATCAAGAAACATCCGATTCTGTTTAAAAGAGATGCCAGCAGAAATATTGGATTGGTTTATTTCCCAGCGGCAGCTAGCCCTCAGGACGAAGCTGTAACCCAGGCCGAAATCAATAAACTGTTCTCGAAAGGAACGGATATGAGTGATGGAAAAGAAAATTTCCAGAACACTACAAACGATTCAATGTTTGTTTCACTTAATTCCGACCTACCTTATAACCCAACTTACTTTTCAGCGGAACAGCTGCCGGCTGCCATTAAAGATAAAGTGGCAGGTGCGGCAGTAGGAACAACTTTTGGTCCTTACAAAGAGCAGAACTTTTATGTTGTATCTAAACTTTTAGATAAAAAACCTTCAGACTCTACACTGTCCAGACATATTCTCGTTTCTTATAAAGGAAATCAGGCTGGTGCAAATGAGACTAGAACAAAAGAAGAAGCGAAAAAATTAGCAGATTCCATCGGTGCTGTTTTGAAAGCAACGCCTGCTAAATTTGCAGAATTCCTGAAATATTCTTCTGATCCGGGATCTGCAGGACAGGGTGGAAGCGTAGGCTGGACAACTCCTGCAACGCCATTCGTTCCGGAATATTTAAGTTTCCTTGCGAATAATGGAAAAGGAGCCACTGGAGTTGTGGAAACACAGTTTGGTTATCATATCATCAATATCGAGGACAAGAAATCCGGTGCGATGACTTATAAAGTTGCCAACCTCGTAAAAGCAATAAAACCTTCAGACAAAACTGAAAGCGAGGTTTATACGAAGGCGACAAGATTTATTCAGCAGATTCAGGGTAAAACATTTAATGATTTTGCCAATATAGCGAAGAAAAACAATTACCAGTTCTTCAATCCAAAAGAAGTTGGCCGTTTCCAGGGTCAGTTACCAGGATTGGGTACGGATAAAGACGAAGAAATTATTGCGTGGGCATTTAATAAGAAACGTGAAAAAAGCGATGCTGATATCTTCACGGTTGATGGTACAGGAGACAGAATCGTAGCTTACCTCAATGGAATTCAGGATCCGGGGACTGCCGATCCGGAAGCTGTTCGTGATCAAATTGAGCCAATTGTTAAAAACAGAATTTTAGCAAAACAGATTTCAGATAAAATTACCGCTGCCAAAGCAACAAGCTTAGATCAGATCGCTAAAATGTTCGGGTCTGCGAAGCAAACTGCACAGGTGAATATGTTGAGCCCTCAGATTGCCGGAGCTATGGAGCCTAAAGTAGCCGGTGCAGCATTTGGTGTTGCAAAGGGTAAAGTTTCAAATCCGGTAGAAGGAATGACGGGAGTTTATGTTTTAGTAAAAAAATCTGAAACACTTAACAAACAACCGGGAGACATCAAGCAGGTAACCCAGGCATTAGCCAGCCAGAATTCACAGCAGTTCGGTCAGGCATTGCTGAAGAGCCTTCAGGACAATGCTAAAATCGAAGATTACAGGATTGAGGTTTATAACCAGGCTGCACAGCAATAAGTCGAAAAGTAATTTAATAATATCAAAGCGATCCTTATGGGTCGCTTTTTGCATTGCTGACCGGAGATTTAAAAATTTCGTTGAAAATGTATTATATTTGTCCATTAAAAATTAAGAAAAAGTGAAGTTCACAAAAGAAATAAAAGCAGGGTTAATCGCAATTTTAGCAATTGTAGGATTTATAATTCTGTTCCAATTCATGAAAGGCAAAAGCCTTTTCACAACCGACAATATTTTTTACGCAAAATTTGATAATGTAGAAGGTTTAGAGGCTTCTAATCCGGTGTCAATCAATGGATTAAAGGTGGGGCAGGTTGATCAGATCATTCCGATCACAGAACCCGACGGGAAGATTCATTTCGTAGTAAAAGTTACGGTAGACGATAATTTCGAGTTCTCCAAACGCTCTACTTTAGAAATTTTCGAACCAGGATTAATGTCAGGAAAAGAAATGAGGGTAAACCTTGCCTACGGAAGTCCTATGGCAAAGGACGGGGATACATTGAAGGGCGCTTTCAAGCTTTCGATGATGAATAATATCTCATCGCAGGTGGGGCCGGTGAAAGACCAGCTGCAAATCGTATTGAAAAGAGTTGACAGCTTGATGATGAATGCTAACGCAATGACCGATGCGCAGAATCAGCAGGCAATACGTGCACTGCTTTCGAGTCTTAACCGTACAGTAACTTCATTTGAATCGACCTCACAACAAACCAATGCGCTGCTTGCCAATAATGATCCGCGCATTCAAAAAATGCTCGATAATGCAAATCTTGCTACGGTAAGCGCAAAAACCACCATCGATAAATATGGACGGGTTGCCGATGAAGTTGATGTGCAGAAACTCAACAATACCATTGATAAATTAAGTTTAACGGCAGATAAGCTCAACGGTATTATTTCCGGCATACAAAATGGTGAAGGATCGCTTGGTAAACTCACAAAAGATGCGCAACTTTACAATAATCTTAATGAATCCTCGGCGAACTTAAATAATCTTATTCTGGACCTGAAAGCCAATCCGAAAAGATATCTTAATTTCTCCGTATTCGGAAAGAACAGCACGCCTAAAGACTAAAAACCCCCTTCAATATGCAATATATTGACAATATTATTTTCATCATTGCCCTTATTGCGGGCTTTGGACTCTTCTTTAAAAGCTTAAAGGAAATTTACCGAAACATACAGCTCGGAAAGAAAATCGATCGCACCGATCATCCGGATCTACGCTGGAAAACAATGGCAAGAGTCGCCTTAGGGCAAAGCAAAATGGGCAAAAGACCAATTGCCGGGATTCTGCATATGTTCGTGTATGTAGGATTTGTTATTATCAATATTGAATTGATTGAGATTATTGTCGACGGAATTTTCGGGACTCACCGTTTCCTTGCAGGAATTCTTGGTGATTCTTTTTATGCAGCCTTTACAGCGACACTTGAAATTTTAGCACTTTTAGTCATAATCGCAGTCGTAATATTCTTTATCAGAAGAAATTTCTACGGTGTAAGAAGACTAACTATGAAAGAACTTTTCGGCTGGCCAAAACAGGATGCCAACTGGATTCTGATTATTGAATTTGCTTTAATGACAGCATTTTTCACGATGAATTCTGCAGACTGGGTTCTTCAGCAGAGAGGAGTGCTTGCCGAACACGGCAGCTTCCCTGTTTCATCTGGGTTGATTGCACCTCTTTTCAGCAATTTAGGCGACAGCACTTTGGTCTTCCTTGAAAGAGGAGCCTGGTGGTTTCATTTTGTTGGAATTCTGTTCTTCATGAATTACCTTTATTACTCAAAACACCTCCATATCATTCTTGCGTTTCCTAACACCTGGTTTGCTAATCTGCAGCCGAAAGGGAAATTCAATAATTTAGATTCTGTTACCAAAGAGATAAAGCTGATGATGGATCCAAATGCAGATCCTTACGCCGCAGCGCCGGATACAGATCCTAATGCTGTTCCCGATAAATTTGGGGCGAACGATATCTTTGATCTTAATCAGGTTCAGTTGCTCAATGCGTATTCATGTACTGAATGTGGCCGTTGTACTGCCGTTTGTCCTGCCAATCTTACAGGCAAGAAACTTTCTCCACGTAAGATCATGATGGATACAAGAGACCGCATCGATGAAGTGGCAAGAAACATCAACAAAAACGGCAAATTTGTCGACGACGGCAAAAAACTGCTCGATGATCATATCCAGAGAGAAGAACTTTGGGCGTGTACCACGTGTAACGCCTGCGTAGAAGCCTGTCCTGTATTGATTGACCCACTGTCGATTATTTTCGAAATGCGTAGATTTTTGGTCATGGAACAGTCTTCCGCGCCAAGCGAATTGAACGTGATGATGACCAATGTGGAGAACAACGCAGCTCCATGGGCTTATAATCAGGCCGATCGCTTAAACTGGGCAAAAGAATAATTAGATAAAATCAATTTCAAAATTTGGAAGTTATTTAATTACATTTTCAAATTCTCAAATTCTCACATTTTCAAATTGAAAAAATGGATTTCACAATAAAAACAATGGCAGAATATGCTGCCGAAGGAAAGTCACCTGAAGTTTTATTTTTTGTTGGCTGCGCCGGAAGTTTCGACGACAGAGCGAAGAAAATCACCAAAGCGTTCTGTAAGATTCTACACAAAGTAGGCGTTGAATTTGCTGTGCTGGGCCAGGAAGAAAGCTGCAACGGCGATCCTGCAAAACGTGCCGGAAACGAATTCATCTTCCAGATGATGGCCCTTACGAACATCGAAATCATGAATGCTTACGAAGTAAAAAAAATCGTAACGGCATGTCCACATTGTTTCAATATCATTAAAAACGAGTATCCTGGATTGGGCGGAAACTATGAAGTTATGCATCACACCCAGTTCCTCAGAAAACTGATGGAAGAAGGCCGTTTGAAGGTAGAAGGCGGAAGTTTTAAAGGAAAGAAAATCACCTTCCACGATCCGTGTTATCTTGGCAGAGCTAACGGCGAATACGAAGCGCCAAGGATGCTTCTTGAGAAACTCGATGCGGAATTGGTAGAAATGAAGCGATGCAAATCCAATGGTTTATGTTGTGGAGCGGGAGGTGCACAGATGTTCAAAGAGCCCGAAAAAGGCGACAAAGACATCAATGTGGAGCGTACAGAAGAAGCGCTCTCTGAAACTCCGAATATCATCGCTACCGGATGCCCGTTCTGCAATACGATGATGACCGACGGGGTGAAACATTTCAATAAAAATGAAGAAGTTGCCGTTAAGGATATTGTGGAACTTTTAGCAGAAGCGGAGGATTTATAAAATGACAACAGATTTCAGGACTTTACTGTTCTTGTCTTGAATCTTGAATCGAGTATCTAAACTCTTTGTAAATATGAAAATAGAAGAATCAAATATTGTAGAAACCAGTGATTACAGAGTGATTATTTACCCTGCTTCGCGCCCTTTTGCACCTAAAGAAAGTAAAATAATTACTGAAAAATTATACGACTTTCTGGCCACCTGGGCAGCACACGGAAAACCACTTTCATCTTCATTCAAGATCGAGAAGAATCAGTTTATCGTGATTTGTGTTGATGAGGAGAAAGAAGCCGCTTCAGGCTGTTCTATCGATGCTTTAGGAAAGGTGATGAGAGAAATTGATGCTGAATTTCAGCTGGGATTATTCGACAGAATGAAAGCCAGTTTCATAGAAAACGGCGAACTTAAAACCATGAAGCTGCAGGACTTCCGGAAAGGTTTAAAGGAAGGCGAAATTTCCCATGATATTGAAGTTTTCGACTTTTCGAAGAATACATATGTTGCTTTTCTGAGCGATTTCCTTTTGCCGCTGAAAGAAAGCTGGGCTGGGATTTATGTAGATTAACTGCCTTTTAAGTGATATAAAAAAAACCGTTCAAATTGTTGAACGGTTTTTTTATGATATTTGAAGATATTAAGCGTTGTTACGCGCCTCCTCAGCGATTAAGTTCAATGCAGAACCTGCTTTAAACCAACCGATCTGTTGCTCATTATACGTGTGGTTTGCGAGAATAATATCCTTCGTTCCGTCGGAATGTACAAACTCCAGTTGAAGCGGACGGTTTGGTGCAAACTGATCCAAATCTAAGAAGTTTACGGTGTCATCTTCACGGATTTTGTCGTATTCTTCAGGATCCACAAATGTAAGGCCTAGCATTCCTTGCTTTTTAAGATTCGTTTCGTGAATTCTCGCAAAAGATTTTACCAAAACTGCGCGAACGCCCAAATGTCTTGGTTCCATGGCTGCGTGTTCTCTGGAAGAACCTTCACCATAGTTTTGGTCACCTACAACAATGGTAGGAACTCCGGCAGCTTTGTAAGCTCTTGCCACCGCAGGAACTTCGCCGTATTCTCCAGTCAGCGCGTTTTTAACTTTATTGGTTTCCATGTTATAAGCGTTCACTGCACCAATTAACATGTTGTTCGAGATATTATCCAAATGACCTCTGTATTTCAACCATGGGCCTGCCATAGAAATGTGATCGGTGGTACATTTACCGAACGCTTTAATTAACACTTTAGCACCGGTAATGTTTTGTCCGTCCCAAGGCTGGAAAGGCTCCAGCAACTGAAGTCTGTCGGAATCGGGGTTCACTACAACCTTTACCGAAGAACCGTCTTCTGAAGGCGCCTGATAACCGTTATCGTCTACCGCAAAACCTTTTTCCGGAAGTTCAAAACCTTTAGGCTCATCAAGCATAATCTGCTCGCCGTTTTGGTTGGTTAAGGTATCGGTAATCGGGTTGAAATCAAGTCTACCTGAAATTGCTACTGCAGCTACCATTTCCGGGGAGGCTACGAACGCGTGGGTATTTGGGTTACCATCGGCTCTTTTTGCAAAGTTTCTGTTGAAAGAGTGAATGATGGAGTTTTTCTCGCCTTTTTCAGCACCTTCACGATCCCACTGACCGATACAAGGTCCGCATGCATTGGTAAAGATTCTTGCTGAATCAAACTTTCTAAATGAGTTAAGGAAACCATCTCTTTCTGCGGTGAATTTCACCTGCTCAGAACCTGGGTTAATCCCGAGAATTGCTTTTGGTTTCACTCCTTTAGCCACTGCGTCTTCAACAATTGAAGCGGCTCTTGATAAATCTTCGTAAGATGAGTTGGTACATGAACCGATCAGTGCCCATTCAACGTCAAGCGGCCATCCGTTAGCTTCAGCTTTTGCTCTGAATTCTGAAACCGGTGTTGCCAAATCCGGTGTGAACGGTCCGTTTAAGTGTGGCGCCAATTCATCAAGATTAATTTCAATCACCTGATCGAAATACTGCTCAGGGTTTGCATAAACTTCAGCATCACCTGTCAAGTGTTCTGCAATAGTATCGGCAGCATCTACCACATCCTGTCTTCCGGTTGCAGCTAAATATCTTCTCATCGAATCGTCATAACCGAAAGTAGAAGTGGTAGCACCGATTTCAGCACCCATGTTACAGATGGTACCTTTACCAGTAGCAGAAAGGTTTTCCGCACCTTCACCGAAATATTCTACGATGCAACCTGTACCGCCTTTTACGGTTAAAATTCCGGCAACCTTTAAGATAACATCTTTTGCAGAAGTCCATCCGTTGAGTTTACCTGTTAATTTTACACCAATTAATTTAGGCATCTTCAGTTCCCAGGCCATTCCGGCCATTACATCTACTGCATCGGCACCACCAACACCAATGGCAACCATTCCTAAACCACCTGCATTCACTGTGTGAGAATCGGTACCGATCATCATTCCGCCTGGAAATGCGTAATTTTCAAGCACCACCTGGTGAATAATTCCTGCGCCTGGTTTCCAGAAACCGATGCCGTATTTATCGCAAACTGAACTTAAGAAATTGAAAACTTCTGAGTTTTTATTGATTCCTTCCTGCAAATCTGCTTCAGCACCCACTCTTGCCTGAATAAGGTGATCGGCATGCGCTGTCGATGGAACTGCCACTTTGGATTTACCTGCCTGCATGAACTGTAAAAGTGCCATCTGCGCGGTAGCATCCTGCATCGCAACACGGTCCGGAGCGAAATCTACATAAGAATTCCCTCTTTCGTAAGCCTGGGTTGCATTGCCTTCCCAAAGGTGTGTATAAAGGATTTTTTCAGAAAGTGTCAACGGTTTTCCCACGACTGCTCTTGCTGCAGCAACCCTTTCAGGATAACGCTCATACACTTTTTTGATCATGTCAATGTCGAAAGTCATATCTGTTATTTTTTGTTAAAATTAAAGAAGTTCAAAATTACAAAATTTTAACCTTAAAACTGATGAATATCATTTAGATTAAATATAAATACTATGCTGAGAATCTATTTTCGGTGATTCGTAAAAAAAAACTGAGGTGAAGGTTTAAAGTAATACTTTTCTTATATAAGTATGGGCAGCCTTTGCGGTTGTTTTTCAGGAAGAGTAAAGACTGGAGAGCCTTTAGAACCGGAAGTTTCGTTAGATTGCCATAGTCCGTTGGGTGTCTTAACCTCTTATTGAAAATCATGTGCTGAAGTTCAGTCTTCGTTTGACCTTCATTGGGTTTACTTCGCTCATGATCCCTTAATGAAACATTGTAAAGCCATTGTTGATCCAGTAGTTTATTGGATCTGTATTGGACCTGTAATGGATTTGTATTGGATTTATACCGGAGAAAGATTGGACCAGGTGAGAGCCACAGAAGAAGGTAACCCGTTCTGAAATAACAATACAGTTTAATCATTAAATCCTTATATCTGTATTCAGACCTGAGGTATTCCTGAAGATATTTAGATATAAAGACATCAGCGCTAAAGAAACCTAGCATGCCCGGCTCATGGCATTACAAAAATTCTTCAGCAAATCAGAAATGCGTTTGATAATTTATAAAGAAAAAAATATATCTTAGAGAACGGAAATAAGCCATAGAATTTTCAGGCCAATCCCCACAAAACAGGTGGTTTTGTCTGACGAAGTAGAACATATATGCTAATTAGCCGCAATTTTATGAAAGACTCGACTAAACTAAATTTTGGGTTCTGGAATTTTAATTTAGATTTCTGGAAAGGAAATTCTTTTCGACATGATGACGCGAATATTTTCGATACAAATGTCCTCATAGTTGATACTTCAGCCATGAATCCTGAATTTTATTATTTGTCTACAAAACAAAAAAAGACAATAAGAAATCATTGGATAAATGCATTATCACATTTAAGAAATGTTGAATATCTAATGACAACTCACCAAATTGATCAAGAGTTTTTCGATACTGTATGTCAAATGCCGCAATTAAAAGGCTTATATATTAAGTGGGGAAAAATTGAATCAATTCAAAATCTTCAAAATCTTCAAAATTTAAAACATTTATATTTCGGGAGCAATCCCAGGATAGAATCACTGCATGGAATTGAACATTTAAAGAACATTGAACATCTTGAACTTGAAAACTTTAAATCAATTAATGATTTTTCAAAATTGGGTAAGTTACATTCTTTAAAAACACTGACTATAGCGGGTTCAGTTAATAGTCCTGCAACTAAAATGAATGATTTATATTTCTTAGAGAATCTGAATAATCTGGAAGAACTAGTACTTGGAATTTCTTTGATTAATAAAGATACAACTCCACTACACAAATATGCAAAGCTCGAAAGATTATTCTTACCAACTTTGATTGAAAAGAAATTATTTAAAGAAATCGACGAAAACAAATAAAAACTAAGGCTAATAAATATATTGAGCCTCATTCCTTTAGTCTCTGCCCCGGGTTGTTTTATGAAAGATAGTTAAACAAAAGTTCGCCTGCGGCAAATAAATTTAGCAGTCACCTATTTCATTCAAAAACGTATAATCACCATCAAAAAACAATTTAATTTACTGCTAGCAGGTTCCGGCATTCTTATACTGGGAATTATTTACTTTTCCTACAGCCCGGCGAACAGTGGTTTTTTTCCGCAGTGTCCGGTGAAATACCTTTCCGGATACAGCTGCCCCGGCTGTGGCTCTCAACGCGCCATTCATGAACTTCTTCATCTCAATTTCAAAGAAGCTTTCGCATACAATCCTTTATTGGTCGCCTCCATTCCCTATATCACTTTAGGCATTGCTTTTAGTACTGAAAGTTTAAAAACCCGCTATCCAAAAACGAGAAAATTCCTGTATGGGCAAAACGCATTGTATGTTATTATGGCCATATTGGTTTTGTTCTTTATTTTCAGAAACATTTAAAACGTTATTTTTGGACCTAAGTTTGCAAAAAGAAAGTCATGAAGAACGTTTTAAGTTTGATTTTAATCAGCTTCGCCCTGATCTTATCTGGTCAGAAACACAATGTCGCTAAAAAGAAAACGGTTACAAAAACAGTTTCTGCAAAGGTCAATACCGATCTCGTTAAAATCAATGATTCGATTCCTGCCCTGATTCCACATAAGATCAACGGGAAATTCGGATTTGTTAATCAAAAAGGCAAAACCATTATTAAACCTGAGTACAGCAATGTCGGATTTTTTACAGAAGACTGCAATCTGCTGAATTCTCCCAATCCAAAGGTGAAGAAATTCGGCTCTTCCAAATATGCCTCTGTTCGTTTAAACGGTCAGGATTTCCGTATCAATCAGGCCGGAATCCGTGTCTATCAGTTCAAAAAAACTGATCTCGGACAATGTACGCCTGAATTTAAAGCACAGCTTTTTCATGCCTACGTTATGAATCACGCCTATGGAATTATCGAAGATTCTAAATTTGAAAATCCCGGGGATTACCGACAGTTTACAATCTATCCTCAATACGATTATCTGCATATTCTGGAAGGTGATGATCTCAAAAATCCAATGATTATTGCGTCGCACAAAAATAAATTTGGGGTAATCGACATCAATAATAAAGTGGTGATCCCTTTCGAATACAGCGACATCAAAAGAAATTTCAGCTGGAAGCTTGCGCGGCTTTTTGAAGTGACCAAAGACGGGAAAAATTATTATTACGTAGATTCCAATAATATTCGTTATTAATTAAAAATTTTGTACTTTCGCCGCTGAAATTAAAGGGGTGCTGTAAAAAGCTGAGATTATACCCAATGAACCTGGAACAGGTAATGCTGTTTAGGGAGCGGTCTGCGGACCTATTTATTGTATAATTTTTTTCGACCCCTTTTATTCAATTAATCTTAAAAATTAAAAGAATGAAAGGATTTGTTATTTTAGGGCTGTTCGCAGGCCCGTTTTATCTTGCACAATCGACGCAAGACACTTTGAAAATTCACGAAATCGAAAGTGTGAATTTCACAAAAAGATTACCTGTTTCCAAAGAAATTATCAACGTTGAAAAGGATTTGGGGATTAAAAATCTCGGTCAGGATCTACCGATCTTGCTGAAAAACCAAACTTCGGTTATTTCCACTTCGGATGCCGGAAACGGCGTTGGATACACCGGTTTCAGAATTCGTGGGGTCGGCGGCAATGGAATTAATGTTATGCTGAACGGCGTGCCTTATAACGATTCCGAATCTCAGGGAACCTTTTTTGTGAATGTTCCGGACTTAACAAGTTCTGCATCGCAAATTGTGATCCAACGAGGCGTGGGAACTTCCACCAACGGAGTTTCGGCGTTCGGAGCAAGCGTCAACGTGATTTCTAAAAATCCGGATGAAAAATTTTATGTGAAATCGGATAACAGTTACGGCTCTTTCAATACCTATAAATATTCTGCAGAAGTAGGTTCCGGTGAATTCTGGAATGACAGACTTTCTCTGATGGGGCGTTACACCAATATTCATTCGGATGGGTATATCGACAGGGCTTTTTCTGATCTTAATTCTTACAACTTTACCGGGCTTTTTGAAGAAAACAGAACGAAAATCCGGCTCATGGCTTTTGGTGGAAAGGAAAAAACCTATCAGGCCTGGAACGGCGTTGATAAAACAACCTGGGAAACCAATCCTAAATTCAATTATTCCGGAGCGATCTATGATCAAAACTGGGAAAATATCGTAGGATTTTACGATAACGAAACCGACAATTACCGCCAAAATCATTATCAGCTGTTGTGGGAGCAGAACCTTAGTGACCGCTGGAATCTGGAAACTACTTTCCATTATACCATTGGCAAGGGGTATTACGAAAATTACAAACAGGATGCGAAATTTTCAAAATACAACCTTCCCAATATTTTAGAAAACGGTGCTGAAATCAAACGCAGCGATTTCATCCGTAAAAAATGGCTCGATAACGATTTTTACGGAGCCGTTTCTACGCTTTACGGAAAGTTTGAAAATTTGGATCTGAATTTCGGAATCGTTGGAAACCAATATTACGGCAGGCATTTTGGGAATGTTTCTGATGTGTTCCGCCCACAGATTTTTGAACACGAATATTACAGAAACAACTCGCTGAAAAACGAAATCGCAGGTTTTGCCAAGTTTATTGTTTCTAAAAACAGATTTGAGTTTTTCGGAGATCTACAGCTGAGAAACATCAGTTACGACACCAAAATTGTACAACAAGGAGATGATGAAGGAGTGAATCTCGATAAGAAATGGACCTTCTTTAACCCAAAAGCAGGAATCAATTATAAAATCCCGGCAGGAAAAATTTTCCTTTCCGCGGCCGTTGCGCACCGCGAGCCGAACCGGGATGATCTTTTCGCCAATCCTGAAACCGAAGCAGAAAAACTTTATGATTTCGAAGCCGGAATTGAAAAGACGCTGGGAAATGTTTCGTTCACAGGAAACCTTTATTACATGAATTATGTAAATCAGTTGGTACTGAACGGACAGATTAACAATGTGGGAGAATTCATCCGCGTAAATTCTGGCCAAAGTTATCGAATGGGAATTGAACTTGGCGCGATTGCAAAACTTTCGGAAAAGTTGAACGCCTCAGGAAATTTAACGTTGAGCAAAAACCAAAACAAGGATTTTAAAAACGAGACTTCTTCCGGCATTGAAATGCTTGGAAATACGCCAATCTCATTTTCTCCGGAGGTAATTGCGAACGTGTTACTTCAGTTTAATCCGACTGAAAAATTCAGCTTAGGAATTCAGAACCAATATGTTGGAAGTCAGTTTTTAGATAACACCAACAATGAAAGCCTGAAACTCGACGATTATTTCCTTAGCGATTTCAATGCAAAATATACTTTAAATCTAAAGAAAACCGATGTTGATTTTAAATTTTTGCTCAACAATATCTTCAATAAAAAATACGTAAACAACGGCTATGTGTACGACGGACCGGTTTATTTTTCTCAGGCAGGTGTTAATTTTATGTTTGGTGTAAGCCTGAAGTTTCAATAGCCTAATGTTAAACTGACAGTTGTATTATAAATAAATGAGAAAAATGTTCTTGTTTTTCTAAAATTGCGTAATTTAGATTCTACAATTTTAAAAACAAGAAATATGAAAAAACTTTCCTCTTTATTTTTAGCAGTATGCGCTGCGGCTGCATTTTCTGCGCAACTAACAGTGCAGACTGTTTCCCAGGGTGTTGTAAAACTGACTTACGGTGCTACCAACGACTATTCGATTTATGAGCCGGGTTTCGAAGTTCCAACTTTTTGGGTTCATGTGTGGAGTAATGCCGCAGACAACAGTACGGGAACTGTGTATGATGATGCGTGGACCAATTCTACAGTCTCGATGAATTGGGACAGCAGTGCCGGTGCCTATGTAGGGACAATTAACCTGAACACCAAAGTTTTTACCAATGGAAACAAAACTTTCCCTTCCGGAACTATGGTTAATAATTTAGGTTTTGTTTTTAAAGACCAGCAGAATGGCGCAACGAAACAGTCTGGAGACCTTGCAGCAACCACTTATGGGTTTACCAGTACAACTACAGATGCTACTTTGGCGGTTTCTAATCCTGTGACGGGTAAAAAATCCAGTGTTATCGCAGGTAAACTTTATCCGTCCAGTAAAGGTAATCTTGAAATTTCTGTTTACGAAATGTCGGGGAAACTTGTAAGATCATTCAAAGCAGTGGCCAACGGAACTCCAATTGAACTGAATGTGTCACGAAACGGATTGTATTTGGTGAAAATCACAAACGGTTCTGAAAGCGAAGTAGTGAAATTTGCCGAATAATTGATTTATCAACTGATTCAGAGATCGCTTTTTAGGAGCGGTCTTTTTTATTTTTGATTAAATGGTACAAAAAACATAAATTTGCGGCCATATGAATTTCTCTTTTCTCATTCTCGAATTTCTGAAGCAACAGGGCCAGGTTTTGGTGCCGGGTTTTGGGACTTTTTATCTGAAAAACACCAATGCTTTGGTGGATGAAGGCGGGAAAAGTATTTTGCCTCCCGGAAAAGAAGTCGCCTTTCAGATTGGGAATTCAGCGGCAGATGATTCGTTTGTACGTTTTGTCGCGCAGCAAAAAAATATTCCGGTGATCGATGCTGAAATTGAGGTGAAAAAGCAAACCAATTTCTGGTATTCGATTCTGGAGAAAGAAGGGAAGTTTGTACTCGAAAATATTGGGACTTTTATTCTAGACGACAGCCAGATTCACTTTACCGGAAACCGGACCGAAAACCTTTCGCCTGATTTTTACGGTTTGGAAGAAATTCACCTTTCTGAAATAAAAAATTCCGTAGCGTTAAGTAAACCTGAGGATCATCAGACTTCTTACCGTTTCAGTAAAACGCTTTACTGGCTCGTTCCGTTGCTTTTAGGGGTTTCAGGACTGGCTTATTTTGGAATTACCCAGCCGGAAATTATTTTAGGAAAAAAATCTTTCGGAAACGGTCTGGAACCTGCACCTGCAACTAAAATTGTAAAGGCTTCCATTAAAAAAGATTCAGTTAAACAGGATTCTGCCACGCTGATGAATCCGGTGATGGATTCTGCAAAAACAGATTCTTTAAAATCTAAAGCCATTGCACCCGTTCCGGGAAAAAAATGGAGTTCCCAAAAATACTCAAAATCAAAATGGAAAAAATCAAAAAAGCGTCAGAATCATTAACGGTGATGACGAATATCGTTTTGCCCAACGAAACCAATTCTCTTAGAAATCTTTTCGGTGGCGAACTGCTCGCAAAAATGGACCGTTGCGCATCAATATCTGCAGCGCGTCATTGTGAAAGGCGTGTGGTAACGGCTTCTGTAAATCACGTGTCATTCAATCATCCGATTCCGGAAGGCGGAATTGTAGTGCTGGAATCCAAAGTTTCGCGCGCATTTTCAACCTCAATGGAAATTTATGTGGATGTGTGGCTCGATGATCCGATCAATCAGAAAAAAATTCATACCAACGAAGGAATTTATACGTTTGTTGCGGTAGATGAATTTAACCGTCCGATTCCGATCCCCAAAATGGAGCCCGAAACTGATATGGAAAAACTCAGATTTGATGCCGCTTTACGAAGAAAAGAACTTTCGCTTATTCTTTCCGGAAGAATGAAGGCGGCAGATTCCACCGAACTGAAAAAACTGTTCTCGGTGTAAATGATGAAAATCCTTCAGCTCGATACCAACCATCGTTTAATTACAGAACAGCTTTCTGCAAAAGGTTTTATGCTGGATGAAGACACCACGTCCACTTATGATGAAGTGCTGGAAAAGATTGCAGATTATGAAGGCATTATTATACGAAGCAGAATTCCTGTTGATCAAAATTTTCTCGAGCACGCCAAAAACCTGAAGTTTATTGCAAGAGTAGGCGCCGGGATGGAAAATATCGATGTGCGTTTTGCGGAAGAACGGGGAATAAAACTCATCAGTTCTCCGGAGGGAAACCGCGATTCTGTAGCGGAGCACGTGGTGGGAATGTTGCTTATTCTGATGCACAGACTCTTCATCGCTTCAGCTGAAGTAAAAAACGGAATCTGGAAGCGTGAAGAAAACCGCGGGGACGAACTTCTGGGAAAAACTTTCGGAATCATCGGCTACGGAAACATGGGAAAAGCCGTTGCCAGAAGACTTTCAGGCTTCGGCGTTAAAGTGATTTTTCATGATATCCTGCCCAATCTTTCCGATGAATTCGCAACGCAGGTTTCACTGGAAACTTTAAAGAATGAAGCTGATATTTTAAGTCTTCACATCCCGATTACCGACGAAACCTATCATTTAATTGATGCGCAGTTTATTTCCGGGATGAAAAAAGATTTTTATTTCATCAATACTGCTAGAGGAAAAAATGTGAAAACGAGTGATTTAGTTGAAGCAGTACGTTCCGGAAAAGTAAAAGGTGCCTGCCTCGATGTTTTGGAATATGAAAAGGCTTCATTTGAAAATCTGGAAATAGAAAATACTGATTCCGCATTTCTGCTGCAGTCCGAAAAAGTGATTGTAACGCCTCATATTGCGGGATGGACTGTACAGAGTAAAGAAAAACTTGCGCAGGTTATTGTAGACAAAATCCTGGCCGGGTTTGCTTAGGATTAACAAATTTTTATGATTTGAGTCTTATAAAACTGATGCGAAATCCCTTATCTTGCGGGCATTTTTCAGGTTAAAAACTCTTCAATGAAATTATTCCGAATTATTTTTTTTCTTGCCATTTTTAGTCTGGTCTTGTTTTCGTGCAAAAAGGAAAATACAGACAGCGAAGAAACCAAAACAACTTTACCGAATTTCGGAAATGTAGAACTCGACGAAGTTTTTAAAGAAAACAAACTTAAGAACAGAGATTCTATTGTTTCTGTCATCGACAGTTACTACAAAAATGTCTGGGAAAAAGGTGATCTCTGGGGCGGTTTTTTAGTAGCGATAGGCGATGAAATTCTTTATGAGGGTTACCGAGGTTTTACCCAGGACAATAAACAGGGCCCGGTGAACGATACGGTTGCGCTGCACGTAGCTTCCATTTCAAAATCGATTACGGCAATGGCTGTCATGAAACTGATTGAAGCCGGAAAACTGGAGCTGCATGCTCCCTTAACCCAGTATTTTCCCAAATTTCCTTATCCTAAGGTTACTGTGTTCACACTGCTTTCCCAACGGAGCGGTTTGCCGAAATACGAATATTTTATTGAGAAAATAGAGCCTGAACCTGCCGAACTTTCCAAAGAATATATTTCCAATCAGGATATCCTCAATCTGTTGATCCGTTATAAACCCGATCTGGCGCGGGAAACCAACACCGGATTTATGTACTGCAATACGAATTATGCGTTACTGGCCCTGTTGGTAGAGCATGCTACCAAAATCCCTTTTCCGGAAGCGATGCAGCAGATTGTCTTTCGCCCTCTGAAGATGAAACATACCTATATTCTTCAGGAAAAAGATATGGAAAGCGCAGCAAAATCTTTTTACCAGCGCGGCCCACGCGTTTATCCATATGACAGGCTGGATCTGATTTATGGTGACAAAAATGTTTACACTACACCGAGGGATCTTCTTAATTTTTCAAAAGCCATGTTTGCCAAAAACTTTCTGCGTGAAGATCTGTACAAAATGGTTTTCGAGCCTTACAGCAACGAACGGCCGGGAATTAACAATTACGGTCTTGGTTTCAGGATGAAGGTCTTTAATGAAAATGAAAAACTCACGTACCACAACGGCTGGTGGCATGGTACCAACTCGGTTTTCGGCCATTTATTGAAATCGAATGTCACCATTATCGCAATAGGCAATAAATATTCGAGCAGGGTTTATACCTCGTTGGCGCTTTCAGGTTTATTTGAAGATTTCCCGTACGAAACCGAGAAATTAGTGAAGACATTA
The DNA here is from genome assembly GCF_002205795.1 of Chryseobacterium sp. VAUSW3. Lineage (GTDB taxonomy): Bacteria > Bacteroidota > Bacteroidia > Flavobacteriales > Weeksellaceae > Kaistella > Kaistella yananensis. Next base: position 667,073 of record NZ_NIUY01000001.1, on the reverse strand, counting down.
AACCAGAACGATACGATAAAAAATAGTTCCGCAGCAGATTCTCTGAATGGTAACGATTCCTACAGCGAATAATTTTAGTAATTTTGCGTAAAACTTTTTCATGAAGAAACTGTGTTTTCTTTTCCTGCTTAGTCTCATTTTACTTTCCTGTGCAAGGGTGGGTTCGCCTGTAGGCGGCGCCAAAGATTCAATTCCGCCCAAAGTGGTGGGTACGAATATCGATTCGTCGCGGGTGAATGTTCCGAGAGATATCAAGGAGCTGCGCATCGATTTTGATGAATATATTACGCTGAAAGAAATCAATAAGCACCTGATTATTTCGCCGCCGCTCCGCAAAATGACCAAAATTCTTCCCTCAGGAATGGCCAATAAATACCTGCTGATTAAATGGGAAGACACTTTGCAGGCCAACACTACTTATAATTTCAATTTCGGGAATGCGATTGTAGACAATAACGAGGGAAATGCGCTTCAGTATTATAATTTCGCGTTTTCTACCGGTGATAAAATCGATGATCTCTACATCAGCGGAGACCTGAAAAGTCTGATCAGCGATAAAGATCAGAAATCATCCGAACCGAATTTGGTGGTAGGGCTTTATCAGGATAAAGATTCCATGGATTACCGCCAGAAACCTTATTATATCGCCAAAGCTGATCCAGACGGTTATTTTGAACTGAATTATCTTTCACCCGGAACATACAGGATTCTGGCTTTTGAAGACAGTAATTCGAATTCAGTTTACGACCCTGGAAAAGAAAAAGTAGGTTTCCTGAAAGACAAAATTGTTTTAGATAAAAATATATCAGGACTTAAACTCAATTTATATCCTTCCCGAAAAGCCCAGAAATATGTAGAAATGAAGGAAATGCCGGGAGGAATTTTAATGACGTTTGAAGGGAATCCCCAGAATGTAAAGGTTCTTTCCTTGAATGAAAAACTGCAGGATTATAAAGTGACGCATACGCCAAAATCGGATTCTGTAACTGTTTGGTTTGATGCTAAAAAACAAAATGTAGGAATCGCAACCAGTGAAAACCTGAAATTCAGTTATGATGATGGCGTGAAGCAGGATACTGTATCGGTTTTTTACCGTCTGAATACGAAGAACGAAATGGCACTTTCCAATTCAAAGGGTAATATTTTGCCTCCAAACCAGGATTTTGTGATCACTTCAAATTATTTTATCGACAGGATTCAGCCGGAAAAATGGACTTTGGTTTCCGACAGTATTCAGCAGGATTTCACGGCGCAGATTTCTGAAAAAAATCCATTTGAAGTCCGTATTCAGTCGCAGTTTAAAGAAGGTAAAAAGTATTCTTTAACCGTCCCGAAAGAAACAGTTTCGTCTTTCTATGAAACCATTCAGAAGTCTTACCGATTTGATTTTGAATCTGATAAAACCGAAAATTACGGAACATTGGTCTTAACATTAGAAAATGCACCTGAGCAAATATTCTGGCTGCAGTTGTTGAGCGAAAACGGAAATGTTTCCTATTCAAAATACGGAAAAGAATCCAATCTAACCTTCAGATCGGTGAAACCGGGCAAATATCAGATAAGAATTCTGGTTGATAATAATGAGAACGGAATCTGGGATTCTGCCGATTTCCTTGCCGGAGAATTTGCTGAAGACGTCTATATCTTCGAAAAAAATGTGGAAATAAGGCCGCTTTGGGAGATCCGTGAAAAATGGAACCTTCAGCCGGTTGCTGAAACAACAATATCTGCAGATCCAGCCAGTGAAATAAAACCGACAATTCCTGTGGAACAGCCTAAACCGTCAGATGAAAACTTTTAAAAATATTGTTTACTGGTCGCTTATTGTGATCGCTTTAATTCAGTTTATTCCGGTAGATAGAACGAACAAACCGGTGGATCAGAAAGTAAATTTCGTTGCGGTTTTCAATACGCCGCCGAATGTAAAAAGTATTCTGAAAAATGCCTGTTACGATTGCCACTCCAACGAAACGGTGTATCCGGATTATGCTTATGTAGCCCCGATTTCGTGGTCGATAAAAAACCATGTCAGTGAAGGGAGAGAACATCTTAATTTCTCGGAATGGGGGAATTTTAACCGTGATCTGAAGAAAAGCATGCTGCAGAATTCGGTACGTTCAATAAAGGACTATACCATGCCTTCGCCAGGCTACATTGCGCAACATCCTGAAGCCAATCTTACCACGGCAGAAAGAACTTTACTTATAAATTATTTCGAAGATATTCTGAAATCAGAGCGCTACTGATTATCTTCTTACAGGTCTCGGTCTGTTGAAGATGGAAAGAATAACGCCTGCAAAAAGACCAATGGTCTTAATGGAAGTAAACTTGGAATCCGGCGGTAAAAAAGCACCGATAATACAAAGCGCAGCTGCGGCATACATCGGATAAAGAAAGTTTTTATTCGTTAAAGTAGGAGCCTGGAAAAAGAAACTTGCTCCGATTAAAACGTAGAAAACTCTGTGGTAAAGGAAATCATTGATTTCCGGAGAAAAAAGGTTAAAAAATCCTACAATTAAGCACAAAAGTGCTGCAATTGATAAAATTCCCTGGATGGTCTGTGTATTGGTATTCATTAATAACTTTCTGATTTGTTAGGGAAATCTGCGGATTTCACATCTTTTACATAGTGAGAAACTGCTCCGGTGATTTCGGTATATAAGTCTAAATATCTTCTTAAAAATTTTGGTGAAAAGCCCTGATTCATGCCCACCATATCGTGGTAAACAAGAACCTGTCCGTCGCAGTCAGGTCCGGCACCGATTCCAATGGTAGGAATGGAAATACTTTCTGAAACCTTCTTCGCCAAATCTGCAGGAATTTTTTCGAGAACCAGCGCGAAACAGCCCAGTTCTTCCAGAAGTTTCGCGTCACTCATCAGTTTTTCAGCTTCTGCATCCTCTTTCGCGCGCACTTTATACGTTCCGAATTTGTAAATTGATTGAGGCGTTAATCCCAAATGTCCCATTACCGGAATTCCAGCGTTCACAATTTTTCTGATAGACTCTTCAATCTCTGCTCCTCCTTCAATTTTAATGGAATGTGCACCGCCTTCCTTCATCATTCTTACGGCTGATTCCAGTGCTTTTTCCGGGTTGCTCTGGTAAGTTCCGAAAGGTAAATCTGCCACAACCAAAGCTCTTTCAACACCGCGCACCACACACTGGGTATGGTAAATCATCTGATCCAGCGTAATCGGAAGCGTAGTTTCGAAACCTGCCATTACGTTGGCTGCAGAATCGCCGATCAGGATAGAGTCTACACCGCCTGCATCCACCATTTTAGCAGTTGTGAAATCATATGCGGTAAGCATGGTGATTTTTTCTTTGTCGAATTTCATTTTTCGCAAAGTCTCGGTGGTGATTTTTTTAATTTCAGAATGTACAGACATGATCGATGGTTGTTTTTGGTTACTGAGAATCACAGGTGAAAGAATATTCATTCACCTGCGATCTTCAATAATTATTTACAGCGTAACGTGACCCAGTTTTATGAGTTTTTCGTGATTTAAAATCTTAATGGTTCTGCCTTCAACTTCGATGAGTTCATCCTGTTTGAATTCAGAAATTAAGCGGATTGCACTTTCGGTTGCCGTTCCGATAATATTGGCAATTTCTTCGCGGGTTAAGGAGATTTTAATGAAACCTTCAGGATCGGTTCCTAATTTTTGTTCCAGCAGAAGCAAAATTTCTGCAAGTCTTTCGCGCACGGTTTTTTGTGCTAAAAAAGTGACGGTATTTGAAGATTCGCCCAGTTCGAAAGCGATTTTCTGTAACATTACAAAAGAAAGCTTCGGACCTACTTCCAAAAGGTGAAGAAAAATATCGGAAGGCAGAAACGTGGCTTCCACATCAGTCATTGCTTCAGCTTTTGCCTGAAACTGCTCACCGCAAAGCAATGAACGGTAACCGATTAAATCGCCTTCTTTGATGAAACGCAGAATTTGCTCTTTGCCGTAAACGCCCTGTTTAGAAAGTTTTGCTGTTCCTTTTTTAAGGAAATAAACTCCGTTGGGAGTCCCACCATCCTCGAAGATGGTTTCACCTTTATGAAATTTAAGATTCTGTTTTACAGAAAGATATTTTTTATAATCTTCGGGTGAAAGCATTTCCTGGAAGGACTCATCGCTGAACACTTTCAAGAGGTTTTCCTCAATTAGGGTTTGTTTTTCTAACGACATTTTTTTATGACATTTATCAGCAAAAATAGGGTATTTATAAGCCAGCCACAAATTTATTTATTATAATTTTGCATGAAATTTTTTATATAAAATGCCTGAAAACTGTTTTCATTGCGGACAAAACATAGAGAAAGAGCGAATTTCATTCGATGAAAAGATCTTTTGCTGCAATGGATGCAAATCCGTTTACGAAATCCTGAATCTGAATAATCTTAGCGATTTTTATGAACTCAATAAAAAATCCGGAATCCGGCCAAATGACGACAATACGTCCCAGTTCGATTATCTCGACACGCCGGAAATCTTCGAGAAAGTAACCGATTTTTCTGAGGGAAATACCAGTCTTGTGAATTTTAAGATTCCTGTTATTCACTGTTCATCATGTATCTGGCTTTTAGAAAGCCTGCAGTCGCTAAATCCCAATATCAATTATTCTCAGGTCAATTTTACCCGCAAAACGGTACAGATTTCCTTCAATCATAATGAACTGAAACTAAGCGAACTGGCGAAATTCCTTACAAGTTTAGGTTACAAACCTGTGGTGAACCTTGAAACTGCAGAGAAAAAAGAAGAATCTTTAGACAAATCCCTGGTGATTAAACTTGCAGTTGCAGGTTTTGCTTTCGGGAACGGCATGTTTTTCAGCTATCCGGAATATGCTGAACACGTAATGGGAACAACCGATTTCTGGATGGCGAAGTACAAGCATCTTTTCCGGTTTATCATGTTCTTGCTGGCTACCCCGGTGGTTTTTTATTCCGCTTCAGATTATTTTAAATCCGCATGGTTTGGGCTGAAGAACAAGATTGTAAATATTGATGTCCCGATTGTTCTTGGAATTATCATGCTTTATGGCAGAAGTATTTATGAGGTGTTGACGGATTACGGCCCAGGATATTTCGATACGCTTTGCGGACTGCTTTTTTTCATGCTTTTAGGGAAACTTTTTCAGAAAAGAACTTACAGCGCGCTTTCCTACGACAGAGATTACAAATCTTTTTATCCGATTGCCGTTACCAAAGTTGATTTCAACGGGAAACAGGAAAATATTTTGCTTTCGGATCTGAAAGTGGGGTACCGGATTATGGTCCGTAATCAGGAGATTATCCCGGTGGATGCTATTTTGATTAACGGTGAAGGCAATATCGACAATAGTTTTATTACAGGTGAAAGTGCTTCGGTACCTAAAAAACCTGGTGACAAGATTTTTGCCGGCGGGAAACAGGTGGGATCAGCGCTGGAACTTGAAGTGATTAAGACTGTGAACCAGAGTTACTTAACTCAGTTATGGAATAAGGAAGCGTTCAGAAAGCACGAAACAGGTTTAGATACATTAACCAACCATATTTCCAAATATTTCACTTTTATAATTTTGGGAATTACCCTGATTGCCGGAATTTATTGGGGAAGAATTGATTTTGAAAAAATGTTTCAGGTCGTTGCTGCGATTCTTATTATTGCCTGCCCGTGCGCGCTGGCCCTTTCGGCACCGTTTACTTTTGGGCACGTGATGCGGATTTTGGGAAGGAATAAATTCTATGTAAAAGACACTTTAACCATCGAAAAAATTTCGAAAATCAGCACTTTGGTGTTCGATAAAACCGGTACAATCACTCACAATAAGGAAGCAAATATTCATTTTGAAGGCAATGAGATTGAAGATTTTGATCTGAAAAATATAAAGTCGCTCGTCAAAAATTCAAACCATCCATTATCAAAAGCGCTATATGATTTTCTGAAAGTTGAGGACGAATATTTTCCTGTTGAAAAATTTGCGGAAACTCCCGGAAAGGGCTACGAAGCAGAAGTCCGCGGGACACTTTATAAGATAGGTTCTGCAAAACTGATTGGTGAAGAAGCTAAAAATCTGGAAACCGCGGTTTATATCAGTAAAAACAATGTCTTTATTGGGAAGTTTGTCTTCAAGAATGAATACCGGAAAAATCTAAGTACTTTATTTAAAAATCTTGCAGGTTACCGTGTTCATGTGTTGAGCGGCGACAATGCATCTGAGGAAACGCAGCTCAAGAAAATTATTCCTGATTTTGATGGAATGGCATTTAACCAAAATCCTGAAGATAAACTAAATTACATTAAGAAACTGCAGGACCGCGGCGAAAAAGTGGCCATGTTGGGTGATGGGCTTAATGATGCAGGCGCACTGAAGCAAAGTAACGTGGGAATTGCGGTTGCAGATGATACCAATTCTTTCACCCCCTCCTCCGATGTGATTATGTCCGGCGAAAAACTGGAGAAACTGAATGATTATCTTAGTTTTTCCAAAGACGCGATGGTGATTGTAAAGATTACTTTTGCGATCAGTTTTTTCTACAATATTATCGGTTTGAGTTTTGCGGTTACGGGACACATGTCGCCATTGTTTGCGGCGATCTTAATGCCGATTAGTTCGATAAGTGTGGTGGCGTTTACGTCAATTTCCACTTGGTGGCGAAGTACGAAATATTTTAAAATCAAATAAAAAAGAAGGTTTAACCGTGCGAATTTCTCTACGTAATTCAGAATCAAAAACTTAAACCGAGAAATTTGATTATTTAGAGAGATTTTAAATTAACAAACTTTAACGTTTGTTGAGGAATATCATATTTTTTAAGTAAATTTGAACCGGTTTATCCCTAAATTTGCACCGCACATGGATATATTATATTTAATGATTCTTTGCAGCGTGTCGCTGGCTGTGGTCTTTTTAATCGTTTTTATTGTAAACGTAAAAAAAGGACAGTTCGAGGATGATGAATCTCCCGCGGTCCGGATACTTCTCGACTCAGAAATTATCAAAGACGAGCCGGGATCTGAAGAAGAAAATAAACCAGAATTAAAAAAAATAACAGAAGCAAAAAGTGATTAGTTAATATGGAAACACAAAAGTTTAGTTATGACAACAGTATTGTGCGTGCGTTTCTTTATGCAACCGTAGTCTTCGGGCTTGTCGGTTTTTTATTAGGACTTACCGCCGCATGGATGCTATTCTATCCGGAACTTCCTGAGTATTTTCTTGGGACAGACGACCCAACCATCGTAAGTTTACGAAGCGGTGATCTGCAGGGATTAATCAATTCCCAGGGGGCATTTGGTTTTGGGCGGATCAGGATGCTGCACACCAGCGCAGTAATTTTTGCATTCGTATGTAATGGTTTCTTCGCGGGTGCCTATTACTCTATGCAGCGCTTGCTTAAAACAAGAATGTTCAGTGATACCCTTTCCTGGATTCACTTCTGGGGATGGCAGCTGATGATTGTTGCTGTTGTTATTACCTTCTTAATGGGAATCAATACTTCCAAAGAATATGCAGAACACGAATGGCCGATTGATATTTTGATTACCATTATTTGGGTGATCTTCGGTATCAACATGTTCGGTACCATTGCAAGAAGAAGAGTGCGTCACCTGTACGTTGCAATTTGGTTCTATTTGGGAACATGGGTTGCGATTGCGATGCTTCACATTTTCAATAACTTAGAAGTTCCACTTTCCTTTACCGGCTGGAAATCTTATTCTGCATACGCAGGGGTGAAAGATGCATTGGTTCAGTGGTGGTACGGGCATAATGCGGTAGCGTTTGTACTTACAACACCGGTTCTTGGTTTGATGTATTACTTCTTGCCTAAAGCAGCAAACAGACCAGTATTTTCCTATAAATTATCAATCATTCACTTCTGGTCACTTATATTTGTTTATATCTGGGCGGGGCCACACCACTTACAATACACTGCTGTACCGGGATGGGCGCAAGCTTTGGCTACAGGTTTCTCTATTATGCTTATCGCACCGTCTTGGGGAGGTATGCTGAACGGGCTTCTTACTTTAAGAGGTGCCTGGGATAAAGTCCGTGAAGATCCTGTTCTTAAATTCTTTGTCGTTGCAGTAACTTGTTATGGTATGGCAACTTTCGAAGGACCGCTTTTAGCAACTAAAACTTTAAATAAAATCGGTCACTATACAGACTGGGTTATTGGTCACGTTCACGTAGGCGCACTTGGCTGGAACGGATTTATGACATTCGGTATGGTTTACTTCCTCTTACCAATCCTTTGGAGGACAAAACTATGGTCTGTAAAATTAGCTAACTGGCATTTCTGGTTAGGAACTTTAGGAATTATTTTCTACGCGGTTCCTTTATATATCTCAGGATTTACTCAAGGGTTAATGTGGAAACAGTTCAATCCAGACGGAACATTAGTGTATAAAAACTGGTTGGATACTGTAACTGCCATTATTCCTTACTATCAAATGAGATTTGTTGGTGGTTTGCTTTATATCGCCGGAGCTATTTTAATGGTGGTGAATGTCGTTGCTACGGTAAGACAGGGATCATTCCAGAAAGAAGTTCCTGCTGAAGCACCAGCACTTGCTAATGTTACCAAGCAAAGAAAAGAAGGAGAAGGTCTTCACCTTTGGTTAGAAAGAACACCTGTGTTACTAACAATACTTTCTTTTGTTGCTGTAGCCATTGGGGGATTTGTAGAAATTGTACCTACGCTTGCAATTAAAGATAACGTTCCTACCATTGCGGCAGTGAAACCTTATTCACCACTTGAATTGGAAGGTAGGGATTTATACATCAGAGAAGGCTGTAATTCTTGTCACTCCCAAATGATCAGACCCTTCAGAGATGAGGTGGTAAGATTCAACGGGAAAAACGGACAGTACTCTAAAGCAGGTGAATTTGTTTATGACAGACCGTTCCTTTGGGGTTCTAAGAGAACCGGTCCGGATTTGCACCGTCAGGGTGGTAAAAACCCAAGTTCATGGCATTACAAACACATGCTGAATCCACGGGTTACTTCCGCAGGATCTATTATGCCCCGTTATCCATGGTTAATTGCTAATGACCTCGACAGAAGTAAAATGGTAGATAAGGTAAAACTGATGAAGAATACTTTTGATGTTCCTTATACCCAGGCACAGATTGATTCGGCAGACCAGTGGGCAGATAACCAGGCGGCATTCATTGTGAAGCAGATTTATTCTGAAGCAGCAGACGTAAAACTGGCCTACGAGCAAAGAAAAGCAGCAGAAGGCGCTAACTTTACTCCGCTGGAAAAGAAAGAAATCGTTGCTTTAATCGCTTACCTGCAGAGATTAGGTACAGATATTAAAACTACCGAAATCAAAACTGCAAGTTCAAATTAATCACTAATAAATAAAGTGCATCCATGATACCGCAAAATGTAAAAGATATTCTTTCCAACGGCGAAAATGTGGGTTTTTACCAGACATTGGCAATGTTGCTCTTTCTTTTCTTTTTTCTGGGGATTGTATATTATGTTTTTTCCCGTCCGAAAAAACACTATGATGAAGAAGCAAATGCACCTTTAGATGATGATATTGAAGATAAAAACTTATAATTTTTTAAATTAACTACAATGAAACAAAGAACGCCGGTTTACATAACCATTCTCATTATAGTGTGCCTATTATTTATCGTGCTCTATATGTTTGTTCAGAATACTTCTTTCCTTGCGTCGCCGTATTTTTGGGGAACTGTAATTATTGCTTCCATTATTGCGATGATACAGCATTCAATAGGTGATTTGGTAGAAAATGCTAAATTTAAAGCACTCTCTGATGAAGAAAAGAAATTGTATCTCGAGTCTAAAAAAGTTCCTTACTTTAAAAGTCTTTATAACAGTGCATTCAAAAAACAATCGGCTACAGAAGAAAAGGATATTCTTATAGACCACGGTTTCGACGGAATTATGGAGCTTGATAACCAGTTGCCGAAATGGTGGCTTGGCTTATTCTGGTTCGGTGTTGCATACTGCGCGGTTTATATGGTATCTTATTTCGTGTCAGATTTTGCTGATCAAGGCATTGAGTATGATGAGGAATACAAGGCACAAACGGCGAGCATTGCTAAATGGATGGAAGAAACCCCGCCACCAACCATTGAAGACGCGGTTTATTCACCAGACAATATTGCTGCAGGTGAGGAGGTATTTAAAACCAACTGTGTTTCTTGTCACGGTGACGGAGGTAAAGGTGGAATTGGACCTAACTTAACAGATAATACCTGGATCAACCAGCCTGAAAAAACTTTATTCAAAAACGTATTCCACATGGTTGAAAACGGAAGTCCGAACAACCCTACCATGCAGGCATTTGGGAAAAACGGCGTTCTTACAGGTTTTGATATCCAGAATGTAGCGGCATATATTTATCATATAAACCAGGAACAGACCCCAATAACTCCAGATAAAGGCGGTGCTGCTCCACAAGGAACACCAGCAAACTGGGAGAAATAAAGTTTAACATAAACTGTATAATTTGAAAAAACATAATTCGTTATCTTTGTAAAATCAGATAACGGATTATGTTTTTTGATTTAAAAAAAGTTAAGAAAAAATGTCGGATGATCAGAATTTCAAAGGTGGACAAGGACAAGTAGTAGAAGCAGAAACTTTCAGGGATTCTGTTGGCACCATGGATCAGGCTGGGAAGCGAAAGTGGGTATTCCCTAGAAAACCCAGTGGCAGATATACCAATTACCGCACACTTGTAGCCTGGTTTCTTCTCGCAGTTTTTTTTGCACTACCATTTGTTAAAATTAACGGGAATCCTTTCCTTTTAATTAATGTAATCGACAGGCAGTTCTTTATCGCAGGTCAGCCATTTTATCTGCAGGATTTTTTCATTCTGGCGTTAGGTGCAATTACTTCCATTGTTTTCATTATTTTATTTACTGTTGTTTTCGGAAGAATTTTCTGTGGATGGATTTGTCCCCAAACCATTTTCCTTGAAATGATTTTCCGTAAAATTGATTATCTTATTGAAGGTGACCGGAACAAGCAGATGAAACTCGACCGTCAGGAATGGAATACCGAGAAAATCTGGAAACGGTCTTTAAAATGGTCAATATTCATCATTATCTCCCTGATCATTACCCACTGGATGTTTATGTACATCGTAGGTTATCAGGAAGTTTTTGATATGATTCAGGAAGGCCCGTTCACCAACTTTACAAGTTTTCTGGTGATGATTATCTTTACCGCTGCGTTTTATTTTACTTTCGCATGGTTCCGTGAGCAGGTTTGTACGCTTGTATGCCCATACGGAAGATTACAGGGCGTACTCATTGATAAGCAGACCATTAACGTTTACTACGATTTTAAGAGAGGCGAGAACCGCGCAAAATGGAGAAAAGGTGAAGACCGAAAAGCAGCTGGAAAAGGCGACTGTATCGACTGTAACCAATGTGTTGTAGTGTGTCCCACCGGAATCGATATCAGAGACGGCCAACAGCTCGAATGTGTAAACTGTACGGCGTGTATCGATGCCTGTGATGAAGTGATGGTAAAAGTGGGACTTCCGAAAGGCCTTATCAGATACGCAACAGAAGACGAAATCGAAAAAGAAACGAAATTCAAATTCACCGGAAGAATGAAGGCATATACCGCCATATTGCTTCTTTTGATAGGTTTCTTAGGATTTCTCCTGAATAACCGGGGTGCCATGGAAGCTAAATTTATCAAACCTGCCGGCTCATCCTTCTTCGTGAGAGATGGAAAAATTAATAACACGTATAATTATACTTTCCTTAACAAATCGAATCAGGATCAGGTCGTTACGATTAAGGTTATCGAACCGCAGCATGGAGAAATTACCGTAAGTGCTTCCGACAAGATTCTTGTGAAGAGAGATCAAATGACCAAAGGTACGGTGAATATAAGTTTCCCTGAGAAAGAAGTAAAACTCTCTAAACAGAATGTGAAAATCGGAGTTTACGATCAAAAAGGCGAACTGCTCGACACCTTCGAAACTTATTTTGAAGGACCATTTAAATTACAATTTTAATTATGTTCAAAAATTTCAGCTGGGGACACGGTGTTGCTGTAGCACTCGGCTTATTTATGTCCTTTATACTTTTTCTGATTTTTGTATTCTCCAGCGGAATGCAAAATTCTGAACTTATTTCAGACAGTTATTATGAAGATGAGCTGGCTTATCAGGAAATCATTAATGCAAAAAACAATGCTGATCTGCTGACCGAAAAGCCCGTTTATCATCAAAACAAAGAAGGAATTACAATTACTTTTCCTCAAAGTGTAAAGCCCGAAAATGCCAATATACACTTTGAACTTTTCAGAACCGATGACTCGAATCTTGATGTGAAAAAAGACATCCCGCTTGATGGTAAAAATCAGTTCCAGATTCCCGCAAAAGTAATTTTTCCGGGCTCCTATACTTTGAAAGTGAAGTGGGAAAACAATAAAAAACCTTATCAGGTCGATTACGACATCCAATGGAAATAGCACTTATCTTTTCGGCACTAGCGTTGGGATTTGCGTCAGGGTTTCATTGCATCGGAATGTGTGGACCTATAGCACTGTCATTGGGTTTAACTAAAAAGCAGGCGGCGAATTATTATCTTCAGAATCTTACTTATCAGTTCGGGCGCATTGTGACCTATTCGTTACTGGGCGCTTTGCTGGGAATTTTGGGTCAGGGGTTTGAAATGGCTGGATTCCAGAAATACCTTACAATTGGAGCGGGCATACTGCTTATCATCATGGCCGTATTTTCTTTCGGTGGAAAAGATTTCGCTTCTAAAATTCCATTTTTATCCCAGTTTCTTTTCAAAGTGAAAATTAATTTAGGGAAGTTTATGCAGAAAGCGGATTACAGATCCCGCTTCAGCACTGGAATTCTTAATGGTTTTTTACCGTGCGGAATGGTGTATATGGCACTTACCGCAAGTCTGGCGGCAGGCGGAATCTGGCAGGGGGCTACTTTCATGGCTTTATTTGGACTTGGAACTTTGCCTTTTATGTTTTTCGTCGTTTTGCTTGGAAACCTGATGACAACAGCATTCAGAATTAAAATTTTAAAGTTTGTACCGGTAATGATGCTTGTTTTAGGCGGGCTTTTCATTCTTCGCGGTCTGGAACTCGGTATTCCTTATATTTCTCCAAAAGAAGAGGCATTACACATCATTCACAACAATTCTACTGAACATCAGCAGGGCAACCACGAGACCTGTCATTAAATTCGCTATATTTGAGTCTAAACGATGGTTATGGATTCAAAATTAATTCTCTTTCTGATCCTATTAAATTCTTTGATGTTTTCTCAGGAAAAAAGTGACAAATTATCCAATGAAAGTGTTTCATTTAAATATGAAAAAATACAAACTTCGGATGATGGGATTGGAGTTATTGGAAGCAACGAGAGGCGGGCGTACGCAACTTTTGTTGAAAGCAATATAACTGAAAAAAGTCAGACATTTTTTCATCAGATCAGATTCAAAAGCATTAATTTCAGCAAGAAACCTTCGGAAATTTACCTTTGCATTTATGAAAACGACAATGGTTTCCCTGGGAAACTACTTGATGAAGCAAAATATCTTGTCTACATTCCAACCCGTAAGACTTTGATTACTGCGGATTTATCAAAACTCAATATTAAAGTTCCGGAAAATGGATATTTCATCGGTTTTGAATGGGTGCTTTCCAAAGAAAATGAAATAAAGGGTAATGTCAAGACGCCGAACTTGCCTTTTAATCCTACCATTTCAGGCTATACAGGAAAAACTGCGAATCTGTATACAAAACGCAAAAAATGGAGGAAGGAACCGGATGCCAGTCTGGTAGCAGGTTTAGCACTGGATATTTCTTATCTTCAAGATCTTTTAGTTCAAACTCAGTAATTTTTAAGGGAGTTTTAAATAGATAAAACATCCAACTCCCTCGTTCACGTATTTTTAACTTAGGTACAAAATTTGAATCGAATTGCAGTACTTAAAAAGAAAAAATTATGGTTAATCAGATGAGAATTTGGGTATCAGCATTTGCCTTTGCAGTCTTAAATTCGTGTTCTGTGAATACAGAAACTACGTATTATAAAGATTCTGCTACGAGCATGGAATCTAATATTATAGTGGATCAAAGCATGCTCGGAATGATGAGCATGATGGGCGAAAACAAAGATCTAATCGAGAATTCCAAAGAATTAAGGGCTCTTTCCACCGAATGGAAAAGTTTGTACGATATCCAAAAAAACGGTAAAATTACGCTGAACAAAGACTCCGCGAAAGTCCTGCAAAAACTTTTCCTGAAGATTAATAAAGACCAGGGGCAGGTGTATGGACTTTCACTTAAATATGATAAACTGTTGCCGGGAGAAATCGCCAGTCTTCTGTCGCAAAGCAAACAACTTAAAAATCTGCCTTTACAGAATGTGGCAAGCTGGAATGGGAAGGTTTTAACCATCGACACCGAAAAATTCAATTCAACTGAATTCCTGAATGAAATTGCTAAGAACACGCCGGATTCAGAGAACACCAAGCCTAAAACGAAAAGTGATTCCCTTGAAGTTTATGGTAAGCAGATGGCAAAAGGAATGGTTGGAATGATGAAAATGTTTAATATGAATCTGAACAGCACAATGAAGTTTCAGAAACCCATAAAATCCATCGTAGGGAAGCATGATTTTGTAAAACAGATTGATAACAAAACGATACAGATTAACGTAAGGACAAACGATCTTTTGGACAACGGAAAAGTCCTTACCAATAAAGACAAAAAGATTATTATCACCACAGAATAACAAAAAAACCACCGAAATCCGGTGGTTTTTTATGTGATTTATATTTTTTCTAATCGATAACATCAAATCGGGTATAAGCAGCAATTTTCGACGGAATTTTAATGCCGTCTTCGGTTTGATTGTTCTCGAGAAGAGCGGCCATAATTCGCGGCAAAGCCATTGCAGAACCGTTTAACGTGTGAACCAACTGTGTTTTCCCTCCGTTTTTAAATCTGCATTTCAAGCGGTTTGCCTGAAAGGTTTCAAAATTGGAAACCGAAGAAACTTCAAGCCATTTTTCCTGTGCTGCACTCCAAACTTCGAAGTCATAAGTCATCGCGGAAGTGAAACCCATATCACCACCGCAAAGTCTTAAAATCCTGAAAGGAAGTTCAAGATCAACAAGAATCGATTTTACATGTTCCACCATTTCTTCCAATGCAGCGTATGAATTTTCAGGTTTTTCCAGACGTACAATTTCTACTTTTTCGAACTGGTGAAGTCGGTTCAAGCCACGTACGTGCGCGCCATAACTTCCGGCTTCACGTCGGTAACACTGCGAAAATGCCGTATTTTTTATCGGTAAATCCTTTTCGTCCAACAAAACATCACGGTATAGATTCGTTACCGGTACTTCTGCGGTTGGGATGAGATATAAATTATCTTCGTTCACGAAATACATCTGTCCTTCTTTATCAGGTAGCTGCCCGGTTCCGTAGCCAGAAGCCTCGTTCACCACATGTGGCGGATTTACTTCCACATAACCGGCATCTGTATTTTTATCAAGGAAATACTGCACCAGAGCTCTCTGAAGTCTCGCACCCTTCCCGAAATACACCGGAAAACCTGCGCCGGCGATTTTCACCCCAAGTTCGAAATCAATAAGATTGTATTTTTTTGCAAGTTCCCAATGCGGAATTGCGCCTTCGCCCAAACCTTCAACATCGTGCGACTGGTAAACGATTTCGTTATCGTCTGCAGAAGTTCCTGCAACTACCTTTTCGTAAGGAATATTGGGAATTAGATAAAGAATTTCTGCAAGTCTGGCTTCTGCATCCTTTAATTTCTGCTGAAGAATCTGTGAGTTTTCTTTGTATTCAGCGGTTTTTGATTTGGCAGTTTCAGCTTCTTCTTTTTTACCTTCTTTCATCAAAATCCCAATTTCTTTCGAGATTTTATTCATCTCAGTCAGGTTCTGATCGAGTTCGAACTGAAGTTTTTTCCTTTCATCATCGGTAGAAATGGCTTCGTCAACCAACTCAATCTGTTTGAAGTTTCTTTTATTTAAACCTGCCGTAACGCGTTCTTTATTTTCGCGCAAAAAATTAACCTGTAACATTAAATCTAATTTTAAATGGGGATTTTAGATGGTCTAAAATCAAAGTTCCCGCAAATTTACAATTTTTAAAGAGGATTTGGGTAGTGATTTACTTTCGAATCTTCACAATATTAGGTTCGTCTGCAACCTTTGTGAACTGTAAAACATTGTTGTACCAAATTTTCGAAACCTGGAAGACTTCCGGAGTTAACCGATATTGCACCGTCATGGTGTCATTAATGGTCGCTGTGGTGGAATCGGTAATGCTTTTGGTAAAGGATAATGCGATCTTCGATTCGTATGTTTTTAAACTTCCGGAGGAGTCGATTCCGATTCTTCGGGCACCTGCGATATATTCGATATAGCTTGCCGTATCGTTGTCTTTTTTTGGACTGAAATTTACCGGAGCTGTATCGGTAAGGCCGTACACATCGTTCATTCTTGCATTGGTATAGCCGCCTTTAATATTGGTATTCAGCATGTCCTGATCCGCAGAATCGATGTAGAGCTGGATTATCTGATCGATTTTCTGCACGGTATCTTCGTCATTTCTACAGGAAAGAAATGCAAAAAAAGCAATCACGGAAAAGAAAAACAGGTTTTTCATTAAGACAAAGATAATTTATTTTAAATTTTTGAGGTAGATATAAAACGAAATCATCAGCATAAATCCGTTCAGAAGCATGCTTAAGCTTAAACTTACGGCCATTCCTGTCACGCCATATTGCCCAACAAGAAAAAGAGCGAAGATCGGAAGCATGACTAATGTAAATAACGAAATTAAAGTGTTGGCTTTCATTTTTCCCACGGCTGAGAGCAGATTTCCGTACAGATTTCTTAACAACATATTCCCACAAAATGCGGCTAATAGAATGATAAAAGGCAGCGTACTTTCCTCATATTTGGAAGTGAAAAAGAGTTGAATGACTTCGCTTTTAAAAATGAAACCGATTCCAAATATCAATGCTGTAACAGGTAAGAATATTTTGTAATAATTGAAGATATAATTCTTTAGAAAAGCTTTATTCTGATAGTTTTTTGCCAAAACAGGAAAATCACTCTGCATGAAAGTGAGCGCAAGGAAAGTAATGTTGGCGGGAATAAGGATGGCGACTTTATAATCAGCTACGGCAGTTTCATTCATTAAAAAACTCAGTAATAAAACATCAGCAGAGAAAAGTGTGTCCGAAAGCAAAGCGGTTCCGGAGGCATGCAGGCCATAATTCCATATTTCTTTTTTATTGAAACTAAATGTTTCGGTGATGTTTGTGAGATGATCCCGCTTAAACCAAAAAAAAGCTAAAAACGGTGTTGCTGCTAAAGCGGTGAGATATCCCTGAAGTCCCCAGAAATAAGACAAAGCCAGCAATAAAATTACTCCTGAAATATTTACAGTATTGTTCAGCCTCGCGAACTCCGCGTTTTTACCGAATATTCTGAGCTCGGACTGAAGGTGGTTGAAAAAATAAAAACCGATTAAACGTACCGAAAAAAACAGAAAAATATACAGAATGTCCTCGTACCGGTTTACATAAAACAGACTCACCAGAAAAAAAACTGCCGTTAACAGCACCTGGCGTCCAAATCCTTTAAGTAAAAGGTAGCTTGAAAGCCATTTTTTGTCAGCCGTTTCATCAGTCAAAGAGCCGAAACGCAAGAGGCTTTGCTGGCTGCCAAACCCGCTGAACGGAGCAAAAACAGCAAAAACAGAGGCCACAATACTTACGGTACCGAACTCGCTTTCCGGTAAAATCCTGATAATAAAAAGTGAGCCTAAAAACGCGCATACTTTCGCAACTAGAAGCGACAGAAAGACATGTTGTCCTTTGTTACTGAGGAAATGCTGCAAAAATTCCTGAAGGCTCTTCACAATTAAAAATAGAGTTTAAAAACAGATAAAATATTTACTGCCTGGGACTTCGAATGAAAATCTTCAGAGACGAAAAGTTTTTTAACGTCGTTGTAGAGCTCAGGATAACTTTCGATCCGGTGTAGGTTTTCATCAAAATATTGCTGGTAATATCGTTGGATTTCAGTGTTATTATCGAAGTAAAAGTGGTACGGATACATACTGGAATGCTGTGGGGTTTTAAGAATCTTTTCATTAAGAATTTTAAAACCTCTTTTCATGAACTGATCTCCGAAAACAGTTTTCCAGTGTGCATTAGGTTTCATTAAAGTTCTTTCCCAACGGTAATTGGTCGCTTCTTTACAGTGGGTGTTGATCCAGTCGATGTAAAACCGGTGGCTAAACTTCCATTCTTCAGGTAAAGAAATGGCCAGCTTCAGAAAATCTCTGGTCATAAACGGCGAAGTCTGGTATCTTTTTTCCTGAAAAACATGTGCTCCCAAAACGGTTCGGTTGTATGCTACGTTTCTTAAAAGGAAAAGCTCTTCCGTTTCGTAATTTTTTAAAATATCATCTAAACTTTTCTCAACTTCAGGAAGAAAATGGTGATTAACCACCATCTTAAAATTACTGGGCTTTTTCCTTTTCGGTTCGGTATTAAATCCTCCTAAAACCCCATCGCCAATCTGCCCACTGTGGAAGAGTGCAAAATATTCATACTGCATTTTTTCTACAGCGTATTTCACATGAATGCCTCCCGTGTAGAAAACCATCCCTTCCGAAATTTCAGTAAGTTCATCTATCTTTTTAAGAAAATTTCCGCCATCCAACGGTATAAATTCATAGTGAATTCCGAAGTCCTCGGCTATTTTTTCCGAAATAGTATGGTCGAAATAACCAGACTGTGAGAAGCAAAGAGCGTTTCCCGGTACCTCATTGTTTTTAATCGCATATAACATCGCAACACGGCTGTCTAAACCGCCGCTCAGCAGCGCGAGATGGTTTTTTCCCAACTCGGTATCTTTCTGGTATTCCATGATCACTGATTGGGCAAAAATCTCGTGAATTTGATCGACAGCAGCTGCTTTAGTTCCTTTGAATACCGGAATTTCCGAAAGATTAAAATATTCTTTTTCACTGAAACTTAAATCGCGGAAATTGACTTCCAGGTAGTGTCCGTCGAGCAATTTTGCTATATTTTCAATCGGGGTTTTTCTTTCAGGCAGATTACTGAAACACAGCAACTGGTAGATGGATTCCAAATTCGGAGTCGTTGTAATCCCCGAACTTAATAAAGTTTTATTGAGCCGTACCAAGCTGGTATCAATAAAAATTTCATTTCTAAATTTAGAATAAAAAACCCGTTGGGTAGACGTTGGATTCGTAAAAACATACAGTTTTGCCTCTTTTCTGTTCCAGATAAAACCCCGGAATTCGCCTTCAAATTCCTGTATTAATCTCTGTTTTTTCTGTGTATAAATTTCCCGGATTAATGTTTCGAAATCTTTTAACGCATATTCTGTGAGTAATTTTTTTTTGTTGAGCAACACTCCTTCCAAAAGAAAATCAAAATGTTCGGTCTGAAGATATAAATTATCATATTCTCCTGAAATAAATGATTTTATATCTGTTTTTTTGTCCGAAATTTTTATAGAAAACCCTTTTCTCATAATGGGTATGTGTGAAAATAGTTTAGAGAAGTCAATTTACATAAAATTCTAAAGAAACTTTGGTTTTTCGGGAAATTAGTTCAAAACCTGACTATAAATATGCGAGTATTTTTGCGCAATTTTATTGATAGAAAAATTATTCTCTACATATTCATGCAGTTTGTTCGGCTCCTCAAAATGTATTTGTGCAGTAAGAACTTTTTTCATGGCGTGATATAGTTCATCTTCAGAATTTCCGATCAAAATCCCGTTTTTCTCATTTAAAATTTCAGGAATTCCACCTACTTTTGTTGCGATTGCAGGCGTTCCTGTCGAAAGCGACTCCAGAAGAACACAGGGAAAATTTTCATAATCGCTGAAGAGAATAAAACAGTTGCTGTTTCTCATTTTATCTGAAACTTCCTTTGAAGTTAGCATCGGAAAAGTTTTAATAAAACCTTCTGCATGCTGAGATTTAATCAGCTTATTCAAGGTATCCACATCACCGTCACCGCCAATCTGAAGTTCAAAATTCGAAAATTCTTTGGATAAACGAACTGCCGCAGCGATAATTTTATCAGGATTTTTGATGCAGATAAGATTTGAAATATGTAAAAACGTAAACTTTGCGGGCGTTGCTTTTTTTATATTAAACAAATCTGTATCTACTACATTTCCAATTACTTCTATTTTTGTTTGAATGCCTGCTGTTTTTAAATCCTTGGAGAGATATTGACTTACAGGTAAAAGGAATGACGCTTTTTCTGCAATTCTTTTTGCTGTAAAAAGCTGAAGTTTAGAAAGTCTGTGTCTGTTTATCTGTAAAAATCCTGACCAATGTTCGGTGACGACAAAAGGAATTTTATATTTGTTTTTTAAATAAACCGCAAAAAACATGTTGTTCTGAAGAACGTTTGCATGCACTAAATCGGGTTTGTTGAGTTTCGAAAACCCCTTTTTATAGGCCTGCATTCGCCTTACAAAATTTAGTGCAGGATTCTGGGTTTGCTTATAATAAACAATTAAAGTGCGCAGGCTGTTTATATTTTTGTCGTCGAAGATAAATTTTTCCTGCTGCGCCCGGTCACCGATTGCGTGAAGAACTTCTACCTCATGAAGTGTAGAAACCGCTTCGGCATGGCGCTGAACAAAATTACCGTTGGTAGGCTCTAATTTGTTCGGATACCACGAGGAAATAAAGAGGATTTTGTGCCGCATGCTTTTATAAACAAACAAAAATAGGGATTTATTTCTGCCAAAAAAAGCCTGAAAAGATTCAGACTTTAATTTTCGCTTTCACAAGCTGCCCAAACTGAGTCATTTTGCGGAACAGGTGCTACAACTACAAGATTCTCTTTGGTGACGGGATGAATAAACTCTAATCTCCTCGCGTGAAGATGAATGCCACCATCGGGATTGGATCTGGGTGAACCATATTTTAAGTCTCCTTTTATCGGAACACCAATTTTTGAAAGTTGCGCGCGGATTTGGTGATGCCGGCCTGTTTCTAAATCAACTTCAAGAAGCTGAAAGTTATCTAAAGTTTTTATTATCTGATAGTTGAGTATCGATTCTTTCGCGTTTTCTGTAGGTTTTATGAAAACGGTAGATTTGTTTGTTTTCTCGTTTTTGTGAAGATAATGAACCAGCCTTTGGCTTTGGGGAATCATTTCTTTGGCAACAACCGCCCAATACGTCTTTTTTATTTCCCGGTTTTTTACCATTTGCGTCAGTCGGGTAAGTGCTTTTGAGGTTTTTGCGTAAATGACAAGTCCCGAAGTTGGCCTGTCGATTCTGTGAACCAGCCCAAGGAAGACGTTGCCTGGTTTTTGGTCTCTTTTTTTGATGAAACCTTTAATTAAATACAACAGTGAGGCATCGCCCGTTTTGTCACCCTGCACGAGTTGACCGGTTTTTTTGTTGATGATCAGAAGATGGTTGTCTTCAAAAACAATCTGTGATTCGATGTTATTTGGGGATTCCTGCATGGATGAAATTTCGGGACTTCAAAATTACAAATAAAACTCCGCTTAAAAATTATAGGGTTTTATATTTTTCCAGAAAGATGCGTTGCGAATCGAAGGCAATATCATCTGGATTAATGTCTTGAATTTTCAGCCAAATTGTTTCAGAAATTTCAGAAATTTCCAGATTTACTTCAAATTTTTCATCTGATTCGTATTCGTAAAAAAGATCTAAAGTGTTGTAAATGATGTTTTTGTACTCATAAATGTTGGGTAGGCTGGTGAGATATTTCAGTTTTGAAATATCAATCCTCATCTTCATTTCTTCGAAAAGTTCCCGAGCACAGGTTTCTTCAGCACTTTCTTTTGGATCTACAAAACCACCGGCCAAATCGAGTTTACCTTTTTTAGGTTCCTGATTACGCCTCGTCAGCAGAATTTCATCGCCACACTTAATCACCACAGCAACCGCTCCTGCAACATTGTGAAAAAGTACATAATCGCAAACTTTACAGTTCCATTTTTTCTCTTGGTCCCATTTTAGGCTTTTATTGCCGCATTTCGGACAAAACTTAAGATAATCCATTTATTCTTTATTTCTCGGATGATAATTCAGAATGACATCCCGAAGTTCTTCGTTTTTCAAGTGGGTATAAATTTCGGTGGTCGTGATGCTCGAATGCCCCAGCATTTCCTGAATATATCTTAAATCCGCGCCGTTTTGCAGCAGATGTGTTGCAAAGGAATGGCGGAAGGTATGCGGTGAAATTTTCTTGTTGATGCCGGCTTTTTCAGTTAATTCTTTAATGATGATAAATACAATCACCCTCGACATAGAAGATCCGCGGCTGTTGAGGAAGAGGATGTCTTCACATTTTTTGTTGATTTTATATTTCGAACGGATTTCCTTAATATATTGTTTGATGAGTTCTGCAGTATAAGCTGCCAAAGGTACAAAACGGGCTTTGTCTCCTTTTCCCTCGACTTTTAGGTACGATTCTTTGAAGTTGATATTCGACATCTTCAGATCAATAAGTTCCGAAACCCGTAGTCCGCATCCGTAAAGTACTTCGATCATGCAGTGGTTTCTGCGCCCTAAATCAGTGGAAATATTAATGGCCTTAATGATTCTGTTTACATCATCAAAACTTAAAGTATCCGGAAGATAAAGTCCGAGTTTTGGCCCTTCGAGAAGGGTTGCCGGGTTATCCTCACGCGCTTCGTCTTCAACTAAATATTTAAAAAAAGCTTTTATGGAAGAGATCCATCTTGCTTGGGTTCGTTCGCTGAATTTTTTCTTGGAAAGGTGATAGAGAAATTCCTGAATGTTCTCGTAAGTTATAACCAGCGGCCCGGTATCATTCATGTCAAATTCTGCAAAATCACGTAGCTTTCTCACGTCGCGGAGATAGGCATCGAGTGTATTGTCGGAAAAGTTCCTTTCGAATCTTAGAAAATTTTCGAAATCTTTAATTTTTTCATCCCAGGTCATAGTATTTGTGTTTTTATAAAAGGTTTTCTTTCGAAATTTGGAGAATTTCTATTCCATGATTCCGAAGAAACTCGACCCCGGCATTATCTGAATAATCATCCATGTAAACTATTTTTTTTATCCCCGCCTGTACAACCAGTTTGCTGCACTCTTTGCAAGGCGATAAAGTAAGATAGAGGGTGGCATCTTTTGCCGACTGAGTAGAACCAGCTAATTTTAAAATAGCGTTGGCTTCTGCATGAAGCACGTACCAATGGGTTTTTCCTGCACCATCTTCGCAGCAGTTTTCAAATCCTGATGGGGTCCCGTTATAACCGTCGGAAATAATCATCCGGTCTTTTACGATAAGTGCGCCCACCTGTTTTCTTTTGCAGTAGGAGAGTTTTGCCCATTCCATCGCCATTTTCAGGTAGGCTTTGTCAAATTTAGTAGATTCCAAAAAAAGAATATTTTATTTAAATGTTTACCTTAAAAAGCCGGTTTTCTTTTTTCTAAAAATGCGGCAACTCCTTCTTTTTTATCTTCCATTTCGAAGAGTTCGCCGAAGGATTTTATCTCTCTTTCAAAACCTTCTTTGGTTCCGGCAAGGTTTACTGCTGCGATTGCTTTCGAGATTCCCATCGGTGAATTTCTCGCAATTAATGAAGCAAGTTCCTTTGTTTTTGGTAAAATTTCTTCAGAACTAAAAACTTCGTTTACCAGGCCAATTTCTTTCGCTCGTTCTGCGCTTATCATTTTTGCGGAAAAAATAAGTTCGTTTGCAATGCCTTTTCCTACCAGTTGAGGTAGTCTTTGGGTGCCTCCGTAACCTGGAATAAGTCCTAAAGTCACTTCCGGAAGTCCGAGTTTAGCATTTTGTGATGCGTAACGGATATGGCAGGCCATGGCAAGTTCTAATCCGCCACCCAGCGCAAATCCGTTTACAGCCGCAATTACGGGTTTACCGAGATTTTCAATTTTGTTGAAAAGTGTTTGCTGGCCGTTTCTTGCTAAGTTTTCTGCTTCATTTGTTCCGAAGTCTGCAAATTCTTTGATATCTGCACCCGCAACGAAAGATTTTTCGCCACTTCCGGTTAAAATTATAACACGAACGGAAGAATCATTATTTAGGTTTTCAAAAGCATTGCTTAATTCCTGTATAGTTTTATAATTCAGTGCATTAAGGCTTTCCGGACGGTTGATTGTGATGAGAGCGGTTTTGTCCTCATTTTCAAGGATAATATTTTCGAAATTCATCTTTATGTTGCTTTTATTCGGTTTTTCGCAAATTAGTTCTTTTTTTCGAGCTGTTCAAGCTTTGATGCTTTAAATGAGGAAATTAAAACTCAGTTTTCGAGTGATTCATCATATTTGCATCGATATTGATCTGCAATCCCATCGCAATTTTCATCCCCAATTCAATGTTTGCTCGGAAGAAATGGCAGAGCTGACGGTTAATGATTTCATCTCTCTTCGGTCCCGAAATTCCTCGCATGGAACTGATGATATTGTAAATAAGACGATCGCGGTCTTCCTGATTCATTGCTTTGGTGTAAAGCAAGCCGGGTTGGGTGTAATGGTCGTCGTCGTCTTCATTTCGGTTGAAATGTGCCACGTTGGTGCTGTCTAAATCGTACTCGAAATTTTTGTACTGCGGATCGGGCTTTATATCATCAAAACTGTTAGGGAAGTAATTTGGCATATCATTATATCTGCTGGAATCTGCCATTGCACCATCTCTCTGATAATTGTTAACCGCAAACGGACACCGGTTTACCTCAAGTTGATTTGCATTAACGCCCACACGGTAACGGTGCGCGTCGGGATAAGAAAATACTCTTCCCTGCAACATTTTATCAGGTGAAAAACTGATTCCGTTAATCAAATTGCTTGGCGAAAATGTTGCCTGTTCTACATGGGCAAAGAAGTTGGCAGGAATCTCGTTCAGTTCCATTTCACCGACTTCGATAAGTGGGAATTCGTTTTTCAGCCAAACTTTTGTAACATCAAACGGATTCCAGCGGAATTCTTTTGCCTGTTCCTCAGTCATTACCTGAATATAAAGTGTCCATTTCGGGAAATTTCCGTTTTCGATTGCCGTGACTAAATCTTCCTGCGCAAAATCAGGGTTTTCGCCTTTCATTTTTACCGCGTCGTCGTGACTGAAATTTTTAATACCCTGTTGTGTTTTAAAATGAAATTTCACCCAAACTCTTTCGTTATCGAGATTAATCATTGAAAAAGTGTGTGATCCGAAACCATGCATATGTCGGTAGCCATAAGGTGTCCCGCGATCCGACATTAAAATCAGTACCTGGTGAAGTGATTCTGGATTCAGACTCCAAAAATCCCACATCATGGTAGCGCTCTTCAAATTTGTTTTTGGAACTCTCTTTTGGGTATGAATAAAATCGGGAAATTTTTTGGCATCTTTAATGAAAAAAACAGGCGTGTTATTGCCCACTAAATCCCAGTTTCCGTCTTCAGTATAAAATTTCAATGCAAAACCTCTTGGGTCCCGTTCTGTATCTGCGCTGCCTTTTTCACCGCCTACGGTGGAGAATCTGGCAAACATCCTGCACTGGTTTCCAACTTTAGCGAAGAGTTTTGCTTTTGTGTATTTCGAAATATCATGTGTTACGGTAAACTTTCCGTAAGCGCCGCTGCCTTTGGCATGAACAACTCTTTCAGGAATACGTTCTCTTACGAAATGAGCTAAATTTTCCTGAAGCATAAAATCCTGCAGTAAAACGGGCCCTCTACTGCCAACAGTCTGGGAATCCTGATGTTCGAAGTAGGGCGCTCCTGAGCCGGAAGTAAGTTTTTTTGAGTCCATGATTAACTTTTTAAAGTAACAAATTTAAGGATTTTAGTGCTTTAGCAGGCTTTAATTTCGGGCAAAATGAAGAAAACAACGTATCTTTGTAATAGATAAACTTAATCAAATGAACATTCAGCAATTAGAATATCTTATCGCGGTAGATAAATACAAACATTTTGGTAAAGCGGCGCAGGCGTGTTTTATTACGCAGCCCACACTTAGCGCCATGATTCAGAAATTTGAGGATGAGTTGGATGTAAAAATTTTCGACCGAACCACGCATCCCATCCGCACGACTGATGTTGGAGTTCAAATTATTGAAGAAGCCAAAAGGGTGATCGATGCGGTAAATGAATTGCGCAACAAGGCAAGTCTACTGAATAATGTTTTGGCCGGTAAGCTTAATCTGGGGATTATTCCAACGGTTTCCAGTTATATACTTCCAAGCGAGATTTTTGATTTTTTACATGAAAATCCAAAAATAGAACTTAATGTAAAGGAAATGACGACGGACAGTATCATCAAAGCCCTAAAATCTGGCGAATTAGATGCAGGAATTATTTCCACACCGTATGATACTGCGAACGAATTTTACCAACATTTTCTCTTTAATGAAGAACTGATGATTTACTCTTCGGAAAGTACAACCAAAGATGATTCCTTTGTTGTTCCTGAAGAACTCGACAGCAATAAAGTCTGGCTTCTGGAAGAAGGAAACTGTCTTCGTACACAGTTTGAAAACATTTGTCCTCTGAAAGAAAACTCTTTAAAGCCTAAAAATCTCGATTTTCTTGCTTCAAACATCAACACATTAATTCAGATGGTGGATAAGGTTGGGGGAATTACTATTCTTCCCGAACTTGCGATTCCGCAGTTGTCTGATTTACAGAAAGAAAAAATTGCGCGCTTCAGAAAGCCGTTTCCGTATCGCGAAATCAGTTTAATTTATTATAAGCCAACGTATAAGCAGAAAATTTTAGACGAAATGGCGCTTTCGGTTAAGAATTCCCTGGCTGAAAAACTGAATTATAATAAAAATCCGGAGGAGTATGTAAGCATAAAACCACAATGATTTTAATTAGGTGAATAAGTTTTGTGTTTCAACAAATATCTTTAAATTTGCAGACGATAATTTCATGAGGAAAAATTTGAACTGATTGCAACCTCCATAAAAAATGCTAAAACAGAATTTCTATTTTAGTTTCTTTTGTAATCATTCTACCTTTTTTCTTAAATTTTAATTAAATAAAACAAAAGAAATATGTCCTATCTATTTACATCCGAATCTGTTTCAGAAGGCCATCCTGATAAAATTGCAGACCAAATTTCCGACGCTCTTATTGATAATTTTTTGGCGTATGACCCCAATTCAAAAGTGGCCTGCGAAACTTTGGTAACTACCGGACAGGTCGTTTTGGCCGGTGAAGTAAAGTCTGAGGCTTACCTTGATGTGCAGGATATTGCCCGAAAAGTAATTAACGAAATTGGTTATACAAAAGGCGAATATATGTTCAACGGAGATTCCTGTGGCGTAATTTCTGCAATTCACGAACAGTCGCCAGATATTAATCAGGGAGTTGAGCGTGCTCATGATAATGCAGATTTCGAGACAAAAGCAGATGCACAGGGAGCCGGAGACCAGGGAATGATGTTCGGGTATGCTACCAACGAAACTGAAAACTACATGCCGCTTGCTTTGGATTTAGCGCACACCATTCTACGTGAACTATCAAAATTGCGGCGGGAAAGCGACGCGATTCCATATCTGCGTCCCGATGCCAAATCTCAGGTAACCATAGAATATTCTGATGATCACAAACCTGTACGAATCGACTCTATCGTTTTATCTACGCAGCACGACGAGTTCGGGAGTGATGATGCAATGCTTGCTAAAATCCGAAAAGATATCATCGAAATTCTTATCCCGAAAGTTAGATCTGCGCAAAAACCAGAAATTCAGGCGCTTTTCAATGATAAAATCAAATATCACATTAACCCTACCGGTAAATTTGTCATCGGCGGGCCTCACGGAGATACCGGATTAACAGGACGAAAAATTATCGTTGATACCTACGGTGGAAAAGGTGCCCACGGTGGTGGTGCATTCTCCGGAAAAGATCCTTCTAAAGTTGACAGAAGTGCTGCGTATGCGGTAAGACACATCGCAAAAAATCTTGTAGCAGCAGGTATTGCAGACGAAGTTCTTGTTCAGGTTTCTTATGCGATTGGTGTCGCAGAGCCTTGTGGACTTTATATCAATACGTACGGAACTTCAAAAGTAAACTTCCACGATGGGGAAATTGCCGAAAAAGTTCAGAAGATTTTCGATCTCAGACCTTATGCCATTGAGCAGAATCTGAAACTGAGAAACCCAATTTATCAGGAAACAGCTTCTTACGGGCATATGGGAAGAGATGCTTATGTTGGAAGCAAAACTTTTAATAAAGGAAAAAAGAATGAATTAACGATCGATAATCTGGAATTTTTCACCTGGGAAAAGTTAGACAAAGTAGACGAAATTAAAAAAGAGTTCGGCATTTAATTCCAGAGATAAATATTTTAAACTGCTTTATTCGAAAGGATAAAGCAGTTTTTTTTTACCTTTACCACCATCTAAAATCTTACAATGAAGAAAATTCTGGGATTTACAGCGCTGCTGATAATGCTTGCAAACCAATCTGCAAAGGCGCAGTTTACCATGCATAAACTCATTCATGTGGGCTATGTTTACCAGAACCAGAGTTTTGCAGAACTGGGCGGGAGGTTGCTTTTTTTAGAAAATGATGATACGATTTACCGTGTCGGCGCTGCCGCATTGCTCGGTTCGGCTAATGGTAAATTTGCTGTACTACCGAAAATACAGGGTGATATTTTAATCAATTTTGAAAGAAATGTCGATTTATATCATTCCTATTATTTTCTGGCAGGAGCAGAAGCTACAACAAAATATATCGCACCTAAAATTGGAGCTACCTTGTTCGGAATCATCGACTTAACCGGAGGGTACGCATTCCCAATCGATAATTCGGGAATTAACGGAAAAGAATTAAAAGGATTAAATATAAATTTTACCCTCAATCTTCCGCTTGTAATGTTAAATGATCTGTTAAAAAAATAAATTATCTTTAAATTCTCCTTAATTTTTAACAGAGTATTAACTTTTTTATTATTTTTACACACCAAATAAATCAATTGCTATCGATTAAACTTTACTTCTTACAATAAGCCTGTTAAACACAACCTGATTCAATAATCGGGATGATGTACGGGTTACAAAACAGAAGTAGGTTATGAAAACACATACAGATAGCTGGTTGATTTCCGAGTACCGTAATGGTAACGAAAAAACCCTTTCAATTCTTATAGAGCGGCATCAAAAAGATCTCTTTTCCTTCATTTTTTATAAATTGATGGATGAAGATCTGGCAAACGATATCTTTCAGGATACCTTTATGAAAATCATTGTCACGCTGAAAGAAGGGCGATACAACGAAGAAGGGAAATTCATTCTCTGGGCAAAAAGAATCGCCCACAACCTCATTATCGATCATTACCGTGTGAAATCAAAACATATTAAAGTTTCAGAAACTTCTTATGATAACGACGAATTTTCGATTTTTGATCTGATTTCCGGTAACGAAGAAAATATTGAAGAAAAACTCATCAGCGAGCAAATTCAGCACGATTTAACGCGGATGCTGGTGTTTTTGCCAGAGAATCAGCAGGAAGTTATCAAGCTGAGGTTTTTCGATGGGTTAAGTTTTAAAGAAATTGCAGATCAAACCGAGACCAGCATCAATACAACTTTGGGCCGCGTGCGTTATGCGCTCATCAACCTGAGAAAAATCATGGATCAACATCATATTATTTTAACCCGATAATAATATTTTAAAAAAACTTTCGTTTTTAGGGAAACAACTTTTTCGCCTATGAAAAAAATTGACACTTTAAACGAAAAACTTTTGAAACCAAAGAAACAAACAATTGATTTTCTCTTAAGTTATTCGAAAAGCATCGCAGTTTTGAAATCCAAAACTAAAAACCAAATTGTTTCCAAGAACTAATCTTAATCCTTAAATTTGTGCTGTATGAAAATTCAGCACATTTTTTTTGATCTCGATAATACGCTTTGGGATCACCGCCGCAACGCTTATCTTACCCTGAAAGATATTTTCATTAGAGAAAAAGTAAGCGAAAAATACAACCTAAATTTTGAAGATTTCCACCGAGAGTATTTCACCATTAATGAACGACTGTGGGAGCAAATTCGAGACGGTGAAATTGATAAAGATTACCTTAGAAAACATCGATTTTATGATTCATTCCTGTTTTTCGGAATTGATGATCTCGAGCTCGCTCAACTTTTTGAAGACAATTTTCTTGATGAAATTCTAAATTATAACGACCTGGTGGAAGGTGCATTCGATTTGTTGGAATATCTTTCCGGTAAAAATTACAAACTCCACATACTTTCCAATGGTTTCATGGAGGTAACGTACCGCAAATGCGAACTTTCCGGAATTAAGAATTATTTTAAAACCATTACCAGTGCAGACGAAATCAATATCAGAAAGCCACACCCAGAAATTTACGAATGTGCATTGAACAAAGCCGGTGCAGAAAAAGAAGAATCAATGATGATTGGCGACGACTGGATTGCCGATGTTGAAGGCGGTAAATCTTTCGGACTAAAAGTAATTTTCTTCGATGTATTCAACGATAATTATCAAGCGCCGGACGTTGCTGTTATTAAAAAACTGTCGGAAATAAAGACTTTGCTCTAACAAAAAAACCTTTCATCACTGAAAGGTTTTTATATTTTTATTGCGAAGTTTCTTTACATTCCTAAACTTTCACGCACTCTTTTCAGCGTTTCTGAAGCTACTTTTCGGGTTTTATCGGCGCCTTGTTGAAGTTTCTCGTCGAGTTCCTGCAAATTGTTCATGTAATAAGAGAAAAGTTCTCTTTCTTTTGCAAATTTGGTCAGAATAAGATTCAGAAGCTCTGTTTTAGCATGTCCGTAACCGAAATTACCTGCAAGATATTTTTGCTCCAGAGCTGCAGTTTCATCGGCTGTTGCAATAAGTTTATATATCGCAAAAACCTTGTCTGTCTCAGGATCTTTTGGTTCTTCCAGAGTTTTAGAATCGGTTTCAATTCCCATAACCTGTTTCTTCAGTTCTTTTTCCGGAAGAAAAATATTGATGATGTTTCCTCGGGATTTGCTCATCTTCTGTCCGTCGGTTCCGGGAACATATTTGGTGTCTTCCTGAAGTTCCGCATTCGGTAACACAAAAACTTCGCCCATTTGATGATTGAATCTTGCGCCCATGTCACGCGCCATTTCAAGATGCTGAAGCTGGTCTTTGCCGACAGGAACCACTTGTGCGTCATAAAGCAGAATATCTGCAGCCATTAAAACGGGATAGGTAAAAAGTCCGGCATTCACATCTTCCAAACGATCGGCTTTGTCTTTGAAAGAATGCGCCAAAG
Source organism: Chryseobacterium sp. VAUSW3 (assembly GCF_002205795.1). Classification (GTDB taxonomy): domain Bacteria; phylum Bacteroidota; class Bacteroidia; order Flavobacteriales; family Weeksellaceae; genus Kaistella; species Kaistella yananensis. The sequence continues at coordinate 635,786 of NZ_NIUY01000001.1, read as the reverse complement.
TAAGTCTCTGATATGGGAAAAAGCACGAAAGGTACCAGGAAAGTTCACATACTTCCGGAATGTCGCTTTGTCTGTAGAAAAAAGTCTTTTCGGTATCCAAACCGCATGCGAGCCAGGCAGCAGCAATTTCATAGGTATTTTTTTTCAGTTCAGCAGCATTTTTTATCTGGGTTAAAGAATGCATGTTGGCGATGAAGAGAAAAGATTCGTTTTCAGATTTTTTCGACAATTCGATTGCAGGAATAATTGCGCCCAAAAGGTTTCCCAAATGGGGTGTTCCTGTAGCCTGTATTCCGGTGAGGATTCGTGACATATATTGTAAAATTCTGGTTAAAAATAAGTGATAAACTGCTTTATCAAAAGCGTTTTGCAAAAATAGGGAAATAAAAAACTTGAGACAATTGCTGAAGTTTTTCTTTAATACTTTTAAAAATCCATTCCGTCTGGAAATGCTTTCTTTCTGAAAATGAGCAGTAAAATTCCACCAACGGTAATTGCAGAATCTGCAACATTAAAGATGTATTTGAAAAACTCAATATGCTTGCCGCCAATCAGTGGCCAGTTTTCCGGTACCCACCAGTCTACGAGCGGGAAATGCAGCATATCGACTACACAGCCTTTCATAAAATTCGAGTAACCTTCACCAAACGGTACCACTTTCGAAATTCCGCCGTAATCGATCCAGTGGTTCACGCTTTCGTCGTACACTGTGCCGCTGTCGAAAATCATTCCGTAGAACATTCCGTCAATTAAATTCCCAATCGCACCGGCAAAAATCATGGCCATTGGAACAAGGAGATAATTGCTGTGGATGCCTTCTTTCAACCATTTTCTGAAAAGATAAACCATGCCACCAATGAGGAAAACGCGGAGGATTACCAAAGCATATTTACCCAGTAGGCCGCCAAAATGAAAGCCGTACGCCATACCCGGATTTTCTACAAAAGTGAGCTTGAATCCCGGAAAAACATCAACACTCTCGCCAAGATGAAAGGTGGTTTTGATGTAAAATTTAGAAACCTGATCGATTAAAAGGATGATGAAGGTAATTAATGCTATTTTCTTCATTACAGATCGGTCTTTGGTTTATTTTTGAAATTGCCCGGTTTGGTGTCTTTTTTCGGAGCGGATTTGGTTTCAAATTTTGGGGAAGTTTTTGCGTTTCTGGTGTGAAACTTTTCATATCGGATTCCCATATCTTTCATCACACTTTTCAGTGCATTGAGTTCCATCTGGTTTTTTGGATGTACAATTAATGATTCCATTCTTAGATTTATTTTTTTGAAAGTTCTTCCAGGCGTTTTCGGTCTTTTTCCGAAAGATCCTGTATGCCGTTTTTGCCCATTTTGCTTAACAGACTGTCGATTTCAAGCTCGCGGTTTCTTCTTTCCTCATTGTATCTGTCGTCGATGCTCTGGTATTTTTCTTCCTTCGCAAGGAAAGGTTTTTTCACAGAATTTCTGAAAAAATAAATAATTACACCAACGGCCAAAATGATCAGCAGGACTTCCAAAAGACAGCAAATTTTAAATTCAAATAGGTTTATAACGCAAGATTTCGCTGTGCATTATAAACCTAATGGGTAAACAGTTGAAGAGCGTAAATTAGCGCTGCATATTTTTTGCCTCAATACTTAAAGTTGCATGCGGAACGGCTCTCAAACGGTCTTTACCGATTAATTTACCCGTAACTCTGCAGATTCCGTAAGTTTTGTTTTCGATGCGGATTAATGCATTTTTCAAATCGCGCACAAATTTCTCCTGTCTTCCTGCCAAAATCGCATTTTGCTCTTTACTCAGGGTTTCTGCACCTTCTTCAAATGCTTTAAAGGTAGGCGAAGTATCATCAGTTCCATTATTTTGGTCGTTGATGAAGCTTTCTCTAATCAGCATCAAATCCTTTTCTGCTTTTTCTATTTTTTGCTGAATAAGTTCTTTAAACTCTTTCAGATCACTATCGCTGTAACGTTGTCTTTCTTCTGCCATGTTTTCTTTTTTGAAATCGTTTGTGCTTTTTGGGAGGATGAAGAATTTCGGATTCTTCATTAATTTTCCGTTAACATCAAACTTTGTTTACCAATAATTTAAATTTCACGTCGTCAATTTCAATTTCATCAAAATTTGAAAGTGAATTTACAATTTCTATTTTATCTGACAATACTTCTTCCGAAATATATGCACGATTGTTAATAAGTTCTTTTTCGAAAGGCGAGTTCGCTTCTAATTCAATTGAAATTCTGTCTGTTAGCTCAAAATCTTTATCTTTTCTGATGTTCTGAACTCTATTGATAAATTCTCTCGCGATTCCTTCCGCTTTTAGGTCATCCGTTATTGTCAAATCTAATGCCACAGTCATTTTTCCTTCGTTGGCCACGGTCCATCCCGGAATATCTTTGGTGAAGATTTCTACATCATCTATGGTAATTTCGTACCCTTGAATGGTCATTTTTCCGTCTTTTTCCAAATCAGCAATTTCTGCGGAGGTTAAGTTAGAAATTTCCGCTCCCACGGTTTTCATATCTTTTCCGAGTCGCGAACCTAAGGTTTTGAAATTCGGTTTAATCTGTTTCACAATCAAGTGCGAAGCCTCATCAGAATTGATGAGAACCAATTCTTTTACATTTACTTCTTGTTTTATGAGTTCCGAAACTGCGACAATCTGAGCTTCCGTTTTCGAATCCAAAACAGGAATCATCACTTTTTGCAAAGGTTGACGGACTTTGATATTTTCTTTCTTTCTTAAAGAGAAAACCATGGAAGTAATTTGTTGCGCCAGATGCGTTTTTTCCACCAAATCCTGATCGATCAAATTTTCATCAGCGACCGGAAAATTAGTTAAGTGCACAGATTCAGCTTCATCCTTTCCGGTAATTTTGTTCAAATCCTGGAAGAGTTGATCCATGAAAAACGGAGCAATCGGTGCCGAAATTTTAGCAATCGTTTCCAGACAAGTGTACAAGGTTTGGTATGCCGAAATTTTGTCTTCGGTATAATCTCCTTTCCAGAAACGTCTTCTACAAAGTCTTACATACCAATTACTTAAGTTGTCATTTACGAAATTGTTGATCGCTCTTGCAACTTTCGTTGGTTCGTAATCATTGTAAAATTCGGTAACTTCTTTTACCAAAAGATTGAGTTCAGAAAGAATCCATCGGTCGATTTCCGGACGGTTTTCAATATCTTTTTCGGAATAATTAAATCCGTCCACATTCGCATACAGCGCGAAGAACGAATACGTATTGTACAAGGTTCCGAAGAATTTTCTGCGGACTTCATCAATTCCTTCTACATCAAATTTCAAATTTTCCCAAGGATTTGCATTCGAAATCATATACCAACGCGTTGCATCGGGACCGTATTTTTTTAGCGTTTCGAAAGGATCTACCGCGTTTCCAAGGCGTTTAGACATTTTCTGTCCGTTTTTGTCCAACACCAAACCATTCGACATCACATTTTTGTAAGCAACTGAATCGAAAACAGAAGTTCCAATCGCGTGAAGGGTGTAGAACCAACCTCTTGTTTGGTCAACTCCTTCCGCAATAAAATCGGCAGGAAATGCTTTTTTGTTGTCGATAAGTTCTTTATTTTCAAAAGGATAATGCAGTTGTGCGTAAGGCATCGAACCGGAGTCGAACCAAACATCGATCAAGTCGGATTCGCGTTTCATCGGTTTTCCGGAATCTGAAACCAAGATAATTTCATCCACAATGTTTTTATGCAAATCGATCTTCGCATAATTTTCCTCCGACATGTTACCGGTCTCAAAACCTTCGAATGGATTCTTTTCCATGAAACCTGCGGCGATAGATTTTTGCATTTCGTTCATCAGTTCTTCCACCGATCCGATGATGATTTCTTCTTTCAAATCCTCGCTACGCCAAATTGGCAATGGGATTCCCCAATATCTTGACCGCGAAAGATTCCAGTCGTTTACATTTTCAAGCCAGTTAGCGAAACGCCCTTCACCGGTAGATTTAGGTTTCCAGTTGATGGTTTCGTTGAGTTCTACCAAACGGTTTTTCACGGCCGTCATTTTCACAAACCAGGAATCCAAAGGATAATACAAAACTGGTTTATCGGTTCTCCAGCAGTGCGGGTAGCTGTGAACATATTTTTCAACCTTAAAGGCCTTGTTCTCCGTTTTTAAAAGGATCGCAAGTTCCACATCCCAAGATTTTTCCGGGGCGGTTCCTGCGTCGTAATATTCGTTTTTAATATATTTTCCGGCAAATAATTCCGGTGTGTTTCCACCTTTAATAAATTTTCCTTGCAAATCCACCAAAGGAACTAGATTCTCGTTTTCGTCTTTGGTAAGCATGGGCGAAATTCCGTTTTCTTTTGCAACACGGGCATCGTCTGCACCAAAAGTTGGCGCGATATGTACAATTCCGGTTCCGTCTTCGGTGGTTACAAAATCTCCGATGATCACTCTAAAAGCATTTTCAGGATTTTCTGCAGGCAAAAACCATGGAATCAACTGCTCATATTCGGTTCCGGCAACATCTTCACCGGTGAATTCCGCTACGATTTGATAAGGTATAACTTTGGATTCTGCTGTGTAATTTTGGAAATCTTCATCGGTTCCTACTGCGTATTTTTTTCCAAAATTCTTCTGCAAAAGAACTTTTGCAAGAATGATGTTAATGGGCTCGAAAGTATATTGATTATAGGTTTTCACCAAAACATATTCAATATCCCGTCCAACTGCTAAAGCGGTGTTGGAAGGTAAAGTCCATGGCGTCGTAGTCCATGCTAAAATATGGATTGGCAACTGATTTTCTTTGTCAAATTCAGCCCAATGATTAACACCACCGCAGGTTTCATTATCTAAATTAATGGTTTTGCTTGCGCCGTTCAGCCTTTCGTTTAAAGCATCTGATAGTTTTTTAACTTTAAACTGCGCTACAACGGTCGTGTCGCTTACATCACGATAGGTTCCCGGTTGGTTGAGTTCGTGGGAGCTCAAACCTGTTCCTGCAGCAGGTGAGTATGGCTGTATGGTGTAACCTTTGTACAGTAATTTTTTGTCGTAAAGTTGCTTCAAAAGCCACCAAACGGTTTCCATGTATTTCGGTTCGTAGGTAATATAAGGATCTTCGAGATCTACCCAATAACCGATTTTTTCAGTCAAATCGTTCCAAACATCGGTGTAGCGCATCACCGCGTTTCTACAAGCCTGGTTATAATCTTCCACCGAAATTTTCTTACCGATGTCTTCTTTGGTGATGCCCAATTCTTTCTCAACGCCCAATTCTATTGGTAAACCGTGAGTATCCCAACCAGCTTTTCGAAAAACTTGTTTTCCGTTTTGGGTTTGGTATCGGCAGAAAATATCTTTCAGTGCTCTTGCCATCACGTGGTGAATTCCCGGCATTCCGTTTGCGGAAGGTGGTCCTTCGTAGAACACATATTCCGGTTTTCCGGCGCGGGTTTCTACTGATTTCTTAAAGGTTTCGTGCGTAGTCCAAAATTTTGAAACCTCATTAGCAATCGCCGTGAGGTCTAGATTTTTATATTCGGTAAACTTATTCATTTTCAGTCAGTTCTATAAGAATGATCTTGGTTTCATTAAGTTTGCGAATATAGCAAATTTTAGTTAATTTTAAGCGTATTTATTTCGTAAATATCGGGGCTTGGGTATGGAAATTATTATTTTGGTTCCAGTTGGGATATCGTTTTCGTACAAATCAATATATTGAAGCTTATATCCTTCGTTGTTAAAATAATTTTTAAGCATTTCTGCTGCTATTTCTGTGCCGAGCGATTTGGTTTTGTTTTTAATGACCGATTTTCTTTTTCCGGCCTCCTTTCTTCCAATTCCGTTATCGGTAATAGAGATTTCAACAGCTTGATCTTTTACCGACACATTAATCGTAATCTTTTTGTCATCCACGGTCGCCACGCCGTGTATAATAGCATTTTCGATGAAAGGTTGCAGAACCATTGGTGGCAATTTTACAATGTCCACATCGATTTCGGGCGCGATGTTGATGGAAAACTGAATGTGATTGTGAAATCGCAAGTTTTCGATATCCACATAGAGCTGTAATGTTTGAAGCTCCTGAGAAAGGGTAAACTCCTTTTCTTTAGATGCTAAAAGAATGGTTCTGATGATTTTTGAAAATTTGGTCAGGTAATCCACCGCGTTTTGCGTGTCGCTTTCTAGGATATAGTATTTTATTGAATTTAAAGCATTGAAAATAAAATGAGGATTCATCTGGCTTTGAAGTACAGACAGTTTCAAGTTTGAAATTTCCTGCAGATACTTTATTTTTTCATTTTCGATGATGAGTCTTTTTTCGTTATCTCGGTTTATTTCATCTTTTAGCATTTCATTTTTTTGTAATTGCGCAATGAAATTCTGCTGAAAAGCTACTTTGTCCTGGTAATTCATCCTTTGTTTGTGTCCCAATGCGAAAGAGAAGGCCATATTTTCGATTAAAAGTCCAAGGAAAAATATAAAATCGCCCATTTTTCTGCTAATGTCAATCCCCGGAATCTGCCTCACCGCTTTGTCTCCTATTACGGAACAAGCAAATAAAATGAGACCCCCAAAAACGATATAATATTTCAAATCGTTATCGACCTTCGAAAGGATGTAAAAAGAAATCACCGTTTGGATGGTCACTAAATAAATGAAAACCATTTTAAAATAATTGAAAAACGCATCATAACCTAGGAAATAATGTAGGAAAAGACTAAGAAACGCTATGAAAATTATCACAAAAACCGGCAGAACAATGATGCGGTACCATTTTATACTGATCTTCTTGATGTTAAGAAATTCTGTAAAAAAGAAAAAATAAAAACAATTGAAAATAATGGTAAAGAAATCTTTAGTAAATTGGTCTAGGTTCAGTACTTCCGAAATCGATTTTGCGAAACCGCTTTCTGCCATAGGCAAATACGCAACAAAGGAAAAAAAAGTATAAGCGCTGTATAAAAGGTAGGCGCGATCCCTGTTCTGAAAAAACATGACGAGATGAAATATAGAAAGCAGCAATATCCCACCTAATACCACATACAATATACTGTTGTAGGCGTCGCGCTCTACAATGGAAGTTAGGGAATCATACATGGAGCGGATGATTTTTTTCAAAAATAGGTATTTAAATAATAATGAGGACAATAAGTACAGTTTTTTATACATACAAGTACTTATTTATAGTTGCAAATTATTGTATAGTGATTATTATTAAAGAAAAGCATTTTGAATTTGCGGGCTAAAAAATGAGCGTTAAAATTTTCATTAAAAAAAAACTTCTACTTTTGCAAAAATTTTCTTGATGTCTAAAAATTTAGTTATTGTAGAGTCTCCGGCAAAAGCGAAAACCATTCAGAAGTATCTGGGCAAAGATTTCGAAGTGAAATCGAGTTTCGGTCACATCCGTGATTTACCCAAAAAGGGAATGGGGATCGATCTGGCAACTTTCACTCCCGATTACGAAGTTTCTCCCGATAAGAAGAAGCTTGTCGCTGAACTGAAAGCAGCAGTTAAGAAAGCCGATACAGTTTGGCTGGCCTCCGATGAAGACCGCGAGGGTGAGGCTATTGCCTGGCATTTGGCAGAAGAACTTAAATTAAAAGAAGACCATACAAAAAGAATCGTTTTTCACGAAATTACCAAAAACGCAATTCTGAAAGCTATTGAAAACCCGCGCAAAATAGATCAGAATCTCGTTAATGCGCAGCAAGCGCGAAGAGTTTTAGACAGAATAGTTGGTTTTGAAATGTCACCAGTGCTCTGGAAGAAAGTAAAAACCGGTCTTTCCGCAGGGCGTGTACAGTCGGTAGCTGTGCGTTTGGTTGTTGAAAGAGAGCTGGAAATTAGAAATTTCAAACCTAAATCAGCATTTAAAGTTGACGGACTTTTCCTGAACAAAAACAAGCAGGAAATTGCGGCCAAACTTAAAAAGGATTTTGCCAAGGAAACCGAAGCTGAAGAGTTTCTGAAGCAGTCACAAAATACCGAATTCAAAGTCATTAATGTAGAAACCAAGCCCGGAACCCGTTCGGCATCGGCACCATTCACAACTTCAACACTGCAGCAGGAAGCGAGCAACCGCCTTGGTTACGGCGTTACGACAACGATGCGTGTTGCGCAGAGGCTGTATGAAGAAGGTTATATTACTTATATGAGAACCGATTCCGTAAATCTTTCTCAGGAAGCCATTAACGGCGCAAAATCCCAGATTGTTTCAGAATTCGGTGAGCAATATTCAAATCCAAGAAATTTTACCACCAAATCGGCCTCCGCACAGGAAGCGCACGAAGCGATACGCCCAACCGATTTTTCTCTAAAACGAATTGGTGATGAGCAGCTTAACAAATTATACCAATTAATTTATAAAAGAACTTTGGCAAGCCAAATGGCAAATGCCAAAATAGAGAAAACAGTAATCGAAATAGGTAATCCTTCATTGCCTCAGCATTTTGAAGCACAAGGCGAAGTAGTTGTTTTCGATGGTTTCTTGAAGGTTTATGGCATTACAAAAACCGATGAAGATGACGAGGAAAACAACGAAAAGTTATTGCCAAAGGTTTCGGTAGGCGAAATTCTGGATTATAAAAAAATTGAAGCCACCGAGAAATTCACAAAACCGGCAGCAAGATTCACCGAGGCTGGTTTGGTGAAAAAGCTGGAAGAACTCGGTATCGGAAGACCATCTACTTATGCGCCAACTATTCAGACGATCCAGAATCGCGAATACGTTGATAAAAGAGAGATCCTTCCGCAGGAAAGAGAAATCATGAAGATGTCTCTTACAAAAACCGAACTCAAAAAAGAGATTCTTACCGAAAAATTCGGCGGCGATAAAAATAAATTTGTTCCTACCGATATCGGCGAGGTTGTAAACGACTTTTTAACCCAGAATTTTGCAGAAATCTTAGATTATGGTTTTACTGCAAAAGTAGAGCAGGATTTTGATGAGATCGCAAACGGATCAGAAAAGTGGAAGGAGGTTCTTCAGGGATTCTATAAAGAATTTCATCCGAAAATTGCAGATGTAGAAGAAAACGCAGAACGTGCGAATGGAGAAAGAATTTTAGGAGTAGATCCGAAAACCGGCAAAAACGTAATCACCAGAATCGGAAGGTTCGGTCCGATGGTGCAAATTGGCGAACAGGACGATGAAGAAAAACCAATTTTCGCAAGTTTAATGGCAAACCAGAATATTGCAACCATTACGCTTGAAGAAGCATTGGAACTTTTTAAAATTCCTTTTGATTTAAAGGATTTTGAAGATAAGACAGTAACTGTTGGTGTCGGAAGATTCGGTCCGTATGTGAAATGGGGCGAAACTTTCATCAGTATCCCACGCGGTGAGGATCCGCTTTCGGTTACACAGGAACGCGCAGAAGAAATTATTAAAGAAAAAAAGGTTGCAGATGCGCCCATCGCAACTTATAAAGGTGAACCGGTGACAAAAGGAACCGGCAGATTCGGGCCTTTTATTAAATACCAGTCGCTTTTCATTAATGTACCAAAACGATACGACTTCGAAAATCTTTCTCAGAGCGACATTAATGAACTTATTGATACCAAGCTTGAAAAAGAGGCCAACCGATATATCCAGCAGTGGGAAAAAGAAAAAATTTCCATCGAAAACGGAAGATGGGGCCCTTTCATCAAATTCGGAAAAAATATGTTTAAAATTCCGAAAACCAAGAAAGATGAAAAATATACCGCTGAGGAATTAGCAGCAGTATCTTTGGATGAGGTAAAAAAATGGATTACCGCCCAGGATAAAAACGCTTTCAAGGAAAAACCTAAAAAAGTTCCAGCGAAGAAAACGGCTGTAAAAAAGCCAGCAGTAAAAAAAGCCGTAGCGAAAAAGAAATAGTATTTAGATAGTACGATAAAAAAGGCCTGATAATTAAATTTATCAGGTTTTTTTAATCCATTACAGGAAAAGAGTTTTCCTGATATTGATCGTAATTTATTAAGAGATTGAATGAATGATGCGGTGTTCTTTACAGATGTTAAAAATTTTCATCGGCTTATAATCGTAACCAAACAGTCTGCAGCAGGTTTTTTACCTAAGACATAATGGTTTGTAGCTAAAAAAAATATTTAATCACATGTGGTTAAAAATGAAAAATTTTAGTTTAAATATCAGATATATTTATATATTTGCCTCCGCACAGATGAATTTAGGAAAAAAATACAAAATGATTTAAGGAAAAACACACAAACGATGTTAAAAAAATTTACAAGTAAATCTTTGTAATATTTTTTTATCAATGAAAAAACTTCATCTGTTAGTTTCTTGCTTTATAGCAACAGCAGCATATTCGCAAACAGCGAATTATGCAAAAGCTCCCAACAGTTATATTTACGATTTAGAATTAGCCCATTCTAAAAATTACGGTGGCATTGAAATTCCTGTAAAAAAAGCGTATGAAATGTGGGCGAAATACGAATATTTAAAAACCAATGGTACGGCTACACCTATTCCCGCGGGCATTCAGTCTGCATCTGTTTATTGGGAAGATGTTCCGGGGCTCGTTACTGAAGTGAATATTCTACCAGGCTCAACTCCCGCAGACTCTAAAATCAAAGTCGGAATCAATAAAGGCAAAGGCAAGGGAAATGCAGTAATAGCCTTTAAAGTTGACGGAACCATTTACTGGAGCTGGCACATTTGGGTCACCGATAATCCTGAGAACGGAGTAACCTACTCCCAGGGAACCGAGACCGATATCGATGGCAACCTGATTAATGTTGAATATATGGACAGGAATCTGGGTGCGGTTTCAAAAAGTTTTCTTGATCATGAATGGCAGAAATCTTCGGGTTTAATGTACGAGTGGGGGCGAAAGGATCCGTTTCCACCGTTGGTGTACAAAGATGCCCACTTCTACGAAATCTCCGGCGAAGTTGGGGTTTTAAGACATCGCCAGATCGATCCTGTAAATACCATTCCCGTTCAGGTACGGCCTTTTAATGAAATTGAAAAAAATATTAAATATTCTGTAAACAATCCCATTACCTATATTATAAATACAGATGGTACCGGAAACTGGTTTTCGAGTAGCAGATACAAAGTTCCAGGTGTAAGTCCTAATTATGTAACCTGGGATTTATGGTCGGATAACGCCAAAGGCGGAAACAGCAACGGAAACAGCTCCAACGCAGCGTTGAAGAAAGAAAGCCGTTCCTACGAACTGAAATCTGAGTTGGATCCTTGTCCTAACGGATGGCGGGTTCCCTCGTATTACGGCAGGGAAACCCAGAACAATAATTTGGCTTTTTTTGGAAAACGGGACTGGAATAACGATGATGCAGTAGTAGCAAACCGCCAGCTTTTTCCTGATTCTGCAAATCCGAATCTGCAGGGCATTAAAGTATACCCAGGGTTGGGAATGGATTTTACCAACGCACAGGGCGGAGCAAGAAATTTAGGCATACTGCCGGTCTCTGGGGGTTATGTCTATTACCCCAATGCTGCCGCACCGAATGCTCCTGTAGGAATTACTTTTCAGGATGAAAGCGCAAACGGCGCACTCTGGAGTGCAACTTATGCGTACGATGGTGCCAGGGTTTTTTCAATGGTTTCAGATCCTTTCAGGACTAACACGAGTGTGGGGCTTCATGCAATTTTTAATAATGAAACCAATCCTACAAAATCAGGAAATCCGGTAAAATGCATGAGAGATCCGAACATTTCAAAAATTGGTGACTTTGCAACACAATATTTTACACATACCAAAGAAATTTTTACTGAAGGTTTAAATAATCCCAACTCTTACGTTGTGGTAAATCAGGAAGAATTAAAAATTCCTGTAAGCAAAGCGTTCGCTGTGTACAATCAAGTGCTATCTGATCAGGAAATGCCGGATTATGACAATTTAACTGCTAATATCCTGTGGACAACCAATACCGCGTTAATTCAGGATATTGAACTTGAGTTGCATCCTAAGGATGCGCGCTTATCGATGATCGTCCTTAAACTTAATCCATCTGAAACCGGAAATGCGGTAGTCTCCCTTCACAATAATAATAAAGATAATCCAGCGCTTTGGAGTTGGCATATCTGGGCAACCAAAGAAGATCCCACGGTAAATGCGGTGACGTACATTACAGAATCTACCATCCCTGTAAATTATAATTTTGTGAATCCTACCGTAAGCAAACTGCCGCCATTAAAAACAGTTTTTATGGACAGAAACCTGGGTGCAGAAAGTAGCGACATCAATTCCGGTATGGCAAACGGGCTGCATTATCAGTGGGGAAGAAAAGATCCTATCCCATCTTTTTCTACGGTGAGAAATGAGACTTTATATCTTCAGGTAAAAGGTTTACAAGTCTTCTGGCCATACTTAACTCTAAAAGGCGAACCTATTGATTATACTGAACTCAATGGTAAAGAATACCAGTACGATTACACAGATTCTTACGAAGTGTACGGTTCTTCAAGCGCTAATATTGGAGATAAAGTAAGAGACAATATTAAATATTCTGTACAGAATCCTCTCAAATTTCTTTATCACAGAGGAAGTGGCGAGATATACAACGGTGGAAACCATTATGCAAATGATTTGAACAAAGTAAAAGACTGGGTTTCGAATGATCGTGGCAAAGCCGAGGACCGCTGGGGACATGCCGACAAGAAATCGCCTTTCGATCCATGTCCGGACGGATGGCGTGTTCCCGATGTTTCTTTTACTCATCTTTACACAGGTTCCAAAGGCAATTCGCCCTGGTATAACAGCTATAATGTAGATGCTTATGGCAAACCGGGCGTAATTCAGGACCAGTGGCATGATATAGCTAGTTTCTATAAAGGTACTGCAACTGGTAATAACGGCTGGAAATTCGAAAACCCCTCGTTCAATATCGGGAATTTCCCAAAAGACGGCATAAGAGGGGAATTGGGAGGAAATTCGGTGACCCTAGAAAGAACCGGTGTGTGGACAGCAGCATTGGCAGATATGAATACAGGTTTTGCTTTGGCAATGCAGTTTGAAGGTAATAAAATGCAGTCTGGAACCGGAGTTTACCCTCAGGCAGGCATGAGTGTGAGATGTGCTAAAGATGATAAAAGACTTCTGGGAGTTGCGGTGGAGCGAAACAGCCAGACCCTCAATACTCAAAATAATCAAACCATTATTTCGCAGCCTCAGAACAAAGAGCTGAAGGTTTATCCCAATCCTTTCAAAGACGAATTTTATGTTGAGAATGATGACGCTGTGAGTTTTGAGATCTATGATTTCAGCGGTAAGCTTATGCTGAAAGGAAAAATTAATGACCAGAAAGTATCTGCTCAAAAGATGCAGAATGGCATCTATGTAATTAAAATTATCATGAAAGACGGTTCTGCAATCAGTAAGAAAATGATAAAACAGTAACTGGATCATGAATAACCAAAAGCACAATCCAGAGGTTGTGCTTTTTTTGTTACTTTTGTTGAGCCTAAAACCTATATTTTCCAAATGAACATTGAAGACATCATTATTCCGCCAAGAAAAATCAATACCGAAAAATGGCAACTTGGCCATGCTGTTTCTCAGGAAATTCAGGAAAACGGAATAGTCCTCATTTTCTGTTCAGATTACCGCGGGATTAAGAATGGGGAAGCCGAAATTCTCGATTTCAAAACGGTGAGACGGGAGCTTTACCGACTTTCGAAACTCGATTTCGAAATTCCGGTTTGTGATTTAGGCGATTTAATTTCCGGGCGCACTTACCAGGACACTCATTATGTTCTACAGGAATTGCTTTCGATGTGTCATTACAAAAATGCTGTTCCGGTGATTATTGGCGGCAGCAACGATTTGGCATTTTCCCTTTTTTCTGCCCTTAATTTTCATCAGAAAAACCTTAATTATACTCAGATTTCGAATATTATCTCGCTCTCAAATGAAGGCGAAGAAATCACGGAGAAGAATTTTCTTTCCAGAATTTTGAGTTCAAAAAATTTCACCATTAAAAATTATCATCATCTCGGTTATCAGAAGCATCTTAACGAAACCGATTCGGTAAAGCTGATGAAAGAAGTTGAGTTTGATGTGGTTCGCCTCGCTGAAATGATGAATTCAACCGAAAAAACCGAACCTTTTTTCCGCCGCGCCGATTTGGTAACCGTAAACTGCGATGCGGTGGAAAGTATGAGCGATGGGTTCTCGGTAAATCCTCAGGTGAACGGATTGAACAGACGCGAGATTTGTGCTTATATGAAAGAAATCGGGTTAAGCGAAAATCTGAAATCGGTAGGAATTTTCAACTTCAACGCCCAATCCGAAACTTTTATAAATCATCAGCTTTTAGCACAGATGATCTGGCATTTGATTGAAGGGATCAATATTCAGCATTCGCACCCGAAAGAAAGGCAATACGAAACGTTTTGGGTAATGATTGATGATGATCAGTATGCTTTTCAGCGCGACAGTTTTTCCGGCTTATGGTATTTTGGTGATGATGAGAAGCCCGAAAATCTTATTCCCTGTTCGCGACTGGAATACGAGGAGGCAAAACGCGGACAATTAAACAGCCGTTTCCTGAAAAACTGATGTTTTTTGAAATTCTAAAAATGCGATTCAGGTAACAAAAATTATATGACTAGAAGAGAACACTTAAAAAAAACGGTAAAAAGCATCAAAAACCAGTTTGTGGGCGACCGCAGAAGCCGCAGACTTTTTCTGGCGGCTTTTTATAATCATTATATTTCCAAGAATCTGAATCTTCCTGTTTTCATCAAATTTCCGAAAGCTCAGTTCAAGTACCAGAATGTAACTTTAGAAACGCGCCCCGACACGATTGATTTTTGGGCCACACTCGAAAGCTATGAACCCGATCTTACCCAATTTCTTACGGAATTCCTGAATGGTGAAAAAGGAACTTTCATTGATGTAGGCGCACATATTGGCCGGTTCAGTACACTAATGGCAAAACAGGGATGGCAGGTGATTTCTTTCGAGCCTTTGAAAACCAATTTTCAGGCCCTGGAAAATAATTTGAAAGTGAATACTACAAACGGTAATGTGCACATTTTCAATGCGGGATTGGGTAATAAAGCCGAGAACCGCACAATTTATTTTAACCGTCTTGAACTTGGCGAAGCTTCAGTAAGCGAAAAAAACGGCGACCGAAAAGATGCCGTGCAGATTCTTCGGTTTGATGATCTTTATAAAGATTTTGATATCAGCGACTTCTGTATTGTAAAAGTGGATGTTGAGGGTTACGAAGAACAGGTTATAGAAGGTATGCAAGAGTTTGTAAAAACCCATAAACCACTTTTTGTCATCGAACTTTGGGCTGAAAAATCTCCTAAACTTGTGGAGTTTCTGAAATCCCAGGGATATAAGCGGCTACATATTTTTTGGTTTATCGAGGAAAAACACAACCCGTACATTACCCAAATGTATGCGCGCTACAACCGTTATCACCTTAATTACGATTATGAGTAAATCTTTACCCCGTATTTTCTCCAATCCTTTTTTGCTGGTGCTGCTCACGGTGCTCATCAAAATACCTGTATTTTTTACAAAGCACATTCAGGAGGATTCGTTTATTACCTGGCGGGTCGCAAAAAACCTGCTAAATTACGGAGTTGTAGGATTTAACGGAGAAGAAAGGCTTTCGGCGTCCACCACGCATCTTTATGTTTTGGTGTCTGCTTTTTTTCAGTTGAATTTCGGCGATTATTTTATCTATCCGCTACTCATTTTCAACTGTATTCTTTTTGGGATCGGTTCTTTTTGGCTTGGGAAAGTGCTGTTCCGTAAGGATGTTATAAACCGTGGGCTATTCGTAATTCTTCTAAATATTGTTCCGCCGGCACTCACGGCTTCGTGTCTGGGTATGGAATACGGAATCCTGTTTTTTCTCTACAGCGGACTTATTTATTTTGGAATTCGGAAAGGAAAAAACTGGGCATATCTTATTTTTCCGGTGTTGCTGCTCTGGACAAGAATTGATACGGTGATCTTTCTCGGGGTTTTCTTCGTAGCAGATGTAATCATTAGAAAAAAGCTTAACCTGGTTTTTATTTTAGGTGGTATTATTGGTGTTGTGAGTGTGGTTTCTTTCAACGTTATTTATTTCGGAGAGTTTGTTAATCACACCATTAGTGCTAAAAAAATTGCCTATAAAAATTTAACCCAACATAACAGTTTAGAATTTTTGCTTTACCAATGGGCGTATTACGGCGGACTGATTAAAAAATATTCTCTGTTTACGTTTTTAATCTTTATGGGTTTTCTGGCTGCACTTGCTTACGCTGTAAAACAGATTATTAAGGATAAAACCCAAACCCAGTTTTCCATTAAAGTTATTTTGCTTGCGATGCTTGCGTTTGCATTACTGAAAATAACGGTTTTTGCTTTTATGCGCGCGTACTTCGACTGGTATTATTGGTTGCCAAGGGTTTTTCTGTTTATCATCGTGTTATATTATGTGCTTTTATATGTTCCGGTGAGGCGAAAGTTTTTAGTACCTGCGGTTTTTATATGCTGTCTTGGTCTTTATGGCTTCCAGATCCTGCAGTCCTGGGCCATTGGCTATATGGAAGACACCCAGAGAATGCAGATTGCAAGGGATATTCAAACCGAAAACCCAAGTATCGACCAATCAATTCTTCTGGAACCTGCCGGAAAAATTCCGTTTTATACCGATCTCTATACGTACGATGAGGTAGGTTTGGTCAATAAAAAAATTACCGCTCAGATACAGAAGGACGAAAATCACTGGTGGATGAATTCAGTTAAAGAGTTTCGTCCCGATTTTATTGTGACCATCATTTATAAACCTGGCGAAGAAAAAAGTTATTATAAAATGACGGCTTCAGACCATATTTATTTTGACTCTCATTATCAGTTTGTAAAAAGTTATCCAATTGCAGAAATTCACCGGAACGCCCCGGCAATTTTGCGCTGGATTTACAGCATCAGGCCTATTGGTCAGGATTATCACCTGTATCATCTGAGAAAATAGAAGAGTTGTATGATTAAAGTTTCAGTCATTGTTCCTGTTTATAACGTTGAAAGATACCTTAGAAAATGTTTGAATTCTTTGGTTAATCAGACTTTACAGGAAATTGAAATTTTAGTAATTAATGATGGAAGTAAGGATGGTTCACAACAGATTATTGATGAGTTTAAAGAAAAATTTCCTTCAAAAATTAAATCTTTCATTAAAGAAAACGGCGGATTAAGCGATGCCCGAAATTTTGGTCTAGATCGTGCGCAAGGGGAGTTTATCGGTTTTGTTGACAGTGATGATGAGGTTTCGGCAAAGATGTTCGATGAAATGTATCATCTTGCAAAAAAACACAGCGCCGAAATGGTGATCTGTAATCTGCAGAAAGTAGATGAAGCCGGAACTGTAAAACAGAAACTTACCCAAATTCCAAATATGCCCGAAATGATGGTGCTGGAAAATCATTTTTCAGTGTTTGCAGACCTATCTTATTTTGCCTGCAATAAAATCTTTCGGAAAGAATTATTTGCTGATAAAAGATTTAAGAAGAATATACATTTCGAAGATATTCAGCTCATTCCGCAACTTTTACTCCATTGTAAGGTGATCGCGCAAACACAGAATTATCATTATCAATATCTTGAGCGCGAAGATTCTATTACCAAAACCCATACTGAAAAAGGGCTTGACATTCTTCGGGCGGTTGACGATGTGGCTGCAGCTTTTGCAAATTCGCGGTATTCTCAGCATGAAAAGGAGCTAAAGAACTTTAAAATTCTTGAAGGGATTTATACTTATCTCGCTTATCTTGCTTTTGTTAAAGATGGAGAAACTTATCGGAAAATGTCTCAGGAATTGAAGATTTTCATTCGAAAAAATAACATTTCAACCTTCGAAATCTTTTCGTATCAGCGGTTTGGAAGAAATTATCTGCTATATTTGCCTCTGAAGAAAAAAATTTATTATTTGCTGTATTTCATGGGGCAGGAGAAACTGCTGCAGAAATTGGTATAAAACACAAGTCCTTTATGCCCATACTCCATCCTGTTTTTATCCTGATTTTCCTTTTTCTTGCTTTTGCGAGTTACTGGGAAATATTCAGGTTAGAGAAAAAACAGAGCATTTTTGTGTTGGTTACTGCAATTCTTATCATTATTGCGATAGGTTTCCGGATCAATGTAGGCGCCGATTACCCGGTGTACAAAATGCTTTTTTCTGGCTTTGCAATCTACACAACCTATGGAGATGTGTTGGATAAAGCGCTTTTCCGGCCAAATTCCGAAGAAATCGAATGGATTTTTGTACTTATCAACAAACTTGTTTTCGATTTTGGTCTTCCGTTTTACATCGTCACTTTAATTATGGCGGTAATTGCAGTTTCGCTGAAATTTACGGCTATTTACAAAAATGTGGCATTTCCTACGATCGCAATGCTTTTTTATTTCATGCCGATTATGTTCTTTGAGGATTCTGGGCAGATGCGCCAGGGCTTGGGAATTGCGGTGTGCGTTGCTTCTTTTAAGTTCATTAAGGAGCGTAATTTATTTATGTTTCTGCTTTGTATTTACATTGCTCTGGGTTTTCATAAAACGGCCATTGTGTTTTTGCCCGCGTACTGGATTGTAAAAATCCCGATGAACAGTACCCGTATTTTCTGGGTTTTGGTTATTGCGCTGCTGTCTTCACCCTTTGAACTGTATCGTTTGGGAAGCGATTTCTTCGGCTCTATTGCGCCACAGGATATTTCAGGAGCTTACACCGGTTATATGGACGACCGCTATTACGGCACTGAGGTAGAAACAGGATTGAATGACCTGGTAAAGATTATTTTTATTGCAATTTTAATTAGGTACGATAAGAAAGGTTGCGAGGAGGTTTGGTGGTACGAATACATGCGGAATCTTGCAGTGTTTGGGATGGCGCTGTTTTATTTCTTCAGGTCTAATGAAATCTTTGCCGTACGGCTTCCGGGTGCGTATATGTTTTTTGTTACGATGTTTTGCCTGAGTAACTTAGTGTACGCGGTGAAAGGGAGAGAGAGGCAGATGCTTTATTTGGGATTTATGATGTATTTTGTAGCGATGTTTTTTTATTTTGGCAGCGGCAATGCGCATCGCGGCGGATTTACAACCGAAAGATATCAAAACGCACTTTGGTAATAACGCATGGATATAATTAAAGATTTACTCGCTCAGTTCGGAATACCGCAATTCTATGTAAAATTAGGATTGGGAATGCTTTGTTCATTTCTCCTTACTTTTTATACCATTCCCACGGTGGTAAAGATTTCGAGACGGAAAAATTTAATGGATGAGCCGGGTGCACGAAGTTCGCATCTGAGAAAAATCCCAAATCTTGGCGGGATCTCAATGTTTTACTCGCTTGCGGTGTGTGCATCGATTTTCGCTTTTGAGTTGTTCGAATTGTACAAATTCCTGTTTGCTTCGTTGGTTATCTTGCTCTATATCGGAGTGATGGACGATATTGTGGTGATGCGGGCTTACAAAAAACTCTTCGCGCAGATTGTTGTGACCTCGCTAATGGTGATAGGTTCTGATGTTCGGATCAGAAGCTTTTTCGGACTTTTCGGAATCTATGAACTGAATTATTTTTTCAGCGTCGCAATGAGTATTTTCACTTTTATTGTCCTGATAAATGCCTTCAATTTAATAGATGGAATAGATGGGCTGGCTGGTGGTTATTCAATTCTTTGCAGCGCAATGTTCGGTATCAGTTATTACCGGCTTGGCGAATACAATTATCCTTTGGTTGTGCTTTCGGGGGTTATTATCGGTTCTGTAATCGGGTTTTTATACTTCAATCTTTCAAATTACAGAAACAATAAGATTTTCATGGGAGATACCGGCTCAATGATTTTGGGTTTTCTCCTGGCATTTACCGCCATTTGTTTTATTGATATTTTTATTGACAAAAAGCTTCCGGAAATTCCAAGATATTATCTTCAGTCGGCCCCGGCCATCGCTATGGCGATCCTTATTCTCCCAATTATTGATACCTTAAATGTTTTTATGATAAGAATATGCAATGGGAAATCGCCATTGGTAGCAGATAAAAACCATATACACCATTCGTTGCTGAAATTGGGATTAACTCACAGAAGATCTACCGCTTATATCCTGATGTATTATCTTTTTATTGTGAGCGTGGCCTATTTCTACCGCCATATTAATGTGAATGTATTGCTGCTTATTATTGTAATCTTAGGCTTTATAGGCGCATATCTTCCGAAACTTATCTTATTATTAAGAAAACCTGTATAAATATTGTTATTTTTGTAAAAACTACATTTGAAAATGATGAAACCCCATAAAGCCGGTCTTTTTCTACTTTTTACCTTTTTGCTCTCATCCTGCATCTCGACCAAAGATGTGCGCTATATGCAGCCAAACGAAAGCCTGGTCATCAACGAAGAAGGTTTGGTTCCCTATAATATTCCGGTCTACCGCGTCACCAAAAATGATATGCTGAACCTTAACATTGTTACCACCCCAAAAGGTGATGCTGCACAGTTTTATTCAACATTAAATGCCCCTCCACCAGCGGCTACAAATGCAGTTTCAGGATCTTCACCCATTGGCATGGGAGCAGGTATAGGCCAGGGCGGAAACTCAAATTTTTACTTTAACGGTTTAAAAGTAGATTCTAAAGGAGACATCAATATTATGGGAATTGGTTTTGTAAAAGCGGAAGGCCGAACGATAGAAGACATCACCCAGGAAATACAGAACCGCGTAAACGAAAATTTTGTTGACGGCAAATCAGAAGTCCGACTAAATACCGATGGGATCACCTACTATATTTTAGGCGATGTAGAAACTATCGAAATCAGCGGTGAAAAAAAAGTACATAAAAATACCTTAACCATAACCGAAGCACTTTCAATCAATGGTGGGCTCAACAGAACTGTAGACCGCACCAATATTAAGATCCACAGAAAGCTACCCGAAGGAATCAAAATCGCAAGAATAGATCTTACCCGAGAAGATGTAATGAATTCTCCATATTACTGGGTACAAAACGGCGACGAAATCTTCCTCACCACCCGATCCAAAAATCTTAACGGTTTAGGTAAAGATCCTATTCAGACGCTAACTACCGGAGTTTCGGTGCTAACTACAGCATTGTCGATTTACTTAATCTTAACACGACTCTAATGATTCCCGGCAAAGAAAACACAGGTAAATCTACATCTTCACAAACCGAAAAAGTTGGCTCTTTCGCCTTTTTCGATGTAGAGCATTTTATCCGAAGATTAATAAGAAACTGGTATTGGTTTGCACTGATGGCAGCCTTGGGTTACGCCATTTCTTGGGTGTACAGCAAATATTACGCACAGCGCATTTATGCTTCAAATCTGTCACTCAGTATTTCAAATAATACCGCCAGTTATTTTACTCCTAATCAGTCGATTAACTTTATTTGGGGACAAAACGGAAACCAGGATGGGATTTATCTTAAAAAGATGCTTCTTTCCCGTTCCCACAACGAATATCTGGTAAAGCAACTCGATCTTTTCATTAATTATTCCACCAAAGGATTAATAAAGCAGACTTATCTTGATAAATATGATTCGCCGGTTTTTCTGGAAGTTGATAAAAACCATAACCAGCAGGTGAATTATACCATAACGCTGATACCGAAAGGTGGCGACCGATATGAGGTAATTTTACCCGAAGAAGGCGAATCCACTTCGCTTTATTCGTATGTTACGGAAAGTTTCAACACCGTATCACCATACCCAAGGCCGGCAAACAAAATAATTGCTGTAAATGAATGGTATGTTTCACCCAATCTGAAATTCAAACTTGTTAAAAATCCGCAGCCAACACCTATTAAGCTTGAAAATATTCTGCTTACACTTTCAACAGTCAACCAGACCGTTAATGATTTGGTTTCGACCATTGGAGTTGATTTCGATAAGGAGATCAATACCATTATGATTATTTCCAAAAGCGGATACAATCTGAACGGAACCGTAAATTTCCTGAATACGTCGGTGGATGAACTTCAGAGAAAAAGACTGATTGACAGAAATACGGTAGATAAAAATACCGAAAGTTACCTTTTTGATAATCTCTCGAAAATACGTAAAAAGTTAGATTCCAGTGCGCAGGTGCTGAATCATATGAAGGTAAGCGAAGGTTTATATGATATCAAAGACCGCGATGAGAAAGCACTTGAACGGATTAAAGATCTAGAAAGTAAAAAAGCCGAATTGCTCACACGAATTAATTCCTTAAATAATATTCGGAATACGCTTGCATCGCAGAATCTGGACCGTATGATCAACATGAATGCCGCCGGAATTGAAGATGGAGTTTTTAGCGCAACGGTTTCAGAATTAAAGGCTTTATATTTGAAAAGACGCGAACTTGCGCTCATTTATACACCGAATTCTGAGCCTATGCGGGAAATCAACAGATTGATTAATGAGGCAAGAGGAAATTCAACCGGTTCGATTAGAAATTATTACAATACTTATCTTAACGAGATTGCTAAAATCGACCGCCAAATAGCGGACGAAAGTGTGGACTTAGTAGCTTATCCCGAAAAAGAAAGAAAATATCTTGATGCAGAGCGCGGTTATAACATGATCGAAGCCACCTATAACACTTTGCTTGCTAAACAGAACGAAACACAGATTAGGGTTGCTACCAATAAATCGGACATCACCGTAATCGATCCTGCAAAAAATCTTGGGCAGGGTCCCATTGCTCCCGACGTGCAAAGAACAAAATATTCCATCATTGGAGGCCTGCTTCTGTTGCCTTTACTGATTATTGGCATTTCTGAAGCGCTGGATAACAGAGTAAGAAACATTAAGGAATTGCTCCAGGCAACCCGAATTCCGCTTCTGGGAGTTATCGGTAAAAATACCCACGATAATAATCTTACGGTGCTGGAGCAGCCGCGTTCATCAATATCTGAAGCTTTCCGGGGAATAAGGGCGAACCTTAGGTTTTTGCACAAGGAAGACAATAAATCAAAGGTTATTTTGCTTACTTCTTCGGTAGGTGGCGAGGGCAAAACCTATATTTCAATCAACATTGCCTCTGTTTTAGGTTTAAGCGGGAAGAAAACCATTCTATTGGGGATGGATTTAAGAAAGCCAAAGATTTTCGGTGATTTTAAAATCGATAACAAATACGGCATCTCAAACTATCTTACCGGTGAGGTAGAAATGGATAAAATCATCAACCAAACAAAAATACCCAACCTTCATGTGGCAACTTCAGGACCTATTCCGCCGAATCCGTCGGAGTTACTGATGAGTGAACGGAATGTAGAATTCATTCAGGATCTGAAAGAAATTTATGATTATATCGTCATCGATTCGCCGCCAGTTGGCTTGGTTGCAGACCCTTTTGAACTGATGAAATACGCTGACGCCAGCATTTATGTTGTGCGGCACGAGTATACCGAAAAGTATATGCTTAAGATGATCACCGAGAAATACCAGAATCAGGAAGTGCAGAATTTAGGATTGGTTTATAATGATTACCAGCACCAGCAGGGTTATGGATATGGTTACGGATATGGCTACGGTTATGGTTATGGTTACTTCGATGAAGACAAAAACTATCAGGAACCTACGCTCATTAAAGTAAGAAATCAAATGAGAAAACTGTTCGGTAGAAGTTAGCCCCTCAATCTCTGCAGTAGTGAGAATTAAGGTAAAGAAATCATAAAACCTTTTAATTGTCGTTTTACTCCTATAAATTATGCTTTTTTGAGGTTATTTAACTAAAAATTAAGAATTTCCTTAATGTAAAATTGTTTTATATTTGCAAAATTATTTATGAAAATTGATGACCGGCTATTCATGCACAACAAACTGATTTATTCCTTTTTTGCGATTATATTAATGTCGGGGTTCTATAAAGGGCAACGACACGAAATAGGGGTGCAGTTAGGTATGAGTAACTTGGTTGGAGATATTGGTAAAACCAATTATATACTGCAGAAACCTGTACTTAGCGATATTGGTGATTATGGGATTCCTTTCTATGGCGGAATATTGTACCGCATGAATTTTAACCCTTACCAAACGGTAAGATTAAACATTGGGTACAGCCATATTCAATTTATAGATGCCGTGGCAAAAGAGCAGTATCGAAGAAACAGAAATCTGTGGGGCACCAACTCCATTATGGAAGCTGATTTAATCTTTGAATATAATTTTTTCCCGGTAAACGACGAGCAGAAAAGCCTTGCGAGTCCTTACATCTTCGGCGGAATCGGGGGGATGTTAGCGAATTCTACCAGGGTTTCTCTTGTAAATGATTTCAGACGTGATGCAGGCGGAAATGCAATAGCACCTACCAGCAGTACAGATTTCGAAACTAATCCTACCTATCAATCCGGTAATAGCCTCACCATGGCAATCCCGTTCGGCGTAGGACTGAAATATAAGTTTAATTATAACTGGGCGCTTTTCGGAGAGTTCATGTTCAGGCCAACGTTCTCAGATTCAATCGATTATAGTGTGGTTGATGATAAAGACCTCAGGGTTACCTATAATAAAGATATTCTGGCGCCAGGATCTACAAAATCCCTGTTGCAAGAAAGTCCTTATCTTCAGATAGCCGAAGAAAGAGCGGCAGAATTTCTGAAGAACCGTGAAATTGGAAATATCAATTCAAAAGACTGGGTAAATACCATATCTGTAGGACTTACCTATTCGTTTGGCAGACCCCCTTGTTATTGTGGAGAGTAAAATAATGCAGTCGTTTAAAGATAAAATAAATCAGGATCAGCTTCCCCAGCATGTCGCCATTATTATGGATGGCAATGGGAGATGGGCAAAATCCCGTGGAGAAAAGAGAACTTTTGGTCATAAACATGCCATTAAAGCCGTGCGGGAAGCAGTAAACGCCTGCAACGAAATTCATATTCCTTACCTTACCCTTTATACTTTTTCATCAGAAAACTGGAACCGTCCGGAGGATGAGGTCGATACCCTGATGAGTTTGATTTCTGAAACAATTATTTTAGAAGCCGAAGAAATTTTCAGTAAAGGACTACGGATGCATATTATTGGCGATACTGAAAAACTGCCCGCAGAGGTACGCGAACACATGCAGCATTTGGTTGATATTACAAAAAACAATACAAAAGGAAATTTAATTCTGGCTTTAAGTTACGGTTCGCAGCATGAGATTTTAAGTGCTGTTAAAAAAATCAGCAGCAAGGTAAAAAGTGGTGAACTTACAGAAGAAGAAATCAACGAAAAAGTATTTGAAGATCATTTATATACCAAAGATTTCCCCCCTGTTGATTTATTAATCAGAACTAGTGGCGAGGTACGGATAAGTAATTTTTTGCTTTGGCAGATTGCCTATGCCGAACTGCAGTTTCTGGATATTCTGTGGCCGGATTTCGGGAAAGAAGATTTCTTTAAATGCATTTACAATTACCAGAACAAAGAGAGAAGATTCGGAAAAACAAGCGAACAGCTCAACGAAAATATATAAAAGAAAAGTTAGCAAGATAAAAAATGAAGTTTAAATTCTTACCCATCATCATGTTTGTGGCTTCGGCACATTTCTATGGTCAGATAACTCCCGAGCAGACGCCGCAGGACAATAACCCGGTGTATGCACAGAACGAAACAGGAACCTACATCCTAAAAGACATTGTGGTAGATGGCGTAAAAAAATATACCCCCGCACAGATTTTAAGATTTACCGGTCTTAATAAGAATGAAAGCGTGGAAATTCCTGGGCAGAAAATCAGTAATGCCATCAAAAAACTT
Organism: Chryseobacterium sp. VAUSW3; assembly: GCF_002205795.1. GTDB lineage: Bacteria > Bacteroidota > Bacteroidia > Flavobacteriales > Weeksellaceae > Kaistella > Kaistella yananensis. The sequence continues at coordinate 610,090 of NZ_NIUY01000001.1, read as the reverse complement.
TGGGAAACCCAATCTTTCTCAGAAGTTGAGGTCTATATTCAAAGTATTGACGGTGATCAGATTGTCCTCCGTTTCAACCTTCAGGATCTTAAGGATTTGGGAGAAGTGAAATTTACAGGAAAAGGAATCGGTAAATCGAAAAGTGAAAAACTCGCAAAAGACAATAACCTGAAACCCGGAACCAAAATCACCCAGAATTTAGTTTCGACCCTTAAAACAAATATTCCTCAGGAATATATTAAAAAAGGCTATGCAGACGCCCGAGTAACCATCGAAGACAAGGTAAACGCACAGGATCCCGAATTGGTGGACTGGACGATTAATGTTGAACGCGGTAAAAAAGTGAAAATAAGCCACATCGAATTTGAAGGAAACGAAAATGTATCCGACAATAAGCTGCGTAAAAAAGGTTTCAAAGACACCAAGCAGAAAAGATTCGGTATTCAGGGGATTTTAAAACCTTCAAAATTCATCGAAGAAAAATACGAAGCTGATAAAGAAAACCTTATTAATTATTACCGTTCCCTTGGTTTCCGCGATGCAAAAATTGTCTCAGATTCAGTATGGAGAAATCCTAAAAACGATTTCGAAATCAACGTAAAACTGAACGAAGGGAAAAAATATTACATCGGCGATATCAATTTCCTTGGGAATACCGCATTTTCAACCGATTATCTACAGAAGGTTCTGGGATATAAAACCGGCGACATCTACGACGCTGTGGGTTTCAACAAAAAAGTGGGCGAAGATGGCGGAAAAGAAGATGATTCCGACATCAAGTCGATTTATATGAACAACGGTTACCTTTTCTCTAACGTTACGCCCATCGAGAAATCGGTGGCAGGCGACTCCATTAATCTGGAAATCCGGATCAACGAAGGTGAAAAAGCAACCTGGAACCGCGTAACCTGGAGTGGCAATACCACGACTCATGACCACGTAATTCTGCGTTCACTAAGAACAAAACCGGGAAGTTTATTTGCAAAAAGCGATATTAAAAGAACTTATTTCGATTTAGCGGGGATGCAGTTTTTCGATCCTCAGCAGGTTGGGCAAAACATTGTTCCGAATCAACAGGATAATACCGTAGATATTCACTGGACGCTTGTTGAAAAAGGTTCGTCTCAGGTTCAGCTGCAGGCCGGTTACGGTGGTGGCTCGTTCATCGGGACTTTAGGACTTACGTTCAATAACTTCTCTTTGAGAAATTTCCTGAAATTTAAAGATTTCAAACCGGTTCCACAGGGTGACGGGCAAACGCTTTCGATCCAGGCACAGGCCGGGCAGTACTTCCAGAATTACGGAATTTCTTTCACAGAGCCATGGCTGTTCGGAACCAGACCTACGGCACTTTCTGTAAGTGTAAACCAGTCTTTGGTAAGATATTCTGATCAGTTTGGAGAAACCCAGAAACTCAATATTTTCTCTGCAAGTGCTGGATTAAACAGACTCCTGAGATGGCCGGATGATTATTTCTCACTTTATACCGGAATCCAATACCAGAGCTACGATTTCAGCAATTATCCGTTCCAGTTTGGTAACGAAACTGAGTATAATGGTTCTGCCAAAAACTTCAGTTTTAATGTTGGCTTAAGCAGAATGTCTGCAGGATTAGATCCGATTTTCCCAACTCAGGGCTCCAACCTGGAGGCATCGGTTAAGTTTACGCCGCCTTACTCGCTCTTCAGCGATAAGAATTATGCGACCATGAGTAATGTAGAAAAATACAAATGGCTCGAATTCTATAAAGTAAAAATGAAAGCCGATGTTTATAATACCGTAGTCGGAAAACTCGTTCTTAGAAGCACTGCAGAAATGGGCTTCCTGAATGGTTATAACAAAGAACTGGGTGCGCCGCCATTCGAAAGATTCTATGTTGGGGGAACTGGTTTGTTCGGAGGAAGGTATGATGGCCGCGAACTTGTGCCCTTACGTGGTTATGAAAATGCCTCTTCTACAGGCGGAACATTAGAAGATGTAACCCCTTACGGAGGAGCAACAGTTTACAACAGATTTGCGCTCGAACTCAGATATCCGATTTCAATGAATCAAACCGCAAAAATTTATGCGCTGAGTTTCCTTGAAGGTGGTAATGCCTGGAACTCGTTCGGAACTTATAACCCTTTCCAGCTGAAACGTTCTGCCGGAGTTGGAGTAAGAGTATATATGGGAGCATTTGGACTTATCGGATTTGATTTTGCTTATGGCTTCGATAAGACCCTAATAGGTACAGAACCAGCAGGATGGAAAACACACTTCCTGATGAACCAATCATTATAAAGACAATTAAAATGAAACACATCAAATTAATTTCGTTTCTGCTCTTCATTTTTTCAGGTGCTTTAAATGCCCAGAAAATTGGAGTTGTTGATACCGACTATATCCTCAGCAAAATGCCTCAGTACAAAGAAGCACAGGACAGGCTGAATGAGCAGATCGCAAGCTGGCAGACTGAAATACAGAACCTTCAGTCTGATTTTGATAAAAAGAAATTACTGCTGGAGAACGAACGGGTACTTTTGGTAGGTGAGCAGCTGAAACAGCGCCAAAAAGAAGTTGATGATCTTGATAAGAAGATTAAAAGCATGATCAATAACCGTTTCGGTACGCTGGGCGAAATTAACAATGCAAGATCAAATCTCACAAAACCTTTTCAGGATCAGATATGGAACGCAATCCGTACTGTATCAGAGAAAAACAGTTTGGGCATAGTTCTTGATAAAAGCAATAACATCAGTGTAATTTTCCTCGAAAAGCGGTACGATTATACAGATAAAGTATTAGATTTGTTACTGAAAAATTCAGGAAATAAAAATACTTCAACCCCAAATAGGAGAGGAATCTCTGAAGAAGATGCCAAACAGGAAAAATTAAGACTGATGCAGGATAAAACCGATTCCAATTCAAACACGCAGTCGCGAAGAAAAAAATAAATTTAAACAACAATAAATTATTCAACCCCAATTATGAAAAAATTAAGTGTATTATTTGCAGCAGTAATGATGTTGGTAACAGCAGGAGCAGTTAACGCTCAGAAAGTTGCATCTATGGATTACGAAGCTGTATTAGCAGCAATGCCAGAAACTAAGAAAATGACCACAGATTTAGATACTTTCAGCAAAACTAAAGGTGATGAACTGCAGAAACAGGCAGAAGCTTTTCAAAAAGAAGTACAACAATACCAAGCTGATGGTGCAAAATTGACCGAAGCTCAGAGAACTGCTAAAGAAGGAGAATTACAGAAAAAACAACAAAACCTTCAGCAGCTTCAACAAACTGCACAAAACGATTTAGCTCAGAGAAGAGATGCTGCGGTAAAACCAATCATCGACAAACTGAACAATGCAGTAGCTAAGGTAGCAAAAGCGAACGGTTTCGATTTCATCATCGATTCTACAGCTTTAATCTACAAAGGTGGTCCGGATGCAACTCCGTTAGTGAAAAAAGAATTAGGTCTTTAATAAAACCTTTCTAAAACCTAAACCATCCCGAGAATTCAGGATGGTTTTTTTAATTTTGTAAAATGGAAAAAGAAATTTCATCGGTAGAGAAAGTCCGCTTCAGTGACTGCGATCCGATTGGTCACCTCAATAATGTAAAATACCTCGAATACATGCTCAACGCCAGAGAAGATCATGTTGAAAGCGGTTACGGATTTACCTACGAAGGCTATACCCGGCAAACAGGCTGCACATGGATTACGGTGCAGAACGAGATTGCCTACCTTAAAGAAGTTCGTTACAACGCCAAAGTGCAGATTTCCAGTAAAACAATCGAACTGGGAGACCGCCTTTCGAAAGTTGAAATCCTGATGAAAAGCGAAGACGGGAACACCATTCACAGCGTGTTGTGGCTTACGGTAATTTATTTCAATATGAAAACCCGCCGCTCCGAATCGCAGCCGGAAGAAACAAAGGACCTCTTCCGTAAATTTTTGGTAAATTTAGAAGAGAAAGATTTCCAGAGCAGAGTGTCCTATTTTAGAAAACTCAATAAATCCGCAGCAAAATGACAAAAAGAATACTGATCGTTGGAGGAAACGGACAATTGGGAAACTGTATCCGGAAAATTGCTCCCGATTTCGAAAACCAATACGAATTTAACTTTACAGATTCTCAAACCCTCAATATTACCGACCGGGACAGTGTTTCTGATGTTTTTTACGATTTTAAACCTCATTTCTGCATTAATGCATCGGCATATACCGCAGTAGATTTGGCAGAGAATGAACCGGAAAAAGCCTTTGCTGTAAATGCTGAAGGCGTAGCAAATCTTGCAGAGGCCTGTGAAGAATGTAATTGTGTCTTGATTCATGTTTCTACGGATTATGTTTTCGATGGCGAAACCAATATCTCTTATTCTGAAGACAGTTTTACCAATCCACAGGGAGTTTACGGTGCATCAAAACTGAAAGGAGAAGAACTGGCGACGGACCTTAACCCTAAAACAATTGTAATCCGCACCTCGTGGCTGTATTCAGAATTCAACAAAAATTTTGTGAAAACGATGTTGAATCTTTTTTCTCAGAAAGACGAATTAGGAATCGTTGCCGACCAGTTTGGCCAGCCAACCAATGCTAATGATTTGGCAGAAGCCATCATGAAAATCATCGAAGCCGAACCGAAAACCTACGGGATTTTCCATTTTTCGAATTATCCTGAAACAACGTGGTTTGAATTCGCCCAGAAGATTGCAGAATTTTCAGGTTCCAACATTAAACTTAATGCCATTACAACAGAAGATTTTCCCACACCGGCGAAACGCCCGAAACGAAGCACAATGTCTTTGGATAAAATTGAAAACATCTATAACATTCAGTTGAACCATTGGGAGAATTCCCTGCAAGATTGTATTGAAACTTTACAGAAATGAGAAAAACATTCGTTTTATATATGATTTTGGTGGGTCATTTTTTCATGGCTCAAAATGTAATCCTCAACAAAGTGGAGAAGACGCATTCCAACGCGGATAAATTTCTCTATAAAGTAAACCCCGAAACGTTGAACGCCGAATATCTTGGGGAAATCGAAGTACAGGGCTTTTCTGATGATGATGTGAAAGTATTCGGGATGGTTTATAAAAAAGCCAAGGAAATTGGTGCCAACGCATTTTCTTATCTACCTTTCGAGTCTGTCGAAGGGGGAATACAGAAATTTGACTCGGCCCATTACAGGCTTAATCTTTATTATGTGTCGCCCGAACAGTTTCCAAGAGAAGACAATATCATTTATCTCATCGCGTCGCCGTATAAAAAGCAGACCATCGCCATAAATAACGATAAGCTCAGTTTTGAGCCGAGAACTTACACAAAGATTCAGCTCACTCCTGGTGAAATTTACACCGTTTCTACCAGAAAGCTTTTAGGCTCTTCGGTTAAGCTTGGCGCACAGGAAAATCAGCCGGTGCAGTTTTTTCAGTTTTCTGTTTTTTCAGTAAATTCAAATCCTTATGGAACTGCGGGCATTAATTTGAAGTCGGGTGATATTACGAGACTCGAGCAGTCTTACGCGCAGTTTCTTACAACGATTTATCAATATCAGGAGGCAGTTCTGAAATATTAAAAAAAATAATCAAAATGAAAGTAGATATTCTTGCAATAGGCGCCCATCCAGACGATGTAGAACTGGGTTGTGGCGGAACTTTGGCAAAACTGATTTCGGAAGGAAAAAAGGTAGCTATTGTTGATTTAACCCAAGGCGAACTGGGGACCCGCGGCACGAATGTAACAAGAGCACAGGAAGCCGCTTCGGCCTCGGAAATTTTGGGTATTTCTGCCCGTGAAAATCTAAAAATGAAGGATGGTTTTATCCTCAATTCAGAAGAATATCAAGTACAGATCGTGAAAATGATCCGTAAATACCAACCCGAAATCGTGCTTGCCAATGCGGTAGACGATCGGCATCCGGACCATGCAAAAGCTGCGAAACTGGTTTCTGATGCGTGTTTTCTTTCTGGTTTAGTGAAGATCGAAACTGAACTTGATGGAGAGACTCAAAAGCAATGGCGCCCGAAACAGGTATTCCATTATATTCAGTGGAAACATATTACGCCGGATTTTGTAATTGATATTTCAAATTTTATGGAAAAGAAAATCGAAGCGTGTCTGGCTTATAAAACCCAGTTTTATGATCCAAATTCTAGTGAACCGATGACGCCGATAGCTACAAAAGACTTTCTGGAAAGCCTCACCTACAGAGCACAGGACCTGGGAAGACTCTCTGGCGTTGAGTTCGCGGAAGGTTTTACGACAGAAAAGTTACTTGCTTTCAAAAATTTTGACGGAATAATTTTGTAATTTCTCGAAAAGCTTTATATTTGCAACCTCAAACGGTGATTGTAGCTCAGTTGGTTAGAGCGCCGGATTGTGGTTCCGGAGGTCGTGGGTTCGAGACCCATCATTCACCCACTTTAAAACGCATTGATTTTCAGTGCGTTTTTTTTATTTCCTATCCAAAAGGATTTGGTGATTACCAGAATTTCAGCGGTAAAACTAATGCCAAACAAAATAAATAAAAAAAGGCATCCATAATTGAATACCTGTATTTATTAAACCTCGTCGTCCGATTCTATTGTAAATGACCTACTTTTAAAATCCTTGTCATGTCTTTCCGAAATTACGTCTTCACCTTTTTGGCTGATGATAAAATCTGTAGATTCCTTAAACATGTCTTCAAAACTCTTGAAATCTTCTTTGTAAAGATAGATTTTATGTTTTTCGAAGGTAGCTTCTCCGTTTTCACCAAAATTTTTCTTGCTTTCGGTAATCGTAAGATAATAATCTCCCGCTTTAGTCTCGCGCACATCAAAGAAATATGTTCTTCTGCCAGCTTTCAACACCTTTGTGAAAATTTCATTTTCGTGGCGTTCCTTGTAATCACTCATTTGTAGCTATTTTTTGAAATCTTGTGTAACAAATATAAAAGATTTCTTTTAATTGCAAAATAATTATTTGTTTTTTGTTAACGAAAATGACTTATTGGTGACAAATCCGCATTTTATGCCGAAGCGGAGTTTTCTACTTTGGTGAGATTCAGGATTTTATCTGCGCGTTTTGCACTGCTTTCGCGGTGGGTAATAATGATCGAACTGCTTTTTTGGATTTCGTTTTCAATATTCTGAAGGATATTTTCTTCGGTTTCGGTATCCAACGCCGATAGTGAATCATCGAAAATCAGGATTTTAGGTTCTTTAATTAAAGCCCTTGCAATACAGATCCGCTGTTTTTGACCGCCAGAAAGCATCACGCCGCGCTCGCCTACCATGGTTTTGTACTGGTCTTTAAATTCTACAATATTTTTGTGAACATCAGCCTTTTTCGCATATTCTTCAACCTTTTTTAAAGTAGGATTATCGATTGCGAAACCAATATTGTGTTCGATAGTATCCGAAAACAGGAAGCTTTCCTGAGGAATATAGCCGATATATCTGCGGTAATTTTCGAGATTGTGCTCTTTCAGGTTTTTTCCGTCAATTAATATTTCACCTTCTGTAGGATCTATCAATCGGCAAAGCAAAAGGGCGACGGTAGATTTACCGCTGCCGGTTTTTCCCATAATGGCAAGTGATTTTCCGGCTTCGATGGTAAAACTTAGATTGTCTAAAGCTTTAATTCCCGTATTCGGATAAACGTAAGAAACATTTCTGAATTCAATATCGCCTTTAATGGGATAATTATCATGGTTGGTATTGATGATGTCGCTTTTCATGTCGAGAAACTCATTAATCCTCGCCATCGATGCATCTGCCCGCTGATTTACAGAAGTTACCCAGCCTACCATAGAAAAAGGCCAGATAAGAATATTGATATACATAAAAAAATCTGCGATTTTACCTACAGAAAGCTCGTTGTTCATGTACTTTTGTCCGCCAATCAAAAGAATGACTACATTCAGCAAACCGATCACGAAAAGAATAATCGTAAAGAAATAAGCTTCCGTTTTTGCCAGATCCAGAGCTTTGTCCTGATAATCTTTAACTTTTATGCCGTAATTTTTTTCAATATACTTTTCCCGCGCAAAGAATTTCACTACGCGTATTCCGGAAAAACTATCCTGAACAAAAGTTGAAATTGCAGACTGGCTTTTCTGCATTATTTTCGATTTTTTGTTGATGATGGAACTTACTTTATAAATTACGTAGGATAGAATCGGTAGCGGAATCAGCGACCAAACCGTCATGGAAACATCTGTTTTCAGCATGTAGATGCTGGTAATGATGAGGAGGATCAGGAGGTTCACGATGTACATCACTCCGGGTCCGAGATACATTCTTACCGCCACAACGTCTTCACTCAGCCTGTTCATTAGGTCGCCCGTTGTGGTTTTTTTGAAATCCGTTAAAGAAAGTTCCTGGTAATGGTTGTAAATTTTATTTTTAAGTTCATATTCAATTTTTCTTGAAGCTACAATAATGGTTTGCCTCATCATAAAAGTGAAGAATCCTGTAAGTATAGATGATACCACGATAATTCCAACATAAATCAAAACCTGGCGGTTAAATCCAAGGTTGGTAGTCTGCGCAATCTGGTCTACAGATTTCCCGACAAACTGTACTTTATAAATGCTGAAGAAATTACTGGCGATAATAAACAGGAATCCCCAAAACAGCAGGATGCGGTGTTTCCAGAAATATGGATTCAGGGTTTTCAGTGCGTTCATAGATTGGGTTTTGGCAATGAGGGTTCTGCCGGAAAATTTTCCTGATGCAAAAGTAAGAAATTGAAAACGGATTGAAGGTTTTTTATTGAAACCGAAAACACAAACAGAAACAGGAGTTTGCAAAAAAATGTTATCTTTGCACGCATAAAAAGCTCTTTGAAATGTTAGGAAGAAGACAAATTCGTGAAAAAGTCGTAGAAGCGGTATATTCTTATTACCAAAACCCTGTGAAGGCAGATGTTTTAGAGAAAAACATGTTTTCGCAGATCGAAAAAATCTATCATCTTTATATTTATCAGCTCAATTTTTTGGTAGCCTTGAAAGCACTCGCCGAAAAGCAGATTGAGATTGGTAAAAACAAGTATATAAAGACTGAAGACAACCTTAATCCCAATCAGAAATTCATCAACAATAGGGTGCTAAATATGTTGGAAGAAAACACCGAAAGGCTTTCTTTCACTTCGAAACATCAGGAACTGAAATGGGAACTGCACGATGAACTTTTGGTAAAAACCTTCCAGCGAATGACTTCCGGAAAACGTTACCAGGATTTTATGAAAGAAGAAGGATATTCTTTTGAAGAAGACCAGAAATTCATCGGCAAGTTATTTTTAAGATATATTGCAGAGAATGAAGATTTTCATGACCATGTAGAGGGATTGGAACTGAGTTGGGCTGATGATTTTCACATTTCAAATTCAATGATTCAGAAAACCATCGGGTTTTTTAAGGAAAATGAGCCGAGCCACACCTTAATCAAAATGATTAAAGATGAAGATGACCGCGAATTTGCCCGCAAACTTTTAAAGCAAACCCTTAATCATTGGGAAGAAACAGAGAATAAACTGGAAGGCCGACTCGAAAACTGGGATATCGAAAGAATCTCGCTTATCGATAAAATTATTCTGGTAACTGCAATCTGCGAACTCGATTATTTCCCGTTAACGCCGGGCAGGGTGATTATTAATGAATATATCGAGATTTCAAAAGTTTTTTCCACGGACCGTTCCAACATTTTCATTAATGGAATTTTAGATAAATACACCAAAGATTTTAATAGAAATTAATAAAATATTTATGAAGAATTTAGTAAAATTATTACCCCTGGTAGCGGCAATGACATTAGTAAGCTGCAAAAAAGACCAAACCGCCGATCAACTTATAGTTGAAGAAAATGTAGAAGCAACGGCTGCACCTGAGGCATCAGCATCAGCGCCTGAAGCAGTAGCTGTAGCAGCAGCGGCAGGACCAGCCACTACTGTAGCCTTATCAGAATCTAATTTTTCTTTCGGTAAAATTAAAAAAGGTGATAAAGTAGAGCATGTATATGAAGTAACCAACACCGGAACAAATCCACTGGTAATTTCTGAAGTTAAACCCGCTTGCGGCTGTACCGTTCCTGATTATACAAAAGAACCGATTCTTCCGGGACAAAAAGGTAAAATTACTTTGAAATTTGATTCTGCAAGTTTCGACGGACTGGTAAGCAAACAGGCAGAAGTATATGCCAATGTAGAAAAAGCGCCTATCGTACTGAGTTTTACGGCAGATATTCAGCCCTAATTATTTAATTTAAATTTATATGATAGCAATATTTTTACAGGCGGCTTCACCTGAAGGTTCGATGATGCCTACAATGATTATGATGGGCTTAATGTTCGTTGGATTTTATTTTCTGATGATTCGTCCACAAATGAAAAAGGCCAAACAGGAAAAGAATTTCCAAGAAACCCTGAAAGTTGGAAGCAGAGTAGTAACCACTTCAGGAATGCACGGCAGAATTGCACAGATTCAGGATGATGGCGTGGTAATTGAAACCCTTTCAGGAAAATTAAAATTCGAGAAAGCAGCAATTTCAAGAGAATTTACGCAGCAGCGTTTCCCGGATTCCACACCCGATGACAAGAAATAATTTTCTTAATCAATAAAAAAGAGCAACTGTTAAGTTGCTCTTTTTTATTAACTGAATATCAAAATTAAAAGACTCGCCACGAAAATCCTGAAAATCGTCACCAGCGGATAAACCTGCGCATAACTTTGAATAGGAACATCAGAATCCAAATAATTCGTGCTGAATGACAATGCGGCAGGATCGGTATAGCTTCCGCTCATAATTCCGGCAAGCTGTAGGAAATTAATTTTCATAAAAAATCTTCCCACAATTACCATTGTGATTAAAGGAATAAAGGTAATTGCTGAACCGAACAACAGCCAACTCCAGCCATTATATTTCACAAAATTATCGTAGAAACCGTCGCCGGCATGGATTCCCACCGCTGCAAAAAACAGACAGATTCCCAGATCCTTCATAAAATAAATTGCACCGTTATTGATGTAGGAATGGATGAAAGAAATCCCTCCGTATCTTGAAATTAAAAGCGCTACAATAAGCGGCCCGGCAGCAAAACCCAGTTTTATGGGAACCGGAAGACTTGGGATTACAATAGGAATTGATCCAAGGATTACTCCCAAAAGCAAACCTCCGAAGAGGGAAAGGAAATCGGGTTCCAGAAGTTTTTTTTCTGAATTTCCTATGATCTTTTCTACTTCTTCAATGGCTTCTTTAGACCCAATGACTCTCAACTTATCACCATAAAAGAGTTCCAGAGAAGGTCGTGGAAGAATTTCCCGCCCCGCGCGGAAAACACGGGTAACCTTCAGATCATACGTGTTGTAAAGATCGAGTTCTGAAAGTTTTTTATGAATGACTGAAGGTTTGGTAACGAAAATATTTTTATTATGAATTTCAGAATCAGATTCAATAAATAAATCACTGGAGGGTCTTCCCAACATTGCAACAAAATCGTCCACATCTTTTTCTAAACCTACCACCATCAGCACATCCCGTTCTCTTAAATGCACGTCTAATGTTGGCGACTGTACCACTTCACTACCGCTGTGTTTAAGCCGCGAAATTACAATATTGCGTCCAAAACTTTTAATCGTGTCATGCAGGGTTTTCCCAAAATATAGAGAATTGGTAACCCGCATTTTTTTGTGGATTAAAGGCAGCTCGCTGTTGATTTTCGACATCCGGAATTTCCGCATTTCGATTTCAGGATCAATCTTGAGCAAAAATTTGGATACAATGATGGTCCCGATAATTCCGAAAACTCCCAGCGGATAAGTAATCGCATATCCGATGGTAGGATCGTTGAAAACCCGGTCGGGGAAAGAGTTTTTTATTTCTTCAATGGTGTTTTTCGCGGCTCCAAGACCAGGCGTATTGGTTACCGAACCACTCATAATTCCTACCAAATCTTCCATCTTAAGGCCTGTAGTTTTAAAGAGAACAACCGTAATCAGCCCACCGAAAAGGACCGTGGAGACTGCGAGTATATTGAACTTCAAACCTTCATTCCTGAACGAAGAAAAAAATGAAGGCCCTACCTGCAAACCGATTCCGTAAACAAAAAGAATCAAACCGAAATCGCGGATGAAATTCAGGATTCCTTCGTCAATTCGGTAACCGAAATGGCCCAAAAGTAATCCTGTAAACATTACGGCCGAAACACCAAAAGTAATTTTGCCCATTTTTAACCTTCCGAAGAAAATTCCGGATCCCACCGCCAACATAATTACAACGATGGATTGTGTAACCGTAGGATTTTCGGCAGGAAGAAGAAGTGCTTTTAACCAATCGAACATTTTGCTGATTTTTATTCAAATTTAGCACTATTTACGGCAAAAGCATATGAATTTACAATGAATTATATCAGAGATTCACGGGTTTTTGACGCCGAGAAGCTGATATCCTATGCTGCAGTTTAAGCAATTCTTTTTTTCACAGAAATTTTTGTAATGATAAATAAAGGCCTGGCTTTCCAGCGCATTGTTCATTTTTACATTCAGTGATTTCCAATTTTCGGTGGTGGTGTTTTTTTCGGGATTCATTGTGCGGTAAAAATCCAGAATTTCATCACTGATATGCTCATCGGCATTTTTGTGATAAGTATATTTAAAAGGTAAAACAGTATTGATCAGAATAAGATTCATAAATTCTTCCGTCAGAAATTTTTCGCCTACAATAGGAGAAATTTTACCGAAATTAAAACGGTTGTCCCAATATTCACTTGCTTTTACACTGTTGAAAATGCTTTTAATATCATTAATGTTTTTTACCAGAACAAGCTTCGAAAACAGATTTTGGTTCAAATAATAAAGCGATGCAAGTTGTGAGAGCCTCACGGTGGGGAAGTTGGGCGGCCGAAGTTTGGAGAATTTCGGAGTAATTTTCAGTGTTGGGAGTTGATATTTAACGGTAAGAAAATCAAATTCTCTTTTCCAAATTTTCATCTGTTCATCTTCCGGTTTTGCGAGCCAGCCGCAGACTCCGAAAAACAAAGCTTCGAGCTGGGTTTGATTTTGGCGGATTTTATTCACCACAGAAAAGTCGAGGCTTTCGGCAAGCTGTTTAAAGTTTTCAGCATTTATTTTTAAACCGAACGCATAAGCAAGTTGGTGAAAAAGTACAGCTTCATAGTTATTTTTGTTCAGCCGTAGTGCTTCTTCAATGACGATCGATTTTTCATCGAGTTTTTTAATGAGGATTTCTTCGGTAAAATTAAAAGGTATAAAAGTGGGTGAAAATAAATTTTCGCAGGCGATAAACTGATTTTGTTTGAGTAAGGATTCGTATTTCCAGAGTACTGTTTCGTCGATATAATTTTTTAATTCCAGCGTGGGAATGTTCCTGTTCTGAAGTTCCTCAACCTCCACATCGTGATAAAAAACGGCATGTAAAATTAAATTTTCGAACTCGGGATTTCCGGAATGCTGATGAAAAATGTAATCGGAAGATTTTACATGAAGTTCAATATTTCCGGCTAAGAGTAAATCTCTGAATCTTATTTTTCCCAAAAGGAAATCGGGTCCGGAGTCAAAATTCCATTTTCCGAAATCGAGGATTTCCAAAGGATGTCCTTCCACATCTTTAAAATCAAAACTTTTGAAAATCTTGAAATTCCAAAGATATTGAAGGAGCTTTTCGTTCATCCCGGTTGGTTTTTACATGATTTAGCTATTTAATTGGCATATCACTTTTAAAATTCTTTAGTGTTTCATCGTACATCTGTTCATAAAGCGGAAGGATGTTCTTTAGATCAAATCTAATGGCCTGTTTTTTTGCATTACTTTTCATTTCCAGAAGCAGCTCATCGTTGCTCAACAGTTTGATGGCGTAGTTGCTCATGGCTTTCACATTGCCTATTTCTGCCAAATAACCTGTTTCGCCCTGAATATTTACTTCCGGAATTCCGCCTGCATTCGAGCTGATAACGGGCGTTTGCGCTGCCATTGCTTCCAGGGCAGCAAGTCCGAAACTTTCCTGTTCGGATGGCAGTAAAAATACATCGGACAGCTGCAGGATCCTGTAAAGATCGTTTACCTTTCCTAAAAGCCTTATTTTATTGATAAGATTCGGGTTTTTCTCCAGAAATTCGTTTACTTTTTCCATATCAGGGCCTTCGCCAATAATGATAAGTTTTGATTTAACGTGTTTTTCAACATCTTTAAAGATTTCTAAAACATCAATAATCCTTTTTACAGGCCGAAGGTTAGAAACGTGAATCAGGATTTTTTCATCATCTGTGGCAAACTGCTTTCTGCTGCACGCATTAAATTCATCAAATTCTGTGTTATCGATAAAATTGGTGATGACTTTAATTTCTTTCTTGATGTTAAAAATCTGCAGTGTGTCTTTTTTTAAACTTTCAGAAACCGATGTGATGGTATCTGATTGATTTATAGAGAATTCTACTGCGTGTTTGTAGCTTGGATGCTGACCCACCAACGTGATGTCTGTACCGTGAAGTGTGGTAACCAAAGGAATATCTTTGCCTTCTTCTTTAAGCATTTGTTTTGCGGTAAAGGCCGCATAAGCATACGGAATGGCGTAATGTGCATGCAAAAGATCGAGTTTATAAAGATTTACTACGCGGTAAATCATCGATGATAGCGCAATGTCGTACGGCTGGTACTGAAAGAGCGGATAAGTTTGAACGTTTACTTTATGGAAAAAAATATTGGGGTTGGTAATATCCAGCCGAGCCGGAAGGTTTGAACTTATGAAGTGTACTTCATAGCCTTTGTTTGCGAGCGACATGCCCAGTTCTGTAGCAACAATGCCGCTTCCGCCGTAGGTTGGGTAACAGAGAATTCCGATTTTCATAGGTGTTTTGTTTTTAAATTGAATTACTCAATTACTTTTATTTTGTTGCTTTTTTTGATGTTTTGTTTTCTGCAGTCATATGAAGGTCTGTTCCCATTCCGGCTTTTAAAATTTCGTTTACTGATACGGGTAAACGTCCTGTAATTTTACTTTTTCCTGAGAGCGCTTTTGCCGTGGCAGTCATAGAGTCATCATTATTTTCGTAGGATACCAAAACAGTGGATACATTTGAAATATCAATATCTTTTAAAGCATAAGCCGATCCGAAAACATTGAGAATTACCTGATGGTTTTTGCTTAATTCCCCAAGGATTTTTTTGCTTTCGTCCGAAATTTTATACGGTTTATAAGCGGTAGAATTGTCTTTGTGGAAGCCGATAATCACTTTTGAATGTTTCGGAATTGAAGCTATCTCTGAACTTTTCTTTACGATTACAGTAGTTTTTAAATTTAGCTGATCCGCAAAAGTTTGATAGGGAGCTTCTTCAAGGGGAACATAATAGTAAACTTCACTGCAATTTAAGGGAAGAAGTTTTTTATTGTCTTTTAGCAGCGTTAAAGCGTTGGTGTAAAGATTTTGAACCAGTTTTGTATGAGATTCATTGTTCAAATGGTAGTTAATGTTTTCCGGGTTTCTGGGTTCGTACTTATCGAGTCCCAGAAAATATTTTGTCAGCAGGATTTTCTTCACGCTTTCTTCAATACGGTTCTGGGTGATTTCCTTTTTGTCAATCGCAAGCTGAATGAGTCTTTTGCCTTCCTTTACCCCTTCTGAAAACAGCATAATGTCGTTTCCGGCTTTAAATGCAAGTGCATCCAATTCGCCGGGTTTATAGCGTTTTGCAACGGCACCCATATTGAGCGCATCAGTAATGATCAGTCCTTTATACCCAAATTTTTCTTTCAGAAGGCCGGTTATGATATTTTTGGAAATTGAAGCTGGAATTCCCTTTTCCTTTTCCAAAGCAGGAACATAGAGATGGGCGACCATTACCCCGCCAATTCCTTTATCCATAAGCGTTTTGAAGGGCGCCAGTTCCACCGCGTTCAGGCGGTCGATATGATGAGCTACCACGGGCAGATCCAGGTGAGAATCTGTGCTGGTATCACCGTGGCCCGGAAAATGTTTTATGGCGGCTAAAATTCTGTTATCCTGCAAACCGTTGGAGTATGCTAATGCAGAATTCACGACATTCTGAACTTCGGATCCGAAGCTTCGGTTTCCGATAATAGGATTGTCCGGATTTGTATTTACATCAACCACCGGCGCGAAATCCCAGTTAACACCCATTCTTTTGGAATCTTCTGCAATTTTGGCTGCCATTTGGGTGATCAGATTTTTATCCTGAATGGCTCCTAAAGTCATTGCCCAAGGAAATTTATGGGCTGCAGCAATCCGCTGGAAGAGTCCCCATTCTGCATCCATCCCGATCATAAGCGGAACTTTGGATTTCGACTGGAACTCATTTACTAAATTTATTTCTCTGGCTGCATCGTCCTGCATCAGGATTAATCCGCCAATCTGTTCCTGCTCCACAATGTTTCTTACGTTGCTGATATAGTTTTCGCCTTTATTGGTATACAGTGCAACAATGAATAACTGCCCGAGTTTTTGATCCTGAGAAAGTGAATTATAGGTTGTATTTACCCATTCTTCTGCCTTTTTTAAATCCGCCGTGGTGAGATTTTTTGGTTGGTACTGGGCAAATAAATGGATGGAAGTGAATAAAAAAAGAATACTAAGGAATGTATGTTTTGCAGTTTTCATTAATCAGATTTAAGATGATAAACAAAAATACAATTTTTAAAGTTTAAATTTCTAATTTATTGGCATGCATATTGAGATGTAGCTTACAAACCTTTAATTATATAAAAATGAAAAATTACTTTACAATACTGCTTATGGCGATTTTTGGCTTTCTGGCAGTGAGCTGTACGGATAGAAATGATGAAGTGCTGGTTGATGATAATGATACTTATCCAATGATGAGAGATATTACAGGAACCTTCAACAGTGGAAACAGTTATACGATTTCTCAGGGAATCAACATTGCAAGTACAGATGTAGTGTTGGTTTACAGAAACATTAATTCAGGATCTTCTGGAACTGCAGTTTGGCAGCTTTTACCTAAAACCGAATATTTATCTAACGGCAGAGAATTAGATTATAATTTCCTGTTCGATACGGCAAATATTGAAATTTATACCGAAGCAAACTTCGACCAGGCTACCTTTACAGCTGCAGAAGCTACACAGTATCTTAATAACCAGCGATTCAGAATTGTTTTGGTTCCCGCTTCACAGGGTAAAAATGCGGGCGTGAATTACAGTGATTACAACAGTGTAATTAAATTTTACAACATTCCGGACCGCGACTAATATTTAGATATCATTCAAATTTTTACCTATAAATGAAACCCGCTGCAAAAATCAGCGGGTTTTAATTGTATGATTTTTGTCTGTTTTATGGAGTTTCAGGGAAATTTTTGATGAACATAATTTTTAAATCAAACATTATTTCTTACTTTTAAACTTCATTTTAAAATTAAAATTATGAGTGTTCATATCGCTGCAAAAAAAGGAGAAATCGCAAAAACAGTTTTGCAACCCGGAGACCCACTTCGTGCAAAATATATTGCCGACAATTTTCTGAATGAGGTAAGACTGGTAAGCAAAACCCGCAATATTTATTATTTTACCGGTTTGTATAAAGGTAAAGAAATCTCGGTAGGTGCAAGCGGAATGGGCGCGCCCAGTATCGGGATTTATTCTTACGAACTTTATACGGAATATGACGTGGATACCATCATAAGAATCGGAACCTGCGGAGGATACACCTCCGAGCTGAATTTATTTGATGTGTTGAATGTTGAAAATGCAGCCAGCGAATCGACTTACGCAAAATTTGCATGGGGAATTGAAGATGAAATTATTGAAAATCAGGGGAATGTATTTGGCGTAATTAATGAGACCGCAGCAAAATTATCTCAAGCGCTAAAGTCCACAAACATCCATACCAGCGATATTTTCTACAGGGCAACGCCCGGAACTCCTGCAATTGCAGAGAAGTACAATTGTACAGCAGTAGAAATGGAAGCTTTCGCGCTTTTTGCAAATGCCAAACATTTAGGAAAAAATGCGGCTACGCTTCTCACGGTATCGGATATTATTCCGACACAGGAACAAATTTCGGCAGATCAGAGAGAACAGGCCTTAACTCCAATGATTGAGTTGGCTCTGGAGACAGCTTTACATTTATAAAAACTTAAACAGGTTAAAAAAATAAACGCTTTGATTTTTCAAAGCGTTTTATTTTTATGATTCATTTTCGTCTTCCAACAGATGTCCGAAGTAATCTTTTTTTACTTTCAGGTAACCTTCACTGTCTGATGTGGAGGTAATCTGTAAAGGAATCCTTTTGTTCAGATGTATATTGCTGTCTTCAACAATTTTAATTTTAGCGGGATTGTTGGTAAGAAGATTTATTTCTTTTACTCCTAAAATATTTAGAATTTCGATGGCCTCGTTGAAATCTCTGTCGTCTGCCGGAAGGCCCAGTTTAAGATTTGCTTCCACGGTGTCGAAACCCCGTTCCTGCAGCGAGTAAGCTTTTAGTTTATTAATGATGCCTATGTTTCTGCCTTCCTGGCGTAAATAAATTATAATTCCGCCATTCTCGTGGATGAATTTCATCGCTCCGTCGAGTTGCTGGCCGCATTCACATTTTTTGGAATGAAATACCTCCCCGGTAATACATTCGGAATGAAAACGGACATTTACTGGCTGCGAGAAATCTGTATTTTCGGCAATGATAGCCATGTGGGGCATCCAGTTGCTTTCATCCTCAGAAAAGGCAATCATCCTGAAATTCCCATAATCTGTGGGAACCTGGGCTTCTGCTTGAATTTTTAACATGCAAATTAGTTTTTAAAGGTAGATACTGAATCCTGAGGAATGGTACTGTTCAGGAAGCTCATGTTTGTTTTGATTCTTACCAGATATCTGTTCAGCACTTCGTCTTCATCACGGTTAAGAAATTTTCTGAGTTTTTGCAGCTTTTTATAAGATCTTTCGAATTTTATTTTTGAATCTTCCATACCTACCAGATTGTACGAAGTCATTGCGCCGATATAATCCTTTAAATGAGATTTCAGGATAAGAACTTCACTGTTTACAGCATCATTCCTGAATTTTGGAAACGAGCTTATCAAACTGGTAATTTCTGAGGAGTAAACAATAAGATTTTTTGTCTCACCTAATGAATACGAACCAGTTGATCCATTTAAAGAAACAGAATTTTCGCCTATGGGCGAGAGATTTATTTTCTCAGTAGAACAGGAAAAAATAAAAAAGAAAAGTAAAATGTAACTAACTTTTAGTCTGGTCATTTTTCACGTTTTGATACAGGACCGGATTAAGATTTTCATCATTATACATTTTCATCTGTTTGTAAACTTTCATCTTAATCTTACCGTTCTCTATATCAAAAAGCAATTGGTCTATTGCTTCAGACAGATCCTTTTTCTGCTCCAATAATACATTGAGTTTATTGGTACAGTTGAATCTGTGTTCTTCACTTGCAGAATCTCTGTTGGCTTCAAGTGACATATGGTAGATTTTCAGTGCAAGTATCGAGAGGCGATCCACTGCCCATGCGGGGGTCTCGGTGTTGATTTTCGCGTTGTAATCCGGCGTGATATTTTCATATTTCTGTAGAAACCAACTATCGATAAACTCTACCAAATCAGTTCTTTGCTGATTCGAAGAGTCTATTCTTCTTTTAATTTTTAAGGCTTCAGCTGGTGTTATATTTTCGTCACGAATTATATCTTCCAAATGCCATTGAACGGTATCGATCCAGTTCTTTGCATACAAAAGCCATTCCAAAGTGTTTTTTTGGAAGGAATTATTAATCGGCGTATCTACATCATCTTTTAAGTGATAATCATTAATCGACTGATTAAAGATTTCCCAGGCACTTTCGGAAAAGCTCATAGCTGAAATTAGTTCGCAGGATTAGAATTATTTTTTGAGTCTTCCGGAGTTTTCTTGTCTTCTTCTTTCACAGCATCTTTAAATTCTTTGATACCAGAACCTAAACCTCTCATCATTTCCGGGATTTTTTTGCCTCCGAAAAGAATGAGTACTATTACAGCAACGATGAGTAAGTGTTGCCACGAAAGTGCTAATATGGTAAGTGCAGTCATGTTTTAATTTTGTACAAAGTTAAAATATATTTTTCAATTTACCCAACCCATCGGATCCACTGGATTTGTGCCGTTCCAGATCTGGAAATCCAGCGTATAGGTTCCATCGAAGTCTGCACCCACAGTCCCAATCGAGGTGCCTGCTGAGACCTGTTGGTTAGCGGAAACCATGGTATTCGAGAGGTTTGCATAAATAGTAAAATATTCACCGTGTTTCACGAAAACCATTTTAGAGCCGTCGCCGGAAGCTACCACTCGGGAAACGGTTCCTGGTGCTACACATTTGGCAACAGTTCCTTTTGTAACGGCAATCTTAATTCCGTTATTTTCTTCAATAATATTTTTGAAAACCGGGTGCGGTTGGCGTCCAAATCGGTGGGTAATCGTTCCGTAAGCCGGCATTCCCATTTTGCCGCGGTTGGCTGCAAAGTTATTTCCTACAGCACTTGATACACCGTAATTGGTAAGAGCTTTATTTTCCGCAGCTTTTTTCTGATCTTCATTTTTTTTGCTGAGGGAGGCTTCGGCTTTTCTGGCGTCGGCTGCTTTTTCTGCAGCAGCTTTTGCATTTGCAGCAGCGATAGCAGCATCTTTGGCCGCGGCGGCTCTTCGGGCTTCTGCTTTTTCTGCATCCGCTGCTCTTCGGGCATCTTCAGTTTTTTTCGCATCGGCTGCAGCCGCAATTTTTGACCTTTCGGCTTCCTCGGCTGCTTTTTTATCTGCAATATCTTTAAGTCGTTTTGCCTCTTCATCAGCCTTCTTTTTTTCTAAGGCTAAAGCTTCCAAACGGGCTTTGTTTTCAGCTTCAATTCTGGCTTTTTCACGTTCTGCGGCGATTTTTGCGAGACGTATTTTCTCTGCCTCTTCCTTTTTTCTTTGTTCTTCTTTTGCTTTTGCTATTCTGATCTCTTCAGCAATGATAGAGCGGATTTGCCCTTCGAGTTTTTTAGATTCGGTTTGTTTCTGCTTCAATTCTGCCGTCAGTTGAGCTTCATTTTTCTTGAATTCCTGAAGCAGATTTTCTTTCTGTTTCTTTTCTGCAGCAATGGTGAGCAGATCTTTTTGCTGATTCGATAATAAGGTTTCTTTGTCTTTAACCGACTTCTGCTTTAATGCGATATTCTGGAGCAGTACCTGTGCGGCTTTGGAGATTTCAGCGGCTTTTTTATCCTGATAATCAGAATAATCTTTCAGATACTGAACTCTGCGCAGGGCTTCACCGAGGTTTTTAGAGGAGAGAATAAAGGTTACTTTGTTCTGTACGCCTTTGTTTTTATAAGCTTTTACGAGGACTTCAGCATAATTTTTCCTTAAGACAGCCAGTTCCCTGTTTTGTCGGTTAATCTCCAACTGGCGGAGATAGATATCATCTTCGATGAGTCTTTTTTCCTTTTGGGTGTTGGTGTAAACTTTTTCGCGGAGCTGAATTTTTTTCTGAACATCATTAAGATAAGCGACAGAAAGTTTCGATTGCTGTTGGGTTTTTGCTAAGTTCGCATTGATGGAGGCAATCTGTTTTTTAAGTTCTGCATTTTGCTTTTGAAGTTGTTCTTTCTTTTGCGAGAATAAAATTCCGAACAAAAAAAGTCCTATTAAAAAGCTTAATTTCTTAATCATCTGATCTCAGTTTTCGTATAATTATTGGGAACGGAATACGGAGTATCCATCTTCGAACTGTCAAATTTCGTATTTTCCAATAAAATTTGGCTTGTTTTTGTACCTTTTATTATTATTTTAACATTTGTTGGCAATTGTATACTTTCAAAGTTCGCCCAGTTTGCATAAGAAACTTCAAGGTTATCTGGCGAATTTACATTTTTCAGAAATACTTTTGAAAGGTTCATGTCGTTGCCATAATCTATTGCTACTGCGTATTCTGATATTTTTCCATCGTTTTCAAATGTCAAATTATTTATTGAAGTTAATTGATAACCCTGAGCGTTTTTCGTCAAAACAAAATCCTTTTCATTCACGGGAATAAAAGTTCTGCCAGTAAGAAGATTCTGTAGCGAACTGAAATCGATAAAGTTGACATTCAGTAAATTATTAAGGTAAGAAAAATCGGATTCAATATAGGTTTTGTTCCATTTTTCGTAACCTTTAATTCCGTCTGGTGTAGCAATTCCGCGGCCTACATTTAAAAAAACCGCAATCATGTTCATCCATACTTTCTGTCCGTTTTCGATATAAATGGTTGCATCTAATGTAGGAATAAAATTTCCGGTCTCAACATTTACTTTGGAGTTAATCTTAACCTGTTGAAAGTTGGGTTTTTTATTTATTTCTTTAAAAAAAGCTGCTGTTTCAGTAATTGGAGCATTGGTGCTTACCGGCACATTTGCAGCAGTTTGTGTTTTACAGGATAACACTGAAATCGAGGCAATGAGTATGATAATATATTTTTTCATAAGAATTTTTACTTTTTTGTTTGCGAAAAAAGTTTGCAATATTAACGCCAAACCACACAAATTGTTTTTGTGTGGTTTGGTAAAAGTTTATTTATAAAGTTATCAGCTTTTCGAAAGAAAATCCAGAACCGAATAATCTCCCAAAGAAATTTCGCGGGCAACCCCGAAATACTGCGCAGAATTACCGATCATAGAATTACTTAAATTTCCATGATCAATTAATGTATTTTCCTGAATAAGGGAATTATCAATGTTTGAATTGATGATTTTGGTATTGTTTCCCAGAGATACACAAGGGCCAATCTTGGAGTTGGAAATTTCTACATTTTCACCAATAAAACATGGTGGAATGATAAGGCAATTGGAAATCTTTGCAGATGCAGGATAGTTTGCTACGTTCTCCTTTTCGTAGTTCAAAACCTTGCCGTTTGTTTCTACTGTTGCGTTTTTGTTTCCGCAATCCATCCAATCATCCACTTTGCCGAGGGAGAATCTGGCTCCTTTCTGGCGAAGATTTTCCAGTGCGGTAGTCAGTTGGTATTCTCCGCCCTGTTTAATGTCGTTGCTCATGATATAATTAATCTCATCCATGAGTTTTTCTGCAGAATTGAAATAATAAATTCCGATAATGGCAAGATCAGAAACAAAGGTTTTAGGTTTTTCTACAAAATCGGTAATAAAACCGTAATCGTCGAGTTTTACGACACCAAATGCGGAAGGATCCTCCACTTTTTTTACCCAGATCACCCCATCAGAGTTTTTGTCGAGTACAAAATCTGCCTTAAAAAGGGTATCGGCAAAAGCCACTACTACATCGCCCTGCATTGATGCTTCTGCGCATTTAATCGCGTGTGCGGTTCCGAGAGGTTCGTCCTGAGTATAAACACTTCCCTTAGCTCCAAGTCTTTCTGCAATCTGAATTAAAGACTCTTCAACTTCAGGTCCGAAATCACCGATAATAAAGGCAATCTCATCAATTTTTTCTCCTGCAACTTTCGCAATATCTTCTACGAGTCTCTGTACGATTGGTTTTCCGGCAATCGGAATTAAAGGTTTGGGAACCGTTAATGTGTGTGGTCTTAACCGGGAACCTCTTCCCGCCATAGGAACGATTATTTTCATAATTTGTTTATTTTTTTAAGCTGTTTAATGTTTGCAACAGCATTTTTTATTTTTAGAATAGAAATTTATTTAGAAGTACTTCCGAAACCGCCTTCGCCACGATCTGTCTCGCTGAGTTCGTCAACTTCATCCCAAATTGCGGTTTCGTGTTTTGCAATTACCATTTGTGCAATCCTGTCGCCGTCGTTCACTGTAAATGATTCTGCGGATAAATTTACTAAAATTACCCCTATTTCTCCGCGATAATCCGCATCGATTGTACCCGGAGTATTCAGAACAGTTATTCCGTTTTTTATAGCCAGTCCGCTTCTTGGGCGTACCTGCGCTTCATAACCCTGTGGAAGTTCCATCAGCAGACCCGTTGCTATCAATTTTCGTTCCAGCGGCTTCATTGTTACAGGCTCATCCAGGTTTGCGTAGAGATCCATTCCTGCAGAAAGTGCAGTTTGGTATTTCGGTAAAGCGTGTTTTGAGCGGTTAATGATTTTAATTTTCATGAAATCTTTATCTTTTAATTTTATTCAGCAGGTTTTGCGGAATTAATTTTTGGGTTTTAATTAAAATGATGGCTAAAACTAAAAAGATTAGATTGCCCAGCCAAATATTATGTTTGAAATTTTGATAATATACCAGAGAAACAATGATGGTTACAGTAATAACAATAATATTGCTGTAAAGGTTATACGGAATTGGGTGTTTTTTCTGCCCCCATACATAAGAGACGATCATCATGACGAAATACGATGCAATTGTTGCCCAGGCAGATGCCCAGTAACCGTATTTCGGAATGAAATAAAAATTAATCGCAATGGTAACCGCAGCACCGATAAACGAGATGTAGCTGCCAATAATTGTTCTGTCGGAAAGTTTATACCAAACTGAAAGGTTGAGGTAAATTCCTAAAAACAGACTTGCAAAAAACAAAATCGGGAGAATCTGTATTCCCTCGTAATATTCTGGATTCCTGAGATAGAATTTAGAAATCCAATCCAGGTTTACGCACAAGAAAAGAATGATCATACAGTTTACTGCTATAAAAACATCCATTAGTTTTGCATACGTTTTTCCGGCATTTTCACTTTTAGAATGGCTGAAAAAAAACGGTTCGATTCCTAATACATAGGCCTGCCTGAAAAGCACCACAAAGGTTACGATCTTGGCAACCGCGCCATAAACACCCAACTGGTGACGCCCGATTTCTTCAGGGAGCAGAAATTTCAGGAACTGCCGGTCCATGGTTTCGTTAATGATTCCGGCTAAACCCGCAATCATGATGGGCCACGAATATTTAATCATCCTACGCCAGAGTTCCCACGAAAAATATTTAAGTTTTGCGATGAAAATATCTTTAAACAGAAGAAGGAAAGTAGCACCACTGGCAACAAGATTGGCAACAAAAACATAGCCTATTCCGAATTCCGGATTGTATTTCAAGCCCAGGACTCCTTGCGGAACACGTGGTAAAACCTGAAGAAAGAAGATAACGAGCAAAAAGTTGATAATACCGTTTGCGATTTTTATTGTGGCATATTTTACCGGTCTTTCATTTTTTCTGAGCATCACGAAAGGCATTGCAGAGAAAGCATCAAGCGAGAGTATAACGACTAAAATCGTCAGTAAATCGACCTGAGTCGGTGTTTTGAAAGCGACAGCAAGTTCTCTATTGAAACTCAGAGAAAATATTAAAAACAACAACGTGGCGGCTGCTACACTGAAAAATGCAGTAGAAATCAGCTTCTTATCATCCTTTTCATCAATCGCAAAACGGAAGAAAGTTGTTTCCATGCCGTGCGTCAACAGAACAGCGATAACACCGGCAACAGAATAGAAATCTGCGAACGGCGCGTAAGCTTCAGGCCCAAAAGCATTGGTAATATAAGGATTTATGATAAACGGGAACAGGCGGATGATTACCGTAGTAAGTCCATAAAGCGCAGTTTGTCCCAGCAGTTTTTTGTACAAAATTCAGATATTTCTGCAAATGTATCGTTTTAATTAAAATCAAAAAAATCTCACCGTAAAACTTATCTGTTTTGAAATCCGGATACTTTTTCGGAATGAAATCGCTAAATTTACAGTGAAATAAAACTGAAAAAAATAAATGAGAACGCTCATAAAAAACGCTGAAATAGTCAACGAGAATCAAGTATTTAAGGGCGATTTGCTCATAGAAAACGATTTCATTTCAAAAATTGGAAATAATATTTCTGCAGAAAATGTAGATCGGGTTATTGATGCCGAAGGAAAATATCTTTTACCTGGTGTTATCGATGATCAGGTACATTTCCGCGAACCGGGTTTAACTTGGAAGGGTGATATCGGAAGTGAATCCCGCGCCGCGGTTGCAGGTGGAGTTACCAGTTTCATGGAGCAACCCAATACGGTGCCCAATGCCGTAACCCAGGAACTTCTGGAAGAAAAATACAGGATTGCCGCCGAAAAATCATTTGCGAATTATTCCTTCATGATGGGCGGAACCAATGATAATCTGGAAGAAATTCTGAAAACAAATCCGCGGAATGTGGCTGGGATCAAACTGTTTCTCGGCTCTTCTACCGGAAATATGCTTGTTGATAATCCTGAAACTCTGAAAGAAATCTTCAGTAAAACGAAAATGCTCATCGCTGTTCATTGTGAAGACGAAGCAACCATCAGAACCAACACTGAGAAATATAAAACAGAATATGGAGACCATATTCCAATGAAGTTCCATCACTTGATTCGCAGTGAGGAAGCCTGTTATATCTCCTCTTCAAAAGCGGTGGAACTGGCTGAGAAAACCGGAGCGCGACTTCACATTTTTCATGTTTCTACGGCAAAAGAGACCGCTCTATTTCGAAATGACATTCCTCTGAAGGATAAAAAGATTACCAGCGAAGTATGTGTGCATCACCTCACTTTTACCGATGCTGATTACGAAACAAAAGGAACACTGATAAAATGGAATCCGGCCGTAAAGACTCAAAAAGATAAGGATGGCTTGTGGGAAGCCTTGTTGGACGACAGAATTGATGTTATTGCTACAGATCACGCGCCACATACCTGGGAAGAAAAACAGCATGTTTACACCAAAGCACCTTCAGGCGGACCGCTCGTTCAGCATTCTTTGGTTATTATGCTTGAAAATTTCAGAAACGGTAAGATTTCTCTCGAGAAAATTGTAGAAAAGATGTGTCATAATCCTGCAATACTGTTTCAGATTGAAAAGCGCGGGTTTATCCGTGAAGGTTATAAAGCGGATTTGGTTCTGGTTGATTTAAAAGAAAATTTCACAGTTTCCAAGGAAAACATTCTTTACAAATGTGGTTGGAGTCCACTGGAAGGGACAGAATTTCATTCCAAAGTCACCCATACGTTCGTAAACGGGCATCTTGTTTTCGAAAACGGAAAAGTTTCTGAAGAGAAATTTGGTGAAAGGTTACTTTTTGATCGGGATTAATAATTTTCATGCTACTAAACCGGATGATTGGTTCTCTGAAAATATATTTTATATTAAAAAAATACCGGTGATATTTTTATGCTGGTTTCGCGCAACAATCCATTATTTTCTGCATAACGAAACTTTATATCCACAGATAATTTTCCATAAATTTACAAAAAACCAAGAATATGAATCTTTATACACAACCCATGCTCAAGGAAGGAGCGCTGAAAGATAAAGTTGCCATTGTAACCGGCGGAGGAAGCGGATTGGGAAAAGCCATGACCAAGTATTTTCTCGAACTGGGCGCCAAAGTGGTCATCACTTCCAGAAATCTGGAAAAACTGCAGACAACCGCCACCGAACTTGAAGAACAAACCGGAGGAAAAGTGCTTTGTGTTGCATGTGATGTGAGAAACTGGGACGATGTGGAAGCCATGAAAGACGCTGCGATAAAAGAATTTGGGCAGATTGATATTCTTCTCAACAACGCTGCAGGAAATTTTATTTCTCCCACGGAAAGACTCACGCATTCTGCATTCGACTCCATTCTTGATATTGTTTTAAAAGGGACAAAAAACTGTACGCTTTCCATCGGAAAATACTGGATCGAAAATAAGTTTCCCGGAACTGTACTGAATATTGTAACGACCTATTCCTGGACTGGCTCTGCGTATGTTGTGCCATCTGCATGTGCAAAGGCTGGGGTTTTAGCCATGACGAGAAGCCTTGCGGTAGAATGGGCAAAATATGGCATCCGTTTCAATGCCATTGCACCGGGACCATTCCCGACAAAAGGCGCGTGGGACAGGTTGCTGCCAGGAGATTTGCAGGAAAAATTCGATATGCGTAAAAAAGTCCCACTGAGAAGAGTTGGCGAACATCAGGAACTGGCCAATCTTGCGGCGTATCTCGTTTCAGATTATTCTGCCTACATGAATGGGGAAGTGGTAACAATCGATGGTGGCGAGTGGCTTCAGGGAGCCGGCGAATTCAATATGCTCGAAGAAATTCCACAGGAAATGTGGGATATGCTTGAAGCGATGATTAAAGCGAAAAAATCAAATTAACTCAAATAAAAAACTCGGGATTTTGATTCTGAGTTTTTTTAGCTTACTGCATGAAAAAACGCCCTGAAAATCAGAGCGTTATACCGAAATTTGTAGACCCACAGGGATTCGAACCCCGACAGGCGGTACCAAAAACCGAAGTGCTACCGTTACACCATGGGTCTGTCTTTATTTTGGTGGTGCAAATCTAAAAAATATTTTCTTATCGAACAAAACTTTTTTAAAAATAATTTAAAAAAAAATTAACATTTCATTTTTTCAGTGTCTTTTATAAAATTTTATTTCCGTACTTTTGAACAAATAATTTTTACAAATGAGCAGTACTGACGATAAGAAAAAAGCACTGGCGCTGGTGCTTGACAAACTAGATAAAACCTACGGAAAAGGCACCGTAATGACTTTGGGAGATGATTCTGTAGATACTTCCATTGAAGTGATTCCTTCCGGATCTCTCGGGCTTGACCTCGCTTTAGGAGTTGGCGGATACCCTAAAGGAAGAGTGATTGAAATCTACGGTCCGGAATCTTCGGGAAAAACAACTTTAACCCTGCACGCTATTGCAGAAGCTCAAAAGATGGGCGGAATTGCAGCATTTATTGATGCTGAGCACGCATTCGACAGGCATTATGCTTCCAAATTAGGAATTAATCTTGATGACTTAATTATTTCACAGCCGGATAATGGTGAGCAGGCTTTGGAAATTGCCGATAACCTGATCCGTTCTGGTGCGATTGATATCGTGGTGATCGACTCTGTTGCGGCTTTAACTCCAAAAGCGGAGATTGAAGGCGAAATGGGAGATTCCAAAATGGGGCTTCATGCAAGACTGATGTCTCAGGCTTTAAGAAAATTAACTGCAACCATTTCTAAAACAAAATGTACCGTGATTTTCATTAACCAGTTAAGAGAAAAGATCGGCGTAATGTTCGGAAATCCTGAGACTACAACCGGTGGGAATGCACTGAAATTTTACGCTTCCGTAAGAATTGATATAAGAAAGGCAAGTGCACCAATAAAAACCGGTGACGAAGCTGTAGGAAGCCGTGTAAAAGTGAAAATCGTAAAAAATAAAGTAGCTCCTCCGTTTAAAATGGCTGAATTCGACATTATGTACGGTGAAGGCGTATCGAAAGTAGGCGAAATTCTGGATATGGCGGTAGAAACCGGAGTTGTGAAGAAAAGCGGATCATGGTTCAGCTACGAAGAAACCAAACTCGGACAAGGCCGCGATGCGGTGCGCGATATGTTGAAAGACAATCCGGAACTTGCAGAAGAACTGGAAGCAAAAATTAAAGATAATTTACGCGAAAAATAATCCGAAAGGAAAATTATTATTACAAAAGACAGCGATATGCTGTCTTTTTTTGTTGCAATCTGAAAGAAAATGACATTTTGACACTTTCCCCGCGATGGTACTTTTTTTGAAAAAATCTGTTCAAATTAAATCTCAAAATTATGACTAAAGGAAATATCAATGTCTCAGTGGAAAATATTTTCCCGCTCATTAAAAAATTTCTCTACAGCGACCACGAAATCTTCCTTCGCGAACTGATTTCTAATGCAACAGACGCCACTTTGAAATTAAAACATCTTACCAATGTGGGCGAAGCAAATGTGGCTTACGGAAATCCACAGATTGAGGTTAAAGTCGAAAAAGAAAACAAAAAACTTCACATCATCGATCAGGGACTTGGGATGACAGGCGAGGAGGTTGAGAAATACATCAACCAGGTAGCCTTTTCCGGAGCTGAAGAATTCCTCGAAAAATATAAAGACAGTGCTAAAGATGCAGGTATTATCGGCCATTTTGGGCTCGGATTTTACTCCGCATTCATGGTTGCAGAGAAAGTGGAGATTTTAACAAAATCTTACAAGGAAGGCGAATCTGCAGTACGCTGGATCTGCGACGGCAGCCCGGAGTTTACTTTGGAAGAAACTACAGATAAAACCGACAGAGGAACTGAGATTATCCTTCATATCGCTGAAGATTCTACAGAGTTTCTGGAAGAATCGAGAATCCGTGAACTGTTGTTAAAGTACAATAAATTCATGCCTGTGCCGATTAAGTTCGGAACAAGAACAGAAACTTTGCCTTTACCGGAAGACGCAGCGGAAGATGCCAAACCGGAAACGAAAGAAGTTGATAACATCATCAACAATCCAACTCCCGCGTGGACGAAAGCTCCGGCTGATTTAAAAGATGAGGATTACCTGAATTTCTACAGAGAACTTTACCCAATGCAGTTTGAAGATCCTTTGTTCCACATTCATTTGAATGTTGATTATCCGTTCAATTTAACGGGTGTGCTCTTCTTTCCGAAACTGGGTAACAACCTGAACATCGAAAAAGATAAAATTCAGTTGTACCAGAATCAGGTTTTTGTTACCGATGAGGTGAAGGGAATTGTTCCGGACTTCCTAATGTTGCTGAGAGGCGTGATCGATTCTCCGGATATTCCGCTGAACGTGTCGCGTTCATATCTTCAGGCCGACGGTGCGGTGAAGAAAATTTCTTCTTACATCACCAAAAAAGTGGCCGATAAAATGGCGGCGCTGATGAATGAAAACCGGGAAGATTACGAGAAAAAGTGGAATGACATTAAAATCGTAATTGAATACGGAATGATCTCTGAAGAGAAATTCTATGATAAATCCGACAAATTTGCGCTTTATCCGAACGTTGATGGAAAATACTTCCTTTGGAATGAACTTGAAGAGAAAATTAAAGCGAACCAGACTGACAAAGACGGTAATCTGGTGATTCTTTATGCAAGCAATGAACATGATCAGCACAGTTATATTCAGGCAGCGCAGGATAAA
This sequence comes from Chryseobacterium sp. VAUSW3, assembly GCF_002205795.1. Lineage (GTDB taxonomy): Bacteria > Bacteroidota > Bacteroidia > Flavobacteriales > Weeksellaceae > Kaistella > Kaistella yananensis. Next base: position 579,216 of record NZ_NIUY01000001.1, on the reverse strand, counting down.
GGCTACGAAGTTTTATTGCTCGATTCGCCCATCGTGCCGCATTTGATTCAGAAACTTGAAGCTTCGAAAGAGAAAATTCAGTTTGCAAGGGTAGATGCAGATCACATCAACAATCTTATTAAAAAAGATGAGCCTGCGATCTCCAAATTGAATGATACCGAAAAGGAAACCTTGAAGAAAAGCGTGGAAGAAGGTATTGCTGATACCAAATTCACCGTGCAGCTCGAGGATCTGGAGAGTACCGACGCGCCGTTCATCATCACGCAGCCTGAGTTTATCCGAAGAATGAAAGACATGCAGGCAACAGGCGGTGGCGGAATGTTCGGGATGGGCAACTTCCCCGAAATGTATAATCTGGTAGTGAATACCAACAGCGACCTTGCTGGCAAAATTCTTTCCACAGAAAGTGCCGAAGAGAAGACTTCACAAATTAAGCAAGCCTTAGATTTGGCGAAACTGTCGCAGAATCTTCTGAAAGGTAAGGAGCTTACCGAATTCATTCAACGAAGCTATCAGCAACTTGGGAAATAATTCGTGAAGAGTTTAAATAATTAATAATAGCAATCCCGTTTCATTTATTTGAAGCGGGATTTTTATGAGTCATCGGTACAGAAAATGGTTGCGCAAGCGTTAGAAATGGTTCCGCAAATATCAGAAACGATTCCGCAAACGCCTGTAGGGACCAAATTTGTGCAATACCAGCTTTTTGTTAAAGTTCGTGCAATGGACTCCAGAAGACTTTTTTAAAGTCTGTAATTTTATTTCCCTGAACTTTCACGCCTTCACGTGCCAGTCTTTCGGTGAATAAATGCAGGCAGCTCGCAGTGATGTGTCCGGAAGAATTGCAGACCCTGTGAGCCGGGAAATCTTCCTCGTATTTCCGCAGTGCATTCCCCACGTGTCTAGCGTGGTTCGGGTAACCAACCGCTTTTGCAATGGCACCATAGCTGGTAACTCTGCCTTTTGGTATCAATTTAATGATTTCAAAAACCTGTTTTTTAAACTGCTGGTCCATGATCAAACTTTATTAAGAGTATTTATTTCTTGGCAAAAGCAAACTTCCGTCACCGTAGCTTAGAAAGCGGTAGTTGTTTTCTAAAGCATGGGTGTAAATTTTTTTCCAGTTATTTCCAATTAAGGCAGAAACCAACAAAAGCAGCGTAGATTGCGGCTGATGAAAATTCGTTATCAGCCCGTTTACGATTTTGAAGGAATAACCCGGCGCGATGATAATTTCGGTTTCGATTGATAAATGATTTTGCCCGGTGCTTTTAATCCAGTTTAAAAGTGCATTGATGGCCTCTTCAGCGGTTGCCAAAACTTCGGTTTCGTAGGGAAGCCATTGGGTGATTTTCAGGTCTTCGTAGGTGATTTCTGGGTTTTGAAGAATTTTGTTGCCCATCCAGTAGATACTTTCCAACGTACGGGTAGAAGTGGTGCCGACGGTGATGATGGGGCGCCCGATTTTGCTTTTTAAATCTTCAAGAAAATCTGTGGTAATGTTGAGGTATTCCGCATGCATGATGTGATCTTCCATCTTTTCAGATTTCACAGGCTTAAAAGTACCTGCACCAACATGCAAAGTAGTGAACAGCGATGAAATACCTTTCTCCGCAAAATCATTCAGCACGCGTTCCGTAAAGTGCAGACCGGCTGTGGGCGCGGCTACGGAGCCTTCGTTTTCGGAGTAAACCGTTTGGTAAGCATCTTCGTCTGTTTTTTCTGCAACTCTTTTGATATAGGGAGGCAAAGGCGTAACTCCGGCTGCATCCATAATTTTCCTGAAAGGAATTTCGCCCGGTGACCACGAAAATTTCACTAGGTAAGCATCATCTAATTTGCCGGCAATTTCAGCGGACAGCTTTACCTTATGTCCTTCCAGATCAACAGATTTCGACAGCTCTTTTTCTTTCCATTTGGAAACTTTGCCGATAAAACAAATCCATGTCACGGAATTCTGTTCCAGAAAATGCTGTTCATAGTCGATGGCTTCGCCGTAGGGTTCCAGACAGAAAATTTCTATGTTTGCTCCGTTTTCGTTCTTAAAAAAGAGTCTGGATTTTACAACCTTGGTATCGTTAAAGACCAAAACAGCGTTTTCGGGAAGATATTCACTGATATTCTGGTAGATATCTTCGGATATTCTTTCGTCCTTATAAATTAGTAATTTTGATTGATCGCGGGGATTTACTGGGTTGTAAGCAATTTTTTCTGCCGGTAAATCGTAAGTGAAATCTTCGATTTTTAAGTACTTTGGATGCATGCTGCAAATCTCTGAAAATCTATAGTTTTTCACCAGAAAAATTTATTGTTTTTAATGATAATTACTGCGAAAAAAAACTCCTGCAATTTTTTGCAGGAGTTTTATTAATCTGTTTTTGGATTTTAAGAATTCTCTAAAATATAAGTGAACATGAGTGGTGCACAAATGGTAGCATCACTTTCAACGATATATTTCGGTGTATCGATATCGAGTTTACCCCAGGTAATTTTTTCGTTCGGCACTGCTCCTGAATAAGAACCGTAAGACGTTGTAGAATCGGAAATCTGGCAGAAGTATGCCCAGAAAGGCACATCTTCCCACTCCAGATCCTGGTACATCATTGGAACAACACAGATTGGGAAATCTCCTGCGATTCCTCCACCGATCTGGAAAAAGCCAACGCCTTTTCCACCTGAATTTGCACGGTACCATTCGGTCAGATAAATCATGTATTCAATACCCGATTTTACGGTATGAACATTCAGTTTTCCTTTAATTACGTTTGAAGTAAAGATATTTCCGGTGGTGGAGTCTTCCCAGCCCGGACAAACAATCGGCAGGTTTTTTTCTGCTGCAGCTACAATCCATGAATCTTTAGGATCAATTTCATAATATTGCTCCAGAACTCCGGAATTTACTACCTGATAAAGGAATTCGTGAGGGAAATAACGTTCGCCTTTTTCTTCAGCGGCATGCCAAACGTCTTCCAAATGCTTCTGCAAACGGCGGAACGCTTCTTCTTCAGGAATACAGGTATCGGTTACCCGGTTAAAATGCTGATCAAGCAGTTCTCTTTCCTGTTCTGGCGTTAAATCTCTGTAGTTAGGAACTCTTTTGTAGTGAGAGTGCGCAACAAGATTCATTACATCCTCTTCCAGGTTAGCACCGGTACACGAAATAATATCAACTTTATCCTGACGGATCATCTCGGCCAAAATTTTCCCCAGCTCTGCGGTTGACATTGCACCAGCCAAAGTAATCATCATTTTTCCGCCGTCTTTTAAATGGGCTACATAGCCTTTGGAAGCATCAACCAGAGCGGCTGCATTAAAATGCAGATAATATTTTTCTAAAAATTCTGTAATCGGTTTATTCATTTCTTTAATTGTTTTTGCAAAGATAATATTTTAGCACTGAACTTAATTTGAAATAGCTTTTTTAAACTTATTCAACCGCCTTTGTTTGAAAAGAAAAAAGTACAGCGGGCAAAGGCTGTACTTTTATGTAAATCATGGTAAAGGTTTGGGATTGTAAATTAGCCTTCCCAGTTTTCAACTTTCAGAATTTCAATTCTTCTTTCGCCGTCTTTAAAAGGATACTCTACAATATCACCCACTTTATATCCCATTGTCGCCAGAGCCATGTCGGAAAGGATAGAGTGTTTGTTTTTTTTCGGTCTTGCCTGTGCAACTCCTACAAAGATATATTCTTCTTCTTTGTTTAAAGTATGGTCTTTTACCGTTACTTTTCGGTCTACCGTTACTACATCTTCCGGAAGTTCTCTTCTTCTTACCTGCACGGCATTTCTAAGTTCCGAGGTAAGTCTTACTTCTTCATTTGGGGTTACTTTTTTTCTTCTGAGGTGATCTTTAATCGCATCGTAAATTCCTGTTGTTAAGATAATGTTCTGTGTCATTTTTTTATTTTTTTTGAATTGGATGATGTGTTTAATACAATCCAATGCAGGCCGAAAATATCAGGAGATATTCTGCCTGTGAAAACACATCAAAAATTAATAGTAAAAATGCTGAGATGCCCTGTCTTGGATCTGACAGGGATTAATTGATGAAATCTTTGGAACTTTTCAAGAACGAATCAGTATGCAAATAAAGCAAGGACAGCAAAAGTCTGGATATTCCGGTTTCGGATAAAAAGAATGATGTGACCATGTATTTATAAATTGATTTTTACAAATTTAAGAAATAAGTATTTACTAAACAACTGTTTAGCATAAATTAACGTTTTGCCTAAAACCGGAATTTGCAGTTTTCCTTTTTTTCTGAAAGTTGTTTCTTTGTCTGAATTCTCTTTTCGACCTGTCGTTTTTAAGGCTTGGTAGGTTTACGGATTTCGGTTTTATAAGTGCTTTATTTACAAGCTCTATAACCTTTTCAGTGGCAATTTTTTTGTTTTGAAGCTGCGTTCTGCTGTCGGATACCGTGAGTTGTAAGATGCCTTCCAGATTTATTCTGTTCTTCAGCTTTTGCGAAATAAGTTCAATTTCTTCAGCAGAAAAATGCGCGGTTTCTGAGGGCTTCCACATCACCGTAACCGCGGTCTCCACTTTATTCACGTTCTGTCCGCCTGCGCCGCTGCTGCGGGAGGTTTTATAGGTGAGTTCCTTTGTGAAGTTTTTCATGAGGGAGAAATTACTGCAGCAAATGTAGCAATTCTTTGCGGTTCAGCTTACCGTTTGGAATTCTCGGAAATACCGGAATAAAATGAATGGTTTTCGGAAGATGGTTTTTAGAAAATGTTTTTTTGGCTTCTTTCAGCGCTTCAACGAGTTGCGATGTAAGATCTTTAGTTTGCTCACCTTCGATGACCAAAACCAATTTCTGTCCCAGTTTTTCATCATTTACTCCTAAAAAAGCCGCTTCTCTGGGGATATATCTGTGCAGCAGGCTTTCAAGTTCTTCCGGATGAATCTTCAGCCCGCCGGAATTGATGACATTATCAATCCGTCCCAGAAATTTAAAGTGCCTTTCGTCTTTTAGTTCGACCAGATCATTGGTCTGCAGAATTTCCGGATGAATTTCCGGTGCTGAAATCTTTAAACATCTGCGTTCGTCCAAAGCAATTTCGATTCCTTTGAAAACCGAAAAATATTCTTCAGAAACTGGGTAAATCTGTTTTAAAGCAATGTGGGAAAGCGTTTCGCTCATGCCGTAAGTTTCGTAAACCGTAGTTTCGGTATTTTTGTCTTTCAGACTTTGGGAGATTTTATTTTTTAAACTCTGAGAAACCTGTGCGCCGCCAACGATAAGGTTTTTAATGAAATGTATTTTGTGTAAAGAGTTTTCAACCTGCAAAGGTGACATTGCGCAGAAGTCGGTATTTACCTCAAGATTTTGTACAGGTTTTGCTGTTGGAGTGGCAACAATTAATCTCAGTTTTCTTTCGAGTGCGCGTACGACCATCATTTTTCCTGAAATATATTCTACCGGCAGGCAGAGTAGGGCGGTGTCTCCTTCTTTAAGGTTCAGGAAGTTACAGGTCATTCTTGCGGAATTCAGCATTTTGCTTTTTTCAATCTCAAAAACCTTGGGAATTCCTGTAGAACCGGAAGTCTGAACCGGAACTTTGGTTGAATCCGACTGCCATTCCTTTAAAAAGGAAATCACTTTTTCCTCAAATTCGGTTTGGGGAGAAAGTGATTCGGGATTTATATTTTCAGTAAAATCGATGATCATTACATTCTGTCGACTGTTCCTATTCCCAGAAGTCCCAGGCCTTTTTTAATGGTTTTTCCGGTTAAGGCTGAGAGTTCCAGGCGGAACTGTTTTGCAACGGCATCATCCTGCTTAAGAATCGGGTTGTTCTGATAAAAAGAGTTGTATGATTTTACCAGTTCATAAATATAATTGGCAACCAAAGCCGGCGAGAGTGTTTCCGCAGCTTTAGAAACTACCTCTTTGAAGTTAAAGATGTTCATCATCAAATCCTTCTCAGAATCGTTGATTTCATAATCTGAAATATTTTGCTCCTGATATTCTGCTTTAGCGAGCAACGACTGGATTCTCGCGTAGGTATACTGAATGAAAGGCCCGGTATTACCGTTGAAATCAATGCTTTCCTTTGGATTGAACAGCATTTTTTTCTTCGGATCCACTTTCAGCATGAAGTATTTCAGTGCGCCTAAACCAACGGTTTCGTAAGATTTTTCTTTCTCGTCTTCTGTAAGATTTTCGAGTTTCCCCAGTTCTTCTGCTTTTTCTTTGGCTGTATCCACCATTTCCTGCATCAGGTCATCGGCATCAACTACGGTTCCTTCGCGGGACTTCATTTTGCCTTCCGGAAGTTCTACCATTCCGTAAGAAAGGTGGTAAAGGTTTTCTGCCCAGCTATAGCCCAATTTCTTCAGGATTTTGAACAGCACATCGAAATGATAATCCTGCTCGTTTCCTACGGTATAGATAAGTTTCTGGATATTATTTTCTTTGAAACGCTGAACTGCCGTACCCAAATCCTGGGTCATATAAACCGAAGTTCCGTCGGATCGTAGCAATAGTTTATGATCTAAACCTTCGTCGGTTAAATCACACCAAATGGAGCCATCATCTTTTCGGTACAGAACACCTTTCAGCAAACCTTCCTGTATGAGGTCTTTACCTAACAGATACGTGTTGCTCTCGTATTGAACCTGGTCAAAATCGACGCCCAGTCTTTTATAGGTCTGCCCAAAACCTTCGTAAACCCAGGTATTCATTTCGCTCCAGAGATTTCTTACTTCTTCGTTGCCTTTTTCCCAGTCTAAAAGCATTTTCTGAGCTTCCAGAATAATCGGTGCCTGTTTCTTTGCTGCATCTTCATCATAACCCTGTGCTACAAGTGCTGCGATTTCTTTTTTGTAATTTTTGTCGAATTCTACATAGTAATTCCCGACAAATTTATCACCTTTTGTAGTTGTAGATTCGGGAGTTTCTCCATTGCCGAATTTTTCCCAGGCCAGCATTGACTTGCAGATATGGATTCCCCGATCATTAATGATTTGGGTTTTGATCACATCGTAACCGTCTTCTTTAAGGATTTGTGCGACAGAATATCCTAATAAATTGTTTCGGATGTGGCCTAAGTGAAGTGGTTTGTTGGTATTGGGAGAAGAATATTCCACCATGACGGTTTCGTTCTTTGGAGCTACTTGATCGAAGTTTTCTTTGGTAGATTTAAAATTCTCTAAAAAGAAACTTTTCTTAATGGTAAGATTTAGGAAACCTTTGACCACATTGTAGCTTTCCACAAGATCGGATTGCGTGGAAAGAGCATCACCCAGTTCCATTGCGATGAGATCCGGACTTTTCTTTAAAACCTTCACGAGAGGGAAGGTCACGATTGTAAAGTCGCCTTCAAACTCCGATTTGTTTTGCTGCACTTCAAGCTTGATGGAATTCGGATGATTCACATCATCAATCTGAAAAACGGACTTGATCACTTCGGCAATTTTATCTTCAATAATTTCTTTCGTATTCATCGTCAAATTTTGAGTTACAAATATACGTAAATAAAAAAACCACTCCGAAGAGTGGTTTAAGAATTATAACTAAGTTGAATTAGTTTTTATCCCAGATAAGTTTTGTATTCATTTTGTCTCCTCCAATAGCAGCTGCAGCAGCGGCATAATTTTCAGGATTCAAAGTTTGAATTACCGTTGGATAGAATAATCTTGTTGGTAAATCTGTAAGACCAGCGATTAGCGGTTCGAATACATAAGTTGTAGCTCCACTTACCGGATCTGGTACATTCAGGGCATAAGTTTCGCCCGGAAGTAAAAGAACGCTTGTGTCAGGATATCCTGTTCTTCTGTAATCAGCCCAAGCTTCATAAGGCTGCATGAATAATGCTACATATTTCTGAGTTAAAACATTTTTCATGTTTGCTGGAGGTAAAGTTGCTACAAAAGCATCTGCAGCAGCAGCGCTTACACCCCATTTAGTCATAGAAGCCTTAACTCCTTTTTCATAGTTAGACTGGCTCCAACCGTTAGCCTCACTTAATAAGAACTCTACTTCAGAATATTCCATTAAAATCTCAGTATAGTTTCTTTTGTAAACATGTTTGCTGAAGAAGTTAGACTGACCTGCTTGTGCTGTGGACATAGACTGATCTAAACCATATGGTTGACCTACATAATCTGCAGGATCGGTAGATTCAGTATAAGAACCATCAAGGATTGTAGCCTTAAGCGTACCCATAGGTGCTGCATATTTAAACAATCTTGGATCCAGACCAAAGTTACCATTAGTACCTTTTAGTAAATCAATGAAAGTCTTAGATACTGAGAAGTCAGAACGAGTTCTGAAATCGTTGTACATTGGTGATGGGTTTACGAGGTTATTCTCATAAGTTACCCCAACATTATCAGCATTAGAAGTCATTACACCCGCAGCAATAGCTTCGGCTAAATGAGCTTCAGCTCCAGGAACCACACCTTTTACACGTGTAGCAACTCTTAATCTTAGGGAGTTGGCAAACTTTTTCAGTTTACTAGCATCTCCACCGAAAAGAATATCACCTTGGATGAAAACTGGCTGGTCAACTTCAACCATTGCAGCAGCTTCTTTCAATTCTTTCATGATGTCAGCATAAACCTTCGCCTGAGATGCAAACTTAGGTTTTAAATACTGATTTGCATTTAGAGCTTGAAAGTCTGCGTCATTGTTTCCATAAGAGTAGTAAGGAATATCACCGAATGTATCTGCAAGATTTAAGAATACATAAGATAACATTACTCTTGAAGCAGCAATTTGGTTTGCATTAGAACCGTAAGCACTTGTAGGTCCTGCAGTAGCAGGGTCGGTGTTCATTCTAATAATTTCTCTGTAGTTAGATGCTGCGGTGTAAAGTTGAGTCCATATTGCATCCCCGCTCGTAAGTCTGTATGCATATCTGTCTTCATCTGTATAAGCAACCTGTGCAGAATACTGCATCCATGGTAAGGTAACTCTGGCTGATTCGAATGAGTTTCTTGTAGCATCGGTTACAATCTTGTTCGCTGCGTTCCAAACCCCATAACTTAGAGCTGCCTCAGGCGAGTTCGGGTTCTGATTAATCTCATCGAAATCCTGAGTACAACTCACAATTGCGGTGGATGTAAGTAAAACTGCGGCAAAAGCGTAAGCAATTTTTTTTATATTTTTCATTGTCTAATTAAAATTTGAAGTTAACGTTAAATCCGTATTGTCTAGTAGAAGGAAGTGATCCACCTTCTAGTCCCTGGATGTTTCCTGAACCGTAAGACGTGTTCTCAGGATCCATTCCTTTCCAATCTAAATTCCAGGCAAGTAGGTTTCTACCAAATGCTGAAATTCTAACTCCTTCTAGGAATCCTCCGATAATTGACTTCGGTAAGTCGTACCCAAGAGTTACATCTCTAAGTTTGATGTAGTCTGCATCGAAAACGTTCAAAGCATCTACAGTATTATAGTGCATTGCACCGTATTGCTGTGCTGTTAGGTTTCTGGTGTTTGGGGTTCCGTTAGCAAGTACTCCTTCCAAAGTAATACCTGCCGCTCTGTTTCCGCCGAATGCTGATTCTTCGATCATACCGGAATACATTCCCCACATGTGTGAAGTAGAGAAATATTTACCGCCTTTCTGCATATCAAATAGGAATGATAAGCTTAGGTTTTTATATTTCATGGTATTTCTAAGACCCATGTTATAATCAGGCAAGGTAGAACCTAAGTTTTTGATTCCTGTGGCAGCGTAACGGCCGTTTGCAGCAATCACTTTATTTCCGTTTGCATCGTAGACAAAATCTGTACCGTAGATTGCTCCGTAAGATTCACCTTCTACTGCCAGTAAACGTGCTCTAAAAGGTGCGTTTGTTAATTGGTAAGTAGTTACACCCTCGTAAAGTTTTACGATTTCATTTTCATTCTTGGCAAAGTTCCAGTTAAGAGTCCATGAGAAATCCTCTGTTTTAACCGGTGTTACAAATACCATTGCTTCGATACCTTTGTTGCTGATTTCACCGGCGTTGATCAGGTTTGTTCTAAATCCTGTTGCAGGGTCAATCGTTAAAGGAAGAATTGCATCGGTAATTTTAACATCGTAATACGTTACATCTAAACCAAATCGGTTTTTGAAGAAGTTAGCTTCAATACCAATCTCTTTGGTTTCTTTCATCTCTGGCTTCAACTCAGGGTTGTTATTCTGTGTGCTCAGGGTGTATCGTGGTACTCCGTTGAAGTTGATAGCCTGGTTCATAACGTTGGTAAGTTGGTATGGAGCAGTATCACTTGCTACTGTTGCCCAACCAGCTCTAATCTTACCGAATGATAACCAGTCTGTTTTCAAAACGTTAGAGAACACGAAACTACCGGTTACAGAAGGATAGAAACCATCTTCATACGTCGTACTGAACCAGTCATTTCTTCCTGTAGCTTCAATGAACAATGTTTCTTTGTATCCTAATGAAACTGATCCGAATACAGAGTTCACTCGTCTGTTGAAATCATCATTCTGAGCTAGCGGAGTCTCGATACTGTTTCTTAAGTTATAGAAATTAGGAATAATCAAACCACCTACAGTCTGTCCGAAAAGTCTGCTTAATTTAGAATTTCTTCTGTTCGCTCCAACGAAAGTATTCAATGTGAAGTCATCGGAGATTCTTGGATTCCAGTGAACACGTGCTTCGTAGTTGAATTCTGAAAAGTTTCTAGAATTAGTTTCATACCCTGAAGTTGACTGAGATCCAATTGCTACTCGGGAATCATTATCCTGGGAATAAATATCAGCGTACACTTTACCTACAACATATAAGTTGTCTAGGATGTTATAAGTTAAACCGGCATTACCAAAGAATCTGTTTCTTCTGTCATTAGAAACGTTTTCGTAGATTGTCCAGTAAGGGTTGTCAGAGTATAATGGAGTTGGATCGTCCCAAGCTGTTCTGTTCCAGCTTCTTTGCATCCCATTTGCTAATTTATAGTCTTTCAGTTTAGAGAAATCCAATTGTCTTTGTCCCCACTGGTAGAATTTCTGAGCTACGGAGTTGTCACCATATCCCTGTTCAGGTCTGTTGAAACCGTGAGTCTGAACAAAGTTCATCCCTGTTTCCAACTTAAGTTTTTCGCTCAATTCACTGTTCAGGTTAATTGCGAAATTGTGTTTCTTAATACTACTTGTTGGTACGATACCAGAAATGTCTGTATTCGTGTAAGAAACTCTTAAGTTTGATTTTTCAAATGATTTTGAAACTGCAATGTTATTCGTAAGTGTAATTCCAGTATCGAAGAATGAATCTACATCATGAGTAGGAGCAACCCAAGGGATTGTCTTTAAGTAATCACCTGCAAACTCAGGATCAAATGCATTCCAAGGAAGATACATTAAGTTAGGATCGTATTTTGGCCCCCACGATTCATCCATGCCATAGTCTGCAATATTGTACGTTTGGCCGTTAATTACAGCAGTTGGTAGTTCATCAGCTAAACCACCACCGTAGTAATTCTGTAGTTGTGGACGGATATAAATCGACTCAAAAGACACACCGGTATTCAATTCAATAGAAGTTTTACCTCTTTTTGCCTGCTTAGTGGTGTAAATAATTACGCCATTGGAAGCTCTTGAACCGTAAAGTGCAGCAGCCGGACCACCTTTCAATACTGTTACAGATTCGATATCATCCGGGTTAATATCAAAAGTCGTATCACCATAATCTCTACCTCCTGCACCTCTTTGGGTGTTGGTGTCGTTGATGTTACTGTTGTCTAATGGCACGCCATCAACAATAATAAGCGGTCTGTTTTCACCGATGATTGAACTTACCCCTCTCATTGTGATTCTGGTAGAACCACCCATAGATGAAGGAGAGGTAACTGTAACCCCCGCTACGTTACCTGATAAAGCACTCAAGGCATTGTTTTGCCCTGCGTCAGAGATGGTTTCACCTTTAACCTCCTGAGCTGCATACCCAATAGATTTTTTCTCTCTTTTAATACCTAAAGCCGTTACTACAACGCCTTCGATATCCTGCGTTCTGGCGGTATCAACCTGTGCATTTACCAAAGCAAATGAGGAGGTTAAAACTACAGCTAAAACGCTTGTTGTTAGTTTCTTCATATCAAATTAAATTTTTTCATTGAGACAAAAGTGCAAAACTTTCACAATATGACCAAACATTTTGTTAATTAATTCTTAATAATCTAATAAATATCTTGCGTTGCTGTATTTAATGTAACAATTATTACAAATGTGTGAATTTATCAAAATTGGAAGCATTTTTATGATAAATATCATGCAGATTTAAATAAAATAGTAAAATATAATTGTTTATGGCAATCTTTTTATATTAACTATGCAATGAAAATTAAGTTAAATTACGTTAATCTTATAGAATTTTTAAGTTTTTTACAGTTCAACTGGTTTGAGTTAAATGTGTTTAAAAAGCAAATTTTCGAACTGTAGAATCCCTTAATTGTCCCTCCACGGCGAAAAATTTAGTTAGTTTTTACGTAATAATTGTAATTTTACAAACGATTATTGAGTATAAATTTTGTTCGTTTTATATGGATTTGCTTAAAAAATGGTCAGAACATTATATAGAAGCAGGCTGTGATGAAGTCGGCAGAGGCTGCCTGTGCGGTCCTGTGGTGGCTGCGAGTGTTATTATTGACGAGAATTTCACACATACTTTGGTTGATGATTCGAAAAAACTAACCTTCAGGACACGGATGGAGTTGGATTCCTACATCAAAGATCAGGTGGTGGAATATTCCATCGCCGAAGTTTCCCCGGAAGTAATTGATGTTCACAATATCTTAAATGCAAGTATCATGGCAATGCATCATGCGCTTGATCAACTCAAAACCCGCCCGGAACTTATCCTGGTTGATGGAAACAGATTTCATCCCTATCAGTCTATTCCACACGAATGTATTGTAAAAGGAGATGCCAAACTGCTCTCGATTGCATGCGCATCAATTCTGGCAAAAAATTACAGAGACAAGCTGATGATCGCGCTTCACAAAGAGTTTCCGGAATATGGCTGGGCTACCAATATGGGTTATGCTACAAAGCAGCATCAGGAAGCTTTGAACAAATACGGTCCCACCATCCATCACCGAAGATCATTCCGACTGGATTACAGGGTTTGCGGTGAGCATTCTTACGCGGGCTAAGTCGAAAACATTTTGCTGATTCTGCCGGTATATTCATTTAGTCAGCCTACACTAAGCTACCACCTAAATCAATTATAAGTTCATTATAACTCCACTATGACTCCAATGTTTTATTAGAGTTATATTGGACTTATATTGGACTTACGTAAAAGAAAACCTTAAGCTTTTGAGGATGAATGATGAATGACCTTAAAATATGGCTATAAAAAAAAGCGGAAAATCAATTCCGCTTTTTTGTCTTGTATAATAAGATAATCTTATTTCTTTTTCTTGGCCTGTTGCTGTTGGGCTTTTTGCTGTTCCTGCGCCTGTTCCATCATTTCGCGCATTCTTTTCTGGAACTTACCTTCTTTTTTAGGTTCCTTCTGCTTGTTGGCCTGTATCTGTGCATGGATTTTCTTTTCATCCAGAATCCAGTATTTAATGACAAGAATAATTAAGATGTTAATGGCATTCGATACAAAATAATACCATGAAAGTCCGGATGCTGAAGTGTTCAGGAAGAAAAGGAAGGTAATCGGGAAGATGTACATCAGCACTTTCATATTCGGCATTCCTTCCTGCTGTGGCTGCTGAATGTTTCCGGAAGTCATTACCGTATAAATCAAGATTACCACCGTACACGCAATTGCGAAAATACTTAAATGCTCGCCTAAGAACGGAATATGGAAGGGCAGTTTAATTACATCATCATAAGCCGTTAAATCCTTGGCAAACCAGAAGCTTTTGCCTCTGAGGTCGATCATGTTCGGGAAGAAACGGAAGAGCGCATAGAAAATCGGGATCTGCAGCAAGGCCGGCAAACATCCCGCCATCTGATTTACCCCGGCTTTCCGGTAAACTGCCATTGTTTCCTGTTGTTTTTTTAAAGGATCTGCATCCTTAAATTTTGCATTTACTTCATCAATCTCCGGACGGATAACACGCATCATTGCGCTGAGTTTGTGCTGTTTGAACATTACCGGCGAAAGAATAATCTTCACAATAATCGTCATCAGGAAAATTACCCAACCTGCAGCCAATCCCCAGCTGGAGATAAGATTGTACATTGGGATGAAGAACCAGCGGTTCATGCTTCCGATAAATGACCAGCCCAAAGGCAGCAATTCATCGAAGTTTTTGTCGTAGGATTTTAATAAAGGCAAATCCAAAGGCATAAAGTACCATTTGAAATTTTGATTTAATTCGTTTCCGGCCAAATCAACCTGCCCGTTGAAGTTAAATTTCTTCAGAAACTCACCTTCTTCCACCATTTCCTGAGAACCTTTAGAGTTTTTGAAACCGTGTTGCGGTTCGATCACAGCAGAGAAAAACTGCTGTTTTATGGCAAGCCAGTTCAGGGTTTCATCCGGCTCGTCCATTTCGGTTCTGCCGTCATAATCAAAACTCTTGTAATTGTTAAATGAATAATTGAATTCGGTATGGGTTTGCTCCTGGGCACGGCCTTTTTCTAAACCGCGGGCATTGAAATCCCAAACGAAATCTGCCTTCTGATCCGCAACCAGTTGATGTAATCCCTGTGTTTTCACATTGAAATCCACCGTATATTTGTCGAGCAGGGTATAAATAAACTGAATCACCGCACCGTTTGCATTGGCCTGCATCGTCACCGTGTTGCCACTTTGTGTCGGTGTAAAAATAAGGTCTTTTGTGTTGAAGGTTTTGCCTGTTTTGTCTTTGAACTGAAAACCGTAAGACGAGTTGTTCCTGTCGAATATTAAAAGATCCCTGTCGTTGATGTCGCTTTGTGGGTTATAAGCTTTGTATTCATTAAGTTGTACGGTAGAAATCTGTCCGCCCAAAGTAGAAATTCCCAAGCTCAGTTCCTTGTTTTTCAACTGCACCTGCTGAATGGAGGTGGCTTTCACACTGTCGTTTAAGTTGGTAACAACAGCGGGTTTGGTACTGTTGGCAATCATGGTTTGAGTGGTTTTTGCCTTGTTTTCGGCATCTAAAAGCTGTTGCTCGGTAGCCTGTTTGTTTTGGAAGTAAAACATCGCTCCAATAAGGATCATGGAAAACAGGGCGAAACTAATCAGTTGATTTTTATCTAAACCGTTATTTTGTTGCATCTTTTTAATTGATTGTTTGGATTATCGGGTTGGAATTTAAACCGTTCTTACCCCTTTAATTTTGGCTGACAAAAATACTGATTTTTTTGGCAATGAAGAATTTTTTGTCAACTCATTTAAAAACAAAGAGATAAAAAACATTTTGTCTTTTATCTCTTCGGTTTTATTTTTTGGTTGCTGCCTTTATCAACGCTTTAAAAAGCGGATGAGGCGATGCTACAGTGCTTTTGTATTCCGGGTGATATTGTACACCGATGTAGAACGGATGGTTTTTAAGTTCCAGGGTTTCTACCAAACCGGTTTCAGGGTTCAGTCCGGTCGGGAGAAGGCCGTTCTTTTCGAATTCTTCTTTGTATTCTGAATTGAATTCGTAGCGGTGGCGATGTCTTTCAGAAATATTTTTTGAGCCATAGATTTCCAAAAGTTTGGAATTTGGTTTTAAAGTGCATTTCCACGCGCCCAATCTCATAGTTCCGCCTTTATCTACCACATTTTTCTGCTCTTCCATCAAAGAGATCACCGGATCTGCTGTGGAAGTGTCGAATTCCATAGAGTTGGCTTTTTTGTATCCCAGAACATTTCTGGCGAATTCGATGGTCATGATCTGCATTCCGAGACAGATTCCCAAGAGCGGAATATTATTTTCGCGGGCATATCTTGCGGCTGAAATTTTTCCTTCGATTCCTCTGTCGCCAAAACCTGGAGCGATCAGCATACCGTCGATTCCGGATAAAGTTTCTTTTATATTGTCTTCCGTAAGATCGCCACTGTAAACCCAACGGATTTTTACTTCGGTCTCCAAATCTGCACCGGCGTGAATAAACGCTTCAGCAATGGATTTATAGGAATCCTGAAGTGAGACATATTTGCCGACAAGCGCGATTTCCACAGATTTTTTAGGATTCTGGTATCTTTTCAGGAAGTTTTTCCAGTCTTTTAAATCAGCTTCTGAGTCTGATTTTAAGCCAAGTTCCTTAAGGACGACATCGTCAAAATCCTGTTTTTGGAGATGAAGCGGAACTTCGTAAATCGTCTCCATATCCCGGCATTCAATAACATTTGCCAAAGGCACATTACAGAACTGGGCAAGTTTGGCGCGCTGTTCCTTAGGAATTTTGTGCTCAGTCCGGCAAACTAAAACATCTGCCTGAATTCCGCTTTCCATTAACTGTCTTACAGAATGCTGAGATGGTTTTGTTTTCAGTTCCCCACTTGCTGCAAGGTAAGGCAGCAAAGTAAGGTGAATCACCATAGAATTGTTTTCGCCGAGTTCCCATTTCAGCTGGCGAACCGACTCTATGTAAGGAAGCGATTCTATATCTCCCACCGTTCCACCAATTTCGGTGATAATGATATCATAGTTCTGCTTTGCAAGAATTTTAATTCTGCGCTTAATTTCATTGGTAATATGCGGGATGACCTGCACGGTTTTTCCAAGGAAATCTCCTTTTCTTTCCTTCTCAATTACGGTTTGGTAAATTTTACCGGTGGTAACGTTATTGTTTTGGGAGGTGGCGGAATTCAGGAATCTTTCATAATGTCCGAGGTCCAGGTCGGTTTCAGCGCCGTCTTCCGTTACGTAGCATTCGCCGTGTTCGTAGGGGTTTAAGGTGCCGGGATCGATGTTGATATAAGGGTCAAGTTTCTGGATGGTGACATTGTAACCGCGGGATTTTAGCAGAAGTCCCAAAGAAGCGGAAACAATTCCTTTTCCCAAAGATGAAGTAACACCTCCTGTAACGAAGATGTATTTCGTGTTCTTTTTACTCATTAGATTAGGTTTGTGCAAAGTTAAGCGAATTTGCAACATGGGACAAATTAATCCTGTCGAAAGTCATGTAAATTAAGGTGGATAATTGAAAAATTTTCAATATGTTGGTCTTCAAATAGTTAAAGCTTAATCGGGGTGAGAAATGTCATTTTTAATTACGGAAAAATGCGCTTAACTTTACACTAGAAAATAGGTCCAAGAAACAGAAAACAATTAAATATTAACTTAAATATTAAAGAAATGAAAAACACTCTTAAATCCGTAATGCTCCTGTTCGCTGTTACTTTTTTTGGTTTTGTAAATGCACAAAACATCACAGGTAAATCTACAAAAATCGCTGTTGATGGAACTTCTCCGATGCATGACTGGACGATGACAGCCTCTTCAGCTAACTTCAGCGGTACGGTTAGCGGAAACGCTATTACCAACGTAAAATTCAGTATGCCCGCAAAAAACCTGAAAAGTACCAAAGGTAAAATGATGGATAATAAAGCTTACGATGCCCTGAAAGCCGATAAATCGCCGAACATCAGTTTTACTGCGACTTCTTTAAGCGTAGGTAAAGGGAATTTAGCCGGTAAACTTACGATAGCAGGAGTTACAAAAGATGTGAGCTTCCCAGTAAATGTTGTAAAAAACGGCGCATCTTATAATATTACAGGAACTGAAAATCTTAAATTATCGGATTTCGGAATGGAAAGACCTGGTTTCATGGGTGTAAAAACAGGTGATGCGATTAAAGTTACTGTGAATATCGTAGCCAACTAAGAAGAAAGTTAAATCCCTATATTAAGTAGCCGCTCCTTTCAGCGGTTATTTTTTTGCTAAAATCTGCGTAATTGAAAAAAAAGCATGAAATTCGCAACATGGCAAAAGTGAAAACGGCATATTTCTGTCAGAACTGCGGGACGCAATACCCGCAATGGCTTGGGCAGTGTAAAAACTGTGGCGAATGGAATACTTTGGTGGAAGAAATTGTAGAGAAAACTCCGGCTAAAAGTTTTTCGGACCGCTCCAAGCAGCATATCATCAATATCATCGAAGTTGAAACCAACGAAGAGCCGCGGATTAAAACACCCTCCGAAGAACTGAACCGTGTTCTGGGCGGCGGAATTGTTCTGGGTTCGGTTACTTTAATCGGCGGGGAACCGGGGATCGGGAAATCGACTTTGTTATTGCAGCTTGCGCTGAAGATGAAGAAGAAAATTCTTTACGTTTCCGGCGAAGAAAGCGCATCTCAAATTAAAATGCGTGCAGACCGGCTCACAGAACTTCAGAATCCGCATTGTTATCTTTTTACTGAAACTTCAGTGGAAAAGATTCTTCACGAAGCTAAAAAACTGACGCCGGATTTTGTGATCATCGATTCCATACAGACGCTGCAAAGCCAGCTCATCGAAAGTTCGCCCGGTACCGTTTCCCAAATCCGGGAATGTTCGAATGAAATCATTAAATACGCTAAAGAAAGCAACACGCCGGTGTTTTTAGTGGGACATATCACCAAAGACGGTCAAATAGCCGGCCCGAAAGTCCTGGAACACATGGTTGATGTTGTTCTGAATTTTGATGGCGACCGAAATCATTTGTTCAGACTCTTACGTGCGAACAAAAACCGTTTCGGTTCTACCTCAGAAATTGGGATTTATGAAATGGTTTCCCAGGGTTTAAAAGAGATTAAAAATCCTTCAGAAATCCTCATCACCAAAAAATTTGAAGAACTTTCCGGAAATTCTGTCGCGGTAACTTTAGAAGGAAACCGCCCGATGCTCATCGAGATTCAGGCTCTGGTAAGTACCGCGGTGTATGGAACGCCGCAGCGAAGCTGTACGGGTTTCGATTCGAAAAGGCTTAATATGCTTCTGGCGGTTTTAGAGAAGCGTGCAGGCTTCCAGCTGGGCGCGAAAGACGTTTTCCTGAATATTACCGGCGGCATCAAAACCGATGATCCGGCGCTGGATTTGGCTGTGGTAGCTTCGGTACTTTCCTCCAACGAAGATATTGCGATTTCCGAACATTTCTGTTTTGCGGGAGAAATTGGACTGAGCGGAGAAATCCGTCCGGTGTCGCAGATCGAACAGCGCATTTCGGAAGCTGAAAAACTGGGCTATGAAAAGATTTTTGTTTCGAATTTGAATAAAATTCCAAAAAAGAAGTTCGGAATTACGATTGTTGAAGTAAGTAAAATTGAGGATTTTCATGAATATTTGTTTTAAATTTACTTATGAATTTCCTCGCCCATTCTTACCTCACTTTTACCGATGAACAGATTGTCGGGCAGTTTCTGCAGGATTTCATCCGGAACAAAGACCGGTTTTCGTTTCCGGAAAAAATAGGAGAGGGCATCACTTTACACCGCGCCATCGATACGTTTACTGATGCGCATCCGGAAATTCATGAAGCGAAGAAAATATTCAGTCCGTTGGTGAGATTGTATGCCGGTGCTTTTGTGGATGTAAGTTTCGATTATTTTCTCGCCAACTCTATACCTGATAAGGCTTTAAAAGCGCATTCAGAAAAAGTGTACCGCGTATTGAGAAATCATGAAGAATTATTGCCGCCAAATTTGCTGAGAATGCTCGACAGCATGGAAAAAGACAATTGGCTTTATAATTACCGCGAAGAGTGGGGGATTGAGTTTTCGATCCGGAATGTCCTTAACAAAGCGAAGTATCTGAATAAAAATCTGGCAGTTTTTGAAGTTTTTCTGAACCACAAACCACAACTTCAGTATCATTTTGATCATTTTTTTCCTGATCTCGTGGCGGAAGTACAGAAAATTAATGCAGAATTCCGTTCTTAGAAGTTCTGGTAAAGATAACGGTCGGGATAATTTAATCTTTGGCTTTTTCGGTTTCCGTTGACAATAATATGAACGATATTCAGCTGATCATCGAAAAGATTATAGAGAAAACTTACCGCGGTCTCTACTTTTTTTGGCTGAGCCACTTTCTCTGATTCCAGATAAATATTCACCGATTCGCTGTCTTCTTCGTAGCCTAAATAATTAATTTTTAGGAATTTGTTATTTACTTTGAGTTTTAGGTATTCTTCGCAGTACTTTATCAGATAGTTGTTGATTTGAGCTTTATACTGTTCGGAATTAAAGTGTACCGCTTTGCCGTATTTTTCCTTCAAAGCATTTTCCAGGTCATCCAAAAAAAACTTTCCGCTGATCTCGAACGTTTCTGATTTGGAATTGTAATTAAATTCCATAGATCCAACGTGATAAGGATGAATTTCGCTTGCTGAGCTGAGGCCGAAAACCGAAAAAAGGAGGATGAAAAATAACTTTTGCATGGTTCAAAAATAGAAATAAATTTTGTATTATCGTGCCGCTAAAAATATGCGGTATATGAATGATTTTTTATTTTATCTGAATCTGGGTTGGGAACATATTATTTCACTGGATGCGCTGGATCATCAGCTTTTTGTATTGGTTTTGGTCGCAGTTTTTGCGGTAAAGGACTGGAAAAACATTTTCTGGATTATCACTGCATTTACCATAGGTCATTCAATTACTTTGGCTTTAAGTGTCTTCGATATCGTACGTGCGCCGGCGAAATGGGTGGAATTTTTAATCCCACTAACCATTGTCATCACCGCTCTGGATAACATTCTGATGCGCAACAAGCAGAATAATCTCATGAAAATGAATTTCTATATTGCCCTGTTTTTTGGATTGATTCACGGGATGGGATTTGCCAACACCGCAAGAATGATGATTGCCAATGAACAGCACATCTTTGTACCGCTTTTAGGTTTCAACATTGGATTGGAGCTAGGTCAGATCGCTGTGGTAGCAGGTATTTTAATCGTACAGTTTGTTTTGCTCAACCTTTTTAAAGTTAACCGAAAAGACTGGATTATGTTTATCTCTTCAGGGGTTTTTGCGCTGTCTTTAAAAATGACTTTAGAAAGAATTCCGTTTTAATCTGTAAAAGTTTACAATTATAGTCTGTTTTCTGTAACGATTTCTTAATTTTGATGACTATTGTATCATATCACAAACTAACTATGAAGTTCAAATCCGTCTTTATATCACTTTTTATTCCATTTGGAATTTTCGCCCAGAATATTCAAAACAATCCAAACAGCAATCACGGCAATAAGTTTGAGCAACTCGGCACAATTCTGCCGACACCAAATGTGTACCGCACTGCTTCCGGCGCGCCAGGTCAGGGATATTGGCAGAACAGGGCCGATTATGAAATTACAGCTTATCTTGATGAGGATAAAAGAAATTTAAAGGGCTCAGAAACCATTACTTACTATAATAATTCTCCCGACGATCTGGATTATTTGTGGCTTCAACTCGATGAAAATGAGCAGTCTTCTATAAATAATGCGGGCTATCATGATTCTTCATTTATCCCCAAGCAAACCACGACCGAGCGTTTGAAAGTCACTGATCTGCCTGAAAAAAATAACGGATACGGCGTGAATCTGGCGAAAGTAACCGATGCTTCCGGAAAACCTTTAAAATATGTGGTGAATAAAACCATGATGCGTATCGACCTGCCTAAAGTTTTGAAGAAAGGTGAAAAATTCGTCTTCAAAATCGACTGGAACTATAATATTCCGAATCGCATGACGATGGGCGGAAGAGGCGGTTACGAATATTTTCCGGAAGATGGTAATGATCTGTACACCATCACCCAGTGGTTTCCAAGAATGTGCGTATACAGCGACTTCAAAGGCTGGCAGAATAACCAGTTTACCGGAAGAGGCGAATTTGCCTTGGTGTTCGGTAATTATAAAGTGACGATGAACGTTCCTGCGGATCATATTGTAGCTTCAACAGGCGTTGGTAAAAATTTCGAGCAAGTATTAACACCGGCACAGCTGCAGCGTTGGAAGCAGGCACAGACTGCAAATGAACCGCTGGAAATTGTCACTTTAGAAGAAGCTAAAAAAGCCGAAAAGAACAAGTCAAAACAGAGAAAAACCTGGGTTTTCGAAGCGGAAAATGTACGTGATTTCGCCTGGACTTCTTCAAGAAAATTCGTTTGGGACGCCATGAAAGTGGTAATTCCCGAAAACAACAACCAGGTAATGGCGATGAGTCTCTATCCGAAAGAAGCCTATAATCTTTACCGTAAATTCTCTACAAAGGCAGTAGCGCACACGATAAAAACATATTCAGAATTCACGGTGCCTTATCCGTATCCGGTGGCGCAGTCTGTTGAGGCGGCAAACGGTATGGAATATCCGATGATCTGTTTCAATTACGGAAGAACCGAGAAAGACGGAACCTATTCCGAAGGAATCAAAAACGGAATGATCGGCGTAATTATTCATGAAGTGGGTCATAACTTTTTCCCGATGATCATTAATTCCGATGAAAGACAGTGGAGTTGGATGGACGAAGGTTTGAATACTTTCGTAGAATACTTAACAGAAGAAAAATGGGACAATAAATTCCCTTCAAGAAGGGGTCCGGCGCACACGATTGTTGATTATATGAGATTGCCGAAAGATCAGCTGGAGCCGATCATGGTAAATTCAGAGAATATTATTCATTTCGGTCCGAACGCTTATGCAAAACCGGCCACAGGTCTTAATATCTTGCGCGAAACCATCATGGGAAGAGAACTTTTTGATGAGGCTTTTAAAACCTATTCCAAAAGATGGGCTTTCAAACATCCGGAACCTGCAGATTTTTTCAGAACGATGAATGATGCCAGCGGCGAAAACCTCGACTGGTTCTGGCGTGGCTGGTTCTACGGAACCGATGCGGTAGACATTTCAATTGATAAAGTAACTGTGGCTACACCTGATTTTGATGCCGCTCCGAAATCACGGGAAATCAGTTACACTGTCGAAAAGCCTTTGCAGAATGATTTCGAGGATATTTCTAAAATCAGAAACCGAAACGATAAGAACATTGAATTTTATACCGACAAAGACAAGAGCACCCAGGATTTTTACTGGAGATATAACCGCGGAATGGAGAAAGTTGATGACACGAAGAAATATTCCATGAAAGTCGACAATATGGAGAAAGTAAGTTCAAAAGACAAAGCGCAACTTCAGAATGTTATTGCTTACCAGATCGATTTCAGCAACAAAGGCGGGTTGGTAATGCCGATAATTCTTGAATTTACTTTCGAGGACGGGACCAAACTCACCGATAAATCATCAGCCCAAATCTGGCGAAAGAACGAGCAGAAAGTTTCTAAAACCTATTATTTCGATAAAAAACTGAAATCCATTCAGCTTGATCCGATGAGAGAGACTGCGGATATCGACACCTCAAACAATTTCTGGGGCGAGATTCCAGCTCCCGCTTCCAGATTTGAAGTCTTCAAACAGAAAAATGAAGCTGCCGCAAGAGGCGCCGCACAGGGACAGGTAAATCCAATGCAGGCCGCAGGAAAGAAATAATTTTGAAAAAAAACTGGAATTGTTTTCCAGTTTTTTTTTCTAATACTTAACATATGTAAATTCTCTTGAGAATGGTATTGCTTAATTTTGCGTATTTCCTTATGAGAAAAAAATTATTCAGGTTTCATATAGTACTCTTTACCTTTATATCACTGTGGTCACAGGCACAAGTTATTCGTGTTGCCCCAACGCCAAGTGGTTCTGGTAACGGTTCTTCTTGGGCAAATGCCTCATCGTTACAGAATGCAATTGCAAATGCGAATGCCAATAATCAAATCTGGGTTAGGAGAGGAACATATTTAATTTCAGGAACCTTAAATCCTGACCAGAATAATTTACATATTTATGGAGGTTTTGCAGGGAATGAAACTGCGCTTAACCAAAGAGATTGGCAAAATAACATCACAATTTTCGATGGGCAGAACACCGTGAAAATTATGCGATTTTCATCCAATAACGGAATCATTGATGGGATCCATTTCAGAAACGGATTTGTCACCGGAACAGTAGATACAACCAATGATGGCGGTGGAGCTTTACGGTTGGCCGGTCATGATCAAATCATTAGAAATTGTACCTTTTTAAACAATAGATCTACAGCAGAAAGAGGTGCCGGAGCAATTTTCATTTGGTTTGGAGGAGGGCAATTGATCGAAAATTGCTCTTTTGAAAACAATACCCATATCATCACAACCACCAATTCAAACGGTGGAGGTGCTATCCATAATTGGGATGAAGATGTAACCATTCGTAATTGCCGATTTATCAACAACAGTTCCTCCAGAAGCGGTGGTGCAATTTATTCTTGGGGTGAAAATTTCAATATAGAAGGAAGTAGATTTGTAAATAATCATAGTGATGATAATGGCGGGGCAATTCATATAAACAGTAATGATCTTCTCCTTACCAATTCTTTTTTTAGTGGCAATACAGCCGATGATAGTGGAGGTGCAATTCACAATGATAAACTTTTGAAAGTCAGCAATTCACTTTTCATAAACAACAATGCAAGTAACTTGGGTGGAGCGATTTACAACAGGGAAGAATTAGCCGTAACCAATTCTACTTTTGTGAACAATAACAACACCGCCATCATTCACTCTCGATTTTCTCCAAGCCAATTCTTCAATTATTCAACCCATATTTACAATTCCATATTTTATGGAAATACACCCAAAGCTGTAGACTTTTTTTCGGACATCTCTCCGTCTACTGGTATAAATTCAAATGATGATAGTGAAAAAGACATCAGACGAAACATCGTTCAAGAATATAATTTAGGAACGAACAATATGATTGGAGTAAATCCTCAATTTGTCAATAACACCAATAACTTCCGACTACAAACTTTTAGCCCCGCCGTTAATGCCGGAAACAATGCATTGTACAACCTAGTTTCACCAACAAATGCCGGAAGTTCAACGGATTTAGACGGAAACCCACGGCTTTATGGTACAACAGCAATAGATTATGGTGCTTATGAATTGCAGCAAATAATTACACCTTCCGTTCCAGCTTGTACAGCAGCAACAATTCCAGCAAACGGTGCAACGAATATTGGCATCGCAACAAACTTTTCGTGGACTGCCGTTACTGGTGCAACTTCATACACTCTGCAAATTGGAACGGCTTCAGGAACGTGGAATATTTTAAATCAGAATGTTGGAAATGTAACCACCTTTGATTTACCCAATGATTTGAATTATTCTACTCAATATTTTGTCAGAATTATTCCTTCTAATTCGGCAGGATCAGCTTCTGGATGTTCTGTGACAAATTTTATAACCGAGGCGCAACCAATTACTGTTCCGGCTTGTACAGCAGCAACAATTCCAGCAAACGGTGCAACGAATATTGGCATCGCAACAAACTTTTCGTGGACTGCCGTTACTGGTGCAACTTCCTACACTCTGCAAATTGGAACGGTTTCAGGAACGTGGGATATTATCAATCAAAATGTGGGGAATGTAACCACCTTTGATTTACCCAATGATTTGAATTATTCTACTCAATATTTTGTCAGAATTATTCCTTCTAATTCGGCAGGATCAGCTTCTGGATGTTCTGTGACAAATTTTATAACCGAGGCGCAACCAATTACTGTTCCAGCTTGTACAGCAGCAACAATTCCAGCGAACGGTGCAACGAATATTGGCATCGCAACAAACTTTTCGTGGACTGCCGTTACTGGTGCAACTTCCTACACTCTGCAAATCGGAACGGCTTCAGGAACGTGGAATATTTTAAATCAGAATGTTGGAAATGTAACCACCTTTGATTTACCCAATGATTTGAATTATTCTACTCAATATTTTGTCAGAATTATACCTTCTAATTCGGCAGGATCAGCTTCTGGATGTTCTGTGACAAATTTTATAACAGTTTATGGTGATGAAGATGGCGATGGCGTGACTGACGACAAAGACCAATGCCCAAACACTCCTTTGGGAATTCCTGTTGATTCAAATGGTTGCCCAGTTTGTTCAGCGCCACTGATGACAACTATTAATATTCAGGAAAATAATGCAGAAATTAGTTTTTCCGGAGGAATAAGTCCATTCAACTATCGTGTTGATAATGGTTTGTGGCAATCAACCAGTTCTAATTCAATTGTACTAAATAATTTAGAAGGTGGGCTACATACCATTGAAATCAATTCAGCAGATACTTGCGAAACAATATTAGAGTTCAGCATTATTGAAATGCATAACGTGATTACACCTAATGGTGATGGCATAAATGATGTTTTAGATCTTTCAACTTTGCTTTTGAAGGAGGAACCAAAGCTTATTATTGTTGATCGTTACAGTAATAGAATATTTGAAGGAAATGCGAATAACCAATTCATTTGGGACGGAAAGTTAAACGGAAGACCAATAAAAACCAACTCTTATTGGTTTTACATTGAATGGAAAGAACCAAATTCTCAAACGCTTTCCAAAAAACAAGGCTGGATTTTGGTAAAAAATAGATAATTGAAAATCACTCTCGACAAGAGTGATTTTTTTCTGCCAAAATTGCACATTAGTTTAACAGTGAATGACAGATTTTCAGATTACTTTTGTTGGCACTGTTTTAGAGAAAAACAGTTCAGTATTTAATAATTTAAACCTAAAAAATATGTCAGTAAATTTCAAACCATTAGCAGACCGCGTTCTGGTAGAGCCCACTGCTGCGGAAACTACAACCGCATCAGGAATCATTATCCCCGACACCGCAAAAGAAAAACCACAGGAAGGCGTTGTGGTAGCAGTAGGTCCGGGCAAAAAAGATGAGCCAACAACTGTACAGGTAGGCGACAAAGTACTTTACGGAAAATATTCAGGTTCTGAATTAAAACTGGATGGTAAAGATTATTTAATTGTAAAAGAAGGTGATCTATTGGGAATTATCGGCTAATACATGCTTCTTGCATTTGGCTGATAGCTTCTGGCAAAATAAGTGAATAGCCCACAGTGAGGGATTTTAAAAAATTTGAAGTTTGGCAATTGAGTCATCAATTAACATTAAAAATATACACTTCAACCAAAAGTTTTCCAAAGGAAGAAATTTTTGGATTAACTTCTCAAATCAGAAGATCATTCGCCTCCATCGGATATAACATCTCAGAAGGGAGTGGAAGAAATTCCGATAAAGAGTTTGCAAATTTTATCAATATTGCATTGGGATCATCCAATGAAGCAGAAAACCAATTAATTCTTGCTAAAGATTTAGATTACCTTAATGAAAGTGATTATCAAAAATTTTTAACTGAATTAACAATTTTAAAAAAGAAGCTTGTTACCCTTTGGAACAGGTTAAATGGAAATTAAAACAAAATTAATAACAAAACAGCGGCTTGCTAAAGCCAATGGCAAATAGCCAGCCGCCAAAAGCAATAAATATTATGGCAAAAGAAATAAAATTTGATATCGAATCAAGAGACGGCCTGAAAAGAGGGGTTGATGCATTGGCTAATGCAGTAAAAGTAACTTTAGGTCCTAAAGGCCGTAACGTTGTCATCGAAAAATCTTTCGGTGCACCACATGTTACTAAAGACGGAGTTTCCGTTGCAAAAGAAATCGAACTTGAAGACCGTGTAGAAAACATGGGCGCACAAATGGTGAAAGAAGTTGCTTCTAAAACCAACGATATTGCAGGTGACGGAACTACCACTGCAACAGTTCTGGCTCAGGCAATCGTTCGCGAAGGTCTGAAAAACGTAGCTGCAGGCGCTAACCCAATGGATCTGAAAAGAGGAATCGATAAAGCGGTAACTGCTGTTGTTGAAAACCTTAAATCTCAGTCTCAGGCGGTAGGTGATTCATCAGAAAAAATCAAGCAGGTAGCTTCTATTTCTGCGAATAACGACGATACTATTGGTACTTTAATCGCTGAAGCGTTCGGAAAAGTAGGTAAAGAAGGGGTAATTACTGTGGAAGAAGCAAAAGGAACTGATACTACAGTAGATGTAGTTGAAGGAATGCAGTTCGACAGAGGTTACCAGTCTCCGTATTTCGTAACCAACCCTGAGAAAATGGTTGCTGAATTAGAAAATCCTTATATCCTATTGGTAGAGAAAAAAATCTCTTCAATGAAGGAATTGCTTCCGGTTCTTGAGCCGGTTGCACAGGCAGGAAAGTCGCTTTTAATCATCTCTGAAGAAGTTGAGGGCGAAGCTTTGGCGACTTTAGTAGTGAACAAATTAAGAGGTTCTTTAAAAATCGCTGCGGTAAAAGCACCGGGATTCGGCGACAGAAGAAAAGCAATGTTAGAAGACATCGCGATCCTAACAGGCGGACAGGTAATTTCGGAAGAAAGAGGCTTCACTATGGAGAATGCTACTTTGGATATGCTGGGAACTGCTGAGAAAGTAACCATCGATAAAGACAATACAACCATCGTAAACGGAGCTGGTGAAGAAAGCCTTATCAAAGGCCGCGTAAGCCAGATCAAAGCACAGATGGAATCTACAACTTCAGACTACGACCGCGAAAAACTGCAGGAAAGACTGGCTAAATTAGCTGGTGGCGTAGCCGTACTTTACGTAGGTGCCGCTTCCGAAGTTGAGATGAAAGAGAAAAAAGACCGTGTTGATGATGCCTTGCACGCAACCAGAGCTGCCGTTGAAGAAGGAATTGTTCCCGGAGGTGGTGTGGCATTGGTAAGAGCCATTTCTGCAATTAACGTAGAAGGCAGCAACCTGGACGAAACTACCGGTATTAAAATTGTGAAGAGAGCAATCGAAGAGCCGTTGAGACAAATCGTAGCCAACGCAGGTGGCGAAGGTTCTGTAATCGTTGCAAAAGTAGCGGAAGGAAGTGGAGATTTCGGTTTCAACGCGAAGAACGACGAGTATGTAAACATGTACGAAGCAGGAATCATCGACCCAACCAAAGTGGTGCGTGTAGCTTTAGAAAACGCAGCTTCAGTTGCAGGGATGCTTCTAACTACCGAGTGTGTCATCACCGAGGTGAAAAAAGATGAACCAGCCATGCCAATGGGCGGCGGAATGCCGGGCATGATGTAAGTAGTGCCGTAAGCCATAAGCTTTAAGCGATATGCTTTTATGCGTACAGCATACAGCATACAGCAAAAAAACATCCGTTCAGAATTTTCTGAGCGGATTTTTTTTGTAGCCGGGAACCTGCTCTTCGCTATTACTCCTCGCTCAGCCGCTCCGCTTCGCTCCGCGGCCTCACTGTGGGGTAGCCGCTATGATCAGGGCTAGGGTTTGTATTTTGTTTAACTTTTCGCTGTATAATTAATCAATGAATAAATAACCGTTTATGAAAATCTCAAAAATCAATTTTACCATCTTTGCTGCCATTAGTCTTTTACTGCTTTTAGGTTTTACAAATAATACCGAACCCATTAGAGTTCATGTGAAATTTGTAGCGCAATCTGATAATGAATTTAAAAAAGGAACACTTCGCATCGTTGAAATCGGGGAAATATTTGAAATCACTGAGGTTAAAGATTTTTCATTTCTACTTCAGAAAGGGAATTATACTTTAAGGTTCACATCAGAAACGCCTCATAGGATAGTCTACCCTGGTAAGATAACAAAGAAACAAAATGAGGTGATTATATATCTAGGCAATTCAAAATCATATATTGAAGAATATGCCAGCGAAAAAAACTGGCAACAACTTCTGAAAGAAGACCGGCTGAAATTCATACATTTCGGATTTGCTCCCGTACATGTCAAAGAATTCTACGAAAAATACAAAATTGATGTTAAGAACGAAGGTTGTGTTATCACTCCGGTAATTTCTTCAGCAGCTGAGCATAACAACAGAATTGTTGCCAATTACCTGACCTCAAAATTCGGCACTGAGTGGAAAAAAGACTTAGGATTCTTGCCTTTTGGAGTATATAAATAATTCTAATTCCAACCTCCGGTGTGGTTAATTCTTTCTATTTGCACAATAGCCGCCTGTCAATTTACCCACTTCCATAATATAAAAATTTACTCCGAGAATATAGAAGCTTACGATAGAACGCAAAGATTTACGTCCACAGCCTAAAACTGTACCTTCAGAACCTAAACGTTTACGTTCGGTACCCCATCGTTCGTGTCCGGAACCTCAAAATTGACGCACGAAAGCCCATTTTTGCCCTATAGAACCCCAAATTTGATGTAGAATCGTCATCCACCAAGTTCTACGGTGCAAGCATGAAAAAGCCCGCCAAATCGGCAGGCTTTCTATGTTAATGATCACTGATTAAATCGTCGTTAATCTCAGTGTATTAGTTTTACCACCTTCGTAAGCCGGTGTAGCGTTCAGGTTAATCACGAAATCGCCCTGTTCTACAAAACCGTTGGTGTGCGCCAGCATATTCACCTGAATAATGGTTTCGTCGGTAGATTTCTGCATGTCGTAGTAAAACGCACGCACGCCCCAAAGAAGGTTCAGCATCGTAAGTACGCGTCTGTTCGAACTGTACACAATAATATTGGCATTCGGCCTGTGCGCCGAAATCTGGAACGCCGTGTAACCCGAATAGGTTAAGGTAACAATGGCTTCTACATTGGCGGTTTTTGCAATTCTCACGGCTGCCAGGCAGATTCTGTTCGTAATAAAACGCTCATCCACACAATTGAATTCGTGTTCGATCGGCGAGTTTTTGTTTTGGTAGAAATGGGTCTTTTCGATATTCTTTACAATCTTCGACATGTTTTTCACCACATCTACCGGATATTTACCCACCGAAGTTTCTCCGGAAAGCATCACTGCGTCAGCCCCATCGAGTACCGAGTTTGCCACGTCGTTCACCTCGGCTCTGGTTGGCGTTAAGCTGGTGATCATGGTTTCCATCATTTGGGTAGCGATGATTACCGGTTTGGCGTATTTTCTGGCGATTTCTACCAGGTTTTTCTGGATGGCGGGTACTTCTTCCATAGGAACTTCCACACCCAAATCTCCACGTGCTACCATCAGTCCGTCGCATTCCTGCAGGATCTGCTCGATATTTTTTACGCCTTCAGGTTTTTCGATCTTCGCGATGATTGGCGTTTTCTGTTTGTTGGTAGGGTGGTTCTTCATAAGCTCCTTCAGGTCGATAATGTCCTGAGCGTGGCGCACGAAGGAAAGCGCAATCCAGTCCAGCTCCAGATCGAGCATGAAGTTGGCATCCTTAATATCTTTTTCGGTAAGTGCCGGAAGCGACACGTTGGTATTCGGTAGGTTTACGCCTTTCTTGGAGCTCAGTGGACCCCCTTGGATGGTTTTCGCTTTTACAGTATCCAGGTTGTTGGTTTCAATAACTTCTAAAACCAGTTTACCGTCGTCGATTAGGATTCTTTCGCCCACTTTCACATCCTGCGGAAACTTCTGATACGTCATGTAAACTTTTGTAGAATCTCCTTCGATTTTTTCGTTGGTGAAGGTAAGGATGTCTCCGGGGTTAAGGTACGAGCCTTCTTTTACAACACCTACTCGGAGTTTCGGGCCCTGCAGGTCGCCAAGGATTCCTACAGAAAAACCGTGTTCCTGGTTGAGCTCACGAATGGTTTGTACGTTTTTTTTAACTAAATCGTAATCGGCGTGAGAAAAATTTATTCTGAAAATATCGGTGCCAGCCTGGATGAGCTGAAGCATGGTTTGTTTATCGGATGAAGCCGGCCCCAGGGTGGCGATAATTTTTGTTTTTTTTAGATATTTATTCATAGTATTGAATTAATTGATAAAGCTCCTCGGCAGGGCTTAGGTTGAAATTCTGTATTTGGAATAACAGATTTTCAGGGAGCAAAATTAAGGAAAAATCATCAAATGGCTCGGATGTTTTCATGATATAATCTACATCCTGAGAATGATCAAGCAGAAACATGGTTTCGGTTTCGCCAGAAAATAATTCCTGTGGGATTTTCTTCTGAAGATAATGCGATGACCGGTTGGCGATAAAGTGAATGCACAGCTCGGAATCGCGGTGGAACGCCTGAAATCTCGGGAAAAAATAATCGTTGTAATTGCCGTGGTAGGTAAGGTCTGCAGTGCGCGAAAAGTTAAAAGTATTCTGCGAATTGAGTTGATAAAAAAGTTCGTGCGCAGGTACATCTTTTACGAGGCGTACGAGCCCTACGGTAATTTCTTCTTCTTCGTCGTCAATATCCAGCAGGATCTTTTGCGTTTTCAAGGATACTTTGTTTTTTGTTTAAAATATAAAATGCTCTTTGGGCAGCTTTTTCTTCGGCTTTCTTTTTAGAGGTTTCTGTGGCGTTCGATATTTTTTCATCTTCCAGCCACACGTAACTCCGGAACATCAGGTTTTTGTTGACCTGCATTTCTTCGTAGGTTTCGTAGCGGATCGAGACTTTCTTTTTCTGGCTCCACTCCAGCAGCAAACCTTTATAACTTACGATCTTATTTTCGAGTTTATTGATTTCGGTTGGGGTTAAAAGCCTCTCGAGGACGACTTTTTTGCAAGTTTCGTAATCAACATCAAGATAAAGCGCGCCGATTAAAGCTTCAAAAAGATTCCCGGAAATGTTTTCGCTCAAAGTGCTGGGAGAATCATTCTGGAGGAACTTTGTTAATGAAAGTTCATCACCCAGTTTGTTAAGGTTTTTGCGATTGACAATCTTCGACTTCATCTGGGTAAGGTACCCTTCGTTCGCATCGGGGTACGTTGAAAAAAGATGACAGGAAATGATTGCACCTAATACGGAATCGCCCAAAAACTCGAGTCTCTCGTAATTATTTTTTTTTGAGGATGATGTTTTTAAAGAAAAAGCTTCCCGGTAAAGACTGATGTTCTGAACGCTGCAACCTGTAATTTTACTGATCTCAGTGCTTAGATAGTAATCTTTTTCGGAGAGGTTTTTTTTTCTGTTAACTAGGAATTTAGGAAAATATTTCTTTAACTCCATAGAATTCTTTGTTTAGATTTTGGAGAAAAGTACACACGCATTGTGGCCGCCAAAGCCGAAAGTATTGCTCATCGCCACATTCACTTCTTTTTCCACGGCATGGTGGAAGGTGAAATTCAGGCGGCTGTCGATTTTTTCATCATCAGTAAAATGATTGATGGTTGGCGGAACGATGTTGTGTATAATGGTGTTTAGAACGGCGATTGCCTCAATAACTCCTGCTGCACCCAACAGGTGGCCTGTCATTGATTTTGTGGAATTAATCTGGATATCGTACGCATGATCCCCGAGTAATTTAGAGATTGCATTAGATTCCGCGATGTCGCCTAAGGGAGTAGAAGTACCGTGCATATTGATGTGATCTACTTCGTCAGCAGTTACCCCAGCGTCTTCCAGACAGTTTTTCATGACCAGGTAAGCGCCAAGGCCATCGGGGTGAGGTGCGGTCATGTGATACGCGTCTGCACTCATTCCACCGCCTTTCAGTTCGGCGTAGATGGTAGCACCACGCTTTTTCGCGTGTTCGTATTCTTCAAGAATAATGGAACCTGCTCCTTCACCGAGTACAAATCCGTCTCTGTCCTTATCAAAAGGTCGGGAAGCTGTTTTCGGATCTTCGTTTCGGGTAGAAAGTGCCATCATGGCGTTAAAACCACCAACTCCGCTTGCTGTAACTGCAGCTTCAGAACCCCCGCACACGATTACATCAGCCTTACCGAGTTGGATCAGCATTTTAGCATCGATGAGTGCATTGGCAGAAGAAGCGCAGGCAGAAACTGTGGTGTAATTGGGACCGTGGAAGCCGTATTCGATAGAAATCTGGCCACCGGTAATGTCCGCAATCATTTTAGGAATAAAGAACGGGTTGAAACGTGGGATATCGCTATTTGCCCAGCCCAGAACTTCGTTTTCGAAAGTCTCGAGACCGCCAATTCCTGAACCCCAGATTACCCCGACTCTGTTTTTATCGAGTTCGCCGTTCATAATACCGGAATGTTCCACCGCTTCTCTGGCAGCAACAATTCCCAATTGGGTATTTCTATCCATTTTCTTCGCTTCTTTTTTATCGAAGTGATCGAGTGGATTGAAATTCTTTACCTCGCAGGCGAATTTGGTTTTGAATTGAGAGGCATCAAAAAGAGTAATAGGAGCGGCACCGCTCTCGCCTTTGATAAGACTTTCCCAGTATTCTTTGGCATTATTTCCAATAGGCGTTATTGCCCCAAAACCGGTAACAACTACTCTTTTTAATTCCATAAATTTTAGATTCTTGTTGATAGAATATTATTTGTTCACCACTTCTTCAATATAAGTAATAGCGTGACCTACAGTTGTAATTTTTTCTGCTTGATCATCAGGGATTTGAATATTGAATTCTTTTTCAAATTCCATGATAAGTTCTACAGTATCCAAAGAATCTGCTCCTAAATCGTTTGTGAAACTAGCTTCTGGAGTTACTTCTGTTTCCTCAACGTCGAGTTTGTCCGCGATAATCGCTTTTACTCTTGATGCAATGTCTGACATAGTAATTTAATTTTAATTAGTTGTTAATTGGTGCAAATATATAAAATTCTTTATCAATAGCAGTTTTTTTATAAATATTTACGTTTTTATTTGGTGTTTGAGGCGTTGTTTTGCTTCCATAATTTAGCAGTGTTGTTCTATAGCAAAAGAATGCGTTAGTGCTTCCAGCTATGCCGTTAGATGGTAGTTTTCATGTTGGGAATGTTTTCCGGTTGTCTTGTTTGGTATCGTGTGTTTTTAAGGCATGAAAATGGCCCGATAAAAATTATCGGGCCACTTCATAGTTTAAAATGTTAATGTGTTATTTCTTGATCACCTTAAATGATTCATTTTTACCTCCTTCAAGGATGGTGCTGATGATATAGGTTCCTGGAGCCATCTTGCTCATATCAAGTTTACCGTTAACCAATTTCGAAGGAACTGGCATCTTTTGTCCTGCAATATTGTAAACATGTACCGTTTCGATGGTTTTCTTCGAGTTGATGGTAAGGATGTCTTTCACTGGGTTTGGATAGAAGGAAACTTCTTTGGCTCCAGCTTCGCTTACAGCAGCGGTAGCACATTCTGCGTCGATCATCATCATACCGTCGAAATGTAGTCCTGGAGTTGTGGTTGATACCGGCTGTGTCCAAGTGGCGCCACTGTCTGCTGACTGATAATTAGAAGAGGTTACCCAACCTTCTGTATATTTATAACCAATCCAGTAGGAACTGATTTGAGAGGCAGATGTACCTGTTATTGCGATCCAGTACTTAGTGTCATTTGCTGCATTCACAGGAAGTTCGAAGTTGCCTAGATCAAGGGTTATTCTATAGGTTGGGAGACTGGCAAAAGTATCTGGTAGTGTGAGTACATTAGTAGGAGTTACTCCAGTCATCGTTGTAATCACAGTAGTTCCTGGAGTATTAGATCCACTGTCTGCCAATATTTTCACATCGAAAGAAGTAATGTCAGATGCACCTGCTGCTGCCTGAGATACGATGTCAAATTTCACTGACTGCAATTTATAGGTTTCGCTTTCTTTAGGAACAAAAAAGTCATTGGCTACCATATATGTTGCAGAGGCTAAATTCTTTGTCATATTATGCGCGGTATCTGGTACGCCTGAATAAGTTTGGTCACAACCATAATCAGGTTCCACAGGAGGTGTTCCGCATTTAACTGATCTTGTGTGGCTAGAGCTGGTTCCATCACAATTGCTTGAAAGGTGAGAGTAAAAACGTACAACACCGTTTGCTGTTGGGGTATATGTCACCGATCCTGTTCCTGATGCAAGAACTGCAGTGCCTGCTTCGTTGCCAATAGTAATGAAATACGTATTTACTGAAGTAGAGAAGGTGTAAGTTGTGCCGGCAATTACATTTACCTTAGAGTACTCGTTCAACCATGCTACAGTAGTTATGTTACCCACTGCTCCGTTACAGTTAGGGGTAAAGGTCGCTGCAGGGTATTGCCCGTTGGTTGCTGTTAGACATCCTGTTGGTGCAACGGGTGCAACAACTAGGGTGTAGTCCTCAACTTCCCCGTATTGTCCATCTAGACATGGGTCAGTAACTGCTGGATTGTTAGATCCGGTCGCATTAACCATTACTCTTAATCTGTAAGATCCAGCAGCGAGGGTTGAAGGAATTGAAATGTTGCCTGTAAGGGTAGAAACCTGCATGTTAGATCCGCTTCCGATTTCTCCTAAGAATTCTTCAGTTTCAAAAGTTTCGTTATTGTTGAAGTCAATCCATGCAGAAACTCTTTCAAACCATCCATCGCCTACAGTCACAGAAATAGGATAGGATTGTCCGGCCTGTATTTGACCTTGGGTAGCAGTGTAATCTCCGTAACCATTAGGGCTACAAGTGGTAGTGTTGTTAATTCCAGCAACAGTTACATTTGTTATCAAGTCTCCATCGTTACATTCAAGATCCACTGGCATGCAATATGCGGCAGGGGCATATGAAAGTGAAGGTTTAGCATTGATTTTTACGGATTGTTTTTTCGGATGAACCGAGCTTTTAGAGTTTGCACTCTGTGCGAAGTTTGCCAAAGGCATAATTGCCAATAACAGCAAGGGTAGTTTTTTTCTCATAAGTAATAAATTTAATTAATGTTTTTAAATTCTGACCAAATTATAAATAAATATCAAATAAACAAAGTTTAATTTGATTATTCGCTAATAAAATGGATGTTTTTGTGAAATATGTGTTATTTTGTAGTGCTTTTCGTGGTAGCAAAGATTGGTTGTAACGCCCTGATAGCCTTGGTTATCACGAATTGTTGATGTATAAGAAAAAAAATTATTCTTATTTCAGCAGAAACCATTCATTGGCTAAACTTGCCGCAAGTCTTGCGGTACGTTCATTTTGATCTAAGGCGGGATTTACCTCTGCGATATCGAAGGCTAAAAGTTTCTCACTCTTAAGAATATGTTTGAAATAATGCATAAAAGCTGCATCGGCAAAGATGCCGTTATAAGCTGCGGCGGATACACCCGGCGCAATGGCAACATTAAAAACATCCATACAAACCGTGAGATACAACACATCGCACGCGCTGATGAGTTCATCAATTCTGGTGTACACTGCCGGAAGGTTTTCGAAAAATAGTTCGTCCGCCAGGATATATTTCATACCGTACTGATGAGCGGTATCGAAAAGTTTAAGAGTGTTGGAGTTTTTCTGAATTCCAATATGAAGCGAATTGATTTCGCCTTCCTGAGCGATCTGCCAGAAACCGGTACCTGAACTGGCGCCGATTCCCGCTTCGGGTTCACGGTTATCAAAATGAGCGTCGATATTGATGATTCCAATCTTCTTTCCCGGAAAGGCTTTCCTGATTCCTGAATAATGCGCATAAGTAACTTCGTGGCCACCACCGAGAACGACAGATATTCCGTTCCTTTTCAAAACTTCTGCAACTTTTTCTGCCAGTTCATTTTGGGCGCCTTCAAGATTTCCGTTTTCACAGGTGATATTTCCGAAATCTTTCAGTGAAAATTCAGGACTGACAACGGGAAAATTCGACATATTTTTCCGGATGAGATTCGGAGCGTCTTTAGCGCCACCTCTTCCTTTGTTTCTTCTCACGCCTTCGTCTACAGCAAATCCGTGTAAAACGAAATCGTTCGGTGAAATCGAATCGTAATCGTTTTCCAGAGAAACTCTTTGGAAAATCCGGTGATAAAGCGGGTCTTCGCCGTCAAAACGTCCTTGCCAGATCATTGTTGTTTTTTAAACTGCAGACTTTATACGTTCTGACTCCGCATACGCCATCGCAGCTTCCTTCACCCAAGAATGTTCACGCTGCGCTTTTCTTTTTGTTTCCAAACGTTTTTTGTTGCATGGTCCGTTTCCTTTTAATACTTCCATGAATTCATCCCACGGCAATTCTCCGAAATCGTAATGTTGGGTTTCTTCATTCCATTTAAGCTTTTCATCCGGAATTTTCAGACCTAAAAATTCTGCCTGCGGCACGGTAACGTCAATAAAACGCTGTCTCAGGGAGTCGTTGCTTTCTCTTTTTACCCGATAATTCATGGATTTCTGGGAATTGGGCGAGGCATCATCATTTGGGCCGAACATCATTAAAGCCGGCCACCAGAAACGGTTCAGTGCTTCCTGAGCTAAATCTTTCTGCTCTTTAGTTCCCCGGCAAAGCGTCATTAAAATTTCATATCCCTGTCTTTGGTGGAAAGATTCTTCTTTGCAAATTCTGACCATTGCTCTGGAGTAAGGTCCGTACGAATTTCCCATCAGCATGACTTGATTCATAATCGCTGCTCCATCAACCAGCCAGCCAATTGCTCCGATATCTGCCCAGGAAAGCGCAGGGTAATTGAAGATGCTGGAGTATTTTGCTTTTCCGGAAAGCATATCGTTGTATGTGGAGTCGCGGTCTGCAACAACTTCACCGTTGCCCAGGGTTTCTGTTGCGGCGTACAGATATAGTCCGTGCCCTGCTTCATCCTGAATTTTTGCCATCAACGCCATTTTTCTGCGCAGCGATGGTGCACGGGTAATCCAGTTGGCTTCCGGCAGCATTCCTACGATTTCTGAATGGGCATGCTGAGAAATCTGCCGCACCAATAATTTTCTGTAATCATCGGGCATTACATCTTTTGGTTCTACTTTATTCTCTGCCTGAACGTATGCTAAAAATTTTTCCTTATCCATTTTTAATTTTTTTAAAATAACGCAACTTGTGCGTGTAACGCTATAATTTCCCTTCGCTTAAATCATCTTTAAGATAAATCCCTACTTTGGAATCGATAAATTCCCCTGCTACAAAACTGATGGTTTTGTCGTTGCCTTCAATCTGGTATTCCTTGAAGAAGTAAACGTTGCCGTTATCAGGACCTTTTACTTCTACTTTTTTGTTAACGCAATGCCAGTAATGATTCCAGATGTTGAGTCCTTCGATTTTAAATTCTTCGTTCTCGTCAACGGATTTTGCAAATTTCCAGTTTGTCATTGTTGTAGATTTTTAGAGGTAAAAAAGTTTGCGAAATCTTTTTTCCCTGAATTATACATCATAATTGAGCATCACCACATTGGTAGTCGGGTGACACTGGCAGGTCAGTACAAATCCGCGCTCCACTTCGTCTTCGGTAAGCGCGAAATTCTTTTCCATAAATACTTCGCCTTCCATGACCTGGGCTTTGCAGGTGCAGCATACGCCACCTTTGCACGCGAAGGGAACGGGAAGTTTGTCGTGCAGCGCCTGATCCAGTATGCTTTTTTTCTTTGAATTGAGATGAAAAGAATATTCATCATCATCAATAATTAAAGTTACCATACTTTCGATATTTGGGATGGCTTTAAACTCATCGCTCATTTCTGCGTTTTCATCGTCATCCGGTGCTGTATAATATTCATACATAATCTGCAGTGAAGGTACTTTTTCATCATTTTTAAGATATCCGGAAATATCTTTGATCATTTCAGACGGGCCGCAGATGAAGTACGTCGATTCCTGAACGGGAATTTCGGGGAATCTTCCGAACAGCTGCGACAGTTTTTGTGCTGAGATTCTTCCTTCAAAAAGTTCATCTTCAAAATGCTTTTCCCGGGAAAGAAGATAGATAATTTTCAGTCTTCCAGCGAATTTTGCAGCTAATTCATCAATTTCTTTCTTAAAAATAATGTCGTTGATGCTTTTATTGCTGAAAAATAAATACGCATTGCTTTTCGGTTCCTGATAAAGCGCTTCTTTAAGGTTTGAAAGTACCGGCGATATTCCGCTGCCGGCTGCCAACCCGATATAGGTTTTCTCGTTTGAAGGATGGTAATGCGTGTAGAAATGTCCCATTGGTGCTGATACTTCTACCTGGTCGCCTTCTTTCAGTTCGTTATTCAGGAAAGTGGAAACTTTGCCGCCATCCAAATGTTTTACAAGGACTTCGAGTTCGGTGTTCCCTTCGCTCGGTGCATTCACGATTGAATAGGATCTCCGAAGGTCTTCGTCCCCGAAAACGAAACGTACATTAAGATATTGGCCTTGCTTAA
Organism: Chryseobacterium sp. VAUSW3; assembly: GCF_002205795.1. GTDB lineage: Bacteria > Bacteroidota > Bacteroidia > Flavobacteriales > Weeksellaceae > Kaistella > Kaistella yananensis. The sequence continues at coordinate 539,511 of NZ_NIUY01000001.1, read as the reverse complement.
AGGCAAATTCGTGCCTCAGGTTTTGAGGGATTTCAAAACCGATATTTACGGAATCATTCGTTTCCTTCTTTACCCGGGCTGCTTTTAACAGATGAAAATGATGCATATTTTGTAAAAAATAACTCTATAAAGGTGAGTTCAACAAATATACTTTTTTTTTGAATGGTACAAAAAATACCTCTGTGGAGGTTTACTGGTTTAAATTCAGAAACTTCAGACGTATTATTTGCTTTAATCGGTAATTTTGTCTTAAACAGCACGCTATCAATTTGTTAAAATCGGAAATTGTGTCCTGAAAACGTGCTAAATATTTAACAGAACAATTTTTGTTGAATAACGTTTAATCATAAAAAAAACTTTAAAACATACCCGAGAATTCGTAAATTTATATGGGTTTTTTATTGTTTTGAATTTAAAAAAAAATAAAATCACAATACTATGAACTTAAACCAATACACTGTAAAATCGCAGGAAGCTATACAGAAAGCACAGCAAATTGCCATGGAATTTGGCAACCAAAGCATTGAACCACAACACTTGTTGGAAGGAATTTTTCAGGTTGACGAAAATATCTCTGAATTTTTAATGAAAAAATCGGAGGCTGAACTAAGTTTGGTTCGGGACCGAAACCGTGAAAACATCGAAAAACTTCCGAAAGTGGAAGGCGGAAATATTTATCTTTCGCAATCCGCTAACCGTGTTTTGCTCGACGCTCCCAATGTTGCAAAAAAAATGGGCGACGAATTTGTAACCATTGAGCATCTTTGGCTTTCGCTTCTCGAAGTAAATTCTGATGTTTCGAAAATGCTGAAAGACATGGGCGTTACGAAAAAAGGTCTGGAAACTGCGATTAAGGAGCTCCGTAAAGGCTCGAAGGCAACTTCCGCAAGTTCGGAAGAAACTTATCAGAGTTTAAACAAATACGCTAAAAACTTCAACGAACTTGCTGCAGAGGGAAAACTGGATCCCGTTATCGGGCGTGATGAAGAAATCCGCAGGGTTCTGCAGATACTTTCGAGAAGAACGAAAAATAATCCGATTCTTATCGGTGAACCGGGTGTAGGTAAAACAGCTATTGCTGAAGGAATTGCACACCGTATCATTTCCGGCGATATTCCTGAAAATCTCATGGATAAAACATTGTACTCACTTGATATGGGTGCCTTAATAGCCGGTGCAAAGTATAAAGGCGAATTCGAAGAAAGGCTGAAATCAGTCATTAATGAAGTTACTAAATCCGATGGGCAGATTATTCTCTTCATTGATGAAATACATACCTTGGTAGGAGCTGGAGGTGGCGAAGGTGCGATGGATGCGGCGAATATACTGAAACCAGCATTAGCGAGGGGTGAACTTCGTGCGATTGGTGCCACGACTTTAAATGAGTACCAAAAGTATTTCGAGAAAGATAAAGCACTTGAAAGACGATTCCAGAAAGTGATGGTGGAAGAGCCGGATACCGAATCTGCTATTTCAATTCTTCGTGGCATCAAAGATAAATATGAAGCGCACCATAAAGTCAGAATTAAAGATGAAGCCATTATTGCTGCGGTAGAAATGTCTCAACGCTATATTTCTGACCGGTTTTTACCGGATAAAGCGATTGATTTAATTGATGAGGCGTCTGCCAAACTCCGCATGGAAATCAATTCAAAACCTGAAGAATTGGATGTTTTAGACAGAAAACTTATGCAGATGGAAATTGAACTTGCTGCCATTTCAAGAGAAGGCAATGAAATTAAAATTAATCATCTGAAAGAAGATATCGCAAGGGTTTCTGAACAACGCAACGAAATCAACGCAAAATGGCTCAAAGAAAAACAGAAATCAGAAGATTTAACTTCCATTAAGAAAGAAATTGAAGCGTTAAAACTTGAAGCTGAACGTGCGTCCAGAATAGGTGATTATGCTAAAGTTGCTGAAATTCAGTACGGAAAAATTAAAGAAAAAGAAGCTGATCTGGAGAAACTCGAACTCGAAATGCAGAACAATCTGAACGAGTTGATTAAAGAAGAAGTTACGGCTGAGAATATTTCTGAAGTCATTTCTAAATGGACCGGAATTCCGGTTACAAAATTATTGCAGTCGGAACGCGAAAAACTGCTGCATCTGGAAGATGAGCTACATAAAAGAGTTGTTGGTCAGGACGAAGCGATAGAATCTGTTGCCAACGCGATCCGCCGTAACAGAGCGGGATTGAATGATGAAAAAAAACCGATTGGTTCATTCCTGTTTTTGGGAACCACCGGTGTCGGAAAAACTGAACTCGCGAAAGCCTTAGCAGAATATCTTTTCGATGATGAAAATAATATGACCCGAATCGATATGAGTGAGTATCAGGAAAGGCACTCGGTTTCAAGACTGGTGGGTGCGCCTCCAGGATATGTGGGTTACGATGAAGGCGGACAGTTAACCGAAGCTGTTCGGCGAAGACCATACTCGGTAGTGCTTTTGGACGAGATTGAAAAAGCGCATCCCGATGTCTTTAATACTTTGCTCCAGGTTCTGGATGACGGAAGGCTTACGGATAACAAAGGTAGGGTAGTGAATTTTAAAAACTCCATCATCATCATGACTTCCAATTTAGGATCTCATCTGATTCAGGAAAATTTTGAAAATATCAGCGATGATAATGTGGAGGAAATCGTAGAAAAAACAAAAGACGAAGTTTTTGGACTGCTGAAACAGACTTTAAGACCGGAGTTTTTGAACCGAATTGATGAGGTTGTCCTCTTCCAGCCATTAAACAGAAAAGAAATCGGCAAAATTGTTCATTACCAGTTGCGCGGTTTTAATAAAATGCTGGAAAAACGCGGTATTTTTATGACGGCTACGGATGATGCGATTAATTACCTTATGAATAAAGGTTATGATCCAAGTTTTGGTGCAAGACCACTGAAAAGAGTTCTGCAACAGGAAGTTCTGAATAAACTTTCCAAAGAAATCTTAGCCGGCGCAGTAAATGACGGTGATAGAATTACATTAGATTATTTTGATGAAAGCGGATTGGTTTTCAGGCCGACGGAATAAATATCAAAATTTTTGACAGATAAAGCGATCGATGCCGGTCGCTTTTTTTTGTATCTTCATGTAATCGTTATTATTTTTAATAAAAGGATAATATTTGTCTTGTTTCATTAGTTTTAATGCATTGCATAGTTATATAGAGTATTTGATTAAAATCTAAAAATAATGACTATTTGATGAAAAATAAAATACTGTAAACCATTTATTTAAAATAAAAACGATTAAGAATTTAATTTATTTATAATAAAACTATTGCGCAGTAATTTTCAACTCTATAAATTCGTTTTTGCAAAAATTAAAAATTTAGAGAATGAAAAAACTTTTAGTAGGCGCATTTGCTTTGTCAATGCTTGCCGCTTGTAATGCGGGTGATGATCATCTGCTTAATCAGGAAGAAAATGATGCGCTGACTTCGGGTAGTGCTGTAACCCAAAGAGTGTGTCCTTCTGAAGACATCAGGAAAGAAGCTTTATCCAGTAATCCCACGTTGATGGCAAAGTTTGTAGAGAATGAAAGCAAAACGGCTAAATTTATCGATGATCTTTCAATGGGAAGGGTTCTTGCTGATGGCACAGTTGAAATTCCTGTAGTGGTAAATGTTCTATACAGAACGTCTGCTGAAAATATTTCAGATGCACAGATTGCCTCGCAAATTGCGACTTTAAACAAAGATTTTGGAGGCACAAACAGTGATGTAAGCAAAATTCCAGCTGAATTTACTTCTGTAGCAGCGGGTGATACCAAAATAAAATTCCGTTTAGACCGTGTGATCCGTAAATCTACCACCGTACGTTCGTGGAGAACAAATGATGCGATGAAAAAATCATCATCGAAAGGTCAGGATGCTTATAAGCCTGCGAATTATTTCAATATCTGGGTTGTAGGTGATATGGGCGGCGTACTTGGTTATGCAACTTTCCCGGAATCGGCTGGGCTTTGGAATGACGGCGTGGTGATTGCCGGCAAATATTTCGGAACGACTACAAACGCACCATACAACCTTGGAAGAACTGCAACTCACGAAGTTGGGCATTACCTCAATTTGCGTCATATCTGGGGCGACGGAAACTGTGCGACAGATTATGTTGACGATACCCCGACACAACAGGATAAAAACTTCGGGAAGCCAACTTATCCGCAGTACGACCTTTGTGGTGGTGTAAACCGCTCAATTCAGTTTATGAATTATATGGATTATGTTGATGATGCTGCAATGTATATGTTCTCTGCAGGGCAAAAATCCAGAATGCAGGCCGTAACCAACGCTTCAGGTGCAAGATCCGGACTTAGACTTTATTAATAATTATATTTAAAAATGAACCTGCCGGATTTCCGGCAGGTTTTTTATGGAATAAAGATTACAATCTAAACACAAATGAACTTTCATCATCATTGCTGTTTATTTGTTTGGTTTTTCCTGAAATAAATTTTCGTTTAGGGTTAATTGTATCCGCTGTTACATGCGGTGAATTCTTTATTTTATTGATTTTCAATCTAATGAATCATTTTGAGTAAATAATTCGAGATTAATTTTGTTATCTCAGAAATTATATATTTCTTTGTTGTATTCTAATGCCATAACAGCGGAAGAATAAATTTTTTTTCATCATTTGTGTTTATCCACGGGAGTCATCCTGTGGATTTTTTTTGCGTGTTTTTATCTGAATTTTAATTCAGCCAAAACCGGAAAATGATCCGATGGGTAGAGCAGGTTTTCTCTCCGGTCATTAATGGTTCTTATGGATTGGCAGCTGAGTCCTTTGGTGAAAATATAATCGATTCTGTCTTTAGGGACAGTGTTTACATCAAAACCTGTAAAAGTTCCTGTCGGGCCGTAATGAGGTTTTCTGCAGTTGTAGAAACTGTCGCTCATTGTTTTCGAAATAATTTTAATCGGCTCTGTTTTATCTGTAAGGTTAAAATCGCCTGTTAAAACCACAGGAAAATTTCTTGGATTGAGGGTGTTTATTTTTTCCAGAATTAGTTTTGAAGAATTTTCACGCGCAATATTTCCCACATGATCGAAATGCACATTGAAAGCCCAGAATTTTTTGCCGCCTTTTTTCGTTTTAAATAAAGCATAGGTGCAAACTCTGTTATAAGCCGCGTCCCAGCCTTTGGATGGTTGATCCGGAGTTTCGCTGAGCCAGAAGGTTCCAGACTGCAAAACCTGTAACTTTTCTGTATTGTAGAAAATGGCAGAATATTCACCTTTATTAGCACCGTCATCACGTCCTACGCCTACAAAATCATAATCTTTCAAACCTGTTTTCAGGTCAGTCATCTGTTGCGGAACCGCTTCCTGAATGCCAAAAACATCTGGATGATAGTAACAAAGAAGTTGCAAGGCATCATTTTTTCTGTTTTCCCAGGAGTTTTCTTTGTCGGAATCGAGAGAAAGTCTAATGTTGAAAGTCATCACATTTAAATTTTGCGCATTAAAATTAAAGCACACAAAAGCGCAAATCAGAAGGATTAAATTTTTCATTTCAGCAATTTACAGGCGATAAAGTTAAAAGTTTTAAGGCGTTTTTCCTGAAATCCACGGTATTTTCTTAAAAACGGGCAATTCAATAACTTTTTACTTACTTTTGCACCTCGAAAATACTCATTACTAATTGCTTAATATATATGTTGTCAGTTCAGGGCTTAGGTCTGCATCACTCAGGGAATTACCTTTTTCAAAATGTAAATTTCACCATCAAAAAAGATGATAAAATTGGTCTCGTTGGTAAAAATGGAGCGGGAAAATCTACTTTGCTGAAAATGCTTACCGGAGAAATCAATTTCTACGAAGGAAACATCGTTCCTGAAGGAAATATCACCATTGGATTTCTAAAACAAGATCTAGATTTCGTGAAAGGACGCACCGTTTGGGACGAGACTTTACAGGCTTTCGAGCAGATTAATGCGATGAAAAATGAGCTCGATGAAGTAAATCATCAATTGGTGACCAGAACTGATTATGAGAGTGATTCTTACGAAAAGTTAATTCACAGGATGACTGAACTGAATGATCTTTTGATGCATCATGACGCATACAATTTAGAAGGTGATGTGGAAAAAGTATTGCTTGGGCTTGGTTTTAAAGCGGATGATTTCAACAAAATTACCGACGAGTTTTCAGGAGGGTGGCGAATGAGAATTGAATTGGCTAAGCTGCTTCTTCAGAAAAACGATTTGATGCTTCTGGATGAGCCAACCAACCACCTCGATATGGAATCCATCATCTGGTTGGAAGAATTTTTGAAGGATTACCCCGGAGCAATCGTTTTGGTGAGCCACGATAAGCAATTCATGACTTCGGTTTGTAACCGAACTTTTGACATTAATAATAAAAAAGTTGACGATTATAAAGCCAATTACACCAAATATTTGGAGCTGAGTAAGGAGCGTAAAGAGAAATTAACTCAAGCTAAGAAAAACCAAGATGCCGAAATCAAACAGATGGAGGATAACATCAACCGGTTCCGGGCCAGCGCTACGAAAGCTTCCTTTGCGCAGTCTTTAATTAAAAAACTCGATAAAATTGAGCGAATCGAAATCGATAATGAAGATGTATCAAAGTTCAATATCCGTTTCGTACAGTCTATTGTTCCGGGTAAAGTAATTTTCGAGGCCAAAAATCTTGGGAAATCTTATGGAAACAAACAAGTTTTCGATAAAGTTGATTTCTTTGTGGAGCGTGGCGACCGTATTGCGTTGTTAGGACAAAACGGACAAGGAAAAACCACATTGGCAAAAATCCTTGCCGGCGAAATAAAAGATTATTCCGGCCAGTGGGAATTAGGACATAACGTGAATATTGGGTATTTTGCCCAAAACCAGGAAGAAGTTCTAACGCCGAACAAAACAGTTTTGGAAGAAGCTGAAGATGCGGCAACTGAAGAGACGCGCCCGAGAGTGAGAGATTTGCTGGGAAGTTTCCTTTTCCAGGGCGAAGATGTGCAGAAAAAAACCAAAGTACTTTCCGGTGGAGAAAGAAACCGTTTGGCGTTGTGTAAACTCTTGTTACGTCCGTTCAATACGTTGATTATGGACGAACCGACGAACCACCTTGATATTCAATCCAAAGAAATTATTAAACTGGCTTTGCAGAAATTCGAGGGAACACTGATCGTAATTTCCCACGACAGAGAATTTTTACAAGGATTAACGGATAAAATATTCGAATTCCGCGATGGAAGAATGAAGGAATTCCTAGGTGATGTAAATGAATATCTGGAATTCCGCCAGAAAGAAAGCATCCGCGAGGTTTCCGCCGAAAAATCGAAACTGCAGGAACTAAGAAACGAACCGATTGTAGAAAAAACTGTAGAAAAATCTGCCGAAAAGAAACCTGTCATCGTTTCCAAAGATCAAAAAAATATACAGAATAAAATTAAGAAAATCGAAGAGAAAATCTCGGAATTGGAAATGAAAATCGAAGAAATGGAAGCGACTTTCGCAAAAGAAAATCCTTCTGAAGAAATTTTAGAAATATATAAAACTAAAAAAGAGGAATTGGATTTGGCTTTGCAGGAATGGGAATATCTGGGAACTCAGCTGGATTAAGAATGTTTGAAAACCAAAAATAAAAAGTCGCCGAAAAAACTCGGTGACTTTTTTTGTTTCAAGAAGGTTACAAAACTTCGGGTAGTCAACTTCCTCTTCCGACTAAAATTCGCTATATTTGAAACTTAATCAAACTGCTATGACACACAAACCGGTAGAAGGTTTTTCCAAGCTATCAAAACAAGGAAAAATTGATTGGATTGTTAACGAATATTTAGAAGGAGACCAATCTTACGAACAGGTACTTAAACAATATTGGAACGAAAATCCGGAGCTACAAAAGCTTCACGAAGAGTTTTCCGAAAACACCATTTCCAATTTTTATATGCCTTACGGTATTGCACCCAATTTCCTTATCGATGGGAAATTACTGGCGCTACCAATGGCGGTTGAGGAATCCTCTGTCGTTGCCGCTGCTTCAAAAGCTGCAAAATTCTGGATCGATAAGGGCGGTTTTAAAACGACTATCATCAACACTAAAAAACTTGGTCATACCCATTTTATTTTAGAGGTGGAACCTCATAAAGTGCTTCATTTTTTTAACTTTAAATTAAAGAAAAAACTTTTTGAAGCTACCGAGGAGATCACCAAAAACATGCGCAACCGCGGCGGCGGAATTCTCAATATCCGATTGATCGACAAAACGGCCGATATGGAAAATTATTTCCAATTGAAAGCCAGTTTCGATACCGTGGACTCGATGGGTGCCAATTTCATCAATTCTTGTTTGGAGCAGTTTGGAAAGACTTTAAAAGAGGAAGTTTCGAAAGAAGAAACCTTTACACAGGAAGAAAAAGATTCTTTGCAAATTGTGATGAATATTTTGTCGAACTTCACTCCAGATTGTATCGTACGAGCTGAAGTTTCCTGTAAAATTGAAGACTTGAATGACGACAGCGGAATTACCAATGAAGAATTTGCAACCAAATTCAAACGCGCCGTAACCATTGCCGAAATTGAACCATTCCGCGCAACCACCCACAATAAAGGCATCATGAACGGGGTTGATGCTGTGGTGATTGCAACCGGAAACGATTTCCGGGCGACCGAAGCTTGTGCGCATGCGTACGCAGCAAAAGACGGAAAATACAGCAGTTTGACGCATTGCACCATCGATAACGGGATTTTTAGGTTTTGGATTGATCTGCCGATTTCAGTTGGTGTGGTAGGTGGTTTGACGAATCTTCATCCGCTCGTGAAATTTTCTTTGGCACTTTTAGGAAAACCTTCTGCGCGGGAATTGATGAGTATTTTGGCGGTTTCCGGATTGGCTCAGAATTTTGCTGCCCTGCGATCGTTGGTGACTACAGGAATCCAAAAAGGACATATGAAAATGCATCTTCTGAATATCCTGAATCAATTGGGCGCAACGGAGGAAGAGAAAAATCACTTTGTGACCTATTTTAAAGACAAAACCGTTTCGCATCACGAAGTAATCAATGAATTTAATCATTTAAGAAATAAATAATACAGAGATGTTTCAGCTATTTTTAGGGTTCTTGCTATTCATTTTTGGCATATTTCTGAAACTTACGAAAGAGCAAGGATTTGCCAAATCGACGCGGTTTTGGTGGATGTTTGTTTTAATTGGTATCTTGTCCATGGTGGCACAAATCTTTATCATGAAACAAAAAGGAGAATTATAATATGAAGACATTTACATTGGTTGTTGGCGCGGTTTACGGACTGCTTTCCGTGATTTTAGGTGCTTTCGGTGCGCATGCATTAAAGAAGATTTTATCGGTGGAAAAACTCACCAGTTTCGAAACCGGGGTTCGTTATCAGATGTATTCCGCGTTGTTTTTACTGATTGTGGGATATATTCTGAAGTTCGAAACTCCAACAGAAAAATGGATCTCTATATTAATGATTGCGGGAACATTTATTTTTTCATTCAGTATTTATCTGTTGGCGTTTAATGGAATAAACGGTTTAAACTTTAAGTTTTTAGGACCCATTACACCACTTGGCGGACTGATGATGATCGTTTCATGGGCGATGCTGATTTTTTATTTTTTGAAGAATAAAATTTAATGATGAAGTTGAAACTTGCCATTATTAGTGTGCTGTTGTTTGGAGTTTTTTCTGCACAGCAAATGAAAGAATATAAAGTAGGTAATCCAATAAAAATTGCGGTGCCTTCCACTTACGTAAAAAGCTATGACCTGAATGATTACGCACTTGCACAATTTACCAATGCGGTGAATGATAAATACGTAGTCATTATTCAGACTGAAAAGGAGCATCTGACTTCGCTTCAGGTTGCGTTTGCAGATATTGCAGAAGCAGGCGAATATTATGCAAAGTCTTTGATTGATGGATTGGCTGAAAATGCCAAGAGAACAGTTTCCGCACCAAGAAAGTTGAAAATCAACAATAAAGATGCAGTGGAGCTGTTAGTGCAAGGTACAATAATCGATGCTACAGATCAAACTGAGGCCGATCTTTTTTATCATCTCACAGTGGTGGAAACGCCCGCACATTATTATCAAATCATTTCGTGGAGTGAATTAAAGGATCGCAACAAAAATCTTAATGAATTTATGAATATTGCGAATTCTTTTATGGAATTATAATAGAAGTTTATGTTCTTTTTCATCGCAGGAAACACCAAAAAATTAGTCGGTCAGGAAACTAGAAAAATCAACAAGAACGGTTTTATGGTAAATGCTGAGATTAAAGTTTTCAGAAATTATATCACCCTGTTTTTCATCCCGCTTATTCCTTTAGGCAAAAAGTACAGTATTTATATTCCGCATACGGATGAATATTACGAAACAAATAATTTTTCGAAAATGCCAGATCATTATTTAGAAATCTGCAAGGAAATTGGCAGAAAATATTAAAAATGAGCAAAGCAAGAATCGCATTATTCGTCGGGATTTTATGCATTTCCATATTTCCCGTAATCGTTCGCATGAACCTTACTTCAGGACTTATTTCAGCATTTTACCGAATGGCAATTGCATCGGTTATTCTTTTCCCTATCGCACTTTACAAAGGGAAACTTGGTTTAAAAAACTTTAAGTTGATGTTCCTGACGGCGATATGCGGAGTACTTTTCGCCTCAGATATTGCCGTGTGGAATATCTCGATTCAGCACTCATCAGCAACCCAGGCCACGCTGCTCACGAATCTTTCACCGATTTGGGTGGGCGTTTTTTCATTTGTTTTTCTGAATTACCGACCGCGGAAAAGCTTTTGGCTGGGAACATGCATCGCTTTACTGGGAATGATGGTTTTCGTTGGTATTGACACGATTGTGGAAATGAATTTAGACGCCGCTTTTTTCCTCGGAGTGTTATCGGGATTGCTTTACGCTTTATATATTTTGGTAAGCAAAACGGTTTTGGAAAAGGTTGAAGTGATTACTTTTATTACGTACAGTATGATTTTCTCCACCGTTTTTCTCTTTTTCGTAAATCTTGCTTTCGGCGAGGATTTTGTCGGGTTTTCAAATGAAGCGTGGATTTCCCTTTTGGTGCAGGGGATTGTATGCCAGTTAATTGCGTGGCTTCTCATCAGTTATGCGACGCAAAATATGAGAGCCACCCGTGTTTCACTGAGCCTACTCAGTCAGGCAATTTTTGCTACTATTTTAGCTGCAGTTTTCATTGGTGAGAAGATTACACCGGTTCAAATGCTGGGAAGTATTATTATCCTGGCAGGAATCGCCACAACCTTTTATGAAAAAACAAAACCGGAAACGGTGTAGGAGTAAATATTTAAAACGGTTTTAAAATAAAAATTTGCTCAGGTTCAATCATTATCTTCTCAAATTTTCTTAAATTTGTAAATCTTTTAAAAAAATAAAAATCTAATTAAAATATTATGAATCTTCACGAATACCAATCTAAAGAGATTTTGGCAAAGTACGGAGTAAACATCCAGAGAGGTTTTGTCGCAAACAATGTTGAGGAAGCAGTAGATGCAGCAAATAAATTAAAAGAACTGAACGGAAACGAGGGCTGGGTAGTAAAAGCTCAGGTTCATGCTGGTGGTCGTGGAAAAGGCGGAGGCGTAAAATTCTCCCCGAACATTGAAAAACTTAAAGAAAACGCAGGAAACATCATCGGAATGCAGCTGGTAACTCCACAAACATCTGCTGAAGGTAAAAAAGTGAACTTCGTTTTGGTGGCTGAAGATGTGTACTATCCGGGAGAAACTGAAACTAAAGAATTTTATGTTTCGATCCTTTTAGACAGAGCTCAGGGGAAAAATATGATCGTGTATTCTACCGAAGGTGGGATGGATATTGAGCACGTTGCAGAAGTAACACCTCATTTAATTCATAACGAAGTAATTGATCCTGCTGTTGGGCTTCAGGGCTTCCAGGCAAGAAAAATTGCTTTCAACTTAGGTTTGAGTGGAGATGCTTTCAAAGATTTTACAAAATTCATCACCAATTTATATAACGCTTACGTAGGAATCGACGCTTCTCTTTTCGAAATCAACCCGGTTCTGAAAACTTCAGACAATAAAATTATCGCGGTAGATGCTAAAGTTTCTTTGGATGACAACGCACTGTTCCGTCACAAAGATTTGGCAGCATTAAGAGATACAAGAGAAGAAGATCCTACCGATGTAGAAGCTGGCGAAGCTGGTCTTAACTTCGTGAAACTTGATGGCGACGTTGCCTGTATGGTAAACGGAGCTGGTTTGGCGATGGCTACGATGGATATCATTAAACTTTCAGGCGGTAACCCTGCAAACTTCCTGGATGTTGGTGGAACTGCTGATGCAGAAAGAGTTCAGAAAGCTTTCGGAATCATCCTTAAAGATCCTAACGTAAAAGCAATCCTGATCAATATTTTCGGCGGTATCGTACGTTGCGACCGTGTTGCACAGGGTGTTGTAGATGCATATAAAGCAATGGGAAGCCTTCCTGTTCCTTTAATCGTGCGTCTTCAGGGAACCAACGCAATCGAAGCAAAACAGCTGATCGACAATTCAGGTTTGCCTGTGCATTCAGCAATTACATTGCAGGAAGCAGCAGATAAAGTAAAAGAAGTTTTAGGTCACTAAGATTCTCAGATAAATAAAAAATCCGTTCAGTTAATTTTGAACGGATTTTTTTGTTTTTAGGAGCCGGGAACCTGCTTTCCACTGTATCTTTTTTGTCATTGCGAACAAGGTGAAGCAACCTGTCGGAAAATTTGGACGCGCAATGTCAAAAAAGGATGCCGTTGCAATCAGGGCTAAGTGTTTCGAGATTCAACAAAATTATTCCTGAACCGAATTTCCGGTCTCAATCTGAGTCTGTGTCGCAAGCTGAATTCCGTTGTCATCCAATTTTTTCTTGATCCTTAAAAGTGCCTCACTCCGGACATGCGCTATCTTTTCGCCCGTTTTCATCTGAAATCTTGCTTCAAGATAGAAAATTCCGAGACTTTGCTTCAGGAAGATAACTTCGGCGTTGTCTTTGTTTTCCGCAAAATCAAAAGTGTGAATTTCATCCAGAATCACTTTTTTAGCTTTCTCTAAATCTTCATTGTTGGGAATTTCAAGATCAATAAAAACTTTTCTGTGCGAAGAAGCCGAATAATTGATAAACGGTGCACTGAAAATCAGCTGATTTGGGATGTAGACTTTCTTTCCTTCATCGGTGATAACTTTAGTCGTAAGAAATCCAATGGTCTCTACCGTCCCTGATATTCCTTTAATCGAAACATAATCGCCCACCGCAAAAGCTTTGTCAATACCAATCAGCATCCCCGAAAACATCGATGACACCAGATCCTTTAAAGCCACACCCGCAATCACCCCGGCAACACCCAAACTTCCCAGGAACTTCAGCACAAAACCACCAAGTCCCATAATCTCAAAGGCAATAAATGCGGCCATGAGAACGATAAGGAATTTAAAAATCCCGATTAACGTGACGATAGATTTATTTTTGCTCTTGGGAAAAAAACGGTGAAAAACCTTTACAGCCAATTTGCTCAGGTAAGAACTCATGAGCAGGATGAGGGTAAAAACGATAAGTCCTACAACGATATTGGGGGTGACCTGTGCAAATTTCAGGTACCATCTTTCGAGTACATTATAAACAATGTCTACATATTTTAACTGGGTAACTTCTTCCATTTTCAAATATATTCAAATTTAAGAGATTTCAGCAAGCAATAATCTTACCACATAAACATAATTGCAGACTTGATTTTTCATTATCTTTGTCGCCCACAAGAAGAACGGCTTGTTGATTCCGGGAAACCGGGGTAGGAAAGTCCGGACACCACAGAGCAGCAAAGCGGGTAACACCCGTCGGTCGCAAGATCAGGACCAGTGCAACAGAAAGGATGTATATTAATTTATAGTGAAATCAGGTAAACTCTTTGCGGTGCAATGTTAAGTATATCGGATTGCCCGGTTCGCCGGGATAGGAGTTGCTCGCTCCAAAAACCGAGGGGTAAACAGCTAAAGCTTTGCAGTAATGCAAAGCGCAGATAAATAACAGGCATTTTCGCTTAGACGAATCTACAGAATCCGGCTTACAGTTTTTCTTGTGGTTTTTAATGAAACAGAAAAAGCAGAAATTTAGGTTTCTGCTTTTTTGGTTTTATTAATGAATACTTTCATTGAAATAATCACGATCGCCAGTCCCGAAAGGGTGATGAGCCAATATAACAAACTGAATTTTATTTCCTGAAAATACATGGGAATTGTATTGTTATAAAAGGCAAATATTGATACGATTACATTATTAAGAAAATGAGCAACGATGGGATAAATAATATTTTTGCTTTGATAAAATATTACTGATAGAAAGATGCCCGAAACGAAGGTTGGCAAAAGATTGCTAAGATCCTGAAAATGAATTATTGAAAAGCAGAAACTGGAAACAAGTATAGCTTTTAAGAGAGAGTTTTTCTGCAGCAATTGCATGAAAATAAACTTTCGGAAAACAATTTCTTCAATAATTGGTGCAGCTATAATTGAGGAAAATAAATAAAAGTAAGCAGATCTATTGAACTCAGAAATTTTTTGAGTACTCTTTATGACCGTAAAGTTGTGATTAAAAATGTAATTGTATCCATTAATAAAAATCTTATTGAACAGTATTATTCCTACTACAATAAAGAAAATTAAGAAGACTGATGAAAAGTGTACAGTCCGAATTTTGTTGGTTTCTATCAGTGGGGATTTAATAAATAATCGGTAATAGATATAAAAAGATAGTAAATTTAGGCTTGTGGAAATAATTTCGATTGGTACTAGATGTTTTTCAGCGGTCAAGTCAAAAACCTCAATCAGTAAAATGGGGATTATTTGAAATATCTCTAAAATAACAACGAAAGAAACTGTTACAAAAATCGCTCTCCAAATCGTCATCTCTATTCGCTTTCCAATTGCTTTCTTGCTCCCTCCAGCTCTTTCTGGTCAGCTTCCGAAAGTTTCGGGAATTTCAGATCCATTCCTTCCAGTGCATCAATAATAATCTGTATCGCCGCAACTCGCGCAAACCATTTATCATCACCGGGAATTACAAACCACGGCGCATGATCTTTTGAGGTTTCGTTGATGGCGCGTTCGTAAGCCTTCATGTATTCATCCCATAGGGCGCGTTCGGGCAAATCACCCATGGAGAATTTCCAGTTTTTGTCCTGCTCATCAATACGGTCGAGAAATCTTTTTTTCTGTGCTTCTTTAGAAATATGAAGGAAAATTTTTATTACGGTAGTGCCGTTTTCGGAGAGGTGTTTTTCAAAATTTCTGATGCTTTCGTAGCGTTCTTGCCAGAATTTATCATCAAAATCGGAAACGGAATTCCAAACTTTTTCATTCAGGTTATAGTCCGGATGAACTTTGCATACCAAAACACTTTCGTAATGACTCCTGTTGAAAATTCCGATCTTTCCTTTCTCAGGAAGAGCGAGGTAATGTCTCCATAAAAAATCATGAGAATATTCCTTCGAACTTGGCGTTTTAAAACTGTGTACTTCGCAGCCCTGCGGATTTACTCCGCCGAAAACATGCTCGATCAGGGAATCTTTTCCGGCTGCATCCATCGCTTGTAGTACGACTAATAAAGATTTTCCGGAATCTGCATACAACCTTTCCTGTAGTTCGCGGAGCTTTATTTTTTCGTCCAAGAGCATTTTTTTGCCAGCTTCCTTATCTAAATCGCCTTTGTATTTGGTGGCTAATTCTTTTATTGAAATTTTCCCTTTGGCGATAAAGTTATCGCTGAAATCTAAATCCATATCTGTTATTTTCCTTAAAAATAAAAAAATCACTCCAGTAACGAAGTGATTTTATGATTTAATTTGATGAACTTGCTTATTTCGCAGCTTTCTTTACGTTTTTCTTAGCTTGTGCAGGTGCTGCTTTTGCAGATAATTCTGCGGCAGGTGCTGCTACCGCTACAGCCTCTGCGGCAGCGTTGCCGTCTACAGTTCCTTTAATGGTAATTACCGATCTGCTGTTTTCCGGGTCATTAGAATATACCTCGATAATCTTTGTGAAAGGTCCTACGATTGTTGTGTTATAACCCACTTTAATTTGTGCGGTTTTGCCCGGCATAATCGGGTCTTGGCTCCATTCCGGTGTAGTGCATCCGCAAGATGCCTGTACTCTGGAAATAATAAGTGGTTTGTCGCCCGTGTTTTTTACCGTAAACATTCTGTGTCCGTCAGCGCCGGTCTTTACAGTGCCGTAATCATATGTTGTTTTATCAAATGAAATTGATTGTGCTGAAGCCATTGCGAATGATGCGGTTAAAAACAAACCTGCAAATAATTTTTTCATATTTTTAAATGTTATATTGATTTATTGATAAATATTGAAGGACAAAGTTAAAAATTATTTCAATATCTGAATAATTTTTTTTATTTGCCTATTTTTGCACCTATTAAGATAAACAAAGATCCTATGCAGATTTCAGAGAAATATAACCCGCAGGAAACAGAAAATAAATGGTACAGTTACTGGCTCGAAAATAATTATTTCCATTCGGAACCGAATGATAAACCGCCGTACACGATTGTGATCCCGCCGCCAAACGTTACCGGAATCCTTCACATGGGTCACATGCTGAACAATACCATTCAGGATGTGTTGGTAAGACGTGCCAGAATGCAGGGTTTCAACGCATGCTGGGTTCCTGGTACCGATCACGCTTCTATCGCAACCGAAGCTAAAGTAGTTGCTAAACTGAAAGCTGAAGGAATCAATAAATCTGATATCACCAGAGAGGAATTCCTGAAACACGCCTGGGACTGGACAGACAAATATGGCGGAACCATCCTCGAGCAGCTGAAAAAACTGGGTTGTTCCTGCGACTGGGAACGTACGCGTTTTACGATGGAGCCTAAGCTTTCTCAGCAGGTGATCAAATCTTTCGTGGATCTGTATAATAAAGGTTTAATTTACCGTGGATACCGCATGGTGAACTGGGATCCGGAAGCAAAAACAAATATTTCCGACGAAGAAGTAATATTTAAGGAGCAGAACGGGAAGCTTTACTATTTAAAATATAAAATTGAAGGAACTGAAGAATTCCTGTCTGTTGCAACAACGCGCCCGGAAACAATTTTCGGCGATACCGCTGTCTGCATCAACCCAAATGATGAAAGATATGCGCACTTAAAAGGCAAGAACGTAATTGTTCCTATCGCAAACCGCGTAATTCCCGTTATCGAGGATGATTATGTGGATATCGAATTCGGAACCGGAGCTTTGAAAATTACTCCTGCCCACGATACCAACGATTACGAAATCGGAAAACGTCACAATCTGGCCATGATCGATTCTTTGGATGATGACGCAAATTTAAACGCTCACGGACTTCACTACGCGGGAAAAAACCGTTTCGAAGTAAGAAAAGCCATCGCGAAAGAACTTGAAGAAAAAGGACTTTTGCTGAAAGCTGAAGATTATGTGAACAAAGTGGGAACTTCAGAGAGAACCGGTGCGGTGATCGAACCGAAAGTTTCCGTTCAGTGGTTTCTGAAAATGTCGGAAATCGCCAAGCCTGCGTTGGATGTGGTAATGAATGATGAAATTAAATTCCACCCAGAAAAATTCAAAAATACATACAAACATTGGATGGAAAACATCCGCGACTGGAATATTTCCCGCCAGCTTTGGTGGGGACAGCAGATTCCTGCATATTTTTTTGGTGAAGGAGAAAACGATTTCGTCGTTGCCGAAACCATTGAAGAAGCGCTGGAGTTGGCGAAGCAGAAATCCCAAAATTCAGATTTAAAAATTTCAGATTTAAAGCAGGACGAAGATGCCCTCGACACGTGGTTCTCTTCCTGGCTGTGGCCAATTTCCGTTTTCGACGGAATGTTGGATACCGAAAATAAAGAAATCGATTATTATTACCCAACTTCCGATTTGGTAACCGGTCCGGATATTATTTTCTTCTGGGTTGCCCGTATGATTATGGCCGGATTGGAATACAGAAACGAAGTTCCTTTCAAAAATGTATATTTTACAGGTATTGTACGCGATAAGCAGCGCCGGAAAATGTCGAAATCACTTGGCAATTCACCGGATCCAATCGAACTCATCGAAAAATATGGCGCCGACGGAGTTCGCGTAGGAATTCTATTGAGTTCCGCAGCTGGAAACGACTTGCTTTTCGATGAAGAACTAATGCTTCAGGGCCGTAATTTTGCAACCAAAATCTGGAACGCCTATAAACTGACCCAAGGCTGGTCGAAAAACGAAAACATTAAAGCCAACGAATCCGACAGACAGGCGATCGAGTGGTTCGGGAACCAAATGGATAAAACCATTGCCGAAATTGCCGACCAGTTTGAGAAATTCAGAATTTCAGATGCTTTACATCTTGTTTATAAATTGATCTGGGACGATTTCTGTGCCTGGTATCTGGAGGCAGTGAAACCTGCTTTCGGTCAGCCGATTTCTACGGAAGTTTATGACCAGACCATCGCTTATTTCGAGGAGTTAATGAAATTGTTGCATCCTTTCATGCCGTTTTTATCTGAGGAATTATGGCAGAATATTGCAGAACGTTCACCCGAAAATGCGCTGGTGATTACACAGCAGAAAAAATCTGAAAATTACAGTGAAGAATTAATCAAGAATTTCGAAACTGCAAAAGAAATGATTTCCGGAGTACGGAATTACCGCCAGAGCAAAGGGATTTCGCCAAGAGAAGCCGTGGAAATTTTTACCAATGCCGAAGCGATCAGCAACGAAAATCTGGTTAAAAAATTAGCGAATATTTCTGAAATTAATTTAGCCCGAAAGACCGATAAGCCAAGCTTTACTTTTTTGGTTGGCGGAACGGAAATTTCAATTCCTTTAAGTGAAAACCTTGATTTGGCAGAAGAAAAAACCAAAACCGAAGAAGAGTTAAAATACCTGAAAGGCTTCCTTATTTCCGTGGAGAAAAAACTTTCAAATGAGAAATTTGTTGCCAATGCGAAACCGGAAATTGTAGATGCTGAACGCAAAAAACAGAAAGACGCACAGGATAAAATTGCCTTGCTTGAGGAAAAACTCAAAACCCTCTAAACCAACTCACAGATGACTCATCTTGTTAATATCGCTAAACTCTTCAACAAAAATTTTGTTGAAAGTCCTTTAATCGAAACTTTCGATGCGGGTAAAATTCACCTTTCTACCGGCAGCATCGTAGCCTGTGATCCGTTGATCACGAACGATATGGCCGCTTTTAAAGTGAATTTCCCTCAGGGTGAGTTTCCGGTTTTGGTCCACAAAGAAAGAGAAAGCAACTGTATTGCGTACGTGGAAATTGTTTTCAGCGCCGCCCAGATTTCTGAGTGGAAACTCGCTACAACCGACGGACAGAATATCGAAGAACTGAAAGGTGAAGAAATCTTCGGTTATCCGGTAGAAAGCGGTATGGGCTGTTTTATGGATGCAGAAACGCAGGATTGCCTCAATCATCTTGAAAAAAGGCTGTTTCACCGAAAAGGGGCGGAATTTATGGGGATTTACGAAGAATTTTTCCACGAACATTTTTTTGATGAAAACGGAGCCATCGATCAGTTTGCATTCCTGAAACCGGACGAAGATAAGGCCGGAAATATTTTCGCTTTTGAAACGGGTTATGGCGAAGGATTTTATGCAAGCTACATCGGTTTCGGCATTGATGGTGAGCCGGTAAAACTTGTATCGGAATTCATTGAAATCGGCGTTAATTAAAAGTTAAATAATTTCTTTATCTGCAATTAAAAGAATAGTTTTGTTAAGCAGTCAGCAGAATCTTAATTAGAAAATGCTGTTGAAATATTTCTGCAATATTTAAATTTCCAGAGAAACAATGAATATAACTTCTGAGCAACCGAAAATTATTGTTGTAGGCAGTTCCTCCATCGATTTGGTTCTTAATACGGATCATCATCCTCAGCCCAATGAGACGGTGATGGCACTGCGGTCTGAAAGTTTTTTTGGCGGCAAAGGTGCAAACCAGGCCGTAGGAACCGCAAGACTCGGTGCGAGTGTGTATTTCATCGGCTGTGTGGGCATGGATCCCTTTGGTCAGCAAATCCTGAGGAATTTAGTTGATGAAGGAGTTAACGTAGGTTTTGTGGCGGAAACAGAACAGGCAGCTTCCGGAACGGCGTATGTAACCGCAGCGGGAGGCGTAAATTCTATCGTAGTAGTTCCCGCTTCAAATTATTGTTTGAAACCGGAGCATGTTGCCGAAGCTGAAAAGTTTTTTCAGACGGCTGATTTGGTGCTGATTCAGCTTGAAATTCCGATGGATGTGGTGGAGTTTACCGTAGAGCTAGCCAAGAAAAACAATGTGAAAGTGGGCATCTACGCTTCACCTGCGAAGGAGCTTTCTGCTAACGTTCTGGAAAATGCAAGTTTTATCGTGGCCAAAAGCAACGAGCTATCCATTGTTTTTGGCGAAGAGAAACGTGAAGATATCCTCAAAAAGTATCCTAACAAACTTTTTGTGCGCGATGATTCTAATTCAACCACGTATTTCAATGGTTCCGAAATGAAATATTACCGCAACGATCACGATTCTGTTCTGCATAAACTAGGAATGGGCGATGCTTTTGTTTCCGGTCTTTCAATTGCACTTTGTCACGGAAATACTGTGGATGACTCGGTAAAATTCGGGAATGATGTTTCGCTGAAAGTAACCAAAAACAGAGGATCACAGCGCGGTCTTCCATACCTTAAAGACTTCTCGTGACCGTAAAATTGCTATTGACGGCATACTTTTAAACCTTTCTTTTTATCAATGTTTCAGTAAATTTAGAGCTTGATTTTCACTAAAATTCAGTGATTTTGATTTGAATGAAAGAATTAGTTCTACAGACTCCGGATCAGTTTCCGATATCGGTAAAGATTTTTGAGCCCGAAATTCCGAAACGGAAGCTTTTGGTCATAAATTCGGCCACGGGTGTCAGACAGCAGGTTTATTTTTCTTTTGCTAAATATCTGGCAACGCAGGGTTTCACCGTAATTACCTATGATTACAGAGGAATCGGTGAGTCAAAGCCCAGGAAAATGAAAGGTTTCGAAGCGTCCATGCGAATCTGGGGAACTAGAGATTTCAAAACCATAACCGGTTTCATTAAAGAAAATTATCCGGATTATACCAAATTCTGTCTCGGTCATTCCGTTGGAGCACTGATTCTGGGGATGAATGAAGATTCAGTAATTTTCAAAAAATTCATTTTCATCGCAACCCAGGATGCATATATCGGTCATCTTTCCTGGCGGGTTGCGGTTACTGCAGCGCTGGGATTTGGCATTGCTGTTCCGGTAACGGTAATTTTAAAGGGATATTTTCCGGCGCACCGGTTTGGTTTGGGAGAATCTTTACCAAAAGGAAGCGCTTATGACTGGCGCACCTTGATTCTCAATAAAAAATCCACCGGCAGGCTTTATGAAAAAATTGAAAAAGATTACTCGAAGGATTTAAATCAGGAAGCTTTTATCATTCACGCAGAAGACGATTCGTGGGTGACGATGAAGGGGATGGAGAGTCTGATGAACAATTCATATCCTAATATGAAGAAAACCTACCGGGAAATAAAAGTCTCGGAATCCCCAAAAAAACAGGTGGGGCATATCAATTTCTTCAGAAGCTATAACCGGGTTTTGTGGAAGATTATACTTGATAAAATTCAATAATTCGGAATTCTGTACAGATAATGCGATGCAATCTTTATATTTGAATGAGTAAAAAATAAAGATCATGTCCAAAACACAAAATAATGATGAAGTTTTCCGCGAGAAACTCGATCAACTGAATGATTTTGAGTTCAATGATAAAGTAGCGGGCGTTTTTGATGATATGGTCAGGTACATGAAGAAATCTAAAAAATGGACTGACTGATATTCTACAAACAAAAATCAATTTTATTAAAACTTAATTTATGAAAATCTACACCAAAACGGGTGACAAAGGCGAAACGGCTTTATATGGCGGAACCAGAGTTTCCAAAGCCTCAGCGAGAGTTGAATCCTACGGAACAATCGATGAGCTCAATTCATTTATTGGTTTTGCAAAAACTGAAATTAAAGATGAAAAAGTTTTGGCACAGCTCAGGAAAATTCAGTTCGATCTCTTTACGGTAGGTTCCGAATCGGCTACGCCTACCGATAAACTAACTTTAGCCAACGGAAAATCGCGCTTGGCATTAATGATTTCTGATACCGAAATCGAAGAACTCGAAAACTGGATGGATGCTTTTGAGGAAGAACTGCAGCCCTTGCAGTATTTTATTCTTCCCGGTGGAGGAAAAGCCGCAACTTCCCTGCATATTTGCCGCACCGTCTGCAGAAGAGCCGAACGCAGTTTGGTTTTTCTGAATGAATCCGAAGAAGTGAGGCCCGAACTCATCAAATATCTGAACCGCCTTTCGGATTACCTTTTTGTGTTGGCAAGATATATGTCGAAAATCAATAATGAATCTGAAGAATACTGGAATCCCAATGACCGATAAAGCCCTGCTTTTTATTAACGGGATACCGCCCGAAGATCTTCCCGATACCGCTGGTTATTCGCTTATTGCCTGTTCCGACGGGGCTTTTCACTATTTAAAAGACAAGAATTTTCCGCTGGAAAAGCTCGACTTTATTTCCGGTGATTTCGATTCGCATACCGGAAGTGATGAGGTGCTTTACGATGAAAAATTTATTTTCACGCCCGATCAGGATAAAACAGATTTCCAGAAATCTTTAGAAATCATCCGGGAGAAAGGCATCTCAACAGTTGATGTTTATGGTGCGAGCGGCGGCGAAATGGATCATTTTCTCGGAAACTTAACCGTAGCTTTCCTCTTTAAAAATGAATTGAAAATCACTTTTTTTGATGAGTTTTCAACCTATTTTTTCGCACCTAAAACTTTGGTTTTAGAAAATGTGAAAGGAAAAACAGTTTCGCTTTATCCGTTTCCGGTTACAGAGAATATTACGACTAAAGGTTTAAACTGGCCGCTGACAAAAGAAAATCTGGACCTTTCAAAGAGAATCGGTACCAGAAATTTAGCTGCAGAAGAAACGGTGATTATACATTACGAAGAAGGTGATCTGGTCGTATTTGTCGCACATTAATCGTAAATTCCTGCTTATTTTTGTTTTGTGATTTTCATTTTTGTATGATGAGCATCGACTCCAAAAACTCCTTAATTTTTCGCTGAAAATCAACTTTTTTTACCAACTTTGCAGTTTTAACACTTACATACGATTACTCAATAATGAAAATTAAATATTCAGAACTTATCGATCAGACTTTGTATTTTCCAACCGAAGAATTCAACGTTTCGGAAAATACGCTCCAGTTTCATGATATTCCTTTGATGGAGGTCGTCGAAAAGTTTGGTACGCCTTTGAAGTTTAATTATCTGCCAAAAATTTCCACCAATATTCAGCGTGCGAAAGCCTGGTTTAAAGAAGCTATTGAAAAGAACGATTATAAAAAAGGCTATACTTATTGCTATTGTACAAAATCGAGCCAGTTTGCTTTTGTAGTAGAAGAGGCGTTGAAAAACGATATTTCTCTGGAAACCTCCTCAGCTTATGATATGGATATCATCAGGTCGCTTTACGAAAAAGGCAAGTACGGCAAAGACGTTGAGGTGATTTGTAACGGATTTAAAACCGACGATTATCTGGCGAAAATCTCAGATTTAATTAACAGCGGTTTTCAAAACATTATCCCGATTCTTGATAATTACCGCGAACTTGATAAACTGACGGAAAGTATTGATTCCACTTTCAATATCGGCATCCGAATCGCTTCCGAGGAAGAGCCAAAATTTGAATTTTATACGTCCAGACTGGGAATTGGTTATAAAGACATTATCCCATATTACTCACAAAAAATCGCTGAACACCCGAATGCGAGACTCAAAATGCTGCATTTCTTCATCAATACCGGAATTAAAGATACCGCGTATTACTGGAACGAACTTTATAAATGTCTTCGCGTGTATGCGAGGCTGAAAAAAATCGCTCCGGAAGTGGATTCCCTGAATATAGGCGGTGGTTTTCCTATTAAAACGTCTTTGAATTTCGACTACGATTACCAATATATGGTGAACGAAATTGTTTCTCAGATTAAGAAATTCTGTGAGGAAGAAGGCGTAGAAGAACCTAATATCTATACCGAGTTCGGTAG
The DNA here is from genome assembly GCF_002205795.1 of Chryseobacterium sp. VAUSW3. GTDB lineage: Bacteria > Bacteroidota > Bacteroidia > Flavobacteriales > Weeksellaceae > Kaistella > Kaistella yananensis. Next base: position 515,342 of record NZ_NIUY01000001.1, on the reverse strand, counting down.
TTTTACTGTTGGAGAAAGTGGCGGCCATTTATATAAAATTATCTCGCAGAAACGCCAGAACGACAGAGAAAAATGGAACATGATCGATTCTTCTTTCATGACGACTTTGCCTGATACATGGGCAATTTCTCGACACTTTATTATGTTGCCGCTGAACCGTTGGGAAGATACTTACGAAAGGGTATTTTTAGGAGGCTTAACCTGCGATTCTGACGATTATTATAACTCGGAGCAGCACACCAATGCGATTTATCTGCCGGTTTTCAGTGATACAAAGCCGCTATACATCGGGTTTTTCCACACAGGTGCATACCAGGAAACCATTGGTGGATATGGTGGCGTTCATCACTGTTTGATGCCGCAGCCGAGGCATATCCTCATTAACAAAGACGAGGAGGGGAATTTCACCTACGAAGTCTTCCGCGAAGAACAGAAACCGGATGAAGTTTTAAAACTTTTAGGTTACTAAAAAACTAAAGGAGCAACATGAGTTTGCTCCTTTTTTTTAAATTTTATTAGAAATATTTAGAAATTTTCTCAAATTCAATATCGGTAAAATCTGAAACCAGCAGGCTGGCTTTGTCATAAACCTGATGGGTTGAATGCGCACTCTGGTAAGCCACGCAAAAAATTTCTGCAGCCGATGCAGCTTCAATTCCGTTTGTGGAATCTTCTATCACCATGCAGTTTTCTTTGTCTTCACCGGCCATTTCCGCGGCCACGACAAAAATTTCCGGATGAGGTTTAGATTCCTGAAGATCGGCTCCGCTTATTTTTCCAATAAAATATTTTTCAAGGTCAAATTTTTCGAATACCCAATTGATGGTGTTCATGTGTGCTGAAGACGCAAGAATAAGTTTCAACCCGTTTTCATAATAATGTTCGATAAGGTTTTTAACTCCGGGAATTAAATCGAAATCAGGGTCTGTATCAAAATAATGTTTAAAATAGTTCCTTTTAATGGCGGCCAGATCTTCGTGCGTTTCATCGAGTTTAAAGGTTTCCGTCAGTGTACTGCAGACTTTTTTTGTGGAAGCGCCAGTAAAACTGGTGTAAAGTTCTTCAGAAACCTCTATTCCAAAATCTTCAAACATTTTGAAATAGGCCTTGCGGTGCAGTGGCTCTGTGTCCACAATTACACCGTCCATATCGAAAAGAACTGCTTTTAGCGGCATATCAATTATTTTCGCAAAGGTAAAAAAAGTGCAGTAAGTATTATAAACAGCTGTTTATTACTTATACTTTCCGATAATGAATATGATAAAATAGAAAAATATGAGCATTGCGACGAGTGCTGCGATCGATTTCCAGTTCGCAAAATTCACGGTCCAACCCATCCAGGGCAATCTTTTTGGAGGGAAAATTCTGTCGTCTTCTTTATTGTAATAAAAAATTCCCCAAATCCACTTTCCGTTTTTGTTTTCGATATTATTTGTTTCCATCACATGAAGTTTTGCATAAAGTTATCATTTTTTTTTAGAAATCGGACGTGTGAGAAAAGTGCCATGAGTTATCACCGTTTTATTTATCTTTGAAATCTTAAATATTCAACCTAAAAATTTAAATATCCTATGCAGACATATGCTGGAATTCCGGAAGAAAACGCTCAGTTAGAATCGTCAAAAGTAGTGCTTGTAACCGTTCCTTACGACGGAACTTCAACCTGGGGGAAAGGTGCCGACAAAGGCCCGGAACTTTTTCTTGATGCTTCAGAAAATATGGAGCTTTACGACATCGAAACCGGTACCGAACCTTATCTTGAAGGAGTTTACCTTGCAGGCGAGATCACAGAGAAATCTTCTCCTGAAGCCATGACCGAAGCAGTTTACCAAAAAACCAAAGAATTGCTGGGTCATGAAGATAAATTATTAACGCTATTCGGTGGCGAACATTCGGTTTCTATTGGTTCTATTCGCGCGGTAGGCGAAAAGTTTGAAAATCTTACGGTTCTTCAACTGGATGCACACACCGATTTACGTCCGGATTTTCACGGAAGCACTTCCAATCATGCTTGTGCGGTTTTTGAAGCGAGTCAGAAACATAATTTGGTACAAGTCGGGATTCGTTCTGGAGATATAGAGGAAATGCAATATGTACAAGAGGGAAATTGTTTTTGGGCACATGAAATCGCGACAAACCCAAATTGGATTGATGATGTTCTTGCAAAAGTTTCAGGAAATGTATATATCACCATCGATTTGGATGCGTTTGATCCATCAATTGCTCCGTCCACAGGAACTCCCGAACCGGGCGGTTTGCAGTGGTATCCAACGTTGGAATTGCTTAAAAAAGTTTTTGAAAAATGCAATGTAGTTGCCTTTGATATTGTAGAATTAATGGATTCGCCGATGCCAAAACCAACGGCTTTCCTTGCTGCAAAATTATATTATAAAATGTTGGCGTATTATCATATTTCGAAGTAGAAGAAAGAAGAAAGAAGAAAGAAGAAAGAAAAAAGAAAAAGAATCAAGAACCAAGAACCAAGAATCAAGATTCATTAAATACAGACATTAATTAGTTCGTTTTGTGGTAAAAAATAAAAATCTCTTTCAACAATTCGTTGAAAGAGATTTTTTTATGTTTTAAAACGAAATTATTTTAAAATATCGGCTTCAATGGAACTGTCGCCGAAGATTTTAATGAATGCTTTTGTATAATCTTCTTTTGTCGCAAGGTTCGGATTTGCCAAAAATTTCTGAGGATTTACAACAAACAGCGGAAACCACGTGCTTGAAATCTGAATCTGAATCCGGTGTCCTTTTTTGAAGGTATGCACCACATCCTGAAGTCGGAAATTCACTGCTGTCTTCTGGTTGGCAACCAATGCTTCAGGCTTTTCGCGCGAGTTGCGGAATCTTGCCGGCATAATTTCGCTTCTTACCATTTGGTGGTAATTCCCGTAAATAACGCCGTCCTTCTTTTCCGCCGGTTTGAAATCTTCCGGGTACACATCAACTAGCTTTACCGCAAAATCTGCATCAGTAGAAGTGGAAGCGATGTTAAGTTTTGCCATGATTTCACCACCGAAAGTAAGATGTTCCGACAACGGTTCTGTTGTGAAAGTCAAAACGTCCGGTCTTCCAACAGCGAAACGCTGGTCTTCGCTCATGTAATTTCTTGGCGTAAATCCATTGAAATCTTTCAAATTGTCCGAACTCAAAACAGGATTATTGGGATCGCTGTAGTATTCAGAAACTGTGTTCGAGGCGATGTTTTTTAGGGTTCCGTCGGCAAGATAAAAGTTTAGTTTTACCGATTCTTTTGGCGGATAGGTTTTGAATTCTTTCCATTCTTTTTTTCCGGTGTCATACATCACGGCTTCCGGCAGGCCGGCGTCGGTTTTAGAATTTCCTTTCAGGTAATGACTGAAAAATTTCGTTTCCAGATTCTTTTGATAATAGGTGGCAATGCTGTCTCCAAAATAAATCTCATTATGGAAATGTTTTCCGGTTTCCCTTGCCCAAGCTCCGTGAGAAAATGGTCCCATCACGATGGTGTTTTTGGCTTTCGGACTGGTTTTTTCAATTGTTTTGTAAATATTCAGCGGGCCAGATAAATCTTCTGCATCAAACCAGCCACCAACGGTCATTACCGCATGGTTTACATTCTTTAAGTGAGGAAGAAGACTTCTTTTTTGCCAGTATTCATCATAGTTTGGATGATTCATAATCTCCGTCATAAAGAAATTATCTTTGTAATATTTTTCGTAGCCGTCCTTTAAAGTGCCGAGTTCACGGTAGAACTTCAAGCCGTCTTCTGAAGTGGGTTTTATGAAAGAATCCATATACCAACCTTCTTTTTCGGCCTTGGTTTTTTGTACACCAAAAACCGGGAAAGTGCGAAAATATCCGAGCATAAATTTACCATTGTGAAGAAAATCGTCGTTCCAAAAATCGGAAATTGGTGCTTGAGGTGAAGACGCTACCAATGCAGGATGATCAGCCAAAATTCCGGCCGCAGTATAAAATCCAGGATAAGAAGTTCCGTATTGTCCGACTTTGCCGTTATTGTTGTCAATGTTTTTTAAAAGCCATTCAATCGTGTCATAGGTATCGGTACTTTCATCAACATCTTTTTTAGTTTTACGTTCAACCTGTGGCGTCATGTTGGTGAAAGTTCCTTCGCTCATGTATCTGCCGCGCACATCCTGATAAACAAAAATATACTTATCGTTCATCAGATATTTGTTTGGACCTAAAGCGGCACGGTATTCATTTTCACCATACGGAGCGACGCTGTAGCAAGTACGCTGCATGATAAAAGGATATTTTTTTGTTCTGGAAATGTCTTTCGGAATGTAAATTGAAGTGAATAATTTCACGCCGTCGCGCATGGGGATATACACCTCTTTTTTAATAAAGTTTTCTTTTACGAATGTGTTATCGGCTCTGTTTTGCGCAAACAACGTGATGAAGCAGAAAATGAGAAGAATCTGTAAGAGTTTTTTCATTGAGACTAATTTTGAACGAATGTATAAAAAAAATCAGAAATTTGATTTGTAAATAATTCTATGATGAGTTTATTCGGAAATCTTGCTGAACCAGATGTTAATTTACTTCCAAAAGATGGAACCGTAAATTATTATGGCAAAATATTGGATGCGGATAAAGCAGATTTTTTTTACTGGAAGCTCTTAGAAAATATTGCCTGGAAAAATGATGAAGCCGTAATATTTGGAAAAAAGATTGTTACTAAAAGAAAAGTGGCGTGGTATGGGGACGAAGGTTTTCAGTACACTTATTCCAAAACCACAAAAACAGCGTTGCTCTGGACCGAAGAACTTCTTGCTTTGAAGAAACTCGTCGAGGAAAAAACAGGAGAGAAATTCAATTCCTGCCTGCTGAATCTTTATCATAACGGAGACGAAGGAATGGCGTACCATAGCGATGCGGAAAAGGACCTTAAAAAAAACGGAGCAATTGCCTCATTGAGTTTGGGGGCCGAAAGAAAATTTTCGTTCAAACATAAAGTAACCGGCGAAAAAGTTGAATTGATTTTGGACCACGGAAGCCTTCTGGTCATGAAAGATGAAACACAGTCGTACTGGCTCCACCGTCTTCCTCCGACTAAAAAAGTGAAGGGGCCCAGAGTAAATCTTACTTTCCGGACAATTGAAGAAAACCATCAGAATTTATAATTAAAAAGATGTATATTTGAGAATAAAACAGTCGGAATATTCCTCGGGGATTTCACCAAATCAGAGTGGCATCTCAGAAATTTAAGAAAACTTTAGTATTTAATTAAGAATCAAACTTGGGTTTTATCTTTAAATTTGATAACCAATTTTAACATTAAATAAATTCACTATGAAAAAAACAATCGCAATGGCGGCTTTAGCGCTCGCAGTATCGTTCGGTTCTATCTCCTGTAAAAAGAAAGTTACAGATGCAGAACTCCAAACCCAGGCTACAACAGTAGTAACCTCTAACCCAACAGCATCCGTTGAAGTAAAAGACGGAACTGCGCACTTAAGCGGAACGTTCGCAGACCAGGCTTCAAAAGATGCAATGATCGCTTCCCTAAAAGCAATCCCGGGTATTAAGGATGTAATGGATATGGCGACTATTGAAGCTCCTGTAGTGGTAGAAACAGTGTCTGCTGTTGATCCTGCAGTTCAGCAGAAAGTAACCGACGCGGTTAAGGATTTCCCTTCGGTTAAGGTAGAGGTGATCAACGGCGAATTAACCCTCACCGGAAATGTTTCCCCGGAACAGGCGAGAAAAATTAAAATGTCGGTCGATGCGTTACAGGCTGGAAAAGTTAATTATAATTACACCGTAAAATAATCAGTTATGAGTGCATTACAGGATAAATACGCAGGAGTAATCTCTGCTGCTCAGTCAGCCGGAGTATCCAATCTTAAGGTAGTAGAACAGGACGGAATTTTATATGTGTCCGGAAGCGCTGCTTCTACCGCAGCAAAAGATGCAGTGTGGAACGCCCTTGGCGCAATAGATTCTACTTATTCCGCTTCGGATATCAATGTTGATGTTCAGGTGGCAGGTTTGGCATCAGGTTCTACCTTAACCGTTGCTACAGAAGATTCTAACCTTAATATCAGACAGGAACCTTCAACAGAAGGTGCTATCGTAGGTAAAGCTGCTAAAGGCGAATCTGTAACTTTGGTAGAGCAGACTTCAGACGACTGGTGGAAAGTAAGGACCGCCGATGGAGAAGAAGGTTATGCTTATGCAAGATATTTAAGAGCATAAATTATTTAAACAATACGGTATATTGCAGTATATTAGAACCTCTGAATTTTCAGAGGTTTTTTGTTTTGGTAATGATGCGATACGGTTTTTATGATGTCTGGCTGATATTGGGCATTGTTGATGATTTTCCATAAAAAAACATATATTTGTAATTCTTACAAAACCTCTTTCCAAAGATCGCCTCAGACGATTCTTCAAAAAAAACAAAATACATGAAAGGACAAAACAAACTGTTCATCGCCATTATCGTTGCGCTTATATTAGGAGTTGTAATGGGCGGGATCGTGCATACCCAGTACCCTGAAAGTTCCGAAGGATTTTCGAAAAACATTAAACTTTTAGGAACCGTCTTCATCCGTTTGGTACAGATGATTATCGCTCCGCTGGTATTTACAACATTAGTGGTAGGTATCGCCAAGATGAGTGATATTAAGATGATAGGCCGGGTAGGCACAAAAGCAATGCTTTGGTTTATAATAGCCTCGCTCGTGTCACTTACGATAGGACTTGTTTTAGTAAACTGGATGGAGCCGGGCAAAGTCATGCAGCTTGCTATTCCTGCTGCGGGAGATGCCGGTGAAGTAGTGGCAAACAGCCAGGGACTTTCATTGGAACAGTTCGTGAAACACATTATTCCGAAAAGTTTATTCGAGGCGTTTGCTACGAATGAAGTGCTTCAGATTGTAGTATTCTCTATTATGTTTGGGGTTGCCCTGGCCAATATGGGCGAAGAATATACAAAGCCAATTGTCCGTGCGCTTGATATTTGTGCACACGCAATTTTGAAAATGGTGGGTTATATCATGTGGTTTGCACCTCTGGGAGTTTTAGGTGCTATTGCAGCGGTGGTAGCAACCAATGGTTTTGAAATCTTTAAAGTTTATGCAATTTATCTGCGTGACTTCTTTTTTGCGCTTGGAATTCTATGGTTGGTTCTACTTATTGTAGGTTATCTGATTTTAGGAAACCGCCTTTTCGAACTTTTACGCAGGATTAAAGCTCCTTTATTAATTGCTTTTTCCACTACAAGTTCCGAAGCTGTGTTCCCAAAACTGGTTGAAGAACTCGAAAGATTTGGATGTAACAACCGGATTGTATCTTTTATTCTCCCACTCGGATATTCTTTTAATCTCGATGGAAGTATGATGTATATGACTTTTGCCGCGATTTTCATTGCACAGATTTACGGAATCGATATGACTTTGGGACAGCAAATTACTATGCTTTTGGTTTTAATGCTTACCTCAAAAGGAATCGCAGGAGTACCCAGAGCGAGTCTTGTAATTATTGTGGCAACCTGTACCATGTTCGGCATTCCGCCGGAAGGTATCGCTCTAATCTTACCTATCGACCACTTTTGCGATATGGGAAGAAGCATGACGAATGTTTTAGGAAATGCTCTTGCAACTTCTTCCGTTTCCAAATGGGAAGGCCAGCTGGATAATCATGGGGGAGATTTATAGGAATTCCTAAAAACTATAAAATTCCATCAAACAGAGAACTGCATATTGCAATGAAAAATAAATTCGGGCCGGCAATAACCTTGGGTTTTGCACTTTTTGCGATGTTTTTTGGAGCGGGAAATTTAATTCTTCCTCCTTTTATCGGACTGAAATCCGGAAGCGAATGGTTTGCTGCTGTTGCTGGATTTTTCACCACAGGAATTATTGCTCCTTTTTTAGGAGTGCTTACTGTGGTGCTTTTCGGTATATCATTTACAGATCTCGGCCGAAAGGTTAATCCTTTTATCGTAACCGTTTTGGCGTTTCTCATTATGTTATGTATTGGTCCGATTGTAGCAATTCCAAGAACTGCCGCTGCGACCTATGAAATCGGGATAAAACCGCTTCTTCCGGGCTTTAATAATGTTGTTTTCTCTGTCGTCTTTTTTGCGGTTGTGATATTTTTATCGGTTTCGCAATCGAAAATTGTAGATATCATCGGAAATTTTCTTACTCCTTTTCTTATTTTAAGTTTAGGAATTCTGGTGGTGATGGGCATTATGAATCCACCTGATGTTTCTAAAATCACCGGCATAAGTACGCAGGAATCATTTGTTTTTGCTTTTCATGAAGGGTACCAGACATTGGATGTTTTGGCCTCGGTTATTTTCGCAGGAATTATTATTTCTGCTGCGATTGATAAAGGATATACCAACAGTAACGACCGTTTTAAAATTACCATAGCGGCGGGATTAATCTCTATGGTGGCTTTGCTGTTTATCTATGGAGGTTTAATTTATCTGGGCGCGCACTCGGGTTATCCTATGTCGGAAAATATATCCCGAACCGACCTCTTGCTCCATATTTCGAATGAAGTTTTAGGTAAAAACGGCACCGTGGTGATTTCATTTGCGGTAGCTTTGGCTTGTCTTACCACTGCGATTGCACTTAGTTCTGCAATGGGCAGCTTTCTTGAGAAATTCACGTTTAGGAAAATAAATTATAAAGTGGGCGTGGTGATAACCTGTTTGGTTTCCGCTTATTTTTCGGTGAAAAGCGTGGAAGAAATCATCGATTATGCCGTGGTGATTCTGGGGTTTGTCTATCCGATTACCTTCTCATTGATTCTAACATTGTTGTTCTTCGGGAAAATTATATTTTCTAAAACACCGTTTGTCGCGGCAGTGGTTACGGCAGCATTGGTGGCGTCACTTTCTGTCTTTCAGTACTTTAATATTTTCTCTGAACCGGTTGAACAAATAAATAGCAGGCTCCCTTTATCCCAACATCAGTTAGGCTGGCTAATCCCGTCATTCCTGGTTTTCTTTATTGCTGCAGCCATTAATTCCGGGCGGAAAAAGCATTTTAAATCAATTAATAGTGATTGATGTCAGTTCAATCTAACTTTTATTCATTCTAAATTACAGAAAAATTTGCGTAAATTTGTCATTCAATTTTTAGTAAAAAATTATGTTGACGAAAGAAAAAGTTCAGTTATTTCTGAAAGAGATAGAAGTTGATGATTTAGTACACAATTTCCAGGTGATGGGAAATGATGTATATATTGATATGACGGCGCATTCACCCGCAATGCACGAAAAAAAGAAACTTGAAGCTGCCATGAAACAGGCTTTTGCTTCAGAATTTGGTGAAGATGTAGTTTTGAAACTTAAAATTGCTTCTCCCGAACCGTCCGAAGTTCAGCAGAACCAAATCAAGGGGAAACAGATTCCGGGAATACAGAATATCATTGCCGTGGCTTCCGGAAAAGGTGGCGTAGGCAAATCTACGGTCGCTGCCAATCTTGCTGTAACTTTGTCGAAAATGGGCTTCAAAGTAGGGCTTTTAGATGCCGATATTTACGGACCGTCTGTTCCTACCATGTTCGACACGGTGGGAGCAAAACCTATTTCTGTGGAAATCGACGGTCGAAATCTGATGAAACCAGTGGAGAATTATGGCGTGAAAATGCTTTCAATTGGTTATTTCTCAGGGGCAAACCAGGCAGTGGTTTGGCGCGGACCTATGGCGAGCAAAGCTTTAAACCAAATGATTCGTGATGCGGCTTGGGGAGAACTCGATTTTCTTTTAATCGACCTGCCACCGGGAACTGGTGACATTCACCTCTCAATTATCCAGGAAGTTCCGGTAACCGGAGCTGTAATTGTAAGTACGCCGCAGCATATCGCTCTTGCTGATGTAAGAAAAGGGATTGCGATGTTCCAGATGGAAAGCATCAATATTCCGGTGTTAGGTTTAATTGAAAATATGTCGTACTTTACTCCTGAAGAATTGCCGGATAATAAATATTATATTTTCGGAAACCAGGGTGCACAATATCTTGCCGAAGATTTAGGAATCCCTGTACTTGGAGAAATCCCAATCATCCAAAGCATCAGGGAAGCAGGCGACGTTGGCCGTCCCGCTGCAATGCAGGAAGGAGCTGCGATTACAGAAATTTATAAAACCGTAGCGCAGAATATGATTGAAAGTTTGGTGGAAAGAAACAAAAATCTTCCGCCAACCGAAGCCGTGAAAATTACAACCATGGCAGGTTGCTCACCAAAAAAATAAATAGGAAACTGATTGGGATTCATGTTATTATTTGAACCTTTAACCTATCAGCCAAAAAATTAAGAATGGAAACAAAACAGGAAGAAACCGTAACCAAAGTACTCGAAGCACTCGAGAGCATCCGGCCGTTTCTTAATAAAGACGGCGGCGACATCGAATTGGTAAATATTAAAGACAATGTAGTTTATGTAAAGCTTCAGGGAAACTGCAACGGCTGCCCCATGAGTTTTTCTACCATGAAATTGGGCGTTGAAAACACTATTAAGCAGTTTGCTCCCGAAATTGTAGAAGTGCTGAGTGTGGAATAATCGTTGGATTTTCAGTAATAAATCAGGCAATTCGTTATTTGAATTGCTTTTTTTATGACCAACTTTTTTTTAAGTTTTCTACACAAAAAATTGTGCGGTAAATAACAAAGTGTTTGAAATAAAATTGATATTTTAGCAGATTAAACGATACAGTATATGATTGCCATTGTCGACGGCGGCTCCACGAAATGCGACTGGGTAATTCTCGAAAATACCGGGGAACCCAATCTGAAAACCACAACACTGGGATTCAATCCAAATATCATTAATCCTGAGTTTATCCTACAGGAAATTGATAAGAATCAGGAACTGTTCTTCCTTAAAAATCATATCGACAAAGTTTTTTTTTACGGATCCGGTTGCGGAACGCCCGATAACAAAAAAAAGGTCGCCGATGAGTTTACCAAAGCTTTTCCTAATGCCGAAATTACGGTAAAAGAGGATATGACGGCCGCAGCCTATGCAGCCTACAACGGTACTCCCGCAATAATCTGTATTCTCGGTACGGGATCCAATTCCTGCTATTTCGACGGTGAAAAAATCAGAACCGATTTGCCTTCCCTGGGATTTTTGATCGGTGACGAAGGAAGCGGAAGTGCGCTCGGAAAACATCTCTTAAGACGTTTTTTCATGAAAAAACTGCCGAAAGATTTAGAAAACGATTTCATCAGCACCTATCATCTTACCATCGAAGAAGCGATTAAAAGAATGTACCATAACCCGCGTGCGAACGCATATTTGGGCGAATTCAATAAGTTTGTCGCAGAACGCAAAAAGCACCCTTATTTTCAGAATATGGTATTTGATGAGATGAAGAATTTCCTCGATTATCAGGTGCTTCCTTATCCCGAAGCAGGGAAAGTTGAAATAAATTTTATTGGCTACATCGCTTTTATTTATGAAGATATTTTAAGAGCCGCAGCCGCAGAACTTAACTTAACCGTGGGGAAAGTAGTGCAGAAACCAATCGAAAGTTTAGTGGATTACCACAAAAAGTACATTCTGGAGTTAAACTAACTGCCGGAAAAAATTATTAATGCAGAGATTTTATTCAGAAATCTTATTCAGAATCTGGGAAACCGGTTTCTGATATTGAAAAACCAAAAATTATGTCAAGCAAAACAAACAGAGACGAGAAAAACTTTAACCAGGCAGCCCTCGATTATCATAAGACCGAACCGAAAGGAAAGATCGAAGTCATTCCTTCAAAACCGCACTCTTCGCAGCGCGACCTCTCCTTAGCTTATTCCCCGGGTGTCGCCATCCCATGTCTGGAAATTGAAAAGGATCCCAAAACAGTTTACGATTATACAGGAAAAGGGAATTTAGTGGCCGTAATTTCTAACGGAACTGCCGTTTTAGGATTGGGCGACATTGGTGCCGAAGCTTCAAAACCGGTGATGGAAGGTAAAGGCCTCTTGTTTAAAATTTTCGCCGATATCAATGTTTTTGATATTGAAATCGATGAAAAAGATCCCGACAAATTCATTGAGATTGTCAAAGGAATCGCCCCTACTTTCGGTGGAATCAACCTTGAAGATATAAAAGCTCCTGAAGCATTTTACATCGAGCAGCGTCTGAAAGAAGAACTCAATATTCCGCTGATGCATGATGATCAGCACGGTACCGCTATAATTTCTGCAGCTGCTTTAATTAATGCCCTCGAAATCGCCGGAAAGAAAATCGATGATGTGAAAATGGTGGTTAATGGCGCCGGAGCTGCGGCAATTGCCTGCACAAAACTTTATGTGGAATTAGGTCTTAAAAAAGAAAATATCCTGATGTGCGATTCCAAAGGAGTCATCAATCATAAAAGAGAAAACCTAACTCCTGAAAAGATCGATTTTGTCGCACAAACTGATCTGGAAACGCTTTCGGATGCTTTGAAGGGAGCCGATGTGTTTGTTGGACTCTCAAAAGGCAATGTAATGACACCGGAAATGCTGCTTTCAATGGCAGAAAATCCTATCGTTTTTGGCTTGGCAAATCCAAATCCCGAGATCGAGTACGACCTGGCAATGGAAACCAGAAAAGATACCATCATGGCCACCGGCCGAAGCGATTATCCTAACCAGGTAAACAATGTTCTTGGTTTTCCTTACATCTTCCGTGGCGCGCTCGATGTGCAGGCGCGTGGAATTAATGAAGAGATGAAGCTTGCGGCAGTTCATGCAATTGCAAACTTAGCAAAAGAGCCAGTTCCGGAAGCGGTTATTTTGGCTTATAACTTAAAAAATTTAAGTTTCGGAAGAGAATATTTTATTCCTAAACCCTTCGATAACAGACTGATTACCAAAGTATCGATGGCAGTAGCCAAAGCTGCGATGGAAAGCGGGATCGCTGGTAAGCCGATTGAAAATTTCGAAGATTACGAAAACAGTCTTCTCGACAGAATGGGTCGCGACGAAAAACTCATCCGAATGATGCAGAACCGCGCGCGATCGAACCCGAAAAGAGTTACCCTCGGAAATGCAGAAGAATACAATGTACTGAAAGCTGCACAAATTCTTTACGAAGAAGGTATTGCACAACCGATACTTTTGGGTGAGAAAAAATACATCAAAGAGCAGATGAAAAAATTCGGAATCGAAATCGATGTTCCGATTGTGGATCCTGCAGACGATGATCAGGAAGAAAACCGTAAAAAATACAGAGAAGATCTTTGGAAGCTTCGTCAGCGCAAGGGCATGAACGAATATAAAGCAAAAAGATTTGTTCGCCAGCGTGATTATTTCGGTCCACTGATGTTGAGAAATGGTGATACGGATGCACTGATCGTTGGTTTTTCAAAAAATTATTCTTCCACCTTAAGGCCTGTGCTTGAGATCATTGAGAAAGAAAAAGGTGTGGATAAAGTTTCATCAATGATGATGATACTTACCGAGAAGAAACCGATTTTCTTTGCGGATACTTCAGTTGTTCAGAACCCGACTGCTCAGGACCTGGTAGGCATCGCAAGAATGTCTGAAATCGTCGTGAAATCTTTCGCTATCGAGCCACGAATTGCTATGCTATCGTTTGAGAATTTCGCCGGAATTTCTGAAACTTCGAAAAAAGTAGCTGAGGCGGTAGCCATACTTCATGAGAAATATCCGAAAATGATTGTAGATGGTGAAATACAGCCGGATTTCGCAATGAATGCCGATCATCTTTCAGATTATCCATTCTCTAAACTGGGTACTACACCGGCGAACGTTTTTGTCTTCCCGAATCTGGAAAGTGCGAACCTTTCTTACAAAATCATCCGCGGGATGAAGGTGGCGCAGGTTGTTGGGCCAATTTTAATGGGTCTGAAACAGCCGGTTCACGTTCTTCAAATGCGTGCAAGCGTAGATGAAATCGTAAACCTTGCGACAATCGCCGTTCTGGATGCTCAGAAAAGAGAGGAAATGAAAAAGTAATAAAGGATTACATAATTGTAGTGAAAAACTGCGGAAGATCTAGACTTTCCGCGGTTTTTTTTATTTCATTATTGTAAAACATCCATGGTTTTACTCTTCATTTAACAAGAACCGGCAAAAAAATATGTCTTTTGTTGGAAAGCTGAAATCAATAGGGTTTAAAATTTTAAAAATCTTATATTTGGCTTCTTCAAAACATAAATAATGATTTATACGCTCAAGGGTATTGTACAGGAACTTAATCCTACCTCAGTCGTTGTTGATGTAAATGGTGTTGGTTATTTTGTCGGGATCAGTCTGCAGACTTCCGAAAAACTGGTTTTAGGACAGCCTACATTTCTGCATATACAGCAGATTATCCGTGAAGATGCCCATTTGCTCTTCGGATTTAACAGTATTTTAGAAAAAGATTTGTTCAACCTGTTAATTTCTGTTAACGGAGTAGGGCCGGTTTCTGCCATCATCATGCTGTCTTCACTAAGCTTGGAAGAAATCGCTGCCGCGATTATTAATAATAACAGTTTGCTGCTTCAAAAAGTTAAGGGAATCGGTACGAAGACTGCCGAGAGAATCATTGTGGATTTGCGTGATAAAGTCCAAAAATTCAGGGTTTCTGAGGAAAATATTTCTACATTTGTAAATAATAAAGTAAAAGAAGAAGCGTTATCTGCAGTAGAGGTTTTGGGTATTTCCAAAAAAATGAGCGAGAAGATTGCCGATCGTTTCCTGAAGCAAAATCCGGATCTGTCAGTCGAGGATCTTGTAAAGCAAATCTTAAAAAACATTTAACATTTGGAGAAGAATAATTTTTTTCAGCATAAGTTTTTTCTGTTATTATTTCTGATGGTCTCTTTTGCGAACACTTTCGCACAGGTTAAACCATCGGACAGCAGTTCAGTAAGACAGGATTTTTCATTACCAAATCCTATCCGTTACGAAGCATTTTATGATGTTCCAAGCGGCATGTATTTTCTGTATCCCAAAATCGGCAATATGGTGGTTGGTAATCCCGTTTCAATGACTTCGGCGGAGTATTACCAGTATATGCTCAATAATCAGCTGAGCGAGTATTACAAAGAAAAATCGTCGGTTAACAATCTTGGGTACCGAAAAGACCAAACCGATGCAGAGAAAAAAGGACTCCTTCCGAGTCTGAATATCAAGAACAGACTTTTCGAATCCATATTCGGCGGTAATAAAATCGAAATTATTCCACAGGGTTTCGCGTCTTTCGATATTGGTGGGCTTTACCAGAAAATTGACAATCCTTTAATCTTACCTCAGAACAGAACCAATTTTGCGATTGATATTCAGCAACGGATTCAGTTGGGGTTATTAGGTAAAGTAGGTGAAAATCTGCAACTTAAGGCTAATTACGACACTCAAAGTGGGTTCGCTTTCGAAAACCGGATGAATCTGGTGTGGCAGGCAAAAGGAACCTGGAAGGATCTGCAAAGCAAAGGTTTAAATGATAAAACAACCGGCGGGGAAGATAAAATTATTAAAAGAGTAGAGTTCGGTAATGTCAATATGCCGCTTTCTACAAGTCTTATTCGTGGTTCCGAATCACTGTTTGGTTTAAAGACTGAATTTCAGTTGGGTAAAACCACCGGAACAGTTGTGTTTTCCCAGCAACAGGGAGAAGCACGTAACATTATCGCACAGGGCGGTGGTGTAATGAATACGTTCAAACTCAACGCAATCGATTATGAAGATAATCAGCATTACTATCTTGGGCATTATTTCCTTAATTCTTACGATAATGCATTGCTTAATTATCCTCAGATCAATTCCAGAATCAGTATTACAAGGATTGAAGCCTGGGTTTTGGATCAGGGTTCGGGTAATCTTCAGGATCAGAAGGGAATTTTAGGGATCCGTGATTTGGGTGAAGGGGTTTCGGGTTTTCCCGACAACTCGCAGAATAATCTTTATCAGGGAATCGTAAGTCTTGGGTCCGGTATACGGGACATCAATACTGCTTACAATGCGATTAATGGGCAGTCTTTTCCAAATGCCGGCGGTTCTCCGGAGACTTATACTGATGGGGAGCAGTTTATTTTCAACAGAAAAGCCAGAAAGCTTAACCAGAATGAATTCAGATTTCATCCGCAGTTGGGATATTTGTCACTCAACCAGAGGCTTAACGATAATCAGCTGTTAACCGTCGCTTATACCTACACGCTGAACGGCGACAATAAAGTGTATAAAGTGGGTGAGTTTTCGGAAGAAAGTCCGGTGCTCATCACGAAGCTTTTGAAATCGAATACCAAAACAACGACGACTACGCCGATGTGGGATTTGATGATGAAGAATATTTATGCATTAAATTCGAACGACATCAGCCAGGACGGATTTTTACTGAATGTTTATCTAAGAGATCCCCAGAACGGAAAAGTAAATTATCTGCCAAATACGCCGGTGCAGGATATTAATCTCCTGAAACTTTTCAATTGGGATCGTCTCAATATGAATAACGATTTACAGCAGAACGGAACAACAACCGGAGACGGAATTTTCGATTTTGTTCCGGGAATTACCGTAGATCCGGAAAACGGAAAAATTATTTTTACGAAGGCGAAACCTTTCGGTGCGTATTTACAGAGTGTCTTAGGAAGCAGTGACCCGAAATTTGTCTTCAACGAACTTTATAACCAGTTCAAAAATGTTGCATCCGAAAACCGCCTGGCTTTAGGATATACGCTCGAAGGCCGTTATAAAGGTTCGCAGGGTACCGGGATTTCTTTAGGCGCGATTAATGTGCCGCAGGGATCGGTGAAAGTTACGGCAAACGGCGTACAGCTTCAGGAAGGGATTGATTATACGGTAGATTATATGCTCGGAACGGTGAATATAATTAATGAAACCGTGAAACAGTCTGGCCAGGCGATTAATATTTCCCTGGAAAACCAACTGACTTTCAATACCCAGAGAAAAAGATTTTTAGGCCTTAATTTGGAGCGAAAGTTCAATGAACATTTAACGATCGGCGGAACCGTGGTAAATTACTCCGAAACTCCATTAACCCAAAAGGTAAACTTCGGTCAGGAAGCCGTGAACAATACCATGGCAGGCTTCAATGTTTTATATAATAATGAGCTGCCTTTCCTTACTCGGCTTACCGATAAAATACCGTTTGTAAATACCGAAGCTCCGTCAAACTTCAGTTTTTTGGCGGAAGGCGCTTACCTGATTCCGGGGCAGAACAAAGGCATTGGCGACCAGTCTTACATCGACGATTTCGAACAGACAACATCCAAGATCTCTTTAAAGGAACCTGCCATGTGGAGTTTGGCTTCTAAGCCTGAGAAAAATCCGGAGCCATATTTTTCGAATTCAACTTTAAATGATAACCTGGCACATGGCAACGGAAGAGGTTTAATGACTTGGTACAACATCGACCCAAGATTTTACGGAATTGGTGGCAAAGCACCCAACGGAATCAATGCTCAGGCGGTTTCAAATCATGCTTCAAGAAGGGTTCAGACTCAGGAATTATACAATTCGCGGGATTTCGTTGCGGGCGAGCAGCTTTATACCAACACGTTCGATATTACTTATTTCCCGACCGAGAGAGGACCTTATAACTTAAACCCGAACAGCGAAAGCACCCAAGAACGATGGGCGGGATTGATGCGTCCGATTTCGGTATCCAATTTTATCAACTCAAACATTGAATACGTTGAATTCTGGATGATGGATCCTTATGCGGACGGAAACAATCTGGGTGCAAATCCTAAACTTTTGCTTCAGTTAGGAAACGTGTCAGAAGATGTACTTAAAGACGGAAAACTGCAGTACGAAAACGGCTTGCCGACTCCGAATGTTCCGGCAAATACAACGACAACAAACTGGGGAAATCAGCCGAACCAATTCCCGATTCTGTACGCTTTTTCTACTGAAAATGAAGAAAGAACCGCTCAGGATTTAGGTTACGACGGTTTGGATGCCCAGGGTGAAGCAGCGAAATTCGGAACCACCTTCTTTAATCCTGTACTTAATACTCCGGATCCGGCTTCCGATGATTTTGTATTTTACCTTTCAGATAAATTCCAGGGAGCACAGGCTTCTTCGCTTACGGAACGTTATAAATATTTCCGTAATCCGGAAGGAAACTCCCAGAGCAACACCTTGGAAGTGGCCACACAGACTCCTGATGCAGAAGATGTAAACCGCGATTACAATTTAGATCAGAACGAAAATTATACCCAATACACCATTAACCTCGACAAATCCAGCCTTGCTGTAGGACAGAAATTTATTGTTGATGAAAAGGAGGTGGAAGTAAAATTCCAGAACGGGCAAACCGGATCCAATAAATGGTATCTTTTCCGAGTACCGGTTTCTCAGTTTGATCAGGGAGCCAATGAAGGAGGCGTAAAAGACCTTTCAATCCTCAACAATGTCCGTTTTGCAAGAATGCTTTTAACAGGATTTGACCAAACTGCAACACTCCGTTTCGGAACTTTGGATTTGGTAAGAAGCGACTGGAGAAAATACACCAAAGATATTGCAACCAATACTACAGATACTGAAGGTGTAAATCCTGTAGACAACAAAAACCTCGATGTGGGTAGTGTAAACCTGGAGGAAAACGGTTTAAACCAACCGCCTTACGTACTTCCTCCGGGAATCGAAAGACAGGTTTTAAGTGGAAATGCGGGTGCTCAAAGACAAAATGAAGCGTCGCTTTATATGAAAACCGCGCCGATTGAGCCTAAGACTGCTCGCGGGGTTTTCAAAAATGTGGCTTTAGATATGAGACGCTACAAAAATCTTGAACTTTTTGTACATGCTGAGGACGTAAGAGCAGGTGCGCAGAGCAACGGTTTGGACCCGAACGCTAAATTCTTCATCCGTTTCGGTAGTGACGCGACCGATAACTATTACGAATACGAAACCTCTCTAACTTACACTCCGAAAAATGCAACTTCGCCAATGGAAATCTGGCCAGCGGAAAACTCAGTGGATATTCTGATTCAGAATTTTGTGGATGCGAAACTTCGTCGTGACGGCAATTCTCAAATTCAGATTGATGACAGAACGGAGGATGTTGAATATTCCGCTCTTGATCCTAACAAGAAAATCTTCATTAAAGGTCGGCCAAGTTTAGGAAATGTAACCACGATTATGCTCGGTGTGCGGAACAAGGATGAGGTGAATTCTAAAGACCTTGTACTTTGGGTGAATGAGATCCGTCTTTCTGAAATCGAGAACAAAGGCGGTTATGCCGGGAATGCAAGTGTTAACTTTAACCTGGGGGATTTTGCTTTAGTAAATGCAAATGCTTCTTACTCTACAATCGGTTTTGGCGGAATTTCACAAAAACCGGCCGAAAGGGCACAGTCTACACTGTCAGCATTTAATGTAAATACGACGGTGAATGTAGATAAATTCCTGCCTGAAAAAGTGGGAATGAAGATTCCTGTAAATTATTCTTACACCCAAACCATCGAAGATCCGAAATACAATCCGCTGGATAATGATGTAACTTTCGAAGAGGCACCAAACAAAGATCAGCTGAAGAAAGTGGCAAGAACTTATACCCAGCAGAGAAGCATCGGTGTGGTAAACATGCGCAAAGAAAGAATGGATTCCAACAAAAAACCTAAGTTTTACGATGTGGAAAACCTTTCGTTAACTACGGTGTACAACGATGATTATTACCGAGATGTTTACACGAAGAAAAATTACCGCCAGTATTTAAGAGGCTATATTGATTACAATTATAACTTCAAACCGTGGGTGCTGAGACCGTTTAATAAAATAGTGAGCGACACTGCGAAATCGTATAAATATTTGCGATTTATAAAAGAAGTGAACTTCAATCCGGTTCCTACAAGATTTTCGTTCAGAACTGAAATCGACAGAAATTATAACGAACTTGAATTCCGTAATATTGAAGCGATTCTTAACGGAAATACAGGTCAGGATTTTGATGTGATCAGAAACAGAAACTTCTATTTCGGCTGGCAATACGGTTTAGGATTTAATTTCACGAAATCTTTAAAACTGGAAATCAATTCAGCAATGCGTACGCTGAATGACAATTTGAGTGTAAATGACATGAACACCAAATCGATTTTCGCAGACCCATTCCGTGCCGGAAGACCGGTACTTTACAACCACCGTGTTCAGCTGAATTACCGTTTCCCATTCGAGTATTTGCCTTATCTCGACTTTATTAACGCGGAGCTTGGTTACGGATTTACCTATAACTGGAATGCGAGAAGTACCGTGATGACAGGATTTGTGAACCCAGAAACCAATGTTACCGAAAGTTTGGGAAGTATTGGCCAGAATACCAATAATATTGTAGCAACTTCGAGCGTTGATATTCCTAAATTCTTCGGTAAGTTCAAGTATTTCCAGAACATCAATACCAAAATGCAGAAACGTAAACAGGAAATCGATTCCCTGAACAATGTATACAATTTGGCCTGGCAAAAGAAAAACGCGAAAAGAAACTTTAAGTCTTATAAATTCAAGAATAAACTGAATCCGGTTCAGAGCATTGCCTATGCTTTAACTTCGATCAAGCAGCTTGATGTTTCCTATAACGAAAACAACGGAACCGTGCTTCCGGGCTTGCTTTCAGCACCAAACTGGTACGGTTACGGGCAGACTTTGGGTGGACCGACTTATGGTTTCCTTCTTGGGTCGCAGGCAGATATCCGCAGAACAGTGATTGAAAACGGCTGGCTTTCGAATTCGCCTTACATGAATGATCCGTACACGCAGCTGAAGAACCGAAATTTCCTTGCAAATGTTCAGATTATGCCGGTGAATGATTTCAGAATTGATGTGAATTTCCTGAAGAATTATAACAGCAATTTCATCCAGGGCGGTTATAACGTTGATGCAGATTCTAACCCAGCGAACGGATTCCAGTTCTCTTTCGGTACCGATATGATTTCGTATTCCAGAACTGCGTGGACATTCAAAACTGCATTTACCGACGGGAAAAGTATTTACGATACCATGTACGAAAACGCCAGACAGATTTATTTGCAGACGGGAGGCGTATACAATCCGGTTGATTTTGCCAGCGGAAAAGGTTTAGGTGATGCCTATATTTTGATTCCTGCATTCCAGGCTGCCGTAGAAGGCAAAACGGTGAACGGAGAACTTACGGATCCAAAAAAATCTGGCTTCCCGCTGCCGAACTGGCGTGTAACGTATTCCGGACTGAAGAATATTCCTTTCGTAAACAGCCAGTTCTCGAAATTCGATATCCTTCACGGTTACAGTTCTACCTACACGGCTTCAGGAATCCAGTCGAGTGTGGATTATTATAATGTTCAGAATAATCCAACAGCACCGCAGACTGATGCTTTCGGAAACGAGTTCAACCCGTATACGTTCTCGCAAGTCGGTTATGTGGAAGCTTTCGCACCGCTGATCGGAGCCGATGTTACCATGAGAAACAACATGCAGTTCCGTGCGCAGTATAACCGCGACCGTATGTTTATGTTAGGTCTTGTGAACCATACGCTTACCGAAGATGCGGGCAACGAATATATTTTTGGATTTGGATATATCCTGAAAGACCTTAAAATGAAGATGAACTTTAAAGGAAAAGAAAGAACCCTGAAAAGCGACCTGAACATCCGCGGAGATTTCTCCCTGAGAGACAGCCAGACCAGAATCACCAATATCCTTCAGAACGATTCGCAGGTAACAGGCGGTCAACGGATGATGAGTATCAAACTTTCGGCGGATTACAACATGTCGCAGAATTTCAACATCAGATTCTTCTATGACCAGTTGTTGACCAAATACAAAATCTCTACAGCCTTCCCGCTGTCTACGGTACGGGCCGGTTTAACGGCGACATTTACCTTTGCCGGAAGCGGTGGCGGTTTCTAAAAAGATTAAAACTCAGAATTACGGTTCTGAGTTTTTTATTTAAAGAAATCTAAACTATAATTGAAAATCGGTGTGGCGCCTGGTGTTAAACTAATTACAAAAATCAAAAATTAAATCCCTAATTTTGTGGTTTCATTAAAAGTTATGAATCACGATATAGATAACGACGACGACCTGTTTACGGGCAAAGATCACACGCCGTTGCGGCCAGATGCTTTCGAAAAATCCCCACAGGAAAAAATAGAAATCATTCAGCACCATTTTCATCAGATTATGGAGACTTTAGGAATGGATATGAACGACGATTCACTGAAGGATTCCCCGAAAAGGGTGGCCAAAATGTATGTGAATGAGATTTTCGGTGGACTGCTCCCGGAAAACAAACCCGGAATTTCTACCTTTTCGAATAAGTATAAGTACCGACAGATGCTGGTGGAGAAAGACATTACGGTGTATTCATTCTGTGAACATCATTTTCTGCCAATCATCGGGAAAGCGCATGTTGCCTATATTTCGAACGGCGAAGTAATCGGTCTGTCAAAAATCAACAGGATTGTAGATTATTACTCCAAACGTCCGCAGGTTCAGGAACGACTCACAATGCAGATTGTAGATGCCCTGAAAACGGCTTTAGGAACAAAGGATGTAGCCTGTATCATCGACGCGAAACACCTTTGTGTGAATTGCCGCGGTATTAAAGACACTGCAAGTTCTACGATTACAGCAGAACTCAGCGGAATTTTCAGAACCAATCCGATTACAAGACAGGAGTTCCTGCATTACGTAGGCAGTCACGCAAAATTTGATTAACAGATTCAAATATTACCTTTTAAACCACATTCTTAAAATGGAACTTAAAATATACAACTCACTTTCCGGCGAAAAGGAAATCTTCAAACCCATCCACGATAAAAATGTCGGGATGTATGTCTGCGGGCCTACGGTTTACAGCAATGTTCACCTCGGAAATGTGCGTACCTTTATGTCTTTCGATTTTATTTACCGCTCACTTGTTCATTTGGGTTATAAAGTTCGGTATGTAAGAAATATTACCGATGCAGGACATTTAACCGACGACGGCGATGTAGATAACGACCGTTTTGTGAAACAGTCGCGTCTCGAAAAGCTGGAACCCATGGAAATCGTTCAGAAATATACCGTAGATTTTCATAAAGTTTTAGATACCTTCAATCTGCTTCCGCCAACAATTGAGCCTACAGCAACAGGACATATCCTGGAACAGATTGAGCTGACCCAGAAGTTACTGGACAAAGGTTTTGCGTACGAAAGCAACGGTTCTGTTTATTTTGATGTTTTGGAGTATAACAGCCGCGGCTTGAATTACGGCGAACTTTCACGACGAAATATTGAAGAACTTTTTGCAAATACCCGCGATCTGGATGGACAGAACGAAAAGAAAAATCCTCAGGATTTCGCACTTTGGAAAGCTGCTTCTCCGGCACATATCATGCGCTGGAACTCTCCCTGGGGCGAAGGCTTTCCTGGCTGGCATCTGGAATGTACTGCCATGTCGACGAAGTATTTAGGTGAAAAATTCGACATTCACGGAGGTGGCATGGATCTTAAATTTCCTCACCACGAATGTGAAGTGGCACAAGGCAAAGCCTGCAACGGTACTGAACCCGTAAATTATTGGTTACACGCGAATATGCTTACAATGAACGGACAGCGGATGAGTAAATCTACAGGAAATTATATCCTCCCGATGGAACTTGTTTCCGGTAAAAACGATTTTTTCGAAAAGCCTTTCCATCCGGCGATTGTACGTTTTAATTTTTTACAGGCGCATTACCGCAGCGTTCTCGATATATCCAACGAAGCCATGGTGGCAAGCGAAAAAGGTTTTCAACGATTGATGGAAGCCATGAAAATTGTTTCAGGATTTGCGTTTAAAATGTCAGATTCTTCAAGTTTCGACATATCTGCCTGGAAAGAAAAATGCTACGCAGCGTTGACGGATGATTTTAACTCCCCGATTCTTATTTCATATCTATTCGAAGCGGTGAACTTTATCTTTAAACTTAAAGATGAGAAAGAAACCATTAATGAAGCTGATTTAAAAGAACTTCAACAGCTGATGAACGGCTTTGTGTTTGATGTTTTGGGACTTCAGAATGTTGAGGAGAATAACAATGAAAAACTCGATCAAACTTTGCAGGTTTTAATTGAACTTAGAAATCAGGCCAGAAAATCCAAAAATTTCGAACTTTCGGACCAGATCCGTGACCGCTTGTTGGCCGAAGGTATTGAACTGAAAGACGGAAGAGACGGAACGACGTATTCTCTGAATTAATTCTAAAAAAATACAGTTTATAAACCTTTTTGGCTCAGCGCCGGAAAGGTTTTTTTGTCTCTTGAAACTTTAGGTTTGTATTGATTTGATTTTCAGTATATAAGCCTTTGAAAATATTTAAGATTTTGACCTTAAAAATTATTGAAATTTCATAAATTGCGTCATCAAATTATTCCATGTTATGAAACTGTATTTCAATATTAATTTCCGCACCAAAATGGGAGAAAATCTTCAGGTTTTGGTGATGGAAGAAGGAACCGAAGATAAAATTTATCCTTTAAGATACACCGATAACGGAAACTGGACCGCTGAGGTTGATTATTTTTCGAAAAGTATTACCTATAAATATACGCTTGTAGATGAAGCACAGGCTGTTCTGGACGAAGAATTTTCTTTACACCGTTTAAATTTACCTCATAACTACGACGAATTTGTAATTTATGATGTGTGGAATTTGAAGAATTTTCCGGAGAATTATCTTAACAACAAAATTCTTAAAAATACATTCAGCGGTTTCAAACCCGAAAAAAATGCAGTTTTAAAGAGACATACCCATTTGTTCCGGTTAGAAGCTCCAATTTATCATCAGAACTGGCAGCTTGTACTTCTTGGAAATTGTGACGCGCTCGGAAACTGGGATAAAAATGGATCCGTAAACATGGCTCAAACCGATTTCGGAATTTGGGAAGCAGCGGTTGAAATTGTTTCTGATCAGATGATTCAGTACAAATACGGGCTCCGCGACCGGCATTCCGGCGAGGTTTTCGATCTGGAATACGGAGATAACCGATGGGCAGTACCAAACCCGGAAAAAAATATTCTGCAGATTAAAGCCGATCATTTCTTCAGGTTTAAATCTTTCGAGATGTACCACGCAGCCGGCGTTGCCGTTCCGGTGTTTGCGCTCAGAACAGAAAACGGTTTCGGTGTAGGCGAATTTCCAGATTTAAAAAATCTTGCCGACTGGGCGAAAAAAACGAATCTTTCCCTTTTGCAGATTTTGCCGATCAACGATACCACAGCAAACTATTCGTGGACAGATTCTTATCCTTACGCAGCGATCTCTGTTTACGCGCTCCACCCGCAGTATCTTTCTGTTGAGAATTTAGAATATGCTTTGCCGAAAGAACTCGTTGAGGAATATGAGAAAGAAAAAACAGAGTTAAATTCATTAAGCCTCATCGATTATGAAAAAATGATTTCAGGGAAGTGGAAGTTTGTTAAGGCAGTTTTTAATCTTCATCAGACTGAAATCCTGAAAGACAGAAGTTTCAAAAAATTTATAAAAGATAATGAGGACTGGCTCTTGCCTTACGCTGCTTTCTGTGTACAGCGCGATAAATATAAAACGCCAAATTTCAACCTCTGGAAAACGCATAAGAAATATATCGCAGGCAAAATCGCTCCGTTTTTCAGTCCAAAAAGTAAGGATTTCGAGTCGGCGATGCTGCACGCATGGGTACAGTATCAGTTGCATCTTCAGTTGAAAGATGCCATTGATTATACTCACAGTCTCGGTATTTCTGTAAAAGGCGATTTACCGATCGGAATCTACAGATATTCTGTGGAAGCCTGGACCGAGCCGGAACTTTTCGGAATGGATTTTCAGGCCGGTGCACCACCAGATCAGTTCACCGAACTGGGCCAGAACTGGGAGTTCCCGACGTACAACTGGGAAGCTATGAAAGCAGACGGTTACCGTTGGTGGAAGAACCGTTTCAAAGCGCTGGAGCAGTATTTTGATGCGATGAGGATTGACCATATCCTTGGGTTTTTCAGAATCTGGCGAATGCCGATGAGCGCAACGCAGGGGATTTTGGGTTATTTCTATCCGGCTGTTCCGGTTAGGATGGATGAATTCAGTGCCAGACATATTCCTTTTTATTACGACCGGTATTGTAAGCCTTTCATCAATGATCAGATTCTTTGGGATGAATTTGGTGATGAAAGAGATAACATTCATAACCAGTTTATGAATAATCATTTCGACGGTACTTATTCTTTCAAGGAAGAATTTGATACCCAAAGAAAACTCACAGAATATTTTAAAACTAATCCGCATCCTTGGGCAGAAGAAAAATTGATTTCCCTATGTGCCAATGTGCTCTTCCTGCCTGAAGAGAATGCTTACGGGGAAACCGTATATCACCCGAGGTTTAATATTGATAAAACCTCGTCATTTAGTCATCTTCCAAATTGGGAAAAACAGGCGGTTTATGATCTTTATATTGATTATTTCTTCAAAAGACAGGATGGGCTGTGGTATGAAAAAGCAATGGAGAAATTACCCGTAATTCTTAATGCCACCGATATGCTGATTTGCGGTGAAGATTTAGGATTGGTGCCCGAATCTGTTCCTCAGGTGATGGACAGACTGGGAATTACAGCCCTCAAAGTACAGCGAATGCCATCGGATAATATCCCTTGGTATAATCCTAAAGATGCTTCTTATCTTAATGTAGTCACGGCGAGTTCGCACGACAGTTCTACGCTTCGCCAGTGGTGGCACGAAGACCGTAACTTAACCCAACAGTATTTTAACCAGCAGTTAGGTCAGCCGGGAACTGCACCATGGAACCTTGAGCCACAACTCGCTGAAATCATTATGAAACAGCATCTTTATAACGATGCGATGTTAGCGATTTTTCCGATTCAGGAATTTCTGGCAACTGATCATGAGTTGACTAATGCGAATATGGATGAGGAAAGAATTAATAATCCTGCTGTATTTCCGCATTACTGGCGGTACAGAATGCACTTGAGTTTAGAAAGCCTTTTGAATAAGGAAGGTTTCAACCGAAAAATCGCAGATTGGATTTCTGATGCTAATCGGGCGTAAATTTTTTCTAAAAAAAATAACAATTTTTGACAGAAAAGAAAAAAAACTTTTATCTGTTGAAAATCAGAATTTTATAATATTTATTAAAGAAGTTGGAGTTTTTGCTTTAACTTCTTTTTTTTATTTTAATCAAAAGAATATGAAAAGTCCGTAAAACCCCTGTTTAAAGGCGTTTGAAAGGATTTTGAACATAAAAGTTGGCATGCTTTTCTAATAGGTTGTAGTGAACAGCTTAAAAACAGTTTAAAAAAAATGAAAAAAATACTTTTTGGACTTTCGGTGTTTTTTGCAACATTGATTTCCGCACAGAATTATCCGGATTATTATCCAAACAACAATAATGGTTATTACGACGATTACGATGATGAATTTTATTTTCCGGAAGATTATTATTACGAATATCCATCTGATTATTACAGAAACGATCTCTACCAGAGTTATTACAGAGACTACCAGCGAAGCATTTATGATGTAAACTGGAGCAGGTTTTTCTCTCAGTATCGCCTTTCGTCCTGGCAGATCCGCCAGATCATAATGTTGAATGACCAGTTTCCGACATTCGCTTCATGGAATTCATATTACCGATATAATCCCGACCGATGGTATTATGACAGATTCTATGCACTCGAAAGAATTTTAGGACCTAAGGTATATGTAATTTACCAGAATAATTATTACAACGGATACAATCCCGTGAATTATTGGCAAAACTACAGAAGACAACATTATGTAACCCATGTTTATGTGGTTCCCCGATACAAAAACATCAATGTAAACCGTTATAGAATTAACAAAGTGAAATATCACCAGGCGAATCCGAGACAGAACATTGGTTTCCAAAATTCCCCACGAACAGGAAACGGTAACTGGAATAATGCGCAAAGGAAAGAAGGATTCAGAAATGACGGAGACTTAAACAAAAGAACAGAGAATAACGGCTTCCGAAACGGAAATGAGGCACCGGTGAGAACTGCGCCACGGATTTCCAACGGTACAACAAGAAATAATGAGATCCGGCCACAGACTGAAACACCTCGAAATAACGGTGGGTTCAGAGACAATAACTCCGGAATAAGAAATACAGATCCACAGAGAAAGATAGAAAGTAATTCCGGAAGTCTGAGAAATCGGACTCCGGGAACAGCAACCCCGGGAAATACAGCCCGAATCCCGGGTCAGAGATTTACCTCTTTATAATTTTAGTTTTTAGTGTTAGTAGTGATGGGAGAGCGGTTTCGAAAGGAGCGGCTCTCCTTTTTTTATTTTGGCACAGTAATGGAGATAGTTATGACACAACAAATTAAAATTCTTAAAATGAAAAAGATTATCACAATATTCAGCTTGGGTTTATTTACCCTGGGTTATTCACAGTCAGATTATTATAATGATTACAGAAGAAGTATTACCGATGTAAACTGGCAGACTGTCGCAGCAAATTTATTGCTAAGTCCGCAACAAAAAGCAGACTTATTTGCATTAAATAATCAGTACTCGGATTATAACTCATGGAACCGCGCGTACGGTAGTAACCCTGACCAATGGAGAGTCGACCGTTACAGATCCATCGAACGAATTATGGGACCGGCGAAATATGAAAAATTCAAGAACAAATACTATAAAGGTCAGAATCCTGTAGCGGTTTATAACAGAAATAAAAACAATTATAAAAGCACGCAGGTAAAGAAGTATAACACTATTAAATCGAGAAAACCGGTTATAAATAATGGGGTAAATACCAAATCAATGAAGGAATACGAAAGAAGAAAGAAACTTAATGACGGTTCGCACCTTTATGTTAAAGGAAATTCGCAGGGTAAAGGAAATTCGCAGGGAAAAGGAAAGTCAAAGTAAAGTCATACTGATTACATATATAATGAAGAGCGTACGCATGTGCGCTCTTTTTTGTTTTAAATATTTGTGAACTTACCATAATTCAACATCGTGGATTTAATTTACTTGTAAATTTGTTAGATGAAGATTTTATATGCGATTCAGGGCACAGGAAACGGGCATGTAACCCGTGCGCGAGAGATTATACCTTATCTTAAAAAATACGGTGAAGTAGATATACTCATCAGTGGAACCCAGGCCGAGGTTGATGTCGATGCCGAAGTAAAATACAGATTTGATGGATTTGGTTTTGTTTTCGGAAGTAAAGGTGGTGTAGACTTCCGCGAAACGTGGAAACGTTTTAATTTAAGACTGTTCATCAAAGACGTAAAAAATCTTCCGGTACGCGAATACGATTTAGTGATAAATGATTTTGAGCCGGTATGTGCCTGGAGTTGTAAACTCTACCGAAAAAAATCTTTGGGAATGAGCCATCAGTCAGCGTATTTGTCATATAAAACTCCGAAAATCAATGGTTTTCACTGGGGGAAAGTGATAATGGATCATTACGCGCCAGCCACAGACTATATTGGATTTCATTTTGAAAGGTACGATGACTATATCCACACTCCTGTCATCAGAACTGAAATACGTAATCTGAAACCACAGAATTTAGGTCATTACACCGTTTATCTTCCGGCCTATTCCGATGAATTTATTCTCGATAAAGTAAAAGAAGTCCCAGGTTCGAACTGGCAGATTTTCTCAAAACATTCAAAACAGCACTACCGGAAACACAATGCGGAAGTATTCCCAATAAATAATGCTTTGTTTCAAGAATCATTAGCCAGCTGTGCAGGACTCTTAACCGGTGGCGGTTTCGAAGGTCCGGCTGAAGCACTGCATCTCGGTAGAAAGTTACTTGTAGTGCCGATGCATCATCAATATGAACAGCAGTGCAATGCATTGGCTTTAGAGAAACTCGGCGTTCCCGTT
The DNA here is from genome assembly GCF_002205795.1 of Chryseobacterium sp. VAUSW3. Lineage (GTDB taxonomy): Bacteria > Bacteroidota > Bacteroidia > Flavobacteriales > Weeksellaceae > Kaistella > Kaistella yananensis. The sequence goes on along the minus strand of NZ_NIUY01000001.1, from coordinate 485,557 downwards.
ATTTGGAAAGAAAATACCTTTCTGGAAAAATTAAAAAATTGGGTAGCCTCCATTGAACCTATTAAGATTTCTTTTCCTGACGAAACTGAATATATCATAAGAAATATAATAGAAAAGTATGGTTATGAAAGCTTTAACAAAAAATTATGATTAAAATCTTTAACCTGATCAGTTTTAATTTATCAAACCATCAAATAACAAACAAAAAATATCGAAATGAAAAAAATTGTTTTTAGTGCAGCTTTCGTAGTGATGGGAACTTTTGCAATGGCCCAGCAAACGCCGATGATGAATAAAAAAGATCCAGCAGAAATGGAGCAGAAAAGACAGGAAAAACTGAAGATGATGCAGGCTGAACTTAATCTTACCAGTGCACAGGTAGCTCAGATTAAAGCGCTGCAGGATAAAAAAATGGCAGAGAAACAGCAAAATGCTTCACAGATGCAGGAACAAAGAAAAGCAAAAATGGAGGCTATGAAAGCCCGACAGGAACAATGGAATGCTGAAATGAGGAAAATACTCACCCCTGAACAGTACACAAAATGGGAAGCAAAAAAGCAGCAGAACATGCAGAATAAAAGACAGAAAATGCAGCAGCATCAAATGAAAAAAATGTCTGCTACAAAATAGTTCATAATTTTAATTTTTAAGGGAAGCGGAAAAATTTATTTTTTTTCGCTTTTTTTATGTCCATACGCTTTTATTATCTATATTTGGTAAAAAGACATTATTATGATAAGTACAAAAATTGGTGCGTTAATAAACGACCAAATTGCTAAGGAACAGTATGCTGCTCAATATTATTTATCCATGTCGGCATGGTTTTCTGCCCGGGATCTGGATGGTATTGCGAATTATTTCCGCGTTCAGAGTAAAGAAGAACTCATGCATGCAGATAAAATGTTCGATTATATGATTGATGTAGGTGCAGAAATTGTGTTGGGCGAAATTCCAAAACCACCACATGAATTTACCGATGCAAAAGAAATTTTCGAAAAAGCACTGGAGCATGAAAAAATTGTGACCAAAAGTATTTTCAATATTCTGAAAAACGCGAATGAAGAAGGTGATTTTGCAACCGTTTCCTTTTTGCAGTGGTTTGTAAATGAGCAGGTAGAAGAAGAAGCAAATGCCTCGCAGCTTGTCACCAAAATAAAAATGGTGTACGATAATCCGTCGGCGATGTATCTTTTTGATCAGGAACTTAAGCAGCGCGTGTTTGTGCCGGATGCAGGGAATTAATCACAAAATAATTTTTAATGAAAAAATTTTACATTCTGTGGTGTGCACTGCTGTACGTTACCCTTCTTGCTCAGGATTATAATGCGTCACTAATTCCCGAAAATCTTCTAAAAAATGCTAATGCGGTTGTTCGTGAGAGTGCTGAAGATTATGTGCTGAAATCGGTTAAAGAGCTGCATATTAAACAAACCCATGCTGTTACAATTCTCAACAGTGCCGGAGATGAATTTTCCACCGTATTAATACCATACAATCCCAATACTAAAGTCGGGAGTATTAAAGTAGAGGTTTATGATGCCGCAGGGAAACTCAGCAAAACCTATTCGAAAAAAGATTTCAACGATTATACCAATAATCCAAGCGCCGCTTTGTATGTAGATGACAGGATTTTGGTTTTAAGGCCAATGTCTTCGCAATATCCTTATACCGTAAAATCGTATTATGAAACTACAACTTCCAATACGGTGTATCTGAATTATTTCAGGCCGGTAACTTCGTACGACATGTCGGTTGAAAAATCAACATTCACCGTGCATAATACTTCTGGAATCAATATACGTACAAAGGTTACCGATCGGCCTCTGGCGAAACTCACACACTCCACGGAAGGAAATGTAATGAAATATTCTTACGAGAATATCCCAGCCATTAAGCACGAAGATCTGGCACCGAGTATCAGTTATTTAGTTCCTCAGGTGGAGTTTTCGCCGGAAAAGTTTACACTTGAAGGTAAAGAGGGTAATATGACCGACTGGAACAGCTTTGGAAAATGGTACTACACCCAGCTTATTAATCCAGTATCAGAAATTACACCGGAAATCAGGGCAGAAGTGCAGGCCTTGAATCTATCGGGAACCACTTCTGATAAAGTAAAAACCATTTATCAGTATATGCAGAACAAAACCCGTTATGTTCTGATCGCTATGGGAATAGGCGGTTGGCAACCGATGCCGGCTGCAGAAGTGAGCAAAAAAGGATATGGCGACTGCAAGGCACTTACCAATTATATGCGTACGCTGCTTTCTGCGGCAGGAATTAATTCTTATTTTTCGGTGATTTATGATGATCATTCTGTAATCACTTTCGATAAAGATTTCCCGAGAATGTCGGGTAATCATGCGATTTTAATGGTTCCAACAGAGAAAGAAACCATTTGGCTCGAAAATACCTCGCAGCAACATGCATTTAATCATTTGAGTTTCACTTCTCATCACCGCAATGTTCTGGCGGTGAAGGAAGACGGAATTCAGATTGTAGATACTCCAGTTTACAAGCCAGAGCAGAGCATGGAAAAACTCAACGCAAAAATTCACCTTGGGACCGATGGAACAATTTCTTCGGATGTAAGGTTTGAATTTTCCGGCGGACAGTATGACAGCAATCTGAGGCTTTTAGGTTTAAAAAACGATGAAATCCAGGAAGCTCTTAAAAATCGTCATTACAATTTAAAAATTGATGATTTGAAGGTGAATAACCTGAAAAACGACAGAGATGAAGGCAAAATCGGTTACGACCTTTCCCTGAAAGCTAACGGATTCTCAAAAAAAATTGGCAATGATCTTTTCTTTCCGGTGATGCCGTTTTATGAGGCGGTAATGTTCAGTTCAAATGATGAAAGGAAACTTCCCTTCGAGAATTCATTTCCCTTCCAGGATGATTATGAAATTGAATACATTATTCCGGCAGGCTATATTTTTGCTGAAATCCCAAAATCATCTTCAATTACAACTGAGTTTGGCTCTTACACCATTGATTTCACAACGAAAGATGGTAAACTGCTTGTAAAAAGAGTTTTAACGATCAACAAAGGACTCTATCCAAAAGAAAAATACAAAGAATACCTGGCGTTCCGCAAACAGACAGCCAGCCGCGACAATACTAAAATCTTACTAACAAAACAATAATGAAGAAAATTCTACTTTGTTTTGCATTCTCAGTAACAGGACTGTTGGGTGCACAACATAAATTCCTAACTTATCCAAAACTTTCAGATGAAGATCTGAAAAGCGAAAAATCTACACAAGTTTCAGATGCACCCGCAGAAATCCTTTACCGGTCCGTACATTTCCGGATTGACTATGACGGAACACTGCATCAGAAGGTATTCAGCAGGATTAAAATTTATAATAAAGACAATGCCTCAGATTATCTGGATCACAAGGTAAGTATTTATGATGACCGCCGAGGTACTCGCGAAACTTTAGCCGACCTCAAAGCAAATACTTATAACCACGAAAATGGAAAAACAGTAAGCACAAAAATCGCTAAGGACGAAAAATACAAATCCACCGAAGACCGAAACTACGATATTACCAAATTTGCTTTTGCGAATGTGAAAAACGGGTCTGTTGTTGAATATTCTTACACCATTATCACTCCATTCCTGGGATCTATGCCCCGGATTATTATTGAGGAGGAAATCCCGATCCGTTATGTAGAATATGTTCTGGATGCCCCTGTCCCACTAGGTTATACGATTAATTATAAAGGAAGTCTAAACCCGACTCACAGGTTGGTAGAGAAAAAACCGCTTTATGGTAATGAATATCAAACGTATAGATTTGCTTATGAGAAGGTTGCGCCATATAAAGAAGAGAAATATGTTTTGAATAACGACAATTACAAAACTTCCATTAAGGCAGAACTTAATTCCACGCTTTTTAATAACGTATATAAGTCATATGCAAACACTTGGAAGGATATTCAGGAAAGACTGTATGCAAACGATGATTTTGGTGCAGAACTAAAGAAAACCAACTTGGTGAAAGACCTTCTTCCACAGGAAATTAAATCGATTCCGGTAACGCTTCAGCGGGCAGATGCAATCCTGAAATATGTTCATAAGAATTATACCTGGAATAAAGAAGATGCAGTGTTCTGCGACAAAGGAATCAAAAACCTAATCAATACTAAAGTTGGAAATTCTGCAGAAATTAACCTTCTTTTGACTATGCTTTTCCAAAGTGCGGGCATTAGTGCGGATCCTGTAGTACTTTCCACTGTAAATCAGGGAATTTTGCTTGCTTATAACCCATCAATAGCTCAGTTGAACTATGTTTTGGCCTCATTTAAAGATAAGGATAAAATTTACCTTGCCGATGGTACTGTAAAACAGAGCGAAATTAATATGGTAGCACCTAAAGCACTGAATTATTATGGAATTGTTATGGGTGAAAAAACTGCACAGCAAATTAATATCCTTTACCCTGAAACCAGTAAAACTTTGCTTACAGTTGATGCCAAACTTTTACCGGATGGCACTTTCGAAGGTAAATTTTCGGACCGGGACACAAAACTGTATTCAATGGTGGTCAACCAAAGATTTACGGAGGACAAAGAAAAATTTGCAAAATCCTATAAAGACGATTACCGTTTCAATTTTACGAATTTAAAACACGGCCTTCAGGAAAATAACGATTTTGAAACCAGTTTCGATTTCAGTTCAGATACTTTTGTTGATGTGTTGGGTGGGAAAATGGTATTTAATCCTTTGCTTTTTCTTTATTCCCAGACACATAACTTCGACCAAAAAGAGCCGCGAATTGCACCTCTTGAGTTTTACTCAGCTTACGACAGAATTAAAAAGGTAACGATTACCCTCCCGGATGGCTATGTTTTTGAAAATGTGCCCAAATCGAAGAAATTTCGTACAGAGGATAATGCACTCCAATACACGTATCAGGTTACGCAAAACGGAAATAAGTTGACAGTTGAGACCACGACTCAGGTTGACGATTCAGTATTCCCGAAAGAATATTATCCAGCATTTACGCAGATTTTCGATAATATCACCAAACAGGAAGCACAGGTGATAACTGCGGTAAAGAAGTAATTTTTAGATGTAAATAAAATCCTGTCTCGCTTTCTGAGACAGGATTTTTTATACATAAATCAGTTGGGTTTCCAGAACTTTTTTACCGAGTTTTTCGAGTATAGATTTGTATTCGTTTATTTGCACAAGATGTTTTTCCTGCTCAGCGCCGGTCTTAAAATCGATAATGATGTAACCGTTCCCGGTATCGATCAGCCGGTCTGGCCGGTAAATCTTCGACTCGCCGTTTTCAGAAATCATCATGTCTTTTTCGTTAATAACAACCTGATTTTCGGTGAAGTATTTCGAATAATTCTCGTTTTTAATGATGCTTAAAATCCGGTGATGAATCTCTTCTTTTTCTTCCAGGGTAATAATTCCTTCCAACACATAGGATTCGAGGGTGCGATCCACGTCTTGTTCTGAATTAATTCTGGATAAAATTTCGTGCGTAAAAATCCCCGTGCGCACTTTTTCAACCCTGTTCTGGTAATTCTTGGAGGGAGTCGCAATTTTTATAGCGTCCGGATTGCTTTTTTGTCCGCTTTTAAAAAGAATGGGTTTCGTACTGTTTTCATTACCTGTAACGTTCTGCCTACTTTGTTGGTTTTCGTCAGCGACTTTATATAAATCAAAAGAAGAAAGAGGTTCGCCGTTTTCATTCCTGGGGATTTTTGGCTCCAGAAATTCGTAAATTTCAAGGTTGTTACTTGTCTTGTTGGGCTTTTCGATATAAAAGAACAGTTCTTCAACCGCCCGCGTCGTAGCCACATATTGCAGGCAGTAGCGGTCGATTTTATTCTGATAAATATTTTCCTGATTAAACTTTGCCATGTTTTCATCATAAGCTTCAAGTTCTCTTCCGAACGGATTGATATTTACCGACGAAAGGCCGTTTTCAGTGTCAATATCAAGCCAATTGCTGAATTTTGCATCTTTATGTTCGTTTTTCATTGGAAGAAAAACCACGGGAAACTCCAAACCTTTTGCTTTGTGAATCGTCATGAGCTTTACTGCATCCAGATTTTCGGAAGCCTGAATTGTGGTGGCATTTGCTTCTTCGTCCCAATAGCGGATAAAATCTTTCAGTGTAGAAGCGGCGTTTTGCGAATAGGCGTAAAGCATTTCCAAATAATTGAAAAGAAAATCGGTCTCCTTATTCTGTACGGAAAATTCCTGCAGAAAATGTTCGACAAAATTATAAAGATTCAGCTGCAGTAAGTTTTTGCTGCTCAATTGTAAATCATATTTTTTGGCGATGAATTCCTGCATTTCGGCTTTGTTTTTCAGCGTAAGCATTTCCATCATTTCAGCACTGAAGTCTTTAACATGTATTCTTCCTAAAACTTTCAGATAATACAGCATTTTCACCGGAAACTGATAATTTTTAGGGTTCTGTTCCCATCTTAGAAATTCTGTCAGCGCCAGCAGAGTTGATGACAAATTAAGCGTTAAGCCCGATTCTGAAATCGTTTTTATGTAATCTTCTTTTCCCTGATATGTGATTTTTGCGTTTCCTAAAAGCTGCGAAAAACTGAAAATATCGAAATTTCCGCGGCAAAGAATGGTAATATCCGAAAGTTTGAAGCCCTTATCAATGCAACGTTGTATGTCTTCCCGCATTTTTTCGGCAACTTCTTCGTAGAAAACTTTCTTCGTAGTGTTTTCAATTAAGTTGATCCGCACTTTGCCTTCCAGTTTCGATTTTGCAGTCTGCTGGGATCCGCTTCCGAAGATCTCACAATGCTCGGCCTGGGTGTTGCCGGAAAGGAAAAGATACAGTTGGTTATTGAAATCAACAATGTTTTTGGCACTTCGCCAGTTGTTTTCCAGATTTTCTAATTCCGCATGAACAAGTGATTTTTCTTTTTTGTTGATGATATCGAGCATGAGCTGCGAGTCTCCGCCCCGGAAACGGTAAATGCTCTGTTTGGGGTCGCCAACCAAAGTAAAACTCATGTCCTGCGAAGAGGTCGCGTGATCGCGCAGCGGAATAAAATTTTGCCACTGCAGAAATGAGGTGTCCTGAAATTCATCAAAGAAATAATGGCTGAATTTGGTTCCTACTTTCTCATAAATGAATGATGAAGGTTCTTCCCGAAGATTTTCATGAATCAGAATGTTGAATTTTGAGAGAAGTACAACATCATTTTCTTCTTCTATTTGCGCAAGTTTATCCTGAATATCTTTGTTCACTTTCAGCGGTAAAATTGCCTGCAGTATTTTCTCTTTTTTCTTTGTGAGAATATAATTTTGAAAGAGTTTTTGCCGCTGATTGATTAAATAATCAAGAATCTCTAAAATATCGCTTTGTCTGCTTTTGCCCGAACCCGATGCGCCGGCCTGAAATTTAATCAGTGCGCGCTCCTCATTTGCAGGAATAGGGAAATCTGGTCTTTCTTTATGATAATACTTTCGGGCTTCATTGAAAAATTTTGCGATACTGTTGCTGTTTCCGCCTGCAAAATCTGCAACTTCAAGATTTTTTTCCTTTAAAAGCTGGTTGACTTCTTCAATAATATTGATAGAATCCGTTCTGAGGTTTTTAAGGTCTTCCCAGAGGTTTTTCTTAGATTTTTCGTAGGAAAGCCAATCGAAATCTTTGTTTTGATCCAGCCGGAAATAATGTTTATCCTGCACATATTCTTTAGCGGAAGTATAGAGTGTTTTATTCAGGTTCACCCTTTCATCATTGTCCAGACTGTAGTTTACGTAATCCATAAAGGCTTCAGAAATCTCATTTTCCGCACCGATGTCTTCGAGCATCTTCTCAACAGCTTCTATCAGAAAAGGTTCAGAATTGATTTCGAGGTTAAAGTTTTGTGCCAATCCAAGTTCATAAGAAAAACTTCTCACCAAGCGGGAATTAAATTTATCAATAGTGCCAATATTCAGAGTAGAGTAGTGATGGAGAACATAATCCAGAATTTTTTTGGACCGAAAATGAATATCTTCCAGTGTAAGATGATAGCCATCGTTTTGCAGTTTCTCCCGCATATTGATCAAGTCCTGATTGGTTTCATAGCCCGGCATCGAAAATTTTTTCAACCAGTCAATAATCCGGTGTTTCATTTCATTGGCAGCTTTATTGGTGAAGGTCAGCGCCAGAATATTACCTATTTTATCGGGCTGGGAAGGATGTTTCAGACAGATCGCTAGCAGATTCTGAACCAATGCATAGGTTTTGCCCGAACCCGCGGAAGCATTGATGACTCTGTAATTTTTTTGCTGCATAAGAAATAAATATCTTTAAAAGTAATAAAAAATTTGTCATTCCAAAATAAAATCTTACTTTTGCAATCCAAAATGAGATGTAAATTATGTTAATTATCCCAGTAAAAGATGGTGAAGCCATCGACAGAGCGTTAAAAAAATACAAAAGAAAATTTGATAAAACCGGAGTTGTAAGAGCTTTAAGAAGCAGACAGCAGTTCCTAAAACCGTCGGTAACTTCAAGACAGGCAAAGCTGAAAGCTGCTTATAAGCAGAAAAATGCAAGCCGCGAAGAGCAGGCATAAACAATTTTTCTTTAAGAAATACCTAAATCACTTTTCAAATAGTTATATTTGGAAAGTGATTTTTTGTTTTATACCATAATGTTAGAAAGATTTCTAGAATATATTGCTGTCGAAAAACGGTATTCTCCCAACACGCTTATAAGTTACAGAAAAGATCTGGAGGATTTTTCGTTTTTTCTTTTGGAAACTGAAGCTCATCAGGACCTGGTGAAGGTTGATAAAAAAATCATCCGGAATTTTATGGTGCATCTGGGTGAAAAAAAAATCGCCAAACGGTCAATTAATCGCAAACTTTCTACACTTCGCAGTTTCTATCTTTTTTTGCTGAAAGTCGGCGAGATCAAAAATTCTCCGCTGGAAAGCATTCAGTCGTTGAAATTTTATGCTGAAAAACAGATTCCGTTTTCTGAAGAGGAAATGGCTAATCAGCAGCTCGAAGCAAATAAACCGGCGAAAAAAAGCCTGTTGAAAGAACTTATTGTGGAAACACTTTACCAAACCGGAATCAGGCGTGCAGAACTCGTAAATCTTTTGTTGGAGAATGTTGATTTCAGCAAGAGAGAAATGAAAGTAATAGGTAAAGGAAATAAGGCAAGAGTGATTCCGATTTCGGAGAAACTTTCTTCTCTGATGGCAGAATATTTGCTTATAAGAAAGCCGCTGGAGGCGGATAAGATATACTTCTTCATCAACACGAAAGGTAAAAAACTGAACGATAAATTTGTTTATTCTACAGTTAATACTTATCTTAGTCTTGTAACTTCGAAGAAGAAAAAAAGCCCTCATATTTTAAGACACAGTTTTGCAACTCACGTTTTGGAATATGGGGCTGAAATTTCTAAAGTGAAGATGATTATGGGGCACTCATCATTAGCTTCCACACAGGTTTACACCTGTGCCAATATAGAACAGTTAAAAAAAGTGTTTAACAGTGCTCATCCTAGAGCCAAAAAAAATGTAGATTTATGAAAATTTCAGTACAGTCAATGGGATTGACTCCACACGCACCGCTCGAAGAACATATTGAAAAGAAATTAAACAAACTAGAAAACTATTATGATAAAATCGTAGAATGCAAAGTTTACCTTAAAGTTGAGAACAAATCAGACAAAGAAAATAAAACTGCAGAGATCATTCTTGCGGTTCCGGGTGACGACATCGTGGTAAAGAAGACAACTGCCAGCTTTGAAGAAAGTTTGGATCAATGTGCTGAAGTTGCTAAGAAGCTGCTAATCAAGAAAAAAGAATTGGCGTAAAAAAAATATTCAAAATTTTAGCAAAATAATTTGTAGATTTCAAAAAAACTCCCTTATATTTGCACTCGCAAAAAGAGATAAGCGTTCTTTTGAAATCTATTTGCCTCCATAGCTCAGTTGGCTAGAGCAGCTGATTTGTAATCAGCAGGTCGTGGGTTCGAGTCCCTCTGGAGGCTCATTATTTTTGTAAAATTGGGGAGATTCCAGAGTGGCCAAATGGATCAGACTGTAACTCTGCTGTCTTACGACTTCGCAGGTTCGAATCCTGCTCTCCCCACATTTTATAAAAAACGTTTTGCTGGTTTAAAAATTTGTTTTAAATTTGCAAACCGTTTACCAACAATTTTGGAAACAAAAATGCGGAAGTAGCTCAGTTGGTAGAGCGTCAGCCTTCCAAGCTGAATGTCGCGAGTTCGACCCTCGTCTTCCGCTCAAAGAAATCACAACCAACAACGGCTTGTGATTTTTTTTTAAAATTTTGCCGACTTAGCTCAGGGGTAGAGCGCTTCCTTGGTAAGGAAGAGGTCGTGAGTTCAAATCTCATAGTTGGCTCTGTTGAAATCTCCTTTCTAAAAAGGAGATTTTTTTTATTTTAAAGCTGTGCTTGTTGATTTGTGTTGATGTTGATCCAATGTTATATTTGAAAAAAGAGTGCACCGCGTTAATATTCTGTAAATTAATTATTCACTCTTTTATAAATAAATAATTTTTCCTAAATTTGCAGTCCAATATTTTAATTGGAAAATGGCGCCGTAAGCTGCGAAATTTGTAAGTTGAGGATTTTTGTTAAAAAAAGATTTTCAATATACAAAATTTCACTATATTTGCGCACCGAAAATTTAAATAATAATTAAATAAATAATTAAATCATGGCAAAGGAAACGTTTAATCGTAACAAACCACACTTGAACATTGGTACCATCGGTCACGTAGACCATGGTAAAACTACTCTTACTGCAGCAATCAGTAAAGTATTATCTGATAAGGGATTCGGTACTGCAAGAGATTTCTCTTCTATCGACTCTGCACCAGAAGAAAAAGAAAGAGGTATTACTATCAACACTGCACACATTGAGTACGAAACTGCTAACAGACACTACGCTCACGTAGACTGTCCAGGTCACGCCGACTATGTTAAGAACATGGTAACTGGTGCTGCACAGATGGACGGAGCTATCCTTGTAGTAGCTGCAACTGACGGACCAATGCCTCAAACAAGAGAGCACATCCTTCTTTGTCGTCAGGTAAACGTACCTAACGTATTGGTATTCATGAATAAAGTGGATATGGTTGATGATCCAGAATTGTTAGAATTAGTAGAATTAGAAGTAAGAGACCTTCTTTCTTCTTATGATTACGATGGTGATAACACTCCAGTAATTCAAGGTTCAGCTCTTGGAGCTCTTAACGGAGAGCCAAAATGGGTTGCTACGGTAGAAGCACTTATGGATGCTGTTGATACTTGGATCGAACTTCCGGTAAGAGACCAGGATAAGCCATTCCTTATGCCAATCGAAGACGTATTCTCTATTACAGGTAGAGGTACTGTAGCAACTGGTAGAATCGAGGCTGGTGTTATCAACACTGGTGATCCAGTTGATATCGTAGGTATGGGTGATGAGAAACTTACTTCTACTATTACAGGAGTTGAGATGTTCCGTAAAATCCTTGACAGAGGTGAAGCTGGTGATAACGTAGGTCTATTGTTGAGAGGTATTGAAAAAACCGACATCAAGAGAGGTATGGTTATCGCTAAGAAAGATTCTGTTAAACCACACAAAAAATTCAAAGCAGAGGTTTATATCCTTTCTAAAGAAGAAGGTGGTCGTCACACTCCATTCCACAACAAATACCGTCCTCAGTTCTATGTAAGAACTACAGACGTTACAGGTGAGATCTTCTTGCCAGAAGGTGTAGAAATGGTAATGCCAGGTGATAACATCTCTATTACTGTAGAATTGTTACAGCCAATCGCTCTTAACGTAGGTCTTAGATTTGCGATCAGAGAAGGTGGTAGAACAGTTGGTGCAGGTCAGGTAACTGAAATCTTAGATTAATATCTAATAAATATAAAAGTTCCGTAGGGAAACTTACGGGACTTTTTTAATCTACGGGCATCGTCCAATGGTAGGATACCGGTCTCCAAAACCGTTGATCAGGGTTCGAATCCTTGTGCCCGTGCAAAAAATAAATAATGAGCTTAGTTGATTTTTTAAAAGGTTCTTATACCGAATTCAAAGATAAAGTAGAATGGCCAAAATGGCCAGACTTACAGTCATCTACAATTGTGGTTACCATTGCAACCATTATCTTGGCTTTGTTTACCTTTGGGATAGATTCACTGTTCAGTAAATCTATTGCGAATGTAATATCAATTTTCATCAACCTGTTCAATTAAAATTATTTTCCAAAATGAGTGACTTGAAGTGGTATGTTCTGAAATCCATCAGTGGACAGGAAAATAAGGTGAAAACCTATATTGAGAACGAAATGAAGCATCTTGGTTTCGAATCTTTCGTAACACAGGTAGTCATTCCTATGGAAAAGGTAATCCAGATGAGGAACGGTAAAAAAGTTCCGAAAGAAAAACCTTATTATCCTGGTTATTTAATGGTTGAAGCGAATCTTGTAGGTGAAATTCCGCACATCATTAAGAATATTCCCGGCGTAATTTCATTTCTCAGTTTAACCAAAGGCGGCGATCCTGTACCGATGAGAAAATCTGAGGTTAACAGAATGCTTGGCAGAATGGATGAACTTTCAGAATTTGCTGTGGAAGCCAGTATTCCGTTCGTGGTTGGTGAAAATGTAAAAGTAATCGACGGACCTTTTAACGGATTCAACGGAACTGTAGAGAAGATCTTTGAAGACAAAAAGAAAATCGAAGTTTCAGTAATGATTTTCGGAAGGAAAACACCAATGGAACTCAACTATATGCAGGTAGAAAAAGTATAAAGATATTATTATAATAAATCGAAACCGCTCAGTAATGGGCGGTTTTTTAATTCTGATTCACAAATTTAAACCCTATCTATGAAGAAAATTTTTATCCTTTTGGTAACAATGTTGCTCCCACTGCCCTTGATGTCACAGATGTTTTTCGAAAATGGCTACGTGATTGATTCCAAGCGAAATAAAAGACATGTACAGATTAAGAACGAGGGCTGGGTAGAGAGTCCTACGACTATCATTATTAAAGACAAAAGTACAGGAAAAGAATCCGCTGAAGGCCTTAGTGAGATTGATGAGTTTGGTTTGGAAAACGGTATTACCTTTAGAAAATTTACCCTTCCAGTTGCACATTATGAAGATGATCTCAGTAAAATTGATTCCAATCCGGATTTTAGTCCTCAAACGCAGACTGTATTTTTAAAACAACTGACCGCAGGTGCGCTGAGTCTGTACTCCTATCACCGTGGAACCACCAAGTTTTTCATTGGTAAAGATAGAGAAACCCCAACGCAGTTATGGTACAAAAGATATTATAATAGTAACAATGATCTGCAGAAAAACAGAACGTATCAGACTCAACTTTCGCAACTGATTAACTGCCCACATATCAATTTGAACAATGTAGATTATAAAACGGATGCCCTTACTAAATTGATAGGGACCTTCAATAATGGTTGCGTTGAACCAAAGCAGAGTACAAAGACTAAAACGAAAATCAGGGTGCATATACTTGCTGAAGGTAACATGATTTCAACCACAGCCAACTCCAACGAATATTACTTGGATGATATTGAAATGAACCCAAAACAGGTTGCAAAAATAGGTGTTGAATTGGAGTATGTCCTGCCTATGCTTGGCAATTCATTTTCAGTTTTTACGGCTCCTAAATATTACCGGTACAAGAATGATCTTGTTCGTGAATATCCTGTCGATCCGCACACGCAAACGGTGGCGATCGATGCCTCAATCCTGGAGATCCCCGTGGGATTCCGGTATTATAATTACTTTAATGGTAACAATGCATTATTTTTATCGTTCGCATATGTACTAAATAATACTTTGGAATCTACAATGCAGGTGAATACGCTTGAATACGATCTTGCTGCGGGCGGTGTAGGAAGTTTTCACGTAGGCCTGGGGTACAGATACAGAAAGTTGATGGCAGAAATGCAGTATGAAAGATATGGTTTTCAGACTACCAAACGAATTCGAAACATTCGCAACACCGGTTTTGGAGTTTCGTTGAAATATAACATATTCTAATAGGTTTTCGCTTGCCGAGTCGATATACACTCAAAAATTCTTTCTAAAAATCAGTATCTTACACTTGCAGAATCAAAATAAATTCTTAATTTTGCAGTCCGAAATGTAAAGTTGTATGGTGAGACTACAGCTTTGCAGATTTATAAATGCTTCCACATTCATAAATTTCTTAATTTTTTAAAAAACAAAAATGGCTAAAAAAGTCTTTAAAATGGTTAAACTTCAGGTGAAGGGTGGCGCTGCTAACCCGTCTCCACCAGTAGGTCCAGCTTTGGGTTCTGCAGGTGTGAACATCATGGAGTTTTGTAAACAATTTAACGGAAGAACGCAAGATAAGCCGGGACAAGTTTTACCTGTAGTAATTACAGTTTACGAAGACAAATCTTTTGAATTCGTAATTAAAACTCCACCCGTCGCAATCCAGTTGATGGAAGCTTCTAAAGTGAAGAAAGGTTCAGGCGAGCCCAACAGAGCTAAAGTAGGAAGTGTATCTTGGGCTCAGGTTCAAAAAATAGCGGAAGATAAAATGGCAGACCTTAACTGTTTTACAGTTGATTCTGCACTATCTATGGTCGCGGGAACTGCAAGATCTATGGGATTGAGAGTAACAGGAACTAAACCAACTAACGCTTAATACGAATAGAAATGGCAAAATTAACTAAAAAGCAAAAAGAAGCTTTAAGCAAAATAGAAAAAAACAAAATTTACAGCCTTGACGAAGCTTCTGCTTTGGTAAAAGAAGTAAACTTTGCAAAATTTGACGCTTCTGTAGATATCGCAGTTAGATTGGGTGTAGATCCAAGAAAAGCTAACCAAATGGTAAGAGGAGTTGTATCTCTTCCTCACGGTACCGGTAAAGATGTAAAAGTTTTGGCGCTTGTAACTCCAGACAAGGAGGCAGAAGCTAAAGAAGCTGGTGCAGATTACGTAGGTCTTGATGAGTACTTACAGAAAATTAAAGATGGTTGGACAGATGTTGACGTTATCGTTACCATGCCTGCAGTAATGGGTAAATTAGGTCCATTAGGTAGAGTATTAGGTCCAAGAGGATTAATGCCAAACCCAAAATCTGGTACTGTAACCATGGAAGTTGGTAAAGCAGTAGCAGAGGTGAAAGCCGGTAAAATCGATTTCAAAGTTGATAAATACGGTATCATCCACGCTGGTATTGGTAAAGTATCTTTCGATGCTGCTAAAATTAAAGAAAACGCTCAGGAATTAGTGCAGACTTTAATTAAGCTTAAGCCAACTGCCGCTAAAGGTACGTATGTAAAAAGCATCTATATGTCTTCTACAATGAGCCCGGGTATTGCAATTGATACTAAATCTGTAAACTAAAATCTGTAAGACAATGACAAAAGAAGATAAAGTATTAGTAATACAAGAATTAAAAGATCTGTTACAGGACGCGAAAGTAGTTTATGTAGCAAGTCTTGAAGGAATGAATGCTGCTGCAACTTCAGATTTCAGAAGACAGGCATTTAAACAAAATATCAGCCTTAAAGTTGTAAAAAATACCCTTTTGCAAAAAGCAATGGAGCAGATTGAAGGAGTAGATTACTCTGAAATGTTCCAGACTTTCAAAGGAAATTCTGCACTGATGATTTCTGAAACAGCAAACGCTCCGGCTAAACTGATCCAGAACTTCAGAAAAAAAGCTGAAATCCCTGCATTAAAGTCTGCTTACCTGCAGGAAACTTTCTACGTAGGTGACGAGAACTTAGCAACGCTTGTAAACATCAAGTCAAGAGAAGAAATGATCGGAGAAATCATCGGATTGCTTCAATCACCAATCAGAAACGTACTTTCTGCTCTTCAAAACAAGCCGGAGACTGTAGAAGCAAAAGCCGAAGAAACTGCTGCTCCAGATGCTGAAGAAACCAAAGTAGAAGAAACTGCGGCTCCAGAAGCTAGCGCTGACGCTACTGACGCACCTAGTGCAGAGTAATTAGACTCAAAAAAAATCAAAATAAATCGTTCAACAAATTAAAACATTACAAAATGTCAGATTTAAAAAATTTAGCTGAAACGCTAGTAAACTTAACCGTAAAAGACGTAAATGAATTAGCTGCTATCCTTAAGGATGAGTACGGAATCGAGCCAGCTGCTGCTGCTGTAGTTATGGCTGCAGGTGGTGCTGCTGATGCTGCTGAAGAAAAAACAGAATTCGATGTAATCCTTAAATCAGCTGGTGCTTCTAAATTAGCTGTTGTTAAATTGGTAAAAGATTTAACTGGTGCTGGTCTTAAAGAAGCTAAAGATATGGTAGATGGTGCTCCTGCTCCAATCAAGCAAGGTGTATCTAAAGATGAGGCTGAAGCTCTTAAGAAGCAACTTGAAGAAGCTGGTGCTGAAGTAGAATTGAAGTAATTCGTTTACACCCAAATATTGAAACCTCACTTTTTGTGAGGTTTTTTTATTTTATCCTCCATCTTTAATTACATAAAATACGTTGTTTTAACAAAATTTTATAACAGTTCCAACTCTTTAGTCACCTCGCAAAATTTGTGTAAGTGCTTTATTTTGAGTAAATTTGCACTCCTTTTGGCGCTAACCATTGTACATAAATCACTAAAATATTGTAAATCAGCTCTTTCTGTTTCTGAAAGCAGCTTTTCTCTATTTACAGATTTCACTATTGTTTAGCGTTGAAAGATCAAAAAGTATTTTGCACTACTCCGTGAAAAGATATACCGGCGTTGCAGTTAGAATAAGCCCATTTTTGATAAGAGCCAAGTCTATTTGTTAGCGCCTATCTTCTTGTTTCTCTTACTCTCAAAAGGTTTTTTCTGATATTTTTTAAACAAAATATTTTTTAACCCCTCATTCTTTAAAATTTTTATGAGTAAATCTAAAGCAGTCGCTAAAACTCAGGGAAACGAAAGAATCAATTTCTCCGCAGCAAAAGGAAAAATTGAAACGCCTGACTTTTTGGACATTCAGATCCAATCTTTCAAAGAATTTTTCCAGTTGGACACCCTTCCGGAGCAGAGAGTAAACGAAACTCTTTACAAAACCTTTGAAGAAAATTTCCCAATTACCGATTCCAGAAACCAGTTTGTACTGGAGTTTTTGGATTATTTGGTTGATTCACCGCGCTACTCGATCGACGAGTGTGTGGAAAGAGGACTGACCTATTCAGTTCCTTTGAAAGCCCGACTTAAATTGTATTGTACTGACCCTGAACATGAAGATTTTCAGACCGTTGTACAAGATGTGTATTTAGGTCCGGTTCCTTATATGACGCCTTCTGGTTCATTTATTATTAATGGTGCAGAGCGTGTGATCGTAACTCAGTTGCACCGTTCTCCGGGGGTATTCTTTGGTCAAACTTACCATGCCAACGGAACCAAGTTGTATTATTCCAGAATTATCCCGTTTAAGGGATCTTGGATGGAATTTACAACCGACATCAATAACGTAATGTACGCTTACATCGACCGTAAGAAAAAATTACCGTTAACAACTTTATTGAGAGCAATCGGGTATGAATCCGATAAAGATATCCTTCAGATTTTTGACCTTGCGGAAGAAGTGAAAGTTTCTAAAGCAGCATTGAAAAAAGTAGAAGGTAGAACTTTGGCTGCGAGAGTTTTGAACACTTGGTTTGAAGATTTCGTGGACGAAGACACAGGTGAAGTTGTTTCTATCGAGAGAAACGAAATCATCCTTGATCGTGAAACTATTCTTGAAAAAGAACATTTAGACCTAATTTTGGATGCTGGTGTGAAATCAATCTTGATTCACAAAGAAAATTCAAACGAATTTTCTATCATCCAGAATACTTTACAAAAAGACCCTACCAACTCAGAAAAAGAAGCGGTAGAGTATATCTACCGTCAGTTGCGTAACGCAGATCCACCAGATGAGGAAACTGCAAGAGGAATTATCGAAAAATTATTCTTCTCAGAACAGCGTTATTCATTAGGAGAAGTTGGTCGTTACAGATTGAACAAGAAATTAGGATTAAATATTCCTGAAAAAACTGAGGTTTTAACCAAAGAAGATATCATTTCGATCGTTAGACATTTAATTGAGTTGGTCAACTCAAAAGCAGAAGTGGATGATATTGATCACTTATCTAACAGAAGAATTAAGACTGTCGGTGAGCAATTAGCGGGGCAGTTCGGTGTAGGTCTTTCAAGAATTGCAAGAACAATTCGTGAGAGAATGAATGTTAGAGATAATGAAATCTTTACTCCTATTGATCTTGTTAACGCGAAAACTTTAACATCGGTTATTAACTCATTCTTCGGTACCAACCAGCTTTCTCAGTTTATGGACCAAACCAACCCACTGTCAGAAATCACGCACAAGCGTCGTCTTTCTGCATTAGGACCTGGTGGTTTATCAAGAGAAAGAGCAGGTTTCGAGGTGCGTGACGTTCACCATACTCATTATGGCCGTATTTGTCCGATCGAAACTCCTGAAGGACCAAACATTGGTTTGATTTCTTCGTTGGGAATCTATGCGAAAATCAACAACTTAGGTTTCATCGAAACTCCTTATCGAAAAGTAAGCAACGGAAAAGTAGATTTGAAAACTCCTGCGGTTTTCTTAAATGCTGAAGATGAGGAAGATAAAGTAATCGCACAAGCAAACGTGGAAATGAACGACGACGGTACTATTTCTACCGACAGAGTTATTGCACGTCTTGATGGTGATTATCCGGTAGTTGAGCCACAACAAGTTGACTTGATCGATGTAGCGCCAAACCAGATTTCCGGTATTTCTGCTTCATTAATTCCGTTTCTAGAGCATGATGATGCGAACCGTGCATTGATGGGATCCAACATGATGCGTCAAGCTGTTCCTTTGTTGAAGCCACAAGCTCCAATCGTAGGTACTGGCTTGGAACAACAAGTTGCTAAAGACTCCAGAATTTTGATTAATGCTGAAGGAAACGGTACGGTAGAGTACGTAGATGCTGATAAAATTACCATTAAATACGAAAGAAGCGAAGACGATGATTTAGTATCATTCGAATCTGCGACGAAAACTTATAAACTGACCAAGTTCAGAAAAACCAACCAGAGTACAACCATCACTTTGAGACCAAACGTAAGAGTAGGTGATAAAGTGCAGAAAGGGCAAGTACTTTGCGACGGTTACGCAACTGAAAACGGAGAGTTGGCATTAGGTAGAAACCTTGTGGTAGCCTTCATGCCTTGGAAAGGGTATAACTTTGAGGATGCGATCGTAATTAACGAAAAAGTTGTTCGTGAAGACTGGTTTACTTCGATCCACGTTGATGAATATTCATTGGAAGTTCGTGATACCAAATTAGGTATGGAAGAACTGACTGCTGATATTCCTAACGTTTCTGAAGAGGCTACAAAAGATCTTGACGAAAACGGTATGATCCGTATCGGTGCTGATGTGAAGCCTGGAGACATCATGATTGGTAAAATCACTCCAAAAGGTGAATCTGACCCAACTCCTGAAGAGAAATTGCTTCGTGCGATCTTCGGTGATAAAGCTGGTGATGTAAAAGATGCTTCATTAAAAGCAGATTCTTCGTTAAGAGGTGTTGTAATCAACAAAAAACTCTTCTCAAGAAACATCAAAGACAAAAAGAAAAGAACTGAAGAGAAACTGAAACTTGAAGAAATCGAAAATACCTACAAAGCGAAATTCGATGAATTAAGAAACACGCTCCTTGAAAAACTTGGAACTCTTGTTAATGGCAAAACTTCTCAGGGGGTGAAAAACGACCTTGATGAAGAAATCATTGGAAAAGGAGTGAAGTTTACAACCAAATTACTTCAAAGTGTTGAAGATTATGTAAACGTAAGCGGAGCTGACTGGACTGTTGATTCTGATAAAAATGAATTGATCAAGCAGTTGATTCACAATTACAAAATCAAGTTCAACGATATTCAGGGTGTTAAAAACCGTGAGAAATTTGCAATCTCAATTGGTGATGAACTTCCTGCAGGAATTATCAAACTTGCGAAAGTTTATGTTGCTAAGAAACGTAAACTGAACGTAGGTGATAAAATGGCAGGTCGTCACGGTAACAAAGGTATTGTATCAAGAATCGTTCGCGAAGAAGATATGCCGTTCCTGGAAGACGGAACTCCTGTTGATATCGTGTTGAACCCACTTGGGGTACCTTCGCGTATGAACATTGGGCAGATTTACGAAACCGTTCTTGGTTGGGCTGGTCAGAAATTGGGAATGACTTTCGCAACGCCAATTTTCGATGGCGCGAATATCGACCAGATTACTGAATACACCAATCAGGCAGGCCTTCCGGAATTCGGTTCAACTTATCTTTATGATGGTGGTACAGGCGAGAGATTCTCTCAGCCGGCAACCGTTGGGGTAATTTACATGCTGAAACTGGGTCACATGGTTGATGACAAAATGCACGCACGTTCTATCGGACCTTATTCATTGATCACGCAGCAGCCACTTGGTGGTAAAGCGCAGTTCGGTGGTCAGCGTTTCGGTGAGATGGAGGTTTGGGCACTTGAAGCATTCGGTGCATCCAATATCCTTAGAGAAATCCTTACCGTGAAGTCCGATGACGTTATTGGTAGAGCAAAAACTTATGAAGCCATCGCAAAAGGTGAAGCAATGCCTGAACCAGGTATTCCGGAATCTTTCAACGTATTGCTTCACGAGTTACAGGGTCTCGGCCTTGATGTAAGACTTGAAGAATAAATTTTAAATTTTAAATTATGAATGTTGAATTGTTACCGATACCGGAGCAGTTTAATAATTAATCTAAAATCTAAAAATTTCAAATCTAAAATTTCAAAAATGTCAAATAAAAATAAAACAAGTAATTTCAGTAAAATTACGATCGGTCTTGCTTCTCCCGAATCGATCCTTCAGGATTCAAGAGGTGAAGTTTTAAAACCGGAAACCATTAACTACAGAACCCACAAGCCGGAAAGAGACGGGTTGTTCTGCGAGAAAATCTTTGGTCCTGTGAAGGATTACGAATGTGCTTGCGGTAAATACAAGAGAATCCGTTATAAAGGAATCGTTTGCGACCGTTGTGGGGTAGAAGTTACCGAGAAAAAAGTGCGTAGAGAAAGAATCGGACACATCGGTCTGGTTGTTCCTGTGGCGCATATCTGGTACTTCCGTTCTTTACCGAACAAAATCGGTTACCTTTTAGGCTTGCCATCCAAAAAACTGGATATGATTATCTACTACGAAAGATATGTCGTAATCCAGGCAGGTATTGCTAAAAAAGCCGACGGTTCAGATTTTGAGGACAAAGAATTCCTTACCGAAGAAGAGTATCTCGACATTATGGATACACTTCCTGCGGAAAACCAATATCTTGATGATTCTGATCCGAATAAATTTGTTGCCAAAATGGGAGCAGAAGCGGTAGAAGAATTATTAAAGAGAATCGATCTGGATACTTTATCCTTCGATCTTCGTCACAAAGCACACAACGAATCTTCAAAACAAAGAAGAACCGAAGCATTAAAAAGATTAAATGTTGTTGAAGCCATCCGTGGTGCCAACACCAGAATGATCAACCGTCCGGAATGGATGATTATGCGTGTGCTGCCTGTAATTCCACCAGAACTGAGACCATTGGTTCCATTGGATGGAGGTAGATTTGCGACTTCAGATTTAAATGACCTTTACCGAAGAGTAATCATCAGAAACAACCGTTTAAAGAGACTTTTAGAGATCAAAGCTCCGGAAGTAATCCTTAGAAACGAGAAGCGTATGCTTCAGGAATCTGTAGATTCACTATTCGATAATACAAGAAAATCTTCAGCAGTAAAATCTGAATCAAACAGACCATTGAAATCACTTTCAGATTCATTGAAAGGTAAGCAAGGTCGTTTCCGTCAGAACTTACTTGGTAAGCGTGTGGATTATTCAGCCCGTTCGGTAATTGTTGTAGGTCCAAACCTTCAGCTTCACGAATGTGGTATCCCGAAAGATATGGCTGCGGAACTTTATAAACCGTTCATTATCAGAAAACTGATTGAAAGAGGTATCGTAAAAACCGTAAAATCAGCAAAAAGAATCATCGACAGAAAAGAACCTGTTGTTTATGATATCCTCGAAAACGTGATGAAAGGTCACCCGGTTCTTCTGAACAGGGCACCTACCCTTCACAGATTGGGTATCCAGGCGTTCCAGCCAAAAATGATCGAAGGTAAGGCAATCCAGCTTCACCCATTGGTTACTACGGCATTCAACGCGGATTTCGATGGTGACCAGATGGCAGTTCACTTACCATTAGGTCCTGAGGCTATATTAGAAGCACAGCTTTTGATGTTAGGTTCTCAGAACATCTTGAACCCGGCAAACGGCTCACCAATCACCGTACCTTCTCAGGACATGGTTTTGGGTCTGTATTTTATGACCAAAGAAGCACATTCAACTGATGAAGTGAAGATTAAAGGCGAAGGTCTTGCATTCTATTCCCCTGAAGAAGTGGAAATTGCTTACGCAGAAGGACAGGTTTCTTTGAATGCTAAAGTAAGATGTAGATTGCCAATCAAAGAAGATGGCGTAATCACCACAAAACTTACCGAAACTACCGTTGGAAGAATTTTATTCAACCAGATTGTACCTAAAGAATCAGGATATATCAATGAACTTTTAACCAAGAAATCATTGCGAAATGTTATTGGTAGAGTATTGGCAGATACCGATTTCCCAACCACTGTAAAATTCCTTGATGATATGAAGAACTTAGGTTATTCAAACGCATTCAAAGGAGGTTTATCATTTAGTTTAGGTGATATCGTAATTCCGGCGGAGAAGAAAACCATGATCGCTCAGGCGGTAGAAAGCGTTGACGAGATCAAGGCGAACTATAACATGGGTCTTATCACCGATACAGAACGTTATAACCAGGTAATCGACGTTTGGACAAATACCAACGCAGGATTAACGGAAATGATTATGAGCAGAATGAAAACCGACCAAGGTGGGTTCAATTCAGTGTATATGATGCTTGATTCCGGTGCAAGGGGTTCCAAAGAACAGATCCGTCAGCTTTCAGGAATGAGAGGTTTGATGGCAAAACCACAAAAAGCAGGTTCTACAGGTGCTGAGATTATTGAAAACCCGATTGTAGCAAACTTTAAAGAAGGTCTTTCGATCCTTGAATACTTTATCTCCACTCACGGTGCTCGTAAAGGTCTTGCAGATACCGCTCTTAAAACTGCCGATGCTGGTTACTTAACCAGAAGACTGGTAGACGTTGCTCAGGACGTGATCATTACCGAAAACGACTGTGGAACTTTAAGAGGAACAGAAATTACTCCGCTGAAGAAAAACGACGAAATCGTAGAAAGACTTTCCGAGAGAATTTTAGGTAGAGTTTCTCTTCACAACGTTTACGATCCGGATACTGATGAAGTGATCGCCAATGCAGACGAACTGATCAACGAGGCATTAGCCAAGAAAATCGAAGCTGCAGGTATTGAAGCAGTAGAAGTACGCTCTCCGCTTACCTGTGAAACCAAAAAAGGAATCTGTGCGAAATGTTATGGTAGAAACCTGGCAACAGGTAAACCAATTCACATGGGTGAGGCAGTTGGAGTTATCGCAGCACAGTCTATTGGTGAACCTGGAACCCAGCTTACGCTGAGAACCTTCCACCAAGGGGGTACTGCAGGGAATATTTCAGAAAATCCATCGATTGTTGCACGTCGCGACGGTATCGTGGAAATGGATGAAGTAAGAACAGTAACTTCAGAAAACGACGAAGGTAAAAAAGCAGAAATCCTGGTATCACGTTCTACGGAATTCCGTTTGGTTGCAGACAATGCAGCACGTACACCGCTTATGGTGGCAAATGTACCTTATGGTTCAGAGCTATTGGTGAAGCCGGGTGATAAAGTGAAAAAAGGTGATGTTATTGCGAAATGGGATCCATATAACGCGGTAATTATTGCTGAATCTGCCGGTAAGGTAGAGTACGAGGATATCATCCAGGGTATTTCATTCCAGTTGGAAATCGATGAGCAGACTGGTTTCGAAGAGAAAGTAATCTCTGAATCAAGAAACAAAAAAGCCGTACCTACGCTGAAAGTAGTAGATTCCAAAGGAGTTGAGCAGAAAGCATACAACTTACCGGTTGGTGCCCACTTGATGGTGAACGATGGTGAGAAAATTAAGGCGGGTAAAGTCTTGATCAAGATCCCAAGAAAATCTGCTAAATCAGGGGATATCACGGGTGGTCTTCCAAGAGTTACCGAACTTTTCGAAGCGCGTAACCCTTCAAACCCAGCAGTAGTAACAGAAATCGACGGTGTAGTTTCTTACGGAAAAATCAAGCGTGGTAACCGCGAATTGATCGTAGAAGCGAAAACCGGAGAAATCTCTAAATATTTAGTAAAACTTTCGAACCAGATTCTTGTTCAGGAAAATGACTTCGTCGTAGCAGGTGCGCCGCTTTCCGACGGATCTATTACTCCGGATGATATCCTTAAAATCAAAGGCCCAACAGCCGTTCAGGAATATCTGGTAAACGAAATTCAGGAAGTTTACCGTCTTCAGGGGGTAAAAATTGATGATAAGCACTTCGAAATCATCGTAAGACAGATGATGACGAAAGTATCGATCGTTGATGGTGGCGACACCCAGTTCCTGGAAGGTGCGCTGGAACATAAATTCGATTTCCTCGAAGAAAACAATAGAGTATTCGGACTGAAAGTAGTTACTGAAGCTGGCGATTCCAAGGTATTCAAACCAGGTCAGATGATTACTGCAAGAGAATTGAGAGACGAGAATTCTAAATTGAAGCGTGAAGATTTAGCTTTGGTAGAAGTTCGCGAAGCACTTCCTGCAACCGCAACACCGGTATTACAGGGGATTACAAGAGCAGCACTTCAAACCAAGTCCTTCATGTCGGCAGCTTCGTTCCAGGAAACTACAAAAGTTCTTAACGAAGCAGCAGTTTCCGGAAAAGTTGATTATCTTACAGGTCTGAAAGAAAATGTAATTGTAGGACACAGAATTCCTGCAGGTACAGGACTTAAAGACTACCAAAATGTAATCGTAGGCTCTAAAAAAGAGTTCGAAGACATCAATTAAGTAATTATAGGTTTTAGATTATGAATTTTAAATTGAATTCATAGTCTAAAATCCTTTTAAAATCCAAAATTTATAATTTAAAATATTCAAAAAAACATGGACAACAACCAAAACCAAAACAACGATCCAAACAACATCAACATCAACCTTAACGAAATGATCGCTGCTGGTGTTTACTGTAACCTTGCGTTAGTAAACCACTCACCATCAGAATTCGTAGTAGATTTTATCCAATTGATGCCGGGTGTGCAACAAGCTAACGTTCGTTCAAGAGTAATCTTGGCACCTTTGCACGCAAAAAGAGTATTGAATGCATTACAACAAAATGTTGCGAACTATGAACAGCAATTTGGCGAAATTAAAGAGGTTGAGCCTTTCGTAGTAGGTCAAAATAACGTTCAGGCATAAGCCAAAGCGTTTTGTAAAATACAGATCCCAACTTCACAGTTGGGATTTTTTTTGCCAATTGAAATGTTGATGGATAATAATTAAATTTTCGTAAAAGGGCGCTGTTGGAAATGGTCAATAATTTGAAATAGAAACCCTTCTCAAACTTAGCACGCGCTACCATTGCGATGTAAATTCTCAGCATTAGAACTTTTCAGTTAAATACTTCCAGTAGCGTTTGGGCAACCACTGAACGTGGAGTTTTATGTTTTTTCTTTCCACAATATTGGTTTTGAAAAAATAGCGTTGCCATAATTTTTGGTATTTCTTTTCTTCGTCATGGTGGAGATTTTGCGAATTTTTCATCATTAAAATTTGATCTTCTTCCGGATAAAAAAAATCTGCGTTTACCATGTCATAGAAGATTCCGTAATTTCGTTTCAAATCAAAAATCATCCATTTCTGATCTTGATATCGGTTTTTAAAATGATTTAAAACCAAAGGCAATACATTAAAATCTGGCTCTACTTTCGAAAAATAAACATCATCCTTTAACTTCTCAAAACGGACAAAGGCTGTCATCCGGTGTTTTTCCCTGCCCACACTTTTACATATTTTAGAAATTTCTAAAATATCCGGGTTTCCATAATCCTGCAGCACATTTTCATTAGGATATTTCAGTGAGTGTTTCACCGCACTTAGAATCAGTCTTTCACGGTCTTTTCTTTCGGAAAGGTAAACCCATAGTAAATTTTTGATGCCCTCCTTGCCTAAATTTTTCTCCAATTTTTGCAGAACGCGGTCCGCTTTATCGTTTTGGGCAATCACTTCTTGCACTTCAGCGAAGAAATTTTCCTGTTGATAGTTTGATGAACTGATGATTTCTGCGTCCTTAAATTTATATTCGAAAATTTCGAAAATAGCCGTCAGCAAACCTTCAAAACTTCCATCATAAAGCAGGATGTTCATATTTTAAAATAAACTAAGCTGTTGAGAAAATGGATTTTGAAATTTGGACTTCATACCGGAAAGTAAAATTTTTCTCAAATTTTGCTCATCAATCAAGCGGTTGAAAATATTTTCGCTTTCAACCTCCACAAAATATTTGGCTCTGTTTACAGCAACCCCCATTTTTTGGAGATGTTCCAAAGTAAGTTTCTGGAATTTTCTGGCCATCAAAATTTTACCGGTCGATTTTGTTCCAATTCCGGGCACGCGCAAAATCATCTCTTTCGGCGCGGTGTTGATGTTCACAGGGAAATTCTCGCGATTTCTTAGCGCCCATGCTAGTTTTGGATCCACTTCCAGATCAAGAAACGGATTATTTTTATCTAAAATTTCATCGGCACCAAATCCATAGAAACGCATCAGCCAATCCGCTTGGTATAAGCGGTTTTCCCGGAGAATTGGAACCTGCGAATGAATAGAAGGAAGGCGGCTGTCTTCCAAAACCGGTACATAGCCTGAATAATAAACGCGTTTTAGATTAAAGTTTTGGTAAAAATGATTGGCTACCTTTATGATTTTTAAATCGGTTTCGTTGGTGGCTCCCACGATCATCTGTGTAGATTGCCCGGCAGGTGCGAATTTCGGAATTTTTTTAAATATTTTTCTTTCGTCTTTATACAAAATCAATTCATTTTTAACAAAATCCATCGGCTTTATCATTTCTGCGTGGGATTTGTCGGGAGCCAATAGTTTGAGCCCTTGTTCAGTCGGAATTTCGATGTTAATGGACAGGCGGTCTGCATATAGGCCTGCCTCCTTCATCAGCTCTTCGCTAGCTCCAGGAATTGATTTTAGATGGATATAACCATTGAAACGATGCTCGGTACGTAATTTCTTGGCAACACGAACCAGGCGCTCCATGGTGGTGTCTGCATCTTTGAAGATTCCTGAACTTAAAAAAAGACCTTCAATATAATTTCTGCGGTAAAAATTGATGGTTAAATCCACAACTTCTTCCACCGTGAAAGCGGCACGTTTAATGTCGTTTGATTTTCGGGAAACACAATATGCACAATCAAAAATACAGTGATTTGTCAACAAAATTTTAAGCAAGGAAACGCATCTCCCATCTTCGGTGTAGGAATGGCAAATACCGGAAGCATGGCTATTTCCTAAACCACCATTGTTTTTCCGGTTTCCGCCACTGGAAGAGCAGGAAACATCGTACTTTGCAGCATCTGCAAGTATTTCCAACTTTTCCTGAATGCGTGAGAAATCCATTATATTATGTTAAATTAAACAAACAAATTTAATAAAAAAATGATGAACAAGAGTAGTTTTTCGATAACTAAATTTGAATTATTTTTCAAAAAAAATCCCATCCGAAGATGGGAATAATTGGTTGTCGAAGAGGGGTCTTAAAGTGGAACCATCTCCGTAACTTCCACATCGTATCCACCGACCAATGGTTTTTGATTTACGTTTTGAGTGATCACGCGGAATTTGGTAATTCCTAAATTCTTTAAGATCTGGGTTCCAATTCCGTAATCGTGGAAATTAGAAGCTAAAGTAGGTCTTTTCTCCTGCCCATCTTGGAAATCGATAAACTGTTGCAACTTTCTCAAGGTGTTTTCAGCGTTCGATACATTGTTGATGAATATGATTGCACCTTTTCCCTCGTCATTAATCATTTTGGTGATTTTTTCCAGCAAAGGTTTTTCACCGGAAGAAAGTCTGTTTAGCACATCAAAATAAGAATTAGATGCCTGCACCCGCACCAAAACTGGTTCATTTGCAACCCAGGTGCCTTTCGTTAAAGCAAAATGAATCTGGTCGGTGCTGGTTTCTTTAAATGCATAGAAATCGTAGTCACCATAGAAGGTTTTCACTTTTCGCTCTTCGATACGTTCGATCAAATCGCCTTTTTTCAGCTGATAATGAATAAGATCCTCGATGGAAATAATTTTCAAATCATGTTTTTTTGCCAATTCTACCAATTCCGGAAGACGAGCCATTGATCCATCATCGTTCATGATTTCACAAATGACGCCTCCTTCTTTCAGGCCTGCTAATTTGGTGAGGTCAATCGCGGCTTCGGTGTGGCCTGCTCTTTTCAGTACGCCACCTTTTTTTGCTCTCAACGGGAAAATATGACCGGGCCTCATGAAATCGGTTGGTTTTGTATTTTCGTCCATCAATGCTAAAATGGTTTTGCTGCGGTCGCTTGCCGAAATACCTGTAGAAACGCCTTCTCCTAAAAGATCTACAGAGACTGTAAATGCGGTTTCTTTCGGGTCGCTGCTTCGGGTCACCATGACGTCAAGCCCTAATTCGTCGCATCTTTTTTCAGGAAGTGGAGTACAAATAAGCCCTCTTCCGTAGATCGTCATGAAGTTGATGATTTCCGGAGTGGTCAATTCTGCTGCGGATAAAAAATCGCCCTCGTTTTCACGGTTTTCGTCATCTACTACGATGATTATTTTTCCGTTTCTCAGGTCTTCTATTGCTTCGGGAATAGTATTAAGTTGAATATCTGACATTTTACTTTTTTAGATGGCGCAAAGATACTTAGAATTAAGAAATTCGGCAACGATTATTTGGACAGCGTTTTTTGCCCTTGCGCTGTTATTCTTATTCCTAAAATATCGAAAAAACAAATCTTTAAAAACCGCGGAGAATTTTATAATTCAGCAGATGAAATAAAGTAATCAATCAGCAAATCAGGTAATCATTCGAACATTCCGTCTACGACATTTTTAAATATTTCATAAGATTTAAGACGCGCTTCCTGTTCGTAAATATGGGCGGTAATCATCAATTCATCTACCTGAAAGGCTTGCTGAAAGTTTAGCAGCTGGGTTTTTATCGTTTCTTCGCTTCCAATAAAACTGTAATGCAACATTTTCAAAACGTGTGCTTTTTCCATCGGGTTCCATACCTCGTCGATGTCTTCTACTGGCGGTGAATAAGGCCTTCTGTCGTTTCTGATAATATTGAGGAAAGCTTGATAAAGTGTTGTTGCTAATTTCTTCGCTTCTTCGTCGGTTTCCGCGGCAATTCCGTTCACGCATGCAATGATATAGGGTTCCGGGAATTTCTCGCTCGGTTTGTAATTTTCTCTATAAATCTGAAATGCATGAACCATCATATCCGGTGCGAAATGCCCGGCGAATGCATAAGGTAAACCCATTTCCGCCGCCAGCCAGGCGCTGTCGGTGCTCGATCCCAAAAGATAAATCGGGATATCGCAACCTTCACCGGGGATGGCTCTTACCAAACTCGTGGCATTTTCTACCGAGAAATATTGTTGCAATTCCTGTATTTGTCGGGGAAATTGTTCATTGATGATCATTGGATTTCTCCCTAAAGCTTTGGCTGTTAAACCATCCGTTCCGGGTGCTCTCCCAACGCCGAGATCGATTCTTCCGGGGAATAAACTTTCCAGAGTTCCGAATTGTTCGGCAATAACGAGTGAACTATGATTGGGGAGCATTACACCGCCAGACCCAACACGGATTTTTTCGGTTCCGTTGGCGATAAAGCCGATTAATACAGAGGTTGCAGAACTTGCAATGCTTGCCATATTGTGGTGTTCGGCAAGCCAGAATCTTTTATAATTTAATTGCTCTGCAAATCTTGCAAGTTCCAGGCTTTCGTTAAAGGTATCGTGTATGGTTTTGTTCTGTTTCACCGGAGCTAAATCCAGTACAGACAATTCGAATTTTTTCATGTAAATCCTTTTAAATATGACTTCAAAAATACGGCCTTTAAACCTTTAAATATAATTTTGCTGATACTTAAAACAAATTGCCGGCATTTTTTTTAACGATGTATAAAATTTTGTGGAAATTTGCGTTTCAATGAAAATTAAAACGTGCGAAAATTCCTTACGCTCCTGCTGTTGACCTTTACTTTAAGTTTGTTTTCTCAGCAAAATACGATCTCTGTTACGGAGGTTTCCGGTTTTCCGAGGATAAAGTCTTCGGTCACCATGCCGGTGAAAATACCGCTTTCTGAGATTGGGAACCTGATTAACGCTTCGGTGCAGAATTTAATTTTTGAAGATAATTCCTATACCGATAACAATAACGACCAGTTTAAAGTAAAAGTCTGGAAAACCAGGCCTATACGTCTGGTTGGGGGAACAAAACAGAATCTGCTCATCGAAGTTCCGCTGAAAATATGGGCGGAAAAAGGAATCGGCACGCTCGGTATCTATTCTTACCAAAACACGACTTTCGAAACCGTGATGTACTTCAATACCCAGCTTACCTTCAATAATAACTGGACGGTGACGACAAAAACATCGCCGATGGGTTTTAAATGGGTAGTGAAACCCGTGCTCGATTACGGTAAAATTAAAGTTCCCATTACTTCCCTGGTCGAAACCAGCCTGAGACAGCAACAGGCAGATTTTTCCAAAACCATTGATGAAATGATGCGTTCTCAGCTTAATTTTCAGAAGTATGCGGTAATGGCCTGGAATCAGTTTGCCGAACCCTTCAATATTTCAGAAGAGTTCAGCACCTGGTTGAAAATAACGCCGTTAAGTATCAATATTTCCCCGCTGGTGTTTTACGGAAACCAGATTGAAGCCAATATCGGTATCGATACTTTTTCCGAAACTTTTACAGGGAACAAACCGGTGTCCGCATCTTTAATAAAAACCATAGCCAATTTTAATTCAGTTCAGGCTTTACCGCAAAAGTTTTTGCTTCAGACTACCGCCAATATTCCATTTACGGAGGCCACAAAAATTGCTGAAACTATGTTTTTAGGTAAAGAATTTGATTTACGGGAAGGCAAGTCAAAAATTAAAATTACTTCCATAAAAGTTTATGGCGAGGATGGAAGAGTGATGATTGAAGCAAAAACAGAAGGAATGGTGAATGGTATTTCGTATATCTCGGGAATTCCGGTGTATGACGAACAGAAAAGGAAGATTGTTTTAACCGATACGAAGTTTAAACTGAAAACGAAGAACGTTCTTCACAAGACCGCCACGCTGCTTTTTCAGGGGAAAATAGTGAAGATGATTGAAGAGGAATATGGCATCCCAACCGCTGATCTGGAGGATGCATCGCGGAAAAGTATCGAAGAAACTTTTAATAAAGAATATTTTAAAGGTCTGAAAATGCAGGGAAAAGTATTCGACCTCAAACCGTCGCAAATTATTCTAAATCCATCTGGCATTACCGTCATAATCGATACGGAAGCACAGCTGAAACTTCAGGTACAGGGGATGTAAATGCTTTTTTTGAATTTTGTTTCTTTACATTTTAAAAAATTTTCTATATTTGCAAACCCAAATGGTTCTTTGGCCGAGTGGTTAGGCAGTGGTCTGCAACACCATCTACAGCGGTTCGAATCCGCTAGGAACCTCCAATGAGCAAGTTTCTGTTTTACAGTGACTTGCTTTTATTTTTTAGGAAACTTTAACATTTTTAACATTCCGTTAACACAATAATGGTTTCGTTTTTGGCTTATAGAGGAAAATAATATGAACTAAAAAGAAAGATTATGAAAAATATACTCACAGCAGGATTTATGTCAGTTCTATTAATGACAGCCTGTACAAAGGATAACTCTGTAGCAGAAAAATCTCTGGAACAGCAGAAAATGGAATTCCAGGCAAGACAGCTGGAAATTGAGAAACAGAAACTCGCCATCGAGAAAGAAAAAATGGCGTATGAAACACAGAAAAAGCTGGACAGTATTGAAGAAGATAAGAAAGCTAAAGCTCAGGCCGTAGCCGCAAGACCACAAGTAATTCGTGAAACGAAAACCGTGTATGTTAACAATACGCCAAGAAGTTCATCCAGTTCTTCAGTTTCAAACTCTGAAACGTACGCAGGTACCACACAGGGTACAACCCAAAAACAGGGGATGAGTAAAGCCGCAAAAGGTACCATTATCGGTACGGTAGGTGGTGCAGCAGCAGGTGCAATTATTAACAAGAAGAACCGTGCAGCCGGTGCAGTAATCGGAGGAATTATTGGTGGTGCAACAGGATATACCATTGGTAGAGCCGGCGACAGAAAAGACGGTAGAGTACAGTAGAAGACCAAATTTCACATGCATATAAAGAAAAGATTGCTTAATTTTAAGCAATCTTTTTTATGCTTTATCTACTGTTTTCCCTTATCGTTCTGATTCCTGTTTTTACAGGTTTCGGAGAAATTTTTCAAAGTACATTTGGAAAGTTTTCCTTTGGAATTTCGGCAAAAATAGTCACAGGAATGCTGACGGTTTCCGTGATCTGGACGGTCTTCTCCTTTTTCACACCACTGAATATCGCCATCGAACTTTCTACTGTTTCAGTGGGTTTGCTGGCATTTTTCTCTTACGGAACTTACCATCAGCTCTGGAAGTTTCTCAGCAGCGTTAAAATTTCTTTTTGGCTGCCCACACTCGCGGCAATTTTCTTCGCATCCTTTGCGCCTTTTATTCTCGACCATTTCGGGTATTACGTCCCGACAATAAAATGGATTGCGGAAGTAGGCCTGGTTCGCGGGATTTCAAATCTTGATTTATTACTGGGGCAAATGTCTGTCTGGCATATTTTGCAGGCGGGCTTCTCTAATTTTTCAGACCCTTTTCTGCGCTTAAATCTGGTTGCTGCCATTGCCTTCCTGATGTACATTTGCGAGAAAAAAGTGTGGATTCATCTGGTTTTCCTGCCTTTTTTATTGCTCTTCATCCAGTCGCCAAGTCCCGAATTTCCTGCAATGGTATTTTCCTTCATCATCCTTACAGAATTATTTAGAGGAAATAGAAATCCCGGGCTTCTATTTACCATTTCGGTATTGGTTTTTGCCATAAAACCAACAATCATTTGGCTGCCTATTTTTGTTGTACTTCACATGGTATTTATTTCAAAATTAAGCCTTAAGGTTTTTCTTCCGGGAATTATCTTGCTCTGTATTTTTCTGTTCAAAACTTTCTGGACTTTTGGTTATCCTGTTTTTCCGGTACAGGTGCTGGATTTGGGATTGCCATGGAAGCCCAATGCAGAACTTATGAAAAACTCTTCTGAAATGGCAGTTCAGAAAACGTATGACATGCAGTTTACCGCTGCTGAAATTCAAAAATTCTCGTTCATTGATCACCTGAAAAACTGGCTGTTTTTAGCGGGAATTAAAGGTAAAATACATCAGCTATTTATCATCAGTCTCGTCGTATTTCTCATCTTCGCGGTTAAGAAGAAATCCAAACTCATTTGGCTGCTGTTCATTGCGGTTTTTATAAAAAGTGTATTGGTGCTGCTCTTTTCAGCCCAATACCGGTTTTTTATTGATGTGTTTTTTGTGATCCTGTTTGTCCTTTTTTATCAGAAATGTTCTCAAAAAAATTCTTTAATGATTTTCGCTGTACTGTCGGTTTTACTGGGCGTGTTTCTCTCGTTTCCCAATGTTCTTAAAACCGCTTTCCCGACTTTCCGGCCGGGAAACTTCATGACAGGTTTCAAATTTGACCAACTGTATAAACCCTCAACCTTTAAACTCGAAAAATTTAAAACCTATCAGGTAGGAAATCTCCGTTTCAACGTAGTGCAGAATTATCCGTTCAGTTTCGATACGCCTCTGCCTGCTATTTCGCCCCAGTTTATTCAGGAGGATCTGGATGCCGGAATCTTTCCGCAGTTGAAAGGAAAAACCTTAAAAGAAGGCTTTATTTGGCGTAATATTTCAGAAGAAGAAAAAATTCAGATTCAGAAGATCCTGGACGAATGGGCTGCTGAAAAACATGACTGAAATCCTCTCCGTTAAAGTTTTCTGCGTGTTTACCTCATAACTTTTGATTAACTTTGTCCTATGTTCGATTTAGGAAATTTTCTTACCCTTTCCACCTTTGGTGAAAGTCACGGCGCTGCTTACGGCGGCATTATCAATAATTTTCCTGCGGGGTTGGCAGTGGATTTAGATAAGATTCAGCAGGAGCTGGACCGCAGAAAACCCGGCCAGTCGGCCATTGTTACCCAGAGAAAAGAAAGCGATACCGTAAAATTCCTTTCCGGTATTTTTGATGGGAAAACTACGGGAACCCCCATTGGATTTACCATTGAAAACGAAAATCAGAAATCCAAAGATTACGACCATATTTCAAAAGCGTATCGCCCCAGCCATGCAGATTTTACCTACGACCAGAAATTCGGACACCGCGATTACCGTGGTGGGGGGAAATCATCAGCACGCGAAACCGTAAACTGGGTGGTTGCCGGTAGCCTGGCGAAACAGCTGCTCCCACAAAATGTAGAAATCAATGCTTATGTGTCTTCTGTGGGCGAAATTTTCTGTGAAAAACCTTATCAGGATCTTGATTTTTCTAAGACGGAGTCCAACGATGTACGCTGCCCAGACCCTGAAACAGCCGAAAAAATGATTTCGAAAATAAAGGAAATCAAAAAAGAAGGAAATACCATCGGCGGAACGATAACCTGCGTCATCAGAAACCTTCCCGTGGGAATCGGCGAACCCGTTTTCGGAAAACTACAGGCAGAACTCGCCAAAGCCATGCTCAACATCAATGCGTGCAAAGGTTTTGAATATGGCAGCGGATTTTGCGGTGCAAAAATGACAGGCAAAGATCACAACGATCTCTTCAATGAAGATTTTTCTACCAAAACTAATCTTTCCGGCGGAATCCAGGGAGGGATTTCCAACGGAATGGATGTTTACTTCCGTGTGGCGTTCAAACCGGTAGCAACCATTCTTCGTCCTCAGGAAAGTATGGATAAAGACGGAAATCCGGTTATTGTAGAAGGTAAGGGAAGGCACGATCCCTGTGTTTTGCCCCGCGCGGTTCCGGTGGTTGAAAATCTGTCTGCTTTCGTGTTGGCAGATCTGTACCTGATCAACAAATTACGCAGAGTTTAATTATACATAAATCAATTCAAGCTAAAAATATGAAAAAGTACTGGGACAAATCAATCAGTTTCGAAGCGTATATGGCAGTAGCCAAAGACCGGGTTGAAAATCCTGCAGATGGCGATGATCACAATGAGTATTATGAGCTGGGTCTCCAGAGAATGGAGCGTACGCTGAAAACTTTTAAAGTTAATGCCGAAACTCTGGAAAGTTTAAAATCAAAAAATTTCGGAGGAAAAATCCTGATTATTTCTGAGCCCTGGTGTGGCGACGCCAGTGCAACCGTACCTGCAGTATCCAGATTTTTCGAAGCTGCCGGTAATGAAGTAAGAATATTTCTGAGAGATGAAGACCATTCGCTGATCAATCAGTTTTTAACCGACGGCACACAGTCGATTCCTAAAGTGTTGATTCTGAACGAAGATTTAACCGTGAAAAATGTTTGGGGACCAAGACCGAAATACGGAATGGAACTGCTGAAGAAATTCAAGGAAAATCCAGAGACTTATCCGCGCGAAGATTTTTACAACGATTTGCAGGTGTATTATGCCAAAAACCGTGGTGCAGACGCCATTGAGGAAATTATAAACTTAATTTAGTATGACGTTTTTTAAGAAAAATGCATTGTATTTAATCGTCATTGCCCTGGTGGCGGTGGTATTTCTTTTCCCGTCTGTACAGACGAAACTTAAAGAGCTTTTCCTTCCTGTGGCTGCCATAGAAAGTGCGGTAACCCTTCAGGATGAGGATTATGATGTGCAGCTGAAAGGCATCAATGTGCCGAGCACAAATCTTAAAAACCTGAAAGGAAACAAACTCGTATTTTTAAATTTCTGGGGAACCTGGTGTGCACCGTGCAGAGAAGAGTGGCCCACGATTCAGGATCTTTATGAGGCCCGAAAAGATAAAATCGATTTTGTGCTCATCGCCATGCAGGACAAGGAAGAGGATGTGGTGAAATTTATGAAAGAGAAAGGCTACACGGCACCGGTGTACATCGCCCAAAGCCCGGTTTCCAAAAATATTTTGCCCAAATCTTTTCCCACCACTTTTCTGCTCGATAAAAACGGAAGAATTCTGCTGAAAGAGGATGCCTCGAAAGACTGGAACAGCAAATCTGTTAACGATTTCATCGATAATGTGACCCAATAACTTTAACTAATAATTAATATTTAATGGTACAGAATTTGTGAAATTTATTCCGTTTCTAAAAAATCAAAACACGAAAATGAAATTATCAAAAATTGCACTGGCTAAAGAAGCTTTCAAACACAAAGGATTGATACAGAAAATCCCCGTAATCATCCGGATGATTAAATCCATCATGGGTAAAAGCGGTTATAAACCTCAGTTTAAGAACATCATCCTTCCGGGACTGGTGCTGCTTTATCTGATTTCTCCGCTGGATATTATTCCGGATTGGCTGCCTGTAATCGGCGTCTTCGATGATTTGGCGCTGCTGGCATTCGCTATTCCGATGCTGATTGCCGAAGCTGAAAAATTTGTGGAATGGGAAGCTTCCCAGAAAGCTGATTCAAAAGTCATCGATGCAGAAATCATCAAATAATTATTAAAAAATTTATAACACAAACCGTTCAGAAATTTGAGCGGTTTTTTTTGGCAGAAATTGAAACCATAGCAAAGTCAAAGGAAGGTGTTGGCAATGTCAGTCAATTATCAGATGACTGTCAAACTTAATAAGATTCCGTATTTATCAATCCTTTCTTTTGTTGTTTTCTGCTCTAAATGTTTCTTTAAATATCCGTTTAGTACATCTCAGAAAAAATCAGGAAATTAGCGCCGTGAAAAAACTCATTTCCATTATCGGCACTACGGGCATCGGCAAAACAAAACTCGCCATCGAACTGGCGAAGCATTTCGGGACCGAAATTATTTCCTGTGACTCGCGGCAGTTTTTCAGAGAGATGAAGATCGGCACCGCAACACCTTCAGCAGAAGAACTGGCAGAGGTCCCCCATCAATTTATCGGAAATCTATCCGTGCAGGATTACTACTCAATCGGTCAGTTTGAAAAAGATGCAATCCAGAAAATGGAGAGACTCTTTACACACCATGAAGTTGTGATTTTGGTCGGCGGAAGCATGATGTACGAAAAAGCCGTCATCGAAGGACTCAACGAACTTCCCGAAGCCAACGAAGAAAACCAGCAGAAACTGGAAAAAATGTTTCGTGAAGAAGGCATTGAAGCACTGCAGAAAATCCTGGAAAATCTTGATCCTGAATATTTTAATATCGTAGACCGGGATAATCCCCGAAGACTGTTCCGCGCCATCGACATCATCTGGCAGACCGGTAAAACCTACACCGAAAATATTTCGGAGCAGGTAAAAAAGCGGGATTTCGAAGTCATCAGAATTGGAATCGAAGCACCGCGCGAAACTATTTACGAAAGGATTAATCTGCGCGTTGATAAAATGCTGGAACAAGGTCTTGCTGAAGAAGTGAAATCCCTGCTGCCTTACCGGAATCTTATTTCCCTGCGTACCGTTGGCTATACCGAACTCTTTAGATATTTCGATGGCGAATGGACGCTGGATTTTGCCGTGGAGGAAATAAAAAAGAATTCGCGCCGTTTCGCAAAAAGACAGCTGACCTGGTACCGTAAAGAAACAGATATCCACTGGGTTAATTTTGAAAATTCAGTTCAGGAATCCTTATCTTTGCTCAGCAACTTAAATATTAAACCTAAAAATCAATAAAATGGCAGATACTCCTTCAAATATGCTCGAGTTGGGAACAAAAGCTCCCTTTTTCGAACTTCCCAATCCTTCGCACAGCAACGAAATTCAGTCGCTTGAAGAGCTGAAAGGTGAAAAAGGAACGCTGGTGATCTTCATGTGCAATCATTGCCCGTTTGTGCTTCATGTGATCGATAAACTGACGGAATTGTATGAAGATTACAGCGATAAAGGCATCGAGTTCATCGCAATCAATGCTAATGATGTGGAGAAATACCCGGCAGATTCCCCGGAGAAAATGGTGGAATTTCAGGTAGAACGTAAATTTGATTTTCCGTATCTCTACGACGAAAGCCAGGCGGTTGCCAAAGCTTATGATGCTGCCTGCACCCCTGATTTCTACTTTTTCGATGAAAAACTCGACTTAATTTACCGCGGCCAGATGGATGATTCCAGACCCGGAAATCAAAAAGAAATTACCGGCGAAGATTTAATTATCGCTTTCGAAAATCTTCTTGCAGGAGCACCTCAGGAAGAATTCCAAAGACCAAGCTTAGGCTGCAATATCAAGTGGAAGTCTTAATAAGAGCAAGATAAAGCGGCATGTAAAAAGTAAAAAGAGCCAGGTGTTTGATAGACCTGGCTCTTTTTATTTTTATCTTTTTATTTTAGAAGAAGGGATTATAATCTTTTTCAAAACCAATCGTTGTCGGGTTACCATGTCCGTTATACACTTTGGTATCGCCATCCAGAATAAATAGTTTCGTTCTGATGCTTTCGAGTAACTGCTCGTGGTTTCCTTTGTAAAGATCGGTGCGTCCGATGCTTCCTTCAAACAGCACATCACCGGAAACTACAAATTTCTGCGCTTCGTTGTGGAAGGCGATATGTCCCGGAGAGTGTCCCGGTACATGCAGGATTTTAAATTCATCTTCGTCAAGTTTCAATACTTCATTTTCTTTCAAGAACTGGATTTCGCCTTCAAAAGGTTTAAAGAAAAACCCGAACCGGTTGGCATCCATGGGATTTCTGTCGAGTATTTCCTTTTCAGTCTCGTGAAGCAGTACAGGAACATTGTAAAGGTTGTAAACCGTCTGTAAACCCAACACATGGTCGATGTGGGCATGGGTGAGGAGAATATTCTGGATTTTTAAACCATTTTCTTCAATAAAATTCTGCAAAAGCCTGGTTTCTTCAGTGCTGAAGTTTCCCGGATCGATGATGAATGCATTTTTATGGTCATTATAAACCACATACGTATTCTCCGAAAAAGGATTGAAAACGAATGATCTTATCTGTAACATAGGAAGCAAATTAAGTTTCAAAAATACGTTTTTACGGAGAACTGTGCAGAATGGTTACAACAAATTGGCGTAAATTTCGTTAACTTCGTACGAATGAATTTTTTATCTCTCTTTTTTATCGCGCTCTCGTCATTTGTTTTGGGTCAGGATATCCGCAGCATTCAGCTGTTTAATCCGCAGACCAATGACGAAACTCCCGTGATCGGCTTTAACGAACAGCTGATTCTTAAATTTGATGACTTATCGAATTCCAGTACAGTTTACCGGTATACCCTCAAGCATTTCGACAGAAACTGGCAGGATGACGGGCTATTTTTTACCGAATACGCCAACGGAAGCCTGAACGGTCTCATCGATAATTTTCAGTATTCTTTCAATACTTTACAGCCTTATACCAACTATACGCTGGCATTTCCGAATGATAAAATCCAGCCGAAGATCTCCGGAAATTTCGAGATTATCGTCTATAAAGATTCCCAAAGCAAACCGCTGTTCAGTAAAAGATTTTCTGTCGTAGAAGACGGGGCTAATGTTGCCCTGAATATCAGCCGCACTACCGATGCACGGAGACCACAGGTTAACCAGCGCGTTGAGGTGCAGGCCATTGGCAATAATGCCGCACTGTCGCAGAACATCAATTCGGTAAGCCTGAATGTAATCCAAAACAACAACTGGAACACGGCGGTGTACAACCAGCGGCCAAGTTCTTCCCTTGGAAACAAAATTCTGTTTCAGCAGATGAGTCTCACTTTTCCGGGGAATAATGAGTTTTATTATTTCGACAACAAGAACATGAACCAGGCTTTCGATATGGTTGCCGGCGCAGAAACGGTAGAAGGAATCAATTACACGTATTTATATCCGGTTTGGGCGTTTCCGCTGAATTACCAGTACCAGCCCGATGTAAACGGCGCCTTTTATTTCCGAAGAAACGATTTGGGAATTGAGCGCGTGGCTGATAAAGAAGCCGATTACTCCTGGGTGTATTTTGCGCTCGATTCCGAAAAAACAGATAAAGAAATCTATGTGCTGGGTGGTTTCAATGATTTTATTCCCACCAAAGAAAACCAAATGTTTTACGATGAAACCGCCAAGAAATATATCGCAAAAATCTACCTGAAACAGGGGTTCTACAATTATATCCTGGCTACTAAAAACACAGACGGAAGTCTGAATTTCGGTGAAATCAACGGCAGTTTCTGGCAGACAGAAAATCTTTATCAGGCCTATCTTTACTACAGACCTTTCGGCCGCAACTACGATGGATTAATAGGCTACGGCGAATTCCGAAAACCGGTAAGGTAGTATTTCAGGAGCTTTTTCCCGCTATCCACTGTATCTTTTGCTCTTCGTGCCTCATCACAAAAGGATGCCGCTCCTATCGGGGCTAGCGGAAACGTTGTAAAATTTAATTCGGTCCTAAACCAGATAAAATTCCCCGAGTTTTTCTTCACATAAAGTCTTCACCACTTCAATCCATCGGTCTTCATCATTCAGACATGGGATATAGTGGAAATTTTCACCGCCTGCATGAAGAAACTCTTCACGCCCTTCAACAGAGATTTCTTCCAACGTTTCAAGACAGTCTGATACAAACGCCGGACAAACGATGGCCAGATTTTTCACGCCTTTATTTGGTAAGTTTTCTAAGGTTTCATCAGTGTAAGGTTCCATCCATTTGTCTTTTCCGAGGCGGGACTGGAAAGAAATTACCGTTTTTTCTTTTGGAATATTCAGTTTCTGAATTACAAGTTCTGTAGTCTTAAAACACTGATGGCGGTAACAGAACTGATGGCTCGGATTCTGGTCGCGGGAGCAGCAGTCGTTGAGATTACAGGTTTTTGTAGGATCGGTTTTGTAGATGTGTCTCTCCGGAACGCCATGATAAGAAAACTGCAGCGCATCGAAGTTTTCAGGCAGTTTCTCCCGGATGCTTTCCGCTAAACAGTCGATGTAAATTTCGCGGTTGTAGAATGGCTGTACATAATTGATTTTCACCTCGGGAAAGAATTTTTTGCGCACTTCCTCGGCTTTGTCAATCACCGTTTCTGTTGTGCTCATCGCATATTGCGGATAAAGAGGAAACAGCACAATTTCGGTAACGCCCTGTTCGGTAAGTTTACGGATTCCGTTTTCGATGCTGGGTTCAGCGTATCGCATCCCGATTTCTACAGGCACGTCGACCAGTTTCTGTAATTTCGTCTGAATCTGTTTCGTGATGACAATCAAAGGCGAACCTTCGGGAGTCCACACGGTTTTATAGGCCGCTGCAGATTTCGGCGGACGGGTATTCAGAATGATGCCCTGTACCAGAAGCGACCGGAAAAACCATCGGTAATCGATCACTTTTTCATCCATTAAAAACTCGTCGAGATATTCTTTAACGTCTTTTACATCTGTTGATTTCGGAGACCCGAGATTGACTAATAAAATTCCTTTCATAAAAATAAATAATGCGTGCTGCGAAATGGGTAATGTATTGCTTTCGCGTTACCCGTCGCTATATTTTTTATCCGTTTACAGCTTCTACATTCTGCACCAAATCCGGAACAAACTGTTTCAGGAGGTTTTCGATGCCGCCTTTTAAGGTCGCTGTAGAACTTGGGCAGCCCGAGCATGCGCCCTGAAGCAGCATTTTTGCAGTCTTGGTATCTTCGTCATATCCGATGAGCGAGATTTTTCCGCCATCGCCTTCAACGGCAGGAGCAACGTATTCATTTAAAATATCCGAAATTTTCTGCTCGTTTTCGGTGTAATCCCTGTTGATGATGCTTTCTACCGGACTTGAATGTTTCTGGGGTGAGATATTTGAAATTTTTCCACCGTTTTCCAGATATTCTGTAATGAACGCGCGCACCGGAACCATCACTTCATGCCATTCCACAGAAACATTTTTGGTGACGGCCACGAAATTATCAGAAATAAAAACTTCTTTGGCGAATTCAAATTCATCAAAAATCGCCTTTGCCAAAGGTATTTCTGCGGCTTCTTCTCTCGATTTTACCTCTACAAAACCCTCAAGCAGCTGTTTTCCTGAAACGAATTTCATTACCATTGGATTCGGAGTCATTTCCGCAAAAACCGGATGGGCTTCTGCTGTTTTCTGTCTGTAAACTCTTGGATTTGCAAGCAGCTGGTCTTCAATGATATTCTTTAAACTGTCGGTTACAAATTCCCATTCTACGGTATCTTGTTTTGCAACTGCAATAAAATTGGCGGTGATGAAAATTCTTTCTATAAAAGGGTAATTGAAGAGTTCTTGTGCCAACGGAATTTCCGAAATATCAGAATTTCGGTCGAGCTCCAGCGATCCGGGAATCAGGTTATAATCGGCGACAAACTTCATCACTTTTGGATTTTCGGTAGGCTCTATAAGTATTGATCTCATTTTATTTCGTTAATTTTGGATGACAAAAATACGGATTATAAACCGGCTTTGGGAATCTGAAATTAAGATATTTTCAATCCGGGAAAAATCAATTATCAATAACGCTAGCGCAAGAAAGAAAATGGCATTAATTAAAGAACTTTTAGGAAAGACCCCACAAATTGGCGAGAATACATTTCTCGCGGAAACCGCAACCGTAATTGGTGACGTAACGATGGGCAGAGACTGCAGCATTTGGTATAACGCAGTGATTCGCGGCGATGTGCACTTTATAAAAATGGGAGATCAGGTAAACGTTCAGGATAATGCCATGCTGCACTGTACTTTCGAGAAATTCCCTCTCATCATCGGCAATAATGTTTCCATCGGGCATAATGCTATTGTTCACGGCTGTACTATCAAAGACAACGTGCTGATCGGTATGGGCGCCATTGTGATGGATGACTGCCTGGTTGAAAGCAATTCCATTGTAGGCGCAGGTTCTGTTGTCACGCAGGGCACCCATATAAAATCGGGTGAAGTCTGGGGAGGAATTCCGGCGAGAAAAATCAAGGATATTTCATCGGAACTGCTGGAAGGCGAAGTAAACCGTATCGCCAACAACTACGTAAAATATTCTGGTTGGTATAAGGAATAAATGATTGGATTCTTTGCTCTTGTAATCTTAATTTTTGTTGCAATTCCATTATCCGCCATATTTGGACTGTATTACCGATTCAGATACAACAGCGCCAGAAATTATGTCATCATCATTTGTGTATTACTTCTGATATTCTACCTTTTTTGGATGCAGAAAACCTGGATGAATTTTGTGCATTTGCATTGATTCATTTATATTACGTTTCCATGTGTTCTGAAAATGGGCCTAAAATATCTGTGTGATTTTAAGATCTGACAACGCCGCTCCAGAAAAGTAGGAACGAATTTTGAAGAAAGATAAAAAATATTCATCCAAATCACCTTCGAAACGGGCTCTCATGGAGGGTGAATGTTTTTGATCTTAAAATTCGTTATGAAATACCTAAAATTCACCTGGCAGCTTCTGAAAGAAACCTTTACGGAATGGAACAGCGGCAATGCGTCACGCGATTCGGCAAGTCTTGCCTATTACGCGATTTTTTCGCTGCCGGGATTGCTCATTATTGTCATCTGGATTGCCGGAATCTTTTTCGGTAACGAAGCCGTGCAGGGACAGATTACGGCGCAGGCTAGCGGAATTGCCGGCAAAGAAATTGCCGACAGTCTGCAGACCATGATTGCCAGTGCCGTATGGGACAACCAGAATGTCTTGATGAAAATCTTCGGAATTCTGACGCTTATTTTTGGGGCAACCACGTTGTTTTTTCAGATGCAGCACAGTCTAAATACGCTGTGGGATGTGGAAGCGGCTCCTAAAAAAGCCTTTCAGAAATATGTACTCGACCGTGCCAACTCGCTGGGGATGATTCTCATTATCGCCTTTTTACTGTTAACCAGCCTTATTTTATCATCGATGCTTGGATTGGCCAATGAATGGA
Organism: Chryseobacterium sp. VAUSW3; assembly: GCF_002205795.1. Lineage (GTDB taxonomy): Bacteria > Bacteroidota > Bacteroidia > Flavobacteriales > Weeksellaceae > Kaistella > Kaistella yananensis. The sequence continues at coordinate 441,371 of NZ_NIUY01000001.1, read as the reverse complement.
TTACACGACATTTTGGCCTCGAAACCTTTTTAATGGTTCAGGTCCTCAACTTTGTTTTAAGTTTTGCCGTGATTGTTGTGCTTTTTGCGCTGATGTTCAAGGTGTTACCCGACGTTGAAATTTCCTGGCGGTCGGTCTGGATGGGCGCTTTCGTCACTGCGTTGCTTTTTAATATCGGAAAATTCCTTCTCGGTTTTTATTTTGAAATTTCGAAACCTACATCAATTTTTGGAGCCGCCGGAACAATTATTCTCCTTATGATGTGGGTGAATTACTCTTGCCAGCTGGTGTTCTTCGGTGCGGAATTTACCAAAGTGTATGCAAACAAAATGAACCACAACATCAGGCCTTCAAAACATGCAAAATGGAGCGCCGCAAAATTACTGAAGGACACCATGCATAAAACCGACAGCAACCAGAGCGTTGGCTGATTACTGGATTGCCGTAACTCCGGAATCTCTCACCAAAACCGCCTTTCCATTTTCGCATCTTATTTCAGAAGGAGGCATTACCATCGCACAGTCCGACATTAAATTGTATTTTTTATTGAAAGCCGACTGCATCTGGGTGAAATGTTCAATTTTTGGAAGAATCTGCGCTTCAAGTTTTGTGGGATAAGCAATATACGAACTCGGACCGCCACAGGGTTTTGCGCCGATGGCTGTAAATTTCCAATCAGCAGGATTGGTGCACGGTTGCAGCGCAATAAAGGCATCGATTTCTCTCATTAGGGAAGTTAATTGCTGTCGATCTTCCTGCTGGGCCATATTGTTTTCAGGTTTCAGCGAGATGTCTTTGGGAAGGGTATCGGTGTTTTCTGCAGATTTTTTTGTTTTGCACGAAACGAGTGAAAGTAAAGCGATTCCGATGATGAATATGTTTTTCATTTTCATAATTTATAATGCTAAAGCAAAAATATTGCCTTTTCCCGAGACTACACAGCTTTGAACTCTAAAATACAGAACTTATTTAATCTGTCTGGTTTGTTGAAAGATTAATGATTTTCTTTAAATTTGGATGATGAATGAATCTCTCTTCAATTTGGCAGAACATACCAGCCGCAGTATTTTTCTCACCGGAAAAGCGGGAACGGGAAAAACCACTTTTCTGAACGATTTTGTGCGCAAAACCCGCAAGAAACATATCGTGGTTGCGCCTACCGGAATTGCTGCAATTAATGCCGGCGGGGTTACAATTCATTCGATGTTCGGATTGCCGCTGCGTACTTTTCTTCCGACCACAGAGAGGGTCGACAGTAATCTGGCCAACAATATTGCCGATCTCATGCATCATTTCAAATACCGCAAAGACAAACTGAAACTGCTGCGCGAAATTGAAATGATTATCATTGATGAGGTTTCAATGTTAAGAGCCGATGTTCTGGATATGATGGATTTTTCGCTGAGGCATGTGCGCCGGAACCAGCAGAAATTTGGTGGTGTGCAGATGCTTTTTATCGGCGATCTTTATCAGTTACCGCCGGTGGTACGCGACGAATATGTTCTGAAACAGTATTACAGTTCACCGTTTTTCTTCGACAGCTATGCGTTGAAGGAACTTCCGCTCATCACGCTTGAACTTACCACCGTTTACCGGCAGAAAGATGAGAAATTCCTCGAAATACTGAACGAAATCCGAGACGGAGAAGTGGGCGACATCGATTTCGAGACGCTTAACAAAAGATATCTGCCGGATTTCGAACCCAAAGATGAACCTTATGTTTATCTCACTTCGCACAACAGGATGGCCGATGAAATCAATCAGAAAAAATTGGCGGCACTTCCGGGGAAAGCACGTTTTTATCATGCGGAAATCATCGGAAATTTTAATGAAAACCAATTTCCGAATGACGAAATCCTGGAGCTGAAAGTCGGTGCGCAGATTATGTTCATCCGAAACGATGCCAGCGGCGAAAAAAGATATTTCAACGGTAAACTTGCAGAAGTGGTTGAAGTTGACGAAAAGGAAATCAGCGTCATCATCGATGGTGAAGACGAAATTTATAAACTCAAGAAAGAAACCTGGGAGCAGAAACGCTATTCTTTGGGTGAAGACAAAAGCATTCAGGAAGAGGTGCTGGGAAGTTTCAAACAGTATCCGGTACGGCTTGCGTGGGCGGTTACGATCCATAAATCTCAGGGCCTTACTTTCGACCGGCTCATCATCGATGCCGGAAAATCTTTTGCTTCCGGCCAGGTATATGTCGCACTTTCCCGCTGCCGGACTTTGGAAGGAATCGTCCTGAAATCTAAAATTACTCCTGATGTTATTTTTTCCGACCGTAGGGTTTCGAAATTTCAGGATGAAACGAATGCCAATAACCGCATCGAAGAAATTTTGAATACTGAAAAATACGATTACAGCATCCATAAAATCATCAGCAGGATCGACTGTAAATGGATTCTTCCTGCGTTGCAGCTATGGCATAATTCAGCGAATCACAGCAAAATGCTGGATAAAGAGAAAGTAAAATTTCTTTATCACGGCATCAAACCCGAAATCGAAAAATTTGCGTCAGTCTGCGAGAAATTCGAAAAAATCATTCAGCAGAAAACACGCAAATTCATTAGTGGCGAAGAGGAATGGAGTGAGATTGAAGCCAAGGCAAAAGGGGCGGTGAATTTCTTTTTTACGAATGTAAATGCGAAGATTTTCAGTCCGCTGAAAGAATTTTATGCCGAAAGTAAAGGCGTGAAAGGGCTGAAACAGTATAACGAAGACTTCCGGGTTTTTCTGGATGATCTGGAAGATTATCTGAATGGTTTGAAAGACCTTCATCTGCTGGAAACGCAGCTTTTCGATCCCGAGAATGATGTGAAAGTGACGACTAAAATTGCGAAAATTCCGTCGCACATCCTCACCTTCCAGTTTTTTGAGGAGGGCAAAACCATCCCGGAAATTGCCAGAGAACGCGGGTTGGTGACCGAAACCATTTACGGCCATCTGGCCAAATTCGCAGATCAGGGTTTGCTCGATCTTACGAGGGTTTTCGATAAAGAAAAGATTAAAACCTTCGAAAAAGAATTCAAAAAAAACAGCAGCGCCGAAACCTTATCCGACTGGAAGAAAATCCTGCCAAATGATTTTGAATTCAACGAAATCCGGATTCTGATGAACCATTACAATTTCAGGAAAAATTCTTAACCTAACTTTAACCTTTCTTCCTGTTCTGGAATTTCTTAATCAGCGTGTAAAAAACGAGAAATCCCAAGACAAAAACAGAAATTCTTGACAGCAAGTCGCCGGCTCTGCTGTAAAAAGTCATGCCGTCATAAAGATTAATTTTGGCGAAGAGCGTCGTTTTGTCGCCGTACAGCGTATCAGCCAGTACATCTCCTCTGGCATTAATGTGGGCAGAAATTCCACTGTTTGCGGAACGGGCGATTTCGCGGCGGGTTTCAATCGCGCGCAGTCTCGCATACGCCATGAGCTGCTGGTGGCCCTGGGTAACGCCCCACCAGGAATCGTTGGTCATGATGGCCAGAAAGTTGGCACCTTTTTTTACATAATCCGTTACGAATTCTCCATAAATACTTTCATAACAGATGATTGGAGCCAGTTTTCCGGGATTGTAAGGGTTGGTGAATGCGATTCTCTCTTTATCAATTCCTAAAGAAGCCGTGGTGCCGCCAAGATTCAGCATGGCATCGCCTAAAAGCGGTTTCAGTACGTTGATATATGGGAAAATTTCAACGCCGGGAACCAGTTTCCCTTTGTGGTAAACTTCTACTTTCTGATTCGGAATAATCTGAACGGCAGAATTATAGCTGTCAACATACATACCCTGTGAAGTTTGGTAAGCGGTTTCAGATTTTTCATTTTCATCGGTATAAAAACGGTGAGATGAAATGCCTGTCGCAAACACCGATTTTGGATGTTGGGCAAGAAAACCTTTTACCGTATTCAAAAGCATGCTCTGCTCAAAACCGTTTTCAGAAATGGAACCAAAGCCGGGAATTGAGGTTTCCGGACCGATGTAATAATCGATCTGTCCCTTGGAATTTGTTTCCGCCAGCGTGAGTAAATCATTCAGAATGGTTAAACTGTCTTTCGAATATTTTTCGGTGTAAGGATCAAGTTCGGGCTGCAGCATGAGTACATTCACGGACTCGATTGGTTTTTCATCGAAATTATTGTACTTCACCAAAGAAATCAGCATCGGAACGGCGATGCCAATGACTAAAACCGCGGAATTGATGATTAAAGATTTTCTTTTGCGGCCGGCTTCCCAGATTCTTAGCGTATAGAAAGCATACACATTGATGAGTAAAATCCAGAAACTTCCACCCGTAGCGCCCAGTGTATCGTACCACTGAATGATTTTCGGGTAATCTGCGAACACATTGCCCAAATTCAGCCACGGCCAGGTCAGTTCCCAGCTGAGGTGAAATTTCTCGAAACACATCCAGATGGCGACAAAAAAAGTAAGCCCCCAATAGGTGCCCTGCGCATTTTTGTACCAGTGATAGAGCTGAAAGATGAAGGAGTAGAACAGCGAATTGAGGATGACAGGAACAGCGACTGCAAAAAGCGAGTGGGTTCCGTCTGGATTCTTCGACCCGTAGAGCCAGCCTGTGGTTACGATGTTCCAGATCAGAAAGCAGATATAGGAAAGTCCGAAAACAAGACTGCCTTTGTTTTTGATTCCCGAAAATTTCGAAATGTCGTGTTCCATCATCAGCAGAGGAACGAGGGCGACAAAGATGAAGAACGGGATTCCGTAGGTGGGCCACGAAATGCTGAGGAGCATGGCAGAGATTAATGAAAGTACAATATATTTCATTGAATGTTGTCTTTATTTGAGATGGTACGGGCCTGAAAAATTTTGTGGCCGCACAAATTTACTGAAAATATTTTGGGATCAAGGCTGCAGGAACTTCCGCCAATCTGATAAAGGTCGCAGATTTTTAGGATTTATGTTTTATCTAAAGCCCACGCGTTGGGACAAAAGATAAGCGGGCTGAAGCCCGCTGCTATTCATGTTTTCTTAAATCTGATTTAATTCCCCTTAGAATTTCTTTTCAAAATACACCGATACACCGTCCATTTCCCCCTGCATTGGCGGATTTGTTTTCGTCATTTTTAATGAAAGAAAGGTGATCTGCGGGAAGGTGTCTTTAATTTTCCGCATGATCCTGCCACAGACATGTTCCATCAGCTGCGACGGAATTTTCATTTCCTCATGAATCAACGCATTGATTTCTGCATAGTTGATGGTGTCGTGCAGATCATCAGTTTCCGTCGCTTTCCAAACATCAGCGTGAATTTCAACATTCAGGATGAAATAGGTTCCGATAATGGTTTCTTCGGGAAGAACGCCATGATAGGCGTAGATTTTTAAGTTATCGAAAATGATTTTTGAAGTCATATTTTACACATAGCGCTGTTAGGGCTCTGAGCCCTAACAACGCTTTTAATTTATTATTTTATCGTCTTGCTCAGTTCAAGCATGGCTTCGATGGGTTTCAGGGCTTTCAGGCGAAGTTCCTCATCAATTAAAATCTCGGGCAACTCGTATTTCATGCAGAGGTACAGTTTTTCCATCGTGTTTCTCTTCATGTAAAAACATTCCGAACAGTTGCAGCTTTCATCAAAAACCAAAGCAGGAATCAGTTCTTTATGTGGTGCACGTTTTTTCATCTCGTGCAGAATTCCTTCTTCAGTCGCCACGATGAATCTCTGGCAGTCATCTTTTTCCACGTAATTGAGTAATGCTGAGGTGGAGCCCACAAAATGCGCAAGATCGAGGACAGCAGATTCGCTTTCAGGATGCGCAATCAGTTTGGCATCGGGATGTTCTGCCAACTGTTTTGCGATTCTTTCCATGGAGAAGGCTTCGTGTACGATGCAGCTTCCGTCCCACAGAATCATTTCGCGGCCGGTTTTTTTTGCTAAATAAGCACCAAGGTTTTTATCGGGTGCGAAGATGATCGGGCGGTCTTCGGGCAGTGATTTAATAATGGTTTCCGCATTGGAGCTGGTTACAATAATATCAGATTCTGCTTTCGTCTCCGCGTTACAGTTGATGTAGGTGGCGATAAGCGCATTGGGATGTTTTGCGCGCATGGCCCGGAGACCTTCACCGCTGCAGCCGTCGGCCAGTGAGCAGCCTGCCTGGGTATCCGGAAGGACTACTTTTTTTGTAGGATTCAGGATTTTGGCAGCTTCGGCCATGAAATGTACCCCACAGAACGCGATCATGTCGGCATCGGTTTCCTTTGCCTGACGTGCCAACTGAAGGGAATCTCCCAGGAAATCTGCGATATCCTGAATGGCTGGCGGCTGGTAATAATGTGCAAGGATTACTGCATTTTTTTCCTTTTTAAGATCCAAAATGGCCTGTACCAGTTCTTCGCCCTGAGGAATTACAAGATCATCTATTTTTAAGAATCCCCTTACCGGAAGATTCGATTTTGCTTTATCTAAATTCGCTGTACTCATGATTAAAAATATTTAGGATTCGGATGTATAAATTTATAATTAAATTCTTTAATGAAAAGATTAGACGAGATGATTCGGTCGCCGTCTTCATTTATACTGGATTTGCCTGCTTCTTTATCACCGTTTAATACCTCAAGAACCGTAGGATGTTCCGGTGCAACGATATTATAAAGTTTATTGTGATGGTCTGCAGAGAGCAAAAGTTCTACCATTGCTGAAATATCTCCGTAATGGATGTAATTTACTTTTTTTTCGGGCTCAGGCGGTTGTCTGTCTGCATAAAAATTCTTCAGGGATCTTTCGTCACCCATCAAACCACCCAAACGCAGAATAATGGTTTCAGGATATTTGGTTTTAACCAATTGCTCTGAAGCCAGAAGATCTCCGCGAAGATTTTCACGATGTTCTTCGGTAAAGATTCCGTTTTGCTGAGGGTAAATTCCGGTAGAGCTGAAAAACAGGGATTTTCTGAACTGAGTTCCCAATTTTTTAAAACCTTCAAACCATGAATGGCGGGAAACAGGCATGCTGAAAATAGCAACTTCGGCAGAATTCAGGAAATCTGCGTCAAAATCTTTACTGAAATCGAGCACATGAACTTCTGCCGCAACTTCCTTCAACTCCTCAACTTTTTCAGGAGAAGTAGTCGTCACGATGACGTGATGATTCCGGCCGGTAAGATGTTTCGCCAACCTTTTGCCTAACCATCCGCAGCCGATAATGGCAATTTTCATGAATGAAGGAAGTTTTTCATGATATTTTCTGTTGTATTTTTCGCTTCGTCAAGATCGTTATTGACGATGATTGCATCGAACTGGTCTTTATACGTCATTTCTTCAGAAGCTTTAGCGACTCTGGTTTTGATGGTTTCCGGATCATCGGTGGCGCGTGAAACCAGTCTTCGCTCCAGCTCTTCAATGGACGGAGGCATAATGAAAACCGAGAGGGCTTTGTCGCCGAAATATTTTTTTAGGGCGATCCCGCCTTTTACATCCACATCGAAAATTACGGTTTTGCCGCTTTGCCAGATTCTTTCGACCTCCGATTTCAGGGTTCCATAGAATTTATCGTGGTACACTTCTTCATATTCCACGAAAGCATTTTCTGAAATCAGTTTCTTAAATGCTTCTACCGAAAGGAAAAAATAGTCTTTCCCGTGAATTTCTTCACCTCTCAAAGCTCTGGTAGTCGCTGAAACGGAAAACTGCAATTGCGGAAATTGCTGTAGACAGTGTTTTACCAAAGTGGTTTTGCCGCTTCCGGAAGGGGCTGAAAAGATGATGACTTTGTTCATATTTGGCTAATGCATAATGGTTAGTGGATTCCTGCTTTAGGCTCTTTGTCCTTTTTCCTTGGCTCTTTTTACAGAACATTCAGCGTCTGCTCCTTGATTTTCTCCAGGTCGTCTTTCATCATCACCACGAGTTTCTGGATTTCTGCGTGGTTGGCTTTTGAGCCTAACGTATTGATTTCGCGGCCGATTTCCTGGGAGATGAAGCCGAGTTTCTTTCCGTTGAACTCTTCGTTTTTCATCACCTCGTTATAATATTTCAGGTGTTGGGCAAGGCGGACCTTTTCTTCAGAAATGTCGAGTTTTTCAGTGAAATAAGCCATTTCCTGATAAAATCTTGTTTCATCAATATTGTCGAATTCATTCAGGGTGCTCCGGTATTTTTCTTTGATGGTTTCCAGGCGGATGCTTTCGTAAGGCGTCACCTGCGATAGGTAATTTTCAATATTGTGGATGTTGCGTTTCAGCTCTTCGTGGAGGTTATTGCCCTCGGTTTTGCGGAAACTGTCGAATTTTGCCAGGGCTTCTTTCATGAGGCCGCTCAGGAAGATCCATTCATTTTCATTCAGTTCGTCGGGGCGGGTAGAGATGGCATCGGGCATTCTGATGGCCATTTTCAGGTATTCGAAATCGGGTCCGTCGGCGGCAATTTTCTTCAGATCATCCATGTAGGCTTTCACCAGCTCATGGTTTACGCTCACATCACCGGAATCGTCCAGCGCTTCGAGATTGATGTAGCAGTCTACCTTACCGCGCAGGATATTGTCGTTGAGGACTTTCCGCAGTTCGAATTCTTTTTCTTTATACCGCAGGGGCATTTTTATATTCAGGTCGAATGATTTGCTGTTGAGCGACTTGATATCGACAGTAATTTTTTTTCCTTCGAACACTCCTTCGCTTCTTCCGAAGCCGGTCATGGATAAAATCATGGATTTGCTTTAGTCTGCAAAGATAAATATTTCAAAACTTTTGAACATTAAAAACCGGAGCAATAAGTTTCTCTCATTTACGAAAAAGATTATTTTATATATTTGCAACTATATTTAAAGATTTAGAAATATGCTTAAATCGCTTTTCCACTGGAAAGTCCTGGTTAATATCATTTTGGCAGCTGTGGTTTTCACAGGATTGGTTTGGTTAACATTCCGGTGGCTGGAGCTTCATACGAATCACGGCAAGGAGATCGCAGTACCCAATGTGATGAACAGATCCGTACATGATGCCATAAAAATCCTCGATGATTCCGGACTGGATTATGAGGTTGACAGTTTCAAATACGATCCCAAATACCGCCCTTTTCAGGTTTTACAGATTTATCCGTCACCGGGTTCCCGTGTGAAAGACGGCAGGACTATTATCCTTAAAGTAAACCCGAGAACCTACGCACAGGTCTCGGTTCCTGATGTTCTGGACAGGTACAAAGGTTTGGCCTTCCGGCAGCTGGAACAGGTAGGGCTGAAGGTTGGCGATACCATTTACGAGCCCAGTATTCAGCGCGACGCCGTGCTCAGGATGCTGTATAATGGAACAGTGCTGAAGCCGGAAACGCTGCTGCCACGTTTTTCAACCATTGATCTGGTCATTGGCGCAGGCCCCAAAAGAAATATTACCGTTCCCAATCTAGTGGGATTAACCGTACAGGAAGCGAAAGCCATCATCAAACAGAATCTTTTCGAAGTAGGTCTTGTGGAAAGTGAAGACGGCAAGCAGGACGAATCGGATATTGTATATTATCAGGATCCGGCACCGTTTGATGTCCGCGATCAGGGAATGCAGATTGATATCTGGTCGAGTAAAAAGACCCCTGCGGAAATGGGCGGAAAAATAAGCGAGCTCAATGCGATTTACAGAATTAAACTTCAGGATGTAGAGCCGCTTCCGGAGTTTGTGGATCCACCGGTTTACCGGGAACCTGCACCGAGAACCGTAGAGCCGCGACCGGAAACCCCGACGCGTGAAACGCAAAAAGCCGAAACCCCAAAGGCGGAGACCCCTAAATCTGAGACGCCCAAATCCGGGGCCGACAGCAAACCGAAAACTACGGCACCTGCAACCCCCGCAAAACCTGCAGAAAAGCCGAAAGCCAAAAAAGTAATAGTAGAATAATACTTATTTAATAATCACCTAAAGCTTCAGCGGAAAGTTGAAGCTTTTTTTAATCTATGTCCGACGAAACCGACGAATTTTTAGAAGAAGACTTACCCGGCCGCGAATCCGGAGAAGCTGATGATGCCGAATCGGCAGGACTCTACGAGCACCTCAACATTAAAGTTGACCGAAACCAAGAGCCGCTGCGCATCGACAAGTTTCTGTTCATCTTCCGGCAGAACTCTTCCCGGAACAAGATTTCGCAAACCTGCCGCGCAGGCAATGTGGTGGTGAACGGTAAACCCGTAAAGCAGAACTACCGCGTAAAACCCGGCGACGAAATATCCGTGCTGCTGGCCCATCCGCCGCGCGAAAATATAATCATCCCTCAGGATATCCCTATCAACATCGTGTATGAAGATGATGATTTGGTGGTGGTAGACAAGGATCCCGGCATGGTGGTACATCCGGGTCACGGCAATTATACCGGAACGCTGGTGAACGCCCTGGCCTATCATTTCGAAAAAAACGGTGAGAAATCTGATCTCGACAGGGTAGGACTCGTGCACAGGATCGACAAAGATACTTCCGGACTTTTGGTCATTGCCAAAAATGAATATGCGCTGAGTTTCCTGGCCAAACAGTTTTTCGACCGAACCACCAAAAGACTCTACTGGGCTTTCGTGTGGGGAAATATGCCCGACGATGAAGGAACGATTACGGGAAATATCGGCAGACACCTGAAAAACCGGATGCAGATGGCGGTTTTCCCGGACGGAAGTTTCGGTAAACATGCCGTTACGCACTACAAAGTCATCGAAAGGTTTAAATACATGACCTGGGTGGAATGTAAACTGGAAACCGGAAGAACGCACCAAATCCGCGCCCACTTCAAACATATCGGGCACACGCTTTTTAATGATGAAAGGTACGAAGGCAATGTGATCTTGAAAGGAATTAACCTGCCGAAATACAAACAGTTTGTAAAAAATGTTTTTGAGGTGCTGCCCCGCCACGCCCTTCATGCCCATACGCTGGGCTTCATCCATCCCGTTACCAAAAAAGAGATGTATTTCGAAAGTCCCATGCCCGCAGATATGGAGGAAGCCATGAAAAAATGGAGAAATTATCTGGAACGCGGATAACCCGAAAAGTTTTTTATATTTGTTTAAATTTCACTCCGCCATTATGAGAAAAATTTATGCCTTATTTTCTGTTTTACTGTTTTTTGTACACTACAAAGGCCAGGAAACACTTCCGTATTATCAGCAGTATCTGCTCGACGGTGATTTCCTGTTTAATCCTGCACTTTACGGTAAAACAGACGATGTGGTGTTGAATTTAAATTACCAGAAACAGTTTTCGCAGTTCGCCGAGTCGCCCAATGTACAGTCGATTGGGCTTCATGCCAATGTTTTCGACCGGGTAGGGGCGGGACTTTCGTTTTTCCGCGACCAGAACGGGCCGGTTTCTTCCAACGGAATTGGGGCCGGAGCTTCTTATTTTATTCCGATTGACGACGATGGCGAAAGGAAAAGCCAGTTTTCCTTTGGAACAAACGTGAATTTCTACAACATGAATATCGATCTCGCGAAACTGAATCCTCAGGATCCGGGAGATCCTACGCTGGCTTCGGATACCAACAGTCTGTTTCTCGTGTATGCCAATCTGGGAATGGCCGTAACCTACCGTAACTTATTTGCCGGTATTTCCGTAAATGACATTGCGCTGACCAATGATATCCCAATCGTCAACGGTATCGAGCCGGAACCGACCAAGATTATTCTGAATGCGGGGTATGATTATTACCTGGGTGATCAGTTTTATGTTTCGCCATCGGTTCTGATGAATTTCAGCACCAATTCCTCCAGAATAACAGATTTTAACCTGATGGCTACAGTATTGGGTGACGAAAGTTCTTTTTCGGCCGGAGCGAGTTTCAGAACTTCAAGAAACAGATTCGGCAACCAGAATCTTGGAATTTCGCCTATCCTGAAGGCGACCGTAAACAATTTCTTTTTTGGCGCGAGTTATAATTTCGGTCTTTCAGACATTCAGCAGTACGCAGGCAGCAGTTTTATGCTGAGCGTAGGGTATAATATCGAAAACTTTATCAATACCAGAGGGTACCGATACTGATAATGCAGCATTATTTAAAAAAGGTATATCATATTCTGCCAATGTTTCTGTTGGCAGTTTTTTTATGCGTAAGTCTATTAGGAATTTCACGCTACTTGTTAGATTTTAAATTTCAGATTTTAGATTTTAAAGAAGAAGTCTGGGATTTGTATCTGCCAATGATTCTATCGGTTATTTCACTGATTTTAATGAGGAAGCGAATTGGAGTTCTTCGGCATGCTAATCCAGACAAAGACAATTTTATTTATTTCGTGATTTTTGGGATTGCATTATGTGCGGCTTTAGTGAGTTCTCAATTTTATTACAAAATAAAATTTTCTCAAAACCAAACAATTCCAGATATTCATCAAATAAGCTCAGATAAAAATGTAAACAGAATAAAAATTAACTCCTACTTCGTCGATGATGCTTATCTCTCTTCACAATTTACAAGGGATGTTACAGGGAAGTATGGCAATGATTTAAATTTTCATTTCTATTTCGTAGCTGCGATATTAAAAGACAGTTTGGAAGAGCCAAAAAATGATCCGCCCCAAGTTTGGTTTGCCAATCACTTCTCAAAAACAATAAGCAACAGGCTTTCTGACGAAGAAAAACGAATTGAGTATAAGAACTTCAGAGAAAAATGCTATTATGATTTAGCGCATTTCAATTTTTACAACAATACATATTTTATTAAAGTTCCCAATTCAGACAAAAAGGAGATCTATGAGCGTTTGATTTTAAACGTTGTGGATAATCCCCAAAACAGGGAAGTAATATTTTTATCTCCCTCTAACGGGAAATTCAATGATGATGGAGGAAGTGTGCTTTCCTGGTTTTTTTATATACTTGGGATTGGCATTCTGGTTATTTTATTCGCATTAATTTTCCCCAATTATCGTGATCAGCCAGTAAAGGCTAAAGATGAAGAAGATGATTTTAACTTTTTTCTTCAACTGTTTGTTCCCAAAAAGGGATACTTTATAACTCCTATACTTATCGATCTGAATCTTCTGGTATTTATTATTCTGTCGCTGTTTGGAGTCAATCCTTTTTACCCGCAGACTGAGGATTTAATCAGATTCGGAGCTTTGAGTTCTCAAATTTCCAATGGCGAATACTGGCGCTTTATCAGCAGTATGTTTTTGCACGGCGGTATCATGCACTTATTGATGAACTTAATGGTCCTGGGGATTGCCGGTTTTTTCTGCGAAAATATATTTGGTATAGCCAGATTTGCCATTATTTACTTTGTAAGCGGCATTATCGCAGGCATTTCTTCATTGATCTGGCATGACGGAAATGTGATATTGGTAGGAGCTTCAGGTGCCATTTTCGGATTGATAGGATCTTTTGCGATGGCTCTTCTTCTGCGCAACAATTTTAAAGAAAATAAAATTGTTTTACTGGTGATTTTTGCTTATTTCGTGATTAATATCTTTTTTGGTTTAATTTCCAATTCAGACAATGCAGCTCATATTTCTGGATTTGTTTGTGGAATGTTAATCAGTTTACTGTATAACGTTTTTGAATCATGATCTATTTACATATTCCTTTCTGCAAGCAGAAATGCAGTTACTGCAACTTTCATTTTTCCACTTCTTTAAATTTTAAGGAAGAGATGGTGGCTGCCTTGAAAAAGGAAGTCTTTCTGCGCAAAGATGAACCCCAGGACAAAAACCTGAAATCCCTTTATTTTGGTGGCGGAACTCCTTCCATTCTGAAAGTCGATGAACTGAAATCAATCATTGATGAGGTTCTGAAATATTTCAGCTTTAATGAGGACATCGAAATTACCCTCGAAGCCAATCCCGACGATCTGGATCAGCCATTTTTAAAGGAACTTGCACAAACTGAAATCAACCGCCTGTCGATAGGTACCCAAAGTTTCTTTAATGAAGATCTCATGCTCATGAACCGTGCCCATAACGCCGGAGAAGCGGAATCTTCCATCAAGCGCGCGCAGGATTTCGGTTTCGAAAATATCAGTATTGACCTTATTTACGGGTCACCGACCTCGAATTTTGAAATCTGGAAAGAAAATCTCAACAAAACCATTGCACTTCAGGTGCCTCACGTCTCGTCTTATGCGTTAACCGTAGAACCGAAAACCGCCCTCAACCAGTGGATTAAACAGCATAAGATTCCCGCACCGAAAGAAGCGGAACAGAACCGCGAATTTTATTATATGTCGGAATTCCTGAAAGATCACGGTTTCGATCATTATGAAATCTCCAATTTCGGGAAACCAGGCTTTCATTCCAAGCACAATTCCGCCTACTGGAAATCCCATGAATACCTGGGCATTGGTCCATCTGCGCATTCCTACAACGGCAGTAATGAAAGGAGCTGGAATATCGCCAACAATAAACTTTACATCGACTCGCTGGTTCAGAACAAAGTTCCGAAGGAAACCGAGATTTTATCGGAAGCCGATCAGTTCAATGAAATGATTATGATTGGGTTAAGAACAGTTTGGGGCGTTGACCTGAAGGTTTTGAATGAAAGATTCAGTGAACAGGTTCTGGCGCATCTTCATAAAGAAATTCAGTTCAAACTGGAAGAAGGTATTTTAATCATCGAAAACAGTCACCTGAAAATTCCGGAAAAGCATTGGTTTATGGCGGATGGAATTGCGTCCGATTTGTTTATGGTGAATTAAGTGATGTTGGGCGTCAGGTAAAGAGGTATGATCTTTTTACCACAAAGCGCACTAAGATTTCACGAAGCGCACTAAGAATGATTGGAAATTAAAGGATTAATTGATGGCGGATGGTATTGCTTCGGATCTTTTTTTACCACAGAGCGCACAGAGATTTCCACAGAGGACACTTAGAATGATATCACCGCAACCGGAAATCAGCGCAATCCGTGTAATCTGTGTGAGTTTTTTGAAGATTCACGGTTACGGAAAGCATGGTAATCACCGCCATCGGGGGTAGGCAATACTGAATCCTCATTAAAAATCCTTTAAGAAACATCCGGCATTCAACACCCCGCATCCCGCATTTTTCTTATTTTTGCAAAAACTTCTTTCCCTTTGAAAAAGAAACAACAGGATTTCAGTCACCTTTCCGGCAAGCAGCCTATCGGGATTTTCGATTCCGGTGTGGGAGGTTTAACGGTGGCTAAAGAGATTAAAAGATTATTACCTCACGAGGATCTCATTTATTTTGGCGATACCAAGCATCTCCCGTACGGCGAAAAATCCAGGGAAGCCATCGTAGGTTATTCCACCAAAATCACGAGTTTCCTGCTCGAGAAAAACTGTAAAGCCATCGTCATTGCCTGTAATTCTGCCACGGCTAATGCGCTCACAGAAGTTTTGGAGCTCGTGGACGGCAAAGTTCCGGTCATCGATGTCATCAATCCTGTAGCCGAAAAAGTTGCGTATGAAATTCACAACAATGTGGGCGTCATTGCAACGAAAGCCACGGTAAATTCAGGACTTTATAAAAAATCCATCCGCAGGCACAACAAATTTATCAAGGTTGACGAACTCGCGACGCCACTTTTGGTACCCGCGATAGAAGAAGGTTTTAAAAACCATCCGATTACGCATTCCATCATCTATAATTACCTCAGCAACAGCAAGCTGAAGAATATTGAGACGCTGATACTGGGCTGTACGCATTATCCGCTGCTGATCGATGAAATCCGCCAGTATTATGGAAACCGAGTGCGTGTCATCGATTCGCCGAGTATTGTCGCAAACCAGCTGAAAATAATTCTTGAAAAACACCATCTGCTGAATGACCGAAATCCGGAACCGAAATACCAGTTTTATCTCTCGGATCTCACGAAAAATTTCGAGAAGATTTCAAAGAAATTCTTTGGGAACTCCATTAATCTGGAACTGAAGGTGCTTTGAAGTTGGAAGCTTGAAGTTTTAAGTCGGAAGTTAGGAAATTTTATAAATATTATTTCCCGCAGATTTCGGTGATGCCGCAGATTTCGTTTGGATGCTGGATGCCAGATGCGGGGTGTTAGATGTTGGATGTTTGAAGTCCTACGGAGGTTTTATGCGCCGTCATGAAGCATCCACCTTTTTTGGACTTTTGAACAGCTTAAAAGGCAGATACTTTTGTCACTTTTGCGGTAAACATCCTTAGCTGCAAGTTGGAAGTCGGAAGTACGGAGTTGGAAGTGGGAAGTGTGAAGTCGGCAGTTCTACGGAGATGATATGCGTCGTTATGATGCGCCCACCTTTTTTGGACTTTTGAACAGCTTAAAAAGCAGAAACTTTTGTCACTTTTGAGGTAAACATCCTTAGCTGGAAGTCGGAAGTCGGAAGTACGGAGTTGGAAGTGGGAAGTGTGAAGTCGGCAGTTCTACGGAGATGATATGCGTCGTTATGATGCGCCCACCTTTTTTGGACTTTTGAACAGCTTAAAAGGAAGGAACTTTTGTCACTTTTGCGGTAAACACCCTTAGCTGGATGTTGGAAGTCGGAAGTTGGAAGCTGGAAGTTTGAAGTCGGAAGTTAGGGAATTTTGGAAATATTATTTCCCGCAGACTTCGGTGATGCCGCAGATTTCGGTTGGATGTTGGATGCCAGATGCGCGGTGTTAGATGTTGGATGTTTGAAGTCCTACGGAGGTTTTATGCACCGTGATGCGCCCAGCTTTTTTGGACTTTTGAACGGCTTAAACGGCAGATACTTTTGTCACTTTTGCGGTAAACACCCTTAGCTGGAAGTTGGAAGTCGGAAGTACGGAGTTGGAAGTGGTAATTGTGAAGTCGGCAGTTCTACGGAGATGATATGCGTCGTTATGATGCGCCCACCTTTTTTGGACTTTTGAACAGCTTAAAAAGCAGAAACTTTTGTCACTTTTGAGGTTAAAATCTGAAAAGAAATTGCTTGTCTTAACCTTAATCTCTATCGTTATCCTCAACCTTATCCTCTGCCTCATTCGGTTTAAAGAAAGAGAAACTTACATTCCCATATTTTCGGGTGTCGAGTAAATTCGGGTGCTGAAGTTTCATGCGGCTTTGGTGTTCGAGGATGAAAACACCGTTTTCCTTCACATAGTTGTTGTTCAGAACCAGCGAAATCAGTTCGTCATATTTCTTTTCTTCCATGTCGAAAGGCGGGTCGGCCACAACGATTTCATACGATTTGCGGTTTCTGTTTTTCTTCAGAAATTCGAAAACGTCGCCGCGGTGAACCTTCACCTGCATTCCCATTTCCAATTCTCCAGCGGTGGTATGAATAAATCCTGAATGTTTGGCGTTCATTTCCACGGAATTTACATCATTGCATCCCCTCGAAGCGAACTCCAGGGAAATAGAGCCGATTCCGGCAAACAGATCAAGCACAGAACTTGACGCCACGTCCAGATTGTAACGGTTTTCAATAATGCTGAAGAGCGCTTCCTTCGCAAAATCGGTGGTCGGTCTTACTTCAAAATTTTTGGGAGCGGCGATTCTTTTGGATTTCCATTTTCCGGAGATAATTCTGTACATAATGATGGGGGTTGGGTGATGGGTGATGGGTGATGGATGATGGATGGATGATGGATGTTTGATGATGGGTGTTTAATCAAGTTTATTTCTAAAAGCGATGATGTGATTCAGTATTTTAAAGGATTTATTTGGGCGGGAAATTTTTCGTACATCCCGCATCCATCACCGCACATCCAGCCAATATTATCCATTCATTACAAAATTCCGCTTCGGAATATTATCAAACACAATCTTCAGGTTTTTTACAAATTTGCGGAGTTCGGTGATAAAAGTTTCGTTTTCAGTCGTTTCGCCGTACACGAAAAAGTGGGTTTCACTGATGCCGAAACCGATTTTACTTAAAGTAAACATAATGAAATAAAGAAAATCGACTTCCGAATTCACATCCAGATTATTGTACAGCACCATTTTCTTACGGTCGAAAGCGAAAAACTCGCACTGGTGATGGTAGAGATTGATGTGGATTTCTTTCTGATTTCTGAGATTCAGCGACTGGAGGAATTTTTCGCCCGAGAAGTTAAATTTCGCCGGCAGGTTCAGCTTTTTAATGGACTGATAATGGTTCCGGGGAAAAGTATAATAAAACTGAACGCCCTGTTTTTTGTTCACCGAAAGCATCAGCTCCTCGTGTTCCCGATCCACAGGCGCGTTGAACGATATTAAATCATAGCCCAGCTCATGTTCCGGAAATCCTTCGGGCATTACGGTGAAGTGGTTCAGTGCCGAAACCACAGCGATTTCGCTGAAGTTTTTTTTCGCAAGAATTTCATCCAGTTTTTGGGAGACGGTTGCTGTCGGATTTTCTTCGTCAGCAAAATAAGAATGTTCCTCTAAAACGGTTTTGTTTTTAGAAATCTGGTACTGTAAACCGTCTTTGGTGAAAAGTAGCGAAAGTTTCTGCATAATTTTTTGTCGTGAGCAAATTTAATAAAAAAATAGTAGTCCGCGCCGCAAACATTATCGCCTGCTGAAAACAGGAATGGTCAGTTTGGTATGCCGGGCTTTGTCAAAGTTTTAAATATCATAACACTACTTTGACAAAGTTCGAAGGGAAACCGACCCTGCAACCAAAAAAACTTTGTCAAAGTGCCTCCACAGTCAAAAGTTACAAGTAAGAAATTCCTATTTTTGTATTCTACAGCGATTTCATGAAAACCGGCGATAAAATATCACTCATCGATGACAATCTTAAAGGCACTATTATTTCTGTAAAAGGTGAAGTGGTGGTTTTTAAGGATGAACACGGCTTTACGCACCAGGAAAAGAAAGAAAAACTCGTGCTGCAGGATCCTGAAATTTACGGGCAGGTGCCCACCGTCCTCAAAAAGGAGATCTCCGCACCGCGCTCTAAAAAACACAACAGAAAGCATATGGTACTCGATTTACATTTCGAAAACCTGGTGAAAAACCCTTCGGATTATAACGCGTTTGAAAGAATTTTCATCCAGAAAGAAAAACTGGAGGAAACCATCGGCTTCTGCCGCAAAAACAACCTTAAGAAACTCGAAATCATCCATGGCATCGGCGACGGCGTCTTACAGCGCATGGTACACGATTACCTCACCGGACAAACCAACCTGGAGTTCGACGATCATGATTTTTTCTACCATCAGAGAGGCAGTGTGATGGTGACACTGAGATGAGAAGTGGACTAGTGGAAGAGTGATTGAGTTAATGGTTTACCGATAACTGCATTACTATACCACTACACTACTAAACCACCATACCACTCAAACACCCAGCACCCAGCAATCTCACTTTTTCTGCGCAGGCAACAGTTTAAAGGAAGTGGCAACAAATGTATCACCTTTCACCCTGCCGGTGACTTCAGCTTTACGGATGGAGTTACAGAAGCCTTCTTTAGCATGGGCATCGCCATGGTCATCGATATTTGTCCCTTCCACAAAATAAGATTTTCCGTCGATTTTTACGGCCAGATCGCAGCCTTTTTTGCCCTTCATTTTAAACTGGCACTGTCCGCAGGCTGCTTCTACGACCTGAGTATTCTGTTTGGTCGTTTGGGAACTGATGGCGATTCCTGAAAACATGAGGAATACAAAAAGAAGATTTTTCATAATCATTATTTCAGGTAAAAGTAGGTTTTTCTGCTGAATTTCAATAGGATTACCGTCACGGTGTCCTTTATCCGACGGAGGAAGACGCTTTAAACCTTATCAGGCTGCTCATGCACGAGCTACTTTGTCAAAGTTTTAAACAGCATAACACTACTTTGATAAAATTCAAAGGGCAACCGACCCTGCAAATTTTGTCAAGTACTTACGCGCATAAACAGAACTTTGACAAAGTAAGCGACCATAACAATGCTTTGACAGCGTTTGACTGGCAACGTCCAAAGCTCATTGCTATTCCTTGTCCACACTTTCATCCTTAACTCCACCCTCAATCCATCCACATCCTCATTCTTATTCTTATTCTTATTCTTATTCTTATTCTCAACCTTAGCCTCAACCTTAGCCTCACCTTCAACAAAGTCCTCAACTTTCTCTGAACTGTCCCAAATTCTTACCGAAAAATTTCCGTATTTTTGGATTCTTAATAATCGTTTATCAATAATAACTCAGAAATATGGATCCAATTTTCGACCTCATCGAACAGGAAAGACAAAGACAAACCCACGGAATTGAACTGATCGCTTCAGAAAACTTCGTTTCAGATCACGTGATGAAAGCCATGGGCAGCGTGCTCACGAATAAATATGCGGAAGGTTATCCCGGCAGAAGATACTACGGCGGCTGCGAAGTGGTGGACGAAGTGGAAAGCCTGGCCATTGAACGTGCCAAAGAGCTTTTCGGCGTGGAATATGCGAATGTTCAGCCTCACTCAGGTTCTCAGGCTAATGCCGCGATTTACTTGTCGGTCCTTAAGCCGGGCGATAAAATCCTGGGCCTCGATCTTTCCATGGGCGGACATTTGACCCACGGGTCTTTCGTAAACTTTTCAGGGATTCAGTACAATGCCAACTTCTACGGGGTAGACCGTGAAAGCGGATTGATCGATTACGAAGCAATGCGCCAGAAAGCGCTGGAAGTAAAACCTAAAATGATGATCGCGGGTTATTCTGCGTATTCCAGAGATATCGACTTTAAGAAATTCCGTGAAGTGGCAGACGAAGTGGGCGCTACGCTTTGGGCAGATATCGCGCATCCTGCAGGTTTAATCGCGAAGGGACTCCTAAGTTCGCCTTTTGAACACTGCCATGTCGTGACCACCACCACCCATAAAACGTTAAGAGGTCCGAGAGGCGGACTGATCATGATGGGGAAAGATTTTGAAAATACCTACGGCCACAAAACGCCGAAAGGCGAAACCAAACTCATGAGCGCGGTGCTCGACAGTTCTGTGTTTCCGGGAATTCAGGGCGGTCCGCTCGAGCATGTCATCGCCGCAAAAGCTGTGGCTTTCGCCGAAGCCATCGACACGAAATTCGAAATCTACGCAAAACAGGTCGTGGCCAACTCCCGCGCTTTAGCCAAAGCCATGAAGGATAACGGCTTCGATATCGTGAGTGGCGGAACCGACAATCACCTGATGCTGGTAGACCTCCGAAATAAAAACGTCAACGGCAAGGAAACCGAGAAAGCCCTTGTAAAAGCCGACATCACCTGCAACAAAAACATGGTGCCGTTTGATGATAAATCAGCATTTACTACTTCGGGAATCCGTCTCGGTACGGCGGCCATCACCACGCGAGGCCTGAAGGAGAACGACATGGCGACCATCGCCGGACTCATCAATGAGGTCGTGATGAACCTTAAAGACGACGCCGTTATCAGCGAGGTCCGCAAAAAAGTGAATGCGCTGATGGATGAGAAGCCCTTGTTTCAGTATTAATTAGGTTGAGGCTGAGGTTTAGGTTGAGTGAGATTTGTTTTAATTAAAAAGTAAGGTTGTAATATGTTCAGCTTCTTTCATTAATGCCCCAAATTCACTTCAGTCTTCACCTCATCCTCACCCTTAACCTCAATCTTAACCTTAACCTCAATCTATGTACACCGATTTTACCCAAATGCCGGTTTAGAAGCATGCGATGGATATCGCGGTTGAAGTTTTCGAGATTTCAAAATCGCTTCCGAAGAAAGAAGATTATGCACTTACTTCGCAAATCCGAAGAGCTGCCGAAAGTATTTCTTCCAATATTTCTGAAGGATTTGGAAGAGGTGGAGATAAGGAAAAGATAATGTTTTACAGGTTTTCTCGGGGCTCAGCAAACGCAACAAAAAACCACCTTATTTACGGAACCTTGGTAAAGTATTTTGAAGAGCAGCAGTCATCTGCCATTATTTCAAAAATTGAAGATTTGGTTCACGAACTTAATAAAATCATTAAAACTATAGAGAACAAGGGAAAATAACCTCAACCTCAACCTCAGCCTTGGAACACAAATCCTACACTTTCCTCGAAATCAAACAGAAAATGGCCGCTTACTGCAGCTATCAGGACCGGTGTCACCAGGAAGTGGAGCAGAAGATGCGCGACTTCCTGCTGATTCCGGAGGCGAAGGAAGAAATTCTGCTGTATCTGATGCGCGAGAATTATCTCAATGAGGAGCGTTTTGCCCGAAGCTATATCCGCGGGAAATTCTATATCAAATCCTGGGGACGAAACAAAATCCGGAACCACCTAAAGTTTAAAGGGGTACCTGAGAAACTCATCAACCGCTGTTTCGATGAAATCGATGACGCGGATTATGAAAAGACGCTCCTCAAAATCTATGAAAAGTACTACGCCCGCCAGACGGGTAAAGAATATCAGAAGAAATCGAAGACCACTAAATACCTGCTGGGGCGGGGTTTTGAGTATGAGGAGATTCTGAGGGCTGTTGAGTGGTTGAGTGAATGAGTGGGTTAGTGGATGAGTGGGTTAGTGGCTGAGGGATTGAGTATTGTAGTGGTGACGGGGTTTTCCTTCCACGTTATCAGCGTTCTTTTTAGGCTGTATTCTGGGTTATTATCAAAATATCAATAGGAATGGTCTTTAGCCCATTTTAATAATTACGGTAGTATCCGGCTTTAGCCGAAACCTAAGTCCTGTATTTTTCCAGAAACGGAACAATGGTTTCCTTGCTTTGCAGAGACGCTTACAACGTGACAAAGGTTTGGGAATAAAGTGGTTTAGTGAGTGAGTGGGTTAGTGGTTTAGTGGGTGAGTGGGTGAATGATTGAGTACTTGAGTACTTGAGTGGTGATGGGATCAATTTGCTACTTTGTCAAAGTTTTAAACAGCATAACAATACTTTGACAAAGTTCGAGGGGTTATCGATCCTGCAACCGAAAAAAACTTTGTCAAAGTGCTTATGCGCATGAACAGAACTTTGACAAAGTAGGCGAGTACTCACTTTGTCAAAGTTTTAAACAGCATAACAATACTTTGACAAAGTTTGAAGGGAAACCCACCCTGCAACCCAAACAAAGTTTGTCAAAGTGTCTATGTTGCATGAACAGAACTTTGACAAAGTTTAGCCCGTTAAAGTTTCCGGTTTCCCGGTCCGGCATTCTTCCACCAGTCCACTAACCCACTAATCCACCAACCCACTAGATCTACCGAAACACCCAGCATCGTGCACCCCATCCCTGCATACCTCTTCCCTCTTCCATCACCCATCTTCCATCTTCCATCATCCAAAATCTCCCATCTCCCATCCCTTGCAGGCAATTCTTCCCTGAAAATGGCGTTTTAACTAAAGTTAATCTGCGGAGGGATTAAAAAAAATACCCATTATTGAAATAATTTTAATTAATTTGCACAAATATTACGTTACACACAAACAGTCAATGTTGTCCGATATGAAAAAAATAAGTACAGTCCTTGCCCTATTCGTAGCCGTTATCCTTAGTGCTCAGTCATTTAAGTACGGAATAACAGGGAATATTCACAGAGGCTCTATCGTGGGTGTTCACGACCGATCTATAGGAAAATACGGAGGTGGATTAGGGATTTTCGCCGAGATTCCATTGGTGGAGAATGATGTTTTCGATTCTGCCTGGCTCTATGTAGTGCCACAGGTTGAATACAGTATGCAAGGTGAAAATGCTGAGGTAAAAAAAGATATTTATGGATTGCAGAAATTCCATCATGACTATTTAGCCATGCAGGTCTATCTGAAGTGGTTTTTTCATAAAGGTAATATGAAAAGAGATCTTTTTTTATTCGCTGGACCTCGGATTGAATATCTGGTGCGAGAAGACAGAAAGGTTGATCCCGCATACGATCTCACCCATTACAAGGTAAATCTTGACGATGAAATTGAAAAATTCGGATATGGAGTATCTTTCGGGGCAGGTCTGAAGATCACCCAGCAGTGGTCTGCCTTTCTTCGCTACGACAGAGGCTTCAGCAAGGTATATCCGAATAACGACCGTAACAATACCTATAACAGGCTGATCGCTTTAGGCGTAAATTATTACCTGAACGAAAACTGGTGGTAGAAACAGCACGGTTTTTGACCAAGATTACAGCCTGATGAAAATATCTTTACTTTTGTAATCTTAAAATTTAACAATGAAAAAATACGCAGCCGTATTTCATATCTTATTTATTGCGCTCTTCCTGATTTCCTGTAAACCAAAAAAGAATATCGTTTATATGTCCAATGATAACTTCCAACAGGAAGTTTCACAGGCTAAATACGCGGGCCTTCATCTCCAGGAAGGTGACCGGCTTCAAATCCTCGTTTCTGCTTTCGATGAGATTGCGGTAAGACCATTCAATATTGCAACCATGAACCGGACGGGAAATACCACATCAGGAACCTCGGGTGGCAATACCGGAAGCAGCCCCAGTGAATATACCGTCAACAGCGATGGGACCATTATTTTCCCGGTTCTGGGCGCGGTGTACTGCAAAGGCATGACGAAGCAGCAGCTTAAAGAAGACCTTGAAAGCAGACTTAAACGCTATCTGACAGATCCTATGGTGACCATTACCCTCACCAACTTCAACATCAGTATACTCGGAGAGGTGAAAAGTCCCGGACAGAAGACCAGTCCTACAGAAAAACTCAATATTTTTCAGGCCATTGCGCTGGCGGGAGATCTGACTTACGACGCGAACCGCACGAATGTGAAACTCATCCGGACTTCCGAAGCTACGGGAAAAGATGAAACCGTGTCTTTGGATCTTTCTGAGGCCTCGATCGTCAATTCCCCTTACTACTATTTACAGCAGAACGATATTCTGTATGTAGAGCCCGACCGCAACAAACAGGTGGCCGTCAACAATGATTCCGCGACCGACAAATGGATCCGTTACGGCGGTATCGCTTTGGGACTTGTTACGCTTATTATTTCATTAACCCGAAAATAAAACCATGGAACTTTTAGAATCTTCGGGACCCGTACAGAAGGCGAAACCCCTTAACATTAAGAAAGAAATTGTAAAATACCTGAGGAAATGGCCGTGGTTCCTCATCAGCATGGCGGTTTTTTATACCGCTGCACAAATCTATCTGCGGTATGCTGAGCCGCAGTACCATACCAAAACCTCCCTTAAACTCCTCGAATCCAAGGGTAAAAATACGACGGCCCTTAACGATCTTAAAAACCTCGGAATGGGGGTCAGCGGTTCAGATGAACTTCAGGGTGAAACCACGCTGATCGTTTCCAAGCCCATCTTACAGAAGGTGGCGCGTAATCTTAACCTCGATGTGTCCGTGTACAGTTCAGGAAAGATCAAGGAATTTGAGCTCTATAAGAATTCTCCCTACGAGATCAGAATCATCAGTTTAAACAATCCTTCCGGTTTCAGTGGTGCGACATATGAAATGACGCCTGTGGGCAATAATTCGTACCGCCTTTCCGGCTCCGGTAAAATCTACCGTTTCGGAACCCCGGTACAGGTTTCTTTTGGTGTGATTCAGGTAGATGCCAAGCCCGGCAGCAGGAATAAAGTCCCTTTGAAAGTGGTCTTCAAGAATCTTGCAAGGGTAGTTGGCGGACTGGAAGGAAGCATCAATGTAAGTCTTCCGCCCAACAAAGGAATGCTGATGGAAGTCTCGATGGTAGGTCCGGTTCCCCAAAAGTCAGAGGATATCCTCAACGAACTTACCAAACAGTACCTTATCGACGGGGTGAACGATAAAAATGAGGAAGCCCAGAATACCCAGAATTTCATCAATGAAAGACTGGAAATCATCACGGAAGACCTTTCAGGCATCGAAGGACAGAAAGAAAATTTCAAGCGTTCCAACCAGATTACCAACCTCGATGCGCAGGCGGGTATCGCTTTAGGCAGTGCCGAAGAAAATACAAAAGCCGTTGTTGAGAAAAGTATGCAGCTTGATGTCGTAAACTCGGTACTCTCCGCCAGCAGCAGTGAGCAGCTCCTTCCTTCGGGAATGGGACTTAATTCCGGTGCTGAAACGGCAATTACACAGTACAACGAACTCGTGCTCACCCGGAACCGCGTGCTGAAGCAGGCCACCGGAGAGAATCCGGCCGTGGTAGAGATGAACAAACAGATCGGTGCCCTGCGCAACCTCATCCGCAAGAATCTGATGGAAAGCCGCGAGACCCTGCAGCTTCAGATCGCCCAGGCGAATGCCCAGCTCAATGTCGCCAAAGGCAATATCAGCCGATACCCGACTCAGGAAAAGATCTTCCGAAGCATCGACCGTCAGCAGACGCTGAAAGAACAGCTTTACCTCTACCTTTTACAGAAAAGGGAAGAGAATGCCATTACCCTGGCGGTTACGGCTCCCAAAGCCAAAATCGTAAACCCTGCGTTTACCACCGGCAAAGTACAGCCTCAGAACCAGCAGATTATTCTGGGCGCACTTGCAGCAGGCTTCCTTCTGCCTCTTGTTTTCTTCTTCGCAAAAAACACACTGGATACCAAGGTGCATACGAAGGAACATATCCTGGCGCATTTTCCGGACGCTTCCATCATCAGTGAAATCCCGGTACAGGAGACTCCGGATGAGCTCGTGCATGCCAATGATTTTTCTGTGTTTTCCGAATCCTTCAGGATTCTGAGTTCCAACCTTAAATTCCTTCTCAAGGCAAAAAATCAGGAAAAGGGAGGCGTTGTGCTCGTTACTTCCTCCATTAAAGGAGAGGGTAAAACCACGGTCTCCATGAATACAGCGGTGACGTTAGCCGGAAGTAGTTCCGTACTCATCATCGGGGCCGATATCCGTAATCCTCAGCTCGACCGCTTTTTTAAGGGCAAAAATACCGGGCTCACCGATTATCTGGTCTCTGACGATCAGGAGCCGGATGCTTTTATAAGGCCTTCAGGTCTGCATGAAAATCTGGATGTGATGTTTGGCGGACAAATCGCCCCGAACCCGAATGACCTGCTCGACATGCAGAAATTCGACACCATGCTTGCCGGACTTAAAAAACGCTATGATTATATCATCCTCGATTCCGCGCCCGTGATGCTGGTGAGTGATACCCTTCACCTCATCGAACATGCCGACGCTGTACTCTATGTGGTGAAATCAGATTTTACCGAGAAAGATATGATCGACTTCGCTTACGGCTTCCGCAACGAAAACAGAATCGATAATATGGCCTTCGTCCTCAACAGTGTAAAACCTGAGAATACCCGTTACGGAACTACGATTGGCTACGGCTACTATTCCGAAGAACACCGCCAGAAAATCAAGTGGTGGAAGAGATTTGGACTGTAGGACGCTGGGTGGTTGAGTGATGGAGTGCTTGAATGGGGTAGTGGTTGAGTGGTGTAGTGGTTTCTGGTTAAGTGGTGTAGTGGTTTCTGGTTAAGTGGTGTAGTGGTTTAGTGGTTTAGTGAGGCATGTGGCTTCTGGCGTTTGGCGTTTGGCTTCTGGCATTTAGCATTTAGCATCTGGCTTCTGAAATCAAAAATCTAATATTCAGCTTCCAGCATCTATAATCTAAAATCTAAAATCTCTCCTCTCCTTCACACAATTACCACAAACCTCACCCATACTGGTCTCTATTTTGTAAATTTGCGGCCTGTTAACATTATTGGAACGGGGCATTCTGTTCACCATTATACTATGAAAAAAATACTCATTACCGGCGGTGCCGGATTCATCGGCTCAAATCTCTGCGAATATTTCATCGAAAAAGGCGATCAGGTCACCTGTCTCGATAATTTCGCAACCGGCTTTATGCATAATATCGAGCATCTGCTGGAGCATCCGCAGTTTACCCTGATCGAAGGGGACATCCGCGACGCTGATACCTGTGCCAAAGCCTGCGAAGGTCAGGATTATGTGCTGCATCAGGCTGCGCTGGGTTCGGTTCCGAGGTCCATCAATGATCCTGTTACAAGTAATGACGTGAATGTAAGCGGTTTCCTTAATATGCTCGTGGCAGCCCGCGATGCGAAAGTGAAACGTTTTATCTATGCCGCCAGTTCTTCGACCTATGGAGACTCTGCTTCCCTGCCAAAAGTGGAGGAGGTCATCGGCAGGCCGCTGTCACCGTATGCCATCACCAAATATGTGAACGAACTTTACGCTGATGTGTTTTCGAAAACTTACGGTATGGAATGTGTCGGTCTGCGCTACTTCAATGTCTTTGGGAGGAAGCAAAACCCTAATGGAGCCTATGCCGCGGTGATTCCTAAATTTGTCATTCAGCTCATGAACCACGAAAGTCCTGTCATCAACGGTACCGGGGATTATTCCCGTGATTTTACGTATATCGACAATGTCATCCAGATGAATGAAAAGGCGATGCTTTCCGAAAACCCGGCGGCGGTGAACACCGTTTATAATACAGCAGTGGGCGACCGCACAACGCTGAATACATTGGTCGCCTATCTCAAAGAATATCTCGGAGCTCATGATCCGGAAATCCTGAAGGTGGAAACCATTTACGGTCCGGAGCGCGCGGGCGATATCCCGCATTCGCTGGCCTCCGTAGAAAAGGCGAAAAGACTCTTAGGTTACGAACCTACGCACAACATACAGTCTGGACTGAAAGAGGCCGTGGAGTGGTATTGGGAGAATCTGAGGTAGTGGAGGAGTGGGTTAGTGGTTTTGTGATTTAGTGATTTAGTGATTTAGTGGGTTAGTGGGTTAGTGGTTTAGTGATTGAGTGATTGAGTGAGGGAAGAGGGAAGAGGGAAGTTTGGTGCTGGAAGCTGGGTGTTTGAGTGGTTTAGTGGTGTAGTGGGTTAGTGGTTTAGTGTGGGATACTGATTGATGGGTGTGGGACGCTGGCTGTTGCACCGTTACGGCATCGCCGTGGTGAGATTGACTCCGTCGAACCGCTTCGCTAGGTTTCCTACGGAGTGACAAAAGCAATGGTTATAGATTTGTTGCAATTCAGAAGAAATTCACCTCCCGAATTGCTTAATTTTTTAAATTATAATCAACTATTTAACCACAGAACTTTGTCGCTCTGTAAGAGTCCAAATGTACAAGAAACAGGATAATAATTTTGCATCGTCACGCCTTCGGCTCGGTGAGGCTTCTACGGAGTGACAAAAGCAATGGTTATAGATTTGTTGCAGTTCAGAAGAAATTCATCTCCCGGAATACCAGAAACCAATGACCTAGGAGTTATTTGCGTAAAGAAAAATCGAGATTTCTTCGTGTACCGCTCTTCCTAATAATAACTGCCTAAAAATCCCCACTGTTTGCCTCATTCTTTTTAATTGTTTTTAAAGGAATCGGCGAATAATCATTTGAGTGGCGGCAGTACATTTCATTAAAAGCGACAATCGTCCTACCCGCCCGAAACCTAACGGAGTGGTTCAACGACCGAAGGGAGTTAAACCGCTTGTGCTTCAACGACCGAAGGGAGTTAAACCGCTTGTGCTTCAACGATGGCAGGGAGTTAAACCGCTTGCGGTTCGACGACCATTGGGAGTCAATTTTGGGGAAACCTCACGTAGTGGTTCAACGACCGCAGGGAGTTAATTTCTTAGAAGAAATTCAACTTTTATAGCAATCCGCCATAGGCGGATCGCCGATTCCATTAAAAATATAAACAGGATGAGGCAAAAAGATCCAAGTCTTGAAAACGAAGTTTCGACGATTCAAATAAAATAAATAGAGAAGAGGAGTCATTTTTTCGTTCTTTTTTACTCATCCTTTATTTATTTTACTCTGGTATTCGTGATATGCTTCGCAATGCATCAAGAAAAAAAGAACAGGATTGCTGCTCTGCCACGGTGAGACCCATTCGGGGTGACAAAAGCAATTGGTAATGATTCGTTGAAGTTCAGAAGAAAATCACCTCCCCGCAATACTGGAAACAAATGACCTAGGAGATTTTTGCGTTAAGAAAAAGTTGCAATGGAGCGTTAAGAAAGATTTTTTGTCCGAAGCGCGGCCACACTTTAAATTGAGAAAACAATCGCCTTTCCGCGCAAGTTTAAATCTTTTAGCGGAATGTAAACTTTTTTAGCGAAAAGATCCAGTCTTGACCTTTTTGGTTCTTTTTGTGTCAAGACAAAAAGAACAGTAGTAATGCACTGTCACGCCTTCGCCTCGGTGAGATTGACTCCGTCGAACCCCTTCGCTAGGTTTCCTACGGAATGGCAAAAGCTATTTTTTACAATGTGGTTTCAGCAAACAAACGATTGACTGCCGCCGCCGGCGAGATAAGGCTCAGAAAATTTTTATTATAGAGGCCGCTAATCCACCAGACCATTCAACCACTTCATCACACCCCGCCCCAATAATTATGTTAACTTCCCTTCACATTACCCCTACATTTATAAATAAATACTTACCTTTGTCGCTTCAAAAAACAGAAAAGTACCGGAAGTATTTTATTGTAAATACTTTTAAACCAATATTTTATTGTTTAATACCGTTCTTTTAAAGTATTTATATGACACATCAAATCGCCATCATTGGCCTTGGCTATGTAGGGCTTCCTTTGGCCCGACTTTTCGCTACGAAATACCCAGTCGTAGGGTTCGATATCAACCAACAGCGGATCGCGGAACTCAATGCCGGAAATGATTTCACCCTCGAGGTCGAAGAAGACCTTTTGAAATCGGTCCTTATCACAGTGAATCCCTTTGTCATTCCGAGCCTAAACAAGGAAGAAACGAAAGTTTCTGACGAAGTTTACGAACGCAGTTCAGAGGAATCTCAGTCCATTGCACCTGTCCTGAGCGCAGTCGAAGGAAAGCGAGGACTGTACTGCACCCACGAACTTTCCGATATCGCAGACGCCAACATTTACATTATCACCGTACCTACTCCCGTAGACAAGAATAACAAGCCCGACCTTACGCCGCTGTACAAAGCCAGCGAGACCGTGGGGAAAGTCCTGAAGAAAGGGGATGTTGTGATTTATGAATCTACGGTGTATCCCGGCGCTACTGAAGAGGAGTGTATTCCTGTGCTCGAAAAAGTGTCGGGGTTAACATTCAATCAGGATTTTTTCGCAGGGTATTCTCCGGAACGGATCAATCCTGGCGATAAAGAGCATACCGTAGAAAAAATATTAAAAGTGACCTCAGGTTCTACGCCGGAGATTGGAAAAGTCGTGGATGATCTGTATAAATCGGTCATCACCGCAGGAACCCATCTCGCACCCACGATTAAAGTGGCGGAAGCTGCGAAGGTGATTGAAAACTCGCAGCGCGACATCAATATCGCGTTTGTGAACGAACTGGCGAAGATCTTCAACCTCATGGACATCAATACCCATGATGTGCTGGAAGCAGCCGGCACCAAATGGAATTTCCTTCCCTTTAAACCGGGCCTTGTGGGCGGACACTGCATAGGCGTGGATCCCTATTACCTGGCGCAGAAAGCACAAGAGTTTGGTTACCATCCCGAGATCATCTTAGCCGGACGACGCATGAATGATTCCATGGGCGCCTATGTCGCCTCTCAGGTCGTAAAAGCCATGATCAAAAAAGACATTGCGGTCAACGGTGCCGAAGTGTTGATGCTGGGAATCACGTTTAAAGAAAACTGTCCGGATGTCCGCAATACCAAAATTGTAGATGTGGTTGCCGCATTGAAAGACTACGGCATCAAGGTCACCATTTACGACCCCTGGGCAAAACCGGAGGAAGTAAAACATGAGTACGGATTGACCTGTTATAATACTTTACCCTGTCATTCCGCGCGCAGCGAGGAATCTCTTTCCGCCGCGCAGCTGGAAAGCACCTCAGCCTTAGGCTCAACCTCAGCCTTAAAGTACGATGCAGTAGTCCTAGGAGTAGCCCACAACGAATTCCTGAACCTGGACCTGAACCTCAGCCTTAAAGAAAAAGCGGTGGTGTATGATGTTAAGGGCGTTTTGGAAGGAGCAGAAAACACATTATAAGAACGTATGAAAATCACAGTTGTCGGTACCGGCTACGTAGGGCTTTCCAATGCCCTTTTACTCGCGCAGCATCATGAGGTGGTGGCGTTTGATATTGTTCCCGAAAAAGTGGCGATGCTCAATGCACAGGTTTCGCCGATTGAGGATCACGAAATCAGTGATTTTCTGCAAAATAAAAACTTACAGTTTAAAGCCACTACCGATCAGCAGGAAGCATACCAGAACGCCGATTATGTGATCGTGGCGACTCCGACGGATTACGATCCGAAAACCAATTACTTCAACACCAGCAGCGTGGAAACGGTGATTGCTGACGTTAAAAAATACCGGCCGCAAGCGGTGGTCATCATTAAATCCACGGTACCGGTGGGTTTTACTGAAGATTTAAAAAAGAAACTGGATTTTAAGAACATCATCTTTTCCCCGGAATTCTTGCGGGAAGGTAAGGCGTTGTATGATAATTTATATCCCTCAAGAATCATCATTGGCGAACAGAGCCAAAGAGCAGAGGTTTTTGCGGAACTCCTCAAGGAGGGGGCGATCAAAAAAGACATTCCGGTGTTATTCACCCATTCCACAGAAGCCGAAGCGATTAAACTTTTCTCCAATACCTATCTTGCATTAAGGGTGGCGTATTTCAACGAACTCGACAGTTATGCGCAGACGCATCAGCTCGACAGCCGGCAGATTATCGAAGGCGTAGGTTTGGATCCCCGCATTGGTTCGCATTACAACAACCCGTCTTTTGGCTATGGCGGTTACTGTCTGCCAAAAGACACCAAACAGTTGCTGGCTAACTATGATGCGGTACCCAATAACATTATCAGTGCGATTGTGGATGCTAACCGAACCAGAAAAGATTTTATCGCCGATTCTGTTTTAGCAAAAAACCCTAAGAAAGTGGGCGTTTACCGGTTAATTATGAAATCCGGTTCCGACAATTTCCGGGCTTCCGCGATCCAGGGCGTGATGAAGCGCATCAAAGCAAAAGGCGTGGAAGTGGTGGTGTACGAACCCGTAATGAAAGAAGAAACCTTCTTCGGTTCTCGCGTCACCAAAGATTTGGAAAGCTTTAAAAAGGAATGCGATGTCATCATCTCCAACCGCAAAGCACCCGAACTCGCCGATGTGGAAGAGAAAGTTTATACGAGGGATTTGTTTGGGAATGATTGATGCACGATTTTAATGGCTTAAAAAAAATATATATGATTCCTCAAATTATACAACTTCCGAAAATAGTTGATCCCCGCGGAAATCTTTCTTTCTTTGAAAGCCCGAAGCAACTTCCTTTTGAGATTGCAAGGACCTACTGGATTTATGATGTACCCGGCGGCGAAACGCGTGGAAGTCATGCTTTCAAAGAGCAACAGGAATTTATTGTAGCATTGTCCGGAAGTTTTGATGTTGTGCTTCATGATGGAACCCAAGAAATAAAATTCCCGTTAAACCGTTCCTATTACGGTTTATATGTTCCCAAAATGTACTGGAGAAAACTAGAGAACTTTTCTACCAATGCTTTAGCGCTTATCGTTTCTGACAGGCATTTTGATGATCAAGACTATATCAGGGATTTTGAAGAATTTAAGAAATTGAAAAATGAATAATAAATTTTCAGTGAATGACTGCTGTGTCGTTGAACTTCCTATCGTTCATAATGAATCCGGAAATATTTCAGTACTGGAAAACCACCAGAATATTCCTTTTGACATAAAAAGAATTTATTATCTGTACGATGTTCCTATGGGAGCAGAAAGAGGTGGGCACGGTCATTACGGGTTGCAGCAGTATGTGGTTGCAGCGAGCGGGTCTTTTACTTTTGTTTTGGATGATGGCAAAAATAAAAAAGAAGTATTTCTTAACCATCCCAATAAAGCACTGCACATCAAACCCGGTATCTGGCGCGAAATGAAAGATTTTTCAAGCGGAAGTGTGTGCCTTGTACTGGCTTCCATGGAATACACTGAAAGCGATTATATGAGAGATTACCAGGAATTTTTAAATTTCAGAAATGGCTAAAATCCATCCCCTTGCCGATGTTCAGACGCTTAATATCGGTGAAAATACTTCCGTATGGCAGTTCTGCGTTATTTTAAAAGATGCAGTGATTGGTGACTATTGCAATATCAACTGTCAGGTATTCATTGAGAGCGATGTGAAAATCGGCGACAATGTCACCATCAAACCCGGTGTTCAGATTTGGGACGGGGTGACTTTGGAAGATAACGTCTTTATTGGTCCCAATGTGACGTTCACGAATGATTTGGTTCCGAGATCGAAACAGTATCCTGAAGCCTTTGCAAAAACTTTGGTTAAGAAAGGCGCTTCCATCGGAGCCAATGCTACCATTGTCGCCGGAAATATCATCGGTGAATTTGCATTGATTGGTGCAGGCAGTGTGGTAACCAAGGAGGTGCCTGCCAACACGGTTTGGTTTGGCAACCCGGCAAAACAGAGAGGAACCATAGATGAAAAAGGAAATATAACTTACCAATGATTAAATTCTTAGACTTACAGAAAATCAATCTTGCCCATCAGCAGGAAATTGAAGCGAAACTCTTACAGACCTTCCGTTCAGGTTGGTATCTTTTGGGCAACGAAGTAAAAACTTTCGAAGAACATCTTGCTTCCTATATCAGCGCTAAACACGCCATTGGTGTGGCTAATGGTCTTGATGCGCTCCGTCTTATTTTAAGAGCTTATATTGAAATGGGGGTGATGCGGGAAGGCGATGAAATCATTGTTCCGGCAAACACTTATATCGCTTCTGTACTGGCTATTTCGGATAACGGACTGGTTCCTGTTCTGGTAGAACCTGATATCAGCACTTACAATATTGATCTTGCAAAGATTGAAGAAAAAATCACTTCCCGTACGAAAGGAGTGATGATTGTGCATCTGTACGGAAGAGTTGTCTTTTCAGAAGACCTGAATGCACTGGCTCAAAAACATCAGCTGAAAATTATAGAAGACAACGCGCAGGCCATTGGTGCGGAATGGAATGGCGTAAAAACAGGAAATTTGGGCGATGCTGCCGGTTTCAGTTTTTATCCCGGAAAGAACCTTGGTGCGCTGGGTGATGCCGGTGCGGTAACAACGAATGACGGGGAATTGGCAAAAACCATCAGAGCATTGGCCAACTACGGTTCCAATCAAAAATATGTTAATATTTACAAGGGACTGAATTCCCGTCTGGATGAGATTCAGGCAGCAGTCCTCGATGTAAAACTGAATTATATTGACGAAGAAAACAACAAAAGGAAAGCCATCGCTGAAAAATATCTGGCGGAGATTAAAAACCCAGCCCTGATCCTTCCGGAAATTCCGGCTGATCCCGCAGAGCATGTATGGCATCTGTTCGTCATCAGAACTCCTGAGCGTGAAAAACTTCAAAATTTTCTGACTGAAAAAGGGGTACAGACCCTCATACATTATCCTATTCCTCCTCATAAACAGGAGGCTTACAAAGAAATGGATGAAATGAATTTTCCCTTTACAGAAAAAATTCATCAAGAGGTTTTAAGTTTGCCAATAAGCCCTGTGATGAGTGAAGATGATATCGATACGGTAATTCAATCAGTAAATTTTTTTTTGCAATCTAAATGAAGAAGCAATTAAAAAAAGTAATTAAAATGATGCTTCCAAATTTTATGGTGGAGTATCATGAGCGCCGTAAATCCAAGAAAATAAATTATTATGATTCAGAGGATTTCATAGGCTATGTTTATCGAAAAAAGCATGGACTGATGCGTCATGCTGACACCATCGAGACGCTCGCTATTAGAGGATCCAATACGGACTATGGTTTCTATTCTCCCCTGATCAAGAATTCTTATAATCTAGGATTGATAAGCTCAGATCTGTATTTTAACTATCATCTGTATCATCAAATAAAAAAAGGGCTGCCAAAATTAAAGAATGTTGTCTATTTCTATAATGTCCCGGCAAATGGAATGTCGCTTATCAGACTGAAGGAGCGATATAGATTAGTTATTTATAAATATTTTTTTAATATTGATTATCAGGAACGTGGCTTCATTGACCAAAAACAAGAAAGGCGTATTTTTAAGAAATGCTCCAAATACAGTCAGAACATCGAAAAAAGTTATTATGGTTACGAAAGAAAAACAAAATATATTGTAACTCCGCCAGATTTACGTGCTCAACAATTATTAAGAGAAAATACTAGAGAGCCAGATCAGATCGAATGGTTAAGAAAATTAATTATAGAAATTGCCAGTGACAATATTAACTTAGTTGTTGTACTTCCTCCTCATTTAACTGCATTTCAACGGAATTTACCGTCAGCAGAAATTTTATTTAAAAAATTATACGATTTGCTGGATGAATATCCATCAGTTCTATTGATTGATTTATACAACTCGAAGCTGTTTACTGATGATGACATGGGGGATGCAGATCATCTGAACGAACGGGGGGCGATAAAGATCACCAGTGAAGTACAAAAGGTCATGAGTGAAAAAGGGTATCTGTAAATTTTATTTTAATCTAAGTTCATCCTTTTATGTCAGAAAGTCAGTCATCTTATAAACAAATCATGAAAGCCACTTCATTATTTGGTGGAGTACAGATTTTCCAGATTATCATCAATATATTACGGTCAAAACTTCTTGCAGTTCTATTGGGACCTGCGGGAATGGGTTATAACAGTATTCTTAACAGCACAATCAGTTTAATTGCGTCCATGACTAATTTTGGACTGAGTACCAGTGCTGTAAAAAATGTTGCTGCGGCTTATGCTTCTTCAGATCATAAAAGGGTATCAACAGTTGTGAGCGTGCTCCGTAAACTGGTATGGGTTACAGGTTTGCTCGGTGCACTGTTAATAATTCTGTTTTCTCCCTGGTTAAGTGAAATTACGTTCGGTCACCGGAAGTCGACGGCAGCATTTTGCTGGATTGCAATCACTCTTTTCCTCAATCAGATCAGCAATGGGCAAAATGTTCTTCTAAGAGGAACCCGCAGGCTGAAACAGATGGCCGCAGCAAGTTTGACTGGATCAGTACTGGGCTTGCTTATTTCGGTTCCAATGTATTATAAGTGGGGTATTGATGGTGTAGTACCTGCAATAATAGGTACTTCGATTATTAGTTTGCTTGTAAGCTGGCATTATTCGCGCACCATCAAAATCGAAAAGGTTGTATTGTCACGTGAAGAGACGATATCAGAGGCAAAAAGTATGCTTGCGATGGGATTTATGTTGAGTATGAGTGGTCTACTAAGCGTAGGCTCTGATTTTTTCATGAGATCCTATATTACAAAAGCGGGGGGGGTTGAGCATCTAGGTTTGTATTCTGCCGGTTTTGCGATTATCAATTCTTATGTCGGAATGATTTTTACTGCTATGAGTGCAGATTACTATCCACGCTTGAGTGGTGTAGCTCATGATAATATGAAAGCCAAAATACTCATTAATCAACAGGCAGAGATCGCAGTTTTATTAATTGTACCTATACTGCTTGTCTTAATGATTTTTATCCCTTTTTTCGTACAGTTACTCTACTCCTCAAAATTTTTACCTATTGTTGAAATGATGCGATGGGCTATGCTCGGATTAATTTTAAAGGCCTCAAGCTGGTCTGTAGGTTTCATATATCTTGCAAAGGGTGATTCCCGTATATTTTTTGTCAAAGAGATCTTCTCTGTTTCGTATTTGATTGGATGTAGTATATTGTTTTATAATTATTTTGGACTGACCGGTCTTGGGATCGGCTTTCTTGCAGCTTACGTTTTGAATCAAATTCAAACCCTGTTTTTAAGCTATTATTTGTATAAATTTAAGTTTACCAAGGATTTTGTAATTATACTTTTGGTTAATATTACATTAGCTACATCGGTTTTCTTACTGATGAACCAATCATCTAATCAAATTGCGTTCTACGCAGCCATATTGCTGTTAATAGTGACTATTTTATATTCTTACAGAGAGTTGAATAAAAGGCTTGATATTAAATCGGTCATTCAGTCGTTAATCAGGAAATTCAGAAAATGAGTTTAGAATTTTTATAAAAATGGGTGATGCATTACTTTACAAATTAAAAAAATATGTTGGAAAATAGAAATCCATTAGTTTCTGTGGTAGTCATCACATACAATTCATCGAAATATGTGATGGAAACACTGGAGAGCGTGAAGGCACAGACGTATGAGAATATTGAACTTATAATTTCAGATGATGGATCCACTGATCATACGATTGAAATGTGTCGGGTTTGGTTAGCTCAAAACAATAATAGGTTTCCAAAAACTAAATTACTTACTGTAGAAGAAAACACGGGTATTCCGGCAAATTGTAACCGGGGTGTTCGAGCATCTACAGGAGAATGGGTAAAACTGATCGCGGGCGATGATGTTTTTTTTGAAGACTGCTGTAGAAATTTTGTTAACTATATTCAAGATAAAAAGATCTTTATTTTACAGACCTCTTTAAATTTGTATAAAGATAATTTCGAAGGTCATAATAGCATTGGAGTTTGGGAACCCTCAAAAAAAATTAATTTTTTTGCTCTAAGTGCAAACAAGCAATATGAATTGCTTATGTATGGTGTATATGTTAATGCACCAGGCGTGTTTTTTAAAAGAGAAATCTTTCAGTTTATCACGTTTGATGAAGAATTCAGAAAGATCGAGGATTATCCCTTTTGGGTTTTAGCTACCAAGAGTGGCTTTAAAATATTTTATACAGATTTACAGTCTGTTAAGTACCGGATACATTCCGGCTCTGTTCAACAAAAAAGTACTGCACATATGAACAGTGAACAGCTAAAGGTTAAAGAGGCGATTAAGTTAAAATATTATGATTCTTATCGCTCTAGTTTTCCATACTATCGAAACATGCTGTACAATTTCTTAGATAGGAAAGGATTTAATAAAGATAGCCCATTGAGTAAATTAATATATAGCCTTACTTTTAAAATAAGTCTCCTAATAATCTGGTACAAAGCTAATGTCACCCGTTAGATGTAAGAAAGAGGAAGAGCATAACAAGGTTGTAAAGTAATAGAAGATGTACGACTTTAGATGGTGAGGGGAAATATAATGTTAATATTGAATTATGGAAAAAAAAATTAATCTTTTTTGGTATAGACACCATAAGGGAAAAGGGAACTTTGGCGATGAACTAAATCCTTATATCGTCGAGAATATATCACAGCAGAAGGTTAATCATATCAATCTTATATATTTGCGGGACAACTTGTGGTTATCTTTTAAGATACTTGTCATGGCACTATTGTACAGAAAGATTAATTTCATCACTTTTGGTAAGTATGTGTCGTTTAATTTATTAATGAGGCCGAAAGTTCTCCTGGCTGTGGGAAGTGTACTGCAAAATATTCAGTACTCTAACTGTCAAGTTTGGGGTGCGGGAATCATTGAAGAAAAATGTAATTTTAAAAATGCTGATTTTGTTTCAGTGCGGGGAAAGTATTCTCAAATAAGATTAAAAGAATTAGGATACAAAGTACCTTCTGTACTTGGTGATCCGGCTATTTTATTACCGCTGATTTATAAACCAGAAAAAATAAAAAAATATAAAGTAGGAATAATCCCTCATTATATTCATTATGATGAACTTAAAAAAGCAGTACCATCGGATATACTTGTAATTAATTTATTAGATGATATTGAAAAAATCATCAATGAGATCTGTAGTTGTGAATTTACATTGTCGACTTCCCTACACGGAATTATTGTTTCCCATGTATACGGAATTGCTAGTTTATGGTGTAATTTTTCAAATATAAAGAAACCACTTCGTGGGGATAATGTTAAGTTTAAAGACTATTTCAGTTCTGTTGGTATTAGAGAATATGATGAATTCCTTATTCACATTGCTGAAATAGAACACATTCCAAATCTATTGCATGAAGTAATTCATCAATATCAGTTTTTACCAGACCAAGATCTAATAAAACATTTACAAAAGGATTTGTTAAGGGTAGCTCCTTTCGCATTGAAAGATGAATATATTAAGTTGTTAAAGTAAATCACCACTTATACCACATTTGCTTTTGCCATTACAGGTATAACAAAACAATATTACATTATAAAGAAAATATTGATATAAACCGAATACCTCTCTTTTCCTTTTCAAATCGTCATTAATCAATCACCTATGATATCTGTAATCATTCCACTGTACAATAAATCAAAGTACATTAAGAGAGCTGTAGATTCTATTTTGAAACAGAGTTTTCAAAAATTTGAAATTATCATTGTCGACGATGGTTCAACAGATGATAGTTTAGATATTGCTACCCATATTAGCGAAAGTGACCCTAGAATATCTGTTTACAGTCAAAACAACGGCGGAGTTTCAAAAGCTAGAAACTACGGAATGGAAAAAAGCAAATTCGATTATGTCGCATTTTTGGACGGTGACGATTATTATCACAACCGTTTTTTAGAGTCTGTAAATTACATAATTAAGAAACACCGCACAATAGAAATTATTAGTGCTGCCGTGTCACATAGTATACTTAATTATGAGATAAGCCATTTCGATTACATAGAGATTGATAAACGAGATTATTTTAAAGTCCTGCTTCGCTACCATCCCTTATTTTCTTCCTCAAGCACAGTCATCCGAAAAGATCTGATTACAAATAATAAATTGCAATTTGATGAAAATTTAAGGTTTGGTGAAGATACCGATTTTTGGAATAGATGTGTTAAAGCATGTAAGAGTGCAAATGTAATTTTAGTCCTTACAAAATTGGCCTGTTATGATATCAATGATACAAACACAAGTATGTCCAATAAAAATTTAAAACCCGTTAGGAATACTTACTTCTACAAACTCCTCGATACGAAAGTACTTACATTTTTAGATGGTGAAAAAACATTCACATCATTTTATATTTACAGGTATTATATAAGTTATTACGCTTCCATTGCAGCATCTGGATTGCGAAGAGATATTATTAATAAAATAGGCATGTTAGATTATAATAATTTATTTATCACTTTTCTTCTTAAACGCGTTTTACAGCCCTGGAATAAAGCTTACCTATTGAAATTTATAACTTATTTCCGATTGATTTATAGTAAATCATTAAAATCATTCCCTGTTCACAAAGCATACTATTAATTATTTTCCTGTATTTTTATCCATAATTCTTTGATGCGGACACGTGCCAAAGATGGAGAATTTTTAATCAGGTGATTCCACTAAAATTTAGATTATTAATAAATTATGAAAATCCTACGATTAACCACTTTACTAGATTTTGGCGGACAGGAAAAGAAATATCTAAGCTTCACTGAAAACCCTGAATTGCTTCGGCACCAATATGTTTTTTCCGCCATTGGC
The DNA here is from genome assembly GCF_002205795.1 of Chryseobacterium sp. VAUSW3. GTDB lineage: Bacteria > Bacteroidota > Bacteroidia > Flavobacteriales > Weeksellaceae > Kaistella > Kaistella yananensis. Next base: position 400,378 of record NZ_NIUY01000001.1, on the reverse strand, counting down.
TATGGTGGAAACGCTGAAAGGAAACTAAAGGAAAGGGGTTTTGAAGTGCATGTCCTTAACCGGAATTTCTCTATCCGTAATCTCTCCAATATTTGGGCGGTATATCGATTAATCAAGAAAATAAGACCAGATGTGGTTCATGCCGCAGCAGCGGAAGCTAATTTTCATGGGATTATCGCCGCAAAATTAGCCGGAGTTAAGACAATTCTCGGTGAGGAAATCGGGATCCCAAATCATTCTTCTATTGCCCAAAAAGTCTTTCGATGGGTGTACCGCTTCGCGGATCAGGTGATTGGTGTTTCACAATCTGTAAAAAATCATTTGGTGAATACCGGTGAAATACCGGAAAGCAAAGGAAAGGTCATTTATAATCCGGTAAGCATTCCAACACCATTTCCTAGAAAAAACAGCCCAAATTTCGAAATCGTGTATGTCGGAAGATTAGAAATCGTGAAAAATGTGGAAACCTTAATTACTGCTTTCGCCCACTCCAATAATGCACATACTCATTTGACCATTGTAGGAGACGGCCGGGAACGCCATCATCTGGAAGGATTGACTTCAACATTACATATGGATTCCAAGATTACCTTTACTGGTTTCAACTCGGAACCTTCGAAATACCTTTCTAATGCTGATTTGTTTGTATTGCCTTCTTTTTCTGAAGGTTTTGGGATTGCAGCAGCAGAAGCGATGTTTTTGAAAATCCCTGTGTTGTGTTCCATGGTTGGCGGCATTCCCGAGTTTGTGAAAGACGGCGAAAGTGGTTGGCTTTTCGATCCTAAAAACACAGCGGAACTGACTGAAAAACTCAACCAAATTATTGAAATGGATGCCGAATCGTTACATCTGATTGGCAGGAATGGTTATGATAAAGTGATTAATCAATTTACCGTTGAAAGATATATTGAGAATTTAGAAAGTTTTTATCACCAATTGAACCATGATTAGAGTATTACACATTATGTCCACTGTTACAGGAGGCGGCGTAGAACGCCGACGTCTTTCTTTGGCAAAAGCTTTCAAAGGAAGCAACATTCAGATGAAACTCGTGGGCACGTTTAAAAATGGTGCTATTGCAGAGCAGATTGAAGATAACGGTGTCGAAATTATCGAGGTTGGAGATTTTAATGGACCCTTCCATTGGGACAAACATCGAAAAATTCAGAAAATCATCGATGAGTTCCAACCGCATATCATCCATGGTGCGGTGTTCGAGGGTGTTACCATGGCCGCCATCAACGGTTTTATTAAAAAAGTTCCTGTGGTGATTTTGGAAGAAACCTCAGATCCTCAAAACAGAAGTTCAAAAGCGGATTTTCTGTTGCGCATTTTTTCCTGGGCTGCCGATCGTTTTATTGCCATAGCACCCAATGTCGCAGAATATCTTCGGGATAAAGCTAAAGTGTCCCCCAAAAAAGTTATTACCATCAATAACGGAGTCGAAATACCCAGAGCAGTTTCAGACCAGGAAATTCAAGATTTAAAAGCGGAATATGCAATCCGGGAAAGTGATTTTGTAGTGGGAACCGTGGGGCGGCTGTTCAACGATCACAAGAAGATTACCGATATTTTAGAAGCGGTAAAACAGTTGGATTTGCCTCATTTAAAACTGTTGATTGTTGGAGGGGGCAGAGATGAACAATTATTGAAAGAGAAAGCCCGCGAATTGGGCATTGAAGCGCAAGTGATTTTTACAGGTTATCAATATGATACCGCACCTTTCTATGAATTAATGAACGTCTTTTGTATTGCTTCCCAACGGGAAGGCTTTGGGTTGGTCGCAGCTGAAGCGATGTTGCATCACCTTCCGGTATTGGCAACCCAAGTTGGAGGGTTGCAAAATGTAGTAGTCAATGAAGAAACCGGTTTTTTGGTACCTTCAAATACACCGTCAAAACTGGCAGAAAAAATACATTATTTCTACCATCATCCGGAAGCAGTCAACACCATGGGCGAAGCCGGCTACCAAAGAGCCATGCAAAATTACACGGAAGAAAGATATGTGAAAGAGGTGCAAGCCCTGTATAATGAATTGCTTTTAAAAAAAGGGATTATATAAAAAAAGAACTTGATATGCTTTTCAAATACTTAACTACTACTACTCAACATTTACCAGGGTTTTAAGATAAACAATCTAAAAAGGCATATACGTGATCGTTAAAATTTAGTATATTTAATATGAAATACAATTATTTAGAAGTTTTCAGAGGTTTTATGGCATTATGGGTAGTATTATTCCATGGATTCGCTTTTTTGCCAATACTCCCTAAAAATATTGTTTTCAAATTCCTTAATAACGGTTTTCTTCCTGTTGCCGCCTTTGTTTTTTTAAGCGGATTCGTTACTTACATTTTACTTGAAAAAAAAGAATCTTACTTGTTTTATATTAAAAGGCGCGCATATCGTTTGTTTCCTATATATATCGTGGCGCTAATTATTAGTGTCCTAATGTTGGGTCTTAGTTTTGATGTTTTAAATAATCTACCTTTCAATAATCCAAAAATTCAGATGCGACTAAGACTAATTAGTGAAGCTGAGAATAATTTTTTCTTAAATATTGTAAGTCATTTAGGTTTGGTTCACGGTCTTTTCCCAAATGAAAGATTTCCCTTTACATATACATTGATGGGTCAATCATGGTCATTAACATTAGAATGGCAGTTTTATATTTTTATCCCAGTTATATATAAGGCAATCACTTCTAGAAAGGTAATCTATGTAGCTCTTTCTTTATTAATGATACCTGCAATGATCTGGTCTTTCTTTTATATGTCTCAAAAATCATTTTTGCCAAATATGATACACTATTTTTTAATTGGATTTTTCTCCTATCCATTGTTTAAAATTTATCTCAACGAAGGAAAGTATTATCTCTTTTATTTTTTAATAATTTCCGCGCTCTTGTTTAGTTTTTACAATATTGGTGTTGCTGTAATGATTTTACTGTTTGCTTCTATTTTAGCACTGCAGAAGATTAGACCTAGATTTGCAGAATTATTTTTCAATAATAAACACCTTTTGAACTTAGGAAAGATTTCATATTCTATTTACTGTATTCATATGATTGTATACTATTTAGTCGGATGGGTGCTGCTGAAAATTAAAATTATTGATGTTTTTTTGTTTTCGTTGTTATTTATTGCTTTAGGTTCAGTGATTACTATTTTACTATCTAATTTTACTTATACTTATATAGAAAACAAATTTATTAAGCTAGGCAAAAAAACCAGTTAAGAAAGTTTTTTAAGCATTTAAAGTAATACAAAATTTAATTATTGATAAGATTCTTAAGTATGGCAAAGAAAATTTTGTTCATCACCTGGGACGGCCCGCAGACTTCGTATATGGAAGGACTGTTTATGCCTATTTTTCATGAAATTGCTAAGCGGGGAGATTATCAATTCCACGTGATACAGTTCACCTGGGCGGATGCTCAAAAAATCGCGCATACCCAAGCAGCGGCAAATCAAATGGGGATTACCTATACGGCCTGGCCTGTTCTTAGGAAACCTAATGTTTCCATAGGAAGTCTTTTGACGGTGCTTACCTCTTCAGCCAAAATCAAAAAATACATTAGGCAAAATAACATTCACATGGTAATGCCGAGGAGTACTTTCCCCGCGATGATTGTGAATCAGATCAAAAATAAAACCTTTAAACTCATTTTCGATGCAGACGGTTTACCCATCGAAGAACGGATTGATTTTGCAGGACTAAAAAAAGAATCTTTTCAATATAAACTGATGAAGTCGGCAGAGACGAAAATGCTGAAGTCTGCGGATGCCGTCATCACCAGATCTCAGAAATCAATAGACATCCATCTCGCCAATATTGGCGAATCCTACCGATCCAAGTTTTCTGTGGTTTTTAATGGAAGAGACAAAAATATATTTGCTTATCGGCCACATTTAAGAGAAGAAGTAAGGCAGGAATTGGGCTTGAAAGATGAATTGCTGTTTGTGTATGCCGGATCTTTGGGACCGCAATACTGCCTGACTGAAATGTTGCAAATATTTCAGGCATACGCGGAAAAGCGTGAGGCAAAGTTCATCATCCTGACCGGAAATACAGCATTTGCAGAACAAAATATTCCCACGGAGCTAAAAGCTTACGTTAGCTTAAAATCGGTGCCATCGGAAAAGGTGTCGTTTTATCTCAACGGCGGTGATGTAGCATTCGGACTCAGAAAACCCACCTTCAGTATGCAGGGGGTGGCACCCATAAAATTAGGTGAGTATCTGCTCTGCGGACTGCCCGTGATTGCCAGCAAAGGCATTGGCGACACAGAGAAGATTTTGGAGAATTTTGAAGAATGTTACCTTTACGATCATTCCATCGGTTTGCTACCACAGATAGAGCAGATCAAAAATTTTGCAGAAAAAGCTATATTTGCCAATAGAAACAATATCGCTCAGAAAGCACAGGATTATTTTTCTTTGGAAGCTGCAGCAGAATCCTACATCAAAGCCATCACAAACTAACCGCCAACCATCTCCCATCAATGAAAATCCTTTACCTTACCAAATACACGAGAATGGCGGGCAGCAGCAGAATGCGCAGCTATCAGTATTTTCCTTATTTGGAAAAGGCGGGGATGCAGGTGACCGTAAAACCCTTCTTTGACGATGCGTACCTGAAAGATTTTTATGCAGGAACAAAAAATATCAGCGCTGTTGTAAAGTCCTATATTAAAAGGTTAGGGGTGCTTTTTTCAGTTTTCCGTTATGACAGAGTAGTCATCGAAAAAGAGATTTTTCCTTTTCTGCCCGCATTGGCGGAATGGATGTTAAAACTGTTGGGAATCCAATACATTGTAGATTATGATGATGCCATTTTTCATAACTATGACCAAAGTGCAAATCCCATTATTAAAAATTTTCTCGGAAATAAAATTGCCTATGTAATGCGTTTCAGCGGAACGGTGGTGGCAGGAAATCAATATCTGGCAGACTATGCAGCCCGGTCGGGAGCAAAAAACATAGAAATTATTCCAACCGTCATCGATCTGGACAGGTATCCGATTAAACAAACTACAGATACTGATCCATGCATTGTGGGATGGATTGGGACGAAAACAACCTTTGAAAAACATCTTTTACCCTGCAAAGACTGGATCAAAGCTTTGCAGCATCAAGAACCTAATATCCGTTTCCATATTGTGGGGATTACAGAGGATATGGATCTCGGAAAAAATGTAAAATATATCCGGTGGACGGAAGAAACAGAAGTGGCTGAGATTCTGAAAATGGATATTGGCCTGATGCCACTGCAGGATTCCAAATGGGAAAAGGGCAAATGCGCCTATAAACTCATTCAGTATTCCGCCTGTGGAATCCCGGGCGTAGCATCGGATGTAGGAATGAACAGGGAAGTCACGGTTCCGGGGGAAACCGGGATCTTAGCTTCGGCGGATGAAGAGTGGATTCAAGCCATTAAAACCCTAAAATCCAATACCGAATTAAGACAACAACTGGGACGCAACGCCCGAAAGAAAGTCGAGGAGCGCTATTGCATTCAGCAGACTTCCACGAAATGGAAAGAAATCCTTAACCATTAGGCATAAAAAACTATTTTTGCAGTTATGATATTGGATTTAATCTACATTCCTCTAATTATTGTATTGGGTCTCGGCTTCATCAATCTGTTCAGCAGCCAGCTGACCGTAAGGGATAACGATATGCTGAAGAAGCTCTTTTACTTTCATCTGCTGTTGGGAGTATATTACTGTTTCTTTATCAAAGGCGACGCGATTGGTTATTGGCGCGTCCCAAAGGCTTACACACTGGATACCTTTAAAGAAGGGCTGTTCAACGGGGAGGGGACGATGTTTATGTATGCCTTTAATTTCATGTTCTCCAATGTGCTGAACATGTCTTATCTCTCCAATACCCTGCTGTATTCGCTGTTTGGGTTTATGGGGCTGACCTTTTTTTATATGGTCGTGGTGAAAACCATTCCCTATAATAAAATGATTAATGGATATGTGCTCTTTCCGCTCATCTTCTTTCTGCCGAACCTGCATTTCTGGAGTGCTGGGGTAGGTAAGGACACGACGCTTTTTCTCTGCATCGGCATGTTTGCCTATGGCATCCTTAAACCCATCACCCGCATCCCGCTTCTGGTACTCAGCGTTCTCCTGGCCATGGCCATCCGGCCGCATATCGTACTCTTTCTGATGGCTGGTTTTGGCCTGGCCTATATCTTTGGCGGTAAAGTCTCGGTGTTTCAACGGGTACTCTTTTCCGGCGTCCTTATAGGAATCGGTTTGGCAATCCTGCCTTCCGTGATGGAGTTTGCCAAGATTGAAGAAGCTTCTGCGGAGGGATTTGATAAGTTTGCGGAAAGTAAGGCTGCCGTACTGAGCCGAGCCTCCTCGAGTTCAGCCATTGATGTCAGTGGAATGCCTTTTCCGCTGAAAGTGCTTACCTTCTGGTTCAGGCCTTTTTTCTTTGATGTCCGTAACCTGAATGGGTTAATCGCCTCCATTGAGAATCTTATTTTCGTCATTGTCTTTATAAAAGCCATGCGCACCAAGCCCATCACCGCTTTCAGAAAGGCTCCCTTTGTCATTAAAGGGCTGGTGTTCTTTTTGATCTTCGGTTCTTTCGCCTTTTCCCAGTCCCTGGGAAATGTTGGCATTATGATCCGCATGCGGAATATGTTCCTGCCCGGAATGCTGATCTACCTGATGTGGGTGTTTTCGTACCAGCAGCAGGTGGCGAAGGAACAGATGCTGGCGTACCGGGAAAAGCTGAGGCAAAGGCCGAAGCCTAAGGAGCAACTACTAAAGGAATAAGCACTGGGGAGACCACCCCCGTCATCCGCTGGCGCGGCTGACACCCCTGGTTGCTTCCCCGCCTTTGACGTGTCGCAGTGACAGGGAATACGCGGTTTTTCTTTTGTGAATGAGGTACTGGAAAAGGGAGATTCAGGAATACTTGAGGGGGTGGAGAATGTGCGGTATTTCTTATTTAAGCGGTTTCTAATGATCCGAGTCCGATTGTTCTTCCGCGTTTTAATTTTATTTCTTCCGGTGTTGACAAGATAGATTTCGGCATAGCGCACAGTACAATCTTATCCTATCCTTTATTAAACACTGGGATATTCCCCTCCCCTGGAGGGGTGTCCGTGTGCCTTGCACACGGACGGGGTGGTTCATTCTGCTCCTGCCAATTCATCAGGTTCTCTTACTCCATAATGCTCCAAGATGAAGTTCTCCAAATCTCTCAGCACAATCTCCATATTCTTCTTAATATTATGATTTGAAATCCGGAATACTTTTACACCGTAACTTTCAAGATCACGCTGTCGCCTTATATCATATTCCTGTTTAAAATCATGACTCCAGCCATCAATTTCAATAGCCAGGCCTAAGCTTTTAACATAAAAATCTACAATATAGTTTCCAATGATTTTCTGCCGGTCAAAATCAATTTGGTGGAATCTTCTGCGGTGAACCTGTTTCCAGAACAGTACTTCACAGAGGAGTCCGGCTTTCCTTTTATCCGGAAGCAGGGTTTTAAGTTTCTTATTGTAAGGCAGATTTTCAATTCTGTTTTTTCGGATGGGATTACCCCGGATATGGGTGAGGATTTTCACGGTGTTTTTAAAATAAAGATAGGAAATTGTGGAGTGGTGGTAAAATTACCCGACTTGTTTTTACTGCATCTATGACCACCCCGTCATCCGCTGGCGCGGCTGACACCCCTGGTTGCTTCCCCGCCTGCGATGTGTCGCAATGACAGGGAATGCGCGGTTTTTCTTTTGTGAATGAGGTACTGGAAAAGGGAGATTCAGGAATACTTAAGGGGGAGGAGAATGTGCGGTTTTTCTTATTTAAGTGTTTCTAATGATCCGTGTCCGGGTGTTCTTCCGCTTTGTAATTTTATTTCTTCCGGTGTTGACCATATAGATTTCGGCATAGCTGCACAGTACAATCTTATCCTATCCCTTATTAAACACTGGGATATTCCCCTCCCCTGGAGGGGTGTCCGTGTGCTTTGCACACGGACGGGGTGGTTATTTCCTGCACACGGACGGGGTGGTCTGTTTTTCTGTTTGAGAATGGATTGCTAACCACTTCAGTTAATTTTTCCTGTGGATTGCCGTCCTCCAAACAAAAATCTTCCTATTTTTACGGAAGCATGAAAATCCTCCACCGTATTTTTCCGTTTCTGCTGTTGGTATATCACCTGGTGTTCGCCTGGATAGGCTTTCGGTATATCCTGACCAACGGTGGGGATGCGCAGCGCTACTGGTTTCTCAAACAGGACCTTTCAAATTCTGCATGGACTGATTTTCTGAAACCCGGCACGGATGTGATAAAGTTCCTTACTTTTCCGCTCGTGAAGTTTTTTCACCTGCCGTTCTGGAGCGGCTTCCTCATCTTCAGTCTCATCAGTTTTGCCGGCGTGCTGATTCTTTACAGGACTTTAATGCGGATCGCCGGAAGTAACGTAAAATTACAGGTTCTGGCGATGGTGCTGATGCTGCTTCCCAATCTCCACTTCTGGACTTCCCTCATCGGAAAGGAAGCCCTGATCCTGATTCCGCTTACGGTTTTCTGCGCTGAACTCAGCGGGAAGAGGTATTTCAGTATACTGCTCCTTATGTCAGTGCTGGCGGTAGCCGTCATCCGTCCGCATGTGGCGTTCGTTCTGGCCCTGACTTATGTCCTCGGGCTTCTTCTGACCTATCCACTGTCTTTAAAAAGGAAAGCAATGGTATTGGGGGGACTCGCTGTACTGACCGGTTTATTTACCTGGCTCCTCAACAGTCTTCAGGATTTCAGCGGTGGGTTTCAGCGGGTGCTTCAAAAATATGAAGCCCATATCCGGCATTTCAAAACAACCGACGGCTATGTACCGCTGGACGCCTATCCGCTGCCGGCGAAACTGTTTACTTTTTACTTCAGACCCCAGCCTTTGGAACGAAGCGGTCTCTTTTATCATGTGGTCAGCACCGAAAATCTCCTGTTGCTGCTTATTGCCGGATTCACTCTGTGGTATGGCCTCCGATATTTCGCGGAACTCCGCAGTCGCCTTCTCTTTGTTTTCCCTCTGCTCTTCATGACGGCTCTAGGGCTGATGTATGTTTATGCCTATGCGAATTACGGCATTATCATGAGGACCAGGGTGATGGCAATGCCGTTTTTTGCGGCCCTGCTGGTGGAGGTTTTTGGAGTTGCTGTAAATGAGGCAGGTGCTTCGAAAAGAGGTCCCCGGCAGTAGCGGATTGCAGTCAGGTTTATTACGTAAGGTGTTGATTGCTAAATCTATTTCTGTTCTTTTGCCTTGATGCAAAAGAACGAAAAAATGACTCCTCTTCTCTATTTATTTTATTTGAATCGTCGAAACTTCGTTTTCAAGACTGGATCTTTTTGCCTCATTGTGTTTATATTTTTAATGGAATCGGCGATGCGCCCATGGCGGATTGCTAAAAAAGTTTACATTCCGCTAAAAGATTTAAACTTGCGCGGAAAGACTCTTGTTTTCTCAAATGAAATTATTGCCACGCTTCGGACAAAAAATCTTTGCCTCATCCTCTCTATTGACTTATTGGAATCGGCGAACCACAGGTTTGTTAACGCTTCATTCCAACTTTTTCTTAACGCAAAAATCTCCTAAGTCATTAACCTCCTAAGTCATCTGGGAGTCTCGAATCTCACAGGGGCGACGCCGGGACGGTGCAATAATGAAGAAGGGGTGTCTGTACATGCGTCTCTTACAGAGTGACAAAGGGCTGTGGTTAGAGGGTAGGAGTAGCAAGGAAGTGAGGGGTCTCTTTCGAAGAGTGTTGGATGAGTAATGAGTGATGGGTATTGGATGGAAGATGGAAGATGGAAGATGGGTGCTGGAAGATGGATGCTGGAAGATGGAAGATTGATGCTGGAAGATGGAAGATGGAGGTTGGATGTAAGAGGCAAGAAGCCAGAAGCTAAAGACACGATGCTTGATGCTGGGTTAATTTGAGGTTCTGCAAAATATTCCGCCTGGGTTTCCGTTATCAGGGTGATGAACAAATGGAATTTATTTTATAGTTTCCAGTGTTAAAATGACTCAATTTTATCCAGTTCTTGGCATAATTTATGTAATTTTGCAGGGAAAAAATCTTAAAATCTTAGGGGGATAGTAAGATTTATATGAACCGAAAATGCTGTAAACAGCTTTGATGTTGTGAAAAAATTAGTGAGAATAACAACGGTGCCCGTGTCGCTGGACAAGCTGCTCGGGAACCAGCTCCACTTCATGAATGAACATTATGAAGTCACCGCCGTATCGTCAGACCGCGACAGTCTGAGTAAGATTGCGGAGAAGTATGGAATCGGGCACCATCATATTGAGATGACCCGTAAAATCACCCCCTTCAAAGACTTAAAATCCTTCTGGCAGGTCTATAAATTCCTCAGAGCCCACCGCCCTGAAATCGTGCACACGCATACCCCGAAAGCCGGACTTATCGGCATGGCTGCGGCCTTCTTCGCCGGAGTGCCGGTGCGCATGCATACCGTAGCCGGACTTCCGCTCCTGCAGGCCAAAGGACTGAAAAAACAGGTGCTCAAGATTGCCGAACGGACGACCTACTCCTTTGCCAACGGCGTTTACCCCAATTCCTTCAACATGGAGAAAATCATCGGGGATTACGGGTTCTGCAGTGCAGGAAAGCTGAAAGTCATCGGCAACGGAAGTTCCAACGGCATCGACCTCCATCATTTTGATCCGGAACACTATCCGGAAGCAGAAGTGAAAAAGATAAAAGCTTCCCTCGGTATCAGCGCAAATGATTTTACGTTTGTATTTGTTGGAAGACTCGTGAAAGACAAAGGCATCAACGAACTGGTGTCCGCATTTTCTGCTCTTTCCAAAAAACAAAAAGGACCCTTTAAGCTGCTCCTGGTAGGGAACTATGAGGAAAAACTGGATCCCCTCCTGCCGGAAACCCTTGAGGAAATTGCTGAGAATCCAAATATCATTACCACGGGCTTCCAGGAAGATGTAAGACCTTATTTTGCGGTAAGTGATGCCCTCGCATTCCCGAGCTACCGCGAAGGCTTCCCCAATGTGGTGCTTCAGGCCGCCGCGATGAACCTGCCGTGCATCGTGACCAACATCAATGGCTGCAACGAGATCATCGCTGACGCCGTGAACGGTCTGCTCATTCCGGTAAAGGATGAGTCCGCGCTCGAAAAGGCCATGGAGCGTATGTATCTTGATAAGTCGCTTTACACCAAACTGCAGTCCAACGCCCGAAACAGTATTGAAGGCCGCTTTACCCAAACCCTGCTCTGGTCCCAAATCCGTGAGGAGTACGATCGCCGGTGGCTGCTTTCAGGCGGTTCCGAAAGCCGTACCAAAAAGCTTTCGCGAAGTATTCTCGATAAGGCCTCTTCGTTTCTTTCTTAACAGAAACAGAAGGGGTGATTATTTGTGCTGCATAAGTGACCACCCCGTCATCCGCTCCCGCGGCTGACACCCCTCCGAGGGAGGGAAATACGCAGTTTTTTTTTAACGTGGGTTTTAATAAGTGAGCTCGTGGTTCTTTCCGTAATGTAATTTTGTGACTTTTCGTGTTGGGAAGAGAGATTGCGGTACGTTTCTACACTACAACCTTATCCTATCATTTATTATATAAAGGGCATTCCCCTCCCCTGGAGGCGTGTCCGTGTGCTTTGCACACGGATGGGGTGGTTTTTTCCGGGAATACGCAGTTTTTCTTTTTTGAAGCAGTTTTAATAATTTAGTCCGGTAATCTTTCCGTGGGTTATGTATTTCATTCCGGTTCCGGGTTCTAAATTTTAGAAATTTGTTCATGTTGGTCTAACCACCCCGTCATCCGCTGCCGCGGCTGACACCCCTCGAAGGGAGGGGAATACGCGGTTTTGCTTATGTAAGGTAGATTTTAAAGTCAGTACCTGGCATTTTACCACACTGTAATTTTATTCCCTTCTGGTGTTGATAGGGGGGATTCCGGTAAGAGCCGACAGTTACAAATTATTTATCAGCCTCATTATACACCGGTATATTCCCCTCCCCTGGAGGGGTGTCCGTGTGCCTGCACACGAACGGGGTGGTTAATTTTCCGCCAAAACTGACGTAAAAACTGGCAGGAAATTTCAGTTTTTGCCTCCGGAAAAATGTGATTTTGGGCAAAGAAGTTACGTATTCGCACCTAAAAAAAATCTTTTTACATCATAAAATTGGCCTTTTTTACGGTTAAAAACATCCGTAAGAACAAAAAACTTTGCGCGTACTGAGGAAAAAATATTTTGTAAGTACGGTAAAAAACTTTCGTAGGTACGAAAAAAAATTTCGTAAGTACAGAATTCAGGTAAAAATCGGTAACTTTACGGCACAAAAAAGCCCCGGCTGCAAAACCGGGACTTATTGAAAACCATCTGTTCAGGTCGTGGGGCTACACGTCCTGAACTTTTTTTACCGGGGCGGTGGCCACCGTACGTTTCAACAGGGGAGAAGGCGTGAAGAGGATGCGCTTCTTGGTCACGCTCGAGGCGGTGAGTTCATCAGCGGTATCGGCTCCTGTTCCGCTCACTGAAGGGCGGAAGGTTCCCAGATCTCCGAATTTCACGATATATCCGTCCTGCAGATACTTCAGAAGGGATTTTTCCAGACCGAAAAGCACTGCACGGATGTCGACACTGTTCAGCGTAGAGGCATCCGAAAGTTCTTCGGAAATGGTTCTTACATCGATGGTTCCGGTGCTCTTCACCAGTGGATAAAACTTCTTCGGATCATCCGGCAGCTGTGGATTGCGTCTTTCGACGGCTTTAAATGTAATCATAACGATCAGTTTTAAAATTAAAATTAAAAGATTGGATGCCCGGGCTTTACCATTCGGCCGTGGCGCGTTGTGCTGTAGGGTGAACCTGGAATGGTGGTCGGTTCGGCTCTTTTAGGTCATATTTTTAATAATTAATGTTAAATAATTTGTACAGAAAAGATAAATATGTATCTTTACATCGATACAAATATAATAAAATGTTTTAAATAAAAAACATTTGTTTTAAAAAAAATACAATTTACAATGGAGGCTCAGGATATCATTAAGAAAATTAGAAGTGAGAAAAATTTAACTCAGGTAGAATTTGCCGAAAAACTCGGCATCAGCCGCAGTGCTCTGACTCAGCTGGAAGCCGGAAATACCAAGCCTTCTTTCGACGTGCTGAAAATCCTTGCTGAAGAATTTGACGTGGATGTAAGTGTTTTTTTTGCTCCGTCTGATGGTGGTGGCAGGACGAAAAAGCATCTCGTGAGTCAGAAGACCCAGCACGATGTGAGTGTCATTCTGAATTTTTATAAGACTCATTACGGAATTCATTATAATGAGATCATGGAAGACCGGATGATCGAACAGTTTATCAAAGTGCAGCAGCGTATCGAAAAAGGGGAGAAGCTTGATGAGGTGTACCGCATTTACCGCAGTCTGCAAAGGATCACTGAAAAATTGGAGCGGGACATCATCGATCCGTTTAAAAGACACTGGAACACCCTTAATGAAATGAAGAAATTCGATGGCGCGACGGCTTCAGAGGATGAGAAAAAGGAGATGGAGGAAAAAATGAAAGATCTGGACCGCAATCTTCAGATTATTTTCAGGGATTCATCGTTCTTTCTGGATTATTATGGATCTTATTTTTCAGATCTGCCGGAGTTTCTCACTCAAAAGCAGATCGATATAGGCAGGAAAGAGAGTGAACATCAGAAAATCATGAAATACAGCCAGGAAAAATACCTCAATGCCTTTTATTATCTGCTTCATCATGTCGGCGAACTCAAGCTTGTTGAAGAATACTTCGACGTCGAAAGCATGTGGCGGGAGTAGTAGGTCAGCTCAACCTCCGCCTCCGCATCAACATTCACCTTCACATTAACTTCATCCCCATCCCTATCCTCAACCTCAAAAACCTTTAATAATGGCAAAATTTAAAGTAACCCGAAAGCAGGTGCCCCACATTGGAGGGTTGAAAACCAGCTATACTGCTACCCTTGTCAAAAACCGTGAAGTCTCTGCGGAGGAATTTTCAGAAGTTCTGACCAAAAGGACCAGAATCAACCCTATAGCGGCTGAAATCAAATTCATTTCCCCGGCCCTAAAGGGTCTGAATTTGATTTCCTCTATTCCGTTTGTAAAATTTCCGTCAGTCTCCCTTTAGGGGCAGGGGTAATAGACTGCTGGAAATTTTTCTGTTATTTCTTTGTCTGACTTTAGGAGAAGGGTTAACGCTGTCAGAAATCAAATTCATTTCCCCGACCCTAAAGGGTGTGAATTTGATTTCCTCAATTCCGTCTGTAAAATTTCCATCAGTTTCACTTTAGGGGCAGGGGTAAAAGACTGATGGAAATTTTTGCAATTATCAGGCGGATTTAGGTGACAACAATTTAGCTGCCGGAAATCAAATTCATTCCACAGGTCTTACTTCGACAGGCCCAGCATAAAAAAGGGTGTGAATTGATTTCCTCTATTCCATTTGTAAAATTTCCAGCAGACTCCCGTTAGGGGTAAGGGGTTAAAAGGCTGCTGGAAAATTTTGCAATTATAAGTAGGATTTAGGTGACAACAATTTAGCTGCCGGAAATCAAATTCATTCCACAGGTCTTACTTCGACAGGCCCAGCATAAAAAAGGGTGTGAATTTAATTTCCTCTATTCCGTTTGTAAAATTTCCAGCAGACTCCCTTTAGGGGTAGGGGTAAAAGACTGCTGGAAATTTTCAGTAAGCACTATTTAAAAACGGTAAGCACTTCGTCAACCGTTACTTTTCCAAAGTAGTCAGTTAGATCAATGTTTTCGAGCACGCTACGCAGTTCCTCTTCTTCATGTTTAAGCGCCACCAACCGGGCTTCGAGTTCCTCGATGGGTTTCGGGGCGAAGAAGTCGCCGAAGATCTTGGCTTTTTCGATGGTGCCTTTCACGACATCGAGGTGCACTTCAATGAAGCCGGCCGGCACCTTGATCGCTTTCTGGAAACTGTAGTTCGGGGAGAAGCCGAAATTCCAATCCCATGTTTCATACTTTTCCTTCATGAGCTGTTCAATGCCCGCCTTATCTTCTGCTGTGAGTTCATAGCGTTCCGCACCCGGATTGTTGCTGATAATTTCGTCCGTCAGCAGATTTTTGAGTTGCTCCGTGGTCGTGCCTTCCGGAAGATAATGGATGAGGTTGGTCACCCGTGACCGGTTGGATTTCGTTGCTTTGTCGATAAATTTAAGGGGATTGGCTTTCAGGGCATCTCCCAAAACCTCCATTTCTGAGTTCAGCAAGATGGTGCCGTGCTGAATCATTTTCCCGTTTTTCGCAAGCTTCGCATTGCCACTGAACTTTTTTCCATCAACCAGCAGGTCGTTGCGGCCCTGCAGTGCGGCAGGCACGCCGAGGCGGTTCAGCAACCGGAGGACGGGTTGGGTAAACTGCGAGAAATCACCAAAATCGTGATCTGCTAACAGGGTATGAAAGGAAAAGTTAAGGTTCCCCAGGTCGTGGTACACCGCGCCGCCTCCCGACATTCTTCTGACCACCTTAATTTCCTTTTCCCGTACATAATCCAGATTGATTTCAGCCAGGGTATTCTGAAATTTCCCTACAATGATCGAGGGCGCATTCACATACAGCAGGAAAATATCCTCTGTCGGAAAACGACCGAGCAGATACTCTTCGGAAGCGATATTAAAATACGCGTTGTTAGAAGGCGAGTCGATAATGAGCATAGGGAATGTTTTTGCAAAAATAGGGAA
The DNA here is from genome assembly GCF_002205795.1 of Chryseobacterium sp. VAUSW3. Lineage (GTDB taxonomy): Bacteria > Bacteroidota > Bacteroidia > Flavobacteriales > Weeksellaceae > Kaistella > Kaistella yananensis. The sequence continues at coordinate 384,627 of NZ_NIUY01000001.1, read as the reverse complement.
AAATGTTGGGTGATGGTTGGGAAACTAAGGCATCTTCATGTTCATGCTTCCTCTACAAGACACAGCGTTGCAGCTCCTCTCCAAGCGGTCATAATCCTGATGTTTATCCTGAACCTACCTTATAAGAATAAACAATCTGCAAGATCCCTCCGGGCGTTGGGATGACAGAAGTTTTAATGGCGACAGAAAAGTGCACAGTATAAAAAAAACAATTTAGCTATTGATGTAACTGATTATTTCGGAAAAATTACGTCGGAAAATTTGATGGAAGGATTTAATTATTGATGATATTCTCGGTTTCAGACAGGATGTTATGAATTCTTGTACTAAGTAGATAAGATAGATATTTTAGCCAAAAAAACTTTGTTTTTAACATGTTTTATGAGAAATAAGATATTAATTTTTAACTTTGCGAATTAAAGTTTTGCTTTCTTTTAAAAACATCAATACCACATAAATTTACACTTATGGAAAAAAAATTTACCCGATTGATTTATCACGGATTTATCACCTGTTTGTTTTTCCTGGCGGCAACTCTAGAGGCGCAGGTGACTCAAGTCTTTACATATACGGGAAATACCCAAAACTTTACGGTGCCTGCGGGCGTCACCTCGGTGGAAATCAAAGCATGGGGTGCCGGAGGTGGAGGTTCCGCCGGTTCAGGAGGATCTGGTGGTTTTGTAAAAGCAACACTTAACGTCACCGGCGGAAGTAATCTGAATATCGTCGTAGGAGGAGCTGGTACTTATAGTACAGGACTGCATAACGGAGGATATGCGGGAGGCGGTAATGCAGGCCAACTGGCTGGTTCCGGAGGCGGATACAGTGCTGTTTTTGTATCTACAACTCTTGCTGCTAACAATGTAAGAGTATTGGCTGGCGGCGGCGGCGGCGGCGGATATTACAGCACCGCAGCTTATGGAGGGCCGGGAGTTCCGGGAGTAACCACCGATCCCAACGCAGGTGATATTACCGCTACCCGTACAGGAGGTAAGAAAGGGACTGCAGCTGCCGGAGGAGCTGCCGGCTCCAATAATGGCAATTCCAATAATGCAACAGCTGGAACGCAGCTGCAGGGCGGTGCCGGCTCCCGCGAAACAGGAGGCTGGTTCAGTTCGGAATACGATGCGGGCGGCGGCGGCGGCGGTGGCGGTTATTTCGGCGGCGGTGGCGGTTATGGTAGTAATGACCCGTGGATTTTTGGCACTTACTGGAAATCTTCCGGTGGCGGTGGCGGTTCTAACATTGTCCGCGGTGCCGGGTCAGTAATGGTAGCTAACATCGCAGGAAATTTTACCATAAATGGTACTGCCCCTCAGGCGCCAAACATGACCGAGGATGGCTATATAGCCGGCGTAGGCTGGGGTGGAGCATCTAACAGTGCAGGCGGAAATGGTTTGGTGATTATCACCTATACCCTCCCCCAATGTTCGGGAAATCCCACCGCAGGAACTGCGGTATTGAATCCAGATTCCGGTGCGGCAGGAAGTTCTTTTTCCGCTACGGTAACAGGCGCTTCCGCAGGTCTTGGAATCACTTATCAGTGGCAGATGAATACCGTGGCCACTGCCAACAGCACGGGATGGACAGATATTCCGGGACAGACGGGTGAAACGGCCAGTCTTAATGCAGAGAATCTTCCACCTGGATCAGTTATGTATTACCGGAGGGCAATAATTTGTTCTAATAGTGGGGCTATCCGTTATACGGCGGCTGTCCCATTTACCATTTCTTCTCTTACTTACTGTACTCCAACTTCGGCGACGGCAAACAGTTATTATATCACCAATGTAAAGTTTCAGGGAACCTTAAGGGATACTGATAATACCAGTACCTTCACAAATGGCAATCCACGGGGCTATCAGGATTTTACCGGTTTGACCGACCGTGCCATTCAGGAACAGGGTGCCGGAATAAATGTGAGTGTAAAAAATACCCGGGAAAGTGCAATGGTCGCCTGGGTAGACTGGAATAATGACGGGCAGTTTCAGAACAGTGAACAGGTTTATACAAGCGGAACTACCAGAGTTGGCTTTACGGTTTTCGGATTTACCGTTCCTCAAGCTCAAACCCCCGGTTATTACAGATTAAGAATCAGGATTTCTGATAATTCAGGTTTTAATTCGTGTCAGAATATTGCATCCGGTGAAACAGAGGATTATTTATTCCAGGTTATACCTTCCTGCGGAGCTGCTATTACAGGTGTTACTGCCAATCAGATCTGCGGATCCGGGAGAGTTACCTTTAACTTTACTGCTGCTAATGCAACCAGGATAAATATCTATGATTCCGAAACGGAAACAGTACCGTTAGCGGTGGTTAATTATGCATCAACCCAATCATGGCAGACGCCGGTAATTAATGAAACCCATACGTATTATGCGAGTGCACAGACTGCTGTAAATGGGTGTGAATCCAAAAAACGAATTAAAATAACGGCCAGAGTCAATGCCTTGCCGGAAATCACTTTTAACAATACCCTTGCAGAGTTCTGCGGTGATAATACCGGTGGACAGTCCTTAGGTATCTCTGCAGGAGGTGATAAGGAAACTGTTGAAGTGATCAATGAAAACTTTGAGTCGGGATTAGGGGTGTTCACTAATGTGGCTGCGGGAGAAACCATTAGCAGAGCGTATTGGCAAAGAAGGTCAAGTGTGTATGTTCCAGGAGCGGACTATACCGTCATAAAACCTGCATTAGCATCAGGTCTGAACGGTGACGGCTTTGCCTTAGCGATTACCGATGTAGGTGGTGGTTCCAACAGGCTGAACAGGCTCACGCAGACGGGATCTTTCGATACGAGGAATTTTTTAAACCTGCGGTTAGAATTTAATATGTACACTTTCTTTGAAGGAATCCGCCCTGATCTTGAGTACTTCAGTGTGGAGGTGTCTCAAAATAACGGAGTCTCCTGGACCGAAATTAAAAAATATACAACTAATGTGGGGATTCCCAATAAATGGGTAGAAGAATCGCTCGACTTATCAGCCTATAAAAACGCTGCCAACTTCAAACTGAGATTTGTCATTTCTTCTTTCGGAGCAAGTAACCAGTGGTCAGGGGATATCGCCGGGGTTGATGCGGTGAGGCTTTATGGTGAAAGGCCTCTTAGTACTTCGTTTGACTGGAGCGTAACCAATGGGGATGCGATTATTTATAACAGCGACTGTGTAACCCCTTATAACGGCGCAACAGACCAAATCTGTGTGAGACCGAATGCCGATCAATTGCGAAATCGGAGCGAATGGACGGTGAAAGCTACCGCTACTCTCGGTAACGGATGTACTGCCGACGGTACAGTAACTGTAAAAAACAATAATAAGACATGGGATTTCCCCGGACGGACGCAGTGGACAACTGCCAACAGTTGGAAGCCATATGGAGTGCCTTCTGAAGATAAATGTGTGGTGATCAGGACTCCTGTGATCTTAGGAGCTTCTACTGCCGGACTCGCCAAAAACATCAGAATTGAAACCACTGCAGGGGCTACCGGAAAACTTACGGTCAACGGTTCTTTAACGGTAACCGACGCAATTGTCAATACCGGGGCAGCGACCGATTTCATTGTAAAATCAGACGCCAACCTGAAACAGATTAACGAGAATCCGAATCTTAACACGGGACCTATTTCGGTACGACGTCTGTTTACATGGTCCGGATCGACGGATGCCACCCGCAGAGAATACAACTTCCTTTCATCTCCGGTGTACAACCAGAACATGAAGGAAATCTATGGCGGCGTAGCATCGCACGTTCCGTACGTAACGAAACTCAATGAAAGCACCAACCTTTTTGTAAACGCTACGGCAGCTGATTACACCAAACAAGGAAAAGGTTTTGCGGTGAGAGAACCCAAAACAAGTTTTACCGGTGTGCCGACCCAGGGAATTGCCGCCAATGAGGCAGAATACAAAGGGGTACCGAACAATGGAACCATCAGTATTAATCTCGACTGGACCAGCGCCGGAAGAGGATATAATGTGGTCGGAAATCCTTACCCTTCCAATATCGATATTGTGAAGCTGTATGCAAACTCAGTGACCAACTTCTTCACTCCTGAAATCGATGCCAACTTCAGGTTCTGGGACAACACCGTGAATGCGACGTACGTACAGATGGGCGGTGCCTATCAGGGGTATAGTTATGCCATTTTCAATGCCATCAGTGAGACGTCAACGGCGGCTCCGGGACTGGATCCGAATCCGGGAGGTGGAAATACTACGCTGAAGGCACCCGGAAAGATCATAAAGGTGAACCAGGCGTTCATGATCCGGGCCCTTCAGGGAGGAGCAAGCATAAAATTCAACAATACCATGCGTGAAACCACCCAAACCGGATCGGTGTTCTACGGCAAAGAGTCGCAGCATGACCGCTACCGCCTTCAGCTGAGTACTGCGGCGCATTTCGTGGTGCAGAATGCGGTGACGTATTTCCCTCAGGGCAGTAATGCCTTCGGCCCTGAAGATGCCCGAATCCCGAACTCCGCTGCTTCAGATGCGCTCTTTACCTATGCGGGCGACGCCAAAGTGGTCATCAACGGCAGAAGCATGTTCGACAGCAGTGATGTGATTCCGCTGGGTACCCGTCATTTTACAGCGGGAACCTACAGGATTCAGGCAGTGGACCTCGAAGGAGTCTTCGCTAACGGACAAAGCATTTATCTGAAAGATAAAGCCCTGAATATCTTCACCGACCTTACTCAGGGTGACTATACCTTCACGAGTGAGTCCGGCGAGTTTACGAACCGTTTTGAAATCGTGTACAGACCGGGTGTCGTGCTGGCCACTGACACCAAAGACCTTGCGAAGGTTGAGGTTTACCGCGATGCCGCTGATTTCGTCATCCGTTCTTCGGATAAAGCAATCAGCTATTTGGAACTTTACGATGCTTCGGGCCGTTTGATCTTCACGCTGAAAGGCAGCGGTAAAGAACTCCGTTTTGCCGCCGACCGTCTCGCAGATGGAATGTATGTATTGAAAACCACCCTGAAAGACGGTGAAGTGATGACAGCAAAAATCAGGAAATAGCAGTCCTGTCCATATTCATACAGAAGCCCCGGTTCAGCCGGGGTTTTTTAGTGGGATAGTGTGATAGTGGGATAGTGGGTGAGTGGTCAAGTGGGTTAGTGGTTGAGTGCTGGAAGCTGGGAGAGGGAAGCTGGAAGCTTGGTTTTGGAAGCTATCTCCAAACCGACCGGAGCACCCTTAATCACTTATCACTTATGGCTCATCACTTATCAATAATGCTCTGCTGGTGGCTGAGGCTCCTGAAGGCGGCTGGAGTGGGTTAATGGGTTAGTGGTTGAGTAATTGGGTAAATGCCTGCATCGTTTCGGCTTCACCGCGGTGAGACCCCTTCGGTGTGACAAAAGTGTCTTGATCATTCGGGTTTTGCAAAGAAGGCCTTTGTCACGCTGTAAGCGTCTGTCCAAAGCATGGGAAGGGAACTCTCTTTATCATATGGTTATTCACTTCCTAAGCACTAAACTACCTTATCACTAAACGACTAAACCACCAAACCACTCCATTACTCAATCACGAATCAGTCAGACACCCATTATCGTGCACCCAACATCCCGCGTTTTCTCACGCTGTAAGCGTCGGTGGCTGAGGCTCCCGAAGCCACCCTGCAGAAATCCGGAATGTAGCGGCAGATGCAGAAAAAGAAACACCCGAAACCCTGATGAAGTATAGAGAATATAATGATACGATATTTGAGGATGCTTCAACCGTAGCAAACGATTATTTGAAATGATGTTAACCAAATGATAATTCTTTGCAAATTTTTTAAAATTTCAGCAAAGCGATTTGAATATTTTGTAATTTTGCTCTCCCAAATAATGGCAACCGTCTCTTAATAAATTTGTTAGACCATGAAAACAGCTTTATATTCTTTCTGTAAATCGCTTTTGGCAGCTCTATTCTTTTTTGTTTCTACCGCGGCGTGGGGGCAAATCCTCACTTTTGAATTTTCCGCATTAGCAGGAGACGAAACAACAGCAAATTCAAATGTTAACGATGCCAACTTATCTTCATCCACCATATCGCGAGGAGTGGGCTTAACAGCTGCAGCAAACGGAGGAAGATTTAATGCAACAAACTGGGCTGTTACAAGTATTGCAAACGCAGTATCTGGTAATAAGTATATGGAATTCACTATTACTCCTAATTCAGGTTACCAGTTTAGTGTGTCATCTATTGTTGTACAGTGGCAAAGATCAGGAACGGGTAATACGCAAATTGCAATAAGAAGTTCGGTGGATGGTTACGCATCCGATCTCGATACAGTAAAAAATGTTACTGATAATACCTCTACACAAAAATTTACTTTTGCATTTTCACAGGGAAACACAACATCTGCTGTCACATACAGATTATATTCTTATGCTGAATCCACTGGAGGAAGTGGTGGTCCTGGTGATGCAACAGGCAACGACATTGAGGTGAATGGTATAGTATCTTCTACTTGTACTACCCCCACTCAAAGTTTCGCAACAGCGTTAGTTACTAAAACTCTGGGCGATGCACCCTTTACCAATATTTTCACCACCAACAGCACCGGTGCTGTTACGTACAGCAGTTCGAATACGGGTGTGGCGACAGTTAATGTGACAACAGGTGAAGTAACGCTTGTAGGACCCGGAACAGCTAATATTATCGCATCCACTGCGGCTAGCAGCACCTACTGTGCTGCGACTTTGAGCTATCCTTTGACCGTAAACCCAAGTTCTTACACCTTAATCTATGACGGTAACGGAAATAGCGGTGGAACTCCGCCTGCTGGTGGGTCTTATTCTGCAGGTGGTACAGTTACCGTTTCAGGAAATACCGGCAGTCTTATTAAAACCTGCGCTACTTTTAATGGATGGAATACCGGTGCTAATGGAAGCGGAACGTCTTATGCGCCCGGAGCCCCTTTAACCCTCAATTCAGATACGACTTTGTATGCCCGGTGGCTTTCCACTTTAAAAACGGTCAGCTTTAACGCAAACGGTGGTTCAGGTTCTATGGCACTACAGACGGCATGTACCCCAACCCCTCTTACCTCCAATTCCAGTATAATTACCCGTGCCGGCTATACTTTTGCCGGATGGAACACGGTCGCGAATGGTTCCGGTACTGCGTACAGCGACGGGGCTCTATATGATTTTACGGCAGATGAGACGTTGTATGCGCAATGGACAGCCAATAACAATACCATCACCTTTAACGGTAACGGAGCAACCGCGGGCTCGACTCCTGTTCAGACCCTTGCTACTGATGCAACCGCGTCTCTGAACCTGAACGGATATAACAGAACCGGTTATACTTTTGCAGGTTGGGCAACCACCGCCGGAGGTATTGTGGCATATGGTGACGGTGCTGCGTACACTATGGGAACGGCAAATGTCACCCTCTACGCTAAATGGACCGCTAATACCTATTACATTATTTTCAATAAAAACCATGCTGACGCTACGGGTACCATGAGCAATCAGCCAATTGCCTATCACGCCACCGCCAACTTAACAGCAAATGCATTTGCCAGAACCGGTTACGCCTTTAAAGAATGGAATACTGCCGCGGACGGTTCCGGAACGGCGTATGCCAACAGTGCAGCCTATACCATGAGCACCTTAGGAGATAAAACGCTTTATGCGCAGTGGGAGGTGTACACAGGGCCGTGCGGTTTCGAATCCTTTACCAATTCAACGGCGACTGCATCCTATGGAGATGGTTCATTTGTTGGGGATATGACCACCTGGAGCTATATTGCATCAAGGGACGAATCGACTTACGGTATTAATGGTAAAGGGATTATGTTGAGACAACAATCCTCCGGCAGTAAGCTCACTTCCGCAACTGTATCCGGTGGAATCGGAAGTTTTACCTGTAGTCTAAGAAAAGCATTCACAGGAAATGGTGATAGGCAGGTTGAATTGTTTGTTAACGGAGTGTCAAGGGGGAAATCAATTAAGTTTGGAAGTGCTTCCGGTACTGACACAACAGTGTATACCTTTACGATAGATAACATTAATATTACAGGAAATGTTATTGTAGAAATAAGAAATATCACCGGTAATCAAGTAGTAGTTGACGATATTTCCTGGACCTGTTACACACCCTGCACTTCCCCAACCGCGCAGGCCACCAGCTTTTCAGCCACCAATATATTAGCGACAACGGCAACGGTAAACTGGACCCGCGGTAATGGCGAGGCAGTGCTGGTTCTTGCAAAAGCCAATGCTCCTGTAGATGCTGAACCTGTACCTGGAACAGCTTACACGGCCAATACTGCTTTCGGCAGCGGAACAGAAATCGGGACAAGTAATTTTGTCGTGTACAGCGGCCCCGGAACCGCGGTAAATCTTACCGGTTTAACCAGTGGCTCAACCTATCATTTTGCGGTGTACGAATACAATGCTGCTACACACTGCTACAATCTGGTCTCTCCGGCGACCGGACAACTGACTACGCTTAAGGCTCCGGAAACACCAACGGCCTTTACAAAAATCTGCACTACCGCAACCACCCAACAGTTGAGCTGGAATGCTCCTGAGGGCGGTGCAGACGGATACCTTCTGGTGATGAGACAGGGAGCCACTCCACATTCGGTCAGCGGTATCAATGCCCAGAGTCAGGCCTTTGATTTAAATTATGGTGCAGCTCCTACGTTTGGAAGCACCACCCCTAACTCACGCGTTGTTTACCGGGGCACCGGGACGAATGTAACCGTCACCGGGTTAAGCAATAATACCTCTTATACTTTTGCACTCTATGCCTACAATGCAAACGGCAGTACTGCCGTGCTCTACTCGGGCGTTACCACGACCACTCAGGTGACTGGCGTGCCGGATGTGAATTTCCCTGCGGCTACGCCGGGAGACGGTAGCGCCCAAATCAGCTGGCTCAATCCTTCTTCTGCCTGCTTTGATGAGGTGATGGCGGTGGTGACTACTGCTGCAGGCATCACATTTCTTCCTGCAGGTGACGGTTCTGCCTACACCGCAAATGCTGTTTATTCCGCACCCAATCAGGTCGTTTATAAGGGCGGCGGAAATGCAGTACTGATTTCCGGACTTGCCAACGGCACAACGTATTACGTAGAACTGTTTGTAAGGAACGGCAGCTCCTGGAGTAAAGGCGAAGAAATAGCTGTGATCCCTAATAATAATTTTACCGTATTTAAACCGGGAGAACTCTTTTTTGTTGGCTACGACGGTCAGTATGAGGGCAGTGGTGTCAATGATGAGTATCTGATTGCTACGCTGACCGATATTAAACCGGGGACCGAGTTCTCTTTTGTGAATTCCCGCTACGAAGCAGGTGCTGCCGCTAATGTACGTACCGATAAATGGGGTGGCTCCGGTGATTTTGCAGAAGAAAATCCGGGCGTTGCCAAAATTAAGTACAATGGCAGCACGGCAATTGCTTCCGGATCGGTGCTTAGGATCAGAACCAGCGGTACACCCGCGTTTTTCAGTTCTGTAGCCGTGATCGGGACAGATAATGTACTGACAGACAGGACAGCGGATTTCAGTGCATCGCTCCCTTTCGGTACAGATACGGTACCCAATATTTCCACTTCAGGTTTTGACCAGATTTATCTGGTACAGGGTGATTTTGTATCCGATGGGGATCTTCAGCCGGGTGAAGCCAACTATATTCTCCACGGAACGCTGCTTCACGGTTTAACCAACAGAACAGGCTGGGTGCCACTTTCTTCCGCGAACAGCGGCGGCAGCAAATCCACTGACCGTACCTCCAGGCTTCCGGCATTCCTGGAGTGCTTTAATCTTGAGGGCTCGGGAAGCACTACCAATTCAGGGTATTATCAGAATGATAAACTGCATTCCGGCAGTTTCAGGGAAATCATGTCAGCGGTGAACAGTTCACCGAACTGGACTTACAGTACAGGGCGTTATAACCTCGAACCGGCTAACTTCAGTTCCGGCAGGGCAGGAAGATCTTTCGTAAGAACGGCAGGAAAGCCCGACGGAACGTGGGTATCCACTTCAGATACCAACTGGTTTTACTGCAGTAACTGGGAAAGCCTGAGGGTTCCGGACCGTTTTACGGATGTCATTACCGGAAGTACGGGCACCGTTAAAGCAGTCATCAATACGACTGCCGCATTTTCAGATCTTTACAGTGATACCGCGGAAGTGAGAAATCTCAGCATCATTGGGAATTCTGTAGAAATGGGGGGCAGCAGTCCGGGCGCCCTCATTATTTACGGTGATCTTTCGGTGACGGGATCAGGTTCTCTTGACCTGTCGAATGTTTATGCAAATGTTGATATTTACGGCGACTGGAACAGTGCTGCGGGGGTGGATTCCTTCAAAGAGGGCTTCAGCAGGGTACGTTTTCTGGGTGATTCGCCCCAAATCATTAATGGAAATGACCATGCTAACCCTGAGATCTTTTACGAGGTCGAACTGCATAATGATTTCGATACCGAAGTCTCCAATAACCTCGTTGCGAAAGGTAATCTTACGGTAAACGCAGGCAAAAATGTCAGAATCGCCCCGGGAGATTACATCCAGGCCGGTAAAAAACTGGTTCATCTGGGTACTGAAACCAACTTCACCATCGAGAACGACGGGCAGCTGCTGCAGGTGGATGATGTGCAGAATACCGGAAAAATTACGGTGAAAAGAAACATGACCTTTACCGATGACAGAAAGGAATACAATTACCTGGCCTCACCGGTGGAAGGTCAGCACATGAAAATGCTCTTCGGGGCGGCCTCCAATACCCGTTATGTTTTGGTACTGAAGGAATCCACGAATCTTTTCGTCAATGCCGCCACTGCAGACTATAATATCATAGGAAAGGGATTCGCCGTGAAAGAGGCGATAGATACCTATACCGATTCGGTGGCGCATTTCAAAGGCAAGCCGGTCAACGGCAGCCACCCTGTTACGGTAACAAAAACTAGCGCAGGACGGGGCTGGAACCTGATCGGTAATCCTTATGCGTCGAACCTCGACCTTAAACTTTATTATGAACAGAATGACGCCAATATGCTGCCGGAATTCAGGTTCTGGGACAACAGGGTGAACAATACCTACGTGCAGTACGGCGGTGCCTACAACGGATACAGCTATGCAATTTACAATGCGCTGAGCGACGAAGGCAACCCGGCACCGGGAGGTGACGCAGGGAACAATACGGGAACACTTGGAACGCCGACAGAAGTGGCCGGTCTTTACCGCTATGCCAAGGTGGGTCAGGGCTTCCTGATCCGTGCAGTAAATCTGGGGGATAAAGACCTTAATTTCAGCAATACCCAGCGTACCGTTAACCAGCCTGACCGTGGATTCTTCGGAAAAAGCGAGGTTCTGAAAGACCGCTACCGCCTGCAGCTCATCACCCCGTCGGATCTGCATCTGACCAATACTGTGGTCTATTTTGAAGGAGGCAGCAACAGTTTCGGGCTTGAAGATTCGCGCCACCCGAGCAGCGGAGCGTCGGACGCCTTCTACAGCCTTGCCGGTACCGATAAAACGGTGATCAACGGCCGGGCGGCATTTGAAGATACGGATGTAATTGCATTAGGTAACAAACATTATGTTTCGGGGAACTATACCATACGGGCCATTGACCGTATCGGGGTATTCGCCAACGGGCAAAGCATTTATCTGAAAGACAAAGTCCTGAATATCGTGACCGACCTTACCGCGGGTGATTATGCCTTCACCACGGAAGCGGGAGACTTTACGAACCGTTTTGAGATTGTGTACAAACCTGCGGTGGTCCTGGCTGCAGATGATTCTGGCCGTAACGCAACGGAAGTGTACCGGGATAGCAGTGATTTTGTCGTTCGGGCAGACCGTACCGTGGAAAAGGTGGAGGTATTTGATGCTTCCGGAAGACTGCTGATCACGATAAATGGCTCTGCCAGGGAACTCCGCTTCAGTGCTTCAGCGATGACCGATGGAGTCTATGTCGTTAAAGTGCGGCTGAAAGGAGGCGACACGTTTACGAAAAAAATCAGGAAGTAAACCATCTGAGACCATACTGATAAAGCCCGGAATTCCCGGGCTTTTTTGTTGAAAGCGGAGTAGGCAGGTCTTACCGATCTGTCTGTTTTTATGCCCTATGTTTTGTCACGCGTTAAGCGTCTCCACAGATGTATCGTTACAACAAGGCTTCGAAGTGGATATACTTCGCAGAGCGGTGAGCGGAATCAATTATTCCACTACTCAACACTCAAATACTCAATCACTCATCCACTCAACTACTCTCCTGCAATATCCCGCGTATCTCGGAATTGCGGACACTTTGGAGAGCGGGCTGAGGCCACTAACCACTATGCACTCAAATACTCAATCACTCATCCACTCAAAAATCCACTGGTTGTCAGGTTTTGTCACAGCGCTGAACTAACTTTGCTGAAAAGTAAGAAAAACCGCTTTTCAGACTTTATTTACAGTGTTCTTATTAAAAATTTTCATAAAAAGGGTGATTACACGGTAAGAATGAATTTGGTTTTTGTTACCTTTACAAGAGCGTGTCCCAAAGCGCTTCATACACAAATAATATACACAATGAAAGAAAAATTACCTTCGCTTAAAGCAGGATTATTCCTTCTGCTTTTGTTCGCATCAATAATAACAGGCGCACAGATCCAGTCTGCCCAGGACGGAAACTGGAATTCAGGAACCACCTGGATAGGAGGGATGGTTCCTGCAGACAATGAACAGGTAATTATCAACGCCGGTCATACTGTTTCTGTAAATTCACCCATAACGAGAACTGCTGCGACTATGGTCATTGGCAGTTTTCAGATCAACACCGGGGGATTTGCGGGCGGAACTTCTTTTACCTACGATGCAGCCGCAACTTTAGTTTTTGATAATGGTGCGTCGATTTACGACGTTTTTAATACTGCGGCGTTTTGGCCAATTCCCCAAGCTTCCAGGCCTCGTAATGTTGTAGTGAAACCTGGCGGAGGGATTAAGTTACATACGAGCAGGACCATTTCTGTAAATCTTCAAACCGAAGCAGGAATTTATTTGAATACGGGTAATACCTTAACGTTAAATGGTATTGTACAGATTAAAAACGGGGGGTATTTTGCCGATACTCCAATATATGGTAGCAATTCAACTTTGATATATGATACCACTACAACTTATCCTGCGGGAAATGAATGGACGGGAGGGGGCACGAATACGGTAACTGCAGGCTTGGGTGTTCCGGACAATGTCATTGTACAAAATTCCACTACTCTTACGTTGAGCGGTCCAAGGGGAGTTTCGGGAAATTTTACGGTTCAGAATAACGCAAAAGTCAATCTAGGCGGCACTTATGGGGACGATCTCTATCTGAAGGGAAACTTTTCTGTCTTGGATGCGGCTGTTTTTAACCCCAATAACAGGGCGGTGGTTTTTGCCAGGGACGCTTCGCAGCAGCAGATTAATTCAACTAACCCGTTGTTGCTCCATTATGTCAAATTGGCAGCAGACGGATCAGGTGGGTCACAGATTGTAATAAATAATAATCTAACCATTACTGCGCCTTTAGGTGGTGATGTTGTTCAGTTTACATCCGACCTGGACCGTTTTTATATCAACAATAAGCTCCTTACTTTAGGAACACCTGGAATTGCAAATACCGTTTCGGGGGATGGCAGGTTTTGGGGAGTAACTGAGCTTACCGCAGCAAATACATCTGATTTGACAATATTAGGGAACGGTAGCATCGGAACGTTACGTTTCGCAACCGACCGTTACATCAGGAATCTTAATATCAACCGTGAATCCGGAAAGATCGGCGCAGTCCTCGGCACCAATCTTACTGTTCTCAATCAGCTTAATTTACAGAAAGGTATTTTGGATCTGTATAAAAGTACTTTGACCATTGGATCTGCTGGTGGCGGATCCATTGTACAGGCTGCACCTCAAGCAAGTAATTATATCATCGCTGACGGGGATAATGGGGGTGTGTTAAGGAAATCGGTTAACAGCAGTTTTTCTTCTTTCATTTTTCCGGTTGGGGATTCTGAAAACAGTACCAATGGTATGCAGTATTCGCCTATTGAATTAAAAACTAAGATCACGGGAAATGGGTATTTTCATGTAAAAGTTTTTAATAAGAAAAAAATTGAATCGGATACCAATTATCTTGACCGGTATTGGGAGCTGGGTCAGACAGGCATTGCCCTAAGTGCAAATCCCAAGTACGAGGTAAACGCGACGTATAACGCAAGTGATATAGTAGGAACTGAAAGTTCATTTTTTAATTACTATTTCGATAGCGAATCGCAAACTTGGTCAGGCTCAAACGGAAAACCCAAGAACAGCGTTATCAATATTAAAGCCACCCTCTTTGCGGATGGTCAGTCCCATTCTATAACGGCAGGAGAAAAAGCGAAAAAGCGCGAGATTATTGTGAGTGGAAATGGAATCGAAATCAATCCGGGAGATGCTACTCCCGAACAGTTTGATAATACCTATTTCGGAATAGCGACCAATGGTAACTATATTGACAAAACATTCGTGATTAAAAACGTGGGATCAGCGACACTGCAGGTGACGGGGATGTCCCTCGTAAATGACACCGCCACAGGTGTTTTTGAGATCCTGAATCCAATAACTTCTCAGGAAAATCTGGGTGCGGGCGCTTCGAGATCATTTACTGTTCGTTTCAACGCATCAAATCCAATAGGAGATAAATGGGCTACCATCACGATCACCAGCAATGATCCGATCAAACCCAATTACACTTTTAGAATTAAGGGTACGGTAAATGATTTCACGACCTGTGATGGCTTCAGTATCGTTAGAATCCAGAATTTTGAGGCAACCCCCGCTTCGCCCACCTATACGTATAGCGTGACAGAGGATCCTTTAAAGCCCGATACTTTTTCCGTTATTACAGGAGGTAAGGCGTACGCTAAGGAAGTCCTTGCTAATAAATTTGTCGACGGCCAGTCTTTACAGGTATTTAACGCCTTTACAACCGTGAATTTTGACGCAGTAAATTTATCTGCAACTGAAGATCCTTATCTCATAGTCGATTTGGCAGCTTTTGGGTATACCAGCACAGAAGGTCCTGCGACCGGAGACTATATTTTATTTGAAGTAAGCCCTGATAATGGCGCAACTTGGTATCCTCAAATAAGAATTAACGCAAGTAATAAGATAAGTTGGCCTTTCGGTGTGAATAATCCGGAATATATAAAAAATTATGATGAATCGTTCTCGCCTACCATCATTGCAGCCAATGGCAACAACGGATCCTTTAAACCCAGTTCGCGTTATTTTATTAAAGGTCTTCCAAAAACTGCAATGCTGTTGACAAGAATCGTCATGAAATCCACGAACGATGCCAGAATTTGGGCTCTGGATAATGTGATGATTGTAGATAACACTTCTACGAAAATCTGGAACGGTGCAGCATGGTCCGGTGACGGAACTCCGCCAACGATAAGTAAGAAAGCCATTATCAATGGAAATTATGATACCAGTATCTCCGGAAGTTTTAACACCTGTGAATGTGTCGTAAATACTGGAGCTAAATTAACTGTTTCCACTGGTACTTACGTACAGGTTGAAAATGCAATTACCAATTACGGGGATCTGATTGTAAAGTCAGACGGAAACCTTAAGCAAAACTTTAAAGACGCAGAAAACACCGGCGATATCAAAGTTAGAAGAGAATTTACCTGGTCGCCGAATTCGACTCCATCTCGACGGGAATATAATTTCCT
Source organism: Chryseobacterium sp. VAUSW3 (assembly GCF_002205795.1). Classification (GTDB taxonomy): domain Bacteria; phylum Bacteroidota; class Bacteroidia; order Flavobacteriales; family Weeksellaceae; genus Kaistella; species Kaistella yananensis. Next base: position 368,928 of record NZ_NIUY01000001.1, on the reverse strand, counting down.
TTCCTCACCGGTGGCGCTGGTATCTCCTTTCACCATGAAGCATATTTTTGGCAATGATGCCGCTAATGTGCCGGCAGTAACCGTATTGCGCGAGCCTACCAACAGTTTTGTTAATGCAGTACCGGCAGACTATGGCATTCCGGCCAAAGGTTTTGCGGTAAGGGAAGCAAGGATGGCCTATGAAGGAGTTCCTGCAGAGGGTATCGCCAGCAACGAAGCCCAATTTAAAGGCAAACCGAACAACGGCGATATCCTCCTGTCGCTTTCCTATACTCCGGGAAGAGGATATAACCTTGCGGGAAATCCTTATCCTTCCAATATGGATATCGTGGAACTATATAATGACCCCAATACTAAAAACATTCATCCGGAGTTCAGGTTCTGGGACAATGTGGTGAATGATATCTATGTACAGATGGGTGGTGCCTATCAGGGGTACAGTTACGCCATCTTCAATGCCGCTACAGACGCAACCGCAGGATATGGAATTGTCGCGCCAGGAAACGGAACCGGCGGTCCTGAGGGATTGAAAAAACCGGGCAGAGTGATCAAAGTAAGCCAGGGGTTCATGGTAAGGGCAAATGCGGCAGGAGCGCAGCTGAGCTTCAGGAACTCCATGCGCCGCACGACCAATGCAGGTACTGAATTTTTCGGAAAAGAGTCTCCGAGAAACCGCTACCGACTGCAGCTTGTAAAAGCCGATGGCTTCACCATACAGAACGCCATTGCGTATTTCGATGCAGGAAATAACGAGTTCGGAATCGAGGATACCAGAATCCCGAATTCTTCCGCCTCCGACGCTTTATTCACCTATGCGGGAGATGCTAAAGTGGTCATCAACGGTAGAAGCAGTTTTACTGCTGAAGATGTGCTGACGCTCGGCACAAGGCATTATACTGCCGGAAGCTACACCATTCAGGCCGTAGATGAAGAAGGGGAATTTGCCAGAGGACAGGCGATTTATCTGAAAGACAAAACCATGGGCATCATCACCGACCTTACGAAGGGGGATTATGTATTCGAAAGTGAAGCCGGTGAATATACCGACCGTTTCGAAATTGTATATACACCGGCGCTGGTGCTGGCTGCCGATACGGCCGTGAAGGGGCAGATTGAGATCTACCGCGATGCCGCAGATTTTGTAGTGCGTTCTTCCGACCGCATCATCAGCAGGGTGGAGGTGTATGATGCCTCAGGAAGGCTGGTAATCTCTGGACAGGGCAGAGAAAGGGTGCTGAGATTCAGCGCAGACCGGTTACAGGAAGGAATCTATGTCGTGAAAGCTCATCTGAAAGACGGGGAGCACATCACGAAGAAAATCAGGAAATAATCATATAAAACTGTATCATAATGAGCGTCCGTTTTGGGCGCTCATTATTTTTATCCCGACCTCAGCCTCACTCTTAACCTCAGCCTGCACTTTTATTTAACATAAAGATAAGGATGTTAAAACTTTGTTAACAAATTTGCATATATTTGCACCCGTAAAACCGGGCAATAAATTGCTAAATGGCAATGAATTGGTTCGGTTATTGCAGGCCTTAAAAAAACACAAATCCCCTGAAAAAAGAATCTTAAGTATCTCTGGAACTGTTCCGGAGCGTTTTTGTGTTAAACAATTTGAAACTCATTTATATGAAAAAAATTTCCTTATTCCTTACATTTCTGCTGGCGATGATGTATTACGGTCAAACCTCAGATTTGGTAAAGTACCAGTTTGAAGGAAACCTTAACTCTGATCCGGGTGCTGTTGGAAGCCCTTCCATTACCCTCGTGAATGCTACTGATTTTACTTTTGTGGCCGGTGGCAATCCAGGTCAGTCTCTCACCACTTCTGTCAATAAGAATAAGACGACTTATATCCGGTTACAGGTTTCAACCGCAGGTTTCACCAACCTGTTCCTTTCCTTTGACGGATATGGAGACAAAACCAAATGGGAAGTATACGCCAACACCAGCGGTACGGTACCTGCGTTTAACACGGCTTCTGCGGATTATTTGGGGGAATATGGAAATACGCTTACATGGACTGCTTTCACTCTGTCGATGTCGAAATTTAATAATTCTCCGACGGTCACCGTATTCCTGGTACCTACAGTCATTATTGGTAATAATGAGTTGGCCAGAATGGATAATTTAAGAATTTTTGAATGTAAAACACCTCCAGCTCCTGCCGCGACGTCCGTTCAGAATTTCTGTACCGGTGCTGCAGTGTCTGCTCTTCAGGCAACAGTGAGCAATCCGTCCCATATGATTCAATGGTTCAACACGGCCAGTTCGGCGACGCCTCTTGCGGCCAACACTACGTTGGTCACCGGTACCTATTATGCGGCTCAGATTTCAAACTGCGGCAGCATCTCCCCAAAAACCCCGGTATCGGTGACGGTCAATCCTATTTTACAGGCCGGTGTAACGATCGCTGCCAGTCCGGGAACCAGTGTGTGTTCAGGAACCCCCGTAACTTTTACGGCAAGCGCCGTAAACGGAGGTACTGCCCCAACTTACCAGTGGCAGATTAACGGAACGTCAGTGACCGGGGCTACCGGAGCATCTTTTACAACAGCCACATTAAATAGCGGAGATCAGGTAAGGGTGATTATGACTTCCAACGCTGTTCCGTGTCTTACGGGTTCACCCGCGACTTCCAATATCATTACCATGACCGTATATCCTCCGGTTTCTGCCGGCACTGTTTCCTATACTTCGAATTCGATCTGTATCGGCGGAACAGCGACGTATTCCAGCAACGGAACCGCAGGGGGAACCTGGAGCAGCAGCAATACCAGTGTTGCGACGGTGGATAGTGCGGGTGTAGTTACCGGTGTCGCTCCCGGGACAGCCACGATTACCTATACCCTCAACTCCGGTTGCGGGACACCGGCTTCCGCCACGGCAGACATTACCGTAAATCCTGATGTGAATGCAGGAACCGTTTCGTACAGCAATAATGTGGTTTGCGTGGGATCAGCCGTTATATATACGACCAACGGAACCCAAGGCGGTACCTGGAGCAGCAGCAATCCTGCCGTTGCCATTGTGAACAGCACGGGTATTGTTTATGGTGTTGCTGAGGGAACGGCCATTATTACCTACACTTTAAATTCAGGATGCGGAACTGCGATGTCGGCTTCCCAATCGGTTACTGTGACCGCGCTGCCGGTTGCTACAGTATCTGTGGTGGGCAGCGGACAAATCTGCAGCAACACCTCAGCGATCTTTACCATCAGCGGAACACCGGGTCATATTGTGGTGTACACCATCAATAACGGCCCTGTGGAAATGATGAGCGTTCCGGCGAGCGGATCTTCACAGATCGCTATTCTTAACGCCACCACAGACCAGACGCTCAGAATCATCAACGTGACCAATGGGTCGTGTACGAATTCCACTCCATCGTCTGCAACCATTACGATTGGCGGAACCTCGACTTATTCATCTGCTGGATGGAGCAACGGCCTGCCAAGCAATAATGGCCTGAGCGCGGTGATCGCCGCAGATTATGATACCGCCAACGGAAGCATTGCGGCCTGCAGCTGTACGGTAAACCCTGGCGCTACACTGACTGTTTCGCCGGATACCTTTGTAGAAGTCCTTACCGATGTAATTAACAACGGTAACCTGATTGTAATGTCGGACGGTAACCTGAAGCAGATTAATAATGTAAACAATACCACTCCGGTGACCGTAAGACGCCATCATACCCTAACCGAAGCCCGCAAAGAATACAATTTTGTCTCTTCGCCGGTCGCAGGACAGAATATGAAAATGATTTACGGTAACAATGCGGCCAATGTTCCGTTCGTTACGGTACTCAGAGAAAGTACCAACTCTTTTGTGAATGCTACGTCTACTGATTATGGGGTGGTCGCAAAAGGATTTTCGGTAAGAGAACCACGATTGGCTTACGTAGATCTTTCAGGAGATGACCTCCCGGTGGATGTCGCTCAGTATAAAGGAGTTCCCAACAACGGCGATATCTCCCTGGTATTCCCTACCTACACCACGGGACGCGGTTATAATCTTGCCGGAAACCCTTATCCATCTAACCTGGATCTTATAGAGCTCTATGCCAATTCAACTACGGCGCTGATTGATCCGACCTTCAGATTCTGGGACAACAGTGTAAATGATATTTACACCCAAATGGGAGGGGCTTACCAGGGCTACAGTTACGCCCTCTTCAATGCAGCCACAGATACCGACGGTTTTGGGATTGCCGCACCGGGTAACGGTACAGGACCAAAAGGGACCAAGATTCCGAACCGAGTTATCAAAGTAAGTCAGGCATTTATGGTACGGGCTACAGGTGCGGGAGCCCAGCTGAACTACAACAACAGCATGCGCAGAACTTCCAACACCGATACCGTATTTTTCGGAAAATCATCAGACAGGAACCGTTACCGTCTTCAGCTCGTAAAGCCTGACGGGTTTACCATTCAGAACGGCATTGCCTATTTTGAGGCGGGCAAAACAGATTTCGGAAAAGAGGATTCCAGAATTCCGAATTCCTCAGCTTCGGATGCGCTCTTCTCTTTTGCCGGTGATGCGAAAGTGGTGATTAACGGCAGAAGTGCATTTACCACAGGAGATGTTGTGCAGTTAGGACTCCGTCATTTCACTGCGGGCACGTATAAGATTCAGGCGGTTGACAGAGAAGGGGTTTTCGCCGTGGGACAGTCGGTTTATCTTAAAGACAAACAGTTGGGAGTGATCGCCGACCTTACGGAGGGTGATTATGTTTTCAGCAGTGAAGCGGGCGAGTTTACCAACCGTTTCGAAATTGTGTATCTAAAAGAGCAGAAACTGGCTACAGCGCTGTCTGTGAAAAACGGCATCGAGGTGTACCGGGATCACAGTGATTTTGTGGTTCGTTCTCAGGCCGGGAATCTTGAATATCTGGAACTTTATGATGCATCGGGCCGACTGCTGCATACGGTAAAGGGTAAATCAAATGAAATCCGTTTCAACGCCGAGTCGCTGCTAAACGGAATGTATCTGCTCAAAGCCAAAGCTAAAGACGGTGATTATTTCACGAAGAAAATCAGAAAATAACTGAAATTTAAATGACAGAAGAAGCGCTTGAAAAAGCGCTTCTTTTTTTATGATGATCTGGGAGGATTTTTTTTAAAGGCAGCGGCAATATTTAGTGTATGACAAATTTCAGAGTTCTGATTCCCAAGACAGATAAACTTAATAAATGTTCGGTTGTTTACGGGTTTTTTCCTAATGCCGGGTTTACATCTGAACGATTTTATAATGACCTTTTCTGAGAAAAATAGGTAAACCCGATTGGTTATATCGTCTTTGTTGATATATGAACGATTTTAAACAATCGTTTAGATGAATTAATAATAAGTTGAGAATTGTTGATATAAATTTAATTTTTTCCTTGGTGGAATGAAAAAAAGTGTAATTTTGCTCCCCCAAAATAGTTGGGAACACAACTGTAATTAAAAAATATACCAATAGATGAATATACCTTTACGGGCTTACGGCGGAGTACGCACTGATTTTAAATCGCCAAAGACTGGAAAAACTTTAGGTTTTAAGCAGTCTCTTATTTTGTTGCTTCTGCTTTCTTTTTTTGGAAATGCATGGGGGCAAACGATCATTTTTTCTGAGAATATTGGAACTCCTACAACAACAACAGCAATTTCTTCATACGCAGGATGGCAGAATAATGGTGTTTTAACATTTACTGGTACAGGAGATGTGAGAAGTAGTTTACCTTCTACAGGATATGCCGGGGCGTCTGGAACTGGGACTGTTTTTATAACTGGAACGAACGGATTGTATTTTGAAATTGCCGGTATTAATACTTCAGCTTATTCTAACTTAGCTTTAACTTTTGGTGAGTGGAAATCCGGTGGAGCTGGTGCAGCGAATTTGTTAGTTGTAGAAGTAAGTTCAGATGGAATTAATTATACATCATTGAGTTATACTAGAAGTGATGGTTCTACTTGGGCGTTAATATCTCCTACAGGAACAATACCCAGTACTTCCAATTTAAGAATCCGGTTTAGAAATCCAGGAACTACACAACAGTTTAGAGTAGATGACATTAAATTAACAGGTATAGTTTCAGTTCCATGTTCTGGTACACCTTCTCCAGGAAATACCATAGCCTCAGTCAACCCTGTAACTGGTGGAGGGACAACAGTTTTGTCTTTACAGAGTATCACTTCAGGATCAGGGGTAACGTACCAGTGGCAAAGTTCTACAGACGGTATAACCTATGCAAATATTAGTGGAGCTACTTCTTCTACCTATACAGCTACTGTAAATGCTAAAACCTGGTATAAGTGTGTGGTAACATGCAGTGGTACAAGCAGTGGTATTTCATCACCAGTCTTGGTAACGATGACGTATTGTGTTCCTACTTATTCTACCGGACCGGGTACAGGGGATAATATCGCTAATGTTACTTTAGGTTCATTAAATAATTCTTCAGGATCTTCATCAGCCCCATATTATACGTTTTATAACGCAGTGACTGTGCCTAATATCAATCAAGGTTCAACAGCAAGTGTAACCGTAACATTCGGGTCGGATTCTAATCAATTTGGAGGAGTTTGGATAGATTTCAACCAGAATGGGATTTTTGAAGCAAGCGAAGGTTTTGTTTCCACAAATGCAGGTGCGGGGGGTAACCGAATTTTCAACTTCACTGTACCTTCAGGAGCGGTCTTGGGACAAACACGTATGCGTGTGCGTGGTGGTGATGACTCCGCCCTTACTACTGCACAGGCATGTGGCGCAAGTAACAGTGCATACGGAGAGACAGAAGATTATATTGTAAATATTACTGCCGCAGCACCAGATACGTCAGTTTCTACAGCAACTTTATCAGGCTTTGCCGCTACCACCGCCTCCGATTCGGCACCCAAGTCATTTAAAGTGTCAGGTGCTTTGTTGGGAACTTCCCCGATTGTAGTGAAGCCGTCTGCAGGTTATGAAATTTCATTGACATCAGCTTCAGGATATTCTTCTGCAGATATTCCATTAACTCCCACTTCGGGAACGGTTCCGCCAACGGATATTTATGTTATTCTGAAAATGAATGCAGTTACAGGTTCTGTCAACGGGAGTATCAACGTCCACAGCGACGCAGTGAGTACGGATAAAACAGTAACCCTTGCAGGAAGCATCAACAAAGCTACTTTTAACTCCGCAGGCAACGGAAACTGGGAGACCCCGGGAACATGGGATCTCAATGCAGTGCCGGGAGCCGATGACAATGTAGTCATCAATGCTGCCCATACAGTAACTGCCACTACAGCAAAAACAAGAAATGCGGGAAGTACGACAACGGTAACAGGTACTTTGGCAACGACTGCTACCTACACCAATAATGGTTCAACTACTGTTAACGGTACTTTCCAAATCAATAACGGGGGATATGCCGAAGGCAATGCGTTCTCCTATCATGACACCACGGGAGTTCTTACCTTCAATACGGATGCAAATTATGGCGTTAATAACGGGGATGCGTATTGGCCTACAACGAGCGGACCGATGATCATTAATGTTCTGAAAGGAGGATTTATATTAAACAGTGCGAACCGTACTGTTAATACGATTAGTACGTCAGGTGGGGTATCGCTAAATAATTCGGCGCTTACGGTCAATACGACTGCGCAGATTAATGCAGGTGGATATTTCAGCAATATACCGATTTATGGAACACTTTCTACCTTAATATATAACGGCGTTTCAGGATATGATGTAGGAAATGAATGGACCGCCAATTCAGGTTCTGCGGGTGCTGGTGCGCCTCAGCATGTTACACTCACCAACAGTTCTGTGAATTCTCCCGGTGCAGCGCGTGGCTTGGCCGGCAATCTAAGTGTAAGTGCAGGCAGTATATTCAGATTGAACGGAGACCTGTATCTTGGCGGTAACTGGGCAAATGGTGGTTCTTTTGAACCTAACACGAAAGCAGTATTTTTTAATGGAGCAGCAGGTACGCAAACGATTACCAACACGAATGCTGCCAATGCAAATACGGAAAGCTTCGCGTATTTAATCAATCATAAAGCCGCCGGATCATTAACTCTTGCCTCCAACGTTAATGTAACCGGAAATGCAGGTGATGTCCTTCAGATCGTCAATGGAGGTGCAACCAATTTAGCAGGTAAAACGCTGAGTTTAACCGGTAACGGAGGAAATGTCCTGGTGAGCGGCGCTGCGCGAACTATTACAGGTTCTTCGGGAGCTGTTTTTGAGATTAAAGGCAACAAAACAGTAGTTTCGGGTTCAGGAGGTTCTCTGGTCATCGGTGCCAATATCACTACGAAATTATCCGCAGGTGTCGATTTTGGTTCCGGCAACCTTACCACGATTAACAATATTCTGGAAATCAATAACGGTGGTTATGTCATTGCCAATGCGCCAATCTATGGATCTTCTTCGGCACTGAATTACAACACTGGAACCTCATCAACCTATAATGTGAACAATGAATGGAATGCAGATGGGACCGCTGTTGGAGCAGGTATACCGCCTACCGTTAACCTTAACACCAGTGCTGTCAATATCCCGGCAGGAAACAGAGCGGTCATCAACGCGTTAAATATTAATAACGGTTCTACATTGACGATGGCCTCCGGTGCTGTTGTTAATGACATGGGAACAGTAACCAATGCATCGGGAGGAACATTTGGGATGAACAACGGAGCAACATTTAATATTGTAAAATCATGGACAAATAACGGAACCTTCAATGCTAATAATGGTTTGGTGGCTTTTGTAGGTGCGGTTCCAGCTGCCCCATTTTATGCTGCCATTAACGGTGCAACCAATTTTGATCATCTGAAAGTTGACAAATCGGGAGACTATGTACAGCTTGCCGCACACATTACTGTTAATAGAGATTTAACCCTCACCAATAGGAGTATATCCTTGTCAGGCTTTAATTTAACTCTACCTAATAAATCTTCGGTTATAAGCTCTAATACCAATTCTTATATTAATGCAACAGGTACGGGCAAATTAATCCGACGAAATCTGGACGGAACTGCAGATTGGGTTTTCCCAATGGGTGTTGCTTTAACGGGAAGATATGCTCCAATAACGTTTAAAAACTTATCGGGAACTACAGATTTGTCATTGAATGTTTCTGCAACGCTAACACCATCGGTGTCAGACGCTACCAAAGTCCTCAAAACGGAGTGGATGGTAACAACAACTAACAATGTTACTGCCGATATTTTTACGGAATGGCAGGGAGCTGCGGAGCAGGGCGCCGGTATGACGGTTCCCGCACCAGGAGATCTGGGTGTAGCCGTAGGAACCGCTCCTTATGAGCTTTATCCTGTTAACTTAGTGGTAAGCAGTACGTTTGCGAATGCTGTAAGTCTGTCAAATACTGCCGCGAACGGGATTGTGATAGGAAACAGCGGGGGTGTAAAACTTCAGAATGACGACTGTTCCGGTGCTATCAATGTCGTTGTTGATGCAGCAGCAATATCAGGGGCTTTAAAGGGCGCTACAAAAAGTCTTGATCCTGATTGCGGAGGAATTGTTGCTGCCAATGATGTTTGGTATAAATTTACGACAACAGATGCCGGGAACTACACTATTATTGTAGACGGTGCCTTTAATTCTGTTCTGAATCTGAGATCGGGAGGTTGTAACGGAACATCAGTACAATGTGTCGATAATACCACAACTGGTCCAGAATCAATAACCGCATCTTTAGATGCCAATACAACCTATTACTATAGAATTTATTCATATAGCTATAATTCGACTTCACCCTATCCTATCACCACTCAGGTAACGACAGTTCCAACGCTGAGTCTGAACCCGACTTCTTTGGCATTTGGTGATGTTCCTGAAAATTCGGTTTCTGCCAATAAGTTATTTACAGTGAAAGGAAGTTTCTTAAATCCTGCTGTCGGAAACATCAATTTATCAGCAGTATCAGGATATCAATATTCTTTGGACGGGGTTACAGACTGGCAAACAACATTAAGTCTACCTTATACAGGCAAAAAACTAAACGAAACCACAGTGTATGCAAGACTACACTCAACAGCCGCTTGCACAGATTATAATGGTACTGTTATTGTGTCAGGAGGAGGAGCCGCATCTGTAAATTTTGCAGTTACAGGAAAGGGAATCGTTCAGGCTCCCGTTGCTCATATTGTAGCGGATAATGATATTACTGCAACTACATTTCTCGCATCATGGGATGCGGTTCCGGGTGCTACCAATTATATTCTTGAGGTGAGTACTAGTCCAACTTTTGGTACGTACAGTACCGGATCGGCTTCCGAAAGCTTTAATAATTCTAACTTCAATACAGGATACTACACCACGGCAACAAATGTATCCCTGGATTCTGGAATGTGGAATATGTATCAGGTTTTAAAAACAACATCGAATTATATTTCGGCGCCGGCAGGAGTACAAATGAGAGCAGGTCAAGGTATTCTAATTACCCCAGCTTTCGATGGTATAAAAACGATTTCTTTTAATGCGAAAAGAACTGGCAGTACCGCAAATAAAATTATCATTTCAAAAATTGTTGGGGATGTTGAAACCGAAATTGACAGACGTGATGATAATACTACAATTACCGCATATTCTGTACCTGTAAATGAAACCAGTTCGGGGGTCAAAATTAAAATAGTTTCAAATTCGAATACGATATACCTTGATGATGTTAAGATTGATTATGAAGTAAATGACCCAGATTTTGTTGCACCATACCAGAAATTGAATGTTGGTGATGTCACTTCGTACCTTGTTGATTTAAACCTTTTGCCAAATACCCAATACTACTACAGGGTAAGGGCCTTGAATTCCAATTTATGTGAATCTCCAAACTCGAACGTTATTCCCGTCCTCACAAAAAATGATGCGGTGGTTTGGTACAGTGCCAAATGGAGCAATATAACCGGTCCGACAGAAAACCTGAACAGTATTATCCGGGATGCTTATCATGCAGGAGATCCAGACAGACCCTCTTTTGAAACCAAAAATTTGAAAGTGGAATCCAACGGTTTGCTTACGATCGGTAAAGACCAGCATGTAACGGTTCATGGTCTCATCAATACCGTCGACGATAAAATTATAGTGGAGGACGATGGTATGCTTCACCAGATCGGTCAGGGTGACAATACGGGAAAAATTACTGTAAAGCGGAACGTTACTTTCACAACAGCCCGTCAGCAGTATAATTATATGATTTCACCGGTAAAGGATCAGAAGATGAAGTATATCTTCGGTGCTGACGGATCAGGAGTTCCATATATACAGTATGTGATGCGTTTGAATGAACCCACCAATATTTTTGTAAATGACGGTGACGGGATCTATGCTCAGGGTAAAGGTTACGCCGTGAAAGAAGCGAAAAACGATTATGTTTCCAATGACGGCGTTGCGATCTTTAAAGGAGTTCCAGCCAACAGCGATTTTGAATATGCTTTAAGTAATACGCCTAACAGAGGCTACAATCTTTCCGGAAATCCTTATCCTTCAAATCTTGATCTGACAAAACTGTATGAGGACTCCAAAAACAGTGAGGGTGGCCATTATATCAGTTCCACGATCAGATTCTGGGACAATAAATCCAATGACGTTATTGGTCAGCAGGGGGGGGCCTACCAAGGTTATGCTTATGCGGTCTTCAATGCTTCGTCCGGTGTGGGAACCAAAGCTCCTGGAAGTGCTACGATCACCTCATCCGGTAAGAAACCCAATCAGTATGTAAAAGTAGGTCAGGGCTTCCTGGTTAAGGCGGTAAGTAATAGTCCAAAACTTATTTTCAGAAATTCACAAAGGGATACAGCTGCCGCCGAATCAGGCTTCTTTGGTAAGGAGGCTGCCAAAGACCGGTATTGGTTGGAACTTAAGACTCCTTCAGATTTCACCATATCCAACGCAATCGTTTATTTTGATGCCGGAACCAACTCGTTTGCGGAAGATGATACACGGATCCCGAACTCGGCGGCTTCAGATGCCCTGTTCAGCTATGCGGGAGATGCGAAAGTGGTGATTAACGGAAGAAATACTTTCGCCAATCAGGATGTGATCAGTTTAGGTTTGCGGCATTTTGTTGCAGGAAGCTATACGATAAGCGTGCACGATGCAGGGGGCAGATTCGCCACCGGACAGTCCATTTACCTGAAAGACAAACTGCTTGGAATCCTTACCGATTTAACAGCAGGTGATTACACCTTCACCAGCGAAGCCGGTGAGTTTACCAACCGTTTTGAAATCGTGTACAAACCTGCGACAACCCTTGGTACGGCTCATGCAGCGGGTTCAGGAATCGAAATCTACCGGGAAGGCAGCAGCTTTGTCATCCGCAGCTCAGGCGAAAAAATTACCAATGCCGAACTGTATGACGCGGCGGGCAGACTGCTGCTGCGTATGGGAGCTAGTACCCGGGAAGTTCGTTTTGAGGCGGACCGCCTGGCTGATGGGATGTATGTAGTAAAAACCCTGATGAGCAACGGTGAAAGTCTCAGTAAAAAAATCAGAAAATAATGGAGATGATCGGTGGAACATTCTGTGAGTCTTTACGGTGTTCTACCTGCGGTTGTGAAATGAACTGTTATAAAATTTCCTTAAACATTATGTTAATAAATTAATAATAATATATTTGTACAGAAAGAAAATTATTAAAATTGAGTTTTAATGTTTTTTAAATAATTATTATACCTTTGTCAAAATTTTTAATACTTACGAATCTCATGCGGAAAATCATTGCTGCGGTCTTTATATTCTTATCAGTTATCACTTATTCACAATGGTCCAATACATCATTCTCCGAGGCGGAAACTGTGGAACAGGCATCTCCGTCCTCCAGTGCTCCGGAGCCGAGACAGGAACAGTATATCGAAACTGAAGCAGCTCCTGCTGCAGCTGCTGGGGGGGCTTGTACGGTGGATGAAGGAGGAGTTACTCTCGACGACTGTGACTGCGATGGTACTCCTGATACCAGGGATGAGGATGAATGTTCTCCAAACCCTGGAGATCCTATCCCTATCGATGATTACATTCCCCTGCTGCTGATAATTGCTGCCGGGCTGATTATTTACAAAACTTACCACAGGAAATCCCTGTCCAGATGATACCGCAAACCCGAAATCAGTTTCGGGTTTATTTTTGAGGAAGAGGCAGTGTACGGTGAACGCGATGTTAAAAAACCTTTGATTTCGGCAGATTAATGCGTGTAATTTCGTAATATTGTGCAGCGGTATGCTCTTACTCATACGGGCATTTTAATAAACATATTTTAAAGCTATGGGCTTTGGCAAGAATCTGAAAACTAAACTGTACAGCGGCGATAACCTGATGAACCTGTCGGATGTAAGGTACCTGCCGCGCTGGGTCATCCTTTTCATCGATATTTTCTTTATTTCGCTCGCGATCTTTTTTTCGTGCTACCTCATTGAAAAGCTGAGTTACAGTACCATTCAGGTGTTTTCGCACCGCGGGCTCATGTATCTGCTGATCCTGGGGGTAAGTTTGGTTTTCATGTTTATGTTCCGCACCTTTTCGGGCATCATCCGGCATTCCACTTTTATCGATTTATTCAAGCTTTTTCTGGCGACCCTCAGCACGACGGTGGTGGTGGGATTCGTAAGTTTCGGGTATTATTTTGTGACCGGGCAGCGCGTCATCCACATGTCGGTTCCGTTCCTGGCCATATTCTTTGCGACTTCATTTATCCTGCTTTTTCTTTTCCGGCTTTTTGTAAAGGAATTTTTTCACATCATCAGGGAGTTCCGCCGAAGTACGCTGAGGAAAAGGATTCTGGTGCTGGGCATCGATGAACAGTCGGTGGCGGTGGCGCGTGCCATTCTCGACAATCCCAATGTGCCTTACCATATCGTGGGGTTTCTTACCCAGAGACATGATTACCGCCGGGCCAATTTATTAGGCAAACCCATTTACGGCAAAGAGCGGATTGAGAAAAACAGCAAGGATGACCTGATGCTGGACGGTGTGGTTCTGGTAAAAGAGATGATGACGAAAGAGGAAATGAATTCCTGGGTGAACCTTTTCCTGGAGAAAGACCTGCAGGTCTTTAAAGCCCCGTCGGTACAGAAGCTCCGCGATAACGACATTGAAGGTTCCATCAAATCCCTTCAGATTGAGGATTTGCTAAACCGTAAGCCGATCCGCATTGAAAATGAGGACCTGAAAAAGCGGCATTACGGAAAATCGATCCTTATCACCGGCGGTGCAGGTTCCATTGGCAGTGAGATTGTAAGACAGGTAGCTATTCTGGAACCAGACCTTATTGTGGTACTTGATCAGGCCGAAACGCCGCTCTACGACATTGAAATGGAAATGACTGCTAAATTTCCGAGGATCCGGTTTAAGTTTATTCTGGCCGACATTTCGAACCGTCACCGAATCGAGCCGCTGTTTCAGAAGTTTCAGTTTTCGATGGTGTATCACGCGGCGGCCTATAAGCATGTTCCGCTGATTGAGGAAAATCCGCATGAAGGCATTCTTGTGAATATCCTGGGCAGCAAGAACCTTTCAACCCTTGCGAGCAAATATAAGGTGAACCGTTTCGTAATGATCTCTACGGATAAAGCAGTAAAACCTACCAATGTAATGGGTGCCTCGAAAAGGGCAGCAGAACTCTTTGTGCAGGCCCTTCAGAATACCGAAAACAACACCACGAAATTTATTACGACACGGTTTGGAAATGTTCTGGGCTCGAACGGCTCGGTGATTCCACACTTCAAGAAACAGATTGAAAAGGGTGGTCCGGTCACGATTACGCATCCTGATATTGTGAGGTATTTCATGACGATTCCCGAAGCCTGTGATCTGGTGCTTCAGGCCGGAACCATGGGAAAAGGAGGTGAAATCTTTGTTTTCGACATGGGCGAGCCGGTGAAGATTCTGGATCTTGCGACGCGGATGATCAAGCTTTCCGGTTTTGAACCGCATACCGACATCAAGATCATTTACACCGGATTGAGGCCGGGAGAAAAACTCTACGAAGAGCTTTTGAGCGACGATGCCAAGACCCTGCCGACGCACAACGAGAAAATCCTGATTTCGAAAGACCCGAATATGGAGTTTAAAGCCATTGAGCAGTTTACCAATCAGATCATCAAAGCAGCTTTAAGAAGGGAAAAGACCGAAGTGGTAAAGATTCTTAAAGATATTGTGCCTGAGTTCAAAAGCAACAATTCCGTTTACGAAGTTTTGGATAAGTAAGATAGAATTGTATATTTGCAGGCGTTGATATTTAAATGGTACTCATGAATATAAATAAAATCCTACTTTTATTCGTTTTTTTTCTTGCCCTTATGGGATGTAAAACGAAAGACAGCACCAGTGAACTGAATTATATGCAGAATGTAGAAAAGATTGCTACTGAGGCTGCACTGAGAAATTCGGTTACCACCATACAAAAAGGAGATCAGCTTGCCATTTCTATTACCGCCAAAGATATGACGGTTGTAAAACCTTTCAACCAAAATTATTCTTCAGCGGAGGCTTCACAATATTCTACGCCAAGTACCAATGCCCCCTCCGCACAAATTCTGGATAAGAGTACAACGCCAATTTATCAGGTAGACAGTAATGGAGAAATTGATTTTCCGATATTGGGCAAACTGGGCGCAGCTGGCAAAACTTTAGTGGATTTTAAGGATGAAATCCGTGACAGGGTTGCAATATATGTGAAAAATCCGTCAGTAAACCTAAAAATCACGAACTATAAAATTACTGTTTTGGGTGAAGTACATAAACCCGGACAGTACACGGTGCCTGATGGACAGGCCAATATGCTGAATGCTTTAGGTTTGGCAGGAGATCTTACCATGTATGGAAAGCGGAATGATATTCTTCTGGTAAGAAATGAGAACGGACAGATTCTGAAAGAACGGATCAACCTTATGGATGCCAATTTTATCAATTCCCCTTTTTATGAACTGAAACAAAATGATGTAATCTATGTTTCGGCAAATGAAACCAAAGAAAAAACTGCACGCTTGGATCCTAATACCAGTACTTATATTGCGATTGCAGGTACTGTTATCGGTTTAGCCGGTATATTTATTACTATTTTCAAGAAATAATTTTACTTTAAATTAATTAGATGAGCCAAAGTTCAGGTCAGGAAGTTCAAGTTTCAAATGAGATTAATATAAAAGAAATTATTAAACCCTATATCGCTAAATGGTGGTGGTTTATTATTTCTGTTTTCGTAATGCTGGCTCTGGGAATTTTTTATATCAGAACAGCAACCCCGGTTTACAGTGTACAGTCATCTATTCTTGTGAAAGATGCCCGAAAAGCACCTTCGTCGGAAATGGGCATGATTTCTCAGCTCTCAGGATTCGGGGGGATGCAGACCAACAGTATTGAAAATGAGATGGAGATCCTTAAATCCAAGAAGCTTGTGCAGGACGTGGTCAACGAACTGGATCTGCAGACTTCTCTTGTGTCTGAGAAAGGATTTAAGAAAGAAGAACTTTACGGAAAAACTGCTCCTGTAAACATCAAGGTAATCGCGGAAAAGGAAAGTCAGAAAGACTTTAAAAAACCTTTGAATCTGAAAATTTCCGGCGACCGACTTGAAATTACTTCTGAAGAGCTTCCCGGCGCAATTGTAACAACCTATAACAAAACCATCAGCTTGCCCTTTGCAAATTTGATGATCCTGAAAAATCCTGAGTATAATCCTGAACAAAAGGTGGATGCGGGGGATTTAAAAATCGAATATGCTACCACTGAAGGTGCCGTAAATAACTACCAGAAAATCATCAAGGTGGATTTGGTGGACAAGGACGCTACGGTGGTAAGATTATCCATCAACCATTCCAATATTGATAAGGCCAAGAGCATTATCAATAAACTTGTGGAGGCCTATAATAATGATGCCATCAGTGATAAGAACACAGAATCAAAAAAAACCAAGGATTTTATTGATGATCGGGTGAACATTATTGCGGGAGAGCTTGGTGAAGTTGAAAGTGAAAAGGAAAGATTTAAAACTGCAAATAATATTACAGATATTCCGACGGAAGCCCAGTTGAATTTAGGCAGTTCGCAGGCTGCCAAAGCCAGAATTATGGAAACGGAAGGCCAGCTGGACATAACCAATGGGCTTATCGGATATATGCAGCGGTTGGGTGGAAGCCAGACCTTGCCTGCAACTGTTGGTCTTGGAAATCCCCTGGCGGCAGCAAATATCAATGCTTACAATCAGCTCGTACTGGAGAAAAACAGATTATTGGAGAATGCAACGCCACAAAACCCTCTGGTAGTGGAACTGAATAAACAGATTTCCGTAATGAAAACCTCGGTAATGGATGCGTTGGTAAAATACCAGAATTCGCTTGTAATTACAAGAAATCAGCTGGTTGGGGAACAGAATTTACTCACGGGAAAAATTTCTAAAATCCCGGCACAGGAGAAGATGTTCAGAAGCATTGAAAGACAGCAGCAGATCAAAGAGAATCTTTATCTTTTACTACTCCAGAAGCGTGAAGAGGCGGCCATATCGCTTGCAATTACTTCTCCCAAAGCCAGAATTATTGATTATGCGTTTGCGTCGGACAAACCTGTTGCCCCCAAGAAGCTTATTACTCTGGGCGTTGCCTTATTATGGGGATTACTCCTCCCTTATGCTTTCATCTACGTTCGGGAACTTTTCAATGATAAAGTCCGGTCGAAACATGATCTTGAAAAGCTTTCGGGTACGCCGATCATCGGTGAGTTGCCGAGTATAGAAAAAGGAAAGGGTGAGCTTGTGGAACAGAATGATATTTCACCGATGGCGGAAGCGTTCCGGATTCTTGTGACCAATATGAATTTTATGCTCCCAAAAAAGGAGAAAGGAAAAGTGGTTTTTGTAACCTCGACCATAAAGGGTGAAGGAAAAACCTTTGTTTCGGTGAATCTTGCAATCACCTTGGCAGGGCCAAGAAATAAAGTTGTTGTAATAGGAGCAGACATCAGAAATCCGCAGCTGCAACGTTATAATCCTGCTTCAAAAGGACTGAAAGGACTTACAGAATTTCTTTATGATGAAAATGAAAAACTGGAAGATATCATTAATTTATCCAGTTTCAATCCGCATCTCGATGTGATTTATTCGGGGAGTATTCCCCCTAACCCGACAGAACTTTTGTCTAACGGACGATATCAGGAACTGATTGAACAGCTTCAGTTACGATATGACTATATTATTGTGGATACTGCTCCTCTGATGCTGGTCACTGATACCTTCCTTACGTCGGAACTCGCAGATGCTACGATTTACATCACCAGATCCGGCTATACAGAAAAATCCTTAATAGCTTTTGCCGATAAACAGGTTACGACCAACAAAATAAGAAATGTAGGATTTGTAATTAATGATGTGGGTAAAGAGCACTTCGGGTATGGTAATAAATATGGCTATGGCTATCAGGCTGAAGAAAAAAGTTTTTTTTCCAGATTAAGAGATAAATTTTAGGCGGATTAAACAGATATGGAACATGATGTGCGCCCGTGGGGTGAATATTGGGTACTGGAAGATACGGAAACCCACAAAGTAAAAAAAATACTTGTTAACCCCGGACACCGACTCTCTTTACAGTACCACGAGCATCGAGCGGAGGTATGGACGATGATTTCCGGTACGGGAACTGTAACCATCAACGAGCAGATAGAAGATTACGGCCCAGGTAATGTAGCTCAGATTCCTTTGGGAGCGAAGCACCGAATTGAAAACAAAACAGAAAAGCCTCTTGTCTTTATAGAGGTTCAGCATGGTAATTATTTTGGTGAGGACGATATCATCCGGATCGAAGATGATTACAGCAGATTATAAAATATTAAACACTATGAATAAAGTTGCGCTTATCAGTGGGATAACGGGACAGGATGGCTCTTTTTTAGCAGAATTTTTACTGGAAAAAGGATATGAAGTCCACGGAATCATCCGCAGGTCATCTTCCTTTAATACTGACAGGATTGAACATCTTTACTTTGATGAATGGGTGAGGGATATGCATCAGAAAAGACTCATCAATCTGCACTACGGTGATATGACAGATTCCAGTTCACTAATGAGGATTATACAGCTGACTCAGCCGGATGAGATTTATAATCTGGCAGCGCAAAGCCATGTTAAGGTAAGTTTTGATGTTCCTGAATATACCGCAGAAACAGATGCAGTAGGTACGCTAAGATTACTTGAGGCGGTTAGAATCCTTAAGATGGAGGATAGAACCAGAATTTATCAGGCGTCAACATCAGAACTTTATGGTCTGGTACAGGAAGTTCCTCAAAAAGAAACCACTCCTTTTTATCCGCGCTCACCCTATGGGGTAGCGAAGCTCTATGGGTTCTGGATTACGAAAAATTACCGCGAATCCTACGGGATGTATTGTGTAAACGGTATTCTTTTCAATCACGAAAGTGAAAGGCGAGGTGAAACTTTCGTAACAAGAAAAATAAGTTTGGCAGCGGCCAGAATCGCGCAGGGCTATCAGGACAAACTGTATATGGGAAACCTGGATGCGATGCGCGACTGGGGCTATGCAAAAGATTATGTGGAATGTATGTGGATGATGCTTCAGCACGCCACCCCCGAAGATTTCGTTATTGCAACCGGTGAAATGCACAGCGTACGCGAGTTCTGCACCAAAGCTTTTAAAGCGGCTGGTATTGACCTGATATGGGAAGGAGAGGGAGTTAATGAGAAAGGTATTTGCAGCAGGACGGGGAAATTATTAATTGAAGTTGACCCAAAATACTTCCGTCCGGCAGAAGTGGAATTGCTGCTCGGAGATCCGACCAAAGCAAAAACACTTCTGGGGTGGAATCCCACAAGGACCTCATTCGATGAACTCGTGGATATTATGGTGAAACATGATATGGAATTTGTGAAAAAGAATCACGCATAAAAAAAATCATGGAAAAGACCAGTAAAATATATGTTGCAGGTCACCGCGGTCTTGTAGGCTCGGCTATTTTTAAAAAACTTGCTGAGCTTGGCTATACTAATGTGATTGGCAGAACCTCTGTTGAGCTTGATCTTCTGGATGCGGCTGCAACAAAAAAATTTTTTGCAGAGCAGAAACCGGACTATGTATTTCTGGCTGCTGCATATGTCGGAGGAATTATGGCAAACAATACCTACAGGGCAGATTTCATATATAGGAATTTACAGATTCAGCAGAATGTGATTGTTAATGCATTTGAAACACAGGTGAAAAAACTGCTGTTCCTTGGCAGTACCTGCATTTATCCTAAAGAAGCCCACCAGCCTATTTCTGAAACCGAACTCCTTACCAATACATTGGAATACACCAATGAACCCTATGCAATTGCGAAAATTGCCGGGCTCAAAATGTGTGAGAGTTTCAATATACAGTACGGGACAAATTTTATCTCCGTAATGCCCACCAATCTGTATGGACCTAATGATAATTTTGATCTTGAAAGGAGCCACGTTCTTCCAGCCATGATCCGTAAAATCCATCTCTCTAAACATCTGATGAACAAGAACTGGCAAGAACTGCGTAAGGATTTATCGGCAAGACCGGTGGAAGGTTTAAATGGTTCTGAGTCTGAAAAGCAGATAGTTGAAATGCTGGCGCGGTACGGTATTTTCGAAGACCGGGTAGAATTATGGGGATCAGGAACACCAATGCGCGAGTTCCTCTGGAGTGAAGAAATGGCCGATGCCTGTATATTTGTGATGAATAATGTTGAGTTTAAAGATTTGTATACAGGGAAAGAAATCAGGAATACTCATATTAATATCGGCACAGGCAAAGATATTACCATCGGAGGACTCTCCAAACTTATTGCGGACAAAATTCTTTACACCGGTAAAATTCTTTTTGATTCTTCCAAACCCGACGGCACCTTTAGAAAACTGGTTGATGTAAGCAAACTGAATGCGCTTGGCTGGAAACACCAAATCGAAATTGAAGAAGGGGTAAACCGTATGTACGACTGGTATTTACAGAATCTATAAAGCTAAAGAAATTGAACATCAGAGGCAGCATTAAGAATTTTTTATTCCTCATTTTCTCGCAATTGGTGGGGCTGCTTTTTTATATCGTCATTAGTTTGGTTTTTCCCAAAATGATGACCGTGGAAAATTTCGGATACTGGCAGTTATTTTTGTTTTACTCCTCTTTTGTCGGATTTTTTCATTTGGGTCTCAACGACGGAATTTATCTTAGATACGGAGGAAAAAATTATGTTAAGATTAATAAATCACTGCTGAAGGGGCAGTTTGTTATCCTTGCGATTGCTCAGTTTTTAATCGCAACGGCTTTTTTTTTACTGTTTAAAATCACTGCTGATGAGGAGCCGCAGCGACTTTTCGTAATTTTTTATACGATGATTTTTTTAGTGATTTCCAACATAACGTCTTATATTACCTTATCTCTACAGTCGATGAACAGACTACAGGATTTTTCCCGGGTCACCCTTTTCACCAATGCGCTTCTGGTCCTCTCCTTCATCATATTGGCGGTATATGGACAGCGGACTTACGAACCTTATATCCTGGTGTATCTGGCGGTTCACGGTATGGCGCTAGTATTTTGTATCTACCTCATTAAAGAGGTGATAAATGAACCATTTTTTATCAGGAGGATTCCCGCCTACTTTCATGAAATAAAAAAGAATGTTTTGGTAGGAAGTCAACTGATGTTTTCTACGATAGCAAGTATGCTGATGCTGGGTATAGGCAGATTTTTTATAGAGAAGAAATGGGGGATCATAGAATTTGGTAAAATATCATTTGTACTCACGATTACAACCTTTTTTATTTTCTTTATCCGACAGATCGGGATTGTAATCTTCCCTTTGTTGCGAAACAAAAAGAGCGAGGCGCAAAAATCAATTTACTGCCATACGCTCGGTTTTCTGAATTGTTTGCTATTTGGGGTCCTGTTGTTTTTTCCTCTTTTGGAGTGGTGCATTAATTTCTGGATCCCGAAATACAGTTCCCATATTTCCTCCGTTATTATTATTCTGCCTGTGTTGGTATTTGAGGGAAAAATGCAGGTGCTGCTCAGTACCTATATGAAGGTGT
Organism: Chryseobacterium sp. VAUSW3; assembly: GCF_002205795.1. Taxonomy (GTDB): domain Bacteria; phylum Bacteroidota; class Bacteroidia; order Flavobacteriales; family Weeksellaceae; genus Kaistella; species Kaistella yananensis. Next base: position 346,895 of record NZ_NIUY01000001.1, on the reverse strand, counting down.
TGAGAAAAGAGAAAAAACTTCTCGCTTTCAATCTGGTAGGATTACTCTGCTCGCTTGTTTTTGCTGCTGTGGGACTTTTATTGGATTCTCTTATACTACTCGTGCTGGGAATGACTGTAAGTATTGCCCTTAGAGGTTATCTTGTAGAGAATTTCCTTAGCCGGCATTTTAACGTCTACCTCCTGAAGCAGGAACTCTCTGGATTACTGCTTCCGGCTGTTTTTATCCTGGCGTTTTTAAAACTGGGAAATTTATATGCGTTAGGACTTTACATGATGCTCTATCTGATGTTTTTGCTGTTACAGCGAAACGACCTTCAAATTTTCTGGCATCTATTAACGGTTAAAGAACGAAAGCTATGATCATCATATTTAACATATTAATGCTTTTATTGGCTGGCTGGTTTCTTCGCCGAAGACTGAAGGTGTATGATTATGTATTGAATCATCTTGCCTTATTCAGTTTTGTGTGGTTGTTTATCATTATAGGGGCGCAATTGGCTTATCCCGGTAAAATTGATGACGAGTCTGTCATTTTGTATTATACCTGTTTTTTTTCCTATCTCCTAGGATCATCGATATTGAAAATGCCCCGTTATGAGACTGTTAAACAAAGATATTACAATTTTAGCACCCTAAACATCATAATATTTCTGCTCTTTGTACTGGGGCTTATAGCGAATTATGATTTGCTTAACAAGGTGGTCTTTAATTTCAGCTCGCTGGATGCGTGGGTCTCCATGCGTACAAAACAGGAGTTTGAAGAAGTAGATGAAAGCAACATATTTAAAGCGCTCTTCCAGAGATCTTATCTTATTTATATTCCGCTCGCTCTATTTTGCGTGAAAAATAAAAAAATGAGTAAATTAATCTTTGTGGGATTAATTATTGTGGGCATTATGATTTCGCTGCTTCGTTTTACGAGAGCACCTTTCCTACAGCTGCTTATTATGCTTCTCATTTCTTATGTTTATATTTACCGTGTTATGATTCCGGTAAAAACCATCTTAATTTCGGTTTTTGTTACCATTGGGGTTTTTGCCGCATCACAGCTTTTGCTTTTGGGAGATAAAGCCTCCATAAATGATATAACAAAGGAGATTAATTTATATCTCTTTGGAGGACTATATGTTTTTCAGGATATCACAGACGGTAAATATCTTGACAGCAATTCTTACGATATTGGCTATTATACCTTTGATGCATTTAATTATATTTTAGAAAAATTGGGTATGATCGATTCTTATCCTTCCTACGTTCGCGAATGGTCTGGCAGGCTGATGACAAACACTTATACCTTTTTAGATGCCTTTACTTTGGATTTCGGCATTATCGGTGCGTTATTGGGATCGTTGATAATCGGTCTGTTTTCTGACTACTGTTACAGATTAGTTAAACAGAATCATAATAATCTGTTCAATATCATCTTTTACGGATATATCTGTTATTTCAATGTATTTGTATTCGCCAATAATGAATTTATCAGGTTTCCGGTATTGCTGACGATGGTCATTTTATTAATCATTAATTTTTTTACAAAAAAAATTACGTATGAATAATAATAATCCAGCCGTGAGGGTTGTCATATTAAATTATAACGAAAGCAGTTATACCGTAGATCTGGTAAAGCAACTGGAAAAACAGTCTTACCCATCTCTCGAAATCGTAGTGGTGGATAATGCAAGCAAACAGGAAGAAAAGCAACTGTTAAAACTTCTTCCCGACCACGTAATTACCCTTTTTTCTGAAGAAAATCTTGGATACGCGCGGGGGAATAATAAAGGGATTATTGCAAAAACAGGTAAAACCCCAGACTACCATTTGATTCTGAACAACGATCTGATTATGGAGGATGTGGATTTTGTAAAAAAGCTTGTAAAGGGAATGCTTTTGCATCCCCGGGTGGCAGCATCATCACCTTTAGTAGATACTGTTGCGGTTGATCAACCTTTAGAAGACCAGATTCAGGTCCGAAGGATATTATCTGCTGATCAGATGTTTAAACTTGCAGTACCTTTATTCACTCCCTTTATAAAGAATCTTACTCATTATTTTCTGTACCGGGATCAAATGCCTTTTGTTAATAAATATACGGTCTGTGATTCTATAAACGGAGCGGCATTTATGATAGATGCTGCTTTTGTGCAGGTATATGGCGGTTTAGATGAAGGAACATTTCTGTATTATGAAGAGATCATCCTGGGCAGAAAAATTCTGGAGGCAAAAAAAACCTGCATGTTAAACGGTTATACATCGGTAAAACATCTTCAGGGTATATCTACCGGATCCAATTCTAAAACAGTTAACCGCAAAATGGAAGTGTACAAGTACCAGAGTGCATTGTATTACTTAAAAAAATATGAAAACCTGGGGGGTTTTAGAAGTGCAGTTTTTGTAACTTTAAATGAAATATCTATTCTGCTGAAAAAAATAATAAAATAATAATGAAATCCCTGGTTATATTTTTAGTCTTTTTAGATCTTTTTGTTGGCACCGCTGTTTATGGGCAGACCATCTCAATTGTTGATCCTGTATCTAAAAAAGTCCTCACTTACGAAGAAATAGATGTACTTCCAAACGGTGAAAAGATTACAAGTAAAAATGTTGATGGTGGTTTTATTATCGAGCGGAATCAGAAATTTTATAAAGCTGTAAATTACAGCAACATTACTCCCAAAAACTATGGTGCAAAAGGTAATGGAATTTATCAAAATTCTGGTGATATGAATGCCTTAAAATCAGGCAACGACGATACCCAGGCACTCGCAGTCTTTTTTAAAAACCGGCAAAAAACACCTGCTTTTGGCTCTCACATGGGCGGCAGCTCACTTTATGTACCTTCATCGGTATACCTAACCAGCGGGAGTTATAACATTGATGACCACTTTACTAAAATATTTGGGGACGGGCCCGGGGCTACCATCATTCATGCCATTGCCGCTAAAAATGAAAATGTTCCTGTTTTCTTCTTTGGCAGAAAACCAGTCGGCAATGCCTGGGACAGCCTTCTAACAGGAGGGGGTGTCAATAATATGCAAATCAACAGCGAGAATGCGAAAATAAGAAACTTCGGTATTATCCTTGACTTTGCTGAATACATGAATTTCGAAAATCTCGCTTTTAGAAATCTCGGTAAAAGCGCTGTTAAGGGTAACTTTTGGGAATCGTATTTTAGTAATGTTAAGATAGAAAGTTCGGGTCAGAATCAAACTGGTAGTGAAAACGGTATTCCCGATACAGGAATTATCGATTTCTCCTACGCCACCGAAAACCCGCACCTGGATGCGAGTAACAACAGTTATTTTAATAAAATTACTTTTAGCAGCTGTACCGGAACACTGATCAAACTCGCTGCAGCAGCAAATACCACCGTTAATATTAATTTTAATGGACTTTATGCGGAAACCTATCCAGGTAATACCGGCAAACCTGAAGAATTACCCCTTATTTACAGCATTAATTCACAAAATAACAGTATTAGCCATGGTTTTATCACCGTAAACAGTTCGGGCACCGAGAGAAATGGTCTGGCTCTATTGCTCGACGGAAACAGTTCATTGTCAGTTTCAAATTTCAGTTTTAATATGAATCCTCTAGAGGGTTTTCTGAAGCGTTCCGTCAGACGCCTCAATTCATTTGGACGGATCTCTTACGGCAGCACCTTATCGCTTAACAGTGTGAACTTTGAAGATCCAACTGATTCTGTCGGTTTTGGGACGTCCTCAACCGAACCGCTTCTTTACGGAAAGGGTAAGTTATTGATGAACCTGGTGCAGTTTCATGTGCTGGATCTCAACAGTGGTGGAACAAGAAGGATAACCAATCTGATCGACAGAAACCTGAAGGCAACCGGAAGTGTACTTGTTATACCCTATGACAAAAACGGCAAAGTTCAGTCTTTACAGAAATCACTGCAGTTTAATGACGGGAAAATTACTTTTTTTTATAGTTCCGTTCCCGCTACTGTTGATACATGGGAAAAAGGGGATCGAATTCAATATTCGGAACCCGTTAACAGGGCACTTGGTTTGGTATGTACGGAACCAGGCACAACGGGAACCTCCAAAAAAATTATGGTATCTGGCAGGAAAGGGGAAAAAAGTGTACGGGCACTGTCCACAGAAAATTTATTGGTTGGTGACTGGATTGTGTTTGCCGGCATGGAAGGATACAATAGAATATCTGCCATACGCAATAAAGAGATTTTACTGGAACAGCCACTTCCGAAAAATCTGAGTAACGCACCTTTAAGTTTCAAACCTCCCGTTTGGGAAACATTTCAAACCATAATAAAATGACCAACCATATAAAACTCTGGGGAGGCTTGGGGAATCAGCTTTTCCAGTATAGTTTCAGTAAATATCTGGAGAAAAAAGAAGGCAAGCCGACCAAGTTTTTTACGTCCAAACTAACACCGATAAAGGAATTAGATCTCAGTTATTTTATAAAGGATATTGAGTTTTCCTCAGCAGCTGAACTGAAAAGTTCAGGTTACTTCTTTTCTGTGCCGCTGAAGGAGAGGGTTTACCGTAAACTATTGGCAAAACTGCCTTTTCTTAACACCAAGGTTTACATCGAAAAATCGCCTGGTTTTGTTAGCAAATTTCCTGCTTCTACAAATGTATATGACGGATACTGGCAAGCATACCAATATCTTGATCCCATTGAGAATGTGCTGAGATCTGAATTGAGTTTTGACGAATTGTCTTTCAGTAACTTACATTTTTTTGATGACATAAAAAAGAATAACAGTATCAGCATGCATATTCGAAGAGGAGATTATCTTTTAAAGGCGAATCAGCAGCTTTTTGCAGAATGCTCTTTAAATTATTACATCACCGCTGTTCGCGAAATACTGGCAAAAGTCGTGAATCCTGTATTTTATGTATTCTCTAATGATGTGAATTGGGTAAGGGAACACCTATTGAAAGTTTTTGAGAAAGAGGCTGAATTTGTATTCGTTGATAATTCCGAAATTACCAAAAGTCCGGTCGCAGACCTCTTCCTAATGTCTCTGTGCAAACATCAGATCATCGCCAACAGTACATTCAGTTGGTGGGGCGCGTGGTTAAACAAAAACCCTAAAAAAATCGTAATTGCACCCAAAAATTGGTATAATGGCGATTTGAACAAAACCACTGAAGATTTAATACCTGCAGAATGGATAAGATTATAGAAAAGCAAACACCTTTGGTCACCATAGGAATCCCTGTGTATAATGCAGAAAAGTTCCTGGAAACCGCAATAAAGTCGGTGCTTCGCCAGACCTACACCAATTTCGAATTAATTATTACTGATGACGGAAGTACGGATAATTCTGTCAACTGCGTAAAAAAATTCAATGATCCAAGAATTATATTGAAATCAGATGGAAAAAATCATGGAATTTCGTACCGGTTAAACCAACAGATTAGTCTTGCGAAAGGAAAATATTTTATCCGGATGGATGCCGACGACATCATGTTTACAGAGCGTGTCGAAAAGCAGGTAGCATTTCTTGAAAATAATCCAAATGTAGATGTAACAGGCAGCCATGCTGTAATTATAGACGATGAAAATAAAATCATTGGATTAAGAGCATCTTCGCCCCCACTTACCTATAAAGATGGTCTCAACGCGAGTGCCTTCATACACCCCACAGTTGCAGGGAAAACCACTTGGTTCTCCAAGTTTGGTTATAAAGAAGAGCTAATCGGTGCTGAAGATTTTGATCTTTGGCTGCGAAGTTTTGGAACTTCAGTTTTTAAAACTTTAGACGAGCCATTGCTTTTTTACCGGGACCCTTTAAAATTCAAACTGACAACCTATCTTTTTCGCCTCAAGCAACAGCGTAGAGTCTTCAGAACTGACCAGTACCTGAGTAATAACCCAATGCTTAAGATGAAGACGCTCATTGGTTCATATGTCAAAAGTTTATTAGCCATGTTAATCTGCTTTTTAGGACTGGATCATCAGTATATCGCAATGCGAAACCGACAATCGGGCAGAAATAACATAGATTTTACCAAATTTCAAAAAGATTTAGATACTTTTGCCTAGGAGGAAGAATTAATTATGAAAACAAAAACCGGTAAAGTTTTTTCCTTAAAAACTTGGTATGTTTTTTATGTAAGATGCAAACACTCTTATTTAGTGGGACCAGATTTTTATTTTTTAACATCTTCTTAAATAATGGTTTGTACAAACAATATTTCGATATGACAGATTTTCACCTTTGTTTTTTGCTTAGGCCACAATAATTATTGTTCTTAATGGCAGTTCTAAATAAAATTATTCGTGTGGCCACTGTGCCTTTATCTTTAAATATTCTTCTTAGAAATCAATTTAAATTTCTAAGAAAATATTATCATGTTGTGGCGATATCAAGTCCGGGAGAAGACCTTTTTGAAGTAGGGACCAGAGAAAATGTAGATATTAAGGGAATTGAAATAAAAAGAAAAATCTCCATTATTAATGATATTACCGCTTTGTATAAACTCTATGTATACTTTAGAAAAGAGAAACCTCTCATTGTACATTCTATAACACCGAAGGCTGGTTTATTATCTATGATGGCGGCTAAGCTGGCTGGAATCCCCATAAGAATGCATACGTTTACGGGATTGATTTTCCCCACCTCCACAGGTGCAATGAAGCATCTGCTTATATGGATGGACAGGTTACTGTGCTACTGCGCAACCAATATTTATCCGGAAGGTCAGGGGGTACGGAATGACCTTGTGAAATATAATATTACAAAAAAACCAGTTAAGATCTTGGCAAACGGTAATGTTAACGGCATTGATCTCACCTTTTTTGATCCGTCGATTTTTTCTGAGGAGGACAAGCTGTCCTTAAAAGAGAAGCTTGCCATTTTACCTGATGACTTTGTCTTTATTTTTATTGGGCGTTTGGTTAAAGATAAAGGCATTAATGAACTTATTCATGCATTTAAAAAGCTGAGTAGTAGCAAAGCCAAATTGCTGCTCGTAGGATCTCTGGAGCCAGATCATGGACTTGAAGATGACACCCTGCATGAAATAAAAAATAATCCGGATATCATATCTGTAGGTTTTCAGAAAGATGTTAGACTTTTTCTGGCCATTTCAGATGCTTTGGTTTTTCCAAGCTACCGGGAAGGTTTTCCCAACGTGGTAATGCAGGCAGGTGCAATGGGGCTTCCTTCAATAGTTACAGATATTAACGGATCCAATGAAATTATTATTCACAATGAGAATGGAATTATTATCCCTCCGAAAAATGATTTATTTTTGTATGAATCGATGGTGATGGTCAGTAAAGACCTTGCATTACGCGAAAAGCTGAAGAGAAATGCCCGGCAGATGATTGCAGACCGTTATCAGCAGAGTGTGGTACTGAATGCCCTGTTGGAAGAATATAAAAATCTTGAGAAAAATGTACAGAAATTTTCTTAAAAGACTTTTCGATCTCACTGCTTCAGTTATCGGCCTCATTATTCTGAGTCCGGTATTTTTGGTGGTTACAGGTGCCCTCTTTATCGCCAATCAGGGGAAACCTTTTTTCTTTCAGAAAAGACCGGGAATCAACGGTAGAATCTTCAGCATTATAAAGTTCAAGACGATGAACGACCGAAGTGACCGCCAGGGTAACCTGCTGTCCGATGCCGAACGCTTAACACCTGCGGGTGCTTTTGTCCGCAAAACATCGCTCGACGAAATTCCCCAGCTCATCAATGTCATAAAAGGTGAGATGTCCTTAATTGGACCACGGCCTTTGCTTCCTGAATACCTTAATTTATACAACGATTTTCAGCGCCGCCGCAATGAGGTTAGGCCCGGCATCACCGGATGGGCGCAGGTGAACGGCCGTAATGCCATCAGCTGGGAAAAGAAATTTGAATACGATGTGTGGTATGTGGACCACATCAGTTTTGCATTGGATTTAAAAATCCTGTTGCTTACCGTGAAGAAAGTTTTTGTTTCTGAGGGTATTACCCAGGAAGGACACGTAACCTCAGAAGAATTTAAAGGGAATATCTCATGATTGTTTTCGGGGCGAGCGGACACAGCAAAGTAGTTCTGGATGTGCTTCTGTCGAATGGCATTGAAGTGGAGATGGTGATCGATGATGCACCCAAAACGTTCGAAATATTTGGAATAAGAGTTGAAAAGGCTAAAGATGTATCCCAGGATCAAGACGCAGTTATTGCCGTAGGCAGCAACATCAGCAGAAAAAAAATTTCAGAACGCTGGCTCTTTAAGTATAAATCCATTCATCATCCCAGTGCTTCGGTTTCTTCTTTTTCGGAAATTGGTGCCGGTACCGTAGTGATGGCCAATGCCGCTATCAATCCAGATACGGTAGTAGGCAGGCACTGCATAATCAATACCGGAGCTGTCGTGGAACATGACTGTATCGTGGGTGACTTTGCCCATATCGCTCCCAATGCCTCTCTGGCAGGTGGGGTTGTAGTTGGTGAAGGTTCCCATGTTGGAATTGGTGCGTCTGTGATACAAGGTGTTACTATTGGCAAGTGGGCAACTATTGGCGCAGGTTCCGTCATCATAAAAGATGTCCCTGATTTTGCGACCGTGGTAGGAAATCCGGGCAGAATAATTAAAATAAATAAAAATATTCAGAATAATGAACGCTAAAATATGGCTCTCCTCGCCTCATATGGGAGGTACTGAACTCGATTATATTCATGAAGCTTTCGAACAGAATTGGGTTGCCCCACTTGGACCAAATGTAAATAGTTTTGAAGATGATTTGAAAACATATCTGAATGAAAATGTCGAAGTTGCTGCCTTAAGTGCAGGTACAGCAGCTTTGCATCTTGCTCTGATTATACTTGGAGTTAAGTATGACGACGAGGTTATTTGTCAGAGCTTTACCTTTTCCGCCTCGGCAAATCCCATAACTTATGTAGGTGCAAAACCAGTCTTTGTTGACAGCGAACCAGAAACCTGGAACATGTGTCCAAAAGCTTTAGAAACTGCCATTAATGATAGAATTACTAAAGGTAAAAAGCCAAAAGCAATTATCGTGGTACATCTTTATGGGATGCCTGCGAAACTTAATGAAATAACAGAAATCGCAAATCGTTACGAAATTCCTTTGATTGAAGATGCGGCTGAAGCTCTAGGTTCTACGTTTAAAGGTCAAAAATGTGGTACTTTTGGTGAAATGTCTATCTTAAGTTTTAACGGTAACAAAATTATCACCACTTCAGGGGGTGGAGCATTGGCTTGTAAAACTAAAGAACAAAAGGATAAAGCCGTATTTCTTTCCACACAGGCAAGAGATAATGCACCGCACTACCAACATTCGGAAATTGGCTACAATTACAGAATGAGCAACATTTCAGCGGGTATCGGAAGAGGTCAGATGAAAGTTTTGAACGACCGAATTGAAGCAAGAAGAAAAAATCACCAGTTTTATCTGAACCTGTTTGAAAATTTTGAAGGAGTTACCGTTTTTAACGAACCCAACTCAGATTACTTTTCTAATCATTGGCTGTCTGCCATAGTGATTGATGAAGAAAAAGCAGGGTTCAACCGCGAACAACTGCGTTTAGCGCTAGATCAGGAAAATATTGAATCCAGACCTTTGTGGAAACCGATGCACCTTCAGCCGATTTTTGAAAGTGCACCTTATTTCGGCGGTAATGTTGCGGAAGAATTGTTTAAGAACGGACTGTGTTTACCATCTGGATCAAACCTCAATGAGGAAGATTTAGAAAGAATAAAGAATGTAATTTTAAGCTTTAAAAATTCATAATGAAAATTAAGGAAACACCTCTAAAAGATTGCTATATTATTGAGCCCACCGTCTTCGAAGATGATCGCGGTTACTTCTACGAAAAATTCAATGAAAAGAAATTTGAAGAACTAACGGGAATGAACGGTCATTTTGTACAGGATAATATTTCAAAATCTTCTTACGGTGTTCTGCGCGGTTTGCATCTGCAGAAAGGCGAACATGCGCAGGCAAAACTGGTGTCCTGTCTGGAAGGTAAAGTTTTTGATGTGGCAGTAGATCTGCGAGAAGACTCCCCAACATTCGGAAAGTGGTATGGTGTAGAACTTACCGCTGAAAATAAAATCCAGTTCTATGTTCCAAGGGGTTTTGGACATGGATTTTCAGTGCTCTCTGAAACAGCTGTGTTTGCCTACAAATGCGATAATTTTTATAATAAAGAAGCAGAAGGCGGCGTTTTGTGGAACGACCAAGATTTAAATATTGACTGGCAACTTCGGGCAGAAGACGTGATTCTTTCTGAAAAAGACAAAGTTCAACCTACCTTTGCAGAGAAAAATTTTTAAAAAACATTTATGAAAAATATCATCATCACCGGTGGTGCCGGATTTATCGGTTCTCACGTAGTTCGGGAATTCGTAAAAAATAATCCAGAAAGCAAAATCATCAATTTAGATGCTTTAACTTATGCCGGAAATCTTGAAAATTTGAAGGATATCGAAAACGAACCCAATTACGTTTTCGAAAAAGCAGATATCACCAAAGTTGACGAGCTACGAGAAGTTTTTGAAAAATACAATCCAGATGCGATCGTACATTTAGCTGCAGAATCTCATGTGGACAGAAGTATCACCGATCCAAACGCATTTATCAACACAAACGTTATTGGAACTGCAAATCTTTTAAATTTAGCAAGAGAATTTTGGACTTTAAACCCAGATCATCAACACGGAAATTTTCCTGATGAGCCGAGAACCAACTTGTTCTACCACGTTTCTACCGACGAAGTTTATGGTGCTTTAGGTGAAACAGGATTCTTCACTGAAGAAACTTCTTACGACCCAAAATCTCCTTATTCCGCTTCAAAAGCTGCTTCTGATCACTTGGTGAGAGCATACGGAAATACTTATGGAATGCCTTTCATCATTTCAAACTGTTCCAACAATTATGGACCGAACCATTTTCCTGAAAAATTAATTCCGCTTTGTATTCATAATATTCTGAATGAAAAACCGCTTCCAATTTATGGTGACGGGAAATATACAAGAGACTGGCTCTATGTCATCGACCACGCAAAAGCCATCTACCAAATTTTTAACGAATCCAAAACCGGAGAAACCTACAACATCGGTGGTTGGAACGAATGGCAGAATATTAACCTGGTGAAAGAATTAATCAGGCAAGTTGACGAGAAAATCGGTAAACCTGAAGGTTATTCAGAAAAACTAATCACTTTTGTGAAAGACAGACCTGGACACGACAAACGTTATGCAATTGATGCTACAAAACTTGCCAATGATTTAGGCTGGAAACCAAGCGTAACTTTCGAAGAAGGCTTATCAAAAACTATTGATTGGTTCCTTGAAAACAAAGAATGGTTGGATCACGTGACTTCAGGTGATTACCAAAAATATTACAACAAGCAATATAATTAATATGAAAGGGATTATTCTTGCAGGAGGTTCTGGAACCAGACTTTATCCTTTGACGATTGCAGTTAGCAAACAACTCATGCCGGTTTATGATAAGCCGATGATTTATTATCCGCTCTCAACCTTGCTTTTGGCGGGAATTAAGGACATTTTAATTATTACAACCCCACACGATCAGGAAGGTTTTGTTAAACTTTTGGGCGATGGTTCTTCTATTGGCTGTAATATTCAGTATAAAGTGCAACCCAGTCCGGATGGTTTGGCGCAAGCTTTTATTTTGGGAGAAGAATTTGTGGGTGATGATTCGGTTGCGCTCGTTTTAGGGGATAACATTTTTTACGGAGCAGGATTGCCGCAACTTTTATCTTCAAAAACCAATGTCAAAGGAGGCTGCGTTTTCGCTTACCAAGTTTCTGATCCTGAAAGATATGGTGTGGTAGAATTTGATGAAAATTTTAAAGCCATTTCGATTGAAGAAAAACCTGCGGAACCTAAATCCAACTTTGCCGTTCCTGGTTTGTATTTTTACGATAATTCGGTGGTTGAAATTGCCAAAAACCTGAAGCCTTCACCACGTGGTGAGCTCGAAATTACGGATGTTAACAAAATTTATCTTGAAAAAGGTCAGTTAGAAGTTGGAGTAATGTCCCGTGGCACCGCGTGGCTCGACACCGGAACGTTCGATTCTTTGCATGAAGCTTCTGAGTTTGTAAAAGTTCTGGAGAAAAGACAGGGCTTCAAGATTTCTTGTATAGAGGAAATTGCGTACAAAAAAGGATTCATCAATAAGGAACAATTGTTGGAATCGGCCAAAAAATACGGAAAAAGCGGTTACGGTGATTACCTGAAAGGAATCATTTAAACTGTTTTAAATGAAATATTTAAAAAGACTTTAAGCAGAAACTTAAAGTCTTTTTTTATTCCTAAATTTGCACCCTGTAAAAATAAATGTCTTCAATTTCAAATTCAATATAAAAATGCGCACGAAATCCGTCGGAAAAAAGAAAATCAATATCGTTACTTTAGGCTGCTCCAAAAATGTGTACGACTCCGAAGTCTTAATGGGTCAGCTTCAAGCTAACGGAAAAGAGGTGGTTCACGAGGACCGCGGCGACATCGTGGTGATTAATACCTGCGGATTTATTGATAATGCGAAAGAAGAAAGCATCAATACCATCCTCGATTTCGTGGAAGCGAAAAACCGGGGTGAGGTAGAAAAAGTTTTTGTGACCGGCTGTCTTTCCGAAAGGTACAAACCAGATTTGGTGCGAGAAATTCCGGATGTAGACCAATATTTCGGAACAAGAGATTTGCCGATTTTGCTCAAACATTTGGGTGCAGATTATAAACATGAATTGGTGGGTGAAAGAATGACGACCACCCCGAAACATTACGCTTATCTGAAGATCGCTGAAGGCTGCGACCGACCGTGTTCCTTCTGCGCTATTCCTTTGATGAGAGGAAAAAATGTTTCAACACCGATTGAAAACTTAGTGATTGAAGCTGAAAAGCTCGCAAAAAAAGGCGTTAAAGAATTAATCTTAATTGCGCAGGACCTTACCTATTACGGGTTAGATATCTATAAAAAACGTGCACTCGGAGATTTGCTTCTGAGATTGGTAAAAGTGGAAGGGATTGAATGGATTCGTCTGCATTACGCCTTCCCGACCGGATTTCCTGAAGATGTATTGGAAATCATTAAAAACGAACCAAAAGTCTGTAACTATATTGATATCCCGTTGCAGCACATTAATTCAGATATTCTGAAAGCGATGAAGCGTGGAACGACGCATGAAAAAACCAACGCGCTTCTGGATAAATTCAGAGAGAAAGTGCCGGATATGGCCATCCGAACAACTTTAATTGTGGGGTTTCCGGGCGAAACCGAAGAGAAATTCCAAGAAATGAAAGAATGGGTGCGAACACAACGTTTCGATCGATTGGGATGCTTCACTTATTCGCACGAAGAAAATACGACCGCTTATGTTTTGGAAGATAATGTTCCGCAGGAAGTGAAAGAGGCCAGGGTAGAGGAGATTATGGAATTGCAGTCCCAAATTTCCTGGGAGAAAAACCAGGAAAAAATTGGCAAAACCTTCCGCTGCATCTTCGACAGAAAAGAAGGAAACTATTTCGTGGGAAGAACAGAATTCGATTCGCCGGACGTAGATAATACCGTTTTGGTGTCTGCAGAAAACACCTATTTGTCCATTGGCGAGTTCGCTGATATTAAAATTACTTCTGCGGAAGAATTCGATTTGTACGGAGAACTTGTTTAAATTGATCTTACAAGCAACAAAAAAGCCAATGATTTTCATTGGTTTTTCTATTTTCAGTGAATTTTACCAGCTCAATTTAGTTAAAATTTTAATTAAGTAGAAAAGTTCAGTCTTTCATGGTAAAAATCGCTTTACCCTGAAACGTGCATTTATAAAGGTGTTGAGGCATTTTTTTAGTTTAAGATTAGTTCAAATTGCATCTTTTTATTTCTTAATAAAATTATTTATTTTTTAATCATTTTCTAACCTTTCAACGAAATTTTCAATTTTATTAACCGGCTGATTATAAGTGTTTTGTGTTTTTAATAAATGGGAAACTATGCAGTAATTAGTTAATTTTGTTAACGTTTTGAACTTGTTTTTAACACTTTTTAACAAACTTTCTTATTTCCCATGAATAGGGAATTGGCAAAGTGTCTTAACATATAATTAAGAGTTTGTTAACACAATTTAACAACTGAGTTGTTGCAAGAAATGTTTTCGAAATAAATTTGCGGAGTCAAAACCAATAAAATAATTCAAAATGATGAAAAGAGTTATTCTCGTAATCATAATGATGATTTCAACACTTGGTATTTATTCTTTCAACAAGTTTAATGCCAATGATGCCAAAACAAGTTTTGCATCGTTCTACCACGATAAGTTTAATGGTAGGAAAACCGCAAGCGGAGAAATTTTCAGTAACAGAAAGCTTACCGCTGCACACAGAACGCTTCCGTTCGGAACGATAGTACAGGTAACGAACCTGAGAACCGGAAAAAGTGTAGAAGTGAGAATTAACGACCGAGGTCCGTTTCACTCTTCCAGAGCATTGGATTTATCCAAAGCCGCGTTCGATTCAATTGGCAACACCGCCCGCGGTATCATGCCTGTTGAATATGAAATTGTCGATTAAACTTTACGTTTTTTTAAAAGCAAAGCCGATTCATAGGAGTCGGCTTTTTTTTATTTTCATCTTTTATTGTCTTAATGAAGTTCTACCATCACCGGACAGTGGTCGCTGTGTACGGCTTCCTTAAGAATTACTGCGCGCGACAGTTTTTCCTGTAACGTATACGACACTAAATTATAATCCAAGCGCCAGCCTTTGTTCCTTGCTCGGGAATTCTGGCGGTAACTCCACCACGAATAATGATCGGGCTGGTCATTGAAGAACCGGAAAGTGTCTATTAGCTCACATTCTTCGATGAACCTGGTCATCCATTCTCTTTCCATCGGCAGGAAGCCGGAAGTGTTTTTAAGGCCTTCAGGATTATGGATGTCGATCGCATGATGACAGATATTAAAATCGCCCGAAATGATGAGGTTAGGAATCGTTTTGCTGAGGTTTTTAATATAGTCTAGGAAATCGTAACAGAACTGCATCTTAAATCCCAGTCTCTCGATGTTTGAAGCGGACGGAACATACACCGAAATTACCGAAAACTCATCGAAATCTGCGCGGATGATCCGCCCTTCGGAATCATAATGTTCAATACCGCAGCCGTATTCGATGTGGTTAGGTTTAATTTTAGAGGCAATTCCGACACCCGAATATCCTTTGCGCTGTGCAGAATGCCAGAAACTGTGATACCCGATTTTTTCAAGGCTTTCGATGTCGATCTGGTCGTTGCCCGCTTTGCTTTCCTGAATACAGATGATGTCGGGATCCGAAATTTTCAGCCAGCCCACAAAATCTTTGGTAAAGGCAGCACGGATTCCGTTGACATTATAGGAGATAATTCTCATTCAATTTAATTTTCTTCAAATTTACAAAAGGAAATGACCTGTTTCTGAAGATTTACTGCCTACCCATAAAAAAGGCGGAAAAAATCTCTGATTCTTTCCGCCCCATTAAGCCCAAATTTAAATAAACTATGAAAAAAAACTATTTGGGCTCTAAAATGCTGATGGGGATAATTACCTCTTCTAAGGAAATTCCGCCGTGCTGGTATGTTTCTTTATAGTAATTCACGAAATGATTGTAGTTTTTCGGATACGCTAAAAAAGTGTTGTTTTTCGCGAAAATATATTTGGAACTCAGGTTTCCTTTCGGTAAAAATAATTTTTCAGGATTAGAGATCGCCCATACATCGCTGTTTTCATAGGTTAAACTTCTGCCGGTTTTGTAGCGGATATTGGTTGAGGTTTCTCGGTCTCCCACCACTTTGCTGGGTTTTTTAACATATACCGTTCCGTGATCGGTGGTAATCACCAGCTTAAATCCGTTTTCAGCAGCCTGCTTGATGAT
The DNA here is from genome assembly GCF_002205795.1 of Chryseobacterium sp. VAUSW3. Taxonomy (GTDB): domain Bacteria; phylum Bacteroidota; class Bacteroidia; order Flavobacteriales; family Weeksellaceae; genus Kaistella; species Kaistella yananensis. The sequence goes on along the minus strand of NZ_NIUY01000001.1, from coordinate 331,015 downwards.
TTTCATGAGTGATGAATTCTCGAACCAGTTGTACGTAAGCGATCGGAAAGTTTTATCGTCCCGGATGAGCTGATTTACAATCACGTTATCGGTTTTCGCATGCGACAGGATGTCGATGAAATTATAGACAATCACGAGCAGATCGTTGTTTTTGTGCTGGTTGAAATCATCCAGAATCTTTCTCTCAAAATCTGCGTTAAGGATTTTCAGGTATTTCATCGATTTGCCGGAAAGTCCGAGCCGTTTCATCTGATCTTCCAGAAAGTCGCGCTCATGTTCGTTTTTGTTTCCGTCCTCATTGTCATTAAACCATTTATCGGGAAAACGTTTTTCGATTTCCGAAGGCAGCAAACCGGCAAAAAACGAATTTCTTGCATATTGTGTTGCGGTGGGTAAAATACTGAAATAGTAATCTTCGGAGGTTTTGTTGTAAAACTTGGTAAAAAGCGGTTCGATTACCTTCCACTGGTCGTAACGTAAATTATCGATCATCAGGAGAAGCACCTTTTCTTTTTCGAGTTCCGGTTTCACCTTGTCTTTAAACAAAGTGTGGCTCATCATGGGTTTTTCGTTGGTGTGGAGCCAGTCTTCGTAGTTGTTTTCAATGAATTTAGAGAACTGAATGTTGGCTTCTTCTTTCTGCGACTGCAGTAAATCGGCAAATTCATTATCAAATACCTTATCGAATTTTATTTCCCAGTTCAGGATTTTCTTATAATATTCTGCCCAGTCCTGGTACGTTCTCATATAAGAAAGTTCCATGGAAAGGTTGCGGAACTGCTGCTGATATTCGAGAATTGTTTTTTCCTCCACGAGGGTTTCTTCCTGAAGGTTTTTCTTTAAAGAAAGCAGTACCTGATTCGGATTTACGGGTTTCAGAATATAATCAGCGATTTGTGAACCGATGGCCTGTTCCATGATTCTTTCTTCCTCGTTTTTGGTTACCATCACGATCTTTATGGCAGAATCGATGTTTTTAATCATCGGAATCGCTTCCAGGCCGCTGATGCCGGGCATATTTTCGTCGAGCAAAGCCAGCTGAAAATTTTCTTTTTCGATCATTTCCAGTGCTTCGTTTACGTTGTTTACCGGAGTCACCGTATATCCTTTGTTCTCTAAAAATACAATATGAGGTTTCAGTAAATCCACTTCATCATCAATCCATATTAATTTTGCCATTTATTTCAATTGTTCTGATTAATTGCCTGAGCTTTTCAGGCCTACTGTAAGGCGTCAAAAGTACAACCAAAGATTGCCAAATTTCTTTTAAAAACACGTTAAAGTTGCGTTAAATAATTGAATGACTGCGGTACGATATTTTTAAAAAAAGCGGTATCACCGTATAAAAACTTAAATTTGCAGTGCGAAACTGATTCCTATCTAAGAGACAGCCATTAAACAATGACGAATAAATTCAAAATCATCAACGATCCGGTTCACGGCTTTATAAAAATACCTCACGAAATTTTATTTGATGTCATTGAGCATCCTTATTTCCAGCGTCTGCGGCGGATTTCCCAAACCGGCCTGCTGAATTTAATATTTCCCGGCGCTACCCATACCCGTTTTCATCACGCCTTGGGCGCCATGCATCTGATGTTTACCGCTCTGGAAACATTGAGACTGAAAGGCACTGAAATTTCCAAAGAGGAAGAAAAATCTGCCATGCTGGCGATTCTGCTTCACGACATTGGTCATGGTCCTTTTTCGCACGCTTTGGAAAATATGTTGATGGAAGATTGGCATCATGAGAAGCTTTCATTGTTGTTAATGAATGACTTGAACAGAGAATTGGACGGCGAACTGACGATGGCAATAGAAATGTTTCAAGGGAAATATCACCGGAAATTTTTCAATCAGTTGATTTCTTCTCAACTTGATGTAGACCGTTTGGATTATTTGAAACGCGACAGTTTCTACACAGGCGTTTCCGAAGGAAATGTGAATACACAAAGGATTATTTCGATGATGAATGTTGCGGATGACAAACTTGTGATTGATGCAAAAGGAATATATTCCATTGAAAATTTTTTAACGGCGAGAATGTTCATGTATTGGCAGGTGTATTATCACAAAACTTCGGCTTTGGCGGAACATCTTTTGGTGAAGATTTTGGACCGCGCAAAGACGTTGGTTTCAGAAGGAAAAGAACTCAAAGCTTCCGATAATTTAAAATATTTCCTCGAAAAAAATAAGTTCGTTCGTGCCACAAAAGAAGACATCCAAAGATTTACAGAGTTGGATGATAATGATGTGATACAGGCGATGAAATTTTGGACAAAAAGTGATGATTTCATCCTTTCTTATCTGTGTAAATGTGTTATTCAAAGGAATTTTCCGAAGACCATGATTTCTTCAAAACCTTTCGAAAAAGATTTTGTTGAAGATAAAATTGCCAAAACAAACGCTTTCTTCAATATTGAAAATGGAGCGGAACTCGTGGATGAAATTTCAAGAACGCTGCTTCCGTACAATACAGAAAAACAGCCAATTCATCTTCTTCCAAAAAATGGTGAGAAATTCAGGCTCGAAGATTCAGAAAATCAGATTCTTTCCGCATTTATAAATCAATCGAATACTAAATATATTCTGTCTTTTCCAAGAGAGATTTAATTAGATCCCAATCGGTTCAGTTTTTGCCCTTACTTTCAAAATTGGAAGTGATGAGAAAAATTCTGTTGGTTCTGAGTGGTCTTTTTGCCATTTCCTGCATAAAGAAAAATTCTATACAAAATACCATTCAACAATCAGTAAAAAAGGATTCCGTAGTTGTTAAAACACATAAAGTTTCTGATAGTTCGACTATAGAGAATACAGCAGAAATAAAAATCGTTGAGGAGGAAAAGGGAAATCGGGAAGTAAACGTAGAAGAAAATCAAGACAAAAATACAGGCGAAGCCGATGCAGCTTTTCAGTGGGAAGCCAATCAAAAATTGGAAAAATTGCTCAAACACTTTGGCAAAAATATTCCCGGGTATTATGGCGGAGCTTTTATCAACGATTCCGGTGACCTGGAAATAAATTTATTTGGAGATACGGCTAAAGGAAAAAGGGAAATTATTAAGATTATTGGCAGAGAAAATGTGCATTTTAAGATGCAAAAATATTCTTATAATGAGCTCAATAAATTAATGACTTATCTGAACGATTTTGCTCAGAATCCCGTAAACAAAAAGTATGCGAAAAACATGTCTTTTTGGTGGGTGATGGAAAAAGAAGGATACATTCAAATGGGTTTGTTGGACAACAGTCCGGAAAAAATAAAGGAATTCAAAGCACACATTCATAATTCCCCCGCTATTAAATTTGTGAAATCAAGCGGAATTATATTGCAGTAAAAACACACGTTTTTAGGCGTCTAAAATTCTGAAAATTATTTTGTGTAAACCATATTTTCTTATCTTTGCAGGATATGGAATTTACAGCATCGCAGATCGCAGGTTTTATCAACGGAAGAATTATAGGCGACGAAAATGCCACTATTAGCGGTGTTTCCCCTATTGAGAGTGGTGAAGAAGGCCATCTTTCCTTCATCGCGCAGGATAGATTTGCAGACTATATCGATACAACGAAATGTTCAGTACTTATCGTTTCCGAAAAACTTTTAACCAAAGACACTTATCCTACCACCATTATCGCAGTAGAAGATGCTTATCTTTCTTTTCAGGTTCTTATGAATCTTTATAAGGAAATGCAGGGCAGAAAGACCGGTATCGAGCAGGGTGCAGTATTTCATGAAACTTCCAAAGTTGGTGAAAATGTGTATGTTGGCGCGTTTACCTGTGTTTCCGAAAAAGTAAAAATTGGTGACGAAAGCCAGATTTACCCTCACGTTTATATCGGCAAAAATGTAAAAATCGGCAAAAACTGTATTATTTACAGTGGGGTAAGAATATATGATTACTGCGTGATTGGCGATAACTGCGTCATCCATTCCAATACCGTAATAGGATCAGACGGATTCGGTTTTCAGGTGACCAAAGACGGTTATCAGAAAATTCCGCAACTGGGTAATGTTGTTTTGGGAGACCATGTTGAAATTGGCTCCAACTGCAGTATCGACCGAGGTACGATTGGTTCAACCGTGATCGGAAACGGAACTAAAATCGATAATTTAATTCAGATCGCCCACAATGTAAAGATTGGTGAGAATAATGTAATCGCGGCTCAGGCGGGCATTGCAGGATCCACCGTTATTGGTGACTGGAACCAGATTGGCGGTCAGGTGGGGATTGTTGGGCATATTACCATCGGCAATCAGGTGAAAGTTCAGGCCCAGAGCGGCGTGAATTCCAACACGAAAGACGGGGAAATTCTTTACGGATCACCTGCCATTAATGCCGGAGAATACAGAAGAAATTATGTGCATTTCAGAAATTTCACCGAAATCGTGAAACGCATCAATACTATTGAAAACAGCACTAAAGATAAAACCAGTGAGTGATAAACAAAAAACTTTAAAGGAAGAAGTTTCCCTTTGTGGGATTGGGCTTCATACCGGAAGAGAAGTAACATTAACAATAAAACCGGCCAAGGAGAATACCGGTTTTGTATTTGTACGTACCGATTTGGAGGGGCATCCTCATATTGAGGCCGACGTAAACTACGTCACTGCAACCGAACGGGGAACGACCCTTGAAAAATTAGGAGTAAGAATTCATACCTGCGAACACCTTCTGGCAGCTTTGGTAGGCTGCGACATCGACAATGCTATTCTGGAAATGAACAGTGCAGAGCCGCCAATTTTAGACGGTTCTTCAAGGTTTTTCGTTGATGCCATTGAAAAAGCAGGGATTCTGGAACAGAACGTAGACCGCGAATATCTGGTTGTGAAGGAAGTCCTGAATTATGTTGATCCTACTACCGGATCCGAGCTTACCATCATCCCTTCTGATACTTATGAAGTGACGACGATGGTAGATTTCGGTACGAAAGTTCTCGGAACCCAGAATGCCACCTTAAGAGATATTTCAGAATTTAAAGACGAAATTTCATGTGCACGTACTTTTAGTTTCCTTCATGAACTCGAAATGCTTTTGGATGCCGGTCTTATTAAAGGTGGCGATATTTCCAACGCTATTGTTTATGTGGATAAAGAACTTACTGCAGAAACTTCAGAAAAACTGAAAAAAGCCTTCGGTAAAGATGATGTTTCCATCCGCCCGAACGGAATTTTAGATAACCTTACCCTTAATTATCCCAACGAAGCCGCGCGACATAAACTGCTAGACGTGATTGGTGACTTAGCCTTGGTAGGCGTAAAAATTAAAGGAAAAGTGATCGCCAACAAACCAGGACATTTCGTAAACACCCAGTTTGCAAAAAAACTGAACAGACAGTGGAAACTGCAGAGAAAGAAAAATGTTCCCGATATCGACATCTACAAAGAACCCGTTTTCGATATCAACGGAATCATGAAACTTATGCCACACCGGCCGCCGTTCCTCCTTATCGATAAAATTCTTGAGCTTTCAGACTCTCACGTAGTGGGGCTGAAGAACGTCACCATGAATGAACCGTTTTTTGTGGGGCATTTCCCTAAAGAACCGGTGATGCCGGGCGTTTTACAGGTGGAGGCTCTGGCACAGACCGGTGGAATCCTCGTTCTGGCAAGCGTTCCTGATCCCGAAAACTATTCCACTTATTTTATTAAAATGGATAAAGTAAAGTTTAAGAAAAAAGTGGTTCCGGGTGATACCCTGGTTTTTAAAATAGAACTTATTTCCCCAATCCGAAGAGGGATTGTTCACATGCAGGGCTATGGCTATGTAGGCGACAGCGTTGTAGTAGAAGCTGAATTGATGGCGCAGGTCGCAAAAAATAAACCGGATTAAATGGTACACCAGTTAGCTGCCGTTGACAAACGCGCAAAAATAAAGAAAAATGTAATCGTAGAACCGTTTACTACCATTGCCGGTGATGTAGAAATTGGCGAAGGAACGTGGATCGGTCCTAACGTAACGATTATGGATGGTGCCAGAATCGGAAAAAACTGCCGTATTTTCCCGGGTACAGTGATTGCCGCAGTTCCGCAGGATCTGAAATTCGAAGGTGAAGATACCCAGGTGATTATCGGCGACAATACCACCATCAGAGAATGTGTTACCGTAAACCGCGGAACCAAAGCTTTGGGTTATACCAAAATAGGTAACGACTGTCTCATTATGGCGACCTCGCATATTGCGCACGACTGTGTTCTCGGGAACGGCGTTATCATCGTGAACGGTTGCGGTATTGCAGGGCATGTTGAAATCGGGGATTACACCGTAATGGGCGGACTTTCAGCGGTTCACCAGTTTGGGAAAATCGGTAAACATGTGATGATTTCCGGAGGAACTTTAGTAAGAAAAGATATTCCGCCTTATGTGAAAGTAGCACGGGAGCCCATGACTTATGCAGGAATTAATTCGGTAGGTCTGCGCAGAAGAGGTTTTACCAACGACAAGATCTTCGAAATCCAGAAAATTTACAGAGCCATCTTCCAGATGAAGATGAATGTTTCGCAGGCATCAAGCTATATTGAAAAAGAAATGCTGCCGACTGCCGAAAGAGACGAAATTTTAGAATTCATCAAGAATTCGCCCAGAGGTATCGTAAAAGGCTACGGCACCGGAAAAGAATAGACACAATACAACTTTAATTAACACTGATAAGTCCGGAGATGCATCTTCAGACGATAACTAAAAATTCAAACTTTAAATGGCAACCAGCAACGATATTAAAAAAGGAATGTGTATCGAATACAGTAACGATATCTTCAAAATTATCGATTTCTTACACGTAAAACCAGGAAAAGGTCCAGCGTTCGTAAGAACCAAAATGAAATCGGTAACCAACGGTAAAGTGCTTGAAAATACTTTTTCCGCAGGTCACAAAATTGATGAAGTAAAAGTAATCACCAGAAAATTCCAGTATCTTTACGAAGACGACAATGGTTTTCACTTCATGAACAATGATGATTTCTCACAAATCTACCTGAACAAAGAGATGATCGAGAACTCACAGTTCATGAAAGCAGGTGAAGAAGTTACCATTATTCTGAAAGAAGCAGATGAATCTCCACTATCAGCAGAAATCCCACCAACGGTTTATCTGGATGTAATTGAAGCAGATCCTGGAGTGAAAGGAAATACTGCAACCAACGCCCTGAAAAACGCCATCGTAGAAACCGGCGCAAGAGTAATGGTTCCTCTTTTCATTGAAGCAGGTGACAAAATTAAAGTAAACACCGAAGACGGAAATTATCTGGAACGCGTAAAATAAAAATTGATGGAAGGTGAAAATCTTCCATCTGCTTATTAAAATATGACCTTCAACCAACCGCAGACCCTAAGGAACATTGCAGATCTCATCGGCGCCCAAATGATTGGCGACGAAAATTTTCCTGTTCTTGGGACTAACGAAATTCACCGCGTAAAAGCCGGGGAAATTGTTTTTGTGAATCATCCCAAATATTACGACAAAGCGCTTAACTCCGCGGCGACCATTATTCTTATCGATAAAGTGGTAGATTGTCCGGAAGGGAAGGCTTTGTTGGTCTCCGATGATCCGTTCAGGGATTTCAATAAAATCAATACCCATTTCACCAAGATTTACAATTTCACCGAAGAACTTCACGATCTTGAAGTCGGCGAAGGAACACGCATTCATCCTTCCGCAGTGATCGGAAACGAAGTGAAAATCGGCAAAAACAGTATCATTTTCCCTAATGTTGTGATAGGCGACAGAACCATCATCGGCGACAACGTGATTATCCAGAGCGGAACTGTTTTGGGCGGCGACGCATTTTATTACAGAAAACTGAACGGAAATTTCGATCGCTTGATTTCTGTGGGAAATGTAATTATTGAAGACAACGTTGAAATAGGAAACAACTGCACCATCGACCGCGGCGTTACGGATTCTACCATCATTGGCGAAGGTTCTATTTTAGATAATTTAATACAAATCGGTCACGATACCATCATCGGTAAAAAAGTGCTTATTGCTTCCCACGCTGCGATTGCAGGTTGTTGCGTCATCGAAGACGAGGTAACGGTTTGGGGACAAGTAGGTATGGCCTCCGGTAACCGAGTGGGAAAAGGAGCCGTTCTTTTAGGCAAAACCGGCGTTAACAAAGACCTGGAAGGCGGAAAAACCTATTTCGGACAGTTGGCGGAAGAGTTTAGGGATTATTTAAGGAAAGAAGTGAAGCTGAAAAATCTTTAGGATGAAGCGAATTTTATCTTTATTAAGTATTTTTCTGTTTATATTAAGCTTTTCTCAAAAAGCTGAAATCAATGCTAAGATACTTTTTGCCGACGGTACCGTTTCCCATGCTAAAATTTTATTCAGAAAAAGCATCTTTTACGAAAACGAAATATATGAGAACAGTATCACCCAAAAGAATATTTTTCTTATCAACGATGCTGGCAAAAAAGAAAAACACCTCTTTAATAAGTTCAGACGCATTGAATTTGTTGATCTGAAGGGGCAAAACAGGGTCTTTGAAAGACCATTGGAAAAATTCGGAATGTTTGAATTGATTCAGGACGGGCCAAAGATGAAATGGTACAGGGATTATACAGAAAGTTCATACGACCATTCGCAAGGGTCTATTGATATTTTGATCAAAAATGACGGTAAGTATGAAATGTTTAGTATTTTAACTAACTACAAGAAGAAACTTAAGGAACTTACTTCGGACATGCCGGTTTTAGCGGAGTTCATTGAAAATTGCAATTTCTTTAACAATACAAATTCCTGTCTTCAGGAAGTATTTAAGAAATATAACGAATAAAATAAATGATAATTTTTTTTAACTCGGCAGATTCAGTAAATTTGTAAGAGTTAATATTCTATAATAAATTTAAAAAACATAAGAATGTCAGTATTAGTAAACAAAGATTCTAAAGTAATCGTACAGGGCTTTACAGGAAACGAAGGAACCTTCCACGCAGGTCAGATGATTGAATACGGAACCAACGTAGTAGGCGGTGTAACTCCAGGAAAAGGAGGAACTGAACATTTGGGTAAACCTGTTTTCAATACCGTTGCTGAATCGGTAGAAAAAGCGGGCGCGAATGTTTCCATTATTTTCGTTCCGCCAGCATTTGCTGCAGACGCCATTATGGAAGCTGCGGAAGCCGGAATTAAAGTAATTGTATGTATTACAGAAGGAATTCCTGTGGAAGACATGGTGAAAGTGAAAGCTTATATTGCTGACAGAGATTGCCGATTGATCGGGCCAAACTGCCCTGGAATCATCACTTCCGACGAAGCGAAAATCGGAATTATGCCAGGTTTTGTTTTCAAAAAAGGGAGAGTGGGTATCGTTTCAAAATCAGGAACCCTTACTTACGAAGCTGCTGACCAGGTAGTGAAAGCAGGTTACGGAGTTTCTACCGCTATCGGAATCGGTGGTGACCCCATCATCGGTACTACAACCAAAGAAGCTTTGGAACTGTTCATCAACGATCCTGAAACAGATGCTGTAGTCATGATCGGAGAAATCGGAGGTTCATTAGAAGCTGAAGCTGCAAGATGGTATAAAGAAAGCGGTTCTAAAAAACCAGTTGTTGGTTTTATCGCAGGTCAAACTGCACCAAAAGGTAGAACAATGGGTCATGCCGGTGCAATCGTAGGTGGTGCCGAAGATACTGCACAGGCGAAAATGGCGATTATGAGAGAAAACGGAATCAATGTGGTGGATTCACCTGCTGAAATTGGTTCTACTGTAGCTCAGGTTTTAGGATAATTTTCCTCATCAAAATATAAAAAGGTTCTGTAAGTTTTTACAGAATCTTTTTTTGATCAATATTTTTTATCTTTGTCGATAAACACTATTATGAAAAATAAACTATTTGTTGTTTCCGCACTATGCGCAGCGACGTTTTTTTCAGCACAGATTGATCTGCGTAATACCAGATTTGGGATTACCGGCGGTGGAACTTATTCACGAGTGAGCAATGCCCATAATCCTTCAGGACCCATTTATTCGGGGTTTGGCGGAGTTTTGGCTTTAATTCCGGTAGATAATAACGACCAGTTTTATATCCAACCAGGAATCGAATATCTAGGTGCCGGGGAAACCGGAAAAGATAAAGATATGAAAGGGGCAGTGGGTTACGACGCTGTATATGCCAACAATTATATCAGCGTACCGCTTTATTTTAAAGGCTATTTTTCTGAGGCAGAATCTGAGTTTTTTGGCCTTGCTGGCCCGAAATTCAATTTTCTCATCAATCAGAATATTAAAAACGCTCCATTGAGATATACCGAAGAGGGGGATCCGGCAACGGGTATCAACGGTAAGGCCGCGAGCTTCAATTTTGGAGTAGGTTTGGGCATTGGTTTTTCTTACAAAAGAATGTTTGAGGTTACCGGCCGCTACGATATCGGTTTAAGCAACACATATAAAGGACTGATGAAGGAACAGACGAATGATCCCAACGTGAGCAAGAAAAAATCTGAACAGGTACTCAGCGTAGGTTTGAGTTATATTTTCCAGTAAAAATTTTTAAACTTATAAATTAAATCCCGTCAAAATTATTTTGACGGGATTTATTTTTACTTAAGCGTGAGCTTAACCTTAAACTGAACGGGCTTAACTCCTGATCCATTTCCAGATTTCTTTAGCGCTGGCTTTATTTCCGTACATTAAAATTCCTACCCGGTAGACTTTTGCCGCGATATAAATCATCAGTAACGCTGAAATCACCAGCAGGAAGATTGAAAGTGCGATCTGCCAGCCCGGAACCCCAAACGGAATTCTTGCAATCATGGCCACCGGCGAGGTGAACGGAATAATCGAGAGCCAAAAACCAAGCGGTCCTTCAGGATTATTCATAATCGTAAAACTTCCGTACATACCGATCATCAGCGGAATGATGGCGAAAAGGGTAAACTGCTGCGTTTCGGTTTCATTATCCACAGCAGAACCGATGGCTGCGTACATTGAGCTGTAAAAAATATACCCTAACAGAAAGAATATGATGAAAACGAAGATGATCAGCGGATAATTCATGTCCAGCAGAATATGCGAAACTTCTGAGGCGGTCTGTTGAATATCAAATTTTTCTATCATTTCTGCCGACTGTTCGCCGCCGGGGATCTGCTTCTGCATCGCCGAAAAACCGGTATTCAGGAATATCGCGCCCAAAACCGACATGGTAATCCAGATACTGAACTGCGTTAATGCAACCAGTGTTACACCCAGAATTTTCCCCATCATGAGTTCAAACGGTTTTACGGAAGAGATGATGATTTCTACCACGCGGTTGTTTTTTTCCTCCAGCACACTGCGCATCACCCGCACACCATAAATAATGATAAACATGAAAACCGCGTACATCAAAACCATGCTGAGGCCAGATTTTATCCCGAAATCAAGATCTGAATCTGCTTTATTATTATCTACAACATTCTGGGTATTGAGGTCGAAATTTTTATCCAGACTGATGATCTGATCTTCAGAAATTCCGAGTCTTTTAATTTTTTCCTGCTTTATGATTCTCGACAGATCAGCTACTACACTCATTTTAGTCTCGAAACCAATCTTTTTGTTGATCAGTAATTTCGAGTTTTTCTCAAGCTCATCAAAGTTGTTATCTTTAAGTTCGGGAATGATCAGAAGTCCTTCGATTCCGTCCATGTCCTTTAAAGTCGAGGTAAGTGCTTTCTCGTTTTCCCGAGGTACGAAAACATATTTTATCGACTGGTCGCTTTTCAGGTTGCCTACAAACAGTCCGCTTTTATCAATGACGTTAAACGTGCTCGAACTTTCGTTCGCCTTGAAGAGAAATGTGATAAACGCCGCAAAAGCGATCATCAGCACCGGCGCGAGAAGGGTAAGGATGACAAAAGATTTTTTCTTTACCTGTGTGAGATATTCTCTTCTGGTAATTAAAAATATATTTTTCATGAATTGACTTTCAGGTTAATTTTTAAACATTAAAAGAGAAATTTACCGCTTACCAGCCGAAACTGCGTTGATGAAAACTTCGTTCATGCTCGGGATTTTCTCATCAAAAGACCGTATTTTGCCGACTTTCATCAGTTCATTCAACACAATATTTTGGTCATTATCGTTTTTCAAATCGAAGGAAACCAACTGATTCTCTGTTGCATATTCCTGAATCTGATAACGGTTCCTGAACTGTTCAAATGCGTCATTATTGATATCTGCCAAAGTCACCCCGAATATATTTTTCTTGAACTGCTCGCGCACATCGAACACTTTTCCGTCAAGCACTTTCTTCGCATGATCTATTAATGCTACATAATCGCACATTTCTTCCACACTTTCCATGCGGTGCGTAGAGAGGATGATGGTGGTACCGTTGTTTTTTAAATTGAGGATCTGGTCTTTTATGAGATTGGCGTTTACCGGATCGAAACCCGAAAACGGTTCATCAAGAATCAACAGTTTCGGGCGGTGAAGAACCGTCACCACAAACTGAATTTTCTGGGCCATCCCTTTGGAGAGTTCACTGAGTTTTTTCTTCCACCACTGATCGATCTGCAACTGCTCGAACCAGTATTTTGCCTGGTTCAGTGCATCATTTTTGCTCATTCCCTTCAGTTCACCAAAATAAAGAATCTGATCACCAACCGACATGTTTTTATAGAGTCCGCGTTCTTCGGGCATATAACCGATCTGGCGGATATGGTTGGGGTTCAGTTTTTCGTTATTGATGAAAATTTCTCCCGAGTCTGCCTGTGTAATCTGATTGATAATTCTGATAAAAGTAGTTTTTCCCGCGCCGTTCGGTCCAAGAAGGCCGTAAATACTCGCTTCGGGAACGTTGATGGAGAAGTCTTCGAGCGCAAGTTTTTTGCCTGCGTTGTAAGTTTTGGTTACATGTTCTGCTTTAAGCATCCAAATAATTTTAAGTATTAGTCTTCAAAAGACGTTGAAAGTTACGTAAATTATCATGAATTTTCAGGAGCCGGGAACCTGCTGTCCGCTGTATCTTTTTTGTGCTGCCGCTTCCTGTGCCGAATCCGCACAAAAAAGGATGCCGCTACCATCAGGGCTAGGGAATTGGTTTTAATTACAGACGGTTGTCAGGAAATCCAGATCATTTTTTCTTCTACGATTTTCCACTCGCCATTTACTTTTTTGAGATAGAGCAAAAGACCTAACCCACACTTTGACCCACAATAATGTTGATATCTGATTATAACTTTCTCTTTTGATATAAATACAGGTTCTGATAAATCATAAGAACCAAGGTACGTTGGTTTCTTTTCATTTTCATCAATTTCTGTGGGGTCTTCTAATCGTCGTGCAATTTCCAAATTTTTTATTTTGGAAAAATCGATTTTATTTTTAGAATAAGTTGGTCTATATTCAACTAAAATAGGACGCTTTACGAAAAATTCATCAGCTGGATTCAAGGTGTCCAGAATTGATAATTTATGATCTAAAAAATAGGTTAGCGACTTTGATTTGGTAAGACTGTCTATGATCTTTTCTGCGATTTTCTTACGTTCATTTTCGGAATAATGCCTGTCGTAAGGTAGATAATTGGCCATTATTCCATAAGTAGAAACTTTATTTTTGAGCACCGTATTGAAAATCTCATACCTCTCAATTTCTTCCGAATTCTTACAACCCAAAATGAATAAAAGTGATAGAATTGAAAGCCACAATTTCATTTATACAAATGAGTTTTGTGTGTAGAAATCTGCTGCTTCTGCAATGACTTCATCCATTTCCTCCAGCGTAAACACCTCCAGGAACTTTCTGCGGAAATCTTTAAAATGGGGAATTCCACGGAAGTAGTTGCTGTAATGCTGGCGCATTTCAATTAAACCAAGGCGTTCACCTTTCCACTCCATGCTCCATTCCGCGTGTTGGCGAACCGCCTGAAGCCTTTCGGTGATGGTAGGTTCCGGTAATTTTTCACCTGTTTCAAAGAAATGTTTAATCTCATTGAAAATCCAGGGATAGCCGATGGCACCTCGGCCAATCATAATGCCGTCGCAATCGTATTTCTCTCTGTATTCTAAAGCCTTTTCGGGAGAATCTACATCGCCGTTCCCGAAAATAGGGATTTCAATATTCGGATTGTTTTTCACTTTCGAAATATAATCCCAATCGGCTTCGCCTTTATACATCTGCGAACGTGTTCTGGCGTGTATGGTTAATGCTTTGATGCCGACATCCTGCAGGCGTTCTGCAACCTCCATAATATTGATGGTCTCGGTGTCCCAGCCCAAACGGGTTTTTACGGTAACAGGCAGATGGGTGGAATTTACCACCGCTTTTGTAAGCCGGATCATCAGGTCGATATCTTTTAAAACACCGGCACCGGCTCCTTTACAGACCACTTTTTTTACGGGGCAGCCGAAATTGATGTCTACCAGATCCGGATTTACGGCTTCTACAATCTTTGCGGAAAGCGCCATCGCTTCTTCGTCGCCACCAAAAATCTGGATTCCCACCGGTCTTTCGTAGTCGAAAATATCCAGTTTCTTTTTGCTTTTCATGGCGTCACGAATAAGGCCTTCAGAAGAAATAAATTCCGAATACATCATGTCTGCACCGTGCATTTTGCAAAGCCTGCGAAAGGGCGGATCCGAAACATCTTCCATCGGAGCGAGCAGAAGAGGGAAGTCCGGAAGTTCAATATTCCCGATTTTTATCATGGTGCAAAGATAATTTTTTTGAATGGAAGAAGGAAACATGATTGCTTAGAACAAAAAAAAACAGATCTTCCTGATCTGTCTGCATGCTGAAATTTTTAATCAAAATCGTGATGGGTGTCGTCCTTGGAGTTTTTATGAACAAACCACATCCCAATGGTGAGCCCTACCACGCCAGCCACAGCGGTCATCAGTGCGCGTTCGAGTCTGTCGGGCATGTCGTTTCCGATATAATTCATCAAAAAGAGAATCAGAAAGGTGATTACGGCAACCACCATGAATTTTTTACTTTTTATATCCATTATTTGAGTTGATAAGAGATCATTATTCCACCGCGATAGGGAATCCATTCGCCGCTTTGGTTGTAAATGCGGTCGGGGTTTGTATCATAGCGGACTCCCAATTTTTTATGAAATCCTTTATAATAGCTTTGTGCTGTTCCGCCACCGAGATAGAGATCCATATTCCAGTTTTCATTCAGTTTAAACTGGTATCCTACAACTGCGCCGAAAAAAAAAGAAAAGCCATCCTGATAGAGATCAGACAGATTGTAAATCGGTGATTCCGGTGAATACTGTGAGGGAAGATCCTTCCAGTAATTCCATTTCTGCATTTTATACCGCGCAAACGAAAAGTTGCCTCCCACGTACCAGTGCTTAAAAGCTTCTTTAAAATAATACCGTCCATCCAGGCCGGCCATATAAACCTGAGCATATTTACCCGCGAAAGATTTCCAGGGTGAGACAAATATGTCGCCCTGAACGGTCATCTTGTTATTTAACTGGTATTCGAGTCCTGCGTTTAATACACCCACCGGCAAAAAGAGGGCATTAGCTTTAACGTAAAGTTTTTTTTGGAGCGTATCCGCCTGCTGTGCATTGCTGAAAGAAAAAGCTGCAAAGGCAAAAAGAAGTAAAAGTTTTTTCAAAGCAACGCTTATTTTAAATTTTGTAATAATTTATCAGCTAGTGTGGCGTCTTTTCCCTGGCTTTCAGCTAACTTTTTTGAAATCTCGGCGTAGGATTTCGCATTGTCTTTCTTGCCTGTTTTGGAATAAAGTTTTGCCAAAATGTAGGTATTCTCAGGGTTTTCAGACCGCATTACCGATTTTTCCGCCCATTCTTCAGCTTTTTTCAGGGAAGTGGGATTCGACACGTGTTCGCTGAAGATCCAGGCTGCTTTCAGCAATTCTTCAGGATCAAAATTATCGGCATTACTGTAGTATTTCAAAGCAGCTTTTTCATATTCTGTAAAGTTTCCCAAGTTGGGATAAAGAATCACTTTCATCCGGTTCAATGCGGTTTCTGCTTCGTCTTTTCCAACCAGTGGGATTGCGTTTTTGTAGAAATAATCGTCATTGATGATTCCCGTTTTCTGGTCCAGCGAATTTTCCAATACTTTAGAAATTTTAATATTTGTATCGAACTGGTTATAGATCTCTTCAGACATCAGTGCTGCAATTTCATTCTTTTTTGCTGTGAAAATCTGATAATTTGGATCAGTTGTCGATTTGGTGAAATAGAGAAGAAGCCCAACTTCGTCTTTAGTAAAAGATTCATTTTTCTTTACATTGAAGTATCTTTCGGAAACTTTTTTTGCCAGTTCATAATCGCTGTCTGCATAAAGCCTCATCATATTGAGTAAAAATTCCGGATCGGATTCGCCTTTTTCGAAAAGTTCTTTATTGGATGCGGTGCGGAATTTTGGATTATTGGCCTCCTTGGCCATCGCAAGAAAGGCTTGTTCACCCATGTAACCGTAACTGTTCATCACCACTTCACCATCACCATTCATAAAAAGGAATGAAGGGTAGGACCGGACTCCGTATTTTGCTGCAATTTCGCGTCCTTCACCTTTTTCCATATCGAACCGGGCATTGATAAAGTTAGCGTTATAATATTCCTTTACCGCCTGTAAGGGAAAAATATTCTTTTCCATTAACTTACACGGACCGCACCAAACCGCAAAAGCGTCCATAAATACAAGCTTTTTTTCTTTTTTTGCTTTTGCCAGAATTTCTTTGAATGTGCCTTTTTCGAAATTTATGCTTTCCTGAGAAAATACGGACAGAGAAATAAATACTATAAGTAGAGAAAATAATTTTTTCATGAAATTAAAAATGTGATGCGAATATAAATATAATATATAACGGGAAAAAACTTTTACTGATATTCTGAAATATAAAAACCCCTCCGGTGAAGAAGGGGTTTTTATCAATTATTCCGGTTTATAGCCGTCTTTCAGGGTTACAGTTCGGTTAAAAACCAGTTTTTCCGGTGTGGAATCTCTGTCTTTTGTAAAATATCCGATTCTCTGGAACTGATAAGGCTGGCCGATTTCAGCATTCTGCAGACTAGGTTCTGCAAATCCGTGAACGGTTTTCAAGCTTTCAGGATTGATGAAATCCATGAAATCTGTTTCTTTTTCAGCATCTGGCTGCGGGGTAGTGAAAAGTCTGTCGTAAATTCTCACTTCCACCGGCAAAGCATGTTTTGCTGAAACCCAGTGTAACGTTCCTTTCACCTTCCTTAGACTTTCCTCGGTTCCGCTTCCGGACTTACTTTTCGGATCGTAAGTCGCATAAATGGTGGTTATTTCTCCGTTTTCATCTTTTTCAACACGTTCAGCTTTGATGATATAAGCAGATTTCAGTCGTACTTCGCCGCCCAGTTTCAGACGGAAAAATTTATTTCCCGCTTCTTCCTTGAAATCTTCTCTTTCAATATAGAGTTCTCTGGAAAAAGGTATTTCTCTGGTACCAGCGTTCTCGTCTTCAGGATTGTTTTCTGTTTCCAGCCATTCTTCAGCATCTTGCGGATAATTCTCAATCACCAGTTTTACCGGATCTACTACGGCCATTACGCGTGTTGAAATTTTATTTAAATCTTCTCTCACGAAAAATTCCAGCAGCTGAATGTCGATTAAATTCTCTCTTTTGGCAACACCTACTCTTTCAATAAAGTTTTTGATGGCTTTGGGCGTATAACCTAATCTGCGCATCCCTGAAATGGTCGGCATTCTTGGATCGTCCCAGCCGGTAACCACTTTTTCTGCAACCAAGCGCTGTAATTTTCTTTTGGAGGTAATCATGTAAGAAACATTCATTCTTGCGAATTCGCGCTGTTTGTTTCTTACCCGATTTTTGTCATAAACCTGATCCAGATACCAGTCGTAAAGCGGACGATGGTTTTCGAATTCGAGCGAACATAAAGAGTGAGAAATCTGTTCGATATAATCGGATTCGCCGTGAGCCCAGTCGTACATTGGATAGATTTTCCACTTTTCGCCGGTTCTATGGTGCGGTCTTTTCAAAATTCTGTACATCACCGGATCACGCATGTTCATGTTCGGTGATTTCATGTCGATTTTTGCACGCAGTGACATAGATCCTTCTTCGAACTCGCCGTTTTTCATTTTCTCGAAAAGTTCAAGACTTTCCTCTACAGGTCGGTTTCTGAAAGGAGAATCGATTCCGTCTTCAAATGGATTTTTTCTTTGGGCGGTAATTTCCTCTGACGACTGCTCATCAACATAGGCTTTCCCATCTTTAATCATTTGAACTGCCCATTCATAAAGCGTTTCAAAATAATCTGAAGCGTAAAGCTCCTTGTCATATTTGAAGCCCAACCAGTCGATATCTGCTTTAATGGAATCAACGAATTCCTGCTCTTCTTTTTCCGGATTGGTATCATCAAAACGAAGATTTACAGGTGCACCGTATTTTTCGCCCAAACCGAAATTAATGCAGATGGCTTTTGTGTGGCCAATATGCAGGTAGCCGTTGGGTTCCGGCGGGAAACGGAAGCGAAGTTTGTCCTTCGGGAACCCGTTCGCTAAATCGTCTTCTATAATTTGCTCAATAAAATTGAGTGATTTTTTTTCTTCTTCCATTGTCTATTCTTTGTAGAACGCAAATTTACGGATAATTGCTAAAAAAAGGAACTACTTTTATTAACCCCGTCTTTTGGCCTGCGAATACAGGTCTTAATTCGATATGCTATGCTGTATTTTGTACCCGATGCGGAATTTCCTGCTTCTCTCATCGTTTGTATTATAAAAACAATAAATTGGAAAATGTTTTTCCGAAAGTTGCTTTAGATGAATCAATTACAATAAAGGTTAAAAAAATATCGGTGAAATCTAAAAAAAAAATTTTTTCGAAGGTGTTTTTTGGTACAATAATGGCTGTACGAAAAACATCATTCATTAACACTTAATTTTTTACTTCTATGAAAACGATTAAAAAGAAATTTGCACTTATGGTGCATAATCTGAAAAAAAACATTTTTATAGAAAACGTAATTTAATCTGTGGGGGATTAAATTTCAAAAGTCTGAAAGCAATTTCAGACTTTTTTTATGGAAAGGCGATCGCCGGAAAGCTCCAGTCTGGTTTCAAAATTGTTGGTGAACAGTCCTCCTGTTCCCAATCCCTGTGGGATTTTAGGGTTTTTGGTAAAGGTATATTGTGCGATGGCATTCAGGCCGATATTGCTTTCCAGTGCAGAAGTAATCCACCAGCCGATTCCAAGGCTTTCAGCAAGCGAAATCCAATCGTTGCTTCCTGAAAAACCTCCGATTAAAGAAGGTTTCAGGATGATGTATTGTGGACGTATTTCTTCCAGAAGTTTCTTTTTTTCTGAATAATCTACAATGCCAATTAATTCTTCGTCGAGGGCTATCGGAGTTTTTGTGCCTGTACAGAGTTGGTACATTTCTTCGCGGTTTCCTGCTTTAATGGGCTGCTCAATCGAATGAATCTGCAGTTCGTAAAGTTCCTCCAGAACAGTTTTGGCTTCATTAAAGCTGAATCCGCCGTTCGCGTCAACTCTCAGTTCAAGTTGATTCGCCGGGAATTTTTTTCTCAGTTCCTGAAGGATTCTTTTCTCCGCATTCCAGTCCGTACCGATTTTCAGTTTGAGGCAGTCGAAACCTTCTTTCAGTTTTTCCTCAATCTGCTCTTCCATGAAAGCCGCATCGCCCATCCAGATTAATCCGTTGATTTTTATCGATGATTTACCAGCGGTGAAATCGCTCGGGAAATAGAGGTCGTTCCCATGTTCGAGGTTTAAAACCGCCTGTTCAAATCCGAACCAGATCGACGGAAAATGTTTCAGTTCCTCTTTCAGAAAATCATGATCAGTATTGATGTTTTCGCAGAGCCACTGGAGTTTTTCTTCATATTCAGGAACATCATCATAACTCAACCCACGGAAAAGCCCACATTCGCCAGTTCCGGTTTTCCCGTTTTGAGTAATATTCAACAAAAAAGTTTCCTTTGTATTCAGAACGCCACGCGAAGTGCCGCCCGGACGTTTGAAGTGAAGCGTGTATGGGGTGTAAGTTGCCGTCAAAGTTCTATTTTTAGAATAAATTTATTCCGCAGCCATTTTCATGAATTCTTCCGCTTTTTCCACCATTTTCAGACTTCCGCAGAAGAACGGAACCCGCTGGTGAAGTTCGGTAGGTTCAATTTCAAGGATTCTCTGGAATCCGTCGGTGCATTTTCCGCCTGCCTGTTCTGCCAGAAATGCCATAGGATTACATTCGTAGAGTAATCTCAGTTTTCCGTTCGGCGACTGTGAGGTAGAAGGGTAAATGTAAATTCCGCCTTTAATCATATTCCGGTGAAAATCTGAAACCAAACTTCCGATATAACGCGAGGTATAAGGTCGGTCGCCTTCTTCGAGCTGGCAGTATTTGATATAATTTTTAACGCCTTGTGGGAATTTAATATAGTTTCCTTCGTTGATGGAGTAAATTTTTCCTGTTTCAGGGAATTTCATGCAAGGGTGGGAAAGGTAATACGTACCTAAACTGGGGTCGAGTGTAAAACCGTTTACGCCGTTTCCGGTCGTATACACGATCATGGTTGAGGAGCCGTAAACTACATAACCTGCAGCTGCCTGATTTACGCCTTTCTGTAAGAAATCTTCTAAAGTAACCGGTGTTCCAGGCTCTGTAACTCTTCTGTAAATCGAAAAAATAGTTCCTACAGAGACATTTACATCAATGTTTGAAGATCCGTCCAAAGGATCGATAAGCACTACATATTTACTTAAATGGGCGTTGGCACTGGCTTTTATTTCAATAAAATCGTCGCTTTCTTCCGAGGCGATTCCGCACACTACTTCCCGTTGGGAAAGTGCTTCAATGAAAATCTCGTTGGCCAGTACATCCAGTTTCTGCTGCTCTTCACCCTGAACGTTTTCGTTTCCTGCTTTTCCGATGATGTTGGCAATTCCTGCTTTGTTCACCTCGCGGTTTACCACTTTTGAAGCCAGACGAATTGCACTCAGGAGACGCGAAAACTCACCGGTTGAATACTGAAAATCTTCCTGTTTATCAATGATGAATTCACCCAGGGTTTGAAAGTTTTTTTCCGACATTTTTTACTTTTTGGATTTTTACAAATTTCGGAAAAATCTTTGACTTCTGCCTGCTTTTTCGGGTGATAAATGACAGAATTTATGCACCCACAATTTAATTCTCCCATGTATTAACAAATGCATTTCTGCGTTTTTTTATGTCGCTGTAAATTAATAATTTTACCCGCCGTTATTTTGTGAAAAAAATCAGTGGTTTTTGTAATATAATTTATTAATATCTAAATAATTAAATGAAAATTTTCAAATTCGGTGGTGCATCGGTAAAAGATGCGGAAAGTGTGAAGAATGTTGCAGTTGTTCTGGAATCTCAGGGCTTCGAAAAATGCCTGCTGGTAGTTTCGGCGATGGGAAAGACGACCAATGCACTTGAAAAGGTGGTAGAATATTATTTCGCCAAGGAAGATTACCACGCAGAAATTGAAAAGGTAAAACAGAATCATTTAGATATTTCTAATGGTCTTTTTCAGGAAAATCACCCGGTTTTTGCTGAAATTTCTTTGTTTTTTGATGATATAGAGTCTTTTCTGCGAAGAAACAAGTCGCCTAACTATAATTTTGTTTATGATCAGGTGGTGAGCTGCGGTGAAATGATTTCATCGAAAATTTTAAGTGAATATCTGAATGATATTCAGTTTACAAATGCCTGGCTCGATGCGAGGGATTATATTAAAACCGACAGCAATTACCGTGAAGGAGCGATCGACTGGGAAGAAACGCAGAAAAATATTTTGGCGCTTGATCCGGAAAAATCATACGTTACCCAAGGATTCATCGGTTCCGAAAGCAACAATTTTACGGTGACCCTGGGCAGAGAAGGTTCCGATTATTCCGCGGCGGTTTTTGCGTACTGTCTGGATGCTGAAGCCATGACGATCTGGAAAGACGTTCCCGGCGTAATGACAGGCGACCCACGAAAATTTAAAAATGTTTCGCTCCTGTCTAATATTTCTTACGAAGAAGCGATTGAAATGGCCTATTACGGAGCTTCGGTTATTCACCCAAAAACCCTCCAGCCACTACAGCAGAAAAATATTCCGTTTTATGTAAAATCTTTTCTGGATCCTTCAAAACCCGGAACCAAAGTTGGAAATACAGATAAAAACCGCTTCGAAGAATCTTATATCCTGAAGGAAAACCAACATTTAATGCGTATTGCGACGCGCGATTTTTCCTTCATTGCGGAAGAGCATTTAAGCCAGATTTTTGCCTTGCTTGCTAAATACAAAATTAAAATTTCGCTCATGCAGAATTCTGCAATTTCCCTTGCGCTTTGCCTTGAAGATAAATATAACCATATTGATGAGCTGAATAAGGAGCTGCAAATGGCCTTTGATAGCGAAATGGTAAAAAATGTTTCGCTTTTTACCGTAAGAAATGCTAATTTAGAGGATATTAATAAATTTTACGAGAATAAAAATATTCTGCTGGAACAGATTTCCAAGAAAACAATACAAGTTGTAATAAACTGATAACCAATGAGTCTTATTTCAAGGAGTGATTTAATTACAGTGTCGGGTTTAAGCCGGATCGGATTTTTGAAAAATCCCGTCGCTTCTGCCATCATGAGCCTTACAAAGATTGATGAGGTCAATAAACTGTACGATGTTCTGAAGGACAAAAAGGGAAAGGATTTTTTCGATTCTTTTGTGCGTGAAAGACATCTGAAATACATTGTCTTCGAAGAAGATTTAGCTAAAATCCCGAAAACCGGTCCATTTATTTTAGTATCCAATCACCCGCTTGGCGCGATCGACGGAATTCTGATGACCAAAATCCTTACAGAAATCCGGCCGGATTTTAAAATCATGGGAAATTTCCTTTTGGAGAAAATCGAACCCATGGAACCTTTTGTAATTCCTGTAAACCCTTTCGGTACCAGAAAAGAGGTGAGAAACAGTTCCACCGGAATGCGCGAAACCTTAAAGCATCTGGAAAATGGGGGCTGTGTCGGGATTTTCCCGGCGGGCGAAGTTTCAAATAAAAACAATGAGTTCGGCGAAATTCTCGATAAACCCTGGGAAAAACCAGCGCTGAAACTTATAAAGATGGCGAAGGTTCCGGTTGTTCCTATGTATTTTCATGCGAAAAACAGCCGTCTTTTTTACCAGCTCGCCAAAGTGCATCCTGATCTTCAGACATTGCTTCTGCCGGCCGAAATGATGCATAAGAGAGAAAAGCCCATCCGCATCAGAATCGGAAAGCCTGTTTCAGTAAAGGTTTTGGAAGATCATGATTCGGTTGAAGAAATGGGTGAGTTTCTGCAGAAGAAGATTTATATGCTGAAGTCGTATTACGAGAAAAGAAAATCCATCGCAGAACAACTCAAACTCCCCAACCTGAAGCTTAATTTTCCGCTCACCAAAGAAGAAAATGTAGTGCAGAATATCATCGACGAAACTCCTCAGGAGGATATAGAGCAGGAAATTAACGGGCTTTACAAGAAAGATAAAATGTTGTTCCGAAATGGAAATTACGAAGTGTTTTTCTGTACCTACTCCGAGATTCCATCGATTATGCGCGAAATCGGCAGACAGCGGGAACTTACGTTCAGAAAAATTGGTGAAGGCAGCAATCTTCCTTTCGATTTGGATCATTACGATGAGCATTACCATCACCTTTTTCTTTGGGATAACGCTGCGAAAAAACTGGTGGGTGCTTACCGCATGGCCCTGGGAAGTGAAGTGATGAAAAAGCACGGTATTGAAGGCTTTTACACCAGTTCGTTATTTGAATTCGATCCTGAATTAAGGCCATTCTTCCGAAAAGTGATTGAAATGGGAAGGGCTTATATCTCGGCAGAGTACCAGCAGAAGCCTTTGCCTCTTTTCCTTTTGTGGAGGGGGATTGTGCATGTGTGTCTGAGAAATCCGGAGCATAAATTCCTTATGGGAGGCGTGAGTATTTCTGATAAGTTTTCAGAATTCTCAAAATCCCTGATGATTGAATTTATGCGTTCGCATTATTACGATTCTGCCGTAGCGCAGTATATTCATCCGAAAAAAGAGTTCAAAGTAAAGCTGAAAGACCGCGATAAGCACCTGTTTTTCGATGAAGTAGAATCTGATCTTAACAAACTCGATAAAATTATTGATGATCTGGAACCCGAAATGCGTTTGCCGGTTCTCATTAAAAAATACATCAAGCAGAACGCAAAAGTGATCTCGTTCAACGTGGATCCAAGTTTCAATGATGCCATTGACGGGTTGATGTACATCCGGATCAGCGAGCTTCCGGAGAGTACAATAAAACCGGTACTTGAAGAAATGAGTGAACAGATCCAGAGAGAAGAAAATAATTCGTCTGAGAATCAGTAAATTTGGGCTTTGATGCAATATTTTTCATAAAATCACTTGCATCGTAAGGGAAAAGGTTATACTTTTGCACCACTCAATAACGGAACGGTTTCTTAGCTCAGTTGGTAGAGCAATGGATTGAAAATCCATGTGTCCCTGGTTCGATTCCTGGAGAAACCACAATAAATAATCACTTACAGAGATGTAAGTGATTTTTTTATGCGAAATGTTTGGGTATTTATGGTGCTGAATTAGCGCATTATTTCACTGCTACGCCATCCAGCAGGATATTCTCTGTATTTTTTAATATGAAAGGTTTACCCTGAACATTAAGTTTTGTGTTCCTGAAGGTAATATCTTTTACATTCTCTGCCTCAAAACCGTTTTTGGCTGTAATGTTTACATTTTCAAAATAAAGTTCGTGAATCGGAACATCTTCCACACCCACCAGTTTCATGGCGGTTTCCGCACCGTCGCAACTGATGTTCTTGAAATAAAATTTGGAGTATTCGGGGATTTTTCCTTCGCCGGGTGCATATTTTACAGGAGTTTTCCCCACCTGTCGGTTTTCGTAGAATGAACTCATATTGATGGACTCGTCAATAATATTATCCATCTTAATGTTTTGGATGTAAATGTTGGAAACCGGACCGCCAATTCCCTCATTGCTTTTCACGCGGATGCCGATATCTGTCCCGCTGAAATGACAGTCGGTTACAAAAATATTATTCATTCCGCCATCCGTATTAGAGCCTATCGTAAACCCGCCGTGGGCATGGTGTACAGTCGATTTCGCAATGATGATATTTTCAAGTCTTGGACCTGGCTCGCCTTTGCTACTGCTGCTTTTCATGCAGATCCCGTCATCGCCCACGTCTACGTGGCAATTGTACACGAGAACATTTTTGGATGCGCTGATGTCTATGCCGTCAGTATTCTGACCGTATTTCGGGTTCAGGACCGTTAAGTCGGTAAGCAAAACGCCATCGGACTGCGAGACGTAAACTGTAAGCTTCGGTGAGTTTCGAATCGTGATTCCCTGAATCTGCAGATTTTTAATTTTAATTAGGTTCATCATGTAAGGACGGAGGAAGTCGCGCGTCGGCAGGAAGTCGGCCGCTGTAAGATTGCTTTTCTTTTTAAGGTCCTGAAGTATTTTCTCTCCGTTCAAGGCGTCTTCTGTGGGCCACCACACCTTTTTATCTTCACTCAGAACGCCGGTTTTAGTCAGTTCTGACCAAAATTCCGGTGTCACTTTGGCTTTTTTTACGGGGCGCCAACTGTCGCCGCCACCGTCAATTGTGCCTTTACCCGTAATCACTACATTTTCCACATCACGGGCATAGATCGGCGACATCACAAAATACTCTTTCCCCGACGAATTCTTAGGGAGGAGCGGATACTGCGTACGGTCCCGCGTAAATTGCATCAGTGCGCCTTCACTTAGATGCAGCGTGATATTGCTTTTAAGCTCTATTGCACCAAGAAGCCAGGTGCCGGCGGGAACCATCACCGTCGTATTGCCATGCTTACTTGCCTGATCAATTGCGTTTTGGAATGCTGTAGTATTTAAAGTTTTGCCGTCTGCTACCGCTCCATAATCTACAATAGAAATGACTTTTTGCGCTATGTCCTTTTGAGTGACTTTCGGAAGATTTATTTTGAACGGTGCTTGATCAACATACTTTTGCCACTCTGGTGTTTGTGAGTTAATCGATTGCAGGCTTAATGCTGCAGTAACGGCAATCAGGCTTTTTCTGACTAAATTGTGGTACATATAAGGGTCGGAAATTTGGTTAACTAAATGGTTTAAAGACTTGCTTACGCTAAACAAAACTACAATTTATTTCACAAAGAAATGTTTTTGAGGGAAATTTCAATGATTTTAAACACGAATAGGGAGTTTTATAACTAAATGAGTTTAAAAGACGCTTTAAATTTTTCGTGAAATTTATTCAATCCGCAAAGTTATATTTGGAATTGAAAAAAAAACAGTTTTACGTATCAAAAAATTATATATCTTTGTGTAATCGATTACAGATATTTTATTATGAAGACAAATTTTAGTTTCAGGTATGCTGCAAATCCTGCCGACGTAAAATCTTACGATACTAAAAAGCTCCGTAATGAGTTTTTAATCCAGAAACTGTTTACAGAAAACAGTGTCAACCTGGTATACTCAATGTATGACAGGCTGATCGTGGGTGGCGCGATGCCTGTAAACGAAAAACTTACACTGGAGACCATTCCCTACTTAAAGTCCGAAAACTTTCTTGATCGCCGCGAAATCGGCATTATCAACGTAAGTGGACCCGGTGAGATACATGTGGACGGTGAAGTATTTGAACTTGATAAGAAGGAAGCGCTTTACATAGGAAAAGGTGTGAAAGACGTAATCTTTGTAAGTAAAGATAATTCAGATCCAGCACTCTTTTACATCAACTCCGCACCTGCACACGAAAAATTCCCAACCAAAAAAGTGGGTAAAGAAAACGCCGAGGTAATTCAGCTTGGTGACGAAAACTCTGCAAACCGCCGGGTTCTGAATAAGCTCATCGTAAACAGTATCGTTCAGACAAACCAGCTTCAGATGGGACTTACGGAGCTTCTCCCAGGAAATATATGGAATACGATGCCAGCTCACACGCATTCAAGAAGAATGGAAGCGTATTTCTATTTCGACCTTCAGGAAGGCCATACGATCTCGCATTTTATGGGCGAACCACAGGAAACCCGCCATATTTTTATGCAGAATCATGACGCGGTACTTTCTCCGGAATGGTCAATTCACAGCGGCGCCGGAACCTCCAATTATTCATTTATCTGGGGAATGGCCGGTGAAAATTTAGACTATGGTGATATGGATGTTTGCGCACCCAATGAATTAAGATAAAATGGAACTATTCAGTTTAAAAAATAAAAATGCCCTGATCACGGGCGGAACTCACGGTCTTGGGATGGCGATGGCGGAAGCATTGGCAATCGCCGGTGCAAAACTGCTCATCACCGGAACTACACCTCATAAAATGGAGGATGCCCTGGCCTACTATCATTCTAAAGGTTACGATGCGCGCGGTTATCTATTCGATGTTACTGACGAAACCGAAGCCGCCAAACAGGTTGAGAAAATTACCGCCGAGGCAGGTGGAATTCATATTTTGGTGAACAATGCCGGAATTATTAAAAGAGAATCCGCGCTTACGATGCCTGTTTCGGATTTCAGAAAAGTAGTGGATGTAGATTTGGTGGGTCCATTTATCATATCTCAATTGGTTGTAAAGCAAATGATTGAGCGTAATGAAGGTAAAATCATCAACGTCTGTTCTATGATGAGCGAGCTCGGAAGAAACAGCGTTTCAGCTTACGCCGCCGCAAAAGGTGGCTTAAAAATGCTGACCCGAAATCTTGCAACAGAATGGGCTAAATATAATATTCAGGTGAACGGAATTGGTCCCGGATACTTTGCAACTTCGCAAACCGAGCCAATCCGCGTGGACGGCAACCCATTCAATGAGTTCATCATCAGCCGCACGCCGGCTGGAAGATGGGGAAATCCTGAAGATTTAGCGGGCGCGGCGGTTTTTTTAGCTTCTAAAGCCAGTGATTTTGTAAACGGGCAAATTATCTATGTTGACGGGGGCATCCTCGCCACCATCGGAAAACCTTCGAACGAAGAATAATAACTACTGAAAATGAGTGCAAATTTTATTCATGACAACTTTCTATTAGAAAATAAGTACGCCGAAGAGTTATACCATAACTTTTCGAAGAATCAGCCGATCATTGATTATCACAACCACCTTTCGCCTGCCCTTATCGCAGACAACCATGTTTTCTCCAATATCACCGAAGCCTGGATCAACGGTGACCACTACAAATGGCGGGCGATGCGGACTTTAGGCGTGAATGAAAAGTTCATCACGGGCGATGCTTCCGCACAGGAAAAGTTTTTACAGTGGGGCAAAACGGTGCCGTATACAGTTCGGAATCCTCTGTTTCACTGGACTCACCTTGAACTTGCGAGGTATTTCGATATTTACGAATTGCTGAATGAAGGTTCGGCATCCAAAATCTACAACGAAGTCTCTGCAAAAATTTCAACACCCGAATACAGTACGCAAAATCTTTTAGCAAAACTGAATGTTGAAATGGTTTGCACCACAGAAGATCCTACGGACAACCTGGAACATCACCAGAAATTGGCGTCGGGAAACGGCAAGCTGAAGATGAGTACCGCTTTCCGGCCTGATAAAGCAATACTTATTGGAAATGAAGGTTTTAATGATTACCTGAATACATTGGCTGAGGTAGCTGGTGTAGAAATCGCGACTTACGCAGATCTTATTACCGCTTTAACGAAAAGATTATCCTATTTCCACGAAAACGGATGCCGACTTTCAGATCATGGTTTGGATCAGATTTATTCAGTTTCATTCACAGAAAGCGAAGTTTCAAATATATTTAAAAAACGGAGAGAAGGTGCTCAGGTTACGGATGAAGAGGCGCTGAAATTCCAAAGTGCAATCCTTATTTTTCTGGCAGAATCTTATCATGAAATGGGCTGGGTACAGCAATTTCATTTGGGTGCGTTGAGAAATAACAATGCGCGGATGCACCGCATCTTAGGTCCTGATACGGGATGGGATTCTATCGGTGATCTTCCGCAGGCGCAGCAGCTCTCGAACTTTTTAAACCGGCTTGATTCCAGTGATAAGCTCGCTAGAACAATAATTTATAACCTTAACCCGGCTGACAATGAAGTTTTCGCCACCATGATCGGAAACTTTAATGACGGCAGCGTGAAAGGGAAAGTTCAGCTTGGCTCTGGCTGGTGGTTCCTGGACCAAAAAGACGGGATGACGAAGCAAATGAATGCACTTTCAAATATGGGTCTTCTGAGCTGTTTCGTCGGGATGCTGACGGATTCCAGAAGCTTCCTTTCGTTCCCGCGTCACGAATATTTCCGTCGCGTACTCTGTAATTTGCTTGGAGACGAGATGAAGCGCGGCGAACTTCCTGATGATATGGAGTGGATCGGAAAGATCGTGTCGGACATTTCGTACAACAATGCTAAAGAATATTTTAATTTCTAAAATATAGAATCTATGTTCTTAGAACAGAGCAATTACTCGTGGGAGAAAATAGACGAAAATCTTGACCGGGCACTTGTCGGGTTTGATGATTCCCTGATGCTCACCACAGTGCGTTTTAAAAAAGGCGGGGTGGGTAAAGTGCATCAGCACATTCATTCGCAGGCCGCCTATATCGCTGCCGGATCATTTCAAGTGCAGATCGGGGAAACTAAAAAAGTACTGAAAGCTGGTGATTCGTTTTTCCTTCCCAGCAATATCATGCACGGTGTGGTTTGCCTGGAAGAAGGCGTTCTGATTGAATCTTTCAGTCCGGCGCGCGAAGATTTCTTAAAACAATAATTAATTATACAAAAAATAAACAGATGAGTAGAGTTGTAACTTTCGGTGAAATAATGCTTAGACTAGCACCTCAGGGTTTTTTGAGGTTTTCACAGGCAGATAATTTTGATGTGGTTTATGGTGGTGGCGAATCAAACGTTGCGGTTTCTTTGGCCAATTACGGTATTTCTGTAGATTTCGTAACCCGTTTACCGAAGAATGATATCGGCCAGTGTGCGATGATGGAAATGCGTAAAAGAGGCGTTGGAGTAGACAAAATTGTTTGGGGCGGTGACCGTTTGGGAATTTATTTCCTTGAAACCGGCGCTGTGTCCCGCGGATCAAAAGTAGTATATGACCGGGCCCATTCTGCAATGTCCGAGATTCAGCCCGGAATGATCAATTGGGAAGAAGTTTTCGAAGGTGCAGAGTGGTTCCACTGGACAGGAATTACACCCGCCATCTCCCAAAGTTCGGCAGATGTGTGCCTCGAAGCAGTGAAAACGGCCAGCAAAATGGGTATTAAGATCTCAACAGACCTTAACTACAGAGCGAAACTTTGGAAATACGGCGGCGACAGAGAAAAGATCATGACCGAACTTACATCCTACTGCGATATCATTCTGGGGAATGAAGAAGATGCCGAAATGCATTTCGGTATCAAACCAGACGGACTTGCAGTGCAGACCCATGGCCACGACGTAAAAGCAGAATCTTTCCTGTCGGTTTGTCAACAGATGATGGAAAAATTCCCGAGAGCTAAAAAAGTAATCACCACGTTGCGAGGTTCAATCTCAGCTTCTCATAACACCTGGGCCGGTGTTCTGTACGATGGTAAAGAAATGCTGCAGACGCGTCAGTACCAAATCACCGATATCGTTGACCGTGTTGGTGGTGGAGATTCTTTCATGGGCGGATTGATCTACGGACTGCTTACGTACCCGAATGACGACCAGAACGCACTTGACTTTGCGGTTGCGGCTTCATGCCTGAAACATACCATCAAAGGTGATGCAAACCTGGTGACTGTAGACGAAGTGATGAAACTGATGGGCGGCGACGCTTCCGGACGTGTAGCAAGATAACTGAGCCATGATAATAGATTCACTGCACAACGCCGCAACATATCATGCGCTTCATCCTTTATTTTCAAAAGCTTTTCAGTTTTTGGAGGAAAATGATTTGATGAATTTGCCGGATGGCAGCATTCAGATTGAGGAAGGCTTAAAGGTAATCGTTAGCCAAAAAAGTGGAAAAATCGCAGAGGAAAGCTTGAAAAAATTCGAATGTCACAATTCAAATATTGACATTCAGGTTTGTGTAAAAGGGACTGAAACAATCGGTTGGAAGCCGCGAGAAACCTGCAAAAACCCAAACGGAGAATACGATTCCGTAAAGGATGTTCAGTTCTTCAGCGACCCGCCGGATATGTTTTTTAATCTGACAGACAGTCAGTTTGTCATTTTTTATCCCGGAGATGTACATGCACCGATGATTGGCGAAGGAGAAATACGGAAACTGGTTTTTAAAGTAAAAATTTAATAAAATTCATATGAACGATATTCAGAAAGTTTCAAACGCTATTGTAAATCAGGGGATTTTACCACTGTATTTCAATGCGGATGAAACCATTACCATAGAAACGCTTCGCGCAATCTATCGCGCTGGAATTCGTGCTGTAGAATACACGAACCGCGGCGAAGCAGCTTTGCAAAACTTCCGGAAAATGGTGGAAACGAGAAATTCGGAAATGGCAGATCTGCTATTGGGAATTGGTACGATTAAGAATCTTCAGCAGGCACAGGATTTTGTGGAAGCAGGCGCAGATTTCTTTATCAGCCCCGGATTTGTACCGGAAGTGGCGGATTTCCTTATTTCACAGGATAAATTTTACAGTCCGGGATGCATGACACCAACCGAGATAATCGCCGCTGAGAATGCGGGTGTGAAGTTCATTAAACTCTTTCCCGGAAATATGCTCGGCCCCGACTTCTTAAGCGGAATAAAAGATATTTTCCCGAACCTGCTCTTTATGCCAACTGGTGGGGTAGATACCACGCGCGAAAATATCGAAGGTTGGTTTAATGCCGGCGTTGCTGCCGTGGGAATGGGCAGCAAACTCATCAGCAAAAAACTGATGGCGGATAAAAACTACGCCGATATGGAAGACGAAACCAGAAAAGTTTTGGAAATAGTCTCCGCTGTAAAAAATTCTTAAACGAAAACAACATACCTATGGCACAAAACACCGAAACTAAAGCAACAAATTTCAGATGGTCAATCTGTGTTTTGCTGTTTTTCGCTACCACGATTAATTATCTGGACCGGCAGGTCTTGTCCTTAACCTGGAAAGATTATCTGCAGCCCGAATTCCATTGGGATAATAACGATTATGGTAACATCACAGCGCTGTTTTCTATTTTTTATGCCGGTAGTATGCTTTTGGCGGGAAAGTTCATCGACTGGATGGACACAAAAAAAGGTTTCCTTTGGGCAATCTTCATTTGGTCTATCGGTGCTGTGCTTCACGCGTTTTGCGGTATCGCTACGTCGGGGCTTTTGACAGGGAGATGGTTTGTGGGTTTCGCGGAGGCAAAAGAAGCGATTGCCACCGTGAATAATGTTTCGCTCGTTATCAGTACCAGCGTTACACTCTTCATTTTTGCAAGATTGGTGCTCGCAATTGGTGAAGCAGGGAATTTCCCCGCAGCGATAAAAACAACCGCCGAATATTTTCCTAAAAAAGACCGTGCATTTGCAACCAGTATATTCAATGCAGGCGCTACCGTTGGAGCTTTGGCTGCGCCGGTGAGTATTCCGTTCATCGCGAAAGCATTGGGTTGGGAAATGGCATTCATCATTATCGGTGCATTAGGTTTTGTTTGGATGGGTTTCTGGATTTTTTACTATAAAAAACCACACGTACACAAAAAAGTAAACGCTTCCGAACTTGCTTATATTCAGCAGGATAAAGATGACGAGGCAGACAGTTTAAACCTTGAAGGCGGTGATAACGGTAAAAAGTTCACCCTTAAAGAATGTTTTAAATACCGCCAAACCTGGGCTTTTGCCTTCGGAAAATTCATGACAGACGGCGTTTGGTGGTTCTATCTTTTCTGGACACCAGCTTATCTGAGCTCCGTCTACGGAATGGACAGTACACAAAGTGCATTGCCATTGTTCGTGCTCTATATCATCACACTGTTGGCAATTATCGGTGGATGGCTACCCAGATATTTTGTGGATAAACTCGGCTTAGATCCCTATGCCGGAAGAATGCGTGCGATGCTGATATTCGCGTTTTTCCCGCTTTTGGCTTTGCTTGCACAACCAGGTGGAAATTACAGTTACTGGATTCCTGTGATCATTATCGGTGTAGCAGGGGCGGCGCATCAGGCCTGGTCAGCAAATATTTTCTCCACCGTAGGTGACATGTTCCCGAAGAAAGCCATCGCAACTGTAACCGGAATTGGCGGAATGGCTGGTGGAATCGGTTCTTTCCTCATTAATAAAAGTTCGGGCGCGCTTTTCGATTTTTCACACAAAAATTGGACGACAATTGATGGCGTTCCGTTATTGGAAAAGTACCCCAAGTTCAACACCGAAAGAATTCCTGAAGATTTCGTCAATCAGCTAAAAGCATCTGGCGCTATCGTTTCAGACGGCATCAGCACCGGCTATATGATTATATTTTCGGTCTGTGCGGTGGCTTACCTTGTCGCATGGGGTGTAATGAAAGCCTTAGTACCAACTTATAAAGTAATTAAAGATTAATAAATGACAACAGATATCAATACAAAACCACGCTTAAACCGGAAAAACAACGGATCCGGAGAAAAACTTCCGGTGAAGATTCTGCAGTTCGGCGAAGGTAACTTTCTCAGAGCTTTTGTAGATTATGCCTTTAAAACGCTGAATGATAAGGTGGGTTTCAACGCAGGTGTAGCCGTAGTTCAGCCGCTTCCCGGAGGCATGGTCGGGATGCTGGAAGAGCAGGACGGGATGTACACCGTCTTCCTGAACGGAATAAAAAATGGCAAGAATATTCAGGAAATTCACCTGATCGATAATATCGTGCAGTGCATCGATCCTTATAAAAACTTTAAGGCGCTGATGGATGTTGCGAAAGAAGACTCGCTGGAATTCATTATCTCCAACACTACCGAGGCCGGAATTGAGTATGTGGACAGCGATATTCTGTCTGACGAAAGTCCGAAATCTTTTCCCGCAAAGGTGGCAGCAGTACTTTATGAAAGATACAGGCATTTCAACGGTGACCGTTCGAAAGGTTTGACCATCATTCCGTGCGAACTGATCAACTATAATGCGGATACGCTGAAGACTGTTTTGTTGCAGCTTCATAAACTTTGGAAGCTTGAAGATGATTTTGCAGCGTGGATAGATGAGGCGTGCACTTTCCATAACACTTTGGTTGACAGAATAGTGCCTGGATATCCGACGGATAAAGAAGCAGAATTCCAGAATAAACTCGATTATCACGACAAATTCATGGTTGCAGCTGAACCGTTTTTCCTTTGGGTGATTGAAGGGGACGAAAAATTAAAGCAAAAAATACCTTTCCACAAAACCAATCTCGATGTGAAGATTGTTGCTGATATGCAACCTTACCGCAACCGGAAAGTGCGTATTCTGAATGGGATTCACACCACGATGGTGCCATTGTCACTGATGCACGGAAATGAAACTGTGGAGGAAACATTAACCGATTCTTTTACCGCGAAGTATGTTTCTGAAATTGCTTTCAACGAAATTCTGCCTACTTTGGATATGGATAAAGACGAACTGAAAAAGTTCACGGAAGAAGTTCTCGACCGTTTCCGCAATCCGTTTATCCGGCACCAGTTATCAGATATTGCCTTGAATTCTGTTTCGAAATTTAAGGTGCGCGTGTTGCCGACCATTACGGCATACGTTGAAAAGTATGGAAAGCTTCCGCTAAACCTAGTTTTTGGTTTTGCCTGCCTGATTCGCTTCTACAAAGGTGACTGGAACGGAAAAACCTTACCCGTGAATGATTCAGCGGACATCACGGAGGCCTTTGAAGCCGCCTGGAAAAATTCTACGCTGGACGGAACGGTTTCCGAAATACTTTCGAATACTGCTTTTTGGGGTGAGAACTTAAATGAAATTTCCGGTCTTAGTGCTGCTATAATACATGCATTAGAAATTATTGAGGAGCATGGAATTGAAAAGGGATACCAAAAATTCATCAGTCATTTTTCTTAATTCGTAAATCATGGAAAATAAACTCATAAAAGTAAATCCGGACGATAATGTGTTGGTTGCTTTAAGTGACGTTTTCGCTGGGGAAACAGTAATGTTTAATGGTGTTGAGTTTACTGCAAAAACCAATGTGAAGGCAAAGCATAAGATGGCTGAAACCGATTTTATGCCTGGGGACAGTATCATCATGTACGGTGTTTTGGTAGGAAAGGCTTTTTTGCCGATTCTGCGCGGCGAAGTGATCACCACTGAAAACGTAAAGCACCAAAGCGAGGAAGTGCATGGCAAAACCGGCACGCTTCCGTGGTCGCCACCAAATGTCGATCGCTGGAAAGACCGCACTTTCATGGGTTATCACCGCGCTGACGGACAGGTGGGAACCAAAAATGTGTGGTTGTTTTTTCCTCTTGTTTTCTGTGAAAACAAAAACATCGAAAAACTCAAAGAAATCTTTGAAAACGAATTGCTTCCAAAAAAGGAAGTATCGTATAAACTTTTCCTGCGTTCGCTGATCGAAGAGAAAAGCGTGGAAGAGGTAGCCGCGAAAGAGCCGGACCCTAATCTTCTCGATAATATCGAAGTAAAATTCATCAATCATCAAGGTGGCTGCGGCGGCATCAGACAGGATTCCGAGTTGTTGGCGAAACTGCTTGCGGGTTATGTGAACAATCCGAACGTGGCGGGCGCGACCGTCTTAAGTTTAGGCTGCCAGAATTTGCAGATTGATATTTTCAAGAACGCTTTGAAAGAAATGAGCACGAACAGGCAGAAGCAAGTGCTGATCTATGAGCAGCAGCAGATCGGTACCACAGATAAAATGTTCCAGATGGTCATCAAAGATTCTTTTGAAGCCATCAAAAGAGCCAATAAAATCCCTCGTCAGCCCGCGCCGCTTTCCAAACTCAGTATCGGGCTTGAATGTGGCGGATCTGACGGCTTTTCCGGAATTTCTGCAAACCCGGCATTGGGCGTAGTTTCTGATATTTTTGCGGCACTTGGCGGAAAAACAATCCTCGCCGAGTTTCCGGAACTTTGCGGAGTAGAGCAGGAACTGATGAACAGATGTGTGGATTCCGAGAAGGCCGATAAATTTTTGGGTCTGATGAAAGCCTTTGAAAAGTCTGTAGTAGATGCAGGTTCCGGCTTTGATATGAATCCTTCTCCTGGTAACATCAAGGACGGATTGATTACTGATGCGATGAAATCCGCAGGTGCAGCTAAAAAAGGCGGCACCGCGCCAATTGTGGATGTACTCGATTACGGAGAATATATTTCTAAGCCCGGACTTAACCTTCTAAACACGCCCGGTAACGACGCCGAATGTACGACAGGCCTTGTAGGCGCGGGCGCGACCGTGGTTTTATTCACCACCGGACTTGGAAATCCTATGGGGAACCCGATTGCACCTGTTGTGAAGATTGCCTCGAATACGGCAGTGGTTCAAAAAATGTCTGATATTATCGATATCAACGCCGGAACAGTAATTACCGGTGAAAAAACTATTCAGGAAGTGGGTGAGGAAATCGTTGAATATATCATCGATTTGGCCAGCGGCAATGTTGAAACTAAAGCAGATCAGCTTAAACAGGATGTCTTTATCCCTTGGAAACGCGGCGTTTCATTATAATCCGGAAATATTTGTTAAAAAAAAGGATCAGTGGTTAGCTGATCCTTTTTAGTTCTTACTTCGGGTAGATTTCCTTAGTATCAGTTTGGGTTCAAGAACCACTTTTTTCTGCACCTTACCTTCGCCCTTGTTTTCATCTTCCTGCGAAAGATATACTTTAGCGGCACTTCTTCCCATTTCAATCGGGAACTGATCTACTGTAGAGATGGACAGTTCAAGAAAATCCGTAAAAGGTTCATTCGCAAATCCGATAACAGAAACTTCGTCCGGAACTTTAATATTACGTGCCTGAAGTTCCTGTATGGCGCCAAGCGCAACGAAATCACTGGCAGAAAATATGGCATCCGGCTTTTCATCTAGGTTGAAGAGAATTTCCACTGCCTTTTTTCCGTCTTCGATGCTACTGTTAGTACACAAGCAGTACTCTTTTCTGTAATCGATATTATAGTCTGCAAGTGCCTGCTGATAACCTCGGTGTCTTTCGCGGAAGATTTCAATCTCCAACGGACCGGAAGCAATATGCGCAATTCGTCGGCAACCCGTATCAATAAGGTGTTTCGTAGCCATGTAACCGCCTGCGAAATCGTCGATGGTCACGGAACTTACGTTATCCATCATCTTTTTACGGTCAAAGAAAATCAATGGAATATTTCCTTTCAGGATTTTTTCAAGGGACGTCGTGTTTTTACTGGAAGATGAAATGAAAATAGCGTCTACATGGGAATCTATGAGTGTTTCAATATTTTTTGATTCCTGTTCTTCGTTGTTATGGCTCTGGCAGATGATAATATTATAGCCTTTTGCATTGAGCTCTTCCTCCAAACCTCTAATAACGGAGCCGAAAAAATTGGTGTTGATACGCGGTACGATAACGCCGATATAGTTACTCTTTCCACTCTTCAGCGCCAGCGCCAGTTTGTTCTGCTTATAGTTCATGGAACTCGCCATACTGAGCACTTTTTTCCTTGTTTTTTCGCTAATGTTCGGATTTCCGTTCAGCGCCCTTGATACCGTAGCTGCAGTGATATTGAGTTCTTTAGCGATGTCGTAGATCGTGACTTTGTTGTTCATTAGGTTTATGTTTAAGACCGTCTTTAAGCCAGTGCGGGATGATGGGTCAACGCAATTATCTTACGGATGCCGGTTGTGGAGACATGTGCAAATGTAGCTAAAAAATCATATTTTATTTGTAAATGTTTTAATATTTTTATTTATATTTGTAATCGATTGCATTAATTATTATGAACAAACGCTTCACCCATCTCATCATCAACAGATCCGTACGTCCGGTTTTCCTGATGTCGTTTTCCCTGCTGCTTTTCCTCTTTGCATGCGCGACGAAGAAGACTGACATCTCCGCAATTCCTCAAATGGAGAGTTTTCCGATGAAACGTATGCTTGAACTCGAAAAATCGATCAAAGAACCCAAATTCAGGGGTGCCAACTATAATATAATAACCTACGGAGCAGTGGCAGATGGAAAGACGATGGCTACCGAAAGCATCAGAAAAGCAATACTCGCTTGCTCCAAAGATGGTGGCGGTAAAGTAATTGTTCCGGCCGGTAAATTCCTGAGTGGTCCAATACATCTTGAAAATAATGTAAATCTTCATTTAATGGAAGGTGCGGAAATCCTGTTCAGTACAAATCCGGATGATTTTTATCCGTTGGTACACACATCATTTGAAGGTATGGAACTGATGAATTATTCGCCGCTTATTTATGCCAAAAACAAAAAAAATATTGCGGTTACTGGCAAAGGTATTCTGAACGGACAGGCGAGCAACGATAACTGGTGGACTTGGAAAGGAAGTGCAGAATATGGTTTTAAACCCGGAATGCCAAGCCAGCTTGACCCAAACAATCTGCCGAAACTGATGGAAATGGCGGATACAAATGTTCCGGTTTCGCAGAGGACTTTTGGTAACGGACGTTACCTAAGACCCAATTTCATTGAACCTTTTGAATGTGAGAATGTGCTCATCCAGGGAA
Source organism: Chryseobacterium sp. VAUSW3 (assembly GCF_002205795.1). GTDB lineage: Bacteria > Bacteroidota > Bacteroidia > Flavobacteriales > Weeksellaceae > Kaistella > Kaistella yananensis. Next base: position 292,429 of record NZ_NIUY01000001.1, on the reverse strand, counting down.
TCACGATTATCAACGCACCATTCTGGATCCTGCATCCTATCAAAAGCAAAAATATAATCGTTGATGGTGTTAATATCCGCAGCCACGGACCGAACAATGATGGCTGCGACCCTGAATATTCGCAAAATGTGCTTATTAAAAATTCAATTTTCAACACGGGAGACGACTGTATCGCAATCAAGGCCGGGCGTGACGAAGAAGGACGAAGAGTAGGCATTATGACTGAAAATGTGATTGTAAGAGACTGTAAAATGATCGACGGACACGGCGGTGTGGTCATCGGAAGCGAAATGTCAGCAGGTGTACGCAATGTATTCGTTTACAATAACCACATGGATTCGCCCGAGCTCGACAGAGCGATCCGGCTTAAAACAAATAATGTTCGAGGAGGCGTGGTAGACGGCGTTTTCGTTAAAAACCTTACAGTCGGGCAGGTGAAAGAGGCGGTCTTGCATATCACCATGAATTATAAAGATTATAAAAACAGAACCGGAAACTTCACGCCACAAATAAGAAATATCTTGCTTGAAGATGTAAAGGTGAAGAACGGTGGTAAGTACGCCATCTTCGCGGACGGTCTTGAAAACTCTAAAATTCATAACATCACTTTTAAAAATGTGACGATTGATAAGGTGAAAGCCAACTTCAATGTGAAATCTGTAGAAAACCTGAAACTTATCAATACAAAAATAAACGGAGCGCAAACCGAATATACTCCGAACTAAAACTAACTATATGAAGAGAAATACATTAACCATAAGTTGCATCGCAGCCGTGTTTTTTCTTGGAATCAGCATGCAGGCGCAAAGCGTACAGGATACCGTTACACGGGAGAAGAAAATCGATGAGGTAGTAATGATCGGATATGGTACCGCGCGCAAAAGCGATCTTACAGGTGCGGTATCTACGGTAAGTGGAGATGCCTTAAAGCAAATTCCTGTATCGAACGTCGCTGAGGCACTTACAGGCAAAATCGCAGGTGTGCAGATTACCACCACTGAAGGTTCGCCTGATGCAGAAATCAGTCTGAAAGTTCGGGGTGGTGGTTCTATCACGCAGGACAGCTCGCCCTTGATCATCGTTGATGGTTTTCCGGTAAGCGGAATGAGTGAGGTGACACCTTCTGATATTGAAACAATAACAGTCCTTAAAGATGCATCTTCAACCGCAATTTACGGTTCGCGTGGTGCGTACGGTGTCGTTTTAATTACGACTAAAGGTGCTAAAGGCGGTAAAGTGACCGGTACATTCAATTCGTTTACGGGCTATAAATGGATCGCGAAGAAAATAGATGTCTTAAAGCCTTACGACTATGCCAAATGGCAGTTCGAAAATGCACTTCTTTTAAATGATGTTGCATCATACAACGAATTTTTCCTTCCTTTTAATCAGATCGATCAGTACAAATCTTATGAAGCTTTAGATTGGCAGGATCGAATTTACGGTAACATAGGCGTCGTTCACAGCAACGATTTTGGTGTGCGTGGCGGAAATGATAAGACTAGCTTCAACATTAACCTTGCTAATTATAAGGACGACGGTATCATGCTCGGCTCGGGCTTTAACAGGGACAACGTGACCGTAAACTTAAAGAATAAACCAACAAACAACGTTGATTTATCAGTTACGTTCAGATATTCAAATACCGATATACGGGGTGGCGGTGCCAATGAGCAGAAAGAGTTTTCAAATACTGACGCCAGGCTACGCCACAGTGTGGGATATTCGCCAATTGATATTCCGGCACTTACAACCGATGATACAGATGAAGCTGAAGCAGGCTACCTTGTAAATCCATACGTTGCTGTACGGGATAATGACCGCAAACAGAACAAAAAAAATTATACGGTACAGGGAGGATTGGGCTGGACGATCATCAAAAATCTGAAATTCCAGTCGAATGTAGGTATGGAATTCTCGAGAAATAACGATTACCGCTACTACGGAAGATCTACATATTACGCAAGAAACAATGCGCCCGCGGATTTACAGGGACAACCGGGGATGACTTACACGAATATTGAACGTGAAAGTTTCAGGATTGCCAACACCCTTAATTATGATTTTAAAAATATTTTAAATGATAACCATTCTTTAAAACTCATGATTGGGCAGGAATACAATAATTTAAAATCAAACACTTTTTCCACAATCAATTTTGGGTTCCCAAAACTATTTTCTTTTGATGATACTATTAACCTGACCTCCGAAGCGGACTTCTTCAGCATAAATAATGTGTACGCGCCGGATGACCGAATGCTTTCATTCTTCGGTAGGTTAAATTATGATCTGCATAATAAATATCTGCTTACTGCAACATTAAGAGCTGACGGCTCAAGCAAATTTTTGGGTGACAACATCTGGGGATACTTTCCGTCCGTAGCTCTGGCCTGGAAGATCAATGAAGAAAATTTCCTTAATGATGTTTCCTGGATCAGATTACTCAAGCTGCGAGGCAGCTATGGCGAGGCCGGAAACAACGCCATCCCGACAGGCGTGAACGTTCAGAATTTTCTGTCATTTAACAATAACTGGATCAATGGGGTTTCGAGCTATTGGGCAGCAGACAAAATTCTCGCAAATCCGGATTTGAAATGGGAAACGACCATTTCGCAGAATTTAGGCTTAGACTATGAGTTGTTTAACGGAAGAATATCCGGTAATGTTGAGGTTTATAAAAATATTACCAAAGATCTTCTCATCCCGTTCCCCACACCAGGCACCGGATATGATGCACAGTGGAGAAATATGGGTGAAACGCAAAATCAGGGTGTAGAAACTTCGTTAAATATTGATGTGATCAACAAAGAAAATTATTCACTGAATCTTGGTTTTAATGTTTCATTCAATAAAAACAGAATCAATGCGCTTGGCAGCGGTATGGAGGAGTTGTTGCAGTCATCGAACTTCGCCTCGGCGGTAGGTTATGATTATCTGGTCAGAGTAGGTCTGCCTCTTGGTGCGATGTACGGATATCAAAACGATGGCAGATATGAAGTCTCAGATTTCGATTATGCCACCGGATCACCTGTACTGAAAACCGGTATTGCCAATGCATCTTCGATTGTGGGTGCCGTGAAACCGGGTGCCATGAAACTGAAGGATCTTAATGGTGACGGCATCGTGAACGCCGATGACCGCACAGTTATAGGAAATGCGGCACCTAAACATACCGGTGGATTTACCCTGAACGCGACTGCAAAGAATTTTGATTTCTCGGCAGGTTTCAACTGGAGTGTGGGCAACGACATTTACAACGCCAATAAAATTGAATTCACCACTAGCACGGTATCATCACCTGACGGACAGTTCCGCAACTTAAGCACAGCAATGGCCGACGGTATCCGTTGGACTAATATTGACGCGGCAGGTAACCTTGTTACTGACCCGGATCAGCTGGCCGCTCTTAATGCAGGAACTACATTGTGGTCACCCTTCATGCCGAGATATGTGTTCAGCGACTGGGCGGTTGAAGACGGCTCCTTCCTGAGGCTGAACACGTTAACACTTGGATATTCACTGCCAGAAAGTTTTGTAAGAAGTATCAGGCTTACCAAGTTCAGAGTATACGCTTCCGCATACAACGTATTTGTAATCACGAATTATACAGGAATGGATCCTGAAGTTTCTACAAGAAGACAGACACCGATGACGCCGGGCGTTGACTATTCAGGCTTTCCGCGCAGCAGACAGGTTGTATTTGGTGCAAACGTCAGTTTTTAAATAAAAACATATACATCATTCTATAAATTATAAAAAATGAAAATCTCAATAAAACTTTCGGTCGTACTGATGTCTCTCGCAGTATTTTCCTGCAAGCAGCTTGGCGATGATTTGCTTACTGTGGATTCGCCTTCAGCCTCCTCTGAAGCAGTGATATTCTCAAACCCTGACCTTGCTAAAGGCGCAGTAGACGGAATCAAGATACCTATGGCGGAGACCAACTCTTACAGAGGAAGATGGATCCCATTCTATGGTATGAATACAGATTCAGAATGGCTGAACTCATCAGAATCAACTTCTAATGACAATGCGGATCTGGTAGTTTACGATCCGAAACCCAACAACAGCCAAATGAATACGGCAAATAATGTTTGGGCACAGATGTACAACGGTATTGAAAGAGCGAATCTTTGTATCCGGGGATTACGTACCTACGGAAATCCCACGCCGGGCTCTGAGCTTGGTTATCTTCTGGGTGAAGCACTTACCCTGAGAGCAGTTTATTATTCAGATCTTGTAAAAGGTTGGGGCGATGTTCCGGCCAGATTTGAACCGATCAACACTGAAACCGTGTACTTACCGAAATCGAGCAGGGATGTAATATACAAACAGATCCTGGCAGATCTTGAAGAAGCGGAAACTTTAGTTCCATGGCCAAATGGTAATGCTGCAACATCCTCAGTAGAAAGAATAAACAAAGCTTTCGTAAAAGGCTTGAGAGCAAGGGTTGCGCTGGCTGCCTCTGGTTATTCGCAGTATCCAGATGGTATCAGAAGAAGTAATGATCCTGAACTTGCACCGTCGAAGCTGTATCCTCTTGCTCTGCAACTTTGCCGCGATGTCATCAACAGCGGTACAGCGCGTCTAGAAACATCATTTGAAGGTCTTTGGAGAAAATACAATCAGGAAGTTCTGGCTGCTGGCAACGAGTCACTGTGGGAAATCCCTTTCGCACCCGGTAGAGGCCGCGTACTTTTCACTTTCGCGATCAATCATACCAATAACAACCAATACCAGCAGATGGGTAACAACAGAGGCGGACAGGGTGGCCCGTTGCCTAATGTTTTTTATGATTTCGACCAAGCTGATCAAAGACGAAATATCACCTGTATTCCTTACAAATGGGGATCTGCTGTTGCCGGTAAAGCAAAACAGGAAGTGGGTGCCTTCAACAGATGGTATTTCGGTAAATACCGTTTCGAGTGGATGAGCCGTATCGTAACTTCTACCAATGATGACGGCGTAAACAAAATCTACATGAGATACGCTGAAATTCTTCTGATGGCTGCGGAAGCAGCGAATGAAGTAGAAGGACCTGCGGCTGCGGCACCTTACCTGAAACAAATCAGAAATAGAGCATTCGCGGCTGCTGACAGACCAGAAAAAGTAGAAAATTACGTGAATGCACTTACTTCTAAAACTGCGATGTTTAACGCGATTGTAGAAGAACAGAAATTTGAATTCACCGGGGAGATGGAGCGTAAATTGGCACTCATCAGATGGAATTTACTCGGAGCGAAAATGGCAGACGCAAAAGAAAGAATGACCGAGCTTAAAAACCGCACCGGAAGATATGCCAACGTGCCTTCCACTCTGTATTACAAATATGCTGCTGATAATGAAACCTTAATAATTTATGGCCTGAACAGAGGCGAATTTGATAATCCGGGTGCCGGGTGGACTTCGGTAGACTGGACTTCACTTTCAGATTCTAAAATTGCCGCACTCTACAGAAACAATCCTGATACTAAACAGTTTTGGCCGATCTGGCAGGTGTTTTTAGATTCAAGTAACGGAACTTTATCAAATGATTATGGCTACTAGTTCTTACCTATAACTTTCCTTAAAAATTGCTGATTAATCTTTTTCAAAAGGATTGAACAGCATTTTTTTTAAATAGAAATCTATAACAATACGTAAAATTATGAAAAAAAATTTCCTTCTAATGTATCTCCTTATTCCGGTAATGTCGCTTTTTGGGCAGCTTACCGATGTATGGGATTTTGGCGCGCAGCAGCTTGATCCTTCGCAGTATAACAACAAACTCACTGTTTCAGTGATTAATTCCTGGTATAGCCCCACCATTACGCCGGGTTCTGTAAGCACATCCAATGTATTTCCTTCTACCTTCACGGCAGGAGAACTTTCCTGGACAGGCGGTAACAATGACAGACTGCGTACTACCAATCAGGCCTTGACGCGCTACGATGAAAATATAGCTTCTGTAGCCGGCTACACAGGTAGGGTTTATTGCAATGCGATTCCTACGGTTACCGCCGGTCAGCCGAACGCAAGATATTTCCGTATGACACTTAATGCTGATGATGAGGTGAAAGTAATTTCCAGAGGTGATACCGCAGGAAATCTTACCTTCAGTTTTGCGGCTGACGCGGCTGTTCAGAATGATAAATTCCCGACTACAGCTAATTCAGGAGCTGTGACTGAAGCTACTTTCGTGGCTAAACAAACAGGGACTTATTTCATTTATGACGCGCTGGCCAAAGGTAGTTTTTACCGTATTTACAGAAAGGCTGCGACCTACACCGCAGTTTCAGGGACCGTTGATGTGTCTCAGGCCTCGGGAATTCCGGCCGGATATTCTCTTATTTTCACCAATGCTGCCGGTAAAACCTGGAGTGTGCCGGTAAATTCAAACAGCTATACGGTAAATCTACCGGTGGGATTTGATTATGCCGTAAGTTTAGCTGATGCCAGCGGATTTATCGTAACCTCTGGTGAAAATTTCAGTACGGTTGGTGCCTCGAATACTTTAACCCACAATATCTCCGTTGCTTCCGTAAGTCTCTACACGGTGACTGGAAATATTACCGGGCTTGGAGATCAGATTTCCAACTTAGCACTCACCTTTACGCCGGATCCCTTGAGTGAAAGCATCTATGTGCCCAACCCAGTGGTGAATACTGCTAATTCAACTTATTCGGTTCAGTTGGCTCCGAATATTCAATATACTATTTCAGCTACAGGAGTTAATGATTTTGAAATCACTAATAATACTTTAACGATTACCGGAAACACAACGTATAACATCACTTTTGCGGCTAAGCCAAAACACGCAGTTAATTTAAATATAGAAGGTCTCGATGCTGCCCAGTTGGCGGCACTTAATGTAACATTTACAAACCTGAACGAGCCGGGATATGTTTACAGTTTTTCTGATCTGCAAAACATTTCTTTGCGAAACGGCATTTACAAAATTTCAGTCACCGGGCTCAATAACTATCCCGTAGAACTGGCACTTACATCCAATCTCACCGTAAACGGCGCTGCTGCTTCTAAGACGCTTACATTTAAACCTGTCAATGTCTGGTCATTTGATGATCAGCAGATCAATACCAGCACCACAGCCTATTACAAAGGCATGCAGCTGAACGGCCAGGTGACTACCGTTCCCGCGTCAGGCCACCTTACAGCAAAACCGAGCGCTACCTTGGTGGTTCCTGTAAAATCAGGCGAAAAAGTAAAGGTGTCGTATTACTATACGGCCAATTTCTCGGTAGAAGGCGGAACTACGTATTCCACAGCAACAAATTCGACTTCAATCACCGAGACTATGGAATACATTTACCCGGGATCTTCGGCCGGAAATGTTACCATTACAGTAGGAGGTGCTGCTGGCTCGACCTCGTATTTCACGGAGATCCGTACCACACCTAATGTGCCTTACAGTGCGCAACTTACTGTAGGAACGGGCAAACAGTACGCTTCAGTGAACGCGGCACTCGATGCGGTATCGTACATGACCAGAACTGAAGGTCAGCGCGTAACAATCATGATAGATCCGGGTAATTACGAAGAAATGCTTGTAATCAACCAACCGGAGGTTACTTTAAAGAATTCCGCTGCATCTCCGGGCACCGATATCTTCAACAAAGGAATTGACATTTCCCCGAACGCTGTCCGCATTACATCTTATTACGGTCACGGGTACAATTACTATTCGATGGGCAACAACCAGAAGTGGAATGAGGATGTTTTAAATGTAAATAAAGAAAACGGAGCGTATTCTTACACGAACGCTGGTTCAGGCACAACGAACGGATCGTACTGGAACGCTACTGTGGTTGTAAACGCAAAAGGTTTCGAAGCTGAAAATATTATCTTCGAGAACTCATTCAACCAATATATTTCAACCAAAGAAATGCAGGATGTAGTAGTTCCGTGGACTTCCGGCAGTCCAGGTCCGCGGCCAACAGACCTGAATAATACTTCAGTTCAAAACAAAACGCTTGTCGAGAGAGCTGCGGCACTGGCCGTCACTGCAAGTGGCGACCGTACTTTCCTGAAAAATTGCCGGATCATTGGCCGTCAGGACACATTCTATGGTGCGCAGGGCGCACGCGTTGCTCTTTACAAAGGTGACGTGATGGGTGCTGTAGATTTCGTTTTCGGAGGGATGGCTGCCGTTTTTTATGAAACTAAGTTGGTAATGAACACCAGCGAGCAGAGCAGTGATCTTTCTTACATCGTGGCACCTCAGCAAACCAGCGGCCGTGGATATTTAATGTATAAAACTACCGTTACTTCGGCAGAACCCCATACACAAACTGCATCTGTTTACCGTTCAAAACCGGGCTATTTTGGCCGCCCATGGTCTGCGAATACCAGTGAAGCTGTCTTTTATAACACCACTATCGAAACGAGCGACTTCCCGGGATTTGCAGGTCAGTCTCTTGTATTGCCGATTGGATGGCAGAATTCTTTGGGTGGAACATCACCGGGAATGTACGAATATGGAAGTGTGGAACTTTCGGGCGTAAACAATTCCGCAAACCGTGCCTCGTGGGCAACTATGCTTACTCAGCCAGTACTTACGGACGGTACCCCAATCACGACATTGAACTTCACCAAGGGTAACGATGGCTGGGATCCGTTCAACGACATCACATTGTCAACAGGCGTAGTGAAAACAGATAGCGGAACGGCGGTGTATGCTGTGAAGAACGAAGTTTTTGTAAAATCGGTAAAAGGTGAGACTGTACTGAAGGTTTATACGATGGGCGGAATGCTGTATAAAACATTAAGAACAAGTTCAGACACAAGTTTTACAATGCCGGCAGGTATCTGGCTGGTAACGCTTCAAAATCCGAACGGTATGAAAAGTGTTAAAATAATAACCCATTAATCATTAAATGAAGGTTTTCCACGGATAAATATTAAAATTTCCGTGGAAATCCTTCCTAAATAATTTATATGAAGAAAGTATTTTTTATTGCTGCATGTTTCTGCACACTGTGGTCTGCTCAGGCGCAGGTCCCGTATCAGGCGGTGCCGGAAGGTTTCGGTGCAGCAACAACGGGCGGTGGAAGCACCGCACCGGTAATTGTTTCCGATTTTGCCTCACTGCGTACAAATTTAACGGCGGCCGGATCGCGTGTTATCCTGGTTTCAGGAGTAATAAACATTCCTGCGAACCAACAGATCAGTGCGGTGATTTCGAACAAATCGCTGATCGGTTTACCCGGTGCGAAACTTGTAAACGAAAATCTGTCAGGTTCCGGTATCCTCAATTTAAGAAGTGGGTCCAATAATGTCATTATCCGAAACCTTATTTTTGTAGGTCCGGGAGCGTATGACAATAATGGGCAGGATAATCTCACCAATGCCGGAACCAATATATGGATTGATCATTGCGAATTTCAGGACGGACAGGACGGAAATCTGGATAATGTAGGACAAGCTGATAATGTCACCATTTCTTGGTCTAAATTTACTTATCTAAAAGCACCAATACCTGGCGGTTCCGGCGGCAGCGATGACCATAGGTTTTCGAACCTTGTCGGATCAAATGCTTCCGACAGACCTACAGACGGGCGTTTCAGTATTACTTACCAAAGTAATTACTGGGCGGAGGGAACGCGCGAAAGGATGCCGCGTGCGCGCAATGCTGAACTTCATATCCTGAATTCCTACTACTACACCAGCGTTCCCGGATCAGTGGCGATTGGCCTTGGCGGTGGCGCAAGCGGTTCTTCAGTTTACGTGGAAAATACGCATTTCGCGAGGGTTTCCAGCTATTTTAAAAATTACGTTTCCACCGATGGGGGTTCTATCGCAATCAAATTTGCAAACAGTTTGACAGGTAGTACGGCGATTCCAACCTCGATGGACGTAGGTACAGTAAGCGCGCCGGCTTATTCATACTCAGTAATTCCGATGACTGATGTAGCTAAATATGTATCCGATGCCAGTTGCGGTGCCGGTGCGACGCTTCAGGTGAGTACGCAGGGCGTCATCACACCTTCGCCATGTTCTTTCATGGGAACAGCGAATGTGGCTGCGAAAACCGTAAAACTTTATCCCGTTCCGGTGAAGGAGGTTTTACATATTGAGGTTCCTGGTTTAAAAATCGGTGAATCCTCAATTGAGATTTATTCGGCGGACGGCCGAAAGGTATATTTGGCGTCGTCACCTTCTGTTTCGGCTAACCGGTTGACGGTAAATGTGGGGCATCTTGCGAAAGGATCCTACTTCGGAAGGCTGCAGCAGGGCGGCCAGACATACCCTTTAAATTTTACAAAATATTAAATTAATTTTAAATTAGATCAACAGCGTATCCAATAGCGGGTACGCTTTTTTGCTTTTAAAGTCAGCTACTAGATAAATTTACACTTATTGCAATCGATTATTTAATTAATATGACGAATTTCTATGTTTGCGAGGCTTTTTTTTTGGCAAAATCCCCCTAAATTCTTTGGGATTTCGACATTATTGTAGGTTCTGCATTTATTAATACAAGCGGAGGTAATATCTAAGTTAATAGGCGAACTGTTGAAATTACTTTCGACACTGTCATTTTTTAAGCTAAACCTATCCGTTTTATGTTGTTGATCAAATATTTATGTAAAATATTTGCAGTAAATTAAGACGGTATTAAAATTGTTGTTATATTTGTGTAATCGATTGTATTAAATTAAAACAAACAAAACAACGCATTAAAATTTCGCATCATGAAAAAAAAATTACTAATTGCTTTCACGGCCGTTTTGGCAATGTTCTCAGCGAAAGCACAGACTACGACATGGGATTTCAGTAATGATTCGGCTAACTGGCCGCTAAACTCAGGAATTGGTACAAGTCCTATCGTTAAACAGGGATTGGGGATGTATCCGATCGCCACAAATTCCAATTTCGGCGCGGTTACCAATTCTTCGCAAGTGACATTCTCTGACGGGTACGTAGCTACCGGAAACCGTCTTCAAACCAACGGTGGAGGTAGTGCTGCCGCCGGAACATATAAGCCGACACAACGCTACTTCTTTGTTCAGGTGAGCGGGGCTGCTACGGTAAAATTATGGTACAAAAGTGGAAGCGGCGGCGCGGTGCGTTCAGCTTTCGTTAGTGACGGTAATACTGTTCTTTATGGTTCAGCAGCTACCAGCCCATCGGCATCCCCGGCGGATACAGCGATTCTTACAGCAAACGTCCCTGCAGGTACTTTCTACATCTATACAGATGCAGCCATCAATTTCTATAAAATAGAGGTCACAGGAGCAACTGTAACGACTACTTTAAATTCTAACACGCTTTCAACGACGGATAATGCCGCTGCAAAAGTATCAGCAAATGTATTTTCAGATCGCGGAAACGTGTATGTTTCGAATGTTTCAGGTGATACTAAAGTAAACGTATATACCGCAAACGGACAGCTTGTAAAATCTTTAAACACTAAATCTGATGTAAATTTCGCTTTGAAGACAGGCGTTTATATGGTAAATTTACAAACAGATAAAGGCGTAAAATCACAGAAAGTTCTGGTAAAATAACATTCATTTTTTGACTTAACAAAGGCAGCATTTTTTTAATGCTGCTTTTTTTTGCTTAAACTATTTGAAATATCAACGGTTATGACTGTAGTCAACATCCATTATACCGATCATTTCCTGTCCTGCAACAATCATTATAATAGTCATTTTCGGCAGTTTCTTTCCTGTAAAGGAAAAACACACTTGCTACAATCTTTCCGGTTTACCGGAAGAGTCTATGAACTGGTGTAACAGCCTTACCGGTCTCCGGAAAACCCTTAGCACACGTGTAGGGACTTTTCCGGTAGTCCGGATAAACAAAAGCACGGGTGCAGGAAGCTTTCCGGAATTGGAGCAGCGCCGCCGCAGTTTTCCTGAAATAAGTGGCATCAGGATGCAACACTTACTTATAAAACCAAAAAAAACCTTCCCCTAAAAGAGGAAGGCTAAAAAATAAATTAATCCTTAAAAACTTACTTTTTGATGATCTTTTTGGTTACAGTTCCGCTCTGTGTGGTAATCTTCACAATATATATACCGGTACCCAATCCGCGTACATCGATTGATTTCACGTTTCCGTTTGCTGTTTTTACCAGATTTCCGGTTGTGCTGAAAATGCTTACGTTCCTCACGTTTTCATCTGTCCTGATAAACACGTTTTCGGTCACAGGATTTGGATATACCAGAAGTTGCGTATTCACGTCTTGGCCCTCAGTACCCAGTACCACATCGTCGTAAACAGTCTTCATGTAATAGAGGTTCGTGGTGTCACCTTTAAGGATTTGGTTGGTGCCAGCCGGTACATTAAGAATCGTGATTACTCCGTTGGCGCCCGCAGGAACGGTATAATTGGTTCCGTTCAGTTTTATTTTGCCTGTGAACGTTGGATCGAATACAAGGGTAAGTGTCGATTTCTTCGCTGCAGAGAAACTGATGGTTGTCGCGGTTTCAATCTTGAGTCGTTTCGTCAGCGTGTTGCCATCATACGTGTTTGATCCGTCCGTGGAATTCATGTTCCCGGAAATGGAATAGAATGAACTGATCTTACCGTCCGTTGTGAAATTATGGATGAACGTGCTTTCCGTGGAAGCTTCACCAAGCGTAACAATTCCTGTACCTGAAACCGGTGTTCCAGTACTTCCGGATGTAGTAACGGTGAAGGTTACGTCAGCTGTCGGAGTGCCGGTAACCGTTACGGTTTTTGTGGTAATGTTTTTAGCGAAAGTAAGGCCAGAAGCTGGTAAACCTTCCACTACAACGTCATTCGCTGTTCCGCCCCACGTGAATACCATATTTTGGATTGGTGTTCCTGCAGGTACGGTCTGGTCGTTGTTTTCCGGTATAATCAATGTCTGGGTGCTTACTACAACCGGCGTTTCGCCCTGCACATAAACCAGGCTGCTGGTGTAGTTGTTCAGCATATCTCTGAGGCCGGTGTTCACATCGTATGAAGTGTCGTCGGCGGGAGTAAATGTCCATTTCATATCGCCGCCATCCACTCTGCCGGCATGCAGCATTACCTTTGCTTTGGCAGTTTCGGGGTCATCAATGATGAGATCTTTTATGTAATGTGCCGCATCGGTATCGAAGTTATTGTAAGCTGTGCCACCTTTTTTAGCCTTAATTGATGCGCTCACCACTTCGCCTCTTGTTGCGGCAACATACGCATCGAACTCTACGGGATAATTCACCGCGTCGTAAGCCACAAATCGGTTTTGGCCGCTCATGCTGTTGTTAAAGGCTTTTATTACACCACCGTTTTCGCTCGAAAATGTACCGGGACCAGAAAATATGTCGGAACCCTGCATCGAAATCAACATTGGATACTTTGTATTTCTGAAAAAGTTTCCTTCAAGAAACAGTGAGGAGCCCATCGTAGCGCCTGCACCGTATTTTGAATTCCCGTCGAAATAGTTGTTGTAGACATGTGCCGAGTAATAGCGGACTCTGGGATGGCGAGAATCTGAATGGTCGTACCAGTTATGATGATAAGTTGCAAAAAGTCCGGCTGCCGTGCCTTCGCTTAAGCCTAAAAGATTTGCTTTTCCGCTGTCCCAAAAATGGTTGTAAGATAAGGTTACGTAAGTCGATTTTTTCACGTCCATCGCTCCGTCTCCTTTGGCCTGGTCTGCGTCACCACCAGCTTTGCCATAGAAAAGGTCGTTGTTGTGAACCCAGATATGATCATTGCCCTGCTGCAAACCAATGTTATCGCCTTCAGATGCGTCAGTAAGCATGAAACCCAGATTTCTGACCTCCACATTAGAAGCGTTTTTAATTCTGATTCCCCAGCCGTTCGCGTACGCATCGTCACCCACACCTTCGAATGTGATCGAACTGGAGACAAGATTATTGTTTTCGATGACAATATCTCCACCGAGCAGGTAGCTCGGGTCAGTGATATTCCCGATCAGTCGTACCGCTAATGGCCGGTTGTCTTTTCCTTTTTTAAAGCCGTCGAGAATAGTTTGAAGGCCCACGCAAGGATTCGTGGTAGCACCCGTAACGTTGAGTGTTACTGTATTTTTGGTGTTTTGCGTGATGTAGATTACCACTGCATTATCTTTCAGCGTACCATCCAAATTATAAGCTCCGGGCACTCTTCCTCCCTGGTGAGCAAAACCGTTTCGGTCGTGAGGCAGAACTTCGATGGGACCGGAAACTGCCGGATCGCCTTCTGTGCCTGAAGTTACCGGTACAACCTTAACGGTATAAGTTCCCGCAGCAAGACCTAAAACATCTGCCCTGAAATACGTTCCGTAGCTTCTGATGAGCTGAGTATCAATCTTTTTGTCTGTAATTCCTGCACCCGAATAGTAGACATTATAGCTCTCGGCGCCCACTACGGGTTCCCATTTTACGAAGGCACTTTCCAGAGAGCCTTTTTGCAGGGTAATGTTGGCAGTCTGCGCATTCAGAAGTGCGATGCTAAACATCCAACTCAAAATAAATAAAAACTTGTTCATACTTCGATCAATTTGTTGAGATTTGTATTTTATGTAATGGATTACACAAAGTTATTTGAATTAATTACATACGCAACATTTTTCTTCATTATTCGCTGTCTTTTTTTCGAAAGGTCCTATTAACAATAGCTGAGGCTTGTTCTTAGTATCGATTTATTAAAAACACAAAGGTTTTTAATAAAAATTTAATTCCTAAATTCATCAATATAGACGCTTTACGACTGCGTTAATCTAATAAATTATCATATATTTGTGTAATCGATTGCTTATTTTATTAATGTTATTTCGAGTAAGAAATAAGCAGATATTTGCGGTTTATGAAGCGTTTTTGCATAACTTTTTTGATGATATATTTTTCTCTGGTTTGTGCGCAGTTGCCCAGGGACAGCTCATTTACCAATTATTCCGAGCTTCAGAAAGTACGGAAGAAATACCCCGAAGCTCAGTTAACTGTGCCGGCTGTCAAATCTTCAGTCTCACTAGCCGAAAATGTCATCTACACCAGTTTTCCAGGGCGCAAACTTCACCTTGATGCATACCTTCATGAATCAATTGGTAAAAAACCGGCCGTGATCCTCATACATGGAGGCGGCTGGAAATCTGGAAATAAAGAAATGATGAAACCATTTGCAATGGCAATTGCAAATAAGGGTTTCAACTGTTTTGCAGTGGAGTATCGCTTATCATCCGAAGCAAGATATCCGGCAGCAGTTGATGATGTGTTAAATGCAATTCGTTACCTGAAAGAGAATGCTGATAGATTTAATAGTGATCCGAAAAAGATCGTGGTTTTAGGAACGTCTTCGGGTGGACAGATGGCGTCGTTAATCGGGACAAAATACGCTGGACAAATTGCAGCGGTCATTAATATTGATGGAATTCTGGCATTCAATCATCCCGATTCCGAAGAAGGCAGTGCCGCAGCAGCCTGGCTGGGCGGAACTTTGGCAGACGAACCTGAAATTTGGACAGAGGCTTCACCTCTAAGTCATGGAAGTGAAAAATCTGCACCGACCCTGTTCATCGCCAGTCAACACAAACGCTTTCAGGCTGGCAGGCAGGATATGATAAAGATGCTCGATAAGTATTCAATATATTCACAGACGCAAATAATCGATAATTCGCCGCATACTTTCTGGATGTTTGACCCATGGTTTGATCCAGTAGTCGGCTATATAACGCGTTTTCTTAATCAGCAATTTAATGCTCAAAAAATTCAGTCTAAATGAAAATTACTATGAAATTAATACCGAAGATTTTCGCGGTTACCACGCTGGCGCTTCTTGTAAACTGTACTACAACGGAGTACGCCGCTGCTGGACAGAGTGTACAGACTTACGCTGAACTTTCAGTGAAGGAAGGCGGGCAGTGGAACGAAAAGAAATACGAAGGCGGTACATTCAGGAATGTAAATGAACTTACGCTGCCCTCCACGCATACAGACCATTCTTACTACATCCGCTACGAAGGTCCCGGCTGGGAAAGCAATAAAGTGGGCTACAGGCTGTACCTTGACTGGCGAAACGCTATTGATATTTTTGGGAAACTGACCGAGGATATGGTTCTGCAGGGCGTGGGACAGGACGGTTTTGATTCTTATCACAACATGAGTGATTGGGGTGCGGATATCCTAAAAGTCGGCAAAGGACTTGGTATCGGTTCCATTGGACGGATTGTAAATAATGAATTGCTTCACTTTAATAAAGTAGAAAAAACGTCGGCGCGGGTTCAAAATTCAACTTCCAACTCAAAAGTTTTTGTTGATTATAAAGGGTGGGAAACGAACGGTGAAACCACTGACCTAAGCTCAGAACTTACTATTTTCCCGAATCAGCGCTACACCCGGCATACTATTCAAAGCAGCGAGGCAATGACCGGCATTGTGACCGGCATTGTAAATCTTTATAAGCTCCCGGCCGTTAAAAAAACAAGCACGAACGGTAAATGGGGATATGTAGCGACATTCGGTAAGCAAACTTTGTTCAATGATAATCTTGGGATGGCTGTTTTCTACAGGACAGACGATGTAAATAAGGTTTTTGAGGGGGCGACAGATCATTTGGTTGAGTTTAAACCTACCACAAAGAAAATTACGTTCTACTTCCTCAGCGCTTGGGAAAAAGAGATTAACGGAATTAAGACTGAGGCGGATTTCATGAAATATTTGGATGAAAATCTGCATAAATTAAACCAAAGCAACGAATTAAATTAAGCTGATGATTTCTAACAGAATAAAAATGCTCGCTGCGGCAATCTTCGGAACTCTTGTGCTCACAGGCTGCAAAACTGTTTCAACGGCAGGGATGGAGGTGCCTTCGGACAAAAAATGGTCGGAAAGGATGGCGCTGACATTAATGAAAAAGTATCCGGAAGCCTATATGCTCGACGATAAAACTGCACCGAAATGGGATTATGTACATGGCCTGGTGATGATTGGCTTTGAAGAACTTTACAGAAAAACCAACAATTCGCAATATGCGGATTACGTTAAAGGCTACGCTGATGCAACCATCGATGCCAACGGTAGTATCCCAAGCTACAAATTCGAGAACTACAATATCGACATGATAGTGGCTGGTCATCCTCTGTTCGATTTATACGACAAAACAAAGGACGAGCGGTATCGTACGGCCATGAAAACCCTGCGTTCGCAACTCGAAACACAGCCCAGGACTTCTGAAGGCGGTTTCTGGCACAAGAAAATTTACCCGAACCAAATGTGGCTGGACGGCCTTTTCATGGGCTCGCCCTACTATGCACGTTACAATACGATATTCGAGAATGGCGACAAATTAAATGATGTTGCGCTTCAGTTCGAACTGGTTCAGAAAAATATGGTCGATCCCAAAACAGGTTTGCTATATCATGGATGGGACGAAAGCCGGGAAATGCCGTGGGCGGATAAAACCACCGGGAATTCACCAAACTTTTGGTCCAGATCGCTTGGCTGGTACGCGATGGCTTTGGTAGATGTTCTCGATTATTTTCCGAAAGATCATCCAAAAAGACCACAGCTCATTTCTTATTTGAACAGGCTTGCCAAAGCGGTGACTAAGTATCAGGATGCGTCCGGGCTGTGGTTTCAGGTGACCGACCAGGGGAACAGGGATGGCAATTACCTCGAAGCTTCCGGTTCGTCTATGTTTGCCTATGCTTTCGCGAAAGGTGCCAACAAAGGCTATTTACCGAATGAATACAAAGCAGTTGCAAATAAAGCGTTCGATGGATTGGTTAAAAACCTCATCACTGTTTCACCCGAAGGTTTTGTCACGCTTACACACGTGTGCGCGGTTGCCGGATTAGGCGGAAAACCTTACCGTGATGGTTCTTTTGAGTATTATGTAAATGAGAAAAAAAAGGATAACGACCCTAAAGGTACAGGCCCTTTTATTCTTGCGGCAATTCAGCTAAACAGATAATAAAATGAAAAGGCGGCTGGTATTTTTAGTTTTACTTATTTGCAGCGTAAATATTTCGCTGGCACAAACGCCTGAAAAGCAGTGGAGCAAAATGGCGTTTTCGAAAGATGAAGCTTTTTTGCGGTCAGCTGATGCCCTTAGGATTGCAGAAAACATCCTGCTGTACCAAAAGAACAATGGTGGCTGGGGAAAGAATATCGCCGTGCAAAATGTGCTTTCTGAAGCAGAAAAGAAAAGAATTACAGCGTCGAAAGATGAGCTGAAAGTCACAACAATTGATAATAATGCAACCGTTCAGGAACTTACGTTTCTGTCGAACGTATACCGTTTTCACAGAAAGCCGGAATTTCGTGAAGCATTTCTGCGCGGTATCGGGTTTTTGCTTGAAGCTCAATACGAAAACGGCGGCTGGCCACAGTTTTATCCCATTCAGAATAATTATAGTTCCCACATCACGTATAACGACGATGCGATGGCGCGCGTCCTTTTCCTGTTCAAAACTATTTTAGATGAAGGTGAAAGATTTCCGGTCGCAATTCCGGCGGAAACTTTACAAAAAATCAAATCATCTTTTTGGAAAGGCATCGATGTCATTCTTAAAACCCAATACCGGCAAAACGGAAAGTTGACCGTTTGGGGCGCTCAGCACGACGAATATAACCTGCTTCCTACAAAAGCGCGAGCTTATGAGCTTCCGTCACTCAGCGGAAAAGAATCCGCCACACTTGTCTTGTTGCTGATGTCGCTCGATAAACCTTCAAAACAGGTAATATCTGCCGTGGAGGATGCGGTAGAATGGTTTGAGCAAAACCAGATTAAAGGATTTAAAGAAATAGAAGTTTCAGGTGATAAGAAACTAGTCGCTGATCCTGCTGCGCCGCCAATGTGGGGCAGATTCTATACACTGGACACCAACGAGATATTTATGACCGGGCGCAATGGCGAGATGAAACATTCGTATGCAGAAATTGAAGCTGAACGCCGCAACGGATACGCCTGGTACACTTATGAACCCGCAAAAGTTTTAAAAAAATATGACGCGTGGAAGAAAAAGTATGTTAAAATCATTCCGGACAAATGCCAATACACAATCTCTAAGGACGGTTCAGGTGATTTCGAAACTATTCAGGATGCAATCGATCATTTAAAATCTTTTCCTGAACAACAGATCACCCTATATGTAAAGAACGGAAAATATGAGGAAAAAGTCCGGATCCACCACTGGAACAGCAATATAAAGATCGTAGGCGAAGATCGCGACAAAACCATCGTTAGTTTTAATGATCATTTTACTCAAATAAACAAAGGCCGAAACAGTACGTTTTTCACGCCCACATTAAGCATTGAAGCCAACGATATCATCCTTGAAAATCTTACAGTCGAGAATACAGCCGGCGAAGTAGGGCAGGCTGTGGCGCTGAGTATTACCTCAAACCGGGTCGCGCTGGTCAACTGTAAACTGCTCGGCAACCAAGATACGCTTTATCTGGGTGGTGAAGGCAAAATCT
This sequence comes from Chryseobacterium sp. VAUSW3, assembly GCF_002205795.1. GTDB lineage: Bacteria > Bacteroidota > Bacteroidia > Flavobacteriales > Weeksellaceae > Kaistella > Kaistella yananensis. Next base: position 273,050 of record NZ_NIUY01000001.1, on the reverse strand, counting down.
ACATTAAAGATTCATATATAGAAGGAACTACAGACTATATTTTCGGCGGCGCCACTGCCTATTTCGAAAACTGCACACTTCACAGCAAAAAAGATTCGTATATCGTCGCACCTTCTACACCACAAGGCAGTGCGTACGGATTCGTATTTCATAATTGCACGCTTACGGCCGCTGAGAATGTCACCAAAGTTTATCTCGGAAGACCATGGCGAACTTTTGCAAAAGCCATATTTTTAAATAGTGAATTGACTACGGCTGTCGCGCCCGAAGGTTGGCACAACTGGAACAATGTGGCCGCGGAAAGGCATGCTGTGTTTTCGGAATACAGAAATTCCGGAGCCGGTTTCAACCCTGTAGCGCGGGTGAATTGGTCGAAACAGCTTTCAAAAAGGCAGGCAGCAAATTACACCAAGCAGATGGTTTTAAAAACAGAAATTAACAGCAACTGGTATGAAAATCTATAAATTATTACTGTTATCAGCCGTATTGTTGGTCGCGTGTAAAGCGAACATAGGGCGCGGGAAAGTGACCATTCATACAATTGGCGATTCTACGATGGCCAATAAACCCAATCCCGACAAAAACCCGGAAAGAGGCTGGGTGCAGGTTTTAGCACCGTATTTTAATGAAAATGTGCAGATTAAAAACTATGCAGTAAACGGCCGCAGCACCAAAAGTTTTCGAGAGCGCGGACACTGGCAGCCGGTTCTGGATGCTCTGCAGCCCGGAGATTATGTGTTCATCCAATTCGGGCATAATGATGGCAAAGACACCGATCCGGAACGCTATACCAATCCGCAGACTTCCTACCGCTACAACCTGATTCGGTATATCGAAGAAGCGCGGTCAAAAGGCGCAGTTCCAATTCTTTTCTCATCTATTGCGAGGAGGAAATTCAATAAAGAAGGCGTGCTGCTTGATGCTCATGGGAATTATACGCTGGTCGCGCGGCTGGTCGCCTCCGAAATGAAAGTGCCGTTTTTTGATATGCAGTATCTCACAGAAAACCTCGAAATGTCTTACGGTGTGGAAGGATCTAAAAAACTCCATCTGCATTTTGCGAAGGGTGAAAACGAGTTTTTCCCGGATGGAATTGATGATAACACGCACCTTTCGGTTCTCGGTGCCAATGAAATTGCTAAAATATTCGTCTCTGAGCTGAAGCGCCAGAAACATCCGCTTCAAAAATATCTTAATGAGTAACTATCTACCTTAAATCCGCTCCAGCTCGTCCGCAGAAATCTGCGTTTTAAACATACCGTAGTTCACCGTCACTTTCTGGTTTTTGTCGATTTTTTCGATGGTTCCTACACTCGTGCTGCCCAAAATCCGGACGCGCTGGCCCACTTTAAGCCAAACTGCGCGCTCTTTTGCTCTTTTGTCTTCCAACTTTTCGTTGGTTTTCGCAATTTTTTCCTGAACATTTTCTTTTTTCAGCTGTTGGGTAATCTTGCGTTTTACGACCTGTAGTTTCTTCGTCTCATCTTTATCAGAACCAAGTTTCCTGAATTTTTCCTGTTCCAGAATTTTCACAAAATCTTTCACTACATCTTTTCTCGATTTCCCTTTCACATAAGAATCAATAAATCCTTCGATCTTGTTCCCGAACTGCAGTTTGCGGTGTTCCTCTTCGTATAGTTTCTGGAAATTGAAGAGTTTCTGCTGCAGCTGTTCGTTCAGTTTTTCAAGGTTTTCCTTCTTGTTTTGAGTCGATTCTTTCTGTTCGGTAAGGTTGGATTTAAGTTTTTCAACTTCAAATTTTTCCTGCTGAAGCTTCACGATCGTCTTATCCAAATTTACGATGTCGTGTTCCACCTTTTTCTTGGCGGAATTGATGATAAAATTCGGAATCTTATTTTTTTGAGCCACTTCAAAAGTGAAGGAACTTCCGGCTTGCCCCACTTCAAGTTTGTAGAGTGGTTCCAGCGTTTTTTCGTCGAATAACATCGCGGCGTTCTGAGCATTGGGGAGTTGTTCCACCACCAGTTTGATGTTCGTATAATGTGTAGTGATGATGGCGAAGCTTTTCTTTTTATAGAAAAATTCAAGAAAACTTTCTGCCAGTGCGCCACCCAGTTCAGGATCCGAACCGGTTCCGAATTCATCAATCAGCAAAAGCGTGTTTTCATCGGCTTCACGAATAATTCCGGACATTTTTTTCAGACGCGAGGAATAAGTAGAAAGATGATTCTCAATGGATTGGTTGTCGCCAATGTCGGTCATAATTCTGTCAAAGAAAAACATTTCAGATTTCGGGTGAACGGGCACCAATATTCCGCTCTGGATCATTAACTGCAGCAATCCGACCGTTTTTAGCGTGATTGATTTTCCGCCTGCATTTGGCCCGGAAATACACAGGATGCGGTTGTGTTCGGTTAAGGTGAAGGTCTGCGGAAAAATCTGTTTTTTTTCTTCACGGTTCCGCAACAGCAAAAGCGGATGATAGGCATTTACGAGTCTGAGTGTTTTGTGCCGGTTGATTTTGGGTAAAATTCCGCCAATGTTTTCGGCGAATTTAGCTTTCGCTCTCGTTAAATCCAGATCGAAAATGTAAGTCTGGTAGTCTGAAAGCTGGGGCTGGAATTCTGCAATTTCAGCGGTGAGTTTTCTTAAAATCTTATCAACTTCTTTTTTTTCCTCTTCAATGTCTTCGCGGAGCTTGAACTGATGTTTAACGACCGATTCGGGCTGGATGTAGGTAATCGATCCGGTTTTTGAAACGCCTAAAACCCTTCCCGGAACTCTTTTTTTATAGCCCGATTTTACGGCTAAAACCCTTTGGTCATCAATGATGCTTTCTCGGATGTCGTCAAGAAAATCTGTGGAGGAAAGCGCCGTTAAAGTACGGTTGAAGTTTTCCTGAATGGCTTTTCGGGCTTGGGAAATTGCTGTTCTCAAGGTTTTAAGAACAGGTGATGCTTCACTTTTTACTTCAGCAAAACGGTTAAAAACCTTGTCGATTTTGTCGATGATTTCTTTTCTGTATTCCAAACCGCTGATATCGTTGTTCAGATTTTGAAAGAGATCGCCGTACACCGGAAAAAACTTCTGAAGCCTGCCGATTTGCTCGGTCAAACTTTTTATTCTGATAAATGCCGCGTTTTCTAACCTGAAATTTTCAATAACCATCAGCTTGAGTTCTTCCTCGATATCTTCATATTCGCTGAAAGGAATGGCATTATCGCTCTCGAAACTCGAAAGGAATTCGGCCACTTTTCTTAATGACAGTTCGGCCTCATCAATGGAAAAAGGCCTGAGTTGGGTGATTTTATATGCGGTTTTTGCGGAGTACGCAAAAGGGGCAATTTCCGCGAGTAATTCGGGAAATTCCAGTTCTTCTAATTGATCTTTAGTAATATGCACGGAGCAAATTTAATGAGATTTTCGGGAACTTGGGAATGCAATATTTATTTATATTTGATGTCTTTAATAGTAAAAATCTGTTATCCATTAGAACATGACCTGGAACGAAATTCTTGCCCCAATTAAAAATACCGAATACTTCGAACATCTTTGGCAGAAGGTGAAAGAAGAATACGCTGCAGGTAAATGTTTTCCGCCGAAAAACCAAATCTTCCGCGCGCTGGAACTTACGCCTTTCGACGAGGTGAAAGTTGTAATTATCGGTCAGGATCCGTATCATAATGATTTTCAGGCAAATGGTTTGTGTTTTTCGGTTTCTGAAACTGTTGCTGCACCGCCTTCACTTAAAAATATTTTCACTGAACTCAAGGATGATTTAGGAATTGAGAGAACAAAAAAGGAACTCGACGACTGGGCACAACAAGGTGTTTTGTTATTGAATGCCACGCTTTCGGTGAGGGCGCATTCGCCAAACTCTCATAAAGATTTGGGTTGGGAAAAATTCACCAATTTTATTATCAAAACGATCTCTGACCGAAAAGAAAATGTAGTGTTTGTGCTTTGGGGCGCTTTTGCACAAAAAAAAGAGGAATTTATTGATTCCTCTAAACATTTTATCATTAAATCTGCGCATCCATCGCCATTTTCGGTGTACCGCGGCTTCTATGGAAGCAAACCTTTTTCTAAAATAAACGACTATCTGAAATCGAAAAATTCAGAAATTATTTCGTGGTAGTTCCGCTACCTGTACTTCCTTTGGAGAACTGAAGTCCGATACGGTAAGACCCCTGAAGTGCCTTAAAGCCTTTAGCTGAAGTAGTTTCAGGAGTTACTTCCACTAAAGATATGGTGTAGCCATTAAATTCCTGAGATTTGGTGTATCCTTTTTTTGCATCGTTCATTGTGCTCAGTTTCAGGGTTACAGGTCTTGTGTAAAGACCCATGACTTCTACTTCTGCGGTCGCAACTCCGGCCCAGATGCAGTTGACGTCTTTCGGACAGCGGCTGTCTTCAGTCATTTTTTTGAAGGTAACATTCATTTCGTATTCTTTGAAGAATTTATTTTCACCTTCTTTCAGATAAACGATTCCGGCTGTGTTTTTCACGGTTGAATTTTGCTGTTCTTTTTTAGCGGTTTCCACAGCTTCTTTATCCGGTGGTAAGCCTACCGACATTTCGGGTTCGCCGTTCGACTTGGATTTTGTTGTGCCTGATGTTTGGTTTGTCGTCACATCTGAAACTTTTGGTTCTGCTGAATTCGCTGAAGTTTCTGTCTTTACAGTTTCCTGTTTAGCAGGAGTTTCTGAAATTTTCGGGTTTTGGCAGGTCGCTAAAGTTAAAATGCCAAAGGAAGTGAGGATAAGTCTGTGTATCATGATGTTAAATTTAAAGGATGTCGAATAACACGACCAAAAACATTGCCAGACCCACCATAAAGTTGAAACCTGTACCGTAAAGAAATCCGATAAAGGCTCCTTTGGTTGAATTCCAGGCTTTCTTTTTATCTGAAGCATCATGCAGCAATTCGCCTACGAAAACGCCCAGAAACATTCCGATTAAAAAACCGAAGGGAACCGGAATAAAAAACATTCCAACCAAGGTTCCGATTACTGAGCCCACGCTTCCCCAGCGCGTGCCGCCATATTTGCGGTTTGTTCTTGCGGGAATTACGTAATTTAAAATTACTGAAACTGCGGTAAGAAACACGAAAATCCAGATATAAACCATGTCGAGCGGTGCATCGGTCCCGAATTTGTAAATTAAAAGTCCGCAAAGGCTAAGAAGCAAACCGGGTAAAACCGGAATGAAAGTTCCCAGAATTCCCAAAATGAGTAATACAATACTGATGAGCTGAATTAAAGTGGTATCCATGAATGATAAATTTTGTTAAAAATACGCATTAATCCTATAAACACCATCGGATTTCTTATTTTTGCTGTAATGAATGACGAACTGAAAGATACCAAAGATTTTCTGCAGAACATCAGCGATCATATTCACTATGCTGTTCGGGACACTTTGCCGGATAACTGGGTTTTGCTCGGGCAAATTGTTCTGAAGTTTCTGTTTCTTCTGGCGCTTATTTATATAACAGATTTTATCCTGAAATTTATCCTGAACCAAATCTTCAGAACTTTTTTTAATAAAGATCAATATCCGATACAGAAATCGATTTACCAATCCAGGATCACCAATTCCGTAGCTCATTTAATCGCGCTGCTTTTCGGAAGTTTTGCGCTTTTTTCTATATTTTATAGACATCCGAAAAGCTTTATATTTCTGGAAAGAATGGTGGGTTTAGCGATAGTTTTGGTAGTTGCCGGAATGCTTTACCGCAGTTTGAGCGCATTTCGAAATTACTTTGTCATTCAACAGGATTACTACAAAATTATTGCACTGAATGCGGTTTCGCAGAGTGTAAAGATTTTTGGAATTTTTGTGTCTTCAATTGTCGCCATCAGTGTGATATTCGGGATCAGCGGTTCAGCGATTCTGGGAAGTTTGGGAGCGATTACTGCAGTTTTGGTCCTGGTGTTCCGCGATACAATTTTAGGATTTGTGACGGGAATTCATGTGGCAACTTCTAAAAATCTGAAAGTAGGTGACTGGATCGGAATTCCTAAATATAATCTGGAAGGTAATATTCAGGATATTAACCTGCTGACGACTAAAATTCAGAATTTCGACAAAACCATTTCTACGATTCCTACTTACGATTTTCTTACAACGGAAATAAAGAATATCCAGGTAATGTCCGAAAGCAATACCCGAAGAATCAAACGCTCGATTATTTTCAATATCAATTCCTTTAAATTTCTCGATGATTATACGCTCAACCGATTATCAAAAGTAAATTTGATTAAGCATTATCTGGAGGTTAAAAAAGCGGAAATGGTCGAGGAAAGAAAAGTGATGGAAAATCCCGAACTGCTGATCAACGGAAGGCAACTCACCAATATCGGCGTCTTTCGGGAATATATTTTCAATTATCTTAAAAATAACCAACATATCGATCAGGAAGGAACCATCCTCGTAAGACAGTTGGAGAATACCCCGCAGGGAATGCCACTTGAGATTTACTGTTTCACCAACGACTCACAGTGGGCCAATTATGAGGATATTCAGGCCGATATTTTCGATCATCTTCTTGTCGCATCCAAGGAATTCGACCTGGAAGTCATACAGTTTGCAAAAATTCAATAACGATGACAAAACTTAGTGTAAATATCAATAAAATTGCCACGCTCCGAAATGCCCGCGGTGGCGAACTGCCCAGTGTAGCAGAAGCTGCGGTAAAACTTCAGGAATTTGGTGCGCAGGGAATTACGATTCATCCACGGCCGGACGAAAGACATATTACCCGAAAAGATGTGTATGATCTGAAACCTTTGGTCAGTACAGAGTTTAATATTGAAGGAAATCCGCACCGGCCGTTCATCGATATGGTACTCGAAATTAAGCCGGAGCAGGTGACGCTGGTTCCGGATGCTGATGACGCCATTACCTCCAACGCAGGCTGGGATTGCGAAATGCATCTCGGTTTTTTGAAAAATGTAATTTCAGAGTTTAAAAAAGCAGGAATCCGAACCTCAATTTTCCTTGATCCAAATCCGGAAATGGTAAAATTCGCCGCAGAAACCGGCACCGACAGAATTGAGCTGTACACAGAAGCGTACGCTAAAAACTACAGTCGAAACAAAGAAGAAGCTATAAAACCGTACGTAGAAACAGCAAAAGAAGCGGAAAAATATGGTCTTGGCGTTAACGCAGGACACGATTTGAGTTTGGATAATCTGAAATATTTTGCAGACCATATTCCTAATTTGCTTGAAGTTTCCATTGGTCATGCCCTAATTTCAGAGGCTTTGTATCTTGGTCTGGAAAATACGGTTCAATCTTATTTGAAGAGATTAGCAAAATGGTAAAAAAATGAATAGAAAACGGGCTTTAGCCCGTTTGTTTTTTTAACGGATTTATAGGTGGCTTTAGCCAAAATTTAATATTTTTGAGAAATTAATTTTTAGATGCAGATTTTACATTCAAAAATTTACGGAGAAGAGAAATCCGGAACGCCGCTTTTGGTGTTTCATGGCCTCTTCGGAATGCTCGATAACTGGGCGAGTTTTGGGAAAGAATTCGGCGAATATTTTCCGACGCACCTTATCGATTTGAGAAATCACGGCAAAAGTTTTCATTCCGAGGAAATGACGCACGACGATTTGGCGCACGATATTTCACATTATATGGAACATCACGGCATCGAAAAAGCCAATCTTCTCGGACATTCTTTGGGTGGAAAAGCGGTAATGCAATTCGCTGTTAAATATCCTCCAAAAGTGGAAAAACTGATTGTTGTTGATATTGCTCCAAAAGCGTACCCACCGCACCACCAGGGGATTCTGAAAGCGCTGGAAAGTGTAGATTTTGAAAAAATAACCACAAGGCAGGAAGCGGAAGAAATCCTGCAGCAGTATATTCCGGAAAAATCCGTCATTCAGTTTCTTGCGAAAAACCTTTATTGGAAAGATGATAAAAAACTCGGTTGGCGTTTTAATTTGAAAACTTTATCCGAGAAATATTCTCAATTTGTTTCTAATGCAATTAAATTTGGGGTTTTCACCGGCAAAACCTTATTTATTTCTGGTGCTAAATCTCAATATATTTTGCCTCAAGATGAGTTTCTAATCAAGCAACAATTTCCTAATTCTTCGGTGGTAACAGTGGAAAATGCGGGGCATTGGGTTCAGGCAGAAAATCCTAAAGATTTCAACGAGGCAGTAAAAGATTTTATTTTCGAAACACCACTGGTCTAGTGCAAAAATTAAAAATTTCGGTAACAATTTGTTAATAAACTGTTAAATTACCCGAAAACTCCTTTCAACAAGTCCTTGGCTATTTTTGCCAAACTAAATTTTAAGTAATGAAAAGAGTTTTATGTTCGGTGCTGTTTTGTGCTTCAGCTTATATTTTTGCGCAGACAGGAACCGTATCGGGAAAGATTAATGATGAAAACAAAATTGCTTTACCCGGAGCAAAAATAAAATTAACTCCCGGAAACATCTTCACCACTTCAGACGCAAACGGTAACTTCGTTTTTCTGAGTGTTCCTGAAGGAAACTATACCATGACGGTGGATTATTTGGGTTACGGTACAGCGAGTTATCCAGTAACGGTAAATGAATCGGGTATCGTGCAGAACATCGTTCTGGATCCGAAAGCGACAACCATAGAAGCTGTAAATGTCGTGGGTTTCGGTCGTCAGAGCCAGGCAAGAGCGTTAAATACCCAGAAAAACAATCCTAATATCACCAACGTTATTTCTACGGAGCAAATCGGTAAGTTCCCGGATTCCAATATCGGTGATGCCTTAAAGCGTGTACCTGGAATCACGATGCAGAACGACCAGGGCGAAGCGCGCGACATCATCATCCGCGGTCTTGCACCGGAGCTGAACTCTGTAACACTGAACGGAAACAGAATTCCTTCGGCGGAAGGCGATAACCGAAAAGTTCAGATGGACCTTATCCCTTCAGATATGATCCAATTGATAGAGGTGAACAAAACTCTGACGTCAGATATGGATGCTGATGCCATCGGTGGTTCGGTGAACTTGAATACCAAAACACCGACCAATAAGGAAAGACTTTCATTAACGACTGCTTCAGGCTTCAACCCAATCCGTAACAAATTTGCCTTCAACAACGGGTTTTTCTACGGAAACAGATTCTTTGGCGGTGCTGTAGGGCTTGCGTTGAACGGTTCATATAACCTACAGGATTACGGTTCTGATAATGTAGAAGCCGTTTGGAAAGAAGGTAAAGCTTCAGAAGCTTATATCGCTGAAATGGACATCAGAAAATACGATGTAAAACGTGAAAGGAAATCTGTAGGTGCAAACCTTGATTTCAAGATCAACAGTAAGAATGCCCTTACTTTAGGCGCACTTTACAACTGGAGAGACGATCTGGAAAACCGTTACAGGCTGCGTTTTAACAGCGTAAAAGAAAATTTCGACAAAAATACCGGTGAATTCCTGGGTTATACAGCGGATTTAAGAGCGCAAACCAAAGGCGGAATCGGGAATGATCTGAACAAAGGTTCAAGGCTTGAGCGCCAGATCATGCAGAATTATTTCATTACAGGTGATCACATCATCGGCTCAAAAATCGATATGGATTGGGGTGCATCCTACTCCAGAGCCGAAGAACAAAGGCCAAACGAAAGATATACAGATTATCAGGTGAAAGGCGTTGCGCTTGATAAAAATTTCGACAGCGAGGAGCAGCCTTTACTTAAACCGCTGACTCAGCCCGTTTTAAAAGATTATAAATTCAGAACACTTACAGAGCAAAATGGGATGACGTTTGAAGACGAAATTACGGGTAAACTGAATTTCAGATTCCCTTTCTCCATCATCAGCGAGCAGAAAGGCCGTTTGAGAATCGGTGGTAAAGCGAGAATCAAAACTAAAGAAAGAGATAATAATTTCTTCGATTACAAACCTGTAGCTTCCAATACTTTATATTCTACTTTGGATAAGGTGAACAGCGTTTTTTGGAACGGGAAAAATTATAATCCAAGCGAAAAATACGTTCCGGGATGGTTTGCAAGCAAAGAGCACTTGGGCGGTTTAAATCTGAAAAACTCAGCCATGTTCACGGAGAGTGACGAACCCGCAGAATATCTAGGTGTTAATTACAAAGCAAAAGAAAATATTTACGCCGGATATCTGCGTTGGGATCAGAATTTTAGCGATGTATTCTCGATGATTGCCGGTTTAAGGCTTGAAAATACTCAGATCGATTATACGGGTAACGTAATTCAGGATGAAGAAGATCTCACAGGAACGCGCCAGATCGAAAACGATTATACCAACTATTTACCAAGCTTAGCGTTCAAATATACGCCAGTTGAAAATCTGGTTCTTCGTGCAGCGTATTCCACCGCTTTGGCGAGGCCGAGCTATTACAAACTTTCGCCTTTCGTAAGCATTATTCCGGGAGACAACGATATTTCTGCAGGTAACCCGAACCTGAAAGCATCTTATGCACACAATTTTGATGTGATGGCTGAAAAATATTTCAAGTCTGTAGGTTTGATTTCATTGGGTGGTTTCTACAAAAAGATCAATGATTTCATCTACGATTACAGGGACAATAAATTCAGTTACGATAAATTCTCTGCAGAATTTCCGGATGTTGCCAATGTTTTGGTGCAGGGAGAGGATTATACATTTCTTCAGTCGAAAAATGGAGAAAGTGTAAACGTTTACGGTTTCGAGGTGGCTTTACAAAAGCAGCTCGATTTCCTTCCTGGATTTGCGAAATTCTTTAATCTTTACGCTAACTATACCTATACCAAATCTGAAGCAAAAGGAATTTACGCTGCGGACGGAACTTTAAGAGAAGGCCTTATGTTGCCTGGTACGGCACCACATATGTTCAATGCTTCGTTGGCTTGGGAAAACAAGAAATTCTCCGCAAGGATTTCATTGAACCATGCTGCAGCTTATCTTGATGAACTTGGTGCAGATGCTTTCGAGGACCGCTACTATGATAAGCAGACTTTTGTGGATTTCAACGCATCTTACGCAATCAAGGAATGGATGAGGTTCTTCGTGGAGGCTAACAACCTTACCAACCAGCCTTTGAGATACTATCAGGGTGTGAAGAACAGAACGGCACAGATGGAATACTATATGCCGAGATATACTTTCGGTTTCAAGTTTGACTTTTAATTACTATTTTCTATATTTCAACAGGAGAGCGTAGCAATCCGCTTTTTTTAATATTTCGTAAAATGAAAAAAACAATTTTTTATATCGCATTTTGCACTGCATTGGTACAGTGTACATCTTTAAATTTGGATAAAAAGGTTCAACCAGCAGTAATCACGGAACAGGTAAATTTTGATACCGATGATCCCGCGATCTGGATCAATCCACAGGATGCTTCCCAATCTTTAATCATCGGAACCGACAAAGAAACGGAAGGCGGCCTTTTTGTATTTGATTTAAATGGAAAAATCGTGAACAAAGTGCCGGGTTTAAAGCGTCCTAACAACGTAGATGTCGAATACGGATTTAATTTTCAGGGTAAAAAAATTGATATAGCAGTTACCACGGAAAGACAGCAGAACAAGATCAGGATTTACGAAGTTCCCTCGATGGAAGAAATTGGGGCAATCAGTGTTTTTGAAGGCGAAACTGATCGCGACCCGATGGGAATTTCAATCTATAAAAATCCGCATACTGAAGAAATTTTTGCAATTGTAGGCAGAAAATTCGGCCCGAGCGGAACTTACCTTTGGCAGTACAAACTTTCAGAAAACAACGGGAAAGTTGCCGGCGAAGTGGTAAGGAAGTTCGGAAATTTCAGCGGTAAAAAAGAAATTGAAAGCATTGCCGTAGATGATGAACTGGGCTTTATTTATTATTCTGATGAAGGATTTGGTGTCCGCAAATATTATGCAGATCCGGCAAAAGGCAATCAGGAACTCGCACTTTTTGGGCAGAAAGATTTCAAAGAAGATGTGGAGGGAATTTCGATTTATGATACCGGCAACGGAAAAGGATACATTTTGATTTCAAATCAGCAAGCCGATACCTTCAACGTTTACAGGCGCGAAGGCAACAATGGCAATGCGAACCAACATTACAGAATTGCAGAAATTCCAGTTTCTACAAAGGAAAGTGATGGTTCAGAAGTGGTTAATGTCAATCTCGGACCCAAATTTCCTAACGGCGTTTTTGTAGCGATGACCAACGGAAAAGTATTTCATTACTACGATTGGCGCGAATTTCAGAAAATTATTGATGAGCAGTCGCAGTCCAAGTAATTAAAAGATTGAATTTTTAATAATAATACAAACCTTGCAAAAAAAACTTTTGCGGGGTTTTTTATTATATTTTTAAGTTTGAGCTTGAATTTATTATGAGTATTTTTGTAAAATATCCAAATTTATGGTTCTGGTCACCGGCGCAACAGGAATTCTCGGAAGAGTTATCGTTTTAGAACTGCTGAAACGCGGGAAAATCGTGCGTGCGGCAAAGCGGAGATCCAGTAATTTGGAGGAGGTTCGCCATTCTTTTCAGTTTTATACCGAAAATCCTGACAATTACTTTAATAAAATTGAATGGATGAATGTTGATTTTGAAGACATTCATTCGCTGCAAACTGCCATGATTGGGATTGATGAAGTGTATCACTGCGCCGCGACGGTAAGTTTTCATCCCGCCGATCAGCGCAGGATGTATCATACCAATATCGAAGGAACCAGAAATTTACTTTATGCGTGCGAAGGAAGTCAGGTGAAGAAATTCTGTTTTGTAAGTTCTATTGCGGTGCTTGATGGTGTAAATGAAAAAGATGAAACCGATGAAAATTCAGATTACAACCAGAAATTAGATCATTCTGCCTATGCCGTTTCCAAACATTTTTCTGAAATGGAAGTTTGGCGCGCGGCCGCGGAAGGTTTGAACACCGTAATTGTAAATCCGGGAATCATCATCGGCAGCGGAAACTGGACGCAAAGCAGCGGACTGCTTTTTCAGAATTTAGCGAGACCTTATACTTTTTCCGGAGGAGCTTCTTATGTAGATGTGCGCGATGTGGCAAAGGCATCCATCGAACTCATGGATAACAATGTATTTAACGAACGCTTTATCCTGATTTCAGAAAATAAACGGTACGCGGAGGTAGCGTCGTATGTAAGACAAAAAATGGGACTTTCTTCCCCGAAAATTATTCCTTCAGCGTTGCTTACGGTCGGCAGAGTTTTGAACTTTGTTTTTGGATGGCTTTTTTCGCCTTTAAGAATGGTAGATAAAGTTAACACAGAGTCAGTTACCAGTATGAGCAATGTAAGTAATGATAAAATTGTAAAGACGCTGGGATTTAAGTTCATTCCGGTGAATGAAAGCATCGATTTCCACCTGGAAAATTACAGAACTGATAAAAAAAGTAAAAAAGAGTAAGATGAATTTCGCAGAATTTTTGAATACAAATGCAGAGAAGTTCTCCATAAAACCTGCGATAGGTTTTAAAAAGAAGGACGTATGGAAAGAAATACACTGGCTCGATTTCCGCAGGATGGTTTTCAAAACCGCAAACGCATTAAAAGAAGCCGGAATTTCTGCAAACGACCGGGTAGCAATTTACTCCGATAACTCTGCTGAATGGATTACTTTCGATCTTGCGATTCTCTCTCTTGGCGCAGTTACCGTGCCGATTTATTCTACAAACAACGGTTCGCAGGCAGAATACATCATCAATGATTCTGAAGTTAAAATTATATTGGTCGGCAACCAGGAACAGTATGATGCCGCTTTCGAAATTCTTAATAAAGAGAACACGCTGCAGCAGATTGTTGTTTCAAAAAAAGCCATCTGGATTAAAAAAGACCGAAGCATTTATTTTGAAGATTTCATCAAGAAAGCGGAAGAACATTTTGATATTGTTAAAAAAGAAGACGATGATCTGGCGACCATTATTTACACTTCCGGAACTACCGGCGTACCGAAAGGGGTAATGCTCACGCACGGGAATTTTCACAATGCGATCAGGGCGCACTTCGGTTTTTTCAAATTTAAAAACTTCGAGAACGAGACCTCACTTGCATTTCTCCCACTGACCCACGTTTTTGAGCGAAGCTGGACACTGCTGGCACTGTACGGCGGTGCAAAAGTATACTTCCTGGAAAATACCAAGCTCATTGCCCACGCATTAACCGAAGTAAAACCTACCATGATGTGTGCGGTGCCAAGATTTTATCAGAAAATTTATGCCGGCGTCAACGAAATGGTTCAGAATGGTTCAGATTCAAAAAAGAAAATCTTCAACTGGGCAATAAATGTAGGAACTCAGGTTTCAGAATTAAAGCGGCTGGAAAAACCCGTTCCTTTTAGTCTTGGATTTAAAAATAATATCGCTGATCTGCTGGTTTTTAACAAAATAAAGAAAAAAATGGGCGGGAAACTTTGGTTTATGCCTTGCGGCGGAGCTTCAGTGTCTCGGGAAGTAACCAAGTTCTTTGATGCGATGGGTATTCATATGACAGTGGGTTATGGACTTACGGAAACTACTGCTACATTAACTGCTTTTCCATTTACTAAATATGAACACGGAAGCGCCGGGATTCCGCTTGGCGATACCCAAATTAAAATTGGCGAAAACGACGAAATCCTTGCAAAAGGAAGCGGTATGATGAAAGGATACTATAAATTACCAAAAGAAACTGCCGAGGTTTTCACAGAAGACGGCTGGTTTAAAACCGGTGATGCAGGTAAATTTGATGAAAATGGGAATCTCTACATTACCGACAGAATCAAAGATTTAATGAAAACGGCCAACGGAAAATATATCACGCCTCAACCCATAGAAAATTTACTTTCAAACAATAATTTTATCACTCAGGCGATGATCGTGGCGGAGGATAAGCCTTTTGTAACTGCGTTGATTATTCCGAATTTTGAAGCGCTGAAAGAGCAGCTTCCAAAAATGAACATTCCCTTTACCACCTGGCAGGAAATCGTGGATTCGGAAAAAGTAAAAGAATTTTACCGCGAAAAACTCGAGGAAATACAGAAAAGCCTGTCCGCTTTCGAAAAGGTGAAGAAATTTGTATTGATGCCGGCAGAATTCGAAATCAATACAGGAGAAATTACACCCACGCTAAAGGTGAAAAGAAATGTAGTAATGCAGAAATATGCAGCGTTGATCGAAAAATTGTATACTGCGTAATGCAACTTAATTAATTGAAAAATGAACAAATTTACAGGAAATAAAAACTACAGCATCTCCACCCAAACAGTGGTTTCAAGCTGCCCGTCGAATATTGCGCTTATCAAATATTGGGGAAAATATGAGCGCCAGATTCCCGCAAACCCAAGCATCAGTTATACCTTAAATAACTGCAAAACAAATACTTCTATGGAATTTGTAGCAGATGAGAAATTTTCTGTACAAACCTTTCTTTCCGGCAATGAGGAGAAGAAATTTGCCGAAAAAATCGAAAAGTATTTCCGCAATATAGAGGAATTTCTTCCTTGGATTTTAAAAGGGAAATACGTCATAAAAACTGAAAATACTTTTCCCCACAGTTCCGGAATTGCAAGTTCGGCGTCGGGATTTGGTGCGATTGCCAAGTGCTTAATGGAACTCGATCATCAGTTCTCTGGTGCTCAGGACGGTGATTTTAAAGAGCGGAAGGCAAGTTTTCTTGCGCGGTTGGGCAGCGGAAGTGCATGTAGAAGCCTCTACGATGGTTTGGTGGTTTGGGGAAGAACAAAAGAAGTTGAGGACAGCTCTGATCTTTATGCCATACAATACCCGAATGATGAAATCCACGAAGTTTTCAGGCATTTCAATGATTGGGTTCTGTTGATTCATGAAGGCGAAAAATCCGTAAGCTCCACGGTAGGTCACGGTTTAATGAACACCAATCCCTACGCTGAAAGAAGATTTCAGGAAGCGCACGAAAATTTTGCGGCTTTAAAAATGATCTTGAAAAACGGTGATATGACGAATTTCATTAAGCTGGTAGAACACGAAGCACTAACGCTTCACGCCATGATGATGATGAGTGATCCTGCGTTTATCCTTATGAAAACGGGCACGCTGGCAGTTATCAATAAAATTTGGGACTTCCGTAAAGACACCGGATTGCCGCTGTTTTTCACCTTGGATGCGGGTGCAAACGTTCATTTGTTATTTCCGGCCGATAAGGACGAAGACCAAATCAAGGAATTTATTGTAAAAGAGCTTTTACAGTTTACTCAAAATAACGGTGTCGTGAAGGATGTGATGAGGTTTTAAATCCCGGAAAATTACTTTTTCGCCGCAAACCTGCTTAAGGTGTGCATTACAAAAACTACCAGAATTCCCACAATTGCTGCGGAAATTGATAAAATGAATTTAGCGTTTTCTTCGTGCCAGAAGCCAAGTTGCCATTCCATTGCGTACAGGTTGAAGCCAATGAAAATTACGAATAACACTAAGAATATTTTATAAAAAAGATGCATTTATGAGTCTTTAAAATTTAACGTAAGTGGTGATCAACTGTGCAAAGTTGGTTGTAAACAGCTTAATCGAAATCGCAAGAAGAATAATTCCGAAAACTTTCTGCAAAACCTGAAGGGTTCCGTCGCCCAGTTTCCGCTCGATCCAGTTCGCTGATTTCAGAACCAAATATACGAAAATTGTATTGAGGATTATTCCCAAAATAATATTTATATCATGATATTCCGCACGTAAAGAAAGGGTAGTGGTAAGTGTTCCGGCACCTGCAATTAGCGGGAATGCAATGGGAACGATGGAGGCAGATTTGGCTTCGTGATGCTTTTGGATTTCGATGCCCAGAATCATTTCCACTGCGATGATGAAGATTACAAAAGCACCGGCAATTGCAAACGAATTCACATCAACGCCAATAAATTTAAGAATTTTATTTCCGATAAAAAGAAAAGAAATCATCAGGATACCCGATACAATCGCGGCTTTTTCTGATTCAATATGCCCAAATTTCTGCTTTAAAGTGACAATAATTGGAATTGAGCCTACAATGTCAATTACAGCAAAAAGAACCATAGTAGTGGTAAGCGTTTCTTTTAAAGAGAAAGAGTCAAGCATTTCTTAAAATTATTAATTTCGCAAAAATAGAAAAATTAATTGATTATTGTCTAATCTGAGAATATATTCTGACGATAGATTTTAAAAGCTCATCGATATGTTCATCGGAATGATATGGCGCGTATTTTTCGACCAAAATTTGTTCTGAAAGTGCTCTGTACTCATCCGCAAACTTCTGACCTTTATGTGTTTCCAGATATTTTTTAAAATCTGATTCGGTAAGAAGGCCGAAGTTTTCTTTGGTGTCGGCATTTATTTCTTCGTACACCGAAATAAATTTCGAGAAATCTTTATTTTCAGCCAGTTTTTTTAAATATTTAATATTGTCATCAAACTGAACGCTCAATTTATTGCGAATCAGTTCCTCTGTTTCGGCGATAGTAGTGATTGGCTTTGTGGTGATCACCGGTTTTAAATTGCGGTGTGTCATTTTCTTCTTTATCACAAGGAAGAGAGAAAGTAGTCCAGCCATTAAAGCCAAGTTTCCGAAAACAATTTTCCAGTTAATCCTGCTTTTATCTTTTATTTTTAAATTATGAGTCTGCAGAACCGGGGTGTTTACGGTTTCCAGAACGTTATTGGTATAATCGTTAACTTTTTCAAGCGTCGTTTTAGAGTCTGCAATCTGTTGAGGTGTTTTTACGTTTAAGGCGATAGATTGAGATCCCAAATCAACATATTTTTTAGTCTCAGGATCGAAGTAAGAAAAGTTCTCAAAACTGATGCTGATCGGTCCCGGCCGCTTGGGGATTACAACATAATCTGCTTTCAAAATGCCATTTAGTCTGTTGTCTTTTGCATTGGTTTTTACTGAAACTTTAGGTTCAAAAAACACATAATCTGCAGAATTTACCATTTTTGGTAAATGAAGCGTACCAAAATTACCGGATCCTGAAATCTGTATCGAGATATTTACAGGTTTGTCGATTTCCGCAACTTCAACTGTGCTGTTGTTTGCCACAGAAACCGCAAAATTTCCGACGGCATTTTTAAAATGAATGGGCATTCCCGATGGAAGTTTCTTTACATTGAGCCTTACTTTATTGGAGGTTATTTTTTCTTCCTTTGAAGAACCCGAAATTGATGCAGAAACTGGAGGTACATCAACTGAACCGGTCTCTGATGGAAAAATCATAAACACGGCAATAACCTGCGACGCAATATCTGAATGGGATTCGATTTCGGATTTCGCAAAACTCACTGGTTTAATCCGGATATTTCTATCTCGTGGATAATGGATGTTACCAACTTTTCTGAAATTATTGTAATCCCGGCTATAGGCGCGCAGAACTGCGATGGTAGGTTCGTTTTTATAAACCTCTTTGTCCTTTACCTCCATGTTGAGATACACTTCATCCGAATGAGAAGTTGCAGCAACTGAAGATTTTTTATCGTTTTCCCTTACATTAATTTCGAAAGGCTCGGTCTTGTAAATTTTACCGTTTACGGTGACCAATACCGATCCGAATGTAACTTTTCCCGCACGCTTCGGACTCAGAACCATCTGGTAAACCATCTGGTTCAAGACATTACCTTTTTTTGCATCAAGAACAATTGTGTTTTGCTCAGATGCGGTGCCGATGATATCGAATTTTGAAGTGTCGGGCATTCTGAGCGGGGTTTCCTGCTGCATGTTTTCGCCGGCAATTTCGAGTAAAACCGTTAGGTTAAACGGCTGGTTCACTTTCTGGTCCTTCACTTCGGATACAGCTAAAGTTACCTGACCATAACTTAATATCGTCGAGAAAAGAAATAATATGTATGGAAGTCTGTTTTTCATCACCAATCCTTTTCGTTGCTTTGTGGCATCGAATAGGAGTTCTTATTGAGAATCCTTTTTGCGGTCTCTCTTTCTTTATTTTCTACACGGTTAAGGATTGAATTTTCAAGGTCTTTAGGCAATTTGCCGGAGTTATCATTTTTATTTTTGTTGGGATCGTCGCCTTCGCCTTCGCCTTTGTTTTGCTGCCCTTGTCCTGACTGGCTTTGTGGCGTGTCGCCTTTTTCATCGCCCTGGTTTTTGTCTTGGTTTTTATCGTTTCCGCCACCGCCGCCGGAATTATTTTTCTGCTTATTCTCTTCCTGCTTTTCTTTTTCCTTCAGCATCGCGATTTCGTAATTCTTGCGGATGGTTTCGTTGTAAGGATCCTGTTTCAAAGCCTGTTTGTAAAATTCAGCTGCTTTTTTCGAATTATTTGTCTGCATGTAAGCATTACCCAAATTATAAAGTGCGGCAGCTTTATCCGGAATTGTGGCAGCTAATTTTTCAGCTTTTTCGTATTCCGCAGTGGCTTCTGCAAACATTTTTCTTTTATAAAGTGAATTGCCGAGGTTATAGTGTGCGCTGAAATCTTTTTCATTAATCTTAATGGCTTCCATATATTTTGATGAAGAAGCTTCGTAGTTCTTCTTATCGAAATCCTTATTGCCTTCAAAAACAAGGGTGTTGTAACTCTTCTGTGCCGAGAAAAAGACAGTGCAAAAAATTAATAATATGGAGGTGAAAAGTAAATTGCGACTCATTACTGCAAAATTATCTCTTTTAATGTTAAGTCGAGTAGGTGTTTCTGTTAAAATTCGGTTAAATATAGACCGAAATACCTGAATATTAGTTAAATATTAAACTCTCTCTTTGGATTTAAGAGAAAAATTAAAAGAAAAAGAAATATAGAAATGCCTAAAAAATACTGATAATAATGAATGGCGTTTTGGGATTTTACCAAGGTTTCAGATGACGAAGATGTTTTTGCCAGCCCATCAATAATCTGCGAGGTGGCATCGTCCAGGTTATTGCCATCAATATAGGTTCCACCGGTTTCTTCCGCGATATTCTTCAGCGCATTCGTCTGTCGTTTAGAAATCACCGTTTGACCGGTCAGATCAGTTTTATACCCCATCAACTGCCCGAATACATATTCCGGAATCGGCGCTCCTTCCTCAGTTCCTATTCCCACAGAAACTACATGAATTCCTTCTTTATTTGCAAGTCTTATGGCTGCTTTCTCGTTTCCTTCATTATCTTCACCGTCGCTAACTAAAACAACTTTACGCGAACCTTTTGCGACATTTTTAAATTTATCTGCAGTGGTTTTCATTCCGTTTAAAAAATCAGTTCCCTGAATTTTTACTACACTGGTTTCCACTCCTCCGATATAAGTTTCTGCAGCAGTAAAATCCGTGGTCAAAGGCATTATTGAAGCAGATTCACCGGCAAAAACCACAATTCCAACTTTATCATTCTTCATCTTAAACATCGTGTTGATGATGATGTTTTTGGCTTGAGTTAAGCGGTTTTGTTCCACGTCCTGTGCATTCATCGAATTGGAGACATCAAGAAGAAAAATTACATTGTTCATCTTCTGCCTGGTTTTAACTTCCTCGGTACCGCTGAGTAAATCTACAATCGAAAGAATAAGAAAAAGGGTAGCGATCAAATATAAAGCCGGAAGAAACCGGGAAAATCTACTTTTCTTTTCAAAGAGTTCTTCCTGGAATCTGGCTTCCGCAAATACGGTTTTCTTGCGGTTTTTCCACTTTATGTATCCAGCAATAATAATCCCAAGCAGCGGCAGGAGCAGCAGCAAGAGTAAATACCAGTTATTTCCTAAATACCAATTCATATTAGTGTTCAAATTCTCTTCTCATCAACTTAAAAACTTATAAAATACCCACCGAAGCAGCGCATCGAGTAATAAAACTGCCAAAGCAATCCAAAGAAAAATCCTGAAATATTCCTGATAGTTATAAAGTTTTGTGGACTTAAGTTCTGATTTTTCAAGCTGATTAATTTCTTCATATACCTGCTCCAGACTTTGGTTGGATGTGGCTCGGAAATATTTTCCACCAGTCGTTTGTGCAATTTCACGGAGCACAGGCTCATCAATTTTCACTTCGGCTTCATTGAAAACCAAGTCGCCAAAAATGTCGGTTGCTGTTGGCATCAGCGCATACCCGTTGGTTCCGATACCGATGGAATATACTTTTATATCGTTGCTTTTCGCCAGTTGAGCGCCAACCTGAGCCGGCATTGCATTTTCAATCGTATTCACGCCATCGGTCATTAAAATAATGATTTTCGATTTGGATTTGCTGTGGCGTAAATGACTCACCGCCACCGAAAGTCCTTCACCAATTGCGGTTCCGGGCTGCAGTTCCAGTGGGTTTAAGTTTTCAAGTTCCTCGAGCAAAACAGCATGATCCGAAGTTACAGGAACTTTGGTAAACGCCTCGCCGGAATAGGTGACGAGGCCAATACGGTCGCCGGGTCTTTTTTCGATAAAATTTTTGGCAATTCCTTTCAGTGCAGTTAAGCGGTCGGGCTCTAAATCTTTAGCAAGCATACTGAGTGAAACGTCCACAGATAGCATAATGTCAATCCCCTTACTGTCGTCGTTATCCTGAGAAATTGTGAAGGTTCGCGGGCGTGCCATTGCAATAATCAAGGCCGAAAGTATGATGTACTTTGAAATTTTCAGAAGAAAAAGAACAAATAGAATTCCCTTGTTTTCCTGCATGTTTCGGATGGTGGGTACACGAATTCCTGTTCGTTTTTTCTTCCTTAAATCCAAAACGATTAAAGGAATGAAAGCGGCGAACAGCAGTAAAAACCACGGACTGTAAAATTCTAAATTAAGCAAATCAAATGTCATTATACGCCTGTTCTTAATTGTTCGTCTTCCAAATCTTTGGAAGAACGTTTTACAAAGGTTTTTATATCATTGAAGTCGGACTGCATGGTAGGCTGGTCCGGAAACGTCTTCGCGAATTTCACCAAATCACCTCGCAAAAATATATTTTCAACAATCTTTTCGTTTTCCGGCGAAATGGTGTTGTTCGTTTTCATTACATCAATCAAATCATCCGTCAACAGAACATCTGCAGGAATTTTGTACTGTTTGGTGATAAAATTTCTGGAAATATCAATTAATTCTACATAGAAAGACCGGTAATCTCCGTTTTCAATAAATTTTTTCTTCTTAAGAGTTTCGAGCTCTTTCAGCGTTTGATTGGTCATTACCGCCGGCGAATTTTTTCTGCGTTTCGCATAATGAACCAAATAATAAATAATGAAGATTAAAGCCAGTAAAATCAGCAAACCTAAAATATACCATTTGTAAAGTTCCCAGTAATCTTTAACATCAAGTTTTACCTCTTTGTTTTTCATGATGTCGTTGATTTCATCACCTTTCTGAGCGGTATTGATGACTTCAACTTCGTAAGGAATGGTGTGGTAGAGCTGGCCGCCAATATTGAAATCGAGTGCAGGAATCGTATATTTTCCTTCTTCGAAAATGGCAAATTCAATTACTCTTTCGTAGAAATCGGGTCTTTTGCTGATGCTGTCTTTAATTTCTTCAAAATGAAAAGGCAACAGTTCATTTTTAGGAGCCGAAATCACATCTTTTCCCTGTAGATCTGAAATATTAACCCGGAATAGACCAACTTCGCCCAGCGCCAAAGTCTTTTTTTCGAGGCGTGAACCCAGCGTTTGCGAAAATACGGAAACACATAAAAGGGCGAATAAGATAAAATATATTTTTTTCAAAATCTGATTTCTGTTTTTATAAACTTTCTGAATGGTCATCACCGTTTCCTGAAATATTGATAAAGGAATTTCGAATAATCTTCGCCGGTATTGATATTCATAAAACTGGCGGCAGAATTTTCGAAATCTTCGGTTACGCTGCGAACTTTCTGTTTTTGTTTCTCGGCAAATTCGTAACGCCATCTTGCGCTGGAAGTGTTTGCCCAAACCTGTTTCCCTGTTTCGGAATCCTGAAAGAGCGCATAACCGATATCCGGTATTTCGCTGTCTTTTTCATCATAAATACGCATTCCAAGAAGCTGGTGTTTTCGTGCAGCCACGCGAAGAACCTTTAAATCGTAATCATCCTCAAAATCCGAAAACATAAAAACCAGCGATTTTTTCTTGAAGATATTCATCATATACTGCAGCGCACCATCAATTTTCGAGTCCGCAGGAACATAATCTGCAGTTAAAATATTACTGATAATGGCCAGAATATGCTTTCTTCCTTTCTGCGGCGGGATAACTTTATAAACTTTATCGGCGAATAAAATAAGGCCGACTTTATCATTGTTTCCAGCTGCTGAAAAACCCAAACTTGCGGCAATTTCTGCGACAAATTCACGTTTCAGCTGGGTTTTGGTGCCGTAATCCATCGATGCAGAAATATCCACCAAAAGCATCAGCGTAAGTTCGCGCTCTTCTTCCATTACCTTCACGAAAGGTTCACGGAAGCGGGCGGTTTTATTCCAGTCGATTCTTCGGATTTCGTCGCCGAACTGGTAAGGCCTTACTTCAGAAAAAGTCATTCCCTGACCTTTAAATGCACTGTGATACTGACCCATCAACGTTGCTTCCGACTTTTTTTTAGTCCGAATCTCAATCTGTTTTACTTTTTTGATGATGTCTTTAATCTGCATGATTTCTTTTTTCAGGAGCCCGAAGATTTTGTTTTTCTTTGATCTGCGGTCCCGCTTTCCGCTGTATCTTTTGCTTCACTTCGTTTCGCAAAAGGATGCCGCTTCAATCGGGGCTATAAATTTATTTTAGGATTTATTTCGATAATTAGGGAGCCTGTACTTTCCCCAAAATTCTGTTTACAATTTCATCGGCAGTAATTTCTTCAGCTTCCGCTTCAAAACTTAGTCCGATCCGGTGTCTCAGAACGTCTTTTGCGATTTCCTTCACATCTTCCGGAAGTACAAAAGCACGGTTTTTCAGGAAAGCCATCGCCCGCGAAGCGATTGCCAGGTTGATGGATGCTCTTGGCGACGCACCGAAACTGATGTAATTTTTAAGTTCTGCCAGGCCATAATTTTCCGGTGTCCGGGTTGCGAAAACCATATCCAGGATGTATTTCTCAATTTTTTCGTCAAGATAAATCTGGTTGATAAGATTTTTGGCTTCCATAATATTGTGGAGCGATATCACCGGTTTAATCTCCGGTTGGTGCGATGTGGCTACCATTTTCATAATCTTTCTTTCATCCTCGAAATCCGGATAACTGATGGTGCATTTCAGCATAAAACGGTCGCTTTGCGCTTCCGGCAAAAGGTAAGTTCCTTCCTGATCAATTGGGTTCTGTGTCGCTAAAACCAGGAAAGGTTTTGGTAAAGGGATGGTTTCGTCACCAATGGTTACCTGTTTTTCCTGCATGGCTTCCAGAAGTGCCGACTGTACTTTCGAAGGTGCACGGTTAATTTCGTCAGCGAGTACAAAATTGGCGAAAATAGGTCCGCGTTTTATGGTAAAATCGTTGTCTTTTATATTGTACATCATGGTTCCCACAACGTCTGCCGGCAAAAGATCCGGTGTAAACTGAATCCGTGAAAAATCGCCCTGCACAGCATCTGAAAGTGTTTTAATAGCCAGTGTCTTTGCCAAACCAGGAACACCTTCCAAAAGAACATGGCCGTTGCCCAGAAGACCGATCAGTAAACGGTCTACCATATATTCCTGTCCGATAATTGCTTTGTTGATTTCCTGTTTCAGTAGGGTGAAAAAGTAATTCTGTTCTCTTACTTTTTCGGTGAGCTGTCTTATATCTTCGGCCTGATGTAATTCTGACATAGTGATTTTAAAATTTAATGTGTAAATTTCTGATAAATACCCTCATCAGTCAACATAATTGGTGCCAAGAATGAGTTAAAGTTTTGTTAAACCCTGTATACAAAAGATTGCTGAAGGGATTCGAATTGTTAATACGTGATTACAAATTGAAGCATTTTTTAAATAAATATTTTTAGAATCTTTTAAAATGCTTTTTCCCCGGAAAATGCATTTTTGTCTCTTTCAGTTAATTACCCTATTTTTGAGGATTAAAATATGTAAAATGAACTATCATTTTCAGGCCCACAGGCAGGTCCGCAGAAATCTTCTGGAAATTCTTCAGAATACATCGCACAGTGATTTGATGCTGATTCCCGACGGTTTTAACAATAATATTTACTGGAATATCGCGCACACAGTAGCGACACAACAGCTACTGTGTTATTATCTTAGCGGAAATCCCTTCAGAATCGATAAATACTGGATTGAAACTTATAAAAAAGGTACGCTGCCGAATCTGAATGTGCAGCAGTCTGAAGTTGATGATTTGGCTTTTCTGCTTACAGAAACCTCAAAAATTTTAATGAAAGATTACGACGCCGATTTTTTTGCAGATTACACGCCCTATACTACGAGTTTTGGGTTGGATCTGAAAAACATTCAGGATGCAATTATTTTCAACAACATGCACGAGACCTTACATTATGGTTACGTTATGGCCCAGAAAAGAGCTATTATTGGCGAAAAATTTTAAAACCTATATCAACCCGGATAGTTAATTTTTAATTATTCCATACATTCAATTTAATGAAAGACGACTTTATTTTTGGTTTGCGACCTGTGATGGAAGCAATAGAAGCCGGAAAAACCATAGACAAAATATTTCTGCAGAATGCGTTGCAGGGCGAGATTTACCAGGAACTCAAAACGCTCTTGTCGAAACACAACATCCGCCCGAATTATGTGCCGGTAGAAAAACTCAACCGTTTTACAAGGAAAAATCACCAGGGCGTGGTCGCTTTTATTTCAGATGTTCCTTTTGAGAAGATTGAAGATGTGCTTCCGCAACTTTTTGAAGAAGGAAAAACTCCCTTTATTTTGATTTTGGACCGGTTAACCGATGTAAGAAATTTCGGTGCGATTTGCAGGACAGCAGAATGTGTGGGGATTCACGCCGTTATTTTGCCTGAAAAAGGCGCAGCGCCAATAAATTCTGATGCGATAAAAACCTCTGCAGGCGCAATTTATAACCTGAAAATCTGCAAAGAAAAAAATCTTGCGCATACCGTAGATTTTCTTCAGCAGTCGGGTGTACAGGTTTTCGCGGCTACCGAAAAGGCGCAGAAACTTATTTATGATGTAGATTTCACGCAGCCCTGTGCAATCGTAATGGGAAATGAGGAAACCGGAATTTCTAAAGAAGTTCTACATCATTCCGATGAGAAAATTAAGCTTCCGATCGA
Source organism: Chryseobacterium sp. VAUSW3 (assembly GCF_002205795.1). GTDB lineage: Bacteria > Bacteroidota > Bacteroidia > Flavobacteriales > Weeksellaceae > Kaistella > Kaistella yananensis. Next base: position 247,020 of record NZ_NIUY01000001.1, on the reverse strand, counting down.
AGGAAAAACACAGTCGCTTAACGTTTCCGTAGCTTGCGGCGCTATTTTATATGAAGCGGTTCGCCAGAAAATCGCAATGCCGATATAACGTATTTAACTCCAGTATCTCTCAGTTTTTATCGGTTAGCATCAAATTTGAATTCAAAAGAATTTTTAACTTTATTAAAAATTAGGAGTTTATGCGGAGCAGTACGGTTTCAAAAAGCGAGGTGCGCAATTATGTAAAAGAAATAATTCGGGGGAAGATAGAAAAACTCGAAAAGTTTCTTGATTTTACTCTGGAAGCCAGCCGTGAAATCAAGAAAACTCCAAAGTATGATTCCATCCGCGAGGAAATGCAGGAAGAGATTTACCAGATGCAGAAACAGTTGGCTTCACTTAAGGATCTGCAAAGAAACATGACTAAAGTCCTGAATAATTCTACGCAGCGTGTCGCGATAGGATCTCTGGTTTTTACGAATAAAGCGCGATTTTATATTTCGGTGTCTTTGGGCGAATTTTTCTATGAAGGCGACCGTTTCTATGCCATTTCTGAGGAAAGTCCCATGGCAAAAATTTTATTCGGAAAAAAAGCGGGCGACTCATTTGTACTGAACAATATTGCCCAGACCATCGAAAATGTAATGTAAAATTAATATGAAAAATCAGAGATAATAATTTAATGGGAAAAGCAGAAATATTAAAGGAAATCATTGAAAGCAGAAGAAGTATTTTCCCAAAGGATTATACTGGCGAAGAGATAGAACAGGAAATTCTGGATGAGATCCTTCGCTCCGCAACGTTCGCTCCAAATCACAAACGTACCAAACCGTGGCGTTTTAAAATCTTTAAAGGTGAAGAAAAAACCAGGTTGGGAGAAAAACTGGCCGAGATTTATAAAAATACAGTTGCACCACAGCATTTTCTCGAAAAAAAATATTTAAGTATCTCTGAAAAAGCAGCGAAAGCAAATGTAATTGTTACAATTTCTGTGAATTTCAGTGGGTTACTCCCGGAATGGGAAGAGATTGCTGCTACAGCGATGGCGGTTCAGAATATGTATCTTACCTGCACCGCACACGGAATTGGCAGCTACTGGAGCAGCCCAGGAATGATTAAACATCTTGATGAATTTTTAAATTTAGAAGAGAATCAAAAGTGTTACGGATTGTTTTATATAGGAAAAATATAAATTTAAGCTGTAACTTTTTATTTGGCAGGCCGACTGATTTCCAAACAATTAATCATAAAAAACTTTAATCAATGGAAACTTACGGCTACAACGACCCCGAATCCCAAAACCAAAATTTCAGTAACCGAAATTACCGCTCAGAAAAGAAACTCGCAGCAGGATTGTTGGGAATTTTACTCGGGACTTTTGGTGCCAATAAATTTTATATGGGTTACATCAACGAGGGAATCATCCAGATTGTTCTGAATATTGTAACGTGCGGAATCGCCACTGTAATTCCATTTATCGAGGGAATTATTTATCTTACCATGAGCGATGAGCAGTTCGACCGGACATATATTCAGGGCAGAAAAACATGGTTTTAAAAATTTAGTCATCAAAAAAATCTTTCAAATAATTTGAAAGATCTTTTTTGATTTTTCAGCAAACCGGACGCTAAAAAACTTAAATTTTTACTGATTAAGTAATATCGCCGCTTCTTTTGCTGCGTAAGTGAAAATCATGTCTGCTCCTGCTCTTTTGATGCAGGATAAACTTTCGATAATTGCTTTATCATTATCGAGCCAGCCGTTTTGGGCAGCAGCTTTCAGCATCGCATATTCGCCACTCACATTGTAAACCGCAATTGGTAAGTCGATTGCCTCACGAACTTTAGCCACAATATCCAGATAAGGCATTCCTGGTTTTATCATGATGATGTCGGCGCCTTCAGCAACATCTTTCAGCACTTCATCCATGGCTTCACGGGAGTTGTGAAAATCCATTTGGTAAGTTTTTTTGTCTTTTGGAATATCGGCATTTTCCTTTGGTGCAGAATCCAATGCGCTTCTGAATGGTCCGTAAAAAGAACTCGCATATTTAGCGGCATAACTTAAGATTCCAACATCGGTGAAACCACCTTCTTCAAGGCCGGTTCTTATAGCGGCAACTCTGCCGTCCATCATATCGCTGGGTGCCAAAATGTCTGCTCCGGCTTCAGCGTGTGAAAGCGACATTTTTACCAGTGCATCATTTGTTGCGTCATTATCAACTTTTCCGTTGGTAATAATTCCGTCGTGTCCGTAGATCGAGTAGGGATCCAGTGCAACATCCGGCATTACAATCATTCCCGGAACAGTGTCCTTAATGGCTTTGATGGTCGTCTGCATCAGACCATTATTGTTCCAGGATTCGGTGCCTTTGTTATCTTTTAAATTTTCAGAAACTTTCATGTAAAGGTTTACTGCTTTTACACCCATGCTGTATAATTCCTGGCATTCTTTCACGGTAAGATCAAGGGTTCTGCGGTAGATTCCCGGCATTGACGGAATAGATTCCTGCGTGTTTGAACCTTCCATAACAAAAATCGGCATTACCAAATCGTTGGTAGTGAGTACTGTTTCCTGCACGAGGGATCTAATAGAGGCGTTGGTTCGTAATCTGCGGTTTCTAGAATATATAATCATGTTTTGGAATGGTATTTGGATTTAAACATGCAAATTTAATTATAGTTTTACAAAAAAAGCTATTAAAATAAAATTCAATTTCTTACATTTGTAAGGATATTTATAAATATAAAGTTCTATAAGGTGAAAAAATTATTATTTTCTATCATATTAATCGGCAGTTTAACAGTTTTTTCGGAAAAAATTTCCGCACAGTCTGTTAGTAAAGAACCGATAGCAACTTCTCTGAAACCAGAGGAAGCAGTGATGGTAGCATATCCCAATCCTGCCCGCGATTTTATTGTTGTAAAATCTAAAGATGCTTCTTTAAAAATAAAATCCGTTACCTTCTATTCTATACTCGGGATGGAAGTTGCAGAATATACCCTTAATAAAAATTCGGCAGAGATAAGACTCGACAGGTTAAGACCTGGAAAGTATCTGATGCGCTATACCATGAGCGACAACACACAGAAAGTTACACAAATCGTAAAACAATAAAAATTCGAATCCTGAAAATTAACTTTCAGGATTTTTTGTGTCTTCTTATACGTCTGGGAAATCTTAACTGTAAAAAAATCCCTAATTTTGCTGAAATGGAAACACGCGAAAAAATAGTTATTATTGGCGGGGGATTTGCAGGTTTGCAGCTCGCAAAATCACTGAACAATAAGAGAAAAAAGGTGATTGTGATCGATAAAGTAAACCATCACATGTTTCAGCCTCTTTTTTATCAGGTGGCGTGCGGTCGTATTGAGCCCAGTAATATTTCTTTTCCTTTCCGAAAAATTTTTCAGCGGTCCCGAAATATTCAATACCGAATGACGGATGTACAAAAAATTCTTCCGGAACAGAATAAGATCGTTACCCAAGATGCAGAGTTTACTTATGATAAGTTAGTGATTGCCACAGGATGTAAAACCAATTTTTTCGGAAACGGAAAGATGGAGCATCTTACCTTCGGGATGAAAAATACTCAGGAAGCTATCGCAATCAGAAATCATGTTCTCCTCGCTTTCGAAAAACTGATTATTGAACGCAAACGAAGCGACGATGGAAACTGGAATATCGTAATTGTAGGAAGCGGCCCCACTGGTGTAGAACTTGCCGGCGCCTTCGCTGAAATGAAAAAAGATATCCTGCCACGCGATTATCCTCACATGAACTTCGATAACCTCAATATAATTCTTGTTAGTTCTACCACCACACCGTTAAGTGTGATGAGTGAAGAATCTCAGCAGATGTCGGAGAAATATTTGAAAGAATTGGGCGTGCAGTTTATGAGCGACGAATTTGTAACCGATTACGACGGGGATAAAGTATATATGAAAAGCGGTAAAACAATTGCTTCCAACAACGTCATCTGGGCAGCTGGTGTAATAGGAAATATCATTGAGGGACTGAACCCCGATGTAATGATAAGAAACCGTTATAAAACAGACCGGTTTAATCGTGTGTTAGGTTACCAAAACATTTACGCTATCGGCGATATAGCATATATGGAAACGCCAAAATATCCACAGGCACATCCCCAGGTGGCAAATGTTGCCATTAACCAGGGGAAAAACCTTGGCAGAAATTTTCTGAGAAAATCAGAGAATGACTGGAAAGAATATGAATATACTGACCGGGGCAGCATGGCTACCATCGGTAAACACCGCGCTGTAGTCGATTTGCCGGGTTTTAAATTTCAGGGTTTTTTGGCGTGGTATTTTTGGATGTTTCTGCATTTAATGCTCATTCTTTCCGTAAGAAACAAAATCGCCATTTTCTTTAACTGGATGTGGAGTTATCTGAATAAGGACTCTTCACTGCGCCTCATTATTATCCCAAATAAAAAGAACAATACCGAGCAATGAGAATCGATATTATAAGTGTTTTGCCGGAACTCATGGAGAGTCCGTTCAGAACTTCTATCCTGAAAAGAGCAGTTGATAAAGGTTTGGCAGAAGTTTATTTTCATCACCTCCGCGATTTCGGTTTGGGGAAACACCGCCAGGTAGATGATGCTCCGTATGGCGGAAGTGCCGGCATGGTAATGATGGTTGAACCCTTAGACCGTTGCATCTCCGAACTGAAAGAACAGCGAACCTACGATGAGGTGATTTATCTTACTCCCGATGGGGAAACTTTAACCCAAAAAATTGCGAACAGTCTTTCAACTAAAACCAATCTTATTTTTATCTGTGGGCATTACAAGGGGATTGATCAAAGGGTTCGCGAACTTCATATTACCAAAGAAATATCAATTGGAGACTATGTTTTAACCGGAGGAGAGTTGGCTGCATGTGTTTTGGCAGATTCCGTCATCAGGCTACTTCCGGGAGTTCTGAATGATGAACAAAGTGCCTTGACCGACAGTTTTCAGGATAACCTTCTTTCACCACCTATTTACACAAGACCTGCTGAATATAAAGGCCTTAAGGTACCCGAAATTTTACTCAGCGGTAATCTTCAGAAAATTCAAGACTGGCTGCATGAGGAATCGGTAAAAATAACTCAGGAAAAAAGACCCGATCTTTTAGAATAATTCATTCATAATCGATATTTTTTATAAATTTACAATTCTAATAAAACAGGGAGATAAATTTGCTGATGGTAGATCGTGTAGTGCAGGAACTGGTTGCTTTTTATAATGTAGAGAATCTATTTTCTCCGGATCCGCCGGCGGTACATCCATTAGATCCCACACCTTCGGGTCTAAGAAACTGGGACGAAAGAAGATACCGGAATAAAATACAGAAAGTTGCCCAGGTTTTTGAACTCATGCGGGAAGCAGAAAATGCATTGCCAATGATTATTGGTTTTTCTGAAATCCAGGGGCAGGCGCCTTTGGATGAACTCGCTGCAATGGCACCTTTTAATTTAGATTATGCTGTTGTGCATTATGATTCTATGGATGAAAGGGGAGTAGATGTAGCGCTACTTTATGACAAAAAAAAACTCGAGCTCATATCATCAGAACCCATCACTTATTTTTTTGAAATTAAAGATAATAATCCCGCGAATTACGATACAACGCGCGATATTTTAAGATGTAAATTCAGATATTCCGGTGCAATAATCAATGTCTTTGTGCTTCATCTTCCGTCAAAAAGAGAAAAAAATATCAACAAGCCAAAGCGTGAGTTTATCTTAAATGATATTCGGGAAAAAGTAGTCGAAATAAAATCCGACTTAAACGAGGCGATTATTATCTGTGGCGATTTTAATGAAAATCCGGATGATGATAATGTAAGAAATCTTGTTTATGACGATCAATCTGATAAATTGCTTGAAAACCCGTTTCTGGATTTGTATCTCAACAATAATTATTCAACTTATCACCATAAGCACGGCTTGCTTTTTGATCAAATTCTTTTATCAAAGCAGTTTTTCGAGACTTCTTTTCCGCTGAATTTTAGTTCGGCAAAAATTTTCAACCACTATAAATTAAGCAACTGGGATAAGAAATTTGCCGGCAGACCGTTCAGAACATACGCAGGAAGCAGATATCTGGGAGGTTACAGTGATCATTTCCCGGTGATTACAGCATTTACAACAACTCAATAAAGAACAGATAAAATATATATGAAAAGCGCAATAAACTCAAGTTATCACCTTGATTCTGTAGATAAAGAAATAATTTACATGCTGATGGATAATGCCAAAACCTCATTGGCCCACATCTCAAAAAACGTGGGGATCTCTACAACCGCGGTTCACCAGAGAATTAAAAAACTGGAGCAGGCAGGGGTGATTGAAAACTCCATTTCTTTTCTTAATCCCAGAAAAATCGGCTACAAAGTGGTTTCTTATATCGGCGTGTTTCTGGATCAGCCAAGCTATTATCATGATGCAGTGAAGGCTTTGAAAGAAGTGAATGAAGTGGTGGAAGCGCACTATACCACAGGTAATTACACCATTTTCTTGAAGGTTTTGTGCAGAGATAACGATCATTTGATGGAAATTCTTAACAAACTTCAGAAACTCAAAGGCGTAACGCGAACCGAGACTTTCATATCTTTGGAGCAGAGTATTAACCGACAATTGAAAGTATAATAACAATGGAAATCAATAAATATTTAGATTCTACTTATCTTAAAACTCCCCAGCAGGCTGGTTTATCAGAAGAAGAAACATTGAAAAAAGTGTATCAGCTTAGCGATGAAGCTCTTGAGAATAATTTTTTTGAAGTAATGATCCGTCCGGATTATGTGAAGGAAATTAAAGATTATCTGAAATCAAAAAATTCAGAGATAAAAGTAGGTACAGTCATTGGTTTTCATGAAGGAACCGCCAGTACTGCAGATAAACTTACTGAAGCTGAAAAAGCGATTGCCGACGGTGTTGATGAGCTGGATTATGTAGTTAATTATGAAGCTTTCAAAGCTGGAAATACCGATTTGGTGAAAAACGAATTCGTAGAAGGCACCAAACTGGCGCTGAAAAACGGAAAGATCGTAAAATGGATCATCGAAATCGCTGCTTTAACCGATGAGCAGATTGTTGATATTACTAAAAATATGAGAATTTGGGCAGAAGAAAATTTTGATGAAAGTGATCTCCAGAATATTTTTGTAAAATCTTCCACAGGATTTTATCCTACCGAAAACGGTAAACCAAACGGAGCTACTTTCGAAGGAATCAAGCTTATGCTTGAAAACTCCGGAAAGCTTTCCGTAAAGGCTGCCGGCGGCGTAAAAACTCCGGCTGATGCTGAAAAAATGATTACAATGGGTGTAAGACGAATCGGAACTTCTTCAGCAAAGGCTTTGGTTTCAAACGAAAAAGCGAAGGACGGATATTAAAATATATAAATCCAACAATAAGGAAATCGCGCATAAGGTGCGATTTTTTTATGTTTAAATCCTATTTTTGCAGTTCTATGCCCAAAAAACCTGTCAGGAAGAAAGTTTCCAAAAAAATCCACAAAAAACGCAGAAGAAATTTCCTTTTGAGAAGAGAGATTCTTCTGTTGATTCTGGCGTTGGCATTACTGGGTACGGGGTTTTATCTAAAAGAAAAAATCGCTTTTTACTATGCCATGTATTTTAATAAATTCGAGCATAAAAAGCTTTCGAACACCGAATTTGAAGAACAGCGTATTAATCGAATTATTGGAGATTATGCCGATAAAACTTTCGGGATCGACATGTCCCATTATCAAAGAAAAGAAGATATCAACTGGGACAGTTTAAGCATCGGAAACCGCGCCATTCCGATAGAATTTGTGGTTTTGCGGGCTACGATGGGTAACCGCAGTGCCGACAGGCATTTCGATGAATTCTGGGAGCTGGCCAAAAAGCATAATCTCATTCGCGGTGCTTATCATTTTTACCGTGCTGATGAGGATCCGGTGCGTCAGGCTAATAATTTTCTAGATAATGTAAAACTGGAGGAGGGCGACTTGCCTCCAGTCCTCGATATTGAAAAAATTCCGAGAAGAAAATCCAACGAAAAACTAATAGAAGATTTAAAGATCTGGTGCCGCATTGTAGAAGAAAAATATGGCAAAAAACCAATCATATATACTTATTACCATTATTACAAAGACTTCCTGAAAGGCGAATTTGATGATTATCCGCTCTGGATCGCCAATTACAATGATGTTGGGCAGCCAATGCCCGACGGAAAGTGGGATTTCTGGCAGTTCACCGAAAAAGGAATCGTCTACGGAATCAACACCAAGGTGGATATTGATGTGTACAACGGTAGTCTTTGGTCATTAAAAAGACTGACGCTCGATTAAGTGCAATTATCGTATTTTCGCAGTCTCAAAACAGCATTTAACAGCAACAACAACTCATAATGAATTACGTTTCCGCAGAAAACCTTACCAAATCCTATGGTTTAAAAGTTTTATTCAAAGATATTTCCTTCAACATCAACGAAGGCGACAAAATTGCCATCGTTGCCAAAAACGGCTCCGGGAAATCGACTTTGCTTAAAATTTTAATGGGTAAAGAAATCGCAGATTCCGGAAGTGTAATTATTAATAAAGACATTCAGGTTGTATTGTTCGATCAGGAAATCGATTTTGAAGGCGAACTGAATGTGGAAGAATTTATGATGACGCTGGATTCTCCGCCCATTATGGCTTTAAAAAACTATCATCACGCGCTTTTAACCGAAAATGCCGATGATATGGATAAAGCGTTGAATGAAATGGAAATTCATGAAGCCTGGGATTTGGAAAATGAAATGAGCCAAATTCTCACGCAATTGAAAATCACTGATTTACAGGCGAAAATGAAAAACCTTTCCGGCGGCCAGATCAAAAGAGTTGCGCTGGCGAAACTTTTGGTTGAAACCCGCGCCCAACATCGTCACACCTTGTTGATTATGGATGAACCGACCAATCACCTCGACGTTGATATGGTTGAGTGGCTCGAGAATTATCTTTCAAAAGCAATGGTAACACTGCTTTTGGTGACTCACGACCGGTATTTTCTTGATGCGGTTTGCGATATAATCTGGGAAATGGAAGACCAGAATCTGTATTTTCATAACGGAAGTTATGCGACCTATCTTGAGAATAAAATCATCCGCGAAGAAAACTTAAATTCGACCATCGATAAGGCCCAAAACCTGTACCGTAAAGAGTTGGAATGGATGCGCAGACAACCAAAAGCCAGAACCACAAAATCGAAGTCAAGAATTGATGATTTTTACGAAACCGAAAAGGTAGCGAAAACCAACACAAAAAAAGAGAAACTGGAGCTCGATTTCGAAATGAAACGTCTTGGGAATAAAATTTTGGAGCTCAAAAATATCAATAAAAGTTTTGGTGATAAAGTTTTGCTTAAGAATTTTAGTTATCAGTTTCAGCGCGGCGAAAAAGTCGGAATTGTGGGTAAAAACGGTGCGGGTAAATCCACGCTTTTAAATATCATTCAGGGTTTTGAACCTTACGACAGCGGCTCCATTGAAACTGGAGAAACCATTAAATTTGGTTATTTCTCCCAAAAAGGTCTGCAATATAAAGAAGAGGAAAGGGTAATTGATTTCATCAGGGAAATTGGTGAAAATTTTCCTTTGGCCAACGGGAGAACCATTTCTGCATCACAGTTTTTGAGGCTTTTTCTCTTTGATGACCAAACGCAGTATTCGCCGATTTCTAAACTTTCGGGTGGCGAGAAAAGAAGGCTGCATTTGATGTATGTCCTTTACCAGAACCCAAATTTCCTGATTTTCGATGAGCCGACGAACGATCTCGATTTGCCCACATTAACGGTTTTGGAAAATTTCCTTCTGCAGTTTCAGGGGAGTTTAATTATCGTTTCGCACGACAGATATTTCATGGACAGAATTGTAGATCACGTTTTGGCTTTTGAAGGCCATGGTGTGATTAAAGATTTTGTCGGGAATTTTTCGGAATATCGCGAGGCTAAAAGTCAGGATCAGAATAAAAAAACTCAGGTTGAGGTTCGGGAAGTTCCTAAAAAAACGGAAACCGTTCCAACACCTTCTGTTGCTGCTACACCTTCTACAAAAAAGAAACTGTCTTTCAAAGAACAGCGCGAGCTGGAAATGATTGATAAGGAAATTCCGGAGTTTGAAAAAAAGCGTGCTGAAATTCTCGAAAAACTTAATAATGAAACTGATTACGAGAAAATTTCGGTTTTTTCTGCAGAATTAGAGAAGATTTCCGACAGAATGGATGAACTGGAAATGCGCTGGCTTGAACTTCAAGAATAAAATATATCATCACTTATAAAATCTACATTCAACCTATGGAAAAGGAGCAGAAACTCGAGGCTAAATACGGCCTGTTCACAGCAATTTCAATGGTTATTGGCCAGGTCATCGGTTCCGGTATTTTCTTTAAAGTTGATGATGTACTGCTTTCTACTCAAGGAAATATTCTTGCTGGACTTGTAGGATTTATTATTGTTGGAGTAAGCGTAGTTTTCGGGGCAATTTCTATGGCAAATTACGCGGAGTTGCTCCCCAAAGACGGCGGAATCCTGAATTATGTGAATTACAGATTCGGTGAAAAAGCTGCATATTTCGTAGGATGGATGTATCTGAGTCTTTTTTATCCTCTGCTGACTGCGGTTTTATTTACAGTTTCCGGCATTTATATTGCGCATCTGTGTGCAGAATTCTTAAATTTTGAACCTACAACGCTCCACTTTGCGCTCATTGGTTTTGTAAATCTGCTGATCTTTTTTACCTTCAATATTTTCAGACCGAAAAGCAGCGGCATCTTTCAGCAGTTTACGACAGTCTTGAAAGTGCTTCCGTTGATATTTATTGCCTCTCTGGGAATTTTAAGTTTGGTGAAAGGTGATGTCGAAGAAGCGAATCACTTCACTTACGCTGCTGAAAATGTTAGGGAAAATCAGTCTTTATTATTTTTGATCGCTGCGAGTTTTATCCCTATTTCTTTTGCCTTCGACGGTTGGTATATCGCGACACAGATTTCCGGTGAAATTAAAAATTCAAGTAAAAACCTTCCGAAAGCATTAATTTTAGGAACCATCGCTGTGATGGTAATTTATATTTCGTATTACATGGGAATTGTTTTCAGGATGAGCGGTGAGGAGATAGTTCAGTTGAAAGATACCTATATCACCGAATTTTCGCGGAAAATCGCGTCAGATTCCGGAGCTTTGTTGATGCAGTTTTTTATTATCGTATCGGTTTTGGGAACTTCAAATGGTTTGCTTTTAGCGACAATCCGTGTACCTTACCAGTTTGCGAATCTTAAAAAATCCAGAATTTTCCTGAACCTGGATGTTATTGAACCCAAAACAAAAATGCCTGTAAACAGCGCTTTTTTAGGACTGGGAATTATTATTTTTTATATCATTATTTATTATATTACCAATACGCATCCATATTTTACGGCCCGGAATTTTGATCTTTCTGCAATTCCTATTGTATTTATCTACCTTGTTAATGGTGCGCTTTTCATTGGGTTGTTCAGGCTCTTCAAAAAAAATGTGTTTTCCGGCAACCGTTTTTTTAAACTTACCATGTCTGTAATTGCGATATTGGGAATTGTGGTGGTGCTTTTCGGTACTGCTTCTGCACCGAACGGAATGATCTATTTTATCGTAAATCTCCTTTTCATAGGAGCGGGAATCTTATTTATGAGCGATAATGATAAAAATCAGTAATAAATAAATTTATTCATTTTCAAACAGTTAAACAGTGACACTGAATTTTATTTAGAATAATTCAAAATAGATTTTGTATTTCCCGAAGGCTTTTTTACATTTGCACCGTTATTTTAATTCATTCTAAATAAAAACTTGTAAATGAAAAAGCAGATATTGTCGTTGGGAGTCTTGTTGATTAGCATGTCAGCAAATGCGCAAATGAAATTCGATCCGATTAATGATACCATTAGGATTCAGGAAATTGAAGATATAAACCTTCATAAAACCGGTAATCCTAACAAAGCAAAGGCACTAACTGCTAAATCGAATCTTACGGTGATGGAGAATCCGCAGCCTATTGCAATTGTTACTCACGAGGTAATCGAGCAGCAACAGGCGAAACAGTTGGGTGAAGTTCTTCAGAATGTAAATGGTTTGTACATCACCTCTTCCCGGGGAAATTCGCAGGACAGTTTTGGCGGAAGAGGCTTTAATTTCGGGAACGATAACATCTTTAAAAATGGTGCACGGGTAAACAGTGGTGTTTTTCCTGAAGTTTCAGGTCTGGAAAGGGTAGAAGTCTTGAAAGGAGGAAACGCCATGCTTTACGGGAATGTTTCCGCCGGTGGTGTGGTAAATTTAATTACCAAAAAACCACGTTTTAATTTTGGTGGAAGTGTTGGACTGAACGCCGGCAGCTGGAATTCTTATAAACCAACTGTTGATTTTTACGGACCGATTTCTGAAAAAATTGCGTTCCGTGTAAATGGAGCATACGAGACAGCTGAAAGTTTCCGCGATGTTGTGGAATCACAGAAATATTACTTTAATCCTTCTTTCCTCTTCAATATTGGTGAAAAATCACAATTGATTGTGGAAGCAGATTATTTAAAGAATGAATTTACTCCGGATTTTGGGATTGGCGCCATTGAAAACAATGATAAATCTTACCGTTTAAATACACTTTTGCCAAGAAACGCTTTCCTGGGAGCAGATTGGCAATATCAAAATACAGAGCAGGCAACGGCGGGAATAACCTTTAATCATCAGTTCAGTGAGTTCTGGACTTTGAATACTGTAGCTTCTTTCCAGAATTATACAAAAGATTATTTTTCTACAGAAAGAATCACCTGGACTTACGACAATGCAGGGCGCCTGAAATGGAACCGACCCGTCAACAGAACATACAATGAGCAGAATTATACGGCCTTACAGCTTAATTTGAATGGAGAAATCAATACCGGAAAAATTAACCATAAAATTTTAATCGGTACAGATGGCGATTACGGAACTGCAGATGCGTACGCTTATAATCTTTCACAAACAGCTTACGGAACTAATGGCAGCACGAATGGAACCATTTATCTTGATGATCCATCCACGTGGACAAGCGGCGCAATACCCACAGCTACAAAAAGAGACAGAACCCGAATCCCAACGCAGCGATTTGGAATTTATGCCCAGGATTTCATTAGTATCACCGAACAGTTTAAAGTTTTGGCGGGATTACGATGGTCTTATATCGAAAACCTCGAAACCGAAAAGAAATCGTTTGTAACAAATGGTGTAAACAATACTGCAGGTACCGTAGACAGAGCTTTTTCGCCAAAAGCCGGACTTATTTATATGCCAAACGACAATCTATCGCTTTTTGCAACTTACACCAATTCGTTCTCAGCAAATACTGGACGTGACATTTACGATAACTCGTTGACGCCATCGATAATTGATCAGTTCGAGGTTGGTATGAAAAAGAATTTCTGGAAAAATGCGGTAGCGTTGAACTTGTCCCTTTATCAGATTGAAAACAGAAACTTCTATCAGATGGCAGAATTTAATGCCCAGGGACAGGTGAACAATGATTCTACCATAAAAGAATTTGCAGGTAAGATGCGCAGCCGTGGTGTGGAACTCGACATTACCGGAAATCCAACTCCCAATTTAATGATTATTGCTGGTGCTTCCTACAATCACGCGGTTTATTTGGATACGCCTGAAGGGTTTGGGTATGTTGAGAACCAACGGTTGGTCCGTACACCTGCAACTACCGCAAATGCATCGGTATTTTACACCCTGCCAAATTATATAAAAGGACTTAAGCTGGGGGCCAGCGTGTACTTTGTAGGCGACCGTATCGCAGGATGGAATGATACCAAGGAAACATTAGACACTAGAAATGGGGTTTCCCGATTATTGCCGGTTGATGATTATGCCACTGTTGCTTTATCAGTTGGATATGAATGGCAGAAATTTTCTGTAATGGGTAAAGTAGGAAATCTCTTTGATACCGTGAATTATAACTATCATGAAAACTATTCCGTAAATCCAATTACTCCAAGAAATTATTACTTCACTTTAACGTACAAACTTTAATCGTTTAGGTGAAAATATTACCAAAGAGTGGAAACCCGTTTCCACTTTTATCGTAAACCTCAAAAAACAAATTAATCAAATAAACGATGGCAAAAATTAAGGATACAAAAACATTCATGCGGATTACACACCGCTATTTGGGCTATTTTGCAGCAGGAATAATGGCGGTATACGCAATTAGCGGCGTTCTGCTGATTTACCGTGACACCAATTTTCTGAAAAAGGAAAACAAGTACGAAATCGTTCTTAAGCCAAATCTTACAGAAAAGGAGCTAGCGAAAGAAATTAAAATGCGTAATGTAGAATTTAAAGGTAGCGAAGGTGATGTTCAGAAATTTGAACAGGGGACTTATAATATGAAAACCGGCGAAACAAAATATTCGAAAATGCAGCTGCCATTTGTTCTGGAAAAATTCAACGAACTGCACAAATCGACCTCGAAACACCGTTATGCAACATTAAATGCTGTTTTTGGACTGGTTTTGTTTTTCTTTGTGATTTCGTCGTTCTGGATGTTCAATTATAAATCCAAGGCCTTCAGAAGAGGAATGATTTACGCCGGACTGGGTTTTATTCTGGCACTCATTATGGTGTTCTTTCAATAGATTTTCTTCTAATTCGGAGTCTGAAAATGTGGTAGAAATTTATATGGATTTTTATTCTCAGTTCAGATAAATTAATTATCTTTGCAACCTCATAATTAATCGGGACGAGTTCCCACAAAATCAAACATTTATGTCAGTAAAAATCAGATTACAAAGACACGGTAAAAAAGGAAAGCCTTTTTTCCACATTGTTGTTGCAGATGCAAGAGCAAGAAGAGATGGTAAATTTATCGAGAAAATCGGTACTTACAATCCAATTACAAATCCTGCGATTATCGAATTAAACGTGGATTCTGCAGTAAAATGGCTTAACAACGGTGCGCAGCCTACCGATACTGCAAGAGCAATTCTTTCTTACAAAGGAGTTCTTTACAAAAAACACCTTCTTGGTGGTGTTGCTAAAGGCGCATTTGATGAGGCTGAAGCTGAGAAGAGATTCAACTCTTGGTTAGAAGAAAAAGAAAAACAGGTTCTTGGCAAAAAAGACGGTTTAAGCAAAGCTAAAGAAGATGCTAAAAAAGCAGCTTTAGAAGCAGAGGCAAAAGTAAACCAAGCAAGATTAGATGCAGCTGCTAAATTAGAAGCTGATGCAAAAGCGGAAGCTGAAGCTAAATTGGCAGAAGAAAAAGCTGCTGAAGAAGCTGCAAACGCTCCTGTTGCTGAAGAAACTGCAGAAGAACCAGCTGCTGAAGCAGAAGGTACTGAAGAAGCGCAGGCTTAATTTTTCTGTAATAACTTACAAAAAATATCCTACAGAGACGCCAATATTGGCGTCTCTGTTATTTTAAAACCCATTATATTTGCAGTGCTAACGCAGTTTACTGTGTTTCATCAATCAGAAAAATTACGCATGAAAAAAGAAGATTGTTATTTCTTAGGGAAAATTACGCGCAGACACGGACTTCACGGCAACGTGTTTCTAAAACTCGATACCGATCAGCCCGAAATGTATAATAAATTAGATTCCATTTTTGTGGATATCAACGGATTGCTGGTGCCGTTTTTTGTGGCAAAACAGTCCTGGAGCAAAGGTGACACGCTCATTATTTCCTTTAAAAATTCCACCGAGGCTTTGGTAGACCAGTCGCTGGGAAAAGAGGTTTATCTTCCGCTTTCCACACTGCCAAAACTTACCGGAAACAAGTTTTATTACCACGAAGTCATCGGTTTCGAAATCCGCGAAGAAGACGGCAAAAGCTGTGGGATAATCGAATCTGTAAACGACCAGACAGGGCAGCATTATTTCCTTTTGAATCTGGCAGACAAACAGATCGTAATCCCAATCATCAAAGACTGGATTATTGAACTTAACCGCGAAGAAAAATACATAAAAATGGCGCTGCCGGAAGGTTTGATGGATGTTTTTCTGATTCCTTCAAAGAAAGACGAATGATTACCTGAGGTTTTTTTGGGCGGCTGTTTCCGTCCTCCGTTCCCGCTTTTTTGTTTCGCTTCGCTACACAAAAAGAGCTTCACTCAGGCCGGGCCGCGGGAAGTTTAAATTGAGAAAAAACGCGTAAAAAATTTGTAAATTTTTTGTTGATTTTTTATATCTTACAGCAAAAATTACGCCAAATTTTATTACATTTGTAACTATTGATAAGATATCTGTAAAGAAAAGCCTTTACACAATCATTAAAAACTTGAATATCAGCAATGAGAACCACGATTAACGAATTACTTTCAGATTATAAAAAACTTTTACATCACGATATTACTGTTCAGGGTTGGGTTCGGGCGTTTCGCTCCAACCGTTTCATCGCTTTGAACGATGGTTCAACGATCAACAACTTACAGGTTGTTGTAGATTTCGAGAATTTTGATGATAATACCATCAAAAATATCAGCACTGCATCGTCGCTGAAGATTGTAGGTGAAGTGGTTGAAAGCCAAGGAGCCGGACAAAGCATCGAGATTATTGCAAAGAAAATTCAGATTCTTGGAGATAATTTTACCGAAGAAAGAGACCGAACCATTCTTCAGCCTAAAAAACACTCCCTCGAATTGCTGCGTGAGCAGGCGCATCTGCGTTTCCGCACGAATCTTTTCGGGTCTGTTTTCAGAGTAAGAAGTGCGGTAAGTTTTGCGATTCACCAGTTCTTTCACCAGAACCAGTTCTTTTACATGAATACGCCGATTATTACCGGTGCCGATGCAGAAGGAGCAGGCGAAATGTTCAGCGTTACGAATTTCGATATCAATAACATCCCGAGAGATGAAAATGGTGATGTCGATTATGAACAGGATTTCTTTGGTAAAAAAACCAACCTTACCGTTTCCGGACAGCTGAATGTTGAAACTGCTATGATGGGATTGGGACGCGTTTATACTTTCGGACCTACCTTCCGTGCAGAAAACTCGAATACCACACGTCACCTCGCAGAATTCTGGATGGTGGAGCCTGAAGTTGCCTTTAATAATCTGGAAGACAATATTGATCTGGCAGAAGATTTCTTAAAATACGTCATCGGTTATGTCTTAGAAAACTGCAAAGATGATCTGGAGTTTTTAGACAAAAGATTTGCCGAAGAACAAAAGCAGAAACCTGAAAAAGACAGAGCTGCGGAAGGTTTAATTGAAAAACTTGAAAACGTTATAAAGAAAAGATTCAAGAGGGTTTCTTATACCGAAGCGATTGATATCCTGAAGAATTCAAAAGAAAACAAAAAAGGCAAATTCCAGTTCCCGATCGAAGAATGGGGCGCTGATTTGCAGAGTGAGCACGAAAGATATCTGGTTGAAAAACATTTCGACAGTCCGGTTGTTCTATTTGATTATCCGAAAGAAATTAAGGCTTTCTACATGAAACTTAATGAAGACGGCAAAACAGTAGCTGCAATGGATGTACTTTTCCCGGGAATCGGCGAAATTATCGGCGGTTCGCAGAGAGAAGATAAATTCGATGTGCTTACGGCCAAAATGAAAGCCATGAATGTTGATGAACACGAGCTCTGGTGGTATCTGGATACCAGAAAATTCGGTTCGGTTCCGCATGCAGGATTCGGGCTTGGTTTAGAAAGACTCGTTCTTTTCGTGACGGGAATGACGAACATTAGAGACGTAATTCCGTTCCCAAGAACACCACACAATGCTGAGTTTTAACCCACTCGCAGAAAAAAATATACACACAGAAATTAAATTTTTGTAAGACCAAATCAAGAATGTTAAAACAAAACCTACAACTTAGACTCGGGCAAAAACTTGCTCCACAACAAATCCAGCTGATGAAGTTGATCCAGCTTCACACCTTGGAATTTGAAGAAGAACTCGAGCGTGAGCTTGAGGAAAACCCTGCACTCGAAAAAGTTCAGGAAGAATCCAAAGAAGAAGATTATGCCTCTCTGGACGAAGGTTTTGAAGAGGAAGGAACCGATAGCATCAGTACCGATTTTGATGTAAATGAATATATCTTTGATGATGAACCTGCTTATAAAACAGCATCAAACAATTATTCGGCAGACGACGAAGATTTTGATAATGAATCGCTTTTAACGGAAGGTCAGTCACTTTACGACTATCTACTGGAGCAGATTCGCCTGATTTCAATTGAAGGCGACGATCTTAAAATCGCCGAATACATCATCGGAAACCTGGATAACGACGGTTATTTGCGAAGAGAAAGCAAACAATTGGTTGATGATCTGGCTTTTTCGCAGGGAGTTTACACGACCAAAGAAAAAGTAGAGGATATTTTAGAGAATTATGTTCAGAAACTCGATCCGCCGGGAGTTGGCGCAAGAAACCTTCAGGAATGTTTACTTTTGCAGATCGAAAAGAAAGTAAGTGCCGACAAAGCCGTAAGCCTCGCCGGAAATATCCTTAGAAACCAGTTCGATGCACTTACCAATAAGCATTACAACAAAATTATTCAGAAATACGATATCGAAGAAGAGGATCTGAAGGACGCACTGGAAGTAATTTCTAAACTTTCTCCGAAAGTAGGCGGAAATTTCGATACGCAAACCATCACCATCAATCAGGAAATTATTCCGGATTTTGTGATTCAGATCAAAGAAGGGAAAAACGGCCAATCGGAAGTTATCCCTTTACTCAACAGCAAAAATGCGCCTACACTCCGCGTTTCCGATGAGTACAAAGACATTCTTACGACTTATTCTCACGATAAAAACTCGCCGGATCACAAGCAGGCAGCGCTTTTCATTAAGCAGAAACTCGATGCTGCAAAATGGTATATCGATGCGATTAACCAAAGGCAGAATACGTTGTTGCAAACGATTACGGCAATTGTAAAACTGCAGAAAAACTACTTCATTACCGGTGACGAAAAATCCCTGAAACCGATGATCCTGAAGGATGTGGCAGATATTACAGGTTTCGATATTTCAACCATTTCACGGGTGGTAAAAAGCAAATATGCCGACACACCAAACGGAATTGTTTACCTGAAAAGCCTGTTCTCCGATTCGCTTACCAATGATGACGGCGAAGAAGTTTCCACCAAGGAGATTAAAAATCATCTTCAGGAAGTCATCAATAACGAAAATAAGCGCAAACCGTTAACCGACGATGCTCTTGTAGGATTATTGAAAGAAAAAGGGTACAACATCGCAAGAAGAACCATTGCAAAATACCGCGAACAGCTGAATATTCCGGTTGCAAGGCTAAGAAAAGAATTGTAATTTAAATGATAAGCAAAAAGGTCAGTTACTGAAAACTGACCTTTTTTTTATTCCTGTTGTGAATCTATTTTCTGTAGTTCACCTAAATTTTTCCCTAATCTTTTAAGGATAATTCCGTAAACGACGCGGTAGTAAATCCAGATCAGTACGATGCTTAATATCGTCATTACAATAATTCCCACCACAAATCCTATTAAAGTTGGATGCGTGAGATGAATGTTCTGCTGTGATAAAACCATAAAGGTGAAAACCGTTAAAACCCCCGTGAAGACAATTAAAAGCAAAATATTGGCTAAGATGAACAGGTTTACTGTTTTCTTGAATCTGATGATCTGCAGAATCAGTTTTTTAAGATTAGATTCTATATTGATTTTACGATAATTTCGGTAAAACCGCACCACAAAAAAAGCGGTAATAATTAAACTAATAGTTTTCAGCACTAAATAAAGATTCCCAAAACTGGTCTGTAAATCGGTAGAATTCTGCACGCCAAGTTTCCCCAGGATTTTGATGAAACTGTTAGAGTCATCGCCAAGGAAGGAGTAATAAATGTTCACGCCCAGAATGATAAGGAATTCTGCAATGCTTATCCACAGGATATATTTCACGTAATTCCGCGACGATTTATTGAGCATCGCCTCGATTTCGGTGCTGTTATATTTTGGCTTTACCTTCTGCTCCTGCCAGGTTTTTTTGAAGCTGTCTAAATCAAATTCAGGCATGTTTTTCCATTAACTCTTTTAACGTTTTTTTCAGTCGGTTCATTTTCACGCGTGCGTTTACCTCCGTTATCCCAAGGTTTTCAGAAATATCGCGGTAAGGCAAATCATCCAGATACATCATTACAATTGCCCGTTCCACCTGCGGAAGCATCTTTACCACTTTATAAAGAAGCGAAACCTGCTGTTGCTTTTCGTCATCATCTTCCATATATCCACTGTGGTGAAAATCCATCAGTTCATCGGTTTGTGGTGACTTGGTTTTTTTTCTGAAAAGCGTAATGGCTGTATTCAGCGCAACACGGTACATCCAGGTAGAAATCTTAGATTGCCCTTTGAATGAGTCGTAAGAACGCCAGAGTTGTAACACAATTTCCTGGAAAAGATCCTGCTCGTCCTCCAGCGAATTGGTATACAGCCGGGAAACCTTAATAATCAAGCCTTGATTATCTTTAATCAGTTTCGAAAATTCCTGTTCCTTGGCGCTCAATTTTGTTCAGTTTGAAGTAGCGAATATAACATTTTTTCGCCTGAAATTTATATTCCTTACCCATTCAACATCATCAACCGTATTCTGTAACTCTCATTCAAAAATTATATATTTGTTCCATGATTCTACGCGGAGAAAATTTAATTAAAGAGTACGGCCCCAAAAAAGTCGTAAAAGGTGTTTCAGTGGAAGTTTCACAGGGCGAAATCGTCGGGCTTCTCGGTCCCAATGGTGCCGGAAAAACCACCTCTTTTTATATGATTGTAGGTTTGGTGAAGCCCACCTCCGGGAAAATTTTTCTCGATGATAAAGAAATTACCAATGACGCCATGTACCGCCGCGCGCAAAAGGGAATTGGCTATCTGGCTCAGGAAGCGTCGGTTTTCCGTAAACTTTCTGTTGAAGATAATATTTTGGGTGTTCTTCAGCTTACCAAACTTTCGAAACGCGAACAGCAGATTAAATGTGACGAGCTGATCGAGGAATTTTCTCTGCAGCATGTCCGCAAAAACCGCGGAGATTTGCTTTCCGGTGGTGAAAGACGACGTACCGAAATCGCAAGATGTCTTGCGACAAGCCCCGATTTTATTCTTTTGGATGAACCTTTTGCCGGAGTTGACCCGATTGCGGTTGAAGATATTCAGAAAATTGTGCGCAGTCTTGTTGATAAAAATATCGGGATTTTAATTACCGATCACAATGTTCAGCAGACTTTAGCGATTACTCACAAAACCTACATTATGTTTGAAGGCCGTATTCTCAAAGAAGGTCTTCCGCAAGATTTGGCTAATGATCCTATGGTTCGGGAAGCGTATCTTGGCGAAAATTTCGTGTATCAGGATATTCTCAACAAACCGAAGAAAAAATCTTTCGTCTATAATATTTGGGCCGGAAATTTCGATTCCAAGCAGCAGTTCCAGGATTTTGTGGATGAAAACTATCAGGGTGTCGACAATCTGCGTTTGATGTACGGTTTTGAAGACATCAGCTTTGCTTCACTTTCAAATTCGGAAATTGAATATATCTTTAATGAAGTTGTAGATAAAAACGCGAATAATGCATTTCTTTTTCAGAAAAAGCATATCGGCGAAACTTACCGAAAAGACCAGGCAGAAACCGACGCCAAAGCGCTCAGCAAACCCGAATTGCATTATTTAACGACCTACGCTTACGAAGGGTAGCAGTTTTCGCACGTTTTTTGTATTTTGAGGCGTTCGTAGGTTAATCATCATGGCACAACCATTCAAGCGAAGCATCACGCTTTATCACATTTACAAACAGCTTATTCCGTTCATAAAACCTTACAGGTTGATGATTTACGGGACGCTTTTTCTTACCTTTTTGGGTGCGTTGATGGCGCAGGTAAATCCGCTCGTTTTAAAATATACGGTTGATGAGGTAACCGAACTCACCAAACTTCCGTATCCAATGGAAGAAGGGATTCATATTTTGGTTATTATTTCCGCAATTTTATTGGGTAAAGAGCTTCTGAATATCTTCATTCAGTTTGGGCAGAAATTTTACGGCGAAAAAATACGCATCAGCACAAGTTCTGTGTTAGCGCAATCGGTGATTGATAAAATTCTTCTTTATAAAGTCGCCTATTTTAATGACGAAAACCACGAGTCGGGCAAGCTTCAGATCCGTATCGACCGCGGAATCGAGAGTTTAACCAAACTTGTTCAGAATTTTTTCATCGATATTTTACCGCTTTTTTCTAATGCTATTATTGCCCTCATCATCATGTACATGCAGAATGTGTATGTCGGTATGGTTTCCACCATTGTTGTTCCTATTTATTTTTATGTAAGCTCGTTACAGGCAAAAAAATTATCGGGTGTAAGAAGAACTTTAAGAAACCAGAGAGAACAGAAAACTTCGGGACTTTTAAATCTAATCAGTTCGATTATGGTGATTAAAAGTTTCGTGCGAGAAAAATTTGAAGGCAAAAAACAGTACGATCTTCAGATGCAACTCATGGAAAGTCAGCTGTTTACGCGTAGAACAAATTTTATTTACGACGGGTTAAAGACTTTTATCGAACAGTTCGGTGTGGTGTTAATCATTCTGTTGACCGTTTTTCTGGTGCTCGATCAGCAGATGACGATTGGTGCGATTATGCTTCATATCCTTCTTTTTAACAATGTATCAGCGCCAATCCGCCAGCTTCACAGGATTTATGATGACATGAATGACGCGATGATTTACGCTGAAGGATTTTTTGATATCCTGAATGCAGATGAAGAAACCGAACCGAGCGGAAATTTCATTAAAGAAAATATAAAAGGTTCTTTCGAACTCAGAAATGTTGATTTCTCTTATCCGAACGGTACCAAAGCACTGAAAAATGTTTCTATGTTGATTGAAAACGGAAAAACTACCGCACTGGTTGGTTTAAGTGGCGCCGGAAAATCTACGGTGATTAATCTTCTTTGTAAATTTTACCTTCCTGATTCCGGAGAAATTTTACTCGATAACGTGAATCTTAATCAGTTTGAAAATACAGCATTGAGAGATGATATCGGTTTGGTATTGCAGAAAAATCATATTTTCCAGGGAAGTATCGAAGATAACATACGCTACGGAAATATGAATGCCAGTTTTGAGGAAATTCAAAATGCTGCAAAGAAAGCGTATCTTCACGACCAGATTATGGATCTTCCGGAAAAGTATCTTCACGATGCAACGCAACTTTCCGGCGGACAGCAGCAAAGAATTGCCATCGCGAGACTTTTTCTGAAAGATCCGCCCATCATTTTTCTGGATGAACCTACCGCAAGCCTGGATGCAATTGCTACCGAACAAATCAAAAACTCCTTGGATGCCATAAAAGAGGGTAGAACGGTGATTATTATTTCGCATTCGCTTTCTCAGATTTTGGATTCAGATAAAATTTATGTCATGAAAAAAGGTGAAGTGGTAGAAAGCGGCACCCACGACGAACTGATCAGTATGCATGGGATTTACCGAGAAATTTTTGATGCTTCTGCAAGAAGTCTTAATCTCGACAAACTGGTGAGTTCATACAGAGAAAATTAAAAAAATAAGACGAACTTTAGCCCGTAAAAAAATAAAAAGACTTTAGCTAAATTTAAAATATGAAAAAAATATCCATCATCCTGCTTGCAGCATTTACCATAACTTCCTGTAATAAAATCGAGGAAACCGTGACACAAACCGTAACTTCTGCGAAGGAAAAAGCACAGCAAAAAACAAATGAGCTGGTTCAGGAAACCGTTAACGAGCAACTTACGAAACTCGTTAACGCTGAGGCTGTAACTTTCAGTTCTGT
Organism: Chryseobacterium sp. VAUSW3; assembly: GCF_002205795.1. Lineage (GTDB taxonomy): Bacteria > Bacteroidota > Bacteroidia > Flavobacteriales > Weeksellaceae > Kaistella > Kaistella yananensis. The sequence goes on along the minus strand of NZ_NIUY01000001.1, from coordinate 223,217 downwards.
TTTTCTGCACGAGAATAATTTGGTTCTTGAAAATGAAGTGGGGAAAAAAGTCGCGTTTCCGAACGGAACACCGTTTTATGTCTTTAAATATAAAACCAACGATAAAGATGTATTGCTGAATACCCTCGTGTCCCAATCCACAACCAATGAAGCGCAATCAAATAAAGAATTTCAGAAAGTTGACGGCGCTTTGATTGTAGAAAAAGTTACTTTTTTTGAGAAATTTCTACCCGCAAATACTTTTGATCTAAGTTTTCTGGATGACATTAAAAATGATAAAAGCATTGAATACTACAAAGTAAAACGCTTCCCCAATGCCAGTACAGTGATTTATAATCCGAAAACACAGATGGTTTACCAGTTTGTGGAAGTGAAAAAATAAAAGGCAGTAATGAACAATGTTTTAATTGAACGCACTGTTGATTTTGTAAAACAAGAACTTTACGGTGCCGAAGCCGGCCACGATTGGTTTCACATTGAACGGGTTTGGAAACTCTCAAAAAAAATTGCAGAGACTGAAACCTGTAACCTCGAAATTGTAGAACTTTCTGCCTTGCTTCATGATATTGCAGATCCCAAATTCCACGGTGGCGACGAAACATTAGCCCTGAAAATTTCACGTGAATTTCTTGAAAAGGAAAACGTTCCCGAAGAAAGTATCGACCAGGTTTTATTCATCATCAAAAATATTTCCTTTAAAAACAGAGACGAAGTTTCCGAAAATTTACCTTTGGAACTGAAAATCGTGCAGGATGCCGACCGTCTCGACGCCATCGGTGCGATTGGGATTGCGCGGACTTTCAATTTCGGGGGTTTCAAAAATAATTTAATGTATCATCCTGAAATTCCTCCAAAATTGGACATGTCGAAAGAGGAATACAAGAGAAATGAAGGTACTACGATCAATCATTTCTACGAAAAACTGCTCTTGCTGAAAGATTTAATGAATACCAAAAAAGGGAAAGAAATCGCTGAAGAACGACATAATTTCATGCTGCAATTCCTGGATCAATTTTACAAAGAGTGGAATGTGTAAAGTTTTTCATGGAATTATAAATTAGGATCTGAAATAATTTAAACAAAAACCTGTTCTTCCGCAGCGAATCAACTGCGCCAATTTTTCTTTATCTTTACCAAATGTTTTACGTGTTTTTTCTTTTGTTTATTGCACTTTGTGCCGGTTTAATGCTGTCGGTTTTTAGAACCGGAAGTTTTAAAACCTGGACCAAGGCATTCCGGATTTTTGTTGTGGTAGCGGGCATCGGTATTTTTACGTATTATTTTATCAAAAAAAGCCTCTCTACATTCCGTGCAGATGCTTTAACCGTGCAGATGATTAACAAACTGCCATTTCCGCTGGATTTTTATCTGATAAAAATCAACAGTGAAAAAGATGCTCCTAAGGTTTATGAAACCGGGCATGTGGGCAATATCCGAAGCAATTACTACAGAATCGAATATCTGGACATGACCAATTCTGATGAATTTTGGATCGCCGGATTTATGGGTAAAAAAAACATGGTATATTTCTCCCAGCATGCGGTTCCGAACAAAAATGAAGACCAGATTATTGAAATCCAGAATTACATTAACCAAAGCCAGAAACTCTCGGAAATCGCAGGAAAACAGATCGAAATTCTGAAACTAGAAAATATGAAAACAGCAATCTGGATAACTCTTGATTTGCTTCTTCTTTTTCTGAATATTGCCGTTCTTCTGAAAAAATCCAACAAAAAAATCCCGAAAAATTCCGGGATTTAATACTGTTTTCAGATTTTATTTTTCTTTTTGCGCTTTCAGTGCTTCTTTATCTTTGTCGGAAGGATTCCATACTTTCACTTCAGAATCTTTGGTAAGCCCGGATAAAATCTGAACATTAATTCCGTCGCTTGCACCGAGTTTAACTTTAACTTTCTTGAATTTCCCATCGGGCTGTTTTACTTCCACAAAAGGACTGTCGTTACCGTTCACTTTTTCGTACTGAATTAAAGCTTCATCCAGGAGCAGCGCATTTTTCTGCGAACTGAGGATAATTTCGCCGTTGGCAGAAAAACCGGCTCTGATGTATTCGTTGGTTTTATTGAAAACATCGCCTTCGATTGGGAACTTAATCGTTCCGTTTTCATCTTTACCTTTTGGCGCAATCATGGTAACGCGTCCGGGAAATGTTTTGTTCTGCAGGGCACCGATGACCACATTCATTTCCATGCCTTCCTTTAGTTTTCCGGCCTGTGCCTCGTCGATGGTTCCCTGAAAAATCAGTGAATTTAGATCCGCAATGGATGCAATCGTTGTTCCCGCATTGAAAGAGTTTGCTTCAATAACCTGGCTTCCGACTTTTACAGGAACTTCGAGTACAGTTCCATTAGCTTTCGAGCGGATTTGTGTGGTAGCCAAACCTGCAAGTTCGGGAGTCGCACCGGTTCTGGCGATTTGCAAGTTTTTCTGAGCAGTCTGCAGTTGCTGCTGGGCATTTCTCAGCTGCTGCTGCATTGACTGAAGTTGCTGCTGAGCAGAAATATATTCCTGTTTAGATATTACACCTTGCGCATAAAGTCTCTGCTGCATGGCAAACTGCTGTTGCTGGTTGTTTACATTAGCTCGTGCATTGCTAATCTGGAGGTTGGCGTTATTGATCTCCTGCTGGGCGGCATTCACGTTCTGAACGCTGGGTACAATTCTTAATGTGGCAATAAGTTGTCCGGCAGTGACCTGATCACCTTCATCAACCAGGATTTTATCGATAATTCCCGACATATTCGGTTTAATTTCGATCTCTTCGCGCGGAACAATATCTCCAGTTGCCATCACTTTATCGTCCATATTCTGAACTACCGGTTTTTTGGTGAGGAATGTTTCGCTCTCTTTGCTGTTTGATTTGATTAGGTAAGAGATTCCGGAGATTAAAGCAACCGCTAAAATCAGTCCCAAAAAAATGTAAATTCCTTTTTTTAAAGTGAACTTCTTTTTCATATTGTAGTTTATTTTTTTAATATTTTTCTTTTTTATTAATGAATTATTCAGAACGTAAGGCTTCAATCGGCCGGATTCTCACCGCTCTTTGTGCCGGGATCATTCCGATAATTAAACCTAGAATCACCATCACCGACATGGCGGCGAAAACTTCCAGATAATTTACCGTTGGATTATAGAAAGGGAATTTGTCCTGATCCTTAGTTAAAATATTAAGAACCATCAGCAAAAAAATCCCTATGATAAATCCTAATAAGCCAGAAACCAACGTTATTACAACACTTTCCAGCAGAATCTGATTTCGTACTTCCGCGGGTTTTGCACCTAAAGCCCTGCGGATCCCGATTTCTTTGGTCCTTTCTTTTACTGTAATTAATAATATATTAGAAATGGCGATAACCCCTGCCAGGATGGTCAAAGTTCCCACGATTATTGTTAAAAGCTGCATTCCGGTCAAAAATCCGGTGAGTTTCTTGAATTCTTTCCCAAGGTTGAAACTTCCGAAAGCATTGGTGTCTTCGGGCGATACATGATATTTTTGTTTGAGTTCGGATTTCACTTTTTCTTCAACAATACTCAAATCCGCATCGGGCTTGCTTACAATGGCAAAGAATCCTACTTTGTCGCCGTCGTTATACATTTTTGTAAATGTGGAAAGCGGGATGTATGCCGACTGGTCATTTTCGGGACCGCCACCCTGTTTTGCACGGAAAACTCCAATTACGTGGAAGAAAATCCCTTTCACATTCACCAGTTTTCCCAGTGGATTTTCGTTCTTTTTGGCATCGAAAAAGTTCTTGTAAATCTCTTCACCAATAACGATTACATTTTTGCTTCCTGTAACATCTGCGTCATTAATATATCTTCCGTAAATGAGTTTTTTCTGAGAAATTTTGTTTCCGATCGGGTAATCTCCGGTTAAGGTATAAGTAGCTTTTTTTCCGTTTCGTGAAAAGCTTTCGCCCGGACTTCCGAAATTTCCGCGCGAATTCTGAGGCGAGATATAATCAATCTCCTGAATTTTTCTCGGCAGCATTTCCAGATCGCTTAAATGGAGATTCATTTTTCTGCCTTTCGCAAATCCATCATACGGAATCGTGGTGTTCTGTGCCCAAAGAAAAATGGAGTTGGTAGCGAACCCTGAAAATATTTTGTCGAAACCATTTTCCATTCCTTTTGCGGCGCCAAGAAGGGCGACAAACAGAAACATGCCCCAACCCACTCCAATCATGGTAAGAAAGGTTCGTAACTTATTATTCCGGAGGGAATGATAAATTTCTTGCCAAGTGTCTATTTTGAAAATGATGTTCATTTTGCTTTTCTTGTTAATTTTTATTCTGCTCTCAAGGCTTCAATAGGTTTAATTTTGCTCGCTCGGTACGCGGGTACAAATCCGGCAATAAGCCCGGAAATCACTAAGCTTATAAAGGCCATAATGATTATTCCCCAGCCCACGGATGGGTCTTTGATGAAATATTTCTCTAAACTGTCGCCAATAAGTGCGAGCGACATTACGCCTAAAGCAACACCTATAATCCCTGAAATTACTGTAATCACAACACTTTCCTGCATAATTAGTCCTACAATACTGCTTGGTTTTGCGCCGATGGCTTTTCTAACACCGATTTCCTGCGTTCTTTCCTTTACGATATACACCATAATGTTGCTGATTCCGATAATACCGGCGAGCAAAGTTCCCATTCCAATGAAACCTACAATCAGCGTGATAATGAACAAAAATTGAATGGTATCACCCATGTTTTTAGCATTATTCCGTACGATAATTGCGTTTTCATCATCCGGCGAAACTTTATTTTTCGCTTTGAGTTCTTTTTGAAGCTGATCTCCGTATTTTATCGCCTGATCTGGCGAAAGTTTGCTGTCGTATGTAATGTAAATGTTGCTTACGGTATCCGAACCTTTCTTCATTTGCTGCAAAGTAGTGATGGGCACTGTGATAACGCGTTCTTCGAAATCGCCGCCATCATCAGAAAAGACGCCGATTACTTTGAAGAAGGTTCCGTTGATGTCGAGATCTTTTCCGATCGCGCCGCCATCTTTTATCAAATCGCGCTGAACCATTCTTCCGATCACCGCCACATTTTGTTTGAGGCTTAAATCTCTGCTGTTGAGGTACCGGCCTTCCGTAAGTTTGCGGTCTTCAATAATGATTTCTTCGGGGTTGGCACCGTTGATCTGGTAGCTGCCGCTTTCTTTGCCGTATTTCACGGTCATGCTGGTTGTGTATCGGGGAGTTGAATTTTCAACTTTGGTGGAATCTGAACTTACTGCCAACTCGTAATCATCATTTTTGAGGATGATCTGTCGGTCCGACTGAAGTCCGCCGTAAGCAATTGTAGTTTTGCCGCTAAAGATTGAGATTAAATTGGCTGCATCACGGGTGAACCCTTCGGTAAAAGCGTTTTTAAGTCCGGATCCGATTCCGAAAAGTACAATGAAGATGTAGAGTCCCAACGCCACCGTAAATCCCGACAGCACCGTTCGCAATAAATTACTGCGAATTGATTCAAAAATTTCTCTCCAGCGGTCTATATCAAACATATGATTTAACGTTCAGGATTTTGGTTTAAGCGAGAACACGTTGGGTGATAAACTCATCGCTCTCTATAATTCCGTCTTTTAGAATTACATTTCTTTTGGTTTCTGCGGCTACATCGGGTTCGTGAGTCACCACAATGATGGTTTTGCCGCTTCGGTTGATCTCCTGAAGCAGTTTCATAATATCGTAAGTGGTTTTAGAATCCAGCGCTCCGGTAGGTTCGTCGGCAAGAATAATTTTTGGGTCTGTAATTAAAGCCCGTGCAATGGCGACTCTTTGTTTCTGTCCGCCTGAAAGTTCATTCGGAAGGTGACTGGCCCATTCGGCAAGACCTACTTTTTCAAGATATTCCATGGCTTTCTGGTTGCGTTCTTTTCTGGAGACATTTTGGTAATAGAGTGGGAGCGCAACATTCTCCAGCGCGGTTTTGTAACCGATAAGGTTGAACGACTGGAAGATAAATCCCAGAAATTTGCTCCGATATTCTGCGGCTTTTACTTCGGATAAATGTTCAATAGGGATTCCGTCGAGATTGTAAACACCCGAATCTTTTTCATCCAGAATACCAATAATATTAAGAAGGGTAGATTTTCCGGAACCCGAACTTCCCATAATCGAAACAAACTCACCTTCTTCAATGGTGAGGTTTATTCCTTTCAGAACATGAAGCTTGCTCTTTCCCGTATCGTAAGATTTATGTAAGTCCTTTATTACTACCATGGAGCGCAGAAGTTTATTTAAAAGATAAGTAGATAGAAACTGCGGTTTGTTACAACTGTGGTTTTGTTTTTTATAAACCATATGTTTAATAAATATGTATTTGTTATAAGATGTTTTCAGGCATGTGTTTAATGAAAAAAGACTGTTGATGTCGTGTTTGTCTTGTTGTTCCCGGCAAAATAGGTAGCAGTGCGAGGTCTGTGTGATTGTGGAAAACTTTTACTGCTTAAAGTCAGAGATTTAATTTTTATCGCTTTTAATATCACATTCAATTCTCTACTTTTGTGGTTCACGCTTACCGGAAACAATATCTAAGTTTTAAAGCCCAATAAATAAATCAATTAGCTGTAAAGCAGTAAGTTGATTGGGATTGAAATGTTTCCTGAGCCTTAAATTGATCAATTTTTAAAATACAATACGTTATGGGGATTTTTGATAAAAGAGTAAGTTACAAACCATTTGAATATCCGGAGGTTTTGCAGTTCGTAGAAGCGATTAACAAATCATTTTGGGTGCATTCTGAGGTAGATTTTACGGCAGATGTACAGGATTTTCACTCGCAGCTTGAGCCCCATGAAAAAAACGCTATTAAAAACGCTCTTTTAGCGATTGCCCAGATCGAAGTTTCTGTAAAAACTTTCTGGGGAAATCTTTATAACCACATGCCGAAACCAGAACTCAACGGTTTGGGTTCTACTTTTGCAGAATGTGAATTCCGCCACTCTGAAGCGTATTCAAGATTGCTGGAAGTGTTGGGATATAACGACGAATTTTCAAAAGTTGTCGAGATTCCTGCGATTAAAAAGAGAATCGATTTTCTTTCGAACGTTTTAAGGCATGCCAATTCCACCACGCCGAAAGAATATGTTTCGTCGCTTCTGCTTTTCAGTATCCTGATCGAAAACGTATCTCTTTTCTCACAGTTTGCGATTATTTTGTCGTTCACAAGATTCAAAGGTTACATGAAAAATGTAAGCAACATTATCGCGTGGACTTCCGTTGACGAACAGATTCACGCCAATGCAGGAATTTATCTGATCAACAAAATCCGTGAAGAACAGCCGGAATTACTAACAGATTCTGATATTGAAGATATCTACACGCTGGTTGATCATTCGATTACCGTGGAAGAAGAAATTCTGGACTGGATTTTCGAACTCGGCGAAATCGATAATTTCACGAAAGAAGATCTGCTGAACTTTATGAAATACCGCGTAGACGACAGTCTGAAGAAAATCGGCATGAAAACCCGCTACAACATTTCTCCGGAACAGTACCGACCAATGATTTGGTTTGAAGAGGAAGTTTTCGCCAATTCAATGGATGATTTTTTTGCGAAAAGACCGGTAGATTACACCAAGCATGACAAGAGTATTACGGAGAACGACTTGTTCTAAGTTGAGTGGCGCGAGCGAAGCGAGCGTCAGTACAGCTAATTATTATCAATACAACGGGCTTTAGCCCGTTTATGTCGAAGAAAGCATAATCGGCTTTAGCCAAAACCTATTTTATGCTGAAAACCTTCGAAATAAAAACGACAGAACTTTTAGCCCCGATTGCAGCGGCATCCTTTTTTGGTGATTGAGCGGAGCCGAAATCAACAAAAAAGATACAGCGAAAAGCGGGACAGGTTTTGAAAAAAGCGGAAATCGGGTTGCTCCTGAAAATAGAAAATTAATAACGCAGAAAGCAAAAGCCAACTGCCAAAAAGCATACAAATGGAAGAAAATACAAATATCTGGTGGCTCAACGAAGAGTCCGAACAAATGCTGAACCGCGGTTACCTTTTGAAAGGCGAAACCGTAAAAGGTGCCATCGAAAGAATTACCACTGCCGCAGCCAAAAGATTATACAAACCTGAACTTCAGCCGGCTTTCGAAGAAATGATAACCAAAGGCTGGATCAGTTTTTCCTCGCCGGTTTGGGCGAATATGGGAACCCAGCGCGGTTTGCCGATTTCATGTTTCAACGTTCATGTTCCGGATAATATCGAAGGAATTACCCACAAACTGGGAGAAGTCATCATGCAGACGAAAATTGGAGGCGGAACTTCCGGTTATTTCGGGGAACTGAGAAACCGTGGAACTGCCGTAACCGACAACGGAAAATCCTCCGGTGCTGTTTCTTTCATGAAACTTTATGATACCGCGATGGACGTGGTTTCGCAGGGCGGTGTCCGACGTGGAGCTTTTGCCGCTTATCTGGATATAGATCACGGTGATATTGAAGAATTTCTTTCTATTAAAGATATCGGAAGCCCGATTCAGAACCTTTTTACGGGAATCTGTGTGCCTGATTACTGGATGCAGGATATGATTGATGGCGATATCGAAAAACGAAAAATCTGGGCGCGCGTTCTGGAAAGCCGTCAGCAGAAAGGTTTGCCGTATATTCTTTTTTCCGATAATGTGAATAGAAACAAGCCTCAGGTTTACAAAGATTTGGGAATGACCATCAATGCGAGTAACCTTTGCTCGGAAATTATGCTGCCGTCTTCCAAGGAAGAATCTTTTATCTGCTGTCTGTCTTCGATGAACCTCGAATTATACGACGAATGGAAAGATACCGACGCCGTAAAACTGGCCATTTATTTCCTTGATGCGGTTTTATCTGAATTTATTGAAAAAACTGAAGGGAATTATTACCTCACAGGAGCCAGAAACTTCGCTTTACGCCACAGAGCGCTTGGGTTGGGCGTTTTGGGTTATCATTCTTATCTGCAGAAAAACATGATTCCGTTTGAAAGTTTTGAAGCGACACAGTTTAACGCAAGGGCTTTCAGACAGATTAAAGAACAGTCGATTGCGGCATCACAGGAACTGGCCAATATTTATGGCGAACCGGAATTGCTGAAAGGTTACGGAATGCGGAATACCACCACCATGGCGATTGCTCCTACCACTTCAAGCTCTGCGATTTTGGGTCAGACTTCCCCTGGAATTGAGCCTTTTGCTTCGAATTATTACAAGGCAGGATTGGCAAAAGGAAATTTCATGCGTAAAAACAAATATTTGGCAAAACTCCTTCAGGAAAAAGGTCTCGATAACGAGGAAACGTGGAGAACAATCATGCTGAATCACGGTTCTGTACAGCATTTAAATGAGCTTACTGAAGAAGAAAAAGCAGTTTTCAAAACGTTCAGAGAAATTTCTCCGATGGAAATTATTTCTCAGGCAGCGCAAAGACAGCAGTATATCGATCAGGCACAATCTCTGAATTTGCAGATTCCATCAACCATGCCGGTAAAAGACGTCAACTACCTTTACATCGAAGCCTGGAAAAAAGGCGTAAAAACTTTGTATTACCAAAGAAGTTCGTCTGTTTCCAAGGAAATGATGGTGAATTTTGTAACCTGCTCGAGTTGTGAAGCTTAAACAAAAATAGTTTAGATAAAAAGCCTCAGAATTTTCTGAGGCTTTTTTGTTTTTTAAAATTTATTTTTCACCTCTGCCATTTCCGGGATATGAATTGAGGTCCCAAATTCTTTATTTAAATTTTCAATAAAATACGCGGAAAGCAGCGGCGAAGCTTTTTCAATGTTCTGGTGAACAAAGAAATAGAGTTTTTCCAGACCTTTTTCCTTCCATATTTTGATTCTCTCGATCCAATCGTCGAGTCTTGTATAGTCACTTTCAGCATTGGCTCCTACATAACGGATAAATGCCACCGGAGTGGTAAGCCTCATGTGTAGCATATCTCGCCGTCCTGCGGTATCTACAATGATATTTGTGATGTGGTGCTTTTCAAAAAGTTCGCAGGTTTTATTGAAAATTTCTTCATCAGTAAACCATTCGTTATTACGGAGTTCTATTGCCAGCGGAACCTCTTTCGGCCAATCCTGAATAAATTTTTCGAGTCTTTCGTAATCTTTTGGTTTGAAATTATCATGAAGCTGCAGGAAAACCATCCCCAATTTTTCATCAAAATTTAAAACCGCTGTTGCAAACTGCGTTACAACATCAGTAATATTCAGCAATCTTCGGAAATGTGAAACCGTATTGGTTATTTTTGGAAAAAATTTAAAATCTGCCGGTGTTTTTTCTTTCCAGGTCTTTACCTGTTCTGGGCTTGGCATTCCGTAAAATGTTGCATTAAGTTCAATGGAATTAAATTGCGTTCCATAATAGGTAAGTTCGTCTTTGGTGCCTTTTGGATAGAATCCTTTGAGGTCGGTTTTATTCCATTTTGCGCAGCCTACGGAAATATCCAACTTTTTAGATTTAGATTTTTTTAGGATTTCTGCCGTTTTCTGATGATCTTTAGGAAGACTAAAATCGATATTTGAAGGATCTTCAACTTGTCCGAATTTCATAAATATTGCTTTAAAAAATATTTTTAAAGTTACTGAAATTTTATAATAGAATGAGTAGATTGGTGTGATGATAAAAATTTACAGTCTTCTGTTGGTGGTTCTTTTTTATTCGTTTGCTTTCGGGCAGAACGATTATAGAAGATTGAAAACCAGTATAGAACAGAAGGTTTCTCATACGCAAATCAAGGAAACATTAACGCTTATTAATGAAAATTATCACCATTTAAATCCCATACTAAAAACAGAAGTCGAAGTCATTAAAATGGAAATCGTCAATGAACTGGCGCTTGTTGATGAAGCTTTCGCCAGGTCTTAAAAGATACTTTTAAGCCCAATCTACCTGTCGATCTGAAGTTGCGGACCCATCTTCAGCGTGCCCTGATTTTTGAAACCGGAATGAACCGGGAAAGCTGCAGTGATGAATTAAATACAGCCGAATTCAGCTTTCGAAATTACCCGCAGCTCAAACCTGAAAATTATCACCGTATTAAAAATAATTTGGCTGTCACTTTAAGTCTCGTAGGATTTCAGCTTAATGAAACGCTGAATGTCTTGTATAAACATAAATTTGAGAAGCTTTATTTTAGATGCCATGGTGCAGCAGCTCGACGGAACCGTAAAAAGGGAAGAATCGTGCTATAAGATTATATTTTCTGTCAATGCAGAAGCATCACCCGAAGCTGAAAAAATAATTGCACTTACACGCTGATACTACGCCAGAAATTCAATCTCTTTATCTTTGAAATTGCCTTTCTCCACAAGTTTATTCATGGTTTTAAGCATTTTCTTTCTCAGTTTGGCAATCCTGCGGATGTTTTTGTCTTCGCTGTAATCGAAAATATTGTCTTCAAAAGAAAAAGTATCTCCTTTTTTGAATGAAATATTGCGTTCTTTCATTTCCTTCAGAAGCATCAGATTCGTCATTGTTTCAAGCATCGAATATTCGGCGTGTGCCATGTCTTTCAAAGAATTAAGAATCTGTTTTTTATATTTTTTCTTGGCTTTCATATCGTATATTTTTGGGTGATGCAAAGTAAGGATTTTAAAATTAATCACCTAAAATTCACCACTGATTTTCAACCATATATTCGGGGCAATAATTTCATTATCTTTGTTTCCCAATGAACAAAACCGAACTTCTATCCCTGATTTCGCTTGCGAAGAAGAAAAACCAGAAATCGCAGACTAAGCTCATTAATTCTTATTGGGTGGATGTTTTCAGTTTTGTGATGAAGAAAGTTCAGGACGAAAATGTTGCCGATGAACTTACGGTTTCAGTTTTTTCCAAAGTTCTTGCAAAACTCGATCTGTACGATCCTAATTTTCAGTTCAAAACATGGATTCTTACCATTGCGCAGAATACAGTGATCGATTACTGGCGCAAAAAAAACCGTGAAAACGAAGATTCTGTGGAGAGTTTTGATGGTTTTAAGAATCAGTTTGCGCTCTCACCCGAGGAACTTTTAATTTCCGAAGAAGATCAGAAGCAAATTATTACCATCATCGAAAGCCTGGATTCCAATTATCAGGAGATTATCCGCTTGAGATTTTTCGAGGAAAAAAGCATTAAAGAAATTGCTGAAGAACTCAGTTTAACCGTTGCCAATACCAAAGTAAGGATTATGAGGGCCAAGAAAGTTCTGGCAGCATTATTAAAAAACAAAGAATTCGAGGATTGATAAAACCAATTTCTTAATTCGTAAATTTGCACTTTATTATAAAAAATGAACCAAGCCACTATCGATACCACAGTACAGAAACCAAAATGGATCCGTGTAAAACTTCCGACCGGAAAAAATTATCGTGAACTCCGTACTTTGGTTGATAAGTATAAACTGAATACAATTTGCCAGAGCGGCAGCTGTCCGAATATGGGCGAATGCTGGGGCGAAGGAACCGCCACTTTCATGATTCTGGGGAACATCTGTACGAGAAGCTGCGGATTCTGCGGCGTAAAAACGGGTAAACCTTTGGATGTGAACTGGGATGAACCCGAAAAAGTGGCGCGCTCGATCAAATTGATGAAAATAAAACACGCAGTCCTTACTTCTGTAGACCGTGATGATTTGAAAGATATGGGCTCTATTCTTTGGGCAGAAACCGTGAATGCGGTACGAAGAATTTCCCCCGGAACCACAATGGAAACTTTGATTCCGGATTTTCAGGGAATTACTAAACATATTGACCGGCTTATCGAAGTAGCTCCGGAAGTAATTTCCCATAATATGGAAACTGTCAAAAGGCTCACGCGTGAAGTCCGCATTCAGGCGAAATACGAAAGAAGCCTTGAAGTATTGCGTTACATGAAAGAAGCGGGGCAAAACCGTACGAAAACCGGCTTAATGCTAGGTTTGGGAGAAGAAAGAGATGAAGTTTTTCAGACCATTGAAGACATCAGAAACGCCAATGTTGACGTGATTACCATCGGTCAATATCTGCAGCCTACCAAGAAACATTTGCCGGTGAAGAAATTTATCACTCCTGAAGAATTCAATGAATTTGGTGATTTTGCCAGAAGTTTAGGCTTCCGACATGTAGAAAGTTCGCCGCTGGTAAGAAGTTCTTATCATGCGGAAAAACATATTCATTAATTTCAAAAGAAATTATTACAAAATAATATTTAAGCACACCATTTTAGGTGTGCTTTTTTTTATTCGCATTAAAGCATTCAAAATATTTCATTATTTTTAAACAAAAATAAATTATGAAACTCCCAATTCTCACTCTTGCGCTCTCGCTTTCGCTGTTCGCAATTGCCTGTAAAGAAAAAACTGCCACCAAAAAAGAAAATACTGTAAACACAGAAAAAGTAAGCGGAAATATTAAGACTGAAGAACTGAAAACTGAAATCAACGGGGTTACGCACCGCTCTTTTGCGGCTTATAATCCGGATATTGAAGGGAAATTGCCTGTAGTTTTTGTACTTCCGGAATGGTGGGGACTTAATGATTACGTAAAAAACAGAGTGAAACAACTTGCTGAATTGGGTTATTACGCAGTGGGTGTTGATTATTACGGCGATCAGAAAGTGGTGGAAACTCCTGAAGAAGCGCAGCAGCTTTCTTCGCATTTTTATAATATTCCTGTTGACGCCAGAAGAATGTTCGATGCAGCAAAACATCAGGTGATTTTAGCCGAAAAATCAGATTACAGCAGAATGGCCATTATCGGGTATTGCTTTGGCGGTGCGCAGGCACTGAATATGGGCAGGCTTTCCAGTGATTTCAAAGGAGTAGTGAGTTTCCACGGAAATCTGCAAACCGGAATCCGTGCTAAAAACAATAATGTGAAGTATCTTGTGTTGAACGGTGCGGCAGATACCTTTGTTCCAAAAGAAGAAATTGAAGGCTTCAAAAAAGAAATGGACAGTGCGAAGATTGATTATAAATTTATAGATTATCCCAACGCGCTGCATGCCTTTACCAATCCGGATGCAACTGCAACAGGAAAGAAATTTAATCTTCCGATTGCCTACAATAAAGAAGCGGATGAGAAATCATGGCAGGAGATGAAAACTTTTCTTGCTGAGGTTTTGAAGTGAATATTCTTTCAATAAAAAGCTCCGGTACAGCAAAGTTCTGCCGGAGCTTTTTTTAAATATCAGAAACGTTTTAAGATCCTTTAAAATATTTTCGCAGTTTCCAGGCCATTTTTTCGTGGGTCTGCATCAAACCGGTTAAGAAATCCGATGTTCCTTTGTCACCATATTTTTCTTCGGTGTCGTCCACAAACTTTCTTAAGGATTTTACAATCGTTTCGTGGTCATTTACCAGTTCCTTAATCATTTCCTGATTGGTCGGGATTTTGCCCGGATTTTCAATGAGTAAAGAAAGCTCCGCAAACTCTGAGGTGGTGCCGATTGCAACTCCGCCTAAAGTGCTAATTCTCTCTGCAACTTCATCTATAGCTTCAGCAACAGCATCATATTGTTCTTCAAAAAGTTTGTGAAGTTCCATAAAATTGTCTCCGGAAAGATTCCAGTGAAATTTTCTCAGTTTTATATAGAGTACATTTCCATCTGCCAATACATGATTTAATAAATCATTAATTTCTGTTAAGTCTTTCTCCTTTATCCCTAAGTCTGGTTTCATAATAATATATTTTGTTTAGTGTTATACATGCAAGTTTCCTTCTACACCGTCGCTGTTATCGGTTTTTATACCTGTAAGAGCTGCTGCGGCAAAAGTCACAAACGAAACTAATTTTCCCGCTTTCGTATCCCAGTAATACGTTTCATCTGGTGCAACCCGTATTACCGAAACTTTTAGGTCGTCTTTACCTTCTTCAAACCAAGCATTTGCGATGCGGCTCCATTTTTCTTCAATGGTAGCGCGGTCTTTATAAACGTATGCTTTCCCGAAAACCGAAAGATATTCGTAATCGCTGTTATTCATAAAAAGCAGCTGAACACGGTTGTCTTCGGCGATTTCGAAATTCTTATTACTGTCAGAACTGCTCAGGAACCAAAGATTTCCCTCTTCGTCAGTCTCGCGCAGACTCATGGGTCTTGCAGCGATGGGAAGCGTCGTTAAATCTGTGCAGAACATGCATGTTCCTGCTTTTTCGGAAAGCTCTTTCAGTTTTTTTATCGCTTCTGTTTGGGTTAAATTTTCTGTTGACATAATCGTATTTTTTAATGTTATTTGGTGTATTTTTTAGGAGCAACAAATACCGTATTCTTACCGGACCCGACCCGCTGTACGTTACAATCTTTTATTGTATGGCAGTATGTTAATGAACAAGTGGGTTTTGCAATAAAAGGATTTCCACTTCCATCGGGGCTACAACGAACTGTCCGTTTGTTTCCGAGAATGTTTGTCGCCGGTTTTTAAACAAGAATTGAACCATCACCGTGTAAATATTTATTAAGCCATTGTTAAACTTTCTTAAATAAAGACTTCCATCATCCGACATGATGGCTCCAGAAGAAGGCGCAGTTTTTGATTCGGTTGGCAAAATAATAAACGGTATGGATCTTAAATCTAATGAACCTTTCTGGCTCGTAAAAAACGGAATTTTACAATCTTATCCATCTCTGAAATCCGATGAAAGCTGTGATGTGCTTATTGTTGGCGGCGGCATTACAGGCAGTTTAATCGCCCACCAGATGGTAAAAGACGGTTACAAAACTATTTTAATTGATAAACGCGAAATTGCCAACGGAAGCACTTCTGCCACGACATCAATGCTGCAATATGAGATCGATGTTCCGCTTTATGAACTCTCGGAAATGATCGGTGAAAAAGGGGCTGTTGAAAGTTATAAAGCCTGTGCAAAATCAATTGACGATCTTGAGAAAATTGCTGTAGAAATAAAATCTACCGCAGGTTTTCAAAGGAAAAAATCATTGTATTTTGCCTCCAAAAAAAAGGATGTTTCATGGCTTACAAAAGAATTCGACGCGCGGAAGTTTGCAGGATTTAATGTAAAATGGCTGGAAGCGGAAGAAATTCAGGAAAAATTCGGCTTCCAGAAAACTTATGGAGGCATATTGTCGGACCAGGGAGCAAGCATTGATGCTTTTATTTTCGCGCATGAACTGCTGCAATTCAATGAAAAAAGAGGATTGAAAATTTTTGACAAAACAGAAATGAAAACGGTGAAATATCATTCCGGTTACAATGAAGTTTTCACGGCAGAGAATATTAAAATCACTACCAAAAAAATAATTTACTGCATCGGTTACGAAAGCAAAAACTTAATTAAAGAAGATTTTGTTCAGCTTAAAAGTACGTTTGCAATCGTTTCGGAAAGAGAAGATTCACTTCCTGCAAGCCTAAATAAAATGCTCTTCTGGAATACCGATGAACCTTATCTTTATATGCGGACGACTGACGACGGCAGGCTTTTAATTGGCGGTGGGGACGAAGATTTTCAGAACCCGGAGAAACGCGACGCACTTTTAGACAAAAAAGAAAAGGAAATTCTCCGCAATTTGAAAAAAGTTCTACCTGAATATCAGTTTTATACCGATTTTACCTGGGCCGGAACTTTCGGCGAAACCAAAGACGGTTTGCCTTACATCGGTGAGCACGAAAAGTTCAAGAATTCTTATTTCGTACTGGGTTTTGGCGGTAATGGCATTACATTTTCTGTGACCGGAATGGAAATGGCTTCCGCTTTTATGAAAAAAGAAAACCATCAATTAAAAGAATATTTCAAATTTGGAAGATAATTTAATAACATTGTTTTGAAGATCATCGAATTCACCAATAAAGGGATTTACTGTATCCCCGGAAAATTTTATCTCGACCCGTGGCGGCCGGTAGATTTGGCTGTGATTTCTCACGGGCATGGTGATCACGCAAAATGGGGAATGAAAAAATACCTTTGCCATCATTTTACAAAACCGATTCTTCAACACCGCATTGGTCCTGATATCGAGGTTCAGTCTTTGGGTTATAATGAAGAAATGGTAATCAATGGTGTTAAAGTATCTTTTTTTCCGGCAGGGCATATCGTAGGTTCCTCCCAAATCCGTATGGAATATAAAGGTTATGTTGCCGTTTTTTCCGGTGATTATAAAGTTCAGGATGATGGGCTTTCTACCCCTTTCGAAGTGGTACAATGCAACGAATTTATTACCGAAAGTACATTTGGATTACCCATTTACAACTGGCTTTCTCCGGAACAGTATGCAGAACAGATGAGAACATGGCATGAAAAGAACCGCGAACAGGGAAAAACATCTGTCTTTATCGGGTATTCTTTGGGAAAAGCGCAGCGGATTATGAAAGCAATAGAAGGCAGCGGAAAAATATTCGTCCACAGTTCAATTTCGAAAATCAATGAAGCCATTGAGTCTGTAGGAATCGGTTTGCCAGAGTACGAAACAGTTTATTTTAATGATGATTTAAAAAAAATTAACGGCGAAATCGTCATTGTTCCACCTGCGTTACTCGATTCCAATATGATCCGGAAAATTCCGAACCGTGCGACAGGGTTGTGTTCCGGCTGGATGCAGGTGCGCGGTTCCAGAAGATGGCGTTCTGCCGATGCCGGCTTTGCAATTTCCGACCATGCCGACTGGTCCGGGCTTTTAGCGACGGTAAAAGCTACGGGCGCAGAAAAAGTGCATGTCACCCACGGACAAACTGCAGTTTTTTCAAAATATTTGAATGAACTTGGTATTGAAGCGTACGAAGTGAAAACCAATTTTGGCGACGATGAAGCGGACGAAACGATAAATTCCGAAGAACAGGATACAAAATGAAACATTTCGCAGAACTCATATCAACCCTGGAAAGCACCAACAAAACCAACGCGAAGATTGATGCGATGGTTCATTATCTGAATACCGCGCCTGAAAATGATAAACTCTGGTTTCTTGCCCTTTTCACGGGAAAACGGCCGAAAAGACCCGTCAATACAAATCTTCTGAAGCAGTGGGCGTTGGAAATCATTCAGCTACCGGAATGGCTTTTTTTAGAAAGTTATTCGTCAGTCGGCGACTTGGGAGAAACACTTTCCCTGATTTTACCGCCGCCGGAAAACGATATTCAAAAATCACTTTCGCAATGGATGACAGAACTTATTCATCTGAAAGACCAAACCGACGAAGAAAAGAAAAGATATGTAACGGAATCCTGGAATGGGTTGGATTATACCGAACGTTTCATTTTCAATAAACTAATTGGCGGAAGTTTCAGGATCGGCGTCTCAAAAAAGCTTCTGATTACTGCGCTGTCAAAATATTCAGACATTGATTCAAGCCAGTTGATGCACAGTATTATGGGAAAATGGAATGTGGATGAGATGAATTTCGATGATTTAATTACGGGCACCAATATCAACCCAGATAATTCAAAGCCTTATCCTTTTTGCCTGGCATATCCGTTGGAAAAAGAAACGCAGGAACTGGGCAAGCCTGAAGAATGGCAGGCTGAATACAAATGGGACGGAATCCGCGGACAGCTCATTAAAAGAAATACCGAAATTTTTATCTGGTCACGGGGCGAAGAACTGGTCACGCCGCAGTTTCCGGAATTGGTTACCGCGCTGGAGCATATTCCCGGGAATTTTGTCCTTGACGGCGAAATTTTGGCGGTAAATGATGATGAGGTTTTAAATTTTAATGAACTTCAGAAACGTCTCAACCGGAAAACCATCACCCCGAAAATGCTCCGCGAAATACCTGTAAAAGTTTTCGTCTACGATATTTTGGAATTTAATGATGAAGACCTTCGGGAAAAACCGCTTTCCGAAAGAAGAAAAATTCTTGAAAATTTATTAGAAACATATCCTGTAGAACATATTAAAATTTCCGGAAGCGTTCCTTTTAAAAACTGGGACGATTTAATCGCAATCCGTGAAAATTCCCGCGAAAATAACAGCGAAGGTTTAATGTTGAAACAGAAAAACAGCCATTATCATTCCGGCCGTAAAAAAGGCGACTGGTGGAAATGGAAAGTGGATGCCTTAACCATCGACGCCGTTTTAATTTACGCCCAAAAAGGCAGCGGAAGAAGAAGCGGATACTACACCGATTACACTTTTGCGGTAAAAAAAGATGACCAGCTGGTTACCATCGCCAAAGCATATTCTGGATTAACGGACAAGGAAATCATGGAAGTCAGCAGGTTTGTAACCAAAAATTCTCTGGAAAAATTCGGTCCTGTAAGAACCGTGAAACCGGAACTGGTTTTCGAAATCGCTTTTGAAGGAATCGGATTCAGCAACCGGCACAAAAGTGGAGTAGCCCTCCGTTTTCCGAGAATTGTAAGATGGCGCCGAGATAAAAAAGCTGATGAAATTGATGACATTGAAGAAGTGAAAAAACTGATAAAATAATGGCAGAGAATTTTCTGAAATCTCAAGGATACCAAATAGTGCAGAATTGGCTCGCCGGAAAAGGATTCGAGCCTTTCGGTTTTCAGCTGGAAACCTGGCAGAAATTTGGCAGAAATTACAGCGGAATGGTGATTGCTCCAACAGGTTTTGGTAAAACATATTCGGTTTTTTTAGCGGTAATCATTGATTTTTTAAACCATCCGGAACGGTACAGAGAAGGTCTTCAGCTGTTGTGGATTACGCCGCTGCGCGCGCTTGCAAAAGACATCGCAAAAGCAATGACCGAAGCGATTGATGAAATCGGCCTCGACTGGAAAGTTTCTGTAAGAAACGGCGATACGCCACAAAAAGAAAGGGCTTCCCAGACCAAAAAAATGCCCGAAATTCTCATCGTTACACCAGAAAGTTTGCAGTTGCTTTTAGCACAGAAGAATAACCAACGTTTTTTTAAAAATCTGAAATGTGTTGCAATCGACGAATGGCACGAACTTTTGGGTTCCAAACGGGGCGTCATGGTGGAACTTGCGCTTTCACAGATTTTAAGTTATCAGAAGAAAATTAAAATCTGGGGAATCACAGCAACCATCGGCAATCTTGATGAAGCCATGGAAGTTTTAATTCCTTATTCCATTAAAAAAACTAAAGTCGTTGCGAAAGAAAAAAAGAAAATCGATATTCTCCCTATTTTCCCTGACGAGGTTGAAATTCTTCCTTGGGCAGGGCATTTGGGCGCAAAACTCGTGGATAAAGTGGTGCCGATAATTCTTCAGAGCAACACCACTTTGGTTTTTACCAACACCAGAAGTCAGGCAGAAATGTGGTATCAGTTATTGCTCAAAGAATATCCGGATTTTGCCGGCCAAATCGCGATTCACCACAGTTCCATCGACCGGGATTTAAGAATATGGATAGAAGAAAATTTAAGTTCAGGATATTTAAAAGCTGTAATTTCAACATCATCGTTGGATTTGGGAGTCGATTTTAAGCCTGTGGATACGGTAATTCAGATCGGTTCCAGTAAAGGAGTTGCGCGGTTTTTGCAGCGTGCCGGCCGAAGCGGACATTCACCGTTTGAAACTTCTAAAATCTATTTCGTTCCCACACATTCGCTGGAATTAATCGAAGTTTCAGCGTTGAAAGAAGCCGTAAAACAGAAAATCATCGAACCCAGAACACCGGTAGTAATGCCTTTTGATGTTCTCGTTCAGTTTTTAATGACCCTGGCGGTGGGAGATGGGTTTGAGGAGAAAGAGTTGTTTCAGCGAATTAAAGAGACATTTGCTTTCAGTGAAATTACTCCTGAGGAATGGCAGAGTGTACTGCAGTTTATCACCGTGGGAGGAGGCGCGCTGAAAAATTATCAGGAATATCACAAAGTCATCATCGAAAACGGCATCTATAAAGTTACCCAGCGCCGGATTGCAATGCTTCATCGGATGAATATCGGCGTTATTGTGAGCGATGCGATGCTGAAAGTTAAATTTGTGAGCGGCGGTTATATCGGGATGATTGAAGAATATTTTATTACAAGACTGAAACCTGAAGATAAATTTATCTTGGCGGGCCGCGTTCTTGAGATTTCTCACATTAAAGAAATGACCGTTTACGTACGAAACTCAAAAGGAAAAGCCATTATTCCAAGTTATCTTGGCGGAAGATTGCCGCTGACGTCGCATTTAAGCCATTTTTTAAGACTGAAATTATCCGATTCGCTGCAGGCCAAATCTTCGGAGAAGGAACTCAAATTTCTGCATCCTTTGCTGGTAAGTCAGGAGCAGAATTCTCATATCCCGAAAGACGATGAGTTTCTGGTAGAAATGATCGAAACCCGCGACGGTCATCATCTTTTCATGTATCCGTTTGAAGGCCGGCTGATTCATGAAGTAATGGCCGCTTTAATTGCTTTCAGGATTTCGAAAATTACGCCGATTTCCTTTTCAATGGCAATGAATGATTATGGTTTCGAACTGTTGAGTTCGCAGCCAATTCCTGTCGATGAAGCGGTTTTACAGAAAATCCTCTCCAAAGAAAATTTAATTCAGGATGTTATGAGCAGTGTGAATGCTACCGAAATGGCAAGACGTAAATTCCGTGATATCGCTGTAATTTCGGGAATGGTGGTGCAGAATTATCCCGGAATTCAGAAAAACAATAAAAGTTTACAGGCGAGTTCAGGTTTAATTTTTAATGTTCTGGAAGATTACAGTCCCGAAAATTTACTGCTGAAACAGGCTTATGCAGAGGTTTTCAATCAACAAATCGACGAAAACCGACTGGTGATTGCCTTTAAAAGAATTGAAAATTCTAAAATTATCCTCAAATTTGCCAACGCATTTACGCCACTCAGTTTTCCGATTAAAGTCGACAGTTTGCGCCAGAGTTTAACAAGTGAAGATTTGGATTCACGGATTCTGCGGCTTCAGAAAGAATCGATGAAGAAAAACTTCAGCAGCTGAAAAACGGAATTCAAAAAGCCAGGTGTTACAAAAAAATGATTAAAACCTTAGAAAAAAACATCCAAAACGAAAAACTCATTTTCACCAACCAAAAAGCGGTGTTTTGGGAAAGCCGGAAAATCATGATAATCAGCGATCTGCATGTCGGTAAATCCGCGCATTTCAGAAAAAGCGGTATCGCCATTTCTTCGCAGATTTTACTTGATGATTTAGCGGTTCTCGAGAGTTTGATTTCTTTTTTTGAGGTTCAGCATCTTCTCATCGTCGGCGATCTTTTTCATGCCGGACACAACAGCGATCTTGAAATTTTCTGCGAATGGCGAAACCGTTTCCCAGATCTTAAAATTACTTTAATCAAAGGCAATCACGACAGGATTTCAAAACAAATCTACGACGATTACTGTATAGATACTGTAGAAAATTCCTTGGAAATTCAGCCATTCCGTTTCGTACACGAACCTGAAAATATCGGGACAACATTTACAGTTTCAGGCCACATTCATCCCGGCGTAATTTTTCAGGGTAAAGCCCGGCAAGCTATTAAACTTCCGTGTTATGCTGTTTCGGAAAGCCAACTGATATTGCCAGCTTTCAGCAAATTTACAGGTTTAGATACACAGACTTTAAAAGGAAACTTTAAGCATATCGTTTTTTCCAAAGGCATTATATTTGATTATGAAGGAAAAAAATAAAGTAGTATGAAAAAGCTGACTAAAATTGTAATCCCAGTATCTTTAGGGATTTTAGGTTTAATGATTCTTAATTCATGTTCAGTAAAAATTCCTGATGGAGCTGTTGCCGTCAATAATTTTGAAAAGGAAAAATATCTTGGTAAATGGTACGAAATCGCAAGACTTGATTTCAAATGGGAAAAAAATATGGAGCAGGTTACCGCAGAATATTCTATGAAAGAAAACGGCCACATCAAAGTGGATAACAAAGGTTACAATTATGTAAAAAAAGAATGGAAAGAAAGTATAGGCGAAGCCCGTTTTGTAGAAGATGAAAAAACTGCGCGTCTGAAAGTATCGTTTTTCAAACCTATCTGGGCAGGTTATAATGTGATCGATCTTGATGAAAATTACCGTTACGCGTTGGTCGCGGGAAATAATCTGGATTATCTCTGGATTCTGTCGCGCGAAAAAACCATTCCTGAAGATATAAAACAGCGTTTTCTGTCAAAAGCTAAAAGTTTAGGTTATAAAACTGAAGATTTAGTTTGGACCAAACAGGATTAAAAGAATAATTCATAAGTAAATATAACGGGTTTCGGCCCGTTTTTTTTGTACCTGATAAAGAGCAGTTCCGATTTTTTATAATGATTATCCGTAGATAAATCAGTAATTTTATGCTTTCAAAATTATTTATGAAAGCAGTTCTCATCACCATCGGCGACGAAATTTTATCAGGAAACACCATCGATACCAATTCCAATTTTATTGCGAATCAACTCAAAAGCATCGGTATTCCTGTGGTACAGATTTTTACGATTCCTGATGAGGTTAAAACGATCGTCAATACATTGAAATCCGGTTTCGAACTGGCTGATCTTATCATTACCACCGGCGGTTTGGGTCCGACAAAAGATGACCGAACCAAAACGGCGTTCGCAGAATTTTTTAATGATGAACTGAGACTGGATGAAGAAACTTTTGAGCATCTGAAAAAACTCATGATCAAAAGAAAACGTGAACATCTTCTGGAAATCAATAAAAATCAGGCGGTTGTTTTGTCGAAAGCGCATATTTTTCAGAATGAAAACGGAACTGCGCCCTGCCAGATGATTGAAGAAAAGGGGAAAATTGCCATTTGTCTTCCAGGCGTTCCCTACGAAGTAAAACCTTTGATAAATCATAAAATAATTCCATACATAAAAGATAAATTCTCTTTAAATCACATCGCTACACGCATTATTTCGGTGGTTGATTTTCCTGAAAGTCTGCTCTCTTTAACGATTGAAGAGTGGGAACTTTCCTTGCCTGCCAACATCGCGCTTTCTTATCTGCCCGTTGGTAACCGTATTAAGCTGAGATTAACAGCTGTAGGAAGCGACTTACAGGAAATTGAAAACCAGTTAAACGATGAGGTTGAGAAACTGAAACCATTAATCGGTGAAAAAGTAATATCCTGGGACGGAAATGATATTCAGGAAATATTGAAAGAGATTCTTTTGCAAACGAAACTCACGCTAAGTGTTGCAGAAAGTTGTACGGGTGGCGAACTTTCCCGATTGATTACTTCAGTTTCCGGAAGTTCAGAATATTTTCTGGGCGGTATAATTCCTTATGATTACCACAAAAAAATAGAAATTCTCGGCGTTTCAGAACAAACAATTCTAAAGAAAACCGTGGTTTCTGAAGAAGTGGCGCAGGAAATGAGTTTGGGCTGCCAGAAATTGTTTAAAACCAATATTGCACTATCTACCACCGGGGTTGCCGGTCCGAACAGCGATGATTTTAATAACGAAATAGGAACGGTCTTTTATTCCATCAGGGTAAATGATTTTGAGAAATCAAACCGCCTTTATCTCCCTCATTTTGAGCGGAATGATTTTGCGAATTTCGTTTCGCAGCGTGTTCTGCAGGATTTGGTAGAAATTCTTGTAAAACAGAAAGTATAAAAATTTATACAGGGATCAGAATAAATATCTTCTGAAAACGTTTGTCAGAAGTAAATCTATATCATTATGAAGAAAATATTAGGAAGCTTAATGCTTGTAGCATGTCAGTTGGCATTTGCACAATCAACAAGAAATGTGGGTGATTTTTCGTCACTGAAGGTGTATAACAAAATAAATGTTACACTTATTTCATCCAATCAAAGCAAGGTGGAAACTGAAAATAACGATCCGGATATTGAGACCGTTAACAAAAATGGGGAGCTGAAAATTAAACTTTCTCCGGCTAAAATTCTGTCAGGTGATCAGATTTCGGTAAAGGTTTTTTATGAAAAACTGAATGATATTCAGGCAAGCCAGGGTTCCACGATTTCCTCAACCGATGAATTGGATGCCAATATGCTTTCTTTAACTTCAAATGAGGGTTCAAAAATAAATCTCAATATTGATGCATCAAAACTCAACATTAAAACCAATTCCGGCGGAGAAATAAAAATTTCAGGAACTGCCGATAATCAGGATGTTGTGGTAAACTCTGGTGGAAAATATTATGGTAAAAACACCGAGTCGAAAAATACAAAAGTTACCGCAAATGCAGGTGGACTTGCCGAAGTAAATGTCTCAGGGTCAGTAAATGCAACCACAAGAGCCGGTGGAATTATTGAAATTTATGGTGATCCGGAAGACCGGAAAGTAAAAAACATAATTGGTGGAAAAATTAATTTTCACTAAACAAATCTGCTGAGATTTCAGCGCTTTTGTAACAATTTGTTAATGGTTACGACTTAACAAAGAAATATATTTATCTATGAAGAGAATAACGATAAGCGCACTGGCATTTTCGGGAATTGTTTTCCTTAATTCGTGCGGAACCACAAAATCAGCTGATTCGACTACCGAGCAACCAAAAGAGCAGGCAGTTGTGAAAGCAGAACCTGTAAAAGAAGAAGGTCTTAATCTTTCTTATATGGACACTTCAGTTCGTGCTCAGGATGATTTCTTCAGCTATGTGAACGGAAACTGGGTGAAAACTGCAGAAATACCATCCGATAAAGCAAGTTGGGGAAGTTTCAATGCCCTTCGAGAAGATGTAGATGTGGCGTCTTTAGAAATTTTAAATAAAATATTGACTGAGAAATTTGCTCAGGGCTCTGAAGGCCAGAAAATTCAGGCACTTTACGGCACTTTCATGAACTGGGACAAGAGAAATGCCGATGGAATCTCCCCAATTAAAGCTGATCTTGCCAAAATCGATCAACTGAAAACGATTGCAGATTTACAGAAATATCTAATCGAAGCAACAAAAACCGGCGACAATCCTTTATACGCATGGCGTGTAGGTGCAGATTTGAAAAATTCTAAAATGAATGCCGTTTATTTTGGCGGTCCAAGTCTCGGTTTAGGTAGAGATTATTATCAGAAAGAAAACGAAGCCAACACCAAAACGCTCAACGAGTACAAAAATTATGTAGCGCAGCTTTTCACGGTTTTAGGATATAAAAATGCGGACCAAACTGCACAAAGAGTTGTTGCTTTCGAAAAACAGCTTGCCGGAAACCTGTTGACCAACGAGCAAAACCGCGATGCAAACCTTCGTTATAATCCTAAAACAGTTGCAGAACTTCCGTCTTTGGTAAAAAATATCAACCTTGCTGATTATCTTAAAAAAGCCGGCGTAAATACCGATAAGGTAATCGTAAGCGAGCTGAAATACCTTCAGACTATGGATTCCTGGATGAATGAGCGAACGCTTCCTTTGATTAAGGAGTACATGAAAGCAAGACTGGTTGCCGGAAACGCGAGCAATCTGGATCAGAAGCTTGATGACATCAACTTTAACTTCTATTCAAAATATTTACAGGGTCAGAAAGAGCAAAGATCCATGGATAAAAGAGGTTTGGGCGTAATCAACGGAACTTTGGGCGAAGCTTTCGGCAAACTGTATGTTGAAAAATATTTCCCTGCTGAAGCAAAAGCACAGATGGAAACTTATATCAGCTACCTAAAAAAAGGTTTCGAACATCATATAGCCAACCTCGACTGGATGTCGGCTGAGACCAAAGTAAAAGCCCAGGAAAAACTCTCGAAATTCAGTGTGAAAATCGCTTACCCGGATACCTGGAAAGATTATTCAAAGCTTCAGCTAACCGCGCCTGCCGACGGCGGAACGTATTACGCAAACCTCCAGAAAGTTTCAGAATGGCAGTACGCGAAAAATTTAGACAAAGTAGGTAAGCCTGTTGATAAAACCGAATGGGGAATGTCGCCACAAACCGTAAACGCTTATTACAGCGGTTCCAACAACGAAATTGTATTCCCTGCAGCAATTCTTCAGCCGCCTTTCTTCAATTTCAAAGCAGATCCTGCGGTAAATTTTGGTGGAATTGGCGCGGTAATCGGTCACGAAATCTCTCACGGTTTTGATGATTCCGGATCAAGATTTGATGGCGACGGAAACCTTAACAACTGGTGGACCGATGCTGACCGTAAGAACTTTGATGCGAAAGTGGGGCAGCTTGCTGCGCAATACGATAAATACGAACCGGTAAAAGGAAGTTTTATCAACGGGAAATTTACCAGCGGAGAGAATATCGGTGATTTGGGTGGCGTTGCCGTAGCGTACACCGCATTGCAGATGTATCTGAAAGATCACGGAAACCCGGGATTAATCAGTGGTTTCACCCAGGATCAAAGATTTTTCATGAGCTGGGCTACCGTTTGGAGAACCAAATCTACCGAGCAGTATATGGTAAATCAGGTGAAAACCGATCCGCACTCGCCGGGTTATTTCAGGGCCTTTGGACCTTTGGTTAATCAGGACTCTTTTTACAAAGCGTTCGATGTGAAGCCAGGAGACAAACTCTATAAAGCGCCGGAAGAAAGAATTAAAATCTGGTAATATATTTAAAATCACTCATTAATTTGGGTGATTTTTTTTGGGCGTGTCCCTCGCCTGCGCGTTTGCAGCTGCGCGGGTCGCTACGTCCGCTACAATCTTTTATTGGGCGGCGGCTTCGCCGCCGCCCAATAAAAGGATTTCCACTACCATCGCTCACGCGAAACCAGACCCAATCTGGAAACACTCACTCAAAATAACTAAATTTGAAAATCTCAACCTCAACCTTAACCTCAATCTCATGAAAATAAATATTCAGAAAAATATTCGCATTAAGAATCCGGAAACACGCGATTTTCTTGCAGATGCTTTTTATCCTGAAGGGAAAGAAAAACTTCCGTTGGTAATTTTTGTTCATGGTTACAAAGGTTATAAAGACTGGGGCGCCTGGGATTTGATGGCGAATAAATTTGCCGAAGCCGGATTTTTCTTTGTTAAATTCAATTTTTCGCACAACGGAACCACTGTGGAAAACCCTACAGAATTTGATGATCTGGAAGCTTTTGGATATAATAATTTCTCCAAAGAAATGTCGGATCTTGATGCGCTTTTGGCGTACTTTTCAGAACATCCGTCGGTTGATTTCAGTAAAATTACCATTATAGGACATAGCCGCGGTGGGGGAATTTCACTCATCAAAGCTTACGAAGACGATAGAATCAGGGTTTTGATAACGTTGGCGGGAGTAAGTAATTTCAACTACAGGTTTCCTTCAGGCGAGCGTCTGGAGAGTTGGAAAAATTCCGGCGTCATGTATTCAGAAAATACAAGAACCAAGCAGCAAATGCCTCACTATTACCAGTTTTACGAAGATTTTAAGCAAAACGAGGAACGGTTTACCATTCAGTATTGCGCGCAGCATTTGCAAAAATCTGTACTCATTATTCAGGGTACTGAAGATGAAGCGGTGAAAGATAAGGAGGCGTTTTTGCTCAATGATTGGTGCAAAGATTCTGAACTTTATATCATTGATGGTGCAAACCATACATTTGGTGCAAAAGAGCCATGGCAATCTGATAATTTACCGCCAGATCTCGATAATGCGGTGTTGCGTTCCATTACATTTATCTGCGAAAATTTTAAATAAAGTTTTTAGAAAAAAGATGTATTTTTAACCACCAAAAATTAAACAATGGAATTTTTATCAGTTATCGATTTGCCGAATTTTGCCGATCCACAAGTTTGGGTCAGTCTTCTTACCCTTACTTTTCTTGAAATTGTACTGGGCGTCGACAATATTATCTTTATTTCAATTATTTCCGACAAACTGCCGAAAGAAAAACAGCGTTTTGCCAGAAACCTGGGACTTGCATTTGCAATGATTTTCCGTGTAGTACTGCTGCTTATGATCAACTGGATTATCGGACTGAAAGAGCCGGTGCTCACGCTGGAATGGTTTAACGAGCCTGGAAGCGAGCTGCCATTGGCACTGAGCTGGAAAGATATTATTCTGTTGGGCGGAGGTATTTTCCTTATCGCAAAAAGTACGTTCGAAATCCACGGAAAAATGTCCGGACACGACGAAGTACCAAAACCAAAATCAGGCGCATCAAGTCTAATGACGATGGTGATTCTTCAGATTATCCTAATCGATATGGTGTTCTCTTTAGATTCTATTTTAACGGCTATCGGTTTGGTTGATAACGTTTTACTGATGATTATCGCGGTGGTGATTTCTATTGGAATTATGATGGCATTTGCCGGACCAATTTCTGCCATCATTAATAAATATCCGAGTCTGCAGATGCTCGCCCTGGCGTTCCTTGTGGTAATTGGAGTAATGTTGGTAGCAGAAGGAATCCACCAGCATGTGAGTAAAAACATCATTTATTCATGTTTAGCCTTCAGTTTGGCGGTAGAAATGCTCAATATCCGATTCAGGAATAAACAGAACCAGAAATATCTGAAACTGAATCCTGATCTCAATAAAGATTTAAGTATTAAAGACGAAGAATAAAATAAAAAAGAGTGAATGCAATTCACTCTTTTTTTATTTAAAATTAAACCGTTAAAACTTTCCAGGCCTCTTCGATCTTGTTTTCCGAAAGAAATTTTCGGGCTTCGGAATGGGTGTTCTCATCCGCAGAAAAACTACCTTCCGGCAACTGTTCTACATTTGCGAGCATTCCTAAATCATTTCCGGTAAAAATTTTTGAATATTTTATCGCTTCCGGCAATTGATCGAAACCAATTCCCTTGGTTACCAGAGGTTTCGGAACTTCGAAAAGATTGTTCTCGTTGTTCCGGGAATACCAGTTTGCGCCTAATCTTGCTACAAGATCGAGTTTTTTCTGATCAAGATTTCCTTCTTCATTCAGATATTCTTCGCGGAGGTGAATTTTAATGATTTCGCAAATAATCAGGTTTCCTGCGCCGCCTTCCGTTCCCAAACTTTTAATTTCCAGAACTTTGCATTCCATATTTACGGGACATTCTTCGATAAGTTTCGGTTTAACCAAATCTGCCTCTTTCATCGTGAGACCTGCTTTTACAAATTCATTAACTCCTTTTTCATATTCGGTAGAAGCCAGTGAAATTTGCTGTACGATGCTGTAATTTACGATACCGATTACGACTTCGGCAACTTGTTTAACATTTTCCAGCGTATGTTTTGTTGTGTTGTCGCGCACTCTTCGTGACGGTGAAAAAATAACCACCGGCGGATTTGTACTGAACATATTGAAAAAACTGAACGGACTTAAATTTACATTTCCGTCTTTGTCAATAGTTGAAGCCAACGCAATCGGACGTGGAGCAATGGCCGTCTGCAAAAGCGTTTGTAATTGTAAATTATTTAAATCTTTAGGAGAAATTGTTTTCATTGCTTAAATTCTGTAAAAAATTATAAGGTTGCCGGTAAAATCTTCCCTGAAACTTCTCCAAAACCAACCCTGATTCCGTCTTTTTCCCCATATCCGCGCATGATTATCGTATCGTTATCATTGATGAATTTTCTTTCTTCGCCATTGTTCAGTTTCAAAGGATTTTGGCCTCTCCACGTTAACTCGAGCATCGAACCGAAAGCGTTTGGATTTTCGCCGGAAATTGTTCCCGATGCATACACGTCACCAACTTCTACATTGCAGCCGTTTACGGTGTGGTGTGCGAGCTGCTGCGCCATATTCCAGTACATAAATTTGTAATTGCTCTGTGAAATAAGGTTTTCTGTGCCATTTTCCGGTTTCAGATAAACTTCAAGATTAATGTCGAAATTTTTATCGCCTTCAAATTTTAAATAATCTAAAACTGCCGGTTCCTGAACTGGCGATTGCGTTCTGAAGGGTTCAAGTGCTTCCAGCGTAACAACCCAGGGAGAAATAGAACTTCCGAAATTTTTGCCTAAAAACGGCCCAAGCGGAACATATTCCCAACTTTGGATGTCGCGGGCTGACCAGTCGTTGAAAATTACCATTCCGAAAATCGCGTCTTCAGCTTCTGCCGTGGTTATGCTTTCGCCCATTTCGGTATGTTTGTTTACGATAAATGCCATTTCAAGCTCAAAATCCAGCTGTTTCGACGGGCCGAAAACAGGCGAATCAGCATCTGCAGGTTTAGTCTGGCCTTTCGGACGGATGATGTCGGTTCCTGAAACTACAATGGAGGAAGCCCGCCCGTGATAACCTACCGGAAGATGCTTCCAGTTTGGTAAAAGTGCGTTGGCGGGATCGCGGAACATTTTCCCAACATTGGTTGCATGCTCGATGCTGCTGTAGAAATCGGTATAATTCGGGATGTGAACTGGCATCATCATCTTCACTTTATCGAGGTCGTAAAAACATTCTTCTTTTGTTTTTTCGTCGTTGGCAAGTTTGGAATTTTCATCAAGCAGTTCCTGAATTTTCAATCGTACGGCATTGGTTACCGGTTTCCCCAGTTCGATGAATTCATTCAGCGTGTAGGCTTCAAAAACATTTTCATTCAATCCTTCGATCTCGTCGAAAAAGCCATAGTCGTACATGGTAGCCAAATCGATTACCAGATCACCGATTCTTGTGCAGCAGGCGATATATTCCTGCTCGAAAACCGCCACTCCAAACGGAATATTGTAGATTGAAAAATCTGAGTTCTGATCGTAGTTTACAAAAGATTTCATAATATATTTTGTTTAAAAGAAAGGTTCAAAGTAATAATTTTATTACACCTTGAACCCTGCGTTATTATTTAAGATTTGTTATTTGTTAAAAGCACTTTCTGCAATCCAACGTTCTTTTGTGTTGACGTCGATGAGGTAAAGAACCTTTTTCTGCATCGTCATGAGAAAGGTTTTGGTAATCGCCAACGCGATTTGTTTACCTTCGAGTTTATCAGCGCGGAGCGAAATAATATTATGCTTCGAACGGACAACATCTCCGGAAAAAACGTTAGAAGAAGTTTCGCCGGTCTGTTTATCATCAAACATTTCCACATAAGTTGCCTTGTTACCTTTGATGATGACAAAACTTCTTTCGGTGTGATCTTCAAAATCTTTAATCAGAACAAACTTTGCATCGTCAATATTTATATCTTTAAGGTTTTTATTGACGCCGCGTTTCTCTTCCAACCGGTCGAGAATCGCGTTAATACTACCGTATTGAGCTCTGATACTGACCGCGGATGCAAAGAAGAGTGCAATTAAAATTATTTTTTTCATCATCATGGTATTGAAGGATTTTGGGAGTCTTTATTTTAAAGATTTCCTCTTCTTTCCTGTTCTTTTTCCAGTGCTTCAAACAACGCTTTGAAATTTCCTGCGCCGAAACTTTGTGCGCCGTGTCTTTCAATGATTTCGAAGAAAAGGGTAGGGCGGTCTTCCACAGGTTTTGTAAAGATTTGCAGAAGATAGCCTTCTTCGTCACAGTCGATCAGAATGCCTAGTTCTTCCAGTTTTTTAAGGTCTTCATCAATTTGGCCTACTCTTTCCGGAACCATTTCGTAATAAGCATTTGGTGGAGCCGGTAAAAACTCAATACCACGAGCTTTCAGCTCGGTTACTGTTCTGATGATGTCTTTGGTAGCTACTGCGATATGCTGTACGCCTTCGCCTTCGTAGAAATCAAGATATTCTTCCACCTGCGACTTTCTCTTTCCTTCAGCAGGTTCATTGATCGGGAATTTTGCAAAACCGTTTCCGTTGCTCATTACTTTACTCATCAGTGCAGAATATTCGGTGTTGATTTGCTTATCGTCGAAACTTAGAATATTGACAAATCCCATCACTTTTTCATACCATTCAACTGTTGGAATCATTCGGTCCCAACCTACATTCCCAACACAATGGTCAACGTACAGAAGCCCTACATCGGTTGGATTATAGTCGCTTTCCCATTTCTGGTAGCCCGGCATAAAATCGCCTTTGTAATTTTTGCGTTCTACAAACATGTGAACTGTTTCACCATAAGTATAAATCCCGGACATGCGGACTTCGCCGTGTTCATCGGTTAAGGTTTGAGGTTCCAAATATGGTTTTGCGCCACGTTTTGTGGTTTCTTCAAATGCGGAGTAGGCATCATCCACCCAAAGTGCCAGAATTTTCACACCGTCGCCGTGTTTTTTCTGATGCTCACAAATGGGTGAATCAGATTTGAGTCCGGAAGTTAATACCAAACGAATTTTTCCCTGCTGAACGACATAAGAAGCTCTGTCGCGAACGCCTGTTTCCGGTCCGGCATAGGCTACAGACTGAAAACCGAAGGCGGTTTTGTAAAAATGTGCAGCCTGTTTTGCGTTTCCTACATAAAATTCGATATAATCGGTCCCGTTGATGGGTAAAAAATTTTCTGCCTGTGCAATTTTTTCGGCAAATGTAAGTGTAGACATGAGTTTGTTTTTTTAGATAGGGCAAATTACAAAAATTTTTCAGGACAGATAAAATGTAATAGATGCGACAGTTAAAGCGGAAATCAGTTCAAAGAATTCCAAAAAAAATCCCGAAAATTTCGGGATTGGATTATTTTTAAAGACATTTAAATCTTTCGAAGGTTGCTTTTTCAAGCATTTCTCTGTCGTCTGGGTGCGAAATATCAATCAGTGCTTTCGCTCTCTGTCTTAAACTTTTTCCGTAAAGGTAAGCGGTTCCAAACTCAGTTACGACGTAGTGAATATGCCCCCTTGTAGTCACCACGCCGGCTCCCGGTTTCAGGAAAGGAACAATTCTCGGAACGCCTTTCTTGGTGCGGGAAGAAATCGCAATAATCGGTTTTCCACCATCTGAAAGTGCTGCTCCCCGCATGAAATCCATTTGTCCTCCAATTCCGCTGAACTGGAAAGTGCCGATGGAATCTGCGCAAACCTGGCCTGTAAGGTCGATTTCAATGGCTGAATTAATGGCCACCATGTTTTTGTTTTTCATGATGTTGATGGGATAATTTACGTGTTCCACATCCATAAAAGCAAAGGAAGGATTGTCGTCGATATAATCGTATAATTTTCTTGTTCCGAAAGCAAAGCTGGTAATGGTTCTGTTGGAGTGCGTGCCTTTGTATTTATTGGTAATTACATCGTTTGCCACCAATTCTACAATTCCGTCACTGATCATTTCGGTATGAATTCCGAGATCTTTATGATTATGCAGGCATTTCAGTACCGCATCGGGAATGGTTCCGATTCCCATTTGCAGTGTGGCTCTGTCATCGATGATTTCAGCTACATTTTTTCCAATAAGCAACTCTTCTTCACCTACTTTTGCGCCGTAATCAACCGTAAGCAGCTCTTCTTCATGCCAAACCATTTTATGGATTTTGGTATAGTGAATCATCCCGTCGCCATGGGTTCTCGGCATTCTCGGATTTACCTGAGCGATGATGATCTTTGCGGTATCTACAGCACTTCTTGCCACATCCACAGAGGTTCCCAAGGTACAGTAACCATGTTGATCCGGAGGAGAAACAGTAACCATAGCCACATCGATAGGCAGCAAGCCTTTTTTAAAAAGCGTAGGTATTTCGCTTAGAAAAACAGGAACAAAATCTCCGCGATCCGAATTTACGGCGTCGCGAACAGGTGTTGAAACGAATAAAGAGTTGATATAAAAACTGTCTTTGTACTGAGGTTTGGCTACTTCCACATTTCCCTGTTGGGTGATGGAGACGAATTCTACCCCTCTAAGTCTGGACGACTGTCTTGCAAGTTCATCAATGAAAAGGTTGGGAGTACAGGCACTGCCGTGAGAAAATATCCGGTTACCACTCTGAATCATCGAAACTGCTTCTTCGGCACTTACGTATTGAACCATAATATTGAAATTAGATTACTGTTGTTAATTTCATCAAATTTAGCCATTTCAATTAAGATTCGAAATGAGGAAACTCAGTTTTTGAAAATATTTAAAATTTTTTTCCTGGATTAATATGATTGCGATTTAGGAACTACGCTGGAATGTTCTATACTCCTTCTGTCGCAGATAATTTACTTGATTTTAAATGAAAAAAGCTAACGTTATTTTAGCTTTTAATTTATTCCTGAGAACGGTCTTCCAGGTGATTCTCAATATTTTCGAGCCAGGAAGTCTTATAAGTAGGATCTTCTACTTTCAGGGCTTCTTCCGTGAGTTGTAAAGGTCGGAATGGATCAACCATCACCGCGTATTCTTCTGTAAATTTTTTCCCGATGCTTCGTTCCATCGCTCCCGGATGCGGGCCATGAACAATGCCGCCCGGATGAAGCGTGAAATCCATCAGATCAATATGATTCCGGCTCATGAAATCACCTTCCGTGTAGAAAAGCACTTCGTCTGAATCAATATTAGAGTGATTATACGGTGCGGGAATCGCAAGCGGATGATAATCGTACATTCTCGCTACAAATGAGCAGACCACAAAATTATGAGCCTCGAAAGTCTGGTGAATCGGTGGCGGAAGATGAATCCTACCCGTAATAGGTTCGAAATTTTTGATATTGAATTTGAAAGGATAGAAAAATCCGTCCCAACCTACGACATCGAAAGGATGCGTTGCGTAGATGAAATCCCAGATTTGGTTTTCCTTTTTTACTTTGATGAGAAAATCTCCTTTTTCATCTTTCGGTTCTACAAAAGTTGGCGTTACGATATCTCTTTCACAAAACGGTGAATGCTCCAGCAGCTGCCCAAATTCGTTCCTGTAACGTTTTGGCGTATAAATCGGTGAGTGGCTTTCTACAATCAGAAAAACATTGTTTTCTGTGTGCAGCTCAAGCTGATAAATTGTACCGCGCGGAATGATAAGATAGTCACCCACACCAAACTCCAGATTTCCAACAAAAGTTTTCAGGACTCCGGTGCCTTCATGAACGAAAAGCAATTCGTCGCATTCGGCATTTTTATAAAAATATTCGGTGGATTTTCTGGGTTTTGAGAGACCCATTTTCAGGTCGTTATTCAGCATAAGAATCTTGCGACTGTCGAGAAAGTCGTCTTCAGCGGTAACATTCATTCCCTTAAACATCCTTGGCGTCACATTTTTTCCGACCGCGATTTTAGGCGATACGTCTTTTGGTTCGCTGATGGATTTTATCTGCGTTGGGCGGTGAATATGATAGAGTAGCGAAGAAATTCCGTGAAAACCTTCAGTTCCGAAAAGCTGTTCGTAATAAAAATTGTCGTTTTCGGATTTAAAAACGGTATGTCTTTTCTGAGGAATTTTACCGGATTGGTGATAGCGCATTGTTTTACTTTTTGTTTCAAGGTAAATTTAAATAAATTTTCAGACTTTGAATGAAAGTAAAAGTTGAATGCGTAAAATGCTGGTCAGCAATTATTCGAAACTCATCATCGCTTCGTAGAAATCTTCTTCCATAATACCAAATTGCTGGCAAAGCAGTTTAATTCCGTTGATATTCTTTACCAAGTTTGCGTCACTGGAACCAAGCGGAATTTCACCCATTTCAGTACTGATGAGTATTTTTTCACCTTCAGTTTTAAATTCAGCGTCGGAAAAAGATAATTTCCGGAAATAGTTTTCTGCTTCGTTTATTGTTTCTTCTGCTTTTTCAGGATAAACCAAAACGCCGCCTGCTGTAATGTTTTTAAGAATTAATGACAGGTTTTCGCTGTTCATTTCATCTGAAATCAGCGCAATATTAGCTTTAAAATCTGCAGCTTTCTGATGATCCGAAGTTTCTAAAATTACAAAATCGCAATCCGTAGTTTTACTCGTGCCGTTTGCCAGAATATAATCGGTTTTTTTTCCGAAAAAATCGAGAACATGCAAAACAAGTTCGGCGGTTTTAGGATAAGAACTGTAAATTAATACGCGCGTTTTATGTTGTGAATACGCAGTAATTTCTGAAAAATCGGTCATTATTAGCTATCGTTATTTTGCTTCGGCAGTTTTGGAATCAATAAGCTGGCGAAAGGTATTTACCACATTTTCCCAACGGCGTTTATCGCCTTCCATGATATGAGAGGCATCTGATTTGCTGGCCGACTGGCTTCCTTTTTTCACAACGATAGAAGTCGAAATATAATCGTAAAGTTTTTTATAGTCTTCCTGAATCATTCGGAAATTGTTCTGCTCCAGAACATTCTGTATGTTATTGAGCTCTTCTTTTGAAAGTGTAAAATCTTTTTTAATGTTTTTACCCTGTCCTTCGAAGGAATAATGGGCGTTGTTACCTTTGATCCAAAGGTTTTCGTAAATTGGTGACAAACCGCCGCTGCGGGAATAACTGTAATCGAAATCGGTATATTTTTTCTGTGTCGTACAAGAGGCGAGTGCCAGTAAAACGAAAAATGCAATAAATCTTTTCATTCAGAATTTTTTATGATTTTAAGGTAGATTTCTCTTCAGTTTTTTGAGCTTTTAATTCCTGGTCGTATTCATGTAGAACGTTGAAATCTTCGGTTTGTTCTATCGCGACCATTATTTTTGTTAAAATTGTTTGGGCATCATCATTGTCGTAATCAATATCCAAAGGCTTTTTGAACTCCATGGTTGGCTTCACACCGGTAACTTTTACCCGAAGTCCTTTCTTATCGAATGCACGTCGGAATCCATTGATTTTTATAGGAATTACGATGGGTCGTTGGTTTTTCACGAGTTTGGCTGTCCCTTTTCTGCCCTGTGCAAATGCGGAGGTTGTTCCCTGCGGGAAAGTAATTACCCAGCCGTTATCCAGCGCTTTCATGATGTTTTCTACCTCGGTTAAATCCACCATTCTGTTTACGATTGCACCTTCCGACCGCCAGGTTCTTTTTACGGTTACGGCTCCGGCAAGTTTAAAGATTTTAGTCATTAAACCTTTATTCATGGTTTCTTCCGCGGCCACGTAATAAAAATCAACTTTAGGATTTAGTAGATAAACAGGATTTTTTATCGTGTTCAGATAACCGTTGTTCACCGAACAGAATGCGTGATACATGGCGGCTACATCAGCAAAATACGTCTGGTGATTAGAGACAAAAAGTACGTTGGAGTCGGGCAAATCAACCAGATTTTCGGTGCCGGAAATTTTCAGTTTGTTGAAGCCATTGAATCTTCTGTAAGAAACAATTCCTAAAATGAAAATGATTAATCTTTTCAGGAAATAAAGATTGCCAAATGCATCTGTGAAAATATTTTTCTTCGCCATTATCAATTTACATAGACCGCGAATTTACAAATTTTTCATCAAAGTGCTGAATTCACTTAAAATCATTGAAGTCGCACCCCAGATAATATATCCGTTGAAATTAATCACCGGAACTTCCACGCCTCTGCTGCTTGGTAAGGCCATCATTTCAGGCTGTTCGGTAAGTTCCAGTATCGAAGAAACAGGGAATTCTATTAATTCCACAGCTTCAGCTTCCTGAAGAATGAACTGTGGATTTTTTTTGGTGTACGACACAAATGGTCTTACATAAAAGTTACTTGGCGGGATATAAATGGGCGACATTTCGCGGATGATCCGGATGTAATGTTCTTCGATTCCCATTTCTTCTGCAGTTTCACGTTTTGCGGTTTCTTCGAAACTACGGTCGGTTTCTTCTCTTTTTCCGCCAGGAAGAGAGATTTGTCCGCTGTGACGGTCGCGTTCGTTGGTACTCCTTACCATCAGAGGGAAATACCATTCGTTATTTTTAAGATAAAGTACAATGTTTACTGCCGCAAATTTTGGATTTCTGGCTATAATTTCATCGTAAGAAAATAGCGGACGGTAGGGTGGCGAATAAATCATGTGCGCGTTTTCGCCCAACAGTTCTGCACTCTGAATTTTTTTGATAAGATCTCTCCCGAAAACTTCCATGTAACAAATTTAGGAAATTGAATACTGAAAGTGTTTTAAAAGAAAGTTAAAATTGATTTGAACACTTTTCCTATTGCAGTTTTTGAGCTGATGTTTCTTGGTTTTTAAAATAAGTTACACTTGTTTTTTGTTTTTCAATCTCAGCCTTAGTTTTACCAGTTCGTACCAAAGGACAGAGATTAAACCGATCAGGATGCAAAGTC
Source organism: Chryseobacterium sp. VAUSW3 (assembly GCF_002205795.1). Classification (GTDB taxonomy): domain Bacteria; phylum Bacteroidota; class Bacteroidia; order Flavobacteriales; family Weeksellaceae; genus Kaistella; species Kaistella yananensis. The sequence continues at coordinate 184,512 of NZ_NIUY01000001.1, read as the reverse complement.
CAAGGTCATTAGCTGAAAGTCTTTCGAATAAAAAGAATTCAGTGAATGTTGGTACGTAAAGTAAAAGCACCATTATTCCTGTAGTAATCGAAATAATCAGCAGGATGAGGTTGTTTCTGTAACCTAAAGTCGTGAAGATGGAGTAGTAAAATGACCTGTTCTGCAAGGTTAAAAATATATTTGCAGCAACTAAAACAGTGAAAACCATCGTGCGTGTATGTGCTTCGTTAAAACCATTCTGTACTGCATATTGATAGATAAACAATGTTCCTGCGGAGATCGCGAGACCCTGAATAATGCTTGTAAGCAATTCCCGGCTGTTGAAGAAAGTTGTTTTGAAGGAGCGGGGCTTCTGCTGCATCGCGTTTTTCTCCATCGGTTCATTTTCAAAAACGATAGAGCAGGTGGGACCCATGATTAATTCTAAAAATATAACATGTGCCGGTGAGAAAATATTTGGATAAATCCAACCCAGAACCAGCGGAATGAAAACCGTAAGAATAATCGGTATATGGATCGAAATAATGTACTGAATCGCCTTTTTTAAGTTAGTGTAAATTTTCCGGCCCATGGCGACGGCATCTACCATTTTCGAGAGATCGTCTTCAATCAGGATCAAAGATGCGGCCTGTTTGGCAATTTCCGTACCTCGTTTTCCCATTGCGATGCCGATGTGAGCGGCTTTCAGGGCCGGTCCGTCATTCACACCGTCACCGGTCATTGCTACAATTTGGTTTTTGGCCTTTAGAGCGTTAATGATACGAAGTTTGGCTTCCGGAAACATTCGTGTAAAAATATTGGTTTCCATTACGGTTTTATGGAGATCAGCATCTGACATCTGCATGAGTTCATCACCACTCAAGCTTTTCTCTGAACCTTTAAAATTAATTTGCTTGGCAATTGCCTGTGTTGTGGCAGCATTGTCGCCGGTAATTATTTTTACAGAAATTCCTGCCTGATAGAAATTTTCTAAGACTTTAGTGATATTTGCTTTCGGTGGATCATAAAAACCGACGATTCCTAAAAATGTGAAAGGTAATTCCTGCTGATGTTGTGGGTAACTGTCACCTGCGAAATCGCTTTTTGCAACGCCTAAAACGCGGTAGCCTTCTTTAGTTATGGTCTCGATTGCATCTAATATTTTCTGTTGTTCTTCGTCAGACAGGTTGCAGACATTAATTATTGCTTCAGGAGCTCCTTTGGCTGCTATCTTTTTTTCTCCTGCACTGTTGCTGAAAATATGTGTCATCATAGGCGGTTTTCCACCCAAAGGATATTCGTGAACCATTTTGAAGTGCGGCCGTTCATCTTCGGCTCCTAAATTCCGGTAAGCTTCATGCAGCGCAGTTTCCATAGGATCAAAAGGAATCGGTTCGCTTGCCCACATCGCGAAGGTAATGAGTTCTTTTTCTTCGGTTGTTAAAGTTTTTCCAGGTTCTGAAATCTTTTGGGTTTCGGGCGTAAAAATTTTAGCCAAACTCATTCTGTTTTCGGTAATTGTGCCGGTTTTGTCGGTGCAAATTACTGTGGCGCTGCCTAAAGTTTCAACGGTTTTCATCTGTTTTACCACAATTTGCATCTTCATAAGCCGCCAGGCGCCAATCGCCATAAATGCGGTGAATGCCATCGGGATTTCTTCAGGCAGAATACTCATTGCTAAGGTTAAGGCTTTCAGCAAACTGTCGAGAATATCATGAGAATTAAAATAGTTGATTCCCCAAACCAAAAGAAATGCGGCAACTCCAGCGATAACCATTTTTTTTACGAAATCATTGATCTGTATTTCAAGCGGAGTTTTTTCTTCCTTAATGTTTTCGAGACTTTTGCCGATTTTACCGAGTTTCGTTTCGTTTCCGATGCTGGTTACCGTTATAATTGCAAGGCCACTTTCTACCGTTGTACCTTTGTAAACAAAGTTGTCTTCTTTGCTTTTATCTTTAAAGACCGCAAACGATTCCCCGGTGAGAATTGATTCATTAACAGAAAAATCATTCGAATGAACGATGGTTCCGTCGGCTACAACCAAAGTTCCTTCTTCAATAATCAGGCTGTCGCCAACAACCAGCTCTTCGCTGTTGATCTCCACTATTTCTCCGTCGCGAATGACTTTGCAGTTAGGTTGTGTGAAATGCTTAAGCTTTTCGAGCGCATTTCGGCTGCGGGAATCCTGGTAGAGCGAAATCAGCGAAATCACCACAATGGCCGAAACCATAAATATCGCGTCGCTCACCATGCCGTTCACAAAATAGATTAGGGCTGCCACCAGAAGCAGAATAATCATGGGTTCTTTAGCAAGGCTTATCAAAGCATCTAAAAAAGTGTTTTCTTTTTTATATTTTAAGGTGTTGTCGCCAAATTTTTTGCGGGCGAGACGTACTTCTTCAGCTGATAAACCTTGAATGTTAAAATGATTTGCCGGCATAGTTCCAGATTTTAAACTGTGGGTGGATAAAACGAACTGTAATTTACGAAATTATTGGGATAAAATTTTAACACAATCCTTTTCGTAATAAAAAACTCCCTACAGGAGGGAGTTGTAATTTGTAAATGCAAATTCTACGTAAAATCTGCTTTGTATTTTCGGTTTTAATTAGAATAGCTCATAAGCTCTTCTTTCTGGGAGTTGATAATTTTATATTCCAGATATTTAAAAGAATCGCGCGGAATAATAGTGACCCACTTTTTGTATTTCAGATACCATTTTGTCTGTATGCTGACCAAACCTTTGGTAAGATAGGCTTCAACAAAAGGATGTACATGAAGAAAAATCTTTCCTTTTTCTTTCTGAATGAGACCTCTTATTACTTCTTCCATTCGTTCAACCACTACGATCGGAGCAAGGATTTCGCCGTCGGCATTAGGGTTTTCTTCTTTGGTTTCGATGATGTTTTCCGGTCGCGTACGTTGTCGCGTAAGCTGTATTAATCCGAATTTACTTGGAGGTAAAATTTTGTGACGGGCTTTGTCGCGGCTCATTTCCTTTTTCAGGTGTTCGTATAAATCCCGGCGGTGATCTGCGTTAATCATGTCGATGAAATCGATCACAATAATTCCTCCCATATCGCGTAGCCGTAACTGACGCGCAATTTCGGTTGCGGCCATTTTGTTTACGGTCAGCGCATGTTCTTTGTTTCCGGCACCTCCTGAAGAGATATTGTTTCCTGAATTTACATCTACCACGTGAAGCGCTTCCGTGTGTTCGATGACAAGGTAAGCACCTTTTGAACTTGGGATGTTTACATGTTTACCAAAGCTCTGTTTCAGCTGTTTTTCAACATTGTAATATTCCATCAGCGGAATGGGCTTATCGTAGAACTGAACGATGTTTTTGCGTTCCGGAGCGATGACTTCAATATAGGCTTTCATGTCGTCAACCATCTGCTCGTCATCGCAGATAATAGAAACGAAATCTGCATTGAAATTATCGCGCAGAATTGCTGAAGCTTTGTCTTCTTCACTTAAAACCCGACTTGGAACTTTGTTTTTCTGAAGGTTTTTGAAGGTGGTTTCCCATTTTTGAACCAGTTGGTTCATATCATTATGCAGTTCAGCTACTTTTTTACCTTCGGCAACTGTGCGGATGATTACGCCAAAACCTTCGGGTTTAATGCTTTCAATTAAAGTCCTAAGTCGCTCTCTTTCTTCACCATTTGCAATTTTTTTTGAGATCGAAACGCTTTTATCGAAAGGGATTAAAACGAGAAATCGTCCTGTTAAGGAGATTTGGGTGGATATTCTGGGACCTTTGGTAGAAATGGGTTCTTTGGTAATCTGCAGAATTACGCTGTCGTCTTTTGCAAGTACTTTGTCAATCAGGCCGTTTTTATTGATCTCGGGCTGAACTTCGAAGTTCTTTAGAGAAGAGTTCTGCTGTTTTTTTGAAACAGTGTCTTTCAGAAATTTTTTATAAGTGAGGAATTGCGGACCTAAATCCTGATAGTGCAGAAATGCATCTTTTTCATAACCTATGCTCACGAAAGCTGCATTAAGGTTGGGCGCGAGTTTTTTTACTTTCCCTATAAACAGATCGCCAACTACAAAGTCGCTTTTGTCTTCCTGTTCATGCAGCTCAAAAAGCCTTCCGTCTTCCAGAAGGGCGATTTTAGACCTTTCATCTTCATGTGATATAATAAGTTCTTTCTTCATTCTTGTATTGGGGAATTAAAAAGATTTAGACAAGGGAATTTACAGAAATTCCTGCGGATATTATCTAAAATTTTTAACTGTTTTGGTACTTAAATAATGTTTACCGACTAAGAATGTGTATTTGTGGGGCGTATACCATGCTGAAGCCGGTATAACTAAATCCTTCAATCTGTAGGTTAAATTTTGGGACAAAACAAAAATATAGTCGGTGAAATTTTATAAATATAAAAACACCAACTATATTGTTATATTGTAAATCGCGAATAGATTATTTTTTCTTGTGTCTGTTCGCTCTTCTTCTTTTCTTTCTTTTGTGAGTTGCAACCTTGTGTCTCTTTCTTTTCTTTCCGCTTGGCATAATTTAAAAATTTTTAATTTGTAACTTATATATTCTCTCAGTTAATTATTTAATTGCTACTTTGGTTTTTACCTTCTCAACAAAAGTTTTTGATGGTTTAAAAGCCGGGATATTGTGAGCCGGGATTTCGATTGCTGTATTTTTAGAAATGTTTCTTCCTGTTTTTGCTGCTCTTGTTTTAATAACAAATGAACCGAAACCTCTTAAATAAACATTGTCGCCATTATACATTGAAGTTCTGATCTCCTGCATGAACGCTTCTACAACTTTCTGAGTTTCATTCTTTTCAGTTCCCAATTTATTCGAGATGGTGCTCACCAATTCTGCCTTTGTCATTTCCTTTATTTATTTATATTTTTGGTGTGCAAATATAAGAACATTTTTTGAAAAGTAAAAAACAAAATGCTGATTTTCTTCACGTTGGTGAATTGCTCTTGGCATGGTACAAAATACACGGCAGGGACTTACCTTTCCGAAATACAAATGATCCCTACAAAATCTGGATCTGCGAAATAATTTTTCAGCAAACCAGAATCGAACAGGGTTTGAATCATTATAACAGGTTTATCCATAGATTTCCGGATGTGCAGACTTTGGCTCAGGCCGAAAATGATGAGGTTTTATTATATTGGAAAGGACTCGGTTATTATTCCCGCGCCCTTAATCTTCACAAAGCAGCACTTCAGATCGTACAGGAATTCCAGGGTAAATTCCCGGAAAACTATAACGATATTTTGAGCTTGAAAGGAGTAGGCAAATACACTGCGGCAGCCATTTCAAGTATATGTTTCGGAACAAAGCTCCCAGCGGTAGACGGCAATTTCTACCGCGTGTTATCCCGGGTTTTTGCTTATGATTTCGATATTTCAAACTCGAAAGCGTTTTCATACTTTTCTGAACTGGCATTGAGGATGATGCCTGAAAACGAAGCGGGGCATTTTAACGAAGCCATGATGGACCTTGGCTCGGAAATATGCAGACCAAAAAATCCCAAATGTGGGATATGTCCATTAAATAAGGAATGTCTGGCATTTAATCTAGGAAAAATTCATGAATTTCCGATGAAATCTAAGAAAGCAAAAGCCACAGATTTGGAACTTAATTATTATTATGTTGAATGCGACTCTAAATTTCTTATCAAAAGAAGAGGCGATGATTTTATCTGGAAAAGACTTTACGAATTTCCTACAGAGGTTCCTGCCGAATTTAAAACAGAAATCGTTCATCATAAAACGATTTTGCACAAGCTCACGCATAAAAATCTTACCGTAAACATATACAAAGTGATTTTGCATAAAGAAGAGATATTTAAAAATTTCGCTCTGGAAAATGGTTTTATGACTACCGATTTGGAAGAATCTCACCAGAAATCTTTCCCAAAACCACTGGAAAATTATCTGAAATGGATCGAAGATGCAATTTGAATTTAACATTTCACGTATTATGAACTCTAATTACAAAGCAGTAACCACTGTAACTGTTTAAATGGATTTAGGAGTCTTTTAGAATTAAATGATTGATATGCAAAATAAAAGAAGATTCCTAAATCCTTTTTCCTTAATAAATACTTATTTTTCCTTTAAAGAATTTCATTTTTTGGCATCGAAATCTCCCTATAAAATTTCAAATCAAATTTGTACTTTTGCGCAATGTTTAAAAAACTCATTTTCACATTTTTAGGATTTTTTTTGTTTTCATGTGCTGAAGAAGCCCAGCCAAAACCTTCGGGCGAGCTCCGGTTAGAATATCCAAAGGCCAAGTACCAGAAATACGTTTCGCCGTGCGGTTTCAGTTTCGAATACTCGGATTTTGCTAAAATTGTAAATGCAAAAAACGACTGCTGGTACTACATTGAATATCCGGAAATGAAAGCCAAAGTCTTCGTCACTTATTTCCCTGTGAAAAATGATTTTGCACTTCATGTAAAAGAGTCGGAGAAGATGGTTTATGAACATACCATCAAAGCAAGCAGTATCGATACGAAATCTTTTACCTATCCGGAACGCAATGTTTTCGGGAATTTTTACGAACTCAGCGGTCCTACAGCATCCAATCTGCAGTTTTTTGTTACAGATTCCACAAGACATTATGTAACGGCAAACCTCTATTTCAATTCCAGACCAAAACCCGATTCTCTGGCACCAGCTGTTGCTTATATAAAAAATGATTTACAGCATTTAATCGATACATTTGAATGGAAATAAGTTTCCCCGAAATAAATTAAAAACTTTAAACAAAATATAAATGAAACTATTAGTTGTTGGTTCTGTCGCTTTTGACGCTATTGAAACCCCTTTCGGGAAAACAGATAAAATTTTGGGAGGCGCGGCAACCTATATTGGCATTGCATCTTCTATCCTTAATGTTGAATCCGGTATCGTTTCCGTAATTGGTGGCGATTTTCCGCAGGCAGATTTAGACATGCTTACCGCAAGAGGCGTAAATATTGAAGGAATTGAAATCGTAAAAGAAGGAAAAACATTTTTCTGGAGCGGTAAATATCACAACGACTTAAACTCCAGAGATACTTTGGTAACTGAAGTGAATGTTTTGGAAAATTTCGACCCAAAAATTCCTGAATCTATGCAGGATGCAGAGATTTTGTTGTTGGGTAACCTTCACCCCGGCGTTCAGCTTTCAGTCCTTGAAAGGATGAAAAACCGCCCGAAGCTGGTTATTTTGGATACCATGAATTTCTGGATGGATTCTGCCTGGGACACATTAATGCAGATGATTGCAAAAACCGATGTTATCACGATTAACGATGAAGAAGCAAGACAGCTTTCCGGTGAATATTCTTTGGTGAAAGCTGCGAAGAAAATCCATGAGATGGGACCTGAGTTCGTTATCATTAAAAAAGGTGAACATGGCGCATTGCTGTTCCACGACGGTAAAATATTTGCAATTCCTGCGCTTCCGCTGGAAGAAGTTTTCGATCCAACCGGAGCCGGAGATACTTTCGCTGGAGGATTTGCGGCCTATCTTGCGAAAAAAGAAGATTTCAGTTTCGAAACCATGAAATCTGCCCTCATCGTAGGTTCTGCCATGGCTTCTTTCACTGTTGAAAAATTCGGTACCGAAAAACTACAGGAAGTAACCGAAAGTGAAATGATTGCCAGAATCAAGAATTTTAAAGATTTAACAACTTTTGAAGTTGAGGTTTAACATTTAACCCTCGTAATGATCATAATCATTCAGTTTCCTAATTAAAAATAACATTTAAATATGAAGAAAATATTTGCTTTCGTAATATTGGCAGGATTCAGCAGCGTAATGTCTGCTCAATACATGATTATCGGGAAAGACAGCATTTCACTGGCCGATTATAAAAAAGAATATCAGTATGGTTTACAGAACAGCGGGATCGAAAAAACCCTGCGTTCTACCGAAGATTTTATCCTGCTTCAGCAGTTTGCAGCAGATAAAAAAGCTGATACTACAGCGTCTTTCCGCGAAAGAATGATGGAAAAAGAAGCCGATTTACGGGAGCAGTATTTCTATCCCAAACAAGTTATAGATCCTGTTATGAATGATTTTATGAAAGACAGCCAGACCGAAAAGCAGGTTCAGATTTTTATGGTTGCAAAATCTGCCGGCGACAACAACAATTACCAGCAGATTTACAGCGATGTTAAGGCTGGAAAAATTAAAATGGAAGATGCGATCTCAAAATATACCAAAGCTTCTCCCAAACCTATTTTTATAAAACCCGGAAGTGTAGATCATATTCTTTATAACCAACTAAAGACTTTACCAAACAACTCATTCACGGCACTTCAGGATTTGCCGGGATATATTGCGTTTGCAAAAGTTCTCAGTTCCAGACCAAGTCTCGGATATGTGGTTTTCGGTACCATCTCTTTCCCGAAAGATGCAAATGCTGAATCGATCAAAACAAAGATCTACAACGATCTGAAAACAGGCAAAAGCTTCCAGGAAGTCGCGAAGCTTTACGGTGCAAACGATCACGAAAAAAATAATGGTGGAGTAGTGATGGGTTCTCCAACGCTTCCCGACGAAGTTTACGAACTTTTCAAAGGAAAAAAGGCAGGTTATTACACGCCGGAACCTTTGCTTTTCGGAGAGAATTATTTCGTGTTCAATATTTATAATGTGGAACCTTACATTCTTACCGATAAGAACAGAGATTTTTTCCTGAGAGATATGAATGGTTCTCTTTACAACGAAAATCTTCAGGATAGAATGTTGGCTTATCTGAAATCTGACCCGACTTATAAAGAGTTTCCGGCATTTCAGAATGTAAAAAAATCCTACCAGGCTTTTAGTACTGCAAAAGACGATACGGTTCTTTACCAGTATAAAAAAGATAAAACAACGGTTGGGGATCTTAAAAAGCTGATTGGCGACAAAAAAGCTGATGCCGAAAAACTTACACCTGCTTTATGGTCAGAAGCACTTTCCGGAGTCAATGCTCAGGATTTGATGAGATTTTATTCCGCAGATTTCACCAACCAGAAACATATCAAAAAAGAACTCGATGAATTCCGCAAAGGACTTTATTCAGATTATATTTTTTCTAAATATCTGAACGAGGAAATGACAAAACATCCCGAATGGCTTACCGATTACTACAACAAAAACAAATCGAAATACATGTGGGGTAACCGTGCTGACGGGCGTGTAGCAATCATTGCTGATGACAAACTCACCAAAGAAATCGAAAAAGACATTAAAAATCCAAAAAACTGGGAAAGCCTGAAAGCAAAATTTTACGGAAAACTGAACGATAAAAAACAGATTCTTGTCAATTTTGAAAAAGGAGAGATGTCTGAAGATGCCGATGTTTTTACGAAATACAAAGTTCCTTTCAAAACCGGAGTGCACCAGACAAAAATGGAAGAAAGAACTTTAGTTATCGCAATCGACCAGATTTTGCCGCCCACTCAAATGACCCAGGATGAAGCGGCAGAACTGTTAAAAGATGCAGTAAATGAAGAAAGACTGAAGGCTATTATTGCAGAGCAGAAAGCAAAAACCAATATTGTCATTCAGCCCGAATTCAGAAAGGATTTGGAAAAGAACTTTAAGAAATAATTATAATAAAAAATGCAGGTTATTTCGTTTAGAATGATAATTTTGCAAATCGTTAAAAAATGAATATGAACAAGAATATAAAATTTGCACTTCTATTGAGCTTTATTTTCGCCTTTTTCGGTGCTAAAATGAATGCGCAGCTCAAAACCGGCGATTTGGTCGACGGCATTGCAGTGGTGGTAGGAGATGAAATTATTTTGGAATCAGATATTGAAGAGCAGGCAAACTATGCTAAGCAGCAGGGCGCAACCGTTGCCGATAAATGCGAGTTTGTTGAAAGCATCATCAATAACAAACTTCTGATTTACGAAGCCAAAAGAGATACCCTCATCGAAAACCGTTCTGCAGCAATTAAAGAAAATGCTGCCCAGAAATACAATCAGATTCTTGGCCAATTCCCCGACGAGAAAACAATGCTTTCGGCCTATAAATTCCGTACGTCGTATGAAATGAAAAACGCCATCGAGAAAATTGATGCCGATAATTATTACGGACAGATGAAATTCGGGAGAATTACCGAAAAAGCCGATGTAACTCCAAACGAAGTAACCGATTTTTTCAATACCTACAGATACCAGCTTCCACAAGTGAATGATGAGGTGAGCTTATCCCAAATCGTCATGTATCCCAAACTTACCGACGCACATAAAAACGAAATTATCGCACGTCTGAATAAAATTAAACAGGATATTTTAGCCGGCGAATCTTTCGAAAGTCAGGCAAGGATTTATTCCGATGACCCGGGATCTGCTGCCAATGGCGGACTTTATACCAACATTGCAAAAGGCAAAATGGTGAAGCCTTTCGAGGCTGCGGCACTTAACCTTCAGGAGGGTGAACTCTCCGAACCTGTAGAATCTGAATTCGGCTATCACCTGATTCAGCTCGTCAAAAAGAGCGGAAAAATGTACGATGCACGCCATATCCTTCTCAAAGCCGAACCCAATGCCGATGAAATTGCAACTGCGAAAAAAGAACTCGACAGTATAAGAACTCTGATTCTCGATGGGAAACTTACCTTCAAAGAAGCGGCTTTCCGTTTTTCAGATGATAAAAGAACAAAGTTCAATGCCGGAATCATCACTTCCGAAGACGGCTCCGATAAAATGGAGAAACTCAACCTGCCGCCAACCATCTCTTACCAGATTGCTGGACAGAACAAAGGTGATATTACCGAGGTCTTTCAGGATACCCAGGCACAGGACAGAAAAGTGGTGACCATCATTAAAATCGACGATGTAATTGCCGCACACCAGCTCGATATCGCTACAGATTACGACAGAATCAAGCAGATGGCACTCAACAAAAAGAAAAACGAGATGGTAGAAAAATGGGTGAAAGAAAAACTGCCCAACGTATTTATCTCCATCAACAACCGTTACAAAGACTGCACTTTCAAAACCGACTGGCGCAAAAATACCGACGGAAAATAAATTTAAGCTCTGCATTTTTGCAGAGTTTTTTGTTTCGGGAGCAATAGGTTTTTCGCTTCCTCCGAAAACTTTACCCGCTGTCCGCTGTATCTTTTCTTCCGCTTCGCTTCAGAAAAGGATGCCGCTTCCATCGGGGCTAGGATTTAGGGACGGATTTTCTTCCCACAGATTTCCGCCTTTCTCATTATTTTTTTAAATTTACGCATGAGCAATTTTATCCATTTCGGGATCGCCGAAAAAATGTACCGCGAAGAGCAAAACAGAATCACAGAATTATTTCAAATAAAATATCCCATCATCCAGGGTGGCATGATCTGGCATTCCGGTTGGCGTCTGGCTTCTGCGGTGTCTAATTCCGGCGGTTTGGGACTCATCGGTTCCGCAAGTATGTATCCCGATATTCTGCGCGAAAATATCCGCAAATGCAAAGCCGCGACCGATAAACCTTTCGGAGTGAATATTGCCCTGCTTTATCCGAATCTCGAGGAAATCATTAAAATTGTTCTGGAAGAAGGAGTGAAGATTATTTTCACTTCCGCCGGAAATCCCAAAACCTACACCGAAACCCTCCAGAAAGAAGGAATTAAAGTCGCGCATGTAGTTTCCTCGACCAAATTCGCCATGAAGTGCGAAGATGCCGGTGTGGATGCTATTGTTGCCGAAGGTTTCGAAGCGGGCGGCCACAACGGAAGAGACGAAACCACCACCATGGTGCTGATCCCGAATGTAAAACAGCATATTTCAAAACCTTTAATCGCCGCGGGGGGAATTGCCGTCGGTTCTCAAATGAAAGCCGCCATGATTCTCGGTGCCGATGGTGTGCAGATCGGTTCCCGGTTCGCCGCGACAGAAGAAGCCAGCGCACATACCGACTGGAAAACCAAAATAACCCAGCTCAGCGAAGGCGATACCCATTTAACGCTGAAAGAACTTGCTCCTGTGCGTTTGGTGAAGAATAAATTTTTCTATGACCTGGAAAAGCTTTACGAAACCGGCAGAAACGCCGAAGCATTAAAAGAAACGCTCGGCCGTGCCCGTGCAAAACGCGGCATGTTCGAAGGCGATCTGGAAGAAGGCGAACTCGAAATAGGGCAGGTTTCTGCGTTGATTAAAGAAATCCTGCCTGTAGAAAAGGTCTTCCAGAACTTGCTGAAAGAATTTAAGCAGGCAGGCTATACAGATTTTTAGTCATCAGCTCAACCCCGTAATAACCCCGTTTTTGTCGATCGACATTCCTTCGGCAGCCGGAACATTTGGCAAGCCCGGCATCCTCATCATATCACCCAAAATCGGAATAATAAATCCGGCTCCCGCCGCAAATTCGAATTCGCGGACCGTGATTTTGAAATTGCTTGGGCGTCCGATTTTCGTTTCATCGTCGGTCAGGGATTTCTGCGTTTTCGCCATACAAACCGGCAGTTTATCGAGGTTTAAATCGTAAATCGTTTTCAGCTGGTTTTTTGCTTTCTGCGAATACACCACATTGTCGGCACCGTAAACTTCACGCGCTACGGTTTCAAGCTTATGTTCAACCGATTCGGTTACTTTATACAAAGGCTGGAAATCGTTTCCACATTCGAAAGCGCATCGTGCCACTTCTGCTGCCAGTTCGGTCATGCCGGCGCCGCCATGTAAAAACTCATCAGCAATAATGGCTTTTACACCCAATTTTTCGCATTCATCTTTTACAAACTGTATTTCCTCTTCAGCATCGTTTGCGAAATGATTGATGGCTACAATCGGTCTTAAACCGAATTTAAAGGCATTTTCAATATGCTTTTTCAGGTTGTCGATGCCGTTTTTCACGAACTGAAGATTGGGTTTGTCGAATTCCCCTTTTTTCGTTGCGCCGCCATGATAACGAAGCGCGCGGATGGTAGCGACAAGAACATACGCGTCAGGTTTTAAATTTCCATAATGACATTTAATATGGAAGAATTTTTCCGCGCCCAGATCCGCACCGAAACCTGCTTCCGTCACAACGAAATCTGCCAGAGAAAGTCCGGTTTTGGTAGCGATAATGGTGTTGGTTCCCTGCGCAATGTTCGCAAACGGACCGCCGTGAAGAATCGCCGGATTACCTTCCAGAGTCTGAACCAAATTTGGTTTTATAGCATCTCTCAACAGAATGGCCATAGCGCCTTCAGCTTTTAAATCTCTGGCGTAAATGGGTTTTTTATCAAAAGTGTACCCCACAAAAATATTACCGAGTCTTTCTCTTAAATCCTCGAAATCCTTCGAAAGACACAGGATCGCCATCACTTCAGACGCCGGAGTAATATTGAAACCTTCTTCCCGCGCAATTCCGTTGTTCGATCCACCCAAACCAATCACAATGTGTCTCAGACTTCGGTCGTTCATATCCATTACACGCTTCCAGGTAATGGTTCGTGGGTCGATGTTCAGATTATGTTTTTTGTTCTGTAAATTATTGTCGATAAGTGCAGAAAGCAGGTTGTTGGCTTTTTCAATCGCCGCAAAATCGCCGGTAAAATGCAGGTTGATATCCACCATCGGAATCACCTGCGCATAACCGCCGCCCGCTGCTCCGCCTTTAATCCCGAAAACCGGCCCCAAACTGGGTTCGCGCAACACTGCGATGGTTTTCTTCCCAATTTTATTCAGGCCGTCGCACAGGCCTACCGAAACAGTCGTTTTTCCTTCGCCCGCTGGAGTGGGGTTGATGGCAGTGACTAAAATAAGTTTTGACTTCTTAATTTTTTCTTCATCGATGTACGATAACGGGATTTTGGCTTTGTATTTTCCGTAGTATTCCAGATCATCGTGGTCGATTCCAATTTTCTCAGCGATATGCTTGATGTGCTGAATTTTGGCTGCAGATGCAATTTCTAAGTCGGTAGGGAAATTCATTTTTACTTAATTTAGGTACTCAAAATTAATCATAAGAATTTTCTCTGCTCAATTTTCCGTAATGCGATTCGTCAGTTTTACGGTTTTTTGTGCACTTCGTTTGCCGCATAAAAAAAATATCCAGCCTGTTATTAAGCTGGATATTTTTTGTTGTTCAAAGCGACTAGTTTGTGGTCAGTGCTTTTGCCTGTTTTTTTCTGGCTTGTTTCTCTTCGTATTTTTTTACGACGTAACCTATTGCAATTGGCGCGACCCACATCAGGAGTCTTCTTAAAAGTGTTGGATTCATAATAATATTTTTTTATGAAGTAGCACTTTCAAGAATTACGCCAAACATTTTTGCAGATCAGTCTTTTTCAGCCAGTGCCTCGCTCTCGAAAGCAATTCCGCCCCAGCCATATTGCATAAAGTTGCGGATGTTCTGGTGGTCGCTGCCTTCAGGATTTTTCAGTACATCAGTCCTGTAGAAATCCCCGAACAGCGCCAGCGTTTCCTGTTCGTTAAGTCCCTTCAGCTTTGCAAAACTGAAAACCTTGCACGAGCCGTTGTTTTCCCCCGCCTCATTCACCGCAGTTCCGTTCGTGAATTTGGTCGGCGTGAAATCGTAATGTTCATCAATATAGGCAATTACTTCTTTAAAGTTGATGGTGGTAGGGGAGGTTTTGAGTTGGTATAGGAGCATTGTAGTTTCTTTTAAAGTTTGAAAGATCGAAATTATTTAGCGAATTCCCAAAACATCTTCGAAGGAATTTTTAAGGCTGTCGCTATAATTTGTGCGAAACTTGCTTATATTTGGATGGATTACTAAGATAACATTGATTAGACAAACAACATTATACGGTTGGATTTGTATTATTATATGTAATATGTATAGAAGTTATCTGTAGTTTTACAAAGAAAAGTTATCAAAAACCAATTTGAACCCATGGAAAAAAACATTATTCATTTAAAAGGAATAGGACAAAAAAATGGTGTTGTCATTATTGATAAAAAATTTGAAGTAGATCATAATGAGGTTGGAAAATACACAAGTAGTTCAACAAGGAAAGAATATATCCAAAGAGCAGTTGATTTTTACTATCCAGGCTTGAAAAGTCATGACATCAAAGGGGTTAGCGTAACTCGTGAAAAAATTAACAGCAAGAAAGACTCCAACAATCTTGAAAAAGCCGTAATAGGCGCTGCCGCAGGTTACGTTGTTGGAAAATCACAAAAAAAGAAAACTAATTCAAAGGATAACGCTTCTTTTGAATATTCTTTTGTCAATGAAATTTCTACTTTTCCACAAATTGACTTTAATACTAATGACGAAAGTGAAATCAAAAATTCATTGGATAAGATTTACAATGGAATTATTGATTACAAGTGGAAAAGCACAGGCCAAGATGAAATGCAGAATAAAATCATAACTGAAAATAATCGTGTTTTGAATATGTGCTTGAGAAACTATTCAACCGGGTTAAGAAGATTAAAGTCAGTTTCAGATAATGAGGAAGAAATAAAGTATTATGAAAAGCAATACAAAAAACTTTCACGAAAAAAGTATTTTAATAAATATGGCGCAATCATAATTGGCGTAGTTGCTTTCGTAGTTCTTATGTCTTTACTTGCAATAATGGAATAGATCTATGCATTCAAAATATTACGAGAAAATTCAAGAAATTTTTCAAATAAATTCTAAATCAGCATTTGTAAACGAATTGAAAAACAGAGGCTTTTGTTTTTCAGAGTTTCAGAAAAAGAAATTGCTTTTTGTTGGCATTAATCCTTCATATCTTAAACACTCCGTAAACGAGTCCCATTCATATAGCGTTAATGATGCTGTAAACAATTATAGAAAGCACTACGGAAAATTTCAAGACTTAGTTAACAAAACCAAATATGAAAATGATTGGACATATATCGATTTATTCTTTTTTCGTGAAACTGACCAAAATAAAGTTTACGATATTATAGATACTGACGTAGATTTTATAATTCAACAACTGAATATTACACATGAAATTATAAATGAAATTAACCCCGAAATTGTGGTGGTTTGTAATAGTGGAGCAAGTAATTTTTTCGGAATCAATAACGTAGATAGTAAAAACAATATTTGGTTAGGATATGATTTCAAATTTGATGATAATTTTGGAGTTGAGGTAGTAAAATCAATCAATAAAAAATCTATTCTAATAACTCAAGACAAAGAACAAAAAGTAATTGGAACACCTTTTTTGTTTTCTTCAACTTTAACTTATCTAGACAATTTCAACAAGAAAAGATTGAAATGGATTATTGAAAGAGTTGGAAATAACATTTCAAAAATAAAAGAGGTATAAGAAACTACAGATATTAACTAAGCTTTCCCCCGCTCCCGCGCGATTCCATCGCATGGTCCACTAAGCCCCAACCTCCGTAGTCTCCCGACCTGGGAGTTTTTCCTTTCCCCTACCATTCCCTGGACTCATGAAAAAACCACCTCAATCGAGGTGGTTTCATTATTTTAAAACTGTTGATTAGAATCCTTCCGGCTTCACATCATCAGTGTTTTCGCCTTCGTTCAATGGCTTGAAGGTATCTTCGCCAGCCGGTCTTTCTTCAGTTCTTCCGCTGTGTTGTGGTCTGTCGTTTCCAGGTCTGTGGTTTCCACCCTGTCTTCTGTCGCCACCGTCTCTTCTGTCGTTTCTTGGACCACGGTTTTCGCGGTTTTCGCGGTTGTCACCTTCACCTTCTTTACGTTCCGGTCTCGGAGGTCTTGGTAAAAGAACTTTTCTTGAAAGTTTCATTTTCTTACGGTCATCATAACCCATGAATTTCACTTCCACTTCATCACCTTCGCTGTAAGGAACTTTGTCAAGTCTTGCCCATTCGATTTCGGAGATGTGAAGAAGACCTTCAGTACCTTTGGCAATTGCTACAAACGCACCGAAATCCATAACTTTCACTACTTTACCGTTATAAACTTCACCAACTGTTGGTACGAAAGTAATTTCGTTGATCGCAGCGATGGTCGCATTGATATTCTCTCTGCTAACGCCGGAGATTTCAATTCTACCGATCTCACCGATTTCTTCAATCGCAATAACCGTATCGAAATCTTTCTGCATCTGCTGGATAATTTTCCCACCAGGCCCGATAACCGCACCGATAAACTCTTTAGGAATCTCAAGAACTTCCATTTTCGGAGCGTGTGGCTTCACATCAGCTCTTGGTTTGTCGATGGTTTTCAGCATTTCTCCAAGGATATGTAGACGTCCTTCTCTTGCCTGTCTCAAAGCTGTTTCCATGATGTCCATAGAAAGTCCCTGGATTTTGATATCCATCTGACAAGCCGTTATTCCGTCTGCAGTTCCGGTTACTTTAAAATCCATATCACCTAAGTGATCTTCATCACCTAAGATATCTGAAAGTACGGTAAACTTACCTGATTCAGGATCAGTTACCAATCCCATGGCAATACCCGAAACCGGTTTTGTAATCTGTACACCGGCATCCATCAAAGCTAAAGTTCCGGCGCAAACGGTTGCCATTGAAGAAGAACCGTTAGATTCTAAAATATCAGAAACGATACGAATGGTATAAGGATTCTCGTTCGGGATAATGTTCTGTAGTGCACGCTGTGCAAGGTTTCCGTGTCCTACTTCTCTTCTTGAAGTTCCTCTTAAAGGTCTTGCTTCACCGGTAGAGAACGGCGGGAAGTTGTAGTGAAGGAAGAATTTCTCGTCGTAATTAATAGCAACTGAATCTACCATGTTGGCGTCTTTTACAGAGCCTAAAGTTACTGCTGTTAAAGACTGGGTTTCACCTCTTGTGAAGATTGAGGACCCGTGCGCTCCTGGCAAATAATCAACTTCTGACCAAATCGGACGGATGGTTTCCGGTGTACGGCCATCGAGACGGATTTTGTCGTTAAGGATCATCTGTCTCATCGCTTCTTTTTCCACATCGTGGAAGTATACTTTAGCGAAAGGCTTCACTGTTTCCAGTTCTTCTTCAGAATACTGTGCTAAGAATTCATCTAAAACAGCTTTGAAGTTTTCACCTCTTTCTTCTTTTGCAGAAGGGGTTTTTGCAACCTGATATACTTTATCGAAGGTTTCTTTCCACACTTTAGCACGAATTTCTTCGTCGTGAGTCTCGTGGCTGTATTCTCTTTTAGGGAAAGCTTTTCCTACTCTCTCAGCAAGTCTTTCCTGTGCTGCAACCTGAACTTTAATTTCTTCATGCGCAAATTTGATCGCTTCGATCATTTCCTGCTCAGAAATTTCGTCCATAATACCTTCTACCATAACGATAGAATCTTTGGTTGCACCTACCATAATATCCAGATCAGCTTTTGCAAGATCTACCATACTTGGGTTTACCGAAAGTTCGCCATCAATTCTTACCACTCTTACTTCCGACATTGGTCCGTTGAAAGGGATATCGGTTATGGCAATTGCTGCAGAAGCGGCTAAACCTGCAAGGGCTTCCGGCATTACTTCTTTATCGTAAGAAATCAATGAAATCATTACCTGTACCTCTGCATGGAAATCTTCCGGGAAAAGCGGACGCAAAACGCGGTCTACCAGTCTCATCGTTAAGATTTCTTCATCAGATGGTCTTGCTTCTCTTCGGAAAAAGTTTCCTGGGATTTTACCTCCTGAATAGAATTTTTCTCTGTAATCTACCGTTAACGGAAGAAAATCTACGCCCGGGCTTGCTTCTTTGTTGGCAACAACGGTCGCTAAAAGCATGGTGCCGCCCATTCTTACTACTACGGATCCGTTGGCCTGTTTTGCCAGCTTCCCCGTTTCGATGGTGATTTCTCTACCATCTTTTAATTGAATTGTTTCAATAATTGCTTGTGGAGCATTCATAAAATTTGTTCGTCTTTGGCACTCCGTATTGAGTGCGGTTAATATTTAATCGTTTTAAATTATCGGAGGCAAAGATAGTTAAAATCACTGAAAATCTTTGATTTTAAACCACATTAGTGCAGTGTGCTTAAATCCCTTTATGTAACAAACAAAATAGATTTGCGACGAATCCGAAAACTTTAAACATGAAAATTTTATTAAAGCTGGAGTATGTTTCTTTATTTCTGATCGGCGTTTTGGCCTTTATACAAACCGGAATTTCCTGGTGGTGGTTTGCTGCGATGTTCTTTTTGCCGGATCTTTCGATGCTTGGTTATATGGCCGGAAGCAAAGCTGGAGCATTTTTCTACAACATATTTCATCATTTTACGGTAGGAATTCTCTGTTTCGTTGTCGGTAAATATTTAGGCAGCGATTATCTTACCGTTGCAGGAATTATCCTTTTCACTCACTCCGCTTTCGACAGGATTCTTGGGTATGGATTGAAATATCCCAACGGTTTCCATAATACTCATCTGGGAATCATAGGTCATCAGCAATGATTTTACGTTTTTAAAAATTATATGTTTTCTGAAGGGTTAGTTCCAGTGGCATAATATTGGAATTTAATCCGGAAATCATTAAAAAAATATTATTATGGGAATTTTATGGACGCTTATTATTGGCGCAATCGCAGGCTGGCTAGGCTCACAGATTTTTAAAGGAGGAAGCCTTGGCCTTATCGGAAACATTATTGTAGGGATCATTGGTGGTGTAATAGGATATTACCTTTTGGGCACCACTTTCGGAACTGCAGTTATAGGTCAAATTTTAACCGGAGCTGTGGGATCTATCATCTTACTAGCGGTGATTAATCTTTTTTCCGGCAGAAGGGTATAATGAATTATACACTTTTAAGCATAAAAAAGCAACTCAATTGAGTTGCTTTAATTTTTCTCGGAAAAATGATTATTTTCTTAAACCAAGTTCTGCGATAATCGCTCTGTATCGGTTAATATCTTTCTTCTTAAGATAATCCAAAAGCGCTTTTCTTTTACCTACCAACGCAACCAAAGAACGCTCCGTGTTGAAATCGTGACGGTTTGCTTTAAGGTGTTGAGATAAGTGGTTGATTCTGTAAGTGAAAAGGGCAACTTGTCCCTCAGCGCTTCCTGTGTCTGCATCAGACTTTCCGTGTTTTGCGAAGATTTCTTTCTTCTTTTCTGTTGTTAAGTACATTCCAATATTATTTTAATGATTATTATGTAACGGGTGCAAAAGTACGATAATTTTCTTTTCTACGAAAATATTATTGGATTAATGAGGGAAAAGACTTAGATATAAATGTTAAAAAAATCTTAATTTTCTTATTGCAATTCCGTTAAATGGCAGTATTTTTGTAAACACAAAATCATGATGAATCATCTTTACCTGTTTGCTTTAGGCACTTTTTTGTTTTTTACTGGCTGCCAGTCACTTCCGGCTCAAAATATTATTACTGCAAAGGATTTGAAGAACCGGAATATCATCTATTTCAATCCTGAAGTTTTTCCTGATATTGATGAAATTAAAGAGCCCACTTACACCGCTTTTTATGCTGCTGTTTCCGAAAAAACGCAGTATTTCCGCAATTATAATATGTTGCGGGTAGATTCATACATGCCTTACGATGCGGTGGATGTTGATGCAGTTGTTGAGTATTGCAAAAATAACAATGCGCAACTCGCGGTGATTCCGAAAGTAAAGTATTTTAAAGTAGGAGTAGGGAAGTATGTTTTCTCGAATCAGGTGATCATCAGTATGAAATTATACGATTCTCTCGGCAATTTCCTGGCAGAAACCAATTACGACACCTACCGCAAAAACGCCAGAATTTTGGGCTCGGCAGAAAATTCAATTAAAATTGGCGCCACCGGTGCAATGACGAATCTTGGGAAGAATCTGCGTAAATCTAGAACGTATTCAATTTCCGGGGCGAACTGATATTCCTTCGCTTTAATCATTCTTAATTTCGTTAGTTGTAAGTTTTTGAACTATTTTTGCAGTTCAACAGAAAATTTATTGTTTTTTGGAAACCCAGGACCTCATATTTAATCCGGCAGATATTGCAGAAACGCTCAGCGAACTTCCCGTTAAAGAGCGCGTTTTGGCATTTCTGAAAGTTCCGAAACAGTACAAGGCAGAAGTGTTCTCGCATCTGGATCCCGATTTTCAGGAAGAAACCATCAGAAATATTGGCAGCGAAGAAGTTTCTGAAATCTTAAATGCCATGACGCCGGATGACCGTACGGCTTTGTTTGAGGATTTTCCGGACGAACTTATCAAATATTCCATCAATCACCTTAATCCGCAGGAAAGAAGAATTGCCCTGAAACTTTTGGGTTACGATTCCGATTCCATCGCGAGACTGATGACGCCGTATTACATCCAGATACGAAAAGAATGGACTGTGAAAAGATGCCTGCAGCAGATTAAAAAAGTAGGCAAAAAGATGGAAACAATGAACCATCTGTACGTGGTGGACGAAAGAAACCAACTTATTGATGATATTGCGATCGGTTCGTTGCTTTTAGCGGAAGAAGATACTTTGATTTCCGAAATTACAGACAATCATTTTGTAGCCATTACCACCACCACGAGTAAAGAGGATGCGGTGCAGTATTTCGAAAAGTACGACAGAACCGCGCTTCCGATTGTAACCGAAGCCGGAGTTTTGGTTGGAATTGTTACCATTGATGACATCCTAGACCAAATCGAGCAGCAAAATACCGAAGACATCCAGAAATTCGGGGGAATGGAAGCGCTTGACGAACCTTACCGCCAAACGCACTGGTTTGAAATGATTAAAAAAAGAGGTTTCTGGCTTATTCTTTTATTTTTCTTTCAGCTTTTAACGGCTTCGGCGATGGGTTATTTCGAAGATGAAATTCAGAAGGCTGTTGTACTTACTCTTTTTGTCCCACTTATTATTTCAAGTGGCGGGAATACGGGTTCACAGGCAGCTACATTGATTATCCGTGCGATGGCACTTCAGGAAATTACCGTTAAAGACTGGTGGCTTGTAATTAAAAAAGAACTTGTTACGGGAATGGTGCTGGGTGGGATTTTAGGCATTTTTGGCTTCTTCAGAATTATGCTTTGGCAATATGCTGGGTGGTTCAATTACGGTGAACATTGGGAATTTATCGGGATGAGTGTAGGTGCTTCTCTGGCGATGATCGTTATGTGGGGAACGCTTTCGGGGTCTATGGTTCCTTTTGTCCTGAAGCGTTTTAAACTGGATCCGGCTACTTCTTCGGCACCTTTTGTGGCAACTCTGGTTGATGTTACCGGTTTGGTCATTTATTTTTCTGTGGCAGGACTGCTTTTGAGCGGCAAACTTCTATAAAAACTTTTATGAAAATCATTTCACTGGTTCCGAGTATTACCGAAACCCTTTTTGATTTGGGTTTATCTGAAAATGAAATCATCGGAAGAACAAAATTCTGTATTCATCCTGCAAACCGGCTTAAAAATGTATCTGTGATTGGCGGCACGAAGAACCTTAATATTACAAAGATTAAGGCCCTGAAACCTGATCTGATCATCGCCAATAAAGAAGAGAATATAAAAGAAGATGTGGAAGAGCTTCAGAAATATTTTAAAGTTCTGGTGACCAATGTTTCTAATCTGGAAGATAATTATTACCTTCTAAAAACATTGGGAAATTTACTTGGCAAACAAGAAATCGCTCAGAAATTTAATTTGAAAATCTATGAAATTCTTGCTAAATTTTCCACTTTAGAAAAGAAAAAATGCGCCTATTTGATTTGGAAAAATCCTTATATGACCGTCGGCTTCGATACTTTTATCCATGATATTTTGGATAAAATAGGTTTTCAGAACATTTTTAGAGATCATAAAAGATATCCTGAAATTTCAGTGGAAGATTTGAAAACTGCGGATTATATTTTTCTTTCTTCGGAGCCGTTTCCGTTTCAGCAAAAACATGTTGAGGAACTCCTAAAAGAGCTTCCAGACGCCAAAATATTTTTGGTAGATGGTGAAGCATTTTCCTGGTACGGAACCCGACTTGCGAAGTGCGAAGGTTATTTTCAAAATTTGGTTGAAAAATGCCAATAAAAAAAGAACTTCAAAAAGAAGTCCTTCAATTTATTTTAGAGAATATGATTAAAATTTAGCCATTTCAGCTTTAATTTTGTCCTGCAAACCTGCGCTTGCTGCCACCAAGGGAAGTCTTAAATAATTTTTGATGATTCCTAATTCTGCCAAAACGGTTTTAATTCCTGCCGGATTTCCTTCTGCGAAAATCAAGCGTGTAATTTCTACCAGTTTGTTGTGGATTTCGTAAGCTTCTTTCACTTTTCCTTCAAAAGCCAGCTGAACCATTGTTGAGAATTCTTTCGGATAACCTTGTCCAATCACCGAAATTACACCGTTTCCGCCCGCTAGTGTTACAGGAAGCGTAAATTCGTCGTCACCGGAAACTAAATTGAAATTTGCAGGTTTCAGTCTCAAAATATCGAAATACTGCAGGATATTCGGTGTAGCTTCTTTAATCATGATTAAATTCGGGAATTCCTCAGCTAAACGAAGTGTGGTGGAAGCTTCAATGTTCTGTCCTGTCCGGGAAGGTACGTTGTAAATGATGATTTTTTTTCCCGTTTCGGCTAAAACTTTATAATGTTGGTAAAGCCCTTCCTGATTCGGTTTATTGTAGTAAGGAGAGACAGAAAGAACGGCATCGAATTCCGAAAGATCGGTTGCTTCGATTTGCTTTTTTACTTCCATTGTGTTGTTTCCACCAATTCCCAGAACAAGCGGAACGCGTTTATTATTAACCTTTATAATGTGGTTGATAACCTGGTTTTTTTCTTCGGACGAAAGCGTTGCCGCCTCTGCGGTAGTTCCCAAAACCACAAGATAGTTTGTTCCGTTTTCGATGTTGTAATCTACCAGTTTGGTAAGTGAATCGAAATCTACGGATAAATCTTCATTAAAAGGTGTAACCAAAGCAACACCAACTCCTTTTAAATTGCTCATTGTTGTATAATTATCAGTCAAAATTACAAAATTTAAAACAAGAATTTATGAAAAACAATCATAAGTTTATATTCATATCTTTATATTTGCAACACTAGATTTTATTTTCATGAAAATTAAATTCCTGCTTATAGCATCAGCGTTTTTGTCTTTTACAGCCTGCAAAACACCGCTGAATATTGCCAAAGTAAGCCCCGAAAAAAACATTTCACTTTCCAAAGATTTACCGGAAGCTCAAAATTTTAAAGATTTTATTGAGCCTTACAAACAGGAAGTGGAAGGTAAAATGAACACCAAAATTTCGCACACTGCGGTAGATCTCAACAAACAGGGCGATAACAGCAATCTGGGGAATCTTCTGGCAGATTATACTTTTGAAGGTGCTGATGACTGGGCGAAAAAAAACGGAATCCCGGCCGGTGTTGACGCCGCGGTGATTAATGTTGGCGGAATACGATCCAGCATTGGCGCAGGAGATATCCTTACCAAACATGTGTACGAAGTAATGCCTTTCGAAAACGAAGTGGTAATTGTAAAGATGAAAGGTTCGGATCTGCAGGGGCTTTTTGATTATTATCTGAAAACCCAGAAAAACAACCCCGTTTCTCATCTCTATATTGAAACTGATAATGACAAAGTTATCAAAGGCCTTGTAAAAGGAAAAGAAGTAATCGAGACGCAGGATTATTATATCGCAACTTCGGATTATTTGGCTTTGGGCGGTGATAATATGGCTTTTTTTGGAAAGGGAGAATTAATTTCTACAGGTTTAAGGCTTCGGGATTTGTTCTTAGAAAAATTTAAGGCAAACTCTGAAATCGTGGCGCCAAAAGATGTGCGTTTAAACTTTAAAAACAAAAAAAACAGAACCGATGGATAGAAAGAAATTTCTGAAAACGATAGGAGGTGGAACTTTGGCGCTCACCCTTGCTCCGAATCTGCTGCTGGCGGAAAACTTTAAATTTTTAGAGCAGAATTCAGACTACAAACTTACAATTCTTCATACCAATGACCAGCACAGCCGGATTGAGCCGTTTGATTCCAGCTACAGCCGAAATCCCAATCAGGGAGGTTTTGCAAGAAGGGCAGCTTTAATTCAGAAAATCCGCGGTGAAGAAAAAAATGTGCTTTTACTGGATTCCGGTGATATTTTTCAAGGAACACCGTATTTCAATTTTTTTGGCGGTGAACTGGAGTTTAAACTCATGTCGATGATGGGTTATGATGCCGCGACGATGGGCAATCATGATTTTGATAATGGTCTGGAGGGTTTTAAAAAAGTTCAGCCAAATGCTAAATTCCCGTTTCTGTGCTCCAACTACGATTTTAAAAATACCATTCTGGACGGGCATACATTACCGTACAAAATTTTTAATAAAAATGGAATAAAAGTCGGGATTTTCGGCGTCGGTATTGAACTTTCAGGTTTGGTTGGCAAAAAGAGCTATGGCGAAACCCTTTATCTGGATCCTGTGGAAACTGCACAGCATTATGCTACATTTTTGCGGAAAGAAAAAAAATGTGATATGATCATTTGCCTCTCGCACATCGGTTATGATTACAAAGATGATCCTAAGAAGATTTCAGATAAAATTCTGGCTGCAAAGACCGATGGTATTGATCTGATTTTGGGCGGACATACCCATACTTTTTTACCCGAACCACAGTCATTTATTAATAAATCCGGCAAGAATGTACTTGTAAATCAGGTAGGTTGGGCCGGACTGCTTTTAGGGAAAATTAATTTTTATTTCGACAAAAATAAGAATGTAAAAAATATTTCCTGGAATAACCAGGTTATTGATGAAAGCATTTTGGTTTAAGAAAATATAAAAATTCCGGAGAAATAAGCTCTTCAAAAATACAACACGAATTAACCGATGAAAAAAATATTACCGTTATTAATGCTCTTGTACGCTCTGGATATTTCTGCACAGGTAATTTCAAGCAGTAAGTGGAGCGATTTGTTTTCCTATAATAATGTTTTGGCGATCCGGGAAGATGGAAATAGACTGATCGCAGCTACAGAAAACGGGATATTTTTTTACACCCCCGCAAGCGGCGAACTTAGCAAACTTTCGAAAGCAAATGGTTTGCATGAAGTGAAGATTTCTGCTTTTGATTATAATCCACAAACCAAAATAGGTTTAGTAGGTTATCAAAATGGTTCGATGGACGTCATTACACCAGAAGGGATAACTTATGTAGTCGATATTCCGATTGCTACAGGATACGCCGGAGATAAAAAAATTAATCATATTTCGATTACAGGAAATTTGGCAGTAATTTCTGTGGGATATGGTGTTTCGATTTTTCGTTTAGACAGAAAAGAATTCGGTGACTCTGCCTTTTTCACCAGTGGAGGTGTGTACGAGGCCGCCCGCGAAGCTGTGATTAAAGATAATGTGGTGTACGCTGTTACCGCAACCGGTTTAAAATCGCACGAAATCAATGTAACCTTCCCCATCTATTCAACATGGAACACGATAGTGGGAGAAAGTTACAGCCATATCAGCAATGGAAGCGTTATTGCGTATTCTAATACAAATACAGTGAGATATGGTAACGGTACTACATTTTCAAATCTACCGAGGAGTTTTTCTAATATACAGGATGTTTTGGTAACCCCGGAACATATTGTGGTTACAGATATTTCGTCAGTTTCTCTTTTTAGCACTGCGGGAATTTTTATTAAATCCTATGATGCCGGTGAACTACTGAATTCTGCAATTTATGCAGATTCAAAAATTTATGCAGGAACGAGGGTTTCAGGAATAAAAAATGAAGCGGGAGACAGTTTAAAACCAGACGGACCATATAGCAATACCTCGTATAAAATCAATCTTCACGAAAACCAGATCGTAATTTCTACCGGAGGTCGGGATGCTTTTAATACACCAATTTACAGGAATTTAGGATATTATCACTTTAACGGAACGAGTTGGGTATATCCTGAACTGTTCAGAAACTCTACTGTTCCTTTCAATGTTTTGGATGCCGTGATCAATCCTTCAAAACCCACAGAAATCTTCTTCACTAATTATACTTTTCAAGATGGAAGCAAAGGGATTTACCGGATGGATGATAATCAGTTTGCAAAAATTTATGCAAACACCGGTGGTGCATACAACCGGGTTGTGGGCTGTGTTTTCGACGAAAATAATCAGCTCCTTATTTCACAGTGGAGTGCCAAGGGAAGTTCCGGGGAAATTGGATTTTATCACTATAATCCCACTACAGACCAGTTTGGCTTCGTTTCTTCTGTAACCGCAGGACTCGTGCAGAAGCCATTTGCAAAAGGAGGAATTTTATATATTCCGGCTCCTTTCTTTTCATCAGGTGGTTTACTGGTCTACGACTACAAAAATACACCTGCAGTTACAGGCGATGACCGTTTTAAAATCCTAAGAAAAAATAATAATTTACCTGCAGATGGAGTGGTGTCGGCGAATATTGATAAAAATGATGATATCTGGATTGGGACAAGAATAGGTCTCCGGATCATCAGTAATCCATCTTCATTTATAAGTGAAGAAAATCCGCAGACAGAACCCGTGATTATTGAAGAAAACGGTCTTGGTGAAGAACTGTTCCGCGACAGCAGCATTTTGCAGATCGAGGTAGATGCCGGAAACCAAAAATGGATTTCAATTGATGATGGCGGTGTTTTTTATCTGAGTTCAACCGGCGAACAGACGCTGATGCATTTTACAAAAGAAAATTCACCTCTCCCAAGTAACAGCGTGACCGATATAAAAGTTGACAATAAAACCGGAAAAGTATATTTTGTAACGCTCGATGGAGTGATGGTTTATCAGGGTGATGTTTTGAATGTAACAGAGGATTTCGGGGATGTATTGGTGTATCCGAATCCTGTGGTTTATTCCAAATATAAGGGCAATGTACGGATTAGAGGTTTGGCTGAAAAAACCAATATCCGCATTACAGATGCTGCCGGAAACCTTGTTCATCAGGCTATTTCCAGAGGAGGATATTACGAGTGGAATCTCAATAACCATCGGGGAGTTCGGGTAGCGTCCGGGATTTATTTTGTCCTGATGACCAATGCAGACGGAACCGATACTGCGACTGCAAAAATTGCTGTAGTAAATTAATGTTTACCCAAACCTGCTACTTACTTTCGTATGTGAAATATGGAGATAATGGTGCTGTGCTGCATTGTTTTTCGGCAGATACAGGCTACCAGAGTTTTTTTGCACGAGGCATTTATTCTTCAAAAAATAAAAAGAAACCTTATCTTCTTCCATTAAATCTTCTAAACATCACGGTCGCAAAACCCAATGCTCAAAAAGGAATTTCAACGGCATCAAAAATCGAACTTTCTGCCGGTATCCACGATTTTAATGATGTGAAGATCAACTCAGTCCTGTTTTTTACTGCAGATTTTCTTCATCAGATTTTAAGGGAAGAAGATCAGAATGACTTGGCTTTTAATGAAATAGAAGAGTTCAGGCATGAAATTGCCCTCAATAACCATAATTCGCATATATCGTTAATTTTTAATTTTTTAAAAATTTCTGGAATTGCACCGCTTTTTAAAGACGAAAAATATCTGGACCCCGAATCAGGAATTTTCAGAGACCAAATTTCGCATTCACTTTTTACTGAAGAAATTTCACAGCTTTGGAAGCATTTTTTAAGTGCGCCCCAAACGTACTCAATTAAGCTTCAGCGAGCAGAAAGAAATGCTTTTCTCGATTCGCTGATGGTTTATTATCACTTGCATTTTTCGGGATTCTATACCCCTAATTCTTTGGCTGTTTTGCGACAGATTTACGAATAACGGGATAAAAAAAAGTTCCTCATTTTTGAGGAACTTTATAATTTATGCTCAGATATTATCTTTCTGCATCAAAATGTGTTGTTTTGTAAATTTGGAAATTAAATACAAAACTCCTGTTTCTGTATGCAAGACCGGTATAATTGAAATGTACATCTCTTGCAAAAGCTGCTCTGGAAGGAACAATGATCACACCCTGAAGATTATAATTGCTGTCATCGGGCATATCAAATGCCTGGAATTTTTTAATCGCTTCCTGAAATCCTTCAATTTCATAATAACTTCTCTCTTTGGCAGCGGCAACTGTTGCACTTGTGAGAACAGATTTTTTTACGTAGAAATAAGAAGGATCTACTTCCGGAACCCCAGCACCGTCGATGGTATTTCTGAAGGTTGATGGTGATGTAAAAGTAACCTTATTATCGGTATTTGTAGCAACATAAGTTGTCGATTTACTCATTAATCTAAGCAAATCATATTGGCCGATATTTGTTCCAGTGGTTGGCTGTGCGCCGGGTCGCACGATGTAAATAACACCGGACGGCAATGTTACAGGGTTCAAATCTGCTAACTTTACGTTTACCGTATCTGTAGCAACAAAATCCTTTATATTTCCTTTCGCATCAAGGTAATGAGTATCCAGAAAGTGCTGTGCCGCCTGGTCATCATATGTATTCTGTGTTTCTATGCTTACTTCCTCTGTTGTCTCAGGATTATCATCGTTTCTGCAAGATATGATGGCTATAGATGCTAATGCGAGATATAAGAATGTTTTCTTCATTTTTAATATTATCATTAAATTGCTAAAATTTTCAATCCAGCAAAAGTATAAATAAAATATGAGAATCGATAAATTTTTATGGTGTGTGCGGTTTTACAAAACAAGAAGTATTGCGGCCGATGAAATCAAGAAAAACAGAGTTTCTGTAGGAAATAATGTGGTGAAATCATCCAAAGAGGTGAATCCGGGAGATGTGATAAAAATTCGCAAAAATCAAATCGATTATCAGATTAAGGTTCTTGAGATCCCGAAAAGCAGGTTAGGTGCGAAGTTGGTTCCGCTTCATATTGAAGACAAAACAGATAAAGAACAGTACGAAATCCTTAAACTACGTAAGCTTACCCAGGATTACTACCGAGGAAAAGGCGAGGGAAGACCTACGAAAAAAGACCGACGGGATATGGATGAATATGTAGCCGGAGATGCAAATTCCGAAATGGCTGATGATGACTGGGATTTATTTTTCAGTGATGTGAACGAAAATACTGAAGATTAAAACAACGCTGCAATTTCATCGGCAATCTGTTCTGGTTCTTTACCATCGGTATCTACAGTAAATTTTGCCTGTGAATAATAAACGTTTCTTTCAAAAAGATGTTTGGCGATAAATTCGGGGAGATCTTCATCGTTTTGCGAAGCAATAAGCGGTCTTTTCTGTTTCTGTTTTAAAAGTCTCTCAGCAAGTGTTTTTACAGAAGTTCGGAGGAAAATACTTTGCGTATGCTTATTGATAAGTTGCATATTGTTATAGTAAGCCGGTGTGCCGCCACCCAGACTTAAAATACAGTGTTCAGAAGTTGCTAAAATCTCTTCAAGTAATTCCCGTTCCTGCTTTCTAAAGTAGATTTCACCCTTTTTTTGAAAGATTTCGTGAATGGATAAATTATTTTTCAAAGAAATTTCTTTGTCGAGATCAATTAATTTTAAATGTAGCTTTTGGCTCAAAACTTTGGAAATGTGAGATTTACCACTTCCCATGTATCCTATGAGTGAAATAATCATTTTTGAATTTTGTACAAATTACTAAAAAAATTTTGAGATTTTAAAAAAAGGCCTATCTTTGCACCACTCAAAAAGGGAAAATAATTACAGACTTCGGTTTTTAATTATTCGTTTTAGAGAGTGGCCGACTCGGTAGCTCAGCTGGTAGAGCAATACACTTTTAATGTATGGGTCCTGGGTTCGAATCCCAGCCGGGTCACTAGCTAAAAATTCCGTAACTGTTACGGATTTTTTTTGCCTGCGTGGTGAAATTGGTAGACACGCCATCTTGAGGGGGTGGTTTCCTAAGGATGTGCTGGTTCGAGTCCAGTCGCAGGCACAAGTTAAATTTATTAGAAAGTAAATTTTATTGTTTACATTTTCTAAGACTCGGTAGCTCAGCTGGTAGAGCAATACACTTTTAATGTATGGGTCCTGGGTTCGAATCCCAGCCGGGTCACAATTTTACTCTTAGGAGTAAATTTTTTTCATATTAATATTTTGTGATTTGGTGATCAAAAGTCTTCCCTCAAGGAAGACTTTTGACGTTTTATTAATCCAAGTGCATATTGTCTATCAACCGTACGTCGCCAACAAATACGACGATGAATGCGCGGTAATTGCGGTCTTTATAAAAAAAGTCGGTTTCTTTCAGGGTGGCTTCGTCCGCAATTTCAAAATATTCTAAAACCATTCCCCGCTGATCTTCGAATATATCTCTAACCCTTTGGTAGATTTCAGAAACGGTGATGATCCGGAACCAGTCGTTTACTTTTACCAGTGTTTCATAAATAACTTTTGCGGCTTCGCATTGCTCATGATCTAATCTTTTGTTTCTGGAACTCATCGCGAGCCCGTTTTTTTCACGGTAGATCGGTACGCCATGGATTTTTATTGGTAAATTGAGTTTCTCAACAAGTTTTTTTATGATGGCGAGCTGTTGGTAATCTTTGTCTCCGAAGTAAGCGTTGTCGGGTTTTACCTGGCGGAAGAGTTCTTCTACCACAGTGCCAACACCATTGAAATGTCCCGGACGAAATTTGCCTTCCATTTCATTTTCTAAACCATCGAAGTTATATTCCTTGCTTTTAAGTCCTTCGGGATAAATATCAGTGACTTCAGGGATGTAAACAGCATCTACGAATGCGGATTTTTCCAGAATTTCTATGTCCTTTTCAATTGTGCGCGGATATTTTTCAAGATCTGATGCGTTGTTGAATTGCGTAGGGTTAACGAAGATCGAGGAGATTACCAGGTCGTTTTCTTTTCTTGCGGCTTCGTACAGAGAGATATGTCCATCATGTAATGCGCCCATAGTTGGAGCAAAACCCACTTTTTTACCCATCTCTTTCTGCCTTTCTATATAATCCAGAAGAGTTTTCTTTGTTTTAAAAATTTCCATAGTTTATTAATGTAATGGTAAAAATAGTTATTTCTGAGAAAAAATAATACACTTGTAAAGAAATGTTTTTTACGCATAAACAGAGCAAATTCAATTATAATTATTAAAATTTGTTAATTGAAAAATATTAGCTTAAAATTTCGTAATTTTGCCCGACAGAATATTCTGCTTGATAATTGAAGAAACGATAGATTTTATGCCGAACCAAAAAATATTATACGTCACTACAGAAATGTTTCCATACCAGGAAGACAGCAATATGGCCGCCATGGTTAACAAAATGTCGCTAAAGATGCACCAGGAAGGCAACGATGTACGCGTTTTTATGCCAAGATTTGGCCAGATCAGCGAACGGAAGTTTCAGCTCCATGAGGTCATCCGCCTTTCTGGGATGAACATCATTATTAATGATCTGGATCAACCGCTGATTATTAAAGTGGCTTCTCTGCCGGGCGAAAGACTTCAGGTTTATTTTATAGATAACGATGAGTATTTTAAGAGAAAGCAGTTTTATGCAGACGATGAAGGAAATTATTTTCCTGATAATGATGAACGTGCGATTTTCTTTGCCAGAGGCGTAATTGAAACCATCAAAAAGCTCAACTGGGTTCCGGATGTAATTCATCTTAACGGCTGGATGGCTTCTTTCATCCCGGTTTATCTAAAAACTTTTTATAAGAACGATTCTTATTTTAAAGATTCAAAGCTTGTACTTTCTGTTTATAACGAAGAAGATGCAGCGCTTTCACCCACTGTAGAACAAAAATTGAATTTCGACAATATTACTTCACTAAAAGCGTTTAAGAAACCTAGTTTTCAGCAGTTCGTTATCGAAAGCATGGATATGGTAGATGTCGTGGTAAAAGGTGATGAATTTCTGCAGGATGAACTTGATGCGGCCTTCAATAAGACAAAAACTGCAAAATCTGAATATTTAGACGCTGAATCAATCGCAAAATTATACTAATCAATTTAAAATTTAATGACAAAAGATATTAAGAAATTCTTCAATATTACAGCTTCGCTGGTAATTGGAAGTTTAATTTTATGGAATTGTGAACCCGATGCAGATCAACTGGGTTCACAGTTTTTTCAGAACGGAGCTCAGGGGATAGATTCAACATATAGCGTAATTGCTTATAGCGTAAATAATAACGACACCATACGTACAGATGCGACAAGACTCCAAAGCGCTACTTTAGGAGCTTTCAACGAGCCGCAGTTCGGTCTTCAGAAATCAGCTTACGTTTCGCAGGTCAGACTTTCTTCTTACAGCCCGGATTTTGGGACAAACGCCGTTCTGGATTCAGCTGTTTTGGTTATTAAGCCGGCTTATGCTTCAGATTCTGCTACCACTACAACTGCAGATGATTATATTTATCCGGTGGGAGCAGTGCCTGCAAAAAAGGTGGTTGTGACTTATCCGGTGACCAAATACGGCAAAACCAAAATCGATGGTAAAACATTATTTAATATAAAAGTTAATGAAGTTAACGACTTTTTAGGCTCTAATACCGATAAGATTTTTTCAAACAAAGCTGTTACGACCGGGAATTTATTGGCAAATAAGGTTTTCAACGGTACGATTAACTCTATTAAAATTACAAAAGATTCAGATAATTCAGATCTTTATATACGCGAGGCTTCCCTTAGAATTGCTTTAGACAGTGCTTTTTTTCAGAATAAAATTATTGCCAAAGCTTCTTCACCTGAACTTGCCGACGCTGCGTCTTTCATCAGGTATTTTAAAGGATTGAAATTATCTGTGGAACAAAACGACGGATATATTTTCAATTTCGATCCCAACAGTGTTGTGATTAATCTTTATTATAAGAAGGATAAAGTTGAAAACGGCACCACAACAAGAGAAGAAGGTGTGTTTCCTCTTGATTTAGGCTCTGCGAACACCCACTTTAACCAAATTACCTATGACAGGACAAATGCTCCTGCAGCATCTGTCGCTGCGGTTCAGGACACCATCAGCGGAATGCTTAAAGTATATGCCCAGGGAATGGGAGGTCCGGGAATAGGAATTAAAATCCCGGAGACTACGATTGCAAGCATTAAGGATTTATATAACAATGATAAAGCAGGAATTATTTCAGCAAAATTAAGGCTTTACACCGATGTAGCGAGCTGGAGCAATAATTACCAGAAACCTTCTTATTTTGTAGTAAAACAAAAAGATCTTAACACCTATCTTGAGGATATGAGCACGCTTGCCTATACTGGAGTTTATAATCTAGTGAAGGCTTATGATCTAGATAAAAATCCGGCTAAGTACGAGATTGGTATTACGCAAACTTTGAAAAATATTGTCGAGAAAGAAGCTAAGTCCCGCCATTTCATCCTGAACGTAGGTAATTATACCTATGACCAAACCGGTGCTTTGTTGGGTTCGTTTTATGCAGATCTTGGAGCGCAGAACTTCAATACGAGGTCTTATACACCTCACAGAGCTGTATTCGTAGGAACAGATCCTGGTAATGCAAGAAGTGCGCAGCTCATTATTACTTACGGAAAAAAATAGATTAAGAATTTAAATAAAAATATAATTATATGTGTGGTATTGTAGGATACACCGGTTTTCAGGATGCATATGAAGTGGTAATCAACGGTCTTCGCCGTTTAGAATACCGCGGATACGACAGTGCAGGAATTGTACTCGACAGTGAAAACTCAGATTTTGCTGTAGCTAAAACCAAAGGCAAGGTTGATGATTTAGTTGCCATTTCCAAAGATCTTTCCGGCAAGGCAAATGTAGGAATGGGTCATACAAGATGGGCAACCCATGGCGTGCCGAGTGACAGAAATTCGCATCCGCATGTTTCAAATAACGGCAAAATAGCATTAGTTCATAATGGGATTATCGAAAATTACGATACCATTAAAATTATGCTTACCGATAAAGGCTTCACTTTTCAGTCAGAAACCGATACCGAAATTTTGGTAAACCTGATCCAGTATTTTATGGATACCAATTCGGAAATCGATTTTCCTACGGCAGTACGTTTCGCTTTGAATGAAGTTTATGGTGCCTATGCAATCACGGTAATGCACGATGATTTCCCAGGTGTACTTGTAGTAGCAAGATTAGGTTCTCCGTTGGCGATTGGTCTTGGCGAAAAAGAATATTTTATTGCTTCAGATGCTTCACCTTTCGTCGAATTTACCAAGGAAGCTGTTTATCTCGAAGAAGGGCATATGGCAACAATCTCTTTGGAAAAAGGAGTTGACATTAGAAACATTAAAGACAATGAAAAAGTTATCCCTGAAGTTCAGGAACTAAAATTAAGTCTGGAGCAAATTGAGAAAGGTGGATACGAGCATTTTATGCTTAAAGAAATTTTCGAACAGCCTAAATCAATTCATGATACTTTAAGAGGAAGATTACTTGTTGATGAAGGCATTATTAAGATGGCCGGAATCTGGGATCATCTTGACAGAATCAGCCAGGCACAGAAAATTACGATTATTGCGTGCGGTACTTCTTGGCATGCAGGTTTAATTGGTGAATATTTAATAGAGGAGTTTGCAAGGATTCCGGTAGAGGTAGAATACGCATCAGAATTCCGTTACAGAAATCCAATTATCTCCGAAAAAGATGTGGTTATTGCAATTTCCCAGTCCGGTGAAACGGCAGATACCATGGCAGCCATTAAAATGGCGAGAGAAAAAGGAGCTTTCATTTACGGAATCTGTAATGTAGTAGATTCTTCAATCGCAAGAATTACCGATGCAGGATCTTATACTCATGCTGGACCTGAAATTGGTGTGGCTTCTACAAAAGCATTCACAGCCCAGCTTACCATACTTTCGCTTATCGCTTTGAAATTAGGTAAACATAATGGTCATCTCAGCAACCAGGAATTCATGAAACTTATTACTGAGCTGGATGCTATTCCGAAAAAAGTTGAAGAAGTCCTTGAATCTACCAATGAAATTACCCAGAATATTGCTAAGAATTTTGTTGACGCACAAAACTTCCTTTATTTAGGAAGAGGATACAATTTTCCGGCAGCGTTGGAAGGTGCTCTGAAGCTTAAGGAAATCTCTTACATTCATGCGGAGGGATATCCGGCTGCTGAAATGAAACACGGACCAATTGCACTGATCGACGAGAACATGCCGATTGTGATCATTGCACCAAAACAGGGACATTATGATAAAATTGTAAGCAACGTACAGGAAATTAAGGCACGAAAAGGGAAAGTAATCGCGGTAGTTAACAAAGGAGATACACAGGTAGCTTCCATGGCAGACTATGTTATCGAGTTTCCCGAAACTTCAGAATGTTTCTCTCCAATTATTGCGTCAGTTCCATTACAGTTACTGGCTTACTACATTGCTGTTTACAGGGGAGCAAATGTTGATCAGCCGAGAAATCTTGCAAAATCTGTGACTGTAGAGTAAAATAAATGTTAATTTTTGTAAAATAATCCAAGCAATTTTACGTTCTGCAAAAAAAATCATAATTGTTTTCTAAAAAATTATATATATTTACCGCTTAATTTCTAAAAAATAGCATGAAAAGAATATTTCTTATATTAATATCAGCATCTGTAGTAATCTCTTGTTCCAAAGGTGGTGGTGCCTCTGCAGGTAAGCCCGGAATGAAAGGAGAACTTGTCCCAAAGGGAAAATCTAAATCTTTTGTAGCCGAAAGACCTTACGGGATGGTAGCGGTGCCGGCAGGTTCCTATGTGATGGGTATGGCTGATCAGGACTTTACTAATACTCCGGAAAAAGCAACTCTTAAAACAGTTACCGTTTCTTCATTTTTTATGGATGAAACAGAAATTACCAATGCGGAATATCGTGTTTTCATTAATTATGTAAGAGACTCAATTGCTCGTTCTCTTCTAGCAGAAGCTGCTGGGGAAGGTGGTTCCGGTGGTGACGGAACGTCGATCGCAGATTTTGCCTATGCTTCAAAAAAAGCAGCTGACGAGAAGAATGCTTATCAGGAATTTATGGAATCTCAGGGCGGGAGAGAAGGTTATGATGAATCTAAAAAACTCGACTGGTCTGTGCCTCTCCGTTGGAAAACTTCTGATTATCCGGATGCACAGTATGCAGAGATTCTGGAATCTATGTATCTTCCACCAGCTGAAAGAATTAATAATGAAAGAATTTTAGATAGTAGAAAACTTCTTTATGCTTACACCTGGGAAGATATAGAATCAGCGGTTAAAGATAAATCGAGAGGTGCAAATTATCTTAAGAAAGAAAGTATTGCTGTATATCCGGACACTACTGTTTGGATCAAAGATTTCAACTACGCTTACAACGAACCTTTATATGATGGATATTTCTGGCACAGTGCTTACAAAAACTATCCTGTTGTTGGGGTAACTTGGGATCAAGCAAGAGCATTCTGTGACTTCAGATCAAAACTGAAATCTGATTATAATGAAGCACTGAAAAAGAAAAAACAAAAGCCAATGGCCTTCCGTCTTCCTACAGAAGCGGAATGGGAGTACGCCGCGAGAGGAGGTAGAGAAAATGCAACATATCCGTGGGGTGGTCCGTACCTTCAGGATGACAGAGGATGTTACCTCGCCAACTTTAAACCAAAACGTGGTAATTATATAGAAGACGAGAAAAAAGGAACCTATACTTATACAGCACCTGTAAAACAGTTCCAGAAGAATGGTTTTGGTCTTTATGACATGGCTGGTAACGTAGCAGAATGGACCGAGTCTCCTTACAACAATTCAACGTATCAGTTTGCTTCAACTTTAAATCCTTATTTATCAAATGAAGCTTACAAAGAGCCAAGAAAATCTGTACGTGGCGGTTCCTGGAAAGATGTAGGATACCTCCTGATGACGGGCGCCAGAGATTACGAAAGAAAAGATTCGGCGAGAAGTTATATTGGCTTCAGAACGGTTCAGGATATTCCGGAGGGAACTGCAAAATTCAAGAAAAGAACAAACTAAATTCAGCGATAAAAAAACTAAACAAATAATTAACTACTAAAAATTCAACTGACATGTTTAAGACTAAAGAAGCTATTTATAATTTTATTTACTCCATAGGAGCTGCAATCGTAATTTTTGGTGCACTATTTAAAATCACGCACTGGAGTTTAGGCCCACTTTCCGGGAATACTCTATTGGCAATAGGACTGATTACGGAAGCGATTATCTTTATTATTTTCGCATTCGATCCACCGAAAACTGAAGAATCTTACGCGTGGGAAAATGTATATCCTGAATTGTTAGACAAAGATGCAAACCCAAACCCTAAACACTCTACATTAGGCATTCAATCTGCAGAAGTTAAAGAATTGGAAGTTTCTCTATCCGATAAATTAGATCAAATGCTTGCTGATGCAAAATTAGATGTAAACTTATTCGAAAGATTAAGAACCGGTATTGATAAGTTTTCAAGCTCAGTTGATCAGATCAATCAAACTGTTGATGTTACCACTTCTACGCAGAAGTATAACGATCAGTTAACTTTAGCTGCAAGTCATTTGGAAAGCATGAACGCTTTATATGCACTTCAGTTAGAGCATGGTAAAACACAAACTGAGTACAGCAAAAAATATGTTGAAGATATGCAGAAATCTGCAGCACATTCAGAAAAATTCAATGAAGAATTAACAGGATTAACAGCAAACCTTAATAGTCTTAACAGAGTTTACGGCGGCATGCTTAGTGCAATGAAATCATAGTTTTCTAACCATTTATAATTAAAATTTAAGATTATTAACAAAATTTACTAAAATGGCACAAGGAAAACAGACCCCTCGTCAGAAGATGATTAACCTGATGTACCTGGTCTTTATTGCAATGCTTGCACTGCAGATCGATCAGGAAATCGTGAGATCATTTTATGATACACAGGTTTCACTTACCGAAACCCGTAAATTAACAGATGCAAAAAACCAGTTATTTGAATATAATCTCTCGGAAAAAGCACAAATTTCACCTGAAGATAAAGCATCTTACGACAATTACATGCAGCTTAAGCAGCTCGGCGACGATCTCATTGGTGATATCGAAGGTAAAAAACAGAAAATGATCACACTCTCCGGCTTTAAGTATAGTGAAACAGATTTTGATTACAACACTTTAAACAGTGCAGATCCTGCTACCTCTCTTTTTTTCCAGGGAGGGGAAGAGTCTAAACCTTCAGCCGAAGCAAAATCAATGATGTCAAAGATTGATGTACTTCGAAATTTTATTGTTCAGAAATTTGAGGGAGAAGAAAATTTCCAGAACGTAGTAGCACGCGCTAAGCAGAATATCATTACAGAATATCCAAAGAAGAAGAACGGCAAATCATGGCTGGTTCACAAGTTCTACAACCAACCTATGGTAGCTGCACTGGCAAATTTAGAAGTATTGGAAACCGAGATACGAAACATCCAGTCAGACGTTTTATCCGTTTATCTACAGGGGAAAAGTGTCATGGCTGATCCTAACGCAACTCTGGTAACTGATACGCCTAAAACAGTTCCTCCGATGATTTCCAATTCTACTCATCAGGAAGATAAAAAAGAAGATTTTACCGCAACAATTACCTCTGGAACTGTATTATATCAGGGCTTCCCGAACCCGGTTAATGTTGACGGTGCAACTTCCTCAACTTCCATTTCGGCATCAGGTGCTACGGTATCAGGTGGCGGTGGGAAATGGACAGTAACTCCTGGTCCGGTGGATGAGGTAACCCTTACAGTGGGAGGTAAATCAACCAAATATATGGTTAAGAAATTACCGCCAGTGGTAGGAACAGTTAGAGGCAAAAGTGCAGTAGCAATGCCTGCAACGTCTATCAAAAATCAAACTGTAGCGGTAGATATGCCAGGATTTGTATATCCTGTAAGTTTTGCGGTAAACGGTTTTAAAGTGAAAGTTCCAAATAAACCATCGGTATCGGTAACAGGTAATTCTTTAGCTGAAGTGGCTAACTTATTTACGAACCTGAGAGCTGGTGATAAAGTGACCATCCACGACATCGAGGTTACTGCAACCGGAATGGGGAACAGTATTCCGAAAACGCCAAGCAACGTTACAATAAATGTGACGAATTAATATGAGATAAAATTAAATTCATCTACCATAATGAAAAAGTTAATAGTAAGTATATTCCTCGCATCAGTAGGTTTCTCGCAGGCACAAACCATTCTTAATTCGAAGTCTCCCGAAGAGTTCCGGCAACTGCGCGAAGAAAATAAGATGATGAAAGGAGACAGCATCATCTCCAAAGAAGTGGTACCGCTTTCTTACGGGTATATCGATGAGAAAGACGTGCTGAAAAGTATCGTGGTTTGGGAAATCATTGATATGAATGATAAACTCAACCAGCAATTATACCATAATTCCGACGGTCTCGTTACACAGAACAAGTCGCTTTTCCAAATTTTAATAGATGGAATTAACTCAGGTAAAATCAGCGAAGTGTATGATGACGAATATTTTACCACACGATTAGAGCCGGAAGAAATCAAGAAGAGAACCAGTAAATTAGTAATTTCTGATGATCTGATTGATAAAATTAATTCCGGAGCTAAAGTGACAGAAGCAGATAGAGCAGCCGGTACAGACGTGTACGAAACCAAGTCCGAGGATGTGAAACTCCTCAAGATTAAGGGAATGTGGTATATTGACAAAAGAGATTCCCAAATGAAATACCGCTTGCTGGGAATCGCGGCAATGGGGAAAGATCCACAGACAATGGGCGTAATTGGTGGTGATGGAGAACTGGTGGATTCTGGTGACGACTATATCGACTTATTTTGGGTATATTACCCAAATGTACGGCCACTTTTGGCTAATTACGTCGTATTCAACGGTAAAAACCTTTCCTCGGATATTACTTATGATGATGTGATGAATGCAAGGAGATTTTCGTCGATTATCTACAAATCTGACAATGGTTTAGGAAACGGTGTAATCAAAGATTATATCCCACGTGATGCTGATGCACAGCTTGAAGAGAGCGAGCGAATCAAAGCACAGATTCTTCAGATGGAAAATGATATGTGGAATTACTAATCATTTCCTTTGAATATATACTAAAACCTGAGTACTTTTACTCAGGTTTTTTTTTAACCAAATTTCTAAAGAATGAAAAATGTAGATTATATCATAGTTGGAGGCGGATATGCAGGATTTTTTTTCGCCCATCAGTTAATACAGAACAATAAAAGTTTCCTCATTTTTTCTGAAAACGGTAAAAGTGCGTCTCAGGTTTCTGCAGGCATCGTGAATCCTGTTGTTTTAAAGAAATTTACCACCTTTTGGCTTGCTCAAGAACAGATCAGTTTTCTGAAAGGTACATTAAACGAAATTGAAAAATATACTGGTAAAAACTACTTAATCAACGAAAATATTCACCGGATTTTTCACGATAAAAAAGAGCAGGAACTCTGGCTATCAAAATCTGAAACAGAACAACTGGAGCCTTTCTTAAACCCAGAATTTAAGAATCTGGAGACTGTTCTGAACCCGTTTGCGGCTGGATCTGTAAATTTATCTGCGAGGCTTAATGTGGAAGAATTTTTTAATGATTTTAAAGCTTTTCTCAAGGAAAATAATCATCTAAGAGAACAACATTTTGATTATTCAATAATTACTGATAATTCATATGAACAAATCAGTTTTAAACATATTGTTTTTTGTGAAGGTATAGGAGTGAAAAATAATCCATTTTTTTCCGAAATTCCTGTAATGGCAAACAAAGGGCATCACTTGAAAGTGCAGCTATCAAAACCACTCACAAACTCATTTACGCTGAAGAAAAAACATTTTCTTTTTCCTTTAAACGGAGATAATTATTATTACGGTGGAACTTACGACCCCAACGAAAGGACGAACGAAATTGATGATTTCGCAAAGCAGCAGCTAATAGAAGGACTTTCGGAATTCTATCCTCACGACTTCGAAATTAATGAAGTAAACTTTGGGTTCCGCCCCACCGTAAGAGACCGAAGACCAATTTTGGGAAGTTATCCCGAACATCCCAATTTCTACGTTTTCAATGGCTTGGGCGCACGTGGAATTTTAAACGGATGTTTCTTTTCAAAAGAATTATATGAACATATTGAAAATCAAAAACCTTTAATGCCTGAAGTAGATTTAAAGAGGTTTAGTAAATAAAAAAATCTCTGAAGAAAACTTCAGAGATTTTTTTTGCAGAGAGGAAGGGATTCGAACCCTCGATACAGTTACCCGTATACTAGCTTTCCAGGCTAGCTCCTTCAACCACTCGGACACCTCTCTAATTGAAGACTGCAAAAATAGAATATTTAATCGAGAACTGAAAATTGAAACTCATTTTTTTGAAGTTTAATTCACAGAAACTTCACCACAGATATTTCTGGAGAATATTTCGGCAAAATTACCCTCCAATTTTGGGTTGTCCAGCAAATGCATTGCTTTGGTAATGGCACTTTCAGCAGTCATGTCATGCCCGCTGATGGCCCCTATTTTAGTAAAAATATTAGAATTCGAGTACTTGCCAAAACTTATTCCACCCGAAACACATTGCGATACCACCACAATTTCGGTTCCCCGGTCGCGAAGCAGCTGTAGCGTCTGTTGTGTTTTCTCGGTATTAAAAATCGTTCCGGAGCCAAAAACCTGCAGAATCAGTACTTTCATTTTTGGCATTTGTAACAAATGCTCAAGATGCATTCCGGGAAAAATCCTCCAGAACAGTACATCCGTTGAGATGTGGTTATCAACGCTGAAATTTTCTTTGGTTTCAGAACGCCACAGGAAATCTTTCTCGATATTCAAATGAACGCCCGATTGTCCCAAAACAGGATAGTTTGGCGTTTGGTAAGCATCAAAATATTCCGCAGAATATTTCAAGGTTCTGTTTCCCCGCAGCAGTTTATATTCAAAATAAATGGTAACTTCCTGTATTACCGCTTCGTTGTTTTCGTAAAGACTTGCATAATAAAGACTTGTGAGGAGATTTTCTTTCGCATCAGTTCGTAAGTCACCAATTGGTAGCTGCGATCCTGTAAGCACAACGGGTTTTCGGAGATTTTTCAGCATAAAACTCAGAGCAGAAGCCGTATAAGACATGGTGTCGGTGCCGTGAAGAATCAAAAATCCGTCGTAATGATCGTAATTTTTACCGATATAGTTCGCGATAATTTTCCACTCCTGGGGCCCCATATCCGATGAATCCAGTGGTTTTTTGAAAGGATGCACAGAAACTTCACATTCAATAAGTTTCATTTCCGGAAGTTTTTGAAAGATATTTCCGAAGTCGAAAGCCCGCAGGCTGCCTGTTTCATAATCTTTTTCCATGCCGATGGTTCCACCGGTGTAGATCAGGAGTACTTTTCTTTTCATAGCTTCAAAAATACATCTTTTCACGCTAATTTCTTTTGTTTAAAAGTTTGTTTCAGAACGAGGGCATTGAAATTTAATTTTTTTTGGGCGCCAGTTTCCGTCTTCCACTCCCGCTTTTTTGCTCCGCTTCGCTACACAAAAAGAGCTCCGTTCAAGCCGGGGCGCGGTAAAGTTTTTAAAAATCATTCGAGTTACAAATTATTCAAAATTTATTAATTGCACCTTTCAACACTTTTTGGCGCTCGCTTCGCTCGCGCCTCCTACAAAAATCCTTATTTTTGAAATATGAATCATCAGCATACCTTCAACTATCTCAAACAATTTTTAACCGATGAAAGACTCAAAAAAATCGAACATTTCGCGCCGGAAAGTTCAGATTTTGTATTGCCGGTAATGGAAGATATTTTTCAGTTCCGCAATGCCGCTGCGATTGTAAGGTCGGTAGAAGCGTGCGGATTTCATAAGATTGTAGCGATGGAAAGCGAGAACGAATTCAATCCGAATCTTCGCGTGACCAAAGGAGCTGAAACCTGGGTGGAAGTTGAAAAACTTCCGCATAACCTGGAGAGTTTGATGGAAATAAAAAACCGTGGTTACAAAATTCTGGCGGTTTCACCCGAAAAAAATGCGACGATGCTTCCGGATTACGAGGTCAAAGAACCTGTAGC
Source organism: Chryseobacterium sp. VAUSW3 (assembly GCF_002205795.1). Taxonomy (GTDB): domain Bacteria; phylum Bacteroidota; class Bacteroidia; order Flavobacteriales; family Weeksellaceae; genus Kaistella; species Kaistella yananensis. Next base: position 140,829 of record NZ_NIUY01000001.1, on the reverse strand, counting down.
GTTGGTCTTCGGGACGGAAAAAGAAGGCGTTACGGAAGAAATTCTGGAATTTGCTGATGAAACGTTAGCAATTCCCATGTATGGATTTACCCGGAGTTTTAATGTTTCGGTTGCTGCCGCAATTTGTTTTTATGAACTGAAGCAGAAACTGATTAAATCCGGACTCGACTACAAACTTTCTGAAGAGAAAATTTGGAAGATGAAAGTAAGATGGGCGGTGAATTCTATTCCCAGCGGTCCGCAGATTTTAGCGAAATATTTAAAAGAACAGAAAATATAATGAATCAGCTTTTTGACGATCCGTTTTTCAATATAACGGCACTTGTAGGAGGAGTTTTTGTAGTCGCAGGATTTATTATGTTGAAATTTCCACCAAAGAAAATAAATTATCTATACGGCTATAGAACAAGTGCTTCTATGAAAAATCAGGATCAGTGGGATTTCGCGCAGAGCTATGCAGCCAAGGAAATGATGTTAACCGGAATTGTATTAGCAACAAGCGGCCTGCTTACATTAATTACAGATTTTGCAACTTCCGTAAAGCTTCTGGTTGGTCTGGCAATGGTTGGTTTGGCAGTTATAGTTCTTCTGGTTAGAGTTGAAAAGGCGATTAAGAAACGTTTTCCCGTGTAATAAACTTTTTACATCATCTTAAAATAATTCCACGCCGCGACAAAAACACCGGCTGTTTCCGTTCGCAGTCTTTGACTTCCCAGCGAAACTGCTTTAATTCCGCGTTCTGCCAAAAGTTGGATTTCTTTATCGGAGAAATCACCTTCAGGACCAATTAAAAAAGTGATATTTTTTTCTGGGGTAATTTCTTTTATATCAATTCTTTCCAGATTTTCATTACAGTGTGCGACAAATGTTGTTTGCGGATCCAATGTTTTTATGAAATCGGAGAATTTTACCAACTCATTAACCACCGGGAAATGAAATCTCAGACTTTGTTTCGACGCAGCGATACTCTGCTTTCTGAGTTTATCGATGTTGAGGATTTTCCGTTCCGTTTTTTCGGTTTGAATTAAGGTGACTTCAGAAATTCCCATTTCGGTGGCTTTTTCCAGAAAGAATTCAATTCTGTCGATGTTTTTGGTAGGCGCAATTGCGATATGAAGTTTCGGCGAAAAATCCGGAAGATTTTCTTGGATTACTTTCGCGTTTAATGAAACTTTTTTGCCTTCAAATACCAGATTTCCTTTGGCGAGATTTCCTTTTCCGTCGGTTACGAAAATTTCTTCGCCTTCACGCATACGGAGGACTTTTGAGATGTGCGTTTGTTCCTCGCCGTTAATTTTTACTTCCGGTAATATTTCTCCAAAAAATAATTTCATATCCTAATCATTTTTCTGGCGGAAACCTTCTTCAATATCATATCTTGCAGTAGCAGAAACCGAAAGGTCAGCAAATTCACCTCGGTCGAATTTCAGTTTGGCAACCATAGCGATCATTGCTGCGTTGTCTGTGGTGTATTCGAATTTTGGGATGTAAATATTCCATCCCAGTTTTTCGGCGTTTTGCTGCATTGCTTCCCGAAGTCCGGAATTTGCTGAAACGCCACCTGCGATTGCCACTTCGTTGATATTTAATTCTTTTGAAGCTTTTTCAAGTTTATCCATTAAAATTTCAACAATAGATTTCTGTACAGAAGCGCACAGATCTGCGAGATTTTCTTTAATAAATTCCGGATTTTTTTTCACTTCTTTCTGAATAAAATAAAGTACAGACGTTTTTATACCGCTGAAAGAATAATCGTATTGCTCAAGTTTCGGTTTATTAAATTTAAATGAATTTTTATCACCTGTTTTCGCAAGCCGGTCAACAATAGGTCCAGCCGGATAATCAAGATTTAATATTTTTCCGATTTTGTCGAATGCTTCTCCTGCAGCATCATCAATTGTTTTTCCGATAATTTCCATATCGAAATAGTCTTTCACGAGGACAATCATGGTGTGCCCACCGGAGACGGTGAGGCACAGAAAAGGAAATTTCGGGGGCATAATATTTGCATCGTCGATGAAGTGCGCCAGAATGTGTGCCTGAAGGTGATTAACTTCAATCAAAGGGACATTTAAACTCATCGCAAGTGATTTGGCGAAAGATGTACCTACGAGCAACGAGCCGAGAAGTCCGGGGCCGCGCGTAAATCCCACGGCAGAAATATCTTTTTGTTGTATATTTGCTTTGGACAGTGATTTTTCAACCACGGGAATAATATTTTGCTGGTGCGCACGTGAAGCCAGTTCCGGAACCACACCGCCATAATCGTTGTGAATTTCCTGATTAGCTGCAATGTTTGAAAGGATTTTATTCCCCTGAATAATTGCTGCTGAAGTATCGTCGCAGGACGATTCTATCCCTAAAATTATTGAGTCGCTCATAACAATGGCAAATTTAGAGAATAATAACGATAACGAAAACAAAAAATCTGTAGCCCAGAACATTGGCGATTCTGTGCAGAAAGGTGTGGAAAACGTTCAGGAAACTGTAAAAGAAACCGTAAAAGGTGCTGCAGAACTGGCTTCCGACGCAATTACAAAACCTGTAGAAACTGCCGGCGAATTTGTGGATCAGGCTGCCAAAGATGTTACCAGCTATAAGTGGTGGGCAAAACTTTTACTTATTTTATTTTGGTCCGGGCTTTTTCTGGTCGCGTCTTTTTTGGTTATTGTAAGTCTTCCTTCAACAAAGAATTGGGCAGCACAAAAAGTGATTGCAAAACTTAATACCGACATGAAATCGCAGATGTCGTTTAAAAGTGTTGACATCAATTATTTTGGAGATATCCATATTCACGAAGTTGCGATTAAAGATTATAAAAACTTCCCTTTTCTGAAAGCCAAGGAACTTTACGCAGACTCTAATTGGTTTGCAATCATCAGTGATTCGCGGAATCTGCAGTTTCAATCGCTGTCTTTGGAAAAAATGGATTTAAAGGTCATTACGTATAAAGGCGACAGTATTTCGAATTTCATCCGATTTGTGGATCTCTTTAATACCCCGGCACCTACGGTTAAAAAAGAGCCATTTCAGTTAAAATCCAGAATCTTTATTACTGATTCCAAAATATCTATTGTAAATCAGAATAGTGAAGGTGAAGCCGGTAAATGGCTTACTGCGCAGAATGTTAATCTTGTGGTACCAGAACTTCGTGTAAATGGATCTGATGTTTTTGCGCAGATTAATAATATGCGTTTTACTACCGAAAGATGGGGTAAAAAACATTTTGTCGATACATTTTCTGCGGATTTTGGATTGACAAAAGAAGCCCTTACGCTGAAGGACTTAACCCTAAATACAGATCATTCACTGCTTCAGGGCGATTTAATTTTAAATCTGAATAACGGTTCCTGGGCTGATTTTACGAATAAAGTGAAATGGGATATGACCTTGCAGCCCGGAAGCCAGATCAGCGGTTACGATATCAGCTATTTTGTCACCAATTGGGATAATTATAAACCGATTAATATTTCTGGTGATATGACCGGCCCACTGAACGATTTTTATCTCGATAATTTTTTGGTTAGAAATCCGCAGGTTAACATAAGAACTGCTAAAATGAAGGTTGAAAATATTCTGAATGGTAACTTTCAGATCGAGACCAACTCACTTTCTACCGATTTTACGTACAAAGAACTGAAAGCAATGATGCCCACTTTCATTTCATCAAAAATGAAAAATTTTGCTGATGATTTCGGAAGGTTAAAATACAATGGCGCTGTACGCCTAAATCCTAAGCAGGTTTATGTGTCCAACGCAAATTTAATTACCGGGATTGGCCAGGCAAAAATAAATAATTTCTACCTTGAAGATTACAGTTCTAATCTCCCGAAATACCGTGGTTATGCAGAATTAAACGATTTGAATACTTCGGTGATTACCAAAATGAATCAGGTGGGATTAATTTCCGGTAAGTTTAATATCCAGGGGCAGAGTTTTGATGTAAATACCATGAAACTGAGAACCCGTTCACAGATTTCGAAAATTGAAATCATGAACAGGGAAATTAATAACGTTTATCTGGATGGTTTGCTGGATCACAAAACCTATAACGGAATTGTAAATGTAAATGACGAACAGGCGCGAGCAAATGTAAAAGGATTTGTAGATTTCCGCACCAGCCGTTTGCTTGCAGATGTTGTTGCGGATGTGAAGTATCTGAATATCAACTATTTTACTGGCGGAAAAGGCACGCAGATTGTGAGTGGATTGGTTGACGGTAAAATTGCAATGACCAATATCAACGACTTAAATCTTGATGCTGATTTGCGGAACGTAAGTTTTACAAATGCCGCACAAAAGTACTTGATTCCCAATGCTAAAGTAAGAGCTTATTTTGAAAACGGAAACCGTATTGTTTCTGTTGACGCGCCGGGAGCTGTAAATGGCAGAATTTCCGGAAAATTCAATCTTGGTGATTTAGCCGGGATGGTTCAGAATGGGCTCGGTAAGATATTAGTCGGGCCACCGCCACGAAAATTATACAGAGGGCAGCACTTTACGATGGACTTTGATGTGAAACAGGGATTGGTAAGTTATTTTGAGCCCAATCTGCAGATTCCAAAAGGTGCGACTGTTAGTGGCGCCTACGATGGTAACAGTAATAATCTGGTCTTAAATGTTGATGCAGCTTCGCTAAAATATTTGATGACCAAAAAAGAAGAAATTACCGATGCCGACAAAGCCTTAGCCGCCGCGAATCCTGCATATAAAATTACAGAACGCGATAAAATTACCCGCGACAGTGCGATGGTCGACAGTTTAATCGTTCGGATTAATACGGCAAATCTTAATGAACAGATTTTCGCGAAGGTAAATAGAGTAGAATACAATACCAATATTCTGAAAGACATCACTTTAAGCGGACGTAACGAAAATAACAGAATTCTGCATATTGCAGCTAATTTCAAACACGGCACTCCAGAAGACGAAATTAAAGAAACACTTAAGGAATATGCGGTAAATCTTAACCAAACTACAGATCGGGCGGGAGATTATGTTTTCCGTTTCGAGCCTACTACCGTGAAATTTAATGATGTCGCATGGAGTGTGGACACGAGTCCGGAATTAAATCATTCGATTACATACAGAAAAAAAGCCGGTGATTTCTACATTCAGCGTTTGAGGCTCTATTCCGATAACAGCGAACTTTTCCTGAATCAGGCTGTCTTCAAATCAGCCAAGGATTTTTCAGCAGATGGAGAAATTAAAAACCTGGATATTGCCAAAGTTTTTGCACTTACCAATAGCGACAACAGTATGGATGTACAGGGAATTGCTAACGGAACCTTCGATATTACCATGGATAAAAACAATCTTGAACCGCTTATCGATTTGAATATAACTGATATTCTGATGAATGGAAAAGATATGGGTAATGTAGTTGTATCCGCTAAAAAAAGCAGTGTACCGAATGTTTTCGATGTTGAAGCCAAGGTGGTTTCCGCAGGAATTATTGGTGACAATAACCTTCACCTTACCGGGACCATTAACAACAATACTTCTTCACCAACGCTTGATTTAACGGCTGATATGAATGATTTTGATATCGCTTTTGCCCAGGAATTCGTAAAAGGTGTTTTCGGAAATCTAAGAGGAAAAGCTTCAGGAGATCTTAAAATATCCGGTAAACTTAGTGATGTTGACTACAGTGGCGATATCGCGATGAAAGACATGGGGCTGAAACTTAACTTTACCGGCGTTGATTATTCGTTTGAAGATACCGTGATTTCACTTTCCAAAGGTTTGGCGATTCTGAATGACATTGGCGTAAAAGACGGAAGATCGAACTCCCGCGGATCAATTTCCGGAGCGATTCAGTTTGAAACTTTATCTTCAATGGGCGTCAACTTAGTGATGAGGGCTGATAATTTAATGCTGCTCAACACCACGCAGAAAGATTATGATCTTTTCTGGGGACGGATTTACGGTACCGGAACTTTATACGTGGACGGACCGGTTTCGGCTTTAAATATTTCCACGCCGGAAATGCGGGCTTTAAACAACAGTGTCTTTACCTTTAATTCAAATTCAACTTCTAATGTTGAAGAATTCAAGATGCTGAGATTCCTGAAAAGAGACGAAGCGGGAATTGTTTCCGTAGAAGAAAAGAAAAGATCCAGCGCCAACATGAATATCGATTTTACGATTGCGGTTGATAAGGGAACTACCGTAAACGTTATGGTGGGCGATGATATTGGTGATATAACCGTACGTGGAAATTCTGAGAAACTCCGATTCCAGATGTCCAGAACCGGAGCAATTTCAATGAACGGAAATTATTTCGTCGATAACGGAACCTTTGTTTCCAAAGCGATTCTTAACCGAACGTTCCAGATTTCCAAAGGAAGTAGCATCCGTTGGGATGGTGATGCAATGGCGCCGCAACTCGATATTAATGCAACTTATTTAAGAACCGTAACCAATGCCGGAGCCTATCTCAACATGGGAAGTCTGCAGCCAATCAATGTTTTGCTTTCCACAAGAATTTCGCAGACACTGAATAATCCGAAAATTGAATTGGGTGTTTCCGCACAGGATGTATCGAGCAGTTTGAGGGAAACTCTCGCTGAAAAAATGAGTAATGAAGACGAAAAAATCATTCAGTTTGGATCTGTTCTGGTGATGAGCAGTTTTAATGTTGGAAATTCTGCATTCGATATCAATCTTGGTAATACACTGGAAACTTCTGGTTATAATATGCTTTTCAAGCAGTTAGGTTCTGTATTGAACCAGATCAGTAACGAATTTCAGGTAGATTTAAATTACCTGAAAGGCGATGCAAATTCTAACAGTGGCGACCGCGCTAATGCAAGTGTGAGTATTGCGCTTTCGCCGAGAGTAACGGTAAAAACAGGGTTAGGAATCCCAATTTCCAGATCAGATAACGCGAATACCGATTATCTTTCGGGTGAAGGGATTGTAGAATACGATTGGTCTAAGAAAAACGACGGTACAAGATTGTTGCGAGCTTACAGTAAACCGACAAATATCGGATTGAACGGTGCTGGAGCCGGAAATGCAAGTGCCAACCAAAGCTACGGAGTAGGTGTAGTTTATAGTAAAAGTTTCAATACCATCTTCAAAAGGAAGAAAAAAGACAAAAATAATAATCCTAAACAGGCAGAATCTAAAAGAGATTCAATTATAAATGATACAATTAAATAAGGATAATCACTTAAATACTAAAGATTGCGTTAAAACCTGTTAATATTTATCTAAATTTTTTCATTTTAATATTTTTTTGTAAATTTGCAAAAATATTTGCAAACGATTATCAATTATACAATACATATATAAAATGAACTATCAACTCGACGAAATAGATAAAAAAATCCTAGATTTTTTAGTAGAAAACACCAGAATGCCTTTCACGGAAATCGCTAAACAAATGGAAGTTTCTGCAGGAACCATTCACGTAAGAGTTAAAAAGATGGAAGATGCCGGGATTATCTTAGGCTCTTCACTTAATATCGATTACGGTAAACTCGATTATCATTTCACAGCTTTCATCGGAATTCTGCTCACCAAATCAAACAGAACCCAGGAAGTTTTGAAAGAACTTTCGACCATCCCGAACGTTATCGAGGCAAGTGTAATTTCCGGTAAGTACAATATTTTCTGTAAAGTAAAAGCCAAAAATACAGAAGATGCTAAAAGAATCATTTACCAGATTGATGACATTCAGGATGTAATGAGAACTGAAAGTATGATCTCAATGCAGGAATATCTTTCTGATAAAAACAGATTAATCGACGCAGTTTCAATCTAACTGAACTGAATCTTTAGTAATAACTGAAAACTTTTGAATTCTTTCAAAAGTTTTTTTAATTTTACCCTATGAACGAAGAATTTTCTAACGAAAGTCCGAAAAAAGATTTAGGATTTATTTTATCACTTTCGGCTTTGCTGCTCTTCACGCTGATGGGAATTGGGATCGATTCCGACGAATATGTTCAGCAGAACGACCTCAATATTCCCGGATTTTACTTCATCCTTATTTTCCTTATCGATTTGCTGATGATTATTGGGCTAATCCTCATCTTTTTCTACAGAAAAATGGGAGTTTATATGTTCCCAGCGGCAGTGGTGCTGCATTTCTTTCTTCATAATTTTTATCTTTCGACCTTTTTGTATACCGATGTTACCAATCTTTTTATTTTTATATCGGTTGGTTTACTCGCATTCATCCCGAAGTGGCAATTCTTTAAATAACATTTATGTTTTCAAAAGCCTGCGAATACGCCATTAAAGCTTCCATTTACATTGCGCGGCAAAGTCTGCAGCAAAAAAGAGTGAATGTGAAAGAAGTATCCCAATCGATTGATGCTCCCGTAGCCTTTACCGCTAAAATTCTTCAGCAACTGTGCAGAGAAAATATTTTGGAATCGGTTCGTGGTCAGCAGGGAGGATTTGTTTTTGATAAAACTAAACAAAAAGAAATTACAATTTTTCATTTGGTAAGAATTTTTGATGGAGACGGACTTTTCACCCAGTGTGGTTTGGGACTTCAGAAATGTTCAGCAGAGAATCCTTGTCCCGTGCACGATGATTTTAAGGTAGTGCGTGAAAAACTTCTCGAAATGACCCAGAAACATTCCCTCTACGACTTAGGACTTAAAACCGAAAGCGGTCTCGCCTGGCTGAAATAAAATAGATATTTCAGTTTTCAAAATTTAAAGAACTCAACAATAAATTACTTTTAAAATTAATTAGGATAAATTTGTCCGAATTAAAAATATTTTTTAAATTTGTACTATAATTTAAAACCAAAAGTAAATGCTTACTCAAGAAAAAACAATCGGCGACTTCGTTGCAGAAAATTTCAGAACTGCAGAAGTTTTTAAAAAATACAATATCGATTTCTGCTGCAAAGGCGGAAGAACGGTAGAAGAGGCTTGTGATAACAAAAAAGTAAGTCCGGAAGAAATTTATAGAGAACTGGAAGAAGTAGCCAACAGAAAATCTGAAGATATCGATTTCAATTCGTGGCCACTGGATTTATTGGCAGATTATGTTGAGAAAACCCACCACCGTTACGTGGAAGAAAAATCTGCAATGTTGATTCCTTATTTGAATAAACTTTGCAAAGTACACGGTGAAAGACATCCTGAACTTTTTGATATTAACGAACTTTTTATAGGCAGTGCCCAGGATTTGGCAGCACACATGAAAAAAGAAGAACTCATTCTTTTCCCGTTCATCAAGCAGATGGTAGAAGCGAAGAAAAATGGCGACGCATTGCCGGCGCCTCGTTTCGGAACAGTAGAAAATCCTGTTGCCATGATGAAGCACGAGCATGAAGCTGAAGGCGAACGTTTCGTAAAAATTGCTGAACTTACCAATAATTATGAGTTTCCAGATGACGCCTGTGGAACTTACCAGGTAACGTACAGAATGCTGGAAGACTTCCAGAACGACCTGCACAAACACATTCACTTAGAAAATAACATTCTTTTTCCAAAAGCAATCGCGATGGAAAAAACATTCTAAATTAATTCCGTAGTTGTTTATTTGATAAGAATCCGTTTCAGAATTTTTGAGGCGGATTTTGTTTTTTGCCTATTTTTGAGGAAAATTTATAAATCATGAGCAAAGCCATATTCACGATTTTATTTCTCGTGATTTCCAACGTTTTCATGACACTCGCTTGGTGCGGACATTTAAAATTCGAGGAGATGGGTTGGCTGAAAAAGACAGGAATTTTTTCCATCATCATTTTAAGTTGGGGACTGGCTTTATTTGAGTACATGTTCCAAGTTCCCGCAAACAGAATTGGTTTTGAGGGGAATGGCGGTCCTTTTAGTTTATTTCAGCTGAAAGTGATCCAGGAAGTGATAACGTTGGTCGTTTTCGTGATTTTTGCCGTGGTTGCTTTTAAGAATATTAAACTTAATATGAATCATCTTTATGCTTCTGTATGTTTGGTTTTGGCGGTGTATTTTGTGTTTAAAAAATAATTGATGATGAAGATTCAAAATATATTGCGCTTTTTTATTTTGTGCGTGACTTTCGCATTTTCAATTTTCATAAATTATGAAAACCGAAGCTATGACTGGGATTTACCGGGCTATGTCGGAAGTGTTTTGGCGGCTGAATTTCCCGGGAATTTTGATAAAGTTCATCAACTCACGTTCCAGTCAATAAAACAGGAAGCTCCAGAAAGTGAATTCACCCAAATCATCAAAGGAAATAATGCGAGGAAATCCTTTTATGAAAATGCGCAATCATTCTCTGAACAGTTGCCGTATTATCAGGTTAAAGTTTTATTTGTTGCCGCAATTGATTTCTTCTACAAATTGGGATTTTCTTTGCCAAAATCGGTTTTGGTGACCAATTTAACGAGCTGTTTTCTTGCAGGAATTTTTGTTTTCTTAATTCTGGGACATATTTTTCCGCAGAGAGGTTGGTTGGTTTTTTCGCTTTCGCTCTTCATTTTTTTACTTCCACTCTTTTCGGATTTAGCCATCGCACCAAATCCTGATATGTTTGGCTTTATGGTTTTGCTGGCTTTTTTCTATGCCTATTTAAAAAAGTATCCGTTATTGTTGAGGTTTCTTTTGATGGTCTGTCTAGTTTTAATCAGAGCAGATTATTTGATTTTCGGGTTAAGTTATCTCTTCTTTGAATTATTAGTTAATTATTCAAAATCTAAGAAAGTTGATTTTAAAATTATTGGGTATTCATTGATATTGTTCGCGATGTATTTTTCCCTCATCAAATTTTACCATTATCCAGGTTGGAAAGATTTGTTTTACGATTCTTTCATCAGCAGAAGGAATTTTATTTCTAAACAGAACCCCGACTTTACTTGGAGAGAATACACCAATGTTGCTTTCGGAAACTTGCTGAACATGAAAAAAGTAATTCTGTCCTCATCAATTTTAATGATTGCTTCGCTTTATCTCGGAAAAAAGAAAGAAGAAAAGCTGTTTGCCATTCTTCTTTTTGTGAATATTTATATGAAGTTCTTCTTATTTCCTGCGGCGGGACAGTTCCGTTTTTTCTTTCCGTTCATTATTTTGCAATTGTTTTGGATGTTTATTTTGATGCAAAAAAATCTTAATAACAAATCCCTGAAAACAGTTTTTGGTCAATAATTATGGTCTTAAAATCTTTTCAATCGCTTTTCCTTTTGCCAACTCGTCGACCAACTTATCCAAATATCTAATTTTCTGCATTAAAGGATTTTCAATTTCCTCCACACGGTAACCACAGATGACGCCCGTAATTTTGGAAACATTAGGATGGAGTTGCGGAGCATTCTTAAAGAAATCCTCAAAATTGGTTTTGTCTGCAATGATTTTATGTAAAGTCGCTTCATCATATCCCGTTAACCAAAAAATAACTTCGTGAAGTTCGGCAATGGTTCGTCCTTTTTTCTCCACTTTTGTCATGTAATGCGGATAAACTGAGGCGAACGACATTTTGAAAATGCGGTTATAATTTTTCTCATTCATAAACTAAATTTAACAAAAAAACACGCCTTAAAAAAAGCGTGTTTTAAAATTTAGGAGACCTAACAAGTTTTTAAAAGATTGTTAGGTCTTATTTTTTACGATTATCTTTCCAAAATCCTCATCACCGCCTCTTTCACAGCAGCAGCATCGATTTTATATTTCTTCATCAGTTCCGCCGGTGTTGCTGATTCACCGAAAGTATCGTTTACTGCAACAAATTCCTGGATTGTAGGTCTTTTTCTGGCTAACATACCTGCAACCGATTCGCCTAAACCACCTAAATAATTGTGTTCTTCAGCGGTTACGATTTTGCCGGTTTTTTCAACAGATTTCAGAATAATTTCTTCGTCCAGAGGTTTAATGGTGTGAATGTTAATCACCTCACACGAAATTCCCTCTTTCTCCAGTTCATCTGCAGCAACCAAAGATTCCCAAACCAAATGTCCGGTTGCAACGATGGTTACATCTTTTCCTTCTTGAAGTAAAATTCCTTTCCCAATTTCGAACTTCATATCTTCCGGAATAAAAACCGGAACGACGGGACGACCAAATCTCAAATAAACCGGACCTTCAAAATCGGCAATCGCCAAAGTTGCGGCTTTTGTTTGGTTGTAGTCGCAAGTGTTGATAACCGTCATTCCCGGAAGCATTTTCATCATTCCGATGTCTTCCAAAACCTGGTGTGTTGCGCCGTCTTCACCCAAAGTTAATCCGGCGTGAGAAGCACAAATTTTTACATTTTTGTTGGAATAAGCGATACTTTGACGAATTTGGTCATACACTCTTGATGTTGAAAAATTCGCAAAAGTTCCCGTGAAGGGAATTTTACCATTAATAGTTAATCCGGCAGCAACGCCAATCATATTCGCTTCTGCAATCCCGACCTGAAAGAATCTTTCCGGTGCTTTTTCGATGAATTTTTCCATCTTTAAAGAACCGATAAGGTCTGCGCAAAGTGCTACAACATTAGGGTTTTTATCCGCCAATTCAGCCAATCCGGCTCCGAATCCGCTTCTTGTATCTTTTTTATCTAAAACTTCGTATTTCATTTTTTACTTTTTGGTGGAACTTTTGGTTCCTTATTTACTTTTTATTGATTTAATCTAAATTTTCCAGATAACGGTCCACTTTCCGTTGGTCTGATTTGTTGAGTTTCCCTTTATTTTTGTTGATGTAGAGATATTCCCGACGAATATCATCCAAAGTCATCTTAACGGCAACGGTGTGTTGGCTGGATTGTGTAAGATACATATCGCACATTTGTCCGGAAAGGTTTCTCAGATGTCCTTCAAATTCTTTGTTGGAAAGTTGCGGTAAATCTTTATCCAAATTTCTGCAGTGCTTCGGAATTCCGTCCCAAAGTTTTTCGGTATTAACACTTTCAATCGCGTAAGAGGTTTCCTCCGGCGCTTTTTTCCAGGTAGATTCATATTTTGGCAGTTCGTCATAATAGTCGTCCCAATTTGCTGCTGCTACAGAGTCCACAATTGCTGCTGCTGAATCTGCATAAACAGCAGCTGTATCTACAGCATATTCGCTTTCCCACTTTTGTCTTTGCAAAGCAATAGAATCCATCATTTTTTGCTGTTTCATCATCGCAGAACGGTGGTCGAAATATACAAAATCTTTAGATTCTTTCATGGAACTCAACACCATGTAATCTTTAGAATATTCTTCTTCCGGAGCGATTTTCATCACCAAACCTTTCATAGAACCTAAAGCAATTTTTTTACGCCCAAACTGACCTAAAATTCCGGTAAGAACCGGAACATTGTTCAGCGAATTTTTATCATCAAGACAAACTTTCATGGTTTCTTTTCCGGCATCTACAGCATCTTCACCTTCGTAATAATGCTCATCATAACTTTTTGGATAGGTTATAAGATAATGACTGCACGAAAGTCCCAAAATGGTTTCCTTCGTATTCAGCTTTTTGATTTCCGCGTCATACGTTTTACCGTCTGAAAAAGCACTTCCGTGTCCAAACATCATCATTCCAGCGGAAGAATTGCTCAACTTGTTGTTTAAGCCAATATTCACCGTGGACATGCCCAAATTATCAGAAAACATATTAATGGGAAACATATTAAAACTGGCTTGCGTAAGGAATTCTCCGGAAGTATTTCCCAAAGATTTAAAGGAAATGTCCGTCGTTTTTTCTTTTCCACCAACAAAACTGTATTTCAGTTCTTTGCTGAAATCAATTCTTTTTTCCTGCGCATTTAAGGCCAGAAAAAGAAAAGCCGCAATAAAGGTTAAAGTTTTTTTCATTTATTTTTTTTCTGTGTTTTAGTAATCTGCAGGAGCTTCAAGATAAAGCTGTTTGAAAGCGGTATCCAACTGTTCGTCGTTTGGTGCTTTTCCGTGCCATGCGTGAGTTCCCATCATATAATCTACACCATAACCCATTTCTGTATGTAGGATAATCGCGATTGGTTTCCCGTTTCCGGTTTTGGCTTTGGCGTTTTCCAGAACTGCAATAACGGCTTCCAAATCGTTTCCGTTTTTCTCTTCCAAAACGTCCCAACCAAAAGCACGAAGTTTTGCATTTAAATCTCCCAAACTCAAGACATCATCAACGTCACCGTCAATTTGTCTGTTATTGAAATCGATGGTAGAAATTAAATTATCCACTTTGTTGTGAGCGGCATACATCAATGCTTCCCAAATTTGTCCTTCCTGAAGTTCACCGTCACCGTGAAGCGAGTAAACTAACGATTGATCTCCGTCCAATTTTTTTCCTAAAGCAGCTCCAATCGCAACAGAAAGTCCTTGTCCAAGCGAGCCCGAAGCGATTCTAACTCCCGGCAAACCTTCATGAGTTGTTGGGTGACCCTGCAATCTGGAATTCAATCTTCTGAAAGTTTTCAGTTCTTCTACCGGAAAGTAGCCAAATCTCGCCAAAGTTGAATAGAACACCGGCGAAATGTGTCCGTTGGAAAGGAAGAATAGATCTTCATTTTTACCTTCCATGGTGAACGGAAGTTTATAGTTCATCACTTTTCCGTACAGTGCGGTGAAGTACTCGGTACAGCCCAAACTACCACCGGGATGCCCGGAATTCACGGCATGAACCATTCTTAAAATGTCTCTTCTGATCTGTGTTGTAAGAGATTTCAGCTCTTCAATACTTTTACTCATTATTTTGATTTATTTGCCAGCGAATTTACGAATTTTTGATGGTTTTGCGAAATGAAAAATTCCGGGTTTTCGCCCCGGAATATTGTTGATTATTTGTTAAGATTTTATTTCTTTCTGATCAGCCACAGCCCTATAAAAGTGAGAAGACCGTTAATTATAATAAGTTCTACACCAATTCTGTAATCTGTATTCTGGGTTACCAGATAGTTGATGAAATAGGTTAAAACCGGTGCCAGCAAAGTTACGGCAATGATTGCATATTTTTTGGTAATCTGATATTTGGTTAAAATCCCGAAGGCAAAAAGTCCCAGAAGCGGTCCGTAAGTATAACCGGCAACTTCCATGATGAGATATACGATTGATTTATCATCAATGGCTTTGAAAATCATGATTAAAGCGAAGAAAATGGCGGTGAAGATTAAATGAATCTTCATCCGCAGTCTTTTTTTCTGCTTTTCAGTTTTGGTTGTGTCTTCATTGATGTTTAATAAATCTACACAGTATGAGCTTGTAACGGCAGTTAATGCGCCATCTGCAGAAGGAAAAAGTGCGGAAATTAAACCAATGATGAAAATTACCGAGATAAACAGCGGGAAATAGCCCTGAAGCGAAAGTGCAGGAAAAAGATCGTCGCCCATGATATTATGTACAGTGCCTGTTGCAGCATCTTTAAAACCAAAAACATTGGTAATGTTTTCTTTCCCGTTTACGATATCAACGATTTTTGCGTATTCAGCACCATTTTCCATGGCGAACAGGTATAGAAGTCCTCCCAGGAAAAGAAAGGCAAGATTCACAAGTAAAAGTGTTCCTGCAAAAGTGAGCATATTCTTCTTGGAATTTTTAAGATTGTCTACAGAAATGTTCTTCTGCATCATCTCCTGATCCAGACCAGTCATGGCGATCGTGATAAACATACCGCCGAGAATTGTTTTCAGGAAAAATGTTTTCGAGTTTACATCGAAATTAACGAAATGCGTATAGTTTTTAGCCGCCAGCACATTGTATGCTTCGCCTGCGGATAAATTAAGATTGGAGAGAATAAAGATAATACAAACCACCAAACTCAGGATCATAAATGAAGTCTGAAGTGTATCGGTAATTACAATTGTTTTTACCCCGCCTTCGAATGTATAGAGTAAAACCATGATAAGAATAACAGCAGAAGTTACCCAAAACGGTACGCCTAAAGCCGAGAGAAGAAATATCTGCAATACATTTACCACTAAGTATAATCTTGCTGTTGCACCAATGGAACGTGAAATAATAAAGAACAGAGAACCGATTTTGTGAGCTTCTACATTAAACCTCCGCCCCAGATAGGTATAAATGGAAGTGAGATTCATCCGGTAATAAAGAGGCAGAAGAACGAATGCCACGATAAAGTAGCCGATAAAAAAACCGATTACCAGCATATAGTATTCGAATCCACCGAAGGGATAATCTCCTGCTGTTATTTTGCCGACAGTTCCCGGAACCGAAATAAACGTAACGCCACTCAAACTGGTGCCAATCATCCCAAACGCTACAAGCCACCATTTGCTTTTTTTGTTTCCGATAAAGAATGACTGGTTGTCGGCATTTCTGCTGGTGATGTACGAGATCACCAATAAACCGATAAAATACGCGAAAACAAATAAGAGCAAAATCGTTCCTGGGTTCATTTTTTTAAGAATTTAATGAGCAAATATAGTTTTTTTACGGTATTTCTCCAGAAGCCTGTCCTGCGTTTCTTATCGGTGATAGATTTCTCTGGTTTTACTTTCCTTTAGCATTACTTGGTTGGTCAGTCACCAGTAACAAAAAACCCCTCAGTTTTAGCTGATGGGGTTTGGAAAGTAAGTATTTAATTCTTTATGCCAGAACATCTTGCAGTTCTGCATTTCTTGCAATCGTAGCTTTAGCGTACGAGCAAAGGGGGATCACTTTTTTCCCATTTTCTCTTGCGTATTCTATACCTGCAATTACCAGCTGTTTTGCATATCCTTTTCCATTAAAGGCCTCATCAACACCGGTGTGATCGATGATGAATTTATCTGTACCTGCCCAAGTGTAGGTCATTTCTCCGACTTTTACGCCGTCTTCATAAATTTCGAATACGCCGTTTTTTTCGTTGTTGTGATGTTGTATTTCTGCCATGTTTTTATTTTTATAGTATTGTATAAAAGAAAAAAGTGAAAGGTTGAGTTTCACTTTTTTCTGGATTTAAGATTGAGTTGGTGCCCACTGATCATAAGGCGACATATCGAAAGCAAAAACCTCCATCATATCCAGTCCAAGGGCTTTTGCTACTCCTTCCCCATATTCAGGATCTGCTTTGTAGCAATTTCTGATATGGCGGATTTGGATGAATTTCTCGGCTCCACCTACATTTGCGGCAGTGTTTTTAAATAAAACATCGGCTTTTCCATCGGCTTTGATGATTCTGAACAAATCCCCTGGTTGGGTGAAGTAATCTTCATCATCATCCCGGAAATTGTGAGCATAAGCATCACCGGAAAGTTCCAATGGTGGTTCTTTCGCGCTTGGTTGTTCCTGCCATTCACCGTAACTGTTTGGTTCATAATGTTTTGTTGCGCCGTAATTTCCGTCCACGCGCATTTGTCCGTCTCTGTGGAAAGCATGATAAGGACATCTTGGCTTGTTTACAGGAATCTGAAAATGGTTTACGCCCAATCGGTATCGCTGCGCGTCGCCGTAAGAAAATAATCTTCCCTGGAGCATTTTGTCCGGTGAAAAACCAATTCCGGGAACAATATTGGTGGGGTTGAAAGCCGCCTGTTCAACATCCTGAAAATAATTTTCTGGGTTTTTATTAAGTTCAAATTCACCAACTTCAATGAGTGGAAAATCTTTTTTAGACCAAACTTTGGTTAAATCAAACGGATGGAACCGGTAAGTTTTTGCCTGTTCTTCGGTCATGATCTGTATAAACATTTTCCATTTCGGGAAATTACCTTTTTCAATATTTTCGAACAAATCTTTCTGTGAAGATTCGCGATCCATTCCGATGATTTCAGCAGCTTCTTCATCTGATAAATTTTCAATTCCCTGCTGCGTTCTGAAATGGAATTTCACCCAATGACGGACATTGGCGTGATTGATAAAGCTGTAAGTATGGCTTCCGAAGCCATGCATGTGGCGGTAACCGTTTGGGATTCCCCGGTCGCTCATCACAATGGTTACCTGATGCAGAGATTCCGGCAGTAAAGTCCAAAAATCCCAGTTGTTATTGGCGCTCCTCATATTGGTTTTCGGATCGCGTTTTACGGCATGATTCAGATCAGGAAATTTCATCGGATCACGGAAAAAGAATACCGGAGTATTGTTTCCCACCAAATCCCAAATTCCCTCGTCGGTATAAAATTTTAAGGCAAAACCACGAATGTCTCTTTCTGCATCGGCAGCACCGCGTTCTCCGGCCACGGTAGAAAACCGTGCAAACATTTCTGTTTTTTTGCCTATTTCATTAAAGATATGGGCTTTTGTATATTGCGAAATATCGTGGGTTACGGTAAATGTTCCAAATGCGCCGGAACCTTTGGCGTGCATCCTTCTTTCCGGGATAACTTCTCTGTCGAAGTTGGCCATTTTTTCCAGAAACCAGAAGTCCTGCATCAGCATCGGTCCTCTGGCTCCCGCGGTCTGTACGTTTTGGTTGTCTGGCACAGGCGCTCCGGTCTGTCTTGTCAGTTTTTTCTTTTCTTCCATGATTATAATATTTTGTCAGATAAAGTTACAAATTAAAATAGCTTCATAAAATTCATTCTATCTAATTGTATGATATTTTTGGGTGAAAAGATAAACTGACAGGCAAGTTAAATGAAGATAGCGTTTGTTATTTCGAAAGTTTTCCGTTCAAAATCGCTTTTGGAAGTGGTACATATTCTTCTTCATCACCCGGAACGAGTGGAAATGCTTCGTGGTTTTGTTTATGCCAGTTGATTTTGGCTTTCTCGATGATTTCTTTATCAGAATTCACGAAATTCCAGAAAATAAAACGTTCCTCTTCGAAAGGATCGCCACCAAAAAGATAGATGGTGGAATTTTCACTGATTTCAAATTCGCATAAATTCGCATTTTTAGCAACCAACAATTGTTTTCCGCCGAAAGTATTTCCTTCGATGGTTACATTTCCTTCCAATACATACATCGCCACTTCGCCGAATAAATCCTTTCCGATGCTTACCAGCTGAGATTTTTTACTCTTAATTTCAAGAAAAAACAGTTTGGAATGTACCGGAACCGGGGATCTTCTTCCGAAAAGTTCGCCCGCAATCAGTTTGTACTGCAAATCTCCTTCGTTCCAAACCGGAACGTCTTCCGCCTCGGTGTGATGAAAGGTAGGTTCGCTTTGTTCCAGATTTTTCGGTAAACCTACCCAAATTTGAAAACCGTGAAGATTTTTTTCGGAACTTCTAAGGTATTCCGGGGTTCTTTCGGAGTGCACTACGCCTTTTCCGGCAGTCATCCAGTTCACCGCACCTGGTTTTATTTCGATATTACTTCCCAAACTATCTTTGTGCTGAATGGATCCTTCAAAAAGATACGTTAGGGTAGAAAGTCCAATGTGCGGATGAGGCGGAACTTCTAAATTCTGATATTCCTTCAACGAAGCAGGGCCCATGTGATCGATGAAAACGAAAGGTCCAACAGCGCGTTTTTCTCTGAAAGGAAGCAGCCTTCCTACTAAAAAGTTTCCAATGTCCGCAGCTTTTTCTTCAATGATGAGTCCGATGTTTGACATGATTAAATTGGGTTTTAATGTTATAGAATAAACAAGTTCGGCAATATTTTAGTGCATTCCTAATCTTCTTTTGACCTCCGGAATGACCTGCGTTGCAAACAATTCGATGGATTTCATCGTTGTTTCATGTGGGACAAATCCCATGCTCGCCTGCGCAAAAAATCGGGTGAAGCCGAAAAGTTCATATTCATAAATAATTTTTTCAACAACTTGTTCTACGCTTCCGACCATCAGTGATCCTTCCGGACTTCTCATGAACTCAAATTGTTCGCGGGACATCGGTTGCCAACCGCGGCTTTTCCCTACACGATCCATCATTTGGGCGTAATAAGGGAAAAATTCGTCGGCAGTTTTTTCGCCATCTTCTCCTACAAACATATGGTTATTGATTCCCACCTGTAAATCTTCTGGTTTTACTCCATTTTCTAAAGCGGATTTTTTATAAAGATTAATAAATGGCGCAAACTGACTTGGCATTCCACCGATAATTGCAAGCATTAGTGGAAGTTGAAGTTTTGCAGCTCGCACTGCCGAAGCCGGAGTTCCTCCCGCTGCAAGCCAAAAGGGAAGTTCTCCGTTTAATGCTCTTGGATAAACACCTAAATCATGAATCGGCGCACGAAGAGTTCCCTGCCAAGAAACTATTTCTTCTTTATTAATTTTAAGCAAAAGATCGAGTTTCTCATCAAAAAGCTCGTTGTAATCATTCAAATCAAAACCAAATAATGGAAAAGATTCTATGAAAGAACCTCGTCCGGCCATGATTTCTGCTCTCCCGCCGGAAATTGCGTCCACCGTTGCAAATTGCTGATAAACGCGAACCGGATCTTCGGAACTTAAAACTGTTACCGCACTCGATAATTTAATATTTTTGGTGATTGCAGCAGCTGCCGCCAAAACCGTGGTTGGTGACGATACAGCGTAATCCGGACGGTGATGTTCGCCAATTCCGAAAACATCAACGCCCAGTTCATCGGCTAGTTTTATTTCTTCTAAAAGATTTTGTATTCTTTGGTGTGCATTAAATCCTTTCCCGGAAGCAGTTTCCGGAGCCATATCGGCAAAGGTCATCAATCCAAATTCGATCTTTTTCATATTTGCTGTTAAATTTAATAAGCCGCCGTGAAAATTTGATGTTTGAATTTTTTGTTTTCAAGTTCATCAACAACCGCAACTGCCAAATCCTGAACGGAATGTCTGGAACGTCCCTCTTCATCAAAAATAGGTGAGTCGGTTGCCACTCTGTATTTTCCGGTTTTTACTTGGTCTTCGCTGAACATGCTCATTTCAATGGCGGGACTGAAAAATTCCCAATCGAGATTTTCGTTTTTGGAAAGGTTTTCAACAAAATAATTCTTCACCGCACTTGCAGCGGGATAAATTTCTTTCGGGAAATTTGGTCCGTCAACCAGGTGGTTTCCATCAATTTTTAATGTTCCTGCACCTCCGATAACGATTAATCTTTTCACTCCTGAATTTTCAACTGCATTTTGAATGGAAGCTGCACCTTTTTGATATTCCTCGTGAATGTTGGGATTGGTCCATCCTGGGTTGTAAGCGCTTATTACGGCATCGCTACCTTTCACTGCTTCAGCCAACTCAGCTTCGCTAAAAACATCAACGTTTTTTTTCTCCAGATTTTCATTTTCGATAGTGATTTTATCTGTATTTCTTGCGATTGCAGTTACGTGAAAATTTCTTTCCAAAAGTTCATTTAGAATGGCATTTCCTACAAAACCTGTAGCGCCGATCAGTGATATTTTCATTTTTTTATATTTTAAAATTTAAAGATTTTTTTTCATTAATAAAGTTAGAGGAAAAATAACAACTCAAATAGTTCGCGGTTATTTTTAACAAAACTTTAATCTTCCAGATATCCAAACTTGCCAGTATTGAAATCATCAAAAGCTTGAATGATTTCTTCGCGGGAATTCATTACAAAAGGACCATGAGGGAAAATTGGTTCGTTCAACGGTTCACCGCTAATGATTAAAACGATAGCGTTTTCCGATGCCTCGATGGTGAAATCTTCACCTTGATTTTCGAACAAAACGAAATGATCAGTGGGAACTTTTTCTTTACCATTAACCAAAATATTTCCTTCAATCACCAAAGCTGCGGTATTGAAATGGGGAGGAAAACTAAAATTTGCTTTTCCATGTTCTTTCAATTTCGCATTCATCAAATTTACGGGACTGAAAGTGGAAGCCGGACCTTTTTGGCTGTTGTATTCTCCCGCAATTACTTCAATAAAACCATTTTCTCCTAAATCCACCAACTTCATCTCAGAATTTTTAATGGCTTGATATTTTGGAGCGCTCATTTTATCTTTGGCAGGCAAATTCACCCAGAGTTGCACCATCTGGAAAATTCCACCTTCTTTTGCCCATTCTGTTTCGTGAAATTCTTTGTGAAGAACGCCTGAAGCAGCGGTCATCCATTGCACATCACCTTCACCGATGATTCCTCCGCCACCTGCACTGTCGCCATGTTCAACACGACCTTTGTAAGCGATGGTTACCGTTTCGAAACCGCGGTGTGGATGTACACCAACTCCGCGCGGCGTGTCTGTGCCGGAGAAATGAAATTTCGAATTATAATCCAACATAAGAAAAGGATCCATTCTTTTCATGTCCAAATGATATCCGCTGGGAATAAAATTATGTACCCTGAAACCATCACCAACAAAATGTGGAGGTTTTGGAGCTGCGATTAATTCTATATTTTTTGTTGCCATTGTGTTATTTTTTGATGATACAAAAGTACTTCATCACAAAGGCAAAAGCATTGATGTAAGATAAGAACGAATCCCGTTGTAAATCAGTTTTTTTTTCTGAAAAACTATTGATTATTCCGATTTCATGTTTTCTCCATCTTTTACATGAAGGCGTCGGAAAACAAAACCTGAGAGAATAGTGAGAATTCCTACCACAAAGAAGGTGTAACGAAAGGCAAGGTGGGGATTTTTCAACTTTGCTTCGAAGGATTTTAAAATAATCAGCCCGAATGCGATTCCGAAACCAATGGCTAATTGCTGGTTTACGGCAAGCAATGAGTTTCCACTGCTCGTATGATCATTTCGCAAATCGGCGATAGAAATCGTATTCATCGAAGTGAACTGAATGGAATTGAAAAATCCGAGCACTGCAATAATGGGAATAAACCAGAAAATGGAAGTATGAATTCCCGGAATTCCGAGGCAAGAAATGAGTGCACCGATGATAAAGGTATTGGTCATCAGTGTTTTTCGGTAGCCGAATTTATTTAAAATAGGTATCACGAAAGATTTCCCAAACATCGCAGTTAAAGCCATCGGGGCGACAATCCAACCCGAAATTACCGCACTTTCCTGGTAAGCAATTTGAATCACTAAAGGTAACAGCAAAGGAATTGAGCTGATTCCCAATCGTGTAGCGAGATTTCCTAGAATTCCTACTCGAAAGGTTCTTACCTGAAAAAGGTTTAAAGGAAAAATCGGATTTCTGGTTTTAGTGGCGTGTTTATAATAGTAATAAATCATTAAAAATCCCAAAATGAAAATCAGCAATACGGGAGTGGTATGTGTAGTATTTCCAAATAATTCCAAGGAAATTGAAAGCAGCAAAGACGCTGAGGCGAAGATGATAAACCCTTTCAAATCAAATTCCGAAGACGCAGACTGATAATTGGGCATGTACCTGAGTCCTAAAATTATTCCCAGCAAGCCAATAGGAATATTGATGAGAAAAATCCAGTGCCAAGAAAGATAATCCACCATGTATCCGCCAACCAGTGGCCCTAAAACCGGACCGATTAATGCAGGGATAATTGCGAAATTCATCGCTTTTAGCAATTCGTTTTTCGGAAAAGTTTTGATCAGTGCCAATTTGCCCACTGGTGTCATTAAGCTTCCACCAATACCCTGTATCACTCGGGAAATTACCAAATGCATCAGGTTTTGAGAGATTGCGCAAAATAACGATCCTATACTGAAAATAATCAGAGCGAAAATGAAAACTTTCTTGGTTCCGAATTTATCGGCCAAAAAACCGCTTACCGGCATGAATAAAGCCAAAGTTAATACATAACTGATAATTGCATTTTGCATATTCAGTGGCGATTCGTTTAAATCTTTTGCGATTGATGGCAACGATGTGTTCAGAATAGTAGAATCGAGCATCTGCATGAAAATTGCCGTCGCCAGAATAATGGGGAGAAATTTTTTAACAGATGGTTTTGGTGTATTGATGGATTCAGACATTAAACAAAAATAAAAAAATCCCGTGATAACTCGCGGGATTTAGTAATTAATAAAATCGATTAGTAACTATCTTCGTGAACTGTTTTCACGGCTCTACCACTTGGATCGTTGGCGTTTTTGAAGGCTTCATCCCATTCTAACGCGATGGGAGTGGAGCACGCAACTGACGGAACCGACGGAACGGTAGCCGCTGCGGTTTCGCTAGGGAAATGCTCTTCGAAAATCGTTCTGTAGCGATATTCTTCTTTGTTTTGTGGCGTGTTCAGCGGGAATCGGAATTTTGCGTTCACCATCATCTCATCTGTCACTTCTTTTTCGGCAACTTCTTTTAAGGAATCAATCCATGAATAGCCAACTCCGTCGGAGAATTGCTCTTTTTGCCTCCACGCAATAGATTCCGGCAACAAATCTTCAAAAGCTTTTCTTAACATCCATTTCTCTATTTTTGGCTCGTGCGCGGTCACCATTTTGTCTTTTGGATTTTGGCGCATCGCCACATCCATAAATTCTTTATCCAGGAAAGGTACGCGACCTTCGATTCCCCAACTCATCAAGGCTTTATTGGCACGCAAACAATCATACAAGTGAAGTTTTCCCAGTTTTCTCACGTTTTCTTCATGAAATTCTTTTGCATTAGGCGCTTTGTGGAAATACAGATATCCTCCGAATAATTCATCACTACCTTCGCCCGAAAGCACCATTTTTATTCCCATCGATTTGATTACTCTTGCTAATAAATACATCGGTGTGGAAGCCCTTACGGTAGTTACATCATAAGTTTCCAAGTGATAGATCACATCGCGAACCGCATCCAAACCTTCCTGAACGGTAAAATGAACTTCATGATGAATAGAACCGATGTGATCCGCAGCTTTTTGTGCAGCAGCCAAATCTGGGCTTCCTTCCAAACCTACCGCAAAACTGTGTAAACGAGGATACCAGGCTTCCTGAGTATCGCCACTTTCGATACGGTTTCGCGAATATTTTGCAGTTACCGCAGAAATAATGGAAGAATCCAGTCCTCCGGAAAGCAAAACACCGTAAGGAACGTCACTCATCAACTGTCTGTGAACAGCTTCTTCCAAAGCTTTTCTAAGTTCAGCTAAATCGGTCTTATTGTCTTTTACGTTCTCGAAATCCTCCCAATCTCTCTTGTACCATTGTTGCAGTTGATAACCTTCCGGGCTGTAAAGAAAATGGCCAGGTAAAAAAGTTTCGATGGTTTTGCAAACACCTTCCAAAGCTTTAAGTTCAGAAGCTACATAATAATTTCCGTGTTGGTCCCAACCTTGGTAAAGCGGGCAGATTCCCATGTGATCGCGGGAAACAAAATATACATTGTTTTCGGTATCGTATAAGGAGAAAGCAAAAATTCCGTTTAGTTTGTCCACGAAATCTTTGCCGTATTTTTTAAATAAAGGAATAATTACTTCGCAATCGGATTCGGTTTGAAATTCGTAGTCCGGAAACTCTTTTCTAAGTTCGCGGTGATTGTAGATTTCACCATTTACGGCAAGAACGATTTTTTTATCATTAGAAAATAATGGCTGTTTCCCAGAAGTTGGGTCTACAATAGCCAATCTTTCGTGGGAGAAAATCACTTTTTCGTCCTGAAAAATTCCGCTCCAATCTGGTCCGCGGTGGCGAATTTTTTTAGACATTTCTAAAACCTGAGGTCTTAGAATTTCGGTTTTTTGTTTAGCATCAAACAAGCATACAATTCCGCACATAGATTTATAATTATAAGTAATTGTTAATAATTGATTAATTTTGTTCTGCAAACATAAAGTAAATGTTTATAAAACAAAATAATATTAAGCAAAATAAGAATATTTTACTAAAATTAGCTTTTAAAGCGGAAAAAATTAAGTTGAAAGGAGAAATTTAGAGAATCTGGTGGAAAAAATTCAAAAAAAAGCAGACAAATGCCTGCTTTTGGTTTCGTTAATCACTTTTATTTAATCATTCCGCTGAATCAGCGCCATATAGAAACCATCGAAACCATCGCTCGGCATTATTTTTTCTTCTTTTATTAAAGAAAATCCATCGTTGTTTTTAAGGAAAGTTTCCACCTGTTCGTTGTTTTCACTTGGTAAAATGGAACACGTTGCGTAAATCATTTTACCGCCTTTTTTCAAAATTTTAGAATAATCTTGCAGGATTTGCTGTTGCTCTTTTTTAATTCTGTCGATAAAATCCTGGTCAATTTTCCATTTGGAATCTGGGTTTCTTTTTAAAACGCCCAATCCCGAACACGGTGCGTCGATCAGCAGTCTGTCGGCTTTTTCATGAAGTCTTTTGATCACTTTATTGTCTTCAATGAAACGGGTTTCAATATTATGTGCTCCGGCTCTTTTCGCACGGCGTTTCAGTTCGGCCAGTTTCCATTCGTAAATATCCAATGCGATAATCTGACCTTTGTTTTTCATTAAGGCTGCTAAGTGAAGGGTTTTTCCACCGGCTCCGGCGCAGGCATCCACCACCCGCATGCCTTCCTGAACATCCAGAAGTTCACCGATTTTCTGAGAAGAGGCATCCTGAACTTCGAATAAACCATCCTTAAAAGCTGAGGTTAAAAATACGTTTTTCTTCTCATCAAGCTGAACGGCATCAGGATAATTTCTGATCTGGAAGCTTTCCACATTTTCATCCTTCAGGTCAGAAATCAATTCTTTCGCTGTGGTTTTCAAGGTATTGGCGCGAAGAATTGTCGGAGCCTGCTCATTCAGCGCATGCATTTCTTTTTCCCAGTTGTTCCCGAGTTCTTTTTCCATCGTTTCGGCAAGCCACTCGGGAATTGAATATTCAATTGCTTTGGTGGGAACTGTATTCTTCTTCAGTTTATTAAGAATGTCAGCATTTTTAATCCCGTCAAATTCCTCAAACTTTTTATAATGTGTTTTGGTCCAAAGGCAATAGGCGAGGATCAGTTTATAGATATTATTCGGTTTCACGCCTTCGCCCATATAATATTCTAGGCGTTTTTTCCAGCGGATGATGTCGTAGAAAATTTGTGAAACTACCTTGCGGTCTTCGCTGCCCCATTTTCTGTTGGCTTTCAGAAGCCGCTCTATCACTTTATCTGCATATTTTCGGTCCTCGAAAAAGGTTTCCTGTAAAGCGTCGTGAATTCCTATTAGTAAGTTTCTGTGTATCAGTTCCATGTATGGATAGTTAAATGTTTAGTTTCGCTCGGATTTCCGGGACAAAATTTTTGCAAAAATACAGTTTTTAACTGAATAATGATGCCATTGATTTGGGCGCCAATTTCCGCCCTCCGTTCCCGCTTTTTTTCTTCCACTGCGTTCCATATAAAAGAGCTCCACTCAGGTCGGGGCGCAGCGGGGTTGTTGAGAATCAGGGATTTTTAATGACCGTAAAAAATCCGTACTTTTGTGTTTCAAAAAAATAAAACGATGAGCGATACCATAATTTGCCCGAAATGCCAGTCCGAATTCACTTACGAACAGGATAATCTGCACGTGTGTTCCCAATGTTTTCATGAGTGGGATCCTAATGAAGTAGCCAGTGGCGAAACCATTCTGGACATGAACGGCAACGAACTCCAAAACGGAGATTCTGTAATAGTGATGAAAGATCTTCCTGTAAAAGGAGCACCAAAACCTGTAAAGGCGGGAACAAAGGTTAAAAACATCCGCCTTCGCCCTGATTCTGATCATAATATCGACTGCAAAATCGACGGTTTCGGAGCGATGGCGCTGAAATCTGAATTTGTGAAAAAGGCATAAAAAAAGGAAAGATTTGGACAGGGTTCTGTTTCAAAGACTTGGTTGTCCGAAATTAACGGACTAATTTCGTCTTAAAGGCAGAAAGAGAATTAACCAAAAATTTCCTTATTTGGGAAGAGTAAAGTTAAGAAAATATTTTCAATTTCCATACCAGTTTTTTAAAACATGTTGATTTTAGTCTATGAAATCAACTTTCACCGCACCGGAAATTTGAGTGTCGTTATAGATAATCAATTCTTTTCCGCTCACCAAAGCTTTGTTCCAATAGTGGTTTCCGGCGAAACGGCTTTCGAGAATTTGGGCATCTTTCCCTGACTGTGATATTTTTATCTCGTGAGGATACCAGAAATTTTTAAAAAGACCGAATGCTGACTTCTCTTCATCAGAGAAAACATTCACTTCCCCGAAAAGTTTAGCCACATAAGCATTGTAGGGGTTTGTGAAAATATCTCTTGGGCTGTCGTTCTGTATCAGCCTGCCTTCCTGAAGAACAACAATCTGATCAAGCCACGGCATCACTTCCTGAATTTCGTGAGTGGAAATAATGAGTGAAATGTTTTTCTCCTTTACATAATTAAAGAGTTTCTCCCGCAGTTCAATTTTTCTGGAATAATCAAGATTGCTAAAAGGTTCATCCAGCAAAAGCAGTTTCGGCATTACGGAAAGCGCCCGTGCAATCGCAACACGCTGCTGTTGGCCTCCGCTCAGGTATTTTGGGAGAACATTCGTGTATTGTTCAAGGCCTACAACTTTCAGCAGTTCCAGCACTTTGTGTTTTTTTTCCTGAAGATTAATATTCGAAATAAACTTTCCTACGTTATCGGAAACCGTTGCATAAGGCATCAGATCATAGTTCTGTGCCACGAGTTTCATCTCTCTTTCTCCGGGAACGATGTTTTTTTTAGGACCATATATGGGTTTTCCATCAAAAATAATCTCTCCTTTTTCCCAGTCGAGCAAGCCATAAATTAAATTAAGCAATGTGGATTTTCCACAGCCGCTTTCGCCGGCCAGCGCTATAATCCTGCCTCTTTCAATCTTTAAATTCAGATTTCGGAAAAGCTCTTTTTCAGGGGAATAAGAGAAAAACAATTGATTGATTTCTAATAGCATATCTGCAAAATTAATAAATTTGATCTTACTGTGAATTATTTTTATTATTTTAGCGGGAGCAATAAAAAAAGCAAAAATTTGATGAAAAATATGTTTAAGATCTCAGTGTTTTCAGCATTTATTTTGGGAATGACAGTAGTTTCATGTGGAAAAGACAAACCGCTGAGCAGCGTAAACAACGAGGTTACTACAACAACAGAAGGAAATTCTTTTCAGGTAGATACTTTAAACAGTAAAATTGAATGGAAAGGCTTTAAAATTCTGAAATCCGACAATACCAGCCATTTTGGAACCATTAAGTTCGAAAGTGGAGATGTTACCGTAAAAGACGGGAAACTGGAAAGCGGAAAATTTGTTGCAGACATGAATTCTTTAACTTCAGTTGATCTGAAAGATGATGCTGAACAACTCAATAAATTAAATGGACATTTGAAAAGTGGTGATTTCTTCGAAGTAGAAAAATTCCCAACCGCTTCTTATGAAATTACAAAAGTTTCTGAAAATGCCAACGGCGACTATAATACTTTACTCGATGGCAACTTAACCATTAAGGGAATTACAAAACCGCTTCAGTTCAATGCGAATGTTACCGTTAACAATGGTGAGGTGAGCATTGCTACAGAACCCAAAGACATCAACAGAGAGGATTTCGGTGTGAAATTCCAGATGCCTGTTGCAAACGGCGTGATCAAAAATGAGGTAAATCTTCAGATTTTGATTAAAGCCCTGGAAAAGAAATAATTTTTTTTATTTAAGTGTGATAAGTGATGTGAATTCGTCTCATTGTTAATGAGGCGGATTTTTTTTAATGCCGATAATTACGCCCTGTTTTTCCCTCAAAATTTATTAAATTTGCAGACTTACGGAAGGCTTTAAACCAAGCACTTTCTGCATAAATTCAAAACATATGACTTCACAAGAGATACGCCAGCAGTTTTTAGATTATTTTAAAGAAAAAGGTCACCTTATCGTTCCTTCCGCACCTATTGTGCTGAAAGATGATCCAACGCTCATGTTCTCGAACTCGGGAATGACGCAGTTTAAGGATTATTTTCTGGGTTATAAAGAACCCAAAGCCCCGAGAATTGCAGATACGCAAAAATGTTTGCGGGTTTCCGGGAAACACAACGATTTGGATGATGTGGGCCGCGATACTTACCATCACACGATGTTTGAAATGCTGGGGAACTGGTCTTTCGGCGATTACTTCAAGAAAGAAGCCATCGGTTTTGCCTGGGAACTTTTAACGGAAGTTTATAAAATCCCGAAAGAGAATTTATATGTAACCATTTTCGAAGGTGATGCTTCCGAAAATCTTGCGCGCGACCAGGATGCCTATGATTACTGGAAAACACATATCGATGAAAGTAGAATCATCAATGGAAATAAAAAAGACAATTTCTGGGAAATGGGAGAAAGCGGACCTTGCGGACCCTGTTCGGAAATCCATGTCGATTTAAGGTCTGAAGAAGAAAAGGCGAAAGTTCCGGGAATTGAATTAATCAATAATGATCATCCGCAGGTCGTGGAAATCTGGAACAACGTTTTCATGGAGTTCAATAGAAAAGCCGACGGAAGTTTAGAGAAACTGCCCGCTCAACACGTTGATACAGGAATGGGCTTCGAACGCCTGTGTATGGCTTTGCAAGGCAAAAAATCCAATTACGATACCGATGTTTTCACGCCTTTAATTGCTAAAGTAGAAGAGCTTTCAGGTAAAAAGTACACTGGGATTTTAGAAGATGAAAAAGACATCGCGATTCGTGTTGTCGTGGATCATATTCGTGCTGTAGCATTTGCAATTGCCGACGGACAGCTGCCTTCCAACGGTGGAGCAGGATATGTGATCAGAAGAATTTTAAGAAGAGCAATTTCATATTCTTACCGTTTTTTAGGAATGAAAGAACCTTTTCTTTTTGAATTGGTTGCTGTTTTGAGAAGTGAAATGGGCGAATTTTTCCCGGAACTTGTGAAACAGCAGAAACTGGTTACAGAAGTGATTAAAGAAGAAGAAACTTCTTTCCTGAAAACCATTGAACATGGTTTAAAAAGAATCGATTTAATTATTAATGAAACCCTTTCCAAAAACGAAAAAACACTTCCCGGTGCTGAGGTTTTTGAACTTTATGACACATACGGCTTCCCGGCAGATCTCTCAAGAATCATCGCGGAAGAAAAGCAGTTAACCGTCGATGAAAAAGGTTTTGATGAAGAAATGGAAAAGCAGAAACAGCGTTCCAAAAAATCATCAGCGCAGAAAGTTCACGATTGGGTGATTCTGGAGGAAAAGCAGGAAAGTTTCGTTGGTTATGACCAAACCGAAGCTGAAACATACATCACCCGTTACCGCAAAATCGAGAATAAGGACGGCGAGTTTTATCAGATCGTTCTCTCAAAATCGCCTTTTTATCCAGAAGGCGGCGGACAGATTGGCGACAAAGGTATTCTGATTCCAAGTTATACTGAAGGTTTCGACATCTCTAACCCAAGCGTTTTCGGAATTACTGATTGCGCAGATATTGTAGAAATTCTGGAGACGAAAAAAGAAAATAATCTTATCGTTTCTTTAATTAAAGATCTGCCGAAAGATGCAGGAGCGGTTTTCTATGCAAAGGTGAACGCAACAGAAAGAAAAAACACCCAGGCTAACCATTCAGTGACGCATTTGTTACATGAAGCTTTGAGAGAAGTTTTAGGAACTCATGTCGAACAGAAAGGTTCTTTTGTGGGTCCGGATTATCTTCGGTTTGATTTCTCGCATTTCTCTAAAATGAATGAAGAAGAACTGAAATTGGTTGAAGAGAAGGTAAATTCAAAAATAAAAGAAAATATTGCTTTGCAGGAATTCAGAAATATTCCGATTGCAGAAGCGATGGAAAAAGGAGCAATGGCACTTTTCGGCGAGAAATATGGTGATAAAGTAAGAATGATTCAGTTCGGAAGTTCCCGTGAACTTTGTGGCGGAACTCACGTAAAAAATACCGGTGAAATCGGGTATTTTAAGATTCAGAACGAAAGTTCTACCGCAGCCGGAATCCGTAGAATTGAAGCGATTTCAGGAGATAAATCTGCGGAATACTTCAAGAATCTGGAAGCTCAGGTTAAAGAAATTTCTGCTTTATTAAAATCCAGGGATTTAGCGAAATCTGTAGAGAAATTACTGGAAGAAAATTCGGCTCTGAAATCAGAAGTTGAATCCTTGAAAAAAGAGAAAGCAAAAGGCGAAACAGCGAACTGGAAAAATGATTTCACTGAGAAAGGCGACAAAAAACTGTTGGTTAAAAAAGTTTCAATGGATGCCGGAAGTGTGAAAGATATCGTTTTTCAACTCAAAAAAGAGGTTGAAAATTCTGTAATCATCATTATTTCAGACGCTGATCAGAAACCGATGATTACGGTTGGAGTTTCTCAGGACCTGCAATCTACATATCACGCTGGAAACATTGTAAAAGAACTGGCAAAAGAAATCCAGGGCGGCGGCGGCGGAAATCCCGGGTTTGCTACAGCCGGTGGGAAAAATCTTGCCGGGATTGATGCAGCTTTAGCAAAAGCGCTTGAACTCTAAATCTAAAGTCGAAAAATTAAATAAAGTAAAAGAGTTTCGGGAAGACCGAAACTCTTTTTTTTTATGGGACATCAATTTCAAAATTAATTGTAGAAATTTCAGTCAGGAACTTCTATTAATTCCATTTTCGGATTGAGTTTCCTTATTTTTTCTTCCGTTTTCCTGATTTTTTTCTCAAGATTTTCGATGTTTCTTTTGCTTCGCGCGAGTCTTTTATTTGCAGTTTCGGCTTTTTTCATTTTTCTTGCTGCTGATCTTGCTCCTCTTTCATTTTTACCGAAATTTGTTGTGCTTTTGAAATTGTCGCCGGCTTTATCAGCATCGCGGGTCGCTTTTTTAGCATCTTCATATTCCACGGCGTACTCTTTTCTGGCTTTTTCGAGTTCTTTTTTGTCTTCGGTCAGTTTCATGCTTAATTTCAGAACTTCTTTTTCAGACTTTGAAATAGTAACACTGTCGGCAACAGATTGGGCATTTAATGTACCACAGCTTAAAATACCAACGAAGATTATGGCGATATACAGCGTTTTTTTCATAATGATTTTTAAAACTTAATTAATACAAATGTAGCCGATTTATTTTGTATTTAAACTCAGTTTTACATAATAAAATCCCGAAAAACGAATTTTCCGGGATCTTAATATAAGTGAAATTAATGATGTTTATTTGTTTCCTCCTCCTCTGGCTACCAATGCGATGATTACGATAAGAACTAATGCACCGATTACCCAAACTAATGGATTGCTCATCCAGTCGCCACTCATGCTGTCTCCGCCTTTATCCAGGTCTACATCGACATTTAAATCGGCTGCTTTTTCCTGTGCTTTTACCATAATTGTTGCAAAGTTTGCGGCAACTGCCAATGCGAAAATCTGAATCTTTGTAAGTAGGTTAGAACGTGTCATAATTTAATTTTTTAATGTTATACTTTCTAAGTATTCTAAAAGTGTACCAAAACTAAATGACGTTCAAAAAAATTCTGGGATCATAAAATGCATTCCATTAAATAATCGTCCATTACAAATCCGTTTCCGATATCAAAAACGCCTTCTTCATAAATGTTGAAACCTTGTGATTCGTAAACAGATTTCGCGCTGTTTTCTTTGTTTACATTCAAAATAATGCGGGAATCTCCTTTTTCGGAGGTTTGTTTTTTAAGAAAATTCAACGCGGTTTTTCCACAGCCTTTTCCTTTTGCTTCTTCAATAAGATAAATCCTGTGAAGTTTGGTGGTTTTGGGCTCATAATGATGTTCGTAACCTATAAAACCAACGGCTTTATTATCATTGAAAATTAAATAATAATGATAATCTGGATTTTGTAAATGTGCTGAAATTTCCTCCACCGAATACATTTGAGATAACATATAATCAATCTGTTGCTGAGAAAGAAGTCCGCTGTAAGCCGAATTCCAGGATTTTTCGGCAAGGTCGCGGATCAGCGGGATGTCTTTTTCTGTTGCTTTTACTAAAGAAGTCATTGATTTTAACTTTTTAACTCAGTTCGAAAAGGGTGATTTCGGGTTCAATTCCAACTCTTCCAGGGAACGCAATTACTCCAAAACCACGGTTAACGTAGAGGTATTTCCCCTGGCTTTCATATAAATCTGCCCATTTTTTATACCGATACTGAACCGGCGACCAACGAATATTTTTCAAATCGATCCCGAACTGCATCCCGTGTGTATGTCCGGAAAGCGTGAGCTGAATATTTGCCGGATGATGTTTTACGATTTCATCAAAATGGGTAGGATCGTGACTCATTAAAATTTTGGCAGCATCTGCCGGCACCCCAAACGCAGCTTTATTCAGGTCGCCATATTGTGGGAAGGGCTTCAGTCCCCAATTTTCAACGCCCAGAATATAAAGTTTTTCTCCATTTTTTTGGATAATACGGTGTTCATTACGGAGCACCTCAAATCCAGCTTCTTTCTGAAGTTGAATTAAATTCGGGACGTTCTGTGCTTTTTCACCTTGGGATTTCCATTCGGCGTAATCTCCGTAATCATGGTTTCCGAGGACTGAAAATTTCCCGTCTTTTGCCTTAATTCCGGCAAACATCGGAACAAATGGTATGAATTCACTGGCAAAATTATTAACAATATCGCCAGTACACAGAACCAAATCTGCATTCTGTTCATTGATTAAATCAACTGCTTTCTGCAGTTTTTCGGGATTAAAAAAACTACCGGAGTGAATATCTGAAATCTGGATGATTTTGTACCCTTTAAAACTCTCTGGTAGTCCGGCAATTTTCAGTTTAACGCGACGTACCCGGTGTCTGTATTTTCCGAAAACAATTCCGTCAATAATCATGGCCGAAAATCCTGCAGCTACGGCAAGCCCAATGATGCTTACAAATTTTCTTCTTTCAGGGAAATAGGTTTCGGGTTTTACGAAAAACGTAAAAAGATAATTGAAGAATCTTGCAATGTCTTCCATTAAAAGAAGAAGAACGATGAAAAGTTTTGGAACCAGAAAAATGAGAAATGTAGATGCTACAACCTGAATCCGGTGATGGTCTCGGTCGCTCCGTTTAAAATTAAGTAGTTCATAAACAAAAAAGCCATATACCAAAAGCGTTACAAGCCAGTAACCAACCCGCATCCAACTGTTGGAAGTGATGGTTTTGAAGGCTTGGTAGACGTAGAACTCCAGAATGAAAACAATTCCGGTGATGATTAGAAAATTTTTCTGCATAAGTTTTCATTAAAAAAGCACAAAATCGATTTTGTGCTTTCTTTATCTTTATATAAATTTTTTAAGGAAATCGGTACACAACCGCATTGATATTCATTCCTGCACCTACCGATGCAAAGACGATGTTACCTTTTTCTGCGAAGGACTGATCTTTCATTTCGCCTTTAATGATGAGGTCGAACATTGTTGGGATGGTGGCTACAGAAGAATTTCCGAACTGCTGAATGGTCATGGGTGCGATGTCATGGTCGTAATCTTTTTTACCATAAAGTTTAAACAGCCGCGAGATCATTGCATAATCCATTTTCGCATTGGCCTGATGAATCAGTATTTTATCAATATCATCAATGGTTAATCCTGCTTTGTCGATGGTTGCTTTTATTGCATCCGGAACATTTTTCAGCGCATATTCATAAATTTTTCTGCCGTGCATTCTGATGTATAGTGGTCGCCGGTCTTCATCCTGTTTCAGCGAAGGTGCGTTTTCGAGATAATTCAGTTCTACATTATTGTCGCAAAGTGTGGCATCTGCAATAATTCCCACATTTTCTTCATCCGTTGCCTGTACAACTACGGCTCCTGCGCCGTCGGCAAAGATCATTTTATTTCTGTCGAAAGCGTCGGTTACACGGCTTAGTGTTTCTGAACCCACTACCAGAATTAATTTGGCTTTTTTAGCTTTAATTAAAGTGTCGGCCAAAATCATGGCTTCAACCCAACCCGGGCAGCCAAAAATCATATCGTAATTTACGCAGTTTCTGTTTTGAATCCCGAGTTTGTTTTTTAAACGTGCCGACATTGAAGGCATAAAATTGGTCATCCCATTTGTATCTACTTCGCCAAAATTACTTGCGTAAATGATATAATCTAAATCTTCCTGATTAATTTTCGCATCGTAAATAGCCTCTTTTGCCGCCCTGAAACCCAGATCAGAGTTAAATTCATCGTCCTCCAGATATCTTCGGTTTTCGATTTCGGTGATTTCTACAAATTTCTGAATAATTTCTTCGTTGGGCTTGTTGATTTTATCGCCTTCGTCGGTATAAAATACCGAATCCATGAAGTGGTCTCTTCCGATAATTTTGGTTGGAATGTAACTTCCTGACCCTATTATGATTGTATTGGGCATATTTTTTTGTATTGAAAAATTTCGGACAAAGTTAAGAATTATATTGTATCGGGTTGAATGAAAATTATTATTAAATTTGCAAAGGTTTTTTTGAAAGATTTTATGAAAATAAGTCCTGCTACTAAAGGTTTAATTATATCGGTCATTGCTGTACTGTTTGCTTTCGGAGTTTACTTTTTGTTTTTGGCTAAGAAAAATTATTACCTTGTAGATAATCCTACCGGCGAAACTTATTATTTCAGACTCAATAAAGGAGACGAAAAAATCATCGCTGCTGGGCAAATGCTTAAGGTAAATCTGAATAAAGGTAAAAACGGAATTCAGGTTTTTGACGGGAAAAAAGAACTGCTTTATGACTCTGCATTTGTGGTGAACAAAAACCGTGGTTTGCTGAATATCGCCCATCAGGATTATTATATCAACGAACAGTTCTACGGTTATGGTCTCGATAAAGATTCACTCTTATCTGCAAGAAAAACAACAGTGATCGACGGAAAAAAATATGTGAACGCCCCAAAACACTTCAATAAATTATACACAGACGAATTTTACTATAACATTGATGAAGACTACGACAAAATCGTAAAAAATGTTCAGAAAGTAGAATCGCGTACCAAAATATTCAGAAAAGTTGATTTTCTGAATTATTACAAAGAATATTACAAATTTTAAAATCTCAATCTTGAACACTGTAAAACCTTATAATACAGAAGCCGGAAAAAAGCATGAAGTTGAAGAAATGTTCGACAATATTGCTCCGAAATACGATTTGCTGAACCATGTTCTTTCGATGAAAATTGATGTGCTGTGGCGAAATACACTCGTGAAATGGCTAAACAAAGACCAGCCAAAAGAGGTTTTGGATGTGGCTACAGGAACAGGAGATCTCGCCATTGCCGTTCAGAAAGGAACCGGTGCGCAGATTGTAGGTTTCGATCTGTCGCAGCAGATGCTGAATGTAGGTATCGATAAAATAAAAAAACTTAATTTAGACGGCAAGATAAGCATGATAAAAGGCGACGCCGAAAACATGCCTTTCGAAAGCAATAAATTCGATGCGGTTACCGTTGCCTTTGGAGTAAGAAATTTCGAGAATCTGGAAAAAGGTCTGGCGGAACTCAGAAGAGTAGTGAAGGAAAATAAAAGCGTTTATATTCTTGAGTTTTCTAAAGTGGAGGGCTTTTTAGGTCCGCTTTATATGTTCTACTTTAAAAATATTCTGCCTCAGATCGGTAAACTGGTTTCTAAAGATAACCGCGCATACACTTATCTTCCGGATTCGGTAAATGCATTTCCGTTCGGCGAGAAAATGAAAAATATTTTGCTCGAAACAGGATTCAAAAATGTGGAATATAAAAAACTGAGTTTAGGCATTGCAACGATTTACAAGGCAACCAAATAATATGTGGAAAACAGCATCTAAAATTCATTTTGTAGCAGCAATTTTTATTGCCTCCCTCGGCAATGCACAGCTTTTCCGGACGAAAGACCGGGCAGATAATCTGGAGGGTTTTGATAATCAGAAATTCAGTTATGGTTTTTATCTTGCCGGTAATAACTTCGATTATAAATTGGTTTTAGATCCTATGTTTGGTATGGAAGGGCAGAAAAATCTCGTGCAAAGCAAATCATCTTACAGTTTTGGCGCCGGACTTATCGGGAAACTTCGTCTGAATGATAACTTCGACTTAAGATTTGAGCCCGGTTTGCAGTTTGTAGAACGAGAACTTTACTTCAATACCCAATCTAACGACCAGTATGCGGGCGGAACCAACGCTAATCCACCTTTCACCCCCAGAACTTTAACGGATGCAGATAAACTCAGAACCGTAAAATCTACGTATGTTGATCTGCCTCTTTTAATTGAAGTACATGGTGACCGATGGTACAACTCCCGTCCTTACGCAGCGGCAGGAGTGAACTGGATGATGAATCTCCAGTCCAACAGCAAAGCAGCCGATGACAATTCTCAGGGCCTTTTCCGGACCACTTCAAGTAACTTTGCATGGTCGGCGGAGCTTGGGATTCAGTTTTATTTCAGCAGATTTAAGCTCACGCCAGGCTTCCGCGGAACATTTATGATCAATGACGAAATGGTTGCCGATAATCCAGATACACCACCTTACTGGACTTCAGCCATCAGCAGTGCGAAATCCCGTGCGCTGATGTTTGTCCTGAAATTCGAATAAATTTTCATTTAAAATATTGATAAAGAGAAGGCAATCAGGGTCTTCTCTTTTTTATTTCAAGATATTTTTAAATAATCCATCAATTCAAATTAAAATTTTATATTTTTGCTTCATAGTTAGAATTAATTAAGCCTGAAAATGCTCAAAGATTTAGAAAACAATTTTTCGGTTTTAGAAAAAAAGATTTTGAATGTAAGCAAGAATTACCAAAATCTGAACGAAAAATATTTGGAATTATCGCAGGAGCATGAATTACTGAAGAAGAAATACGACGAGGAAAGAAAAAAAAGCCAGGTTTTAGCAGAAGAACAAAAAAATATAAAACTTTACTCAGCAATTACCGGTAATCCCGATCATAACCGACTGATGAAAAACCACATCAACAGGTTGATAAAAGAAGTGGATCACTGTATTGCAGAACTTCAAAACAGCGGTCTGTAATGGAAGTAAGAAGAATTACCATCAGCATTGCCGGAAGAAATTATCCGCTGAATGTGCCAGCTGCAGAAGAAGAAACCCTGCGGAAAGTAGGGAAACAGATTGAAGTGATGATTAAAGATTTTGAACAGAATTTTGATGTTAGAGATAAACAGGATGCCCTCGCAATGTGTGCCTTAAAATTAGGTACGAATGCAGAAGTATCGGTGATCACCAACGAAAAAAATATACATGCTTCCAACGAAAGATTAATGAAAATTAATCAGATGCTGGAAGAGCTGGAAAAGTAGATTTTTCTTTTCCGAAAACAACTGCCTACAATAGTTCTAACACATTAAGGTAAACTCAACGCTAAACAATTACCGAACGAAAGTTCACTTAATGGCGCGCCGGCCTGCCCGGATTACAGAAAGTGAAAATCAGTTCAAATCGTGTTGATTAGGAGTTTACTCTAAATCACTGAATTATTGTAGGTTTTTTTATTTGAGACAATTTAAACTAAACATATGACAACAACCGCCATTATTATCGGTATTGTTTGCCTGGTAGCCGGAGCTGTAATTGGAATGTTATTTTCCAAAAGTTCCCTTAATGCCAAGGCAAAATTCATCGTACAGGATGCAAAGAAAAATGCCGAAAACCTTATAGAAAAAGCCAACGTACAGGCAGAATCCATCAGAAAGGAAAAACAGCTTCAGGCTAAAGAAAAATTCATGGAACTGAAATCTCAGCACGATGCTGATATCCAGGCCCGGGAAAAGAAAATGCAGGATGCTGAAAAAAGAATCAAAGACAAAGAAAACAAGCTCAATGACGAATTGAGTAAAACCGGTAAACTGGAAAAAGATCTGGACCGACAGATTGCAGATTACGCCAAGAAGCACGAAATTCTCGAAAGAAAACAGCAAGAACTTGATAAAGCCACAGCACAGAAAGTTGAAATGCTTGAAAAAATAGCTAATTATTCTGCCGAAGATGCCAGAAATGAACTTGTTGAAGCCATGAAATCTGAGGCGAAAACAAGAGCTCAGGCTCATGTACAAAGCATCATGGAGGAAGCTAACCTTAATGCAAAACAGGAAGCCCGAAAAATCGTCATCCAAACCATCCAGAGAATTGGTACAGAGCAGGCTATTGAAAACTCAGTATCTGTTTTCAATATTGAATCTGATGAGGTAAAAGGAAGAATTATCGGTAGGGAAGGTAGAAATATACGTGCTTTAGAGGCTGCTACGGGTGTAGAAATTATCGTTGATGATACACCGGAAGCTATTTTGCTTTCATGTTTCGATCCGGTAAGAAGAGAAATCGCAAGACTTTCGCTTCACAGACTTGTTACAGATGGAAGAATTCATCCGGCGAGAATCGAAGAAGTGGTGGAGAAAACCAAAAAACATATTGAAGAAGAAATTATTGAGGTCGGTAAAAGAACCGTCATCGATTTAGGAATACACGGTCTACATCCGGAACTTGTGAAAATTGTGGGGCGTATGAAATTCCGTTCTTCTTATGGGCAGAACCTTTTGCAGCACTCCAGAGAGGTTGCAAATATCGCTGCTACCATGGCTGCAGAATTAGGACTGAACGTAAAATTGGCCAAAAGAGCCGGTTTACTTCACGATATAGGGAAAGTTCCTGAGCAGGAATCTGAACTTCCTCACGCACTTCTCGGAATGCAGTGGGCAGAAAAGTTTGGTGAAAATGCAGAAGTGGTAAACGCGATCGGAGCGCACCACGATGAGGTGGAAATGACTTCATTACTGTCGCCAATCATTCAGGTTGCCGATGCGATTTCCGGTGCAAGACCGGGCGCACGTCGTCAGGTTTTGGAATCTTATATCCAAAGACTGAAAGATCTGGAAGCGGCAGCATTAAGTTTCGATGGTGTGTCCAGTGCTTACGCCATTCAGGCCGGTCGCGAACTTCGTGTTATGGTAGAAAGCGGAAAAGTAAGCGACGATAAATCAGCACAGCTTTCTTATGATATTTCAGAGAAAATTCAGAATGAATTAACTTATCCTGGGCAGGTGAGAGTAACAGTAATTCGCGAAACCAGATCAGTAAATATTGCAAGGTAATTCCTTTTTTATACCTATTGCAATCCTTCCATTTATATAGTGGAAGGATTTTTTTTTCTGTTTTAGTAAATTGTTGGCCAAAGAAATGTTTTATTAATTATATTTTCTTAAATTTCACTAATTATTAGCTAAACCTTTTTTAATTCCTTTTATTAACCCTATTTTTGAAAAATGAAGAAAGTATTTTATTTAAAAACTTGTGATACCTGTTTGAAAATTCTTAAGAAATTTAATTTAAAAGATTGGGAACTTAGGGAAATAAAAATAAATCCTGTAACAGTTGAAGAGCTGGAAGAAATGTACAAGCTAGCAGGTTCCTACGAAGCACTTTTCAGCAAAAAATCAAACCAGATCAAGCTCCGGGAAATAAATCCTAAAACATTGCAGGAAAACGATTACAAGGAACTTATCCTGGATCATTATACTTTTCTTAAACGTCCGGTTTTTATGACAGATAAAGAAATCTTTATTGGTAACGAAAAGAAAACCCTGGAAGCTTTACGCGGATATTTTGCAGATTAAATCATGAAATTCCTGTCGGTTTTTCTTTTGTTATTTGCCCTGACTATTTCAGCACAAACTGTTTATAAAACACCTTCAGGCTCTAAATATCATTTGTCATCCTGCCAGATGGTAAAAAATGTTTCCTCAGCATTAAGCATCGAGAAAGCACTGAAAGCGGGTCTTTCGCCCTGTAAAATCTGTAAGCCACCTTTCAGACAAGGATTGGGAATTGTTTCAAAGCCCAAAAAAACATCCGGAACAGATATAGCGAACCGGTGTTTTGCAACAACAAAAGCAGGAACACGGTGCAAGAGAAATACAAGTATAGGCAACAATTTCTGTTTCCAGCATTTACCCAAATAAGTCAAAAATTTTAGAAATTTTATTTCATTTATGACATAATTTCCTGAGATTCAGTTTTGTGCAGTAATTTTGTCTGGTAATTGTAGCAGGCATTTTTTTTGAGGAACATACCGTAATCAGTTACAAAATGTTTAACCTTTAAATTTAATGTCATGTCAAATTTAATCAGAAGCAACAGTTTTTTTGATGATTTCCTTACAAAAGATTTATTTGAATTTAACAGACCGAAATTTAACAGATCGGAGTTGACTTTGCCATCAGTTAACGTGAAAGAACTTGATAATGGTTTTGAAATTCATGTAGCTGCACCCGGAATTAAAAAAGAAGATTTAAAAATTAATCTGGAGCGAAATGTTTTAACCATTTCCAGCGAGACTAAAACCGAAAACCAAGAAAAAGACGAAAAAGGTGCATTTACCCGAAGAGAATTTAATTACAGCTCTTTCAGCCGTGCGTTCACCCTGCCTGAAGATGCTGAACCGGAAAAAATTGAAGCAACCTATGAGGACGGTATTCTGAAAATCACCATTCCGAAGAAAGAAGTAATGATGCAGAATGTGAAAACAATTGAAGTGAAATAATTTGATTTAACAATAAAAATAAAACCGTTTGAAAAATTCAAACGGTTTTTATTTATATCGAAAGAGATCTTTTATACAAATGGAAGTTTTACCACTTTCGCAGGAACATTTTTATTTCTAATCTGGACG
This sequence comes from Chryseobacterium sp. VAUSW3, assembly GCF_002205795.1. Classification (GTDB taxonomy): domain Bacteria; phylum Bacteroidota; class Bacteroidia; order Flavobacteriales; family Weeksellaceae; genus Kaistella; species Kaistella yananensis. The sequence goes on along the minus strand of NZ_NIUY01000001.1, from coordinate 98,705 downwards.
AAGATTTCAGAACCTACTTTAAAGTGTGGTTTTGCTACGTAAGCAAGACCGATCCCGATATTTTTCATCGCGCTCATGGTTCCTGATGTTACTTTGCCAATTTCTTTACCTTCTGCATCCACCACAAGGTAATCGTGTCTTGGGATGGCTCTTTCCTGCATTTCGAAACCAACAAGCTTTCTTGTAACCCCTTCTTCCTTCTGTTTTGCGAAGGTTTCTTTGTCTACAAAATCTTTATCAAATTTGGTGATCCAGCCCAAACCGGCTTCCATTGGAGAAGTGGTGTCATCAATATCGTTTCCGTAAAGACAGAATCCTTTTTCTAACCTCAAAGTATCTCTGGAAGCTAATCCGCAAGGCATTAAACCGAATCCTTCGCCAGCTTCCGTTAGGGCGTCCCACATTTTTACGGCATCTTCATTTTTAAAATAAATCTCGAAGCCGCCGCTTCCTGTATACCCGGTGTTGGAGATAATCACGTCGGAAACTCCCGCAACGGTACCTACAATAAAATGATAGTACGGAATATCTGCCAAATTAGAGTCAGTAAGTTTTTGAAGTGTTTCTGTTGCTTTCGGACCCTGAATCGCGATAAGCGACATTTCATCGGAAGCATTTTTCAGTGTCGCCCCGAATTTTTCGTTGTATTTGGAGATGTGATCCCAGTCTTTATCAATATTCGAAGCGTTTACCACCACAAAATATTTTTCGTCGGCCATTTTGTATACGATAAGGTCGTCTACAATTCCGCCGTTTCCATTGGGCAAACAGGTGTACTGCGCTTTTCCGTCTTCAAGCGAATCAACGTTATTGGTGGTTACGTATTGCAGCAAATCTTTTGCGGCGGGGCCTTCAACAAAAAATTGTCCCATGTGTGAAACATCAAAAATCCCGACTTTTTCGCGTACGGCAAAATGCTCATCAGTAACGCCGGAATATTGCACAGGCATCTCGAAGCCTGCAAAAGGTACCATTTTTGCACCCAGAGCAACATGCTTGTCAAACAGGGCTGTCTTTTTATTCATTTTTTCTAATTTATTTTATTTTTTTTTCAGGAGCTTGGGGTTTCGGTTCTATTTCGAAAACCCGTCCCGCTTTCCGCTGTATCTTTTGCTCCGCTGCGCTCCGCAAAAGGATGCCGCTTCAATCGGGGCTATAACAAAGTTTCTTTTTTTTTATCCGAGGTGCTGTTTGTATTCTTTGAGGATAATCTTAAACCATTCCGTGAAGTTTTCCGGATTCGCCGACATTTCCTTATCAAGCTCATCAATCGAAATATAGCGAACTTCCGACACTTCCTCTTCATTCAGCTTAAATTCTCCCTCGAAATTTCCGGTGAACACATGATCCAGTTCGTGTTCCCACAAATTCTGGCCTACATCTGCCTTGTAAAGAAAATTAAACCGGTAGGTGATTGGCGTTTCGATTCCCAACTCTTCTTTCAGCCGGCGCTGTGCCGCTTCCATATAAGTTTCGCCCATTCTTGGGTGCGAGCATACCGCATTGGTCCATTGGTTAGGCGAATGGTATTTGTCGGCAGCTCTTTTCTGCAGCAGCATTTCACCTTTGTCATTAAATAAAAAAACTGAAAATGCACGATGCAGAATCCCATTTTCATGAGCCTGCATTTTATCCATGACGCCTAGAATTTCGTCCTTTTCAGAAACTAAAACCACTTGTTCTTCCATATCACACAAATTTAAGTTTTAAAAACTAGGTACTCAAATTTTTGTGAAATTTTAATAACCCAACCATTAAAAATCACCGGTTACAAGTAATGTTATCTTACGTTTTCTGGCAGATTTTATGGCATCCATTTGCGGAATTTTAGATTTATATGCCTGTGAACCGACGAAAATTTGTAATTTTGCTCCTTAAAATTCACGCCATGGAACTCGAATATAAAGACCATTTAAGCCCGATGTTGAAGGGTGATATCAAGAACTATCTTATTGATATCGATGGCACCATAACCGATGATGTACCCAATGAAGAGCCGGAAAGAATGATAGATTGCCAACCCTATCCGGATGCGCTGGAAACCATCAACCGCTGGTACGACCAGGGACATATCATCTGCTTTTTTACATCGCGTACAGAGAATCTTAAGCAGCTTACCATCGACTGGTTAGATAAACACGGGTTTAAATATCACAGTGTTTTATGCGGAAAACCACGTGGCGGAAATTATCACTGGATCGATAATCATTTGGTAAGAGCCACAAGATATAAAGGAAAATTCACAGATTTGGTTGAAAAACAGGTCACCATTGAAGTATTTAAAGATTAAGGAAAAAATGAAGATTTTAGCAAACGACGGTTTAGACCAATCAGGGATCGATGCCCTAACCGAAAAGGGTTTCGAGGTTATTACCACTAAGGTTCCACAGGAATTGTTAGTGGGTTACATCAACGAAAATAATATAAGAACAGTTTTAGTAAGAAGCGCAACACAGATTCGCAAAGAGCTTATCGACGCTTGCCCGTCCATCGAAATTATCGGCAGAGGCGGTGTAGGGATGGATAATATCGATGTGGATTATGCACGTTCGAAAAATATTCATGTCATCAACACACCGTCTGCATCATCGGAATCGGTGGCAGAGCTCGTATTTGCACATTTGTTTTCGGGCGCGAGATTTTTGCAGGATTCTAACCGCAAAATGCCGATAATAGGCGATTCGGAATTCGCAAAACTTAAAAAATCCTACGAAAAGGGAATCGAGCTTCGCGGTAAAACCATCGGGATTATCGGGATGGGAAGAATCGGTCAGGAGGTTGCGAGAATCGCTTTAGGCTTAGGAATGCGCGTTATCGCAGCAGATAACAATGTAGGTCGCGCGAGTATTAAAGTTAAATTTTACAACAATCAGTTCATCAACGTTGATATTGAAACTGAACCTCTCGAAGGAGTTTTGAGACACGCAGATTTCATCACTCTTCATATTCCGGCACAGAAAGAAGGTTACATGATTGGCGAAAAAGAATTTGCTGTTATGAAAAACGGTGTTGCAGTGGTAAACTGTTCCAGAGGTGGAGTAATCGATGAAGAAGCCTTAATTTCAGCTTTAGATTCCGGAAAAGTTGCATTTGCAGGTCTGGATGTTTTCATCAATGAGCCAACGCCTTCAAAAGAAGTGCTGAATCATCCGAAAATTTCTCTTACGCCTCACACAGGTGCCTCAACCGTGGAAGCACAGGACAGAATCGGGCTCTCATTAGCAGAGCAAATATGCAGCATTCTGCAGGTTTACTAGGACATTCTGCTTATCATAAAAAAACAAACCCGGAATTTTCCGGGTTTTAATATTTATGACAGTCTGTTTATTTATTCTTTAAAAGGTCACGAATCTCTGCAAGAAGCACTTCTTCATTACTAGGTCCTGCGGGCACTTCTTCTACCGGTTTGTTCAGTTTATTGGCTCCTTTAATCAGCCAGAATAATACCATTGCGATACATAAAAAGCTGATGACTGCGGAAAGAAAATTTCCGTACTTTACGCCATTCCAGCTCAGCTGGGCAATGTTTTCTGCGCCTACCGCTTTCAGCGCTGGATTCAGTAATAGTGGAGTAATTACGTCTTCAACCAAAGAAGATACAATTTTGCCAAATGCAGCGCCAATAATCACACCGACTGCTAAATCAATCACATTTCCTTTGAAGGCAAATGTTTTAAATTCCTGTACAAGTCCCATAATTTAAGTTTTTAATTTACTCAAATGTAATAAATAATTTTAAAATCTGGCTATTTTGTTTACGGAAACTTCAACCCATCAATATTTTCTTTAAACTTTTATCTATTTAAATTTATTTAAGTAAATTTATTTAAACAAATGATATGAAAATATTTACCTCACCACAGATCAGAAAGTGTGATGCTTTCACGATCGAAAATGAGCCTGTAACTTCTCTGGCTCTTATGGAAAGAGCTGCTTCAGCCTGTGCGGGTTGGCTTAGCCGCAAGTTTTCAGGAGAAACAGTGTACAACATTTTTTGTGGACACGGAAACAATGGCGGCGATGGCTTTGCATTGGCAAGGCTGCTGTATCATAAAGGCTGTGATGTAAATGTTTTTATGGATTCTGCCCAAAATTTAAGTGCGGATGCTGAAATAAATTTTAAGAGAACCAGGGATATTTCAGGAATTGAATTTTCAGATTTCAGTAAGGTTAATAAATTTCAGTTCGAGAAGGAAAGCGTTATTATTGACGCGCTTTTTGGTACAGGACTTAATAAAGCCATCAAAGGGAAATCTGCTGAATTGATTAAGGTATTGAATGAACTTAAATTTACGAAAATTTCTATCGACATTCCTTCTGGTTTATTTGCTGATGAGGTTTCGGATAAAAACAGTGTCGTGTTTAAGGCCGATGAAACATTGAGTTTCCAATTCTGGAAAAAAGCATTTTTACATTCTGAAACCGGTAAGTTCTGTGGTAAAATTAATATCCTTGATATCGGCTTAAATTCCGAATTTATTGAGAATGAAATTTCAGACAGTTTTGTGATTGATGAAGGTTTGGTACGCGAAATTTATCGCCCGCGGCAAGAATTTTCTCACAAAGGAAACTTCGGAAAAACCGTAATTGCCGCCGGAAGTTCAGGCAAAATGGGTGCTGCAGTTTTGGCGACGCAGGCCGCGTTGAAAACCGGTTCGGGACTCACTTTCAGTCTTTCACCGCAGTGTGGATACGAAATTCTGCAGACTACCTGTCCGGAAGCGATGTTTCTGAAATGTGGGCAGGATTTCATCACCAGTTTTGCGGTTGATGAAGGTGCTATTTTAGGAATCGGTCCGGGTTTGGGAACAGAACGCCAAACCTATAATGCTCTCTTAGCTTTTTTAAAAGTGTGCGACAAAACTTTAGTGCTTGATGCGGATGCACTCAACATGATTGCGGAAAACACCGATCATGTAAATTTAATTCCTAAAAAATCGATTATAACGCCACATCCCAAGGAGTTTGAACGTCTGTTCGGAACAACTGAGAATTCGTTTGAAAGATTAAATCTGGCGAAAGATAAAGCAAAAGAACTGGAGATTTATATCGTTTTAAAAGATCATCACACCCAAATCGTAACGCCAGAAGGCGATGTTTTTTATAATCTTACCGGCAATTCCGGAATGGCCAAAGGAGGCAGTGGCGATGTTCTGCTCGGAATTTTGACCTCGCTGCTCGCGCAAAATTATTCCGTGAAAGAAGCAGCGCTTTTTGGAGTCTGGCTTCATGGCAAAGCCGGTGATTTTGCTGCGGAAAAACATTCAAAAGAAGCGATGCTACCTTCCGATCTGATCGCGGAACTTGGTAACGTATTTAAGTATTTGAACAGTTCCCAATAAAAAACCCTCCAAAAGATTTGAAGGGTTCGGGTTTATTTTAAAGAATTATTCGGGTTTCCCGTTTTCTTCTTCGGTAATTTTATTGTTTTTAGAATACCACATAATCACGAAACCAGCCAGCATGAATGGTATCGAAAGGATTTGTCCCGTATTTAATCCTGCAAACTGAATAAATTCGTCTCCCTGTGGTTCTTTTAAAAATTCAACAAAGAATCTTACCGCCCAAAGGATGATAAAAAACAGACCGAAAAGCCAGCCCTGCTGGTATTTTTTATTTGTGTAACGGTAAAGAACCCATAAAAGGATAAACAGTAAAAAGTAGCCTGAAGCTTCGAAAAGTTGGGTAGGGTAACGCGGAACGATTGCACCGTATTCTGTACTTTGCTGTGGAAAAAGGATCGCAAAAGGCGAATTTGCAGGAGCAGGTTTGCCAATGATTTCTGAGTTGAAGAAATTTCCGATTCTTACAAAAGCGCCTCCTAAAGCTACTACGATTCCAATCCTGTCGTACACCCAAAACGGATTTTTCTTAATGATTTTATAGGAATAATAAAGGGTGGTAAAAATCAGCGCGATGGTTGCTCCGTGACTTGCCAATCCTGAAAAACCGGTAAATTCGAATTCCGGTTTGGTACGGATCGGCAGAAATACCGACCAGAAATCCTCTTTGAAAAGTTCGGGCTGGTAAAAAATAACGTGGCCTAATCTTGCACCGAGAATGGTTCCTACCAAAGTCCAGGTGAAAAGCGGCTCCAGGTATTTTTGGTTTACATTGTCGATTTTAAAAATTTTCGACATGATCGCATATCCCAGTCCGAAAGCAAGGATAAACATTAAACTGTAATAGTGAAGTGTTATTGGGCCTAAATGTATTCCGGTAGACGGATCCCAGGTGGTATATAAAAATGTAAGCATAGTTTATTTTATTATTTTAAATTTAATGTTGATGGCCACATTTCGGCGGAACCGGATCGTAACCTTCACCTCCCCAGGGATGGCAGCGTGCAATTCTTTTGGCTCCCAGCCAAAAACCTTTAATGGGGCCGTGAACTTGAAGTGCTTCAACCATATAGTGAGAACAAGTCGGTTCGTAACGGCAATTTTTCGGGAGTAAAGGCGAAATAAACCATTGGTAAAATTTAATGAAAATTACCAAAGGAAACGTGATGATTTTGTTGAATGTGCTTTTCAAAACAGTGCAAAAATAAACTAAAATTTTTTTACATTAAAACTTGCCTGTATGAAGATGTTTGGTACATTTGTTTATTGAAAATTTGATAAAAAAGGATTCAAATAGATGGATTATAGATAAAAATTGTTCATTCTGAACATCAAATTTTCAAAATTTTATTAAAACACAAAAATTACAATTATATATGGCAAGAGCAATTATTAAAGGAACCGGATCTTACACGCCACCAAAAGTTTTAAAAAATGATTTTTTTGAAGCCGTAGGTTCTAACGACGAATGGATTTATTCCCACTTAGGAATTAAAGAAAGAAGAATTGTAGATGGAGAAGTGACGAGCGATTTAGCTTCCAAAGCAGGTTTAAAAGCCTTGGAAAACGCCGGAATCACTTCGAAAGAGGTGGATTTAATTATAGTTGCCACTTCCACTCCCGACAGACAGGCACCTTCTACTGCGTGTTTTGTTCAGGAAAAAATTGATGCAAATCATGCTGTAGCTTTTGATATTTCCGCAGTTTGTTCCGGTGGAATTTATGGTTTAGCCATTGGTTCTCAGTTCATTCAAACGGGGATGTACAAAAATGTTTTAGTAATTGGAGCAGATACTTTTTCGAGCATTACGGATTGGTCTCGCAAAGATTCTGTGTTTTTCGGAGATGGAGCCGGTGCAATTTTATTGTCTGCAACAGAAGAAGATAAAGGATTTATCGATTTCAAGCTTCATGCAGACGGAACCGGGAAAATGCATTTCAATATTCCTGCAGGTGGCTGCGAAATTCCTGCCTCAGAAGAAACCATCAAAAACGGACTCCATTATTTTCAGATGAACGGAAAGGAGGTTTACAGCACTGCCACCAAAGTTTTGCCTGAATGCATCAACGAAATTCTCGAAGCCAACCAAATGAAATCCGATGACATCGATTGGGTAATTCCACACCAGCCCAGCATCAGAATTTTAAAGGAAGTCGCCGAAAAAGTGAATATTCCGTTTGAAAAGGTGATGACGAATATGGACAAATACGCCAATACTTCCGGCGGAACCATCCCAATTGTGCTTGATGAAACCTACCGAAGCGGAAAAATTAAAGAAGGCGACACATTACTATTCGCCGCTGTGGGTTCCGGTTGGACTTGGGGAACTGCGATTTATAAAGTTTAGGTTTTAGGATTTATGTATTAGTTAATAAACATTCAACATTATTTCATAATTCATCATTTATAATTTATATTAAACAAAATATGTTCACCAATAAAACCTTTTTAATCACCGGAATTGCAGATGAAAATTCATTAGCGATGAAAGTGGCCGAAAAAATTATTCAAAACAACGGAAAAGTAGTTTGCACCGGACTTGGCGTAACGCCTTTCCACAAAAACCTTTCCGAAAAAGCCGCAAGTTTTTTGAATAAATCCTACGGCGATTTCGAAACTGCTTGTAAAAATAAACTCGGCGCTGATACGTTGACATTTCCACTCGACGTTACGCTTCCCGAAAGTTTGGATTCTTTGGTTGAATTTTTAAATCAGAATAACGTCAAATTAGATGGTTTCCTTCATGCAATTGCGATGGATAAAACCATTCGTAACAAATCTGTAAAACCAATGTTGGAAGTTACGGCAGAAGAATTTAATGATACGATGACGGTTTCAGCGTTTTCACTGATTTCACTTTCGCACGTTCTTTTGATGAGCCATATTTTACAAAAAGGCGCTTCCATAGTTTCTTTAAGCTATATTGCCGCGGAAAAAGTTTCGTTTTTCCCATACATTAACATGAGTATTGCCAAAGCTGCACTTGAAAGATTAACCATTGAAATGGCTTATGAATTGGGCAGAGATTACGGAATTCGTGCTAATTGTGTGCGTTTTTCACCTTACATGGGAAGTAAAGCCGGAAACGCCACGTTGAAAACCGAAGATGTCGACAGAGCCGACCGTTTGAGTCCGCTCGGAAATGCCACTCCGGAAGATTTGGCACACGAAGTCGTTCATCTTTTCCGTCCGGAAACCCGAATTACCGGCGAAATTCGTCATGTAGACGGTGGCTTTCATATTATGGGATAACACCATTTCGAGGTTAAAGTTCAGGGTTAAAGTTTATAAAATTGTTTTTTAATTGTAATTTTGTTTAATCTAAAACTTTGAACCCGAAACCTTGAGCTCCAATACACCTTTAGCCGAAATTTTAAGACCGAAAACGCTAGACGAAGTTCTCGGGCAGGAACATTTAACAGGAAAAAACGGCACCATCCGAAAAATGCTGGAGAATGACACGCTGAATTCTCTGATTTTTTGGGGACCTCCCGGAACGGGAAAAACAACTTTAGCGGAAATTATTTCGGAAAAATCAGGCAGGAAATTTTTTAAACTTTCCGCTGTTTCTTCAGGGGTGAAAGATGTTCGTGAAGTGATTGACGAAGCCAAAAAGCAAAACCTTTTTTCAGGAAAATCGCCGATTCTTTTTATTGATGAAATTCACCGTTTCAATAAATCGCAGCAGGATTCTTTACTTCATGCCGTGGAAAAAGGCTGGATTGTACTCATCGGCGCTACGACCGAAAACCCGAGTTTCGAAGTGGTTTCGGCTTTGCTTTCGCGGTCGCAAGTTTACGTTTTAAAATCTTTGAGTTATGAAAAACTGGCAGAACTGGCAGAACTTTCTCTGACAAAATACAACGAAAAAGAGAACACCGAATTCAAAATAAAAGACAAAGAAGCCTTTATTCAGTATTCTGGCGGCGATGCACGGAAACTCATCAATTCGGTAGAAAATGTACTGAATAACTTTAAAAATTCGAAGAAAAAGGAAATTTCCAACGAAGATGTGCTTGAAGTGCTGCAGGAAACCATGGCGCTTTATGATAAAAACGGCGAGCAGCATTACGATATTATTTCGGCTTTCATCAAGTCCATGCGCGGTTTTGATCCCAATGGTGCGGTGTATTGGCTCGCCAGAATGTTGGTTGGTGGTGAAGATATCAAATTCATCGCAAGGCGAATGCTGATTCTGGCTGCTGAAGACATCGGTTTGGCCAATCCGAACGCGCTTACGGTGGCAAACAACTGTTTTCAGGCCATCAATGTCATCGGAAATCCTGAGGCAAGAATTATTCTTAGCGAAACAGCAGTTTATCTTGCGGTTTCTCCGAAAAGTAATTCCACTTACGTTGCGATTAATGATGCAATTGCAAAGGTAAAGCAAACCGGAAATTTACCTGTTCCGCTCCATCTGAGAAATGCGCCCACAAAACTCATGAAAGATTTAAATTACGGTAAAGATTACGCTTACGCCCATTCGCACGAAGGAAACTTTGTAGATCAGGAATTTCTGCCCGAAGAGATTTCCGGAATAAAATTCTACGAACCCGGAAATAATTCCACCGAAAATAAAATACGGGAAGAGCTTAAAAGAAAATGGAAAGATAAATATTAAGCTCTGAAATTTTAAAAATAATTTAACATCTGGCTGATTGTCAGGTGTTTTTTTTATCTTTAAATTAAATTTCGTGTGATGAAAAAGATTTATTTTTTAATGATTTTCCTTCTTTTCTCTATTCAGATTCCGGCGCAGTTTATTTCGGAAAACAAAGATTTGATGAGCAAGGAAATGGGCAGATATCAGCGGATGATTGATTTTAATGTTAACCCCAATACTTTAAATTATGATCTTCAATATCAAAGAATGGAGGTGTTTTTGGATCCGGCGGTTTTTCAGATTTCAGGCACGGTAACGTCTCACTTTTTGACAAACCAGAATATGTCTTCAATTTATTTTGATTTTACCAATCTTTTGCCAGTTTCAAAAGTTACATATCATGGTACAGATCTTAATTTTCAGCAGTTAACGACCAAAGAACTGAAGGTCGATTTTCCGGCTTCACTTCCATCAAATACGCTGGATTCTCTTACGATACACTATTCCGGTGCGCCCGATAATTCCGGAAGAACGTCTTTTTATATGGGAACGCACGACGGAAGCCCGGTTTTATCAACGCTCTCGGAACCTTACGGCGCGCAGAACTGGTTTCCGACAAAACAGAGCATGAACGACAAAATCGACCGTTTCGATATTAAAATTACCACACCCAACCAATACAGCGTTGCATCAAACGGCAAACTGATGTCTGAAACTTTGCTTCCGGATAACAAAAAACTTACCTTCTGGCGAACCAATTATCCCATGGCGGCTTATCTGGTAGCATTTTCGATCGGTAATTTCAATAAAATTAATGATGTCATCGGAAATAGCAGTTTTCCTTTTGTGAATTATCTTTATCCGTCGACCAATGCTAATTCTGGAGTGATGGATAATATCGAATGGACTAAAACCGCAATGACTTTATTTGAAAATCATTTCGGAACTTATCCTTTTGCCGCCGAAAAGTACGGTCACATGGAATTTGCGGTAAACGGCGCTGCAATGGAACATCAAACGATGTCGTCGATGAATTCTTTCGCGAAATCTACCATCGCTCACGAACTTGCACACCAATGGTTTGGTGATAAAATAACCTGTGGCGCCTGGAATGACATCTGGCTTAATGAAGGTTTTGCAACCTTCGGGGAACACTTGGTCAATGAAAAAAAACTGATGACCCACTCTGAATTTATGAATTATCTCGCGAACCAAATGAACGTTATCACAAGTCAGCCAAACGGAAGTGTGTATGTTGACGACAGCGATTTGGCGAATATTCCGGTGCTCTTCAGCGGAAGACTTACCTATGTGAAAGGCGGCTATGTTTTGCGGATGATGAAGTGGATTTTAGGTGATGAAGCGTTTTATCAGCTTCTGAAAGATTATGCGGCAAATCCTGCTTTTGCTTACAGTTACGCGAAAACCGAAGATTTCAAAAATCAGATTTTGGTTTCCACAGGAAGAGATTTCACTGGTTTTTTTAACGACTGGATTTACGGAGAAGGTTATCCAACGTACACCATTAAATGGAATCAGTCTGCAAATCTGGATATGAATTTTTGGGTTTCGCAAACGCAAAGTGACCCGTCTGTAAGTTTTTTTGAAATGCCTCTGCCTGTAAAAGTTACCGGAAGTAATGGTGAAACCGCTTTTTTGGTATTAGAAAACACATCAAACGCACAGTTATTTTCAAAACCATTGAATTTTCAGGTAGTAAATGTTGAATTCAATTATGAAAAACAAATCATCGAAAAAAACTCAACGGTAGTTTTTGATGATGCTTTATCCACGGAATCGGTTTCGGAAAATGAGGTGATGCTCTTCCCAAATCCAGTGAGTGATAGGTTGAATATGAAAGGAATCAAAAAAACTTCTGATTTTGAAATTTTTTCAACCGATGGAAAACTGATCAGAAAAGGCAAATACAGCCCTTCCCAAACTATTGATGTTTCCAGGTTAAAAGTGGGTGCTTATTTTCTGAAAATCAATGCTAAAAGTTTCAAATTCGTGAAGGAATAAAAAATTAATCCTCCAGGATATACTCGTTATAATGCCCGATGAATTTTACGTCTGCGCCAAATAACCGGAGCTCTTCAAGAGCATTTTCTGATAAAACGGGATGCCATTCGCTGGCTACATTGATAAAGAAGAAATAATTGCCCAGGTTTTTTTTCATCGTGCGGCTTTCAATTTTGGAAAGGTTCATTTTCCGCCAGGCAAAAACAGATAACACCTGATGCAAGCCTCCGGCATGATCTTCCGGAAGTGTTACCAGAAGCGAAGTTTTTTCCGAACTTTTAGGGAAATTGAGATTTAAAGAGGTTCTTTTTTTAGAAATTATGATGAATTTGGTGTGATTTTGCTCAAAATCCTGAATGTTTTTGTGGATGACCTTCAAGCCATATAATTTCGCCGCGTAGGAATTGGCAATTGCGGCCCATTTTTCCTGAGGGTTTTCAGAAACCAGTTTTGCGGCAGCTGACGTAGAGCTGTAGTCCTGGGTCAGCGTATTTTTATAGTGATTGAATCTGAAATGAAATGTTTGAGCCAAAGCCTGTGGATGCGAAATGATTTTAGAGAAATCTTCGTTTGCGGGATGCATCATCAGCTGGTGCGAAATCGGCATTATGGCTTCGGTTTGGATGAAAATGTTTTCGAAATCATACAGATAGTCCAGTGTCATGGATACGGTTCCTTCGATAGAATTTTCAAGCGGCACCACCGCTTTATCAACGTCACCGTTTTTCACTGCATTGAAACAGTCTAAAATACTCGATTCCGCAATCAACTCGTTTTCGGGGAAAATCTGTGATGCGGCGAGTTGGGTAAAGCTTGCCTGTGGACCGAGGTATGCAATCTTCATTTCAGGATTACGTTTTTAATGTTACTTCTGTTCTTGGGATTAATTTTTATTCCACCGGTTCTTTTTACAATTCCGCTGCGTTCTTCTTTTGTTAAAGTCCAGATGTTGAGGAAATGCTGTCCGTTATCATCAATAATTTCAGTCTCTATAATTGCGTTTTTCAGTATTTTAATATGGTTACTCTTCACTAAAATTCTGTTGATGTAAACCGCATTAGATTCCTCCAGGCGATGCTCCATGTTCATCTGATAGAGTAAAACGGTTGGAAGCGTTGAATTGTTTTTCAGCGTAATATCGATAATTCCTTCGGTGCTGAAATTGCTGAAAGGAGAAAGCTTATCAGGTAAATTATCGGATTTGTAAACGCTTACTGATGAGATTTCTGCTGAGGTAAATGCTTTCAGCTGTGCCTCATTCGCGATCATACCATCAACCACATACAGTGGAAAAATTCCTGCAGTTTGTTTTAAAGAATTTTGCTGTGCGAAGCAGAAAACGGAGAACAGGATCAATAGGAGGAGAAAATTTTTCATAGAACAAATGTAGAAATTGTAATGGAAGAACGTGAGATTTAGCGATTAATTATTCTGATTTAAAAACTTGCGACCTTTCTGAAATGCCATTGTTATTAAATGCTTCGATTTGAAAATAATAAGCATCCGTGCGGTCGGCACCAGTGAAAAAATATTCGTTTTTACCGTACACCATAATGCTTCCGTATAATTTATCCGGGGTTTTGCCAAAGTAAATCATATATCCGTCCGCTTTTTCGTTTTGTTTCCACTTCATCCAGATGCTTCTTCGTTCGCCAAATTTTTTCGGATCAGCGCGTAGCGGAACAAAATTTTCAACTTTAGCGGGTTTTTCGCCACCACCTTTTCCGAAAACTCTGAAACCGCTTAACGCAAATTTGCCGGTGGGCATTTTTAGATTTTCCATTTTTAAAAATCTTGCTTTTGCAGGTTTTTCCAGTTCGATATAATCGTGCGGAACATCGGTGTTGTTTTTGCTTTTGTCGACTAAAATCTTCCAGTTTTTGCCGTCATTGGAGCTGTAAATTTTATACTGATGCATTTTACCTAAAGTTTTGCCCATAAATTCTGCATCCTGGTCTGCGTAATTGATCTGAATTGCATTAATGGTAGAAATTTCGCCCAAATCGGTCTGGAACCACTCTCCGGAATTTCCTGTTTTTGCAGACCAATAGGTTTTAATGTCTTCGTCTACCGCAAAATTAGGCTGATAACCTCCTAAAGTTGATGAGGCAGAAACTGGTTTCTGGTAATTCAGCAGCATCCATCCGGTGAATAAACCTTTGGTGAAATCCTTACCCTGTGCAAATTCGGGAATATAGGTAGGGTAGTCGCCGTAGGCCGTGTTGCTGTACATTACATCATCATTATCGAACCCGGCCGGCCAAATGCCCAGCCGTCTTTCAAAATTGTTTTTGGTAGAAATAAAAATGGTGGACACATGCCAGTAATTTCCGTAATTATCCTGAAAAGTCGCGCCATGGCCGGCGCCACGGGCAAAGCCCCCAGGTTTGTAAGAGAAGGGGTTGTGCTGTTGGTATTCGTAACCTTCCAATGGGTTTTTAGATACATATACTCCGTCTGCGTATCCGCTGAATTCGGTAGCGGGCGCGCCGTACTGCATATAGTATTTGTCCTTGTATTTTGTTACCCAGGCTCCTTCTACAAACGGTTGCAGGAACACATTGTCGTTATATTCGCCAAATCTTTCCCAGCCATGATCTTCGGGTTTTAAACGCAGGATGGGTTTTACGTAACCTTCGGACTGAAGATTTTTCACTTTCACTTCAGTTCCCAAAAGCGGCCATTCGTTGCTTGATCCCCAATAGAGATAAAGTTTGTTTTTATCTTCATCATAATGAAATGCAGGGTCCCAGGCGCCTACTTTTAAGGTATCGACTGCAATTTGCCACTCATTTTTTGTAGGATTGGTCGATTTCCAGATCGGGAAATCTGATTCCCACGTGGAACCGTAAACATAAAGTGTATCCTTCATCACCCATGCAGCAGGTGCATTGAGGTCGTGAATATATTTGTCGTCGCGCAGGAATTTTCGGGACACGAATTTCCAGTTCAGCATATCATCGCTGTGCCAGTAGCCTTCCTGATTGGTTGAGAAAAGAAAAAGTTTTTTCTGAAAATTTACGATCACGGGATCTGCTGTAGCACGGTGTTTTCCCTGTTTTGAAAATACTTCAAATGGTGTATACCCGTAATCGATATTTATGGGATTGCAATATGTTTTTTGTTGGCCAAAACTGAAATTCATCAGAAATAAAAGAATAACCCCTAACGGAAAGCAATATTTCATAGAAAATTTTTAAGGAAAAATTCAAAGTTAAGTATTAAACCTAAGAAAACGGAACATAAAATAAAAATCCGCACTCGAAAGCACGGACTTTTTCATAAATGAAAAAATTGAATTTTAAGGTTATGCTTTTACTTCCGCATTTTTTCTCCTTTTTAAATATTGAGGAAGCGTTTTTTTTGGAATTAAATAATTTATAAGTTTGCGCTATGAATATTATCCTTGCTTCAACATCGACGCTCTTCGGAGGTAATTATCTTGAATATTTAAAGCCAGAAATTCAAAATCTTTTCAGCGAAACCAATGAAATTATCTTTGTGCCGTTTGCAAGACCTGGCGGAATTTCACACGAAGAATATACCAAAAAAGCTCGCGAATTTTTCACTCAAATTAATATAAAAGTAAAAGGCCTGCACGAGTTTGAAGATAAAATTGAAGCGGTAAACAACGCAAAAGGGATTTTCACCGGCGGAGGTAATACTTTCCTTTTAGTGAAAACGCTTCATGAAGAAAATCTCATGGAAGTTTTAAAAGAAAATGTTGAGAACGGAACGCCTTACCTTGGCTGCAGTGCCGGTTCGAACATTGGCGGACTGAATATGAAAACCACGAACGACATGCCGATTGTTTATCCGCCAAGTTTTGAATGTATGGGACTTGTTCCGTTCAACATCAATCCGCATTATCTGGATCCGAATCCGGATTTGAAACATAACGGCGAAACTCGCGAAACGAGAATTAAAGAATTTCTCACCCAGAACAATACTAAAGTTGTAGGCCTGCGGGAAGGTAACTGGATCCGGAAAATTGGGCAGAAAATTACTGTGGAAGGTAAAGAATTAACCCGTATTTTCGAGAAAAATAACGAACCGTACGAAATTGCTCCCGGTACAGAACTTTAAGCGGGTTCTGCCCATCTTTTTACAAGAAGATCCATTAAAAAATCCGGACATTTTATCACTTTGTTCTTTTTGGCGTCGAGAAAAAAGAGGGTGGTTTTTGCTTCCGTAATCTTTTCTTTAGAACTGTTATAAATTTCATATTCAAATTCAATTCGCACGCCTGGGAGTTTTTTGATGTAGGTATGGATTTCGAGAATTTCATCATATAAACCAGGCTTCAGATACTTAATGCTGAACTCCGAAACAGGTAACCAAATGCCCTGATTTTCAATCTCGTCATAAGGAATTCCGAGCTCCCGAAAAAGTTCGACTCTGGCCACTTCCAGGTACTCCGCATAGTTGCCGTAATAAACGTATTTCATAGGATCTGTTTCTCCGTAACGTACTCGTAATGAATGTGTTGTGTGTATCATTTTAAGACTTAAATCAATCATACAAATATATTTTTAAATAACCAATAGCACAAAAATTTTTTTATCATAATTTAAAATTCGATATTTGTCTTCCCACTAAAATTAAACACTTGCAGGTAATTGCAGAACGAAAATGAATGAAAATTTAACTCTTATTTGGGAAAAGTGTCTCCAGTTCATGAGGGATAACCTCAACGCAGCAGAAGACAATACTGACCTTAAAAAACTCGAAAACTCGTTTGATTTACTTTTCGACAATGTGCAGCCGGTATCTTTGGTGAATAATAACCTTACCCTGTTAGTACCGAGTGATTTTTACAAAGAATATATTGAGGATAATTACTTATCCCTGCTTTCTGCTGCGCTGAAAAAAAATCTAGGAAAAGGAGTTAAGCTTTGGTATTCCGTCATGGAAAACAAGCCCAGCGGTCAGGAAAAACCCATTACCATGAATGTAAAGGGTAAGAGTATTGCGACGCCAAAAGTACAGGAAACGCTTCCGCCTTCATTTTCTGCAAATCTCATCAACCCTTTTGTAGTTCCCGGAATGAAGAAGGTGAATATCGACTCTAACCTGAAAGCCGATTTTTCTTTTGACAATTATGTGGAAGGCGAAAGCAATAAATTTGCTGCCACAGTAGCAAAATCTATCGCCAAAAGACCGGGCGCAACTGCCTTCAACCCGCTGTTTTTATATGGAGGTTACGGAGTAGGGAAAACCCACTTGGGCCACGCTGTTGGTCTTGAAGTGAAAAATGCTTTTCCGGACAAAGTGGTACTTTATTTATCTTCAGAAAAATTCATTCAGCAGTTTGTATCTGCTGCGAAAGCTCATAAACAGACCGAATTTGCGAATTTCTACCAAATGGTTGATGTGCTGATTATCGATGATATTCAGTTTCTTTCCGGTAAGAAATCTACGCAGGACAGCTTCTTCCATATTTTCGATTATCTGCACCAGAACGGCAAACAGATTATCTTAACTTCAGATAAAGCGCCGGTTGATATTCTCGATATTCAGGATCGTATTGTTTCCCGATTCAAGTGGGGACTTTCTGCAGAAATTAAATCTCCGGATTTCGATACCAGAAGAAAAATCATCGTTGATAAGCTAAGCCGCGACGGAATTGTTTTAACGGAAGATATGCTCGATTTCCTTGCGTCTGAAGTAAAAACCAACGTTCGTGAACTGATCGGTGTTATCAATTCAGTAATCGCGTATTCCACGATTTATAAATCTGAGTTGAGTCTTGAACTTTTAAAGGAAACCATCAATAAAATTGCAGCCAACCAGAAAAAGGTGATCAATATTCCTTATATTCAGGAAGTGGTTTGCGAATATTTCGGCATCCAGAGAGAGCAGCTTTTATCGAAAACCAGAAAAAGAGAAATCGCTTTGCCAAGACAATTAGCGATGTATTTCGCCAAGGAGTTTACCAATGCCACCTTCACCAAAATTGGCGAGGAAATGGGCGGAAAAGACCACTCAACTGTAATGTACGCGTGCGATACGATAAAAGACGTATCTAAAATCGATAAAGAACTGAAAAAGTACGTAAAAGAACTTACCGAAAAAATTAAACAGTAGATTTGCCATATATTAATAATAAAGAAGAGAAGGGGTTTTTTGAATTCCTTCTTTTTTTATTTTAAATTTGAATCTGTAAAGAAAGCCTATGAAAATCCTTGTTGTATGTCTCGGCAATATCTGCAGAAGTCCGCTTGCTGAAGGTATTTTAAAATCAAAACTGCCTGAAAATTTTGTAATCGATTCGGCCGGAACCATTTCCCTTCACGAAGGCGAACATCCCGACAAACGCGCGATTGAAACTGCCGAAAATCACGGAATTACGATTGGAAAACAGCGGTCGCGACCTATTACCAAAACAGACTTAGAAGATTTCGATAAAATTTACTGCATGGATTTAAGCGTTTATGAAGATGTGATTTCGATGGCAAAAAACGAAGAACAGCAGAGTAAGATTTCTCTTTTTTTGGAAGCGGCAGAAATTCCCGAGAACAATTATGAAGTTTTCGATCCCTACTGGAGCGGTTTGGATGGTTTTGAAAAAGTTTATCAGTTGCTGGATCAAGCCTCCGAAAAGATTACATCAAAGCTCCTTAACAATCAAAATTAATTCTAAATGCTTTTCCTAATTCCCGCTTACCTTTCCGAAAATTCACCCATTGCATATTTCGCGCCTGCAATTAAAGAATATATCCTGAAGACCGATTATTTCTTCGTAGAAAACGAAAAAACCGCCAGAAAAGTCATTAAGTTTTTTGCACCTGAAAAAAAGCAGGCTGATCTAAAGCTCTTTCTTCTCGATAAATATTCTGAATCTGCAGATTTAAAGGAAGCTCAGAAATTAATGAAAAACGGTCAGGATTTCGGTTTACTTTCTGAAGCCGGACTCCCGTGTATCGCCGATCCGGGAAATCTTATGGTAAAATGGTGTCACGAAAATAACATCAAAATTATTCCGATTAATGGGCCTTCTTCGATTATTTTGGCATTAATTTCAAGTGGTTTTAATGGTCAGGAATTTACGTTTCACGGGTACCTTCCGATTGATAAGTCTGAGAAGAAATCACGAATTCAGTATCTGGAAAATCAGGTTCAGAAAACGGGCTATTCGCAGATTTTCATGGAAACTCCGTACCGGAACAATCAGCTTTTTGAAGATCTGTGTAAATTCCTCGCACCGAATACGAGGCTTTGTATCGCGGCCAATATCAATGATCCAATTGAGGAATTTATCAAAACGCTAAGCATCAAAGACTGGCAGAAAAACAAGCCGGAACTTCATAAAATTCCCGCTGTTTTCGTTCTGGGTAAATAGTTTAACTTCCTTTAACAGCGTGTTTGCATTGTTATTGAAGCTGACTTACGAAAATAAATTATTATGTCAGATAAAAAATTAGCAGGTCTTTGGCTCGATCAAACCAAAGCAGTAGTGGTGAAAAATCATGATGCGCAGAATGCCTTTAAATTTTTTCTTTGTTCACCTGTGAAAGCTGTTGTACAGCACGGTAATTCCAGCGAGAATGCGGGCAATAACGCGGAACAAACCAACAAGGCAAAATACTTTAAGGAAATTGCCCATCTTTTAACCAATTCCGAAGAAGTATATGTTACCGGTCCCGGTACGATTCAGGAAGAACTGAAAAGTTTCCTTCATGATACGGCACAATTCAAAAACCTTAAAATTACCCTGGATACCGCTCAGCAAATGAGTGACGAACAGGTTCTGGAAACAGTGAAAAAACATTTCGGTGAATAATCCGGAAAAGATGATAAAAAAAGCGGCCAAATTACTGACCGCTTTTTTTATTTTTTATAATGGTAAGAATATCCATCGTTGGAATGATCGCCGAGGTAGAGGTTTGAAGAGTCGATACCGTCAACAAAAACGTCGGGGTAATTCGAGAAATCGATAAACAGTTTTTCTTTGTGTTCATTTGGCGTAACTTCTATTAAAAGGTTGTAAGTTCCTTCGCTCACCGTTGCACCATTTTCTTTAACGGTATATATATAGGTCTCTGTAAAAGTGATGGTACGCTGAATTCCGGTGCTTGACGGAGTGTCATTAATATTTCCGATTCCGCCTGTTGTAGCTGCCCAGTCCCAGGTTCCTACAAACTGTTCGTTCGAGAGCTCATCTTCTCTTGTTCCGCAGGCTACAGCAGCGAAGAGTGCAGATAAAGAAAGTAAAAGGATATTTATTTTTTTCATGATGTTCATTTTAAACAACAAAATTACAATTTTTTAATCCGGTTTATATTTTTCAGCTTTCATTATTTGGATGAGAAGAATCATTAACAGCAGTTTTTTTACGGGCCCGCCATTTTCGGTAAAATATGATGAAAAAAGGCGCGAGGATAAAGAACGGCCAAAGGGAAATAAGACCCAGTACAAAACTTACAAAAATATTCCAGCCCTGTGCGACGGAATCTGAAAATCTGCTTCCAAAACCGATTTTAGATGTTACAGAACTTCTGGGTTTTTCTTTAGTGAGGCTTAGGCGCAGGGTGCTGTAGTTTACTCGGTCGTCAATGAAACGGAGTCTGCCTTCTGCAACATCAATCTCGTCTTCAAGTTTGCGGATGTTTTCTTGGATTTCGAGCATGTCTTTTGTAGTTGCTGCATTCTTCAGCAGATCGCGGTATTTTTCCAGATAAATCCTTTTGTTTTCAAGTTTTATGGCTACATCGGTATATTCTTCAGTCACATCTTCAGAGGAAATATTTTTATATTCAACTGCGCCAATACCCTCTGAAAAAGAAGAGATCAGCTGATCGAAATTCTGATAAGGAACACGGATTACGAGATCCAGTTCTTCTGAAATTTCTGTATTCCTGAAGGTTTCGCTTTGGGTGTATGCATTTTGTTTTTTCAGGATGCCGTCTACTTTCAGTTTAGCATCGTTAATATTGGCAACAGCTATTCCCATTTCCCCGTTTTTAATGATCTTTTTAGCAATTCTGTCATTTTTGGCTGGAGCACTATCTGGCTTTACAGAAGCTGATTTTTGGTTAGCAGCGGCGTCTTCCGGAATCACTTCCATGAGAGAAGCGTTTACCTCAGTATTTACCGCATAAGGATCAGTTTTTGAACAGCTGATGATGCTAAATAGAGCGAAAAATAGGGTGGATATTTTCATTTTGAAATAGAAATTGGATTTGTATTTATAAATGTATAAAAATTTAAAGTTGCTGAGATCATTTTAATAAATAAGACGCACAGAAAAGTGCGTCTTATTTTTTTGAAGAATATGATTTGTCTTACCCGATTTCGACACCGTTTTCTACGGTTTCATCCGGCGTTACAAATACCAGTTTTCCATCAGCGTTGTTGGTTAAAAGTAACATTCCCTGAGATTCTATCCCGCGGATTTTTCTCGGCGCCAGATTCAGTAGAATCATGACCTGTTTTCCCACGCATTGTTCCGGAGTGAAACTTTCTGCAACTCCTGAAACCACGGTTCTTACATCAACGCCTGTATCTACGGTAAATTTCAATAATTTATCCGCTTTTTCCACTTTTTCAGCGGTAAGAATGGTGGCTGTTCTTAAATCTATTTTCGTGAAATCATCAAACTGAATTTCGTCTTTCATGGGATTGGCTTTTGGATTTGTTTTTTTGTTGGATTCTTTCGTGTTTTCTAGTTTCTGAATTTGGAATTCAATCGTTTCGTCTTCAATTTTCGAAAACAGTAATTCCGCAGGATTGATCTGGTGACCGGTTTTAATAAGGATTTTCTCGCTTGCAATCTCTTTCCAGTTCAGCTGAGAAACGTTAAACATTTTAAGTAATTTTTCTGAACTGAAAGGCATAAACGGTTCTGAAATCTGCGCCAGACCAACCGCAATCTGTGCCGCTACAAAAAGGGAGTGTGCTGCTTTTTCGGGATGGTCTTTGATGGTTTTCCACGGTTCTTCGGTCTGAAGATATTGGTTCCCGAATCTTGCCAGATTCATCATCGCAGAAAGCGCATTTCTGAATTCGAAATTTTCAAGGAAATTTTTAATTTCAGCAGCGGCTTTTGTGATTTCTGCAAGTTCTGGAGCGTTTACCTCGCCTTCCGGAACAATTCCGTTATAATATTTGTGGATCAGCACGGCAACTCTGTTGATGAAGTTACCGAAGATTCCTACGAGTTCTGAATTATTCTTGGTCTGGAAATCTTTCCAGGTGAAATTATTGTCTTTGGTTTCCGGTGCAGAAGAAAGAAGTGCATATCTCAAAACGTCCTGCTGTCCTGGGAATTCTTCAACATATTCGTGTGCCCAGACTGCCCAGTTTCGGGAAGTTGAAATTTTATCGTTTTCAAGGTTTAAAAACTCAAACGCCGGAACATTGGTTGGCATAATATAATCGCCGTGAGCTTTCATCATCGCTGGGAAAATTATACAGTGGAAAACGATATTGTCTTTGCCGATGAAGTGTACAAGGTCGGAATTTTCATTCTGCCAATAGTCTTTCCAGTTTTTGCCGTTTTTTTCGGCCCACTCCTGTGTGAAAGAAATATAACCAATCGGTGCATCAAACCAAACATAAAGTACTTTTCCATCAGCATCCGGCAATGGAACGGGAACGCCCCAATTGAGGTCTCTGGTCATTGCGCGCGGTTTTAAACCGTCATTCAGCCAGGATTTTACCTGTCCGTAAACGTTGGGTTTCCAGTCGTCTTTATGACCTAGAATAATCCATTCGTTCAGGAAGTTTTCGTACTCATTTAATGGGAGGTACCAGTTTTTCGTTTCCTTTAAGACGGGAACGTTTCCGCTCAGCATCGATTTCGGGTTGATAAGTTCAGAGGGCGAAAGGGTAGAGCCGCATTTTTCGCACTGGTCACCGTACGCACCGTCGTTGCCGCAATTCGGGCAGGTTCCCACGATATATCGGTCTGCAAGAAATTCATTTGCCTGTTCGTCGAAATACTGTTCTGAAATTTCTTCTGTGAATTTTCTCTTATTATATAGGGTGGAGAAAAAATCCTGGCTTACTTCGTAATGTTTTTTAGAAGTTGTTCTGGAGTATTCGTCGAAGGAGATTCCCAGATCACTGAAAGATTTTTTAATGATTTCGTGGTATTTGTCTACAATATCCTGCGGCGTTACTCCTTCTTTTTTTGCGCGGATGGTAATCGGAATGCCGTGTTCATCGGATCCGCAGATAAAAGCGACCTCTTTTTCGAGTCTTCTCTGAAATCTGGCGTAAACATCGGCAGGAATATAAACTCCGGCCAGGTGGCCAATATGTACTGGGCCGTTTGCATAAGGCAAAGCCGCTGTAATCATCTTTCTCTCTGACATATTCTTCTAATAATTTGTGCAAAGATACGCGATATCCACTTTAATTGAAAATATTGGTGCCTGATTGCATAATCGGAAAAGTGGTGAAGGTATTAGATAAACACATGTTTAACTTTCTGTTAAAGTTCAAAGTCTCATTAGTGAGACAATAGAACTGTTAAATCACAATGAATCAACTGTTTAATAAAAGTGTGATCTGTTAATATATGATAAATCTCAGATATAATTAACTATTTTATGATAATTTTAATAATAATTGAAATTTTGTTTAAATTGCAATGCTTCTTCAATGGAGAAGAGATGTATTGAATATTAATCCTTAAATTTTATTTTTGTGAGAAACTATACTAAAGTTTTGAAAATTGCGCCGGCTTTTTTATTGGCGGGCACAATGTTACACGCACAAACTACGGATTCGGTTAAAACTGCCGATATCGAGCAGGTTGTACTGATTGGTTATGGTAAGCAAAAGAAAGAGGACCTTACGGGTTCTATTGCTTCGATTACTGCAAAAGATTTCAACGGTGGTTCTACTTCTGCTGATCAACTGATTCAGGGTAAAGCACCGGGTGTTACTGTTACAGGAAACGGAGGTAATCCTGGTGCAGGTTCTACCATCAGAATCAGGGGTGGAGCCTCATTAACAGCAAGTAATGATCCTCTGATCGTAATTGATGGAATTCCGATGGATTTTGGTGGTGTTTCCGGAGCTTCTAACGCACTTGCACTGATTAACCCAAATGATATTGAAAGTTTCTCGGTGCTTAAAGATGCATCTTCTGCTGCAATTTACGGTAACAGAGCTTCTAACGGGGTAATTCTTATTACAACCAAGAAAGGCTCTTCCGGCAGATTGAAGGTTAATTTCACGACTACCGCTTCGGTTTCTACAAAAATGGGAAATCTTGATGTATTAACTGCAGATGAGTTCCGTGCATTCGTTATGGAAAATGCTTCGCAGAATTACATCAATAAATTAGGAAATGCCAATACCAACTGGCAGGATCTCATTTATCAGGAAGCCTGGGGAACTGATAATAATGTGGCTATTTCCGGAGGAATTAAGAAATTACCTTACCGCTTATCCCTGGGATATAATGAGCAGAACGGTATCGTAAAAACCAATGAGTTCAGAAGAACATCAGTAGGTTTAAACCTGACCCCGAAATTATTCGACAACCACTTAAGCATCACAGCGAACGTAAAAGGTTCCATGACGGAGAACCGTTTCCCTGCCGGCGTAATTGGTGCAGCGCAGTATTTTGATCCTACGCAGCCTATCTACGACTACAGTGCCAACGGTAATTTGGTAAACAATTATTTTGAATGGTGGTTACCGAACAGTGACGGAACTCCTTCACAGAATATCAACGTGAACGCTACCAGAAACCCACTTGGTTCACTTTACGGAAGAAGAGATGTGTCTACCGTTTTCAGAGGGATCGGAAGTTTGCAGCTGGATTATAAATTCCACTTTTTACCAGACCTGCACTGGAATGTTAATGGTGGTTACGACTACCAGAAAGGTACCGGTGCTGTAACAGAATATCCTGGATATGCTGGTATGATCGCATCAAACAACGTAAGTACAAGAAGAGATTACACGCAGGAGAAGACCAACAAGTTATTGGATACCTATTTGAATTACGTAAAAGATATTACTGCAATCAATACCAAAGTTGATTTAATGGCAGGATACTCTTACCAGAATTTCCACGATCTTGTTCCCTCTGCTACAACATTTTTTGGTAATGCAACCAAACCGCCGGTAACCTCCAATAATTATGAAGGTAAACTTACGCTTCTAGGTTTCTACGGAAGAGCAATCTTTACTATTGCAGACAAGTATATCGTTAATGGGTCTATCCGAAGAGATGCTTCATCCAGATTCTATAACGGAACCGATGACTTAACGAATGTTTGGGGAACCTTCCCGGCAGTTTCTGTGGCATGGAAAGTTAAAAATGAAAGCTTCCTGAAAGAGGTAAACGCAATAAGCGACCTGAAACTTAGAGCAGGTTGGGGTGAAACCGGCCAACAGGAAATCGGAGGTTACTACTTATCTTTCCCTTCTTATAATATTTCTGAATCTACTGCTCAGTACGGATTTGGGGATTCATTCTACTTCATGTACAGACCAACTCAGTATAACCCAAATCTTACCTGGGAGACTACAAGAACAGTGAATGCAGGTATTGATTACGGTTTCTGGAACAACAGAATTTCCGGATCTATTGACTGGTTCAGAAAAAACACTGTGGATCTGTTGGCAAATGTTGGGGTTCCTGCAGGGGAGTTCAGTAACAGAAACAACAAGAATATTGGTGAAATGGAGACTGACGGTATTGAATTCCTCATCAATGTAACTCCTGTTAAGAGAGAAAACTTTACCTGGGATTTTACCTTCAATGCGGCTCATTACAATCCTAAAATCATTTCTTTCTCCGATCAGATTCAGGAAGGTTATATTATCCCAACCGGAGGAATTTCCGGAGGAGTGGGTAACAACGTACAGGGACATTCTGTAGGATATACGCCAAGCAGCTTCTATGTTTATCAGCAGGTTTACGACACCAACGGAAAACCATTGGATGGCGTTTATGTTGACCGAAACGGTGACGGAAAAATTACTGCACAAGGCGATAAGTACTTTTACAAGTCTACTACGCCGGATGCGACATTTGGATTCTCTACCAAGTTTGTGTACAAAAACTGGGATTTCTCTACCTCTCTTAGAGCGGTAATCGGTAATTATGTTTACAATAACTTCGCGTCACAGTCGAATGTGCAAAGTATTGCAACGAACGAATATCTTCAGAATATTTCAAGTACTACCGCAAATTATGGTTTTGCAACACCACAGTATTGGAGTGATGCTTTCGTAGAAGATGCATCTTTCTTAAGAATGGATAATCTTTCATTAGGTTATAATTTCGGGGATATCTTCGGCGGATCCAGTAACCTTAAGGTTTACGGTATGGCGCAGAATGTTTTTGTGGTAACAGATTATTCCGGTGTAGATCCTGAAATCTTCGGTAATATTGATAATGGATTCTACCAAAGACCGAAGGTATATTCATTAGGGCTTAACTTTCAATTTTAATAATTTAGAAAAATGAAAAACTTCAGAATAAAAAGACTATCAATCATTGCAGCTTTCTTAGGACTTTCGCTTACGGCAAGCTCTTGTGTTGATGATTTAAGACAGGAACCGATCACCGAAATTACGTCGGCAAGCCTATATAAAGACTTTGGGAACTATAAAAACCTTCTGGCGAAACTTTATGGTGGTTTAGCTGTGGGTGGCCAGGCCGGTGGTGACGGTAACGGAGATATCGCAGATATCGACGGTGGTTTCTCTAACTACATGCGTTTGCTGTATACTCTTCAGGTAATCACAACAGATGAAGCGGTAATCGGATGGAATGATGGTACTCTGCACGAGTTTCACAAAATGATCTGGACGCCAACAAATGAGTTCAACAATGCGATGTATTATAGACTTTATACTGAAATCGCGTTCTGTAATGAATTTATTAAGAATACGACAGACGAAAAACTAAGTCTGAACGGAATTACAGGTCAAAACCTTGAAGATGCTAAAGTAATGAGAGCTGAAGCGAAATTCCTCAGAGCTCAGACTTATTATCACCTTCTGGATCTTTACGGAAATGTACCGTTTGTTGATGAAACTACTTTCGGAACCGTACCAAAGCAAATTAAGAGAGCAGAACTTTTCAGTTATGTTGAATCTCAGTTACTGGAGGTTGCCAACGAACTGAAAGCTCCTAAAACGAACGAATACGGAAGAGTTGACCAAGCTGCCGCATGGAGTTTGTTGGCTAGACTTTATTTGAATGCTAAAGTGTACACTGGTGCTGAAAAATATGGCGAAGTAATCACTTATACTCAAAAAGTAATTTCTGCAGGATATGCACTGAATTCATCTTATGAAAATCTTTTCCTGGCTGATAACAATGTGAATAACCCTGAGAATATTTTCTCTGTCGTGTACGACGGGGTAAAAACTCAAACCAACGGTGGAACTACCTATTTAGTACATGCCGCGATTGGTGGAACAATGAATCCTGCTGAGTTTGGTGTCAACGGAGGCTGGGGCGGTATCAGAACCACGAAAGCACTTGTTAATAAATTTGAAGCAAATGATAAAAGAGGCCGATTCTACAAAGACGGACAAACTCTTGAAATCAACGATTTAGGTAACTTTAATGATGGCTATGCCTTCATTAAATACAAAAACGTGAAGAGTAACGGAACCCCTGGAATTCACGATAACTGGGTTGAAACAGATTTACCGGTTTACAGACTGGGTGATATTTATCTGATGTATGCTGAAGCTACCGTAAGAGGTGGTGCAGGAGGAAATATGGCCACAGCAATCGGTTATGTTAATGCATTAAGAGCAAGAGCAAATGCTTCGCAGATTTCAGTTTTAGACCTTAACTTTATTCTTGATGAAAGATCAAGAGAACTATCCTGGGAAATGACCAGAAGAACAGACCTTATCCGTTTCGGTAAATTTACTTCTTCTGCTTATCTGTGGCCTTGGAAAGGTAATGTAAAAGACGGAATCGCAGTTGCTGAATACCGAAACCTGTTCCCAATTCCGAACAACGATCTGGTTGTAAACCCGAATCTTGTACAAAACCCCGGTTATTAATACCTAATTTAGCAATACAATGAAAAATATAACAATTAATAAACTTTTTCTCGCTGTAATCATGATTTTCGGATTGATTTCATGTGAGGACCGCGATATTATTACGGTTGAAAACCAGTCGGCACCAATCGTGATGGATCTGTCTGCAGAGAATTTATTCCTTGATCAGAATTTTCCACAGAATCCTGCATTAACAGTTAGCTGGGAGCGCGCGACGTTCACGGTACCTGTAGAGGTAAAGTATCATGTCGAAATCAGTAAAACAGAATCCTTTGCTGATTCTTATCTGCTTGCACAAACCGCACAGTCGGTAACTAATGTTTCTTTTACCAATCAGGAAATGAACGAGGCTGCTAAGAGAATCGGTCTTGTTCCTTTTGAATCTCAGAAGATGTATTTCAGAGTTACTTCATATTTGGGAGACAATGTTTTACAGCAGCAGTCTAAGGTAACAAGCATTAACATTACCCCATATTTGGCAAGCCCAACTTATGATTTTGTTGACCTTTATTTGATTGGAGATGCCACAGCTGGAGGCTGGGATAATTTAGCCACAAATGGCAATTTATTGCCATTGCTAAAAACCGCAGATGCGTCTAAATATACATTTACCGGACTGTTCAAGGTAGGTGGATTCAAAATGATTAAGGTTAAAGGGTCATGGGATGCACAGTTCGGGTTAGGAGCAGCTGCAGGGCAGTTAAGTACAGACGGTGGTTCAGGTGATATCAAGGTATTGACTGAAGGTTATTACAAACTTACTATAGATACTTCAGCGCTAACCTATACCTTTGAGCCGGTGACTGCGCCGACAACAACCTACAGCAGTATTTCGATCATTGGCTCAGTCAACGGAAACTGGGATACAGATACACAACTTACCCAATCTGCCTTCGATCCACATGTATGGATGAAAAAAGGAGTAAGCCTTTCTGGTGGTGAATTTAAATTCAGAGCCAATAATTCCTGGGATACTAACTGGGGAACAAATTCGGAGTTCTTTGGAACCGCAACAATTAACGGTGCAAATATTCCCTTATCAGCAGAATGGACTTATGATGTTTATTTCAACGATGCAACGGGAGATTACACGCTAATTCCGGTAAAATAATCATCCACAATTATTAATTAAATCTTATGAAAAATATATTTAAAACAATAATGGTATTGATTTTACCATTGCTTTTAATCACCTCTTGTAGAGAGGATGCCGACCGCAACTGGACGACTGCAGAAGCATCGTTTAAGTTACACGACACCACTTTGGGTGCGGCAGTGCTTTACCCTACTATGCAAAATAATCCCTACATTCTTACCTGGGATAAACTTGCAGCGGCCACTTCTTATTCAGTGGTAGTTTCTTCAACCGAAGATTTTAAAAACAAGGCAGTATTGGGAACCCCAACTACCAATGTACTTAAAACAACAATTGGTGAATTAAATACTGCGATGCTTCAGGCGGGAATAAGCCCATATTCACCTTCCAAAGTGTACGTTAGAGTAGAAAGTGGAAGCGCAGTATCTAATGCGATTTCTTTTACAGTAACCCCTTACCCGGTTGATGTTCCGGTGATCACTAAACCTACGGCAGGACAGGCGATCGTGCTCGATGCAGCCAACCCACTTGCCACCGCTGCTACTGTTACCTGGACAGACTATTCTTACGGTGTAAATGTGAATTATAATGTAGAAATTGCCCCTAAAGGCTCAACTACATTCTCTTCTGCAGGAACTACTGTTAATACCAAAGAATTGGCATGGACTAATTTCAATCTGAACGATGCGGTACTTAAACTGGGCTTACCGGTAGGAGTATCTTCAGAAGTTGATGTTCGCGTTACTGCAACAACAGCTTCTGCCGGCGGTACCATCACAAAAGTTTCACAGATTGTAACCTTCAAAGTAACACCGTACCAACCTGCTTACGTAAACTTCTACTTAGTTGGTGGCGGAACAGCAGTTGGCTGGAATGCAGGTGAATCGCAGCTTTTGAAAAATACCAATGAAATTTCAGAGATCTATACTTATCTTGAGCAGAACGGCGAATTCAGATTCCTCGGTCAGCAGGACTGGGGCCCGATTAATTACAGTTTAAATGCTTCAGGAATTAACGATTCTTACAAATACTTCAATACCTGGTCAACCAATCTGGAGCCTTCAGGAAATGAGAATATGAAGTTTACAGGAAACTCTGGAATGTACAAAATTACAATCGATCAGAATTCAAGAGACATCACGGTAACTCCATCTGCGCTGCCAACTTTACCAACCAATTTATACTTGGTAGGTTCACTTAACGGTTGGGATGCGAACAACGCCTTGCCAATGCAGCAGGTGAACGATGGTGTTTACGAATATACAATCGCAATCCCGGACGGAGCCCAATTCAAATTCATCGGCCAGCAGGCTTGGGGAGATTTAGAGTGGGCAAATATCCACACCGGTGGAAACTCAGGATTCCTTGGGCCAAAAGGAGATAATGATAACATCCAATTCGATGGTGGCGGTGCATTATACAAAATCACGGCAAACATAAAATTGGGGACTTATAAATTAACGCCTCAGTAACCAGATTACAAATAATTATTTATAAAACTGTTGCTTTTCGGCAGCAGTTTTTTGTTTTTAAAAGGCGCAATTGATTGCTCAAAAAGTTGGATATTACTCACATTTTTTCTAAATTTATTGATTCGAAAATTATTGTATGAAAAATATAAAAATATCTGCGCTTTTCCTGCTGATGGGAAGTTTCGCACTTAACGCACAGTCTTTAAAATCTCCCGACGGAAAATTTGAAATGAATTTTCAACTCAAAAGCGGAGTGCCTTATTACAATCTTAAATATCAGGGGAAAACCGTGGTTGAAGATTCAAAATTAGGATTAAGACTGTTGAGAGACGGCGACATTCAGTTTGCCTCGGAAATAGAAAACAAAGACCAGAAAGGTAAAAATCTCGACAGCGGATTTACCAAAACCGCTGAAAAATTTGATTCCAAAAATGAGTCCTGGGATCCGATTATGGGCGAGAAAAAATCCTACATCAACCATTATAACGAACTGGCTGTAACTTTAAATCAGGATGAAAACGACAGACATATTATTGTGAAATTCAGGTTGTTTAATGATGGTTTAGGTTTTAGATATGAGTTCCCCGAGCAGAAAAACCTTAATTATTTCATAATCCGCGAAGAAGATTCCGAAATCGATCTTCCAACCGATATGAAAGCCTGGTGGCTTGCCGGAGATTACGATTCTCAGGAATATCAGACTCAAACCTCGAATCTTTCGGAAGTTCCTGCAAAATGGCCAACTTCCTACGACGGAAATGCATCACAGTCTTTAATTAAAAATGCGGTTCAAACGCCTTTAATGCTTAAAAAAGAAGGAAAAGACCAATTGTATGTGAATATTTCTGAGGCTGCAGTCATTAATTATCCGGCTTCCAATCTGGAACTTGATGCTGCGAATTTCAAATTTAAAACACATTTAACTCCTGACGCGCAGGGTGCGAAAGGGTATATTCAGACCCCTGCAGTTTCGCCGTGGAGAACCATCATTGTTTCGCCAAAAGCCGAAGAAGTTCTGGCTTCGAAAATGATTTTCAACCTGAACGAACCTACGGAATATAAGGATACTTCGTACATCAAACCCACAAAATACATGGGCGTTTGGTGGGAAATGATCATCGGTAAATCGAACTGGTCGTATTCAACCGCCAATAATGTTCACATCGGAAAAACTGATTTTTCTAAACTTACCCCGAACGGAAAACACGCGGCGAACAATACCAAAGTTAAAGAATACATTGATTTCGCTTCTGCTCACGGTTTTGATGCGCTTCTTATTGAAGGCTGGAATGCAGGTTGGGAAGACTGGTTCGGTCACAGCAAAGAATTTGTTTTCGATTTCATCACGCCTTATCCGGATTTCGATATCAAAATGCTGAATGATTATGCCCATTCCAAAGGGATGAAACTCATGATGCACCACGAAACTTCCGGCTCTGCGACCAATTACGAACGTTGGGCTGACAAAGCTTTCCAGCTGATGAACAAATACGATTATCCATCGGTGAAAACCGGTTATGTGGGAAATATCATTCCGCGTGGCGAACACCATTATTCCCAATGGACCATCAATCATTATCTGAGAATTGCCGAAAAAGCACATGAATATAAAATCATGGTGAATTCCCATGAATCCGTCCGTCCAACCGGTTTAAGCAGAACTTATCCGAACTGGATCGCCGCTGAAGCTGCACGCGGTACCGAATTCGAAGCTTTTGGCGGAAATAATCCCGATCACCAGACCATTCTTCCGTTTACCAGATTTATGGGCGGCCCAATGGATTATACCCCGGGAATCTTCCAGACTAAACTGGATTATTATTTCCCCGGAGATAAAAGATTTGTAAAAACCACGCTTGTGAAGCAGCTTGCACTGTATGTTGTAATGTATTCTCCGCTGCAGATGGCGGCAGATTTACCCGAAAATTACGCCCGGCATATGGATGCATTCCAGTTCATCAAAGACGTTGCGGTAGATTGGGATGATACTAAAATCCTTTCTGCAGAACCTGGAGATTATATCCACACCGCAAGAAAAGCAAAAGGCAAAGACGAGTGGTATATCGGCGGAATTACCGACGAAAATGCAAGAAACTACACCGTAGATTTTTCTTTCCTACCGAAAGGTAAAAAGTACGAAGCCACCGTGTATGCCGATGGCGACAATGCTGATTATATCAACAATCCGCAATCCTACAAAATCTATAAGAAAACCGTAACCAGTTCATCGAAACTACCGATGAAGCTTGCAAGAAGCGGTGGATACGCCATTTCTGTGAAACCGGTAAAATAAATCATTAGAAACGGGCTTCAGCCCGTTTTTTTAAGAACTAAACCAAAGGCTTTAGCCAAAATTTAAAATGAAGAACTATATTTCAGTATTTTTTATCCTCGTTTTTTCTTTCTCATCTGCCCAAATCCAGAAAGTGGAGCCCGCCTTCTGGTGGAAAGGAATGAAAAACCCGGAACTTCAGATTTTAGTTTACGGGAAAGATATTTCAAAATATTCTGTAGAATTATCCGACAATGTTCAGGTCATAAATCTCACAAAAACCGAAAATCCCAATTATGTTTTTATTACCGTAAATACCAACGAAATCAATACTTCTTCCTTTAAAATTAATTTTAAGGAAAAGAACAGAACACGGTATTCCTACAATTACGAACTCAAAAACCGAAAGCCTGGTTCCGCTGACAGAAATTCATTCACCTCGAAAGATGTAATGTATCTCATCATGCCAGACCGGTTTGCAAACGGTGACCCTTCTAACGATTCACAGAAAAACCTCACCGATAAACTCAACCGCGATGCACCAAACGGAAGACACGGCGGCGATTTGCGGGGAATCATCAACAATCTGGATTATCTGAAAAATCTTGGCGCAACGGCACTTTGGCTTACACCGGCAAACGAAGATAATGAGAAGCAGACTTCTTATCACGGGTACGCCCAAACCGATTTATACAAAATCGACGGACGCTACGGAACCAACGAAGAATATCTTGAACTTTCGCGCGAACTTCAGGAACGCGGCATGATGCTTATTCAGGATTATGTGACCAACCACTGGGGAATTTCGCACTGGCTCATTCAGGATTTACCGACCAAAGACTGGATTCATCAGTTTCCGGACGGTGAAGGAAAATATGGTTTCAAGCGATCCAATTACCGAATCACTTCGCAGTTTGATACCAACGTGGCAGATACCGATAAAAAAGAAGCGCTCAACGGTTGGTTTGATACCACAATGCCTGATTTAAACCAAAGCAATCCTTTGGTTCTAAAATATTTAACCCAAAACGCCATTTGGTGGATTGAATATGCCGAACTTGGCGGGCTGCGCGTGGATACGTATCCTTACAACGATAAAGTGGCCATGGCAAAATGGGCTAAAGCGATTACCGACGAATATCCGAAATTCAATATTGTGGGAGAAGCCTGGATGTATAATCCGGCGCATGTTTCCTACTGGCAGAAAGATTCAAAAATCGGTGAGATCGATGGTTACAACTCCAATCTTCCTTCGGTTATGGATTTCACGCTTTACACAGATCTGCCTTCAGCACTGAAAGAAGAAGACAGCTGGGACAAGGGGATGATTAAAATTTACAATTCCTTCGGAAACGATTTTCTGTATCCGGACATCAACAACATCCTCGTATTCTTCGAAAACCACGATACGGAAAGATTCAACGAAATCTTCAACGGCGATTCGCGTTACTACAAAATGGCCTTAACTTTAATTTCCACCGTTCGCGGAATTCCGCAGATTTATTACGGCTCTGAAATCGGAATGCGTGGCGAAAAATCGAAAGGCGATGCCGATATCCGAAGAGATTTCCCTGGAGGCTGGAAAGGGGATTCACAGAATGCTTTCAATCCGGCAACCAGAACTGCAGAACAGAAAGAATTTCATGATTTCACCCAGAAAGTTCTGAACTGGAGAAAAAGCAAAGAAGTCATCCATACCGGAAAAACAAAACATTATATGCCGAAAGATAGGGTGTATGTGTATTTCCGTTATAACGAAAAGGAGAAAGTTATGGTCGTGATTAACAATAACGAAAAAGTACAGACTCTTGATTTGAACCGTTTCACGGAGTCTTTAGATGGAGTTTCTGCAGGAAAGGATATCATCTCCGGAAAAGATTTTGTGGTAAATTCAAAAAATAAATTAACGGTTTCAGGAAAATCTTCTTTAATTTTAGAATTGAAATAATCTTACGCAACTGTAAGTTTAGAAACCATGATTATGAAAAAACTAAATTTTATCGCAGTCCTATTGCTGTTTTTTACATTTTCAGTAACACTTTCAGCCCAAAATAAAGGCTTTTACGAAAATGTGCAGAAGAAAAACATCAGCAAAGTTCTCGACGATCTCAATACTTTCGCTGCAACCGCCGATTACAAAAATTATTTCGATCTGTTTGCGGAAGAATCCACGTTCATCGGTACCGACGCCACCGAAGTCTGGAACAAAAAAGAATTTATGGCTTGGGCAAAACCTTTTTTTGACAAAGGCAAAGCCTGGAATTTTACTTCCCTGAAAAGAAGCATCACTTTCAGCAAAGACGGCAACTATGCATGGTTTGATGAGGTTTTAGATACCCAGATGAAAATCTGCCGCGGTTCCGGCGTCCTGGAAAAAATTGGTGGCAAATGGAAAATCCGGCAGTATGTTTTATCCACCACAGTTCCCAATGAGGTCATCGATGAGGTAGTGAAAATAAAAACGCCAATCGAGGACGCATTAATTTCAGAATTAAAGAAAAATTAAATATTCCTATTCATTAAGTTATGGCTAAAAAAATAAAACCCAACCTCAGTATCGCTCAGATTATCAATATGAGTATGGGGTTTCTCGGCATCCAAATGGCATTTGGCCTGCAGAACGGAAATGCGAGCAGAATTCTCGCCAACCTCGGTGCTGATGTGCACCAACTTTCCTGGTTCTGGCTCGTAGCACCCATTACCGGATTAATCGTTCAGCCCATCATCGGTCACATGGGCGATAATACCTGGAGTCCGCTCGGAAGAAGAAAACCTTACTTCCTCATTGGTGCGGTTTTGTGCGCCATCGGTTTGGTTCTTTTGCCAAACGCGGCTTCTGTAACCCATCTCATCGCAGCCAATGTATTGTTGTTGGCCGTAATCTTCCTTGCCATGATGGATTTTTCCGTGAATATTGCCATGGAACCTTTCCGCGCGCTGGTAGGAGATATGCTTCCGAAACATCAGGGCACGCTGGGTTTCTCTATCCAGACGATTCTGATAGGTATCGGCGCAGTCATCGGTTCCGAAATGCCCAACTGGCTCACCAAGATGGGCGTTTCTAATGTAGCGGCTGAAGGTTATGTAGCCAATAATGTAATCTATGCCTTTTATATAGGTGCAGCTGTTTTAATTGCCTCTATTTTATACACCATTTTTACGACGAGAGAATACTCACCAAAGGAATTTGCTGAGTTCGAGGGCCGGGAAGAAGGTACGGAACACCGTTCCAAGTTTTCGGATATGTTTAAGGATTTTGCGACCATCCCACCACTGATGAAAAAATTGGGTGCCGTGCAGTTTTTCTCTTGGTTTGCTTTGTTTACCATGTGGGTATTTACCACCAGTGCTCTAGCTACCCATCATTTCGGACTTTCTCCCGAAGATACGCAGTCTGCGGAATTTAATAAAGCAGGTGATTTAACCGGACATTTGTTTGGGCTTTATAACTTATTTGCAATTCCGTTTGCATTTTTATTAACGCCTATAGCAAAAGCCATCGGAAAGAAACAGACTCATGCATTAGCTTTACTCTCGGGAGGTTTTGGCTTAATATCCATGTTTTTTATTAAAGATACCGGTATGCTTTGGATTTCCATGATCGGGCTGGGATTTGCCTGGGCCAGTATTCTGGCAATGCCTTATGCAATGCTCATCGATGCCATTCCGCAGAGAAAAATGGGCGTTTATATGGGGATTTTCAACTTTTTCATTGTAATTCCTCAGATTTTCAACGGAATATTCGGCGGGCCTATCGTTAAAAATCTTTTCGGCAACATGTCCATCGATTATATTGTGGTAGGCGGGTTTTGTCTGATAATTGCTGCAGCCGTAACCATGTTTTTAATCAAAGGTGAAGGCAAAGAATCAGATAAAGAACTGGAAGAAGAAATCCAGCAGGTGCATTTTTAATTCAGATTTCTAAATTTAAAATAGAATTCCGTCATATTTAATTTGACGGAATTTTTATTTTAAATTCAGATGCTGTTCAATAAAATTTTTCAGCGCCGGAAGTTCACTCTCGTCAATTTCTTTTACAGATGTAAGTAGCGTAACGGTTTTGTGTTTTTTAATTTCCTTTAAAAACGTTTCGGTTTCAGGATTTTCTGAAAGCTCTTTCAAATACTTTTTACTGAATTTCTTAAAATCAATCTCTTTTCCGTGATACAATTTCCGGAGTTGGGTAGAAGGAGCAATGTCTCTTGCCCACCAGTTGATTGCGGCTTTTTCTTTGCTCATTCCCCTCGGCCACAACCGGTCTGCTAAAATCCGAAAGCCATCATCTTTTGCAGGTTTTTCATAAATTCTTTTTTCTGTGATTTTCATATCCGGTTTTTATCAAAGTTAATAACTTATCTTATATCAATGTTTCAGCCGTTCAGTTGTTCTATTTTTGCATCAACAAACCAATAAAAATATTAAAATGAAAACAGTTTATCATAAAGCAGACACCAGAGGTTTCGCCGATCATGGCTGGTTGAAATCCCATCATACTTTCAGTTTCGCCAATTATTACAATCCGGAAAGGATGAATTTCGGAGTGCTTAGAGTTCTTAATGACGATCAGGTCGCTTCCGGAATGGGTTTCGGAACGCATCCTCACCGCGATATGGAAATCATTTCTATTCCGCTGGAAGGCGATCTGGAGCATAAAGATTCCATGGGAACTACCGCAGTGATCAGAAATGGAGAAATTCAGGTCATGAGCGCCGGAACAGGTGTAATGCACAGCGAATACAACAAAAACAAAGATGAGTTCGTAAAATTTCTGCAGATTTGGGTAATTCCAAACAAGATGAATGTTAGCCCGCGTTACGACCAGATCAGTATCAAAGAAAACGAAAATATCAACGATTTTCAGCAGATTCTTTCTCCAAATCCCGACGACGAAGGTGTTTGGATTCATCAGAATGCCTGGTTTAATCTGGCGAAATTTGAAAAAGGAAATGCCAAAGAGTACAAAATACACCTCCCAGGAAACGGTGTGTATGTGTTCGTGCTGAAAGGTTCAGCGAAAATCGGCGATCAGATTTTAGGAACAAGAGACGGTTTTGGAATCTGGGAAACGGATAAATTTACACTTGAAGCTTTGGAAGATTCCGAAATCTTGCTCATGGAAGTTCCCATGGTTTTATAATTAATTATCTTTATCAAAATTTACTTAACCTTAACCTTAACCTCAATTATGAAAATATTAGCTTTTGCCGGAAGCAATTCCGAAGTCTCCATCAATAAGAAACTCGTGACTTTTGCCGCTTCATTCTTCCCCGATGATAATGTCGAAATTCTGGATCTAAACGATTTTGAAATGCCGATTTACAAGCATGAAAGAGAACTGGAAAACGGAATTCCGCAGCTGGCAAAAGATTTTGCATCGAAAATCGACAGCAGTGATCTTATTTTGATGTCTCTTGCGGAACATAATTCTGTCTATTCTGCGGCTTTTAAAAATGTCTTCGACTGGGTTTCCAGAATCAAAGACCGCAAACATTTCGGCGATAAACCCATCTTCCTGATGGCAACAGCTCCAGGTAACGGTGGCGGAAAAAATGTCATAGAAGTGTTTCTGAAACGTGCACCTTTCAGTGGAGCTAATGTGATTGCTTATTTTTCGCTGCCTAATTTTAAAGAACGCTTTGAAGAAGGCAAAGGAATTACTGATGAAGAGAAAAAAGCAGAATTCCATGAAAAATTAGAAGCCGTGAAAGCACATTTTTCATAAATACAGCCTTACACATTCATCACAAAAAAAGAGCAGTCATCAAGGCTGCTCTTTTATTATAATTTAAAGAAGATTATTTCTTCACCATGGCATACACTTTTTTGCCACCCAACACAAGTGGAACCATAATTAAGCCGGCAACCATTCCATAAAGAAACTGTTTGGCCATCTCAGGAACCTTCGGTAAAAAGTGATGCAGCGTATCGATATTATGGTCGAAAATTCCACCCGATACAAGGATTAGCGCAATCGTTCCCACAACGCCCAAGATTTTGATGACGATGGGCAATGCCTTCACCAGAATTTCGCCCAGACTGTTAAAAAATCCTTTTTCATTTGATCTCTTCATGAGTTTGTAACCGGCATCATCCATCCTTACAATAAGCGCCACAATTCCATAAACGCCTACCGTTGCAATGATCGAGACAATTGAAACCGTGATGATCTGTATCAGGAGACTCTTATCCAGAACTGTTCCCAGAGCAATAATTACAATCTCGATCGAAAGAATAAAATCGGTGGTAATGGCAGATTTTACTTTTGCAGCTTCAGCTTTTTCGCCATCCATTGAAGGTTCTTCCACTTCTTTTATGACTTCCTGCCCTTTTTTCTGGCGGTGGAAGAAATATTCGATCACTTTTTCAACACCTTCATACGCCAGATACAGTCCGCCTAAAATTAAAATAACCTTAATTGCAGGCGGATACACAACCTGAAGTAAAAAAGCAATGGGCACAATAATCAGTTTGTTGATAAACGAGCCCTTCATGATTTTTAAAAGCACGGGAATTTCTCTTGAAGAAAGAAATCCGGTCGCCTTTTCGGCATTCACTGCCAGGTCATCGCCCAAAATTCCTGCGGTCTGTTTGGTCGCAATTTTAGATGTTACTGCTACATCATCCATCAAAGCTGCAATATCATCCAGAATTGCAAAAAAACCTGAAGCCATATTTTTGTTTTAAGTTCAGACAAAAATAACCATTTGAATCAATATATACGCTTTTACTATAGTCAAAATCTGCTTTTTTTCACCAATGATTTTTTAAATTCATTTTAAAATCTTATTTTCGCAGAACAAAATTTTTACACTTTGAAACCGCAGAGATTACATTCCCCAAAAGAAAAATTCCAAGTTCTGGAAGTGAAATCTTCGCCGAAATAAATTAATTATGAGCCGACGTCTGAATGATTGTCGGCTTTTTTTATCATTAAACTTCAAACCGCTTATCTTAAATTATATCATGAGCAATACCTATAAATCCGCCGGAGTAGACAAAGAAGAAGGCTACAAAACAGTTGATAAAATTAAAACTGCAGTTGCTGAAACCCATAACAAAAATGTACTGAACAACCTGGGTAGTTTCGGCGCGTTTTACCAGATTGCAGGTTACAAAAATCCTGTGCTTGTAAGCGGTACCGACGGTGTTGGGACCAAACTGAAAGTTGCCCTGGATTCAAAAAAATACGATTCGATTGGGGTAGACTGTTTTGCGATGTGTGCCAACGATATCTTATGTCACGGCGCAAAACCCCTTTTCTTCCTAGATTATTTAGCGTGTGGAAAACTCGATTCCGAAATTGCTGCAGAAATCGTGATGGGAATGGTGAACGCCTGCAAAGACAACGAGTGCGCACTTATCGGCGGTGAAACAGCAGAAATGCCGGGAATGTACAAACCTGGCGATTACGATGTTGCCGGATTCTGTGTCGGTATCGTCGAAAAAGATGAAATTATCGACGGCTCGAAAATTAAAAACGGACATAAAATTATCGCACTGCCCAGTTCCGGTTTCCACAGCAACGGATTTTCTTTGGTGAGAAAAATTTTCCCTGATTTTAATGAGGAATTTGAAGGTAAACCGCTTTACGAAACACTTCTTGTCCCTACAAGACTTTATTATAAACCGATTCACAGATTACTGGAAGAAATTGAAGTTTCCGGTATTGCGCACATCACCGGCGGCGGTCTTATCGAAAATGTGCCGAGAATTTTAGGCGACGGCCTATGTGCAACAATTGATACTTCTAAAATTAAAATTCCAAGCGTGATGCTGGAGCTGGAGAAAAGAGGAAATATTGACAGAATGGAAATGTTCGGAACGTTCAATATGGGAGTTGGAATGGTAATCGTAGTGGACGAAAAACACGCAGAAAAAGTGCTGGATCTTCTGGATGACGCCTATATAATCGGTGAAATTACTGAAGGTACAGAAAAAATAGTATTGAATTAATAACTGCAGCATCTCCATGAAAAATATGGTTGTTTTGGTTTCGGGCGGCGGAACCAATCTGCAGAGAATCATCCACTGCACTGAAAACGGGGAAATTCCAAACGCTGAAATCACCATGGTGGTTGCAGACCGTGAATGTTTTGGACTGCAGCGCGCGGAAAAACACGGGATTAAAAATATTCTGATAAAAAGAGGAAAAGATTTCTCGGAAAAACTATCCGAAATGCTTCCCGAAAATACCGATCTTATCGTTCTTGCAGGATTTTTATCCATTTTAAGTAAAGAGTT
Organism: Chryseobacterium sp. VAUSW3; assembly: GCF_002205795.1. Classification (GTDB taxonomy): domain Bacteria; phylum Bacteroidota; class Bacteroidia; order Flavobacteriales; family Weeksellaceae; genus Kaistella; species Kaistella yananensis. The sequence continues at coordinate 57,657 of NZ_NIUY01000001.1, read as the reverse complement.
CTGCGAGTGTTTTTCAGGAAAAATTATCAATATTCATCCGGCATTGCTGCCTAAATTTGGCGGAAAGGGAATGTGGGGGCATCATGTTCACGAAGCAGTTTTAAAAACCGGAGAAAAAGAAAGCGGAGCCACCGTACATTATGTGACATCAGGAATTGATGAAGGAAAAATTATCCTTCAAAAATCATTTGAAATTTCACCTGATGAAACGGTTGAAAGTTTGGCAGAAAAAGTTCATCAAATTGAATATAATATTTTCCCCGAAGCTATAAATCTGGCTTTGCAGAATACAGAAAAGTAAAAGAAAAGATCTAATAAAAAGTAAAAAAGAAAGAAAAATGTCAAAAAAAAGAGCACTGATCTCTGTTTCCGATAAATCCGGACTCATCGGTTTTGCAAAATTTTTAGAAGAAAAAAATTACGAACTGATTTCCACCGGCGGAACATTCAAACATCTGAAAGACGCCGGGTTGAACCCGATTCAGATTGATGAGGTTACACAATTTCCGGAAATGCTTGACGGAAGAGTAAAAACACTTCACCCAAAAGTTCACGGTGGCCTACTTGCGGTCCGCAACAGCGAAGAGCACATGAAAACCGTTAACGAACACGGTATTGGGCTTATCGATATGGTAATTGTTAATCTTTATCCATTTTTCGAAAATGCAAACGCCGATATTTCTCTCGATGAAAAAGTTGAGTTTATTGATATTGGCGGGCCTTCCATGTTGAGATCCGGCGCTAAGAATTTCAATGCTGTAACGGTGATTACCGATGTTGAAGATTATGAAAAAGTTCAGCAGGAAATTGCCGAAACCGGCGATACGACTTTAGAAACGCGTAAAAAACTGGCCGGGAAAGTGTTCAATCTTACTTCCGCATACGATGGAGCGATTTCTAAAATGCTGCTCGATGAAGATTATCCGCAATATCTCAATGCTTCCTATAAAAAAGTTTCAGACCTCAGATACGGTGAAAACCCGCACCAGTCTGCAGCATATTATGCCTCAACAACCGAGAACGGCGCGATGAAAGATTTTGAAATTCTCGGCGGCAAAGAACTATCTTTCAACAACCTTCGCGATATGGATTTATGTTGGAAGGTGGTGAATGAATTCAAAGAAGAAATGGCCTGTTGTGCGGTGAAACATTCCACACCATGTGGCGTTGCCGTGGGAAGTTCGGCACTCGAAACGTACACAAAAACATTCGAATGCGATCCGGTTTCCATCTTTGGCGGAATTATCGGGATGAATTTCAAGGTGGATGCTGCCACAGCAGAAGAACTCAACAGAACATTCCTTGAAATTGTGATGGCTCCGGATTTTGATGCTGATGCACTCGAAATTTTAAGAAAGAAAAAGAACCTGAGAATCATTAAAATTAAAAATCCGGTTTCCGATCAACAAACCTGGGTGAAAATTGATGGTGGAATTTTGGTTCAGGATAATGATAACCAGTTTTCTGATAAAATAGAAACGGTAACGGTTTTTAAACCTTCTGCAGAGCAGGAAAAAGCACTATTATTTGCCCAGCGCGTGGTAAAATATGTGAAATCTAACGCGATTGTAGTTTCCAACGGAATTCAGGCTCTGGGAATTGGTGGCGGACAGGTCAACAGAATCTGGGCAACGCAACATGCTGTAGAACGGGCAAAAGAGAAATTTTCCGGTGATCTGGTTTTAGCTTCTGATGCATTTTTTCCCTTCAGAGACGTGGTAGATTTCTGCGCGAAAGAAGGTATCAAAGCAATCATTCAGCCAGGCGGAAGTATGAGAGATGAAGAAAGCATTGAAGCTGCCAACGAACATGGCATTCCGATGATGTTTACAGGATTGCGCCACTTTTTGCATTAAGTAAAAAACAGGGTGCTTCCGCTCACTTAAAACCGCGGTTTTAACTGTTAATTAAGAAATTTTTCGCTCCGGTAAATTTGAAATTCATATTCAAATTAGTAATTTTGGAGAACACAAACATTAAGTAAACTCACATGAAAATATTAATCGTAGGAAATGGAGCCCGCGAATCGGCCCTCGCACTTAAGCTGAAAGACGACAGCAGAATATCTAAATTATACTTTGCCAAAGGCACGGTAACCACAGGCCAGCTCGGCCAGAATGTATATGACGAAAGTGTGGAAGGGTTAAGAGATTTTGCAATTAAAGAAAGAATTGATCTTACGATTGTTGGTCCCGAAGCTCCACTGGTAGAAGGAATTGTAGATGAATTCAAAAAACATGGCCTTAAAATTTTCGGTCCGGAAAAAAGAGCTGCCGAACTGGAAGGAAGTAAAGCTTTTTCTAAGAAATTCATGCAGACCAATAACATCAAAACGGCCAAAGCGGTTGTTTTTGATGCGTACCACGATGCGGTTGAATATGTAAGAAATCAGAAATTTCCGATTGTTATTAAAGCCAGCGGACTTGCAGGCGGAAAAGGAGTTGTGATCGCTGATAATTTAGCCGAAGCCGAGTCCACCATTCATAAATTTATGATCGAAAGAATTTATGGCGATGCCGGAATTCAGTTGGTGATCGAAGAATATCTGAAAGGTTTCGAAGCTTCGATTATTGCATTTTCAAACGGAAAAAAACTCTTTCCGTGTATCCCGGTGAAAGATTATAAGAAAGCAGGAAACGGAGATACCGGTCCCAACACTGGCGGAATGGGAAGTGTAGCCCCAAGCCCGGAATTTACTTCCGAACACTACAAAGATTTCGAAAAAAATATTCTTGAACCAACTTTGGCGGGTTTCAGCAGCGCAAATATTCATTTCAAAGGATTTATTTTCTTTGGTTTGATGGTTACTGCAGACGGAACGTTCCTTCTGGAATATAATATGAGAATGGGCGATCCGGAAACGCAGGTGATCCTGCCACTCATGGAAAACAAGCTGTTCGATGTGATTAATGACTGTCTTGAAGGAAAGGATATAGAACTGAAATTCAAAGACGAAAAAGCAGTGTGCCTCGTGATGTGTTCTGGCGGTTATCCAAGAAAAATTGAAACGGGTTTTGAAATAAGAAACCTGGATAAAGTTAAGAACAGCCAGGTTCTTTTCGCAGGCGCTAAAAAGGCAGGCGACAGAATTCTTACTTCCGGTGGACGTGTACTGAGTCTGGTGGCAACAGCAGATTCTTACGAAGAGGCTAGAAAATTGGTTTACGAAGATGCCAAAACCGTAAGCTTCGATTACGAAACCTACAGAGACGATATCGGTAAATTTTAATACAGAAAAAGGCGTGAAGAATCACGCTTTTTTTCTACCATTTCCTGGGGGTTTTTAAATAAATATCTGTTTGTCAGGATTTTCTGGAAAAATAATAAATCAAGTCATAAAAACGTTTTCTTTCCTTATACACGAAAAGGAAAACATAAAAAGTAAAAATCATACATGAATAACGGTATCATTATCCTCGACTTCGGGTCACAATATAACCAACTCATCGCCAGACGAATCCGCGAGCTTGGCGTTTATTCTGAAGTTCTTCCGTTCGACACTCCTTTATACGAAATTTTGTCGCGCAATCCCTCTGGAATTATTTTGTCTGGCGGACCAAGTTCGGTGAACGCTGAAAACGCACATTTGGTTGATAAAGCGCTGTTTGAAAAAGGAATTCCTGTGTTGGGAATCTGTTACGGAATGCAGCTTACCACCCATTTGTTAGGCGGTAAAGTAAAAAAAGGCGAGAAAGGCGAATACGGAAAAGCAAAACTTCAGATCCAAAAATCCAATGCGCTTCTTTCGGGAATTAGCAGGTTTTCAACCGTGTGGATGAGCCATTTCGACGAAGTGGAAACAGTTCCCGACGGTTTTAATATTAATGGAATGACCGATGTTATTTCCGCCATTTCAGATGAATCACGGAAAATATACTGCGTTCAGTTTCACCCGGAAGTATCCCACACGGAAGAAGGAGCAAGAATGATCGATAATTTCGTATTCAATATCTGTAAAGCTCCCAAAAACTGGAAACTCACCAATTATATCGATAAAACGGTTGCCGAAATCAAAGAAAAAGTTGGTGACCAAAAAGTGATTCTTGGACTTTCCGGTGGAGTAGATTCCTCTGTTGCTGCAGTTTTAATTAATAAAGCCATCGGCGATCAGTTGCAGTGTATTTTTGTGGATACCGGTCTTTTAAGAAAAGATGAAGCTGAAAAAGTGATGAAAAATTATGGGGAACATTTTCACTTGAACATCAAATTGATCGATGCGAAAGATCGGTTTATGGCCAAATTGAAAGGTGTTTCGGATCCGGAAGCAAAGCGAAAAATTATCGGGAACGAGTTCGTTAATGTTTTTGATGAAGAATCTCACAAAATAGAAGGTGCAAAATTTCTCGCTCAAGGTACCATCTATCCTGATGTTATTGAAAGCCAGTCGGTGAAAGGTCCTTCAGCAGTAATTAAATCGCATCACAATGTGGGCGGACTTCCCGAAGAAATGGATTTTGAATTGCTTGAACCTTTGAGAGAATTATTTAAAGATGAAGTAAGAAAAGTAGGCGAGGAGCTTGGTATACCGCATCATTTGGTTCATCGTCATCCTTTCCCGGGACCTGGATTAGGAATCAGGATTTTGGGTGAAGTAGATGAAGAAAAAGTGAAAATCCTTCAGGAAGCCGATGATATTTTTATTGAAGAACTCTACAAGAATAATTTGTACGAAACTGTTTCTCAGGCGTTTGTGGTTTTGCTTCCCGTAAAATCTGTCGGAGTGATGGGCGACGAAAGAACTTACGAATATACTGCAGTCGTTCGGTCTGCTAATACGACGGATTTCATGACAGCAACATTCAGTAAATTCCCTTGGGAATTCTTGGAAAACGTATCCAACAGAATCATTAACGAAGTGAAAGGTATCAACAGAATTGCCTATGATATTTCGAGCAAACCACCTGCAACCATCGAATGGGAATAAGAAAATAGAAACGCATCTAACCGGTGCGTTTTTTTATTCAGTTTTAATCCCGAATTTCTGCAGTCTTACTTTGGAATAAGGAATGTCGAATTTCAAAGTATCGGGATACTGTAAATTTTCAACGGTTTTCTTTTTGAAATTGTATTTCATCATAAAAGGTACTTTTTCGTAAGAGTTACCCAGAAGAACAGCAACAGAATCGCCTTTCCAGTAAGCTTCCTCGACAGAATAGGAAGGACCAAAAAATGCGATGCGCTGCGCCTTTTTATTTTTATAATCAACTAATGCAACTTCCTGATCGGCTTCGAAGCTTGCGCGTCCGTCCACAGCAATATTCCATTGGTAACTGTCGAAATCCAGATATTGGTTTTTACTTTCACTGAAAACGAAAAACGGCTTGTAGATTTCGTTAAAACCTTCTTCATTCATTACCTTCACGTTACTTGGGTAATAAGTGATTGGGGATGTAGTAGTAACAGCGAATTTTTCAGCACTGAAATCGGGATTGGTTTCTCTGTAATAGCTTATCCATGTAGTTAGTGCAGCATTTTCAGCCTGCGGAAGCGGTTCTGTGATTTCAGTAGTGTTAGATTCCGGAGTTAAAATTTCAGTACTTTTTTCCTTTTTATCAGAACACGAAAAAAGAAAAAATGAGAGTAAGAAAATATACTTTTTCATCCATCCAAATTACAAAATAATTTAATCCTCTAAAAAACATATCTTTGCAAAATGGAAAAAATCACTTTTGCCGATTTCGAATTGCCGGAAAAAATTCTTAATGTATTAGCAGATTCAAATTTATTTGAACCGACACCGATTCAGGAAAAGTCTCTAAAACCTATACTTTCAGGCCGCGATGTGATGGGTATTGCCCAAACCGGAACCGGAAAAACGCTGGCTTATTTACTGCCCGTTTTAAAAACCTGGAAATACAACAAAAACGGAAATCCAACCATAGTAATCCTTGTTCCTACCAGAGAACTGGTGGTGCAGGTAACTGAAATTACCAAAAATCTTACGCAAAATATAACTGCCCGGGTAATTGGAATTTATGGCGGTGTAAACATCAAAACCCAAAAACTTCTGTTCGATGGAGGGTGCGATATTTTAATCGGGACACCGGGCCGCATCATGGATTTGGCGATTGATAATGCCATCTCTCTGAAGGAAGTTCAGAAGCTTATCGTTGATGAATTTGATGAGATGCTGAATCTTGGTTTTAAATCTCAGCTGGCGAATATTTTTACGATGATGAGAGAAAAAAGACAGAATATTCTTTTTTCCGCGACAATGACGGAAGCGGTAGACGAAGTATTGGATGAATATTTTGCAAATCCTGTGGAAATTTCTCTTGCAAAATCCGGAACTCCGCTTGAAAAAATAGAACAGCTGGCCTATAAAGTGGAGAATTTCAATACGAAAATTAATCTTTTAGAACATTTACTTAATACTGACAAAGATTTTTCTAAAGTGTTGATTTTCTGTAACAATAAAAAACACGCCGATTATCTTTATACGAAGATTGAAGAACTTTTCCCTGATGAGTTTGATGTAATTCACTCCAATAAATCTCAGAATTATCGTCTCAACGCGATGAGAAGCTTCGAAAATCAGGAAATCCGTGGGTTAATTACTACTGATATTATGGCGAGAGGTCTTGATATTTCGGATATTACGCATGTGATTAATTTTGAAATTCCCGAAATTCCGGAACAGTATATTCATCGAATCGGGCGTACGGGTAGAGCGGATAAAAATGGAATTTCGGTATCATTTGTGACTAAAAAAGAAGAAACTCTTCTTCTTGACATCGAATTGCTGATGGATAAATCTGTTGTGGTTAAGGAATTTCCTTCAGAAGTGAAAATTAACCCCGTGAAAATTCCTTCGGAAAAAGATGAAATCGTGATGAAAAATGCACATACCGTAAAGATTGAACCAGGCGGCGGCGCATTCCACGAGAAAAAAGACAAAAACAAAAAAGAAAACTGGGGCGGACCTACGAAAAGAAATCCTCCTAAAACAAAAGGGGTAAACCGTGGCCAGCAAAAAGCGAAAGCTAAGGCAAAAAAGAAAAAATAAATGCTGTTTTCTGCAGATTTCTAAAGCAGACGCGTTTTTAATTTATGGCTTCCTGAGATAAGGAGCCATTTCTTTTTGCCAGATTTGGTAACCTTCGGCTTTCATGTGGAGCATGTCTTCCAGAAATAAATCTTCACGTACTTTTCCGTTGGGGCCGTTCATCGCTTTAGTGATATCAATATATTCAGCGTTAGGTTTTCGGTCCATAAACTTTTTAATCATTGCGTTGGTAGCAATAAATTTTGGCCAGAGATTTTTTCTGCTGGGTGATAATTTAATCGATACATAAGCCACCGGAATATTTGGATAATATTTGCGTATTTCTGAGTAGAAATTTTTGTATCGGTTGAAGACTTCTTTAGGTTTCAGGTTTTCGTTGCCTGCGAAATCGTTTTCTCCACAGTAAATTATAATTTGCCGGGGAGCGTAAGGTGCTAAAAGTTCATCTGAATAAAAATTTAAGTCATACAAACTCGAACCTCCAAAACCCCGGTTAATTAATATATGCTCGGGAAAATAGCGATCCACATCTTTCCACATGGTGAAAGAAGAACTGCCTAACAAGAGAATTGCATTTTTTGGTGGCGGCGCTTTTACGTTGAGTGTTTTAAATTCTTGTATTTCGTTCCAGAAAGCAGGTTTGTCCTGTGCGGAAACCGAGAGAAAAACGGTAATAAGAAATATTGAAAATAATTTTTTCATTGTGAGCGAATTGAGTTGATAAATCGATTGTTTAATCGATCCATTTACATACGAACAACAAATTTAGGTCATTTAATTTATAATAAAAACTCCTCAGGTCATTAACCTGAGGAGTAATAATTCGGAGCTTAATTTTCTTTCCAGCATTTGTGTTGTTGTTCAGTTGATAACTGTGATGCTCCGTATAAAGTATTGCAAATATATAAAGGTGAGCCTTTAAAGCATAAATTATAGGGGGGACAAATAGGGGACAAATAACATAATAATGTTTAATATATTGATTATGAGTTATTTGTTGAATGTATTTTCATCCAAAATTGATTTATTCTCTCTCTTCATTTTATTGAGTTACCTGTGCTGTGACAAAAATTCTTCCCATATCATTGTTGATATTTGAACAGTTGCTGGTGTTGCCCCCATATGTTATTGAGTTATATCCAGTTGTAATTGCTGGTAGATTTCTACCGTAAATCGATACAGTATGTGTTCCAATAGGCAAGTCATTAAATACGCCGGCAAGATTAAATTTTTTCCAGTCACAAACAAAATCTCTTCCCGATGAAGTGTATTTATTGGCTAGCTTTAGCTGGCCATTTACAAATACACCAACGGCAAACTGAAATTTTTGATTGGTGTCGCTCGCATTATTAATTTGAGCCATCCCCTCAGCAATAATAAGATTGGTATTTGTTGTTTTTGTGATGGTAATGGTAGTCGTAGCATTTAAATTTGTCCATCCAGTTGTATTGCTATTCAGCGAAAATAGCGGCATGGTAGAAGGGAAATTACTGATGGTAGTACTTGCTGTTGAGTTGCCGGAAGTGTTTTCGGTTTGCTTGATAATGGCCAAGCCATCTGCAATTTCAAAGGTTTTGTTCCACTTTCCCTGATCCCAGAAATTGAGTTTGTTGGTCGTGGTGTTTTGTACGAGTAAGCCTTGTACAGGGGTAGGTACTGTAACAATATCGCTACTGCTGCTAAGGGCAACAGCGGGAAAGAGAACTCCTCTTTTATCATCTGCAATATGTAGAACCGCGCTAGGATCCGGAGCATTTACAATTGAGGTATTTGTGGCAATGAGAACCTGTGCATTTATTTTTATAAAACTCATCAGGCAATAGGTAAATATGAGGGTTAAAATTTTCATAACTAAAAAGAATAAGGTTGATTGATTGTAATGGTACTGCTCATTGCTGATTCGAAACCGGTTAATGAACTGCATGAACTATTTGGCGCACCGTAGGTCACTGTTAGTCCGCTGATGTTAGGTGCTGAAATATTCCGTATCGCAAATTTCACCGTGTGATTACCTGGACTTAAATTTTTCGCAATACTATATATCATAAACTGTCTGTATGAACATGCTGACTGAAAATCAAGATAGAGGGGTTTAACATCTATAAGTTTATCATCAACAAAAAAGCCGATAGTCGAGGAAACCCCACCGGTATTGTTAGCGGAGGTATTGCTTGCCTGATACATACCATTAATATTAAGCAATAAATCATTTTGAGTTCTGTCAATCACAATAGACTTTGTAAGACCTGGTATAACGGTCCATTGGGCTGTATTTAATGTTTCACCTGGAACATGGGCCAGATGCCCTAAGAATTGATTAGGAGAAGTTCTGGTGAATGTAAAAGCCGTTGATGAATTAGATGAATAGTATTTCATTTGATTCATCAGGCTTTCCTGATTAATGTCGGTAAACAAATATTCCCATTTTGTTTGATTCCAATAATAAAATCCTTCTTTTCCACCGATTGCATTGTTGGTATTATAGATGATGAGTGATTCTTTAGGATTGGGTATTGTCGAGACGTCATTTCTGTTTTGTAATGAAACCTGAGGAAAAGAAACACCTTTATTGCTTGAACGAATGTCTAAACTTGCAGATGGATGTGGAGTTCTGGTATTAATTCCTACCTGTGCGAAAAACGTGTATGATGCCATGATCAGCATTAGTAAATATAGATTTTTCATAGTAAATTTTTACGGTTTTTCAGAAGTTTGTACGGTCATGATCGACTTGTCCATTAATGGACTAAGGTTGTTGCATGCGGAATGTTTAGATCCAAAGGTGATGCTTTGGGTTGCCACCTCAGTTACCCTTAATGTTTCTCTCAACTCAATCAGATGATTCCCAACGCCCAGATTGTTAATGTTAAAATAAACATTGAAATCATTGTACAAACAGTTTTCATTACCGTTAATAATAAAGTTTCGCACACCGGCTAACTGAGAATCCACAAAAAGTGCAATTGAATACGACATAAAGGTGTTCTCTGAGGCCGCCGAATTTACCTGTACAATACCACTTCCGGAAACCGAAATTGTATTTTGAGGAGAGTAAATCGAAATCGCCTTTGATAAACCAGGAATAAGTTGAAAATCATGAACAGAGGGTGCCTCACCCATAGTGTAGGATACGCCAGTTATCGGTGTACCGTCATTAACTCCACCTGTAGAAACTGCCGACTCGGAACGGACTATTCCTAAATATTTATAAATGTTTGCCGTATCCAAAGATGGGTTCCATTTATTGTCTTTCCAAAAGTAAAATCCTTTTCCCGTACTGGCGTTCGTATTGTACACCACAAGCGAATTAGCGGGATTCACTACGGGTGCGGCGCTGTTGAGATCAGGGATAAAGACATTTGGGAGAAGGACACCTTTATTGGCAGAAACAATTTTCAGAACTTCCGAATCATCGAAAGTGGTGACGTTCGAGCCGATGCCAATCTGCGCATAGCAGAATGCACAAGCGACCAGGAACCCTGGCACTAAATTTAATTTCATCATGTTGTGTTTTTGTGTTATTGCAAATATATTTATACTTTTTAATACTTATATGGTTAAAACACCCTAATTTTATTATGTAAAACGTAATAAGCGATTGAATTGTGACTTTTTTTTAATAGATTTATACGTTTATAAATCCTCAACCCTTACCAGTTGCTTATTTAGACTAACCTTTAACGATCACCGATATCCGCTGAATGAAAAACTTTTATCTCCTTTTTTTTCTTTTTTTTCTGAATAAGTTTTATTTTTTGGCGCAGCCGGTGGATCCCCGGTCTTTCGAAAATGACATAAAGCTGTGGCAAAGTAAAACTTCAGAAGCAATTTCACAGCGGGACACTGCAGCTTTTAGTAAGATACTTCAACCATTAAAGACAAGTAAATTCATGAAAGATCAAGTGCTTTACCAAGCATTGATGGGAAAAGCATATGCAGAGCTTTTTGATGGATTTACCCCTACGGCTGAAAAGCATTTTGAGAGTTCTATTAAAAAAGCAAATAAACTGAAAGATCCTGCATTGCTTATTTGGACTCAACTGTGTTATGCCGAATGTCTTTATAATTACCGTGAAATGACCAAAGCGCTGCCTGTTTATTTGAATGCAATAAGGCATATTGAGAGTATTTCGCCCGGCGAGATGATTTTTCCCGCCAGTTCTTTTAAGAGAATCGGTTATTATATGGGAACAATCGGTGATAACGCTGAGGCGATTATTTATCTCCGGAGAGCTTTGCAACATACAATAGGTAACACTTCAGAATTTGCCGAAATTTTAGACAACATCGGGCAATATTATTTTGCATCTAATGATTATAAAAATGCTGAAAAATATTTTGTACAGGCATCAGTTACTGCAAAAATTATTAAAGATGACATCCGCTACGCCAAAACACTCGGTAATATTGGCCGTATCCGGGAGACACAGGGAAATTTTAAAGAGGCGGTTCAGCTCTTGGAAAAAGACATTGCCATATCCGAAAAATTAGGAACTGACCAGAATACGATGTTTGCTTACACGGTGCTAGCAAAAGTTTTCTTAAAAGATCAACAATGGAAAAAAGCAGAGTCGGCTGCGGATAAGGCAGAAGCAATTGCCCAGACCAAACCGTATTATCAGAATAATGAACTTGAAATCATTAAGCTTAAACTTGATATTTACAGCAAGCAGAACAGAACTGGAGAAGAGCTTGCAGCCAGAAGAAAAATGAAAGTTCTGGAAGATTCACTTAAACTTACCGATGGTGCTTTGCCGCTTATTCACGCAAATCTTATGGCGCAAAAAGCAAAGTATCAGCTGCAGATGCAGAAAGTGGATGAAGACTTACAGAAGGAATCTCTCATTGCAAAAACAGCAGTACTTATAGCAGTTCTTGTCGCATTTCTACTGACTTTCAATTTTTTTCATTCGAAAAGAAAAGAGCGTAAAAGACAGCAAATTTACGATGCAAAAATAAAGGAACATGAACTGGAAAAAAACAGGTACGAAGAAAAACTTTTACAAGCGCAAAAAACGCTGCATGCACAAATTGAGTATCTCAAAACCAAAAATTATCATATCAAACAGCTAACTGCGGAAATCGAGGAGATAAAAAATTCTGCATCCTCTCACATTGAAGAAGAGAGCGGCAGGCTGCATGAGATCTTGGATTCGCATTTAATGACTGAAGAAAACTGGCAGATGTTCCGCCGCGAATTTCAGAAAGAATATCCCAATTTTTATCAAACGCTGAAAACCGAATTTCCAGAAATTACAAACGCAAATCTCAGGATTATTCTTCTCCAGAAAATGGGTTTCAGTTCGTCGGAAATATCCGCACTGCTGGGAATTACCCAGGATGCGGTGAAAAAGTCACGGCAGCGGTTGAAGCGAAAACTTGGTGATAAATACGACCAACTTTTCAGCATTGTTTTCTCAGAATCTTAAATAAAAAAACGCTTTGGAATGTCCAAAGCGTTTCTGTTTTTGCTGATCGCTAATTATTAATATCTGTAGTACTCAGGTTTGAATGGTCCTTCAACCGTTACCCCGATGTATTTTGCCTGTTCAGGAGTTAAAGTTTCAAGTTCAACACCTAATTTCTTCAGGTGTAAAGCCGCTACTTTTTCGTCTAGATGCTTCGGTAAAGTATAAACTTCGTTTCCGTAAGCCTCAGCATTAGTCCATAATTCGATTTGTGCCAAAGTCTGGTTACTGAATGAGTTACTCATCACAAAAGATGGGTGACCAGTTGCACAGCCCAGGTTTACCAAGCGGCCTTCTGCCAAAATGATGATTTCTTTGCCGTCGATATTATACACATCAACCTGTGGTTTTACTTCGTATTTTGTAGAACCATAGTTTTCGTTCAACCATGCCATATCAATTTCGTTATCGAAGTGGCCGATGTTACAAACGATGGTTTTATCTTTCATTTTAGCGAAATGTTCCGCACGTACGATGTTGAAGTTACCTGTAGTTGTGATGATAATGTCCGCATTGTCAACCACACTATCTAGTTTTTTAACTTCAAAACCTTCCATAGAAGCCTGAAGCGCACAGATCGGGTCGATTTCAGTAACCGTAACGATAGATCCTGCACCTCGGAAAGAAGCTGCAGTTCCTTTACCTACATCTCCGTAACCACAAACAACCACTCTTTTACCTGCAAGCATAATATCAGTAGCTCTTCTGATGGCATCTACCGCAGATTCTCTACATCCGTATTTGTTATCGAATTTAGATTTGGTTACAGAATCGTTAACGTTAATAGCTGGCATTACCAGTGTACCGTTCGCCATTCTCTCGTATAATCTATGAACACCTGTAGTGGTTTCTTCAGAAAGTCCTTTAATATCTTTCGTTAATTCAGGATATTTATCGAAAACAAGATTGGTTAAATCTCCGCCGTCATCAAGGATAAGGTTCAGGGGTTTTCTGTCTTCACCGAAAAATACGGTTTGCTCAATACACCACTCGAATTCTTCCTCATTCATACCTTTCCAGGCATATACAGGGATTCCTGCAGCAGCAATTGCAGCAGCAGCGTGATCCTGGGTTGAGAATATATTACATGAAGACCATGTAACTTCAGCTCCAAGCGCAACTAAAGTTTCGATAAGAACCGCCGTTTGGATGGTCATGTGAAGACAACCCGCAATTCTGGCACCTTTTAAAGGCTGAGACGGCCCGTATTCTTCACGGATGGCCATTAACCCGGGCATTTCAGCTTCCGCTAATTTAATTTCTTTTCTACCCCATTCTGCAAGGGAAATGTCCTTTACTTTGTAAGGCACGTATTGTGTAGTTGTTTCCATTTTAATTGAAAAAATTTTTGCGAAATTACGCAATTTTCTTCTGACTGTCAAACTTGGCTTGGGTTTGAGTGCGATTGAAAATTTCTATAATTTTTAACAGATCAGGAGCAACCGGTATTCTGCAGTGTTTTCTGTAGGCGCGCGGTGAATACACGGTAAAACTTGCTGAAAAGGATGATCTACTGCCAGCCTCCAGAGATTTCCGTTTCCTAAATTAATTGGTTTGGCATTGGGTTTCGGCTGGTAATGAAGATCAAAAAAATGTTCCTGCAAAAAAGTATCAAATGATTCTTCAGTTCCATCATGTAATTTCCTGAGTTTTGCCCTGATTTCCGGATCAAGAATTTTCTGTATGGCCTCGTGGTTGGGTAAAATATCGCTTGAAGCGCCATAATAAGTGCACAAAAAGGTATCTGCAGCAACGGGAGAACGGTCGACATGAAAGGAGTAAACATCGGTCGAAATAAAACTGAATTCGTCGTCCCGCTCGTAACATTTCAGTAGGTTAAGCGAAGGTAAAGCACCGAATTCAGTAAGTAATTCCAAATCATTAAGGATCGTTTCGCGGGCCAAACTTCCTTTCTCTGATAATTGAAGTGCGAGAAGATCCCGTGCAGAAATTTCAGTAATGTCCTCCTTTAAGCTTAATTTGGTAACAATTTCGCGAAAATCTCCTTCCAGATTCCTTTGCCAGCAGAACGCATTGGTATTCCTCTGAAATCGCGAATTTACAAGTTCTTCAAAAGTTGAAAATGTTCTGATGTTATCGTGGTAGCCGTATTTGTTCATTGCAGGGATTCTCGTCAAGCAAAATTACAAATTAAAGCAGATGCTTAAGCAGCTTAAGAAAAAAAACAGCGACTATTTTAGTCGCTGCTTCTTCTTTGAATTTTTAAACGGTCTTTTTTAAAGTAAAAAAAACGGTTTTATCTGTGCCTCACGCCCCGCTGGTGGAACTGAACGTTTTTATTCGCGCTCTGATAGTTCGGCGAAAACGTATCACTGTGTTTTGTGGCAGTAATGGGATCGGTAATAAAATGATTTTGGGGTTTTACATGGTCCTTGTCTTCGTTTCCTGATGTATGATCAGAATTTGCGTTCGCTGTTGCAAGCTCCTTTTGGGATTCATTTTTTCTTATTCTATTTAGGGCATAAGCCCCGGCTGCTGTGGCTGCAATGCCTAAAGCGATTTTCAGTGTGTTCATATCTTGTAATTTTGAAAAAAGCACGCAAAGTTCTTGCCAACACCGAAGAAAAATGCGGTTTTGTGAAGTTTTTAGAAGTTCCGGATTTAAATCGGACCAATAAAGCTTACCACATGAATTGCCTAAAATTAATTACTTTTGCAGAGGTAAACAAATTTGTTCTTCTTTCTACAATATGCCTTTATACCGTGATTTTTCAGATCATAATGCCACCATTCTTCTCTGGAAGTATGATGAAAAGGAAGAACTGGATCCTAAAACCCTGTTGGAAGAAGAAAATTACGAGAAGGTGAAGGATTACCACCCGACAAAACTGAAAGAACTGCTCTTGGTAAGGAAAATACTGAAATCTATTTTACCTGAACACAAAATCCTTTACAACGGTCGTGAACCTTATCTGGAGCCCCGTGATTTCGAAATTTCGATTACCCACTCGTTTCCGTTTGCGGCGCTGGCTGTTTCTAAGAATAAAGTAGGGATAGATATTGAACCTTTTCATGATAAAATCATCAGAATCAGGCACAAATTCCTGAATGATGACGAGGCAGGTTTTATCGAAGAAAGTAAAGAAACCGCTTATCTTACCGTAATCTGGTCGCTGAAAGAGAGTTTATACAAAATTCATCATTCCAACTATTGGTCGTTGAAAAAGCATTACGAAGTAAAACCATTCAGCCTCGATTTTCCGTATAATATTGTCTGCCGGGTACACGATGACAAGGTTTCCGATCTTTACAAAGCCCGCGTAGAATTTTTCGAAAATTACTGTTTAACCATTGTAGACTAAATTACAGGCTCTAATTTCTCAGCTACTTTGCGTTGTTCTTTAGCAACATCGTAAATAAGTTCCAGGATTTCCTGTAAATTTTTAAGTTCTGTTAAATGTGTGATTCTGTTAGGATCTCGGCGGTTCATGATTTCGCTTTCGGAAATTTCTTTTTTTCTTTTTTCCAGAAGTTGGTCCACAGAATCCTCTGGTTTCAGCCTGCTTTCTTCCACAATATCGACGTCGAATTTTTTCTGTTCCAAAATCAAACCTGTACGCAGCAATTCAGCAGATATTTTTCGGTTCCAGCTGTCGAAATCGATTTCTGGGTAATCTTTCGCGTTTTTTGAATATTGCGAAAACGAGGCAATATAAGCGGTAATTAAATGTGCGGTATTCACGAACTGATGGACCTGTTCCATTTTCTTCTGCTGGTTTTTCGGATCTGAAATCATGCGCTGAAAGTTGTCGGAAAGATTGGCCAAATCAATAATTGCATCTTTTCTTTTGAGTTTATACTCCTGAATGCCGATGTTTTCATCTTTAAAAAAATCCATTGCTGCTTTAAAATATTTCGCATTGCTTTTTGATGATTTCTTCATGAAATCCAGATTTTGGGTATGTTCCCAAACCGGTAAAACAAAGTAGGAAACTGCGAAAGCCACGGCTCCGGCAATGGCCGTATCGAGAATACGGTCGCGGAATATGTTATTGATGTTCCCCGGATTCAGGAAATTGAAAGTTAGGAAAATATAAATCGTCATAAAAAAAACCGCCCATGAATACTGGGCTTTCAGAAAACTGAAACAAAGGATCATGCTGAGCAAAAGGATGGTAAACAGCGCGGTATTATTATGAACTGTATGCAAAATTCCGTAAGCCACCACCGCGCCGGCGACCGTACCGTAAAGCCGCAGTAAATTACGGTGTTTGGTGGTAGAGTAGGCCGGCCTCATAATGGCGACAATAGTAATTAAAATCCAGTAGGAGTGACCGATGCCCAAAAACTCCATTTGTGAAATAATATAGCCGGTGAGCATCGCCAGGGTAATACGCACAGAATGGCGAAAGTGTGTAGACTTTAAAGAAATATTGTTAAGAAGTACTTTGAAATTAAGTTTTTCATCGTTGGTAATAAACTCTTTTAAATCCAGACCGGTAGAAAGGCTTTTGGCCAGTTTTTGATCCTGAGTGAATACTTTATAAATGGTGTTGATTTGTTCCGTAATATCACTTATTCTTAGTAGAATAATTCGCATGATCATAAAATTCTCCAAAGTATCAGGGTTCAGTTTCTTATTGCGTAAATCGAAATATTCATCGAAAACCTGATCCAGCTCATCGTCTAAATTTCTGAGGGATTTTGCCTTGGTACCGCTTTGCAGCGCAATGCCGATATTGCTGAGTTCTTCAGCCAGTTTTGATAAATAGTCGCTGATGGATTCCAGTAAACCTGTTTCTCCAAAACTTTCCTGAATTTTTCCGTAATCACTTTCCGAGGTCATCAGTTTTTCATGTAAGTCAATTGAATTGAGAAACATGAGCATCAAAAGCCGGCTTGTTGTGGTAGATTCGTTAACGATTTTTCTTGTTTTAAAGACGGTTTCGCGGGTTTCTTCCTGTAAATTTTTAATTTTAACCTGTTGCGAAATCACCTGCAGGTAAAGCGCATCGAAATCTGGATTTTGCAGATAAAATCTGGATTTTAATTTGAGGTAATCGCCCAGCTCCAGGTAATTTTCGCCAATCATTTGGCCTGCAAGTTTGTAAGGCTGAATTTTTGAAACGACAAGAAAAACCAGTAAATAACAAACCGATCCTGCTAAGAAAATCAGGGAATTTTTCACCAGGTTTCCCTGACTTAAATGCCCGTCGACAAAAATCGCCAGCACCACAAGCGAAAGAGATCCCACTGCCGCCAGCCTCTGCCCATATACGCCGATCATCGAAAAAAACATTCCGAACAGAATGATTTCGAGATAAATGATGGGCGGAAAATCCTTCAGTAAGGTGGCAATAACGGAGACTGCAAAAAAGCAGATAATGGCAAAGATCAGTGCATTTCTTCGGCGGATAAACGGGCCGGGCTGATCGGTAAGGCCTACAAAACTGGTGGCCAGTGGGAAAAGGAAATATTCTTTCAGCAGACCAAAATAGGCTAAAATGATACTGGGAGCTACAATAGCTAAAGTAATCCGTACCGCTGAAAAAATATATTGGCTGGTGGCAAATTTCCTGAGTTCTGTTGCGTAGTTCATTCTGCTAATTTAGGATTTAATCCACAAAAAAGCCTCAATTGCTGAGGCTTTAAAAAGATATTTTTGTGAACAGGATGTTAATAATCCGAATTCGAAGACTCTTCACCAATATTCCAGGTTAGTCCGAATCTCAATGTATTATCAAGTGCTGAATTTACTTTGGAGGTGTTAATGAGGTAAGACATATCCAACCCGAAAGACTGGTACTTTAAGCCTACACCCACCGTAGCATACTGCCTTGCGCCCTGTTCTTCGCTTTCGTGGAAATAACCGCCCCGTAAAGCAAAAGCGTTGTCGTATTCATACTCCACAGCACCACTGAACATCATGCTTTTTTCGTTGCTGAATGATTTTCCGATCCCTTCAATTACCCCTACATTCGGTACGTTTCCTGTGTTATCAGGTCCCGGAACAAGAAGTTTTGAAGCTTCGAAATTTAAGCCTACACGGTTTAAATCATCAATAAAAAGATCGTAACCAGCACCTAATCTAGCCATGGTTGGCAAATAGGATCTGGATTCTTCATCGCCGGTGTAATCTAATCTTGGTCCGATATTTTGGATCGCAAAACCTGCTCTGGCGCGGCCCTCGAAATCGTTTATACTTGTATGTTTTTCCGACTGAAAGTATCCCGATACATCAACTGCAAAAGAGTTTGCCGGTTTCAGGGTATTGTCGGAGTTAAAACCGCCGGACAAATCTGAACGGATAAATCTACCGGTAACCGCCATGGAATAATAATCACTAAGTTTTAAACCGTAGGCTACATCGATAGAGAATTCGTTTGGTTTCGCAGTGCCTTCCTGTACAACTTCATTACCTACAAGTTTCGTTAAATCTACTGCGCCCATATTGAAATAATATAAACTTGCAGAAATGGTTGATCTTTCTTCATCACCTAAAAACTGATGATAAGCACCATACAGGAGGAAAACATCGTTGGTGAGCTTGCTCATATAAGGCGTATAGTTGAGCCCGATGGCAGATGTTGTTTTGCTGAAAGGATATTTTGCAGCATTCCAGAACTGTGAGAATGCATCGGTAGTTGTGGCTACCCCCTGATCACCCATACCGCCTGCTCTGGCATCCGGAGAAATTCTTAGAAAAGGGGCTCCGGTAAGAACCGGCTGAACCTGGGCATACGTAAATGCGCCCAGTCCTAAGCCTAATCCTAAAAACAGTTTTTTAGTCAATTTCATAAAGTCGTTTTTTAATCGTTTATATTTTTATTTCAATAATACCATTTTTTCAACTGCGGTTGCGCTGCCTTTGCATTTATCCTGATTCTGGCTTTTTGCAAAGATCTTAAAAATATAGGTGCCTTTTCCAACTGCGTCCCCAAAATCATCGTTCCCGTCCCATTCGATGGCAGTTTTCTGTGTGCGGAAACCCTGAAAGAACGGCTCTGCAGTCACTGTTGTACTGATGGTTTTTACCAGTTTACCCGTGATGGTGTAAATCTGCACATTAACATCCAGCATATCGTCGCAATTGTGTTCAAACTGAACGTAAGTCTTATTGGTAAAGGGATTAGGCCAGTTTAAGAGTTTGTTAACAATTAAATTTTGGTTGGATTCATCCTTAACTACAAAGTTTAACGTTTCGGTCGTTGAATTATTGTTGATGTCCCAAACTTTAAAGGTCAGCTGATGCGGTCCAGGTGCTAAATTTCGGAAAGGGTAGGTCACATTCCCTTTTTGGTAATCTGCTAAAGAAGTATTCACACAGCCGTTTCCATCGCCTGAAAAATAGAAATCATTTAGAACAACGGTATCAATAATTTTTCCATCGAGGATTACGGTAATGTCGTGTCCGATTCCCGAGCCTGTCGAGTTAATTCCTTTGTCATCTGTTACACAGGCTAAAAGTGTTGGGTTTTGATCGGTGATTCCACCATCGGCAAAGTTTGTATTGTTCATATAGACTTTTACCTTGGGAGGCTCATTATCATTAATGCCATCGGGATTTATTCCGCCAATTTTCTGCGTCTGATTATTGAAAACATCGAAAACTTTATTGTCTGCATACGCTAAGATTCTACCGTTTCCTGTTTCGTAATTAATATCTTTTGGGACATAAAATTCTACTGTGAATACGCCGTTTACCGCCTGACCTGAAGATTTTACAATCGGTCCGTTTTCTTCGGTATACGTTAATACTGGATTCATTTTGGGCTCACCGTCGTTATTCAGCGTTTTTTTACTAAGTCTTTTGTCGAAGATGTTGATGGCGACTCTGCCGTTGAAGGAAGTATCTAAGGTTCCATCGGCTTTGTTGATGTGCCCTTTTACCTTTACGAAATCCAGTGCACGCAACTGTCCGGGAACGGGAGATTCAACTTCATCGATGTTCAGCAGTCTTTTGGGGCGGCTTAATTTTGTCGCCGGATCACCTAAAAGGTTTACTTTTAAATGGTCGCTATGGGTGCCTTTTTCGATTTTAGCTTTCAGGAAGGCGTCACCAAGCGAAATGAAATCATCATTCACGAGTTCAAAGAGATGGCGGGTAAAAATGGTCGTAAATTCTTCGCCATACCCCACACCAATCGCGCGGCTGGAGGTAAGCATCATCGAAGCACCGCCCTGTTTTGATTTGATGACCTGTTCACCCGCAGAGAAGGTTGCAGGATCGTCCCACAACGTAAATTCACAGGTAATAGTAGAAACAAGCGGAAGCCGCGAATATACTGCGTTATAATTGTTAAAATTCTGAATCATATCGATCGTCAGCACACGCTCCTGCGCCCAACCGTTGATCCCGCCATGCCCAAAGTAAAAGAGATAAAGGCTGTTCCCGACATCGTTGGAAATTGCCTGATTGACCTGCGGATACCGCTGTCCGCCGGCTGAAGTCTGCGCGGTAAATGAATCCAGATATAATTTCCGGATATTGTATTCCTTCCTGAGTGTTCCGTTTTCGAAAACGTTCACCAAAGAAGCATTCATGGTGTTGTGGAACGGGAGGAGGTTGTCGGCATCATCATCCACAACAAAATCC
Source organism: Chryseobacterium sp. VAUSW3 (assembly GCF_002205795.1). Classification (GTDB taxonomy): domain Bacteria; phylum Bacteroidota; class Bacteroidia; order Flavobacteriales; family Weeksellaceae; genus Kaistella; species Kaistella yananensis. Next base: position 36,626 of record NZ_NIUY01000001.1, on the reverse strand, counting down.
ATTTTCATGCGCCATTCACCGAAAGGGGTCGACTGGCCCGGAAGTGCATTATTATAAGCCAGCGCTTTGTCGATCAGAAGTTTAGCTTCGGATACATTGCCGGCCGGCAACCTTCCGACCGGAAAATTGGGAAGGGTTGAAGATAAACGGATGGCGGTCATACTCTGCGGCGAGGTCATGGTAAAATAATCGTCTGATACGAAAGAATCTGCATAATTCCCGCTTTCCTCACTCTGAAATGAGGGTACAATATCGGCTCCGGGATGATTGATCCCGCGGAAATCATAAGAAGTATCGCCCAGAATGAAAAGATATTTCAATTTCCCAGTAGGGGTATTGAGCTTTGTCGCAAAATCCCTGATTGCTGTAATATCTTTGTTCCCGCTGCTGAATTCGTTGTAAATCTTATTCACATCAACCACGGCAACATTGAATTTATCCTGATAATAGTTCGCCAGTCTTTGTGCGTTGCCCAACATTTCAGGTGAAGAAATCATTAAATAATCAATATTCTGTAAGCCGGAAAGGTCCTGATTTTCAATTTTACCTACAAATGCCGGTGCAAAAGCTTCACTGCTTTTAAAGGCAACAAATTCGTTCACAAATGTATTGCTGCTGGCGATGTATCCAAAACTGAACGTGCTGTTGCCGCCGGCTTTGTTTACTTTTTTAGTCACATTGGTAATGTCTGAAACCTCCCAAACCTGCTCTAATGAACCGGCATCTGATATACTGAAAGTGTAGTTTGTTCCGCTGCCCTCCGCAATGGAGTAGCTGCGGAAATTCATCTGCGTATTATTGAATTTCAAGTCTTCTTTGTACTGCACTTCAGCATAATCGAAATAAAACTTCCCGTTCGGATTGCTGGAGGTATCGGGACTGTAATTGAAAGTAAGCTGACTGCCCTGTAAATTGGTAAGTGTTCCCGTATAGACAATCGGAATGTACTCTTTTTTGTCGGCAGGAGAAATAGTATAATTGTACGGACTCTGATTATTGAGATTTACAGTAATTTTATTTCCCGAAGATAGGTAACCGATATATCTGCTGCGGTATTTAATGATATCTGTGGGCTGTATGGGTGATCTGGTGGTGAATGTGACTACTTTGTTTTCGGTAATGGCATCGCCGGTCCAGATGCGGCCGATTTTCATTAAATTGAACTTTTCCTCATTAATAAACTGGTAATCATCATAACGGGTAATGGCATCAGCAGTTACGGGCGTATCTGTTTCCAGAATTCTTTTTCCGGGTCCCAAATCGAAATTGATAAAATAAAACGCAAAATCACTGTAGATATTGATGAAGTTTGCCGAAGTGTCAGTTCGGGTTTCAATACGCCTGTTGCCACTACCATCGGTATTCCCCTGTGTTTTATATACGTTGTATCCGTGTGGACCCTGGGCGTAGAAAAGGGCATAATCTTCCTCATTCCAGGTTCCATCGTCCTGGCCTACAACCTGTATGGCGTTTTCCTGTAACGCAGAATATCTAGAGTCAAGATTGTGCTCGGGCAGCATCAAACCACCATTACCATAAATCCTGAAGTTTTTCGGATTAATATTGGAAGGGTTGATGCCGTTGTCGCGCAAAAATTTCGAGGTAATTTTAAAAACGCCTGATTTATCAACCTTTATTTTATAAAATGTTCCGGTTTTCAAAGGATTTTCGGTGGTGCCCACTTTTCCTGAAAATAAAGGGTTGGGTTCCGGTGCGCTGCTGTTCACGATACTGAAAGACGAAAGTCTGTAAAGATTTCCGTTTTCGGTTTTTAGCGCAGCGACTCTGATATTTATTGTTTTTTCGTTGGTATACGGATTGGTAAAATCACTTATTTCAGTTTCTTCCCGGGCAGGAATGTCCGATGGACTGATTTCAAAAAGTTCTTTAGGGGTGATTTTTTCCCAGACAAAATTGGTAACTTTCTGATTCACGCCAGAATATTTCATGGTAGACCGAAAATAAACTGAACTTTCCTCAAAAGCAAAACCCTCATTCTTAAAAAAAGGAACCGTAACCTGATAATTTCCAAAATCGATCACTTTATTGCCTTCCCACTGTAGTTTCACAGTTTGAGAAAAACCAATTGAAAAAAATAGTATAAATAGTAGAATAAAAATGCGTTTCATCAGGTGTTAAGTTTCAGAATTACAAATTAAACGAAAAATAATAAATAACGATATATGCAATAAAATTAATTTGTTAACGTTTTCTAAAAAAAATCAATCTATAATTTGGGTTATTAAATAATTTCATTTTTCTTTGTACTTTGAAAATATCTATATCAACTATGAATAAACTAAAGTTGTTTACATTAATAGCGTTAAGCTCTACACTTTTTATGATCAGTTGCGGAGGAGGCGGTAACAGCAAAAAAGGCGGTGGTACAAAACGTTTTACCAGTAAAACAGGATGGAAGCCAAATGATCAGAAAGGATGGTTTTTCACCGGAAAACAACAAAAACAGAAAGGATGGCCGGGAATGGTATATGTAGAAGGCGGAACTTTTACCATGGGGTTGGTGAAAGATGATGTAATGCACGACTGGAACAATACGCCCAGAAGAATGCAGGTGAGCGCATTTTTTATCGGCGAAACAGAAATTACGAACTACGAATATAGAGAATATGTAACGTGGCTGAAATATGTTTTCCCACCATCAGATCCTAGTTTTAAAGAGATTTACAAGGGAGCTCTTCCCGATACTTTAGTTTGGAATAACGAACTTTCAAGAAACGATTTTGCTGAAACCTATTTCCGCAGCCCGGAATTTGATTACTATCCGGTAGTAGGAGTTTCATGGCTACAGGCTTCAAGATACTGTGACTGGCTTACCGACAGAGCGAACGAAAAAGCTTTGATGGAGCAAGGGGTAATCTCAAAAGATTTCTATACCAATGATGCTAACAACCAGGGAGCAAATGCCTTCAACCTCGATAAATTCAAAGGAAATGATCCTGAAATGGAAGCTTATATCAATAAGGAAAGATTAAAGCAAAAATCAGGTATCAGAACTTCTAACGAAAGAATTCTTGCGGCAAACCGTAATGCTACAGCAGGTGTAGTTGAAAAATTCCGTCTTCCTACAGAAGTGGAATGGGAATTCGCAGCACTGGGAATGCAGAAAGAAAGAGAATATAACCTGTATACCAACAAGCAGCCGGAAATTCAGCAGCTGAAAGGTAAAAAAGGCAGAGACAGAGGAATGTACCTGGAAAACTTCAAGCAGGGCAGAGGTGATTATTCAGGGGTAGCAGGTTGGAAAAACGACGGATCACCAACTACAGCAGATGTAAAACAGTATCCTTCCAATAATTTAGGAATCTACGGCATGTTCGGTAACGTTGCAGAATGGACTGCCGATGTTTACAGACCGATCATTGATGACGAAGCCAGCGATTTCAACTATTACAGAGGAAACGTTGCCAAAGAAGTGGTGAAAAATCAAGACGGAACTTTCAAAAAAGTAGAGGAAGCGAAGTATGATACCTTAGCTGACGGAAGACTTGTTTACAGAGGACTTCCAGGCCAGTACGAAAGAGAAGTGGTTGCCGATAACAGAAACTTCAGAGACGGGGACTTCCAGTCTTCACTCGATGCAGGTTACGGACGAGCGGAAGACAGTACTACTGCTGGTTATAACATGTACAACTCTAAGCAGAAAAGATTTATTGTTGACGGAAGAGGAAGAGTGGTTTTACAAAAAGATCCTGTTTCTAGAACGACAAGAGTATCCAATGAAGTGCGTGTGATCAAAGGTGGATCATGGCTCGACGGAGCTTACTGGCTTGATCCGGGACAGAGAAGATTCCGTGACGAAGCGAAAGCTTACGGTTGGGTTGGTTTCCGCGTTGCACAGGATGCCAAGTCCAGCGGAAAAGGCAGAACCAAAAGATAATTAATCTAAAATATTTAAAAATCCTTCTGTATTTGCAGAAGGATTTTTTATTTTTGGCAAATGAATGCAGCTTCTTTCTACCCGCTTTTCCTGAAGTTCGGAAAAGTAACCATCGACAGCCGTAAAGTCGAAAAAAATGATATCTTTTTTGCTTTCTCAGGCGAGAATTTCAACGCCGCCGTTTCAGCGGAAGATGCCATTAACAAAGGCGCGTTGGCTGTTATTGTTGAAGATAAAAATTTCGAAAATCAGGAAAGGAATATTTTCTTTGTTCATTCGACTTTAGCGTTTTTGCAGGAGCTTGCATCGTATCACCGCAATCATATCAAAATACCCGTCATCGCACTTACAGGCAGCAACGGCAAAACCACAACCAAAGAGATTATTCATGCGGTTCTGTCTCAGAAATATAAAGTTCAGTACACTTTCGGGAATCTCAATAATCACATCGGGGTGCCGCTTACCCTACTTTCCATAAAGCCGGAACATGAACTGGCAGTAGTAGAAATGGGAGCAAACCATCAGAAAGAGATTGAACTGCTGTGTAAAATTGCAAAACCCAATTACGGTTACATCACGAATTTCGGGAAAGCCCATCTCGAAGGCTTCGGTGGTTTTGAAGGAGTTATTAAAGGTAAATCGGAACTGTACGATTATCTAAAAACTGCTGAACAAACAATTCTGGTCAACGAAAACGATCCTATCCAGACGGAAAAAACTGCAGACTATTCTCCGAAAATAACTTTCGGTAAAGAAAATTCCGATTATTACTTTGAAGAATTTTCGAAGGATCATTTCGTTGGATTAAGTTTTAAAGAAGATAAAGCGCAATCGAAACTCACCGGAAGTTATAACTTTACCAATCTGTGCGCTGCTGCGAGTTTGGGATTTCATTTCGGGCTGAATTTTAGTCAGATTAAAACTGCAATCGAAAATTATACGCCAACCAATATGCGCTCGCAAATTCTGGAACGTAACGGCAAAACCTTCGTTCTCGATACGTATAACGCCAATCCGAGCTCGATGGCAGAATCGCTGCGGAATTTCAGCAGGTTTGAAGGTTCAAAAACGATTATTATCGGTGACATGCTGGAGCTGGGCGAAGAATCGGACGTGGAACACCAAAACATTCTCGATTTGGCTGAATCACTTGGTTTTGATGAAATTATTACAGTCGGAAAATACTTCAAAAAAGTAAATGAACATTTTACATCGTATGAAAATTCTGAAGAACTATCTCAGGTTTTAAAAGACAGAAAAATCGAATCGAAAAATATACTCCTGAAAGCTTCGCGTGGCATCGCCTTAGAAAAAGTGCTGGAATTTATAGATTAAATCTGCTCCCAGTAGTCATTCAGGATAAGTTTGATGTTATTGAAGGTTTTAGGAAAAACTTCATTCATAATTTCGTCCTTATTCTTCCATGAAACTGCGGTAATTCCTTCTTCTGTTTGTGGTATTGGAGTTTCATTACCTACATAATTCATTCTGAACCAATAAGTTGTCTTTAAAATTTTCTCGCCGTTTCGTTCGGTGTAAAGGTGAAATGTATTGTTGATGAATTCTTCAAGAATCAGTTCTTTTAGTCCGGTTTCTTCTTCGATTTCGCGCAGGGCAGCCTGTTCCAGCGATTCGCCTTTTTCAATTTTTCCTTTAGGCAAATCCCATCTTCCGATTCGGTGAATAAATAAAATTTCGCCGTTTTTGTTTCTTACAACGCCACCGGCCGCTTCAATCACCCGGAACATATGGGTGAAATCTTCCCAGATTTCTTCAAGATTTTCACCGTAAACATTCAGCTCAGGGCAGGAAGTGTTTTGAAGAAGATCTACGGCAATTTCCAGGGTTGCAAATCCTTCAAACCTAAGTTTTTTATCGATCTCTTCCGGATATTTACTTAAAGTTAATTTTTTTTCATTCACGAAAACTTTATACATTTGCAACGTTTTAATCATACAAAAATATAAAAATGAATTTAGAAGGACGTAAAATTGTAGTAAATAAATCGGTTAATACACTGGTTGAAATGCTAAATAAACCTGAAGATTATAAAAACCTGATGCCCGATTCACTACAAAACTTCGAAGTTCGTGATAATGGGTTTAAGTTCGGTTTAAAAGGAATGCCGGAAATCGCGTTGAAAATTGAAGAAGTGAGCGACAAGGCTGTAGTGCTGAAATCTGCAAGCTCAAGTCTGGATTTTGAACTGAAAGGTTTGATGAATGCTTTAAACGAAAGCCAAACTGAAGTTCAGTTGCTCTTTGAAGGAAAATTTAATCCTTTTATTAAAATGATGGTCGAAAAACCGCTGCAGAATTTTATCAACACCCTTTCCGATAATCTGGAAAAACTGTAAGGAAAAATATTATGGCTAAAAATCCCGCAATTTTAAGTTGCGGGATTTTTTATTCGTGGGTATAACTGGCGAAAGCTTCTTCCAGGCTGCCATATTTGCCCCTAAATTCATCGATATTGGTGTCCTGAATTACATTTCCTTGATGGATGAGAATCACTCGCGAACAAAGCGCTTCTACTTCCTGCATGATATGGGTGGAGAGTATCACGGTTTTTTCTTTACCTATTTCTTTAATTACATTACGTATTTCGATGATTTGGTTAGGATCCAGTCCATTGGTGGGCTCATCCAGAATTAAAAGATCAGGCGAGTGTAATATGGCCTGTGCAAGGCCAACTCGCTGTTTGTAACCTTTGGAAAGCTGAGCGATTTTTTTTGATTTTTCCGGAGTAATTCCTACGAGTTCAATCACTTCATCAATTCTTTCTTTTCGAATTTTATGGAGATCAGCAACAAAATTCAGATACTCTTTTACATACATTTCCGGATAAAGCGGATTGTTTTCCGGCAGAAAACCCATGTTTTTCTTTGATTCAGTTTCGTTTTGTGTAACATCCTTGCCGTTGAAAATTATCGCTCCTTGTTCAATTTTAAGCGCGCCGACAATTGATTTCATTAACGTTGATTTACCGGCACCATTTGGGCCCAGAAGCCCGATGATTTCGCTTTTTCCGATTTCGAGATTGATTCCGTTTAATGCGGTTTGGGAGCCAAATTTTTTACTTAAGTTTATAATTTGAAGTGACATGAATAGTATTGAATTGAGTGCAAATTTAAAGAAATAAATGCAGTGGAGATTAAAAGTATGTAAACAAAAAAACCTCACACAATATGTAAGGTTGTTTTGTGAGCGCGCCAGGATTCGAATGCCGAACATCGGCACAGGCTCTGGGACCGTCCCGATTAAAATCGGGATGCGCTATCCAAGCTGGGAATTAATGAGCTGAACGATTTTCTTTTTGCTTTTCCATGATTTTATCTGGAGTTCTCTCTGGCAAGCTGAGTCTTTGTCCTCAAAACTCTGAGAATACACGATAATCCAGTCTTTAGCTCTTGCAGTAAAACCGTGGTGATTTGAGAGGTGTCTGCGGAGTCTTTCCTGCAGGTCATCGCCCGTATGCCCGATGTAGAATTGATCCAGCGATTTGGAGTATAAAATGTAGCAGAAATACATTTCAAGTATTTTAAAAGCAAAAAAGACCGAGAAAAATCTCAGTCTTTTTAAAGTGAGCGCGCCAGGATTCGAACCTGGGACCGTCTGCTTAGAAGGCAGATGCTCTATCCAGCTGAGCTACGCACCCGTTTTTGTGTTTTTCCCAAACTTTAAGACCGTTCCGATTGAATCGGAATGCTCTATCCAGCTGAGCTACGCACCCTAATAGGGTAATAAATGTAAAAATTCCCGAAGGAATTTTTTAAAAAGTCGGGGCGGCAGGATTCGAACCTGCGACCTCCTGGTCCCAAACCAGGCGCGATGACCGGACTACGCTACGCCCCGAATAATTTTTTGTGGAAGTTGCGGAGAGTAAGGGATTCGAACCCTTGGTACAGTTTCCCGTACGCTTGTTTAGCAAACAAGTCCTTTCGGCCACTCAGGCAACTCTCCAGTGCAATATTTGTAAGAGCTTCTGTTCTGTAATTGCGAGTGCAAATATAGAATAGTTTTCGATATTAACCAAAACTTTTTGCTTAAATTTTTTTGTATTTTTGAAAGATAAATTTTAAAAAATAAGATTAAAATGCGTAATTCATTATATCTCATAGGATTAACTGTAGCTCTGGCTTCATGTGCTTCACAGCAACCCGTGAAAAAAAATTCAACAAAATCTAAAACTCCAGTACCACAGGTAACTTCACAGGTAAAACCGCCCACGCCAACGCTTCCAAAAACGCAAATTCAACATGAAGGCAATTACGACTTTTTTAAGGCAAACATTGGTGATATTTCTAAAAATGACAATACCATAAGTTACGGTTCTATCGTCTCTGCCAATCCAAAAGGGTATAAGGTGGTGAAAACCTTTTTCCCTTCAGTTGCTCAGAATTTCCGTCAGAAATATATTATTTTACACTATACCGCTTTGGATGATGACAAATCGGTAACCGTGCTTACCCAGCAGTCGGTGAGTGCGCATTATCTGGTGAATAACCTTGGAGATAAGGAAATTTATCAGTTGGTAGATGAAAATAAAAGATCATACCATGCAGGTATAAGTGCGTGGAGGAATGATAAAATGCTGAACGATACTTCCATCGGGATCGAAATTGTAAATCCAGGTTATGTTGCCGATGCTTCCGGAATTCGGATTTTCCCGGATTTTGATGACGCCCAGATGAAAAAAGTAGCAGCTTTGGTAAAAGATATTGCAGACCGTTACATGATACCACCAACCAATATTTTAGCCCACTCCGATATTGCTCCCACGAGAAAATCTGATCCGGGCCCGAAATTCCCCTGGAAAAAACTCTATGATGAATACCAAATAGGCATGTGGTATGATGAAGCGACCAAACAGGAATTCTATAACCAGATTATTCCCGAAAATTATGCAGTTGAAATGAGCACCGCACCATTTATTTTTAAATATCAGGCCGCGCTTAAAACACTGGGTTATGGATTAGAGCCTTCGGGAATGGTAGATAATGCCACAAAGAAAACCATAGAGGCTTTTCAGTTTCATTTCCGTCCGGAGAAGTATGATGGCGTAATGGATGCTGAAACCTGGTCAATTCTGCAGGCCTTGAACGTGAAATATCCTAACAAATAAGCCCGTTATCAGCCAATAAAAACTGTTCTGCAGTCATTAAATTCAGTAATCAAACTGTTTACTGAATTGACATTCACTTATATAAGATCGGGCGGTTTACATTCGCCCTTTTTTAATTGGGAAAATGGCTGAAACATTCGTTAAATACGAACAAATAATCTTATCTTTTCATCAAATTTATTATATGGAAAATTTCAGAAATGAAAGCGATTTGTTGGGAACACTGCAGGTTCCGGCGAACGCATATTATGGAGTTCAAACGCAGCGTGCTATTGAAAATTTTAAAATTTCGGGACAATATCTTTCATCATATCCCCACTTTATCAAAGCGTTGGCAATGGTAAAAAAAGCGGCCGCTAAAACGAACTACGAACTTGGCTTGCTTGACGGCGATCTGTATCAAACAATTGCCGAAGTATGCGACGAACTTCTCGCAGGTAATTTGCAAGACCAGTTCCCAATCGATATGATTCAGGGCGGTGCAGGAACTTCTGTAAACATGAATGCCAACGAAGTAATCGCCAACCGTGTTCTCGAAAAATTAGGAAAAGAAAAAGGAGATTATCAATTCTGTTCGCCTAATGATCATATCAATTTATCCCAGTCCACAAACGATGCATATCCCACAGCACTCAAAATGGCGCTTTTGCAGATGAATGAGGATTTGGTAGAAAAACTAAAAAAAACAATTTCGGCATTCCGTGAGAAAGGGAAAGAGTTTCACGATGTGATTAAAATGGGCCGTACACAGCTTCAGGATGCAGTTCCGATGACTTTGGGTCAGGAATTCGAAGCTTTCGCAGCTACTTTAGAAGAAGATATTTCTAAACTGAACGCCAACGCCAATCTTTTTGTAGAAATCAATATGGGAGCCACCGCTATCGGTACCGGACTTAATGCACCCATGGGTTATGCCAATTTGTGTGCAAAAAATCTGGCCATGATTTCAGGTTATCCGATTGTGTCTGCGCCAAATTTAGTTGAAGCTACGCCTGATACCGGGTCTTATGTAATTTATTCATCCGCCATGAAGAGGCTTGCAGTGAAGCTTTCAAAAATCTGTAATGATTTACGACTGTTGTCTTCCGGTCCGCGTGCAGGTTTATTTGAAATCAATCTTCCGCCAATGCAGCCCGGATCTTCAATTATGCCCGGTAAAGTAAATCCTGTAATTCCGGAAGTGGTAAATCAGGTGTGTTATAAGGTTATTGGTAATGATCTTACCGTGACTTTCGCCGCAGAAGCCGGCCAATTACAGCTGAATGTGATGGAACCTGTGCTTTCTCACGCTATTATGGAAAGTATTAATTTCCTGGGAAATGCGCTCGATACCTTAAGAGAGAAATGCATCACAGGAATTACTGCCAACAAAGAAGTTTGCCTTAACATGGTGAAACACAGTATCGGCATTGTAACCGCACTCAACCCATACATTGGCTACAAAAATTCAACTGAAATTGCCAAAGAAGCGCTGGAAACCGGCAAAAGTGTTTACAATCTAGTTCTTGAAAAAGGCATTCTTTCTCAGGAGAAACTAGATGAAATTCTGGATCCGGCAAATATGCTGAAGCCTCATCATCTTTAATATAAAAATTTAATTCCCCACAAAAATTACGTTGAACCAAAAATTAAGAATGAAGAAAATACTCACCACTTTAACTTTAATCGGAGCGCTAACAATGACGACAGCACAAAAATTTGAAACTAAAAAAATTACCGATAAAGCCGGATATACCTACGAAACAGTACTGAATGATAAAAACGGTGTTCGGATATATACTTTAAAAAACGGTTTGAAGGTTTACCTCGCTCAGAATTTTGATGCACCAAAAATCCAAACCTATATTCCGGTGAGAACCGGGAGCAACAATGATCCGGCAGATAATACCGGATTGGCGCATTATCTGGAGCACATGATGTTCAAAGGAACTTCTAAACTGGCCTCTGCAGACTGGGCAAAGGAGAAGCCGCTTTTAGATGAAATTTCTCGCCTTTACGAACAACATAAAGCAGAACAGAATCCTGAAAAAAAGAAAGAAATCTATAAAAAAATTGATGAAGTTTCTCAGGAAGCAAGCAAATATGCAATCGCCAACGAGTATGATAAAGCCATCTCGTCTTTGGGAGCATCAGGCACTAATGCCCACACCTGGCTCGATGAAACAGTGTACAAAAACAATATTCCCAACAACGAACTTGAAAAATGGCTGAAAGTTGAAAAAGAAAGATTTTCCGAACTGGTTTTAAGGCTTTTCCATACAGAACTGGAGGCAGTTTACGAAGAATTCAACCGGGCACAGGATAACGATTCGCGGTTGGTGAATTATGAACTGATGGATGCGCTTTTCCCTAAACATCCGAACGGTCAGCAAACCACCATCGGAAAATCTGAACATCTTAAAAATCCTTCCATGATTGCGATTCACAAATACTTTGATACGTATTATGTGCCGAACAATTATGCAATGGTGCTGGTTGGTGATCTTGATTTCGATAAAACCATAAAACTGGTTGATCAATATTTCGGAAGTTTCGAATATAAGGAACTGCCGATGAAGAAGATGATTACTGAGGAACCAATGACAAAAATCGTTGAAAGAACAGTGAAAAGCCCTTCTGCACCACGATTACAGCTGGCCTGGAGAACAGATTCTTACGGAACCCACGATGCGAGACTTGCTGAAATTGTAGCAAATCTTTTGACGAATTCAGGAGAAACCGGACTCATCGATTTGAATATTAACCAAAGCCAGAAGGCATTGCGGGCATTTGCCTACGATTCGCCGTTCAAAACTTACGGCAATTTTTCGATGGTGATTGTTCCCAAAAACAACCAGACTTTGGATGAAGCAAAACAGCTGCTGCTCAGCCAGATCGAACTCGTGAAAAAAGGCGAATTCGAAGAATGGCAAATTCCGGCAATCATCAATGATATGAAAATTAGGAGGATGAAAAGTTTTGAAACTGCTGACGGACTTGCAACTGCGCTTTACGGCAGCTATATCAACAACCAGGACTGGGATAAGGAACTGGGTGAAATTTCCGAGTACGAAAAGATCACCAAAGCTGATGTGGTGAAATTCGCCAACGAATTCTTCAAGGATAATTATGTGGTCATCAAAAAAGAAAAAGGTATAAACGATAAATTAGTTCGGGTAGAAAATCCGGGAATCACTCCGATCAAACTGAATAAAGAAGCCCAGTCGCCGTTTTTGAAAAGCATTTTAAACGAAAAGTCTTCAGAAATTAAACCGGAATTCATCGACTTTTCGAAAGCCATTAAAACAGATCAAATCGCAGGTAAGAAGGCAAGTTTTGTTGAAAACAAATACAACGATATTGCACAGACTTACTTCATTTTCCCGTTCGGAAGCGACCACGACAAAGAATTAGGTCTGGCGACGCAGGTTTTACAATATCTGGGAACAAACAAACTTTCTGCGGAAGCTTTGAAAGAGGAATTCTTCAAACTCGGGATTTCGCACGATTTCCGTACAGCGCCGGATCAACTGATGATTTCGCTGAGCGGTTTGGAAGAGAACATGCCGAAAGGTATTGAACTTCTGAAAAACTGGCTGCAAAATGCAAAACCGGATCAGAAAGTTTACGAAGAAAATGTAAAAACGATTTTAGAAAGCCGCGAAGTTGCCAAAAAAGACAAAGGAAGAATTATGGCAGCGCTTTCCAATTACGCTAAATTCGGAAAGGATTCGCGTTTTTCTGATGTGGTTTCGGAGCAGCGTCTGAAAAGCATCAAATCAGAGGAAATGACCAATAAGATTAAAGATTTATTGGCAATGCCTTATGAAATTTTCTTCTACGGAAACGATTTCAATAAATTTAAAAAGTATGCGAAATCCTTCGTAGAAAAGGAAACGGTAAAAATTCCGGCTAAGAAAATCTATCCGGAACCCGAAACTGAAGGAAAAGTATTCTTCACGAATTATGATATGGTGCAGACCGAAATGAGCAAAGTGGCAAAAGGAAAGCCTGTAAACCTTAAAAACTTTGGAAAAATTAATGTGTTCAACGAATATTTCGGTCGCGGACTGTCGTCAATCGTATTCCAGGAAATCCGTGAAAGTAAGAGTTTAGCTTATTCTGCGTATGTTTCTTACGCAAACAACAGCGAACTGAACCGTCCGGATTACATAACGACCTATATCGGAACCCAGGCGAACAAACTTCCGCAGGCAGTAAGCGCAATGGATGAACTGATGGCGAACCTTCCGCAGGTTCCGGCACAGTTTGAAAATGCTAAAAACGCGGCATTGAAGCAAATTGCATCGGGCAGAATCAACAGAACCAACATTTTCTTTAATCAGTTGAATCTTAAAAAACTTGGAATCGATTACGATTTAAGAAAAGATATATATGCTGAAATAGAAAAACTCACGTTGGCTGATGTTACCAATTTTTATAATGCTGAGGTAAAACCTTTAAAATATAATACGGCAATTATCGGCAAAAAAGAAAATCTGGATATGGCAGCAATGTCGAAAATGGGTACTTTTCATGAAGTAAGTCTTGAAGAAATCTTCGGATATTAATTCAGAATTTTTCCTGAAAGATAAAGGCGAGACTTAGGTTTCGCCTTTTTTTATCGTGGTGGCGGTTTTTAATGACTGAAAAAAAAGGTGAAATCACGCTGGTAAAATCAATTTTTATGTTGCATATTTGCAATGCAAAACATAACATTATTTTTTTTCATAAAACTTATTTCATTAACCATGAAAACCAAAAACTCCGGATGAAGATCCGGAGTTTTGTTTGTATTTATTTCAAGGCTCATCTTTCAAATATGCATGAAAAAGTCCCGTGAACCGTTCACGGGATTTTAAAATCCAATCGAAAATTAACGATTTTACATGTCTTACTTCACGATTTTCATTTCATTCAGCAGCCATTTTGCATCGGCGTATTTATCGACGATAAAGAGGATGTATTTGGTGTCTACCATAATATTTCTGCTGAAACGCGGGTCGAAGTTAATGTCACTCATCGTTCCTTCCCATTGTCTGTCGAAGTTTAAACCGATTAGGTTTCCGTTCGCATCCAGCGCAGGACTTCCGGAGTTACCGCCAGTCGTGTGATTTGTTGCTGTGAAGTTTACAGGCACATCACCGGTGCTGTTTTTATAGATTCCGTAATCTTTTTTGTTATAAAGATCGATGAGTTTTTTAGGAACATCAAATTCGTAATCTCCCGGAACATATTTTTCCATAACTCCTGATAAATGGGTCTGGTAACCGTAATACAGCGCATCTTTCGGGTTAGAACCTTTCACTTCACCGTAAGTTACCCGAAGGGTAGAGTTTGCGTCTGGATAAAACGTGCGGTTTTTGTCGGTTTCCATTTGCTGTGCCATGTATTTTTTCTGAAGCACATCAATCTGTTTCTGATACTCTGTGTATTTGCCATCAGTTTTGGTGAGGTACGATTCTCTCATGGAGGTGAACAGTTTCATCAATGGATCATTCTTTAGGTTTTGTACCAATGAATTCTGATCTTCGAAAACTTTGTCAATTCCGGAATACATTGTTGCGCCGTTCAGAGTTCCACGTCCTGTAATCACAGAATTTTTTGAAAGTTCTTCGATGGTCTGAAGATTTCGGTTCACGTCTTTATACTGCTCGAAACCGGAAGGCAGAAACTGTGGCTGAACACGGTTTGCATACAGTGCAAGTACTTTTGCAGTTACTTTTGCATCCAGTTCAGGATCATAATTCTTGTAGATTTCTTTCAGTCTGTTTTTGAAGTTTTCCAAAGTTTTTGCATCCATTTTTCCACTTTCTGCAGCATTGGCAAAATTGTAAAAATTATTAGCCAGGGAAAGAGTTTCTGCGTTTCGGATAACTTCACTATAATAAGCTCTGCTCAGGGCATAAGGCGATTGCTCGGTATAAAGACGGTTGAATTCATCCAGGGTAGTTTTCACTTCTGGATTTTTAGCGATTAGGGATTGCTCGTAACGCTGTTTTTTACCTACTGCATCAGATTTGGTAAGGCCTTCAACTTCGCCTTTCCATTTTTTCCAGTAGTTGGCAACACTGGCATATTTCGAGGCATACTTAATTTTGGTCGCCTGGTCTGCACGCATTTTCTCGTCGAGTGTCTTCAAAGCAACATCACGTACATCAATCATCGCAGGATCGATTTCTGTACGGATTTTTTCTACCGCAATCGACGGTAAATATTCAGTAGTTCTGCCCGGGAACCCAAATACAAAAGTAAAGTCGCCTTCTCTTTTATCTTTTATAGAAACCGGAAGGAAATGTTTTGGCTTGTACGGAACATTGTCTTTGCTGTATTCTGCAGGTTTGTTGTTTTTGTCGGCATAAATTCTGAACATCATAAAGTCTCCCGTATGTCTTGGAAACACCCAGTTATCGGTATCTGAACCGAATTTACCGATAGAGCTCGGCGGTGCGCCAACCATACGGATGTCTTTAAAGGTTTCAATGATGTAAGCGTAATATTTGTTGCCATAATACATTGGGCGGATGATTACTTTTTGGTGAGGCTCTGTTTTAAAGGATTTCGAAACCACATCAATATTGTTTTTAATCACCTGCTCGGCCTGTTTGGCATCAAGATTTTTAGTGTTCCCCAGAATTTGTCCGGTAACATCTTTAATGTCGAGAACAAAATCAACCGTTACTCCGGGATTCGGAAGTTCTTCGCCCATGTTTTTTGCCCAGAAACCGTTCGCAAGAAGGTCGTTTTCTACCGTAGAGTGTGACTGAATGTTATCGTAACCGCAATGGTGGTTGGTTAAAAGAAGTCCTTTTGGTGAAATAATTTCAGCGGTACATCCACCATCGAACTGCACTACTGCATCTTTAATGGAAGGTTTTGCCGGGTCGAAAATCTGCTTGGCAGAAATTTTCATACCCATCGCTTTCATTTCTTTTTCATTGAGTTCTGTAGGAATCCACATTCCGCCATATTGCTGGCCAAAGGCCATTACTGCAGGAAATATCACTGCCGCAAGCAATATATTTTTCTTGTTTATCATAAATCTATTATTATATCTGAGAATTGAAATCAGTATTCAAAATTTCGCCTAAAAATAAGGAATTTTTGCGAATCTGGAAAAATGAAGTCCAGAGGTTGAAGTTCCCCAAAAGTAGTGAATGTTTATGCCTACTTTTTAATGAAATCCATATTCTGAATACGCACGGCATTTAGGATAGCTAAAAGTGCCACGCCAACATCGGCAAAAACCGCTTCCCACATTGTTGCGAGTCCGCCGGCACCTAGAATCAGGACAACCGCTTTTACCCCAAACGCCAGAATAACGTTCTGCCAAACAATTTTTCGGGTTTCCCTACTGATCTTTATTGCCATCGGAATTTTTGAAGGCCTGTCGTCCTGAATTACCACATCGGCAGTTTCAATCGTGGCATCGCTGCCCAAGCCGCCCATGGCAATGCCTACATCGCTGAGTGCCACAACCGGCGCATCATTTACACCGTCGCCAATAAAAGCGACCGTCTCGTTTTGGGCTTTAATTTCTTTTACTTTATTCACCTTGTCTTCGGGCAGTAAATCTCCAAACGCGTTGGTTATACCGATTTTATCAGCGACTTCCTTTACCACCACCTGTTTGTCGCCACTCAGCATGGTCACTTTAATACCCATTTTTTGGAGTGTGGTAACTGCAGAAGATGAATCTTCTTTAATTTGATCTGATATGGTGATATAACCTGCAAATTGTCCGTCCACTGCGACAGCAATCAAGGTGTCTGAAACTTCTATATGGTTCACAGAATGTGGAATATCAAATTTTTCCATCAGTTTGAAGTTTCCTGCGAGCACTTCTTTGCCATCGATCGTACCTTTCAATCCGTGACCTGCGATTTCTTCAAAATCTTTGATCACAATATCATGGCTGATTTCGCCTGCATATTGATGAACCGCAGCGGCAATCGCGTGAGTCGATTTACTTTCGAGGATATTGAGCAAAACTAGAATTTCTTCTTTGTTGAATCCTTTTTCAATGTTAACCTGCTGAACTTTAAAAACACCTTCAGTCATGGTTCCGGTTTTATCCATCACCACATTTTTTACGCTGGCAAGAATATCAAGAAAGTTGCTGCCTTTAACGAGAATACCGTTGCGGCTTGCGGCACCAATTCCACCAAAATAACCCAGCGGAATAGAGATTACCAAAGCACAAGGGCATGAAATTACCAGAAAAACAAGTGCGCGGTAAAGCCAGTTTCGGAACTCGTATTCTTCGACAAAAAAGTAGGGCAGGAAAGTAATTACAATAGCAAGGGCCACCACGATAGGGGTATAAATTTTCGCAAACTTACGGATGAAAAGTTCGCTTTTTGCCTTCTGTGAACTGGCATTTTGTACCAATTCGAGAATCCGCGAAAGTTTGGAATCTTCGTAAGCGGTATTGATTTTTACCAAAGATAAAGTGTTGAGGTTGATCATTCCCGCCAACACGCTGTCTCCTGTTTTTTTTGTGTCGGGTTTGCTTTCGCCTGTTAATGCAGAGGTGTTGAATGAAGCTGTTTCAGAGAGCAGTTCACCATCCAGGGCCAGTTTTTCACCCGGTTTCAGTTGTATGATTTCTCCTATGGATGCATCTTTTGCTTTAATGGTTTTAGGAATATTGTTCTTCAGTATGGTTACTTCGTCCGGACGCTGATCAAGTAAAGTCTTAATGTTGAGTTTGGCTTTTTGCACTGCCAGCGTCTGAAAAACCTCACCTACAGAATAAAAAAGCATCACGGCCACGCCTTCGGGATATTCGCCAATGGCAAAAGCACCCCCTGTGGCAATAGTCATAAGCAGGAATTCAGAGAAAAAATCACCGTTTTTAATGCTCGAGAAAGCTTCTTTAATCACGGGAAATCCTACAGGAATATAAGCCAGCAGATAAAGTGCCAGCCGAATCCAATCTGTAAAGCAATCGGGTTTCAACCAATAATCAAGTAGGAGTCCTGCGGCAAGGAGGATGAAAGAAATTCCTGCAGGCAGAAAAAGTTGAAAAACCGTTTGGTCTGAGTGATCATGTGAATGATCGTGACCTTCATGATCATGTTGAAGATTATTTTGTGGAACTGGAGAGACTGGTTTTGTTTGTTCGCCTGTAGTACAGCATTCTTTCGACATAAATTTGGGATATTTCAGCTCAAATATACAAATTCAGCACCATAATTTGTGTGGCATTACTTTTGAAGTTTAGAAGAAAATTTCAGCATGAACTTTCTTTACGAACAGCTTTTATGGCTTTTAATTCTCGCCGTTCCGGTAGCATGTATTGCGTGGACGGTAACGCATGAAGAGATTTTCAGAGAGCCCAGAGAGTACTGTGTCAGGAAATCGAAGGAATGCAAAAAGCTCTATCAGCGAAAATTTTTCTATCTCTTTACTTGCGAATATTGTTTCAGTCACTATGTAACCGCATTTTTTATAATTATCACAAGCTACAAGCTTCTTTTTGATGACTGGCGGGGCTATCTGATTTCATTTTTTGCAGTCGTGTTTATCGCCAATGTATATATGAGTCTTTTCGCCTATCTAAGGCAAAGTCTTAAAGTCGAAAGAATAGAAGCCAATCTTAAAGACAACGAGTGGCACGAGGTAAAGGAAGAAATTACTGATAAAAAAGATCACTAACATTAAAAATTAAATAATTATGGACAAGAATGAAAGACTACAGCGCTACGAATATGATGAATATACCGTTGTAACCAATTTCGAAACGTATCAGGATATTCTGGATTATGCTGCGGAACACAACGGCGAACTTATTGAAGTAGGTTTTACCGATGGTTCAGATAATCCGATGCCGAATTCGGAAGCCAACCTTATTGCTGAAAAGAAAACCTTTAAAGTAGGTTTGGATCCGGAATATAAAGTACTGTATTCCTACGAGGAAGGTTTCCAGGAAATGGCGGAGGAAATTCTGGAAGAAATGAAAAAACTCGAAAATGATGTAGCTCCGGAAGACTGGCTTTCAGATCAGAATATCGCAACAGGAGACCGGATTATTGTGCTGAAAGACGGCGAAGTGAACACGGTTACTACCAGAGAAAGAATTAAATTCCTGATGCGTGGCAATGTGTACGAACTTGCCGTGAAAGTACCGAAAGTGAACGAAGCGTAAATTTCACTTTAATACCGTGTCGTTACAATGTTCTGGGATTTCTATATTGAGTGATGGTAATAAGGTTCAGTTGATATTTTCATGTATTTTTAGTGAAAATACTTAGTGTTTAAATCAGTTTTAACAGATTTTTCTAAGCTTTTTACCGTAAATTTGGATATATTTGATGGATTAAAGTAAAGTTGTTTCATACTTACCATTCAAAAACTGAAATCCCTGAAACCATGGAAAAAGTTATTCCTCATTCGTTGTTTACAGATCACGACATTTATCTTTTTCGAGAAGGCAAGCATTACAGACTTTACGATAAATTCGGCTCCCACAGTGTAGAAGTTAACGGAAAACGCGGCGTTTATTTTGCAGTCTGGGCACCGTTTGCGAAAGAAGTTTCTGTAATAGGAAACTTTAATAATTGGCATTCAGAAACACACAAACTGTTACCAAGATGGGATGAATCCGGTATTTGGGAAGGCTTTATTCCCGGCCTCAACTGGGGAAATCTCTATAAGTACGCCATCCGTTCAAACAAGGGAGTTCTTCTGGAAAAAGGTGACCCGTTTGCACTGAGCTGGGAGCAGAATGTTCAGGCCAGTTCCATCATTTCAACAACATGGTACGAATGGAATGACAAAAAATGGATGGCAAACCGCTGGAAAAAGAATAATCTTGAAGCACCACTTTCGGTTTACGAAATGCATTTAGGCTCATGGATGCGTGGTGTTGATGACCCCAACAGGTTTTTCAGTTACCGTGAAATTGCAGAACGGCTGGTGCCTTATTTAAAGGAAATGAATTTCACTCATGTGGAATTTATGCCAGTGATGGAATATCCGTATGATCCCAGCTGGGGCTATCAGGTGACCGGTTTTTTCGCGGCCACTTCACGTTTTGGTTCACCACAGGATCTCATGTTTTTAATTGACGAACTTCACAAAAACGGAATTGGCGTTATCCTCGACTGGGTTCCGTCACATTTCCCGGGCGATGCTAACGGACTGCATTTTTTTGACGGGACTTATCTCTACGAGCATGAAGATCCCAGAAAAGGGTTCCATCCCGAATGGAAATCGCATATCTTTAATTACGGCAGACCTGAAGTGAAATCTTTCCTTATTTCCAACGCGATGTTCTGGCTCGACAGGTATCATGCCGACGGGCTTCGCGTAGATGCAGTAACTTCGATGCTTTTTCTGGATTATGCCAGAAACGAAGGCGAATGGGAGCCGAATGCAGAAGGCGGAAACGTAAATCTCGAAGCGAAGCAGTTTTTGCAGGAATTCAACACTGCAGTTTACAAAGAGTTTCCCGATATCATGACCATTGCGGAAGAAAGTTCAGATTTTCCGATGCTTACAAAACCCGTGCATGATGGCGGAATCGGTTTCGGAATGAAATGGATGATGGGCTGGATGCATGATACCTTAAAATACTTCAAGGAAGACCCAATCAACAGAAAATACCAGCATAACAAGCTTACTTTCGCATCGATGTACATGTATAATGAAAATTATATGATGCCGCTTTCCCACGATGAGGTCGTACACGGTAAATCGAGTTTGATTTACAAAATGCCTGGAGACGAATGGCAGAAATTTGCGAATCTGCGGGCGTTGTACACTTATATGTACACCCATCCGGGAGCCAAACTTCTCTTTATGGGTAATGAATTTGCCCAAACCGCGGAATGGAATTATACCCAAAGTCTCGACTGGCATTTACTGCAATATCCTGTTCACCAAGGCATGCAGAATTATGTAAAAGATCTGAATGCCATTTATACCACCGAAACTTCACTGTACCAAAACCAGTTTAAACCCGAAGGTTTCGAATGGGTTGAAGCCAATGATGGTGATAATTCAATCTTTATTTATCTGAGAAAAGGGAAGAAAGAGGATGATGTTACCATGACGGTTTTGAATCTTACTCCCAGAGTTTTCGATTATAAAATAGGCGTGAATGAAGGGACGAACTGGGAGGTAATTCTGAATTCTGATGATGAGAAATATGGTGGTAGCGGCGTAAAAGCTGAAGTTGTAGATGAAGAAGACGACGAGTGGATGTATCGCCCCAATGCCATCGTGCTGACATTGCCACCGCTTGCCGGAGTGGTTTTAAAGCAGAAAAAATCTGTTCAGAATCTAAAAAAAGCAAAATCTGCCTCTAAAAAGTAGATAAAGAACTATTTAAATTCTAAATCTGCACTTACAACTTTCGTCTGAAAATCTTATATGAAAATCTTTAATCTTTCCATGGAATGTTACCCGGTTGCAAAAGTTGGCGGTCTGGGAGACGTGGTGGGTGCATTGCCTAAATATCTCAACAGAATTCAGGGAATTGAAGCCAGCGTAGTGATGCCATGGTATAACAAAATTTTTGTTCACGAACACGAGTTTGAAATTGTTTTCGATGGCTGGATTCATCAGAGCCACCACACTTTTCAGGTACAGGTGATGAAGGAAAAATCGAAAGTTTTGGGATTTGATCTTTATCTGGTGAAGATCCCCGGACTTCTGGACCGTGATAATCCTTACGGATACTGGGACGAGAGCCAGCAATTTCTTGCTTTCCAGCACGGCGTTCTTCACTGGCTTACCGCAATGAAAATTCGCCCCGATATTCTACATTGCCACGATTACCATACCGGTCTCGTTCCATTCATGATTGAAAACTGTCCCGAATTCCGGTTTCTGAAAGGCGTAAAAACGATCGGCACGATTCACAATGGCGAATACCAGGGACAGATGAACTGGGAAATGTCGGGTTATTTTCCGTGGTTTTATGGCGAAGAGTGGGGACTGCTCGACTGGAATGGGTTCATCAATCCTTTGGCGGCGATGATTAAGTGCTGCCACGCCTTCAATGCGGTCTCCGAAGGTTACCTGCACGAACTTTTCGAAAGTTTCCGAGGTCTTGAAGGGCTCGTGCGTCAGGAACATGCAAAAGCTTATGGAATCATCAACGGAATTGATGTGGAGGTGTGGAGTCCCGCCACTGATTCGTTTTTAGATTTTAATTTTTCAGAAGAAAATGTGGTGATCGGTAAACAGAAGAATAAAATTGCCCTCTGTAAAGAATATAATCTGGATCCGGATCTGCCTCTGTTTGGTTTTATCGGAAGATTTGCCGGAGAAAAAGGTGCAGATTTGCTGCCGGATATCGTCTGGAGAAGCATACAGGAGACCTATGGCGCACTGAATATCATTATTCTAGGTTCCGGTGACAAAAATATCGAATATCACTTAAACGAACTTACCCAATCCTACTCAAATTTTGCGCTTGATTTGGGGTATAAAGAATATCTCTCTCATAAAATTTATGCTTCATCTGATTTCTTGCTGATGCCTTCGCGTGTAGAGCCCTGTGGGTTGAACCAAATGTATGCAATGCGTTACGGAACTGTGCCGATCGTGCGTTATACCGGTGGTCTACGCGATACCGTAGAAGATGTTTCAAGTGGCGGCAGCGGAATTAATTTCGGTGCGGCTACGGCCAAAGATGCGGTACATGCTATTCATCGTGCGCTTCATATTTATCACAATAAAGAACTGATGCAGAGCCTTGTACAATCGAACATGAATTATGATTTTTCCTGGGAGAAGTCTGCGGAGCGGTATCTGGAGATGTACAAAAGATAAAAACAGATCGCTCTTCTTTGCCTTAAGTGTTCTATGATATTTCAAGAAATCCTTTGTTCTTGGTACTGTTCTTGCAAAGTTTACCTGAAACCGATAAATTATGCCTGCAGACCTTATGAAGCACTTCAGATTTTTAAATTTATTTTTTGCAATAATTATTCTTGCAGTTCTTGTACAGTGTAAAAAAGACAATCACATTTCAGGGAATGTGAAGAATCCTTCTTCCGAAACCATTAAAAATGACACCGTAAAGAAGGTTGAAGAAATTAAACCTCAAATTACCTATAGCGCTTTCATTTTTCCCACAAAAAAGAAAGATTCCGCCATGGCGGCTTTCAATAAAGAGTTTTCAGAGGAGGAACGCTATACGATTCTGGCCTTAAACCGGCTGGACTCCAAAAATAAATGGCGTGCCGATACGCTTGCAGTTCCTGATATATTCGACCATACTTTAATGGCTTATTCGCCATTTCCGAAAAATATCGAAACCCTGAAAGAGGTGAAGAAAATGGTGTTTTTTTCTTATCCCATTCAGGCTTATGCATTGTATGAAAGCGGTAAGCTGATTAAATGGGGACCCACCAGTATGGGAAAGAAATCTGCGCAAACCAAACGTGGGCTTATGTTTGCAAACTGGAAAAAAGAACTGGCGATTTCTACTGTTGACAGTGACTGGAAACTCCCGTTTAATGTAAATGTGCACAACACGCTTGGGATTGGGTGGCACCAGTATGACCTGCCCGGTTTCCCGGCATCGCATTCCTGTCTCAGGCTGCTGATGAATGATGCAAAATACCTCTACAATTGGGTGGACACGTGGATTCTGAACAAAGGCGGTGCAACGCTGAAAGCAAACGGAACGCCGGTAATCGTTTTTGGTGATTATCAATGGGGCGGCAAAAAACCGTGGAAAAATCTCATCAATGATCCAGCGTCAAATGACATTTCTCTCGAAGAAATGCAGGAAATAATAGAACCCCATCTCGCCAAAATTCTCAGAGAACAGAAAAACAGGGAAGAAGTGGAAGCCCGTTCGTCAGTGGAAGAATAGCCCGTTACTTTTCGAATTCCGTAATTGATTCTTCGGCAAATTTTCTGAGTTTCTGCATTTCGGTTTTGGCTTTCTGCTGGCCGAGTCTTGTAGCCAGGTATGTTCCCAGGAGCAAGAAAAGCATGATAAAGGAAACGGGCAGCGCCCAAGGAAAATCGTTGCTTTTAATCTGTTTTTCCACAAACCAAATCGTGATAAAAACCATCCACAAAATCGCAAAAATAAAATAAAGAAACATAAAGAAAGTCCACACTGCAGAACTTGGCCCGAAAACACCGCGGATCACTGTTTTATTTTCTTCGGTTTCTGTACGCAGCGCCAGGCAGGGTTTCCAATAATCGTCTTGGCCGGTTTTTACGGTAATCACGGCAGTTTCCGGATTGATATTTCCGGAAAATTCATCGGATCTGGAAGCCAGAAAATGTTTAAGAAATGTGGTGTAATTTTCTCTGCTTATTTCAGTAAAAATTTTAAATCTCGGTCTTGCCCGGATATGGTCGATGGCGGTTTCTTCAATTTTCATCTTGATACGGAATTGGATCTTTTAATATGATTTGAAAATTCAGGATCTGGCTGTTTCTTTCCACTTCAAAATTTACCTTGGTGCCGTCTTCATTTCTCAGCAAATTATTAATGCGCTGCAATGTGAAACTTCCAGCATTTTTTCTGTTGATGCTGATGATTTTGTCGTTTTTTCTCAGGCCTGCCACAAAACATGGGGAATCGGGCCTGCAACCGGCGACGGAATATTTCGGTTTGAGTACGAAACTGTACTGGAAGCCTTCTTTCGCATCATAAACGTTTATTCCATCGCTACTACTGTAACTTTTTTGTGTTTCCACCTTTACCAACTTACTTTCCCAGGTCATGCCGTCGTGCTGAATATCAAGGCCGCTTTTATTAAAGAGAAACGGATCTTTGAAGTTGGCATTTTTTCTGAAATAAATCCTTTTCTCTGGATAATTGAAAAGTACAGTAAACCTCCGCAAAACATCGCTCCCGATAGAACCTTTCCGATCAGGAACCAACTTTAAATTCTGAATAGAATATTCGTCTGGCATTGCGGTTAAAGGTTTTTCGAAAACGAAATCGCCGATATACAAACGGTGAATCCGGCTTCGTTTCCCAAAAATGTCGCCGTTAAAACCCTGTCCCAAGTAATCATCAATATTCGGGCGGTTGTACACAAAATCTTTAATCAGTTTCGGGAAAAGCCAGATCGCGTCGCTGTTTCCCAAATCTACAAGAAGTTTAGAATCAACTTTCTGACTTGTCATTTCTACGCCGGCGATGAGGTAGGGTTTGTTACCTTCAATGGTAATGGGAAATGGTGTGAATTTTTTATTTCTTTTTCTGAAGGTTTCATCATCGCTGTAAACTGTAATTTTTTTGCGGATGTAATCAATTTCAACCGGATGATTTTTAAAAAAATGATAACCGATAATCCCATTGACCGGAATCCCAACATGCGAAGAAAAATTAATGCTTTCATCCAGAATTATAAAAACGGTGTGCTTGAAATCTTTATAATTCTTGCCGATATTCACAATATTGTTGTCGGATCGTAAACCTTCGATGTCCTTACTTTCGCCAAGGCCCGAAAATTTTATTTTTTCAATGTCATTAAAGTTTACATCCTTGTTTTCTAAACTGAAAAGAATGGTTTCGTTAACCCCGGAATCGAGCAGAAAGGTAAGGTCAGCACCATTGATGTTGAGCGGAACAAAAATTAAATTGTTGATGAGCTGGAAGGGAATAACTGTTTTCTTGTGGTCTGAAATTTCAAATCCCTTCTGCGCTGTGATAAACGAGAATACAAAAAGTAATAAAACAGCTGTAAATTTCATAACATGAAGATACGGTTTTTCCGTTGTGATTTGTTTAATTTAATGAATCTTAAGGCAAATAAATTTCAAAAAGAACTAAATTTGTTTATGCAAAACGAAGAAAAAACCGAAAAATTCCGACAGCTCGTCGAAAACAAGTTTCAGATTTATAACTCACTTTTCATGAGTTTGCCGTACGACAAAATGACCAATATAGGCATGTTGCTGCCTTTTCTTTATGAAGAAAGCAAAATTGGTTATGAAAAGGGGAAAAGTCCTGAAGAAATTGTAGAAGAGTTTTTTGCCAAACACACCGAACTCGAAACCGAAGAGCAGAAGACTGAACTTCTCTTCAAAATCATTCAGTATATCGAAAGACAGGTAGTGCTTTTCGACAGTATTGAAGATGCGGCTTTCTGCGAACTCCATCCTCCGAGCGAAACGGGAACACTTCATCAGCTTCACGAGCGGGCATTGCAGGAACATCTTGTAACGGCTACCCGCGATAAAATGAGGGATTTTGCGGTACGGGTTGTGTTTACGGCGCATCCAACCCAGTTTTATCCCAATTCCGTACAGCGGATTCTGCATGATCTGCGGTCAGCCATTATGAAAGATTCGGTGACGGAAATCGATATGCTTTTGCAGCAGCTTGGTAAAACACCATTCCTGAACCGCGAAAAACCCACGCCGCTCGACGAAGCGATGAGTATTATTTTTTACCTGCGGTACGTGTATTATGATTCTCTTGGTGAATTGTACAGAAAGATTAAAAATTCCTTTGGAACTCAAGATTTCAAGCTGCCTCACGATATTTTCCAGTTAGGCTTCTGGCCCGGCGGCGACCGCGACGGAAATCCTTTCGTTACTGCGAAGATCACCCAGAAAGTCGCACAGGAACTGCATTTCTCAATCCTTAAATCCTATTACGAACACCTGAAAAATTTAAGAAGAAGATTAAGCTTCAGAGGAGTTTCCGAGGTGTTGGAACAATTGAGCCATGAACTTTATGATGCGATTTTCAAGAACCAAAACATTACAACCAGGCATATTTTGAGCAGAATCAGTGAAGCTGAAAAAATTCTTACAGAACAGCATAACGGACTTTTCCATAATCTGCTGGAGGATTACAAAGACCGTGTACAGATATTCGGCACCCACTTCGCAACGCTGGATGTGCGCCAGGACAGCAGGATCCATCAGCAGGTGATCGACGAAATCATCGGTGAAAAGTCCGGTCTTGATCTGAAAAATATCACCACAGAAGATAAACTGAAATGGCTGCTGGAAACGGAAACTGTTTTAAATCCCGATGATTTCAGCGGAATTACAAAAGACACACTTCAGAATATTTGCAATATCAGAAGTATTCAGGAAAAAAACGGAGAAAGAGGTTTAAACCGGTACATTATTTCAAATTCTGATGAGGTGAAAGATGTGCTGAATGTGTTTGGAATGTTCAGGCTTTGCGGGTACAGCGAGGAGGAAATCAATATCGATATTGTTCCGCTTTTTGAAACCATGGAAGGTCTGGATGCGGGCGAAAAGGTGATGAAGGAACTTTACGAACTTCCGGCGTACAGAAAACATCTGGAAAGACGAGGGAATGCACAGACGATTATGCTCGGTTTTTCCGACGGAACAAAAGACGGCGGATATCTGAAGGCCAACTGGGAAATTTATGAAACCAAAGAACAGCTCACCAGAATTTCAGATGAGAATAATATTAAAGTCATTTTCTTCGACGGACGCGGTGGCCCGCCGGCACGTGGTGGCGGAAAAACCCACGATTTTTATGCTTCCCAAGGAAAAACAATTGCCAATAATAAAATTGAACTTACCATTCAGGGACAAACGATAACGAGTGTTTTCGGGAACAAAGACCAGGCAAAATACAACTTCGAACAGCTTTTAACTGCCGGAATTGAAAATGATGTCTTTAAAAATTCTAAAAAAGATTTAACGGTAAAAGAAAGGCAGCTCATCGAGGAACTGGCGGATATCAGTTTTAAAAAATATTCGGATTTAAAGGCGCACCCCATGTTTGTGCCGTATCTGCAGGAAATGAGCACGCTGGAATATTACGGACGTACCAATATCGGAAGCCGGCCAAGCAAAAGAGGCGGTAGCAACGAGCTGAAGTTTGAGGATTTGCGCGCCATTCCGTTTGTAGGTTCGTGGAGTCAGCTGAAACAGAATGTTCCCGGGTTTTTCGGATTCGGTTTTGCGCTGAATGAACTCAAAAATCAGGGAAGATTCGCAGAGGTGAAATCGCTTTACAAAGGATCAGATTTCTTTAAAACTTTAGTGCTGAATTCCATGATGAGCATGAATAAGTCTTATTTTCCGCTTACGTATTACATGAAAAATAACAGAAAGTTCGGCAGTTTCTGGAATATTCTTTTTGATGAATTTGAACTTTCGAAGTCCATGATGCTTGAGCTGACGGGATTTAGAATGCTGATGGAAGAGGAGCCACTTTCGAGAAAATCGGTGAAAATCCGCGAGAAAATTGTGTTGCCGCTGCTCAGTATCCAGCAATATGCGCTGATGAAAATCCAGAAGGATGAGGGCAACCGGGAAGCTTACGAAAAACTCGTAATGCGCTCGCTGTTTGGGAATATTAATGCAAGCCGAAATTCAGCGTAACTCAATAATAAAAGACCATCGTGTGAAGGTCTTTTTTATTTACTGTTTGATGAGTTTTTCGATGTACTCGTTCTTTTCGGTTTTTATTTTAACAAAGTAAATACCTTTCCCAAATTTTGCAATATTGTTGGTTTTGGTATTCTGCAGTTGCTGAACTTTTCTTCCTAAAACATCATACATTTCCACCGAAAGTATTTTTTCCGAAGTCTCAATGCTAAAATCAGTAATCACAGGATTCGGATAGATTTTAATTTTAGATTTCAGATTGTTTTCTGCAGTGGCCAGCACTGCATCAGCAAGGGTTTCGTTAAAATTCAGGATGCCGTAACCCATCTGTGGAGTAGTGTTGGGATAAAGCGACGCATTTTCACGAAGCAAATCCTTTAAAACAGGCAAAGATTTGGAAGGAACTGCCTGAATCAGACATGCAACACCACCCGCGGCAAGCGGAGTTGCAAAGGAAGTTCCGCTTCCCGAAGTCGCTCCGTTATTATATCCCATCGCAGTGCCGGTTCCCCGGGCGCTGGCATCAGGTTTTATCACGCCTGCAGCATTGGGCCCGTGCGACGAAAAAGACGAACTTGCACCTGTTGACGTTACTCCTCCTATGGTGAAAACTTTTTCATTGTCTGCGGGAGTAATGATATATTTCCAGGGTTTCTGAGCTTCATTTCCTGCCGCCGCCAAAACAAAAATTCCTTTTTCTGAAGCAATCTGCGCGGCTCTTGCAATAAAGGAAGTGGTACCGTTCATATCTGAATACAGGAGATTATACCGGCTATCGTCAAAATCATAATATCCCAGTGATGTCGAAATAACATCTACCCCTTTTCTGTCGGCTTCTTCGGCGGCTTCTGTCCAGTAAATCATTTCCTCGGGAATTTCATTATACGCATCTTCGGTGGCATAAAGGTAGAAATCTGCATCGGGCGCTGAACCTACATACTGGTTCTGAACGTATCCTGCAATTACACCAAGACAGTAAGAGCCATGATTGTTCAAAGAAGTGCTGTAGATATCGTTGTTTTTGCTGATGAAATTGTAGCCGCCTTTTATTTGCCCATTGTTTCGGATTCTTGCGTAGGCGGTTCCTGTATTTACGGTCGGAAATCCGGTGTCAATTACCGCGATGGTTACTCCGGTTCCGGTGTATCCCGCCACATGAAGCGGCCTTAGATTAATTTGGTTAATCTGGGCAAGCCCGGCGCCGTAATTAAAATCTGTTTTACCGATCGTATTATTGAATATTTCAAACTTATTCACCTTTTTAATATCGGTTTTGCCACCGTCTGTAGGATGTTTAATGAAACGTTCCACCGACTGAACATAGGGCTGTGCCTGCAGTGTGGTAATCTGTGCGCTAGTTGCATTTACTGCTACGCCGTTCATCCATTTCGAGTAATCGGTTACCGTAAAGCCTAGATTCCTGATGTATTGAACATAAGACTGTTCTAATGGTGCATCCTGATCATTCAGTGCGATGCCGTATCTTGCTCTTCTGTCCAGGGATTTCTGTGAGAGCTCGCTCAGCGGATTTGCGTAAAACGCCGCTTTGTTCGGTTTGTCTTTAAAGAAAACAAAAACCAGTTCGGTCTGCCCGCTGGCAAAAGTAAAAACGATAAGAACAAGAACCGATAGTATTTTTTTAATCATTTTCTAGCTTATTAAATTCAGACAAAATTAATAAAAATGATGAAAATTTCTTCTTTATTGTTGATTTAAATTTTAATTGACGTAATTTTTTAAGGTTTTCTTAATGAATGATGTTTTTTAACGAAATCTTTACTGAAAACATATTGACTTTTCCTTCGGTCCAAAATTTAATTTTCTTAAATTTGAGCAAATATTCTGTTGGTAATATTCTTTTCGCAACTGCCTTAAATCTGAATTTTTAACAGTTGCTAAATCAGAACGTTGAAACAGGAAAAAAATATAGTATATATGAAAAAAATTCAAATGGTTGACCTTCAAAGTCAGTATTACAAGATAAAATCTGATGTAGATAATGCGGTGCTTAATGTGTTGGATTCTGCCGCATTCATCAATGGGCCCGAAGTAAAATCTTTTCAAACTGAGCTTGAAACTTATTTGGATGTAAAACACGTAATTCCGTGTGCAAACGGGACCGACGCGCTGCAGATCGCGCTTATGGCGCTGGATTTACAGGAAGGCGACGAAGTGATTACCGCCGATTTTACCTTTGCAGCTACTGTAGAAGTAATTCATTTATTGAAACTGAAATCTGTTTTGGTTGATGTAGATTACGAAACCTTCACGATGGATGTGGAAAAACTGAAAGCAGCCATCACGCCGAAAACCAAGGCCATAATTCCTGTGCATCTTTTCGGGCAGTGTGCGAACATGGAAGAAATTTTAAAGGTAGCGAAACAGCACAACCTTGCTGTAATTGAAGATAACGCACAGGCCATTGGCGCAGATTTTACTTTTTCAGACGGAACGGTAAAGAAATCCGGAACCATGGGAATCCTCGGAACGACTTCATTTTTCCCTTCAAAAAATCTCGGTTGTTATGGTGATGGTGGTGCAATTTTCACCAATGATGATGAACTGGCGCACAAAATCCGCGGGATTGTAAACCACGGCATGTACGAAAGATATTACCATGATGAGGTGGGAGTGAATTCGCGCTTAGACAGTATTCAGGCGACCGTTTTAAGAAAAAAACTTCCGCTTTTGGACACGTATAACGAAGCCAGAAGAAAAGCTGCAGATTATTACGATGAAGCTTTCGCCGGAAACCCGAATATTTTAACCCCGAAAAGAGCGGAAAATTCAACCCATGTTTTTCACCAGTACACCTTAAGAATCCTGAACGGTAAACGAAACGAACTTCAGCAGTTTTTAGCCGAAAAAGAAATCCCGGCTATGATTTATTATCCGGTGGCTTTAAGAAAACAGAAAGCTTATTTCCAGGATAGTGATGACAAAGATTTTGCAAATACTGACAGACTTTTAAATGAAGTAATATCGCTTCCGATGCATACGGAACTTGATGAAGAACAGCTTAAATATATTACCGACGCAGTTCTGGAATTTATGAGTGCTGAATCTTAATACCCACTTTAATCAAATTCAATGACAATACTCGTTACCGGCGGACTAGGTTATATCGGTTCACACACTGTTGTAGAACTTTTAAAAAATAATTTTCAGGTCATCATTGTTGATGACCTATCGAACTCAGAAAAGTTTATCTTAGACAATATCGAGAAAGTAGCCGGCAAAAGACCGGTGTTTTTTCCCTTTGATCTGAAAAGAAAAGAACTGCTTACCCAGGTTTTTGATGCTTATGAAATCGATGGCTGCATTAACTTTGCTGCGTACAAAGCAGTGGGCGAAAGCCAGGAAAAACCGCTTGATTATTACGAAAACAATCTGTTCTCGTTGATCAATATTCTGCAGGAATTCAAGGCCAGAAATATTTCGAACTTTATCTTCAGCTCTTCTTGTACAGTGTACGGACAGGCAGACCAGCAGCCGATTGATGAAAATACGCCGCTGAAAACTCCGGAATCCTCTTACGGCAAGACCAAACAGATGGGTGAAGAGGTTCTGAAGGATTTCGCTACGGCTTATCACAGAAAAGTGTCGCTTTTAAGGTATTTCAATCCGATCGGAGCGCATCCTACCGCACTGCTGGGTGAACTGCCGATTGGGGTGCCGAATAATCTGGTGCCTTATGTTACCCAAACCGCCTCCGGAATCCGGGAAAAACTGAATATCTGGGGCAATGATTATCCCACCGCAGACGGCACCGCCATCCGAGATTATATTTATGTGGTAGATTTAGCGAAAGCCCATGTGAAAGCCTTGCAGAAACTTATCGCTTCAAACGACGATACCGTAATTGATATTTACAATCTGGGAACCGGTAAAGGATCATCGGTACTTGAAGTGGTGCAGGCCTTTGAAAACGCAAATCAGGTTGAAGTTCCTTACCAGATCTGTGAAAGAAGGGCAGGAGACATTACCATTGCTTATGCCAACGCCGATAAAGCGGAAAAAGAACTTGGCTGGAAAGCTGATACAAGTTTAGAGGAAGCTTTGCGCACCACCTGGGAATGGCAGAAGTACTTGGAATCACGCCTTTAACTACGGGGTTTTTTTACGTACTTAGTATCATGGGTACAACATAGGTACAACATTTTAAAAATTTTCAGTAAACAGGTAGATTCCCTGCTCGTGTTGTTTTGCCTCGAAATTTAAAGATTGATATTCAGTAAGCATCGAACAATAATAAGAATGGCTGGCTTTTGCCCAGCCATTTTCCATTAGAAGCTCGTTCAGGCATTTGCCGGAAGGCAGAATGACATAGGCCAACTGGCGCAGCCAGAAGTCCAGCTGATGTTTCGCTTCAGTCAGGAGTGTGATTCGGGTTCCAGGTGGACACACCTGGAGCACGTAATCTAAACTCTGCAGTCCGAGCTCCAGCAGTAAAGCTGCTGGCAGGTGGCTTTTCGCTTCATCCTCGCGCATTTTCCGGCTCATGTGCACTTCCGGTGCATCGAGGCCGTAAAGTCGGATTTCTTTGCTTTCCTGACCGAATTCTTCTTTTGCGATAATGGTATCTCCATCCAGAACTCTTTCCACAATCCAGTGGGTTTCGGTAATTATCCCCGGAATCTGGAAATACTTTGCTGACGGATTTACTGTTTTGCTGACGTTCATGGTAGTGTATTTTGGGTTAATTTCATTGTAATACGTTGATTTACTGTATTTTAACTATTGGTTTTGTAAAGATAATTCAAGAAATTTATAACTGTCTAGACAACAGTGTTTTTCTTCAAATTATCAATTACAAAATTTAATATCATGGCAAGACAAAAAGGTCTCATGAAATACGTCGGAACCATAGGCGACGTTAGACATTTCAAAATCAAAGGGCAAAAAGGATTTTTTGCCGGCATGGTGGGCGGACCCACCGCAGAACAGGTTAAAACTGCTCCGGAGTTTGAGCGTACCCGCGAAAACATGAACGAGTTCGGTGGGTGTGCCATCGCCGGGAAAGCAGTGCGAACCGCTCTTTCCCAGCTGATGGGGAAATTTACTGATACTCAAGTAACAGGCAGATTAACTTCAATCATGAAAAAGATCAACCTGGAGGACGGAACGGAAGCCAGAGGTTACCGAAAGGTAGAGATTTCCACTCAGAGAAATTATCTGAATGGGTTTGAGTTCAACAAGAACCAATCGATCAACGGTGTTTTCAATGCTCCATATCAGGTGAATCATGATCCTGCAAGAAATACTGCAGATTTCATTGTAGAAGAGTTCATACCAATCGAATTGATCGCTGCTCCTGCAGGTGCTTCGCACTTCCGTTTGCTCCATGCTTTGGCAGTTATCGCAGACTTTTCGTATAACCCGATAACCGGAACTTATGAACCGGACGACGCGGTGAACAATGAGCTGAGTGTAGTTGCCAGATCACCTTTTATCCCGCTTAATGAAAGTTATTCCGGTGATACCATTACGGCAGATTTGCCAGGTTTACCAACTCTGGACAATACCGTTTCTGTACTTCAGTGTATCGGAATCGAGTTTTTCCAGGAAGTAAACGGAGTTTATTACCCCTTCGCGACCGGTAACTGTCTCAAAATTGAGGAAGTGTTTTAGGATGTGATCATGAAAGGGCTTCCAGAAAATGGAAGCCTTTTTTTTATCACTCATTTCAAAAATCCAAATTCAGCAAAATATGAAAACTAAAATAATAAGAGTAGCCCAGGGAAAAGAAAGCACCCTTTCCCATCTTTATATTGACGGCATTTTTCAATGCTTCCTCCTGGAAGATAAGATTCGCCAGGTTAAGATCAAAGGCAGGACTGCGATTCCCGAAGGGAAATTTCAGCTTAAAATCAACACCACCGGTGGAATGAACAGAACGTATTCCCAGAAGTACGGACAAATGCATCAGGGCATGATTGAAATTGATGATCTGCCGACTTTCGACCTGGTGTATATCCATACAGGAAACACGATCCAACACACAGCCGGTTGTCCGCTCGTCGGGTTAAGTTACATCATGAAGGACGGAGATTATCAGGTTCTGCAGAGCCGGGATGCGTACCGGCAGGTTTACCCCAAACTTTTGGCGGCAGCCAAAAGCAAGGATAATCAGATTGAGATTCAGAACAATTTTCAATTTTAAAACCGGAAAATTATGGCTAATGAATTAACACTAAGTGTTCTCTTCGGTTTTATCAGCAGTGTTCTGTTGGGGATTGTGGCCTACTTTATTAAGCAGCTGCACACCGATTTCAAGAGTATGGAAAGAGATATGTCGGAAGTCAAGACCATGGCTCTAATTATCAAAACAGAATTCAGAACTTCTTATGATATCCTCACTAAGAAAGTCGAATATCTGGAACAACGGATGAACAAATTAGAAATTAACCAAACAAAAAATCAGGATCATGAAAAATAGAAATCTGAATTTAGTCAGCCGAATGGCTGCACCCACACCAAAGTGGTTTCGAATTGCACGGAATATCGGACTGGGTCTGTCGGCGGTCGGTGGTGCCCTGGTGGCTGCGCCGGTGGTTCTTCCTGCAGCAGTTATTACCATCGGAGGATATTTGCTTTTAGGCGGCACAATCATCAGCGCGGTGAGCCAGACGGCAGTCAGCTCAGAAGAGTACGGCGAAAAATCCGGAAAAATTCCCGGAAAAGCCCTGGAAGATCCAGCTGAAGAAGCTGTGAAATAGCACTTAAGTCCCCTAAGTAGAATTTTATTGGTTAACCGGCCTGTTGTCATGACAGGCTTTTTTTATGGCTTAGATTTTTTCTGCGTCCGTTTTCGCTCGTTTGTTAAAAGGGGTGAAATAAGTATGACTTAGGGCGCTCTTAGGTGGGAAATATAGATTAATGAAGTGCCAGACTATTTTATTTGAGTCAAGGCGTTTTCTATTCTGTTTCTTGACCAATTACTATATCTGCTTTCTCGACCTTTGGTTTTTACATATTCCAATCCCAGCATTTGCAAATCACCCAATGAAAAACCATAATTCAAAAGAATATATTTTGCCTGCCTTAGATCAGACAGTTCGTCTGCACGTTTCAACCAGGAGTTATATTTATAATTTACATCAAAACCATAGTAATAAAAATCTTCATTATTCTTGAATGACATAAGTTCTTCATATAAAAACTTTGTTTCATAGAGGATCAGCAGTACTTCTTCTGCAGTTATTTCCGAATCAGTATTAATAGTTTTATCGGTAACTGTCTCGGTATTAGAGGCGTATTTTTCTACTTTAAAATCCTGTGAATCAGTATCACTTTCAGGTAGTAAATAATACAGTCCGATCAAGGTTGCAACAACTATCAAAGCTATGATGGCGATTTTATCATACTCGTAATATTCCTTGCCAGCAGAGGTGAGTGCAGTAGATTTTTCTTTAACATGAAAACCTGAAGGTTTCTGCATTTTATTTTTAACTGGACGCAATTCCTGAGCATCATTAAAGGTTTTCGCAGCATCTACATTTTTTGAGAGGAAAATTCGCCACTGTTTTGGAGTAGTTTCGGTTTGAATTGAATTTGAAAGAATCCCGCTTTCCAACAATTTTTTTAAATCAATATTTAATAAATCTTTGTCATTGCTGTTCTTGATCAAATGATTAGCTTGTCTTAATGATATAAAGCTTTTATTATTTTGAATTAAGTAATTATCAAAAAGTAAATTAAGCTTATCAAGTTTCATTTGTAATAGTTTTTTATTGTGGTGTTTCTCAAAGTTATGAAAAGGGTATCAAATTAGACAGAAAAAATTCCCCGGAGGGAATTTTCTGTTTTCAGATGCTGTAGTAGTATTTCTGAATGAGTGCAGCTCGGAGCTGGATGAGCAACCTGGACTGTTCTACTTGCTTCTGTTCCAGGTCGTGGATGGATTTGATTTTGTGGACCATTTCGGGGTTGCGGATGGCTTTTTCGATGCCAGGCTGGATGAAGTTCTGCAGCAGCTTCTTCAGCTCGAATAGCCGGAGCATTTCGATGACGCTGCCGCAGAGATAAGGATGAAAGAATCCGTTTTTCCAGAGGGCATAAAAGGTCCAGTAAACGGTTTCGAGTTCTTCCTGGTTGCCGCAGTAGATGATGAAGCAGTTCGGGCAAGGTTCACGCACAGGTTTTCCGGCATTGTGGCCACGATTCAGAATAATAACAGCCGTTTCCGGGGCTGGGCGGTGGACTGAGTACGTCCGTACTTTGTTGGTAAGCATAACTTTTGTTTCAAATAATTTGATCTTCTGAATACTATTCAAAAGAACAAAAGAAAAAAAAGAATGTGCTCTAC